>NZ_BMZD01000001.1:0-21868 GCF_014652615.1 Novosphingobium arvoryzae
CCGGGCCGAAAAGGCCAACCCTCACGTCTCAAAAGCCGCCATCAGACCCCTCGCGCCGCCGTCAAGCCAAAAACAGCCGGTTCTTCGAGGTGTCCAGTTCTATGAACTGGCCGATACATCGCCGGTCGCTACCGAAGTGCTGCGTCGCGTCGCCTTGCTCTATGCCATCGAGGATGAGGTGCGAGGATTATCCGCGGAGCAACGCCGGGCTGTACGCCACGACCGCAGCCGCAGCATCGTCGACGATCTCCGCCAATATCTCGATGCCCGGAACCGCCAGGTCAGCGCCAAGAGCAAGCTCGGCGAAGCGATCCGCTATGCGCTCACCCGCTGGGATGGCCTGTCACGCTTCCTCGACGATGGTCGCGTCGATCTCGACAGCAACACCGTCGAACGCTCGATCCGACCGCTGGCGCTGAACCGGAAGAATGCCCTGTTCGCCGGTTCCGATGAAGGCGGCGACAACTGGGCGGTGATCGCTACGCTCATCGAAAACTGCAAGCTATCCTGCATCAACCCGCACACATGGCTGACCGATACACTGGCTAGGTTGGCCAACGGTCATCCCGCAAACGCCGTGGGCAAGCTCATGCCTTGGACAGCCGTGGCCTGAAAACACCGCTTACGGCGCAAAACCGTTACAAGTCCACGGTTCCTGCGGACTGGCCTTGGCCGGTGGATCACCTATTACAACACCCAGCGTCCGCACTCGGGCCTGGCCGGGCGAACCCCAGTCGAGGCCTATCGGCGGATCTGATGATCAAGCAGGCGGCATGAACGACAATCGGGATTAGCTTAACTCAGCCGCCAAACTGTCCAAGAAGGCGAGGCCACCTCAGGGAACGGACGCCGCTCCGTCAGGTGATTTCTAGCCGACAAGCTCGGCAGACCCTCTGTCGGTGATGCTGCACACGCATCCTCGCCTCTGTCAATAGGCGCAGGCAGCACTCCTTATTTGGGGTTGCTGCCGGAAGTGTTGCCGTTGGGGTTCGACCCGACAGCGTTGCCTATCGTGATCGCCGAGAAAGCAAGGCTCGTTACCGTAGCAAGGAACTCGCGGAGTTCAGCTCCTGGCGCGGTAGCGACATAGATCACGTCTTGATCGCGGATCCTGAAATCTTGCGCCACGAAGAAACCGCGGGCGTCAGATAGGTCCAGCCGATAGACCACCGGCACGCGCCCATTTTCCGTAGCCGGGGCGTCACCCCGCATTTCAGGCAATAGCGCCGCCGGATCTTCGAGCCGGAATATGAATACACCGCGAATGCTGGCCTGATTGTCGCGCAGGCCGCCGACACGCGCCAGCGCCTGCGCTAACGAGATGCCGCGCCCTTCAAAAGGGATATCGGCGCTGCGCGCAACTGCGCCCAGCGCAATGAAGCTGAAAGGCTGATGCAGCACTGCCACCACGTCCCCGGGGCGCATCCGGATGTTCTGCGCCGGATCGGCAATTATCGCCTCTAGCGGCATCGTCGCCGAGGAGCCGCTGCGGCTGACCTGCACGGTGGCCTGGTGCACAGGTGCGCGCGTCCCCCCGGCGCTGGCGATAATATCTAGCAGGCGTTCCCCGCGCGGACCAAGCGGCACGCGGCGGCTGGCGGTGACTTCCCCCAGCACAGTTACATTGCGCGAATCGTTGAATGCCAGGCGGACGCTTGCCTGAGGATCATTGGCACGGCCCTCAAGCCGGGCGACTATCACACGCTCAACCTCGGCAGGGGTGAGCCCGCCTACGACGATCGATCCGGCAAAGGGCACTGTGATAGTACCCGCAGCATCGACCATCTGCTGAACCACGGCGCGGTTTTGCGCTCCGGCATCAAGCCCAGGAACCACTCCGCCGCCTCCGAACAGCACTGCCGGCGGTGCCTCCCACAGCGAGATGTCGAGCGTGTCGCCCGGACCTATCAGCCACGGCCCGACATCGCCTTCGCCCAGTCGTTCGGCCAGACTCCGTGACTGTTCAAAGGCGCCAACACGCTGACGGGTTTGCGGGTCGAGATCGATCAGCGCGATCTTCTTCCCGGCATAATCCTGCCCTTCGATCCGTTTGACCTGCCCAGCCGATGGCCCGGCTGCGCCCAGCGAGGTGCAGCCTGCCAGCAAGGCCGCCAGCGCGGCGGCAACCACAATGAGCGGCGCGGGGCCAAATGGCGAAGGGGGGCGAGTCATGTGGCTTTGTCACTTTCGGATGGGGCAGGGGGCTCGGCAAGGGTGTGCGTGATCGGGGGCGGCGCTGCGGCGCCGGTCAGGCGGGTATAGAATCCGGCCAGCCGGGCGCGATAAGCGGCTGCAGTGAAACGATCCGCCTGCACCAGCCCGCGCTGCGACAGGTCTTCTATTGCGCCATCATCATCATTCAGGCTGCGGATCGCGCGGGCAATGCTGCGCACATCGAGCGGATTGACTAGCAGCGCCGCATCGCCCGCGACTTCGGGCAAGGATGAGGTATCGCTGGTGATCACCGGCGTGCCGAGCGCCATCGCTTCCAGCACCGGGAGACCGAAGCCTTCATAGAGCGACGGGAACACCACAGCTCGTGCGCCGGCAATCACTGTCGCCAGAGTTTGGCGCGGGAGGTAGCCGAGCCATTTGATGCGATCATGACGGTCTAGCTCGGCAAGTTGCTTGAGCAGCTTGACGTCCCGCTCGCTCCCCCAGCCGGGCGCGCCGATGATCACCAGCGGGTGTTTAGACCCGCTTGCAAGATAAGCTTCGAGCAAGCGGGCGAGGTTCTTCTTGGGTTCAAGCGCGCCGAAGAACAGGTAATAGCCGCGCATCGGCGCGCCCAGCAGCCCTTCGACTTCGTAGGCGATCTGATCTTTCGGCACCCCGGCGATCTGGCTGGCAATGTCGGTCGATTGATAGAGGTTGGTGATGCGCGATCCCTCCACCCCCAGAATGCGCATGATATCGGCGCGGGAATGTTCGGACACGGTCAGGATATGGTCGGCCTCACGCACAATCCGGCGGCACAGGGCTAGGTAGGTCTTCTTGCTATCAGCGGTGGTGTACGGCAGGCGTAGCGGCACCAGATCGTGCAGCGTATAGATATTCGCCGCCCCCGCCATCCTGACCGGCAGGGGATAGGTCCAGTGGGCGATATCGACCTGCGGCACCGCCACCTTGGTCAGCCGCCCGGTCACCCGGAAGCCGCCATGGGCCAGGCGGTAAAGCTGCGGCGCGTTCCAGTAGCACGCGCCCGGCATGCTAAGTGTCGGCGGCAGGATCACCTCACCCGTTAGCGCAATTTCCCGCGCCTGCCGCGCCGACAGGATGCCAGCGGCGGCTTTCAGCACCTGTCCGGGCAGGCCAGCGAGCTTCCGTTTGCCGACAAAGGCCTCGCTCCCCTCAACCAGCGCGATTTCATTCAGAAGCGCCTGCTTGGCATGGCCTACTCGGTTGCCGAACAGCAGGGCAATATTATGCCCCAAATCCCCCGCCGCGCGCGCGAGGTTGCGGCCATAGGTGGCCACACCCGTCCCATTAGGTCGGGAAATATTATAAGCGTCTATCAGGATCGAACTCATAGCACGCCTTTTGTGTTATGTTCATTTGGGAGACCTGCGAGCCGATTTATGTTACGCAAGTGATTTTTAAAAGGCAAGTCGCTGCACACATATTATTCAAAACTTTACGTTCATGCCAGCCCAGATCTTGCCTTTGCCTAATCAATTTCTCAAGTCGCGCTGATTTTCTAAAAACCACTTATAAGTCTGACGTATCCCTTCGCGAAGCGAAACGCGACTAGCCCAGCCCATGTTAGACAGTCGCGAAACATCCAGCAGTTTGCGCATCGTTCCATCGGGTTTGGCCGGGTCGGTTCCGATCGCGCCTCCAAAGCCGACTTCGGCGGCGATCAGCCGCGCCAGCTCCATGATCGAGATATCCACGCCGGTGCCGACGTTGATGTGACTGAGCATGGGGCTGGTGTTGGCGTCATAGATATCGCGCGGCAAGTCCATGACGAAGAGGCTCGCCTCGGCCATATCGTCAACATGCAGGAATTCGCGCCGCGGCGTGCCTGTCCCCCACAAGGTCACCGCCGGGCTTTCGTCCTGCGCCGCCTCGTGGAACCGCCGGATCAGCGCTGGCAGAACATGTGAATTGTCGGGATGGAAATTGTCGCCTGGGCCATAGAGGTTGGTCGGCATGACGGACCGGTAATCGGTGCCGTGCTGCCGATTGTAGCTTTCGCACAGTTTGATCCCGGCAATCTTGGCGATGGCATAAGGCTCATTGGTGGGTTCGAGCGTGCCGGTCAGCAGCGCGGTTTCCCGCATCGGCTGAGCCACTTCCCGCGGGTAGATGCAGGACGAGCCGAGGAACAGCAACTGCTGCACCCCCGCAGCGAAAGCCTGATGTATGATGTTGCATTCGATCATCAGGTTTTCGTAGATGAACTCTGCCGGATAGGTGTTGTTGGCGTGTATTCCGCCAACCTTGGCCGCCGCCAGAATGACCGCATCCGGCGCCTCGTCCTGCATGAAACGGCGGACGGCGGCCTGATCAGTCAGGTCGAGAGCAGCGCGATCGCGCGTGAGGATCTCGATCGCCTCGCCCGCAGCGCGGCGGGCCTCGAGCTTGCGCAAGATCGTCTGCCCGACCATGCCGCGGTGGCCGGCAATGAATATTCGCTTCATGCCCTTAGTCCTCCAGCGTGACCGGGAGGTCGAGGCCGCTGTTCCGCAGCAAGGCGTAACGCCGCGCGGACTTCAAGTCTTCCGCGACCATCTCGGCGCACATCTCCTGCGCGGTGATCTCTGGCACCCAGCCAAGCTTGGTCTTCGCCTTGGCCGGATCGCCCAGGAGAGTTTCGACTTCGGCCGGGCGGAAATAGCGCGGGTCGATGCGCATGATCACGTCGCCCGGCTTGATCGCCGGAGCCAGATCGCCGGTAACTTCGGTGACAGTGGCAACTTCCTCCACGCCTTCGCCGGAAAATTCCACGGCTACACCCAGTTCGCGCGCGGACCATGTGATGAATTCCCGCACCGAGTACTGCACGCCGGTGGCGATCACATAATCATCGGGCTCGTCCCGCTGCAGCATCATCCACTGCATCCGAACGTAATCCTTAGCATGACCCCAGTCGCGCAGACTGTCGATGTTGCCCATGTAGAGGCAGCTTTCCAGCCCCTGCGCGATATTGGCAAGGCCGCGCGTGATCTTGCGGGTCACGAAGGTCTCGCCCCGCCGCGGGCTTTCGTGATTGAACAGGATCCCGTTGCAGGCGTACATCCCGTATGCCTCGCGATAGTTGACGCTAATCCAGTAGGCATAGAGCTTGGCGACAGCATAGGGGCTGCGCGGGTGGAACGGCGTGGTTTCGGTTTGCGGGATCTGCTGCACCAGACCGTAAAGCTCCGAGGTCGAGGCCTGATAATAACGCGTCTTTTCCGCCAGCCCGAGAAAGCGGATCGCCTCCAGCAGGCGCAGCGCCCCCATGGCATCGACGTCGGCGGTGTATTCGGGCGATTCGAAACTCACCGCCACATGCGATTGCGCACCGAGATTGTAGATCTCGTCAGGCTCGATCTCGGCGATGATCCGGGTCAGGTTGGAACTGTCGGTCAGGTCGCCGTAATGCAGCCGCAGGCGCGGGTGGCGCACGTGCGGGTCTTCATAGATGTGGTCGATCCGCTGGGTGTTGAACTGCGAAGCCCGGCGCTTGATGCCGTGGACTTCGTATCCCTTCTCCAGCAGAAACTCGGCAAGGTAGGACCCGTCCTGTCCAGTGATGCCTGTGATCAATGCCTTCTTTGTCATTTAGGCTCCATAACGCTTTGAAGCTGGTCTGCAACTTCAGTTAAATCATTTATCACATCTCTCGCACTGCCCGGCGACCGCGCCCTGATGGCCTATTTCATCGCCGGCTCACCGTGACGCCGGTTACAGTTCCTGCACCCTGACCATCAGTCCACAATCTGATCTGCACCGGCTCTGCCCCGATCGGCCGACCGGTCTGCGGGACGACGAATTCGAGCTCGCACCCGGTCGGTGTGTCCGGAGCCAGCACGCAATCGATCTGCGCGAGGAACGTCTCCCCCTGAACCACTTCAAGCACCAGCCGCCCGTCCGCCCCACTCTCAAAGACCCACTCAACCCTAGCGCCGTATTTTCCTGTAAGCAGCCTACGGTATGGCCCGTAGAACACGTGCCCGCACACGCCGCGCCGGATTGCGATGGCTTCCCCGTCCTGCGCGCGCGCGCCTGCGTCGCCAACGGAAAGGTCCCCCAGCCATGATCCGATCCGGGCCTCTGGATGCCGCAGCAGAGCGGGGCGCAGCCGGGTCGTGAAGGGGCTGAGAACGACGTCGAACCACTCGATGAGGAACGTCTCGAGCCGACTGTGAATGGCGTTGATGGCGATGACCTGACGCGGTTGCGCGGCCCTCTCCAGCCGCTCTGCTTCGGCTTGCAACAGTGCCTCGATCTGCTGCTCGAACACGGCGACCTCATCTTGTGCGGCATCAGCCGGGGCATTGTCGAGCAGCACGAGATCGGCCGCCGCCATTGCACCGGGATCGGCAGCGTCGAGGAGGGGGTGCACGAAACCGAGGCGCGCCAGCGTCTGTTCGACCCGCGCCCGCAGCTCGCCCGCACCGCCGATCCAAATCAACCGGGCCGAGCGGGAAAGCGGAAACAGGCGATCCATCACGAAGGTCAGGTTGCGGGCTTCGTGGCGGGGGACCTGATCGAAGCTCTCCGGGCCATAGACCGCCAGGTAAGGTCCCCTCGACGGCCCGCCTATCACCGCAGCCACTGCTTCCGCCGTATCAGGGTGTTCGGTCGAGGCCAGCGGGAAGATCTCGAACACGATTCCTTCGCCGCCCCATGGCCGTCCGGCATTGGCGATCGGACCTGCGAGATTGGTGACGAAGTCCTCGAAACTGTCCTCACGCCGCCCGGCCGAATGCTTGGCTACCGTATCGGCGGTATGCTCGCAATGATAGACCCTCAGCCGCCCCGCCAACGAGCCGGGCGCGCCGTATGTGAGCGCCAATCGGGCCATCAGGTTTGCATCGACATGCCAGGCCTGCTGCATCGCCTCGTCGAAGCCGCCCATGGCCATCAGATCGCGCCGAAGCACCAGTTGGAAATCGCCCGGCGCATCAAATCCCAGTTCCGGCAGATAGTGGCGCACTTCCTCGTCGAGGTGCAGCGGCGCGGCAAAGCGATCGATCGCTGCATGAACCGCCGCCGGATCATGCCGCGGCAGACGTTGCCACAACATCCTCGGCAGCTCGAAACGGGGGGCAGCGTAGTAGCCGTCCTCCAGCCCTGCGAGCAGCGCGCGAAGCCCTTCGACGGGGGGCATCAGCACGACATCGGGATTGGTCGACAGGATCCAGCGGTTGGCCGCGTTGGTGTGCCGCAGGCCGATATTGCGGGCGATCGATTCAACCACCGGCGCCGCGCCCGCCGAGGTCAGTTGCGCATGATGGCGAGGCCGCACCCGCACCACCTTGACGAGTCCCTGTGCCCGAACCGTCAGCGTATCGGCGATTGCTTCGGGAAAGGTCAGCTTGTGATCTTCGGTATTGTAATCGACGAAGATGATCTCGTCGTCTTCGGCCAAGACATCGGCAAGCGCATTGATGCTGAGCGCACTGCGCCGCTGCGCGGTGCCGCCATAGGCATCATTGCGACCATAGATCAGGACCGAGAGCATTACGCAGCTTCGCTACCAGTCGGCATCTCTTCGAAGAGCCAGCGGGAGGCAACCATGTCGTCGAGCTCGTCCCTGTCCTCCCGTTCCATTTCTGCCCCCGCCTTCATAGCCCTAGGGCAGCACGCGGCGACATCGACATGGGTCACAGGTTCGGCACCAGCCTCGCCAACCGCCTTAAGCCCGGCGAATTGGATCACGGCCTCGATGCCGTGTTGGCCGGCGTCCTGCTGCAACGCAGCCGTATCGTGAGCATCGCCAACTTCCGACGGAATTGGCTTCCCGGTGATGGTTGCGCGCCGCTTCATCACCTCCCCACCTCTGATGCACAGATTTTCAATGCAGGCCACCTCGTATCCACGCGCGGCGAGCGCCACTGAGGGGTGTCTCCCAATATATACTGCTCCGCCCATCAATGCCATTCGCATTTCGAGCCATCTTCATGCAGCAAATATGCACTGCCCGAGCGACCCTCACACCCAACCAAGCAAAGTTACCCACGCTTGCGTGAAGAGCATTGCAGCCGCCAGAATATTAGCTTCTCAGAAGCAGCGTCGCTCCTCCTTGTGAACCCCAAACGAAGACATCAGAAAGCCGACTGGGCTTGACGCCTTAGTTTCGCATTTAGTCGTTACTGGAAAACACAAAATCGACGCCCCTTATTCTTGGATGGATGTGACACGCTCTAGCGACATCTGGACCACAGAAGTGAAGCCAACTGCAAACCCTCACGCTTCCCAGCGAACCTTTCTGCGAACAATCTTCGCTGGTACGCCTGCGATTAATGCGTTCGGGGTCCTGAAGGCCTTCGTGACTACAGCCCCCGCCGCGACGATTGAACCCGGCCCGATTGCACTTCCCTTGAGAAACATAGCATTTTGACCGACCCAAACATTATTATCGATCCTTATCGGTTCCGGAAAATTCAAGCGCTTCCCAGTCTCTATGTCGATAATTTTGTGTGCGTCAGAAGGCCGAAAAACGACCTCTTGCGAGAAAAGGCAATTGTCACCGATAAAGACCTCTGACCCTTCGTGCTGATGGGTTATGAATCGACCGGTGCAGGTAAAGTTCGATCCTATCTGTAGCTGAGCCCCATCAGCCAAAAAGATGTGAGCGGCAGGGATCCGACAATCTTCACCGATGATAAGACGGTTACCACTTCCACGCACTATGACACGGAGATTCTTGGTCGAGGTACTTTCATGGATACTCGCATTCAAGCCGGATGCATTTCCTTCGACATTCATATCTTCTTCTCCAACTAGTAGATGCGGAAAATGGGCTCAAATCGACAGAACCTAGGATGAAGACGCATCCATCACTGTTGAAAGGTGGCTAGCCGGATTTCCGCTCAAGCGGAACGCAGAATGCGCCTATAACCTATTCCCGATGACGACAACCCCTGCTTCCCTGCATATGGGATCAGAGCTAGCAAACTGAATCTCCCCTGCAATCCGAATTATCTCGCTGTCTGTACCCAGCGAAGGACGGCGCGAAGGTGCTCGCTTAGAGGCGATTGACGATCACTTGCTTGCTCCACTGCTTCTCTCAAGCCTTCATCGGAATTCATTCTCGCGATGAAAGCTTCTCGATGTAGGAGAAGATCATTCGAATATTGAAGCGCTGATAGAGAGCTCAGCGACGCCCCCCCGATGCCGGCCTCGTCCTCCGCCGGAAGGGCCCGCTCTACCAGTGCCGGAATGTGCGAGAATGTTTTGCTCACTGCAATCTTTCCAAGCTCCTCCGCGCCCTTCAGGAAACTGTCTAGCGTGCCACAGTGTTCTTCATAGTAGTCGTCATAGCTGATGCGAAAAAATCCAGGATGGGCCCTCTGGATGTCGTCCATACGCTCGTTGAGTTGGGCAGTTTTATCGTGCTTCCAGAAATAGTTATTCTCATTCAGCGGCCGCCCATCGCAGCCATAAATATCAACTCTGTCCGCAAACGTGAAGGCAATCTGAAGCAAAAACAGAGTCAGAATATTGCCTGTAGAGGCAACATAAAAATCGTTACACATGTCAAAATTCGGCTGGCTAACTTTCTGAAGGGGCACTGAAATGAGATCTATACCATCGTCTTTGAAGTAATGCTGGTATATGTGACGATCTCTCTCCGGCACTATTAGACTGCACTTGTACCTATTCAGAGCATACCGCAGATGAACGCGGAATTCTTCTGCATATACTGAAGCGCCTGCGTGAAAAATTGGGTCTGCGCAAGTAATAGCTTTGGGCTTGAGATGATCAAGAAGGGCGATATTTTTAACCATGCTATTTGCCGCGATGGTGTCGACATCGGCAAAGTCATGCTTGAAGGCCTCAGATAGACTCGGCCCTGTACCAAATACCGCCACATGATTACGCCGAAAGTTCTGAGCAAGACGGACAAAAGATTCGTGCGATTGCTTGCGGAAGTCGGCGAGTTCGATTGACTCTGACCCAGCCTTCAAGAAATGAGATGTTGCAAACCTCTCCCGCTCTTCGTCAACTCGCCAGATGGGCTTCGAATAGAGCTTAGCGCTCGACGAGCATTCAGGAAATGGTCTTGCTCGCTCCTGGGCATTCTTGTAACGCCAAACAACACTCATAAGAGTGTCGCCTTTCGGAATATCGTTAAACGTCGATGCTGGATGTTTGAGCAGTTTGCCACTGAACCAGCTTCGCGCACTGTGTGCTGGCTTGCAAAGCAAACTGCTTAGCTTGTTGTTCCCGATCCGGTCTTTCGTATAGAAGATATGAACTTGCGAAATATAGTCGGCAAGAGGAGCGAAATGCCACACAAATCGTGACCAAAAATCCTCAAACTCCGCAGAATTATCGAACGGCGGCCATACGAAAACCTCACCTACTTTCGGATCAGTCAGCCTTATGGTTGCTCCTTTACAGGCATCTATATCTTGCTTCAAATGCAAGGTTCGAACATTGCTTGCACCATGATAATCGCCAACTTGGCCGCGCAACGCAACCAGTGCCGCCAAAGGTGAAGCCTTGTCGCGCTCAAGGTCCGATGCGGCGAGCAGCAGGGCCTCTGCGCACGGCAAGTTTCCGGAAGAAAGCATCTCTCTCGCCGCCTGCATAAGCTGCGGCGAGGCCTTGCCAGCTCGCTCCGCGCAAATCGAATGCAATAAGGTCCGGATATAGAGTTGGTGCGTCGCGAGATTATTCAGGCCTAATGCCTGATGTCTTGCCACGCTCAAAGCTTCATGGATCTCTGAACGGCGCCCAAAAAATCTCGTTATCGCTTCACGGAGTGAAGTTGCATTTAGCTCCTCATATAAAAAGATATGGTTCGGGTATAAATTCGCATAATACCGAAAAATGTCTGTATCCGGGGCCAAAACAGGCACATTCGCAGCAATAAATGAGTAAACAGCCCCAGAAGCCTGGAAATTTCTCTGAGTGTCATATGCAAGAATGGCCAGGTCGATGCCACTCAATGCTTCTTGAAACTTTTCCTCACTTAAGTAGGAAAAATCTGTTACGATTTTTTTATAATCATTTTCAACAAATCTACTCACTGCTAATTCGACGGTTCGCCGGACAGAGTCCATCAGTTGGCCGGAGAGAAAATATGTAAAATTGATTCCTTCAAGCTCATTAAGTGTATCAAGTATAAAGTCATGATTGCGGCGTTCATTGATGACGCCGATCGTTCCGATACGCAGGTGAGATGAGGCACTCGGAGCAGTGATACCTGCAATTATTTCTTCGGGTCGAAAGCTACGGTGTGGGAACCAAAATGCCTTAATGTTTCGAAGCAGAAATTTGTCGACCAGATACGGCTCCAATACCAAGAAGCCCGCGATTTTCGTGCGCAATATTGATGACATCTCCCCTCGATCATCAATTTGGTTAATTAATGACCATACTGGGTGGGCAACTACGAAAACGCGATCTGAGAGGGAACTTGGTATTGATCCGAAAATGTTTGATCGATAATTTCCTTCAGATGCACAAATTACGATGTCCGGGTCTAATGCAGAAATAGACTGCCAAAGAGCTTTATAGCGTTCGATGTCTTTTTGGCAATTTGCGAAAATTTCCACATTGATGGGCTGCGCACTTTCCGCACCGAAATGATCGGACTGAAGTTGAATGAATTGCACATTACTTGAATGTTGTTGGTAAGCTGAGGCAATAAGACAGTCTACGTCAAAATACGTAAAATCGATACCTGGCTGATCAAAGAGCTGAACCAGGTGAGTATTGAAGTGGACATGGTGGCCGAACGAGTTGAGGTTTGGATCAAGTGCAACTATCTTCATAAGTATGTCACCGGAACATTAGTGTTAAGAGGCGAGCTCTCAGGAAATAATGCTGTAGTTCAGCACGACCTACTTCATGGTAAGTGAACGCGCTGCCTCAACGTGGCGAGTTTAGATATTCCGCCATGCAATCTATCGCCTTGCGGCTTGCGCGGATCACCGCATCGACCGTGTTCGAGCCGTTGTGCGAACCGAAGATGCAGCGCTCCATGCCGCGCAAGGGGCTGTGCGCGGGGAGCGGCTCGATTTCGAACACATCGAGTCCGGCGGAATGCACATGGCCCGATTGCAACGCGGCAATGAGCGCCGCCTCGTCGATCAGGGGACCGCGCGCGACATTGACGATGCGCACCCCCGCCATGCACTGCTCCAGCACTGCGGCATCGAGCATGTGGCGGTTTCGTGCATTGAGTGCACAGGTGAAGATCAGGAAATCGCATTCGCCGACTCTCTCGGGCCAAGCCGAGCGTTCCAGTCCGGCAATCCCCGCATCGCCATCGACGCCCGGATCATAGCCGATCACCCGCATCCCCAGCGCCTGCATCCGAGTGACCACGTTCCGACCGATATCGCCCAACCCGATCACCCCGGCGGTGCGGCCGCCGAGACTGATCCCGGCCGGCTTCGGCCATCCTCCCGCGCGCACGCCGCGATCGATCAGGAAGAGTTCGCGCGCCAGGCCGATCACGAACCCGGTCGCCACATCGGCCACTTCCGCACCGAACATCTGCGGCGTGTTGATGATCGGAATGCCCAGCTCCTTGCAGGCCGCGAAGTCGACATTGTCGACGCCGATGCCCCATTTGACCGCCGCCTTGAGACGACCCGCCTGCCCGGCGGCGAACACTGCGCGCGACGCTGGATCATCTCCGATGATCCAGCCGTCATAGCCCGGCAGCAAGGCCTGCAGCTCTTCTTCCGACAGCGTCTGAGTGACTTGGGCCGGGTGCAGCTTAAGGCCGCGCTCGGCGGCAAAATCCATGAACAACCCGATCTGGCCAAGCATCGGCGGGCAGGTGACGAGGACATCTTTCATCGGATCAAGCCGCCTCGGTTTCGGTGACTTCGCGCATGCGCATTCCGGCTACAGCTTCGACAAGCGCCCAGTCCTGGGGTGTGTCGATGTCGAGCGCTTCGACCTTATCCATCACATGCAGCAGCGGCTTGCGCCCGATCCGGGCATTCGTGGCGGCAAAACTGTCCCGCGAGAAGATATAGAGGTTCGAATTCTCCTCGAACCAAGGCTCCAGATCCTGCGTCTGGATGAGATTGTCGGGATCATGATTTACCGGGCTGGCATCGCCGTGGTAGAAGCGGGTCTGGATGTGGTTCACGGTGAACAGCGAGTCCGCCTCGCCGGCAGCCACGCTTTCGCGATAGCGCGCCAGCGCGTTACGGATGGTTTCGGCCGAGAGCATCGGGTTGGTGGTGTGGGTCATCAGATAGGTGGTCGCCGGAACCGCTGCGATATCGTCGGCCAGCACCAGGTTCATAGACACAGTGTCGCCGCAGATTTCCGGCTTGCGGTCTCGAATCGTCACCCGTCCGCCATCGACTAGCCCGTTTTCCGCCAGCACATGCCGAGCATCGGTGTTGATGATCACCTCGTCGATTTCCTCGACCGAAAGCAGGGTGTCGAGAATCCAGCGGAAGAGGGGCTTGCCGTGGAGCGGCCGGAAATTCTTCCCCTTCACCCGCTGGCTGTTAGCTTTCATGGGGAGAAGTGCGACGCAGCGGTCCGAGCCAGTCATCTTGTTCAGCCTTTTCCTCGACTTGTGGATAGAAGAAGTGTTCCTTGGCGCGCTGTGACAGCTGCCGGTGTTCGTGGTTGCCCTTGTAGGAGCCGATATACTGGTTCCAGCGATAGCGCAGCATGTCCATCCCCGAGGTCGAGCGCACCCGGTAGCGCGCGGCGGCCTGCCAATCGCCGATCACGCTGGTCAACACATAACGAAGCACGTCCAGCCGCGACAGGTGTACTTCGGGCATGATCGATTGCAGCGCCAGCGCCTCGCGTTCAAACCGGCGGCGGACCTGAGCCCAGTTTTCCTGATGGTGGTGGAAGACCGGCGCTTCGGCGACATAGGCGATCTTTTGGCCGCGCATCACCAACCGCTTGGCCAGTTCCATATCTTCCAGGCCGGTGAGTGCCTCGTCGAACGGGTGTTCCTCCCAGACGCTGCGAAGCAGGGCGGAATTGGCGTTGTTGCAGAAAAACCCCTCTTGCGGGATGGCAGATCTGGCGGGGAAGTACTTGGCGAAGATCCGCCGTTCGCTGTAATTGCTGTCGTCATCGCCGATCTGCCGCCCGTAGCTGTAGCTTGCTACCCCGTCGATCAGCGGCCGGCACAACGATTGCAACCAGTGCGCATCCACTGGCACGCAATGGCCTGAGATGAAAACCAGAATGTCACCGGTCGAGAAGGCGCAACCGCGATTGAGCGAGCGGCCGAAGGAAAACTCGGCTTTGTTGATTGACGTGATCCGGCAGCCATGACGGTCGGCAATTTCGAGCGTTCCGTCGGTCGAGCCCGAGTCAATCAGCACAGTTTCGACCTCGACCCCAGAGGTTTGCTGCTGCGCGATCATGCCCAGCAAATCATCGAGGTGTTCAGCCTCGTTTAAAGTCCTGATGATAACACTTGCGAGCAAAAGCCAACTCCGCAAAAACCAAAAAACGTCGTATGCGTGTGTCGTGCATTGAACGGCTATGAACAGAGCAGTTCCCGGCATGTACACGGCTCTGATGCCGAGGCATGTACACGGCTCTGATGCCGAGACTCGAGCATAAATGCAAGGGTTGAGGTGGCCTCGCCTTCTTGGACAGTTTGGCGGCTGAGTTAAGCTCATCCCGATTGTCGTTCATGCCGCCTGCTTGATCATCAGTGTCTGATTCAAAATTATCCTGATTGATTTCATGATTTTGCGATGCGTCTGGTGAGGAGTTGGACGGAAGCGAGGAAGAGCCAGGCGGTTGCCGATGCGATGGTCTGCTCGAAGTCCTTGGCGAGGCGGCGGTTGAGCCATGCAAGAGTGCGCTCAACGACCCAGCGGCGCGGCAGGACCACAAAGCCCTTGGCGGCATCGGATCGTTTGACGATCTCGACGGTCCACTTGCCGAACTGGCGCAGCGCTTGCCTGAGTTTGTCCCCGGCATATCCGCCATCGGCGAAGAGATGCCGCAGCCAGGGGAAGCGTTTGACGATGTCGCGCAGCACCAGCGGCGCGCCGTCGCGATCCTGGATGTCGGCGGTGTGGACTACGGCATGAACCAGATTGCCCTCGGTATCGGTGAGGATATGCCGCTTGCGTCCCTTGACCTCCTTGCCCGCGTCATAGCCGCGAGGGCCGCCGCTTTCCGTGGTTTTGATGCTCTGGCTGTCGATCACCCCGGCGCTTGGGCTGGCCTCGCGACCGTTCGCCTCGCGTGCGGCCATCAGCAAGCAATGGTTCAGCGTCTGCCACAAGCCGTTGTCGCGCCACAGGTAGAACCAGCGCCGCACCGTCGAGACCGGCGGGAAGCAGGGCGGCAGCATCCGCCACGGCAGACCGCCGCGCAGCAAGAAAGAGGATCGCCTCGACAGTCCGCCGCATCGGCCATTTGCGCGGGCGGCCGACATGCGACGGCGGCGGGAAGAACGGCTCCAGAACGGCCCACTCCGCATCGGTTAAATCGCTTGGCAAAGCCAGGCCCGCGCGGGCATGATGCGCGCGAGTGGTGTCGGTCCACATCGTCGAACTCCGGAAGTTTGTTGCAAAACCCCAGAATCAACGATCAGGCGCGGCGTCAAGCTAAACCGCTGATACCACTCAACTTAGTTTCGGATCAGACACTGAGATGAGCGGCTGATCCGCAGCAGGCGGCACTGAGCCAAGATCGACAGGCGTTGGTGAGCAGGTTCGACCATCGCCCGCCTCCGGTCCACGCTCATCGACCGAAGGCTTTCGCTAAAAATCTCGCTCCACCACCAGTTGCCCGATCTTGGCGTGCAGCTTTTCCACCTCGCTCTCGCTGGCAGCCCTGGCAACATCGCCCGCCCCGGAAAAGGTGCCTGCCATCCCATCGATGGCTTGCCGCTTCCAGGACGCGATCATCGTGTGGTGCACGCCATGCTTGACTGCCAGCTCCGCCAGCGTCAGGTCACCCCGGATCGCCTCCAGCGCCACCTTGGCCTTGAAATCCGCGCCGTAGCGCTTTCTCGTCGTCTTCATTCCCGTGCCAATCCATCAGGTCGGGATTAGCTTAGCATCCTGTCCAGAAAACCGGCACCACCTCAGGTGTCGATGTTCCAGATCGTTACTTCACGCCGATATGGGTCAAAATCCGGGAGGGTTCCCTGACCTCTCGACATACCTGCCCATCTTGACCTTGCTAATCGGCAGCCGGATATGCCACGCTGAAATCTGTCAAATATGGATGAGTTGTGATGATTGATGTTCGCCATGCCGATCTTGCCGGCCGCTCGGTCTTCATTACCGGCGGAGGATCAGGAATCGGCGCGGCGCTGACCGAAGCGTTTATCTCTCAAGGATCACGAGTGGCGTTCGTGCAACGCTCCGACGCGAATGCTTTCTGTGACTCGGTCGAGCAGCGCCATGGTGTGCGACCGCTGTTCCTCCCGTGCGACATCACAGACAGGTCCGCCCTGCAGGCTGCCATATCCGCTGCCGCCGAGGCCCATGGTCCGGTAGGGGTGCTGATCAACAACGCCGCCAACGACCAGCGCCACCGCACCGAGGAACTGGACGAGGCCGGATGGAATGCCAGCATGGCGGTGAACCTGACGGCCTACTTCTTCGCCATTCAGGCGGTGGTCGGGCCGATGCGCGCGGCGGGCGGCGGCTCGATCATCAATTTCTCTTCCATTTCCTACATTATGGGCAATGCGGGATATCCCGCTTATGTCACAGCCAATGCAGGGATCACCGGAATGACACGTGCGCTTGCCCGCGAATTCGGACCGGACCGTATCCGGGTAAATGCCCTTGCTCCGGGCTGGGTCCTGACCGAGCGTCAGCGCCGCCTCTGGGCCTCGCCCGAAGATCTCGAGGCGCATCTGGCCAAGCAATGTCTAAAGGAACATCTCTCGCAGGAGGACATATGCGGCGGCGCGCTGTTCCTCGCCTCGAATGCGAGCAGGATGATGACCGGTCAGGTGCTGGTGATCGACGGCGGGGTGGTGGTGACCGGATGAGCGGGATGCTGTCGTCCCTGCCAGCAGCGCAGCTTTACGATGACCGGGCCTGCACGCTTGGCGAAGGTGCGTTCTGGCACCCGCTGCGCCAGCAGCTCTTCTGGTTCGATATCGTCGCAGGGCAAATGCACACCCGCGATGCCAACGGGCCGCACCTGTGGCAATTCGACGGGCCGGTATCAGCGGCCGGATGGATCGATACCGATACCTTGCTGGTGGCTGGCTCGGGTGCCTTGATGCGCTTCGACCTCGGCACCGGACGGAGCACATGTCTTGCAACACTTGATTGCGCGGGCGGGCAGCTGCGACCTAATGACGGACGGGCCGATCCGCAGGGCGGTTTCTGGATCGGCACTATGGGTCTTGCGGCAGAGAGGCACGCCGGAGCAATCTTGCGCTGGTATCGCGGCGTAATGCGCCGCGTGGTCGAGAGCGTCACCATCCCCAACGCGATCTGCTTTGGCCCAACGGGCGACCTGGTCTGCTTCACCGATACGGTGACCCGGATCGTCCATCGCCAGCGGCTTGACCCTGAGGGCTGGCCCACCGGCGCGCCCGAGCCGTGGCTCGATCTACGTGCCGAAGGGCTGAACCCGGATGGCGCGGTGATCGACGGTGCCGGGCGGCTGTGGCTGGCGCAATGGGGTGCCGGGCGGGTGGCCGCCTATGATCCTGCGGGGCGCCTGGTTGGGTCTGTGTCCACACCTGTACCTCATGCAAGTTGCCCGGCCTTCGGCGGGCCTGAACTCGCAACCCTGTTCGTCACGACCGCACGAGAGGGGATGGATGCAGCCGCGCTGGCGGCGGCACCGCAGGCCGGGATGACCTTTGCAGTCGATCTTGCCGCATACGGCGTCCGCGGACAGGCGGAACACCGCGTGATCGCGTGACTCCGAGGGTAGCGGCCCTCGCACGCGGTCAGCCGCGCACCCGGACGGAGGTCTTGGCAGCGGCGGTGGCCTTGCGCGATCCCCGGCCCTGGCCTCGACTCCGACCTGGCGCGGTCTTACGAGGGGCCTTGTCCCGCGCTGGGTCCTCGGCGAACTTGCCCACGAGCCGGGTCACGCGGCTTTCTGCCGCCTTGATGGCTTTTGCGCGGGCGGTGATCGACCTCGCTTCCGCCTTGTCCCTTTCCGCGGCGTTCCGCGCACCCGCTGCCCGAAAGCTTAGCTTAACGAGCAAATCATGAAGCCGCTCTTCGCGACCGTAAGGCAGGCCGAAATAGTCCCGATAATAGACCTTCTCAAACACCGTGCACCCCCCCCCCAAGGTGGCATCGACAATTCGTCGCCCCGATGCCGCAAACATCGCGCGCGCGACGGCATAGGAGTCATCGGACCGGGCAAGATCCGGATTGTCCCAGACCTGTCCGCTGAAATATTCGGGGCTGAAGTGATTGGGATCTGGGCCCTCAAGCCGATGTGCCTCGTGCGGCGCTCCCACAAAGACGAAGCGGTGGTCCATGCCGATGATCGCCACCTCGGCAAAGCCCATGTAATGAGCGATCTGTAGCGCGGCATGGGTGACCGTACCGCCTTCGCGCACGCCCTCGCAGAGGTCCTCGGAAAACATTACCGGGGGATAGAGGATCGGAAAGTGGAAGATGTCTTCTGCCTCACCCAGATGCTCTGCCGCACGCGCACCGATGAACTTGATGGCAGGCAGGGCAGCAATCTGCGCCGAGCCCTGTTCCACCACCCGCGGATTGACCGCCACCAGATAGCGAGGCTGAAAACCGAACCGCTTGAGCCCGAGATGGATCTTGTTGAGTCCGATCACGGTGCGATCCTTCAGGAAGCTAAGATCCATCACGTTGAGTGAGGGGCCGTTGCACACCAGCACGCAGGACTCGCCGCGATGCAGGTTCCGGAAGCTGGCGAGACGCGAGGCGGTCATCGCTTTCAATCGCGGGCCAGCAGCGCGGCCCGGTTGCGCGCGTCTAGCAATTTGAAACCATTGTCGAGTAGCAGCGGCATGGCCGTAGTGCCCTTCGCCGTCCACCGCCCGGAGTCGTCCGTCCATGTATCGTCGAAGCAGATAATCCCGTCGGGGGCCAGCTTGGCGATCAGGCTGACGGCGCAGTCGTAGTGCATCTTGTGGCATGCCTCGTCATCGATGCGGTTACCCAAGAAAGTTTCATAGCGGCTTTGACGCAGTTCGGAGTGATTGCCATGGTCGAAGTCGTAAGCGTCGAGAAAGCAGTAGTCGATGAGCCCGTCCCATTGCGCAAGAAAATCCTCGCCTTTGGCGGTCACCGCCTCGTAGTCCAACCCATGGCGACGGAACATCCGCTTGGCCATGATGGTGTTCTGTGGATCCATGTCGACCGTGATGAAGTGGATGCCCAGTTCGTTACACCGCAGTGCCAGCTTTTCAGTCGACCCCTGAGCAGCCACGTTTTCGCGAGTCGTGCCGATCTCTATCATGACCCTGTGACTTGACGAGGCCGCAGCAGGCAAATGGTTTTTCAGGTGGTCGAGCAGAAGAGAGTGGCCGTGCTCCGATACATGCTTGTCCCAGGATTGATCGAGGGCCGCGCGCAGCTTGCGCGCCGATGCCTCAGATAGTGCCGTCGGGCCTGACAGCGCATCGGCCACCAGCCCCCGCAACGCCGCTTCGACATTGCCAAGGCGGATTTGCAACTCGGCTGCCAGCAGCTCAACCCCTCGTATGCTCGGCCCTGTCAGCGGACCGGACAGTTTCAGCAGATTTTCAGCCTGCATTCGGTCGCCCCGCGCCTGAAAATGCGCTGCGCAGGCAATCATAAACAGAGCTCTGTCCCTCATTGGCATGGCCAGCGCAGCTTCGTCGATCGCTTCGAGCACGCGAGCCGGCTGGTTGAGGCACTGTTCGATCTGCTCCACCAGAGCGGTGACCGTCAGCCCGAAGCAGCCTTCGGTGCCCTCGGCAGACAAAAGCTGGGCAATCTGCGGGATGAACGTGCCGAGGTGGGCCGGGGTCCAGCCGTCCGGGATGGCCGGCAGCGCCAGCGCTGGCGGCAGAGACGGGGGTGCTCTGTTGTGCGCCGTATTGGAAAATTCGGGAAACTCATCGACCTGATACCCGAGCTGCGCGCACAGGATGCAATAGCCCTGGCCATCGAGCGGCGCCTCGATTGCGGGCAAGCCATCGGGGAAGGTCAGAACCCCCCGCTGGGGCGGATCGAGAACTGTATACCCGAACACTGCGGGTTGGTGGGGGAAACCCAGACACAGGGCCTCGCTGCAAAAGCTCAGCAGCTGGCCCGGCTCGTCGACAAAAGCTTCAAGCTGGACATGCTGAAACCCTTCCAGCGCCGCCAAAAAGCGCGATGCCGATGCCGCAAACGCATCCAACGGTGACAATTCCAACGGTAGTAGGCCCTTGTGGCGAGCGATAAGGTAGCTGCGCAACGGATGTGTGACAAGGACTGCCCCGCGCAGATCCCGAGCGCCATCGGACGAATCGAGCTTCGGCCTCCAATAGGGATCGCTTTCCAGCATGTTGCGCAGCAGTATCAGCCGGTTACCCTTCCGATGGTGGTGCAGCAACAGTTCTTCGAATGCAAGGTCGAGCACCCGCCGCCGGCCTTGCTCATCAAGGGCAGGGTTGCGGCTTTCCTCGGCGGCCAGCGCAGGCAGCTCCGGCATCTCGACCAACGCGCAATTGGGTTGGCGTTCGAGCAATTTCCGGGTGGCAGACTCCAGCGGGCCAATACTCACGAGCACGCGCACCACTGGCGCTTCCTCGATCTCGCTCGCGAGCAGAGCTTCGCATTCCTCAAGCAGACTCGGCATCGAATCACGGTCACCGCCGCTTGGGAACGGAACTTCGACCTGGTGCTCGGCCAGGAGTGCCAAGGCCTCGTCGATCAGTTCGGCAAGTTGGCTTCTCGGGGAAGCAGGGCCAGCCATGGCGTTACGCTCCGATCTTGCGCGCCGCGCGGCGTTTGCCTCCGCCAGGACGCTCTGTGGCTGCCAATCCTTTATCGCTTAATAGCTTTGCCGTCGAACCGACCGAGCCCTTCCGCTTGCTGGGCTTTTCGACATACAGGGCTTGCAGTTCGCGCGATGCAAGTTGCAGCTTCGGGGTGAGCTTGCGCAGAAGCTGCGTCTGCTTGTCCTTGATTTCGAGCAGCCCCGTATAGCGTGCACGCAGGTCACGCAAGTCGCTGTCGAGGCCTTCCTGCAATTGCAAGGCCCTGCGCAGATCCTCATCTAGCCGCCGCTTAGTGTATTCGTCGCGAAGATGGGTCTCGTTGAGCAGGGAGTATTCGTCGCGCAATTGCGTCATGGCCTTGCGCTGCGCCTCAGCCTTCGATTTCTCCTCAGCCAATGCGCTTTCCAGCGCGGTTGCCCGGCTTTCTGCGTTTGCCAGTGCAGCCTGGGCATCGGCGATTTCGGATTGCTTGGCAGCAAACTCGGCCTGCGCGCGCTTAAGGGCATCTTCCAGATCGGCAATACGCTGCTGCGCCGCGTTGAGCGAAGTCTCTCTATTGGCAAGAGACTGCCCCCTTGCCTCCCATGACTCCCTTGTGGTCTTGAGCGATCCTTCCAGTTCTGCCTTTTGCTCTTCGAGGGCCTTCAGCGCCGCATCGCGCTCGGCGACGGACGCAGCTTTCGCTTTCAGCAGCGCTTGGGCCTCGTCCAGCGCGGCATCGCGTTCGGCGATGGTTGCGGTTTTCGCCTTGAGCAGCGCCTGAGCCTCGGCAAGCGCTGCATCGCGCTGTGCCACCTGCGCCGTCGCGGCTTCGAG
>NZ_BMZD01000001.1:21961-662379 GCF_014652615.1 Novosphingobium arvoryzae
TGCCGGCCTTCACCGCTGCGTCCCGCGACGCAGTCAGCTCGGCGAGCTGCTGCGCAAGCTCGGCCTTCTGCTCTTCGGCCGCCATTAGCGCCGCATCGCGCTCGGCGATGGTTGCGGTTTTCGCCTTGAGCAGCGCCTGAGCCTCGGCAAGCGCTGCATCGCGCTGTGCCACCTGCGCCGTCGCGGCTTCGAGCGCCGTCCCGGCGTCCTTGCCGGCCTTCACCGCTGCGTCCCGCGACGCAGTCAGCTCGGCGAGCTGCTGCGCAAGCTCGGCCTTCTGCTCTTCGGCCGCCATTAGCGCCGCATCGCGCTCGGCGATGGTTGCGGTTTTCGCCTTGAGCAGCGCCTGAGCCTCGGCAAGCGCTGCATCGCGCTGTGCCACCTGCGCCGTCGCGGCTTCGAGCGCCGTCCCGGTGTCCTTGCCGGCCTTCACCGCTGCGTCCCGCGACGCAGTCAGCTCGGCGAGCGCTGTCTCTGCCGCTTTTCGGGCGGCGGAAATCTCAGCCAATTGCTGCGCATGTTGTGCCGCCTGCTCGTCGGCAGCTCTGCGCGCCGCTTCGACCTCGCTCATGGCGTTTGCCTCACGCTTGGCGACGGCCTTGTCCCGAGCTGTTTGGGCTGCGACAGCCTGGGCCAGCGCCTTTTCAAGTTCCTTGGCGCGGTCCTCCGCCAGCTTGAGCGCCTCTTCACGTGCGCTCAGGGTCTTGTCGCGCGCGGCCTGCGCGGCTTCGGTTTCCGCAAGCGCCTCTTCTAGCGCCGCGATCCGTGCCTCAGTGGCCCTCAGCGTGCGACCGGCATCATCGGCGCGCAGGAGCAGCACCGGCCAGTCGGGATCGCTCAGATCGCGGTCGACCACCTCATAGCCGGCATCCACCAGCCATGCCTCAACGACGGGGCGGCTTGTCGCCCCTACGAAAAAAGGCTCTTCCGCGATACGGATCCGAATTGTCTTGGTTTTTTCCAGCAGACCGTGAGCCTGCCATGTCGCAAGGAAGTCCTGCTCCGCGCCCGAAAACTCCACCACCAGATCAATCTGCGCCCCATCAATGCCCGCTGCCGCAAGCAGTTCCGGCGGCGTGAACAAGGGCATCTGTTCGCGTGCCGTGATCCTGAGACCAGGCAGCAGTTCCAGCAACAGCGGAGTCGCCTCGCGGAGGCTGACGAGACCGTCCATGTTCCAGCGCCGCAACTCGGCTTCGCCCCCGCACTCCGCGACGAAACCGCGAACCACCTGCACACGCTCATCGCCGGCAAGATCCGCCTCAAGCAGCGCGGCCTCTTCCTCGAGCGGCTCGACCAGCACGATACGGGAAACAGCGCTGTGGAGGTATTCGGCAAGTCGCGCGCGGCTATCGGTGCCAATATGCACCAGAACGCTGGTCGCGGGGTTCATTTCACTGGCGGCTACCATACCTGCCTCATGTCATTAAGGTTTTGCCATGCGCAGGCGGCGGATTGTTCGATGCTATACATCTGTTTTTGCAGATCGCCCTTAGCTTGATCCTGCAGTGAGATCATGTGCTTTCCCGTGCGCGCCCCGTTCCACCATTACCGCAGGGCTGGGTGAGGCGTATGGCGGCGATGATCACAGCCTCCTGACATAAGCCAGACCAACCTCAGCCTGCTTAATCTGATCAGTCCACAGCCGCAGCTCGAACTCTGGGCGATCGGCTTCAGAGGTGTGCGGAGGGATCGTGACGACTTCGCGCATGATGAAATGCTGCGACTTGAGCTTGGAACCTTCGAATCGGCGCATTGCCAGAACGTCGTCCACATTGTGCACAACTTCGATCACGGCCACCGGTTCTCCCAAACCGCGGGGCGTCATCGAGAACGCGACGCAAACCTCGTATTTGCCGGGGGCGAGGGTGAGATAGGGTCCGTAAATCCCGTGGCTCTGCGCGCTGGTGGCAGACAGCTTGATCACACCGTCGGACCGCTCGACGCCGGTGCCGAGTGTAACCCGTTCGATCAGATCCATGAACCGTCCGGACTGATCGAATCCCTGCATCGCAAGATCGGCCTCGGCCTCGGCGCGCGCGGCATAGGCGATGAGGTTACCTTGCAGCGCGGCGTTCTCGTCAGTGAGGGCAGTGAGCTTGTCACTCTGCCGGTCCAGCTTGACGGTCAACTCCTCTACCGAAGCACAATAAGCGCGCGCGGATGCATCCAGATCATCAAGATCTTTGATGTTCAGCAAAATCTGTTCTCGCAGCAGATCACGCTCTTCCCGCACGGCATCGCGCTCCTCTTGGAGAGCGGCGATCTCGACGTTCAACGCCCGGGCTTCCTCGGCGAACTCACCTTCTCTCTCTTCGCTGCGAAGGCGCAGCGCATCTAGTTCGGAGCGGCTTGCCCGGAGTTCCTGCTCATGCCGTTGAGTCAGCGCAACCATTTCTTGGGTCGCCAGCTCCGCTGCGCCGCGCAATCTATTGCCTTCTTCGTGAAGGGCGGCCAACTCCCGCATCGCCAGTTCAGCCTGCCGGCGCAGCAGATCACGCTCTTCCCGCACGGCATCGCGCTCCTCTTGGAGAGCGGCGATCTCGACGTTCAACGCCCGGGCTTCCTCGGCGAACTCACCTTCTCTCTCTTCGCTGCGAAGGCGCAGCGCATCTAGTTCGGAGCGGCTTGCCCGGAGTTCCTGCTCATGCCGTTGAGTCAGCGCAACCATTTCTTGGGTCGCCAGCTCCGCTGCGCCGCGCAATCTATTGCCTTCTTCGTGAAGGGCGGAAAGCGCAGCAAAGGCCTGCACCGCCCCGACCTTCGCCACATCGGCGGCCCTTAACGGTATGATACTGGAAGCCGAAAGCTCCGCGAGCAGGCCTTTCAGCCGGGGATGGTGCGTGATCGCGACACGAGTCAACCAGGTCATGGCCGCAGCATGTGCGGCGCTGACCCCGCCCTCCTCGCGGGCATCGCCCGATGTTGGCTCGCGTGTCACTTGTAGCGCCATGCCTGAGAGGTCGAACCGCTGGAGGATAGCCTCGCGCTCGGCATCTGCGGAGGGGTCGGCGAAGCTGTTGTCGTTAATCAGCACAAGCTTGCGACGAAAGCGGCGGAACAGACCGACAACCTGCTCTGCCTCAGCGCACCAATTCTCGAGCGAAAGGGCCGGATCGGCACCTTCCAGTAAAGCCGCAACGATGCCGCGTTCCGGTCCGCTCCATACGATCCCGAGCGGACCAGCAGCCTTGTCGCCAGACGCATCCAGCGCGGACCGCACAGCATCACCGCCGAACCGCGCCAACGCAAACCCGGCTGCGCCCAGTTGCTGCTCGAGCACGGCTGTCACATCCGCTGTCAGGAACAGTCCCGGTGCGTCCCTGCGCTGTTCCGCACGTGCCGGAGCTTTGCGCTTCTTCGCGTGTGGCTTTGCCAAATGATTGGAAACGGAAGTGCCGGACATGGCGGAGCCTTACTTCAAACGCATCGCAGGGATTATCGACCGACGTTTAACGGCAGACCGCCCACGCATCAAGCGCGGCGGTATACCTTCTTGCAGATATTTATTTATATTTAACATTGCATTGCGCGACGCTTATCCCTTGCTGGGCAAAGTCTGGTGCCATGGCCGCTGCATCAAGCTGTTGGTGGACGGCTTCCAGGCAGGCTTCGGCGATCCGGATACGCTCGGCCCGTAGCGCGCCGCTATCGGCAAACAGACGGGCCAGAGTGCCTGCGGTTTCACGCCACGCCTCAGCAAAGGCGGCATCGGGACGAAAGTCGACAATACGCTGAGCTGCGGCGGCAGCGTCCAGCCCAGCGATGTTGATCATTGCCTGTTCGGGTACTAGCTCCACCGCCCGGTGCCGCGGCCCAGCGCAATAGACCGGGATCGCGCCCACCACAAAGGCATCGAAAAGTTTTTCGGAAATGTAGCGGTTCTGGTGCGTGTTCTCGATCGCTGAGCAGATGCGGGTGCGGCAGCTCAGCGTCGCCAGCTTGTCGAGGTGCCAACTGGCCAATTCCTGTCGAAGCTTCGGCTCCCCCCAGCCTTTCCCGACGCACAGGCTACCGGGCAATAGATCGCGCACGGCTTCGGCTATCTGGGTGCGATGCGCACTCATGCCCCAGAACTCGCGGTCGGGCGCGGAAGGCTCGGCTCCGTTGGCGGTACGATGTTCGGCGAAAAACGCGGCCGGCACCGCCGCCGTTTCCCATTGCTCCAGCAACGCCGAGGTCGACAGCCGGGCCATAGCCTCCAGGCGCATCGCATAGGTCGCAGCGAAACTGTCAGTCGACAATGCGAAATAGGGGTAGCGATCGAAGTCGAAGATGGCCGAATTCTCGTGGTTGAGGAAACGGTAGTCGATACCGTTTTCCAGCTGGCGTTCGGTCTCCATGAACCCGGCGCTCCAGTAGATATCCCAAAGCGGCTCTTCCGACAGGACCAGCAGTTTGAGCGCCGGTTGGACAGCGCGCAACTCGGCGAGCTCCGCGGCTGCATCGCGGAAATCGAGATTGAAGCCGGTCAGCAGTAGATCGGCATCCTCGGGCCGATCCACAAAGGCGATCTGACCGCCGATCTCGCGCAGGAAGGGTTCGTAACTGAGCGGCGTGCGATTAGCATGGCGACCGAAATAGTGCAGTTTGGGCACCGCGCGACAGAGCACCGCCGGCGCCCGGCGCCGCGGCGCGATCGCCGTACCGCGCGTGGCAGCGACAGCTTCAAACTGGCAACGCGCCGGATGGTTTGGCTCGACCAGATCGAGCGCCTCGGCGGCCTGCTGCGCGAGCGGATGCTCCGGGGTCATCAGCATCGCTGCCTCGGGGTGATCGACGAGCATGAGGCCCGCAAGGCGCGACAGCACGCGGGCGGCATCCCCGGTCGATTGCGGTGCGACCTGCGCAGGCTCGGCACGCACTTCACCGGGGGTAAGCGCCTGCGCAAGGGTGTGGATGTCATGCACGAAACCGCCCGGCCCGTAGAGCATCCACAATTGCCGCAGCGCGTGCCGTCGGGCGGCCAGTGCAGCGGGATCTGCGGCCAGCGCAGCCAATTCGTCGGGCAGGGCGGCGACGGCTTCGGTGGTTTCGGGTCGGAACAGGCAGGCGGCATCCCACAGCGCGCGGTTGCCCGGTGGTGCCCAGTCTTCGGCCAGGATGACCGGGATCGCGCCCGCGCCAATCGATTCCCATAGCCGGATCGAGTTCGGCCCCGTACCGGCCGGGCACAGCGAAAACGTCGACTCCTCCAGCACTTTTCGGAACTGCACAGCCTGATCCTCCTCGATCAGAGCTTCGGGCCGGGCATCGGTGAACTGGTGGACCTGATGATGATAGACGATCTTTTCGTAAAACCAGTTGGCCCGCCCGGCGACAAACCCGCGCGAGTCCTTGTCCAGCAGGTCGAGTATGAAATTGCGTGTCTGGCGCGGGTAATGCTTGTCGGCCCGGGCGCCGACGAAGGAAAACAGTAACCGCCGCTGCGCGCCGTCGGCGGCGAGGGCAGCGCCGGCCAGTGCCTCGACAACCTGCACCGGATAGAGTGGGAAGGGATGAAGCGCAGGCCGGACGGCACCGCAGGCCGCATCCTGCACATCTCGCGGGGTCGCATGCGTCCAGAACACATGATGGATCCCGGCTTCGGCAAACAGCGCAAGATAGTCGCGCATGTAGATCTGCTGGCAAACGGTGATCCGGATCGTGTCGGCGGGTAGCAATTCGCAGAACTTGCGGAACTGTCGCAGATAGGCACGCGCATCCTTGGCCTTTGATTGCAGCTTGTCGATCAGCGTTGCCCAGGGGTAGCCGACATAGATCACGCCTTCGGGCAGCATCAGGGTATCGCGGACGCGGTGATAGGCGTGCTGTTCGGTGATGGCGGGAAACTGCCAGCCGTGATCATAGGCCACCACGCCGCCCGTTTGCCGAACGATCGTGGACAGTTCGGGTAGGCCGGTCTCCTTCGGGGTCAGGTCGCCCACCGCGAGCACCCGGTCGGCAAACTGGCTGGCCGGGGCTAGGAGTTCCCGGTCGAACACCTTGCGCCACCGTTCTGCCAGGGGCGCGGACATAGCCTCCTCTTGGATGGTGAGCTGGCCGTCGGCATAGCGGCTCTTGAACCGCCGCCGCACCACCTGACCGGCCTCGCCGAGCGACTGCAACGCTGCCGCCCGCTCCTCGCGCGGGACCACGTCATCCATTTCCGCGAGGTATCGTTCCCGCTGGCTAGCCGAAAGCTGGCCCTGCATGACGGTGAAGCAGCCCAGCGGAATCGCCCACTGCACGAAGCTCGCCTGCTGGGCGAAGAGGCGCCAGAGGTTCCAGTCCCCGGCGAGCCGCATGGACCTGATGGATTCTTCGGGTTTCGCCGAGTCCCACAGCCAGCGGCGAAAGAAGGTGCCTTCCTGCTGGAAGAAATCCCAATGCGTCCCGTCGCACAGACCGGCGCGAATTACATCGCGGGGCAGCACCCGGTCATAGGCGGTGATCGGGTGATTGTCCCGCGACACACACGCAGCCCCGCCCAGCCAGGAGACCTGATCGGACCGGAACTGCCGGTTGACATTGGCCACGAAGGCAAGCGCACCGGGCATCAGGATGTCATCGGCATTGATCCACGTCATCCAGTCATGCTCGCCCGCGGCGGTATGACGGAACCCCTGGATGATCGCTTCATACATGCCGCCATCGCGCTCGTCCGACCAGGTGAAGTCGATTTCCTCGCAGCGCACCGGGAAACGCCCGCCGGCCAGCTCCGCCGCCCACCATTCCAACCGCTCGCGGGTGCCGTCGGTCGAGCCGGCATCTTTGACATGATAGCGAATGCAGAAATCGCCCTCCTGCGTCGCCACGCTGAGGATCGTCCGGTCGATGGTGGACCGCATGTTCATGCAAGGGGTGACGATGTGGATTGTCGAGGTCATGTGCGCCCAGTCAATCCGCTAGCGAAAATGAACGGATGTATTCGCTTCGCAAAAGAAGGTCTGAAGATGCTCCGCCATAGACATGCGCCATTTTGCAATGCAAAATTCGGACGTCTTCGAACTTGCCTTGCTTAATGAGTTCATTCAGGATTTTACATTGTGCATTCCAAATTGCATTGCTCAATATCTTTTTACGAAATCCCGGATATGCCTTAAGGGAGGTATTAAAAGCAGTCTGATCACACAGACGTTTCCATTCCGAGACCGTATCATTCGCAGCAATAGAGGACTGCTTTCTGAAAGTATCGCGCCATGTCGACGCAAATCCAGATTTCACAGTCGCCTCGTTGAATGCGTAGACACCGGAATTGAAATAATCTTCGTTGCTTAGGCTCTGCAAAGTGGTCGCCCGAGGCCGACCATCGCTCTCAATTTTTTGCGAGAGTTTAGTAATCGGCTCGCAAGTAACGACAATGTCCGGCTGATCCTCGGAATTATCGAAACCGATACAATGGTATATTTCCGCAATCGAATTTCGTACGAAAGTGTCAGTATCGAGAAAAAGAGTATACCTGAAGGGGGTATGCAACATGACGTTTGTCTTGAGGCAGCGGCTTGCCTCCATCTTGTTGTCGAGATTGTACCCCTCCTCGATCACTCGGTCCCTCAGGTCGAGAAAATCGACATGCTCAATGCCTTCAAGGACCTCCCTCGCTGTCTCGACCTCTCCTGCGATGATGACCAGGACAGGTAACTCAGGGTGGTGGACACGCAGGGAGCATATCGAGGTTCGGGCCTCTTCGAAAAAATGCCTTCCCGTTACGGCGTAAATGACTCCGCAACCGCTAGCTTTATCGAGGCTCGATGGCTTACTCACGGATCAAATCACCCCCCCCGCAGAAGATGAGTGCAATTGAAATTGCTGGCGAAATTTGACAATGCAAAGCCAAGTGTAAGCACCTGCGTCCTTCAGAAACTGCGCCGCAACATGCGGGTCGCGCGGGTCGGCGAAAAGGGGCGCGCGGGTGTGAAACTTGTCCTGAGTCCAGATGTCGCCCCAGCGTGTTTGCTCGGGGATACAGATCGGCGGCATTTCCTCGTAGAATTCGAAGAACCTCTTGGCGCACCGCCAGTTGTAGTCTGAACGCTCGTAAGAGTTGAAGCTGTCAGGGATCGGAAATGAACCGCCTTCGGATGCAGTCTTCAGTGTGTAACAATCGCCCTTCCCGGTAGGATAGTTGTCTTCGAACACCGCATAGCCAACGCCGAACCACAAGCATTCCTGAATCCGGCGAATGGCATTTTGGTGATCGTCGCAGAACAGCAGACACTCGGACATGTCGTCGATGTGTCTCGACCAGTCTACGCAAGCGAAATCGCGTTCGAGATAATGGCTCTGCGGGTCCTTCCAGCTGATAGAGGCTGGCTTGGGGTCCAAGCAGAAGATCTCCGCTTCCGGGAGCGCCGATCGGATCAGCCACGTTCCAGCCCCCTTGTAGACGCCGCTTTCGATCACAAACTTCGGCTTGATCTTCCGAAGCAGGGTATAGAGACCGAACAGGTGGGTCGGACCCATCCCGCCCTGATTTTGCTGGATTGGTCGCCTTTCGTAGAGTTCGAGAAAGCCAGCCATTTCACTTCTCATGGCATTTTCGTCGAAGATAACGGCCATTATTCGCTCCAAGCAATTACCAGCATTTTGTGTGTTTTATTTTGCAAATTCTTTGTTCTGACCCTACTTCGAAAAAGATTAGCAAACGAAACTTATGTCAATTTTCCCCGCGGCTGATTTGCCTATCGGCAAAATCCACGAACAACAGCCAATCCTCGCCCATTTGCTCCGTCTCGCACATCTCGCGAGTGAGGGGATGCAACTTGCTGTGGAAATCGAGATGCTTCAACCGGTCGGTGCCGAGAGTGGCAACCAGTCGATCATAGCTGTAACCGCGGCGGAAGTTTACTTCGCAGATCACCTTGGGGCGGAACTTCTGCAGCACCGGGCGCAGGTGATCGAGCACCGCCAGTTCCGCCCCCTCGACATCGATCTTTATAAGGTCGACGCGTTCGAATTCGTCGGGGTTGATGCTGCCGAGCGCGACATCGAAGACGCTGCCATGTCCGGCCAGCCCTTCGGGCGTCTCGTGCGGCGCGAGGAAGCGGCCGTTCTTGGGTTCGCCTTCGGGCACGAAGAAGGGACGGGTGCCGCTCTCCCCCGCCCCCGCCAGCGCAACATTGCGGGCGCTGGTCTGCGCACCGAAACCGTTGAGCGCGATGCTGGCGGCAAGGCGGCGGAAGACCGCCGGATTGGGTTCGATTGCGACAACCTTGCCGCTCGGACCCACCAGATCTGCGGCCAGCACCGTGTAGTAGCCAAGGTTCGCGCCGACATCGATCACGGTGTCGCCCGGACGGATCACCGCGGCGAAATAGCGGGTAAGCCAGAACTCCCAATACCCGTCGAAGATCATGTGCGGGGAAAAGCCGATGTCGTCCCCGAGGACGAACATCCTGAGATTGCCGAGGATCTTGCACAACAAGGTACCGTTGCCGAGATACTCGCTACGCGTGTTCGCAGCAAAGTGCGCCTCAGCAGCGGGGCGGTTCTGCTCGAGCAGGACTGATCTGATATTGCTCATGCGGTGGTTGTGTCTCGCACAGGAATGATCCATTCGGCCAAGCCTCCGGCCGAGCGGAGGGCAGCCAGCGGTTCCTCTCCGCGGGAGAGTGCCGCGTCGAACGCGTCCTGCTCCGCCCCGACGAGCCTGGCGAGATCGTCGCGCCAGTCGGACCGCACCGCCCAGCCGCCGGGGACTAGGGCCACCTGCTGGGGCAAAGCCGCCCCAGCAGGCGCTTCGCTCATCATACGGGCGAGCACCGTTTCGAGACTGCCCCCTTCGCGAAGCAAGACAAGCGCCTCTTCGTCCGCGATGCCATCGGTTCCGCGGGCAAGCGCGGCCAGCAGCGCGAGATCGACATAGCCGGGCGGTTGTCGCCGAGTATCGCCACCGTCCGGCACCGCGATCGGGCTGTTCAGCGTGCTGCTGCCCGGCGGCGCGACTGCGGTGATGAAGGGGGCGAGCACCCGTACCGGCTCACCATAGGCGCAGGCGGTGCGATAGGCGATCTCGGCCCGCGCCAGACACCCCTGTTCGCGCGTCACATGGCCAAGCTGCACCCAGTAAGAACGCTCATAGGGGTGAAGCGCAAGCGCCTCGCCATAACCGGCCTCTGCCAGAGTCCAGTCGTGTCGATCGCGCGCGGCATCGGCCTGACGAACTAGCGTCATGAAATGCTCGTCGGCATGGGCCACGCGGCGTAGCGAATCGATCGCCGCCAGACGCCGCGAGAATGGCTGCGCCACCGCCCTGACCACCACGGACGAGCGCATCTGGGCGAGGAAATGATCCTGCGCCGTGTCATGATCGGCAAACGTGGTGAGGCGGCCCTGATCGAGCACAGCAAAGCGGTTGCAGTGATCGCGCAGGTAGCCTGGATCATGCGAGATGATCATCATCGCCCGGTCGCTACGCCGATCGAACAATTCGTAATTGCAGCGCTCGTGAAAGCGGGAATCGCCGACGGCGGCCACTTCGTCGATCAGGAAACAGTCAAACTCGATGATCATCGAGATTGCGAAGGCCAACCGCGCCAGCATCCCCGACGAATAGCTGCTCACCGGTTCGCGCAGATATTGGCCGAGCTCTGCGAATTGTTCAACGAAGGCGAGGTTGTGCTCCGGGTCCTGGTTGTAGAGCCGGCTGATAAAGCGCACATTGTCGATCCCAGTCAGGTTGCCCTGAAATGCGCCCCCAAACGCCAGCGGCCAAGACACGGACATTTCGCGGGTGATCTTGCCGAAAGTCGGCGCTTCTGCCCCTCCCACCAGCCGGATCAAAGTTGATTTACCCGCGCCGTTGCGGCCCAGCACGCCGAGCCGCTCACCCTTTGTGAGTTTCAAGTTTATTCCATCGAGCACACGCTTCGGACCAGTGCGCGTGCGATAATGCTTGGTGACGTTGCTGACTGTGATCATCGCGGGGACAGTCGTTTCTCGGTCCAGCGGACCAGAATTAAAGCTGCGACCGACAACACCAGCGAACAGATGATGGCATAGCCGGGATCATATATTGGCTCGATCTGGGAGCCGAAATAACCGTCCCGGATCATCTCAACCCCGTGCACCATCGGGATGTAGAGGACGATCTCGCGGACCGCGGACGACAGCGCGGATACCAGATAGGCTGCGCCCGACAGGGGAAAGAGTAGGTAAGAGGCGGGGTGCCAGAGCTTGTCGACCAGCTCGTACTCTTGGCTCAAGGCTCCAATTGTGATCGCCAGCGCCGCCCCGAACCACGCTGTCAGCATCCACCCGCCGGCTACGGTGAGAAAATCTTCTGGCGGCTTGATTAATTCGCTCGCAATGAACACCAGCGACAGGGTAAAGAACGACATGGTCGCGCCGGCGAATTCGATTATGATCCGCGCCACATAGATATCCAGGGCTCGGACATTCCTGTGATACATCAGAGCCATATTGCTCTCGATAGCGCCGATGCAGCGACCGGGCATGTTGCGCCATAGCAGGACGGTGGAATAGCCCGTCAGCGCAAAGGCTGCGATCGGCAGGTTGCTGCCGTGTAGCGACCTGGTCGCGGTCCACAGCGCGGTCACCCCGAGGGTGAACAGCATCGGTTCCACAAATAACCACAGGAAGCCTATGTTATGGCGCCCGTAGCGGGTCAGCAGTTCGCGCAAGAGTAGCGCGCCCAACACCCGGCGTTGCACCCCGAGGTTGGCGATTAGAGAGGTTTGGGCAGCGATCGCCATGGTCAATCCCGGTGCTCGCGAACGCCGACCAGCAGCATTGAGGCCACGCCCCAGGCCAGCAGTCCGAGGACGAAGGTACCGAGGATGCTGCGCAGACGGCGGGGATAGGCGGCATCATCCGGCAGGCTCGGCTCAGATATCCGCTCAACATATGCCTGCTTACGCCGGGCTTCAGCTTGTGCCTCCTTATAGGCCGAGAGTGCAGTCGAGAGCTGCCTTTCGGAGTATTCAGACGCCAAGCGCAGTTCCTGAAAGCGAACGGAAGCCGAAGATAGGGAGCCGCGCCCGCCCGCCAATTGCGCGGTCTGCGCCGCGATCTCGCGTTCAAGATTGCTGATCTGTGTGCGCAAATAGGGGATCTGGGAGGCCTGGGGGGTATAGGTCTGCATCTGCAGCAGCTGGGTCTGGGAGGCGATCAGCTGGTCCTGCAGCTTGCCAATCATCTGCAGTCCGGCGCTGGCCTGCAATTCAGGATCGATCACGCCCTCGCGGTTCCGGAAGGCAGCTAGTGCCAACGCCGCATTTTGCGCATCCTGCCGCGCACGGGCCAGCTCGGTCTCCGCAAAGGCGATCGAGTCGCGCCGCGCCCGATCGGAAAGTTCGTTGACGAGCACTTCGGATTGTTCGAGCAGCCGCCGATTGATTGTTTGCGCGCTCTGCGGATCGAAGGACTTGACGGTCAGCACTGTTACCATTGTACTGCTCGAATCATTGGCTGTGACCTTGCCGAGAAAGTATTCGAACAGATCCTCGCCCGTGTCCTTGCCCAAGTAGCCGAAGCGGTCGAACCAGAAGATCGACCCGTTGCCCCAGGCGCGCGTTACGTAGCCGTCCTGGTTGATCGTCTCAAGGGCCTGACGCGAGCCAAGAAATTTGATCACCGCCTCGCTTTCCTCGCTCGCGCCGACGATGTTTCCGCCGCTCAACACCATGCCGAGCGGCGAGAGGTTGGGTTTCGACGGGCTGCGCACGATGTAGCGGCTTTCCGAGACATAGACCTCGCTGGCGAGGAACCCGAAATAGAGGCTGGCCAGCAGGGTCGGGACGATGACTAACCCCGCAAACAGCGGGCTTAACCCCCGAAACCATTGCAGCAGGCTGCGACGCACGACATCTGTCGGTTCGCCGGTAGCCTCGCCATGCGCGCGACCAGGTTCGGCCAACAGCTGATCAGGTATGGGCTTCATCTGCCGAAAGCCAATCTTCCAGCCCCGGGCAAAGTTGCAGCGAAATCGCTATCTGGAAGATGCTCCGATTTCGCTGCGATGACACCCTCAAGGTTCAGCAACAGGAGGCAAACCGAGGGGGGCCAGAGGTTTCCGCGGATGTGGGCTTGCAACTTAGCCAGGCACTCATGGGCCACAATCAGTTCATGCTGTAAGCTGCCGATTATCTGGAAGCTGCCCCCTAAAAAAAACAAAATGCTAAACCTAGACATTGAAGGACAATTTTAATTTTGGGTAGCGAATTGCAACTTACATTCCATGTTTGGATACATGGTGTATTTGATAATGATAACCCTCGTTCAATCTTTGTGTCAACGGCGAAGTGAAGGTCGGCTGACGTGACCCCCTGATTTTCCTCCAGTCTCGATTAGAGTCCGGCCCTGACAGAAGGACGGACGAGATGAAGAGAACGAGGTTTACAGAGGAGCAGATCATCGGTGTGCTGAAGGAGGCCGAGGCCGGCGCGAAGACCGCCGACCTGGCCCGACGGCACGGGGTGTCGGAAGCGACGATCTACAACTGGAAGTCGAAGTATGGCGGGCTGGAGGTATCCGAGGCCCGGCGGCTGCGGGAACTCGAGAGCGAGAACGCGAAGCTCAAGCGGCTGCTGGCCGACACGATGCTGGACAACGTGGCGCTGAAGGATCTTCTTTGAAAAAAGTGGTGACGCCCGCCGCTAAGCGGGAAGCTCTCGCTCATCTCCAGGCGTGCCACGGGATGAGCGAACGACGGGCGTGCCGTGTTATCGATGCCGATCGCAAGAGCGTGCGCTACCGTTCCACACGCGACGATGATGCCGATCTGCGCGAGAAGCTGCGTGGGCTGGCCAACCAGCGTCGCCGGTTCGGCTATCGCCGTTTGCATATCCTGCTGCGCCGGGAGGGCGTGATGATCAACCGGAAGAAGACCCAGAGGCTTTACAAGGAGGAAGGTCTGGCGGTGAGGGGGCGACGCAGCCGCAAGCGTGCTGTCGGGACCAGAGCACCAGCTCCGGTGCTGGCCCTGCCGAACCAGCGCTGGAGCCTGGACTTCGTTCATGACCAGATGGCCTCTGGCAGGCGGTTCCGGGTCCTCAACGTGGTCGATGACGTGATCAGGGAGTGCCTGGCTGCTGTGCCGGATACCTCGATCTCCGGGCATCGCGTCGTTCGCGAGCTGACCCGGCTCATTGCCCAGCGGGGCAAGCCCGGAATGGTCGTCAGCGACAATGGCTCCGAACTCACCAGCAATGCCGTGCTCGCATGGTGTGGTCGGATCGGCGTGGAGTGGCATTACATCGCTCCGGGCAAGCCGATGCAGAACGGCTACGTCGAGAGCTTTAACGGCCGCATGCGCGACGAACTGCTGAACGAGACCCTGTTCATGAACCTTGCCCATGCACGGGTCGAGATCGCTGCCTGGGTCGAGGACTACAACCGGGAGAGGCCGCACTCGTCCCTTGGCTGCACAACCCCGGCGGCGTTCGCCGCCGAACTCGACAAGCAATGACCTACTTCGCTACGCCCTACGGGCTCCGCTACGCAGGCCATTGCTTCAAACGCGCTGATGCGCAAAACAAACGCCCGGCTCTAATCCAAGCTGGGGGAAGCTGGGGGTCATGTCAGCATCTCCAAAAACCCATAGCCAATGGCGGTCTGATTTGATTCAGTGCGGCTGACTGGAGGTGAGGATGCGTCAGACGGGATTTGACGTGCTCCCCTGATTGTTACCATTCAGAGGTAGAGTTTCCTCGATGGCGTTCTCGGTCGTCAGCGTGGGGAACGCCGTGAACTAGCCAATCGCAATTGGTTCATTCTGGATTTATCTTATATTTTTAAAGCGGTTGGTGGCGGGTAATGAACGCATTGTCGCAAATGCGCCAGATTGCACAGGGCCGCCGCTCCACAAGCGTGCGACCAGGTGTTAGGTGGCTCCGCTCTGCTGAGAAACAGTTGAAAGGGTCGCACCGTGGATCAGGTTACTTCCATTGCCGGGCTGGATACCAGCCAGATACTCGAACGCGGGCGGGACGTCGTCCGGATCGAGGCGGACGCGCTGGGCTTGCTCCACGCGGCACTGGATAACAGCTTTGTCCAGGCCTGCCGGACCATCAAGGGAGCCGCCCGCCAGCTGGTGATTACTGGCATGGGCAAATCCGGCCACATCGGCCGCAAGGTCGCTGCCACCTTCGCCGCCACCGGAACCCCGGCGATCTTCGTCCATCCCGGTGAGGCTGCGCACGGCGATCTGGGGATGCTGGCGCGGGGCGACGTGCTGCTGGTGCTGTCCAATTCCGGCAACACGAGCGAGCTGCGCGCGATCCTGAACTATGCCCGCAAGGGCGGCATTCCGATCATCGGCATGGCATCACGGCGCAATTCGCTGGTCGGTGAACTGGCCGACGTTACCTTGCTCCTGCCCAAAGTGCGCGAAGCCTGCGCCGTCAACGTCGCTCCGACGACGTCAACCACGCTGCAACTGGCGCTGGGCGATGCGCTGGCCATGGCGGTGATGGACATGCGCGGCATCACGAAAAGCTGGCTGCGCATGGTGCACCCGGCCGGGTCGATCGGGCTGGCGCTGGCCCCCGTAGCGGAAATCATGCACGGCGAAGACCGGATGCCGCTGGTCAGCCACATGGCCGGAATGCCCGAGGTCATTTCGGTCATGACGCGCGGATGCTTCGGACTGGCCGGGGTGGTGGACGATACCGGCGCGCTGATCGGGATCATCACCGATGGCGATCTGCGCCGCCGCTTCGGAATGCTGACCACCGCGTTCGCCCGCGATGTGATGACCCGCGCACCCAAAGTACTGCCCGCTGAAATACCGGCTGGCGAAGCGCTGCTGTTCCTCAACGACAGCCAGATTACCGCCGCCTTCGTGGTCGAAGACGCATCGATTCCCGCCCCCTATCCGCTCGGCATCATCCACATCCATGACCTGCTGCGCGTCGGCCTGAACTGACCGCCCCCATGCCTGCTGATTTTGCGATCCTGATCCCGGCGCGCTTCGCCTCTGTCCGCTATCCCGGCAAGCCGCTGGCGACCCTGCGTGGGGCGGATGGCACCGCGCGAAGCTTGATCCAGCGCAGCTGGGAAGCCGCGCAGGCCATCGCCGGGCCGGACCGCGTGTGGGTGGCAACCGACGATGCCCGCATTGCCGAGGCAGTTGCAGCGTTCGGCGGGCAAGTCGTGATGACGCCAACCTCCTGCCGCAACGGCACCGAACGTTGCGCCGCCGCGCTTGACACGCTGGGTCACGTCGCGCCGATCGTCGTAAACCTGCAAGGCGATGCGCCGCTGACCCCCGGCTTTGTTGTGGCTGATCTGGTAACCGCACTCGCTGCTGATGCCGGCGCCGCAATGGCAACCCCGGCAGTGCGCTGTTCGCCCACGCTCTATCGCCACCTGATCAGCGATCAGGCGGCGGGACGGGTTGGCGGAACGACAGTCGTGTTCGGGCGCGATGCCCGCGCGCTCTATTTTTCGAAGCGAGTGATCCCGCACTTGCCCGAAAGCCGCGCCGACGCGCATCAGCACGTTCACCTGCACTTGGGCGTCTATGCGTATCGCCCGGCGGCACTGGCGGCCTATGTCGCCGCTCCGCCTGCCCCGCTGGAAGAACTGGAAGGGCTGGAGCAGCTTCGCTTTCTCGACATGGGCCAGCCGATCCGCATGGTCCCGTTTGATCCGCTGCCGTGGGACTGCATCGAGCTGAACAACCCGCAGGACGTCCCCGCGATCGAGGCCGTGCTGCGCCAGAGGGGGTTGAACTGATGGTCGCCCCTGCCGCGATCAACCTGGCCAATGGCATCACCTTTGCCAACGACCGCCCGTTCGTGCTGATCGGCGGCATGAACGTGATCGAGGGACGCGACATCCTGCTGGATACGGCCGCGCACTTTGTTGACGTCACGGCGCGGCTGGGCATCCCATTCGTGTTCAAAGCCAGTTTCGACAAGGCCAACCGCTCGTCGATCCACTCGTTTCGCGGCCCCGGCCTGGACGAAGGGCTGGCGCTGCTGGCCGAAGTGAAGGCCCGCCACAACGTCGCGATCCTCACCGACGTCCACGAACCGCATCAGGCCGCGCCCGCCGCCGCAGTGGCCGACATTATCCAGCTGCCCGCGTTTCTGGCCCGCCAGACCGATCTTGTCCGCGCGATGGCGGCGACCGGGGCGGTGATCAACGTCAAGAAACCTCAGTTTCTCGCTCCCGAGGAAATGCGCCACATCATCGCCAAGTGCGCCGAAGCCGGGAACGAGCGCGTGCTGCTGTGCGAGCGCGGGTCCAGTTTCGGCTACAACAATCTGGTGGTCGACATGCTGGGGATCGACCTGATGAAACCGCTGGCGCCGGTGATCTTCGACGTCACCCACGCGCTGCAACGCCCCGGCGGGCGCCCTGACAGCGCCGACGGACGCGGTCCGCAAGCCGCCGCGCTGGCCCGCGCGGGCATCGCGGTCGGCATCGCCGGGCTATTCCTGGAAGCGCACCCCGAACCCGCGCAGGCCCGCTGCGACGGCCCCAGCGCCTTGCCGCTTGAGCAACTGGAACCATTTCTGCGGCAACTGACCGCCATCGATGCAGTGGTAAAGGGCGCTACCCAGCCGTGAACACGCTGCCGCCTTTCCTGCGCGTTCCGCCGTTTCCGGGGCGCCAGGTCCATACTCTGGCGCACCCCGGCACCGGTCAGCCCGATCCAGCCGAGATCGCGGCGGCGCTGGTCCGGGCGCAGGTCGGCGGCACGTTTTGGGGCACGCAGCCGGTGCTGCCGGACGGCGACGTCATCGTACTGGCCGCCGACACGCCGCAGCAACTGGCCGAGATGCAGGCCGCGCTGGCGGGCCGGACGGCAATCACCCTTCCGGCCGGGTCCGATCCCTGGTGGATCGCCGGGCAAGCCCGTGCAGTGTGGGCCGGAGCCGATCAGGAGCTGGCGCTGATCGCCGCCCTTTCCGGTACGCCCCTGCGCCTGTTCGGCGCTGGCCGCTTTGACGGATGTAATGCCGATGCCGCCGCCGTCGCCGCGCGCGTGGTCGGTGACTGGGCCTATCGCGATCCGTTCAGCGGCGCGGACTGGACCGGGGCTGACGCCATTGCCCTGCTGGCTGACTGGCGCCGCCTGATCGACGCCAACCGGACGATTGCCGCCGTATTCGGCGTCGCTTGGTGGAAGCGCGAGACGCTCGACGCGGTGTTGTGGGACGGGACCGGCCCGGTCCGCCACGCCGCCCGCGTGCCTGCCGCCCTTGGCCCGGCCAGCCGGGTAATCGCGTGGAAAACCCGCACCAACCCGGCAGTGCTGGCCGAGTTGGGCGCGCGCGGTTGCGGCGTAGGTGAATTGGAAGACGGCATGATCCGGTCAACTGGCCTTGGCGCGAACTGCGTGCCGCCGCTGTCCGCGATTGTCGATTTTTCGGGCGTCTATTTTGATCCCGCTGGACCGAGCGATCTGGAAATGCTGCTGGAAACCGCTGAAATCGGACCAGACCTCTGCGCCCGGGCCGCGGCGCTGCGGGAAGAACTGGTGCGCGGTGCGATCAGCAAATACGGACAGGGCGGCGCGGCCATTGCCCGGACCGAGGACAATCGCCGCCGGGTGCTGGTAACCGGGCAGGTGGAAGACGACCGCTCGATCCTAAGCGGCGGCGGCGGGATGACCAATCTGGCCCTGCTGACCCGCGCACGCGAACTGGAACCGGACGCATGGATCGTGTTCAAACCCCACCCTGACGTCATGGCCGGGCACCGCAAGGGCCACGTGCCACTGGATCAGGCCTTGGGGCTGGCCGACGAGGTGTTGCCCGATGCCCCGATCATTCCACTGATCGATTCGGTCGATGCGCTTCACGTCATCACTTCGCTCGCCGGGTTCGAGGCGCTGCTGCGCGGCAAGCCGGTGACCACGCACGGGATGCCGTTCTATGCCGGTTGGGGCCTGACTCGCGATCTGGCGCTGATCCCGCCGCGCCGGACCCGCCGCCGCACACTGGATGAATTGGTGGCCGGGGCGCTTCTGCTCTATCCGCGCTACCTCGATCCCATCACCCGCCTGCCCTGCCCGGCCGAAGTGGTGGTGCGACGCATGGCCAGGGGGCAAGCGGAGTTCACCTCGCCGCTGATCGCGCTGCGGCAGTGGCAAGGCCGCGCGCGGCTGGCGTGGCGACGGCTGGCAGGGGCAGCATGATGACGATGACGCCCGCGCCCATCCGCCAATTCCTGTTTCTGCAAGGCCCGCCGGGACCGTTCTTCCACGAACTCGCGGCAGCCTTGCGCGCGCGCGGGGCAGGAACGCACCGGATCAACCTGTCGGGCGGGGATCGCTATGACTGGCCGGATGACGCCACCGCCTATCGCGGAACGGCGGGGGCATGGCCGCTCTATTTCGACCGGTTCGTGCGCGCACACCGGATCACTGATGTGGTCGTGTTCGGCGATTGCCGCCCGATGCACCAGGCCGCGCTGCGGATGGCGCAATTGCGCGGGCTGCACATCCACGTGTTCGAGGAAGGCTATATCCGGCCTGACTGGATGACGCTGGAACGCGACGGAGTGAACGGCCATTCGCCGCTGGAACGCGATCCCGATTTCATTCTGGCCGCCGCCCGGTGGCTGCCGCCCATCCCGCGCCTGCCCGGCATTACCGCCGATTTCAAACGCCGGGCGCGCGACAGTTACTGGCACTATCACCACGTCGTAACCGGGCGGCTGCGCTTTCCATTCTATCGCAGCCACCGCCAAGGCTCGCTGGTGCTCGATGCAATCGGCTGGCTGCTCAAGTTCATGCGGGCGCGGCGGCGACAGCGGCAGGCCGAGGAAACGCTGGCCGCTATCGCGGGCCGCAATTTCTTCCTGTTCCCGCTGCAACTCACCGGGGACTATCAGATCCGCGCGCATTCCCCGTTCGGGTCGATGCTGGTCGCCGCGGAATACGTGCTGGAAAGCTTTGCCCATTTCGCCCCCGCCGACACGGTGCTGGTCGTCAAGGAACACCCGCTCGACAGTGGGTACCGCAACTGGCGCCGCACGCTGGACCGGGCCGCAAAGCGACTGGGTGTGTCAGGCCGGGTCCATCACATCGACGGTGGGGATTTGCAGCAACTGGCGCAAAGCGCGGTCGGCATGGTCTGCGTCAACAGCACCTCAGGCACGCTGGCGCTGGAAGCCGGCCTGCCCGTGGTGGTGCTGGGCGATGCAGTTTACGACGTGCGCGGGGTGACGCATCAGTCCGGGCTGGACCAGTTCTGGACCACCCCGGAAGCCCCGAACCCGACACTTTACGACGCGTTCAAGCGGATGCTGCATGCCCGCTGTCTGGTGCGCGGCGGGCTGGCCAGCAAATCGGCACTGGCGATTCTGGTCCATAACAGCACTGAACGCTTGCTGGCCGAAGTCGGCCCAAGTCCGTGGCACAGCCGCGATGACGTCGCGGCGGCGGAGCCGGTCTTTTTCCGGCAGGAATCCTGATCCTGATGGCTGAACGGCCACTGCTGCTGGACGTCAGCCGCCTGATCTGGCGGGTCTGGACGGGCCGCCTGCCCACCGGGATCGACCGGGTGTGCCTGGCCTATCTCGACCGGTTCGGGGCCCGCTCGCTCGCCGTGGTCCAGCGGCAGGAATTCCGGATGGTCCTGCCCGCCGACCTCAGCGACGCGCTGTTTGCGCTGCTCTGCCGGGGCAGGCCCGGCTTTCGGCGCGGACTGGTTCGGCTGCTGGGACAGGCCGTGCTGCGCCGCAAGCGGCTACCGCTGGCGGGCAAGCTCTACCTCAACATCGGTCACACCGGGCTGGACGCACCCGGACTGCCCGGCTGGCTGGCCCGGCGGCGCCTGCGCCCCGTGTTCCTGATCCATGACCTGATCCCGATCACCCACCCCGAATTCTGCCGTCAGGGCGAATCCGCGCGGCACATGGCGCGGATGCGCCACGCGCTGGCCAGCGCCCACGGTGTGATTGCCAATTCGCGTGCTACGCTGGATGCGCTGGCCGCGTTTGCCGCCAGCGAGGGGCAATCGATGCCGAACAGCGTCGTGGCGTGGCTCGGCGCGGATGAACAGGTGGCCCCGGCCCGGATCAATCCACCCGCCCGACCCTTTTTCGTCACTATCGGCACGATTGAAGCGCGCAAGAACCACCTGCTGCTGCTGCACATCTGGGAACGGCTGGCCGCGCGGCTGGGCGATCAAACCCCCGAACTGGTGCTGGTCGGCCAGCGCGGCTGGGAGGCGGACGACGTCTTTGCCCTGCTCGACCGGTCACCGCGCCTGCGCGGCCACGTCCGCGAACTGGGCCGCTGCAACGATGCAACCATGCTGGCGATGATCGACAATGCCCGCGCGGTCCTGCTGCCCAGTTTTGTCGAAGGGTTCGGCATTCCGCTGATCGAAGCCTTGCAACGCGGCACCCCGGTGATTGCCAGCGACCAGCCGGTATTCCGCGAAATCGCGGGCGACCTACCACTCTACCTCGATCCGCTGGACGGGCAGGGCTGGGAAACCGCAATCCGCGATTTTATGGGCGACAGCCCCGAACGGCAGCGGCAGCTGGCGACCATCCCGCAATTCCGCCCGCACAGCTGGGATGACCACTTCGACCGGGTCGAAGTGTGGCTGACCGAGCTTTAGCTCAAAGCTCCGGCGGGACGTCCGCGCCGGATTCGGCCGCTTCCTGGGCCTTGCGGCGTTTCAGCACTTCTTCTTCCAGCACTTCGACGCGGGCCTGGGTTTCGGCGGCATCCTTGTCGATGGTCGACAGGCGCTTTTCGCGCTCGGCGGCAATCAGCTCGCTGAAGCGCACTTCGGGCGCGGTCTTCTTTTCGGCATAGGCCGCGTCGATCAGCTTGCCGGAACAACCGGTCCAGCCACCCGCACCCACCGGCGAGCAGCTCATCGTGCCGCTCCGACCAACCGTTTCATAGGCCAGCACTTTCTGGGTCCAGGCCTCGTTCGAAGGCGCGGACGACTGGCGCAGGATTTCAGGAATGCGGAACCGTTCCGCCTCTTCCTTGCGGGCGCAGACCGTGATCGTATCATCGGGCGAGGTCGGGCAGGGATCATCGCCATAGATGATCAGCTGATTGACCTTGGGCTCTGGCGCGGATTGCGCGGCGGCCGGTGCCGATATAGCCAATCCGGCGCTGAGTGCGGCGGCGGCAAGGATCATCGAACGCATCGGCATACTCCTGAAATATCCGGCACCATTGGCACCATTCGCGCTGAATGCCAGCTTAAGCCGACCCGCGCCTTGCGACCAATCAAAACCCTGCGCGCAAATGTGGGCGCTCAAATCCGTTCGGCCAGCTTGATCGCCACCCGGCAACCCAGCCGGATCGCGCCCGACAGCAGCGGATAGGCCACCGCCTGTTCCGCCCCGTGCGCCAGCGCGGTTTCGCGGTGGTCGCGCTCATCGGCGCGGAACTGTTCGATCATGCCGGCCAGTTCCGGATCGGACGTGCCCAGTTCTTCCAGCTGCTCGGTATAGTGCCGGTCGATCTCTTCCTCGACCGCAGCCGTGCAGGCCATCGCCGCTTTCGGCCCGATCAGCGCCGTCGCCGCACCCAGCGCAAACCCGGCGACATGCCAGAATGGTTGCAGGACCGTCGGGCGCACCCCGCGCTCGGCCAGCAGGGCATCGAACTTCGCGCGATGCTCCGCCTCTTGCGCGGCCATGTGGACGATCTCGCCCGACAGCGGGCTGCGGTCGCCCATTACCGCCAGTTGTCCGGCGTAGATCCGGGTCGCGCCATATTCGCCGGCCTGATCGACCCGCAGCATCCGGGCGGATTGTGATGGCGTCATGCCGGGTCTCCCGAACGGCGCAGCAGCGCAAAGATTCCCAGCGCAGCCGACGTGGAAATGAGGAAGTTGTAGCCCGCAAGGCTGATCCCGAACAGTGACCAGGGCGCGACGTCACACCGCACGATCGGGGCGTTCATGATCGCATCGAGTGCGCTGCCGCCACCAGCCGCCAGATCGGTGCTGCACGCGGTCAGCCCTTCCCACCAGCCATATTCGACCCCCGCATGAAAGCCGCCGATCAGCCCGCTAACCAGCACGGCCAGCGCCGCCAGCCAGACCAGTGCCCGCGCCGGACGGACAAACGCCAGTCCGGCCAACGCCAGCGCCGCGAAATGCGGATAACGCTGCCACCAGCACATTTCGCAGGGATAGAGTCCAAAGCCGTACTGGCTGAGATAAGCACCACCCAGCAACCCGGCAGGCACGGCCAGAGCCAGCAGGCGGGCGCGATGTTCATCAGCAGTCATGGTCACTTGCCCTTGATCGCCAGCGCCGTGCCGCTGGTCCGGCGCAACGTTTCCAGCGCATAGTGCAGCTGGAAGTCGCTGATGCCCTTGGCCTTGAGCTCTTCCGCCGTCAGCTTGAAGCGCGGATCGTCCTGCTTGTCAGCCTCCAGCTGCTTGTCATCGATGCCCACTTCGTTGACGAGATGGCGGCGCAGGTCGCTTTCGCGCAGCACCATCTGCGAGCGGCGACGCGCATCGGGGTCGGACAGCTGCGGCACGCGAATGTCGGGCTCGATCCCGCCTTCCTGTACCGAGCGGCCCGATGGCGTGTAATAGCGCGCCGTGGTCAGCTTCACCGCCTGGGTGCGCTGGTTGTTGAGGTAGAACACCGATTGCACGCTGCCCTTGCCGAACGAGCGCTCACCCATCACCAGTGCGCGGCGATGGTCCTGCAGCGCTCCGGCCACGATTTCCGAGGCAGAGGCAGAGCCTTCGTCGATCAGCACCACGATCGGCAACCCGCGGGCCGAATCGCCCTTGAACGTGGCCGCTACAGCGGGCGGAAGCTCCGGATAATTTTCCATGTCATCGGCGCGGAAATACATGTCCTCGCCCTTGTTGCGCCCACGCTGCGAGACGATGTCGCCGCTGGACAGGAACAGGTCGGACAGCGCCACCGCCTCTTCCAGCGAACCGCCGGGATTCGATCGCAGATCCAGCACCAGCCCGTTCAGCCGTCCACCGCTTTCGCGGCGCATCGCGGCGATGCCGGTGCGAACGTAGTTGCCAACGTCGCGGGAGAATTCGTTGATGCTGATGACGCCAATGTTGCCTTCCAGCTTCCAGGTCACCGGCTCCAGCAGGATTTCCTTGCGCGTCACGGTCACATCGAACGGTTCATCGCGGCCCGGGCGGAATACCGTCAGGCGGATCTGGGTGCCCGCCTCGCCGCGCATCTGGGCCACCGCCTCATCCAGCGGGACGCCGTAGATCAGCTTGCCATCCAGGTGGGTGATATAGTCCCCCGGCTTCACCCCGGCTTCGGCTGCCGGGCTGCCCCGCAGCGGCGCGATGACCTTGACCGTTTCCTGTTCCTGGACGACGCTGAGCCCCAGCCCGGCATACTTGCCATCGATCAGCGTGTTGACCCGCTGCACCGAACTGCCGTCGAGATAGCCGGAATGCGGGTCCAGCGCGGCCAGCATGCCATCCAGCGCACCGTCGATCAGCTTCGCATCATCGACCTGCTCGACATACTGCGCCTTGACCAGCTGGTAGACGGTGAACAGCCTGCCGAACTGCGGCGCGGACCGGCCATCGACCGCGGCAAGGCCTGCCGTCGTTGCCGGCAGCAGGGCCACGGCGCTTACCAGCAGGGCCGCGCGGGTCAGGGATGCAAGTTTCATTGGCCAGAATTGCCTTTCACACGAATTGCGCGCGAATCTATCGCGCCTGACACGTTAACGCCAGATGGCCCGAAGCCCGGTTCAGGGTCCGCTCCGCACGAAATCGAGCGGATTGACCGGTTCGCCCTGCCGCCGCAGCTCCAGCGTCAGCACCGGGCGGCCCGGCCCCATCACGCCCAGTGGCGAACCGCTGACCAGTTGCCGCCCGACGCTGGTATCCAGTGCCGCGAGCCCGGTGACCAGCGAGGTCCAGCCACCCGGATGCTCGATGATGACAATACTGCCATAGCCCTGGAACGGCCCGGCAAAGGCCACCCGCCCTGCTGCCGGGGTAACGACTTGCGCCCCGCCCCGCGCGGCGATGGAAATCCCGCGCGAGCGCGGCTGTCCGGGCACGCTCGCGCCGAAACCGGCCACCAGTCGTCCGGCCAGCGGCAGGATATATCCGGGCGGCGGCGCGACCTGCGGTTCGGCCATCGCCCCCGCATCGCCGCGCACTTGCGCCGATTGCGGCTGCAAGGGCCGAAGCACCGGTCCCGGCAGGGCGGCCAGTTCGCTACGCAAGGTGCCAGCCTTGTCGAGTTCACGCGCCAGCGTCGACAGGTCGCGGGCCTGCTCTGCCAGCGCCAGCGCACGTTCCGCCTCACGGTCGGCGCTGTTGCTGGCCTGGCGTGAGGCAAGCCGCTGCTGCGATTCGAGCGCGGCAAGCGCCTTGCGGCGCTGCGCCAGTTCGCCCTGGCCGGCCCGCAAGGCTGCCGTGGCCGCCTGGGCCTGACGCTGCAAGGCCCGGCCCCGTTCGATCTCGGCACGCAGGCTGGCGGTCCGGCGCTCCACTTCGGGCAACATCGTTTCCAGCACGGCGCGCAAATACACCGCTTCACGCAGCGAACCGGGGCGCAGCAGCGAGAAGGCGGCCGGACGCCGCGACAGGCGCTGAAGGGCGGCGGTCAGTTGCACCACCGGGCGTTGCCGCTCTGCCAGCCGGGCGCGCAGTTGCACGCGCTGGCGATCGATCAGGCGGATGCGGGCCTCGTTCTCGGCAATTTTCGCTTCGGATTGCTGGATGCGCGCGGCAACGGCGGCCGCTTCCTGCGCGGTCTTGTCGGCGGCGGCGACCGCGCTGGCGGCATTCGCTTCCAGCGCCTCCGCGCGGCGGCGTGCCTGTTCGCCCTGGGCCTGCGCTTCGGCCAGCAACTTGCGCGAATCCTCGGCCGTCTCGACCGGCACTTGCACTTGCGCTGTGGCCGCGCCGACCAGCAGGACAGCAGCCAGCGGCAACAGACGGAAGGAACGCAGCGCGATCATGACGGCGCGCTTATCCCGAACGGTGATAGGGATGGCCAGCCAAAATGCTGGTTGCACGCCATAATTGTTCTGCCAGCATCGCGCGTGCCAGCATATGCGGCCAGGTCATCGCCCCGAATGCGATCAGCAGGTCGGCCTTGGCCCGCCCGGCTTCGCCATGACCATCGGCAGCCCCGATCAGGAACCGCGTTTCACGCACGCCCTCGTCGCGCCACTTGCCCAGCAGAGCGGCGAATTCCTCTGACGACAGCTGCTTGCCGCGCTCGTCCAGCAGGACATCGCGCGATGGGGTGAGCGGAGCGGGGATCGTGCCGCCCACATCAGGTAACTCGGTGAGCTTGAATGGCCATGCGATCCGCTTGACGTAGCGATCGACCAGCTCCGCCTCGGGCGACCGCCCGATCTTGCCGCGGGCAATGATGTGCAGGCGCATGTTATTCGCCGTGGTCGCCACAAGCTGCGCTTGTGGCTGGCGCGGCACCGGCCCGCTCCCCCGCCCGGCCACCCACGGAAGTATATCCTGGATGGGTGGCCGGGCGGGGGAGCGGGCCGGTGCCGCGCGAGGTCATGCCAAGGGCATGACCGGACCACGCAGCTGAAATCACGCGTTTCCGCTGTCGCCGAAGGCCCACATCCGTTCCAGGTTATAGAACGTGCGCACTTCCGGGCGGAACAGGTGGACGACGACATCGCCCGCATCGACCAGCACCCAGTCGGCAGCAGGCAGGCCTTCGATCCGGACATGGCCAAAGCCGCCCTGCTTGATCCGCTCCGCCAGTTTCTGCGCCATCGAGGCGACCTGGCGGGTGGAGCGACCGGACGCGATCACCATGTGATCCGCGACCGAGCTTTTGCCTTCGAGCGGAATGGAAACCAGCTCTTGCGCCTGATCATCGTCAAGCGACTTCAGGACGAGTTCGTGAAGCGAACCCGGCTCGGACGGGGGGAGCGGGGCGGGGGCACCGGCAGTGGCCGGGGAAGGTTGGGCAGGGGTCATGTAAACCGGAACGGCTCCTGTAAGCGGGCGATGCGGAAAGCGCTGGGCATCATTGCCCGGCTTTCTTGATGCTGTGGGGATGAACGGGATGGTGCGTCAGGGGATCACGCTGTGGGCGGCCGTCATAACGGCTGGCCCAGTCAGGATCGGCGCGGCGAATGGCCGTGGCCGAGCGCGGATCGGGATCAAAACGCAAAGGTATCAGCGCAGGGGCGCTCCATCCTCTCCGGGTTTTCAGACTGGCGGCGGTCCGCCGGAATCGGCCGAGCCAGGCCATCGCGGGGCTCGCGACAGCGGCGCCATCATAGCCCGGCCGGGCAATAACCGCAATCGGCATGGTGCGGGCGATCCCGCGCCAGTCCCGCCACTGGCTGAACTGGGCCAGATTGTCGGCCCCCATCAGCCAGATGAACCGGCATTTGGGATAGCGCCGGGTGAGGGCGCGCAGGGTATCGATGGTATAGCGGGTGCCAAGCTCCCGCTCGATCGCGGTGGCACGGATCGGGGCCCGGCGCGACTGGCTGCGGGCAGCAGCGAGCCGCGCATGAAGCGGTGCCATTCCCGCCTTTGGTTTCAAGGGGTTACCGGGTGAAACCAGCCACCACACCTCGTCCAGCCCCAGCGCTTCGCGGGCGAACAGCGTGATCCGGCGATGCCCGCCGTGAGCGGGGTTGAAGCTGCCGCCAAGAAGGCCGATCCGCTTCAGGGCGCGCCTCTCAGAGGCGGACCTGGCCGGTGCCGCGCACCTGCCATTTATAGGTCGTCAGCCCTTCCAGCGCGACCGGCCCGCGCGCGTGCAAACGCCCGGTGGCAATACCGATTTCGGCGCCCAGACCGAACTCGCCGCCATCGGCAAACTGGGTCGAGGCGTTGACCATGACGATGGCGGAATCGACCTCGGCCAGGAACTGCTCGGCGACCGATTCGTCCTCGGTCACGATGGCATCGGTATGGTGCGAGGAATGCCGCTCGATGTGGGCCAGCGCGGCACCAAGGCCGTCCACCACCGCCACCGAGAGGATCGCATCGAGGTATTCGGTGTCCCAATCCTCGGCCGAGGCCGGGTTGATCCGGGGATCGAGCGCCCTGGCCCGCGCATCGCCCCGCAATTCGCACCCGCCATCAAGCAGATCGGCCACCACGGCTTGCGCGTCGGGGAAGGTCGAATCGATCAGCAGCGTTTCCATCGCCCCGCAGATGCCGGTGCGGCGCAGCTTGGCATTGCGGGCGATCGCGCGGGCCTTGGCCGGATCGGCGGCGGCGTGGATGAAGGTGTGGCAGATGCCGTCGAGGTGGGCGAGCACGGGCACGCGGGCATCGGCCTGAACGCGGGCCACCAGGCTCTTGCCGCCGCGCGGGATGATCATGTCGATCAGGCCGGCGGCGGTCAGCATCGCACCCACGGCAGCGCGGTCTTGCGTGGGCATCAGTTGCACGGCGGCTTCCGGCACTCCGGCGCTGACCAGGCCCTGCACCAGCGCGGCGTGGATCGCGCGGTTGGAATGGACCGCCTCGCTCCCGCCGCGCAGCAGCACGGCGTTGCCCGAGCGGACACAGAGCGCGGCGGCATCGGCGGTGACGTTGGGCCGGCTTTCATAGATGATCCCGATCAGCCCGACCGGCACCCGCACCCGGCTGAGTTCCAGCCCGTTGGGCCGCACCGAGCGGTCGATCACCTGTCCGACCGGATCGGGCAGGTCCGCGACGGCGTCGACCGCGTCGGCAATGCCCGCCAGCCGCGCGGAATCCAGCCGCAGCCGGTCCAGCATCGCGCCGGTCAGCCCGCGCGCTTCGCCCGCCGCCATGTCTTGCGCATTGGCGGCGAGGATCGTGCTTTCAGCCGCGCGCAGGGCGGCAGCAGCGGCGTGGAGCGCGGCGGCCTTGGCCGGCGCATCCATGCGCGCCAGCACGCGCTGGGCAGCGCGGCCGACCCCGGCAAGACGGGCAACGAGCGCCTCGGGCGCTTCGACGGCAGGGGCAAGGTCAGTGGTCATCAGGTCCGCGCGCCTAGCACTTCCGCCCGGTGCTGTCACCGCCGGTGCCGATTCGCTGCAATCGGTTGCAAGTAACTTAGGGGCTAATTCGTAGGGGCCGCAAACGACTCGTCGCGCGAGTCCGTCGATTCAGCGACTCCGCCGGTTAATGGATTCGCCTCGTGCCGATGCGCCTGCTAGCGCGCGCCCAACTGAAATCAGGCTTCCGGGGTCGTCTTGCAAAAATTGAGCGTTGGCGGTTTCGGGGATCGCCTGCGGACATGGTTTCCCGATCGCGAATTCTTCATGCGGTCGCAGGGGCAGGTTCGTTTCATCAAGGTTTCATCGCGGATCCAGATGATCGGCGCGGGCGTTACCGCGGCGCTGCTGCTGGTGTGGGTGCTGTCGATGGCCGGCATGGCGGTATCCCAATACCTCGCCGCGCGCGACCGGCTGTCGCTGCTCAACCGCGAAGCGCAAGTCGCCACCGCCGAAAGCCGGGTGTCCGAATACCGCGACGACATCAAGGGCGTCGCCACCGACCTCGAAAAGCGCCAGGAATTCCTGGAAAAGATGGCCGAGGCGCATCTGGGCGACCTGCCGGAAGAGAAGAAGGCGGGCGAAACCGTCTCCGATTCCTCCGGCGAAGCGGCCAAGACCGTGAACAAGGTCAGCGCGCTGATCCCCGAAGCCGCCGCGCTCGCCCGGATCGAGGCCCGCCAGCTGGCCTTCGTCGAAAAGCTGACCCGCGCGGCGGACCGCCGCGCCGCCGACGCCGAAAGCAAGATCAAGCGCCTCGGCCTCAATCCCCGCACCATGCTCGCCTCGCTCGACGATCGCAGCGCAATGGGCGGTCCCTTCATCGCGCTGGCCACGGCGCGTGGGGGGCGGATCGACACGCGCTTTGAACGGCTCGGCGTTAGCCTGGCGCGGATGGATGCGCTGGAACGCGGCCTTGCCGGGATTCCCCAGGTCCTGCCCGCCAGCCTCGAATTCGTCTCGTCGGGCTTCGGCTACCGCGCCGACCCGTTTGGTGGCGGCGCGGCGTTCCATGCCGGACTGGATTTCAAGGGCCCGATCGGCGCGCCGATCTATGCCGCCGCGCAAGGCACCGTCAGCTTCGTCGGGGTGAAGGCTGGATACGGCAACTGCGTGGAAATCGACCATGGCAACGGGCTGATGACGCGCTATGCCCACATGTCGCGCTTTGCCACCCGGGTCGGCCAGCCGGTGGCCGCCGGGGCCGTGATCGGCGCGATTGGCAACACCGGGCGGTCCACCGGGCCGCACCTCCATTTCGAAGTGCGGATGCACGACCGTCCGCTCAACCCGCGTCCATTTCTAGAGGCTGCTGCCCATGTTTTCCAAGAACCGCGCAGCCGCGCACCCAACGGGAAGTAACACCGTGGCAGGATCGACCTTCTCCGTTTTCGGCGCCGACACCCGCATCAAGGGCGACGTCACCGCCTCGGCCGACCTCCACGTCGATGGCCGGATCGAAGGTGACGTGACCTGCACCGCGCTGGTGCAGGGCGAAGCCAGCGAAATCATCGGCGCGGTCAAGGCCGAAACGGCCCGCCTGTCCGGCGTGATCCGCGGCACGATCAGCGTGCGCGACCTGGTGGTCCTCAAATCCGCCCGCATCCACGGCGACGTCCACTACGATTCGCTGACCATCGAACAAGGCGCCCAGGTCGAAGGCCGCTTCGCCCCGCGCGGCGCGAACGAACCGAGTGTGGCGGCTGGGGTTGAAGCGCTGCTGGCAGCGGCGGTCTAGGGCAACTCCGCCTTCGTCATCCCGGACTTGATCCGGAATCCCGCTTGGCTTGTCCGGCGGTCGCGCAAACCATAGCAATCCAGAAGGTCGCTGCCCCCCGGTTAGGCCCGGGGTGACGTCCGATCAGGACGGCGGGCCTATCCTTCCGCCGCCACCTCGGCTCTCAACGCCTTGCGGTCCAGCTTGCCGATCATCGTCTTGGGCATGGTTTCCCGCACCACCACAGCGTCGACGCGTTCGTGCTTGCCGATGCGGGCGTTGATCCAGTCGCGCAGGGCTTCGCCGGTTTCGGCCGTGCCGTCGTTCAGGGTGACGTAGGCGCGGGGGACTTCGCCAAGGCGGGGTTCGGGGACGCCGATGACCAGCACTTCCTTGACCGCCGGGTGTTCCAGCACCACGGCTTCGACCTGGCTGGGGAACACCTTGAACCCGCCCACCGCGATCATGTCCTTGATGCGGTCGACGATGCGGACATAGCCCTGATCGTCCAGCACCGCGACGTCACCGGTACGCAGCCACTGGCCATCGGCGCGCTCCGCAAAGGCGGCGGCGGCTTCGGGGCGGCGCCAGTAGCCGCGCATGACTTGCGGGCCCTGGATGGCGAGTTCACCCGGCTGCCCGGCGGGGGCATCGCGGGTGGGGTCTTCCTTGTCAAGCAGGCGAATGCGGGTGGCGGGGATCGGCTGGCCGATGGTGCCCACGCGGTCTTCACCCTCATAGGGATTGGTGGAAGCAACGCCGGCGGTTTCGGTGAGGCCGTACCCTTCCACTAGCCGCGCATCGGTGGCGGCCTCGAACTTTTCCTTCAGCGGCCCGGCCAGCGGCGCGCCGCCGGAAATGCAGACCCGCAGCGAGGAGAAATCGGTCCGGGCCAGCGCGGGATGATCGAGCAGCGCCTGATACATCGTCGGCACGCCGGGCATCGCGGTGGCGCGCACCCGTTGCAGCGTCTTGAGCGCCTGCCCCGCATCAAAGCGCGGCAGCATGGCAATGCACCCGCCGTTCACCACCGTGCGGTTGAGCACGCAGATATTGGCGAAGACGTGGAACAGCGGCAGCACGCCCATGATCACGTCGCGTTCGCCCGCGCGGGGATCGATCGCCTCGACCTGGCGGGTGTTGGCGGAGATGTTCTGGTGGGTCAGCATCGCGCCCTTGGGCGTGCCGGTGGTGCCGCCAGTGTATTGCAGCAGGGCCAGATCCTCCAGCGGATCGAGCAGGACGGGCGCGGGATCGGTCCGGGCCAGCGCGTCCTCCCACCGGATCACGTCCGGGCGGGCGGGAATGCGGGTCAGCGACTTGCGCCCCAGCAGCCGCAGCGCCAGCCCCTTGGCCAGCGGCAACATCGCCGCGAGCGAGCCGACCACCAGCCGTTCCAGCCCGGAAGTCTTGAGCACTTCCAGCGCGGTGGGCAGCAGCGCGACCGAATCGATCGTCACCAGCAGCCGCGTGCCCGAATCCTCCACTTGCGCAGCCAGTTCCTGCGCGGTGTAGAGCGGGCTGAAATTGACCACGGTCGCCCCGGCCAGCATCGCCCCGTAATAGGCCGAGACATAGATCGGGACATTGGGGAGGTAGAGCCCGATCCGGTCGCCCTTGGTCACGCCCAGCCGCTGCAGCCCGGCGGCAAAAGCGCGGGCCTCTGCATGCAGCGCGGCATAAGTGAAGGCGCGGCCCATGAAGTCCACCAGCGGCCGCTCGGCAAAGCGGGCGGCGCTCTGGGCGAACATCTCTGGCAGGGTCAGTGGCGGAAAGTCCATGTCCCACGCGCAAGGGTGGGCATAGTGGGCTTGCCAGGGGGTCGGTGCGGGATCGGTTTCGGTCATCCTGCCAACTTGGCCCCTCCCACCGGGAAGGGCAAGTTGCCACGATGGCCTAAACCGGCAAGCTTACTGGCCTTCGGCGGCCTCGGCAGCGCGCTTGGCTTCGAGCCAGGCGGCGGCTTCGGCTTCCTGCGCGGCTTCGCTGGCAGCGCGCGAGGCGGCTTCGCGTTCGGCGCGCAGTTCCTCGATCAGCGAGGCGCGATCATCGCCCAGCCGTTCATCGTCACCGGCGGCATCTTCCAGCCCGGCCTTCTTCGCCGCCTTGGCAACGATGGCGTCCAGCTCGCGCTGGCTGCACAGGCCCAGCGTGACCGGGTCCTTCGGCTGGATATTGCCGATGTTCCAGTGGCTGCGATCGCGAATCGCGGCGATGGTGTTGCGGGTGGTGCCGATCAACTTGCCGATCTGCGCGTCCGAGATTTCGGGGTGGTGGCGCAGGATCCACGCGATGCCATCGGGCTTGTCCTGGCGCTTCGACACCGGGGTATAGCGCGGGCCCTTGGTGCGGCTGACGGTAACCGGAGCCTTCTGCATCTTCAGGGCATAGTTGGCGTCGGCTTGGCCCTTTTCGATTTCGGCCATGGTCAGTTCGCCCGCGCGCACCGGATCGCGTCCGGTGTACTTCGACGAGGCCAGATCATCGGCCATCGCCTGGACTTCCAGGATGTGCAGACCGCAGAATTCGGCGATCTGTTCAAAGGTCAGCGCGGTGTTGTCGACCAGCCACGAAGCGGTGGCGTGCGGCATCAACGGGGTCGGCTGGGACACGGGTATTCTCCGTTCAAAATAGAAGGGCCGCCCCTCGCGGAGCGGCCGTTTGGGCAGGCGTCTAGGCGGATTCGCCCCGAAGGGCAAGGGTTTCTAGGGCCGCCAGCGACTCAACCAACCGCCAGCACGATCTTGCCGATGTGGCTGCCCGCCTCCATCCGCGCATGGGCGGCCGACGCCTCGGCCAGCGGAAACGCGCGGTCCATCACCGGGCGCAGTTGCCCGCTTTCCACCAGCGGCCAGGCCATGCGCGCGATTTCCTGCGCCAGCAGCGCCTTGAACTGGTTGGAGCGCGGGCGCAGCGTCGATCCGGTCAGGCACAGGCGGCGGCGCATGACTTCGGCCATGTTGAGCTCGGCCCGCACCCCGCCCTGCACCGCGATGGTCACGTGGCGGCCATCATCGGCAAGGCATTTGAGGTTGCGCATCACATAATCGCCCGCAACCATGTCGAGCACGAGGTGCACCCCCTGCCCATCCGTGATCCGCGCCACTTCGGTGACGAAATCCTGCGCCTTGTAGTCAATCGCGTGGTCCGCGCCGATCTTCAGCGCCTGGGCGCACTTGTCCGCCCCGCCACAGGTGACGATCACGGTAAGGCCGAACAGCTTGCCCAGCATGATGGCCATGCTGCCGATCCCGCTGGTGCCGCCGTGGACCAGGATCGTCTCGCCCTCTTTCGCCCAGCCGCGTTCGAACACGTTGTGCCACACGGTGAACAGCGTTTCGGGCAGCGCGGCGGCCTGATCCAGCGGCAGGTCCGCCGGCACCGGCAGGCAGTGGTCCGCGACCGCCAGGCAATATTCGGCATAGCCCCCGCCGGATACCAGCGCGCAGACCTGCTGGCCCAGCAGCGCCGGTTCCACGCCCTCTCCCAGCGCCACGACCGCGCCCGCGATTTCCAGCCCCGGGATCGGCGAAGCGCCCGGCGGCGGCGGATAGAAACCCTGGCGCTGGATCACGTCGGGCCGGTTCACCCCGGCAAAGGCGACCCGCACCAGCACCTCGCCCGGCCCCGGCACAGGCACCGGCGCATCGGCCAGCCGCAGCACTTCCGGGCCGCCGGGAGCGTCAAAACCCGCGACCTTCATGGAATCGGGAAGTAAACCAGTCATTTGCACAGCCCCGTTGCCCAAAAAGCACGCCTGCCTTCCCCTATCCTTTGGCCGTGTTGACAGCAAGCGCCGCAGCGGTGATTCTGCCATGCATGGACGACGATGATCGCCCCCGCCCGCGCGGTGATGCCGCCAGCGCCCTGGCTCGCGAGAGCCTCGACAGCTATTCGCAGGACGAGTTGGCTGAGCGCGTCGCCTTGCTGGAAGCGGAAATCGCCCGCGTGAAAGCGCATCGCGACAAGGCAGCCGCGCACCGCGCCGCCGCCGATGCGCTGTTCGGCGGGCCAAAACGATGAGCGCCCCTACCGGTTTTGCGCGGGCGCGCCATATAGGTTCGGTTAATCCCGACCGTTCATACTCCCTTCGTTCATCCTTCCCCCGGCCCTCCTCCCCCTCCCGCGTGAAAGCCCGCTAGATGCCAAGTTTCGCCCAAAGCCTTGAAAAGACGCTACATTCCGCGCTCGCCAACGCTTCGGAACGCAGCCACGAGTATGCCACGCTTGAGCATCTGCTGCTGGCGCTGATCGACGATGCCGACGCGGCGCAAGTGATGCAGGCCTGCGGAGTGGACCTGGGCGAGCTGGGCGACGTGGTGCGCCAATACCTCGATCAGGAATACCAGTCGCTCAAGACCGAGGAAAAGGGCGATCCCGCCCCCACGGCAGGGTTCCAGCGGGTCATCCAGCGCGCGATCCTGCACGTGCAGTCGTCGGGCAAGGATACCGTCACCGGCGCCAACGTGCTGGTCGCGCTGTTTTCAGAGCGCGATTCCTATGCCGTCTATTTCCTGCAGCAACAGGACATGAGCCGGCTCGATGCCGTCAGCTATATCAGCCACGGCATCGGCAAGGGCGGCAAGCGGATCGAGGATCGCAGCCCCAAGGGCACCGAAACCGACCAACCCGCGGCCGAGGAAAAGGCCGCCGCCAAGGACGGCAAGAAGGAAACGGCGCTCGACCAGTTCTGCGTCAACCTGAATGAAAAGGCGCTGGCGGGCAAAGTCGATCCGCTGATCGGACGCGGGCCGGAAGTGGACCGCACGATCCAGATCCTGTGCCGCCGCAGCAAGAACAACCCGCTCTATGTCGGCGATCCCGGCGTCGGCAAAACCGCGATTGCGGAAGGCCTCGCGCGCAAGATCGTCGAGGGCGAAGTGCCCGAAGTCCTGTCCGAAGCGGTGATCTATTCGCTCGACATGGGCGCGCTACTGGCTGGCACCCGCTATCGCGGCGATTTCGAGGAGCGGCTGAAGCAGGTCGTCAACGAACTTGAAAAGATGCCGCACGCGGTGCTGTTCATCGATGAAATCCACACTGTGATCGGTGCCGGGGCGACCAGCGGCGGGGCGATGGACGCCTCCAACCTGCTGAAGCCCGCGCTGTCGGGCGGGACGATCCGCTGCATCGGATCGACCACCTACAAGGAATTCCGCAACCACTTCGAAAAGGACCGCGCGCTGCTCCGCCGGTTCCAGAAGATCGACGTGAACGAGCCGACCATCGAGGACACGATCAAGATCCTCAAAGGTCTGCGCACCGCGTTCGAGGAGCACCACAAGGTCAAGTACACCCCCGACGCGATCAAGACTGCGGTCGAGCTGTCGGCGCGCTACATCAACGACCGCAAGCTGCCCGACAAGGCGATCGACGTGATCGACGAATGCGGCGCGATGCAGATGCTGGTGCCGCCGTCGAAGCGCAAGAAGACCATCACCGCGCGCGAGATCGAAGCCGTGATCGCGACGATGGCCCGGATCCCGCCCAAGTCCGTCTCGTCGGACGACCGCACCGCGCTGGAACATCTGGAGCGCGATCTGAAGCGCGTGGTGTTCGGGCAGGACAAGGCCATCGAAGTGCTGTCCAGCGCCATGAAGCTGAGCCGCGCGGGCCTGCGCGATCCGGACAAGCCGATTGGCAGCTTCCTGTTTTCCGGCCCGACCGGCGTCGGCAAGACCGAAGTGTCCAAGCAGCTGGCGCAGATCCTCGGCATTCCGATGCAGCGCTTCGACATGTCCGAATACATGGAGCGCCATTCGGTCAGCCGGCTGATCGGTGCGCCTCCGGGCTATGTCGGCTACGATCAGGGCGGGCTGCTGACCGACGCGATCGACCAGCAACCGCACTGCGTGCTGCTGCTCGATGAAATCGAAAAGGCCCACCCTGACCTGTTCAACATCCTGCTGCAGGTGATGGATAACGGCCGCCTGACCGACCACCACGGCAAGACGGTCGATTTCCGTAACGTGGTCCTCATCATGACCACCAACGCGGGCGCCAGCGACATGGCCAAGCAGGGCATCGGGTTCGGCGACGTGTCCAAGGCGGATGCGGGCGACGAAGCGGTGAAGCGGATGTTCAGCCCCGAATTCCGCAACCGCCTGGATGCGATCGTGCCGTTTGCCTACCTCGGCACCGAAGTGATCGCCCGCGTGGTCGACAAGTTCGTGCTGCAGTTGGAACTGCAACTGGCCGAGCAGAACGTCCACATCCAGTTCGACGGCGATGCCCGTGCCTGGCTGGGTGCGCGCGGCTATGACAAGCTCTATGGCGCGCGGCCGATGGCCCGCCTGATCCAGGAAAAGGTCAAGCAGCCGCTGGCGGAGGAACTGTTGTTCGGCAAGCTGCGCCACGGCGGCGAAGTCCACGTCTCGGTCAGGGACGATGCGCTGGCGTTCGAATTGACGCCCGCGCCGCCCAAGCTGGTCAAGGGCAAGAAGTCCGTCCCATCGGTCGGCAAGAAGCCCAAGGCCGCGCCGGAACCCAGCGGCGACGGCGAATAACAACCTGTCCCAACCTTGCTCCCAACTCTGGCGCCGCCCCGAACCTGCTTCGGGGCGGCGTTTGATTCCGGTCAATTCGCTGGACCGACGGCTGCGCTAGGCACGACATGTTGATTTGTGCCTGCCGGAGAATGCCCCGTGACCACTGCCACTGCCGAAGCTCCCGCCACCAGCCCGTTCGAGCGGGTCGGCGGCCATCCGGTACTGCGGGCGATCACTGACCGGTTCTATGACCTGATGGATCAGGACCCGGCCTATGCCGAACTCCGCGATATGCACGCCGAGGACTTGTCCGAAATGCGCGCATCGCTGCCGCTGTTCCTGGCCGGCTGGGCAGGCGGGCCGCGCGACTGGTTCGAAGCGAACCCCGGCAAGTGCATGATGAGCGCCCACGGCGGCTTCCGCATTAACCGCGCCACCGCCGGACAATGGGCAGAGGCCATGCGCCGCGCGATTGCCGAAACCGACGTCGCCGACCGCGAAATTGCCGATGCCATGGCCGATGTGCTGGATCGCATGGCCAAGGGCATGGCCCGGGATTGACCGACACCAATTGATTTTGCCAGCAACGCCGTGCGGCGTTAGGCTGATCCCATGCACCAGTACGATCACCCCCGCCGGGCGCTGGCCATCGCGCTGGCGGGTCTTGCGGGTTACGTCGATGCCGCCGGGTTCCTTTCGGCGGACCGCTATTTCGTGTCCTTCATGTCAGGCAACACCACCCGGCTGGGCGTGGACCTGATCCAGTTTCCCGCGCTCGCGTGGATTCCGGCACTGCTGATCGCGGGGTTCGTGCTGGGTGTGATCGGCGGCGCGCTGCTGGCGGCGCGCGCGGGGCAACACCGCAAGCCGGTGGTGCTGGGCACGGTCACGCTGCTGCTTGCCGGAGCGGCAACCACGCAGGCGCTGGGGCACACGCCCGCGATGCTGGCGTTGCTGGTGGCGGCGATGGGCGCGCTCAACAACACGTTCCAGCGCGGGGGCGAGGTATCGGTCGGCCTGACCTACATGACCGGGGCACTGGTGCGGATGAGCCAGGGGCTGGCCGCATGGCTGACGGGCACCGGCGGCGAAGGCTGGAGCGGGTGGCTGCTGCTGTGGCTGGGACTGGCATTGGGCGCGGTGCTGGGCGCGGTTGGCTGGCTCCATGCCCCGGCACTGGTGCTGTGGATCGCGGTCGCCTGGACCGGCACGTTGGCATTCCTGTCACGCCGGCTGAAAGGCTGAGTCCGTTCCACTTGTGTGGATACGGCACCGGGCCGGTGCCTCAGCTGTTTCAGTGCCGCTGAAACAAACCCCAAACCCTTACCCGTCGAGTTGCACCAGCTTGTCGCGCCCAGTTGCGCCGCGCAACAAGCGCAGTCGTGACGTCGCAATGCCCAGCGCATCGGCCAGCAAATCCAGCACGGCGGCATTGGCTTTGCCGTCTTCCGGCTTCACGCGGACTTTCACAACCACCCGGCCATCGCCCAGCTCCACCGCCTCCACCCGCGCGCCGGGGGTGACGCGCAGGGCCAGCCGCCCTTCGCCGTCAGCCAGCGCGCGGATTGCTTCCGCCGGGGGAAATTCAGCTTTCGGTCTGGCCATCGATCGCCGCGCGGTGGTGCTTCGCGTTTTCGACGTAGTGCTTCACGCCCAGTTGCAGCCCGCCGAGCGCGCGGTCGTCCAGATCGCGCATGAATGTGGCCGGGCGGCCGCTCCACAGCTGGCGGCTGGGAATGCGCTTGTTCGGGGCGAGCAGTGCGCCCGCCGCCAGCATTCCGTCCGCCTCGATCACGCAGCCGTTCATGGTCTGCGCGGCAAAGCCCACAAAGCCGCGATCGTGAATCACGGTGCCGTGAATCATCGCCATGTGGCCGATCAGCACATCTTCGCCGATCAGCGTGGGAAAGCCGTTCGGCGCGCCGGGCATCGGGCTGTCGCAGTGAATCACCGTGCCGTCCTGCACATTGGTGCGCGCGCCGATCACGATCTGGCTGACATCGCCGCGTAGCACGCAGTTGTACCAGATGCTGGCATCCGGCCCGATTTCCACGTCACCGATGATCCGGCAACCCGGCGCGACGAAGGCGCTGTCGTGGATGCGCGGGGTCTTGCCGTGGATCGGGATGATCGAAACGTCGGGGCGGCTGATGGTCATTGCGGGTGTCCCAGAAAGTTGCGCCACTGGATATAGGGCAGGATCGAGGCATGGTCATCGTTCCACCGCCGCGCGGCCGGGGCCACCAGCGGTCGCCACGCCATCGCCGGGGCCTTCTGGCCAAGCGCCGCCAGTTGATCGGAATCGCGGGCAATCGCAACCCATGACGAGGCGGTCCAGTCCGAACCATAGGGCGGCACGTCCTCGCGCATCGCCCCGGCCAAACCCCGCGCGCGCACTTCGGCGGCGAGGACCGGCTCCAGATCGATATAGCGGTTGGAAATGTGCACCAGCAGCACGCCGCGCGGCGACAGCGCCCGCAGATAGACGCCAAATGCCTCTGACGTCATCAGGTGCAGCGGGATCGCATCGGACGAGAACGCGTCGATCGCCAGCACGTCGAAGCTGCCGGGGGCAACTTTGGCCAGTTCCAGCCGCGCATCGCCCAGCACGATCTGCGTGTCGGGCGCGCAATCGCGGATGTAGGTGAACGTGCCATCCCGCGAATAGCGCAGCACCGCCGGATCGATCTCGAAATAAGTCAGCCGTTCGCCGCGCTGGTGGTAACAGGCCAGCGACCCCGTCCCCAGTCCGACCACCCCCAGCCGGGCCCCGCGCCCATAGAGCGCGCTGGCATTGGCAAAGGCGATCCCCGCGCCCGATCCGGGGCCATAATAGCTCAGCGGCATTCGCTTCATCACCGGATCGAGCGACTGTTCGCCATGCAGGGTGGTGCCGTGGGCCAGGGTGCGAATCCCTTCTGACGGATGGTCACGCACGGTGTAGACGCCGAAATAGCTGCGGCTGCGCACCCCGTCGCGGGTGTCGCGCAAGGTCTGGTCGCCGCCCTGCGCGATCATCACTGCCAGCAGCAGCGCCGTGACCAGCCAGCGCCACGGCGTCAGCAGCAGCCCGATCAGCACCAGCGCCGCGGTGCAAAGCGCGCGCTGCCAGCCCGGTTCCGCCAACGCGTTGGCTTCCAGCAGCAGCCAGACCAGAAACGCCGCCGTGCCGAGCAGGGCCGCCAGCCCCAGCTTGACCATTTCCGGCTGCAGCCCGCGCATCCGTCGCCAGTCGAGCAGGCGCTCTGCCGGGAGCAGCGCAGTGGCAGCCAGTACCAGCAGGGGGTGTTCCCACACCCAGTCGAACACCAGCGGCGCGACCAGCGCGGTAAATACCCCGCCCAGCGCGCCCCCTGCGGACATCACCAGATAGAACAGCGTCAACTGCTCCGCCGGAGGCCGCAGATCATACATCCGCGCGTGCAGCGCCACGCAGATGACAAACAGCAGCACGACACTGAGCATGACCGGGACAAGGCCCGACGAGCCTTGCGAGATCATCGCCATCCCGCCCGCACCCAGCACCGCCGCCCAGGCCAGCGCCGACACCACCCGCGCCGCCCCGCGCCGGTCGGCAAAGGCGATCACAAAGCTGAGCAGGTACAGCCCCAGCGGGATCACCCACAGCAGCGGCATGGCGAAGATGTCGGTCGTCAGGTGCGTGGTGGTGGACAGCATCAGCCCCGACGGCACCGCCGCCAGCGCCAGCCACAGCGCGATCCGGCGGCGCGGCACCGGCTGGAGCGGCTCGGCGGCTTGCGCAGGGATGACGTCAGCCGCGCTCCACCGCGCGCGCGCCGCCAGCGCGATTAGCGCCAACAGCACGCCATAGCCGATGCTCCACCCCCAGCTTTGCGCATGGATCGACAGTTCCGGCTCCACCAACAGCGGATAGGCGATCAGCCCGCCGAAACTGCCGAGGTTCGAAGCGGCATAGAGCGCCCACGGCTCCCCGGCGCGGGGATCTGCGGCAAACCAGCGCTGCATCAGCGGGGCCTGCGCCGACACCAGAAAAAACACCGGCCCGATGGTCAGCGCCAGCAAGGCGGGCACCCAGACCACTTCGGTGCCGGGGCGCGGCGGCGGCAGGCCCGCCAGCGTGATCGGCAAGGTCAGCGCGGCGACGGCGAGCAGGCTGAGGTGGATCGTCGCCTGACGTCGCAGCGGCATCCGCGACAGCCGGTGGGCATAGAAATAGCCCGCCAGCAGCAGCGCCTGATAGACCAGCATCGCGCTGTTCCATACGTTCGGCGCACCGCCCAGGCGCGGCAGCGCCATGCGCGCGACCATCGGCTGGACCAGGAACAGCAGGAAGCTGCCCGCCAGGATCGTCACCACGAACAGCGCGCGGGACGGCCCCGGCGCGGTGGCCGGCGTCACGCCCGCCACGGCTGCTCCTCCCAGCCTGCGCGGGTCAGGACATAGGCGATGATCCGCCCGGTATCGGGATCGAAATCGGCGCTGTCGAAATCCAGATCGGCGCGGCGCTGCATCCCCAGCCGCTCCATCAGGCCCCAGCTGGGTGCATTGCCCTGCACCGTCAGGGCCAGCACGTGCGGCGCATCCAGTGCGGTGAACGCGTAATTGAGCGAAGCCATCGCCGCCTCGCGGGCATAGCCCTGCCCCTGCGCATCGCCGCGCAGCCGCCAGCCCACTTCGAAATCGCCTTGCGGCCCGCCAGGCTGGTTGGCGCGTTTCAGTCCGCACATCCCCAGCACCGCGCCATCCTCGCGCCGCTCCACCACCCAAAAGGTATGGCCGTGATCGCGGGCGTAGCCCAGCAGGCGTTCGCGCTGCCATTGCTGTTTCGCGGCGTCCATCACCCCGCCCAGCCAGCGCATGCCGTCGGGCGTATTGGTGCCGTCCAGGAACGGCGCCCAATCCTCATCCCGCCAGTCCCGCAGGATCAGGCGCGGCGTTTCCAGCCGGAATTCAGCCATTCAGCAGCCGCGCTGCATGAGCCGCATGATAAGTGAGCACGCCGGAACAGCCCGCGCGCTTGAACGCCAGCAGGGTTTCCAGCACCAGCGCATCGCGGTCCCCCGCACCGGCGGCCACCGCCGCCTCGATCATCGCGTATTCGCCGCTGACCTGATAGGCGAACACCGGCACTTCGAAGGCGTCCTTCACCCGCCGGACAATGTCCAGATAGGGCAGGCCGGGCTTGACCATCACGCTGTCCGCGCCTTCGGCCAGGTCGAGCTCGACCTCGCGCAGGGCTTCCTCGGCATTGGCCGGGTCCATCTGATAGGTCTTCTTGTCGCCCTTCAGCAGTCCGCTGCTGCCCACCGCATCGCGGAACGGGCCATAGAAGGCAGAGGCATACTTCGCCGCATAGCTCATGATCTGGACGTTGATGTGGCCCGCCCCTTCCAGCGCATCGCGGATCGCGCCGATCCGGCCGTCCATCATGTCGGATGGGGCAATGACATCGGCCCCGGCGGCCGCCTGATTCAGGCTTTGCCCGATCAGCACCTCGACCGTGGCGTCATTCAGGACATAGCCGGCCGCGTCGATCAGCCCGTCCTGCCCGTGGCTGGTATAGGGGTCGAGCGCGACGTCGGTCAGCACGCCGATGCTGTCGCCGCAGGCATCCTTGATCGCGCGGATCGCGCGGCACATCAGGTTGTCGGGGTTGAGCGCCTCGCGCCCGTCCGCGCTGCGGCGGTCGGGCTGGGTGTTGGGGAACAGCGCCAGACACGGGATGCCCAGCGCCGTCGCCTCCTTCGCGCGCGCCACGATCCCGTCGACCGACCAGCGCGACACGCCGGGCAGCGAGCCGATGGGCTCTTCCACCCCGCTTCCTTCGGTGACGAACAGCGGCCAGATCAGGTCAGCCGGGGTCAGCACGGTTTCACGGTGCAGCGCGCGGCTCCAGGCGTTGGCACGGGTGCGGCGCAGGCGGGTGGCGGGAAAAGGTCCGGTCATGCAGGGCTTCTAGAACGGGACCTGCCCGGTTGAAAGCCCGCTATGCGCCGTGCGCTGCGGCGGTCGGGGTCAGTCGAGCCGCGCGATTTCCCGCTCCGGGCCTGCGACAGCAGCCTGACGCGGAGCCAGGCTGACCAGCGCTGCGCCGGGCTGGACCGATTTGAGCGAAGCCAGCCGCGCCTTGAACGCCGCCAGCTCCTTGGCATCGACCTGCGTGCTGACGGTAAACCTGACCGACAGCGGGTTCACTTTCTGGCCGTTGCGATAAAGTTCGTAGTGCAGGTGCGGCCCGGTCGACAGGCCGGTGGAACCGACATAGCCGATCACTTGCCCGGCCCGCACGCGCATGCCCGATGCCACAGCGATCCGGCTCATGTGCGAATAGCCGGTGCCAAACCCGCCGCCGTGCTCCAGCCGTACGTAATTGCCATTGCCACCGCGCCAGCCGGAATAGCTGACCACCGCATCGCCCACGGCATAGATCGGGGTGCCGGTCGGTGCGGCAAAGTCCACCCCGGCGTGCATCCGGGTATAGCCCAGGATCGGATGGCGGCGCGCGCCGAAATTTGACGTCACCCGCCCGACCACCGGCATCAGCAGCCCGGTGCGCTGGGCGCCCATGCCCGATGCCTCGAAGAATTGGCCCTCGCTGCCCCAGCGCAGCAACTGCGCCTTGGGGCGGCCCGCGCGCTCGATCCCGGCATAGAGCAGCTCGCCCACTTGCGCCTCACCGCTGGCCGACCGCTTGTAATCGACCACCAGGTCGAACGTATCGCCCGGCTCGATCGCGGTATCGAGGCTGAGATGCTGGTCGACCGCGTGCAGGTATTGCTGGATCGCCTCGATCGGCGCACCCGCCGCGCGGGCGGAGCGATAGAGACTGCCGCCCACGGTGCCGCGAATGCGCAGCGGCGTGGTATCGACATGGATCGGGCGCGGCGTCACCACCAGCGCGCCGCCATTGCGTGCAATCGCCAGTTCCAGATCGAACCGCGCGCGAAACGACAGCCGCTCCAGCGGCCGGGCGGCAGCACCATCGCCGCGCCGGCCCAGCGTGATGTCGACTTGTGTGCCGGGTGCGATCTGCCCCGGCTGCACTGTCTGGCCGACCAGTTGCGCCACGCGCTCAGCATCGGCCGCGCCCACTCCGGCGCGTTGCAGCATCCGGGCAAAGCTGTCGCCCTGCACCAGCGTCGCGGTCAATTGCACCAGCGCGCGTTCGGGCGCGGCGGCCAGTGGCACGACGGCGGCGGTCGGCCCCATGCGGTGGCCGCTATCCCCGCCCAGCGCCAGCGGCTGGATCATCTGGCTGCGAAACTCGTCGCGCGCCGCCGCATCGACCGGCATTGCCGGAGGGGCCGCCTGGGCCGAGAAATCGGGCCAGAACGCCAGCGCGGCCAGCGTCAGCCCCAGCATCGTCCCCAACCCGCGAAACCAGCGCTGGCTGCCGATGTCTTCGGCCAGATCGGGCGCCCAGTCATACGTAGCGATGGTGCTCAGCAAGGCGGTCCGGCGCCTTTCCAGCTGCTCGATCAGCGGGGCGGCGGGCAGACTGGCGATCTGCGCATGGGTCAGCGCCGCGGCCAGCGCCACTGCACCGCCGCTTCCCGGCTCCGGCAATTCGCGCGGCTTGAACAAGAAACCTGCCCCCGGCAGCTGCACCATCAGCCCGTGTCCTGCACGGATAAGGGTTAATGTCGGGCTAAGATCGGTCAGAACCGGTGTTCGTGCGGGCAATTGGGGATCATCCCCAAGGGCCGGGTTGCGGGGGACTGCCCGCGATGCCACATCGGTCAGGCCATGCCGCCCCGCCCGATCCGCCCGATCCGCCACGCCGACTCCCGCGTGAAGGCCGTGCTGGGTCCGACCAACACCGGCAAGACCCATCTGGCGATCGAACGGCTCTGCGCGCATTCCTCCGGCGCGATCGGCTTTCCGCTGCGGCTCTTGGCGCGCGAGGTCTATGACCGGGTCTGCGCGATCAAGGGCAAGGACCGCGTCGCGCTGATTACGGGGGAGGAGCGGATCGAACCGCCCGGCGCCCGCTGGCTGCTCTGCACGGCCGAGGCGATGCCGGTCGATGCCGATCTGGCCTTCGTGGCGCTGGACGAAGTGCAGCTGGCGGCGGACCGGGAACGCGGCCACATCTTCACCGACCGGTTGCTGCACGCGCGCGGGCGCGAGGAAACGATGTTCCTGGGCTCCGCCACCGCCGAGCCGCTGATCCGCGCGCTGCTGCCGGATGCGGAAATCATCGGCCGCCCCCGCTTTTCCACGCTGACCCACGCGGGCGCGAAAAAACTCTCGCGGATTCCGCCGCGTAGCGTGATCGTCGCGTTTTCGGCAGAGCAGGTCTATGCCGTGGCGGAAATGCTGCGACGGTTCCGGGGCGGCGCAGCGGTGGTGATGGGCGCACTCTCACCCGAAACCCGCAACCGCCAGGTCGCGCTCTATCAGGCGGGCGAGGTCGATTACCTTGTCGCAACCGACGCGATCGGCATGGGCCTCAACCTCGACGTCGGCCATGTCGCCTTCGCCGGGCTGTCCAAGTTCGACGGGGTGCGCCAGCGGCGGCTGACCACCGCGGAAATGGCGCAGATCGCGGGCCGCGCCGGGCGGCACCAGCGCGACGGGACGTTCGGCACGCTGGCCGGATCGGGCAGTCACGACGCGGAATTCAGCGCCGAGGAAATCTTTGCGATCGAGGAACACCGCTTTCCCCCGCTGACCCGCTTGTTCTGGCGCGATGCCGCGCCCCGCTGCACGTCGCTGGGCGCGCTGATCGCGGACCTGGAAGCGCGGCCCGACCGCCCCGAACTGGCCGCCGCACCCGAAGCCATCGACCTCGCCGTGCTGAAGCGGCTGGCGGAAGAACCCGACATTGCCAGCACCGTGCGCGGCGAAGGGCTGGTGCGGCGGTTCTGGAGTACCTGCTCGCTGCCCGATTTCCGGCAGGCCGGGGTGGATACCCATGCGCGCTTCGTCGCGCGACTGTGGGAGGATCTGCGCCACGGCTATCTCGGCGGCGATTACGTCGCGCGCTCCATCGCGGAGCTCGACAACCCGTCGGGCGATATCGACACGCTGCAAATGCGCATCGCCGCGATCCGTAGCTGGGCTTACATCGCCCAGCGGCCCGATTGGGTGCTCGCGCGCGAGGAAATGGCGGCGCGCGCCCGCGCCGCCGAGGCACGCCTGTCCGATGCGCTTCACGCCCGCCTGACCGAACGCTTCGTCAACCGCCGCACCAGCGTGCTGATGAAGAAGCTGGGGCCGGACGCCGGGCTGCTGCCGGTGACGATCGCCGATGATACGGTGGAAGTGGACGGCGAACAGATCGGGCAACTGGCCGGCTTTCGCTTTCGCGTCGATCCCGAGGCGCGGCTGGCCGACCGCAAGCTGTTGCTGGCCGCCGCCGAACGCCACTTGCCCGCCCTGCTCGCCGAACGCGCGGATCGACTGATTGACGCCATCGCGGCAGGCGCCGCACCGCTGGACCTGGCCGGTGGCGCAGTGCGGTGGGATGGCGATGCAGTGGCGCGGCTGGCGTCGGGGCGCTCTGCCCTCACGCCCCAGCTTCGGCCTGATCCGGCACTCGATGCGCTGGACCCGCAGCGCAAGCGCGCCCTGCTGACCGCGCTGGATGGCTGGCTGGGCCAGGTGCTGGCTCCCCTCGCGCCGCTGCGCAAGCTGGAAACCGCCGCGACCGATCCCGCCGCCGGACCGGAACTGCGCGCGCTGCTGATCCGGCTGGTCGAAGCGGGCGGACTGCTGGATCGCGGCGAATCCGGGCTGGACCGGCTTGATCCCGGCCAACGCACCATGCTGCGCCAGCTGGGGGTGCGGGTCGGCGCGCTCGACCTGTTCGTGCCCGCCATGTTGAAGCCTGCGGCACTGGCCGCCTGGCAGGACGCAGCGCAAGTTCGCGGTGGTAGAATGATACCACCCGCTCCGGGAATGCCCCCGGTCCTGCCGCTGGCGGGCAAGGCCGCGCCGCCGCCGGGCTATCGCGCGCTGGGCAAGCAGGCGCTGCGGATCGATCTGGCGGAAAAGCTGCTCCACGCCGCGCATGGCCTGCGCGTGGGTTCAGGCAAGGCCCCGTTCGGGATCGATCCCGCGATGGCGGTATCCATGGGGCTGGGCACGGCGGCTTATGCCCAGCTGCTGCGGCTCGCCGGTTTCCAGCCGATCATGCCGCGCCCCTTGCCCAAGGGCGCGTTTGGCCCGGCCGCACCGCTGAAATGGCGCTGGCGGCCCACCCGGCGGCAGATCGAGGCTGCACGCCCCACCCCGCGGCCCGCAACCAGCGCATTTGCCGCGCTGGCGGAACTCGTGCGGTAATGCGGATCGACAAGCTGCTCTGGTTCCTGCGGTTTGCGGCCAGCCGCAACCTGGCGCACGACTGGGTGCTGCAAGGGCATATCCGCCAGAACGGGCGGCGAATCGAAAAGCCCGGCCATGCCATCAAACCAGGCGATGTGCTGGTCCTGCCCCTGCCGCGCCGAGTCACCGTGATCGAGATTCTGGCCCTGCCAGCCCGGCGCGGACCGGCCAGTGAAGCACAGGCCTGCTATCGGACGCTTGACGACCCCGCTGCAAATCCCATAGCAGCGACTGATAACAACTCGTCTTAGGGGACAAGCCTGCCATGACCTATGTCGTCACCGATGCCTGCATCAAGTGCAAGTACATGGACTGCGTCGAGGTCTGCCCGGTCGACTGCTTCTATGAAGGCGAGAACATGCTGGTGATCAATCCCAGCGAATGCATCGATTGCGGCGTATGCGAGCCGGAATGCCCGGCCGAAGCGATCCTGCCCGATACCGAATCCGGCCTGGAACAGTGGCTGGAACTGAACGCCAAGTATTCCGCCGAATGGCCGAACCTGACGTCCAAGAAGGATTCGCCGGCCGACGCCGACGAGTTCAAGGGTGTCGAAGGCAAGTTCGAGAAGTTCTTCTCGCCGGAACCCGGCGAAGGCGACTGAGCGGACGCGAATCGGGGATTTCCGCCCGATTCCACCGTTTGACCAACCTGTGACACCGGTCTTGCCGGCGCGTGATTCTGCGCGCTGGCAATATTGTTGCGGATATGCTATATAATCCGCGACTGCCGGGGTTTTCCGCCTCGTGCGCAGCCGCAGATCATGAAAGGCAGGACGCAACGTTCGGTTGATGGGAACATCGGACCGGGTCGCAAGGCTTTACCCCGTTCCAGCAAGCATCACTCGATCACAGGCCCGCTTGCGGGTCCGTTCCGCCGTATGAAAGGACGTTACATGGTGGTCAAGGCGCACGCCTTCGATGTTGGTGACTACGTCGTTTATCCCAAGCACGGTGTTGGCCGCGTGATTGAACTGCAAGAGCAGGAAATCGCCGGCATGAAGCTCGAACTCTATGTCCTGCGCTTCGAAAAGGAACGCATGACGCTGCGCGTCCCGACCAACAAGGTCGAGGCGATCGGCATGCGGAAACTGTCGTCTGACAAGACCCTGCGCGAAGCGCTCGATACCCTGAAGGGCAAGCCCAAGGTAAAGCGCACCATGTGGTCGCGCCGCGCCCAGGAATACGAAGCAAAGATCAATTCGGGCGACCTGGTGTCGATCGCCGAAGTGACCCGCGACCTGTTCCGCGCCGATGACCAGCCGGAGCAGAGCTATTCCGAACGGCAGATCTTCGAAGCCGCGTCCTCGCGCCTGGCGCGCGAACTCGCCGCGATGGAAAAGACCGACGAACCGGCTGCGCTCAAGAAGATCCTCGCGATCCTGAACGAACACGCGCCGAAGTACTATGCGGAGCAGGCCACCGCCTGATCCCTGCCAGTTCGGCACACCGAAAAGGGCCGCTCCTGCAAAGGAGTGGCCCTTTTTCGTTGGACCACTTGAAATGCCTGCCTTGCCGTATTATTACATTAATACACCATGCAAGAGGAGGTCTGCATGAAGCTGGGCAATTTCGCGAAGGCATTCGCGCCGATCATCGCCGTCGTCATGGCTGCCGGGGTTTCCGGCTGCGACGCCACCAATATCCGCCTGAACGGCGAGGAGGGCAAACCCCTCTCCGAGCTCGACCTGAGCGGCACCGCACCGACCGAGCTGGTCCTGCTGGGCCCCGATGAAGTGCGCGTGACCACGGGCGACAAGCTGGCAATCACGGTGGAAGGCGACGACGCGCTGAAGGACCAGATGCGCTTCACCCTGAAGGATGGCGCGCTGGGCATCCTGCGCAAGGACAAGACCTTCTCCGGCAGCGACAAGCCGGCCATCGTCAATGTGACCATGCCCGCGCCTAGCGAACTGGTTATGGCTGGATCGGGCAAGATCACCGCTGGCGCGCTGGCCAGCACAGCCAAGGTCACCATTGCCGGGTCCGGGCAGATCGAAACCACCGCCGTGCAAAGCGATACCCTGGACGTGACAATTGCCGGATCGGGCAATTACCGCGCGGTCGGCAACGTGAAGTCGCTCAAGCTGACAGTCGCCGGCAGCGGCTCGGCCGGGATGGACGCGCTCAAGGCGGAGACGGCCAAGGTCACCATCGCCGGATCGGGCAGCACCACTTTTGCCAGCGACGGCGATGTCGACGCAACGATCATGGGTTCGGGCGATGTGACCGTAAAGGGCCGCGCCCGCTGCAAGGTCAGCGCGATGGGTTCCGGCAAGCTGACCTGCGAATCCGGTCCGGCCGCGAAGGCGGAACCCGCAGCCGCCGAATGATCCGTTCCTGACCATTCCCCCGGCCCTTCGCGATGAATCACCAGTCCCGGTTCATCGCGACGTAACCCCGCGCTGCTATGGTGCCCCCCATCATGCAGTGCGGGGTTTTTTACATGCGAAACGGGGGCGCAATTCTGGGAGCCTTGTTGCTGGGCGGGTGCGGGGCAGCCGGCGCCGTCGTCGATCTGGCCTCAATGCCTGTGCGCGGAACATCCAAGGCGGTCGAAGCCGGCAGCACACTGGTGGATGTCGCCACGGTCAGCCAGTCCGAACGCGACCAGAAACGCGGCCAGGACATTCGCCGTCGGGAAGAGCGCCTCGGCGAACTGGACCGGGAATATCGCAAGCAATCACGCCGCTGCGCCGACGGCAGCGAGGACGCCTGCCGCAAGCGCGACGCCGCCTATGCCGAAATGCACCAGCTGATGCCCAGCGTGCCCTATGAACCGCGTTAAGCGGCTGCGCGCCGCAAGCGGTCATTGATCGCCGCGCCAATCCCGCATTGCGGCACGGGCGCGACGGCCACCCGCGCGTGGGTGGCCGCAGCGGCCTGATGCAGGCAATCGTACAACCGCGCTGCGGCCTCGGCTAGGTCGCCGGTTGCAGACAGGGTTACGTCGCCCGGCACCGCCCCGAACCCGATATGGAATTCATCAGCCGCCGCCGTCTCCGCGTTCAGCCGAACTGGCTTGCCGGGGGCATAGTGGCTGGCGAGCTGGCCCGGCGCCTCGATTCCCATTGACGTCACGGCGTCAGCGTTCTGACCCAGAACGGCGGAAATCTGGGCTTCCGTGATCGGTCCGGGGCGCAGCACCTGCCAGCCGCCTTCGGCGCGTAGCGCAACGATGGTCGATTCGATCCCCGCCGCGCAGGCTCCGCCATCCAGCACCAGCGGCACGCGATCCCCCAATGAGGCGATCACATGGCCGGGGGTAGTCGGGCTGACCGCCCCGGAGCGATTGGCCGATGGCGCGGCCAGCGCCAGCCCGCTTTCCGCCAGAACCGCACGCATGGCAGGGTGCGCCGGGCAACGCAGGGCGACCGTCGGCAGGCCCGCCGTGACCGCCGGGGTGATTCGCGCGCCTTCCCGGAGCGGCAGAACCATGGTCAGCGCGCCCGGCCAGAACGCCGCCGCCAGCTTCCGCGCGCGATCATCCGGCACGGCGATGGTTTCCGCCTTCGCCATGTCCAGCACGTGGACGATCAGCGGATTGAAATCGGGTCGCCCCTTTGCGCGATAGATTGCCGCTACGGCATCGGCGCTGTCGGCCCGCGCGGCCAGGCCATAGACCGTCTCGGTTGGCACCGCGACCAGCTGCCCCGCCCGCAGCGCTGCCCCGGCAGCAGCGATTCCCGCCGCATCGGCCAGGCGCACATCTGGGGCTTGCAGCTTGTCGGACATGGCCGCTTCGCTATAGGCGGAAGGCAGCAAAGCCAAGGAAAAGCGCGAGGCATCCCGATGGAATTCACTGCCCCCACCGCCGAACAGGTTCTGGCCATCAAGGTGAACGCCGGGATCGACGAAATTGCCGCGCACGAACGCTTCGCTGCCGCCAGTCCGGACTTGGTTGAGGCCATCGTTGAAGGCATCGGCGCGTTCGCATCCGGTGAATGGGCGCCGCTCAACCGGGTGGGCGACGTGGAAGGCGCCGTGCTGGCCAATGGCACCGTCACCCTGCCCGCCGGCTTTGCCGAGGCCTATCGCGGCTATGTCGAACAGGGCTGGAATGCCATTTCCGGCGATGCCGAGTTTGGCGGACAAGGCCTGCCCTTTACCCTCTCGGCCAATGTGATCGAGAACCTGGGCGCGGCCAACATGGCGTTCGGCCTGCTGCCGATGCTCACCGTCGGCGCGATCGAGGCGCTGACCCATCACGGCAGCCCCGCGCAAAAGGCGCTCTATCTGGAAAAGCTGATCAGCGGCGAATGGTCCGGCACGATGAACCTGACCGAGCCGCAGGCTGGGTCTGACGTCGGGGCGCTGCGCACCACCGCCACGCCGATCACCGAGGGCGAACATGCGGGCCGCTACCGGATCAAGGGCACCAAGATCTATATTACCTGGGGTGAGCATGACCTCGCGGGCAACATCGTCCACCTGGTGCTGGCCCGCACGCCGGGCGCGCCCGAAGGCACGCGGGGCATCTCGCTGTTCATCGTGCCGAAGTTCCACGTGGCCGCCGATGGCACGCTGGGCGGGCGCAACGATGTGCGCTGCGTGTCGATCGAGCACAAGCTGGGCATCAATGCCTCGCCCACGTGCGTGATGAGCTTTGGCGACAACGATGAATGCATCGGTGAACTGGTCGGGGCGGAGAACGCCGGGCTGAAGGCGATGTTCACGATGATGAACTCTGCCCGCATCAACGTTGGCAACCAGGGCGTGCAGATTGCCGAGCGCGCATTGCAGCAGGCGCAGTATTACGCGCGTGAGCGTGTCCAGTCGGCGCGGGCCGGATCGCCCGACAAGGCCCCGGTGGCGATTGTCGAGCATCCCGATGTGCGGCGGATGCTGCTGCGGATGCGGGCGCTGACCGAAGGGGCGCGGGCGCTGCTCTACTACACCGCCGGACAAGTCGACCGCGGGACGCTGGGTCTGCCCGGTGCGCAGGCTCGGGCCGATTGCCTGGTGCCGATGATCAAGGCCTGGGGCACCGATATCGGCTGCGAAGTGGCCAGCATCGGCGTGCAGATCCACGGCGGCATGGGCTTTGTCGAGGAAACCGGCGCGGCGCAGCATTACCGCGATGCGCGGATCACCCCGATCTATGAAGGCACCAACGGTATCCAGGCGGCCGACCTGGTTACCCGCAAGCTGGGCTATGAAGGCGGCGACGTGCTGATCGCCCTGCTGGCCGATGTCGCGGCGGGCGCGGGCGATGCGGCCCCGGCGCTCAAGGCACTGGCCGAGGACTGCATCGCGGTCGCGCGCTGGATGATCAGCGATGCCAGCCTGGACGACAAGCTGGCCGGCAGCGTCGCGTTCTGCACGATGTGCTCGGTCGCGGTGGCGGGCTGGCAGCTGCTGCGCCAGGTCGATGCGGCCGAGGGCGCGCTGGCGGTGACCAAGCCGGTAATTGCGCGCTATTTCGTGGAGCATATCGTCCCCGAAGCGCGCGGCCTGAAAGCGGCGGCCACGGCCGGTGCGGACCTGCTCTATGCGCTCGACGCGGCGGCGCTGGCCGGATGAGCGACGCGCTAACCCGGATTGCCGAGGCGCTCGAACGCCTCGCCCCGCCGCCTGCCAGCGCAGCGGACTGGGCCACGGCCCCGGCCTTTGTCCACGATCAGCGCGGATCGCGCGCGGTGGACCGGGTCGTGGCCCCACCGCTGGAACTGCTGCGCGGGATCGATGCGCAGAAGGCGCTGGTCACCGCCAACGTCAACCGGCTGGCCCAGGGCCATGCCGCGCACGACATGCTGCTGTGGGGTGCGCGGGGCATGGGCAAATCGGCTCTGCTTCGTGCCAGCGTGCTTGCCGCGCAGGCGGCGTTTGGCAATGCCGTCGCGCTGGTCCAGGTCGCGCCGGACGCGCTCGCCTCGCTTGCCCCGCTGTTTGCGGCGCTGGGCCGTCAGGATCGCCGGTTCCTGGTATTCATCGACGATCTGGGGTTCGAGGATGCCGATGGCGCGGGCCCGCGCGCGCTGCGCAGCTGGCTGGAAGGCGGGGTCGAAGCCCGGCCCGGCAATGTCCGGCTGGCCGTGACGTCGAACCGCCGCGCCATCGTGCCGCGCCACCTGTCGGAACAGGACGACCCCATCAACCCGCGCGATGCGGTGGATGACAAGCTGGCGCTGGCCGACCGGTTCGGCCTGTCGATCGGCTTCCACGCCTGTTCGCAGGATGACTATCTGGCCATCATTGGCGGGTATTGCACCCAGTTCGGGCTGGATTGGACGGCCGACGAAGCGCTGGAATGGTCCAAGCGACGCGGCGCCCGGTCAGGCCGGGTGGCCTGGCAGTTCATTACCGAGCTGGCCGGGCGGGCGGGCAAGGCGCTGTAACGCGCCCTGCCCCGCATTCGTCACTGCTTGACGGTGCTGTCGTCCTTGAACCCGGCGGAGAAGCGCGCGTTGGGATCGCCCTGCAACGAGCGCTGCGGCGGCATCTTAGCGGTCACCACCGGCTTGACCGGCGCGGCGGGCTGAGCGTTCGGGGCAATTACACGCCAGATGATCCCGGCGGTATCGTCCGACACCAGCAGCGCCCCGCCCTTGTCAAACGCCACCCAGGTGGGCCGTCCCTGCGTTTCGCCGCCATCCGGGGTCAGGAACCCGGTCAGCACCGGCACCGGCAGGCCCATCGGGTTGCCGTTCGCGTCAAATCGCACGAACACAACGTCGTAACCGGCCTTCGGCTTGCGGTTCCAAGAACCGTGACGGGCAATGAACGCGCCATTGGCAAAATCCGGCCCCAGGCGCTCCCCGCCAGTGACGAACGCCAGTCCCAGCGCGGCAACGTGGGCGCCCATCGCGTATTCGGGCTTGCGCACGAAGTCGTCGATGTATTCCGGCGCGGGGGCGGTGACGCGGTCATCGTTGTACTTCTTGTAGTAGATCCACGGCCAGCCATAGTGCGCACCAACCGGCACGTTGGTGAGGTAATCCGGCACCAGATCGGGGCCGAGCATGTCGCGCTCGTTCACCGTGGTCCACAGCTCGCCCGAAGCCGGGTTCCACGCCAGGCCGTTGGCGTTGCGCAGCCCTTGCGCGTACTGGCGCGGATAGCCGGTCTTGAGGTTCAGTTCCCAGATCGCGGCGCGGCCCTGTTCGAGCTCCATCCCCTTTTCACCGATGTTCGAAGCCGAGCCGACGGCGACGTAGAGCTTTTCGCCATCGGGGCTGAGGATGATGTTGCGCATCCAGTGGTTGCCGCCCGGGGGCAGGTCCATCAGCTTTTTCGGAGCGCCCGACAGCGTGGTTTCGCCCAGCTGATAGGGAAACGAGACGACCGCATCGTGATTGGCGACGTAGAGCGTGCCGTCGCGCCAGGCGAGGCCGGAGGGCGAGACGAGGCCGTTGCCGACCCGCAAGTCGAACTTGCCCTCGGCCTTGCCGTCGCCATCGGCGTCGCGCAGCAGCACCAGCGTATCGGCTGATCCGCCCTGCGCGCCCGCGCTGCTCATCAGCCACTGGCCGATCTTCGCCATCAGGCCGGTGCCGAGATTGCCCTTGGGCGCATCGGTCAGCGCCACCACGACGTCACCGTTGGGAAGCGTCAGCATGGTGCGCGGATGGTTCAGCCCTTCGGCAAAGCGGCCCACGACCAGCCCCTTCGCCGGGGTCGGCGCGGCATTCGCGGCCCAGCCGATCGGCTTGGCAATGCCGACGCTCGGCAGGGTTTCGGGCTTGGGCTCCGGGATGACCGGATCGGTGCCGGACAACTGGTCGACAGTGTACTCCGCAGGCACCCCGCGCCAGATCCAGAACACGAACCCGCCCACGACGAGCAGGAATACCCCAAGGGCGACGAGCAGCTTGCGTTTGGTCGACATGGGGCGGGACGATAGATGCACGGCGGCTATGCGGCAACAGGCGAGTATTGTAGGGGCCAGTCCACATCCCCGATCAAGGAAGCCCCCGCCGATGTTCGCCTTTGCCCCCGATCCGAACCAGCCCAAGGCCGAACTGTATGCCGATCTGGTCGGCGCGGCGAAGGCGCTGATTCATGGCGAAAGCGACAGCGTGGCCAACATGGCCAATATCGCTGCGCTGATCTGGCAATTCCTGCCCCGGCTGAACTGGTCGGGCTTCTATCGCACAGTCGGCGCCGATGAGCTGGTGCTGGGTCCGTTCATCGGCAAGCCGGCCTGTATCCGCATTCCCTTTGGCCAGGGCGTGTGCGGCACGGCGGCGGCCAGCGCGGCAACCCAGCTGGTGCCCGACGTCCATGCCTTTCCCGGGCATATCGCCTGCGATGCGGACAGCCGGTCCGAACTGGTCGTGCCGGTGCTGCGCGAAGGCCGGGTCATCGCGGTGATCGACCTCGACAGCCCGGAACCCGCCCGCTTCGATGCGGAGGACGCCGCCGGGATCGAGGCTCTGGCCGCGGCCATCGCCGACGCGATCTGATCCTGCCGGGCCAAGCGCCCAAACCGCTCCGATTCGGGACACGGCCAAGACAGGTCGCTGGCGCACCTTGGTTTTCCGCGCCGTGTAATGATAAATTACCGGTTAACGCCGGGAATCAAGGAATCCTTACCTTACGTCCGGCCGATCAGGGGAAATGCCCATGTCTGTCGCCGGTCACGTTATTATTCGTCCGCTGCTTGCCGCAACCTTGCTGACGGCGCCGTTGGCCCTGGCCACGCCTGCGCTGGCCCAATCCATGCCAAGTGCCGCCATCGATGCCGAAGGGCGCGTATTCGGCAATGCAGTTCCGGCTCCGGCGATGCCTGCCCCCTCCATGCCGGTCATGCCGCCAATGGTATCGCAGCCGGTGGTACAGCCGCTGCCCGCCGGTGCTCCGCCCCACCCTGTGCCAACCGCGCCGATGGCCCATCCCGGCGCCTATCACGCCCCTGCACAGGCCCCTGCCTACGATCCCGTCGCCTGGGACCGTGCCAAGGCTGACTGGCTGACCGAATGCCGCCGCCGCATGGGTGGCAGCAAGAGCAAGACCGCCGGGGCGGTCGTCGGCGGTCTGTTCGGCGGCCTGCTGGGCAACCGCATCGCGGGCCGCGGCAATCGCACCGTCGGCATGATTGCCGGGGCGGCGGTGGGCGCTGTAGCCGGCGGGGCCATCGGCGCCTCGGCCGATCGCAACCGCGCGCGCGACTATTGCGAGGCCTATCTGGAGGATTCGCTGGCCGGCTATTACGGTCCCGGTCAGGCCGGATATGGATATGGCTATCAACAGGCGGGCTATGGCCCGGTGCAATATGGGTATGCCATGCAGCCGATGGTGATGATGGTTCCGGTCATGCACCACGCCGCCCCGGCCAAGGCCCGCGAATGCGTGGAAACCACCGTGATCGAGGAATGGGTGCCGGTGAAGACGGCCAAGCGCCGGATCGCTCCCCGCCCCGACAAGCGGGTAAAGATCGTGCCGGACAAGCGCGTCCGCACGTACTGAGGCCAGAACGGAAAAGGGGAGCCCGCAGGCTCCCCCCCCAGATTCATGCGCCCCCGGCCGCAACCGGGGGCGTTTTCACATCCGCGTCAGAGCGAGCGGCCGATCAGTTCCTTCATGATTTCGCTGGTGCCGCCGAAGATCCGCGTCACGCGCGCGCCGCGCCACTGCTTGGCGATCGGATATTCGTTCATGAAGCCTGCCCCGCCGTGTAGCTGCAGACACTTGTCGACCACTTCGCCCTGCAGCTCGGTATGCCACAGCTTGGCGCCAGACGCCTCGACCGGGGTCAGCTCGTGCTTGATATGGCGCGACAGAGCCCAGTCGATATGCGCCCAACCCACCTGCAGCTTGGCCTTGAGGTCCGCCAGCACGAACCGGGTGTTCTGGAAATCGAGCACCGACTGGCCGAACGCCTTGCGGTCGCGGCAGAATTCCACCGTCATGTCGAACGCGCGCTGCGCCGCGGTCTGGGCGGAAATGGCAATGCCCAGGCGCTCCTGCGGCAGCTCAGTCATCAGATAGATGAAGCCCTTGCCCTCTTCGCCCAGGCAATTGGTGATCGGCACGCGGACGTCCTCGAAGAACAGCTCCGAGGTATCGGCCGCATCCAGCCCGACCTTGTCGAGATTGCGACCACGCTTGAACCCTTCACGAGTGGCTTCGACCAGCACGATCGACACGCCCTTCCACGCGGGCTGCACGTCGGTGTCGGTCTTGCAGCAGACCAGGATCAGGTCGGCGTTCTGGCCGTTCGTGATATAGGTCTTGCTGCCGTTGATGACATAGTGGTTGCCATCCTTCTTCGCGGTGGTGCGCAGCGCCTGCAGGTCGGACCCGGTGCCGGGTTCGGTCATCGCGATGGCGGTGACGACTTCGCCCGATACCATCTTGGGCAGCCAGGTCTGCTTCTGCTCTTCCGAGCCGTACTGCATGATGTAGTTGGCAACGATGTCGGACTGGAGCGAGAAGCCGGTGGCCACATCGGTGCCATAGCCGATTTCCTCGTCGATGATCGCGTTATAGCCGAAGTCGAGGCCCAGGCCGCCGTATTCTTCCGGCACGGTCGGGCAGAGCAGGCCCAGTTCACCCGCCTTGGGCCAGACATCCTTGGGAATGATCCCGTCCTCGTCCCACTTGGCCGCATGCGGTTCCAGGTGTTCGGCCACGAACCGGCGCACGGTGGAGCGGAACGCCTCGTGATCTTCGTTGTAGCAGGTGCGGTGCAGCTTATCGAGCGACATGGGAAACCCTCTCTCACGGGAATGATTGCGGCACAGGGTTAGGCCGCGCCGCGCGAGGCGGTCAAGCCGAATTTAATCGCGCGATTAAGGCCTTTCGGCACCCTGCACCGCAACTTGCGCAGCGCGCGGCCCAGCCTCCAGCCGCAGCCGCCCCAGTCGCAACGAGGCATTGGCCCGGTCGAGCGTGAGCGTGCCGGCGATATCCGGCTTCACCCCCAGGATCTGCGCGCTCGGCCCATGCACCCGCAGGCGGTACTGGCCGTAAGGAACGCTGTCGAACAGTGTATAGCCATCAAAGTCGCTGCGCGTCTGGAGCAGCATCTGCCCGGCCATGTCGACCAGTTCGATCGGCACGCCCGCGCGCGGTTCGCCATCCGGACCCAGCAGGATCGCCTCGATCTCGCCCGTGGGGGCCAGCGGCAGCTGCACTTTCGCGGCCACGCCGGGGCGCGGCACCACGACCATGCCCTGCCCCTTGGGCTGGAGCAGCGGATCGGGCAATGTCCCGGCGTCGATCGAGATCAGCACCGGCACATAGGGCGTCAGCCCATTGATTACGGCGCGGCCATCGGGATTGGTCGCCTTGTCGGTATGGCGGAAGCCGGCTTCCACCGTCACGCCCTCGACCGCTTCCTCGCCCGGCTGGCGGATGCCATCGCCGTTCTCGTCGCGATAGACCTCGATGCTCGCCTGGCCTTCCTCGGCCAGTCGTTCGCGCGCCAGCCGGATACCGCCGCTGACCGGATCCGGCCCCAGACTGAAGGCCAGGGTCAGGTTGACCCCGCGATTGCCGCGATTGTCCATGCGCCCTTCCGCCCGCACCGCGAACTTCCTGAACTGATGGACAACACCCAGCATCAGCTCGCGCCGGTCGGCCTGGGCATCGTAGTCCAGCCCGAATCGCACCGTCGATGCGCGGGCAAAGCGGGTTTCGGCCATGACCTGCGCGGTTTCCAGCCCGCGCTTCGGCCCGGTCAGCGCCAGCCGCGCCGAACCGCGCAGCCGCACGCCGGCAATCATCGTATTGGCGATCAGGTTCAGCTTCGTGCCGGTATCGCCCAGTGCCAGTCCGGCGGTCTGCCCGCTGGCGCTGCGCTGCATCAGTTCCGCTGCCAGCGACAGGCGGCCCAGATGCGCTGAGGTGCGCAGTAACCATTCGTTAACACTTGCCCCGTTGCGCAGCTGCGACTGGCGATAGCCCACTTCCACCGGCAGGCGCCAGCTGCCCAGCGGAATCGCGCTGCTCAGCCGCAAGCTGGCATCGCGCCGCTGGGTCGATCGGACCAGATCGCTGTCGAAATCCCCGTTGACCCATAGCACTTGCGCGTTGAACCGCACCGGACCGAGCTTGCCCAACGCTTCGGCCCGCACGGCCTGCCCGCCACCGAGTTGCTGTGCGCCCGACAGCCCGACCAGCACCGGGCCGAACGCGTGGTCGACCTTGGCTTCGAGGTACTGGCGGCGCTGTCCGGCCAGCATCAGGCTCTGATATTCGACCCCGACGCTGGTGCGCTTACTCAACCCATGCTCCACGCCCACGCCCCAGCGCCAGCCGGTCTGCGGATCAGCGAAACTGCGGGTAAAGTCGATCAGGTCGCGGCCTTCTTCGGCAATCCCGGCCCAATAGAGCGTTTGCCCGGCCTGAACCCGCGCCTGCCCGACCGGCACGCTGGAGCGTTCGCGCTTGATCTGGCCCTGCGGGCCATAAAGCACGACTTCGAATTCGTTATCGCCGAACAACAGTTCGACATCGTTGAAATCATAGCGCCCGTCGCCGCGATCCGCCTGGAACGCGCGCAGTTCCCCGTTGCGATAGAGTTCCGCGTCCCATCCGGCCGGCAATGTCCCGCGCAGCGCGGTCACGCCGAACCGCGCCGGGCGGTTGATCGGCTGGTTGGTAATCACCGCGCCCCGGCCATAGGCGCTTTGCCCGGTCAGGTTGCCGCGTTGCAGGTCGACATCGCCCAGCGCAACTTGCGTCGCCTTCAGCGGGCCAAGCAGTTCACCGGCAGGGTCATTGCGATAGGCCCGCACCCGCAGCGAATCCGGGCGGCCCAGCCCTTCACCCGCCAGTCGCGCGGTATAGCTCATCCCCAGCAGTTCGCCGGCGGCCAGCGCCTCATACTGCACTTTCGTGCCACCGGCCTTGCTCCACTGCGCCTGCAACTGGATATCGACCGACGGCGCCCGCCAGGCCTTGTAGGGCAGCTGCGCCTGCGGCAGCCGGGCGAGGTCGAATTCGTCAAAGGACCGCGGCTGAAGTCGCGCCGCGCGACTTTTGCGCTCGATCGCTTCCAGAAACGGCAACTTGCGGTCCGATTCCAGCACGACCGTCAGGTTGCCAAGGTCCGGCTTGAACCGCACCCCCATCCAGCCGGACAGCGCCCCCAGATCCATGCACCACCCTTCCGGGGTGTCGTGGATCGCATTCGCGGCGATCCCGCGTGTAACGTTCACGTTTTGTACCGTATTGGCATCGCGGTCGAGCACGAACCGCTGATCCTCCGCGAACAACCAGCCAGTTGCGCGGCGCGACTTCTTGTCGAGTCGCACCGGCAGGTCGAGGTTCTGGATCAGGTCCGCGAAATCGATGCAGACACCAGCGGGCGTCTGATAGCCGCGCATCGGCTCGCCCAGCTTGTAGGCCCCGCTGCGCAGTTCCAGCAGCAACTGGTCATCCTCGGTCGGTTGCCAGGCCTGGGCCTGCGCACTGCCCGCGCCCGCACAAACGCCAAGCGCCGCCCCAAGCAGGGCGGCGGCGTGACGCAGCGGGGCGGACCAGCGTGTCATGACGTCAGATTTTTTCGGATCAGTCCTGTTGGATCAGTGACTTAACGAATGGCCGAAGTGACTTCGGCGATCAGCTGGCCGCCGTTCTCCGGCAGCTCGCGGTATTCGATGCGGATCGGTCCGGTCAGCTTGGCCTGCTGTTCGGGCGTCACCGGCACCCGCAGCTTGCGCTGGGTGACTTCGGGATAGATCGCGATGCCGCGCTGCTGGAACACCGCTTCGCCGCGCGCGGTCTTGCCCTCGACCATGCCGAAGACAGAACGCTGGCCGGTGCGGCTCATGTCCAGTTCCACGAAGGTCTGCTCACCATCCTTCACGAAGCGCGGATTGGCCAGCGCGGCGCTGGCCTCAAGTCGGCCCTTGCGCACGAACACCGGGATCGTGATTCCATAGACCGGGGTCAGGCGAATCGAGAGACCGCCAGCCGCCGCCTCCTTGGCCGCCTCCTCCGGCGTCATCGCGGCAGGAATCGCGCGAAAGCCCATGTGGACGCGGTATTCCCCATCTGGCAGGTCCGGCGCCGGGCGGGCGGAGATCCGGACGGCCTGGGGCTGACCCGGCAGCAGCGTGATGCGGCGCGGGGCATAGCGAATCATGTCGAGCGCGGCCCGCTCTACCGCATTGGCGGATTCTTCCGCGACGTCGCTGAAATCACCCTCCGCATCCATGCGGCGCAGTTCCACCGTGATGCGATAGGTCGCCGGGGCGCTGCCGATATTGCTCAGCACCACTTCGGCCGAGCCGCCGCCGTTCATCACCACCCGCGTTGGGGCGACCAGCAGATCCCCCTGCGCCTGGGCCGGCACCGCCGTGAGGACGCTGCCCAAGGCAGCCAGACCGAACAGGGCGCGGCGGAAGCGAGGAAATTGCGACATGAAATACCCCTTGGTGCAATCACGACCGTCGGGTGCACGGGCACCTCCGGGAATTCCCTTAGGGCATAGGAAAACAGGGTTAATTTTCAGCTAACCACGCCGGATCGTCGCGCACGCGGGTTGCGGACAGGCCAAGGGCCGCACCCGCCAGCGCGGATGCGGCCCCTGAAAGTCGTGTCGCGGTTGCGACGCGGCGCTTACTGGTATTCGACCGAAACGTCGAACGTGCCGTTGTAGACGCCCGGGTGCTGGGCGCTGCCGACGGTCAGCGTGCCGCCGACCTTGAACGTGCCCTGGCCGGTGGTGGCGCTCAGCGCAACGTCGGTGATGTCCGATTCAAAGCTGTCCAGTTCCATCGTCGGCAGCGGCCCCTGCACGCCCACGTCCCAGCTGGGATCGTTCAGGCTCAGCACGACCGGACCGGCCGAGGTATCGGGCAGCGAAACCAGAACCGTTGCGCCGGCGCTGCCGGTGACGGTGAAACCGGCCGGAGCGCGGGTGCCGGTCGACACCAGGGTACCGGTCTTCGAAGCATTGCCATCCGAACCAACCGTCACGGTGCCGCCGGTGTTGGCAGCGATCTGACCGAAGTCGAGCGCCGAATCGGCGGCCAGCGACAGGGTGTCGAGCACTTCCGCGGTGGCGGTGGCAGTGGCGGTGGCAGCGGCGTTGGCAGCCGAAGCGAACGAGATGGCGCTGAGAGCGGCGCCGACAACAGCGAGGCGAAGCGAGTTACGCATAAATCTACTGGTCCCTATCCAAGCATTCGAGAGCTTGCAGCGTGATGAGCGCCGCCCGAATGGACGGCTTGCCCCCATTCGCAGGACCCTATGTAGAACTACTCTGTTCAGGCTTTGCTTTTGATTATGGTTAATGGATCAGGGTGGAAAATTAACGATTACCCCGCAAAATTCCCTATATTCCGCCGCCAGTTAGGCGCTGGCAAATCAGATCAAGCTGGTCGAGCGTGCGATAACGGATGGTAACTGTGCCAGAACGCGGATCAGCATCGGCGTTGATCCGCACCGACAGGCCCAGAAACTCCTCAAGGTGGCTCTGAACTGCCGCGATATCGGCTGAGGCGCCCACATCCCGGTCACTGCGCGCGCGGCGCGGCGCGGTGGTGCCGGTGGTCTGGCGCCGGACCAGCTTTTCCACCTCGCGCACCGACAGCTGCCTGGCCACTGCCGATTCGGCCAGGGCTTCGGCGTTCTCCACGCCGATCAGGGCGCGGGCATGGCCCATCGACAGGCGTCCGTCCTGCACCATGTCCATGACCGATTCGGGCAAGGCCAGCAGGCGCTGGAGATTCGCGACGTGGCTGCGGCTCTTGTCGACCAGCTTGGCGATCTCAGCCTGGGTCAGCCCTTCCTGCTCGGCCAGGCTGTGATAGGCGCGGGCCTCCTCGATCGGATTGAGATCTTCGCGCTGCAGATTCTCGATCAGCGCCAGCGCCATCACTTCACGCTCGCTCAGATCGCGAACAATTGCCGGAATTTCATGGACTTGCGCCCGCTGAGCCGCGCGCCAGCGGCGCTCCCCCGCTACCAGGCGATAGCGCCCGCCCCCCTGTGGCGTCACGATCACCGGCTGAATCACCCCGCGGGCGGCAATCGACGCCGCCAGCTCGTCCAGCGCGGCTTCATCAAAATGACGGCGCGGCTGACCGGGCAGCGGCGAGATCGACGAAACTGCCAGCAGCGTCAGTCCCGAGGCAGGCGCGCGAACGGATGGCGTCGTGGTTGCAGTGGCAGCCGCATCCAGCCCATCGGCTGGCGTCACCAGCGGTTCTTCCCGCCGGGTTTCACCCAGCAGCGCACCCAGGCCGCGCCCCAGCGCGGGCGGGCGCTTCTTGGCTGCGGCAGCTTGCGGAACGGAAATGCGGACTACGGGTTCGTCGCTCATGCGGCCTTCCTCTGTTCGGGCAGGCGGGTAATCAACTCGCGCGCCAGCGCCATGTAGGCGCGGCTGCCCACGCAATTGTGGTCATAGATCAGCGCCGGCAGCCCGTGGCTGGGCGCTTCGGACAGGCGCACGTTGCGCGGGATGACCGATTCGAACACCAGCCCGCCCAGGCACGAGCGCACATCCTCTGCCACCTGATCGGTCAGCCGGTTGCGCCGATCGAACATCGTCAGCGCGATGCCAACGATCCCCAGCTCCGGGTTGAAGCGCTGCTGCACCCGCTCCACCGTCTGCAGCAGCTGGCTGAGCCCTTCCAGCGCGAAGAATTCACACTGGAGCGGCACCAGCAAGGTATCCGCAGCGCACAGGGCGTTGAGCGTGAGCAGTCCCAGCGACGGCGGACAATCGATGAAGCAGATATCGTATACCGAATCGGCCGCCAGCGCGTCGGCCAGGCGCTGGGTGCGATTCTCGACCGAGACGAGCTCCACCTCAGCCCCGGACAGGTCGACCGTCGCGGCAATCAGGTCGAGCCCGGGAATTCGCGTCTGGATCACGCATTCTTCCAGAGAGGCCTGATCGACCAGCAGGTCGTAAGACGAACGCTCACGCTCGGCCGTGCCGACCCCGATTCCCGTGGACGCGTTGCCCTGCGGATCGAGATCGATCAGCAACACTTTCCACCCCGTCGCGGCCATGGCCGTGGCGATGTTGATCGCGGTGGTAGTCTTGCCCACCCCGCCCTTCTGGTTGGCGATCGCCACGCGAATCACGATTTGCGTCCCTTCCTTGCGGTGTTTGCGGCCAAAGTGCCGACGATCACCCCGGCATCCGCGTCAGTCAGCGATTGTTCCACGTGGAACCGATGCTGCCAGCCAGAGAGTTCCTGCAATTCTTGCGGCGCAGACCGCCCCTTCGGCAACAGCCAAATGGTGTCCGCTGTGGAAAATCGTGCGGATAGTTCCAACAAGCGCGGCAATGGCGCAAAGGCCCGAGCCGAAATGACACGCACGGGCCGGGTCGGCACCAGCTCAAGCCGGGCCCCGATCACTTGCGCCCGATCCAGCCCCAGCGCGATTCGGGCGCGCTCCAGCCACTCGATTCGCCGCGCCCGCGATTCGACCATCAGGACGGCACACTCGGGCCGCAACGCGGCAATCACCAGGCCGGGAAACCCTGCCCCAGTGCCGAGGTCCAGCCAGGGTGAGCATGTTTCACGTGGAACGTGGGTCAGCAGCTGTGCCGAATCGGCAATGTGCCGTCGCCACACTTCCGCAAGGCTCGCCGCCGAAACCAGGTTCTGGCGGGTATTCTCCTCCTCCAGCAAACGGACAAGCGCAGTGAGCCGATCGGCCGCACCGGCATCCCATTCCGGCAAGCGCTCAAGCCAGGCGCGCGCTTCGGCATCGGTGTGCAGCATCATGCCGCCCGCCGCCGCGCATGCACGAGCAGCGCCGCCAGCGCGGCGGGCGTGATTCCCGGAACCCGTCCCGCCGCCGCCAAGGTTGTCGGCCGGGCGCGGCTCAGGCGCTCGACCATTTCGCGCGAGAGGCCGGGAATCGCGGCATAGGGAAAGTCATCGCCCAGCGGCAACGCTTCCGCGGCACGAAGGTCGCGCAGTTCACTGTCCTGCCGCGCCAGATAGGGCGCATAGGCCGCATCCTCGGCCACTTCCTCAACCAGTTGCGAATCGGCCGCATGGGCCGCAGCCAGCACCTCTGCATCGACCCACGGGGATAGGGCGGGCATATCGACCCCGCCAAATCGCAACCATTCACGCAGCGGCAAGCGCCCGGTATCGGCCCGCACCGGCAGCCCGGCCAGCGCCAGCTCGTTGCTGGTTGCGCTGGCATCAAGCGCCCGGTCCAGCCCGGCCCGCGCCGCTTCGCGCGCCTTGAACCAGTCCGCCCGTTCGGCCCCGATGCAGCCCGCAGCCAAGCCCGAGGGGGTCAAGCGGGTGGTGGCATTATTGGCACGCAGACGCAGCCGGTATTCGGCCCGTGCCGTAAGCATCCGATAGGGTTCGGACACCCCGTGCAACGTCAGATCATCGATCATCACCGCCATATAGCTATTGGCCCGATCCAGTGCTGCCGGTTCACGCCCCAGCACGGCAGCGGCGGCATGCATCCCGGCCACCAGCCCTTGCGCGGCAGCTTCTTCATAGCCGGTGGTGCCGTTGATCTGACCGGCACAGTACAGCCCCGGCAGATCCCGCAGCTCCAGCGACGGACGCAGGGCACGCGGATCGATGTGATCGTATTCCACGGCATAGCCAGGCACGACCATCTCGACCGCTTCCAGCCCGGCCATTGTCCGCAACATCGCCAGCTGCACATCCGCCGGCAGCGACGTGGAAATGCCGTTGGGATAGACCAGATGCGTGGCCAGCCCTTCCGGCTCCAGGAACACCTGGTGCCCGTCGCGGTCGGCAAAGCGGTGGATCTTGTCCTCGATCGAGGGGCAATAGCGCGGACCGGAAGCACCAATCGCCCCGCTGAACAGCGGCGAGCGGTGCAGGTTGGCCCGGATGACGTCGTGGCTGCGTTCGTTGGTGCGGGTGATCGCACAGAAAACTTGCGGGTTCACCCGCGCCCGGCCCAGCGCGGACATCAGCCACAGATCCGGATCGGACGGCTGCTCATCCAGCTGCGCCCAGTCAATCGTGCGGCCATCCAGACGCGGCGGCGTGCCGGTCTTGAGTCGGGCCATCGGCAGCGCTGCATCGCGCAGCTGCTCGGCCAGGCGCTGGGCCGAAGCCTCACCAATCCGCCCACCGACGATCCGCTCCTCGCCTCGGAACAGCACTCCGCCCAGGAAAGTGCCGGTGCAGAGCACGACCGCATTGCTTTCCAGCTGGGTGCCATCCGCCAGCTCCAGGCCAGTCACGCGCCCGCCAGCCATGCGCAGCGCCGCCGCTTCCCCGCCGATCAAGGTCAGGTCACCTTGCCGCTTCAGCAAGCGCTGGACCTCGGCCTTGAACAGCGCCCGGTCGGCCTGGATGCGCGGCCCCTGCACCGCGCTGCCCTTGGAGCGGTTGAGCATGCGGTAATGGATCGCAGCCGCGTCCGCAGCGCGGGCGATGATCCCGTCGAGCGCATCGACTTCGCGGACCAGATGCCCCTTCCCCAATCCGCCAATCGCCGGGTTGCAGCTCATCGCGCCAATGACATCGAGGTCAAAACTGACCAGCGCGGTGCGCGCACCCATGCGCGCGGCAACGGCCGCCGCTTCCACGCCGGCGTGTCCGCCGCCGATCACGATGATGTCGAATGACTGCATCCACGCGCTTTAGCGGAGGAGCGTTTCACGTGGAACAGGTTTTAGCAGCGATTGTCCCGGAACCGATGTTTCACGTGAAACAGGCGCCTATTTGCCGATACAGAACCGGCCAAACAAGGCGTCTAGCATATCCTCGGTCGTGGTGCGGCCCAGCAAGGCATCGAACGCCACGCGCGCCAGTCGCAGGCTTTCGGCAACCAGCAAGGCGTCGTTCAAGCCGTCTGCCGCAGCCAGCGCGGCCCGCGCCTCGTCCAGCAACCGATGCTGACGCGCGTTGAGTGCCGCCTCGCCGGGACGCGGCAAGGCAGCGCGCGCGTGGGCAATCAGGTCAGTCCGGAGCGCGTCCATCCCCTCACCCGTCACGGCCGAGACGCGATGGCGCGGCGCGGTCTTGACCGGATGGTCCTTCCGGTCGGCCTGTGCTTCGATTTCCCAAGCGCTATCCGGCCCCTCGCCCTCAGCGCCAAGCCACAGGACCAGATCGGCCTGCGCGAGTGCCGAGCGCGCGCGTTCTACCCCGATGGCCTCGATCGCGTCCCCCGCTTCGTCGCGCAGGCCGGCGGTATCGCTGAACCGGAACGGCACCCCGCCCAGCGCGACCGGATGAGTCAGCACATCGCGGGTCGTCCCGGCGACGGGCGCGGTGATCGCCGCATCGCTCTCCACCAGTGCATTGAACAGCGTGCTCTTGCCCGCATTGGGCGGCCCGGCCAGCACCACGCGGTACCCTTCGCGCAGTGCTTCCGCCCGGGGACGCGCCAGCCAGGCGGCCAGTTCCTGCTCCAATCCGGCCAGGCGCGCGGTGAAATCCGCGGGCAGATCGCTGACATCGTCCTCGTCGCCGAAATCCAGCACCGCCTCGACCGCAGCCGACAGCATCAGCAGGCGCTCGCGCCAGCCTGCGACTTCGCGGGAAAAATCGCCACCCGCCATCGCCAACGCGGATTGGCGCTGCAGTTCGGTTTCCGCCGACAGCAGATCGGCCAGGCCTTCGGCTTCGGACAAGTCGATCCGGCCATTGGCAAAGGCGCGGCGGGTGAATTCCCCCGGCTGGGCGGGACGTAACCCCGGCAAGGCCGATAGCGCCTGCTCCACCGCACGAACGACGGCCCGACCACCGTGGCAATGCAGCTCCGCCGTATCCTCCCCCGTCGCGGTCGTCGGTCCCGGAAGCCACAGCGCCAGCACCCGGTCCAGCACGGCCCCGGCCTGATCGCGCAGCGTTGCGGCCACGGCACGGCGTGGCGGGAGGGAGCGTCCGGCGAGCGCCCGCAGTGCATCCCCCGCCAGCGGTCCACTGATCCGCACAACGGCAATCGCGGCAGGCGGAGCCCCGCTGGACAAGGCAAAGATCGTGTCAGTCATCGCCCGCGCGCCTGCCACGGCGGACGCGCGGGGGAAAGCGGGATCAGTCGTCACCCTTCTTCTTGGCGCCGCTCGCGAAGGCCGAACTGTTTTCCATGAAGCTCTGGAACAGCTTCATGCCCACCTGCCCCATCGGTGCGAGGTTCTTGGCGAATTCCTGCACCTGTTCGACATTGCCCGCGCCCTTCATCGCCTTGGCAATGGCATCGACATAGAATTCATTGGCCTTGGCCACATCGGGCAATCCAAGGAAGGTGCGCGCTTCCTGCGGCGTGCAGTCGATTTCGACATTGATCTTCATCTGGCTCTCCTTGGCGGGCCACCCAGCCTTCCCCGTCCGCAAAGCTGACACATGGTCTTGGCAAAGTCCACGGTGCGTGGTTAGGCCATGCGGTAACAACCCAACATGCAGGAGCAGCAGATGTCCGAAATGGTCCAGGTCCCCGCGCTTGACGGCAGCGCCACCTTCCCCGCCTATGTCGCGCGTCCCGCCGGCACGCCGACGGCGGCGATCATCGTGATCCCCGAAATCTTCGGCGTGAATCCCGGCATCCGGCAGAAGTGCGACAAGTGGGCCGAACTGGGCTTCCTCGCGGTCGCGCCCGATGTGTTCTGGCGCTTTGCCCCCGGCGTCGAACTGAACCCCGACGTTCAGGCCGAGCTGGAGGAAGCGTTCGGCTATTACCAGCAGTACGATCCCACCGACGGCGTCTATGACATCGAAGCCACGATCAAGTGGCTGCGCGCCACGCAGGGCGTCACCAAGGTCGGCTGCGCGGGCTACTGCCTGGGCGGACGGCTGGCCTATATGGCGGCGGCGCGCACCGACATCGACGCCTCGGTCGGCTATTACGGCGTTGCTATCGAAACCATGCTGGACGAAGCCCATGCCATCGCCAACCCGCTGATGCTGCACATTCCCACCGGCGACCACCTCGTCGGCCCGGAAGCGCAAGCCGCGATCCATGGCGCGCTGGATACCCACCCCAAGGTGACGTTGCATGACTATGTCGGGCTGGACCACGGCTTCGCCGCCGAAATGGGCAACCGCCGGAACGAGGAAGGCGCGCAGCTGGCCGATGGGCGGACGGTCGCGTTCCTCAAGGCGAATCTGGCCTGATCGATCTTGCAGGGGCCATTGCCCCTGCACCCCACCCGTCTTCCGGTGCGATGCAGGCGCTTGGTTCAACCCCAGCGCAACGACCGCGCCGGGAGACAGATCGAGGTCCGGGGCAATGGCCCCGGAATCTATTCGTACTGCCCGATCGCCTGAAAAATCCGCCCGATCGCTTCCCGATCCGCCGCGTCGATTTCCGGTCGCCAGATCTCAAACAACAGCACCACGCGCTCTTGCGGTCCATCGTTCTTGGCCTCGTGGTTGAAGCTGTCATCGAACACCAGCGGCACCCCGTCCACCCACCCACGCGTTTCGCTGCCAACCCGGAACCAGCAGTCCGGCGCGGTCAGGATCGGGATGTGGCAGATCAGGCGGGTATTGAGCATCCCCGTGTGCGGCGCGATGTGTGCACCCGGCAGCAGGCGCGACCAGTGCGCGTTGGGGGAACGGCCTGGAATTTGCGGCATGGGCGCATAGGCCAGTGCCTCCATCGTCGCGGGACAGCGTGCCGCGTTATCTTCTACCTGCGCACCGTCCTGCCAGAAGTGGAACGCGGTCCACGCCGGATTATCGAGCAAGGGCGTGTTGGGCGCGGGCCGGTTTTCCTTGCGGTGGACATAGGGGGCAAACCCCTCCGCCCCGCTGGCCAGCACCGCTGCCAACTCGTCCTGCATCTGCGGCACCAGCGCCAACATCGGTTCCAGCCAGGGGAACCCAGCGGGATCGTAGAACCGCTTTTGCGGCAGGCCGGGGTAATAAAACACCGACGGTTCCTGCAGATAGAGTTCCCGCTTGCCAGTCAGCAGTTCGACCGCCTCAGTCATCGTTGGAGACAGGTCTTTCCCAACGATATCAAGCAGGTAACTCTCAAATCCCGCGTTTGCCTCACCCAGATACTGCACCGCATGGGCATGCAAGGCCGTCAGCGCGGGCGGCACCGCGCCATCGGCAGCGGCCTGATTCAGGGCGGTTCGATAATACGTGGAAGCAGCGCGGGCATCCCCGGCCTGTTCGCGCAGCCGGGCCTTGAGCAACAGCGCGCCGACCTCGCGCGGGGCCAGCTCCAGCTGGCGGTCCAGCGCGGCCTCGGCGGCATCGCGCTGCCCCAACGCCAGTTCGGCATTGGCGAGCGCCACCCATGGCACCTCGGCAGCCGGAGCCAATTCAGCCGCCTCGCGCAGCAGCGCCGCCGCACGCGGCATGTCGCGCGCGGCCAGGGCCTGCATTCCGGCAGCGATTGCGGCGCGGGGATCGTTGCTCATGCGCACTCCTTGTGACGTCCGGCATAGGCGAGGCTGGAACTCCTCCGCAAGCTGGGTCATGCTGCGACAAAGCGATAACGATGCAGAGGAACCCCACGATGGCGACACACCCCGGACTTGCCCGCTGGCATGCCTATATGGATGGCGGCAGCGATCCGGCCGTACTGGCGGAGATGCTGGCGGATGATGCCGTGTTCCACTCGCCCGTGGTCCACACGCCCCAGGCGGGCAAGGCCAAGGTCATGGCCTACCTTGGCGCGGCCAGCGGCGTGTTCGGCAACGGGACGTTCGAATATGTTCGCGAGATTGTCGATGGCGACAATGTGATGCTGGAATTCACCTGCGAGATGGACGGTATCCGGGTTAACGGCATCGACCTGATCCGGTTCAATGCGGACGGAAAGATACAGGATTTCAAGGTGATGGTGCGACCGCTGAAAGCCATCAACAAGGTCTGGGACCTGATGGCCGCACAGCTGCAGGCGGCACAGGGATAAACGAAAGGGCGCCGTCCAGCATGAAGCCGGACGGCGCCCTGATCGGCCTGTTCGGGCGATGAACCCTTACTGGTTCATCGTCGCGAAGAAGTCTTCGTTGGTCTTGGAATCCTTCATCTTGTCGAGCAGGAATTCCATCGCGTCGATCGTGCCCATCTGCATCAGGATGCGGCGCAGGACCCACATCTTCGACAGCTTGTCCTTGCCGACCAGCAGCTCTTCCTTGCGGGTGCCGGACTTGCCGACATCCAGCGCCGGGAAGATGCGCTTGTCCGCAACCTTGCGGTCCAGCACGATTTCCGAGTTACCGGTGCCCTTGAATTCTTCGAAGATCACTTCGTCCATGCGGCTGCCGGTATCGATCAGCGCGGTGGCGATGATGGAGAGCGAGCCGCCCTCCTCGATATTGCGGGCCGCACCGAAGAAGCGCTTGGGACGCTGGAGCGCGTTGGCGTCCACGCCGCCGGTCAGCACCTTGCCCGATGACGGCACCACGGTGTTGTAGGCGCGGCCAAGGCGCGTGATCGAATCCAGCAGGATCACGACGTCGCGCTTGTGCTCAACCAGGCGCTTGGCCTTTTCAATCACCATTTCAGCGACTTGCACGTGGCGCGTGGCCGGTTCGTCGAAGGTGGAGGAAATCACCTCGCCCTTTACGCTGCGCTGCATGTCGGTCACTTCTTCCGGCCGTTCATCGACCAGCAGGACCAGCAGGAACACTTCGGGGTGGTTGTCGGTGATCGCCTTGGCGATGTTCTGCAGCAGCACGGTCTTGCCGGTGCGCGGCGGGGCGACGATCAGCGCGCGCTGGCCCTTGCCCTGCGGGCTGATAATGTCGATCACGCGGGCCGACTTGTCCTTGACCGTCGGGTCGAGCGTATCGAGGTTCAGCTTCTCGTCCGGATAGAGCGGCGTCAGGTTGTCGAAATTGACGCGGTGGCGGACCGCTTCGGGATCGTCGAAGTTGACGCTGATCAGCTTGGTGATCGCGAAATAGCGTTCGCCATCCTTGGGCGCGCGGACTTCGCCTTCCACCGTGTCACCGGTGCGCAGGCCCCATTTGCGGACCTGGTTGGGCGAAACATAGATATCGTCCGGACCGGCCAGATAGTTCGCTTCGGGGCTGCGCAGAAAGCCGAAGCCATCGGCCAGCACTTCGATCGTGCCGATCCCCAGGATCTGCTCACCGTCTTCGGCCAATTCCTTGAGGATCGCGAACATCAGGTCCTGGCGGCGCAGGGTCGATGCGCCTTCAACGCCCAGTTCCTCGGCCATTTCGACCAGTTCGGCGGAAGTCTTTTTCTTGAGTTCTTTCAGGTGCATCGGAAATTCGATTCCAGCTTGTCTTGGGTCAGGTCTTGAAATGGCCGGCTGATCGAAGGGCTTGGAGAAAGCGGATCATTCCGCGCGCAAGGGCGCGGTGTCATGCCGGTTAGCGACGCTGCGGATACGCCCGCACCGAGGGTCCTGTCAACGCAAACCAGCCCGTTCGGGCCGGAAATCAGGCCGAACGGAACGCGTGGCTGATCGGATAGCGCCGGTCGCGGCCAAAGTTGCGGGTGCCCAGCTTGACGCCTGGAGGGGCCTGCCGGCGCTTGTATTCCGCCAGGTGCAACAACCGTTCGATCCGCACCACGGTATCGCGCTCAAACCCCTCGCCCACCAGCTGGTCGACACTCTTATCGTGTTCCACCAGCCCCAGCAGGATCGCATCGAGCACCGGGTATTCGGGCAGCGAATCCGAATCCTTCTGGTCCGGGCGCAGTTCGGCGCTGGGCGGCTTGGTGATGATGTTTTCCGGGATTACCGGCCCGTCCGGCCCCAGCCCGATCTTGGGCTTGTGCCGGTTGCGCCACTTCGAAACCGCGAACACGGTCATCTTGTAGGCGTCCTTCAACGGGTTGTAGCCGCCCGCCATGTCGCCATAGATCGTGGCATAGCCGACGCTCATTTCGCTCTTGTTGCCAGTGGTCAGCAGCATCGGTCCGAACTTGTTCGACAGCGCCATCAGCGTGACGCCGCGAATGCGCGACTGCAGGTTTTCCTCGGTCAGATCGACCTTGGTGTCGGCAAAACTGCCTTCCAGCATCGCGTCGAACCCGCTGACGGCAGGCTGGATCGGAATCGTGTCATAGCGGCAGCCGATCAGCCGCGCGCATTCGGTCGCGTCGTCCAGGCTTTCCTGGCTGGTGAAACGGCTGGGCAGCATCACGCACCACACCCGCTCCGGTCCCAGCGCATCGGCGGCAATCGCGGCGCAGATCGCGCTGTCGATCCCGCCCGACAGGCCCAGCACCACCCCAGGGAAGCGGTTGCGATCCACATAGTCGCGCAGCGCCAGCACCATCGCGCAGTAAATGTCCTCCGGATGGTCGGACAGCGGCTCCACCACGCCCCGGTCACAGCGCCAGCCGGTGGCGGTGCGGGTCCAGCGGGTCAGTACTTCCTGTTCTTCCCAGTCAGCCATCTGCACGGCCAAGCTGCCATCGCCGTTGACCACGAAACTGGCCCCGTCGAACACCAGTTCATCCTGCCCGCCAACACGGTTGAGATAGGCCAGCGGCAGACCAGTATCGACCGCACGGCGCTTGGCCACGCCATCGATCCGCAGCGTGTCCTTGTCGATTTCATAAGGGCTGCCGTTGATGCAGATCAGCAGTTCCGCGCCGAAATCGGCCAGGTGGCGGCATACGTCGGGGTGCCAGATATCCTCGCAGATCGGCAGCCCGATCATCACGCCCTTGAACACGATCGGTTCGGGCAGCGGGCCAGGCTCGAACAGGCGCACTTCATCGAAAGTGCCGTAATTGGGCAGCTCGTGCTTGAAGCGGACCGCTGCGATCTTGCCCTGATCGAGCAGCGCCACGCCGTTGTGCAGGTTGCCATCGCGCACGAACACACTGCCGACCAGCATCGCCGGGCCGCCGTCTGCCGTCGCCAGTGCCAGTTGCTCCAGCGCAGTGGCAGCGCGTTCGATCAGCGCCGGTTTCAGCACCAGATCTTCGGGCGGATAGCCAATCAGCTGCATTTCCGGGAAGACGATCAGGTCCGCACCCGCACTGCGCGCACGGTCACGCGCAGCCAGCATCGCGGCGGAATTGGCGGCCATGTCGCCAACGGACTGGTTCAACTGGGCAAGCGTGATCGAGAGGCTGTCGGTCATGCCCGCACCCTAGGCGGGGAAGCCCCTTTCACGCAATGCCGCTCACGGCGCTCAGAACGGACGCACGATCACCAGAATGACGATCAGCGGGATGGTGATGCCCGGAATCTCGTTGATCATCCGCAGCGCCCGCCCGCTCAGCTTGCGCTCACCCCGCGCCAGTGCGGCGGCATAGCCCGCCAGCCAGACGTGATAGGCCGTCAGCCCCAGCACGGCGGCCAGCTTGAAGTGGAACCAGCCGGAGGTGAAATAGCCCATCGACCACGCGATCATCAGCCCCAGCACCCAGCTAACCACCAGCGATGGCCACATGATAATGTTCAGCAAGCGCCGCTCCCGCTGGATCCACGCCGCATTATCGGGCGAATCCGGCGCACATTCCTGATGATAGACGAACACGCGCGGCAGCATGAACAGCCCGGCCATCCAGAAGATCACGAAGATCACGTGGCCGGATTTGAGCCAGAGATATGTCACGGAAAGGACCTCTTGCATGAACCCATGATAACTTATCCGCGCCAGCCGCGCACCAGGGCAAGCAATTGTTCGACGTGCTCGATCGGCGTGAACTGACCGATCCCGTGGCCCAGGTTGAACACGTGCGGCCGATCCGCAAAGGCATCGAGCACGCGCAGCGCCTGCCGCTCCAGCTCCGCTCCGCCGGCCAGCAGCAGCAAGGGATCGAGATTGCCCTGCACCGGCAGACCGGCGGGCAATTCCTTTGCCGCCCACAGCGGATCGATCGTTTCGTCGATCCCCACCGCGTGGACCCCGGTTTCGCGGGCATAGGCGGGCAGCTTCTCACCCGCGCCCTTGGGGAAGCCGATCACCGGCGTGTCGGGGAAGCGTGCCTTGATCCGGTCCGCAATCGCGGCGTTGGGGGCGATCACCCAGCGTTCGAATTCGGCCGGAGCCAGGCTTCCCGCCCAGCTGTCGAACAGTTGCACCGCTTCCGCGCCCGCCTCGATCTGTCCGGCCAGATAGTCCACGGTGACGTCGACGATGGCATCGATGATCGCCTGGAATGCGGCCGGATCGCGATAGGCCATGGCGCGCGTCTCGTGCTGGTCACGGCTGCCCTCACCGGCGACCATGTACGTCGCAACCGTCCACGGACTCCCTGCAAAGCCCAGCATGGTCTTGTCGGCGGGCAAGGCGGTGCGGACCTGGCGCACCGTTTCGTAAATCGGGCTGAGCCGTTCCGGCACGGCGGTCAGGCTGCTCAGCGCGGTATCGACCAGCCGGGGCGAGAGGTGTGGGCCTTCACCGGCCAGGAACTGCAAGTCCTGACCCATCGCATAGGGCACGATCAGGATGTCGGAAAACAGGATCGCGCCGTCAAAGCCGAACCGCCGGATCGGCTGCAGGGTGATCTCTGCCGCTGCCGCGCTGTCATAGACCAGCGGCAGGAATCCGCCCTTTTTCGCTCGCAAGGCCCGGTATTCCGGCAGATAGCGCCCAGCCTGGCGCATCAGCCACACCGGGCGCTGGCTGGCATTTTCACCACGCAGGGTACGAAGGAGCAAACCGGGCATCGAGGGATTCCAATCCAATAACTAATAAGATTCTTAATAAGGATTTGGGTGTAGTTGGCCTGTGGATAGCGCGAACAACCGCGCCTTGCCTGATTTGTCCCGGCCTGAACAGGGGTGACGCGCAGCGCGACTCTGTCCGCCTCGGCGTCAAGCAAAGGTTATCCCGGTTATCCCCAGCCTGTGGGCAACGCTTTCCACCTGTCCACAAGTGACGCAAATGACTCCTCTTAACGGGCATGGAATCCGCCTCTGAACTTGTCCCCGCGTTCGTCCCGTGATTTATGCGGCGAATTGTCCACAGGGAGCCACAATGCCCCGTCTCAACCTGCATCTGCTGTCGGATTCCACCGGTGAAACGCTGGAAGCCATTGCCAAGGCGGCGCTCGCGCAGTTCGAAGGGGCGGACGTGGTCCGGCACTTCTGGCCGATGGTCCGGTCCCAGCAACACCTGGACCGGATCATGGGCGACATCGCCGACAACCCCGGTCTGGTGTTCTACACCATGGCCAGCACCGAACTGCGCGGCAAGCTGGTGGAGCGGTGCCGGACACTGGGCCTGCCGGTGGTGTCGGTGCTGGATTCGGCCGTCGAAGCGCTGGAATCCGCGCTGGGCCAGCACCCGCGCGCCCGTCCCGGCCGGCAGCACATCATGGATGAGGCCTATTTCGCCCGGGTCGATGCGATCCAGTTCACCATTGCCCACGATGACGGGGTGATGTGGGAAGACTGGGAGGAAGCCGACATCGTGCTGGCGGGCGTTTCGCGTTCGTCCAAGACGCCGACCAGCATCTATCTGGCCAATCGCGGGTTCAAGGTCGCCAATATCCCGATCGTGGTGGAAAGCCCGCCCCCGACCGCGCTGTTCGGGCTGAAGCATCCGCTGGTCGTGGGGCTGACCACTGCGCCCGACCGGCTGATCCAGGTGCGGCGCAACCGGCTGCTCTCGCTCAACCAGGCGCCCGAAACCGCGTATGTCGATCAGGACCGGGTCGCGCGTGAAGTGCAGTATGCACGGCGGATGTTTGCCGATAACGACTGGCCGGTAATCGACGTCACCCGTCGCTCGATCGAGGAAACCGCTGCCGCCGTGATCAATCTCTACAACGAATTCCGCGCGCCCAAGGATGGCCGGGCCGACTGATGCTGGTGCTTGCGTCGCAAAGTGCATCGCGCAAGGCGATGCTGGAAGCCGCCGGCGTGCCGTTCACGCCCTGCCCCGCCCACGTCGATGAGCGTGGAATCGAGGCCGGGCTGGCCGGTGCCGATCCCAATGCCATCGCGCTGGCCCTGGCACAGGCCAAGGCGCTGGCCGTTTCCGCGCAGCGCCCCGGCGCGCTGGTGCTGGGTAGCGACAGCCTGGTCGAAGTGGCGGGTCGCCGGTTCGACAAGCCGCGCAGCCGCGCCGAAGCGGCCGAGCACCTGCGGTTCTTTTCGGGGCAGGCCATGCGGCTGCACAGCGCGGTGGCGCTGGCCCGCGACGGCGCGATTACCTGGCAGCATGGCGAATGCGCCGTGTTGCAGGTTCGCCCGCTCAGCGAGGATTTCATCGACGGCTATCTGACCGCCGAATGGCCCGAAGTGGGCGCCTGCGTGGGCGTGTTCCGGATCGAGGGGCTGGGGGTGAACCTGTTTGAAGCGATCACCGGCAGCCACTTTACCGTGCTGGGCATGCCGCTGCTGGCAGTGCTGGCCGCGCTGCGCGAGGCTGGGGAAATTCCGGCATGACCCGCCCTTATGCCGAAGTGATCGGCGATCCGGTCGTCCAGTCGAAGTCCCCCGCGATCCACGGCTTCTGGCTGGGCAAACTGGGAATCGATGCCGATTACCGCGCCTGTCACGTCACGGCGGAGGGTCTTGCCGATTACGTCGCCAGCCGCCGGGCCGATCCCGACTGGCGCGGCTGCAACGTAACGATGCCGCACAAGCAGGCGATCATGCCGCTGCTCGACCGGATCGATCCGGCTGCCGCCCGGATCGGCGCGGTCAACACGGTGGTGCGTGCCGAAGATGGCACGCTGACCGGCTACAACACCGATGCACCGGGGTTTCTGGAACCGCTGCAGCCGTTGCTGGACCAGACGCACCTGTATCGCATGGCGCGTATTTTCGGCGCTGGCGGCGCGGCGCGGGCGATCATTACCGCACTGGCGGACCAGGGCTTCACGCTGGTCGTTGCGGCGCGCAAACCGGCGCAGGCGCGTGCGCTGCTGGATGAACTGGCCCCTAGGGGCGAGCATCACGCGGTCGAACTGGCGCACTTTGCCCCGCCGACCGACTTTGCCTTCGACGATCGTGACCGGATTCTCGATCTGGTGATCAACGCCAGCCCGCTGGGCATGGCCGGCAAGCCGCCGCTCGACGTGGATTTCAGCCACGTTCCGCCCGGCAGTGCGGTCTATGACATCGTCACGCACCCGCTCGATACGCCCCTGCTGATCGAAGCGCGTCAGCGCGGGCTGGAAACGGTCGATGGGCTGGCCATGCTGATCGGGCAGGCGGCAGTGGCGTTCGAGAAGTTCTTCGGCGCCCCGGCCCCGCGTGAACACGATGCAGAACTGCGCAAGGTGCTGACGACATGACCGAACATCGCCCCTTCATCCTTGGCCTGACCGGATCCATCGGGATGGGCAAGTCGGCCGTGGCGGCGATGTTCCAGGGCCTGAACGTGCCGGTGTTCGATGCCGACGCGGTGGTGCACGAATTGCAGGGACCGGGCGGGCCGTTGCTGCCCGCGATTGAAGCCGCGTTTCCCGGAACGACCGGGCCGGACGGGGTTGACCGGATCAAGCTGGGTGCCGCGGTGTTCGGCAATCCGGATGCGCTGAAGCGGCTGGAAATGATCGTCCACCCGGAAGTTGCCGAAGTGCGCCGCGCGTTTCTGGCCGACAACCGCGATGCGCCGCTGATCGTGTTCGATGTGCCGCTGCTCTATGAAAAGGACGGCTGGCAATCGGTCGATGCGGTAGCGGTTGTCTCGGCTCCGGCGGAGATGCAGCGTGAACGGGTGCTGGCCCGACCGGGCATGACGGTGGAGAAGTTCGAACGGATTCTGGCGCTGCAAGTGCCGGATGCGGAAAAGCGCGCGCGGGCCGATTACGTCATCGATACAGGCACCTCGCTGGCGGAAACCCGCCACGTCGTGCAGCGGCTGGTCCATGCGATCATCGCCTCGGTCGGTGGCAGTCAAAAATAGGTTTTCACCCCCTTGCCACCCCGCGCGGACAGGCCCATGTCTTGTCCATAATGCGCGAGATTATCTTCGACACCGAAACCACGGGCCTTGATCCCAGGAACGGTGACCGGCTGGTGGAAATCGGCTGCGTCGAAATGGTCAACCGGGTCACCACCGGGGCCACCTTCCACTGCTACCTCAACCCCGATCGCGATATGCCCGCCGCTGCCGAAGCGGTGCACGGCCTGTCTGCGGCGTTCCTGGCGGACAAGCCGCGCTTTCATGAAAAGGCGGCGGAATTCCTTGAGTTCATCGGCGATTCCATGCTGGTCGCCCACAATGCCAGCTTCGACTTCGGCTTCATCAACGCCGAACTCGAAGCCTGCGGGCTGGAACCGGTCAGCAAGACGCGGATGATCGATACGGTGGCGCTGGCCAAGGTCCGCCATCCGGGAGCAAAGCTCAGCCTTGATGCGCTCTGCTCGCGCTATGGAATCGATCGCAGCCACCGCACCCTGCACGGCGCGCTGCTCGACGCGGAGCTGCTGGCGCAAGTCTATGTCGAGCTGACCGGGGGCCGCCAGATCGGCCTCGAACTGGCGGGTGCCCGCCAGGAAACCATTGCCGCACCGGTCGCCATGCCGGTGCGTGAACGCGTGTTCCGCCCCGCCCGCCCCCATTCGGCGAGCGAGGCAGAGCTGGCGGCACATGCCGCCTTCCTCGAATCGGTGAAGTCACCCCTGTGGAACGAATGACCCGGTTCGATTGATAACGACAGGAGAAGGTTTTCATGGATATTCGCGTTTCCGGTCACCAGGTCGAAACTGGCGAAGCGCTGCAGGCCCACGCGCAGGAGCGGATGGCGGCCATTGCGGCGAAGTACTTCACCGGCGCGTTGTCTTCCCACGTCACGTTCAATCGCGCGCCCGCCGGGGCATTCCGCTGCGATATCGTGACCCACGTGATGCAGGGCCTGATCCTGAAAGGTGCGGGCGTGGCGCACGATGCCCATGCCGCGCTGGATATCGCGGCTGAAAAGATCGACAAGCAGCTGCGCCGCTACAAGCGCCGCCTGAATGACCGGCACGAACAGACTGCCTACGCGATGCGGCAGGAAGAAGCTGCCTATACCGTATTCGTCGAGCCTGAACCGGAAGCAGAGGAAGTCACCGTCGATGCACCGGTCATCATTGCCGAGACCCGCGTCGATGTTCCCGAAGCCACGGTTTCGGATGCGGTGATGATGCTCGACTTGCGCAATACGAACGCGCTGCTGTTCAAGAATGCCGGAACCGGCATCTACAACATGGTGTACCGCCGCGGGGACGGTTCGATTGGCTGGGTTGAACCTTCCTGATTGAGCGCGTAAAGGCGCGGTCATTCTGAAGGGGCGAGGGGCAGGAAATTGACGGTGCTGATGCGCCGGGTTTCCAATCCTGTCCCTTTCCCCCGCACTTGCCGGACCGGCAACTTTGGGACCTGGGCCTTTCGATGACCGCACTTTTCACGCTTACGCCCGAAGCTGTCGGCACGATCGATGCAGACAGCAAGCCGGCGATTCTCGACCAGCTGGCGCGGCGTTTTGCCGAAGTTTACCAGCTTGATCCGGTACTTGTGCTGGATCGGATCGAGGAGCGCGAAAAGCTGGGCAGCACCGGGTTTGGCCGGGGCGTGGCGATCCCGCATGCCCGCATTCCCGATCTGGCCCGGCCGGTGGCGGTGTTTTTCCGCCTGTCCTCGCCCGTGGCGTTCGATGCGGCGGATGGCATGCCGGTGGAAATGGTGTTTGGCCTGCTTTCCCCCGAATCGGCGGGCGCCGCGCACTTGCACGCGCTGGCAGCGATCAGCCGGATGATGCGCAACGAACAGATGCACACCGCCCTAGCCGAAGCGCCCGGCGCAGAGGCAATCTATGCGCTCATCGCCAATGACATCGACCGCAACGCCGCTTGAAGCCGCTCCGGCCGGCGCGGCGCTGCACTGGCGCGCGCTGGAAGGGCTCTATGCCTCGGCCCCGGTCAACAGCCTGTTCTCGTCGCAGCTGACGATCACGGGCGAAGGCACCGCGCGGATCGCCTTCGATGTGGACGAACGCTGTTATCACGCCGCGGGTGCCGCGCATGGCACGATCTATTTCAAGATGCTTGACGATGCCGCGTTCTATGCGGCGAACACGCTGGTCACGGACAAGTTCCTGCTGACCACCTCGTTCAACCTGCACTTTTCGCGCCCGGTAAAATCCGGCCGGGTGATTGCCGAAGGGCGCTGGATTTCCGGCCGCCGCCGGGTGCTGGTGGCGGAATCCCGACTGGTCGATGCCGAAGGTGAGGAGATCGGGCGCGGCACCGGGACGTTCCAGCGCAGCCGCATCGCCTTGTCGGGTCTGCCGGGGTATGCCGCGGGCCTGACCGGTTGACCGGCTTGGAACCGCGCCTGCCTGCCCATCTTGAAGTCGGCGCCCTGATCCGCCGCGCCAACGCCGAGGGCGGCTTTGCCAGCGTGCTGCAAAAGGGGGAGCCGGACGCCGGCACAATCCTGCTGGTTTTGACCGAACGTGGCGGAAGTGCGCGGGTTTTTGAGCGGATGCCCGATCTGGAAGGTGCTCGTTCCTGGCGGCAATCAAAGGCGGAAATGCCTGATAACAAACAGGAATTCTATGATTGGCTGGACCGGCGCGGGGCGCAGGATCCGGACCTGTGGATTGTCGAACTGGATATCGCGGATGGGGAACGGTTCATCCGATAGCAAGCTTTGACGGGTTGACTCTGCTGCACTGCGGCATCTAGGGGCGCGAACCTTTTGATGCGCAGGCGGCGCAAGCGGGCACGCAGCCCGGTTCGCTAGCACGCAGACGGGGGGCAGCCGGCAGGTACCGGTTTGAGGGCAAGGGGCCATTTGGCGATCATCCTCACCAACCTGCGTCGGGCGCGTCCACCGCCCGTTTTGTTGATTTGATGAGCAGTAAACTGAACAAGGCCAGCGCGATTGCCGTGGCCGCCATGATGACTACCATTCTTCTTAGCGCCAATGGTTCCGGCGCCGCAGCGGAAAGCCTCGTTCCCGTGGCTGTTCCCCAGGAACCCACCCCCGAAATTCAACCGGCCCAGATCGAGCCGCAGGTGCAGCAAGTCCCGTCGGCAGAGCCCGACGTTGCCGACTCGCTCGCTGAACTGGTCGCCGCCCAGCCGCATCCCGAAGCGCTGTCGAGCGAGCTGAATTGCCTGGCCGGGGCCATCTATTTCGAAGCGAAGGGCGAATCGCTGGCCGGTCAGCTGGCCGTTGGCCGCGTCGTCGTTGCCCGGTCCAAGTCCGGCCGCTTCCCCGGCAGCTACTGCGGCGTGGTGTTCCAACCCTCGCAGTTCTCGTTCGTGCGCGGCGGTGCGCTGCCCTACATCAAGAAGCAGTCGATCGACTGGAAGGAAGCCGTCGCGATCGCCCAGATTGCGCATGAAGGCACCTGGCGCAGCCCGGTGGAAGGCGCGCTGTTCTTCCACGCCAGCCGTGTGTCGCCCGGCTGGCGCCTGCAGCGCCTGGCGCGGGTCGACAATCACATCTTCTATCGCTGAGCCAATTGGCGAAACGCATTTGAAAGGGCCGGGTCAATCCGGCCCTTTTTTATGACTCCGGCCGCAGCCGGACCCACATCGGCGCGTGATCGCTGGCCTTTTCCCGCCCGCGATGGTTCTTGTCGACCCCGCAGGATTCCAGCCGGTCGGCCAGTTCAGGCGAGAGCAGGGCATGGTCGATCCGGAAACCGTGATCGCGCTGCCACGCTCCGGCCTGATAATCCCAATACGTCCACACCCCGCCGCGCGGATTGTGGGTGGCCACGGCATCGGTCCAGCCATCGTGCAGCAGCCGCAGATAGGCGTCGCGCGATTCCGGCTGCATCAGGGCATCGTCAGCCATGGCCTTGGGGGACCAGATGTCGGCATCGGTCGGGATCACGTTGAAGTCCCCGGTGATGATCGCGGGCACTTCCTCGGCCTTGATTTCCGCCATGCGCGCGCGCAGCCGTTTCATCCAGGCCAGCTTGTAGTCGAACTTCGGCCCCGGCTGCGGATTGCCGTTGGGCAGGTAGATACAGGCCACCCGCACGCCGAACACGTCCGCTTCCAGATAACGCGACTGTTCGTCTTCCGGATCGCCCGGAAGCCCGCGCAGCACTTCTACCGGCTTGGTCCCATCTGCCAGGATCGCCACGCCGTTGAAGCCTTTCTGGCCGTGCCAGATGGCATGATAGCCCAGCTTCTCGAACTCGGCGGCGGGAAAGCCTTCGTCCTGCGTCTTGATTTCCTGCAGGCAGGCCACCGCCGGACGGGTTTCTTCCAGCCATTCCAGCAAGCGCGGGAGGCGGGCCTTGATCCCGTTGATGTTGTAGGATGCGATCTTCATGATCGGCCGGTGCCGTTCGAGCCGTCAGGCGAGCTGATCATATCGCGAAACTGGAGCCGCAGCCGCAACCCGATGCGGCATTGGGGTTCGTCACCCGGAACGCCGCACCGCCCAGCGATTCGACGTAATCGACCTCTGCCCCGGCCACCAGATCCAGGCTGACGGGATCGACCACCAATGCCACCCCATCGGTTTCGACCACCAGATCACCGCCGTCCGCCGCATCGGCCAGGCCGAACTTGTACTGAAAGCCGGAGCAGCCCCCGCCTTCGACCGACAGGCGCAGGATCGCGGGCTTGCCCTGCTTCGCGGCAATCGCCGCCACGCGCGCCGCGGCGGAGGGGCTGAGAGTCATCGTTGGAGCGTCCATGCCGCTGATGTAGGGCGCTTCGGCCTGTGCGGCAAGGATACCCTCAGGCGCTCTGGATATAGGTGCGCATCGCGTCCGCTTCGGATTCGATCCGGTCGATCCGGTATTTCACCAGATCACCGATCGAAACGAAGCCGATGACCGCGCCGCCATCGACCACCGGCAAGTGCCGAATCCGGCGCCGGGTCATCAGGCCCAGCGCTTCGAGCACTTCGGTATGGGGGGATACGGTGATCGCCGGTGCGGTCATGGCCGAGCTGACCGGCTGGCCGAGCATCGCCGGTCCGTTGGCGGCCAGCTGATAGACGACGTCGCGTTCCGAAAAGATCCCCGCGATCCGGCCGCCGGAAAAGACCGGCATCGCCCCGATCCGCCGTTCCGCCAGGATTGCCACCGCTTCGCGCACGCTTAGCGCCGCATCGCAACTGACGACCTCACTGCTTCGCCCCTCGATAAGCCGTGCAATGGTCATTGGAACCTCTCCCGCTCCTGTTATCGCGCCAGCTTCTCATGATTCGCCCTTCAGCGCCAGACTGCGCAAATGCCGGGGTTGCAGGGCGCGCCGGGCAGGGGCAAAAGCGGCCCGTCATGCACAGATCGAGCCTTGATACGCCCGAAGGGGCGGCTTTCGCCTGGGCACGCTTCCGCCGTTTCATGCGCGGCTGGGGCTGGGCCTCGCTGGTTTGCGTCATCGCCGTGGAAGCTTGGTTATGGCCCAGTTTCGGGTTCAGTTCACCGCATGTCTACCTGGCATCGGCGGTCGGCACGGTGGGTATCGTCATGATGGTTGGCGCGCTGATGGGGCTGGTGTTCCTGTCCAGCGGCACCGGCCATGACGAATCGGTGATCGACCCGACCGAGATCGAGAAACGGCGCTAGGGCCGCAGCGCTACTCTTCGGGGCGCAACCGGAATTCCTCTACCGGCTCGCCGCCGACCAGATGCTCCTGGATGATCCGCTCCAGCACCGGCTGGGTGCAGGAATGGTACCACACGCCGTCCGGCCACACGACCGCGACCGGCCCGGCGGCGCAGATCTTAAGGCAATCGGCCTTGGTCCGGGCAATGCCGCCATCGCGGTCCAGCCCCAGTTCCTTGAGGCGCTTCTTCAGGAATTTCCACGCCGGCGCGCCGACTTCGGGCGAGCAGCATTCGCCCTTCTGCGGTTCGGCGCAGAGGAAGATGTGGCGGCGGATGTTGTCCCCGCCGGTAGTTTTCAGTGCGGCGCGCGCGCGGGCCAGTTCGGCGGGATCGGCGCTCATGCCCGCAGGCTCCAGTCGCTGATCAGGCGGGCGCGGAAATCGTCCGGGATGGGCGAGGGCGTATCGCCATCCGTGCAGACAATGATCGAGCGGGCGAAGGCGACATTGCGCCCACCCTGCGACATCAGCTGGATGATGGTGAAGCTGGTCCGCCCCACACCTTCAATCGCGCAGCGCACTTCGACCGGATCGGGGAAATACCCCTGGGCCAGGTATTCGATCCCCATGCTGGCCACCATGGCCCGGCGCGGGGCAATCGCCTCGCGAAAGCCGATGGCGAAATTGAACCGTACCCGGCCATCTTCCATCATCGCCGCCAGCGCGACGTTGTTGAGGTGCTGGTTGGGATCGACATCGGCAAAGCGCGTGGTCGTTTCCAGCCGGAATGGATAGCGCGCGGGGTCCAGCAGGGCGGGATCGGGACGGGGCATCGGTTTACTTCCCCGCCTTCAGCCAGCGATCGAGCCAGCTGAACACCGTCTGGTGCCATTGCAGCGAGTTCTTCGGCTTCAACACCCAGTGGTTCTCATCCGGGAAGACCAGCAGTTCGGCGGGAACGCCCTTGCGCTGCAAGGCGGTGAATGCGCCCAGCCCCTGGCTGTAGGGAATGCGGAAGTCCTTTTCGCCGAGGACGACCAGCATCGGCGTCTGCCACTTGGCGACGCGGCTGGCCGGGTTCCACTTTTCGTATTCTTCCGGCGCCTCGTGGTAGGGTTTGCCGCCGTGCTCCCATTCGGTGAACCACAGCTCCTCGGTCGAATAGGCCATGCCGCGGTTGTCGAACACGCCGTTGTGGTTGACCAGGCACTGGAAACGGTCGGCCCACTCGCTCTGGATCCAGTTCATCATGTAGCCGCCATAGGAGGCACCCAGCGCGCAGGTTCGCGTGCCATCCAGCGCGGCATCGCGTGCCAGTGCGGCGTCGAGACCCTTCTTGAGGTCTTCCAGTGGCTTGCCGCCCCAATCGCGGTTGATCGCGTCGGTAAAGGCCTGCCCGTAGCCGGTGGAGCCATGGAAATCGATCGACACCACAGCGTAGCCCTGCGCCGCGAACAGCGCGGGGTTCCAGCGCGACGACCACGAATCGTTATAGCTGCCCTGCGGCCCGCCGTGGACAAACAGCAGCACCGGCAGCTTGGCCGTCGCATTCGCGGGCTTGTGGATCTGGCCCCACACGGTGGCACCCTGCGCCCCGGCAAAGCTGTAGCGGGTGGTGCTGACCGGCGTCAGCGCGGCCAAAGTGGCGGCGTTGGCCTGGCTCAGCTGGGTGCCCGGCTTGCCCTTGGCCGCGATGAATACCTCTGCCGGATTCGCGATGGCATCGCGGGTGAAAACGATCCGCCCGTCCTTCAGCGGCACGACATTGGCGACGTTCGCCTCGGTCAGCCCCTTGGGCGCCAGTTTCAGGCGCTGGGCCTTGCCACTGGCAATGTCGATGCGGAAAGCAGGGGTGTCGAGCACATCCTGCGCGGTCGCGATCAGGGCTTTCGAATCGGGCGTCCACGCCAGCGAACTGACCGACCGGTCCCAACCTGCGGTCAGGGCGCGCTTTTGCCCGGTCTTGAGGTTGAGCAGCTGCACGACCAGCCGGTCCGCCTCATACCCCGGCCGCTCCATTGCCGCCCAGGCCAGCCACTGGCCATCGGGTGAGGCGGCGGGCAGAGTGTCGGTCGCCTTGTTGCCTGCGGTCAGGTTATGCGGGGCGGTGCCATCCAGCGGCGAATGCCAGATGTCGAGGTTCGTCGAGATCGGTTCGTGCCGGTCAGCTTGTCGTGCGGCAAAGAACACGCCGTTCGAATCGGCTTGCCAGGCAAGTTCCTCTGCTCCGCCCATCGGCTTGGACGGGGTATCGCCGGTCAACGTTCCCGGCGGGCCATCCAGTGCGGCCGCTTCCCCAGTTACCTTGCCGTCCGCGGCCAGCGCCAGCGCGAAGCCGCGGCTGTAGTTGCCAGGGGTTTCCCAGCTGTCCCAGTGACGGACGAAGCCCGCGCCATCGCGATAGAGGCGGCCCGTTCCGGGGCCGGGTTCACTGGTGTTGCCATCGGAATCGCAGCCCAGCGTCGGGCAATCACGCGCGACATCGCCCCAGACCAGCACGCGCTGACCGTTGGGGGACAGCAGGAAGCCGGCCACATCGGCCTTGAAGTCGCTGGCCTGCACCGGCGTGGCGGCGGGATCGGTCAGGTCGAGAAACCACAGCTGGTCGCGGCCCGATTTGCCGGAGATGAAATAGAGCCGCTTGCCATCCGGGCTGAACGCGGGGCTGCTTTCACCGGCTTCGGGCAAGTCGGCGATGCGCGTGGCCGCGTCGCCCCTGGCCGGAACCCGCCACAGGCCGGGAGTGCGCTTGTGCGTGACCGGATCGGTATCGACCTGCTGGAACACCACCGTCTGCCCGTCCGGGGCCACGGCAGGCGCGCCTAGACGCTTCAGGGTTACAAGGTCTTGCGCCGTCATCGGCCGGGTTTCGGCCATGGCGGCGTGGGGGAGAAGGGCTACAGCCAGTGCGCCCAGCGCGGCAGAGATGTGCTTCATCCCACTGGGTTAGCGGGATGGCGCGTGGCGGAAAAGGGGTTAGCCCTTTTTCCCGACGATCCGCGCGATTTCGGCGGCGACCATGCGTTCCACCAGCGGCGGCAGGTTCTTGTCGAGCCATTCGGCCAGTGCGGGGCGGAGCAGTTCGCGAGTCAGCGCTTCCAGCGAGGTTTCGCCGCTGCGCACGATTTGCGGCGGCACGCCCGGTTCCGCCAGCATGGCCAGCGCGGCCAGCGATTCGCGCATCGAGCTGGCGACATTGGCGCTCAGCAGCGGGGATTGGCCTGCTTCATCGGCCGGATCGTCGGCAATCACGGCGGCAGCGTCCAGCTCCAGCACTTCATCGGCGTCGTGGCCGGAGCGCTGTGCGGCCTTGGCGAGGCCGCGTTCGCTGCGTTCGCGCCGTTCCTGCGCCGCATCCTCGCGATTGTCGCGCGCGATCACGTTCTTGATCGACGCAAGAATCTCTTCGACCGACGGTTCACCAACCTGGCGCATTTGAACTCAACCCCCGATGATCCGGCCCCGATGATCCGGACATGTCCCACGCCGGGACGGAATCACTGGCTGGTTACTGAACCGTCCTGCGGCTTGGTGTCAACGGTGCGGGTGCCAAGCGCCCTGGGATCGGAATCGGTCGACCAATCCCAGATCTGGCTGCGGACGCGGTCGTAATTGACGTCGGGATCATAGAGCGTCCCGCCATCCAGGCCCAGATCGCGGGCTTCGGCCTTGCCCATCGCGGCCAGCAGGTTGAACCCGGCGACGTAGGCGTTGCGCTTGGCCGTAGCGAGCTGGACCTGCGCGCTGAGCAGTTCCTGTTCGGCGTTCAGGATTTCCAGGATCGTGCGGTTGCCGACGGTGTTTTCCGCGCGCACGCCTTCCAGGCTGAGTGCGGCGGCATCGACCGCGCTCTGGGTCGAGGCGATGATCTCGCTCGATGCGCTCCAGCTGGCATAGGCCGCACGGACGGAAGCGATCACTTCGCGCTCGATCGCGATTTCCTGCTCCAGCGTCGCGCCTTCGCGGGCCTGGGCCTGGCGCTTTTGCGCGGCGGGCAGGCCGCCCTGGAACAGCGGAATCGTGGCCCGCACGCCCGCTGTGGCCGATGTGAAGCCCTGCCGGGTCACGGCCGAGGCCGGGCCGCCATTGGTGCCCAGGTAATCGGTATAGTCCGCGCCGGTAAACACGCTGATGCGCGGCAGGCGGCCAGCGCCGGCGGCATCGCTGTCAAATCCGGCAGCCTTGCTGCGTTGGCGCGCGGCGATCAGGTCCGGATTGCTGTCCAAAGCGATGGTCACGGCTTCTTCGACGCTGCCGGGCAGGCCGGGCAGGGCGGGCGGGGCCTGCAGATCGACCGGAGCCTTGCCCACGACCTGGATATAGCGTTCCCGAGCGGCGATCAGGTTGGCTTCCGCGTTGCGGGTCTGACCCTTGGCCAGCGAGAGGCGGGCCTGCGACTGGGCCACGTCGGTGCGGGTCAGGTCGCCGATTTCGAACCGGTCCTGCGTGGCCTGCAGGTTCACTTCCAGCACACCCACGTTGCTGCGGTTCAGCTTGACCACGGCTTCGGCCAGAATGACGTCCATGTAGGACGCCACGACCGCGCTGAACACGCCGGTTTCAGCGCCGCGCAGGTCGGCCTGCCCGGCTTCGACGCGGGACTTGGCGGCGCGGATCGAATTCCTGATCCCACCCCCGGCATAGAGCGGCATGCCGAGCGATGCGGAGGCGCCGAACACGCGTTCGGGCGAAGCGACGGTCGGCGTGCTTTGCTTCACCAGTTCGGTGAACGTGGCCGTGCCGCTCAGCGAGGGAAGGGCGGCCGACTTGGCGATCGGCACGGTCTCATCCACCGCGCGCTGCTGGGCGCGGGCGGCCTGCAGTGACGGATTGGTATTGTACGCCAGCACCAGGGCTTCGCGCAGATCGTCAGCCAATGCGGGCGTGCTGATCAGGGCGAAACCCGCAAGCAGGACGGCAACGCGACCCCTCCGTGACGGCATATTCAGAAGCTCCAGCGTTTCGGCGCGGCGAATTCGGCCAGTACGGGAATCCCGATTTCGGCCAGGGGCAGCAGCGCCACAGACCCGGCCAGCTTGCGACCGGCAGCCAGGCGGGTCACCCCGCGTTCGACCAACCCCGTCACCACTCGACCAGCGTCAACCAGCGTGTCGGTCAGTGCGGCGGGCAGCTGTTCTGCCGCGCCATCGACCAGCAGCAGCGAATATTCGCCGCTGACCGCCCCGGCGGCGGCGTCGGCCGCGGATACCACGGTGACTGACCGGGCCAGCGGGCGGACCAGTTCGGCCAGGTAATCGCTGCCGCAGCTGACGATCAGTACGTCGTCCTGCGCGGTCGGCGCGGCTTCGGCCAGCATCCGGCCCTGAACGAGCGGCGCGGGCAGGGCATGCCCATCGCCCAGCGGGATCGCCCGGTCGATATAGGCGTGGCCGCGGGCTGCTGCGGGCACGAACTGTTCGCGCGCCGTGGTTCCCATGACAGAGAGCACCCATTCCTCGTTCACGCCGCTGACGCGCAGCTGGCTGTCAACCATCGCGCGGCGCGCGGCGGCGAAGTCGGTGGCAATCGGACGGTCTGCGGTAAGCGTCATCTTGGGATCCCTCGTGGACGCTGTATTGCACACGTAACACAGCGACGCAATCCCGTGCCTTCTAGGCGAAGCGACTTCCTGCGCCAAGCGCTTTGACGCCCCCCGTGCCAAGCACTTTGACGCCTTGCCTGTCCGGGCTTATGGGGGCCGCAATTCATGGCTTGGCGAAGGAGCGCGAAATGTCCGGGATGGTGACGATCCGTGAGGAAGACCTGATCGAAAGCGTGGCCGATGCGCTGCAATACATCAGCTATTACCACCCGATGGATTACATCCGCGCGCTGGGCGAAGCCTACAAGGCGGAACAGGGCCCGGCGGCCAAGGACGCCATCGCCCAGATCCTGACCAACAGCCGGATGTGCGCCGAAGGGCATCGTCCGCTGTGCCAGGACACCGGCATCGTCAACGTGTTCATCGAATGGGGCCAGAACTGCCGTCTGGAATCGGACCGGTCGCTGCAGGACGTGGTCGATGAAGGGGTGCGCCGCGCCTACCTGAACCCTGAAAACAAGCTGCGCGCCTCGGTTCTGGCTGATCCGGCATTCACGCGCCGCAACACGCGCGACAACACGCCCTGCGTGCTGCACGTCGATATGGTGCCGGGCAGCAAGGTCTCGGTCGATGTCGCGGCCAAGGGCGGCGGGAGCGAGAACAAGTCGAAGTTCAAGATGATGAACCCCAGCGACAACATCGTCGACTGGGTGCTGGAAATGCTGCCGCAGATGGGCGCGGGCTGGTGCCCGCCGGGGATGCTGGGCATCGGCATCGGCGGCACGGCGGAACATTGCGTGCTGCTGGCCAAGAAGGCGCTGATGGAGCCGATCGACATGGCCCAGCTGAAGGAGCGCGGGCCGCAGAACGATATCGAGGCGCTGCGGATCGAGATCTTCGACAAGGTCAACGCACTGGGCATCGGGGCGCAGGGGCTGGGCGGCCTGTCCACCATTCTCGATGTCAAGATTGCCGACTGGCCGTGCCACGCCGCGGGCAAGCCGGTGGCGATGATCCCCAACTGCGCCGCCACCCGCCACGCGCACTTCACGCTCGATGGCTCCGGTCCCAGCTTCCTGGAAACGCCGAAGCTGGACGAGTGGCCCGAAGTCCACTGGACGCCCGACAAGGCGGCCAAGAAGGTCAACCTCGACACGCTGACCGCCGAGGAAGTGCAGAGCTGGAAGCAGGGCGACCGGTTGCTGCTCAACGGGCGGATGCTGACCGGCCGCGATGCCGCGCACAAGCGCATCCAGGACATGCTGGCCAAGGGCGAGGACCTGCCGGTCGAGTTCAAGGGCCGCGTGATCTATTACGTCGGCCCGGTCGATCCCGTGCGCGACGAAGTCGTCGGCCCGGCGGGCCCGACCACGGCGACCCGCATGGACAAGTTCATGGACATGATGCTGGAGCAGGGCCTGCTGGCCTGCGTCGGCAAGGCGGAACGCGGCCCGGCGGCGACCCAGTCGATCGCCCAGCACAAGTCGGCCTACCTGATGGCGGTCGGCGGCGCGGCCTATCTGGTGGCGCGGGCGATCAAGCAGGCCAAGGTCGTCGGCTTCGAGGACCTGGGCATGGAAGCGATCTATGAATTCACGGTCGAGGACATGCCGGTGACGGTCGCGGTCGACAGCGAAGGGCAGAACGTCCACACGCTCGCTCCGCTGGTCTGGAAGGACAAGATCGCCAAGGAACACCTCCTCGGCTGATCGCGGCCCCGGCAGCGGTTCCCGGATCGACCAAAGCGCCTTGCACCTCGACGAAGCTGCTGGCGCCGGGCGGGCTGGACGGGCTAGGCCATGATCGACATGGACCCAGCCATCCCTTCGGCCCCAGCGGCGGCCCCGGCGCAGCCGCCGCGCGTTCCGGCGCGGATCGTGCTGGCGTCGATTGCCGCGCTGTGGGTGACCTACTTTGCGCTGGCCACGCTGCGCGGCTGGCTGGTCGGGCTGGAACTGCACGACGCGCTGCTGTGGCGGCGGATGCTGGTGATTCTGGCTTCGATGGTGGTGACGGTTGGCCTGTGGCCGCTGTTGCGCCTGCTGGATCCGCGCACCGTGTGGGTCAAGATCGTGGCGGTCCTGCTGATGGCGCTGCCCGCGTCGCTGCTGCTGGCCAGCATCAACCAGTGGGTTTTCGCCGCGATCGAGGATGAAGTCGTTGCCAAGATCGGTGAGCGCGAAGGCCTGCGCGTGCGCAGCGACGAGGCTGGCAACCTGCTGGTCGATCCGCTGGAGCGCCACGATCCGGTCGACGCCGGGGCGCTGCCGACCGATGTCGTTCCGGACGACGCCGCGGCTGCAATGTCTGCCGATCAGGCCGCTATCACCATTGCTGCCCAGACCCGCGAGGATAACCGCTGGCGTCAGCTGACCGATGTGGCGCTGGGGCGCTACTTCCTGTTGCTGGCCTGGGCGGCGCTCTATTTCGCGCTCGTCAATGCCGAGCAGGCCCGCGCGGCAGAGCGGCGCGAGGGAGCCTATCGCCGAGCGGCGAAGGCGGCGGAACTGCGCTCGCTGCGCTATCAGGTCAACCCGCACTTCCTGTTCAATACGCTCAATTCGCTCTCCGCATTGGTGATGACCGGCAAGACCGATGCGGCCGAGGAAATGATCCAGACGCTGTCCACGTTCTATCGCCGCAGCCTGGCGGGCGACCCTACCGCGGACGTTGCGCTGGAGCAGGAAATCGCCTTGCAGCGGCTCTATCTGGAAATTGAGGGGGTCCGCTTTCCCGAACGCCTGAAGGCCCGGATCGACATTCCCGACGATCTGCTCGACGCCCGCGTGCCGGGCATGATCCTGCAACCGCTGGTCGAAAATTCGGTCAAGTATGGGGTCGCCCCGACGAATCGTGCGGTCCATGTGTGCATTTCCGCCCGCAGCGAAGGCGATCAACTGGTGATCACGGTTGGCGATGATGGTCCAGGCGCGCCCGGCGGGCCGAAATCCGGCTTTGGCATTGGCCTCGCCAACGTCGAAGACCGGCTGGCCGCGCGCTATGGCAACGCGGCCCGGCTGTCCGCCGGACCAGTTGCGGCTGGCGGCTGGCGCACGGTGATCCGCCTGCCGTTGGAAGCGCATGCCGGATAAAGCCCCCGCCTCGCCCGCCCCGCTGCGCACGCTCATCGTCGATGACGAGCCGCTGGCGATCGAACGCATGCGCGTGATCTGCGGCGGCCTTGCCGGGATTGAGGTCATCGCGCACGCGCTGGACGGAGCAGCCGCGCTGCAAGAGATCGAAACGAGCAGCCCCGACCTGGTGCTGCTGGACATGACGATGCCAGAGCTCGACGGTCTGTCCGTGGCCCGCGCCCTGGCGCGCCGGGATCAGGCGCCGGCGGTGATTTTCGTGACGGCGCATGACAATTTCGCTGTCGAGGCCTTTGATCTCGATGCTGTCGATTACGTGCTGAAGCCGGTGACGGCCGAACGGCTGGAGCGGGCCGTCGCTCGCGCCGTGGCGCGGCGCGGATCGCGTGCGGCGGGTGGGGGCAACTGGCTCAGCGAATTCTGGGTCCCGCATCGTTCGGAGTTGCTGCGGATCGCGGCGGGCGATGTCGACCGGATCGATGCGGAGCGCGATTACGTGCGGCTGCACGTGGGCGATCGCAGTTACCTGCTGCTCCAGACGGTATCCGGGCTGGAAGCACGGCTCGACCCGGATCGCTTCATTCGCCTGCACCGCTCCACCATTCTGCGCCGCGACCGGATCACGGGCCTGCGGCATGACGGACTGGGTGTCTGGTCGGCGGAGCTCGCGGACGGCTCGACCGTCAGGATCGGGCGGACCTATCTGGCCCGCGCGAAAGCAATGGCGGGACGCTGACAGAGCGCCTAGAGTCCCCGGCGATGGGCGTGATCCTGATCTTCCTGCTCGGCATTGCCAATTTCGCGGTCCACAAGGCCGTGCTGGAAAGCCGGCATCCGCTGCTGGGGCAGGTGCCGATGTTCTTTCATCTGCTGGGCGGGCGGTTCAGTCTGATCGTCGAGTTCCTGATGCTGCTGGGCGCGCTGCTGATGGTGTCGCAGGGCTCTGATGGCTGGGTATGGCTCTATCTGGGGTATAGCGGGGTCAACGCGGTTTCCGCATGGTTGATCCTGACGGGCCGGGTCTGATCGGCTAACAGGCGCGGTGATGGATCAACCGACAGTTCTCTATCACGTCAGCGACCTGCACTTCGGATACGAAGATCGCGCTGCGCTGGACTGGTTCGCCGCCGAGGTCGACCGCGAACGCCCCGCCGCCGTGATCTGCACCGGCGACCTGACGATGCGCGGCTCGGCGCGTGAATTCGCTGCCGCGACGAAATGGCTGGCGCAGCTGCCCGTGCCGGTCAGCCTTGAGCCGGGCAATCACGACGTACCCTATTACCACCACATGCTGCGCCGCCTGACCCGGCCCTATGCCCGCTACCGGGCGCTCGAAGCCGCGCTGGAAAGCGAGATCGCGCTACCCGACCTTGCGGTAGTACCGTTGAAAACGGTGGCGCGGGCACAGTTCCGGCTGAACTGGTCAAAAGGACGAGTCAGTGCCGGCGATTTGGATGCCGCCTTGCAGGGCCTGGCCCATCACGCGGGACGGCGCACCCGGCTGGTGGCCTGCCATCACCCTCTGGTGGAGGCTGACACCCACGCCACGGCTTCGACGCGCGGAGGCAAACGCGCGCTCGCCGCACTGGCACGGGCGGGGGCGACGGCGGTCCTGTCGGGCCATGTCCACGATCCGTTCGACAAGCTGGTCGAGCTTGATGGTCAGACGATCCGGATCATCGGCGCGGGCACGCTGTCGCAGCGGCTGCGGACGTCGCGGCCTTGCTTCAACCGGCTGGAACTGAATGCGAACGGCGCGATGGACGTTCAGGTGCGGACCCTGGACTAGCGGCTGCCAGCGCGGGCGCGGACTTTCGCCTCGACCGCGTGGATCAGCGCCAGCAGGTCTTCGCGGCTGATGTCCAGCATTTCGTCCCAGGTTTCGAGCACATCATCGACATCCTGATCCTCGATATGACCGACCCAGTTGGCAGGAGTCGGGATCGGAGCGGCGCGGTGCGGATAGGAATGGCCGGTCAGACGGTTCCACGTGAAACCCGCCGCCAGCAGTACGACCACGTTCAGCATCAGCGGAACTAGCAGGAACCCAGGACCGGCCGCGACAACGGCAGGCGCGGGCAGCGCGGTCAGCAACGCGGTCCCGCCGGCCGGGGGGTGCAGGCAGCGGGCAATGCTCATCGCTGCAATTGCGGTGCCAACGGCCACGCCCGCCGCCAGCCAGGGCAGCGGGATCAGCCAGTGCGCCAGAATGCCCAGCGCTCCTGCAATCAGGTGCCCGCCCAATACCGGCCAAGGCTGGGCCAGCGGACTGGCGGGCAGCACGAACACCAGCACCGCCGATGCCCCCATTGATGCAATCAGCCAGGGCAGTGTGGGCGAACCGGCCAGAGTCGCCCGGCCCACCAGTCCGGTGATCAGGATGGCCACGGTCGCGCCCAGCGCGCCGCGCAACCAGCCAATGCGCCCCAGCGCGCGCATGCCTGTCGGTGAGGAAAGCGGAACCTGGTTGGGCATTGCGGGAAACCTTGCGTGATGCGGTGGGGCCGCGGAGCGGAGGGACCAACGAAAAAGGGGCCAGCCCTGCGGCCGACCCCTTTTCCTTGAATAACCGAAACGGCCTTGATCAGCGCTTCGATAACAGAACCGTGTAAAAAACGCTTTAAAAACAAATGTTTATTCCTAAAGAGAATATTTCTGCTGCGATTCTGCTACGCAGATGCGCCTTAGCCATTAAGTCGATTTATCACGAGATTTCGGTGCGTTGATAGCCATTGCGACATAAGCATCCAGTTCTCCATTTACTGCCGCAGAACGCAGTGTTTCAAGCACGGGTTTCACATCGACAAGCTGTTTTACAAAAACGGCATTGCCGTCTTTGCTCAATGAGATTGGCTTAGACCCATACTTACACTGCACATAGAATCCACCATCTTGTTCGAAGAACCACGAACGCACGACCTTCTGCCTTTGCACACGCACCCTCTCGCCAGCTTCATTCTTCGTCCAGCGCGGTGCCGTGACAGCGTATTGCTCGCCACGCATTGCAGCTTCAGCGACTTCGATCTGCTCGTTGATTGCAGTCAGCAGCTTGGTTCGACGTGCTTCGATTGGGCTAAGTTTGGTCTGTCGAGTGACAGGCTTAATCGTAAGTTTTGCAAGTGACGACATGATCGCATTCTCCTGTTCCGAGAATGCGATTCTGAATCCTTCACATTGATATTCCTACCGATTTCCAGCCTAAATGAGCCATACTTTAAACTTTAAAGTTCGCTTTTCGTCACCAGTTGCATCGACCACTACGCATGGTAGCGTGTGCGGCATAGCGGGGGCGTTGGATGGCTACTGAGCAGGAACTAAACGACAGACTGCAAAAGATTCAGGGTGATGCACAGGAGCAGCATCGACTGCATGTAGGTGCAAGAAACCTACTGCATCGGAACCTTGCTGACGCATATGTCTGGTGGCTTGAAGCAATCAAACAACCGAAGAGCTATCTCGACAGCATCTTTAAAACGAATGCGATTGAAACCCGCTCAACCTCAAACGAAGTGAACTTCAATCCGATCATTCGCCTGATATTCAAAATGCAAGCTGCAAATGCTGGAACCGCAAGCCAGTGGTCCGCCGCTTTACGAGTCGTGCATGAATATTATCAAGCAAACGAAAGTCACCTTCGAAGAGTTAACGATATTGAGGGCGAGATTGCGGCTTTCATCAGAAAAAAGGGCGGAATCAGTGGGCTTAGGCTGATTCACAATCAGATATTCGATGCAGATAATCCAGATGCGCTCACCTCGACAGCAACTGTTGAGCCGAAACGCAAACCAACGAAAGGCGACAAATATCGTCTCGATACCGAAGCTAAGATATTCAAATCGAAGAGAAGCCTTCTCAAGGATTCGAAGAGTCTCGGTGCCGTCGAAATCTCAGACATTGCCACGAACGATGATGACCTGATCGTTGTCCTTGCAAAACGTAATCCCAAAACGGGCAAGCTCGAAGCTGTTGGCACGACGAATGACGATGACGTGATCCGACAAGCGATCATGGAAAGCGTTGATACGGACGTTCGCAAGCTCGCCCCAAATCTACGTCTTATTGTTGAATGCCTGCGCCCGCATATCGTGCCGCACAAGCTGCAAAAGCTGAACGTTCGAAAAACATTCTTTTTGGAGCACGATCTGGGAAAGAATAAGGAGGGAAAGGACCGAAACTTCAGCGAGTTCGTTCGTTTTGTCCTTACCAAATCTGGAGCCATCATCGCCAGCAAGTCGCCCAGCACTGCAAGCCTTACAACCATCTCTCAGCCCAATGTGCCCTTCGAGCTTGAGCGAGATATCTTTCTACGTGGCAAGGACCGCTTCTGGATTGAAACGGAGCTTTTGAACAACGGTCAAATGCCGTTGTTCAAGGTCACGACGGAGCAAGGTTTGCTTGATGCCCCAGCAAATCTGACTGCTTCGAAAATGCTTGTGCTGAAAAATCAGCAGGCTGACGAAGAACGAAGAATCTACTTCTACGACTACGAAAACCTCGACGAAGAGCAGAGTTATCAGCCCGTCCCTGTCGATCAAATCAGCTATGACTGGCAGATAGATGCGGACAAAAAGTTTGTCACACGCTTCTATCGCAAGCAGCTCGACCAATGGCTCGTGCTGGTCAAAAAGAACATTCATCTCGCAAGCAACAAAACGATGAAACTGGTGCTGGCAGATAGTTATCTTGAAGCACGATCCCACTTCGTCAAAGATCAGCCAGGTGTGAATGAGGAAGGCTACGCTCGTTTCGCTGATGACTACTACACGCTCTATGGGCGTGATGCGAAAGTCGAGCACCTGACAGATGCGCCTGCCGAAATCACCGTCTCACCGCTTGATATAGTAGAGCTTTTTGCGACGTTGGCGAATGTTCCGACAAAGGGACGCATCATGATCAGGGGTAATACCCACATCATGAATATCTCATACGAGACTGCGACAGCGAAGCATGAAGCCTTCATTCCCGCATGTGACCATGATGGTCAGCGGGATGCGACATACTTCAAATGGTATGTCCCCAATGCCTGAGATTGATCGCAAAGCACATGGTCCCGATTTAAAGAAGGTCTACGATAAGCGAGACTACGCAATCTATTTGCCGTCGTTGCAATCGCCATACGCATCGTTTGCTACTAAGCTTGAAAGCGAAGTGCGTGACGGGGATCTTCCTAAAGATTTCCGCATCAAGGACCTCGACTTTTTCAACCCAAATAGCCGACTATGGAGCTGTGGCTATGCGCTCTACAGCGCAGGACAGTTCACGGACTCACAGCTTCGATCAGATATCATCGCATATCGTGATCGCAGCAAATCAGTCGTGATCGGAGACAGTGGCGGGTTTCAGCTCGGCACTGGCAAAATCAGCAATGTAAACGAAAAAGCTGCACTCAATCGCTATGCGAATGATCCTGCTCAGCAAGTTGCAAACTGGCACGCAACGGGCTTTCGAGAGCGCACTTTAGAGTTTCTCGACCTCTACTGCGATTATTCCATGACCCTCGACATGCCACTCTGGGCGCGAAACAAGAATGGCAGTCAGCTTCGCAATCTCGAAGTCGATCAACTGATCCAGCTGAGTGTCGAGAATCTTCGCTTTTTTGCGGACAATCGCGGGCGCAATCACGGCAAGGGGACGAAGTTTCTGAGTGTTTTGCAAGATGATGGCAATGGCTCAGGCTTTCGTTGGTATGATGCTGTAAAGGACTTTGAGTTCGAAGGCTGGGCGTTTGCTGGTGACATTGCTCGACTTCCACAAACGATGACGTGGCTGCGAAAGCTGCTGGACGAAAAGAAGCTCGATAAGACGGAGTGGATTCACGTTCTTCAAAACTCGCCACCGATCATGACCGCGCTTTACACAGCCATTCAGCGATCACTGAGTAAAGCAGCGGGTCATAAGATCACCTTGAGTTGCGACAGCAGCTCACCGCATCAGGCAGCGGGAAAGAATCGCGCCCTTTATCGTCGCCCTACATACACGAGTAAGCTCAGCTCGTGGCGCATGAGCTTGGATGTTGTTCCCCAGAACATTCAGGTTGCAAAAGGTCGCGCACCAGTGCCGATGCCTGAGGAATCACCGCTAGCAAAGTTCTTTAGTATCAATGATCTTGTCTATCACGATGACCCATACCAACACAGCTTTGTAGACCCATTCGCTGAACATCTCATCGTCAATCACAACATCTACGTGTTCCATGCGACAGCGCAGGAATCTTGTGATCTGATCTTCGATAAGAAAAAGCGTGATCTTTCAGTGGTGCCAACGGCGATACAGGAGTTTATCGGCTTCGCTGAAAGCTACTTCACGACTGACAAGCCAGACGAGCTGCACCAGCAGTTCGAGCCGATCATGAAAAAGCTCTGCCGCAAGAAAAAGCCGAAACCGACCACGACGACTTAACCGATCAGTTCAAGCTCTACCGCTTCTTCGTTAACCAGCTGGTGGCACTTCTCGCTTAGTTCGAGAAAGCGATGACCGACATGAGCGTGGCGTGGCGATGCAACAATCTGCTCTCCTGCTTTCTGAAGACGACTCCCCACGATGGCGACCACACCAATGCTCGGCTCAGTCTTTTTGAACCGAAGACCGCGATAATAGCTGCTGCATTGCCCAAGCCATCCTTCTGAAAACTCTCCTTCATTCTCGACAACTCCACGCTGTCTCAAAAAATCAAATATCTCCAAAATCACCGTGTTTTTATTCATTTATCATTCCCTGTTATAAATACACTTGTCATACGATTGAGAGATCCGTCTGACATGTATTTATCTGTGAGACAGGGGGGTGAGTCTGTAACCTATTCACATTCTCCCTGTTCGAACATAGGGCTCTATTGTTGCGTTGAGGTAGCCAGCTTGATTGCTGTAGCCATCAGAACTCGCAGCCCAGTAAGCGTGATCACAGACACGCAATACGACAAGCAAAGCCGCAACTGGCTTGTAAAACATTATGCGGTAGAGCAAGATATGAGACTGTGAAAACAGTAACTTGTATGCGCCTTAGGGGTAAATGACTGGTTCCTAAGGCGTTGCGTTGCGAACAACTCACCGCACGTAAAGGTAACAGCGTAACCTTATCTCCCATTTAGAAAATAAATCCATAGATGGTTGTGTGCAGTCATAGGCTAAACGACTCAAAGAAACGTATCCGTTAGCTTCAGTGGGGCGTAAGCCTCACTGTGGCATAGATCTAAAGAAATGTACCAACCAACAAATATGAAAAAGAAAGCGATAAGGGTTGCGTAGAAACCCGCAATCGCATGAGTTCGCAGAACTCATAAACAATCAGGCTCTGAAAATCTGAGTAAATGTCAGAAAATCGTCTGAGTTATATACGTCAAAAATCCCGTCTCATTGCAACACGGCATAAACCGTATTTGGGCTGACTTTGACCTCTTTACAGATAGCTCGAATGGAAGCTCCATTTCGCTTCATCCATTGTATCTTTGCGATCTGCGCTTCCGTTGTGGGCTTGCGACCGAAACGCACACCGCGCTCTTTCGCCTTCCTGATCCCGACAATCTGACGCTCTTTACGGATCGTATTCTCGAACTCGCTGAAGATCCCCAAAAACTGGAAGAACATCGATCCCATTGCTGTCGAGGTATCGATTGCCTGCTTGTAGCTGAAGATATCAATCTTGCTGTCTTTCAGCTCGGTGAGCACCAAGACAAGATTTCGCATTGATCTGCCCAAGCGATCAACGGACCAGACAACGACTTTCTCAAAGCGACGGAGCTTGGCGTCATTCATCATGCGCTTCAGTTCTGGGCGATCTTCAGTCTCCTTCGTCCCGCTGATCTTCTCGCTGTAAACCTCTACGACTTCCCAGCCCGATCGTTCTGCAAGTGCGTGAAGCTCTTCGAGCTGACCCTCGTAGTTCTGATCGACCGTCGACACACGAGCGTAGATCGCAACCTTCATCTCTCAAACCCCGTTTCTGGTCTCTTACAAAAAAGAACGTATAGCCAGCCACATAGGACCGAAAGCCTTGCGTCACCTCAGGTCGAGATTTCGGAGTTTTTTGGGGGAACTAAAAGATAACGGCAGATCGAAGTCGCTAACGCTTGCTTCCATAAGCGCACATGGGTTTCACGCTGCACAGGTGACAGAGCGGTTTTTTCGCATGACAGACCGTTCGAGCAAAGCCGCCTTTTTCGTCAGGCTCCTGACCGAGCTTGACGACTATATAATCAAGCGACCGCATCGAGACGCCTGACGCTTCAGAAATATCTCTATAGACGCCCTGCAATGCCCACATGAAATCTGCATCGCTGCCGAGAGACGTAGCCCGCTTTGTCGTAATATCTGGATCAAGCTGATATCTGACGCCATTCTTATCATAGCCATCCATCCATCCCATTCGAACAGTCGATCTGTTGAGAACACGGTCTGGCTTAACGACTTGAAACCCAAGCTCAGTCATCAAATGGAATATGGTAACCGCACCAAATCGTAGGTCGCCTTGCAGGTGCTCATGAATCTGTCTCATCGCCTCAGGCGTTGATACGTCCCCCCTGCGATATGTGTAGAAATCTAATATCGATCTATCATTCACCCTCTTCCACTCATTGATGCGTCTTGCAGCACGAATGACCTTCTTGAGAGCGGGCTTGTGACGGTAGTTTCGTGAGTCTTTGAGAAACTTTTCAAATCTCTTGCCGCCTTCATTCCATTCTTTGGAATCAAGTGCCTCTCTGTCTCCTAGATATTTCTTGAGCATGTGAGGCACTCGCTCATCGACTGCGCTGGCTCGTTTGCCAGCGTAGAATGGCTTCATCGCCGCAATCTTCCAGAAATCTTCATCTGAAAGGTTCGGGTTGAAATGCAGCCCGTCCATCTTTGCGAGATAACGTTTGACCCGAGAGCGGCGCGCTCCCGCAATCTTTGGGTCTTTTTGCTTCTCACGATCAGACTTCGATGTAGCCTGCGAGAGCAAAGTCTCCCGTAGTCCCGTTACAAATCCCCTCAACTCGCCCCGTTCAATCATACCAGCCCCCGCTTGCCTGTCGGCTTTTCCATAGTCTGGCGCGGAACTAAGCTACTTTAAAGTTTAAAGTTGCAGGAGGTGATTATGACGCAAGTAAGGCAGTGGTGGGTTCTGGTTCGCTACAAGGATGAAGCTGGCTCTGGGTTCGGGCGTCAGTATGTGTCTGCAACGAACGCTTACGAAGCGATTCAGATGGCAAAGGCTTTGTATGGAAAGCTGCTTATCTCCGAGAGTGCAGCGCCCGCATAGCTCAAAGCCAAATCACTCCTTTGCGACAACCGTGTCGTAAAGCCCGTAGTGCGTCAGCCCCTTGTGACTATTGATGCCCGTATATCGCAATGATGCATCTTCATAACGACGGAACGCAAAAACTGCGTGGTTCATGCGTTCCGTATTGAACACCTTCAACCGCACGAGCAGGTGAAAGTCGCTTACCGTTAAGCCTGTGACAGCGTGAAAAAGATCAGGCTCTAACTTCGTGATCACGTCTTGAAGGGTGTTTTCACGGAAATCAGTCAGATACATGAAGGCAGGAATGCGAGTGGCGAACTTGATCAGCTTCTCCTGAACGAGCTTACGCTTCGACTTGTATTCCTTCTCCTCGTCGGTCAGCTCTTTCTTCTCTTTCGCTGTTAGTCCTTCTCCCTTCGCCTTGCCTTTCAAATCTTTGATCTTTTCACCCTTATTGATGATCGTCTCAATGATGTTGTCACCAAGCGCCCGCCAGCCCTCGATACGCTCAACTGCTGCCATTGCTTCGGGATTATCGAGAACGCGGCGCAGCGTATCGTTATCGACATTGACCAGCAGCGCAGATTCCCACTTGCGAGCCAACAAAGTGCCTGACGTACCTGCCATCGCAATGTCGAGAATGCCGCCTGCATCGATCTGCGTCATGTTCGCGCCATCGTAAGCCAGCACGGGTAAGAAGGAGACAAGCTCCTTCACGGCGTTTTCAGGGTTCGTCTCACCTGGCGAAAGCCCGATGCCGTAGTCAGAAAGCTGACGCAGTGCCCGCGTCGGTGCAAAGTCGAACACGAAGCAAATGGGCTTCAAAATCTCTTCTTCATTCGGATTGTCACCATTCGGATTCTTGATCGACCAAGGTGATTGCACACGAAACGCAGCTTGGAAGTAGGTTTCAGGCGACTTCAGATTGCGAAGCATCAAGATCGAAGACCACTGCGGAATCGTCACCCCTGTTGTCAGCTTTCCGCAAGAGAGCGTGATCGTCTTCGTCTCGAAACCGCTTCCGATTGCTCGGCGAACGGGGGGAACAGCATCGAGACCAATGCCTGCTTGCGTTCCAGCAGCAAGAATAACCTTGTAGCCGTGCCAGAACGTGTTGTGCTTCTCTTCGAGCAGATTTGCCATCGCATGGCAGGCGGCGACGTTCGGCAGGAACCAGAACGAATGCTGAAGATAGGGCAAAAGTCGTGAATCTGAGTAAGGAAACGGCGGTCGCGTTCCAGTCTTCAAGCTATCAACCGTCTGCGGGACGTATGACCCTCGAATAATCTCAAGCCACTTTTGAACGTCAGACTTGTGTTTAAACGCTGCTTTTGCACCGTTGCCCGTTGCGGCGAAAAACTCGTTTAGATCAAACTCGTCAAACTCACCCGCGCTGGCAATCGCAAGCAGTTCGTCGGGCATTTGATATGTCAGCAAACGCATCTGCGGCAGAGCGGCATACGGGTTGCGTTTGTCGGGATGCTTGGCGGCAAACGCTGCTTTTGCTCGTTGCTCGTCCGTGTATGTCCAGTTGAAGATTTGCTCTTCGATGAACTCGCCCGTCGCAAGCGCCTTGAACGGTGTCCCAGAAAGATAGAGATATGCGCGGGTCGTGATCGGCAGGAATATCGCTTCGTTTGCAGATAGATCGCTTAGGTCTTCGTTTACCTCATCGAGACCAGCATCATATTCCAGCTTCTCTTCACGCTTTGCGTCTTCTTCGCCTTCAAAAAGCTCTTTCGCTGTGTCTCGCCATGCCCCGAAGTGGTATTCATCGAACACGACAAGATCCCAGTTGATCGTATGTAGCCATGTGTTGCGCGGCTTGATCGCTCCAGTGGCTTTGTCACGTCCGAGCAGGTCTTGAAACGAGCCGAAGAAAACGACGGGCTTGTCTTTGTCGATCTGGCTTGGATCGCTCTCTGACTTGCGAGAGAGATACTGCCACCCTTCGAAGTCTACATGAGACTCAAGGTCAGTCTGCCACGCATCTTCGACAGCTGGCTTGAATGTCACGACCAGAACACGCTTTGCGCCCAGCTTCTTGGCGAGCTGGTATGAAGTAAACGTTTTCCCGAAACGCATCTTCGCATTCCAAAGGAAACGCGGAACTGCATTCGCATCTTCGTTCCAGATCGACTGGAAGTAAGAAGCAGTCTTCTCAACAGCTTCAGCTTGTTCTTGACGCGGAGGAAACCTTTCGCTGCGGTTCTCGGATAGCTTTTTGCCCGTTCGCAGCTCGGTCAGCACAGTCTGAACATCAGAAACAGTGCATCTCATCCACTCCAACTGGGGGTTATCGAAACCTTTTTTTTTGAGAGCGGTCCTAACAGCGTGATCAGATAACGTTGAGCCGTCATCTCTCGCTGCACTCTCATCAAGTTCAATCTTGAAGTCGATGGCAGCAGTTTTGACCTGCTCAGCTATGCGCTGCTTTACGTCACGTGTGGTCTGCCCAATCTTAAGAAGTCCGACATGCGAGTCGCTGTTGATCGAATATGCGTAAATGCGCGGATTTGCGTCTGGCTTTGACGCAAGAATCTCATCGATTGGTTTAGTCATCGCCGTCAATGACCCCCAACTCCATCGGTTTGATAACCGCTTCAATGTAGTCGATCTGCGCCTGCGTCAGACCATACTTCTTATAGAGTGCATCATCTGTCCAAATGCGATCCCATTGCTGCATGGGAGCCCATGCGTATGTTCCCCTCAGCGCATCTTGCGTGATCTTTCTCAACGAAACCAAAAAGCGGAAAAACTTTGTACCATAATAGGAATATAAGCTTTTTGCTTCACTTTCAGTCTCTACCCAAAAGGCAACAAACGTCTGTGTGCAGATCGAGTTCGGAGCGACAATCATCGGCTTACCAAGCACGACATCTGGAATCTTTTGACCACCGTCCGACCCCGCTTTTGGCGCGAGGACTTTCCATAAGTCGATTAGGTGTGCGTTCTTCTTAACTGTTGATCTTTCTATATATCCGACTGAACGCTTACCTTGCTTAACCAAGTGCAGCTCCACATCTGCATGACTTTGCGCTTTCCGATAGTCTTCGAAGTTTGTGGCAATACCAAACGGCGTGTCGCCTGTGAGAATCTCAATAATCGATGGCTCCGCCTGCTGTTGAACTTTTCGAAGGATTTCAGCACCGCGCGGGTCCCTGACAAAAACATCGAACTCATTCAGACTACGAGCAACGGGTCCAACTACCTCTTCGCCTCTTATCATGGTTACATTGGTGGAGCCACTATGCTCATTATCCCATAAGAAATAGCAAATCCCACCCTTAACTTCGACGTTGGGAAAAACATCCTTCGAAACAGGATAGTCTACTATTTCTGCGAGTTTCCCGCACGAAAGCATTTCCGCACGAAACTCATCCATGCCTCGTCCGCCCGCCATCCAGCGTGAGGGTATGACCATGCTCACATAACGCGGTTCAAGACGCATCGCTTGCTCCACGAAGAGATGATAAATCGAAGAATCACTCGTCCCGCCAGCTCCACCTGTCATCTGATATGGCGGATTCCCGATAATCACATCAAACTGCATGTCGTCTCCAAACAGCTCCGCAATGCGGCGCTTGATATCGTCGGTATGGATGAATGCGTAAGCGTGGTTTTCTAACTCACTCTCACGATCAAAAAGAGCGCGGGGCGCGCCACAAAACTCGCATTTACCGTCTTTAGCTTCGGCAAACTTTTTGACGGTGTTGCCGCTCTTATCTGTAACAGAAACCCATTTGCTACTGCCGACCCATGAATGTTCAATGCGTTCAAACCAGATGTTTCCATCAGAAGCATCGAAACTCTTGGCGACCGAATGTTCGCCGTCAGCATGTTTCGAGCAATACAAGCTGCGACGGGCAAGCAGGCTGGTCAGCCGAGTAATGCCAATGCCGAAAATCTGTTTTGTCAGAATATGATCGACACGCTTTTGAAGGTCAGGGATTTCTTCCCTCAATCCAACAATCAGTCGGGTTGCAATCTCTCGAAGGAACACGCCAGACTTGGTGAACGGATCGAGAAAGCGAACAGAGCTATCCGCCCAGATGCTTGCCCCGTCATTGCGCTCTGACCATGCTTCAGCCAGCGTGTCCAACATTCGATTAGCAAACTCGGGCGGCGTAAAAACTTCATCGTTTGAGAGATTCGCAATGCAGGTCAGCACATCAGGGTTTCGCCCACGAAGTGCAAAGCCAACCTGCTCGTTCATATTGCCCCCTTAATCAACCTACTCGGCGCCCGCTAACTCACGCACAGTCATCGGAGGATATACCGAAGTTGGTGTGAAAATCTCATGTTTTCCGAGATGTGCAAACAAAGAATCTTCGGCACTGAAGCTCGACATGCTGGTCAGAACATCCAGTCTGAAGTCTCTGCGTTGAAACTTACCTTTTCCGATATATCCCCATTCAACCACACTGATCGGCTGTGATGCGATATCTTTCATCGTCATGGCATCACCATGCACAAGATTAAGCGACAGCACGAATGAGGCAGCTCGATAGAGTTCATCGCTCTCTTCGAGATCCAGATACTCGGTAAAAACTTCCAACATGTTAGCACGACATTCAGCGATGTTGTCGTCCAGAAGCTCGATGCCGTAGCAACACATGAGCGCCAGAAGCGCATAGTGTCTTTTCTCGAAATCGGACTTGCCGAACTTCAACTCGACAGCCGCGAGCTTCCTCTGGAGAATCGGCACGAGAAAGTTCCCGCTGCCACATGCTGGTTCAAGAAACCGTGCATCGATGCGTTCAGCTTCGCCCTTCACCAGATCGAGCATCTTCTCGACCATCCAGTCAGGCGTAAAAACCTCTCCGTGATCGGCGACTCGTTTTTTGGATTTGATCAGGCTCATACATGCGTTGGACGATATCTGCCCAACCTCCCGCTGTCTATCTGAGCCGAGACAACGCCCCTAAACAGGCGAATGCGTGACGGTCAAATGCTGTCATATTTCTGCTTCAGAAGCAGGGTTGCGTATTCAACGTCCTTAGGGGTTGTGACGGAAAACTGATATTCGTGTCCCTTGTTGCCATTGCGCCAAGTGAACTCCTTAGCAGCTCCCACACCCTTTGGGTCATCAATCTCGATGTAGTTCTTGGACTTCGTCCCGTCGGGATAGAGAGTGCCGCGAACAATGCTGATCATCAGGCTGGTTTTTCTGAAGTAGACGTAACAGATTGCCGTCGAGCCCTTGTTAACTCGGATATAGTGCTTCTTGCTTGAGCAGCTCGTGTCTTCAAGATTGCCAAAATACTCCTTCAAGCCCTCCCACACCTCAGCGCACTGAGCCGAAGTTTTTGAAACATGTTCAGCTTCATCCGTTACTTCGATTTCAGCGTTCACAGATGAGATGACGGAGCCGCTTGCGGTTATGTTTTCGATCTTTTCCTTCGACGTTGGCAGATGCTGCACAAGCGATATGATATCGTTGTTGAAGCGTTTAATCTCCCACAGCTCAAATGGCATGTCTTTGAAGTTGACACTGTTTTTCTGATACGAGTTGAACGAAGGAGATATGAAGATCACTCGTGACTGCGACCAATCGACCTGATCTTTTTTCAGCGTTTTTTCGGTTTTCTCGTTATATTCGAGAATGAAGTCAGCTTTGTTTTGCAGCATCGTGGAAAGATACGAATACCCCTGATCGATAACTGAGTAGCTGTTACCCTTCTTATACTCGATGATCACGAACGCGGCGTTGTCCTCATCAAAGCAAAGCGTATCAAGCCTGTAACTCCCGATAGTGAACTCGCTGCACACCATTTGAAGGTTGAAAAGGGAGCTGACATTGCTCTCGATGAGGGACTGAATGTCTTTCTCAAGCTCAAACGGCGTCGGCGAGAACTCAACCAACTTATTCTGGTTTTGCTTGAATAACTTCATCGATAACCCGCCCCTGAAATCTCATTGCGCCGCGTCAAAAGCGAAGCCACGCTGGGAGCTTAGCGGATCAGGTCGAGCAAATCTATTGTCACTGGAATCCGTCACTCGATGACGCAGCCTTCAAGAACGCAAGATCGAAGTCCAATCGATCTCCGATCAGTTCCGCACCATCGATGAAATCGAGGAAGTCTGCGAGTGCAACGTGCATGGGGCGGCAATGCGCTAAACGATCATTCGTTGTGCCGATTATCCGCTCAGCCTCAAGCGACAATGGGCGCGGAGGCTTTACCCATTCATCGAAGACCTCGTCGCAAGCCCAACGATTCTGAGCGAAAAAACGGACAATATCGCCTTTCTCAGGTGTCAGCGCCGATGTTTCCAAGTCAAGCAACAGCTCGCGCCTTGAGCCACCAGACCCTTGCCCGAGAAGTTCTAAACCCCCGATTTCGTATAGATCATAGAGCGATTCCCGTAGCTCAGCATTCATCTCGAAATCGCCTTAGCCGCTTTCGCAAACGCAACATCATCATTCTGCGTGCCATAAATCTGCTGTCGCAGTCGTTGTTGCTGCTGCTGTTGCTGAGGTTGAGATGACGGCACGTTCAATGCCTTGATAATACCCTGCTGAATCGAAGAGAGCCCCTCAGGACGGTCCTCAGAGTCATTCTTGCTATCTGCGCTATCTGTGCTGCTCTTACCCCCGCTTCCCTTCTGAGGACCGCTTACAGGAGCGGATTTCGGCGGTTTAGACTTTCTGGGGCGACACTGCTTGGCGAGTGCAGCATTTCGTTCGGCAAGTTTCGTGACAAGCTGACCAGCTGCGCCTTGCAAAAGCATAATGTCAGCCTTGATCTGATCGCTTTCGACCTCATCGCTGTTTTCAATCAACCACGCCATCAAGCGTGAAAACTCTTCTCGTGCCTCCATGTGACAAACTCCTGTCTGTCTATTTATAACAGGGGCACGAAAAAGGCGGCGTTGCGGAGAAACTTTAAAGTTTAAAGTTTCACGGCTGCGGTTCGTCAGCTTTCTGTTTTGCGAGTTTCATGATGCCGAGCATCGTCTGCTCATCAATCTCTCCAGCTTGATACCGCTTCATTGCTTCGAGAATGAACGGATCGAGACTGGTTACGGTTTCTGGCTCTGCCTTCTTCGCCTTGCGCTTCACTTTCACGATAGCACTGCGTCGTGTGTTTGAAGTCGAGTGATCGTAGTGTCGTTCAAGCTGCTCACGCTTGCAGCCCATGTTCAGCGCCAAGTCTGCATATTCGACACCATGCTCTCGCCTCACTGTGGCGTATGTGTGGCGCAACGAGTAGAGTGAACGCTTCTCGCCCTCCTTGTTGAAAAGCAGCCCCGTTTCCGTGCCTTCGACGGGCAAACGGCTCAGGAAGTGCTGGAACGACTTGTTCAGGTTCGAGAACGGCTTGGGCTTGTTGTCACTCGCCTTTTGCTGTCCGAACCAAACAAGGTCATTCGGACCAGTGTATGGTGATTTGTCTCGCCACTCTTTCAGCGTTTTGTTCGCATTGGGCTGTGTCTGCACATCGCGGTTTTGACTGGTTTTTGTCGCTTTTCTCACGCCCACGACGCAGATTGGTTCATCAAACTCATCGCTGGGTTGATCGAACGTTATGTCACGCCACCTCATTTCGCGGGCTTCACCTACACGAAGACCGCTGTTCAGCATGAAGATCACGAAGTGATAAAGCTGAGTGCGTTGTAGCTTGTGCCACGCATTCACCCTGTCATCTTTGAAGTGACCAATCAGGTCGCGGTAGCTTCGCAGATAGGCTGTCATCGATCGGTGTTCGTCGGGTTCGAAGTGTGGACGACGATGATGAGGGCGACTGTCTTGAGGTGGCTTCATCTTGAAGACCTGCTGTAAGCGCCCACGCTCCCGCGCATCTGCGAAGATCATGTTGAGCGCAGTCTGATCCATCTGAAGCGTCTTTTTCGCAGGCACCTTCGCCACATTCTTCGTGGTCTTGGTTTTCGCCTTGCGCCGCTTTGGATTGTAATCAGACAGCTTTTCGCCCTGATGCGTTGACCAATATGCGATGCGCCAATCCCAGTAGTTTTGCGCTATCTCAGGGGTGATATCGTTGAGACGCATCGAGGTGCCGTCTGCATATCGGAAATATGCTTTGTAGTAGCGGGCAGACTGGTTCTTATACCAACGCTGCCGATCTGCCTTCCAGACACCGTTGTTGATCTGGCGCTGATACCAATCGTCACAGTGCTTTTCGAAAGTGTAGTCATCAAGCGTGTGACCGAGAGATGCCGCATTTCTGAGCCGATCATACTCCTTCCGCGCAAACGCATAAGCATCTTCGTAGATCGTCAAACCCGTGCTGCGATTGATGATCTTACGCGGACCAACTCGCAGCTTCATGTACCACTTAGGCTGGCGATGGGATTTCACATTGGGGGCGGCAGTGGCGAGATTGCGCTGATATAGAATCAGATCGCCGCCGAGATGCTCGATCCTGTTCTCGTAATATGCCACCGCAGACCCCCAGAAGATGCCCTGACTGCTGCGATTATGCTATTTCCGAGAACCCGAACCGTCAATGTTTCTGCGGTTCTGCTATGATTCTGCTACAAAGAAAAAGGGGCTGCGATTTCTCGCAACCCCTTGATTTCAGTACGAAAAAGTGACTTTTCGTCTTAGCGCTTGCTGAACTGGAAGCTGCGGCGAGCCTTGGCCCGGCCGTACTTCTTGCGTTCAACGACGCGGGGGTCGCGGGTCAGGAACCCGGCAGCCTTGACGGCCGAGCGCAGCGCCGGCTCGTACTTGGTCAGCGCCTGCGAGATGCCATGCTTCACGGCACCCGCCTGGCCCGACAGACCGCCGCCCTTGACGGTGGCGATCACGTCGTACTGACCTTCGCGATCAGCGACCTGGAACGGCTGGTTCAGCACCAGACGCAGGGTCGGACGGGCGAAATAGACCGACTGGTCGCGGCCATTGACGGTAACCTTGCCGGTGCCGGGCTTGATCCACACGCGGGCAACGGCGTCCTTGCGGCGGCCGGTGGCATAGGAACGGCCCTGGGCGTCGATTTCCTTTTCGCGCAGCGGCGCGGCGGGAGCGGCCGGGGCAGCCGGGGTTTCGGCAATCGAGCCGAGGTCGGCCAGATCGGTGACGGTGTTATCGGACATCAGGCACCCACCTTGTTCTTGCGGTTACGGGCAGCAACATCGAGCACTTCCGGCTGGTTGCCGGCGTGCGGATGTTCGGCGCTGGAATAGAGGTGCAGCGCGCGCATCTGGTCACGACCCAGCGGGCCGCGCGGAATCATGCGCTCGACAGCCTTTTCCAGCACGCGCTCGGGGAAGCGACCGTCGAGGATCTTGTCCGCGGTCACCGCCTTGATGCCGCCGGCATAGCCGGTGTGCTTGTAATAGGTCTTCTGCTTCAGCTTGTTGCCGGTCAGGCGCACCTTGCCAGCGTTGATGACGACGACGTGGTCACCGCAATCGACGTGGGGGGTGAAGCTCGGCTTGTGCTTGCCGCGCAGGATATTGGCGATGATCACGGCCAGACGCCCGACCACCAGACCTTCGGCATCGATCAGATGCCACTTCTTTTCCACCTCGGCCGGCTTGATCGACCGGGTGACCTTGCTGAGCGCCTTCATGGCCAGCCCTTCCTGATTTTTAGGTCAAAACCCTTGCATTCCCGAATCTCCATCCGGCAGGCCGGATAGCGGGGAAGGCGGCCCTTTCGCGGAAAGGGGCTGGAAAGTCAAGCGAACCGGGGGTTTTCGATAGAGGTAAAATAATACCGCATGAATCGCCACTAGCGATTGTCGAACGTCCAGACCTCGCGGCTGACGCGTTCGGACCCGTCCAGGCGGGTAATCACGGTGCGTTCGAACTGCTGCGGCAGGTTGCCCGGCTCCGGGCTTGCGACATTGATCGATACGTCCACTTCGCCCTGGTTGCCGCTGGGGAGCGGGACGCGGCGCACTTCATGATGGCGATTGCGCGCCGGGTTGAACAGGTCGACCGGCCAAGCGGCGCCGCCATTGGCCGCGGCCAGAATGCGGTTGAGCGCTTCCATCGAACCAGCTCCGCGCGCGTAGCTCTGCCGGGTCTGATTCAGGATCAGCGCGCTGGCCCGCGCCGCTTCGCTGCGGGCTGCCCTGTCCGATGCGGCGGCGTTGGTTCCGGTGATCTGTCCATGCCGGTCCAGTCGCAGAGGGAAAGGCCCGGCGTCCACGCGCTTGCGCTCCAGATCGGCCAGCAGTGCGACCGGCGGCGGGGCTTCCACCACGGTGTCGATCAGGGCGCCATCGACCACATACCCGTCGCCATCCGCCGCGATCCGCACTTCGTAGCTGCGCTTGACCATGATGTGCTTGCCATCCGGCAACGACCGCCAGACCGTGCGGCTGAGGACCAGCGGCTTTTGCGGCGGCGCGAAGTTCTTGACCCCCGATGCAATCGACTGCGGCTGCTGTGCCGCCAGCCCCGTCGGCAGCAGGGTGGCGATCCCTGCCAGCAAGAGGGTGCGCACGGTCACGGCCGCAGTTCCGCGAGCCAGGCCAGCGTTGCCGGCGCGCCTGCCTCACAGCGCCAGCCCAGCACCGCCGGTGCCTGGTAGGGGTGCAATTCGGCAATGCGCTGAACTGCGCGATCAAGCAGGACCGCGTCGGTCTTGAACAGCACCCCGGTCTCCTCCGCCTGGCGTTGCGAACCCTGCCAGACAAACAGTGACAATGTAGAACCAAGCATATTCGCGCAGGCAACCAGCCGCTCGTCAAGTACCTTGCCCGCAACGGAACGTGCCACATTCTCATCCGGGAAGGGGCACCAGATCATCGCCCCGGCCAGTGGCGGCGTATCCGTCACGCGGTCCGGCGACCCAGAGCGTGCACGCCAAGCGTGGTGGCCGCAACCAGCAGCGCTCCACACAGCTGGTGCAGCACGGCGATCCACAGCGACATCCCGCTCATCACCGTGGCGATTCCCAGCAGGATCTGCGTCCCGAAGGCGCTGTGAATGGCAATGGAGGCGGACCGGTGGCTGGCGCGGACCTTGCGGGCCAGCACGATCAGGATGGCCACCACGCCCCACGCCCACCAGCGGTGCACGAAGTGCGTCAGGAAGGGATCGTTCAGAAAAGCGTGGATGGTGCCGCCGGCCCAGGCAATGCCATCGGGCACGAAGCGGCCCTGCATCAGCGGCCAGGCATCCCAGTTGAACCAGCCGGCCCCGGCCACATAGCCGGCGCGCAGCCCCGCCACCAGCGCGCCGAAGAACAGCTGCAAGGCCAGGGCCGCCAGTGTGAAGGCGGCAAATCCGGTCAACCGGGCGCGCCCTTCACCACGGGCATGGGCGCGCAGATCCAGCGCGGTCCAGACCAGCCCGCCCAGCGTCAGCAATGCGACCAGCAGATGCGTGGCGAGGCGGAAATGGCTGACCCTGACGTCGTTGACGATCCCCGACTTGACCATCCACCAGCCAACCGTGCCTTGCAACGCGCCCAAGGCCAGCAGGGCCAGCAGGCGCGGTTTGTAACCGGCGGGGATCATCCCCTTTACCCAGAACCATGCCAGCGGCAGGGCAAAGGCAAGGCCGATGATCCGGGCGATCAGGCGGTGAAACCATTCCCAGAAATAGATGAACTTGTAGGTTTCCAGCGTCATCCCCGCCGGACCGTTGATCTGCTGGTATTGCGGGGTCTGGCGATAGGCGTCGTACTCGGCCTGCCACGCCGCGTCGTTCAGCGGCGGCAAGGTGCCGGTCACGGGTTTCCATTCGGTGATCGAAACCCCGGATTCGGTCAGGCGGGTAATCCCGCCCACCGCGACGATCAGGACGACCAGCGTGGCCACCACCAGTAGCCAGCGGGCGAGAATTGCGGCCGAAGCCTGCGCATGCACTGCCTTGCTCATGTCCGCCCCCTGCTCTCGCCCCGCGCGAATCGCAAGCATGGATCGGCGAACGACAGGGCGGCACTTGATCCATGTTACAACATAACATACATGAGCGCTGCGATGCGTGATGCGTTCCTTTCGATTCGCGACCGGCTGGACCGGGTCGGCGTGCTGCTGTCCGGGCTGTGCATGCTGCATTGCATCGCCGGAATCGTGCTGGTTGCCGGGCTGGGCTTGGGCGGCGAAGTGCTGCTTTCACCGGCGTTTCATCGGGTCGGACTGGCCCTGGCGATCGTGATCGGCGCCATTACGCTGGTGATGGGCGTGGCCCGCCACGGCGATCCGCGTCCGCTGCAGGCTGGCGGAGCCGGCATTGCAATGATGACCGTTGCATTGTTCGTCGGGCATGGCCTGGAAGAAGCCTTGCTGACGATTGTCGGGGTGGCTCTGCTGGCCTGGGCGCATCTGCGCAACTTGCGCTGCGCCGACTAGTCGCTATCTGCGGGGCATGACCGCAGAACTCACGCTTGCCCTCATCGTCAATGGCGAACCGCGCCGCGCCGCGCCCGGAACCGTCGCCGATCTCGTCCGCAGCCTGGAACTGGACCCGGCCAAGGTCGCGGTCGAGCGCAACGGCGATATCGTTCCGCGCTCGACCCTCTCCGATGTGGCGCTGGCGGATGGTGACACGCTGGAAATCGTGCACTTCGTCGGCGGGGGCGATCATGGGGATAGCTGGACCGTTGCGGGCCGCACCTTCCATTCGCGGCTGATTGTCGGCACCGGCAAGTACAAGGACTTTGCCCAGAACGCTGCGGCGCTGGAGGCATCGGGGGCGGAAATCGTCACCGTGGCAGTGCGCCGCGTCAACGTCAGCGATCCCAAGGCACCGATGCTGACCGATTTCATCGATCCGAAGAAGGTCACCTATCTGCCCAATACTGCTGGCTGCTTCACCGCTGACGAGGCGATCCGCACGCTGCGGCTGGCGCGCGAGGCGGGCGGCTGGGACCTGGTCAAGCTGGAAGTTCTGGGCGAGGCGCGCACCCTTTATCCCGACATGCGCGAGACGCTGAAGGCCACCGAAGTGCTGGCGAAGGAGGGCTTCCTGCCGATGGTCTATTGCGTCGACGATCCGATCGCGGCGAAGCAGCTGGAAGAAGCCGGGGCCGTGGCTGTGATGCCGCTGGGCGCACCGATCGGCTCCGGGCTGGGCATCCAGAACCGCGTGACGATCCGCCTGATCGTTGAAGGCGCCAAAGTGCCGGTGCTGGTCGATGCGGGCGTGGGCACGGCCAGCGATGCCGCCGTGGCGATGGAACTGGGCGTCGATGGCGTGCTGATGAACACGGCCATTGCCGAAGCGAAAGACCCGATCCGCATGGCCCGGGCCATGAAGCTGGCGGTAGAGGCCGGGCGCGAAGCCTATCTCGCCGGACGCATGGCGACCCGCAAGTACGCCGATCCGTCCAGTCCGCTGGCCGGCCTGATCTGAGCAGGTTCCCAACGATTCCGGTTAACGGCTTTTAAACCATGTTCTGGTGATCTGTCCCCGACCACACTTGGGAACGACAGTCATGGCCAGTACCGGAACCGCTTCGTTGACCATCGCCGAACTGCGCGAGTTCGCCAGTTTCACGGCGGCAGAGCAGCGTTATATCAAGCGCAGCCTGGACATTGGCCTGGGGCGTCAGGACGCATTCAAGCTGTGGGCGCGCGATGCCGATGAAAGCGGTTCGATCCGCAGTCAGTATGTTGTCTATCAGGAACTGAAGGCACTGCGCGGCAACGTTCCGGCCGAGACCAGCTTTGCCGCGCTCGAAGCGTTCATGGGCAAGCTGATCCGGGTGGCCGCGTTTGACCTTGCGCAGGAACGGATCGAAGGTTTTTCAGCGTTCCGCTTCCTGTATGAGCGGCTGCTGGGCGCAGAAGTGCGGCCCTTCCTGCCCTCTGCCTTTTGTGCGGCCAGCGCGCTGCCGCAAATTCGCCCGGACCGCCGCAAGGGCCTGCTCCAGTCGATCAGCGAAGCTGCGGCGACCGCTCCGGGCTGGTCCTCGCGCGAGCCGAGCTTCTATCCGGAATGGGTCGAGAAGGAAGCGGCCTAGTTCGCCTCGCGGCGCATCCGCACCACCAGCTCCTCGATTTCATTCGGTTCCAGAATCCACGTCCGGGTCACCCGGCCCGGACGGTGCACGGGGCGCGTCAGCAGGACGCGCGCCTGCTCCTTGGCGTGGGGCTTGTAGATGGCGAAATGCATCGCGCAGTCGCGAATCGTGCCGATGATCGGCGCGCGCCCTTCAAGGTCGATCATGGTGGCGGGCTGATCCCACGGAATCGTTGCGGTGCTCATCCCTTGTAGAGCCCGTCGAGCCGGTCGCCATAGCGCTCCTTCAGCTTGTGGCGTCGGATCTTCATGCTGGGGGTCATTTCCTCGTTCTCGATCGTGAAGGCTTCGTCCGCGAAGGCAAACTGGCGGACCTTTTCGATCACCGACAGGTCCTGATTCACCCGGTCGATTGCCGCGCGCACCGCGCTGCGGAAGGCAGGCAGGGCCTGCAGGGCCTTGAAATCGAACTTTTCGTCCTGCGCGCGGGCCCATTCCAGCGCCCATTCCGCATCGGGCACGATCAGGCCAACCAGATAGGGCCGCTTGTCGCCCACCACCATCGCCTGCGCGATTTCGGGCTGCAGGGTCAGCATCCCCTCAACCTTCTGGGGCGATACGTTGTCGCCCTTGTCGTTGACGATCATGTCCTTCTTGCGGTCGGTGATCACGATCCGCCCGGCATCATCGATATGCCCGATATCGCCGGTGTGCAGCCAGCCGTCCTGCAAGGCGCGGGCGGTTTCCGCCTCGTTGCGCCAGTAACCGTGCATGACCAGTTCGCCGCGCACCAGGATTTCGCCGTCGGCTGCGATCCTTACTTCCACGCCGTCCAGCGGCGGCCCGACCGTGTCCATTTTCAACCCGGCGGCGGGGCGGTTGCAGCTGATCACCGGCCCGGCCTCGGTCTGGCCATAGCCCTGGAGCATGGTCAGACCCATCGATTCGAAGAACACGCCGACTTCGGGGTTGAGCGGTGCCCCGCCCGAAACCATGGCCTTGATCCGGCCGCCGAACTTCTGCCGGATCTTCGGGCGCAGCGCCTTTTCCAGGATCAGGTCCATCGGCTTGTCGCGCAGCCTGCCCTTGCCGCCACGCACACCCTGCGCTTTGGCCGAGCCGATCGCCATCGCCCGGTTCATCAGGTAATTGGCGACTTTGCCCTGCTTTTCAATCTGTTTCATGATCCGGGTGCGCAGCACCTCGAACAGGCGCGGGACCACAACCATGATCGTCGGGCGCACTTCCTCGATGTTGCTGGCCAGCTTTTCCAGCCCTTCCGAGTAATAGATTTCCGCGCCCACGCCGATCGGCAGCATCTGTCCGCCGGTGTGCTCATAGGCATGGCTGAGCGGCAGGAACGACAGGAACACATCGTCACCCAGCCCGAAATCCTCGGCCAGCACCTTGGCCGCGCCATAGACGTTGCACAGCAGCGCGCCGTGATGCTGCCGCACCCCGCGCGGGGCGCCGCCGGTTCCGCTGGTGTAGATCAGGCAGGCCGTGGAATCCCGGTTGATCTTGGCAATCCGGTCTTCGACCAGCGCGCGTGCGGCAGTGCCGTCGCCACCGGTCAGCGCGGACCAGTCATGATATTCGAACGCCCCGGTCTGGGCGATGCGAAGCGGATCGATGCCGATCACCTGCTTCGCCACACCCGACCGCAGGACTGCGGGCAGCAGGGTCTTGGCCAACTTGTCGTTGCTGACGATCACCGCCTTCGCGCCCGAATCGTCCAGCACGTGCTGGTGATCCCGTTCGGTATTGGTGACATAGGCGGGCACGGTGATGCAGCCTGCGGCCATGATCGCGAAGTCGGCAATACACCATTCGGGGCGGTTATCGGACACCAGCATCACCCGGTCGCCGGTTTCCAGCCCCAGTCCCCGCAGGGCCTCCGCCAGCTCGCAGACCTGCCGCGCTGCATCCGCCCAGCTGATCGATTGCCAGGCCCCGTCGCGCTTTGCCCACAGGAACGGGGCGGCGCCCTTGGCATCGGCCCGGTTCAGAAACAGTTCGACCAGATTCCGGCTGGTCGGAAGATCGGAAATATCAACCACGCGTACCGCCCCCTTCGCTGCACCCAAGGCGCAGTCTTGTCATTGTCATGACTTAGGCGCGCTTGGCCGTAGCGGCAAGTTACTCAGCTACCGCCACCCCTTCGCTGCGCGGATCGGCTGCGCCAGCCAGTCGTCCGTCCCGCACCTCGATCGCATTCGCCTTGAAACTGCGTTCGCGCAATTGCACGTCGGTGTGGCCCAGTGCCTGCAGGAACGGGATCATTGCCTCGTGCGGGCTGCCGCGCTCGACGAACACGGTCTGCCCGCCGGGGGCGAAGATCACCGGCAGGGCAATGGCGTCCTGCGCGGGCAGGTCCCAGTCGATCACGGCGATGATTGCCTTCAGCACTTGTGCCGGAATCGTCGCCCCGCCCGCCGCGCCGATGGCGAGACGCAACTTGCCATCCGGCGCATAGACCAGCGTGGGCGCCATCGAACTGCGCGGCCGCTTGCCGCCCTCGACCTTGTTGGCCACTGCCTTGCCATCACGCTCGGGCAGGATCGACAGGTCGGTCAGCTCGTTGTTCAGGAAATAGCCGTTGACCACCAGGCCTGACCCGAACGCGCTTTCAATGGTCGACGTCAGCGTGGCGGCCCGTCCGGCCCGGTCAATCGCCACGAAGTGCGAGGTGGAGATGACGTCCGGCGTCAGCGTATCGGCCAGCGCCACCTTGACGCCTCGGGGATTGCCCGCCTCGACCGAGGGCATGGTCCGGTCGATCGCGATCAGCTGTGACCGCTGGGCCAGGTAATCCGGGGCGAGCAGCCCGGCGGTCGGCACCGGGAAGAAATCCGGATCGGCCAGATACCGCTCGCGGTCGGCATAGGCGAGGCGCATGGCCTCGGCGATCAGGTGCCAGCTGCGCGGATCGTCCTTGCCCAGCCCGCGCAGATCAAACCGCTCCAGCATTCCCAGCACGCCCTGAACCGTGGTCGCGCCAGAGGAGGGCGGCCCCATGCCGCAGACCTTGTGGGCGCGATAGAAGGTGCAGACCGGGGCGCGTTCCTTCACCTTGTAACCGGCGATGTCCGCCGTGGTCATTGGGGCAGGGTTGCGCGGGGCCAGCGTGACGGCATCGACGATCTTCTGCGCGTTGGCGCCGGTGTAGAACGCATCCGGTCCCTGTGCCGCGACCTGTTCGAGGAAGGCGGCCAGTTCCGGGTTTTTCAGCGTGGTCCCCGCAGGCAGCGGCGTGCCATCAGGCTGGTAATAGATGGCGCGGCCAGCCTCGGTCAGCGCGGCGCTGGCTTTGAACCGGGTCAGGAATGCGGTGAGGCGCGGGGTGACGGTGAACCCTTCGCGCGCCAGCCGGATCGCTGGCTGGAACAGCGCCGACCACGGCAGCTTGCCATGCGCGCGGTGTGCCTCGGCCATCAGGCGAATGTTGCCCGGAACGCCGACGCTGCGCCCGCCTGGGATGGCCTGCGGCACGCTGAGCGGTTTGCCATCGACATAGAACCAGGTTCCGTCGGCTGCCGCCGGGGCGGTTTCCCGGCCGTCATAGGACTGGACCCTGCCCTTGCCGTCATCATGGATCAGGAATCCGCCGCCGCCGATGCCGGAGCTTTGCGGTTCGACCACGGTCAGCGCCAGCAGCGTGGCCAGCGCGGCATCGGTGGCCGTGCCGCCGGCGCGCAGGATCTCTGCCCCTGCCGCTGCCGCGCGCGGGTCGGCGGCGCTGACCATGCCTTGTTCAAAGCGCGGGGTCGATGCGGGGCGATTGGCGTTGGAACCCGCGCAAGCTCCCAGCAGGAGCGGCGCGGCGGCGAGTGCGACCAGTTTCAGCTTCATGGGCGCGGAAGCTATTCGGTTCCGACCGCCTCGGCAATGGTGGCAAACCCATCGCGCCGCATCAGGCGCTCCAGCCCGCGGGTGATCTGGCGGGCAATGCCCGGCCCGGCATAGGTCATGGCGCTGTAGAGCTGGACCAGGCTCGCCCCGGCCCGGATGCGAGCCCATGCGTCCTCTGCGGTGGCAATTCCGCCAACCCCGATCAGCGGTACGGCGCCGCCCGTGGCCTTGCGGAAATCGCGCAGCCGCTGCTGGGCCAGATCACGGAGCGGCGCGCCCGACAGCCCGCCGGTTTCGCCGGCGTGGGCCGATTTCAGCGGCGGGCGTGAAATCGTGGTATTGGATACGATCAGCGCGCCCAGTGCCTTGTCGGCGGCGATCCGGGCGATGGCGTCGATATCGGCGGGCTCCAGATCGGGGGCAACTTTCAGGAATACCGGCGGCCCGCTGCGTCCGCGCGCTTCCAGCACGGCGTCGAGCAGGGCGGTCAGCGCGCCTTCATCCTGCAGCGCGCGCAGGCCGGGCGTGTTGGGGCTGGACACATTGACGGCCAGATAGCTGGCCAGCGGCGCGGTCAGTCGCGCTATGGTGGCATAATCCGCGATCCGATCAGTCGAATCCTTGTTGGCGCCGATGTTGACGCCGACGATGCCGGGGCGGGAATTGCGCCGCGCCAGCCGCTCTACCGCGGCTTCCGCGCCCCCGTTGTTGAAGCCCATGCGGTTGATCACGGCCCGGTCTTCGACCAGCCGGAACAGGCGCGGCCTGGGATTGCCCGGCTGGGGCAGGGGGGTAATCGAACCGACTTCGGCAAACCCGAAGCCCGCGCCCAGCAGCGCATCCGGCACTTCGGCATCCTTGTCGAACCCGGCCGCCATGCCGAGCGGATTGGGAAAGGCCAATCCGGCTACTGTCGTCGCCAGCGGACCATCGGCGCGATCGGTGCCACCGGCCGGCCACAACTTCAGGGCGGACAGGGCCAATCCGTGGGCGCGTTCGGCATCCAGCAGGAACAGGGCGGGGCGGATCAGGGAATAAAGCATAGCCCCGCCCCTATGGCAGCGCCGTCCGGCCAAGTCGATTCCGGGTGTTGCAAAATTGCGACTACTTGGGCGCTTATATCACAATTGATCGCGTTCCATCAGCAGTTTGTCGAATCCATACAATCCGTTCGGATTGAAATGCGGCATCCAGAGCCCGCGACCCGAAGGACTCGTGGCAATGGTGCAACGAGTTCGAAACTTTATATGGCGGCTCCCCGGCTCAGCTTGGGGGCCGCTCTTTTTGTCTGCCTTGCAGCATTCTGTTTTCGCCTCTTGCAACGGTCTGCCGCGCCGCACATCGTGCTTGCACGATGACGGAACGGTTCAACAACCAGCATCAAGAAGCACGGACATCGACGAAGCTGACGTCGCCCGAGTTGATTCGCCTAGTCTACCACCCAGCTCCCGAACCCTTGCAGCCCTTCATCACCACCCTGTTCACGCTGCGCTGCGACGAAACCGAAATCCGCGACGTCCTGCCTGCCGCCGTCGGGTATCTGGTCGTGATGCTGAATGGCGATGGCACCTTGCGCTTCGCTGACGGGACGCAAGGCACCTCCTTTCCCGAACTTGTCCTGACGCCGACCACGGCTGCGGTCGAAGTCGATGTGGCAGGCCCCTGGGCGATGATCGGGGCAGCCCTGTCGCCGCTCGGCTGGGCCGCCTTGACCGGATTGCACGCCGGGGATCACCGCGACCGGATCTACGATGCCGGAACCCTGTTGGGACCCGCCGTTCAGGAACTGGGCGCAACCCTCCGCTCCAGCACAGCGAATGACGAGGATATGGCAGCGATGCTGGCCGGTTTCATAGGTCCGCGGCTGAACGTGCCGCCGCCTGATCGCATTGCCATGATGAAGCACGTCGGCGATTGGCTGTCGTCCGCGTTCGATCCGCCGGTGGCCGATCTGGTCGCGCGGATGGGCTATTCCGAACGGCAAGTGCAGCGCCTGGTCGAACGCTATTTCGGGGCATCGCCCAAGCAACTGGCGCGCAAGTACCGCGCGCTGCGCGTGGCGGCATTGCTGCAGGCCGATGATACGTCTGACGCACGGCTGGCCGAAGTGACCAACCTCTTTTTCGATCAGCCGCACATGATTCGTGAACTTCGCCATTTCCTGGGCCGTACGCCCAGCCGCCTGAACAGCGATGCCAATCCGTTGCTTGCGGCCACAAGCGGTGTGCGCGGCTACCGCGAAGTCAGGCCAAACTTTGCGCGGATCCCGAACGAATCCTGACGGTTGAAACCCGCGCGATCTGCGCCTACGGGAAACTGGAAAGAATCAGTCTGATTTAACCGGAGCTTCCCCATGCGCCTTTCCAGCATGGCCGATTATGCCGTCGTCACGATGAGTGCTGCCGCCCGCCATTGCGGCGGATCGCGCGTTTCCGCGGCCCAGCTGGCGGAGGAAACCGGCCTGCCCGTGCCGACTGTGCAAAAGCTGGTCAGCCGCCTGACTGCGGCCGGCTTGCTGCGTTCTTCGCGCGGGGTTGGTGGCGGGCTGAAGCTCGCGCGTCCGGCGGCGGCCATTACTCTGGCTGATATTATCGAAGCGGTTGAAGGCCCAATTGCCCTGACGCCGTGTGTCGACGATGCCCGTCACGAATGCTCGCTGGATGCCTCGTGCGCGGTCAAGCCGCACTGGGGTGTGGTTGGTGCGGCGCTGCGCGGCGCGCTGGCGGATGTGCCGCTGACCCGGTTGGCGGCGACTGCTCAGGCTACGGAGACTGGCCGATGACCGATGATGTGACCGTGAAGGATCAGGCCGCGCGTGAAGCTGCCGCGAAAGTGGCGGATTACGAGCATGGCTGGTCGGCCGACATCGACACCGAATTCGCGCCCAAGGGCCTGAACGAGGATATCGTCCGGTTCATTTCCGCGAAGAAGAACGAGCCGGAATGGATGCTGGAATGGCGGCTGAAGGCGTTCCGCCTGTGGCAGACCATGCCGATGCCCGACTGGGCGAAGCTGAACATTCCGCCGATCGATTACCAGGACGCCTATTACTACGCGGCGCCCAAGCCGAAGAAGAAGCTGGCCAGCCTCGACGAGGTCGATCCGGAAATTCTCGAAGTCTACAAGAAGCTGGGCATCCCGCTGGAAGAGCAGAAAGTGCTTGCCGGGGTGGAAGGCGCGCGCAAGGTGGCCGTGGATGCGGTGTTCGACAGTGTCAGCGTGGCGACCACCTTCCGCGAGGAACTGAAGAAGGCGGGGGTGATCTTCCTTTCGATCTCCGAAGCGATCCGCGAATATCCCGACCTCGTGAAGCGCTGGCTGGGCAAGGTCGTGCCGGTGCGCGACAACTTCTTCGCGGCGCTGAACTGCGCGGTCTTTTCCGACGGGACGTTCGTCTACATCCCCGAAGGCGTGCGCTGCCCGATGGAGCTGTCGACCTATTTCCGGATCAATGCCGAGAATACCGGCCAGTTCGAACGCACCCTGATCGTGGCCGACAAGGGCGCTTATGTGTCCTACCTCGAGGGCTGCACCGCGCCGATGCGCGATGAGAACCAGCTCCACGCCGCGGTGGTGGAACTGGTCGCGCTGGACGATGCGGAGATCAAGTATTCGACCGTCCAGAACTGGTATCCCGGCGATGCCGAGGGCAAGGGCGGAATCTATAACTTCGTGACCAAGCGGGCGCTGTGCCAGGGGGCGCGGAGCAAGGTTTCCTGGACCCAGGTGGAAACCGGCAGCGCGGTGACGTGGAAGTATCCCAGCTGCGTGCTGAACGGTGAGGATTCGGTGGGCGAGTTCTATTCGGTCGCCGTCACCAACAATTATCAGCAGGCCGATACCGGCACCAAGATGATCCACAACGGGCGCGGCAGCCGGTCGACCATCGTGTCCAAGGGCATTTCGGCGGGCAAGAGCCAGAACACCTATCGCGGCCTCGTCCGCGTCGCCCCGACCGCTGAAGGCGTGCGCAATTTCACCCAGTGCGATTCGCTGCTGCTGGGCAGCCAGTGCGGCGCGCATACGGTGCCCTACATCGAGGTGAGGAATCCCTCTGCCCAGATCGAGCACGAGGCGACCACCAGCAAGATTTCCGATGACCAGCTGTTCTACGCGATGCAGCGCGGGCTGGGCCAGGAAGAGGCGGTGGCGCTGATCGTCAACGGCTTTGCCAAGGAAGTGCTGCAACAGCTGCCGATGGAATTCGCGGTGGAAGCGCAGAAGCTGCTGGGGATCAGCCTGGAAGGCAGCGTCGGATGATCGCGCTTGCCGTGCTGCTGGCCGCTGCTTTTACCGGCCCCGATGCCGTTCCCGCGCTGGAAGCGGTGAAGTCGTGCGACCGGGGTGCGATGGCCGACATGACCAAGGCCGAGCCCCACCGTCGCAGCCAGTTCGCCGCGGCCGCCTATGCCGAACAGCAGGCGATCGCGCGCGAGCGGGCCGCGCTGCTGACCCGGCCCACCGCCGATCCGACCCCGGCAGGGCAAGCCAGCCTGGCGCTGGCACTGGGTGCGCTCGATGCCCGGCAGAAACAACTCGACGACGCGCGCGCGGTCGAATCCAGCTGGCGAACGCTGGTCGATGAACTGCGCGCCGATTTCCTGGCCAATTGTGCACAAGGCAAACGCTGATGCTGAAGATTGAGAAACTCTCCGCCACGGTCGCCGACAAGCCGATCCTGAAGGGCCTGTCGCTGACCATCAACGCGGGCGAAGTCCACGCGATCATGGGGCCGAACGGGGCGGGCAAGTCCACGCTGGGTTATACGCTGGGCGGACGTCCGGGGTATGAAGTGACCGGCGGTTCGGTGGCCTTTGACGGGCAGGACCTGCTGGCGCTGGAACCGCATGAACGCGCTGCGGCCGGGCTGTTCCTGGGGTTCCAGTACCCGGTCGAAATTCCGGGCGTGTCGTTCGTGCAGTTCCTGCGCGAAGCCGCCAATGCCCAGCGCAAGGTACGCGGGGAAGCGCCGCTGTCGGGCGGGGAATTCCTGAAGCTGGCCAAGGAACAGGCCGCGTTGCTGCGCATGGACATGGACATGCTGAAGCGCCCGGTGAACGTCGGCTTTTCGGGCGGGGAAAAGAAGCGCGCGGAAATGGTCCAGATGGGCATCCTGAATCCCAAGCTGGCGATTCTGGACGAGACGGACTCCGGCCTCGACATCGACGCGCTGCGGATCTGCGGTGAAGGGATCAATTCGATCATGCGCAAGCCCGACAAGGCCGTGCTGCTGATCACCCATTACCAGCGTCTGCTGGACTATGTGCAGCCCGATTTCGTCCACGTCCTTGCGGGCGGGCGGATCGTGAAGACCGGCGGGCCGGAACTTGCGCTCCAGCTGGAAGAGCAGGGCTACGAGGCGGTGGCGGCCTGATGAGCGCCCAACTTCTCCCCACCCGCCGCGACGAGGACTTCCGCTATGCGGACCTGACCGCGCTGGCCGGGGTCTGGCCGGCGGCGGTGGAGACGATCACCGTGGCGGCGGGCGAATCCGGCGCGCTCAGCGTGGTCAACACCGGCAATGCGGCGATGGTGCGTGAGCTGTCGATCACACTGGCGGCAGGGGCGAAGTTTGCGCTCCATGTGCTGAACGCGGGCAGCGGCTATGGCCGGGTGGCGGTGCGGGCCGAACTGGGCGAAGGTGCGGAGTTTACACTCGGCGCGGCGCAACTGGGCGGCGGCGATCAGGTGCTGGAACTGGTGACCAACGTCAGCCACGCCGCGCCCGATGCGGTCAGCCGCCAGGTAGTTCGCTCGGTCGTGGGTGGACAGGCGACGGCCAATTACCTTGGCAAGGTCCACGTGGCGCCGGGTGCCAACGGCACGGATGGTTCGCAGTCGGTCCGGGCCATGCTGCTGGACCGCACGGCGACGGCCAACGCCCGGCCCGAACTGGAAATCCATGCCGACGATGTGAAGTGTGCGCACGGCTGCGCGGTGGGGGAACTGGACCGCAACGGCCTGTTCTATCTCCAGTCGCGCGGGCTTACCCCGCCCGAGGCCAAGCGGCTGATGCTGCAGGCCTTCATCGCCGAAGCCTTCACCGGTGCGGCAGACGAGGCAGCGTTGCAGGACGCCGCGCTGAAGGCACTGGGGGACTTGCTGTGACGCTGGACCCTGCCCTGCGTGACGATTTTCCCGGCCTGGCGGGGGGCTGGCACTATCTGGACAGCGGCGCGACCGCGCAGAAGCCGCAGGCGGTGATCGATGCCGCGACCCAGGCGATGGGCCGCGATTACGCCACCGTCCACCGCGGCGTCTATGCCCGCAGCGCCAACATGACGCTGGCATTCGAGGAGGCCCGCCGCAAGGTTGCGGCCTTCATCGGCGCTCGCGAGGACGAGATCGTGTTCACGCGCGGCGCGACCGAGGCGATCAACCTCGTGGCGCAGACCTGGGGCGCGGCGAACCTGCAGGCGGGCGACCGTATCCTGCTGTCGGTGCTGGAGCATCATTCCAACATCGTGCCCTGGCAGTTGCTGGCCGAGCGGACCGGCGTTGCCATCGACATCTGCCCGCTCACCGCCGATGGGCGGATCGATCTGGATGCGGCGGAAGCGATGCTGACTCCTGCGCACAAGCTGGTCGCTCTGGCGCATGTCTCCAACGTGCTGGGTTCCACCCTTGATGCACCCCGCGCGGCGAAGCTGGCGCATGGGGTAGGGGCGAAGCTCTTGCTTGATGGCTGTCAGGCCGTGCCGCGCCTGTCGGTCGACGTCGCGGCGCTCGATTGCGATTTCTACGTGTTCTCGGCGCACAAGCTTTACGGCCCGACCGGGATTGGTGCGCTGTGGGCCAAGGCTGAAATTCTGGCCGCCATGCCGCCGTGGCAGGGCGGCGGCGCGATGATTGACCGGGTGACGTTCGACCGCACGACTTACGCCCCGCCGCCGCAGCGGTTTGAGGCCGGGACCCCCGCGATTGTCGAGGCGATCGCGCTGGGCGCGGCGGTGGATTATGTTTCCGCCATCGGGCTGGACGCGATCCATGCGCACGAAGCCGCGCTGGTTGCCGAATTGCGCGATGCGCTGCGCAGCCGCAACGATGTGACGCTGTTCGGGCCAGAGGACAGCGCCGGTATCGTCAGTTTCGCGCTTGACGGGGTGCATCCGCACGACCTCGGCACCATATTGGACGAGGAAGGCGTGGCGATCCGCGCCGGGCACCACTGTGCGCAGCCCCTGATGGATCATCTGGGCGTGCCTGCCACGGCCCGCGCTAGCTTTGGTTTGTATAGCAATTCCAGTGATATCGCCGCGCTGTTGCGCGGGATCGAACGCACCAGGAGGATTTTCGGGTGAGCGAGGACAGCAAGTTCACGGTTGAGGAAGTGGCAGCGGTTCCCGCGCCGCCCCGCGCCAAGGTCGATGATGTGGAAACCCCGGCGGACAAGCTGGAGCGCAAGCGCGACTATCTGGAAGGGTTCCTGGCGGCCAAGCCGGAGGGCGTTTCCAGCACCGAGCCGGGCGGCGACCTCTACGAGGCAGTGATCGCCGCACTGCGCGACATTTTCGATCCGGAAATCCCGGTCAACATCTATGACCTGGGCCTGATCTATGGCGTGGACATCACCAAGGATGGCGGCGCGACGGTGACGATGACGCTGACCACTCCGCACTGCCCCGTGGCCGAATCGATGCCGGGCGAAGTGGAGCTGCGGGTCAGCTCCGTGCCGGGGATTCGCGATGCCGAAGTGAACCTTGTCTGGGATCCGCCGTGGGACCCCGCCAAGATGAGCGACGAAGCGCGCCTCGAACTGGGGATGCTGTGATGACCGCGACCACCCGCCAGCGCCCCGCCGCCGTGATCCTGACCCCATCGGCAGAGGCGCGCGTGGCCAAGCTGATGGCCGATGCGCCCGCCGACGCGATCGGGGTGAAGCTGTCTACCCCGCGCCGGGGCTGTTCGGGGCTGGCCTACTCGGTCGACTATGTGACCGAGGCAAATGCCCTCGACGAGCGGATCGAAACGCCGGGCGGCACGTTTTTCATCGACGGCGCCAGCGTGCTTTACCTGATCGGCAGCACGATGGACTGGGTGGAAGACGATTTCACCGCCGGGTTCGTGTTCCAGAATCCCAACGCCAAGGGTTCGTGCGGCTGCGGCGAAAGCTTTACGGTCTGAACCGGGCGGGTCAGCGCTAACCCGGCTTTAAGCAAATTATCCGATACCGCCCCGGTACTTGATCCTGGGGGCGAAACGCCATGAGCATGCATTTCCGTGACCTGACCGCGCAGGCGGCTGCCGACGGGGCAATCAGCGCGGAGGAAATCCTGACCCTGCGCGGCGCCGGCTGGGCCGACGGGCAGATGGACCCGGAAGAGGCCGAATCGCTGTTTCTCGCGAACGAGGCGCTGCGCAATCCGGGGCCGGACTGGTGTGACTTCTTCGTCGAGGCGCTGAGCGAGTTCGTGGTCAACACGGTGGAGCCGCATGGTTATGTCGACCAGTTGATGGGCGACGAACTGGTTTCCCGGATCGACCGCGATGGCCGCGTCGGGACGATGACCGAGCTGGAATTGCTGGTTCGCGTGCTGGAAAAGGCGCTGTCGGTGCCGGACAGTCTCAAGGCCTATGCCTTGCGGCAGCTGGAGGACATCGTCCTGTCCGGCGAAGGGCCGACCCGCGCGGGCGTGCTGGATCCCAAGGGGATCAACGAGGTGGAATGCCGCCTGCTGCGCCGCGTCATCTTTGCCGCCGGCGGGGACCGTCCCGCCGCGGCCAGCCGGGCCGAGGCCGAAATGCTGTTCCGGTTGAAGGACGCGACGCTCTATGACGTCAACGCGCCCGAATGGGACCGCCTGTTCGTGCAGGGCGTGGGCAGCTATTTGCTGGGCTTTGGCGGCAAGGAGCCGCTCAGCCGGGAACGGGCGGCCGATCTGGAAGCGTTCATGAATCGCCCCGGTGCCGGGATCGGCAGTTTCCTGCGCCGGATGCTGGGGGCCGATGTCGATGCGGAAACCAGCAAGGGCTTCAGCAGTCTGCTCAGCATCACGCCGCACACGCCCGATCTGGACGATGAGGTGGAAGAAGCCGCGCGCCTGACCGAAAGCGAAGAGCTGTGGCTGCTCGACCATATCGACGCGGACGAAGAGCTTGATCCGCTGGAAAAGGCCCTGCTGCAATTCATCGCCGAGGAAACCGGCGAGGAGCCGCTGCGCAGCTGATCAGCGACGCCGCAGCGCGGCGATGCACGCAGCGCGGTCCACGTCCTGGCCATCGCTGCCGCGCCGCGCATCGACATAGGTTGCCTGCGGTTCACGCCCGGCGCTGGCCGGATAGAGATAGACGTCCAGCACGCAGGCATCGCCCGCGAACTGCAGCTTGCGGGCATCGCCTTCCCACACGTCCAGCCGCGCCGCGCCAAACTGGCGGACCAGGTCCGCCGGCGTCGCGCCGATCACTCCTTCCAGCCCCGGGGCGGACTGGATTCGCGCCGAGGGCGGGCCGCTGCGCGCGGGCGGGCGCGGGATGGTCAGCGCGGGCTTGGCGGAGGCGCTTTGCACCTTCGGCGCAGCCGTGCCGCCTCCACCGCATGCGGCGAGCAGCGGGATCAGGGCAAGCGGCAGCGCGAATCGGGCAGGCATGATTGCCGCTTTGCCCGCGCCGCCGCTGCTGTCAACGCCGCGCCCCTTGCCCTGCGATCAGCGGATCGCTAGGCGCGGCAGGCACTTTTGCCCATACGATCAGGGAAATCCATGTCCGCCACCCAGTATGATGTCATCGCCATCGGTAACGCCATTGTCGATGTCATGGCCCCCTGTGACGATGCCCTGATCGAGCGGCTGGGCATGACGCGCGGCGGGATGACGCTGATCGACACGGCCCGCGCCCACGAACTTTATGACGCAATGGGCCCCGCGCGCGAGATTTCGGGCGGGTCGGCGGCGAATACCCTGGCCGGTCTGGCCGCGCTCGGCGCGCGCTGCGCCTTCATTGGCCAGGTTGCCGATGACCAGCTGGGCGAAGTGTTCGCGCACGATATTCGCGCCGGTGGCATCGCGTTTGACACCCCGGCCCGCGCGGGCGATCCGCCGACGGCACGCTGCCTGATCTTCGTGACGCCCGATGGCCAGCGCACGATGAACACGTTCCTTGGTGCATCGCAGTTCCTGCCGCCCGCCGTGCTGGATGAAGCGGCCATCGCGGCGGCCAAGATCCTGTATCTCGAAGGTTATCTCTGGGACCCGGAAGAACCGCGCGCGGCGATGCGCCGGGCGATCGCGGCGGCCAAGGGCGCGGGCCGCAAGGTGGCTTTCACCCTGTCCGATGCCTTCGTGATCGAACGCCACGGCGCCGATTTCCGGGCGATGATCGAAACGGGCGATGTCGATATCCTGTTCGCCAACCATGTCGAACTCGCCGCCCTGACCGGCCATGACGATTTCGAAGCCGGCCTTGCGGAACTGGCGCCCAAGGTGCCGGTGCTGGTCGTCACCCGTGGGGAGCACGGCGCGGTTGCGATTCAGGAGGGCAACCGGGCCGAAGTCGCGGCGGAGCCGATTGCGCGGGTGGTGGATACCACGGGCGCGGGCGACCTGTTCGCCGCCGGGTTCCTGCATGGTCACGTCTCCGGCCGGTCGTTGGCCGATTGCCTGACGATGGGCGCGATCGCCGCGGCGGAGGTCATTTCGCACTATGGCGCGCGGCCCGAAGCGGACCTCAAGGAACTGGTTCTGTCCCGTCTTGGTTGAGCATACGAATTTTCGCAGTTGCACACGCCTATGGGTTTCAGCTAGCTAGGCGCGCCTAACACAGAAGGGGGCTTAATAATGCGCAAGACCGTTCTCACTCTCGCTCTGCTCGCCGCTCCGCTGGCTCTCTCGGCCTGCTCGAAGGCTGAAGAAGCTGCTCCGGAAGCCACCGAAGCTGCGACCACCGAAGCTGCTGACGCTTCGGCCGCTGCCACGGACGCTGCTGCTGCCGCGACCGACGCTGCTGCTGCGACCACCGAAGCTGCCCAGTAAGGCGCTTATCGCGAGAGCGATCGGGATGGGCTGAATGCCTGTCCACAGTGGACCAGGACGGCGCTCTCTCCGCTAGCGGAGGGGGCGCCGTCTGCCTTTTGGGCCAAGCGACTGGCGATGTAGCCGGGCGCGTCAGCCCTGCGCTTCGCGCGCCACTTCGCGATAGCCGATATCGCGGCGGCAGAATCCGTCGGCGAAATCGATCGCATCCACCGCCATATAGGCGCGGGCCTGGGCCTCGGTTGCGCTGGCGCCGCGTGCGGTGACGTTGAGCACGCGCCCGCCGGTGGAAATCAGCTGTCCATCCGTCAATGCGGTGCCGGCATGGAATACCTTGGCACCGGTTGCCTCGGCGGCGTCCAACCCGCGAATCGCGCCGCCCTTTTTCGGCGTGCCGGGATAGCCCTGGGCCGCCATCACCACGGTCAGGGCCGTATCGGGCGAGAGGCGCGGCGGTTGCAGCGTGGCCAGCTTGCCCTCGGCCACGGCCAGCAGCAGCTCGCCCAGATCCGATTCCAGCCGCAGCATCAGCACCTGGCATTCGGGATCGCCGAACCGGGCGTTGTACTCGATCAGCTTGACCCCGTCCTTGGTCAGCATCAGCCCGGCATAGAGCACGCCGGAATAAGGCATGCCCTCATCCGCCATACCCTTGACCGTGGGGGCGATGATCCGGGTCATGGCTTCGGCTTCCAGCTCGGGCGTCAGCACCGGGGCCGGGCTGTAGGCGCCCATGCCACCAGTGTTGGGGCCGGTATCGCCATCGCCGACCCGCTTGTGGTCCTGCGCGGAGCCGAACGGCACGATGGTATGGCCATCGGTGATCGCGAAGAAGCTGGCTTCCTCGCCCGCCAGGAATTCCTCGACCACGGCTTCGGCCCCCGCCGCGCCGAACTTGCCAGAAAAGATGTCGGCCACGGCTTCCTCGGCCTCGGCGCGGGTCATGGCGACGGTCACGCCCTTGCCGGCGGCCAGACCATCGGCCTTGATCACCACCGGAATCCCGAATCGGTCCAGCGCGGCCAGTCCTTCCGCCGCACTGGCGACCCGCACGAACCCGGCTGTCGGGATGTGATGACGCTCGCACAGTTCCTTGGTGAAGGCCTTGCTGCCTTCCAGCTGGGCGGCGGCCTGGCTGGGGCCGAACACCGGCACGCCCGCTGCGCGCAAGGCATCGGTCAGCCCGTCGACCAGCGGCGCTTCGGGGCCGACCACGACCAGCCCGATCCGCTGATCGGCGCAGAATTGCAGCACGGCGGCATGGTCGGTCGCGTCGAGTGCGACCAGTTCGGCGTGTTGGGCGATGCCCGGATTGCCGGGGGCTGCGAACAGTTTCGTGCACAGCCGGGATTGCGCCAGCTTCCATGCCAGCGCATGTTCGCGCCCGCCCGATCCCAGCAGCAGGATGTTCATGCCCGGTCCCCGTTCCTATGATGATGAATACAATGCTGGCGGGCTGGTAGCGAAGGAAGCGTCCGGGGACAACGCTGCCGCGCTCTCCGTCAGCGAGATTTCCGCCGCGTTGAAGCGCGTGGTCGAGGACCGGTTCGGCTTTGTCCGCATCCGGGGGGAGCTGTCGGGCGTCAAGCGCGCCGCATCCGGCCACCTCTACCTGTCGATGAAGGACGAGAATGCCCGGATCGACGGGGTGATGTGGCGCGGCAATGCCCAGCGCCTGTCGTTCCTGCCGGAAGACGGCGTGGAAGTGATCGCGACCGGCAAGCTGACGACGTATCCCGGCCGCTCGAACTACCAGATCGTGATCGACCGGATGGAGATTGCGGGCGAAGGCGCGCTGCTGGCGCTGCTGGCCAGAACCAAGGCCCGGCTGGAGGCCGAGGGGCTGTTCGATCCCGCGCGCAAGCGGGCGATGCCCTTCCTGCCGCGCGTGATCGGCGTGGTCACGTCGCCGACCGGCGCGGTGATTCGCGACATCCTGCACCGGCTCGCGGACCGCTTCCCCAGCCATGTGCTGGTCTGGCCCGTGCTGGTCCAGGGGCAGGGTGCGGCGGAGCAGGTGGCGGCGGCCGTGCGCGGGTTTGGCGCGATCGCGCCCGGCGGGCCGGTGCCGCGACCGGACCTCGTGATCGTCGCGCGCGGTGGCGGCTCGATCGAGGACTTGTGGTCCTTCAACGAGGAAGTGGTCGTCCGTGCCATCGCGGCTTGCCCGATCCCGATCATTTCGGCGGTCGGCCACGAAACCGATACAACGCTGGCCGATTTTGCCGCCGATGTGCGCGCGCCCACGCCCACGGCGGCGGCGGAAATGGCGGTGCCGGTGCGTGAGGATTTGCTGGCGCAACTGGGCGAACTGGCGCTGCGCACCCGCCGTGCGGTGGTGCGCCCGGTCAAGCTGGGGCGCGAACGGCTGGCCGTGCGGGCGGAGCGCCTGCCGCGTCCCGAAGCCTTGCTCAGCGCCCAGGCCCAGCGGCTGGATGACTTGGCGGAACGCTTGCGGCGTGGCTTGCGGGACCGCACCGTGGTGGCCCGCCAGGCGCTTCAGGCCGATGCCGCGCGGCTCTCTGCCCCGCTGCTGCTGGCGCGGGTGGAGCGGGCGCGCGACCGGCTCGGCGCGGCGCGGCTGACGCCTGCACTGGTTACGCAGCGGATCGCCGCCGGGCAGGAGCGGTTGCAGGCGCTGGCGCGGCTCGCCGCCTCGCTCAACCCCGACCGGGTGCTGGAGCGCGGTTATGTGCGGGTGACGGCGGCGGATGGCCGGACGGTGATTTCCCGCGCGGCGGCGGCGGGCGAAGCGGCGCTGGAACTGCACTTCCGCGATGGCGTGCTGGCGGTGACGCCGGGCGAAGCGGCACTCCAGCCCGCCGCGCCCCGGCCCCGCCCTGTCGCGAAACCCGGCCCGAAGCCCCCGCCGCCCGAGCAGGGCAAATTGCTCTGACGGCCAAGCCGGGTTAGGATGGAGCCATGTTGATGTCTCCTTCCGATCGCGCCGCCACCCTGTTCTACCAGCCGAACGGCTTTCGCGTGCTGACCCCGGGCAAGTTCGTCACTTGCGCGGTATCGGGCGAGGCTATTGCGCTCGACGCGCTGCGCTACTGGTGCGTGGAGCGGCAGGAGGCCTATGCCAGCCCTGACCTCGCGACACGGCGGCTGCTCGGCGGGGCGTGATGCGCGCCCTGGCGCTGGGGGTTGCGCTGTTCGCTGCGGTTTCGGCGGCGACTGCGACAGCGCAGTCTGCCGATCTGGCGCTGGCGGGCGAACTGACGCAGGGCGGCTGGGCGCGCGGGATTGCGCCGCGCGCGGTTGTTGCCATCAGTCTGAATGACCAGCCAGTGGCAATCGCGCCAGATGGCCGGTTCCTGCTGGCGTTTGATCGCGATGCCGCGGCGGCGGCGCAGCTGACCTTGCGGTATGCCGATGGCCGGGCAGAGCGGCGGGAATTGGCGATTGCGCCGCGGGCCTGGCAGATCGAGCGGGTTGGCGTGGGGCTGCGGCCCGGCACCGCGCCCAGCGCCGAATGGGCCGCGCGGCGGGCCGGGGAGCTGGCGCAGATCAAGGCGGCGCGGGCGCTGGACCATCCGGTGCAGGGCTGGCGGCAGGGGTTCATCTGGCCGGTAAAAGGGCGGCTTTCCGGGCGGTTCGGGTCGCAGCGGATCTATAACGGGGTGCCGGGCAGCTATCATTCCGGGCTGGACATCGCGACGGGGGGCAGCGGCACGCCGTTCGTTGCGCCGGCGGACGGGGTGGTGATTCTGGCGGCGCAAAGCCCGTTTTCGCTGGAGGGGCGGCTGTTGATGATCGATCACGGCATGGGCCTGAACAGCGCGTTCCTGCACTGCTCCGAACTGGCCGTGAAGACCGGTGACACGGTCCGCCAGGGGCAATACATCGGCCGGATCGGCGCCACCGGACGGGCAACGGGGCCACACCTGCACTGGTCGATCAAATGGCGCGATTCCCGGCTCGATCCCCTGCTGTTCACGGGGCCGATGCTGCCGCGCTGATCGTTTCATCCGTAACAGAGCGCTGCCGGGCGCTCCCACCTCCACCAATGTAAGTTGCGCAATTTTCATAAAGTGCGCAAAAATATTGCGCATGGGCCACAAGGCTGTGGCTTCGTTGCCACAGCAACTACAGCGAATGTTGCAACTGCGTGAAAATGCTTTGCCCCTCCTCTCGCATTTCGTCATTGCGCGCCCATCTATCTGCCAGTTTGGCGGGGGTATTCCCTGTTCAGGTGGCAGAGCGATCAGGAATCCGCGCGGACTTGTCCGCGGGATCTACAGAGGGACTGACCTGTGAAAACCACCAAGAAATCGCTCCTTTCGAGCGCGACTTATCTGCAGTCGCTGGCACTCGTGGGCGGCGCTGCTGCGCTGCTGTCCTCGACCGCCGCGTTCGCGCAGGATGCCGCTGAAGAAGACGCCGCCAGCGCTGACCAGACGATCGTCGTCACCGGCTCGCTGATTCGCAACCCGAACCTGTCGGCTTCGGCTCCGGTCGCCACCATCGGCGCCCAGGAACTGGAACTGCGCCAGTCGAACAACGCTGAAGAAGTTCTGCGCACCCTGCCGGGCGCCGTGCCCAGCATCGGTTCGTCGGTGAACAACGGCAACGGTGGTTCGTCCTACGTCAACCTGCGTGGCCTCGGCTCGAACCGCAACATCGTCCTGCTCGACGGCAACCGCATTGTCCCGGCTGACCTCGTTGGCCGCGTCGACCTCAACAACATCCCGCTCGCCCTCGTTCAGCGCACCGACGTGCTGACCGGTGGTGCAAGCTCGACCTATGGCGCTGACGCCATCTCGGGCGTGGTGAACTTCATCACCAAGCAGGACTTCGCTGGCATGGAAGCCACCGTTTCCGAACAGATCACCCAGCGCGGTGACGGCAACGTGTTCCGCGCCGACCTGACCATGGGCGCCAACTTCGACGACGGCCGCGGCAACGCCGTGCTGTCGCTGGGCTACCAGAACCAGAAGGAAGTTTACTTCGGTGGCGACCGTCCGTTCTCGACCCTGACGCTGGAATCGTATGACGAATTCTTCGTCGCCGGCCAGGGTTCGTCGACCACGTCGCCCTCGCGCTTCGACATCGGTGGCGGTCGTACCCCGCAGCAGGTTTCGCGCGATGGTACCGGTCTGAGCAACTACTATCAGGCGTTCAACTTCAACCCGTACAACGTGTTCCAGACGCCGTTTGAGCGTTTCAACATGTACGGTCAGGCCCGTTATGAAGTGGCGGACAACATCGAAGTCTATGCCCGTGGCATGTACTCGAACAACACCGTCGAAACCATCATCGCTCCGTCGGGCGTGTTCGGTTCGGCTGTGACCGTGCCGGTCTCGAACCCGTTCATGACCGCCGCTCAGCGCGCCTACCTCTGCTCCAACGCCGACACCAACCCGGGCGTTTCCGGGAACCAGACCCTGACTGCCGCCGAGTGCTCGGCAGCAAGCACGGCGAGCAAGTTCTTGGCGAACGGTGCCGCCAACCCGGATTACCGTGAATTCACGTTTGGTCTGCGTCGCCGCACCACCGAAACCGGTCCGCGTATTTCGAACTACAACAGCCAGGTATTCGATTTCCGCGCCGGCGTGCGTGGCAACATCACCGACGCGATCCAGTTCGACGTTTCGGCCTCGCACGGTGAATCGAAGAAGCTGCAGACCATCCAGAACTACGTGCTGCTGTCGCGCGTCCGTCAGGCCCTGCTGGCAACCAGCACCGGTGCTTGCCAGAACACGGCCAATGGCTGCGTTCCGCTGAACATCTTCGGTCCGGACGGCTCGATCACTTCGGCGATGTCGGACTTCATCAGCGACGCTGCGACCGTTCAGGAAAACACCAAGCTGGACCAGGTCAAGGCGATCATCAGCGGCGACACCGGCATTTCCTCGCCGTGGGCGGCTGAAGGCATCAACTTCGCAGCTGGTGCGGAATACCGTCGTTATGCAGCGCAGCAGTCGTCGGACGTGCTGGCCAAGACCCCGGGTGAACTCGGCGGTGCTGGCGGTGCGGCTCCGGACATCAACGGTGGTTACGAAGTCTATGAAGGCTTCGGCGAACTGATCCTGCCGATCGCTTCGGACATGCCCGGCATCCACGAGCTGACCGTTGAAGCTGGTATCCGTCAGTCGCACTACAAGATCGCGGCTGCTGGCAACCCGACCTTCGACACCACCACCTGGAAGGTGGCTGGTACCTGGGCTCCGGTTCCGGACTTCAAGGTTCGCGGCAACTATCAGCGCGCCGTCCGCGCCCCGAACATCGGCGAACTGTTCTCGCCGGTCTCGACGGGCCTGACCAACCTCGGCACCGATCCGTGCCAGGGCTTGGCTCCGCTGTCGAGTGCTGACCTGCGCGCGGTCTGCATCGCGCAGGGTGCCCCGGCTGACGTGATCGGCACGATCCAGGCCCCGACTGCTGGTCAGGCCAACATCACTTCTGGTGGTAACCCGAACGTGGGCCCGGAAACCGCGACCACCTGGTCGGCCGGTCTGGTCTTCACCCCGGCGTTCCTGCCGGGCTTCTCGGGCTCGATCGACTACTACAACATCAAGGTGAAGAGCGCGATCACCACCCCGACCCCGGGCGACCTGATTGCGGCTTGCTTCGACAACCTGTCGGCAGCAAGTGCCACGTCCTCGGCGTGCACCTCGATCCGTCGCAACCCGATCACCGGCGGCCTCGACGGTGACCCGGCGACCACGGGCGGCCTGTTCGGCGTTCTGTCGAACCTCGGCGCGCTCGAAACCAGCGGCGTTGACTTGAACTTGGCTTACAGCACCAGCATTGGTACTGTGTTCGGCCAGGAAGGGCGTCTGTCGTTCTCGTTCAACGGAAACTACACGGCCGCTTCCAAGTTTAACGCCAACGCCGTTGCGGATCCTAGCGACGACGCTTTCCGTGAATGCGTGAACCAGTACTCGGTGAACTGCGGCTCGATCCAGCCGAAGTTCTCGTTCAGCCAGCGTTCGACGCTGGGCCTCGGCCCGGTTGACGTGTCGCTGCTGTGGCGCTGGGTCAACAAGGTGCGCTTTGAAGATGCGCAGCTTGAGTCTGACCTCGAAGCTGCAACCGATGCCGGTTGCACCGATCCGGCTGGTACGGATCCCGATGGCTGCATGGTCGATCCGCGCTTCCGCACGATCAAGGCCTACAGCTGGTTCGACCTGACGACCCGCTTCGAAGTGTCGAAGAACTTCGACCTGACGATGTCGGTGTTCAACCTGTTCGACAAGAAGCCGCCGGTTGTTGGTGGCACCGTGGGTTCGACCTCGTACAACGGTGGTAACACCTACCCGTCGTCCTACGACGCGCTGGGTCGCCGTTTCGCGGTGAGCGCTCGCCTGAAGTTCTAGTCCTTAGACTTCAGTCAAACCAATCGGGGGCGGGCAGCAATGCTCGCCCCCTTTTGTTGGTGGGCAGTGCGCAGCAAGCCCGCTCAAGTTCGGGGTGACGTTGGATTTTTATGCTGTGCGGAGTCGGTTGGCCGCGTGGCGGCGCTAGCCCAGCAGCGGGTGCGGCAGGTCCATCGCCAGCCCGTTGGCTTCCGCCACGGCCTGCGCCCAGACCATCACCTTGTCGATCTCGTCGCCATGCGCCCGCCGCGCCTCGGCATATTCCTCCGCGCGCTGTGCCGCATCGAAGGCTGCGCCGGACTTGGAATGGCGGGTAAAGGCCGGCCCGCCCGCCATTGCGGCCAGATCGGCGGGGCTGGCATTCAGCCCGTAATGCCGCGTGGCGGCGGTCAGCACGGCCAGCGGTTCGCGCGTCAGCGTTTCCGAATCAAGCGTGCGCACCCGGCCCGGTCCCAGCTTGCCCGCCAGCTGGTGGAACAGCGCGTGCTGCGCCAGCCAGCCTGTCGCGGCGACTTGCAGGTCGGTCTGGCGAAAATAGTCACGCGGGGCGAAACCCAGGTTGACGATGTTGTCCGTCAGGAACCCTTCCAGCAATTCGCGCACCCACAGGCGGCACCACAGCCCCTTGCGCACCACCGATACCAGGAACGTTTCCAGCGGGGCATGGAGCAGGATCGCCGGGGCATCGCCCCGAAGCGCCAGCAGCAGCTCTGCCAGCGGGTTCAGGATGTTGGACGGTTTGACGATCACCCGCTCGCCGGGCGCAAAGGGGCGGGCCAGCAGCCGAGTCGCGCTATCCGCCAGCCGGGCCACCGCCGTCGGGGGCGCGCCGCGCCGGCGAAAGCCGACCACATCGTTCAGCAGCACCGGCTCGCTCAGGCCCATGGCCACGCCGGGGCGGTCCAGCGCGGAGAGCAGCAGGGTCGATCCGCAGAACGCCGAATGGAACAGGAAACCCATCGGCTGCGGGGGGACCGCCGCCAGGCAGTCCGCCACCGGCACGTCATGGCGCGCGCAGTCCGGGCCCAGATATTCGTCGGTCAGGAACGGCGCGCTGCGGTGATCGGCGCGCGCGACGTGCTGAAACTGAATGCGGTCCGTGCCTTCGACATGGCGGTGGGGCAGCCAAGCGGCATCGGCCAGAGCAAAGGGCGGGGTCTGGTTCATCGTCCAAGCCTAGGGGGCGGGGCGCGGGGCCGCAACTGCCGCTTGCGGGCGCCGGGGCGCAGTCCTATCCATCGGCCATGACCGATGCACCCGCCGATCCCGCCCGTCTGGAACAGGCCCGCGCCGCCAACGCCGCCGGGATGGCAGCCTTGCGGGCCGGCAACGGGGCAGAGGCCGCCGTGGCGTTCCGCCGAGCGCTGGAGGCTGATCCCGCCGCCGGGCCGCTGTGGCGCAACCTGGCCCATGCCGAGCGGCTGGCGGGCAATGACGTGGCAGAGCGGGCCGCGCTCGATCAGGCGCTGGCGCTCGACCGGACGGATTTCGTCGCCCAGCTGCGCAAGGCCCAGAACCTGGAACGCTGCGGGGCGGAGACAGAGGCGTTGGCGGCGTGGTCGGGCGCGCTGCAACTGGCGCAGGGAATTGCCAATCCGGTGCCGGGGCTGGCCGATGAACTGGCGGCGGGGCGCGCGTTCGTGGCTGCCGTGCAGCAGCGGCTGGGGGCCGGTGTGGATGCCGCGCTCGGCCCGCTGGAGCCGCAGCTGGACGAGACGGAGCGCCGCCGCATCCGCGCCTTTGCCGACCACGCGCTGGGGCGGCGGCAGGTGTTCTTCAACGAATGTGCGGGGGTCTATTACCCGTTCCTGCCGGCCGACGAATACTTCGACGCGAAGCACTTCCCGTGGTTCGCGGAACTGGAAGCGGCGGTGGACGACATTCGCGGCGAGTTGCACGGGCTGCTGGCAGAGGGGAACCCGGCGATCATCCCCTATGTCCGCCTGGAAGAAGGCACGCCGCAGAACAAGTGGTCGTCGCTCAGCCACTCGCACGACTGGAGCGCCTGCTTCCTCTATGAATATGGCGTGCCGAACCAGCCGGTGCTGGACCGCTGCCCGAAAACCGCCGCCTTGCTGGCACGGCTGCCGCTGGCGCAGATCCCCGGCAAGGCGCCCAACGCGTTCTTTTCCATGCTTAAGCCGCAGAGCGCGATTCCGCCGCACACCGGGGTGACCAATACCCGCGCGATCGTTCACCTGGGCCTGGACATCCCGCCCGGCTGCGGCTTTCGCGTCGGCGGGGAAACCCGCGAATGGCAGGAAGGCAAGGCCTTTGCCTTTGACGATTCGATCGACCACGAGGCGTGGAACCACAGCGACGAGCGCCGCCACATCCTGATCATCGACACCTGGAACCCGCACCTGACCGCGCACGAGCAGGAAGCGATCGTCCGCTACTTCGCGGCCACGGACCAGTCGCTGGGCTGAACTCATCGACGAACGGCATGCGGAGCGGCTTGCTGCATTGCGGCAAGCGGGTTAGAATCCTGACTTTGTTTCCTGGCCGGGAGTGCTACCCGCGATGTCCCTATTGCTTGCCATTATTCTGACCGCCGGGTCCGGCGCCGCTGCCAACGTGCAGGTGGCCGAACCGAACCCCAGCAAGATGACCCGCGCCGAAATCCGCGCGCATAACGACAAGGTCGGAAAGGAACATCCGCTGTTCATCCGCTGCCGCCGCGATATCGAAATCGGCACCCTGGCCAAGGCAAAGACCGTTTGCCGCACGACCCGTGACTGGGCCGAAGCCGATTACGCCGGCAATCGCACCGCGCGTGACACCGTGCGAATCCTGCACGAAACCAACGGCAATATCGGCAACTAGGCTGCCTTACTGGATGCGGATCACGCGGGCGTTCTGGCCTTTGCCGACCTTGGCGAAATAGCTGCCCAGCGACGCCGTCTCGATCACGATCGGATCGCCGCGCTTGGCATAGACCGGGCGTCCAGCGATCTGTTTCCAGCGTGCGCCATCAGCCAGCACGAACACGGCCTGCCCGTCGCGGGCGGGGTATGTGCTTTCGATCGTGCTTTCGATTGCCTTCACGTCCTCGCTGTCACCGCCGCCGAACAGCTTGATCGACGGGAGCGACAGGCCGAACAGGCCGCGCCGCGCCTCGCGCATGGTTTCGCGGTCGGCAATGACCAGATCCTTGGCGTCCCGCGCGGTGGCCATGGCGCCGACCGTGCGGTCATAACAGGCCAGCCGCTCGGCCGGATCGGCCACGCTCTTGCAGTCCAGCACGGCCTGGAACACCGGCGGCGGCGGGGTGGAGACGTCTTTGTTCCTGGCTGCCGCCGGAGCGGCGAGCGCGCCCAGCGTCAGCATTACAAGCGGCACGAGCGATCGGGGCAGGCGGGTCACGGCGTCTCTCCATTCCGGGCTGGCCCGTTTCGGGCTGGCCAATGACAAGGCTGGTTGCCGGGACGATGCCCGCGCGGTGCGCCAGCGTCAATCATGTGCAGGCGGCGCTTGATTCGCGGGGCGGCTGGCCCCACACCGTCAGGCGATGCTGCGCCGCGTGATGATTGCCCTGCTGATAGTTGGATTGGCGCCCGGTCTGTGGTGGCAGATGCCGCGTCCCGCCCCGGTTTACGAGCAGCGGGTCGATGTGCGGCCGGTGCCGGTCGATCCGGCGCTGGCGCAGCTTGGCCCCTTGCGGCTGAGCGGCGTGTGGCACCTGACCAGCCCGCATGAATGGTTTGGCGGCTATTCCGCGCTCGTCGCGGTTCGTCCGGGCCGGTTGCTGGCCTTTTCCGACCGGGGCTATGCCATCGATCTGCCGCTGCCCGGCAGTCCGGCGGTGGAGCCGGCCCGCATCCTGACGGCAACGGGCGACGACAAGGCGCTGAAGGCCTCCCGGGATATCGAGGCGGCAACCTATGACCCGCGGCAGGACGAGATTTTCCTGGCGATGGAATTCCGCAACGCCATTACCCGCACCACGCCCGCGCTGCAGGGCTGGCAGATGGCTTTTCCGCGCCTGATGCAGGGCTGGTCGGGCAACCAGGGGCCAGAAGCCATGGTCCGCCTGGCGGATGGCCGGTTCGTGGTTCTGGGTGAACGCGACGGTGGCTGGCGCGATCGCGATTCGCATCCCGCGCTGCTGCTGGCGGGCGACCCCACGCGCGGGACATCCGAACAGGCGTTTACCTATGACAGCAACGGCGGCGGGCGGCCGACCGATATGGCGCAATTGCCGGACGGTCGGGTGCTGATCCTGCAGCGCACGCTGCTCTGGCCCTTCCCGCCGCGCTTTTCCGGGGCCATCGCGCTGGCCGATCCGGCCACATTGCAGCCCGGCGGGCGCTGGCGCGGCAAAGTGCTCGCGCGGTTGGAGGCGCCGCTGCCGGTCGACAATTTCGAAGGGCTGACGATCACCCCGGCTCCGGGAGGCAAAGTGCACGTCTGGCTGATTTCGGACGACAACATGGCCGTTACCCAGCGCACGCTGTTGTGGCGGCTGGAACTGGATCTGGCCGACTTGCCGGCCATGGAGCGGCCCGCTACGCGCTAAACGCGCCTTCTCCGGACAAAGCAAAAGGCGCGCGAGCAAGCCCGCACGCCCATCGCATTGCCGGTTGTCACCGCGCGCGGCCGAAGCCGCGCGGCAGCAATCAGGCGGCCTGCTTCTTCGCCAGTTCGCGCTTAACCTTCAGCGCGTTGGTCGACAGCTTGTCGTCCGCGGTCTTCAGCAGCCAGTTGTCCAGCCCGCCGACGTGTTCGACCGAACGCAGACCGTGGGTCGAGACGCGGAACTTGAAGCTGCGATCCAGCGCTTCGGACATCAGCGTGACGTTCTGCAGGTTGGGCAGGAACACGCGCTTCGTCTTGTTGTTGGCGTGGCTGACGTTGTGGCCTACCTGGCGGCCCTTGCCGGTCAGTTCGCAAATACGGGACATGGTTCAAACTCGCTTTGAATGTCGTTACCGTTGCCGGGTGAAGGCGGGCGCTTAGCGATTCACCCTGCAAAGGTCAAGTTGCGTGAACGGGATCGGCGCGGTAGCGCTCCGCACATGACGACGTGGCCCCTTCCGGAACCGATGGCCCATGCGCTGGAGCAGGCCCGCGCCGGGGCCGCTGCGGGCGAAGTGCCGATTGGCGCGGTGATCGTCAAGGATGGCGTGGTGATTGCCGCCGCGCACAACGCCCCGCGCGCCCTGACCGACCCCACCGCACATGCGGAAATCCTGGCGATTCGGGCTGCGGCGCAGCATCTGGGCAACGAGCGGCTGGACGGGTGCGAGCTGTGGGTCACGCTGGAGCCCTGCCCGATGTGTGCGGGCGCCATCGCCCATGCGCGAATCGGTCGGCTCTATTACGCGGCGGCCGATCCCAAGGGCGGCGCCGTGGAACATGGCGCACGGGTGTTCGAGCATGAGCAGTGCCTGCACCGTCCCGAAGTCTACACCGGCATCGGCGAATCGGTTGCGGCAGATTTGCTGCGTGATTTCTTTCGCGCCCGTCGATAGTTGACCTGCCGCCCTGCGCGGGGGCAAGGCGGAGGGCATGATCCGTTCCGCCTTGCTCGCCGTCCTGTTCCTGTCCCTGCCGGTGGCTGTCCATGCCAAGGCGCCGGAAGCGGCCGTCCGGCCACCCGTATCGGGGATGCTGGATGATCCCTGCCCGGCCAGTCGCGACGGCCAGTGGGCGCTGTCGGAAGACGTGCTGAAGAACGACTGGCCGTGGCTGTGCCGCTATCGCGCCGAAAACGCGGCCTATGGCGCGCACAATCCGGCGCGGGCGGTGTTTATTGGCGATTCGATCACCGAAGGCTGGGCCCGGACCGATCCGGCGCTGTTCAGCAAGGGGGTGGTCGGGCGCGGGCTGTCGGGGCAGACCAGCCCGCAGATCCTGCTGCGGTTCTGGCAGGACGTGATCGCGTTGCACCCGCGCGTCGTGCACATCATGATCGGCACCAACGACATCGCGGGCAACACCGGGCCAACCTCGGTCGCGGCCTATCAGGCCAATATCCGGGCGATGGTCGATCTGGCGCGGGTCAATGGTGTGCGGGTGGTTCTGGGCAGCATTCCTCCGGCCAAGCGGATGGACTGGCGCCCCGGCCTGGAACCGGCCCTGCGGATTGCCGAGCTGAACCGCTGGCTGCGCGCGTTCGCGGCGGAGCAGGGGCTGGTCTATGCCGATTACCATGGCGTGCTGGCGACGCCCGATGGCGCACTGCGGCCGGAACTGGGCAAGGACGGGGTCCATCCCGAAGCGCCCGGCTATGCGCTGATGCGCCCGATAGCCGAACGCGCGCTGGCCGAGGCGGAAGCGGCCTATCCTTAACCGAGCGGGTTGGTTTCGCCTGCCTGCGATCCCTGCGCCGCCTTGGCGCGCTGGAACGCGGGGCGCTGGCTGAGCCGGTCGAGATAGGCGGCCATGCCGGGGGTGACTTGCGCCTCCAGCCCGATCGACTGCGCCAGCATCACCGCGTAGCCGACCGAGATGTCGGCCATCGTGAAGCGCCCGGCGGCGGCGTAATCGCCGTCCAGCATCAGTTCGGCATTGCGAAGGCGCGATCCGAACCACTGGGCGTAATCCTCCGCCGCCTGCGCCACGCGGCGTTCGGGCGGCTCCAGCATGGTGTAGCGCAAGTGGATCGTCTGCGGGAACGTCAGCGTTGCTTCGCCCATGTGCAGGAAATTGAGGTAGGCGGCATAGCCGGGTTCGTGCGGTGCGACTGCAAGGTCGCTGGGGCCGAACCGGGTGGCCAGGTAATGCGGGATCGCCGCGCTTTCGGTCATCAACTGGCCATCGACCAGCACCGCCGGGACCGTGCCCAGCGGGTTCACGTCGCGGTATCCCTTCACGAAGACGCGTGGCGGGAATTGCATCAGCTCAAGGCCATAAGGCAGCTCCAGCTCTTCCAGCGCCCAGAGCACGCGGAACGAGCGGGAATCGCGGCAGTGGAACAGCTGGATGGCAGGGCTCATGCGGCGGACTCCAATGTGGCGGCGGCGCACTTTGCGCTGGCTTCGGCGGTGCCGCCGCCGCCGAGCATCGTCACCGCGATGAACCCGCCAATCACCGCGATCACGAACCCGGCCGTGACGAGCCCCAGGTACTTGTCGATGAACGCCTTGATCGGCGCGCCGAACATCCGGAACAGCACGCCCACGATCATGAAGCTGATCGAGCGGCTGACCAGGCTGGCGCCGATGAAGGTCAGCAGCGGCATCTCGATGAAGCCGGCCGTGATCGTCAGCAGCTTGAACGGGATCGGCGTCGCCCCCTTGATCATGATGATCTCGGCTCCGAATTCGCGCAGGTAACAGGCCGCCTTGGGGAAGCTCTCCGTCAGCCCCAGCGCGCCGAGCAGCTGGGTGCCGACCGTTTCATACAGGCCATAGCCGATGGCATAGCCCAGCAGCCCGCCCGCCACGGACGCCAGCGTGGCGATCATGGCAAAGCGGATCGCCTTTTTCGGTTCGGCCAGGCACATCAGCCCCAGCAAGGGGTGCGGCGGGATCGGGAAAAAGCTGGCCTCGACGAAGGCAAAGGCGGCCAGCCACCATTCGGCGTGGCGGTGGGCGGCCTTGGCCATGGTCCATTCGTAGAGGCTGCGCAGCATCGGGTTTCCTTGGGGATGGCGGGAACGCGGCCTGCTTATAGGGCGGGCCCGCTGGCGACAAGCGCGGACACGATATAACCAATTCGGTTAAAATATCTTGACATCGTCACGCTGTTTCGGTACATAAAGAGAACATCGCGATCGACCGATTCGGCAGCCCTGCCGCTTCGCCCGGTCGCTCCCAGCCAGCAGGAACCCACAGCATGACCAAGGCGATTTCATCGTCCGGCAATCCCGTGCCGGTGCGGACCCCGCGCCCGCGCGGGCGGCGGATCAAGCTGGCTCCCGGCTTGCGCGCCGCTGCGGGCGAATCCGCGCTGAACAAGCACTGGCGCACGTATTTCCTTGCCGCACTGGTCGAAACGTCGTGCGTCAAGGCGTCGGCGCAGATCGCCGGGGTGTCCCCTACCCGCGCCTACCGCGCGCGGCGCGAGGATCCGGCCTTTGCCGCGCAGTGGCGCACCGCGCTGGCCGAGGGGTATGAAAACCTGGAGCTGGAACTGCTGGCCCACCTGCGCAATCCCGATCCGGCGCGGAAGATCGACGTCGCCAACGCGCTGAAGCTGTTGTCGCACCACCGCGCCGCCAAAGCCGAAGCGCGCCCGCCGGTGGACGAGCGCAGCGAGCAGGAAGTGCTCGATTCGATCGATGCCATGATCGACCAGATGCGCGAGCGCGCGGCGGCCAACGCGGCCTTGCTGGCCGAGATGGACGGCGGGGAGGGTGATCTTGGCGCGGATTGACCGTGGAGCCTATCTTGCCAGCCTCGAACCGCCAGAGCGCCGCGCTGCGCTGGCCCGGCTGAGCGACCGGGAGCGCCGGTCGCTGCGCACCCACTGGAACCTGTGGGCGCATGAAGGGCAGATCGCGCCACCCGGCGACTGGCTGGCCTGGCTGATCATGGCCGGGCGCGGGTTCGGCAAGACCCGCGCCGGGGCGGAATGGGTCCGCGCGATTGCCCAGAACGATGGCAGCGCCCGGATTGCGCTGGTCGGCGCTTCGCTGGTCGAGGCGCGCAGCGTGATGGTCGAAGGGGAAAGCGGGCTGCTGGCGATTGCCCCGCGCGACAACCGCCCCCGGTTCGAACCGTCCAAGCGCCTGCTGACCTGGCGCAGTGGCGCGCAGGCCATGCTCTATTCCGCCGGGGAACCGGAAAGCCTGCGCGGGCCGCAGCACAGCCATGCTTCCCGGACAGGCCCAGAAGGAAGGGTATGTGAACGAGGCGCTGGCCCGGATCGACACCCTGTTGCACCTGTCGGTCGAAGGCGTGGCGAACAGCCCGCCCGCCACGCCGGCTGAGAGTGCGTGCTGGCTGGTCGGACAGGCCCCGACCGGGGAATGGACCGGACGCGCTGACCAGATCGCTGCCTTAAACCACGGCAACTGGATGTTTTTTTTGCCGCGCGACGGAATGCGGGTGTTGAACCGCGCGAGCGGCCAGGAAATCCGCTTTGCTGATGGCTGGCAAGTGGCCACGCGGCCGGACCTGCCGAGCGGCGGCCAGACTGTCGATGTGCAGGCGCGCTCGGCGATTGCCGCGATTGTCGATTGCCTGACTGATGCCGGACTGCTCGGCAGCGAATGAATTTGGCCCGATCCGGACCAATCCGCTCGCAAGGCAGGTGAGCGGCGGTTTACAGCGTCTTTTTCGCGCCAAACAGGCCTGTAACTGCGGCATAATTGCAACAGATACGATCTTTGAGCGCTTGCGCGGGGAATTCTAAGGGGTTAGACAACGCCAACTCGGTGGCTCCAATCCTACTTCAAAGGGGAAATCATAATGCGGAAACTGGTCATTGGGATGGCGCTGGCCTCCTCGGCCCTCGCGACGCCGGCCCTGGCTCGTGACGATTCGTGGTACGTCGAAATGGATGCTGGCGGCACGATCGTCCAGGACATCCAGAACCTGACGGGCCAGAACAACGTCGGCACCCTGGAACTGAAGCCCGGTTATGACTTCGGCGGCATCGTCGGTTATGACTTCGGTTCGTTCCGCCTCGAAGCCGAAGCCAGCTATCGTCGCGCTGAAGAAGAAGGCTATCGCAGCCCGACCCTCAACTACACCCAGGCTCAGACCGGCGGTGGTGCCGAAGCTCTCAGCTTCATGCTGAACGGCCTGCTCGACTTCGGTGAAGACGATGGTCTGCAGGGCTTCGTTGGTGGTGGCGTCGGCGTTGGCCGCGCCAAGGTCGCGCTGATCACGCCGAATGCCGGCCTCAACGTCGTCGATTCGGACACCGGCTTTGCCTGGCAGGGTCTGGCGGGCGTTCGCGCTCCGCTGAGCGACAATGTCGACATCGGTCTCAAGTATCGCTTCTACAACCAGTACGGCAACGACCTGGTGAGCGCTGCGGGCCGCAACGTGCGCGTCGGTTTCCGTTCGCACTCGCTGCTGCTGACGCTGGGCTACAACTTCGGTGGCGCTCCGGAAGAAGTGGCTCCGCCGCCTCCGCCGCCCCCGCCGCCGCCCCCGCCGCCCCCGCCGCCGCCGCCGCCGCCGCCGCCGGCTGTGGTCTGCAACAAGGGTCCGTACATCGTGTTCTTCGACTGGGATAAGTCGGACATCACGCCGGAAGCCGCTTCGATCCTCGACAGCGCCGTCACTGCTTATGCCAACTGCGCCAACGTTCCGATCATGCTGGCCGGTTACGCTGACCGTTCGGGCAAGCCCGCCTACAACCAGGGCCTGTCGGAGCGTCGTAACGCCTCGGTCCGTGCGTACCTGAACTCGCGTGGGATCGCCGACGGTGCGATCTCGAGCCAGGGCTTTGGCGAAAACAACCCGCGCGTTCCGACTGCTGACGGCGTGCGTGAACTGCAGAACCGCCGGGTGGAAATCACCTACGGTCCGGGTTCGGGCATGTAAGCAGCCGCAAGGCGCTGAAAGATTGGGGGGGCCGGAGCGATCCGGTCCCCCTTTCTTTTGATTGATCAAGGGAGAGAACCGTGAAGCACACCACCACAGCCATTGTCCTTGCCGCCGTGCTCGTTTCAGGTTGCGCCACGAATGATGTCGCCAAACCGGTCCGGCTGGCTTCAGCGACCTTGCAGAATGCCAACGGCTTGCCGGTGGGCACGGCATTTGTCGGCGGCCTTGGCGATACCTTGACGCTGAATGTCGCCGCGACCGGCATTTCACCCGGCCCGCACGGGATCCATCTGCACATGGTGGGCGATTGCACCCCGCCCGCCTTCACCACCGCAGGCGGACATCTCAATCCCGGCGGGCATCAACATGGAACCGACAATCCGGCCGGATCGCATCTGGGCGATCTGCCCAACATCGTTGCCGACGCAGGTGGAGTGGCCACACTCAGCGCGGCCTTGCGCGGAACCCGGGCAGAGGTTGAAAGCGCCCTGTTCGACGCCGATGGGACGGCCGTGATCATTCACGCCGCCGCTGACGACTACAAGACCGACCCCACTGGCAACAGCGGGGCACGGATCGTCTGTGGCGTCCTGAAACGGGGCTGAGCCGCGTGGCTCAGCCCGTTTCGCCCGCGCGCTCGGCCAGCGTGGCCTCGGCGCGCGGGACAGCCTTGTAGGCGTAAATCAGGAGCACAACGGCCGGCGGCGCCACGGCGATCAGCGACAGAATGCCTGTCCGCAGATCGCCAACCAGCTTGCCATCGACCATGCTGCCGGTGAGATCCGAAACCTGCCCGACCATGTAGGGGCCGAAGCACAGGCCAACCAGCGTCGTGCCCAGGAAGAAGGCCGCCGTGGCCGTGCCACGCATGCGCGGCAGCACCAGATCCTGGGTCGTGGCCGCCGCCGCGCCAAGCGCCGCCGCGCCGAACAGTCCGGCCAGGAAGTTCATGGCATAGAACAGCACCGGATCGGGCGTGGTATAGCCGATCCAGATCGGCACGACAGGCGCGACCACCCCGAACAGGATCACCAGGATCCGGCCCGCGGGATTGCGGGCGCGCAGCGCGTCGGCCACCCGGCCGCCGATGATCACGCCCAGGAAACCGCTGATTGCGCCGTTTGCACCCAACCAGAAGGCCAGCTCGTGCTTGGGCAGGCCCAGCACCTGTTCCGCGTAGGGGGCAGACCAGAACGACAGGCCATAGGCTGCCAGCGAGACCATGCTGTAGCCCAGGGTCGTGCAGATGAACGCCGGGGTCCCCCAGATCAGGCGGAAGGTCGCCGGGTCTTTCTGGCGCAGCACGCTGGCCCACGAAAACACCGCGTAATAGCCCAGCGCGACCGCTGACCATTGCGGCAGGTTGCCAGTCCACTGGATCATGACCCACGCGAACGCACACAGTCCGACCGCGACCAGCAGGTTGATCGCCAGCGCCGCACCGCCGCGCCGTGCCGCGCCGATCAGTGTGAAGGGGGGCACAATGGTTGAAAGATCGGCAAAGAAATCGGCAAATGGCCGCGCCGATCCCTGGCTGGGGGTTCCGTCCATCGCGCCGCGCACCGGTTCCCGCAGCGTTGCCACCCACAGCGCCACGAGCAAGCCGGGAATGCCGACTGCCAGGAACGCGGCATGCCAGCCCACCAGCCCCAGCGGACCGCCGCCCGGATAAGTGGCATTCCAAACCTGGCTGATCTTGGCCCCGATCAGCAGCGAGACGCCGCCGCCCAGGTAGAGGCCGGATGAGTAGATCGCGAGTGCGGTCGCGCGCTGACGCTTGGGGAAGTAGTCCGAAATCAACGAGTATGCGGTCGGGCTGGCAGTGGCTTCGCCGATGCCAACGCCCATCCGTGCCAGTGTCAGGGTCAACTGACTTCGGGCAAAGCCCGACAGCGCGGTCATGGTCGACCATAGCGCAAGACCGATGCTGAGCAGCTTCACGCGGCTCCAGTTGTCAGCCAGCCGCCCAAGCGGGATGCCGAACAAGGCGTAGAACACGGCAAACGCCGCGCCGCCCAGGAAGCCCATGTCGCTATCGGTCAGTCCGAGGTCGCGCTTGATCTCCAGCGCCAGGATCGAGATGATCTGCCGGTCGATGAAGTTCAGGATATACACCACCACCAGCACGCTCAGCACGTACCAGCTATAGGAACTGGCCTCGCGCGGGGCGCTATTCGAATCCTGTGCTTCGTTCACGCAGTCTCTCCCGGTGTTGATCTGGTTTCAGGCGGCATAGCGGGTTGGATCGACCAGCCCGGCCTTGGCAAAGCCCTCGCGGCGAAGGCGGCAACTGTCGCACAGCCCGCAGGCCGCGCCATCCGGCTGGGGATCGTAGCAGGACCAGCTCATCGCCGGGTCAAAGCCCAGCCGATAGGCTTCTGCGGCAATCTCGGCCTTGCCAAGATACTGGAGCGGAGCGTGGATGGTGAACCCTTCCCCTTCCGCGCCGGCCTTGGTCGCCAGCTCTGCCAGCCGGGCAAATCCTTCGATGAATTCCGGTCGACAATCCGGGTAGCCGGAATAATCGAGCGCATTGACCCCGATGAAGATGTCCCTCGCACCGATCGCCTCGGCCCAGGCGAGGGTCAGCGACAGGAAGACGAGATTGCGCGCGGGAACGTAAGTGACGGGTATGTCATCGCCGACCCCATCCTTGGGCACGGCGATATCGTCGGTCAGCGCGGAACCCCCGAACTGGCGCAAGTCCAGCGGCAGCACGACATGGCGCCTGGCCTCCAGTACGGCGGCGATTTCGCGCGCGGCATCCAGCTCGCGGCGGTGGCGCTGGTTGTAGTCGATGGTCAGGGCATTGATGGCAAAGCCGCGTTCCCGTGCAAGGCCGGCGGTGACCATGGAATCCAGCCCGCCGGACAGCAGGACGACGGCACTTCTCCCGGTGCCGGGCGCTGAAACGGTGGGGTCATCCGAATTGGATTGCATCGCACCGGGCTAGCCTGTGCCCGCGCGGCTGGCAACACCGCTCAGGTCGAACAGTCACCCACTCGCCGCGCTTCCGCACTGAATTCGAAGGGCAAGCCATTGCGGATGCCCTGGCTCTCGATCTGGACCAGCCGGCTGGTCTCGCGGCGGATGCTGGTGCGGCCATATCCCTGCCCGCGGCAGGTGTACTGCACCGTCACCTCGCTCGGTCCGTCTTCCACCACCAGCCGGTCGCAGCTGACTTCGGGATGGCGCAACTGGATGAACCGCCGACCGTTGCTCACGCACAGCCGCTCCGCCGCATTGCCGGAATCGCGCACGCGCAATTCCCAGCGACCGGCATCGAGCTGGTCCAGCATGGTCAGGCTTGACCGCTGCCCGGATGCCGGGGCGGAGAAGGCCAGCAGGGCGGCAATTGCCCCGGCTGCAACGCGCAGAGTGTATTTCCCCACCATGTCCATCCTCGGTCTCAAGCCAATTGGGCGCGACAAACCCGGATATCGTTGCAGCCGCTTGTATCATGCCGACGCGGCACGACCAAACGTGTATTTTTGTAGGCGAATTGAAATTTCAAGCCGTGATCTCGAACAATCGCGAACAGAATTCGCAATCGACGACGATCACACCAGCCTCGTTGCGCATCTCGACCCGTTCGGATTCGGGGAATCGACCCAGCACCGCCGCGAAATGCGCGACACTGCATCGGCACCCGCGCGACAGCGCCTTGCCTGCCTGCACGCGCACTTCCGATTCTTCGTGGAACAGGCGCCAGGCCAGCATCTCCAGTGACAGGTCCGGATCGACCAGCTCGTCATGGCGGATGCTGCCAGCCAGAGCGGCGACATGTTCCCATTCCGGGTGGTCCAGCTGGACGTGCAGCCGTTCGCGCCCTTCCTCGCCCTCTGGCAGATGCTGGACCAGCAGGCCGCCGCCGACGCAGCCCTGCCCATCCGAACGGACCGCAACGCGCGCCAGCGTAGGGATCTGTTCGGACTGCAGGAAATAGCTCTCCACCGCTTGCGAGAGCGAATCCCCTTCCAGCGGGACAATCCCCTGATAGCGCTGATCGGTGGTGGCGAGGTCAAACGTGATCGCCAGATACCCCTGCCCAAACAGGGCGGTCAGCGAGGGGTTGGCGCCCAGCGCCGCCAGCCGCTCTGCATCGTGGCGAACATAGCCGCGCACTTCCCCGGCCCGATAATCGCAAACCAGCAGATCGACGATCCCGCTTTCGGTCTGCGCCTGCATGGTCAGCTGGCCTTCCTCGTCCTTCAGCAGGCTGCCCAGCAACGCGGTGAGCACCAGCGCCTCGGCCAGGACATGCTTGATCGGCGGCGGATAGTCGTGCGCCGACAGGATCGTTTCCAGCACCGGCCCCAGCCGCACCACCCGGCCGCGCGCGTTGCGCTCCGGGATGGTGAAGCTGAGCACCCGGTCAAAGCCGGTCTGCCCCTCGGCGATGGGTGCGGGCGCGCTCACAGTTGCCCGAACGCCCAGCGCAGCACGCTCTTCTGGGCGTGGATGCGGTTCTCGGCCTCATCCCAGACCACCGAACGTGGACCGTCGATCACGCCATCGGTCGCTTCCTCGCCCCGGTGGGCGGGGAGGCAGTGCAGGAACAGGGCGTCGGCCTTGGCACCGGCCATTAGTGCCTCGTTGACCTGATAGGGTGTCATGGCCGCGATGCGGGCTTCGGCGCCGCTCTGCCCCATCGAGACCCAGGTGTCGGTGACGACCACGTCCGCCCCGGCCACTGCCTCGCGCGGGTCGCGGGTGACGGTGATGGTCGCGCCCCGCGCGCGCGCCGCCGCGATGTATGCCGGATCGGAATCATACCCCTCCGGCACCCCGATCCGCACGTTGAAGCGCATCAGGCCGGCCGCCTCGACAATCGAGTTGAGCACGTTGTTGCCATCACCCAGCCAAGCCACTTCCAGCCCGGGCAGGGCCTTGCCGTGCTCGATGACGGTCAGCAGGTCGGCCATGATCTGGCAGGGGTGCGACCGATCGGTCAGGCCGTTGATCACCGGGACCGTGGCATAGTGCGCCAGCTCGTCGATCTTGGCGTGATCGTCGGTGCGGATCATGATCGCATCGACCATCCGGCTGAGCACGCGGGCGGTATCGGCGATGGATTCGCCGCGCCCCAGCTGGGTCGATCCGGCTTCCAGGATCAGCGCGCTGCCGCCCAGCTGGCGCATCGCCATGTCGAACGACACGCGCGTGCGGGTGGAGTTCTTTTCGAAGATCATCGCCAGAACGCGGCCCGCCAGCGGGGCATCGGCATCGACCTGCCCCTTCGGCCAGGCGGCCCGGGCCGTCTTGCGGGCCTGTGCGTCGTTCAGCATCGCTGCCACGGCATCGCCGCCGGCATCGGTCAGTTCAAGAAAATGCCGGACCATCATGCGCTCTCCGGAGGCTGGAAGCTGGCCGCACCGGCGGACAGTTTGTCCATGAATTCATCGATATGCGAATCGTCGATCACCAGCGGCGGGATTACCCGCACGGTGTTGTCGCCCGCCGCCACGGTCAGCAGATCGTGGTTGTCGCGCAGGTGCGCCACGAAGCTGCGGGTTTCGAACTTCATCTTCAGGCCGATCATCAGCCCGCGTCCGCGGACCAGTTCGAACATATCGGGATAGTTGCCGATGAACTGTTCGAGGCGGCTGCGCAGCCGTTCGCCCTTGGCGCGGACATCGGCCATGAACGCCTCGTTCGCGACCGCGTCCAGCACGGCCTCGCCGGCGGCCATGGCCAGCGGGTTGCCGCCATAGGTCGAACCGTGGGTGCCGATCACCATCCCGCGCGCGGCCTTTTCCGTGGCCAGGCACGCGCCCAGCGGAAAGCCACCGCCAATGCCCTTGGCCGTGGCGACGACATCCGGGGTGATGCCGTACTGCTCATAGGCATAGAGCGTTCCCGCCCGGCCGACGCCGCACTGCACCTCATCCAGCGCCAGCAGCAGGTCATGCTCGTCGGCCAGCGCGCGCAGGCCCAGCATGAATTCGTCCGAGGCCGGACGAATCCCGCCTTCGCCCTGGATGGGCTCGACCAGGAACCCGGCGGTGTTCGGGCCGATCGCCGCCTTCGCCCCTTCCAGATCGTCGAACTCGACGTACTTGAAGCCCGCCAGCAGCGGCAGGAAGCCCTTGTGCATCTTGTCCTGGTTGGACGCGCTGATCGTGGCCATCGTCCGCCCGTGGAAGGCGTTCTTGAAAGTGATGATCTCGAACTTGTGATCATTGCCGACATGGGCGTGATAGGCGCGGATCGTCTTGATCGCACATTCCACCGCTTCCGCGCCCGAATTGGTGAAGAACACCGTGTCGGCAAAGGTCAGATCGACCAGCCGCTGGGCGAGATGTTCGCCCTGCGGACTGCCATACAGGTTCGATACGTGCATCAGCGTGGCCGCCTGGCGCTGGATCGCACCGATCAGCCCTTCATGCGAATGGCCCAGCAGGTTCACGGCGATGCCGCTGGCAAAATCCAGGCATCGGCGGCCGTCCTCCCCGATCAGGTGGCAGTGCTCACCACGCACCGGGCGAAAGCCGCAGCGGGGATAGACTGGCATCAGCGGGGTAATCGACATCGCAAGGATCCTTCTTGGTTACGATGATTGGCAGTTGCCGGGAAACGGAAACCACCGGGAAATCGGGAAACAAAATCGCAAACGACAAATGGCGGCCCCCTGCCGATGAAGGAGGGGACCGCCATTGCCGTGTTCTTTAAATTGTCGCGAGGACGCGGTCAAACCCGACCGCAGCCAAGCCGGCTGGTCAATCCTGACGCGGCACCAGGTTGACCGCCGAGTACTTGCCTCGTCGATCGACTTCGATGTCGAATTCCAGGCGATCGCCTTCGTTCAGGCCCTGCAGACCCGAACGCTCCACCGCGCTGATGTGCACGAAGGCATCAGCTTGGCCATCGTCGCGGGTGATAAAGCCAAAGCCCTTCATCGCGTTGAAGAACTTGACCGTGCCGGTCGACCGTTCGCCGGTCAGCTCACGCTGCGGCGGGGCTTCGCGCTTGGCCACGGGGATCACTTCGCCGACGACCTTCAGGTCGCTGGCGGAAACCTTGCCACCGCGATCGACCAGGGTGAATTCCAGCTGCTGGCCTTCGGCCAGGCCTTCCAGCCCGGCGCGCTCGACCGCGCTGATGTGGACGAACACGTCCTCACCGCCGCCATCCTTCTGGATGAACCCGAAGCCCTTGGCTGCGTTGAAGAACTTTACCGTGCCGGTGCCTTCGCCCACGACCTGGGCCGGCATGCCGCCGCCGCGCGGGCCGCCGAAGCCGCCACCGCCGCCGCCACGCGGGCCACCGCCGAAGCCGCCACGATCGCCACCGCCGAAGCCGCCGCGCGGACCGCCGCCGAACCGGTCTCCGCCGCCAAAGCGATCGCCGCCGCCGAACCGGTCACCACCGCCAAAGCGATCACCACCACCGGCGAAGGGATCGAAACCATCCTCACCGAAACCGTCCCGCTTGTCGCGGCCCCGGCCACGACGCCCTCTATCAAAACCCATAAACCCGAACAAACCTTCGCTTCGCCGCAATTCGCACAGTCCGGCGGCGCGGACGATTCGCGCCGGACGACAGGGCGAAACACCGCAAGGCCCTCTCCGCTGCACCGTGCCTAATATCCGATAATCTGCAACATGGCGAATGGATTCCTCCAAATCGCCCATTCCACCGGGTTCGGACGGAGAGGTGTGACATTTCTGCCAGCACCGCCGGCCATGCCCGCGCCGGCCAACCGCCTGCTTGTCAGCGGGGGCCGCGCTTGGCAGAGAGCACCGGACAGGCCGGGCGCGCCCTTGCGCTCCGGCCGATCCCAGGGATGCATTTGCCATGTTTCGCCAGCTTTCGCCGCGTGTGTTCGCCAGCCCGCAAATCGGCCTTGCCGAAGTGGCAGAGGCCCAGGCCCAGGGCATCGGCCTGATCATCAACAACCGGCCCGAGGGCGAAAGCGAGGATCAGGTCAGCGGCGCCGAGATTGAGGCCGCGGCCAGGGCGGCCGGCATTGCCTATGTCGCGATCCCGGTGACCCACGCGGGCTTTTCCCAGCCGCAGGTGACGGCCATGGCCGCTGCGCTGGCCTCCACCGATGGGCCGGTCCTGGCCTATTGCCGGTCGGGTACCCGCTCGACCCTGTTGTGGGCACTGGCCGAAGCCAGCCGGGGTGAAAGCCCCGATGCGCTGGCCAGCGCGGCAGCGGCCGCCGGATACGATGTCGGCCCGGTCCGCGCGGTGATGGACATGCTCGCCACCCGTAAGGACTGACCCCGGCGTGCCCTTCATCGCGATCCAGCTGGCGGCGTCCATCGTGCTGATCCTGCTGGTCAGCTGGCTGGCGCTGGCCCTGAAACTGGGCAACGATGTGCGGCTGAAGGGTGAGGCCGAGGCGCGCGAGCTGGCGCAAACCGCGGTTTGCGGGTTCGATCCGGTCGATCTCGCGCTGGACCGGGCGGGCATCGGCGCGTTGCTGCGGGATTCGCAAGGGCGGGTCATGCTGCTGCGCCGGCACGGGGCGCAGTTTGCTGCCCGCATTCTCGACAGCCACGCCTTTGCCCGGCTTGACCGCAATTTCCTGACCGTGGGGACTGGCGAAAAGACCTTTGGCCAGATCACGCTGGACCTGGGCGACAAGGCGCAGGTCTGGGCGGCCAGCCTGCGCAGACTGGGGAACTGACCATGCCGCAACTGGGCCCGGTGGAATACGCGATTCCCTTCTTCATCCTGCTGATCGTGCTGGAAATGATCTGGGCGCGCCGTAACGCTCCGCAAAAATACGAGCCGCGCGATACACTGACGTCGCTGGCGCTGGGGGTGGGCAGCACCGCAGCCGGGGCGCTGACCGCCGGCATCGTGGCGGCTGCCGCGGTCTGGCTGTTCCAGCATCGGGTGGCGACGATCGGCTGGGCGTGGTGGGCATGGATCGCCTGCTTCGTGCTGGACGATTTCAATTATTACTGGGCGCACCGCACCGGACACCGCGTCCGCTGGTTCTGGGCGGCGCACGTGAACCACCATTCCAGCCAGCACTACAACCTGTCGACCGCGCTGCGCCAGACCTGGACCGGGTTCATCGCGCTGTCGTTCGTGTTCCGCATCTGGCCAGCGTTCATCGGTTTCGATCCGGTGATGATCGCCACCTGCGGTGCGGTGAACCTGATCTATCAGTTCTGGATCCACACCGAGGCGGTGGGGCGGCTACCGCGCTGGTACGAGGCGGTGATGAACACGCCCAGCCACCACCGCGTCCATCACGCGATCAATCCGGTATACCTGGACCGCAACTATGCGGGCGTGTTCATCGTCTGGGACCGGTTGTTCCGCACGTTTCAGCCAGAACGCGACGACCAGCGCATCCAGTATGGCATCGTCCGGCAACTGGGCAGCTTCAACGTCCTGTGGGCCGTGTTTCACGAGTGGATCGGGATTGCGAAGGACGTTTGGCGCGCACCCTGGCGGCACAAGCTCTCCTACATGGTCCGCGCACCCGGCTGGACCCACGATGGCAGCCGCGACACGTCCGACACGATCCGCGCCCGCTGGGAAAAGGGTGAAGGGCTGGCCCCGGCGGAATAGCGGCGCCTGCGCGAAACTCGTTGCGCGAATTTAATCGAGCAATTAACTCCTGCCGGAAACACAATTCCGGAGTGGGTCATGGAAGAATTCGACGTCATCGTGATCGGCGGTGGCAGTGCGGGCAGCGCGGTCGCCGGACGGCTGGCCGAGGATGGCCGTCGCCGGGTCTGTCTGCTTGAGGCGGGCGGCAACAATGACAACATCCGGGTCAAGACGCCGGGCTTCATGCCCTGGATCCCCAAGAACGCGAACTGGCGGTTCGAAACCGTCCCGCAAAAGGGGCTGAACGGGCGTCCCGGTTATCAGCCACGCGGCAAGGGGCTGGGCGGCTCCAGCGCGATCAACGCGATGCTCTATGTTCGCGGCAATGCGTTCGACTACGACCAATGGGCGGCGCTGGGTTGCACCGGCTGGAGCCATGCCGATGTCCTGCCCTATTTCAAGCGCTCCGAAAGCAACGAACGCGGGGCGGACGCCTACCACGGCGGTGATGGCCCGCTGTCGGTTTCAGACCAGCACTGGTCGAACCCCGGCAGCAATGCCTTCGTTGCCAGCGCCAGCGCGCTGCAATTGCCGCGCAACGATGATTTCAACGGCGCGCAGCAAGACGGCTTCGGCGTCTATCAGGTCACCCAGAAAGGCGGGGAACGCTGGACTGCGGCCCGCGCCTACCTCACCCCCCGCCCGAACCTGGCGATCCGCACCGGCGCGCTGGTGGAGCGCCTGGTGATCGAACAGGGCCGGGTCGTGGGCGTTGCGGCGCGGTTTGGCGGACGGTCGGAAGTGCTGCGCGCACGCGGCGGGGTGGTTCTCTCCGCCGGGGCGTTTGGCAGCCCGCAGATCCTGATGCTTTCCGGCATCGGCCCGGCCGGGCATCTGGCCGAGCTGGGCATTCCGGTGGCGGCGCACCGCGAAGCGGTTGGCGCCGACCTGCAGGACCACATCGACTACGTGTCGAGCTGGCAGACGGAATCGAAGGATTTCATCGGCGACAGCCTGGCAGGTGCCTGGAAGATGCTGAAGGCCATCGTCCAGCACCGGATGGACCGCACCGGCATGATGACGACCCCGTTTGCCGAAGCGGGCGGCTTCTGGCGCTCCGCCCCTGATCTGCCCGCGCCGGACATCCAGTTCCATTTCGTGCCCGCGATGCTGGAAGATCATGGCCGCACTTCGGTGCACGGGCACGGTTTTTCCTGCCATGCCTGCGTCCTGCGCCCGGAAAGCCGGGGCACCGTGCGGCTGGCCAGCAGCGATCCGGCGGCGCCGCCGGCGATCGATCCGAACTTCCTCGACGATCCGCGCGACATCGCCACGCTGCGCCGGGGCGTGCGGATGATGCACCGCATCGTCGAAGCGCCGCCGATCAGCAACTATGGGCCAAGGGACCGCTATCCCGTCGACCTGAACGACGACGCTGCGCTGGATCATCTGATCCGCAGCCGCGCTGACACGGTCTATCACCCGGTCGGCACCTGCCGGATGGGCGGGGACGAGGACAGCGTAGTCGACCCGACGCTCAAGGCGCGGGGCGTGGACGGGCTGTGGATCGCCGATGCCTCGATCATGCCGCGGCTGGTGTCGGGCAATACGAATGCCCCGTCGATCATGATCGGTGAACGCGCGGCCGACTTCGTCAAGGCGGCGCTGGCTTAGACCTCTCGGCCCCTCCGGCGGCGCGGCATCCGCGCTGCCGGGCGCATGCTCAGTGCTGGCAGGCCAGCGCCTCGATCACGTCCTCCAGCCGGGCCGGATCGCCCAGCGCCAGCACGCGGCCATCGCTGGCGGCGTGGAGCGGATCGCCGTTCCAGTCGCACATCGTCCCGCCCGCGCCTTCGACGATGGGGATCAGCGCGGCATAGTCGTGCAGCTTCAGGTTGGCCTCGCACACCAGGTCGAGATGGCCGGATGCCAGCATGGCATAATTGTAGCAGTCGCCGCCCATCACCATCCGCTTGTGATCGGTCTTCGCCGCCAGCCCCATGAAGTGTTCGCCGTCATGATCGTCGAAATAGTGCGGGCCGGTGGTGGCCAGCGTGGCGTCGGCCAGCGCGGCACAGGCGCGGGTGCGCACCGGCTTGCCGTTCAGCGTGGTCGGCTTGCCAGTCACGCCGACCCAGCGTTCATCCAGAATCGCCTGATCGATCACGCCCAGCACCGGCCAGCCATCGACGACCAGCGCGATCAGCGTGCCGAACAGCGGCCGCCCGGCCAGGAACCCGGCCGTGCCATCAATCGGATCGAGCACCCAGGTCCGTCCCGACTTGCCATTGGTCGCCCCGAATTCCTCGCCATGCACCGCATCGTCCGGCACGTCCGCCGCCAGGATCGCGCGCATCGCTTCCTCGGCGGCCTGGTCGGCCAGCGTGACCGGCGTGGCATCGCCCTTGCGCTCTGGCGTCAGCCCGCTGCGGAAATGAGGCCGGATGGCCGCGCGCGCGGCATCGGCCAGGCGGTGGGCAAGGGCGATGTCGGCCGTCAGGTTCATCAGTCGAACAGGCTCGACACCGAGCTTTCATCGGCGATGCGGCGGATGGCTTCACCGATCAGCGGGGCGATCGACAGCACCCGGATGCGGTCGGATTGCTGGGTGGCCTCGGTCGGCTGGATGGTGTCGGTGATCACCAGTTCCTTCAGCGCGGACTTGTTCACGCGCTCCACCGCGCTGCCCGACAGGACCCCGTGGCTGAGATAGGCGGTGACACTGGCCGCGCCGGCATCCATCAGCGCCTGGGCCGCGTTGCACAGCGTGCCGCCCGAATCGATGATGTCGTCGATCAGGATGCAGGCGCGCCCTTCGACGTCGCCGATGATGTTCATCACTTCGGACTGACCCGGCTTGTCGCGGCGCTTGTCGACGATCGACAGCGGCGCGTTGTCGAGCCGCTTGGCCAGCGCGCGGGCGCGGACCACGCCGCCGACGTCGGGCGAAACCACCATCAGCGGCTGCGCGCCATACCGGGCCTGCACGTCCGCAGCCATTACCGGCGCAGCGAACAGGTTGTCAGTCGGGATATCGAAGAAGCCCTGGATCTGCCCGGCGTGCAGATCCACCGCCAGCACGCGGTCGGCCCCGGCAGTGGTGATCAGGTTGGCGACCAGCTTGGCCGAAATCGGCGTGCGCGGGCCCGGCTTGCGGTCCTGCCGGGCATAGCCGAAATAGGGGATGACCGCCGTGATCCGCTTGGCCGACGCGCGGCGCAGCGCGTCGATGCAAATCAGCAGCTCCATCAGGTTGTCGTTGGTGGGATGGCTGGTCGACTGGACGACGAATACGTCCTCGCCGCGCACGTTCTCGTGGATCTCGACAAAGACCTCGTCGTCCGCGAAGCGGCGCACGCTGGCGTCGGTCAGCGGCAGTTCGAGATAGGCGGCGATGGCCCGTGCCAGAGGCAGATTGCTGTTGCCGGCCATGATCTTCATTGCGCTGTCCCTTTTTACGCCACTGCTACCCGCGCCCGGCTCTAATCAAGCAGGGCGCGAATGCAATATCGCGGGACAGACTTTTTACCCCGCCGGCCGGGCCGGCGCAGCGGGCTCAGCGCGGTTTGCGGTGCTCGCCCTTGACCCAGCGGACCGTGCCGGAGCTGGCGCGCATCACCACGCTTTCGGTGGTCATCACGCCGCCGCGACGCCGCTTCACCCCGTCCAGCATCGACCCGTCGGTCACGCCGGTGGCGGCAAAGATGCAGTCGCCCTTGGCCAGTTCGTCGCGGGTGTAGATCTTGTTCAGATCCTCGATCCCCCACTTGTAGGCGCGCTGGCGCTCGTCCTCGTTGCGGAACACCAGGCGGCCGTTGAACTGCCCGCCGACGCAGCGCAGCGCGGCTGCGGCCAGCACGCCTTCCGGCGCGCCACCCTGGCCCATGTAGAGGTCGATCGTCGTGTCCGGGTTTGTCACCGCGATCACGCCCGCCACGTCGCCGTCCGGGATCAGCTGGATGCCGCAGCCGATGCTGCGCAGTTCCGCGATCAGGTCGGCATGGCGCGGGCGATCGAGCACGCAGACGATGATTTCGTTCGGCTGGACGCCCTTGGCAGCGGCCACGGCCTGGACGTTTTCGGTCGGCGTCTTGGCCAGGCTGATGATCCCGTCGGGATAGCCGGGGCCGACGGCCAGCTTGTCCATGTAGACGTCGGGCGCGTTGAGCAGGTTGCCTTCTTCGGCGCAGGCCAGCACGGCCAGCGCGTTCGGGCCGGCCTTGGCGGTGATGGTCGTGCCTTCCAGCGGGTCCAGCGCGATATCGATCTTCGGTCCGGTGCCCTGCGCGCCGCCGACCTTTTCCCCGATATAGAGCATCGGCGCCTCGTCGCGCTCGCCTTCGCCGATCACCACGGTGCCGTCGATCGGCAGCTCGTCGAACGCCTTGCGCATCGCCTCGACCGCGGCGGCGTCTGCCGCCTTCTCGTCGCCACGACCGATCAGGGCCGAAGCGGCGACCGCGGCCGCTTCTGTCACGCGGACCATTTCCATCACCAGGACGCGGTCGAGGACATTGCTGGGCGGCGTGGCAGAGGTCTTGCTCATGATGATGCGGCTCTTTCCTTTGAATACGTATGTTCGGCAGCGCTTAGACAGCGGCGGCCGGAATGTCGAGTGCGGTCCCGATACAGGCAGTGGTTCAGCGGCGATTAACGGCGCTGCGGGCTTGTGGCGGTTGTTTCGAGGGCGGGGTGGGCAGTGCGCTATCAGGGTCTGATCATGATCGCCGCGCTGGCCCTGATGGTTCCGGCAGCCGCCGGGGCGCAGGCCGCCGCACCCGATCCCGTGGACCAGCGGGTGGCCGAACTTCTGGAAACCGCCCGCGCCGCTTATGGGGTGCGCGATCCGCGCGACCGCTGCCGACGTTCGGCCGAGGGCGAGATCGTGGTCTGCATCGACCGGGGGGAGGACCTGCGCGTTCCCTCCACGGCGGAATCCGATCCTGATTCGCGTGAGGCACGGCACGCCCGTGACGCCGACGTGATGCGCGCGCCGCAGCTCGATCGCGGCTCGTGCAAGGGCCAGCCCGGTTGCGTCACCGGTGGCTGGGCGCCGCCGCCGATCTATGAAGTGGACGTCAGCCAGTTGCCGCAGGCGCCCGAAGGCTCCGATGCGGACCGGATCGCCAGGGGCGAACTGCCCGCGCCGTAGGTTCAGTTGCCCAGCAGGTGCATCACAAGCGGCGGCTCGGTCAGGCTGTCGGACCCGTCAAGCAGGCGAATCGCCTCGGTCACGGCGCTTTCCGGGCCTTCGTGGGTGACCATCGAAACCATCACGGCCCCGGCATCGCCCGCGCGGCCCTTCTGGATCAGGCTTTCGATCGAAACGCCCGCATCGCGCAGCGCCGCGGTGATTTCGGCCAGTACGCCCGGCCGGTCGGCGACCATGAAGCGGATGTAGGAACGGCCCAGCCGGTGCCCGGTTTCGGCGCGCGGCATGGCTTCCAGTTCCGCCACCGGGACCGAGAACGGCGCGCCGATCTCACCCCGGGCCAGATCGATCAGGTCGGCCACGACGGCGCTGGCGGTGGGGCCGTCGCCCGCACCCGCGCCCTGGAACAGCAGTCGGCCAGAGAAATTGCCCTCGGCCACCACGGCATTGGTCGCGCCATCGACGTGCGCCAGCGGATGATCGAACGGCACCAGATGCGGCTGGACGCGCTGGAACAGGCGGTTGGTACCATCGACCGTTTCGGTATCGGCCATGCCAATCAGGCGGATGACATAGCCCAGTGCGTCGGCCTGGGCGATGTCGGCAGCGCGCAGGCGGGTGATCCCGGCGGTATCGACGGAACCGAAATCGACCTGCGAGCCAAACGAGATCGCGGCCAGGATCGACAGCTTGTGCGCGGCGTCCGTCCCTTCGATGTCAAAGGCGGGATCGGCCTCGGCATAGCCCTTGGCCTGTGCTTCGGCCAGGACGTCGCCGAAATCGCGACCGGTGTCCTCCATCGTGGAGAGGATGAAATTGCAGGTCCCGTTGAGGATGCCATAGACCCGCTCGATCTCGTTCGCCGCGGCGCCTTCGCGCAGGCCCTTGATCACCGGAATCCCGCCCGCCACGGCCGCTTCGAACTTCAGGCCGACTTTCGCCGCCTCGGCTTTCGCGGCCAGTTCCAGGCCGTGATGCGCGATCATCGCCTTGTTGGCGGTGACCAGCGACTTGCCTGCTTCGAACGTGGTGCGCGCCAGCGCCAGCGCCGGGCCGTCCGAGCCGCCGACCAGTTCGACCACTACGTCCACGTCATCGCGCTCGCCCAGGATGACCATGTCATCGACCCAGGCATAGCGGGACAGGTCCACGCCCCGGTCCTTGTTGCGGTCGCGCGCACTGACGGCGGTAATCTGGAGCGGACGGCCCGCGCGGCGCGCGATCAGCGCGGCGTTGGCTTCGACCAGGCGGATCACGCCGGCCCCGACGGTTCCCAGTCCTGCAAGTGCGATACGTAGCGGTTCGGCCATGGTGCCCCTCCTGATGCTGGCGCGCCCATGCCAATCCCCGGCCCGCTTGGAAAGCCAGTTGTGCTTGGGCGGCTGCTATTTCCGGTTGTTGGTCGCTGCCGGTCAGCCGCGGGTGCGCGGGCATGGCCCCAGCCGGGCCAGCAATGCGCGGTAGTCTGCCGCGGCGGTGGCGCGATCACCCGCCGTGCCGGAAATGTTGGCGCCAGCGGGCAGCGCGGGCGGGAGGAAACAGGCCAGCCGGTACCAGGCGAGCGAATCGGTTGGCGGGACGCCGTGGCTTGATCCGACGAGTTCGGAGAACGAGACGCTGATTTTCGGCAACTGGCCCGCAGTACGGACAACCGTCACGGCCGCCGGGTCGCCGCTGGCGGTCGACAGGAACAGCTGCGTTTCCCCTTCGCCTGCCAGGGTACCCGGCACGTGGATCGCCTCGCGCACGCCGGTGATCCGCTGTGGCGCGCCGGGGGTCAGCAATTCGCCCAGCACTCCGCGCAGGCGGGCGTCGAGCGCCGTATCCCACGTCAGCAGGGCATCCGGCGCGACGAGCTGCAGCTCGCCCGGCCGCCCGGCCACGGGCCGCGCAAAGATCACCACGCTCTTCTTCTTGATTGCCGGCGGCTTGCCCTTCGCATCCAGCGGAAGGTCGGCCAGAAAGCGGACCTGATCGCCCATCAGGCCCCCGCCACTGACCAGCGCCTCGATCCGGCTCTCGATATAGAATCGGCCCCGGCCAGCCCCCAGCCCGGGCGCGCGCGCGGCCTCGACCTGCACCAGCTTGCGCGGCTGGACCCGGATCACCAGCGGCGCGCCATCCGCCAGATCGGCCAGGTCGGCATATGTGTGGGTTGGCCGGGCGGGGACGACGGGCTGCGAATCGGCCGGTGCGGGCATGATTGCCGCCAGCGATGCTGCCATTGTGAGAATCGGGGCAAAAGTTCTGGTCAGCGCGGGCATCTTGGGTGATTTTCCACTTTTCGACGGGGGATTCGCACGCCATGAAGCGCGGGTTTCCCGAGGCCTTGGCATGGAATGAGACATTAACACACTTGAATCGACCGTTAATGGATAAAGCGTTGCGTGGTTGCCGCAGCGCGGTTAAAGCACACGGAAAACCGGGCTTATAAACAAAAATGCCCGCGATCTGGCCAAGTCGGCGTCGGGCGCCGGCGCGGTTTCCCGGATTGATCCGCAGGGTGGAAGTTAAGTTTTTAAGCGGTCGGTTCCGTCAGCGGGGCCGGGCGTTAGGTCCGGGTTTCGGCCCGGGGGGACTGTTAGGAGTGATCCGTCTGAATGGCTTACGCTGACCAGGAGATGAGCGGTAACAAGGTTACCGCGTTTGTCATCGTTGCCTTGATCCACGTCGTTGTCGGCTATGCGCTGGTAACGGGGCTTGCCTATGAAGGGCTGCGCCAGGTGGTGAAAAAGGTGACGACCGTCGACATTAAGAAGGAAGAGCCGAAGAAGGAGGAGCCGCCGCCACCGCCCAAGCAGCAGGCAGCGCCTCCCCCGATCGTGGCTCCGCCGCCGAAGATCAATGTGAGCGTGGCTCCGCCCCCGGTGCAGACCGTGGTGACTCCGCCGCCGGTAGCCCCGGTCGTGCCGGTGCTCGCCCCGCCCGCTCCGGTTGCGCCGCCGCCGCCGCGGGTCCAGCCGAAGCAGGCTACGCCGAAGGGCAACCCCGGTAACTGGGCGACGACCAACGACTACCCGACCCGCGCGCTGCGCGAGGAACGCGAAGGCACTACCAGCTTCCGCGTGACGGTGGGCCCGGATGGCCGTGTCACCAGCTGCGAAATCACCGGTTCCAGCGGGAGCGACGATCTCGACGCCGCCACCTGCTCGAACGTGACGCGTCGCGCGCGGTTCAACCCCGCAACCGATGGCGATGGCAACCCGACCACGGGTAGCTACTCGAACCGCGTCCGCTGGGTGATTCCGAAGGATTGATTTCACATTGACCGCTCGGCTGGCTGAGCCGGGTTTTTCCAGACACTTATTCTTCTCTGAGAGGACTATCGCATGTTTATCGTTGATCTTCTGGCCGCTGCTGCTGATGCCGGCGCTGCTCCGCAGAACAAGTTCGGCTTCAAGGAAGCCCTCGAACAGGGCGGTTTCATCGCCTATGCCACCGTCGTCATCCTGGGCGGCATGTCGTTCGGTTCGTTCTTCATCCTGTTCACCAAGTGGCTGGAACAGTCGAAGATCCTGCGTCAGTACAACGAACTCAAGGCTTCCTTCTGGAAGGCTCCCGACCTGAAGTCGGGCGCTGCCAAGCTCGACAAGAACAGCGCCTGGCGCCAGCTGGTCGACGACGGCCTGAAGGCTGAAGAAGCCCACGGCAAGATGACCGACGCCCTGGAAGCCCATGACTGGCTGCACGGTTCGCTCGCTCGTTCGGAAGCCAGCATCAACTCGCGTCTGGCTTCGGGCCTGCCGTTCCTCGCCACCGTCGGTGCGACCTCGCCGTTCATCGGTCTGTTCGGTACCGTGGTCGGCATCTATCGCGCGCTGATTGCCATCGGCATCGCCGGTTCGGCCTCGATCGACAAGGTCGCGGGTCCGGTCGGTGAAGCTCTGATCATGACCGCGCTGGGTCTGCTCGTCGCCGTTCCGGCCGTGCTTGCCTACAACTACCTGCAGGCTCGCAACAAGCGCATCGCCGAACTGCTGTCGGGCTTCTCGACCGACGTGCTGGCGAACATCAACTCGAAGGGTGCGGTCAAGCCGGCCGTGACCGCCGCTCCGGCTGCGGCTGCCAAGCCTGCTGCTCCGGCTGCCAAGGCCTGAAGTCGCCAACCCGGCGCCGGGTTGGGGTGATCCCCGCCCGGCGGCGGTTCCAACCGGTCCGTGGCCACCGATCGACCGATCGGCCCACGGGCGGGGGAAACGTTAGAATAGGATGTAACACATGGCGATGTCAGTAGGCGGCGCCGGCGGCGATGAGAAGCCGATGTCGGAAATCAACACCACGCCCCTCGTGGACGTGATGCTGGTGCTTCTGATCATCTTCCTCATCGCGGTTCCGGTCGCGATCCAGACGATCCAGAAGCTGAAGATCCCCGTCATTGTCTCGCAGGAGTCCAAGGACAAGGTCGAGAACCTGCTCCTGACCGTGAGCACCACCGACGCTGCTGGTCGCAGCGCAGGTGACCCGGGGTTCGAAGGGGCCAACCTGGGCGGTGATTGCCGGATCTATTTCAACAACATCACGCCGGTCGATTCGAACGAACTGCGTGACCAGGCCTTCAAGCGGCTCGACAGCATCGTGAAGCGTGCCGGCGGCCCCGAAGCGCTGCGCGACAATCCGGAACTCATTCCGGAAGTGCACATTCGTGGTGACGTGAACGCTCCGTGGCGCTGCGTGGCTGGTGCGATCTACAACGTGCAGATCTCCGGCTACCCGACCGTCGGGTTCATTTCGACCCCGGTCGATCCCAACGGCTAAGCCCGGCCTGACCAGACTTTAGGAGTAAACCACCATGGCAATGTCAGCCGGCAGCGATGATGGCGAACCGATGATGGAAATGAACACGACGCCGCTTATCGACGTCATGCTCGTTCTGCTCATCATGTTCATCATCACCATTCCCGTGGCGACCCACGCGATCAACATCGATCTGCCGTCGCCCGCCCCCGTCACCCCTGACGTTCCGATCGAACGCCAGAAGAACAAGCTGGTCATCATGCCGAACAGCGACATTCTCTGGAACGGCGCTTCGATCACCACGAACCAGCTGGTGACGGTGCTTCAGGCTACCCTGGCGATCAAGCCGGAACCGGAACTCCAGTTCCAGCCCGATCCGCAGGCTCCGTATGAAACTTCGGCCAACGTGCTGAACATCATCAAGGGCTCCGGGGTGACCGCATTCGGATTCGTCGGCAACGAACAGTATTCCGAATTCAGCAAGTCGGAAACGGCTCCGAACGCCCAGTAATCCCCTCGGGGACTACGGACCGAACGGACTGAGGGGGGCGGTGAAAACCGCCCCCTTTTCCTGTCTGGGGCCCCTCAGTCGTCTTCTGGTGGCGGCTCGACCCAATCATCGGCCCTGTCATCGGATGGAGCGGACATGGCGCGCGCCGCCAGGCTTTCCGCTTCGACCAGCAAGTCGTCGTCGGCGCTGCCCTGCGGCAGGCTTTCACGCCCGATCATCACCAGCAGCGGCACCGCCAGCGGGCTGACCCGGTCCAGCACGACGTGGTGCAGTTCGCGCTCGGCCCGCTCCAGCACACCGGCCAGTCGGCCCACATCCGTCATCCGCTCGCGCGCATCGGCCCAGGCTGCCTCGATCAGCAAATGGTCCGGCTCGTACTTGCGCAGGACGTCATAGATCAGGTCGGTCGAAAACGTGACCTGCCGCCCGGTCTTGCGCTTGCCCGGGTGATGGCGTTCGACCAGCCCCGCGATCACCGCGACTTCCCGAAAGGCCCGGCGCAGCAAATAGCTGTCCTGGACCCAGTCCACGAACTCGTCGGTCAGGATATCGGGTGAAAGCAAGGCGCCCGGATCGTCCACCGGCCGCACGCTCCACACTGCAAAGCCGTAATCGTTGGCCACGAAACCGAGCGGTCCGAGGCCGCGATTCTCCATCCGCCGGGTCACCAGCATCGCGAGCGATTGATGCGCCGGCCAGCCTTCGAACGTGTGGAACACGGTGTAGTGCCGCTCCCGTTCCGGAAAGCTTTCCACCAGCAAGCGTCCCGGCCGGGGCAAGGCCGAGCGCCAGTCCTGCATTTCCAGCCATTCCCGCACATCGTCGGGAAACCGGCCCCATCCGGCGCGGTCCGCCAGCATGGCCTGAACCCGGTCCGCGAGGTGCGTCGTCAAGGGCATCCGCGCGCCCATGTAGCTGGGTATCTGGCCGGTCTTGCGCGCGGCGCGGACCACCAGCTCGGTTTCGCGCATGGCCTCCACTTCCAGGTCCAGCCCGGCAAACCGGAACGTCGCGCCGGGCGACAGGCTGGCGGCGAAGCTCTCCTCGACCCGGCCCAGCGACCGCCCGTTGCGAAAGCGCACCTCGACCATTTCGGTGTCGAGGATGATCCCGGCATTGAGCCGGTGCCGCGCTGCCTGATCCGGGTGCGTCAGCCGCCACAGGCCGTCCCGGCCCAGCACGATCCGCTGGAACCGGTCATAGGCCTTCAGGGCATAGCCCCCGGTTGCGACGAACTGCAGCACTCGTTCCCACAGGGCCGGATCGACCCACTGATAGGCCACCGCCGACCGCACCTGCGCAAGCAGGTCTCCCCCGTCGAACGGCCCGGCGCAGGCGGTGGCCATCACGTGCTGCGCAAGCACGTCCAGCGCGCCGGGGCGGAAGCCCTCCCCATCGCGCTGGCCGGCCTCGACCGCGTCGAGCGCTGCCATCGCCTCCAGAAACTCGAAGCGGTTGCCCGGCGCCAGCAGCGCCCGGCTGGGGCAATCGAGCCGGTGGTTGGCCCGCCCGATCCGCTGGAGCAGCCGCGACGAGCCCTTGGGCGCGCCCATCTGCACGACGAGATCGACGTCGCCCCAATCCACGCCGAGGTCGAGACTGGCCGTCGCCACCAGCGCCCGCAATCGTCCATCGGCCATCGCGCTTTCTACCTTGCGCCGCGCTTCCTTCGACAGCGAACCGTGGTGAATGCCGATCGGCAGGTGATCCTCGTTCGCATCCCACAACTGCTGAAAGATCAGTTCGGCCAGGAAGCGGGTGTTGCAGAACACCAGCGTGGTGCGGTTTGCCTTGATCGCATCATACAGCTGCGGGACGGCCCAGGCGGCGGCATGGCCGCCCCACGGCACGCGGGCACTGTCCGGCAGCAGGATCGCAACGTCCGGCGGCGCGCCGGCCTCCCCTTCAACCAGCGCGACATCGCCCACCACCCCGCCGGGGGCCAGCCAGCGCTGGTAGTCCGCCGGATCGGCGACTGTGGCCGACAGCGCGGCGCGGCGCATCGCCGGTGCCAGGGCCTGCAACCGTGCCATTGCCAGGGCCAGCAGATCCCCCCGCTTGCCATTGGCAAACGCGTGCACTTCATCGATCACCACCCGCTGCAGGCTGGCGAACATGGCCGCGCTTTCGGGGTAGCTCAGCAGCAGCGAGAGCGATTCGGGCGTCGTCAGCAGGATATGCGGCGGGTTGGCGCGCTGGCGGGCCTTGCGGTCCGATGGCGTGTCGCCGCTGCGGGTTTCGACCCGGATCGGCAGACCCAGTTCCGCAATCGGCGTCATCAGGTTGCGCTGCACATCGTGCGCCAGCGCCTTCAGCGGGGAAACATAGAGCGTGTGCAGCCCATCGGGCGGCGCTGCATGGGAAAGCCGTTCGGGCGTGAAGGCGGCCAGCGTCGGCAGGAACCCGGCCAGCGTCTTGCCCGCGCCGGTATCGGCCACCAGCAACGCGTGCCGCCCCGCATCTGCCGCTGCCAGCATCTCGAGCTGGTGCCGCCGGACCCGCCAGCCGCGGGCAGTGAACCAGTCAGCCAGCGAGGCGGGAAGCGATGCACGGGACATGCACCGCACCCTGCCGTCCGGCGACGGCCGAGGCAACAGCGATCCGGCCATGCAAAGCCCCTTCCATCGCCGCGCCGCGCCTGCCATCAGCGGGTGATGGAACTCGGGACTCTGCTGGCCGACCCGGCCCTGACCGCGATCGGCCTGGCCCTGGCGCTGGGCCTGCTGGTGGGCGTGCAGCGGGGCTGGGCGCTGCGGGCCGAGCAGGATGGCGCCCGCTTTGCCGGGATTCGCACATTTGGCCTGCTGGGGCTGGCCGGTGGCATCGCCGGGGCACTGCAACAGCGGGCCGAAGGGCTGGCGACCGTGCTGCTGGCCGCCACCGGCGCGCTGGTGGTGATGGGATACTGGCGCAGCACCCAGCGCAACCCGTCGATCAGCGGCACGGCCAGCCTCGTGGGTCTGCTGACGCTGGCCTGCGGCTTTCTGGCCGGTAGCAGCAGCTTTGCCCTGGCCAGCGCGGCCACCGGGGTGATGGTCATGATCCTGGCGATGCGCAACCAGTTGCACGGCTGGGTTGGCGCGCTGGACGAACGCGAAGTGCTCGCCATTGCCCGCTTCGCCCTGATCGCGCTGGTCATCCTGCCGCTGCTGCCAAACACGCCGTTCGGCCCCTATGATGCATGGCGCCCGCGCGAGTTGTGGATGGTGGTGGTGCTGGTCTGCGGCTTTTCGCTGGCCGGTTACGTCGCGGCCAAGCGGCTGGGCGAATCGCAGGCGACGCTGGCCACCGCCGCGGCCGGGGCTGTGGTATCTTCCACCGCGGTCACCGCGGCGCTGGCCAGCCAGCTGCGCGGGGGCGACGGGGACCGGGCCGTGCTCAACGCCGGAATCGCGCTGGCTTCAGCCGTGATGTTTGCGCGGGTGATCGTCCTGACCGGGGCGCTGGCAGGTTTTGCCCTGCCGACGCTGGCGTTGTGGGCGACTCCAGGGATGCTGGTCAGCCTGATCGGCACTGCGTGGCTGATCCGCCGCCGACAGGACGGTACCCATGCGGGCGGCGCGGCGACGACGCTGCGCAATCCCTTTGCGATCAAGCCCGCGCTGGTGCTGATGGTGCTGGTCATGGTGCTCAGCGTGGTCGCGCACTGGGTGCTGGAACGTTACGGCGATGCCGGGCTGGCGACCGTGCTGGCCCTGTCGGGCATGGTCGATGTCGATTCGGCGATCATTACCATGGGGCACCTGCCTTCGGGCGCGATTGCGCCGCAGATCGCCGCGCTGGTGCTGATGCCGCCGATCCTGCTGAACACGCTGGTCAAGGCGGGGGCTGCGCTCGGCATGGCCGGGTGGCGGCAGGCCTGGCCGGGGGCGGTGGTCATGGCGGCAAGCTGCATTGCCGCGCTGGGGGCGCTGCCCTGGCTGATCTAGTGCGCCACTTGCGGCCCGCGCGATACGCCTGACTGCGCAAGCTGCGCGTCCACATCGACCAGCAATCGCTCCAGTCCGGCCTGATCCCGGCTTTCGGCGCGGACCACCAGCACGTCCTGGGTGTTCGACGCGCGCAGCAGCCACCAGCCATCGGGCGTGGTGACGCGCACCCCGTCGATCGGGTTGACCCGCGCACCCGCCTGTTCCAGCCGGTCGCGGACTTCGTCCACCACCGCGAACTTGCGGACGTCGTCCACCTGAAAGCGCAGCTCGGGCGTATTGACCACTTCGGGAATGGCCCCGCGCAAGTCGGTGACCGAGCGTCCCAGCCGGACCGAGGCCGCGATCAGCCGCACGGCGGCATAGAGCGCGTCGTCAAATCCATAGTAATCATCGGCAAAACAGACGTGCCCGGTCATCTCGCCGCCCAGCGGGGCGGAAATTCGTTTCATTTCGGATTTAATCAGGCTGTGTCCGGTTTTCCACATATAGGGATTACCACCGAGCGTAGAGATCCGGTCGAATAACACTCCCGATGCCTTCACATCCCCGACAATCGTGGATCCCGGCAGGCGCGTCAGGAGGTCTTCGGCGTAGATCATGAGCAGCTGGTCACCCCAGATTACCCGCCCGGCAGCGTCGACCGCGCCGATCCGGTCGCCGTCGCCATCGAAAGCCACGCCAAAATGGAGTGACTTGGCCGCGACGAGCGCCCGCAGATCGTCCAGATTTCGCTCTACCGTAGGATCTGGATGATGGTTCGGGAACGTCCCATCCACTTGGGTGAAGAGCAGATGGTGTTCGCCAGGAAGCTGTTGCGTCAAACGTTCGAGGGCGGGGCCGGCGGCCCCGTTGCCCGCGTCCCAGCCGATCCGAAATCGGGCCAGCGCATCGAGGCTGATCCCGTGCAGCCCGGCAGCCAGGCGATCGACATAAGCGCCGAGGACATCGCGGTGCTCATGGCGTCCCTGTCCAGCCAGCCAGTCGCCCGTGGCGGCCAGGCTACCGAGGTGCTGGAGATCGTCTCCGAACACCGGAAGGCCCCCAAGTACTATCTTGAAGCCATTGTGATCTGCGGGATTGTGGCTGCCGGTTACCTGAATGCCGCCCTGCACATCTGGTAAGGTCGCTTCGGCGTAATACAGCATCGGCGTCGGCCCCAGGCCGATCCGCACGGCATCGACGCCACTGGCGTTCAGACCCGCAACTAGGGCTTCTTCCAGTTCCGGCGAGCTGACCCGCCCGTCGCGCCCCACCACCACTGCCTGCCCACCGGCGCGGCGCACCAGCGTGGCAAAGCTGCGGCCGATGGCATGGGCATCGTCCGGGCCCAGCGTTTGCCCCACCACGCCGCGCACATCGTATTCGCGCAGGATCGAGCGGTGGAACCGGTGGGCCACGATCAGCCGCGCAGTTGCCGGTCAATCCGGTCCAGCAGCAGGTCGCGCGCGGCGTTGGCGGCGTGGACCTGTTCGTTCGTGCCGCCCCGGTCCGGGTGGACGCGGGCGATCAGGCGGCGGTGCGCGTCGATGATCGCCTCGCGCGAGGCGGTGCGCTCAACCCCCAGCAGGGCGCGGGCCTGGGCCTCTTTCTGGGCGCGTTCCGATTCCCGCCAGAGCTGCCACGGCCATTTGCCGGTGAAGATGCGGCAGGCCAGCACGGCCAGCGCTGCCAGCAGCAGGATCCGGCCCATGCCGGGTCAGGCCCCGGTCGCCGGGGCCAGCGCCAGTTCGGGCTGGGTGGTGCGCGGCATCGGCAGGTTCAGCCCCTGCAGCAAGGCGCGCAGTTCCTGCCGTGCGACGAGGTGGCTGGTTCCCAGTTCGCCGAGGTGGCCCTTGTCCAGCAGGGTCAGGCCCGACGGGAACAGCTCGCGATAGATCACGCGTTCGGACAGGCCGTTGGCAACGCGGAAGCCGACCCGCTTGGACAATTCGGTCAGGGCGCTGTCGAGGCGGCGCATGTTGCGCGCTTCGGTGTGCTGGGTGCGGTTGCGGACCACGACCCAGTCCATTTCGCGGCGGTTGTCCTTGATGGTGGCCATTGCCCGCTTCTTGCGCGCTTCCCAGATCAGTTCGGCATAGAATGACAGCCGCCGGACCTTGAAGGTTTCGGCATCGACCTGCCCGATCAGGTCGAAGTCCACAAAGCTGTCGTTCAGCGGGGTGACCAGCGTATCGGCACCGGTTGCCACGTGCCGGGCAAATTCATCGTCGCGGCCGGGGGTGTCGAAGATCAGGAAATCGACGTCCGCGCTCATCTGCGCGGTCAGCGCGTCGAGCTCCTCGATCGTGGTGCCGTTGAACACCGCGAATTTCGCGTTGGGCAGCGTGATCTCGCGCCGCCGTTCCGTTTCGCTGCGGTTTTCCAGATAGCGGTGCAGGGTGCGCTGGCGCGGGTCGAGGTCGATCGCGGCCACGCGCGCACCCTGATAGGCCAGCGCAATGGCGACGTGGACCGCGGTGGTCGACTTGCCCGTCCCGCCCTTTTCATTGGCGAACACGATTCGATGCGGCGTGCTGGCACTGGACGTGGTGGGGGCGTTTGACACTTGGGGTTCCCGGTTCTTCAAAGGTTGCTGCGAACGCCCGCCTGCGGCAAGGGCGCTGTTCGGTAACCGGCTTTATCCAAGGGGAATCGCGCGTGCAAACCATCAGCCAGCTTGTTCCACTGCGCAGTGCGGTCGATGCGCTGCGGGCCGATGGTCCGTTGGCCCTGGTGCCGACGATGGGGGCGCTGCACGAAGGCCACCTGACGCTGGTGCGCGAGGCGCGCAAACGCGCGGCCCACGTGGCCGTGTCGATCTTCGTCAACCCGCGCCAGTTCGGCCCGAACGAGGATCTGGACGCCTATCCGCGCCAGCTGGCCCGCGATTCGGCGCTGCTGGAGGCCGAAGGCGTCAGCCTGCTGTGGGCGCCGACGGTGGAGGCGATGTATCCGGCCGGCTATGCCACCAACATTTCGGTCAGCGGGGTCAGCGACGGACTGTGCGGGGCGGCGCGGCCCGGCCATTTCGATGGCGTGGCAACCGTGGTGTGCAAGCTGTTCAACCAGGTCCGGCCCGACATGGCGCTGTTCGGGGAAAAGGACTGGCAGCAGCTGGCGGTGATCCGGCGCATGGCCCGCGATCTGGATCTGACCGCGCCGCATGTCGATGCGATCATCGGTGTGCCGACCGTGCGCGAAGCCGATGGCCTGGCGATGAGCTCGCGCAACGCCTACCTCGATGCGGACCAGCGCGCGCAGGCGGCCTGCCTGCCGCGGGCGATGCAGGCGGCGATCGCGGCGATGCGCGGCGGCACGGCCTATGCGGCGGCGCTTGATGCGCTGCGGGCCGATCTGCTGGCGGGCGGGTTTCACACGGTCGATTATGCCGAAGTGCGCGGGTCGGACAGCATCGCGCTGCTGGATGGTCCCGGCAGCGAGGCCGGGCGGCTGTTCGTGGCGGCGCGGATCGGCTCGACCCGGCTGATCGACAACCAGCCTGTCTGAACTGGCCGGTTCGGGCAAGTCGGGCGCGCTGGCGCAATTTTGCAAGCCAAGCGTCTGGAGACGGGTTACAATTGGCCGATTGGGTCGCGCCCAAGTCCAAGAGGGGGGAAGCCTAACGGGGTGCCGCCCGCAGGAGTGATGGAGATTTTCATGCGCAAGACCATTGCCGGCGCCCTCGCGCTGGCCCTGCTCGCCACCGGCAGCCCCGCATTCGCCGCCAAGGAAAAAGGCTCTTCCGGGCGCCAGGCCCAGGCCAAGGGCACTCGCGAAATTCCGGTTTGCACCAGGAAGCTGGGCACGATTGCCATTGTCGAGCCCGACAACCAGTGGTGGCGTGAATTCAACCTGGGCAGCCCGGAGGCGATCCTGAAGGTCTTCGTGCAGAAGTCGGGCTGTTTCTCGCTGGTTAACCGTGGTCGTTCGATGGGCAGCCGCGCGATGGAACGCGCGCTGGCCGACAGCGGCGAACTGCAGGATGGCTCGAACATCGGCAAGGGTCAGGTCAAGGCGGCGGATTACTTCCTTGAACCCGATATCGTCTCGGCCAACCGCAATTCCGGCGGCAACAGCGTGGGCGGTCTGCTCGGCGGCATCGGCGGCGGGCTGTTCGGCCGCGCGGCGGGCGCCATTGCCGGGGGGATCAGCATCAAGAAGGGCGAGGCCAACGTGACCCTGTCCGTCGTCAACGCCCGCACGACCGAGGAAGAAGCGCTGGTCGAAGGCTATTACCGCAAGTCCGACCTCAGCTGGGGCGCGGGCGGCGGCCTGTTCAGCGGCGGCACCTTTGGCGCGGCTGGCGGCGGCGGCTATCAGGACACCGCGATCGGCCAGATCATCGTGCTGGCCTATCTCGATGCCTATACCAAGATGGTGACCCAGCTGGGCGGTCTGCCCGAAAACGCATCGGCTGCGGCTCCCCAGGCCAAGCCCTGATCCAGACGTGCTGACCGCGCCGGCCCGGAGTGCCCGGGTGGCGCGGTCAGCCGCGCTTGGCGGGGCCGGTCAGCGTCGGTCGGTGCGCTTGATCCCCGGTCCGAGCCGGTTGGTGCCGATCTGGACCGCATCATCGGTCCAGTTGGCGACGAATGTGCTTTCCCAGTTCACGCCCGGCGCGAACCGCGCATCGTTCCCATCGATCACCAACCCGGCCGAGCTATACTGCTTGCCTTCTGGCGCGACGGTAATGAATGCCGAGTGGTTTTCCTTGTTCGGCCCCTGCACGAACCAGTTGTTGGCGATCCGCCCGGATGACCCGCCCGGCAGGTCGATCATGTAGTTCGTGCCGCGCCCGGCGGTGTCGTCGAAGCTGGAATTGAGCACGGCAATCCGGCGGCTGCGGCTTTTCAGGTAATGCCCGCCGCGCCCCGCCTCGAACCGGCTGCGGGTGACCGACAGTGATCCGTAATCGCCGATATAGATCGAATGCGCGCATCCGCCCGGCCCCTCGCAAGTGCCAAGGCGCGTGAACGTGGACTTGTCGATCGTGATGCTGGATGCGGTATCGATTCCGGCCAGGATGCCTTGCTGGCTGTCGCGGAACCAGCTTTGGCTGACGGTCAGGTTGCCCTTTTCCAGCCGGATGCCCGACCCGTTGAAATCGGGCACACGGATATTGGCAAAGACCAGCCCGGCAACCTTGGCGCTGCGCCCGCGCAGCACCAGCGCGCCCTTGCCCTCGCACGCCACGTTGTCGAACACGGCCTGTCCCGGCGTGGCCGCGACATAGGCAATGTCGCCCGCGCCCTGAACCGCGCAATCGCTGTGGCGGCCGGGGGCAACCTGGATCGTCCCCATTCCGTCGCCGATGGCGTTGACCGCGTCTTGCAGGCGGGCATAGCCTTGTCCGGTCTCGACCACGACATAGGGCGTGCCCTGCTGGGCAGCGGCAATGCCCATCGGCAGGATCAGCGCGCCCAGCGCGGCGACGGCAAGCGGTAGTGTGGCAGGGTTCTTCATGCCCGCCAGCATGGCAGCGACCCGTTAAGATCGCGCAAAGGCCGCAGCTGCGGCTAGTCGCGCTTGCCCCAGCGCCATTTCCAGCCGCCCCGCGTACGCTGGGCGACCACCGACAGGAACGTGGCGGTGGCGCTGACGAACAGGGCAAAGGCGGCGATCCGGGTGGAGCCGAAGCCCAGCCGGTCCAGCCAGCCGACCACGCCCAGCACGGCAAGGTAGGCGGCGATCAGCGCCCAGCCTTGCCAGGCTATTGGCCATCCGGCGCCGTATCCATGGGTCTTGGCGGAAAACCAGGGGGTGCGTTCAGTCATCGGCTGACTCCTTGGCCGGTTCTTTGGGAGGGCGGCCTCGGCGCGGTGGCTCGGCCGGGGCCAGCTTGATGCCGCGCCGGGCGAGCGCCTCGCGCAGCAGGACTTCGACCTGGGCGTTGACCGAGCGGAAATCCCCCGCCGCCACCCGTTCCAGCGCCGCATAGAGCGCCGGATCGAGCCGCAACGGGAAGGATTTCTTGGCCGGTCCGGACATGATCAGTGCGTTAGTAAAGCGACCCGGCGTTGACCACCGGCTGCGTATCGCGTTCCCCGCACAGCACGACCATCAGGTTGGACACCATCGCCGCCTTGCGCTCGTCATCAAGGTGGACGACGTCCTTTTCCGACAACTGGTGCAGCGCCATTTCAACCATCGTTACCGCGCCTTCGACCAGTTTCTTGCGGGCGCTGATCACGGCTTCGGCCTGCTGGCGGCGCAGCATGGCCCCGGCGATTTCGGGCGCATAGGCCAGGTGGGTCAGCCCGCATTCGTCGACTGTCAGCCCGGCCACCACCATCCGGCGGTTGAGTTCGGCGCGCAGTTCGGCGTTCACTTCATCATGGCTGCCGCGCAGGGTCGTCTCGCTGTGCTCGATATCGTCATAGGGATAGCGTGAGCCGATCGCGCGGACGGCGGCTTCGATCTGCACTTCGACAAAGGCCTTGTAATCGTCCACGTCGTAGAGCGCCTGCGCGGTATCGGCGACGCGCCAGACGACATTGGTCGCGATCTCAATCGGGTTGCCGCGCAGGTCGTTGACCTTCAGTTTTTCGGACACGACGTTGTTGGCGCGGACCGAGATCTTGGTCTTGCCCATCCACGGCCAGACCCAGCGCAACCCGTGATTGCGGTCGGTGCCCTGATAGGCGCCGAACAGGGTGATGGCGGCAGCCTGATTGGGCTGGATCATGTAGAACCCGGCGGAAATGACGATCAGCGCCAGCACGGACAGGAAGGTCGGGATCAGGAACGCCCAGACCTCGCCCTCGGTCAGGTCCGGTCCCGACGCGACCCAGATCACGCGCGTGACCGTCAGCGCGAGCAGGCCCAGGAAAACAACGAACATCAGATAGCCACTGGTGCTCCAGACGCCCTTTTCGCGGCTGGACGTCATGGCGGGATGCGACTCGGACATGGAAATCCCCCTTAAAGTGATATCACATTAATATCATTCGAGGGCACCTTGTCAAATGGACTTGAAATCGGAGCGAATCGGTCATATAAAAATCGGGCGGAACCGGGCCCCTCTGGCGCCGCGTGTGGCTACCCCCTCCAGGCCATGCGCAGCGTGATGTCGGACCGCATCGGATGTGCCGATGCCATAGGGTCCGGGTTCAGTTCCCATCCCTCTACCCCGATCCTGGCTCGGCGCATCCGATCGTACGTCAACACGTTACGAAAGGGACCGAAACCATGTCCGATCATGTGTACCGTTTGCTTGAGCGTCACCAGAAGCTCGACGATCTGCTGCGCCGCGCCCAGTCGCGGCGGACGGCCGATCCGTTCGAAGTGCTGCGGCTGAAAAAGCTCAAGCTGGCGATCAAGGACCGGATCAATCGGCTGATGCGCCGCCGCAAGCTGGCGCGTTGAGCCGAAACTACTTATCCCGGCGCGGCGGTCATTTCGGCCCGCGCCGGGCTTTTGCATTTCAGGGGCATTGAAACATGGAATTTCTGTTCATGGACTGGCTGGGCACACCGGTCTGGTTCTGGTTGTCGTTCGGCATACTCGTCCTGGCGCTGACCGCATTTGACCTTGGCATCCTGCACAAGGAAGACCGGGAAATGGGCATCGCCGAATCGCTGAAGCTGTCGGCGTTCTACATCGGCGTGGCGATGCTGTTCGGCGTCTGGGTCTGGTATGCCAAGGGCGCCGACCTGGGGATGAAGTACTACACCGGCTTCTTCATCGAAAAGGCGCTGTCGATCGACAACGTCTTCGTCATCAGCTTGATCTTCACCTTCTTCGCGATCCCGCGGATGTACCAGTATCGTGCGCTGCTGTGGGGCATCATCGCGGTGATCGTGCTGCGCGGCGCGATGATCGCGGCTGGCGCGGCACTGGTGGCCGAAGCGTACTGGGTGCTCTACATCTTCGCGGCGTTCCTGGTTTACACCGGCATCCGCATGATGTGGGCCAGCGATCATGAGCCGGATCTGGCGAAGAACCCGGTGATCCGCTGGATTTCCAGCCATATGCGGGTGACGAAGGAACATCACGGTCAGCACTTCTTCGTGAAGGTGCAGGATGAAAAGACCGGCCAGATGGTGCGTGCGGCGACCCCGCTGTTCCTGGCGCTGGTGGTGATCAACCTGGCTGACCTGGTGTTCGCGGTGGACAGCGTGCCGGCGATCTTCGCGATCACGACCGATACGTTCATCGTCTACACCAGCAACATCATGGCGATCCTGGGCCTGCGCGCGCTGTATTTCGCGCTCTCGGCGATGATCCACCGTTTCCACTACCTGAAGTATGCGCTGGCCGCCGTGCTGGTGTTCATCGGGTCGAAGATCTTCGTCTCCGACTTCCTGCTGGGCGGGGACAAGTTCCCGCCGGTGGCAAGCCTGGGCGTGACGTTCGGCCTGATCGCGGCGGGTGTGGGCTACTCGTTGTGGAAGACGCGCGGGGCGGAATCCTCCGCGCACTGACCCTGTCAGGCCGGTGACGCGGCGGGCGGCCTAGAACCGCTCGCCGCGCACCACCTGGACGTCCTGGATGGCGATCACCAGCCCGAACCGCTCGATGTCGGGGGCCAGCAGTTCCAGCAGGGCGTCCACCTTGTCCCCATTGGTCAGCGCGATGAACATCCGCTTGGCCACGCTGGCATAGCCATCATCATCACGCCAGGGGCCGCCGCGCCCCAGCCCGGACTGCACCGGCAGCACCGAATGGTGGACGATCCCGGCGGCGGCGGCCTGTTCCACCACCCATTCGCACAACGGGGCGTCGACCAGGATGTCGATGCGCTTGCGGGTATAGGTTGCAATCATCGGTTGGTCCTATCCAAGCACGAGCGGCGCCAGCTGGGTTACCAGCGGGATGCCGACCAGGATGTTGAAGGGAAAGCTGACCGCCAGCGACATCGACAGATAGATGCCGGGATCGGCGTCCGGCATCGCCAGCCGGACCGCCGCGGGAACCGCGATGTAGGATGCGCTCGCCGCCAGCATGGCCAGCGCTGCGCCGGTGCCCGCATCCAGCCCCAGCAGCATCGCCAAAGTCAGGCCGATCGTGCCGTTGATCAGCGGCAGGGCAATGCCCAGCGCGGCCATCCGCCAGTTCAACGCGCGGCTTTCGCGCAGGCGCCGCATCGCGACCAGCCCCATGTCGAGCAGGAACAGGCAGAGCAATCCGGTAAAGCCGGTGGTGAAGACCGGGGCAATCGGCTTGTAGCGGTCCGGCCCCAGCACCAGCCCGATGGCGAAAGCGCCCAGCAGCAGTACGACCGATCCGTTCAGGAATACCTCGCGCACCAGCTTGCCGCGCTGTCCCGGCGCCACCATCCCGCTGCCGCGCGCCAGCAGCAGCCCGGTAACGATGGCCGGGGTTTCCATCAGCGCCATCACCGCGACCATGTAGCCGGCCGGGGCGATGCCCACGCGGGTCAGGGCATCGGCGGTGGTGACGAACGTGACGATCGAGACCGAGCCATAGTGCGCCGCCACGGCCCCGGCATTGAGCCGGTCCAGCCCGGCCAGCGCCCGCAGCAGCGCGAAGGCAATCAGCGGCAGGCCAAAGCTGAGCGCGATTCCGACGGCCGAGACTTGCACCAGTTGCGGCGAGAACCCGGCCTGCGCGACCTGGATGCCACCCTTCAGGCCGATCGCGGCCATCAGGTAGAGCGACAGGCTCTTGGCCAATGGCTCTGGCACGGACAGGTCCGATCGTGCCGCGGCGGCCAGTGCGCCAAGGATGAAGAACAGGATGACAGGGGAAAGCAGGGTCTCGAATGCGGGCATTGGGGGCTCCGTGGTTCGAGATCGCCCCCTGACGACATTCAGCCCATCTGGTCAAGCGAATTGTTGCTAGCGATTTGCAACAGCATCTAATGCTGGCGGATCACGCTCAGGAATGCATCGCCATAGGCTTCCAGTTTGCGCGCGCCAACACCGCCGATTTCACCCAGCGCGGCAAGGGAGGCGGGGCGGATTTCCGCCATTTCGCGCAAGGTGGCATCGTGGAAGATGACATAGGGCGGCACGCCCGCGTCCTGAGCCAGATCGCGGCGTAGCGCGCGCAGCGCGTCGAACAGCGGATCGCCAACCGGGTTCGCGGCCCCGGCAGACCCGCGCCGCGCGCTGCCGCCGCGCCGGTCCTTGCGGGCGCGCTCCTGCTTCGGTGCGATTGCCAGCATGACCGGCACTTCGCCTTTCAGGATCACGCGGGCATCGTCACCCAGCGCCAGACCGCCATGCTCGGTCGGCAGCAGGCTGCCACGTGCCTGCAGCGCCCGGACCAGCGGCTGCAGCAGCGGCGCCTCGTCCGCGCTGACGATCCCGAACACGCTCAGTTGGTCATGCCCGCGCTGCACCACGCGGTCGTCGTGCTGGCCCAGCAGCACTTTCTGGATATGGCCAAAGCCATAACTCTGCCCGGTGCGATAGACGGCGGACAGGACCTTGCGCGCCAGTTCGGTCACATCGCGGATGCCCGGTGCGTCCAGGCAGTTGTCGCAATTGCCGCAGGTCTCGGGCGGATGTTCGCCAAAGTGGCGCAGCAGCACGGCACGGCGGCAGCTGCCGGTTTCGACCAGCGCGGCCAGCGCGTCCAGCCGGGCGCGCTCGCCCACGCGGCGGGTTTCGTCCACTTCCTCCAGCCGCATCCGCGCGCGGGCGAAATCGTCCGCACCCCAAAGCATGACCGCCACCGAAGGATCGCCATCGCGCCCCGCGCGTCCGGTTTCCTGATAGTAGCCCTCGATCGATTTGGGGATGCCGGCGTGGGCAACGAACCGCACGTCGGGCTTGTCGATCCCCATGCCGAAGGCGACCGTCGCGACCATCACCATCTCTTCGGATGCCACGAACGCCGCCTGGTTGGCCGCGCGCACTTCGGGCGGCAGCCCTGCATGATAGGGCAGCACCGGACGGCCCGTGGCGGCGGAGAGCTTGTCGGCCAGCTCCTCCACCTTCTTGCGGGTCGGGGCATAGACGATGCCGGGGCCGGGCTGTTCGGCCATCAGCGTGGTCAGCTGGCGCACCGGGTTGTCGCGGTGGCGGATGGCGTAGCGGATGTTGGGCCGGTCAAACCCGGCAACGATCAGGCCGTCAGCAGGAATCCCCAGCTGGGCCAGCACATCGGCGCGGGTCTGGGCATCGGCGGTGGCGGTCAGCGCCAGGCGCGGGACGTCCGGAAACGCGTCCATCAACGGCCGCAGCGCACGGTAGTCCGGGCGGAAATCGTGGCCCCATTCGGACACGCAGTGCGCTTCGTCGATGGCGAACAGGCAGACGGGAGCCTTGCTCAGCAACTCGCGGAAATGGCCCTGGCTGGCGCGTTCGGGCGCGACGTAGAGCAAGTCCAGCTCGCCCGCGCGGAACCGGTCGATGGTCTGCTCGCGGTCGGCATCGACGCTGGTCAGCGTGGCGGCGCGGATTCCGTTGGCCAGCGCCGAGCGCAACTGGTCGTGCATCAGCGCGATCAGCGGGGAAATGACAACGCACGTCCCCGGCAGCATCACGGCGGGCAGCTGATAGGTCAGCGATTTGCCCGCGCCGGTCGGCATCACTGCCAGCGTCGATTGCCCGTCCAGCACACGGCTGACCACCTGATCCTGCACACCCCGAAAGGCGGAAAAGCCGAAGGTGGCGTGCAGCTGGTCAAGAACGTGGGTTTCCGTCACGCCGTCCGCCTAGCGCCCGGTGCGGCAAAGCGCAAAGGTCAGTGCCGCGATCTCTCCACAATCGCTTCCTCGCGCAAGGTGAAGGCGCTGCGCCCGCGCGGTTCGTCATCGGGAACTTGTGTGGTGAAGAACGCCAGGCCCTTGCCAGTCACCGGATCGATCCACAGGCCAGAGCGCAGGCCATAAGCCTCGCCCGCGTGGCCGATCCGTGGCGTTCGATCGCCGAACAGGCCGTCACGGCATGCGCTGCCGCCCCCGCCGATGCGGTGCAGGCCCAGTCCATAGCCACAGAAAAAGCCGGTGCTTTCGCCATACTCGCCGATCCCGCCACGGCCCGTGGCGGCGCTCCACTGCGGCGCGGTCAGTGCGGCGAAGCTGGCGGGGGCGAGGAACCCGCGCCCGCCGCGCGCCAGCATCTGGCCGATCCGGGCGAGATCGCGCATCGAAATCCGCAGCCCCCCTTGCGGGCTGAACAGCGCGCCGTTCCAGCCGGGAACATAACGGGCCAAATCGCAAGGCTGGCCATCCTGCACCACGACCGGGCAGGGCGGGCGCTGGCCGTTCAGATCATCGCGCGCCACTTCACCAGTGGCACGATACAGCACGGCGGCGCGGCTGACGGCCTGCGCGGAGCAGCCATCCCCCCAGTTGAAACAGGCATCCAGCCCCAGCGGGCGCAGCACCAGCCGCTGCATCAGCCGGTCGAACCGCTCCCCGCTTACCCGCTCCATGACGCTGGCAGCCACTGGGAAGTTGATGTTGGCATAGGCAAACCAGCCACTGCCGGGCGGATGCGCGGCATCCCACATGCGCGGATCGGCCAGCCGTTCGCGCAAGGTAACGCCCAGCGGGATGATGTAGAGTTCACCCCCGTCGCTCAGGCTGGCCTGATGCGACAGCAACAGCTGCAGCGTGATCGGCGCATCGGGAAAGTGGGGATTGCGCAGGCGCCAGCCGAGGTAATCCGAAACATCGCGATCCAGGTCGAGCTGCCCGGCATCGACCATCCTGAGCACGCCGAGCGCGGTCACCAGCTTGGATACGCTGGCGATCCGCACCGGATCATCGGCGCTGACCTTGCGGCCAGTGGCCTTGTCGGCCAGCCCTTCCGCCAGCACGGTGTGCTGCGATGACCGGTCGAACGCGACGGCAACCGACGCGGGCGGGGCGGCGCTGAGCGGGGCGGCGATCAGGGCAAGCAGGAGGACAAGGCGGCGCATGGCCGGACCTTAGCCAGCCACCGCCGCCAGTGTCGAGCGCCGCGCTCAATCCAGATTGGGCCTTACCCAGCGCTCCGTTTCGGCCAGCGGCATGCCCCGCCGTGCGGCATAGTCTTCCAGCTGGTCGCGGCCGATCCGCGCCACGCCGAAATACTGGCTTTCGGGGTGGGCGAAGTAAAAGCCCGACACCGCCGCCGTCGGCAGCATCGCTTGGCTTTCGGTCAGCACGATCCCGGCGTTTTCGCCCGCGTTCAGCAGATCGAACAGGATCGGCTTCAGGCTGTGGTCCGGGCAGGCGGGATAGCCGGGGGCGGGGCGAATGCCGCGATACTGCTCGCGGATCAGCGCCTCGTTGGTCAGCTGCTCGCCGGGGGCATAGGCCCACAACGTGGTCCGCACGTGCTGGTGCAGACGCTCGGCAAAGGCTTCGGCAAAGCGGTCGGCCAGCGCTTTCAGCAGGATGTCGTTGTAATCGTCATGGTTTGCGCGGAAGCGTTCCAGATGCGGTTCGATCCCGTGGATGCCCACCGCGAAGCCGCCGATCCAGTCCCCGTCCGGGTCGACGAAATCGGCCAGACAGAAGTTCGCGCGGGTCTTGCTCTTGCGGATCTGCTGGCGCAGGAACGGCAGGCGCACGTGGCGTTCCTCCTCTGCCAGATAGAGCTCCACATCGTCGCCATCGCGCGCGCAGGGCCAGAAGCCGACGACGCCGCGCGCGGTCAGCCACTTTTCACTGACGATCCGCTCCAGCATCGCCCGCGCATCCTTGTAGAGCGCCTGCGCGCTTTCACCGACGATCTCGTCCGACAGGATCGCGGGGAACGTGCCGGCCAGTTCCCACGCGCGGAAGAACGGAGTCCAGTCGAAGCATTCGACCAGATCGGCGAGATCCCAGTCCGGGAATACGTGGATGCCGGGCTGTTCGGGCGGGGGGGCCTTTTCCGACAGGTCCGGCTTGAAGCTGTTGGCGCGCGCGTCCTCAAGGCTGAGCAGGATCGAGGCGTCCTTGCCGGAGCGAACATCGCGGACATGGCGATAGTCTTCCGCCGTTGCCTTCACGAACGGATCGCGCTGGGTATCGGACAGCAGCTGGCTGGCCACGCCCACCGCGCGGCTGGCATCCAGCACGTGGATCACCGGGCCGTCATAGGCGGGATCGATCTTCAGCGCGGTGTGGACCTTGCTGGTGGTCGCCCCGCCGATCAGCAGCGGAATGGTGAATCCGGCGCGCTGCATTTCCTCCGCCACGGTGACCATTTCATCGAGGCTGGGGGTGATCAGGCCGGACAGACCGATGATGTCGGCGTCTTCTTGTTTCGCGGTTTCCAGAATGGTCGACCACGGCACCATCACGCCCAGGTCGATCACCTCATAGCCGTTGCATTGCAGCACGACGCCGACGATGTTCTTGCCGATGTCGTGGACGTCGCCCTTCACGGTCGCCATCACGATCCGGCCCTTGGCCTTGGCCCCGGCTTCCTTCTCCGCCTCGATGTAGGGGATCAGGTGGGCGACCGCCTTTTTCATGACGCGGGCGGATTTCACCACTTGCGGCAGGAACATCTTGCCCGCGCCGAACAGGTCGCCAACGGTGTTCATCCCGGCCATCAGCGGGCCTTCGATCACTTCGATCGGGCGCGCGTGAAGCAGGCGGGCTTCCTCGGTATCCTCGACGATATGGGCGTCGATGCCCTTGACCAGCGCGTGTTCCAGCCGCCGCACGACGTCCCAGCCGCGCCACTCCTCCGCGGCCTTTTCGGCAACCTTGTCCTGGCCCTTGTAGCTTTCGGCGAGGTCGATCAACCGCTCGGTGGCGGTCCGCTCGCCCCCGGCGGCGGGCGCCCGGCACAGGATCACATCCTCGCAGGCTTCGCGCAGGACGGGGTCGATCTGATCATAGATGTCAAGCTGCCCGGCATTGACGATGGCCATGTCCATGCCCGCCGGAATGGCGTGATAGAGGAACACGGAGTGCATCGCCCGGCGCACCGTCTCGTTCCCGCGGAAGCTGAACGACAGGTTCGACAGCCCGCCCGAAATGTGCACATGCGGGCAGCGCGCCTTGATTTCGCGCGTGGCCTCGATGAAGTCGAGCGCGTAGCGATCATGCTCCTCGATCCCGGTCGCCACGGCGAACACGTTGGGATCGAAAATGATGTCTTCGGGCGGAAAGCCGATGCCCGTCAGCAGGTTGTAGGCGCGTTCGCAGATTTCGACCTTGCGGTCCTTGGTGTCGGCCTGGCCTTTCTCGTCGAACGCCATGACGACCACCGCCGCGCCATATTCCATGCACAGGCGGGCCTGCTGCAGAAAGGCTTCCTCGCCTTCCTTCATCGAGATCGAATTGACGATCGGCTTGCCCGATACGCACTTCAGGCCGGCCTCGATCACGTCCCACTTCGAACTGTCGATCATCACCGGCACGCGGGCGATATCGGGTTCGGCGGCGATCAGTTTCAGGAACGTGGTCATGGCGTGGACGGCGTCGAGCAGCCCTTCATCCATGTTCACGTCGATGATCTGCGCCCCGTTTTCCACCTGCTGGCGCGCGACTTCGACCGCCTTGGCGTAGTCCCCCGCCAGGATCAGCTTCTTGAACGCGGCAGAGCCGGTGACGTTGGTGCGTTCGCCAACATTGACGAACGACGATCCGGTCGGGCGGTCAGTTGATTGGACGGTCATTGGATCAGGCAGCCATGATAAAAGGTTCAAGCCCGGCCAGCCGGGTCACGCGCTCCGGCGTGGGCAGCGCGCGCGGGGGGAGGGCGGCGGCGGCCTTTGCAATCGCCGCGATATGCGCGGGGGTGGAGCCACAGCAGCCGCCCAGCACGTTGACTTGCCCGGCCTCGGCCCACTCGCGCACCAGCGCGGCGGTGGTGCCGGGCAGCTCGTCATACTGGCCCAGCTCATTGGGCAGGCCCGCATTGGGATAGACCATGATCAGCGTATCGGCGATCTGCGACAGTGCCCGCACGTGCGGGCGCAGCTGGGTCGCCCCGAACGAGCAGTTCAGCCCCACGGTCACCGGTTTCGCGTGGCGCACCGCGTACCAGAACGCCTCGACCGTATGGCCCGACAGGTTGCGGCCCGACAGGTCGGTCAGTGTCATCGACAGCATCAGCGGCACTTCGCGGGCCAGCTCGCGCTCCAGCTGCTTGACCGCCATGATCGCGGCCTTGCAGTTCAGTGTGTCAAACACGGTTTCGACCAGGATGAAATCCGCTCCGCCTTCAACCAGCGCGGCGGCCTGTTCGTGATAGACTTCAACTAGGTGATCCCAGTCGATCTCGCGAAAGCCGGGATCGTTGACGTCGGGGGACAGCGAGAGCGTCTTGTTGGTCGGCCCGATCGCGCCCGCCACAAAGCGCGGACGGCCATCCTGCGCGGTGAATTCATCCGCGACGCGGCGGGCCATCCGGGCTGACTCGACATTGATTTCGCGCACCAGATGTTCGGCGGCATAGTCCGCCTGGCTGATCCGGTTGGCGGAGAACGTGTTGGTTTCGGCGATGTCCGCTCCGGCCGCGAAATAGGCGCGGTGGATCGATTCGGGCACTTCGGGCTTGGTCAGCGCCAGAATGTCGTTGTTGCCCTTCTGGTCCTTGGCCAGCCCCAGCGACCCGGCATAGTCCGCCTCGGTCAGCTTCCAGTTCTGGATTTCGGTGCCGAACGCGCCGTCGGTAATCAGGATGCGCCGGGCCGCCTGGGCCAGCAGGGATTCGCGCGGGGTCATGCGGCATGGTCCTTGGGTCGCAGGCCGAGCAGGTGGCAGATCGCATAAGTCTGGTCGGCGCGGTTGAGAGTGTAGAAGTGGAAATCGCGCACCCCGCCCTGGTAAAGGCGGCGGCACAGGTCAGCGGCGACGGCAGCGGCAATATGCGCGCGCGGCCCCGGCAGGGCATCGAGGCCGTCGAACAGGTTGACCATCCAGCCCGGAATTTCGGTGTTCCCGCTCATCCGGCGGATCGCGGCGAAATTGGTGACCGGCATGATCCCCGGCAGGATCGGTGCGGTGATCCCGGCGGCAAGCACCTTGTCGATGAACCGGAAATAGGCGTCGGTTGAATAGAAGAACTGGGTGATCGCCCGGTCCGCCCCGGCATCCAGCTTGCGCTTGAGGTTGTCGAGATCAGCCTGTGCGCTGAGCGCTTCGGGATGGACTTCGGGATAGGCCGCAACGGAGATTTCGAAGGGATGGCGCGCCTTCAGGCCGGCCACCAGTTCGGCGGCGCTGGCGTAGCCATCGGGATGGGGCACGAACTTGCCGCCGGTTTCGGGCGGCGGATCGCCGCGCAGGGCGACCACGTGGCGCACGCCCGCTTCCCAATAGCGGTCGGCGACTTCGGCAATCTCGTCCTTGCTGGCGGCGACGCAGGTCAGGTGCGCGGCGGGGGGTAGCCGGGTTTCATTCGCAATCCGGGCCACCGTGGCGTGGGTGCGCTCGCGCGTGGAACCGCCCGCGCCATAGGTGACCGAGACGAAGCTGGGGTCCAGCGGCGCGAGTTCGACCACCGCATCCCACAGCTGCTGCTCCATCTTTTCCGTCTTGGGCGGAAAGAATTCGAACGAAACGCGGAAGTCGCCGGGGATGGTGACGAACAGCGGACGGTCTTCAACCCCGCGCAGGGTGATGGCGGGGCTCATGGACGGGATTCCTGTGTGGCAGGGGGTTTCGGGGAGGAAACGGGGGCGGCAGACCGCGCGGCGGTCCAGATCTTCACGGTCAGCGGCTTGCCCGGCAGCGCGACCGGCGGCGCGGCGGCGAACCCGGCGTTGGACAGCAGCGCCAGCATCTGTTCGTCCGAAAAGCCCAGGCGGGCATGGGCATGCTGGGTGCGCAAGTCTTCGCGATCATGCGCGGCAAAGTCGACCACGGCGATCCGCCCGCCCGCGCGGGTGACGCGCGCGGCCTCGGCCAGCACTTGTTCGGGCGCCTGGGCATAGTGCAGCACCTGGTGGAACAGCAGCGTGTCGAAACTGCCGGCATCGAACGGCAGCGCGGTGAAATCACCTTGCACCAGCTCGACCTGATCGGCGGGCAGGTGCTGCAACCGGGCGCGGGCGATGCGCAGCATTTCCGGGCTCTTGTCGAGCGCGGTGACGTGGCTGGCGCGCGGGGCGAACAGCTCGGCCATGCGGCCCGTGCCGGTGCCGACGTCGAGCAGTGCGCCAAGGCCGGCGTTGCCCAGCGCCTCGGCCAGCGCCGCCTCCACCGGGCCATCCGGCGTGTGCAGCACCCGCAGCGTATCCCATTCGGCGGCGTGGCGGGCGAAGTAGGTTTCGGCACTTTCCTCACGCGCGGCGCGAATCGCGGCAAGGTGGCGACGGTCTTCGCCGCAGCGGGCGGCAAAGGCGGCGTCATCGCGCTCGGCCACAGCCAGCAGCCTGGCGGCGGCGGCACCCAGCGGCGGCGCGCGGTTTTCACCGATGGCGCTGCGCAGGAACACCCAGCTGCCTTCCTTGCGGCGTTCAGCCAGACCGGCATCGCACAGGATGCGGACATGACGGGATACGCGCGGCTGACTTTGCCCCAGCACCTGGGCCAGTTCGCCCACCGCCAGTTCCATGTGCGCCAGCAGCCGCATGATCCGCAGCCGGGTGGGGTCCGCCAGCGCGCGCAAGGTCGGGTCGATCTTCATGGCGGCGGCATATAAAGATATCTTTATATGAATACAACCCGCGTCAGGGCGCGCTGTTTGCCGGGGCGTGAAAGGCGGTTGGCAGCCCCCGCCCGCTCGGCTAGAAATGATCGCAAGACGGCGGATTTCCGCCCCTTCGGACCGCAAACAGGTAAGGTTAAACCTATGAAGAAATTCACGATTGCCGCTTTCTCCGCCGTCGCGGCGCTGGCCCTTTCGGCTTGCGGCAGCTCTGACAGCGCTTCGGAAGAAGCCCAGGCGGACAACGTCGAAATGCCGGCCGAAGAAGCGATGGGCGATGTCGAGGCGACCCCGGTGGCTGATGCCTCCGCCGCGGCCGATGCGGGTGCGGCGATGGAGCCGGTAGCGGCTCCGGCGGAAGCGCCCAAGCCGTAAGCTTTCAAACTAACGCACGGAGCGGGCGGCCTTCCCGGTGGGGAAGTGCCGCCCGCTTTCGTTTCAGGGGCACGGCTGGTATGATGCCGCGATGCGCGCCGTTCCGATCCTGATCGCCCTGCTTTGCCTGACCGCTTGCGGCAAGCAGGACAACGCCCCCGGCCCCGGCGGTGTCAGCGTGGGCGAAGCGAAGGCGCTGGATGAAGCAGCGGAAATGCTGGAAGGGCAGCGTCTGCCCGTCACTCCGCCGCCAACGCAGGCCGCGCCCGCACCAACGCCCGCGCCAACGCGCTGATCAGTCGAATTTAACCCGCCCGCGCCCGGCCTTCACGGCGGCGCGCTTGGCCTTGCCTTCCACCCGGCGCTGCTGCGAGGCCTTGGTCGGCTTGGTCGGGCGGCGTTTCTTGGGGACGATGGTGGCTTCGCGGATCAGCGCCAGCAGCCGGTCGCGCACGTCCTGCCGGTTGACCAGCTGCGACCGCGCGCCGTCGCTGCGCAGCACCAGCACCCCGTCGCGAGTCAGCCGCGAACCGGCCAGTTCGGCCAGCCGCAGCTTGACCGCTTCGGGGAGGTTGGGGGAGTTCGCGACATCAAAGCGCAGCATCACCGCGCTGTCGGTGGTGTTGACGTGCTGCCCGCCCGGCCCGGACGCGCGGGCATAGCTTTCGACCAGCTCGTCGCTGTCGATGGCGATGTGGCGGGTGACGGGGATCAGCACCATGGCCCCAGCCTAGCCGATTTCAGGCTTCGGCTGAACCGTCCTCGTGCCCGGCGGGTGCCACGTCGCTAAAGCCCAGCGCGGCGAAATCGGCGGGCAGGGGCGCGGCGGCGCGGATCGGGTCCTTGCCTTCGCGGTGCAGGACCAGCCCGGCGGCGTGGAGCATTGTGCGCTTGGCCCCCGGTACGGTCCCGGCGCCATAAATGGGATCGCCCAGCAGCGGCAGGCCCAGACCCGATGCCGCATGGACGCGGATCTGGTGGGTGCGGCCGGTTTCGGGGCGGAATTCCACCAGCGTCAGGCCATTGTGCACCGCCAGCTTGCGCCAGTGGGTGACGGCGGGCTTGCCCGCCCTGGCCGGGATCATCCGCCAGCCATCGGCGGCAGAGCTGATCTTCTTGAGCGCGAGTTCGATCGTGCCTTCGTCGCCTTCGACTACCCCGGCGACCACGCCAAGGTAGCGCTTTTCGACCTGCTTTTCCTCGAACGCGGCGGAAAACCGCTTCAGCGCCTTGGGATTGCGGGCCAGCAGCAGGCAGCCGGAGGTGTCGCGGTCCAGCCGGTGGACCGGCGCGGGGGAACGCTGGAAGCCCAGCCGGAGCTGCTCCACGTGATCCTCGATGCACGGCCCCCCGGCGCGCGGGCGGTCAAGCGGCAAGCCGCCGGGTTTGTCGATGACCAGGGCTTCGCCGTCTTCGAACAGGATGGTAAATTGCATGTCAGGTAAGGGCCTTGGCTATGCGCCGCAGCGCTTCTTCAAGCCGCGCGTCGTCCGCGGCAAAACTGATCCGGAAGCCCGCGCTGCCGCCAAAGGCAGACGCGGCGACCACGGCCACGCCGTGTTCCAGCAAGTGCAGGCACAGCGCCTCGTCATCGCCAAAGCGGGCCATCAGCGGTCCGGCATCGACCATGCAATAGAATGCACCGTCAGGCACCGGGGTGTACAGGCCTGGAATGGCGTTGAGCGCCGCAACGCACAGATCGCGCCGCGCGCGGAACTTTTCGCGCCAGTCGAGCAGAAAGTCCTGCGGGCCTTCGAACGCGGCCACCGCGGCGGCCTGGCTGATCGAGGCCGGATTGCCCGACGAATGGGATTGCAGCCGCGCCATCGCGGAAATCAGCCAGAGCGGCCCCGCGGACACGCCGATGCGAAAGCCGGTCATCGCGTGGCTCTTGGATACGCCCGAAACGGTCAGCACGCGCTCGGCCAGGTCCGGGCATTCCACCGCCAGCGTGGCGTGGGTGCCGGGGGTGTAGCGCAGCGGGGCATAGATATCGTCGCTCATCACCAGCACTTGCGGGTGGCGGCGCAGCACTTCGCCGATGCCGCGCAGTTCCTCGGCCGGATACGTCGCGCCGGTGGGATTGCCGGGGCTGTTGAGCAGCAGCCAGCGGGTCTTGGGCGTGATCGCGGCCTCCAGCTGCGCGGCCGTGATGCGGAACCCCCCGGCGGCGTCGGTCGGCATGGCAACCACGTCCGCCCCGGCGAAGCGCACGATTTCCGGATAACTGACCCACCACGGTGCGGGGATCAGCACTTCATCGCCCGCATTCAGCGTGGCAAGCAGCGCGTGAAAGATCGCCTGCTTGCCCCCAGCGCTGACGATCACCTGCGAAGGGGGAACGGTGATCCCCAGATCGCGCTGGAAATGCAGCGCGGCGGCTTCGCGCAGGCGCTGGGTGCCGGGAACGGCGGTGTATTTGGTGTCGCCCGCATCCAGCGCGGCCTTGGCGGCGGCGATGACGTGCGGGGGCGTGGCAAAGTCCGGCTCGCCCACCGATAGCGAGATGATGTCATGGCCAGCTGCGCGCAGTTCCATCGCGCGGTCGGTCATCGCGGTGGTGCGCGATGCGGCGACGCGGGCCAAAGCTTCGGAAATCATGGCAGCAACACCGCCGGCATTAGCCCGCGCAGGGCGTTGCCGATCAGAAATCCGTCAGCCAGATCGTCCAAAGTCAATTCCGCCTCCTCGGCCCGGCCCGCTTCGATCAGCGAGCGGCGCAGCACCCCCGGCAGCAGGCCCAGCCCGGCGGGCGGGGTCAGCAGCTTGCCGTCGCGCTCGACGAACAGGTTGGTAAAGCAGCCTTCGGTCAGCAGGCCATCATCGCGCAGGAACAGCGCCTCTTGCGCGCCCGCTGCGTGGGCGGCTTTCAGGCCGGTGTCGTAAAAGCCGCGGTCGCTGCTCTTGTGGCGCAGTCGCCAGTCGCCCGCGTCGATCGGCAGGCGCATCACCGCGCATTGGGCGGGGCCGGCGAAGGGCGGGGGCAGTTCGCCCAGCTCCAGCGTGTAGGCCCCGCTGCGCGCGGTCACGAGCCGGACCTTCGCGGGCGCATCGGCCTCGAAGCACAGCGCCTGAATCGCATTACGGACGGCATGGCGATCAAACGCAAAGCCCAGTTCCGCTGCGCTCGCCTTGATCCGTTCCAGGTGCAGTTCCAGCAGCGGGATGCCGTCTTCTGGGGTGAAGCGCATCGTCTCGATCAGATCGCATCCGGCGGCGTAGAGACGCACGAAACCCCCTTTGACCAGGCACTCGCGCCATTCGGGCAGTGCCTCACTATCCGCGACGATGGCCGAGCCGACCCCCAGCACCGCCTTGCCGCGCCCGTTTTCGCCCGGCGTCAGCCGCAAGGTGCGGATTGCCACATTGAACGCGGCATCGCCAGCGGCATCGATCCGGCCAATGGCGCCGCAATACGGCCCGCGCGCATCGCGTTCCACCACATTGATCAGTTCCATCGCCCGAATCTTGGGCGCGCCGGTGATCGAACCGCACGGGAACAGCGCACGCAGCAGGTCTGCCGCGCCGCGCCCCGGCTGCAACCGCGCCCGCACGGTGGTGACCATCTGGTGGACCGTGGGATAGCTTTCGACCGCAAAGGGCCGGTCCACCTTGACGCTGCCCGCCTCGGCCACGCGAGACAGGTCGTTTCGCATCAGGTCGACGATCATCAGGTTCTCGGCCCGGTCCTTGACCGAGGAGGAGAGCTCCTGCGCCAGCCGCGCGTCTTCCGCGCCGTCGCGGCCGCGCGGGCGCGTGCCCTTCATCGGTTTGACCAGCGCCGCCCCGTCGCGCGTGGCAAAGAACAGCTCTGGCGAGAGGCTGAGCAGCCAGTGCGTGCCATCGAACACGATCCCGCCATAACCCGCGCCCGCAGCGGGCCGGATCGCGGCATAGAGCGCCAGCGGATCGCCCCGGAAGGACCCCGCGAGCGGAAAGGTCAGGTTGGCCTGATAAATGTCCCCCGCCGCAATCGCGTCCTGCATCGCGCCGAACATCCGGGCATAGGCGCCGGGCGAGACTTGCGGCTCGACCGGGCCGATCTGGGCAATCCCCGGCTCGGCATGGGCGGCCAGCCAGTCCGGCACGGCATCGGCCGCGATGGCCTCGAAGCCGTCGAACGCGCCGAACCACACCAGCGGCCCCGCCGCGCCGACCCGCGCTGCGGCGAGCGGGGCCAGGCGCGGCTCCAGCGCGAGGCCCGCCTCATAGGCCATGTATCCGGCCAGTTCGAAGCCTTCCGCGCGCAGTTCCTCGATCCGCGCCAGCGCCGGGGCGACGTCTTCCACGCGCCGCGCGACAACGATCTCGCGCGGGGCGCGATAGAGCCTGGCGTCGCTGGCGCCGCTGGGGCGGGCGTCGTCTAACAGGATGAACGGTTCAGCCATTTGAGGGCGCTTCTAGCGAGGGATTGCCCGCCATGCAAAAAGCCACTCGCACAAGTGCATGGCGGCGCTTATTCCCTGCAATCAGAGTCGCTTGGAGTTGCACATGACAGATATCTACCTCGGCCTTGTCGCCAACGGAGAGCGCCAGCACCTGCTGCTGAGCCGGGCGAACCGCCACGGGCTGATCGCGGGGGCCACCGGCACGGGTAAGACCGTGACCTTGCAGGGCATCGCCGAACAGTTCTCGGCCGCCGGGGTGCCGGTGTTCCTGGCCGACGTGAAGGGCGATCTGGCCGGGATCACGATGGCTGGCAGCAAGGACTTCAAGCACGCCGACAAGCTGGAGGCGCGCGCCGCCGAACTGGGCATCACCGATTATGCCTATCGCGATAATCCGGCGGTGTTCTGGGATCTCTACGGCAAGCAGGGCCACCCGATCCGCACCACGATCTCCGAAATGGGGCCACTGCTGCTGGCGCGGCTGCTGGGTCTGAACGAGACGCAAGAAGGCGTGCTGACCATCGCCTTCAAGTGGGCGGACGACAACGGGCTGCTGTTGCTCGATCTGGAAGATCTGCAACAGGTGCTGATCGCCTGCGCCGAACGGGCGAGCGAGCTGGCCGCGCAATATGGCAACATCTCCAAGGCCAGCGTCGGCACGATCCAGCGCCAGCTGCTGGCCTTCGAAAGCCAGGGCGCGGCGAATTTCTTTGGCGAACCGGCGTTCGAGATCAACGATTTCATCCGCTGCGACGACACCGGCAAGGGCGTGATCAACGTGCTCGCCGCCGACACGCTGATGCAAAGCCCCAAGCTTTACGCCACTTTCCTGCTGTGGCTCCTGTCCGAGCTGTTCGAGGCGCTGCCCGAAGTCGGCGATGTGGAGAAGCCCAAGCTGGTGTTCTTCTTTGACGAGGCCCACCTGCTGTTCGACGATGCCCCCAAGGCGCTGTTCGACAAGGTGGAGCAGGTGGTGCGCCTGATCCGGTCGAAGGGCGTGGGCGTGTTCTTCGTCACCCAGAACCCGATCGACATTCCCGAAAAGATCGCGGGCCAGCTGGGCAACCGCGTTCAGCACGCGCTGCGCGCCTTCACCCCGCGCGACCAGAAGGCGATCCGCGCCGCGGCGGAAACGTTCCGGATCAACCCCGACATCGATGTGGAGCAGGTGATTACCGAGCTGCGCGTTGGCGAGGCGCTGGTCTCCACGCTGGACGAGGACGGCGCGCCGGGCATTGTCCAGCGCACGCTGATTGCCCCGCCGCGTTCGCGGCTTGGCCCGGTCACGCCCAAGGAGCGTGCGATCATCCAGTCGATCAGTCCGTTCGACGGCAAGTATGACCAGGCGGTGGACCGTGAATCCGCCGCCGAAGTGCTGGCGCAAAAGGCCAGCGATGCCGCCGCCGCCGCGCAAGTGGTGGAAGAGCAGGGCGAGGAAACCCAGCGCGCCCAGCCGCGCCAGTCGCCCAGCCTGTGGGAAAAGGCCGGCAAGGCCGCGTTTGGCGCTGCAGCCGCCAGCGCGGGCACGATGGTTGCCCGCAAGATCAGCGGCAAGAAAAGCAGCGGTTCCCCGCTCGCCTCGGCTGCCAGTGCGGCGGCTGGAAGTATCGGCACCGCGCTGGGCGGCCAGTTGCTGGGCCGCTTCGCGCGCGGACTGCTGGGCGGACTGCTGCGCTGACGCCTTGAGGCAGGTGATGGCGCGCCGGGACTTGCGCATGGTCCCGGCGCCCACCACCTTTTGTATCAATCGACACCATAGATACTTGTGTGTAAGGCGCTTTGGATGAGTCCAAACCCGGCAACGCCGCTGCTCGACACCGTCGACACCCCGCATGACCTGCGCAAGCTTGCGCCCGCCCAGCTGCGCCAGCTGGCGGATGAACTGCGCGCCGAAATGATCGCCGCCGTCGGGCAGACCGGTGGGCACCTCGGTTCGGGGCTGGGGGTCGTGGAGCTGACCGTGGCGCTCCATTACGTGTTCAACACCCCTGACGACCGGCTGGTGTGGGACGTTGGCCATCAGGCCTATCCGCACAAGATCATCACCGGGCGGCGTGACCGGATCCGCACCTTGCGGCAGGGCGGTGGCCTGTCCGGCTTCACCAAGCGCAGCGAGAGCGAATACGACCCGTTCGGCACGGCGCATTCCTCCACCTCGATTTCCGCCGCGCTGGGCTTTGCCATTGCCAACAAGCTGGCGGGTACGCCGGGCAAGGGCATCGCCGTGATCGGCGACGGCGCGATGAGCGCGGGCATGGCCTACGAGGCGATGAACAACGCCGAAGCGGCCGGCAACCGCCTGATCGTGATCCTGAACGACAACGACATGTCGATTGCGCCCCCGGTGGGCGGTCTGTCGGCCTATCTGGCCCGCCTGGTGTCGTCACGGCCGTTTCTGGAACTGCGCGAACTGGCCCGCCGCCTGTCGCGCAAGCTGCCCGAACCGCTGCACCGCGCCGCCAAGAAGACCGACGAATTCGCGCGCGGCATGGCGATGGGCGGCACCCTGTTCGAGGAACTGGGCTTTTACTACGTCGGCCCGATTGACGGCCACAACCTGGACCAGCTGATCCCGGTGCTGGAAAACGTCCGCGATGCGGCGGAAGGGCCGTGCCTGATCCATGTCGTGACGCAAAAGGGCAAGGGCTATGTCCCGGCCGAACAGGCGGCGGACAAGTATCACGGCGTCCAGAAGTTCGATGTGGTGACCGGCCAGCAGGTCAAGGCCGCCGCCACCGCGCCCGCCTATCAGAACGTCTTCGGGGAAACGCTGGCCAAGCTGGCGGACACCGATCCCACGATCTGCGCGATCACCGCCGCGATGCCGTCGGGCACCGGGGTGGACAAGTTCGCCAAGGCGCACCCGGACCGCAGCTTTGACGTTGGCATTGCCGAACAGCACGCCGTCACCTTTGCCGCTGGCCTGGCCGCGCAGGGGATGCGGCCGTTCTGCGCGATCTACTCCACTTTCCTGCAACGCGCGTTCGACCAGGTCGTTCATGACGTCGCGATCCAGAACCTGCCGGTGCGCTTCGCGATTGACCGGGCCGGGCTGGTCGGCGCCGACGGCGCGACCCATGCGGGCAGCTTTGACATCACGTACCTTGCCACCCTGCCCAATCTGGTGGTGATGGCCGCGGCGGACGAGGCGGAACTGGTCCACATGACTTATACCGCGGCTTGCCATGACAGCGGCCCGATCGCCTTCCGCTATCCGCGCGGCAATGGCGTGGGCGTGCCCCTGCCAGAAGTCCCGCAGCAGCTGGAAATCGGCAAGGGCCGGATCGTGCGCGAAGGCACCAAGGTGGCGCTGCTCTCGCTCGGCACGCGCCTTGCCGAAGCGTTGAAGGCGGCTGACGCGCTGGAGGCCAAGGGGCTGTCGACCACGGTGGCCGACTTGCGCTTTGCCAAGCCGCTCGACACCGACCTGATCCGCCGCCTGATGACCACGCACGATGTGGTGGTGACGGTGGAGGAAGGCTCCATCGGCGGGCTGGGCGCGCACGTGCTGACCATGGCCAGCGACGAAGGGCTGACCGACGCGGGCCTGAAAATCCGCACCCTGCGCCTGCCCGATGTGTTCCAGGACCACGATTCGCCCGACAAGCAATACGACGCGGCGGGCCTCAACGCCCCGCAGATCGTCGAATGCGTGCTGAAGGCGCTGCGCCACAACTCGGCGGGGGTTGAGGAAGCGCGGGCCTGACATGGCGGATAGCGCGGCCACTCCGTTCGAGGCGCGCTATTCGATCCCCAAGCTGCTGGGCTGGACGCTGCTGGCCGCGCCGCTGGCCACATTTTCCGCTGTCATGCTGACGCAGGGACTGGCGGATGGCGGCTTCCTGATCGCGATCCTTGGCGCGCTGGGCCTGCTGTTCTTCGGCGGCGGGATGGCCGCGTTCCTGCGCAGCATGTTCGACCGCCGGGTGCAATTGCGGATCGACGGCAACGGGCTGCTCCTGCGCGCCCACTCGGCCAGGGTCATTCCGCTCCGTTCGATCAAGCGGGTCGGAACCGACCAGGGCCTGATCTGGCTGCTGCTTTACAAGCCGTCCAGGTTTCCGATTGAAGGCAGGTGGCGCCGCCTGATCTACCGGATCAACGGCACTGCCGCGAAAGGGTTCTTCGGCGATGCCTGGATCTGGACGGCGCATCTGAATTGTTCGAAGCAACAGGTGTTCAGCGCGATCAACGCGCACATCGTGCCGACCGCCTTTGAGCGCGATCTGGCCGCGCGGATTGCGGCGGCGGACGCGGCCCAGCCAGACGGCTAAGCCAGCGCGGCCTGCCCCCCGATTACCCGATCCAGCGCCACAGCCCCGCCGGGACATAGGCCAGCCACACGTGCGCCCAGCTGCCCAGCAGCCACAGCACAATCCCGCCGATCCACGGCAGCGCTCCCGCCTTGGCCAGCCCGCCCAGGCGCGGCCAGAAGCTCGTGCGGGCTTCCCAGCCTTGCCAGGCGGCGCCCATCGCGGCTTCCTTCTTGCGGTCCTGCATGTGCGATCCCACCAGCGCGAGCACGGCCATCGCCAGCGCCAGCACGATCACGCGCGGGGTGGGGGAAACAAGCACGTGCGCCACGCTCCACAGCGCGAAGGCCCACATCATCGGGTGGCGGGTCACGTGGAACACGCCGTGCGGGGCTTTCTCGGCCAGTGCCGCCGCGCGCGGATCGGGGAGTGCCGGGTTGCCGAAGAACGATCCGGTGAGCAGCACGCTGCTGAGCAGCATCAGTGCCGTCGCAAGGCCCCAGATCGCATGGCCGGTGCCGTCCCACAGCGGTGCGGTGTCGGGCGGGACGGCGCGAAAGGCCATCGCCATCCATGCGAACGTACCCAGCGCGACCAGCGAATAGACCGCCTGAAAGCCCTTGTCCCCCACGGTCCGCACCACGGTGCCGCGCAAGGGGTGGGACAAGGCAAAGTGGGTTCCGACGAAAGCGACCGCTGCGGCGATCAGGTTGGCAAGCGCTTCATTCATGTCGGAACCCTCCCTTGGTTATGCTCCTACCAGTCGTAGGCTTTGGGCAATGCGCCCTCGGTTGGCATCAGATACCGGTCGCGCAGGCGCGTCTGGCGGTTGGTCAGGGGTTGTTCGACCCCGTCGATGAACACCTGCGTCACGCCGGAACCCGCTTCGAGCGGGTCGCCGTCCCAGATCACGACGTCCCCGGCGCGGCCCGGCTTCAGGCTCCCGAACTTGTCGCCCTGGCCGATGATTTCGGCGGGAACCGAGCTGATCGCGGCAAAGGCCTTGTCCCATGACAGCCCGGTCGCGCCGGGCACCTTGGTCAGGCCCACCAGATTGCCCGCATATTGCGGGGCATGGCGCGGCTGGTCAAAGAACGCGCCCAGCGCGACCTTGACGCCCGCTGCGGCCATCCGCCCGATGTTCGACTGGGTCGCGCCCAGCTGCTCGAACGAGGCAGGCAGGTCGTTCAGCGGGGTGGCCAGCACCGGCACGCCCGACGCGGCGAGTTCCCGCGCCGCCATCCAGCCTTCGGACGCGCCGACGATCACCAGCTTCAGCGCCGGGAAATCGGTCTTCAGCGCCAGTGCGATGCGGATGTCCGCCGCACGTTCGGCCCGGACGTAAAGCGGCTGGCGACCGCTGACGACCGGGATCAGCGCCGCAGCGTCGAACCGGGTGAGCAGGGCATCGCCCGGCCGTTCCGGCGCGGCATCGGCCAGGCGCGGGTCTGCACCCGCTCCGCCGCCCCGTCGCGCCAGCTCACGCGCCTCTACCAGCGCGTTGCGCAGCACGGCGTGAACGGCAACGCGGCTGCCCCCGGCCCGGCGCGCACCGGTTTCGCCCAGATCGACATACTGGAACGCGCGCGGCTGGGTGACGGCCTGGTTGTCTGCCCCCAGATCGATGATTGCGCCCTGCCCGCCAAAGATCGCGCCGGTATCCAGCGGTGCCACGGCAGCGCGGGTAACACCCGCTGCCCGGCTGATCAGGATCGGCTGGGCGACCGGGTTGATCGCGGGGGCAATGTCCAGCGCGGCGCTGAACGGGGCCTTGCCCGCTTCGCCATCGTTGCTTTCCTCGACCGCCTCGACATCGACCAGCCCCAGATCGGTCACCGCGACCACGAGGCCGGGCGTAACCCATTTGCCGCCGGCATCGATGGTCCGCACGCCAGCCGGCACGGCTACCCCGGCCCCGGCCGCGACGACCTTGCCGCCGCGCACCACCACGGTGCCGCCGGGAATCGGGGCAGAGCCATCGCCGATCACGACAGTGGCGTTGGTGATCGCCATGTCCTGCGCCAGCGCGGGTGTGGCGACCGAGGTGAGCAGCGCGGCCAGCAGGGCGGCCGGCGCGAGAGTCAGCTTGCGGGCGCTCATTTCACGTCTCCTTCACCGGGCTGGCCCAGCTCGAAATCGGTCACCGGGCGGTGCTTCGGATTGCCCGCATCGAACAGCAGCGCGCCATCCACCCAGACCTTTTCGGGGCGCGAGTAATTGGACAGAGGGTTGCCGTTCCACAGCACCACGTCCGCCGCCTTGCCCGCATCCAGACTGCCGGTCAGCTTGTCGATCCCCACGGCCTTGGCCGGGTTCAGCGTCAGCCAGCGGACCACTTCGGCGTCGGAAATGTCCACCCCGGCGCGGCGGGCATCGCCCTGCGCCTTGGCGGCTTCCTGATTGAGCCGCTGGATGCCGTTCTCGTCGTCCGAATGGATCACCACACACGCGCCCGCCTTGTAGAGCAGCCCGGCGTTTTCGGGGATCGCGTCATAGGCTTCCATCTTGAAGCCCCACCAGTCCGCCCAGACCGCGCTGCAGGTGTCATTGGCCTTCAGCATATCGCCGATCTTGTAGGCTTCGACGGCGTGGTGGAACGCGGAAACCTTGTAGCCGAATTCCTTCGCCATATCGAGGACGAGTGCCATTTCGTCGGCGCGGTAGCAGTGGTTCTGGACCAGGATCTCGCCGTCCAGCACCCCGACCAGCGTTTCCATCGCCAGGTCGCGGCTCTCCAGCTTGCCCTCGTCGCGCTTGCGGCGATAGTCCTGCGCCTTCAGCCAGGTCGCGCGGTTATAGGCAAAGTTGCCCATCCGGGTGGAGGGCGCGCGGCCCTTGCCGCCATAGACCCGCTTCGGGTTTTCGCCGCAGGCCATCTTCAGGGTGTAAGGCGCGGCGGGGAACTTCATCCCCTGAACCGAGCGCGCGGGAACGTTCTTCAGCGTCACGCCGCGCCCGCCCATCAGGTTGGCACTGCCCGGCAGCACGTGCAGTGCGGTCACGCCGCCATTGGCCAGCGCGCGGGTAAAGCCGGGGTCCTGCGGCCAGACGCTGTGTTCCGCCCAGACTTCGGGCGTGGTCGGCGCGGTGGCTTCGTTGCCATCGGAATGGGCCTGCACGCTGGGGCTGGGGTAATCACCCAGATGGCTGTGCGCGTCGATGATGCCCGGCGTCACGAACTTGCCGGTGGCGTCGATCCGCTGGAAGCCCTCGGGAATCGCGAGGTCCGCGCCGCCCAGCGCGACCAGCTTGCCATCGCGGAACAGCAGCGTGCCGCGTTCGATCCGGCCGCCCTTGCCGTCGAACACGGTTGCACCAACCAGCGCCGTCGCCGCGCCGGGATAGGGCTTGTAGCTGGACGGGTAGGGATCCTTGTTGAAATCCCGCGCGGCCTTGGCGGCGGCGCTGGGTTCCTTCTTCGCGTCCTTGGCCTTGGCGATGCCGGGCACGGTAGCGCCCAGCGCCAGCGCACAGGCGGCCGCTGCCAGCAGCGGGCGATGCAACTTCTTCATCATGACTTACTCCGCCTTCGGTTCCGGCCGGTCTTCCAGCGTGTCGAGGTGCATCCAGCGCTTCACGACCGGCGAAATCAGCAGGACCGCGACAGCCGCGCCGATCGAGATCCAGCCGAACATTTCATAGATTTCCAGCAGCTTTTCCTTGCTCATTTCCCCGCCGTGGCCGCCGGTGGCTTCACCGATCTTGCCCGCGACGAAGTTGCCGACCGCCGTCATGTAGAACCACGCCCCCATGATCAGCGAGGCGAGATAGCTGGGTGCCAGGCGGTTCATGGCCGAAAGGCCGACCGGGGACAGGCACAGCTCGCCCGTGGTGGCCAGCAGGTAATACAGGAACACGAACAGCACCGGCGTCATCGCGGCAATGCCGAAGGCCTGCGCGCCCCACACCAGCACCAGGTTGGCAAGGCCCATCTGCGCCAGCGCCAGGCCGAACTTGGCCGGTGCCGACGGTTCCATCCCGCGCTTGCCCAGCCACTGCCAGAGGCCCGCGAACAACGGGGCCAGAATGATGATGTAGATCGGGTTGATCGACTGGAACAGCGACGCCGGGGTCGCGCCGCGATCGACGTAGCGGTCGGTAAACAGGCTCATCGAGCCGCCGGCCTGTTCGAACAGGCCCCAGAACAGCGGGTTGAGGCTGATCAGGAACAGCACCGCGAACATCCGTTCGCGCGGCTCCTTGGGCAGCTTGAAGGTTTCGTAGAGCACGTAGCCGAGCAGGCCGACGCCCGAGACGACCAGCAGGCTCTGGATCACCGACTGGTACTGAACCAGTGCCCAGCAAACCGCGACCGCCGCCACGCCGATGCCATAGAGTGTCATCTCGCGCGACTTGGTCAGCGGGGCCGGTGCCTCGCCCGCCCCGTTCAGCGCGCCCTTGCCCAGCACGAACACCACCAGGCCAAGCAGCATCCCGATGCCGGCCAGGCCAAAGCCATAGCCCCAGCCAATCGTCTCGCCGAGGTAGCCGACCAGGATCGTGCCGATCGCCGCCCCGACGTTGATGCCCATGTAGAACACGGTGTAGGCCCCGTCGCGGCGCACGTCGGTCAGCTTGTAGAGCTGGCCCACCATCACCGAAATGTTGGCCTTGAGAAAGCCCGAGCCGACGATGATGAACGCCAGCGCCGCCCAGAACACGTTGATGGCCGGGTCAGCCTGCTTCAGCAGCGGATCGGTTAGTCCGTGGACGCCTTCAACCGCCATCAGGCTGTGGCCGACCGCCAGCAGCAAGCCGCCGAACAGCACGGCCTTGCGCTGCCCCAGATAGCGGTCAGCCAGATAGCCGCCCAGCACCGGGGTGATATAGACCAGGCTGGTGTAGGCGCCATAGATCAGGTTCGCCTTACCATCGCTGAACAGCCAGTGCTTGGTGAGGTAGAAGATCAGCAGCGCGCGCATGCCGTAATAGGAAAAGCGTTCCCACATTTCCGCGAAGAACAGCATGTAGAGGCCCTTGGGGTGGCCTGCGAATTCCGGTTCCTTCTGGATCGCGATCTTGCTGCCGATTGCCAGGAAGATGCCGAGAACGACGACCGCGATGGCCGCGATCCAGTCCCCCTCGTTCCACAGCGCCATGTCTTTCATTCAAACCCCCGTAATCATTGATGCGGCGCGCATCGCGAGGCGGCGCGCCGAAGTGGGGGGAGATTAGCGGGGTTTGCGAGGGATTGAAGCAGAATATTGCGCGGTTGTGAAACAGGATGATTCCGGCCGCAAAGATCGGCATGCACGGTTCCCGCCAGCGCGGTTCTGCTTGCGTGATACGCTGTATTATGGCACTGATGCACCATGCCTGATTCCAGCAAGCCCGTCTATTTGAAACTGCGCGACAAGATCGCTGCGTCGATCATCGACGGGACTTATCCCGAAGGCGCGATGCTGCCTTCGGTGCGGGCCTTCGCGGCCGAACAGGGGGCCAACCCGCTGACGGTGGCCAAGGCCTATCAGCAGTTCCAGCTTGATGGCCTGGTCGAAGTCCAGCGCGGGGTCGGCATGTTCGTCGCGCGGGGGGCGGCGGAGCGGCTGCGACGGTCGGAACGGGATGCGTTTCTGGCGGTCGAATGGCCCGCAATCCGCCAGCGGATGGACCGGCTCGGCATCGTGCTGACGGACCTTCTGCAAGAAGGTTAATTCGGGCTTATCTCGGTTAACTTTATTCGTTGCGCCGACTTGCCGGTTTTGGCACTACCGGATCGTGCAGTGCCGCTTGTACCGGGTCGAAAGCTGTGCCGCGCTTTTTTCCAATCGGGGCCGGGTTGCATCCGCAGCCCGCGGAAAGGCGTGATAATGATCAGGTCCGAATTGCTGCAGTTGCTCGCGCGGGAAAACCCGGAACTGCGGGCAGAAGAGATCGAGAAGGTGGTCAACGTCTTCTTCGACGAAATCGCCGAGCGCCTGGCGCGCGGAGGACGCGTGGAATTGCGCGGTTTCGGCGCATTTTCCACTCGTGAGCGCGATGCGCGCAAGGGGCGCAATCCGCGCACGGGCGACAGTGTCGATGTTCCGGGCAAGAAAGTGCCCTACTTCAAACCGGGCAAGGAAATGCGCGCCCGGCTTAACGCCGATTGATCGTTCCGGACCGACCCATCCATCCCCGGTGATGGCAGATGCAGCCCCGAATGGCGGCTGGACAATGCCGCAACCAATCTGCCACAGGCAGGCCCTGCGCCGTGCGGACGTGGCGGAATGGTAGACGCAGGGGACTTAAAATCCCTTGATCCTTGATCGTGTGGGTTCGAGTCCCACCGTCCGCACCAGCGCTGTCAGGTCATCGCTGCGCCCATGCCGACAGCAGGCTGGCGGCGTCGCCCGTTCCGAAAACATAGCGATCGGGCCGCACCAGCACCGCTTCGGCGCCGCGCTCGGTCAACCATTGGGCAGCGGCCTTGCGCCACGGTGCGAGCGGCGCTGCGTCCAGGCTGACGAGGGATACGCCGGCCGGGGCGGCGATCCCCGGCGTGATCGTCCCGATCAGCCAGGCCTGTTCGCCCAGGGCATCGTCGATCCGCTCGCCCTCGGCCGCCATGAACTGCGGAAAATAACTGCCCGCGCCGGCGGTGCCGCCGAGCATGCATCCGGTGGCGAGGGGCGGGAATTCCACGGCCCCATCGGGTGATTGTCCCGCGGCGCGGGCCGCCAGCATTTGCTGGTTGCGCGCTTCGGCCGCAACGGGATCGGTGATGCACACCGTCTGCCCCATCATCACGGCGAGCGCGATCGTGGCCCGCACGTGCGGTTCGCGTTCAACCTGATAGCTGTCCAGCAGCGCATCGTCCGCCGCACCCCGGGCAATCATGCCCAGTTTCCAGCCAAGGTTGGCGGCGTCGCGAATCCCCGCGCACATTCCCTGACCGGCGAAGGGCGGCGTCTGGTGCGCGGCATCGCCCGCCAGCAGCACCTGCCCCTTGCGCCAATCCTTCGCCACACGGGCGTTGAAGCGATAGACGGCCTTGCGTTCCAGCGACACGGCACCATCGACATTCCACGGCTTGAGCAAGGCCGCAACAAAGGCGTCGTCCATGATCTGTTCGGCCGTTTCGCCCGGCAGCATCATGAATTCCCAGCGGTGCCGGCCTTCGCCCATCAGCACGCAGGTGGTGGGGCGCGCCGGATCGCAGATCTGCAGGTTGACCGGCGGCAGGCGGTCGAAATCGTGCACGATGGTATCGATCACCAGCCAGGGTTCGTCGAACTGCAGGTCATCGAGTTCAATGCCGGCCGCCGCCCGGACCGGGCTGCGCGTTCCGTCCGCGCCGACCAGCCAGCGGGAGCGCAGGGTGCGTTGGCCGTTTGGCGTCTCGAACGTCGCGCTTACGCCGCCGGCTTCCTGGTGCAGCGCGGTAAAGCGCCATTCGCTGCGCAGTTCGGCCTGCGGGGTTCGCTCCAGCTCGCCGCGCAGCACGCGCTCGACCGATGGCTGGTGGATCATGTTGGCCGATGGCCAGCCGCCTGGCCCGACCCGATCCGACCCTTCGAAGCGCAGCAGGATTTCTCCGCTGGCGGTCAGGAAGTCGTAATGCATCGTTGTCCGGCTGGTTGCCGCGATGGCGTCGGCCGCGCCAACCGACTGAAAGATGCGCATCACTTCATGATCGACATGCGCGGCGCGCGGCAGCGGATAGATCTCCGCCTCGCGCTCGCACACGATCACGCTGGCCCCGTGCCGCGCGGCGATCAGCGCCAGCGTCACGCCAGTCGGGCCGCCGCCCACAATCAGGACGTCGCAATCGAATTCGGGCATCTGTCCCTCCATTCCGGGGCGAGGCTTCAGGCTTCTGCCGCCATTACGCCTTCGATGTGGCCCAGCCCGTCGATCTCGCAGCGCACGACATCGCCGGGTTGCAGGAACTGGCGCGGGTCCATCGCCGCACCGACGCCGCCCGGAGTGCCAGTGAACAGCACGTCGCCCGGCTCCAGTGTCATCCCGGTGGAGAGATGCTCAACCTGCTGCCAGATATTGAAGACCAGGTGCGCGGTGTTCGATTCCTGCCGCTTCTCGCCGTTGACGAAGCAGCGGATGCCCAGCGCATGGGGATCGCCCACTTCGTCCGCCGTGACGATCCACGGCCCCATCGGCGCATGCGTGTCAAAGCTCTTGCCCAGCGACCACTGCGGCCCGGCATGCTGCCACATCCGCTCGGTCACGTCGTTGCCCACGCAATACCCGAAGATCGCTGCGGGAGCGTCGGCGGCGGCAATGTGCTTGCCGCCCTTGCCGACGATCGCGACCAGTTCGACTTCATAATCCGGCGTTGCCGTTCCCCGCGCGATCAGGATGGGATCGTAGGGACCATTGACCGATGTCTGGGCCTTGGTGAACCAGACCTGGCGCTCGGGCGTGCCCATCTTCGATTCCGCGATGTGATCGGCATAGTTGAGTCCGATCGCCCAGATCTTGCCCGGCCGCGGAACCGGCGCTTCCAGCTTGACCGAAGCAAGCGGCACGCCGCTGTCAGTCGCCGCCTTGGCCGCCAGATCGTCCTTCACCGCCTCCCAGTTGGCGATCAGGTCGATCATGGTGCCGTTCAGGCCGGTGTCGATGATGCTGTCGCCGACGACGATCCCGGTGCGGGTCTGGCCGTTGGCGGTATACGTGGCGAGTTTCATGCGGTTTGACCTTTCGGATTGCGGCGCAGCAGCCGCTTGATGCGCAGGATCAGCGCGGTTGCAAACGAGATCAGGCCGGGCGGCGGGGCCAGCCTGCCAGCGAACATGGGATGCGGACTGCCCCACTGGACTGCCAGCAAAGCGCTCATCGGCAGCTTCTGGGGCGGGTCTGCGGCCGTGAACAGGTCGCCATCGGTCCAGTGTTCCAGCTCGTTGCCGAACGGGTCCCTCCAGTAATCGAACACCTGGCTGCCCATGATGTGCCGCCCCACTCCCCACGCGGACTGCCGCCCGGCGGCTTTCAGGTGCTGGTGGCCCAGCATCAGGTCGTCAAGGTTGGCCACTTCGAATGCGGCGTGGAGCAGGCCCAGTTCACCCGGCAATTGCGCCAGGAACAGCGTGTGATGGTCGGCCGGTCGATCACCCAGGTCGCAACGCATGAATGCGCCCAGCGGCACGTCCTTGGCCGCCTCGACTTCATCCGAAGTGAGCAGTCCGAACCGCTCCTTGTACCACGCCTCCGAGTTCCTGAAGTCGCGGACCTTCAGCACGGCATGCCCGATCCGGTGAACATGGGCGGGAGCGGCCTCAAGGCGGACGGTCGCGCTCTGGCGCGGCTTGGCAGCAACGGTGTTGCGCGGTGCATCGGCCACCTTCGGTTCTGGTGTGGCCGTTTCCTGTCCGGCCACGACTTCAACGCGGTAGCCGTCGGGATCGGTCAGGCGCACCATCTGCCCGCCGCCCGGTTCCGCCATGCCCTCCACGTCCACGCCCTCGTGGGCCGCAAGGGCTTCCAGATCTGCGATGCTGGCAGCGCGTAGCCCAAGCGCCAGAAACCGGGCTTCACCCGGTTCGGTAACGTGCAGAAACGGCCGTCCGTCCGTCCCCTTGGCATAAAGACGCCCGCCAGCCTCGAAGCAGGACAGTCCGAAATCCGCCAGAAACGCCCGCATGGCTGGCAGATCGGGCGCGGCAAAGCGCACGTGGGCGATGTCTTCGATCCTGATGACCGGCATGGCGGCTCTCCCGATTCGATTATGACTATTTAGTCACCTTGCTTGTTTTTGACTGAATGGTCAAGTATGCGATCTCCATGTCCATCGCCGATCAGTCCAGCCTGTCTCCGCGCGCCGCGCGCACCCGCGCAGCCTTGATTGCGGCGGGGTTCGACCTGCTGGCGGACCGTCCGATCGATGCAATCCCGATCGATGATGTGGTGGCCCGTGCCGGGGTGGCGAAAGGAAGCTTTTTCAATCACTTTGCTGACAAGCAGGATTTTGCAGCCGCCATTTCAGCGGAAGTGAGAATGGAGGTCGAGGCGCTGGTCACGGCCCGCAACGCGGCCGTCAGCGACCCGCTGGAGCGGATTGCCGGGGGCATGCAGATTGCTGCCCAGTTCGCGCTCGAACAGCGCCGGCGCAGCGCCGTGCTGATGCGGGGCCAGGGATCGTCCACGGCGCGGGCACATCCCCTGAATCGCGGGCTGGTGGCCGATGTCGAAGCCGCACTGGCCAATGGCTTGCTGCGGCCGGCGGCGCGCGAGAATGGCGTGCTGTTCTGGCTGGCGCTGTGCCAGATGCTGATTACTCATATCGTCGAGCGAAAGCTGGGGCGGGATGAGGCTGCGGCGGTGTTGTCAGGCATGCTGGTGCTGGGACTGACCGGACTGGGAGTCGCCGCCGACCGGGCCGAAACCATAGCGGCGGCGGCGGCACGGGAACTAGGGGCAAGCAGCGCCGGCTGAGCGCTTTGCGGCGCGGCGGGCAGCTCAGGGACAGGGCAGGCTCAGCCATTGCGCCAGATTGCGGCGATGCTTGTTCACGCTTTCGGTCACGAGCGGGGCCAGATCAGGGGTGACTGAAAGGTGCAGACCCTGCGCTGAACGGACCAGTTCGGACTTTTCCAGCACCTCGACGGCGCACAGGCTGAACTTGCGGCACAGGCGGATCGCCAGCCCCCAGCCGACGGCCTGACGCAGCCGTTCCGGCGTTGCCAGCTGGAGCAGGACGGGCGGCAGATCGGTCTTTCCGGCATTGGCCAGTGCGGTCGCGGCAAGCATGGCGCGGTCCTGCGCCGATGCGCCGATCCAGCGCTTGTGCAGCGCCCAGTCCAGCGCCTCGGTCACGCGGCGGTTGGGCTCGGCGCGAAAGCTGGCCAACGCGAGCATGGTCGCGGCGATGCGCAAGGGCTCGTCGGCGGGTTCGCCCGCGGCGGGGGCAGTCCAGTCCGCGACCTGGCGGGCCAGCGGGGGCGGGGTGCCGCGCGCGGCGGCGAAGTCCGCGATCCCGGCGAGCAACGGCGGTTCCTGCAGGGCGGTTCGTTCCAGCCCGGCCAGCAGGACGCCTTCGCGCAGCCCCCATGACGAGAAGACCACCCGTGTCGGGGCCAGTTCCTGCAGCAGGACTTCGAGCAGGGCGGCGGCATCGGGCATCGCGGCAAGCCGCCCGGCGGGCACTCCGGCCAGTGCCCCGGCTCCGGCCGGCCCCTTGCCGGGCTTGTTCGCCCTCAGCGCCTTGACCAGCGCGGCGGCGGATTGGGCGGTCAGCTCGTAACCGTGCGGATCGTCCAGCGGCCAGCGATCGCGCTGCATCGCGACCCGCGCCAGCGCGCGCCATGATCCGCCGACCAGATAGAGCGGCTGCTGCTGGCTGCCCGCCCAACCCGCCGCCGACAAGTGCCTGCGCACGGCAGCGCGAAACGCGGCCGGTCCGCTGCTGCGCAGTGCGGGCAGGCGCAGGGTGCCCAGCGGCATGCTCGCCCCGTGTTCGCAGCCTGTGGGATCGACATGAACCAGCTCCAGACTGCCCCCGCCCAGATCTGCCACGACGCCGTGCGCGCCGGGGAATGCGGCCTGTACCCCGTGGGCGCTGGCCAGCGCTTCTTCCTCGCCGCTCAGCAGGCGCGGCTTGAGCCCCAGCGCGCGAATGCGCTCCATCAGTTCCGGTCCGTTGGCGGCATCGCGCACCGCCGCTGTCGCCACCGCATCGACCGACTTGATCCCCTGGATCCGCAGCAGTGCGGCATAGCGGGCTAGCGCGGCCAGTGCCTGGGCCGCGGCCTTGTCCGCAATCAGCCCGGTTTCCGCCAGCCCGCGCCCCAGCCGGGCGGTTACCTTTTCGTTGTGCAGCACCACGGGGGCGCGCGGCGGTCCGCCATAGATCACCAGCCGGACCGTGTTGGATCCGATGTCGATGATCGCCCGCGGGGCGCTGGCTGCGACGGACGCAGGCCGGTCGCGAAGGGACATCCAGAGACTCCTGTTCGGGCAGACATTTGGCCGCCGCATTCTCTTTGCGGGGCTGAGCCGCAGTGCGCAAGCGCGGGTTCGCATCCGCGCTGACACCAAACCGTCACGCAGACGACACATGGGCTTGGCACAGGCAGCGGATCAATCGGACGGGGCCCATGCAGCACATCGACATCATCCTGACGCGCGAACCGGACGATGGTCTGGCGCCCTATGTGCACGATCAGTTGACTGTCGCGTTCCACCTGTTGGGCCGGACCAGCGATCTGCCGCTGCTGGAAGGCGCGGTGTGGATTTTCGTCGACTGGGTGCTGCCCAGAATTTCCGGGCTGGAAATGTGCCGCCAGCTGCGCTGCGATCCGTTGACCGCGAAAGCGCGGATCACGATGGTGCTGGGCGAGGACGATCTAGATGCGCGCCGCCGGGCGCTGCGGGCCGGTGCGGATGATTACCTGATCGGCACGCCCACCCGCCGGTCGCTGCTGGACCGCGCGCTGTCCAGCCTGGGCAGCCTTGGCGAATTGCCGCGCCGCCAGTCGATCAGCCTGGGCGAACTGACCATTGAACTGACCGCGTTCCAGGCCCGCTGGCAGGGCCAGCCGATCCGCCTGATGCCCAACGAATTCCGGCTGCTGCGATTTCTGGTCGAGCATCCCGGCCGGGTATTCACCCGCCAGCAGCTGATTCAGGCGCTGGGCAAGCACGACGCGCCGATTGATGAGCGCACGGTCGACGTCTGGATCGGCCGCCTGCGCCGCGCGCTGGTGACGCAGGGCGTGGCGCACGAATTGCGCACGGTGCGCTCGCTCGGCTACGTGCTCGACCCCGCCTGAGCGGACTTTTCCCGAACGCCCGCATGCGCAAAAAACGGCCCGCTCCCAGAGGGAACGGGCCGCCGAGTTGAGTTGCCGGGAGGCCGCCGCAAAGCAGCCTCTCGCGCAGGGAGTTCAGAATTTCAGCGAGGCCGAGAGCGAGAAGCTGCGGCCGACCTTGTAGGTGTTGATTTCCACCCGGTTCCCGCCCGCCTGCTGGAATTCCTCGTGACTGCGGCCGGTGATGTTGCGGGCCTCGAACTTCAGGTCGATCTCCTGCCCGCCCAGCGTCACGCCTTGGCGCGCGACAAAGTCCAGCCGCAGGCCGGGCCGTTCGATGATGTCGGGCATCCCGCCGCCGCCCCGGCTGACCACGCGGGTGCTGGAATAGGACAGCAGGAAAGTCTGCTGCGACAGGCTGTCGGTATCCTCGAACCCCAGCTGCAGGTTGGCGATATGGTCCGACTGGCCGGTCATCGGCGTGCCATCGACGAAATAGTTGGTGGCCGGCTGGATCGAGATGCGGCCCAGATAGACCGGCACGGTATCGTTCGCGCTGACGCCCAGCTTGGACTTGGTGTACGTATAGTTGGCCACCGCCACCAGCCGCCGGGTGGTGAGCGGGCCGCCCATTTCCGACAGGTCGAGGTACTTGGTCAGCTCCACTTCGGCGCCGTACAGCGTCGCGCGCGGGGCGTTGGCATAGCTGGTTTCCAGCGCGTTGCCGGTGAAGCTGGTATAGGCTTCGATCGGCTTGTCGATCTGCTTGTAGAAGCCCGCCAGCGAGAAGCGCTGCTCGGGGGCGAAGTACCATTCGAACCGGGCTTCGGCGTTGGTCAGCTTGCTGTCGCTGAGCAGCGGGTTACCGCGATAGAGGCGGTCGGATTCCGGATCGTAATACTGCTGGAACATCATTTCGCGGAACTGGGGCCGCGCGATGGTCTGCGATGCGTTGGCGCGCACCTGCATTTTCGGAGCGACTTCCCACGTCACCGTGGCCGACGGCAGCCAGTGATCGTTGTTGAGCAAGGTCGATGCGCCCGAGTTGGACGGCACATTGAACACCTGCACCGGGCTGACCGACTGGCGCGCCTTTTCGAAGCGTACGCCCAGATCGATGCTCAGCCCGTCGATCGGCTCGTAGTTGAGCTTGCCGTAGGCACCGTGGATGCGCAGCGCGGCGGCAAAGGCAGGGTCGCTCTGCGTCGTTTCGACCAGGTTGATGTTGTAATAATCGATGATGCCGGGGGCCAGCAGCAGGTCCGGGCGCAGCATCGCGACGCCGACGCTTTCGTTGCTGAGGTTGAAGTCCGACGGGGCGATGAACTGGAATTCGCGGCGGCTGGATGACCGCTGCGTACCGGTAAAGGCATAGCCCACGCTGGCGGTGAGGCGCGGCGTCAGCAGATAGCTGACGTCGATTCCGCCATACCACAGGTCTTCGTTGAGGTCCGAGAACGAGACGGCAGCATAGCCCTGCTGGCCGTTGTTCAGGCGGTTGATGTAATATTGCCCGAACAGGTCGTTCGCCGCGTTGGTGCGGACATAGCCGATCGAGGTTTCATACGGGGCCTCGCGCTGCGAATTGGCATAAGTGCCGCGCAGGTCGATGTTGAGGTCACCAAAGCGCAGCTCGCCGACGAACTGGCTGTCGATCAGCTGGCGTTCGAACCATGCGGTATCCTGGTTCATCCGTGAAAAACCGGTCTGGATATCGGTCCCGGCGGCCAGTCGGCCCTGCTTGATGGTATCGCGGATGTACAGGTTGGTCAGGCGAAACTTGTGCCGCCCCAGTTCCAGCCCCAGCCCCAGCAGGGCGTTGCTGACCATGCGGTTGTCGGTCACGACGCGGCGGTAATCCGATTCCAGCTCCGACAGGTCCTGGGTGGAGGCGCGCTGCTGGATCGAATCGCGCGTGGTCCACTTGTTGCTGAAGCCCGCGGTGGCGACGATCCCCAGCACGGCGTCGCCGCTCAGCTCGATCGCGGTGCCGCCGCTGAGCGAGGCAGAATAGTTGACCGGCACCTGGTCCATCTTCTGCAGGGTGGCGCGGCTGAAGCGCACCATCTGCCCGGCAATCTCCTGGCGGTTCACCGACGGATCATCGATGGTCAGCCCGCTGCCAAAGAACGCGGCGAGCGCGGGCGGGGCGTTGCGGCTGCCGTTGTCGAAGCCGGTCCAGTCGCTCTTGGCGCCGAAATAGGTATAGCCGAAATGGCCGGTGGTTTCGGTGTCGCCGCTGATCCCGGTGCTGATGGTGAGGAAGCTTTCCTTCGGCACGGCAGTGGTCGTCAGGTTGATCACGCCGCCGCCGAATTCACCGGGGAAGTTGGCGGAATAGCTTTTCTGGACCAGCGACGAGGCAACGACGTTGGTCGGGAAAATGTCCAGCGGCACCACGCGGCGCAGCGGTTCGGGGCTGGGGAGCGGCGAGCCGTTGAGCAACGCCAGCGAATAGCGATCACCCAGGCCGCGCACATAGACGAACCCGCTGCCGACCACGCTGAGGCCGGTAACGCGGCCGAGCGCACCCGCGATGTTGCCTTCGCCGGTACGGGCGATTTCGGTGGAGGACAGCACCGAGACGACCTGATCGGCCGAACGGGTGACATTGCGGTCGCGCGCGCCGGTCACCACGATTTCGCCGGGCAGCGAGATGTCGACCTGTTCCTCTGCCGGCGCTTCCTCGGCCGGGGCGGCATCCGCGGCCGGCGCGGCCTCGTCGACCGGCGGATCGGGCCGGTCTTGCGTCTGGGCCAGCGCGGGCGTGGCCAGGGCGGTCGAAAGCAGCAGCAGGGCTGCAAGCCGCGGCGTGTTCATCGTGAATTTCCCCCAAGGAGTGTGGGTCTTGAAATCGGGTGTGCGAAAGGGGGCAGCCGGGTGTCGGCCGCCCCCCCGTCACGGTTGCAGGCGGCCGATCAGTTGGTCGGCAGCGAAGTGCACAGGCCGGTGTTGCCGCTGCCGAAGGAGGCGGCGGTGCTGTTGCAGGTCCAGCCCTGATACCAGGTGTCGGCGGCGTCCTTGACCGCGCCGATGTAGTTGGTGGTGGTGAAGAACCCGGCCGGGGTCAGCGTGATGCCGTTGAAGGTCACCCCGTTCAGCGTGGCGGCATCGAAGGCGGCAACCGCGCTTTCATTCGCCCCGTTGATGAACACGCTGGCCAGCGTCGGCGTGAAGGCATCGTTGTTGTTGTTGCTGCCCGAACCGAACAGTGCGGCCACCTGATCGGCGGTCAGGCTGGAGCCGACGTACTTGGTCGTCCCGCACTGCATCGCGACCGAGCGGAAGCGCGGCGCACCGAATTCGTCGATGGCCGCATCCTGCGTGACCGAGGCGGTCTGGGTGCGGCTGACGCGCAGGCACGGATAGTTCGGCGCGGAGACCACGCCGTTGACCATCGTGTAGTCGGTGCCGCCGCGCAGCAGCATCGCGGCGCTGGTATCGCCGGTGTTGTTGCGGTGGATGAAGGTGAAGTTGGCCAGGTTCACGTTCTGGCGCGGGGTCTGCCCGTCCAGCGCGTTGTCCGAATCGGCCTCGATCATGCCGTTGCCGATGCCCTGGCGCTGCACGCCGATGACGTACTGGAAGTTGGCCTTTACGCCGGTGTCGGTATCCAGATAGTCGTCTTCCGCGCCAACCAGCACCAGGCGCTTCATGTTGACCCGGCCGCCGAACACTTCGATCGCGTCGTCAGAGCTGTTCACGCTCTGGATGTGATCCAGCACGGTGCCTGAACCGACGCCCTGCAGCGTCAGCGATTGCAGCTCGCTGTTGCCCGACAGGACATAGCCCGAATAGCGGATCTGGACGTAGCTCATCCGGCCCGAATTGTCGTTTGCGGTCGCGCCGCCATAGATCGCGGGGTCGGTCGCACCTTCGGTCTGGCGTTCGCAGGCGGTGGTGCCCGGCGTTGCGCCCGAGGCCGAGCAGTCGGTGATCGGCGCGCGGCCCGAAAGCACCACGCCGCCCCACTGGCCCGACGAACTGTCGGTGTTGAGGCCCAGCACGTTGTCGCGGCTGGTGAACACGATCGGCGCGGTGGCGGTGCCGACGGCGCTGATCTTGTTGCCGCGGTTGACGTGCAGCCAGGAAACGCCGGTGCCGCCATAGACGATTACGCCCGGTTCGATGGTCAGGGTGACGTTGCTGTCAGCCGACGAAGCGGTCGGCCCGCCATCGGTGCCCACATCGACGCGGCCCGGCAGCTGGTAGAGCAGGCCCGGAACCTTGGTCAGCGTGATCGAACGGTTGATCCGCGCGGGCAGGCTGCACACGCGCCAGGTGCCGGTCGGGCCGGTGATCGTGCCGGCATCGGTCAGGCCCTGCGGGTCGGCGATGGTCGGGCAGCCGGACGCGGGCGTCACGGTGCCGCCGGTCGGCGTCGGGGTGGGCGTGGCGGTCGGCGTCGGTGCCGGGGTGATGATGACGTTGCCGCCGGTGCCGGGCGAAGCGATGTCGCTCGGACCGCAACCAGCGAGCGCCAGGGCGCTGCAGCCGACCAGGAACAAGCCTTGGATGTTCTTCACGATAGGTCCCCTTGGGTAATTCGAGCGACGCGGGCGAGTGTGCCGTCGCGACTCGCCAACTAGGGAACCGGGGTGACAGTTTGTTTGCGGTTTCTTGACCGTTATTTGAATGGATATGCGACTGTAGTGTGACACGCCGTGTCATACTGTTGTAATTCGAATCAACCGGCCAAACCGGCGGATCTGACGAAATCCGCATTGTTGCGGTTTTATGACAATCGCCGAAATTTTTTGCGCGCACTGCGGGTCGGGCATAGCCTGATCTCAACGAATCCAGAAAAACGGAGAGATGTCATGGCCCAGACCCTTATCCTCGCCGCCCTGCTGGCGGCCCAGTCCGCTGCCCCGGCCGTGCTGGTCGAAGCGCGCGGTGAGCGGGCGGATGTTGGCTACAGCGAACTCGCCGCCGGTCAACCGCAAGCCGCGATCGAGCGGATTCAGGCGAATCGCAAGGTTGATGCGAACGATCCCGCCGCGCTGATCAACCTCGGCGCCGCTCATGCCCGGATGGGTGACCTGGCCGATGCCCGCACGGTCCTGACCGCCGCGATCGCCAGCCCGGAACGCTACGAGTTGCAACTGGCCGATGGCCGCTGGATGGACTCCCGCCGCGCCGCTCGCCTGGCGATGAGCCAACTGCAGGAAGGCAAGACGCTGGCGGTTCGGTGACAATCGCTCTCCGAGCGCGCCTCGCGTCCGCACGCGCACGGATACTATAGTTTATCCTTTGGGTGGCGTTCTTGTCGTCATGACGATAGATCGTCACAGAGCTGTCATGTAAAAAGCGCATTGCGCCCGCAAGGAGGGCGTAATGCTGCACAATTCGCCGATTCGAGTACTGTTGGCCGGAATGGTCGCCGTGTGGGCCGCTGCCCCGGCCGCCGCCCGCGCCGATGTGCTGGAGATCGGCGGCGATGGTGCCAGCTGGGTGGCGGGTGGTCCCCGCGTGCCCGCGCCCGTCACGTATGCCGAGTCCGCCGCGCCGATTGATGGCCCGGCCGCCGCGCAAGCCTCGCTCACCGAAGTCGATGCCGGGGCCGGTCCGCAGGACTGGCGTGGGCGCGTGGCGGAGCTGGCTGCCAAGTACGACATCAGCCCGGCCCTGCTGGAAGCGGTGGTCTGGCAGGAGAGCCGGTGGCGCACCGGGGCGGTTTCGCCGGTTGGCGCGCGCGGCCTGGCCCAGTTGATGCCGGGGACGGCGCGCGACCTGGGCGTCAATCCTCACAACCCCAGCGCCAACCTGGAAGGCGGCGCGCGCTATCTGCGGATGCAGCTCGATGCGTTCGGCGGCGACGTCGAAAAGGCGCTGGCCGCCTATAACGCCGGGCCGGGCCGGGTTGAGGCCGCCGGGGGGATTCCCGCCATTCGTGAAACCCGTGAATATGTCGCCGCGATCATGGCGCGGCTGTCCCAACCTGTCCGGAGATGATTGTCATGCGTTCGCTGCGCACCCTGTTTTCCGCCGCCGTTCTGGCCGCTATGCCGCAAACCGCGTTCGCGCAGGCTGCCAACCCTGCCGGGTCTGGCCCGATCGTCGCCGCGCTCGGCTGGCTGCAAGGGACGCTGCTGGGCAATGTCGCCACGGCTGTCGCGGTCATGGCGGTCGCTGCCGTGGGCTTCATGATGCTGACGGGCCGGATGAACTGGCGCTTTGGCGCGACGGTGATCATCGGCACGTTCATCCTGTTCGGCGCGGGTGCGATCGTTTCGGGCATCCAGTCCGCCGCGATGGCGGGCTGACGCGCGATGGAACTCGCGCGGTTTCCGGTCCACCGGGCGCTGACCCGGCCGCAGATGTTCGCGGGCGTGACCTACAGCTTTTTCATCATCAACGCCGCGGTCACGACCGAGCTGTTCCTGATCACCAAGAGCTTCCTGGCCCTGCCCGCTGCCGCTCTGATCCATGGCATTGGTTACTTGGCGTGCCTGCGCGAACCGCGCGTGTTCGACCTGTGGATCACCAGGGTCAGCCGCTGCCCGCGCGTGCGCAACTGGCAGCGCTGGGGCTGCAATTCCTACGCGCCATGAAGGACGGGCGATAATGGGTATCTTTTCCGGCAAGGCCGAATCCATCGCCAGCTGGGGCCGCAAGGAGGCCCTGGTGGGCGACCGGCTGCCCTATCTGCGGCTACTCGACGATAACATCGTGCTGCTGCGCGATGGATCGGTCATGCTGTCGCTGCTGGTGCCGGGGCTCAGCTTTGAAACGGCGGACAGCGATGAGCTGAACGCCCATGCTGCCACCCGCGAAGTGTTGCTGCGCAGCGCGCTCGATGCGCGGTTCGTGCTCTATCACCATGTCGTGCGCCGCCGGGTCCATGTGGAACTGGACGCGCGGTTCGACGATCCCATCGCCGCGCATATCGACGCGCGCTGGCGTGACAAGCTGGCGGGCGGGGCCTTGTTCGTGAACGACCAGTTCGTCACGCTGGTGCGCCGCCCGGCGCGCGGCAGGGCGGGCTGGCCGGAGCGGATCGGCCGGATGTTCAGGCAGCGCGGCGCGGACCGGATCGAGGCCGATCCGGCGGATGTCCGCGCGCTGCGGGCCGCCGCCAGTGCGATGGTCGCCTCGCTGGGCAGCTATGGCGCGCGGCTGCTGGGTGATTACGACGGCGCGGGCGGGCGGTGCAGCGAAGGGCTGGAGCTGCTCTCCGCGCTGACCAACGGTGAAATGCGCCCGGTGCGGCGTCCGGCAGAGGACACGGATCTGGGGCGGATGCTGCCCTACAAGCGGATCAATTTCGGCCTCGATGCGCTGGAACAGCGGGGCGCGGGCGATGCCAGCTTTGCCGCGATGATCAGCCTGAAGGACTATCCCGACGGCACCGGCCCCGGCCTGACTGACGCGCTGCTGCGCCTGCCGTGCGAGCTGGTCCTGACCGAAAGCTATGCCCCCGCCGACCGGCAGGTCGCGCGCGAACGGATCGACCTTGCCATTCGCCGCCTGCGCTCGGCAGACGAGGAAGCCATGGCGGAGCGCCGCGAAATGCAGGCCGCGCGCGATGCGCTGGGCGTGGGCGCGGTCGGCTTTGGCGATCACCACCTGTCGGTGCTGGTGCGGTCGGACCGGCTGGATACGCTGGACGAAACGGCCGCTGCCTGCGCCGCCGCGCTGGCCGATGCCGGGGCGATTGCCGTGCGCGAGGACGTCAACCTGGAGCCGTGCTTCTGGGGCCAGTTCCCCGGCAACGAGGATCTGGTGGTACGCCGCGCGCTGATTTCCAGCGCCAACATGGCCTGTTTCGGCTCGCTCCACGGCCACGCGCTGGGGCAGGCGAGCGGGAACCACTGGGGCGATGCGGTGACTCTGCTCCAGACGACCAGCTCCACGCCGTTCTTCTTCAATTTCCACAACGGTGATCTGGGCAACTTCACGGTGATCGGCCCGTCGGGTTCGGGCAAGACCGTGGTGATGAACTTCCTGGCCGCGCAGGCGCAGAAGTTTTCTCCCCGCACCATCCTGTTCGACAAGGATCGCGGCGCGGAAGTGTTCGTGCGCGGAATCGGCGGACGTTACAGCCGGATCGCGGCGGGCAGCCCCAGCGGGTTTAATCCGCTCGCCCTGCCCGATTCGCCGCTTAACCGTGCGTTCCTGCGCGACTGGCTGGGCGTGCTGCTGGGCGCGTCCGGGCCGGAGGAACTGGCGACGATCAGCGCGGCGGTCGATGCCGCTTATGCCAACGATCCGGCCTTGCGCCGCCTCAGCCACTTCCGCGAGTTGCTGGCCGGCACGCGCCGTCCGCAGCCCGGCGATCTCGCCAGCCGGCTGGACGCCTGGATCGGGGATGGCGAGCATGGCTGGCTGTTCGACAACGCCGATGACCGGCTGGACCTGTCCGCCCGCACGCTGGGGTTCGACATGACCGCACTGCTGGAGACCCCGCGCCTGCGCACTCCGGTGATGATGTACCTGTTCCACCGGATCGAGGAGCGGCTGGACGGCGAGCCCACGATGATCCTGATCGACGAGGGCTGGAAGGCGCTCGACGACGAGGTTTTCGCCGCCCGCATCCGCGACTGGTTGAAGACCCTGCGCAAGCGCAACGCGCTGGTCGGCTTCGCCACGCAAAGCGCGCGCGATGCGCTCGACAGCCGGATTTCGACGGCATTGGTCGAGCAGACCGCAACGATGATCTTCATGCCCAACGCTCGCGCGCGGGCGGAGGATTACTGCGAAGGGTTTGGCCTGACCGCGCACGAACTGGACCTGATCCGCACCCTGCCCGCGCGCAGCCGCTGCTTTCTGATCCGCCAGCCCGACGCCTCGGTCGTGGTGCGGCTGGACTTGTCGGGCATGCCCGAAGTGCTCACCCTGCTGTCGGGCCGTGAAAGCACCGTGCGCCGTCTGGACGCCCTGCGCGCCGAATATGGCGATGCGCCTGCCGCGTGGTATCCGGCGCTGACCGGTGAACTCTGGCCGGGTGACACGCAAGCCGATCTGTGGACCGAGGCGGCGGAATGAGCGCCTGCGAAACTCTGGCCGCCAACGCCGCCGCCGGGGTCGCCCCGGCGCTGCGCGCGGTCGATTGCCTGGCCAGTGAAACCACGGCGGCGGCGTTCGGACGGCTGTTCGGCGGTGACGGCGCGCTGGTTCCGGCGCTGACGATCCTGCTGACGCTGTACATCGCGTTCTTTGCCGTCTCGCTGCTGACCGGCCGCAGCCGGATCGGGATTTCTGCGCTGACCCCGCGCATGATGACGCTGGGGCTGGTGCTGACGTTCGCGACCAGCTGGGTCGCCTATCAAAGCGTGGTCTGGAACCTGGCGATCGGCGCGCCGGACCAGATCGCCAGCGTGCTGACCGGTGCGAAAGGCTCTGCCACGCAGATCTTCGCCGACCGGATCGACATTATCTTTGCCGCCATCGCCGAAGTCGCCCAGCCCGGCGCGACCAATGGCGAGCCCAGCGGGCAGGCGGCGGGCGGCAGCTTTACCCCCGGCAACCTGATGTGGCTGGGCGCGCTGCTGCTGTTGCTCGGCACGGTGGGCGTGCTGGTGACGGCGCGGATCGCGCTGGCGGTGCTGCTGGCGGTAGGCCCGGTGTTCGTAGTGTTCGCCCTGTTCGGCGGCACGCGCGGCCTCACCGCCGGGTGGCTGCGCGGCGTGGTGCTGACTGCGGTGACGCCGCTGTTCGTGGTGACGGGCGGCGGGATCGTGATGGAACTGCTGATCCCCGTCGTCGCCGCACTCCGTTCGGCCGAAGGCGGGGTCGATGGCCGCGCCGCGCTGGCGCTGTTCATGATCGCATCGGTCCATGTCGCGCTGATGGCGATGGTGCTGAAAGTCTCCGGGTCGGTGGTGTCCGGCTGGCAGGTGTTCGGGCTGGCCAAGTCCGATCCGGCGGAAAGCGGCGATGCGGCCCCGGCTGCTCCCGCACCAGCCGGTGCCGCTGCCACGCCCTATGCTCCGCTCGCCGCCGCCGCGAATTCGGGGCGCCGCTCCGCGCTGGTCGCCGCGCCGGTGATGACCGCCGATGGCGCAGCCGCTCTGGCCAGCAGTTCCGCCCCGTCCCGCACCAGCCGCACTGTCATTACCCAGCTAGCCGCGCCCAGCGGTGCGCCTGCCTTGCCTCCGCTGTCCAATCGCCGCGCGCGCGGGATCGGCAGCCGGTTCCGTTCCCAGCCGAGCAACCCCGTTCGGGAGATGATTCGATGATCCGCATTCCGCTGCTGACCGCTGCCTTGCTGGCGGCCACGGCCTCGCCGCTTTTGGCGAAAGACGCCCGCCTTGCCACGCGCCTGTTCAATCCGGACGAGGTGGTCCGGGTCGAGGGCAAGCTGGGCGTCCAGGCCTCGATCGCCTTTGCCGAGGATGAGCGGATCGAGAACGTCGCCATCGGCGATTCGAACAGTTGGCAGGTCACGCCCAACAAGCGCGCGAACCTGCTGTTCGTGAAGCCGCTGGCCGTCCGCGCCCAGACCAACATGACTGTGGTGACGGACCGCCGGACTTATTTCTTCGACCTCGTGTCGGGTGCATCCGCCGCGCCGCTCTATGTGCTGCGCTTCAAGTATCCGGACGAGCCGAAGCCGGTGCAGGCGGCCGCTACTCCCGCGCTGACGGCGGAGGAATCGCAGGTAATTGCCGCCAAGGGCGCGGACCAGCCGGTCGATCCCGCGACGTTGAACTTCGCCTGGCGCAGCAAGGGCAAGGCGGCGCTGCTGCCCGCGCGGGTCTATGACGATGGCATGGCGACCTATCTGCAATGGTCCGCCAGCACGCCGATCCCCGCGATCCAGATCCGCGACGAGGCGGGCACCGAAGGCCCGGTCAACTTTGCCGTGCGCGGCGACGTGATCGTGATCGATGGGGTGCCGGGGCTGATCGTGCTGCGATCGGGCAAGGACTTTGCCACCATCGAGAACGCCGGTCCCCCGCGCAAGCAGCCCGCGCTCGCCGCCCTGCCCGCCGCGCCGGCAAAGGAGCAGTAAGCCATGCGCGCCAACCGCTTGCCCGAACGCATTGCCCCGCAGGACGACCACGATCCGCGCGAGTGCCAGGGGGCCGAGATCATCGACCTTACCACGCGCAACGTCCTGCCCGCCGTCACCCAGCGCAAGCCGCGCGGCGAGGGGCTGGGGATTTTTGCCGGGGTTACGCTGGTTGCGGTGCTGGGCGGGGTGACGCTGTGGAGCATGGATGCCGCGCGCACCGGCCAGCAGCCGGTTGCGGCTCCGCAGCCTGTCCCCGCTGCCGCGCCGCCGCCAGTTGAAGCCGCACCCGTCGTGCCCGCCGCCGCGATCACGCCAGCGGGCGATCCAAACCTTGCCGCGCCGCCCCAGCAGGCCGTGCTGGCGGCCCCGCCACAGGGCGCGGCGCTGGCCGCGCCGGCCAGCAACCCGGCGGCATCGCCCACGGTCGTGTTCGACGCGAGTTCGCTGCCGGTGCCGATAGGCGCTCCTGCCGCGCCAGTTGCGGCGCCTGCGGGTGCCAGCGGCAATGGCGCGGATGATTTTGCGACCCGGATCGGCGGGGTCGGCGGGTCTGCCGCGACCGCCGCCGCCAGCTTCGACCCCAAGACCACGGTCACGCAGGGCACGCTGATCCCCGCCGTGCTGGAAACCGCGATCGATACCGACGTGCCGGGCTATGTCCGCGCGGTCGTGTCGGTCGATGTGCGTTCGTTCGATGGCAGCCGCGTGCTGGTCCCGCGTTCCTCGCGGCTGATCGGTCAGTACAAGAGCGGGCTGCAGGCGGGGCAAAAGCGCGCCTATGTGATCTGGACGCGGCTGATCCGGCCTGATGGCGTCTCGGTCAACATCGCCTCGCCCGCCGTTGGCTTTGCAGGGGAAACCGGGCTGGCGGGCAAGGTCAACACGCATTTCTTCGAACGGTTCGGCTCGGCCATGCTGCTGTCGGTGGTTGGCGGACTGTCGGCGCTGGGCGGCAATGCCGGGGTGATCATTGCGGGGGGCGGGCAATCCGCCGCGGCCGCAGCGGTCGGCCAGTCCGGCCAGATCGGCCCCACGGTGCGCGTGCGCCAGGGGCAGCCGATCCGGGTGTTCACCGCCCGTGACCTCGACTTTTCGCGGGTCAGCGGGGAATGAGCACGGCCCCGCTGGTGCTGCCGGTGGCCGCGCCCGCGCCGCCGCGCAGCGTCTATCTTGACGCCTACCTTGCCCCGTTCCGCCCCTGGCTGGAGCGCGAGACGGTGACCGAATTGCTGGTCAACGCGCCGGGCGAATTGTGGGTGGAGGACGCGGCGCAAGCCGGAATGCAGCGCATCGCCCTGCCCGAAGTGACCGACCAGCTGCTGCAACGGCTGGCCGAACAGGTCGCCCGCGTCAGCCATCAGGGCATCAACCGTGAGCATCCGCTGCTGGCGGCAACCCTGCCCGACGGCGCGCGCATCCAGCTTTGCGGCCCGCCCGCCACGCGGCGGCACTGGGCGCTGGCGATTCGCCGCCACCGCCTGCTCGATCTGCCGCTCGACGCCTATGATCGCGGGCCGATCACCCTCGCGCCGGATACCCCTGTACCCGATCCGCTGGCAGAGCCGATTGCCTTTCTGCGCGATGCCGTGCGCCGCCGCCGCACGATCCTGATCGCGGGCGGCACCTCGACCGGCAAGACCACGTTCCTCAACGCCCTGCTGCGCGAAATTCCGGTGCAGGAACGCATCGTGCTGGTGGAAGATACCGCCGAACTGCGCCTGCCGGGGGCCAACGGCGTCGGCCTGATCGCGGTGAAGGGCGAACTGGGCGAAGCCAAGGTTTCGGCCAACGACTTGCTCCAGGCCGCGCTGCGGCTGCGGCCCGACAGGATCGTGCTGGGCGAGTTGCGCGGCACGGAAACGGTCAGCTTCCTGCGCGCGATCAATACCGGGCATCCGGGGTCATTTTCCACAGTCCACGCCAATACCCCGCGCGGGGCGCTGGAACAGATCGCGCTGATGGCGATGCAGACCGGCATTGGCCTGACCCGCGCGGAAACGCTGGAATATGCCGCATCGGTGATCGACATCGTCGTCCAGCTGGACCGGCAGGGCGGCCAGCGCGGGATCGCCGCCATCGCCGAATCGCGCAGCCTGCTGGGGTAACTGCCTGTTTCGCTTGACCGCACGCCCTGCACCTTGGCAGCACGGCGCGGTGTCAGGATTTCTGTTTGCCTTCATTGCCCTGCTCGTCACCGGGATCGGCGCGCGCGATCAGTTGCTGGTCGCTGCGCTGAGCCATCGGCGCGGGCAGCGTCCGGCGGTGTTGCTGGTCGGCGCGGCCAGTGCGGCGCTGACAGCGGGCATCGCGGCGGGCGGCGCGGCGCTGGTCATTCCCATGCTGAACGGCAATGCGCGGCTGTTTCTGGCGGCGCTGGCGCTGGGGCTGGCGGGCGCGGAAATGCTGATCGCGCGGGCCAGCCCGACGCCCAGGGAGCCGACCGATTCGCTGGGGGCATTCGCGTTGGTGCTGTTCGTCCAGCAACTGACCGATGCGGCCCGCTTCATGCTGTTCGGAATTGCGGTGGCGACCGGTGCGATCCTGCCTGCCGCACTGGGCGGCGCGGCCGGGGGTGCCGGTGTGATCGCGGCTGGCTGGATCGCGGCGGGGGCGCTGGCACAGCGTTCGGTCGTCCCGCTGCGGCGCGGCTTGGGCGCGGTTGTGCTGGTGGTGGCCGCGGTGCTGGCGCTGCGGGCGACCGGGCGGATATAATCGCTCAATGCGATCAAACTTTCCATTTTAATCGTTTTGAATGATTTTCGGTGCGGCGGTAGAAGCAGCCATCACTGAGGGAAAGGGCAAGATCATGGGTAATCACAACGCCAAGGCCGCATTGGTCGACAGCCTGAACGCGCTGCTCGCCGATTGTTTCGCGCTCTACATCAAGACCAAGAATTTCCATTGGCACGTCGGCGGCCCGCAGTTTCGCGATCTGCACCTGTTGTTCGACGAACAGGCCGCCGAGATCTTCGCGCTGACCGACCTGATCGCCGAACGCGTCCGCAAGAACGGCGCTGCCACGCTGACGTCGATCGGCGCGATTGCTGGCAAGAGCCGGATCAAGGACGAGGATGACGCCGATCTCTCGGCCGCAGCGATGATCGCCCAGCTGAAGGCCGACAACGAAACGCTGATCGCCGCGCTGCGCGAAACCAAGGCGGCGGCTGGTGCGGCAGGAGACAACGCCACCGACGGGGTGATCGACGATTGGACCGATCAGGCCGAACAGCGGGTGTGGTTCCTGGGGCAATTGCTGAAGTAACCGCGCAACTGGCAGCACAAAAGAATACCATTGCACCGCCGTTCCGGCCACCGGGCGGCGGTGCTATTGCGTCCAGCATGGCAAATGTGACGATCATCGAAGGCGCTGACGACAGCGCCATTGCGGCGTGGCTGGCGGAGCGGCTGGAACAGGCGCTGGGCGAGAGCGAGGGCGAAATTGCGATCACGATCCCCGGCGGTTCAACCCCGTTCCCGATTCTCGCCGCGCTGGCGGATCGCGATCTGGACTGGTCGCGGATCGCGGTCTGGCCGGGGGATGACCGGATCGTGGCCGAGGATCACCCTGCCAGCAACGTCGGCCGCATCCGCGCGGCGCTGGAGCCGCTGGGTGCGCGGGTGGTCGCCTTGGCTGAAGATGCCGTGCCGCCGCATTTCGCGCTGACCTGGCTGGGGATGGGCGCGGACGGGCACATTGCCTCGCTGTTTCCCAACACCGATCCGCAAGTGGACGATCCCCAGATGCTGCGGCAGCTGGTGCCTGATCCCTTGCCGCCGGAAGCGCCGTTCGCGCGGCTCAGCCTGACGATCCCGGCACTGCTGAACAGCGATGCGCTGCTGTTCGTGATGCGCGGGGCGGACAAGCGCGCGGTGTTTGACGCCGCGATCCGGGGTGAACACGATTTGCCGGTTGCGCGCCTGCTGGCGGCGGCGCATCAACCGGTGACATGCTTCACCTGATCCCCGCCCCCCTGCACCGCGCCGGCCTGACGCTGGCCCATGCGGTGCGGATTCGCTGGTGGCAATGGCGCAAGCCGCTGCTGATCGGGTGCCGGGTGCTGGCCTTTGACGAGGCAGAGCGGGTGCTGCTGATCCGGCATTCCTACGGTAGCGGACGCTGGATGCTGCCGGGCGGCGGAGTCGACCGGGGAGAAGACCCGTTGGCGGCGGCCCTGCGCGAGCTGGCCGAGGAAACGGGCTGCGCGCTGGCGGCTCCGATTCTGTTCGGGCAAGTGGACGAGCCGCTCTACGGCACCATCAATCGCGTCCATCTGGTGACCGGCACGGCCACTGGCACGGTAGCGGGCGATGGCCGCGAAGTGATCGCGGCGGAGTTCTTCGCGCTTGATGCCTTGCCGCCGGACCTGTCGTATCTGGTGGATCGCTATCTGGCGGACTGGGTCACAGCAGCGACAGCTGCGCGTCGGGGCCAGTCGGCGGCGGCGTAGCGTCCTCTTCGCCGTCCAGGTGCGATAGCGTCAGCCCCATCAGCCGGATCGGCTGGGCCAGCGGCACGACTTCATCCAGCAGGGCGTGGGCGATGGCGGCAAATTCGGCGCGGCTGGCGACGGGCTGTGCGGTGGAGCGGGCGCGGGTCAGGCCGGTGAAATCGGTGTGCTTCAGCTTCAGCGTCACGGTGCGGCCCTGCGCGCCGCTGCGCTCGATCCGTTCCCACGTCAGGCCGATGATCCGTTCCAGCGTCTCGCGCAGCGCCGATCCGGCGGAAATGTCGCGCTCGAACGTGCGTTCGGCGCCGACCGACTTGCGTGGGCGATTGGCCTTGACCCGGCGCAGGTCGATGCCGCGGGCCGCGCGGTAGAGGTAATCGGCCTGGCTGCCGAAGTGGCGGCGCAGGAAATCGATGTCCTTGGCGGCAAGGTCCGCGCCGGTTTCGATCCCCAGCTGCGCCATCTTCTCCGCCCCGCGCGGGCCAACCCCGTGGAACCGCCGCACCGGCAGCGCGGCGACGAACTGCGCGCCCTGGCCGGGGCGGATCACGCAGAGGCCATCGGGCTTGTTCTGGTCGCTTGCCAGCTTGGCCAGGAACTTGTTGTAGGACACGCCCGCGCTGGCGGTCAGCGCGGTTTCGGCCTTGATCCGCGCCCGGATCAGCTGGGCGATGCGGGTGGCGCTGCCGATGCCCTTCAGATCCTCGGTCACGTCAAGATAGGCCTCGTCCAGACTGAGCGGCTCGACGTGGGGGGTATAGTCCAGAAAGATCTCTCGGATCTGGCGCGATACGGCGGTGTAAACATCAAACCGGGGGCGGCGGAACACCAGCTTCGGGCAAAGCCGCCGCGCCGTGACCGAGGCCATGGCCGACTTCACGCCATAGCGCCGCGCCTCGTAACTCGCCGCCGCCACGACGCCGCGTGGCCCATCCCCGCCAACCGCGACCGGCTGGCCGCGCAACGCGGGATCGTCGCGCTGTTCCACGCTGGCGAAAAAGGCGTCCATGTCGATGTGGATCACCTTGCGCAGGCCGGGGGCGATATCGTCGTCCGGTTCGCTGTCGGGAGGCGGTTCGGCCATGCCTGCATGATAGCGTGCGCCCTGCATACGAAAAGAGTCTGGCCAGCGGTGTCACATCGGGCCATTGGGGGCTGATGTCGTCCTTTGCCCCGCCAGCTGCCGACGCCCGCCTGGGCGAGCGCGAGTTTATCGCGATGATGGCCATGCTGATGGCCCTGCAGGCGATGTGCATCGATTCGATGCTGCCCGCGCTGGGGGTGATCGCCAGCGACCTGGGGCAGGACGATCCCAATGCTCGCCAGCTGGTGGTCGGCGTGTTCCTGATTGCCGCCGGTTTCGGATCGCTGATCCCCGGCGCGCTGGCGGACCGGTTCGGGCGGCGGCGTGTGCTGTTCGGCAGCCTGGCAATCTATATCCTGATGGGGCTGGCCTGTGCGCTGGTTACCGACTTCACGATGCTGCTGGTGGCGCGCGCGCTGCAGGCGCTGGGCAGCGCGGGCCTGTCGGTCCTGCCCGGCGCGATCATCCGCGACCGGTTCGGCGGGGACCGCATGGCGCGGGCGATGTCGACCATCTCGGTCGTGTTCATGATCGTGCCGATGCTGGCCCCCAGCTTTGGCCAGGCGGTGTTGTGGGTGGCCAGCTGGCGCTGGATCTTTGGCGGCATGGCGCTGATGGCGGCGGCGATCTGGATCTGGGTGTTCCTGCGCCTGCCCGAAACGTTGAAGCCCGAATACCGCCAGCGGATCGAACCCGGCGTGGTCGCGGCGAACATGTGGGAATCGGCCACCAACCGCGCGGCCATCGGCTATGTGCTGGGCACCTCGGTGCTGCTGGGCGGCCTGTTCGGCTACATCAACAGCGCGCAGCAACTGGTTGCGGAGCACTACGGCGCGGGTGAGCGCTTTCCGCTGTTCTTCGCGGCGATGGCCGGGGCGATGGCGCTGGCGAACTTCTCCAACTCACGGATCGTGGAACGGTTCGGCGCGCGGCGCGTGTCGCATGCGGCGCTGCTGATCTATATCGCGGTCGGCGCGGGGCAGGTCTGGCACGCGCACAGCCAGCATGAAAGCATCTGGATCTTCGTGGGCCTGATGACCGCGAACATGTGCCTGATGGGCTTCATCGGCGCGAACTTCGGATCGATTTCGCTCCAGCCTTTCGCCCGCATTGCCGGGGCGGCCTCGTCGCTGCAATCGTTCCTGCGCATGGTGATCGGGTCGGTGCTGGGGTCGATGGTCGGGGCGGCGTTCAACGATACCGCCCAGCCGCTGGCCTATGCGCTGTTCGGGTTCGGCCTGCTGGCGCTGGTGCTGGTGCTGTACAGCGAAAAGGGGCGGCTGTTCCGCCGGATCACGCCGCCGGGCGTGGCGCGGCCGGTGCCCGACCCAGGGATGCATTGAGGTTGCAGGCATGACGCAATTCGATCTGGCCGTGATTGGCGGCGGCGTGAACGGCGCGGGGATTGCCCGCGACGCGGCAGGACGCGGGGCCAAGGTGCTGCTGCTGGAAGCAGGCGATCTGGCGCAGGGCACCTCCTCTGCCTCAACCAAGCTGATCCACGGCGGGCTGCGCTATCTAGAGCATTACGAGTTCGGCCTGGTCCGCGAATCGCTGACCGAGCGCGAGGCGCTGTGGGCCATTGCCCCGCACATCATCCACCCGCTGCGCTTCGTCCTGCCGCACGTGAAGGGCCTGCGCCCGCGCTGGCTGCTGCGGCTGGGGTTGTTCCTCTATGACCACATCGGCGGGCGCAAGCGCCTGCCTGCCACCCGCAGCATCGACCTGAAACGCCACCCGGCAGGCGCGCCGCTGAAGGCGGAATTCGGTCCGGCGTTCGAATACAGCGACGGCTGGGTCGACGATGCGCGGCTGGTCGTGCTGAACGCGCTCGACGCGGCAGAGCGCGGGGCCGAAGTGCGCACCCGCACCCCCGTCACTGCCGCGCGGCGTGATGGCGCTGGTTGGGTGATCGACACGCCTTCTGGCCAGTTCCACGCCGCCGCGCTGGTCAATGCCGCCGGGCCGTCAGTGCTGAAAGTCGACGGGCTGATCGGCACGACACCCGACTACGGGATGCGGCTGGTGCGCGGATCGCACATCGTGGTGCGCAAGGTGTTCGACCACCCCTACGCCTATTTCTTCCAGCTGGCGGACGGACGGATTTTCTTCGCGATTCCCTATGAGCGCGATTTCACCCTGATCGGCACGACTGACCGCGATCAGGAACCCGGTGCACCGATTTGCGCCAGCGACGAGGAGATCGCCTATCTCTGCGACGGGGCGAGCCGGTACTTCAACACCGCGATCACCCCGGCGGACGTGGTCTGGACCTATTCCGGAGTGCGCCCGCTGATCGATGATGGCTCTGGCCGCCCCGAAGCGGCGACGCGCGGATACCGGCTGGACTTGTCCGATGCGGGCGAGGGGGCGCCGCTGCTCAGCGTCTATGGCGGCAAGATCACGACGTATCGCCATCTGGCGGAAGAGGCCGTGGATCTGCTGGCCCAGCGCCTGCCGGCCGCCGGTGGCAAGGGCTGGACCACGCGTGCGCCCTTGCCGGGTGGAGATTTCGCGATCGACGGGCTGCCTGCGCTGATGACCGATCTGGCCGAGCGCTACCCCTTCCTCGATCCCGCCAGCGTCGACCGCATTGCCCGCGCCTATGGCACGCGGGCCGAGCGCTGGCTGGCTGGCGCGGAGGGCTGGCAGGCGCTGGGCCGCGATTTCGGCGGCGGGCTGACCGGGGCGGAGGTCGATTACCTGCGCCAGACGGAATGGGCGGTCAGTGCGGAGGATATCCTGTGGCGGCGCACCAAGCTGGGCTTGCGGCTGGATGCCGCGCAGCAGGCCGCGCTGGCGGACTATCTGGGCGCCTGATCTCGCGCGAAACTCAGGCCCCCAGGGCCGCCCATGCCAGCCCGGCAAACTCGCATAGCAGCGGGCGGGTGTCGCGCGGGTCGATGATGTCCTCAATCCCGAACTTCTCGGCGGTGCGGAACGGGCTGCGCACCCGGTTCAGCCGTTCGCGAATCGCGTCGAGATGCGCGGCGGGGTCCGCTGCGGCCTCGATCTCGCTCTTGTAGGCGACCTCGATCCCGCCTTCGATCGGCAGGCTGCCCCAGTCGCCCGAAGGCCAGGCAAAGCGGTACTGGAACGCCTCGGCATTGCTCATCGCGCTGCCTGCGATGCCATAGGCGCGGCGCACGAGCACGCAGGCCAGCGGCACGCTCGCCCGGTAGATCGCGTTCATCGCGTTGACGCCATAGCGGATCGTGCCCGCACTTTCCGCGGCGGAGCCGATCATGAAGCCGGGGTTGTCGACCAGGTGGACCACCGGCAGGCGGAACTGGTCGGCCAGCTTGATGAACCGCTCCACCTTCTCGCTAGTGCGCGCTTCCCATGAACCGCCCAGGTAGCTGGGGTCGCTGGCGATCACGCAGACTGGCCAACCATCCAGCCGGGCAAAGGCGGTGATGGCGGCGCGCCCCCACATCCGGCCCATTTCGAACACGCTGCCTGCATCGCACACCGCTTCCAGCACGCGGCGCATCGAATAGACCTGCTTGGCCTCGCGCGGGACGATCGACAGCAGCGCCTCGTCGCGGCGGTCCACCGGATCGATCGGCGCGGTGCGCGGGGCATGCTGGCCGACGTGGGCGGGCAGATAGGACAGGAAGCGGCGGGCACGGGCAAAGGCCTCGTACTCGTCGGCCACTTCCTCATCGACCACGCCGTTGCGGGTGTGGATTGCGCTGCCGCCGAGCGATTCCTTGTCGCTGGCCTCGCCAATCGCCTCGACCACGGCGGGACCGGCGGCGAACAGCTGCGACAGGCCCTTGACCATGATTGAATAGTGGCTGGCGACGACTCGCGCCGCACCCAGCCCTGCCGTTGGCCCCAGCGCCAGCGCCACGACTGGCACGGTATCGAGGTTCTTCACGATCTCGCCCCAGCCGGGCGTGGCCGGAACATAGGTCGCGCCGATTTCTTCCAGCGTTTTCACCGATCCGCCCCCGCCGGTGCCGTCGATCATGCGAATCAGCGGGATCTTCAGCGCGTGGGCCATCTGTTCGCATTGCACGAACTTGCGGTGGATCGCCGCGTCCGCCGCTCCGCCGCGCACGGTGAAGTCATCGGCAGAGGCGACCACGGGCCGCCCTTCGATATTGGCACGGCCGAAAATCACGTTGCTGGGGGACAGGTCCAGCAGTTCACCGTCAGGGCCGTAATGGCCCTTGCCCGCAATCTTGCCGATTTCGCGGAACGACCCGGCATCGACCAGCCCGGCGATCCGCGCCCGGGCGTCCAGCTTGCCGCGCGCGTGCTGGCGGGCCACTTTCTCGGCACCGCCCATCTGCTCGGCCAGCGCTTCGCGGCGGCGCAGTTCCTCGATTTCGGGGGCCCAGCTCATGCGTCGATTATCCCCCCGCCCGTGTCAGATCGTGAAAACATGATCGCAATGGCTAGGCTGCAAACAGAGAGGCCGCAATGGCTCTTGCACTTGTCCGGCCTCGCCACTAGAGCGGCGCGCAATTGCAGGGCTTTTACCCACGGGGCATGTTCCATGGCTGATCGTTTTAATACCATCGCTGGCTGGACGCTGTTTTCCGGCGTCGTCGCACTCGGCCTCGCCAGCATCAGCGGCCACTATTTCAAGGCTGACAAGGAACACCGCCCGGAAAAGATGGGCTATGAGATTGAAGGCGTTGCGGCTGAAGGCGGTGAAAAGACCGTCGCGATCGAAGCGCTGCTGGCCACGGCCGATGCGGCCAAGGGTGAAGCCACGTTCAAGAAGTGCGTGGCCTGCCACACCATCAACCAGGGCGGCGCGAACGGCATTGGTCCGAATCTCTACGCCGTGTTCGGCGCGGCCGTTGGTGGCCACGTTGCCGGCTTTGCCTATTCCGATGCGCTGAAGGCCAAGGGCGGCAAGTGGGACTGGGCAACCATGAACGAATGGCTGACCAACCCCAAGAAGTTCGCCGAAGGCACCAAGATGAGCTTCGCCGGGATCAGCGATCCGGCTGAACGTGCCAATCTGATGGTCTACCTCAACGCGCAGGGTTCGAACCTGCCGCTGCCCGCCGTCCCCGCTGCTGCCGAAGGCGCGGAAGCGGGTGCGGAAGTGGCCGCTGCCGTGGTTGGCGATGCCGCCAAGGGCGAACAGGTCTTCAAGAAGTGCGTCGCCTGCCACACCGTCAACGCTGGCGGGGCCAACGGCATCGGTCCGAACCTGAACGGCGTGGCCGGTTCGAAGGTTGGCGCCCATGCCGCCGGCTTTGCCTATTCCGACGCGCTGAAGGGCAAGGGCGGCGTGTGGGATGATGCCACGCTCGATGCCTGGCTGACCAACCCGCGCGCGTTTGCGGCTGGCAACAAGATGACCTTCGCCGGTCTCAGCAACCCGCAGGACCGGGCTGACGTCATCGCCTACATCAAGGCGGCGAAGTAAGCGCACCGAACCGACCGGTTCAGGAAAAGGGGCAGGGCCGCAAGGCTCTGCCCCTTTTGCCATGCGTGCGCGGCGCTTGATGCCAAAGCGCAGTTGAGGCACCTTTCCGCCAGCATGGGCAAAGGAGGGGTGTGCCATGGCGTCGGCAAATCAGGCGCAGATCGCGCCGGTCACGGTGGCAAGGAATCTGGGCTGGGCGGAGCTGCGCGCCGCGCTGGCAGCGGGCTGGGGGGATTTCCGGGCCTGTCCGGGGTATGGCCTGTTCTTCGCCGGCGTCTATGTCGCGGCGGGGCTGTTCCTTTATTTCGCGCTGTTCAATCGGGGTGAGGTCGCCTGGCTGGTCCCGGCGGCGGCGGGTTTTCCGCTGCTGGCCCCGTTCATCGCGGTCGGTCTTTACGAAGTCAGCCGCCGCCGCGAGGCGGGCCTGCCGATGACCTGGGGCGCGGTGCTCGGCGCGCTGCGCGGGCGCGGCGGGGATGACCAGATCGTCAGCATGGGGGCGATCGTGTTCGTCGCCTTCGGGTTCTGGCTGATGATCGCGCACGGCATCTTCGCGGTATTCCTGGCCGAATCGGGGATCGGCACCGAATCGCTGGCGCTGTTCGGCACGCGCGCTGGCATGATGATGCTGGTGGTCGGCGGCGCGGTCGGAGCGGTGCTGGCCTGGGCGTTCTATGCGGTCACGGTGGTCAGCCTGCCGATGCTGGTCCACCGTGAGGTCGATTTCATGACCGCGATCATCGTCAGCCTGGCGGTCGTGCGCTCCAATTCGCTGACGATGCTGGTCTGGGCCGGGGTGATCGCCGTCACGTTGTTCGCGGCGATGCTGCCGGCGTTCCTGGGCTTGCTGGTGGCCCTGCCGGTGCTGGGCCACGCGACCTGGCACCTCTATCGCCGCGCGGTGTGCGATCCGGCTTAGGCCGCGTCCTCACCGCGCTCAGCCTGCCCCTTGAAACCCTGGGCGATCACGTACCATTCGGACGAATCCTTGCGGCTGGCAGGGGGCTTGGCGTGCTTCACGGTGGTGAAGTGGCGCTTCAGCAGCCCGAGCAGGTCGGTATCGGTCCCGCCCGCCAGTACTTTCGCCACGAATGCGCCGCCGGGGGCCAGGTTCTGGATCGCGAAGTCGGCCGCCGTCTCCACGAGGCCCATCGTCCGCAAGTGGTCGGTCTGCTTGTGGCCCACGGTGTTGGCAGCCATGTCGGAAATGACGAGGTCCGGCGCGCCGTCCAGCGCCCCCATCAGCGCGGCGGGGGCTTCATCGGCCATGAAGTCCATCTGGAAGATTGTCACGCCGTCGATCGGATCGGTTTCCAGCAGGTCGATGCCGACCACGGCGGCGCGCGGGTTCAGTTTGCGCACCACCTGGCTCCACCCGCCCGGAGCGATGCCCAGGTCGACCACGCGATTCGCCCCCCGGATCAGGCCGAATTTTTCGTCCAGCTCGATCAGTTTGAACGCGGCGCGGCTGCGCCATCCGGCATCGCGCGCGGCCTTCACGTAAGGATCGTTGAGCTGGCGCGTCAGCCAGCGGGTCGAACTGGCGGTCCGCCCCTTTGCCTTTTTCAGCCGTTTCTCGACCGGGCCGCCGGATCTGCTCATTTCGCACCTTCACGCTTGATCCGGCGCAGCGCCGCACGGGTTCGTTCGCCTGCGCCTTCGGCCGACATCAGCGAGCGCAGGATGCCCTCGCGGATGCCGCGATCGGCGACGCCCAGCCGGTCGGCGGGCCACAAATCGAGGATGGTTTCCAGAATGGCGCAGCCCGCAACCACCAGGTCGCTGCGTTCGCGCCCGATACACGGCAGCGCGCGGCGCTGGTCCGGCGTCATGTCGGCCAGGCTGGAACTGATCCCGCGCATCGATTCGGCCGGCACGATCAACCCGTCGACCGCGCGGCGATCATATTGCGGCAGGTCGAGGTGCAGGCTCGCCAGCGTCGTCACCGTGCCGCTGGTTCCCAGCAGGCGCAGCGGCAGCCCCGCCGGTTCGTCGCGCAGGGCGGCCGCGATCCGCTCGGCAAAGGGGGCCAGGCTATCGCGCACCAGCTGGCGCATCCGGGCATAGCGCGCGGCGCGCCCGGTGGCCGTATCGGGTTCTTCGCCGCAGGTCTCGGTCAGCGAAACGACGCCCCAGGGCACGCTTTGCCAGTCGCGAATCCGCGGCACCTGGCCGTTCATGCTTTCCACCAGCACCAGCTCGGTCGATCCCCCGCCGATGTCGAAGATCATCGCCGGGCCATCGCCGGCTTCCAGCAGCAGGTGGCAACCCAGCACTGCCAGCCGCGCTTCCTCCTTGGCACTGATGATATCGAGCCGGATTCCGGTCCGTTCATAGACCCGTTCGATGAAGGCCGGGCCGTTCTCGGCACGGCGGCACGCCTCCGTCGCCACCGAGCGGGCGAGGTGGACCCCGCGCCGGCGCAGCTTGTCGGCGCAGATTTGCAGTGCACCCAGCGCCCGATCCATCGCCGCATCGCTCAGCCGCCCGGTCTGGGCCAGCCCCTCGCCCAGCCGCACCACGCGGCTGAAGGCGTCGATCACGACGAAGTGTTCACCCGCCGGGCGGGCGATCAGCAACCGGCAATTGTTGGTGCCAAGGTCGATCGCGGCAAAGGCCTGTCGGCCGTGCGGTGCGGGGCGCCCGCCGGGCGGTCCGCTCGCGGGTTCGCCCGCCGGTGATTGACCCGAACGGGGGGCGAATCGATCTGTCTGGCCGTCCGGCCTGCGTGCACGGGAAGCGGAAGGGGGCTTGGACGGCGATTGCTCGCGCCGGCCCTGCCTTGCCCCGTCCGGCTTCGAATCCTGTAATTCACACACTGCCGGCGGAAACTTGTCCGCCATACTTTGCCTGCGTCTCTTATCGTTTTCCCGCCGATCGCGGCGAGTACCTGAGATCATGCGTAGAGCGAGTTGCCATCCGGGGCAAGAGCAGTGGCTTGACGCGGGCGCGAACCCGCCCTAGAGGCCACCGCCTGTTGCCCCGTCGTCTAATGGCAAGACTACGGATTCTGATTCCGTCTATCGAGGTTCGAATCCTCGCGGGGCATCCACTTCCCTCAGCTTTGAAGCCATCCCCGATCCGGCATCGGGCTTTCCCCTATGGCCTGTGCGCGGGCGGGTTAACCGACTTGCGTTAAGTCCGGATCTGCCCGGAAACGCTGTCCGGGCGGCGTTCCAGGGACAGGTGCATGGCCGCAAGCGGCGAATCGACACGAGCGGATGCGGCAACGCCCGAACAGCGGGCGGCGCAGCGCTATACCCTGCTGTTGCGCGCGGCCAAGCTGATCGCTGCGGATCGCGAATACTTGTGCATCCTGCGCGACGTTTCCGCCACCGGCCTGAAAGTGCGATTGTTCCATCCGCTGCCCGATTCGGCGGACTGGCAGCTGGAACTGGGTCAGGGTGAGCAGTTCGCGCTCGATCCGGTGTGGCAGGCCGATGGCCATGCCGGGTTCCGGTTTCGGGACGCGCCGGTCGATCCCCATCGCCTGGTGGACGAAGAAGCCGGGCCATTTCCCCGGCGCCACATCCGTCTGCATCTGGAATTGCCGGTCATGGTGTGGGCCGATGGAGCGGCCCAGGCGGTAACGCTGTGTGATCTGTCGCAACTGGGCGCGCTGGTTCGTGCCGACCCGCCACTGGCATTACGCCAGCCGGTGCGGATCGAATCGCCGGACTTTCCCCTGCGCCATGCCCGCGTGCGCTGGCGGCGCGGCGTTAACCATGGACTGGTGTTCCAGGAAGCATTCCGGCTGGATGAGCTGGCGTTGCTGGTGGCAGGGTTGCAGGGCGCCCCCGGAATGAGCGGGATCGACCGATCCCGTCCCCGCGTTAACCAGTGATTAGGCATTTTCCTTCACTCCTGCCTCAAGCTTTCAAGCGGGGGCAGAATGTCAATTGCAGGACTTCCCGGTGCGCATGGTGCGGCGCCGAATCATGAAAAGACCGTCGATGTCGCGATCATCGGGGCTGGCCCGGCAGGCCTGACCGCCGGATACCTGCTGACCAAGGCGGGGCTTTCGGTGGCGATCATCGAAAAGGACGCACACTACGTTGGCGGGATCAGCCGCACGGTGGAGCACGAGGGGTATCGCTTCGACATCGGCGGACACCGGTTCTTTTCGAAGAGCCAACAGGTGGTCGATCTGTGGAACGAGATCCTGCCGGATGATTTCATCCAGCGCCCCCGGATGAGCCGGATCTATTACGAGGGCAAATTCTACAGCTATCCGCTGCGCGCGTTCGAAGCGCTGTGGAACCTGGGGATCGTGCGCAGCACGCTGTGCATGATCAGCTTTGCCAAGGCCAAGGCATTCCCAAACAAGCAGGTCAAAAGCTTCGAGGACTGGACCGTCAACCAGTTCGGCCAGAAGCTCTATTCGATCTTCTTCAAGACCTACACCGAGAAGGTCTGGGGCATGCCCTGCGACGAGATGAGCGCCGATTGGGCCGCGCAGCGGATCAAGGGGCTGTCGCTGTGGGGTGCGGTGGTCGACGGGCTGAAGCGCAGTCTGGGCCTGAACAAGGCACCCAACGACGGGATGCAGACCAAGACGCTGCTGGAAACCTTCCGCTATCCGCGCCTCGGCCCCGGCATGATGTGGGATGCCGCGCGCGACAAGATCGTGGCCAGCGGCAAGGGCGAAGTGCTGATAGGCCATGCCTTGAAGCAGCTGGCCAGCGACGGGCAGGGCGGCTGGCGCATGACCGCCACGGGCGAACACGGCGAAACCGTGGTGCGCGCGCGCCATGCGATCAGTTCCGCGCCGATGCGCGAACTCGCCGCGCGGCTCCACCCGCTGCCGCAGACCAGCCTGAACGCCAAGCAGCTGCGTTACCGCGACTTCCTGACCGTCGCGCTGAAGATCAGATCGGATGACTTGTTCCCCGACAACTGGATTTACATCCACGACAGCAAGGTAAAGGTTGGCCGCATCCAGAACTTCCGGTCGTGGTCGCCGGAAATGGTGCCGGACGAAAGCGTTGCCTGCGTGGGGCTGGAATACTTCTGCTTCGAAGGCGACGGGCTGTGGTCGATGGCGGACGACGATCTGGTCGAGCTGGCGACGCGCGAGCTTGCCACGCTGGGGCTGGTTTCGGCCGAACAGGTGATCGGCGGGGCCGTGGTCCGGCAGGAAAAGGCCTATCCGGTCTATGACGAGGACTATGCCGCGCACGTCGATGCCATGCGCCGCGAGCTGGAAGGCGCCCACCCCACCCTGCACATGGTCGGGCGCAACGGGATGCACCGCTACAACAATCAGGATCACGCGATGATGACCGCGATGCTGACGGTCGAGAACATCATCGCCGGGCAGCGCGTCTATGACGTGTGGTGCGTGAACGAGGATGCCGAGTATCACGAAGCCGGCGACGAAGGCGAACAGGCGGCCCTGCCGACCGCGCGTCGCGAAGTGAGCGAGGACCAGGCCGCCGCGCTGGCATCGGTCCGCGAGGTGCCCGAACGCATCGCCGCGCCCAAGCAGCGCGACGCCGCATAAGGAAACGGGCTGGCCATGAACCGCATCGCCGCTCTCCGGAACGTGGTCCTGCTGCGCTACCTTGCGGCCAGCGCGCTGGCGCTGGGGGTGGACCTTGGTTCGTTCCTTGCGCTGCTGGCGCTGGGCGTGCCGGGGGCTCCGGCCGCTGCGGCGGGCTATTCGTTGGGGATCGTCGCGCACTGGCTGCTGTCCAGCCGCGCGGTGTTCCAGCAGGGGGTGGCCGCGCGCGGACCGCAGCGGACCCGGCAAAAGGCGATGTTCGTGGGTTCGGCCCTGTTCGGGCTGGCGCTGACCACGGCGATTGTCGGTACGGGCGATATGCTGGGCACCGATCCGCGCCTGGCCAAGCTGCTGGCCATCGCCGCGAGCTTTACCGCGACCTGGCTGCTGCGTGAAAAGGTGATCTTCCGCCCGGACAGCGGTGCCACGGGCAGCGCTTCGTGAGGTTGGGCGAGCGCCGCCGACCGCCCTTTCCCGCTGAACTGACCGTGCGGGTGGGGCTGGTCTGGCTGATTGTCTGCATGATTTATGTCGCGACCAAGTGGTCCGCGATTGCCGCCCTGAACCTGCCCGATGCCGACGACACGCTGCGCATGGTGCAAGTGCGCGATCTGCTGGCGGGACAGGGCTTCTGGGATCTCCATCAATACCGCATCGATCCGCCGCAGGGCATGCTGATGCACTGGTCGCGGCTGGTCGACCTGCCGCTGGCGGGGGTGCAACTGGCGCTGCGCCCGCTGCTGGGCCCGGCGCTGGCGGAGCACGCCGCGCTGGTGCTGGTGCCGCTGCTCACGCTGGGCGCGGCGATGCTGCTGGCGGCGCGGCTGGCCTGGCGGCTGGTCGATGAGAACCTGATCTACTTCACCATTTTGCTGCTCGCGCTCGCCACGCCGCTCACCGCGCAATTGCAGCCGCTGCGGATCGACCATCACGGCTGGCAGGTCGTGGCCGTGCTGGCCGCGCTCAATGGCCTCACCGCGCGCACTGCCTGGCGGGCCGGGTGGCTGAGCGGCGCGGCGCTGGCGCTGGGTATGACGATCAGCCTGGAACTGCTGCCGATTGCCGCGCTGTTCGGCGCGGTGCTGGGTTTGCGCGCGGTGATCGATCCCGCGATGCGCAGCGGCCCCGCCGGGTTCCTGCAGGCGCTGGCGATTGTCGGCGTGGCAGCGTTCCTGGGCACGCATGGGCTGACCGACATGGCCAGTCATTGCGACAGCCTCTCGCCGGCTTACCTCGCGGGGCTGACGGTTGCCGCGCTGGCCGCGACCGTGCTGGCCGCGCTGCCGCCCTTGCCGGTGCTGGCGCGCGCGCTGGGCCTTGGCGCCTGTGCGGCGCTGGCGGGCATCACGATCCTGGCGCTGGCCCCGCATTGCGCGGGCGGACCGTTCGCGGCGCTCGATCCGCTGGTGCGCAGCTTCTGGTACAGCAATGTCCATGAAGGGATGCCGGTATGGTATCAAAAGCCCGCCGTGATCGCGCAAATGATCGCGGTGCCGCTGGCGGGCCTTTATGGCGCCGTCCGCCTGTGGCTGGCATCGCAAGGATGGCCACGGCGGTTCTGGTTTGATTATGCTGTGCTGCTCGCCGGGACGATTCTGCTGGCGGTTGTCGTTGCCCGGTCCTCCGCATTTGCCTGCGCCATCGCTGCCGTGCCGCTGGCCTGGCAAGTGCGCGAATGGCATCGCCGGGTGCGCGGCTTCAAGCGGCCCCTGCCGCGCGTTGCCGGGTTGCTGGCGATTGCCGCTGTGGTCATGCCGGGCGTGCCGCTGATCGCGCTGGGCAAGTTGACCGCCGCACCGGCCGGCACTGCGGCCCCCATGCCCTCTGCCCAGCTGGCCTGCGATATCCGCGCCGCCGCGCCTGCGCTGAACGCGCTGGCCCCGGCAACGGTGTTCGCCCCCATCGACATCGGCCCGGTCCTGCTGGCCGAGACGCATCACCGCGTGATCGCCACCGCGCATCACCGCGCGCCGCAGGCGCTGCACGATGTGATTGCCGCGTTCATTGCCCAGCCGGATGCGGCGAGGGCCATCGTGACGCGGCGCGGTGCCCGCTATGTGATGATCTGCCCCGGCCTGATCGAGGCGGGCAATTACCAGCGCGCCGCGCCAGACGGACTGATGGCGCGGCTGCTGGCAGGTCGCGCGCCGGAATGGTTGCGACCGGTCATGCTGCCGGGCAAGACCGGCCTGCAATTGTGGGAAGTGGAAGCGGGCCGGAACTGAGGTTCGCGGCCCGCCCCACAGAGCCTCAGAACTTCGACAGCGTCACATCCAGCCGGCGGAAGCCGTGGACGAAGTTCGCGCGCACGCGTTCCACCTTGCCGGTCACGTTCACGCGCATCCGGCGTTCGCGCATTTCCTCCAGCAGGATCTTCAGTTGCAGTTCGGCCAGCCGCGCGCCGACGCAGCGATGGATGCCATAGCCGAACGACAGGTGCCGCCGGGCATTTTCGCGGGTGATGATCAGCTTGTCCGGGTTTTCGAACACCGTCTCGTCGCGGTTGGCGGAAATGTACCACAGGATCAGCTTGTCGCCCTTGGCGATCTGGTTGCCGAACAGGTCGGCATCCTCGGTCGCGGTGCGGCGCATGTGGGCCAGCGGGGTGACATAGCGGATGCATTCCTGCACCGCGTTGGGAATCACCGATCCGTCGGCTTCGAAGATCGCGCGCTGGTCGGGGAACTGATCAAGCGCATGCACGATGCCCGACATGGTGTTGCGGGTGGTGTCGTTGCCGCCCACGATCAGCAGCACCAGGTTGCCCATGAATTCCTGCGGGCTCATGTGGCTCATCGCATCGGAATGGATCATCATCGAGATGAGGTCGCGGCTGGGCGCGGCGCCCATGCGTTCCATCCACAGCTGCTGGAAGTAATGCGCCATTTCGCTGAGGATGCCGAACCGCAGGTCTTCCAGCCCGCGCGCCAGCCCCAGTTCTACATCGCCTGCCCAGTCCGACCAGAACGTCAGCAGCCGGCGGTCTTCCCACGGGAAGCCGAACAGGATCGCCAGCATGCCGGTGGTCAGTTCGATCGACACCTTGTCGACCCAGTCGAACTCCTCGCCCCACGGCAGGCTGTCGAGCGTGGCGGCCGTGCGCATTCGCACTTCTGCCGCCATCTTGTCGATCTCACCCGGCGTGAACGCGGGGGCCACGGTGCGGCGCTGGCCAGTGTGTTCGGGCCGGTCCATCGCGATGAACATCGGCAGGCGGCGTTCTTCCAGCACGGCGGGATCGACATCTTCCGGCGGGTCGCCAATGGTGATGCCGCCATACTGCCACGACGATGAGAACAGCTCCGGCAGCGCCTCGACGTGCTGGATGGTCTTGGCCGTGGTCACGTTCCAGTACGCGCCATAGGGCGATTCCGGCACGCGGTTGATCGGCGCCTTCGCGCGCATTTCGGCAAAGATCGGCTGCCAGCGATCCTCGACATAGATGTCAGAGCGCGACACGTCCCATGGATGGGTGTGCTTGGGCAGTTCCTGGCCATGTTCCTTCAGCCATGCCTCGAAGGCCTCGGTGGCCGAGGGGGAACGACGATAGGTGAACGGATTCGCGGCGTTAAGCGGTTGGGTGGCCATGAATTTTCCTCTCCGGCACGCAGGTTATCGATACGTTGCCCTTAAGGACTTATCCCGCTTTACTTACCGGAGAGTCAATAGCCAGACCGCAGGGGATCAAACCGCCGTTTCGGCCTTTGCCCGCCGTCCGAACCAGCGCCGTTTGCGCCCGCCGCGTGCCGGGCCGCTCTTCATCACCCACTTGCGGAACAGGGTAGCCCCGGCCTTCACGCAGATCGCCACGCAGACCACCTGCCAGGCCAGCGCCAGGCCATGCGTCCACAGCCGCGGGTCCTGTGCGGCGCGGGCCAGCATGGCGAACGGGCTGCTGAACGGCACGACAGTCGCCGCGATCTCGATCGCGCTGCCGGGCCGGGCCATCGCATAGCTGGCAAAGAAGAAGTTCAGCAATTGCAGCATCGTCACCGGCATCGACAGCGTCTGCACTTCGCGCACGGTGGACGCCATCGAACCAATGGCCAGGAACAGCGAGCCGAGCAGCAGGTATCCCATCGAGAAATAGAGCACCGCCAGCCCAAAGAACATCGGCCAGCCGACCGCCGGGGCCGGATAGTCCGCCAGCGAATTGCCGGCCGCCAGCCACACGGCCGTACCGGTCACGCCCCACACGGTGATGCCCACCCACGATACCGCCAGCATCGCGAACAGCTTGCCCAGGAACACCGCATCCATGGGGATTGCGGCGGCCAGGATCTCGATGATCTTGTTACCCTTTTCCTCGACCAGGTTGGACAGCACCATGCCCGCCAGCAGCATCGTCAGCAGGAACAGCACCGTCTGGCCCAGTTGCGCGGTGGTTACCCGGCTGCGGTTTTCATCGGCCGTGGTCTTGGTCACCAGATTGGACAGTTCGACCTTGGGATAGGACGCCGGCGCATTGCCCAGCGCCTGCGCGGCGGCAAGCGAAACCGGTCCCTGCCAGCGTTCGATCAGGTCGCGCGTGCCGGTCAGCACCGGCTGTGCCGGTGTGCCGGTGATGACGGCCGCCAGGTTCTGCTTGCGGTCGCGCACGGCGGCGCCCGCGTCGAACGCCTGCCCCGGTTCCAGTTCGGCCACGACCACCAGATCCGGCAGATAGGCCAGCTGGCCCTGCAACTGGCGATAGGCGGCAGACATGGCCGCGACATCGGCCTTGCTCATCGCGATCCCCAGTTCCGGGCGGGCGGTGGTTTCCTTCACGCTTGCGCCGATCCCGCCAGCCAGCCCGCCGACGATCAGCGGGAACAGCGGCCCCAGCAGGAAGAAGAAGAAGCTGCGCGAAAACAGGATCGCGGTAAAATCGCGCCGCGCGATCACCAGCGCGGCGGCGAGAGTGGAGAGGCGGCCGGATACGGGAGCGGCGGACATCAGCGGACCTCCTCGGGCGATTCTTCCAGCGCGCGGGCCGCAGCCTCGCCCGCGATGGCGACAAAGGCATCGTGCAGCCCGGCGCGCTCGATGGAGAGCGAGAGAATGCCCGCCTCCCCTTCGATCAGCGCGCGGAGCAGCGGCTCCACCCCGGTTTCGGGGAGCGAGAACATCCAGTAGGCGCCCTCGTGCCGGGCATCGGCGGGCAGGGCCGCGCGCCAGGGGCCGTCGCTGGCGCGGGTTTCCAGCCGCACTTGCGGGCGGATGCGGTCACGCGCGACGTCCACCGGCCCGGCGAACGGCACCTTGCCCCCGGCGATGATCGCCACCTCGTCGCACAGCCGCTCGGCATGGGCGATCACGTGGGTCGAGAAGATCACGGTCACGCCGCTTTCGGCGAGGCCGCGCATCATCCGTTCCAGCTTGCCCTGGTTCAGCGCATCGAGGCCGGAAAACGGTTCGTCGAACACTACCAGCCGGGGGTTGTGGACCAGCGTGCCGAGCAGCTGGACCTGCTGCGCCATCCCCTTGGACAGCTGGCGGATCTGGCGGTCGGCGGCATAGCCCAGCCCGTGCTGTTCGAGCAGTTCGCGCCCGCGCCGCCGCCCTTCGGCCAGCGGCAGGCCGCGCAGCGCGCCCATGAAGGCAATCGCCTCATAAGCCTTCATCGATGGATAGAGCCCGCGCTCTTCGGGCAGGTAGCCGATGGTGTGCGCTACCTCGTGCGGGCGGTCATGGCCCAGGATGCGGCGCACGCCTTCATCCGGGTCGATGATCCCCAGCAGCATCCGCAGCGTCGTGGTCTTGCCCGCGCCGTTCGGCCCCAGAATGCCGTAAATCGCGCCTTCGGGAACGGTCAGGTCAACCCCGTCGACCGCCGTGAAGCCGTCGAACCGCTTGACGATTCCACGTGCCTCGATCGCCAGCGGACGATTTGCCCCCGCGCCCGCGTTGCTCACCACTGGTGCTTCCCCTAGATTCATGGTTGGGGGCAGTAATGGCAGGGCCGTGAACAGGAGCAACAGGAAGTTTGGTTAACGCGGCGGCAATCACGGCCCTGAAGCACGATCTGGCCGCCGAAGCCCGGCGGCTGGGGTTTGTCGCCTGCGGGATCGCCCCGGCGGCAGAGGATGCGCTGCGCGCGGCGCGGCTGGAGGCCTGGCTGGCCGAAGGGCGCCACGGCGACATGGCCTGGATGCAGGACCGCGCGCACCATCGCCGCAGCCCGCAAGGCCTGTGGCCAGAGGCGCAAAGCGTGATCGCGCTGGGGATGAGCTATGCCCCCGCCGCCGATCCGCTGGCGCTGGAAGCCGCGCCGGAGCGGGGCCGGATTTCGGTCTATGCGCAGGGGCAGGATTATCACGACACGGTGAAAAAGGCGCTGAAGGCGCTGGCCCGCTGGCTGGTGATGGAGGCGGAGAAACGCGACCTGGGCGGGGCGGACGTCAAGGTGTTCGTCGATACTGCCCCGGTGATGGAAAAGCCGCTGGGCGCCGCGGCCGGCCTTGGCTGGCAGGGCAAGCACACCAACATGGTCAGCCGCGAACATGGCAGCTGGCTGTTTCTCGGTGCGATTTACACCACGTTGGCGTTCGAACCGGACGCACCGGGGCGCGACCGCTGCGGATCGTGCGATGCCTGCCAGCGCGCCTGTCCCACGGCGGCGTTCCCCGCGCCCTATCAGCTCGATGCGCGGCGCTGCATTTCCTATCTGACGATCGAGCTGAAAGGCCCGGTGCCACTGGAGTTCCGCAAGGCGCTGGGTAACCGGATCTATGGCTGCGACGATTGCCTGGCCGTCTGCCCATGGAACAAGTTTGCCGACAGCGCCGCGCGGATGAAGGCGTTTCTGCCGCGCGCGGAACTGGTCGCGCCCCGGCTGGCGGACCTGCTGGCGCTCGACGATGCAGGCTTTCGGCGGCTGTTTTCCGGCAGTCCGATCAAGCGGATCGGGCGGGACCGGATGGTCCGCAACTGCCTCTACGCGGCGGGCAACAGCGGTGATCCGGCGCTGGCCGGGCCGGTGCGGGCGTTGCTGGACGATCCGGACGCAGCGGTGGCGGATGCCGCACGCTGGGCGCTCGGCCTGCTGGAGCCTTAACGTCCCAGCAGGTTGCGCGCCTGACTCGCCACTTGCGCCAGCATGGCCGGGGCGACGGGCACCGCGCCTTGCGCCCGCTTCACCATTTGCCGGAACTGGCCGATCGCGGCGGCATGGGTTTCGGCCCATCCGGCCACGGCAGCCCCGGCATCGCCGGTCTGGCCCATGACTCGGCGCAGGAAGTCCAGCCGCATCTGCTGGAAATCGCGGGCCAGCCCGTTGACCAGCAGGCGCTCCCACGGGTCGGACGGGTTCATCCGCGCGGCGGTCATCTGCGCCCAGTCCAGCCCCAGCCGCGCGCCCAGATCGGTGAACGCGGCGGTGATCGCGCGGGCGCTGACGCCGCTATCGCGCGACAGGCGGGCCAGCCCAATGGTGCCATCCAGGTCGAACAGCGTTGCGACCATCGCGCTCTGGGCGTCTGGTGCACCCAGCGCGGCCAGTTCGGCGCGCATCCGGTTGGATTGCGCCAGCGCTTCCCCGGCCAGCAACCCGGCGGCGCCATCGCGCAGTTCCGCAACGCCGGGGGCCAGTTCTGCGACCAGCCGTGACGGTTCGTTCGAGCCATGGCCGATGCGGAGCAGATCGGCGATGTGGTCCGACATTGCGGCAGAGGCCCGGTCGAACAGCGCAATGCGCGCGGCTTCGGGCATTGCGGCGGTTTCGATCGCGCTCCACACGTCGCGCATCCCCAGCAGGCGTTCGGCGGCGATGAACGCGGCGGTGACTTGCGCCAGCGTCGCGCCCTCCTCCTCGGCCAGTTCGAACGGATGGATCAGGCCCAGCCGGTTGATCATCCGGTTGGCCAGCTTGGTGGCAATGATTTCGCGCCGCAGCCGATGCGCCAGGATATCCTGCGCGAAAGGTTCGCGCATCGGAGCCGGGAAGGCGGCCAGCAGTTCGTCCTCCAGCCCCGGATCGTCCACCACGGCAGAACTTTCCAGGGCATCCTGCAGCACCAGCTTGGCGCTGGACATGAGCACGGCCAGTTCGGGGCGGGTCAGCCCGCGTCCGTCCGCGGCGCGGCGGGCCAGCACGTCGCTGTCGGCCAGGCCTTCGGTCTTGCGGTCCAGATGTCCGCCTGCCTCCAGCGTCTCGATCAGGCGGATGTGCGATGCGGTTGCCTGCGGTCCGCCCGCCTGCGCGATGGACAGGGCCAGCGCCTGCAAGCGGTTGTCTTCCAGCACCAGCGCCGACACTTCGTCGGTCATCGCGGTGAGCAGTTCGACGCGCGCCGGCTCATCCAGCCGCCCGGCCCGCTTGGCTCCGGCCAGGGCGATCTTGATGTTGACCTCGTTGTCGCTGCAATCGACCCCGGCGGAGTTGTCGATGAAGTCGGCATTGTTGCGCCCGCCCCGGCCATCGGCACCGCGCAGCGCGTATTCGATCCGGCCCGCCTGGGTGCAGCCCAGGTTGGCGCCCTCGCCGATCACGCGGGCGCGCACATCCGCGCCGTCGATCCGCAGGGCATCGTTGGCGGGATCACCCACTGCCACGTTGTTCTCGCTCGACGCCTTGATATAGGTGCCGATCCCGCCGAACCACAGCAGGTCGACATCCGCCTTCAGGATCGCGGTGATCAGGCTGTCGGGGTCGATCGCTTCCACATCCAGCCCCAGCATGGCCTGCACTTGCGGGGACAGCGGGATTTCCTTCAGACTGCGGGCAAACACGCCGCCGCCATCGGAAATCAGCGCCTTGTCGTAATCGTCCCAGCTGGAGCGCGGCAGGGCGAACATCCGGGCGCGCTCGGCCCAGCTCTTGGTCGCGTCGGGCGCGGGATCGAGGAAGATGTGGCGGTGGTCGAACGCGGCGACCAGCTGGATCGACCGCGACAGCAGCATCCCGTTGCCGAACACGTCGCCCGACATGTCGCCGCAGCCGGCGACGCGGACCGGATCGGTCTGCACATCGACGCCCATTTCCAGGAAGTGCCGCTGGACCGACAGCCACGCGCCCTTGGCGGTAATGCCCATCGCCTTGTGGTCATAGCCCTTGGACCCGCCGCTGGCGAAAGCATCGTCCAGCCAGAAATCGCGTTCATCGGCCAGCGCATTGGCGGTGTCGGAAAAGGTGGCGGTGCCCTTGTCGGCGGCGACCACGAAATAGGGGTCCTCGCCATCGCGCACGGTCACGCGCGGCGGGTGGACGACCTTGCCGTCGACGATGTTGTCGGTGATGGACAGGAGCGTGCGGATGAACAGCTTGTAGCTGTCCTTGCCCTCGGTCAGCCAGCCGTCACGATCCCGCGCGGGATCGGGCAGCTGCTTGGGATAGAACCCGCCCTTCGCGCCGCTTGGGACGATGACTGCGTTCTTGACGCGCTGGGCTTTCATCAGCCCGAGGATTTCGGTGCGGAAGTCGTCGCGCCGGTCAGACCAGCGCAAGCCCCCGCGCGCGACCGGGCCGGAGCGCAGGTGAATGCCCTCCACCCGCCGTGAATAGACAAAGATCTCGCGCCACGGCAGCGGCTTGGGCAGACCCGGCACCAGTGCCGAATCCAGCTTGAACGCCAGCGCATCGGCCCCGGCCGGAGCAAAGGCGTTGGTGCGCAGCATGGCTTCCACCACGGCACGATACTGGCGCAGCAGACGGTCGTCGTTGATTGCCGATACCCCGGCCAGCCCATCGCGAATCGCGGCCTGTGCCGCCGCCTCTGCTGCCGCGCGATCACCCTGGAAGGCAGGATCATGCCGGGCGACGAACAACGCGATCAGCCCGCGCGTGACGGTGGGCGCGTTCTGCAGCGCATCGACCGCGGTCTGGATCGTATAGTTCAGCCCGGCCTGACGCAGATAGCGGTACCATGCGCGCAGCCAGTCGGCTTCTTGCGCGGACAGGGCGGTGGCGGTGATCAGGCGGTTGAACGGATCGTTCTCGGCCGCGCCGTTCAGCACGTCGGCCAGCGCGGCCTCGATGGTTTCGGCGCGGTCGAGCAGCCCGGCAGGGTCCTGTCCGGCAGGGGTGGCCAGGATGAAATCGTGGATCGTCCCGGCGCGACCTTCATCCAGATCGGTCGGCATGTCCTCGATCACGCGGAAGCCGAAGTTTTCCAGCGCCGGAACCGCATCGGACAGCGCCAGCGCGCCGTGGCGCTGGTACAGCTTCAATCGCAGCGTGCCCGCATCGTCTCCCGCCATGGCGTGGAGGCGCGCACCGCGCGAAGGTCCGCTCTCACCCTCGCCAGCCAGCTTGCGCAGCCGGGCGATGTCGCGCGCGGCTTCGGCCGGGCCATAGTCGTTCCGATAGGCGAGCGGGAAGGCATCGGCAAAGCGGGCGGCAATGGCGGCGGCGCGCGAAGGGTCTTCGCTCGCGGCGATTTCCACTTCGACCGCTTCGACCCAGCCGCGCAGCATGGCCTGCAGGCGGGCATCCAGCGCGGCCTCGTCCGGCAGGCTGGCGACTTCGGGCAGGTCGAGGACGAAGCGCATCAGCGCCAGATGGCCGTCGATTTCGGTGCTCCAGTCCAGCACGGGCGCACCGCTGGCTTCGACCAGCATGGCCTGAACCTGAAGCCGCGTCGCGGTCGACATGATGTCGCGCGGCAGCCAGACAAAGGCGAACAGGTGGCGCATCAGCGCAGCGGGCACCAGCGCCAGCTTGGGCCGGGGCCGGTCGGTCAGGCTCATCATCGCGGTGGCGAGCCGTTCGACGTCCGCATCGGCCAGCGAAATGAGCACGTCATTCGGCAACGCGGTCAGCGCATGGACCAGTGCCTTGCCGGCGTGGCCCTGCGGCGAGAAGCCGAACCGGGCCGCCATGTCGGTCAGCTGCGAGCGCATCCGGGGGATCTGGGGCGGCGCGGCGGTCATGGCGGCACTGGTCCAGATGCCGGCATGAACGGACAGCGCGACTACCTGCCCGCCTTCCAGCACGGGGACGATGAACAGGTCCAGCGGGGTGCGGCGGTGGACGTTGCTGACCTGGTTGGATTTCACCACCAGCGGCACGCGCACGCCCTTTGCCTGCCCATCGAACCACGCGAACGCGCGGTCATAGGAAATCGGGCCAAGCAGCGCCTTCGCGCTCTTGCGGCAAATGCCCAGTGCACCGGTCTGGCTGCCGTCGCGGCGGCGCACGACGTGGCCCAGCTGGGTCAGCATCCCGTCCTTGAACCAGCGCAGCAGTGCCGCGCCTTCGCTGTCGGGGGCGGTATCGGCATCGGCGGCCATCGCGGCCTGCATCGCGCTCCAGTCCGCCACCGCGGCGCGGACATCCGCCAGCGTCGCGGCCAGCGCCTGTTCCAGCGCGCGGCGCTGACGGGCATCGGCGCGCGGGGTTTCCAGATAGACCATCGATTCGCGTTTTTCGCCCGCTGCATCGCCGGTTGGGATCGCGCTCAGGCGTCCGTCGCCATCGCGGCGCACGGGCAGCACGGGGTGGACCAGCCGGTCGATCGCCAGGCCGTGCGCGGCAATGGTAGAGGCGATCGAATCGACCAGGAACGGCATGTCGTCGTTGATCACCGCGATCCGCATGAACCGCTCACTCGCGCCGCCGGAGACCGACTCGATCGCGATGGCGGGATCGCCACTGGTGCGCACTGCGGCGGTGGCCAGCACGAACTGTGCGGCCTGGGCCAGGCCATCGGCGCTGAAGGCGGCGTCTCCCGGCAGGATCGCGTTGCTCAGGCGCATCCCCAGAGCTTCGATCAGGGCGACATCATCAGCGGAATGGACGGGCTTCGAAACCATGAAATGCGCTCTCCTCCGGTGGCATCACCACCAGCTCCTGCGTGTTATAATATTGCTATCTTAAGTAGCATATTTGCGCAGTGTAGGACGAACCGGTCTCCGCTGCAACCAGTTTGCCCCTAGGGAATTGCGCTTAGCCGAGCGCTTTGACTGTTAATTCGAGTGACTTGTGCCGCGCCGCCGGATCGAAGGTGGCCCCGGCCACGATCAGCTCGTCCGCGCGGGTGCGTTCCACGAATCGGCCGATCTGTTCGCGCACCGTTTCAGGCGAACCCACCGCGCTGGCCTGTCGCATGTGTTCCAGCATGGCGAGTGCATGCGGGGGCAGGGTCTGGCGATAGCCGGGAACGGGCGGTTTCAGCCGCCCCGGCGTGCCGCTGCGCAGCGCGACGAAGCTCTGGTCCATGGACGAGGCGAGCAGCACGGCTTCCTCGTCCGTATCGGCGGCAATCACGGTCATCGCCGCCATCGCGTGCGGGCGCTCCAGCGCGGCGGAGGGGCGGAATTGCTTGCGGTACAGTTCCAGCGCGGCGTCGAGGTGATCGGGCGCAAAGTGCGAGGCGAAGGCATAGGGCATACCCAGTGCGGCGGCGAGCTGCGCGCCGAACAGGCTGGAGCCGAGAATCCACATTTCCACGTTTGCGCCGTATCCCGGCGTCGCGCGCAGCGGCAGGTCCAGATCGCCGGTAAACAGCGCGCGCAATTCGACGACGTCGTTGGGGAAGTATTCCGCCGCGCGCATCAGATCCTTGCGCAGTGCCTGCCCCAGCCGTCCGTCCGCGCCGGGCGCCCGGCCCAGCCCCAGGTCGATCCGCCCCGGATAGAGCGCGTCGAGCGTGCCGAACTGCTCCGCGATCACGAACGGGTTATGGTTGGGCAGCATGATCCCGCCCGATCCGATCCGGATGGTGGACGTCGCCGCGCCGATATGCGCCAGCACGACCGAGGCTGCCCCGCCCGCGATGCCGTCCATCGCGTGGTGTTCGGCCACCCAGAACCGCTTGTAGCCCGCGCGTTCGGCGCACTGGGCGAGTGCGGCGGCGTCGGCCATGGCGGCGGCGACGGTACCGCCTTCGCGGACGGGGACCAGGTCGAGGACGGAAAGATCGATCATCGCGGCGATGGTGTCGCCTCTGGCCCCAGTTGGTCAAGATAGGCTTGTGCGGTTTTTGCCGCCGGACTGCCGGGCGCGGCGTTCAGGACCGAGCGGAAACTGCGCCGCGCGGCATCGTCGCGGCCCGCCAGCGCAGCGATCACCCCTGCTTCCAGCCCGATTTCTGGATCGACTGGCAGCAGTTGCGCGGCCAGTTCGATCTGTTGCTGCGCCTCGGCCAGCTTGCCCTGTCGGCGCGAGAGTGTGGCCGAGAGCAGCCAGCCCACCGCGTTCTCCGGTGCGTTGGTGCGGGCAGAGGCAAGCGCGGCGGCCGCATCGCCCTCGCGCTTCAGCAGCACCAGCGCGCGGGCGCGGTCGATCGAGATTTCGCCCGCGAGGTTGAGGTTGCCTGCCCCCAGTGCCTCGCCATGCGCGGCGTCGAGCGCCGTGAGGGCGCGTTCGGGCGAACCGGCGGCCAGCGCGGCATTACCCGCCATCGCGCCCAGCCGCGCGCGGTTGGCCCGCTCCATTGCCGGGGTGTCGTCGCGCGCTGCAAGGAACGCGGCCTCGGCTTCGTCCAGCTTGCCCACCCCCGTCAGCGCAACGCCCAGGCAGTGACCCGGTTCGACCCGCGCGGAGCCGGTGACGGTTCCCAGCCAGGTTCCCGCCTGCTCTACTGCGCTGGCGGGATCGCTGCGCGCCAGCGTCAGGCACTGCGTCAGGCGGCTGGGCGGCAGCGCGGGCGTGTCGATCACCTTGTCCGGCCGAATTCGATTTTCTTGGCGCTTGATCTCCAGCGGGGCCTGCGGCAGCGCAGGACCGGGGCCTACTTGGGCGAGCAGCGGCAGCAGGATCAGGGGCAGGGCCATGGATTCTCCGGCAAAATCAGGGCAGCGCCGCGATGGTCCGCAGCAACAGCGCAATGTCCGCATCTCGGCTGAGGCGGTGATCGCCGTCCTTGATCAGGGTCACCTGCACATCGGCTGAACGCAGCCGCTCGGCTAGTTGCAGCGACAGGCCCCACGGCACATCCGCATCCTGCTGGCCGTGGAGCAGCCGCACCGGACAGGTCAGCGCGATTTCGCCGCCCAGCAAACGCTGCGCCTGTCCATCCGCCCAGAAGCCGGGATGGGTCGGCGTGGGTTCGGGGCCATAGGGGTTGTCCTCGAACACCGCCCGGCCCGCCGCGAGTTCGGCTTGCTGTTCGGCCGAAGTGCCCCAGTCGGTAAAGTCCGGCGCGGCGGCAATCCCGACGAGCGCGTGGACCTGCGCCGGGATCGCCAGCGCGACGAGCAGCATCAGCCATCCGCCCATCGACGATCCGATCAGGGTGACCGGCCCCGGACAATGCGCGGCGATCAGCGCCAGCACTTCCTCGCGCCAGCGCGACAGCGTGCCGTCGGCAAAATCGCCATCGCTCAGCCCGCAGCCGGAATAGTCCAGCAGCAGGCAAGCGCGTCCGTTGACCCGTGCCCAGTCGAATACCGCGCAGGCCTTGCCCCCCGCCATGTCGGATTTGTAGCCCGGCAAGAACACCAGCGTCGGGCCGGTATCTGCGCCGGTTGCGGGCGCGAAGCGAAAGGCGATCTGGCGGCCATCGGGCATGGCGTGAAAACGGGGCTCGGTCATGCCGCCCTCATGCCGCATCGCGGCGCGATATGCCATTGCGCTGTCACGAAACGCCGATAGCTTCGCGGGCGGAGAATGAGAGGGAGAAGCCGATGAGCCTGCCGCCACCCGCACCCGCCGTGCCGACCACCCGGCGCAATCTGCTGAAACTGGGGGCGCTGGGGCTGGCCGGGCTGTCCGCGCCGGTTGCGGCGGCGGCCAGCGCTGGCGGCTTTACCCACGGCGTTGCCAGTGGCGAGCCGGGGCCGACCCAAGTCCTGCTCTGGACTCGCTATGTGGCCAGCGCGGACACAAAGCTGGCGTGGGAAGTGTCCGAAACCAGCGATTTTGCCAAAGTCGCGGCGTCGGGCGATTGCCTTGCCTCCCCCGCCACGGATTGCTGCGCCAAGGCGTGGGCGCGCGGACTGTCCCCCGGCAAGTGGTATTATTACCGCTTCGTCGCGCCATCGGGCGAAATGTCGCTGACCGGGCGGACCCGCACCCTGCCGGTGGGCAAGGTCTCGCGGTTCCGGCTGGCGGTGTTCTCGTGCTCCAACTTCGGGTTCGGCTGGTTCAATGCCTATGCCCATGCGGCGGAATCGGGGGATTTCGATCTCGCGCTGCATCTGGGCGACTATTTCTATGAATATGCGCGCGGCACCTATCCCACCGCGAAGCAGGCCGTGGCGGGGCGGACCCTGCCGCTGGACGAGGCGGTGACGCTGGCGGGTTACCGCGAACGCTTCGCCACCTATCGCAGCGATCCCGATTTGCAGCGCATCCACCAGATCCTGCCGATGGTGGTGATGTGGGACGATCACGAAACCGCCAATGACACCTGGAAGGACGGGGCGGAAAACCACCAGCCCAATGAAGGCGACTGGGCCGTGCGCAAGGCAGCGGCAGAGCGGGTGTACCGCGAATGGATGCCGGTGTCGGACGATTACTGGACGGCCTACGAAATCGGCAATCTCGCCACGATCTTCAAGTTGGAAACCCGCCATGTCGCGCGGCTGCAGGCGCTGGATCTGCAGGAAGCGTTCCGGTCTGCGGCACCGGGGCGGATTGACGCGGCGCTGACCGCGTTCCGTGACGGGGCGTGGCGCGATCCCGCGCGCACCTTGCTGGGAACGGAGCAGGAAAACTGGCTGGCGCGCGGGCTAAAGGCTTCCACCCGCGCCAACAAGCCTTGGCAGGTGCTGGCGCAGCAAGTCGTCATGGGCTCGCTGGTGATGACCGAAGGCGTGCTGGAAGGGCTTCCCGCCGCCGCGCCGGACTGGCTGAAGCTGCGGCTGCAATCCAGCGTCGCGGCGGGAAGGCATGGCATTCCGTGGAGCATGGACATGTGGAGCGGCTATCCCGCCGCGCGGGAGCGGGTTTACCAGTCCGCGCTGGCCGCCGATGCCAACCTGCTGGTGCTGGCGGGCGACAGCCACAACGCCTGGGCGTTCGACCATCAGCACCAGGGCGCGCGGGTCGGCGTGGAAATGGCCGGGCACAGCGTGACCTCGCCGGGCGCCGAAGGTACGCTCGGCTGGATCAGGCCGGATGACCTGGCGCGGCAAAGTGTGGCGGCCAACCCCGCGCTGCAGTGGTGCGATACCGCGCGGCGCGGCTATCTGGCGGTCGAACTGATGCCAACGGCGGCCCATGGCGAATGGCGTTTCGTGCAAACCGTGCGCCAGCGCGACCTGGCGCTGGGCGGTGCCAAGCGGATGACGGTGCTGGCCGGCCAACGAAAGTTCGAGAGCGGTTGAGGGAAACGCCCGGCGCGGCTAAGGGCGGGTCATGTCTCAGCTTCTCAAGATCAGCCTGCCCGATGGTTCCGTCCGCGAAATGCCCGTGGGCTCCACTCCGGCGGATGTCGCCGCCGCGATCGGTCCCGGCCTTGCCAAGGCGGCACTGGCCGCGCGCATCGATGGCGAACTGCGCGACCTGACCCGGCCCTTCGATGGCGATTGCCAGCTGGCGCTGGTGACCGCGAAGGATGAGGCGGATGCGCTGGACCTGGCCCGGCATGACTATGCCCACGTGCTGGCTGAAGCGGTGCAGGCGCTGTTCCCCGGCACGCAGATCACGTTCGGCCCCTCGACCGACGATGGCTTCTATTACGATTTCGCGCCAGCCGAGCGGCCCTTCACCGATGAAGACCTGCCCGCGATCGAGGCGCAGATGCGCAAGATCATCGGCGCCAACAAGCCGCTGCGGCGCGAGGAGTGGAGCCGCGAGCAGCTGATCTCGCGCTGGAAGCAGCAGGGCGAAAGCTTCAAGGCCGAATGGGCCGCCGAACTGCCCGACGCCGAAACGCTGACCGTTTACTGGTCCGGCGATGACTGGCTGGACATGTGCCGGGGGCCGCACCTGCCCTCCACCGGCAAGTTGGACCCCAACGCCTTCAAGCTGACGCGCGTGTCGGGCGCCTACTGGCGCGGCGATCAGAACAACGCGATGCTCAGCCGCATCTATGGCACCGGCTGGCTCAACAAGAAGCAGCTGGAGGAACACCTCCACCGGCTGGAAGAAGCCGCCAAGCGCGACCACCGCAAGCTGGGCGCGGAAATGGACCTGTTCCACCTGCAACAGGAAGCCCACGGCAGCGTGTTCTGGCACCCCAAGGGCTACATGGTCTGGCGGGAACTCGAAGCCTACATGCGCCGCGCGATCGACGGCGCGGGCTACAAGGAAGTGAAGACCCCGCAGGTCATGGACGCCCGCCAGTGGGAACAGTCCGGCCACTGGGGCAAGTACCGCGAGAACATGTTCGTCATCCCCGACGAAGTCCCCAACACCGAGGACGACGGGCCGGTGATTTCGGGCGAGGCGGACTGGATGGCGCTGAAGCCGATGAACTGCCCGGCGCACGTCCTGATCTTCCGCCAGGGCATCAAGTCGTACCGCGACCTGCCGCTGCGCTTCTATGAAAACGGCTGCTGCCACCGCAACGAACCGCATGGCGCGCTGCACGGGCTGATGCGCGTGCGCCAGTTCACGCAGGACGACGCGCACATCTTCTGCCGCGAAGACCAGATCGTGTCGGAAGTGCAGGATTTCTGCGCGCTGGCCGACCGGATCTACAAGGACTTCGGGTTCACCTACTCGATCAAGCTGGCGCTGCGCCCTGAAAAGCGGTTTGGCACCGAGGAGATGTGGGACCAGGCCGAAGCGGAACTGCGCGATGCGGTCCACCGTGCGGGGCTGGCGACCGAGGAATACGGCTGGGAAGAACTCCCCGGTGAAGGCGCGTTCTATGCGCCCAAGCTGGAATGGCACCTGACCGACGCGATTGGCCGCACCTGGCAGGTTGGCACGATCCAGTCGGACCGGGTGCTGCCCGAGCGGCTGGACGCGGGCTATGTCGCGGAAGACGGCGGCAAGCACCGTCCGGTCATGCTGCACCGCGCGATCTTCGGTTCGTACGAACGCTTCATCGGCATCCTGATCGAGCATTACGCCGGCAAGCTGCCCGTCTGGCTCGCCCCGGTGCAGGCCGTGGTGGCGACGATCGTGTCCGATGCGGATGACTATGCCCGCGATGTGACCGAGCAGCTGAAGGCGGCCGGAATCCGCGTGGAAACCGATCTGCGCAACGAGAAGATCAACTACAAGGTCCGCGAACACTCGCTGCAGAAGGTTCCGCACCTGCTGGTGGTCGGCAAGCGCGAGGCCGAGGAAGGCACCGTTGCCGTCCGCACGCTGGGCGAGGAGCGCCAGCGCTTCATGCCGCTGGCAGAGGCGATTGCGATGCTGAAGGGCGAAGCCACGCCGCCGGACCTGCGCTGACTTGCTGGCCGGACTGAGCCCTGAGCAGCTGGCCATCGCGCTGGCGGCAGCGCTGGCGGCGGCGTTCGTCCGCGGGCTGGCGGGGTTTGGCATGGCGATCCTGCTGGTGCCGGTGCTGGGGCTGGCCATTCCGCCGGGCGAGGCGGTGGTCGTGTCGAACTGGCTGGGCGTGCTGATCGGGCTGGTCGGCCTGCGCAAGATCCTGGGCAATAGCGAGAAGTCGGCCTACGTCATCGGCGGTCTGGCGGTGTTGTTCACGCCGCTGGGGGTGTGGCTGCTGGCAATCACCGATCCGGCCGTCGCGCGGCTGGTGATCGCACTGATCGCGCTGGGCAGTTTCGTGCTGGTGCTGCTGCCGAAACGCGCGGAGCATCATGCGCCCGGCACGCTGGAAACCGGGACCACGGGCATTACCTCTGGCGTGCTCACCGGGTTTGCCGGGATGCCGGGGCCGCCGGTCGTGCCGTATTACCTGCGCCGCCAGATTTCGCCGCAACTGGCCCGCGCGTCGATGATGACGATCTTCATGGCGACCAGCATCGCCGGGGTCGCATCGGCCAGCCTGCTGGGGGTGGCGACAGTGCGCGAGCCGATGCTAGCCGCGATCCTGTTTCCGGCGGTGCTGCTGGGCAACTGGGCCGGCAATCACGCCTTCGGCAAAGTCAGCGATGCGGCGTGGCGCACGTTTACCGGCGCGGTGCTGGGGGTATCGGCATTGGCCGCGCTGTGGCGGCTGTTACAGGCCTAGCACGGGCAGCGCCTGACCGGCGGCGATCAGCAACAGGGCGCAGCCGCAGACGATAGCCGAGCGTGCAGCTTCGGCCGGTGCAGGCATGGCGATCCGATTCGCGGCAAGGGCAAAGGCTTTGGACATGCCAGCCTTGTCGCACCGGCACGTTACCCAAAGGTTAAAGGGCGGCGCTGGCACTCATCACATGGCGCCCGTCCGCCGCAAAGGCGCCAAGCTCTGCCGCGCCATTTTTGTTGCGCAGCACAAGGTGCAGCATTTCGCCGCAAATCGCCGGAGACAGGCCGCGAAAGGCAAAGCTTTTCAGGGCATTGTCGCCAAGCTCCCGCTGCGCGAGATCAAGCAGCAAGGTCGCGGTCAGCGGGCCGTGGACGACCAGCCCGCGATAGCCTTCTTCCGCCGTGGCATAGGGCAGGTCGTAATGGATGCGGTGGCTGTTGAACGTCAGCGCGGAAAACCGCAGCAGCAGCGGTTCGGCTGGAGTCAGCGCGCGGTGCGCGTCCCACGGGGCTGGATCGAACTGCCCTTCGCCCAGCGGCGGCGGCGCGGGCGGGGTGCCGGGTGCGGCGGCATCGCGGTAGACGATGGACTGCACCTCGCGCACAGCCAGGCCGCTGGCGGTGAGGGTGTCATGCTCCACCTCGACAAACACCAGCCGCCCCGAACCACCCTGCTTGTCCGTGATCGATGCCACGCGCGAGGTGCGGGTGACGCTGTCATCGGGACGCAGCGGGGCGTGGAACTCCACCTTGCTGGACGCCCACATCCGGCGCGGCAGGGGAACCGGCGGCAGGAAGCTGTCGGGGCTGTCATCGCGGCGCGGGTGGCCGTCAGGCCCCAGTGCGGCGGTCGGCGCGTCAGGCAGGCACAGGCACCAATGCAGGCCTTGCGGCACGCTTTCGTCCACGGGGGCGGCACGGTCCAGCGTGGCCAGCCAGCGCGTGACCATGCCGGGATCGACCCGGTCCATGCGGGTTTCGGTGCGGCCGATCCAGTCGTTCCATTCGCTCATCAGTTGCGTCCGCCCACCAGCCCGCGCGCGATCACTTGCGCCTGAATCTCCGCCGCGCCTTCGAAGATGTTGAGGATGCGCGCGTCGCACAACACGCGGCTGATTTCGTATTCCAGCGCATAGCCGTTGCCGCCGTGGATCTGCAGGCTGGCATCGGCATTGCTCCACGCGGCGCGCGCGGCGAGCAGCTTGGCCATGCCAGCCTCGATGTCGCAGCGCTTGCCCGAATCCTTGGCGCGGGCGGCGGCATAGGTCAGTTCGCGGCTCAGGATCAGGTCACACAGGCTCATCGCCAGCTTGTCGGCCACGCGCGGGAACGCCACGATCGCCTTGCCGAATTGCTTGCGGTTTAGCGCATAGTCCAGCCCCAGTTCGAGCGCGCGGCGGGCCACGCCCACGGCGCGGGCGGCGGTCTGGATGCGGGCACCCTCAAAGGTGCGCATCAGCTGCTTGAAGCCCTGCCCTTCCTCACCGCCCAGCAGCGCATCGGCGGGCGCGCGCATGCCATCGAACGACAGCGCGTATTCGCGCATCCCGCGATAGCCCAGCACTTCAATTTCGCTGCCGGCCATGCCGTCCGCCGGAAATGGGTCGGCTTCGGTCCCGCGCGGCTTGGGAACCAGCAGCATCGACAGGCCGGCATAGCCCTTGGCATCCGGGCCAGAAGCACTTGAAACCGTGCGCGCCAGCAGCGTCATCAGGTCGGACCGGCTGGCATGGGTGATCCAGGTCTTGGAGCCTGTGATGACCCAGTCTGCCCCGTCGCGCCGCGCCCGGGTTTGCAGGGACCCAAGATCGGAGCCGACATCCGGCTCGGTGAACACGGCGGTCGGCAGCACTTCACCGCTGGCGATTTTCGGCAGCCAGTGGGCCTTTTGCTCCGCCGTGCCGCCCATGCCGATCAACTCGCCCGCGATTTCGCTGCGGGTGCCGAGCGAACCCGCGCCGATCCACCCGCGCGACAGTTCCTCGGTCACCAGGCACATTACCAGCTTCGAGAGGCCGAGCCCGCCGAATTCCTCCGGAATGCAAACCCCGAACGTGCCCAGATCGGCCATGGCCGCCACGGTCGCGTCGGGGATCAGCGCGTTGGCGAGATGCCACTGGTGCGCGTGGGGCAGGATCTCGGCGTCGGTGAACTTGCGGAACTGGTCGCGGATCGCGTCGAGTTCGGCGTCGTGCAGCGTCTCGCTGGGCCAGTGCCCGCTGGCCAGCGCGGCGGCGATGGCGGCGCGCAAGGGGGCATGATCCACCTCGATCAGGTCACGGGCCGCGTGGGCCAGATCGCGCGCGGCGTGGGACAGGCCAAGGTCGGCCGGGCGGGCCAGCTCGTTCTGGCCCATCGGCAAGCCGCCGACCAGTTGCGCGATCGTTTCGGCAAAGGCCAGCTCGGCCACTTGTGCGTCAAGCGGATTGGCATCGCCGTTCGCCACCCGCCAGCCGTGCACCGCTTCCAGCGCGGCGACGCTCGTGGCGATCCACGCAAAGCCGTGCGCGGCGCGTTGTTCGTCATCGATCTGGCGGGTTTCCAGCCGCTGCGCCAGCGCTTCCAGCGCGGCGGCGCGATAGGCCTGCGCCGCGCCGAGGACGTGGGCCAGATCGATGGCGTCCCGCATGGTTCAGGCCTTCTCGAACACCGCCGCGATGCCCTGACCGCCGCCGATGCACATCGTTTCCAGCCCATAGCGGACGTCGCGGCGCTGCATTTCGCGGGTCAGGTTGGCCAGGATGCGGCCACCGGTCGCGCCGATGGGATGGCCCAGCGAAATGCCCGAACCATTGACGTTCAGGATATCGTGGCGGCTGTCATCGTCCGACCAGCCCCAGCCCTTCAGACAGGCGAGGACTTGCGGGGCGAAGGCTTCGTTCAGTTCGATCAGGCCGATGTCATTCCACGACAACCCGTTGCGCGCGAACAGGCGCTCGGTCGCGGGGACCGGGCCAAAGCCCATCCGGCTGGGATCGCAGCCCGCCGCCGCCCACGAATGGAAGAACGCGATGGGTTCCAGGCCCAGTTCCTCCAGCTTGTCCTCGGCCACCACCAGGCAGGCGGCGGCGGCATCGTTCTGCTGACTGGCGTTCCCGGCGGTCACCACGCCGCCCTCGATCGGACGCAGCTTGCCCAGGGTTTCCATGGTGGCGTCGGCGCGGTAGCCCTCGTCATGCGCGAAGACGATCAGATCGCCCTTTTTCTGCGGGATCTCGACCGGCACCAGCTCATCCGCGAACAGGTCGTTCGCCCACGCGGCGGCGGCGCGCTGGTGGCTGCGCACGGCATAGGCATCGCAGGCTTCACGGCTGATCGCCCAGTCCTTGGCGAGGTTCTCGGCGGTTTCGATCATGCCCGAAATCACGCCATAGCGCTCGATCGGCTGGCTCATCACGCGGCCGCGCGTCAGGCGGTCATGCAGCGTCAGGTTGCCCGCGCGCACGCCCTTGCGGATGTCGGTGGTGTAATGCTCGACGTTCGACATGGACTCGCAGCCACCCGCGACGACCACGTCGCTCATCCCGGTCTGCACCATCATCGCGGCGTTGATGATCGCCTGCAGGCCCGATCCGCAGCGGCGGTCCAGCTGATAGCCGGGCACTTCCTCCGGCAGGCCGGCCAGCAGCCACGACCAGTGGCCGATGCAGGGCGCTTCACCATTGCCATAGCCCTGGCTGAACACGACATCATCGACCCGCGACGGGTCGATCTTCGTGCGCTCCATCAGCGCTTTCAGAATCACCGCGCCCAGCTGTCCGGCGGTGAGCGAGGACAGCGCGCCGCCGAACTTGCCGACAGGGGTGCGGATCGGGGCGACGATGGCAGCGCGACGCAATTGGGTCATCAGTTGGTTCCTACGATTCCAGAGTCGATCAGGCGGGCGATTTCGCCGGAAGACAGCCCCAGCGTGTCCGCCAGCACGGCTTCGCTGTGCTGGCCGATGCGCGGGGCGGGGGCGGCGGGTTTGCGCTCCATGCCGGGCAAAGTGGCAAAGGCTCCGGCGGCGGGGTAGTCAAAGCCGCTGGGATTGCCGGTGGAGGGCGCGAACATCGGGTTCGCGGTCAGCAGGCGGGGATCGTTTACCGCCTCTACCATCGTGCGATAGGGGCCGTGGACCACGCCGTTGGCATCCAGCAGCGCGGCTAGATCGGCATGATCGTATTTCGCCACTTCGGCCTCGATCAGCGCAAAGATCGCGGCGCGATTGCGGAAGCGGGTGCCATCGTCGCCGGCAAAGCGCACGCCCAGATCGGCCTCGAGCGCGGCCAGCCCTTCGGCCAGCCCCAGCGCCTTGACCAGCCCCTGCCACTGGCGTTCGTTGATCGCGACGATCATCAGCCGGTCGCCATCGCGGGTCACGAAGTCGCGGCCGATCGTGCCGAACACGGCATTGCCCAGCCGTTCGCGGTCCTGCCCGGTATAGAGCACTTCGGCCACGCGGCCGAGGTTGGCGGAACTGCCCATCGCGATGTCGGTCAGCGGCAGGCGCACTTCGCCGCCCAGCCCGGTCTGTTCGCGCCGCCGGATCGCGGCGAGCAGGGCAAACGCGGCATAGGCACCCGTCAGCAGGTCCCACGCGGGCAGCACGTGGTTGACCGGGCGCGGGTCTTCCAGCGGGCCGGTCAGCGCGGTGTAGCCGACGGCGGCGTTGGCGGTGTAGTCCAGCGCGACCGAGCCATCCGGCCAGCCCATCACCCGCACCGTCACCAGATCGGGTCGTCCCTCGGCCAGCCGGTCGTGCGCCAGAAAGCCGCTGACCGGCAGGTTGGTGATCAGTTGCCCGGTCTTGCGGATCAGCTCGGTCAGCAGCTCCCGCGCTTCGGGCTTGCCGAAATCGAGCGCGAGGCTGCGCTTGGCGCGGTTGAGGTTTTCCCAGCCGAGCGAGTCGTTGGCCTCTGTCACCGGCCAGCGCCGGAAATCCTGCCCGCCGCCGATCTGGTCGACCCGGATCACGTCCGCGCCGAACTGGCCCATGTAGAGCCCGGCGGTAGGCGATGCGACGAAGGAGGAAACCTCCACCACCGACAGGCCGGTCAGGATATCGTACATCGGCTCAGCCCTGCTCTGCTTTCCATTCGCGCAGCATGTGCTTGGCGATCTGGAGCTGGAGGATCTGGGTCGTGCCTTCGTAGATGCGGTAGATGCGCGCATCGCGGAAGAAGCGTTCGGCATCGTATTCAGCCAGATAGCCCGCCCCGCCATAGACCTGCACCACGCGGTCGACCACGCGGCCGCACATCTCGGTGGCGAAGACCTTGAACGCGGCGGCCTTGCGCAGCACGTTTTCGCCCCGGTCGGCGCGGGCGGTGACGTCGGCCAGCATCGATTCCGCGGCGTAGATCTCGATTTCGCTGTCGGCCAGCATCTGCTGGATCAGCTGGAACTGCGCGATCGGTTCGCCAAAGGCCTTGCGCTCATTGGCATAGCGCAGCGCACTGTCGAGCGCGCGGCGGGCATAGCCGGTCGCCGCCGCGCCGACCGAGATGCGCCCGTTGTCGAGGCTCTGCATCGCGGTGACGAAGCCGCGTCCTTCGGTGTCCCCCAGCAGCGCGTCGGCGGGCAGGTGAACGTCTTCCATGATGATGTCGGCGATGTGGCTGCCCGACTGGCCCATCTTTTTGTCCGACTTGCCGACCGAGACGCCCGGCGTATCCATCGGCACCAGGAACGCCGAAACGTGGGCGTTCTTGGGCAGGGCTTCCTTGCTGGTGCGGGCCATGATCAGCGCGACCTTCGCGAAGGGCGCGTTGGTGATGTACCGCTTCGTCCCGTTCAGCACCCAGCCGTTGCCAGAGCGCACCGCCATCGTCTGCATCGCGGCGGAATCCGATCCGGAGCCCGGCTCGGTCAACCCGAAGCTGGCGATTTCACCGGCGGCCAGGCGCGGCAGCCATTCGGCCTTCTGCGCATCGGTGCCGCCGTTCTTCAGCGCCGAGCAGACCATGCCGATGTTGATCGAGATGATCGAACGGAACGCGGGCATCGCATAGGACAGGGTGCGGATGGTCTGCGCATATTGCGTGACGTTCATCCCCGCGCCGCCAAATTCCTCCGGCATGGTCAGGCCGAACAGGCCCATGTCGCGCATTTCGTCGAGGATCTCGTCCGGGATGCGATCCGTCTCGATGATCTCGCGCTCGGCCGGGATCAGCCGTTCGCGGACATAGCGGTGCAGCTGTTCGATGAACTGTTCAAAGACGTCAGTGTCCATTCCGGGGGTGCTCATGGGTGGTTCCTCAGATAGGATCGTAAGGGAAGACGTGCGCCGAAACTTCGTCCGCGCGTGCGAAGCTGGGCTTGAACGCGGGGATCAGCTCGTCCGCGATTGTCTCCGGCGTCCAGCCTTCGACCTTGGTCATCGACCGGATCGGGCGCGGCTTGTTGTAGAGCACGATCTCGTTCTTGCGGACGGAGAAGATCTGGTTGCTGACGTCCTTCGCCGCATCGGAGGCAAGGTAGACCACCAGCGGCGCGATCTTGTCCGCGCTCATGGTCTTCAGGCGTTCGACCCGTTCCTTCTGCTCGGGCGTTTCGGCCGGAATCGATGCGGTCATCCGGCTCCACGCGAAGGGGGCGATGCAGTTGGACCGCACGCCGACCCGCGCCATGTCGAGCGCGATCGACTGCGACAGGCCGACGATCCCCAGCTTGGCCGCCGAATAGTTGGCCTGCCCGATGTTGCCGATCAGGCCGCTGGTGCTGGTGAAGTGGATGAAGCTGCCGGATTGTTGCTCGCGGAAATAGGGGGTGGCTGCCTTTGACACGTTGAAGCTGCCGTGCAGGTGCACGTCGATCACCGCGCGCCAGTCTTCAAAGCTCATCTTGTGCCAGATGGTGTCGCGCAGGATGCCCGCGTTGTTGACCACCGCGTCGATCCGGCCGAAGCGCTGCACCGCATCCTCGATGATGCTGGCCGCGCCGACCGGGTCGGCCACGCTGGCCAGGTTCGCCCAGGCCTTGCCGCCGGCCGCGACGATATCGTCCACGGTTTGCTGCGCCGGACCGGCATCGCCGCCTTCGCCGCCGCCGCCCACGCCGGGATCGTTCACCACCACCGCCGCACCGTGTTTTGCGCAGAGCAGGGCGATCTCCCGCCCCACGCCGCGCCCGGCACCGGTGATTGCCACGACTTTGCCTTCGAGCATCCCGCTCATCGCCTGTCTCCCTTCGGAATCGTTATCGGCGGCCTATCGGGCGCTCCGGCTTATTTCAACATTGCGCAGTGTTTTTCATGATGCTGAAAAATCAGCGCAGCACTTTGCCGGGATTGAGCAGCCCCAGCGGATCGAGCGCGGCTTTCAGCGTGTGCATCAGCGCGATTTCCTCGGGCGTGCGCGACACGTTCAGCCAGGCTCGTTTTTCCAGCCCGATGCCGTGTTCGGCCGAAATCGAGCCGCCCAGCGCGCGCAGCGGTTCATAGACTAGCGTTTCGACCTTGTGCGGTGCTTCCGCGCTCCACGGGCGCGGCGCGACCAGGATGTGCAGGTTGCCATCGCCCAGGTGCCCGAACACCACGACCCGCGTGTCCGCGCCCCATTCGGCATGGGCGGCGGCGGTCAGTTTCAGGACGTAGTCATCCATCGCCGCGATCGGCATGCTGACATCGAAGGTGCAACTGGGAGTCAGAGCCCCGAACAGGCCCTCGATATCTTCGCGGATGCCCCAGATCGCGGCGCGCTGTGCCTTGCTGGCGGCTATCACGACGTCGCTGGCGTGGCCCTGTTCCAGTGCTTCGCCCAGCACTTGGGCAAACAAGGCCTCGTCGCGTTCGGCATCGGTGCCGGTCGCCTCGACGATGGCGTAATAGCCATGGCCACCGGGCAAGGGCGGATTGTGGCGGCCGCTGTTTACCGCGATCAATTCATAATGGCTTTGCCACATCACCTCGAACGAGGAGAGCAGCCCGCCCAGCCGCCGCCCGCAATGCGCGAAGAAGGCCATCACCGCGTCAAAGCTGTCGAGCGCGACCAGCGCCGTCCCCTCGCTGAGCGGCTGGGGGTAGAGCTTCAGCACCGCGCGCGTCACCAGCCCCAGCGTGCCTTCGCTGCCGATGAACAGCTGCTTCAGGTCATAGGCGGCGTTGTTCTTCAGCAGGGTGTTGAGCGAGGAGATGACGGTGCCATCGGCCAGCACCGCTTCCAGCCCCAGCACGTTGTCGCGCGTCATCCCGTATCGCACCACGGTGTTGCCGCCCGCGTTGGTGGAGATATTGCCGCCGATGGTGCACGATCCGCGCGATCCCAGATCGACCGGATAGATCAGGCCATGTGCTGCCGCCGCCTCGTGCACGACCTGCAAGGGCGTGCCAGCCTCGACCAGCATCGTCCGCCCGACCGGATCGACCGAGATCACGCTGCGCATCCGCTCGAACGAGATCTGGATTTCATGGCCCTGCGCGTCGGTGCCGTGGACCAGGCCGGTCAGCCCGCCGGTGCCGATCACCGGCTGGCGCACAGCGTGGCAACGCTGCATCACGGCGGAGAGTTCGGCGGTGCTGCGCGGGCGGATCACCGCCTTGGCCTGGCACGTGCTCAGCCCCAGCCAGTCAGCGGCGCGGGTGGTCAGGTCCTCACCCGTCAGCACGCCGCCATCGCCGACAATGTCGCGCAACGCGTTCAGCAGGTCCATCGTCATTGCTCCAGCAGCGCGGCGCGGGTCACATCGCGGGCGTTGGGTATCCCCGTCAGCCCCAGTGCGGTGCGCATGTCCTGTTTGATCAGGCCCAGCATCCGCGTGAGTGCCGCCTCGCCTCCGGCGGCGAGCGCCATGACCCACGGCCGCCCGACCAGCGCGGCTTTTGCCCCCAGCGCCAGCGCGCGGACCAGATCCTGCCCGCTGCGAATGCCGCCATCGACCAGCAGCGTGGTCTGATCCCCCACCGCATCGGCAATGCGTGGCAGCATCGTGGCGGTGGAAGCCACCCCGTCCAGCTGGCGCCCGCCGTGGTTGGATACGATCAAGCCGTCCGCTCCCACGCGCACCGCATCGCGCGCGTCGGCAACGTCAAGGATGCCCTTCAGCACCAGCTTGCCCGGCCAGACCTGGCGCAGCCATTCGATGTCTGTCCAGGTGACCGAGGAATCGAACTGCGAGCCCGTCCAGTTGAGGTAATCGCGCGGGTTCTTCGATTGCTGGACATAGGGCGCGATGTTGCCGAACCCGTGCGGCCCGCCGCGCAGCCCCACGTCCACGGCCCAGCGCGGGTGGAGCATGTAGTCGATCACGCCAGAGCGCAGCCGCCCCCACGGACCCAGCCCGCCCGCCATGCCGTTGCGAATGTCGCGATAACGCGTGCCCAGCACGGCCAGGTCGATGGTGAACACCAGCGTATCGACCCCGTGCGCCGCCGCGCGGTTCAGGATATCCTGCACCACGCCCCGGTCCTTCAGCATATAGAGCTGGAACCAGAACGGGGTGGGCGAAACCTGGCTCACTTCCTCCATCGGGCAGATACCCACGGTGGAGAGGCAGAACGGAATGCCGGCCTTGTCCGCCGCGCGCTTGGCCTGCACTTCGCCGCGCCGCGCGGTCATCCCGCCCATGCCGACCGGGGCCAGCACCAGCGGCATCGCCAGCTTCTGCCCGAACAGCTCAACCGAAGTGTCCATGCGCGAGGCATCGACCAGCACTTTCTGGTTGAGCTGCACCGCTTCCCAATCGGCGGTGTTGCGCCGCAGGGTCACTTCCGCGCCCGCGCCGCCATCGATGTAATCGAACAGAAAGCGGGGGAGGCGCCGTTCCGCCACGCGCCGGAAATCATCGACCGAGGCGGGCAGCAAGTTGAGTGATTGGCCCATTACAGCAGCGCCTCGATCAGGCGCGGACCCTTGGCCGCGAGCGCATCGGCCAGCGCGGCGCGGAATTCCTCTGCCGTGGATACGCGCACGGCGGGAACGCCCATGCCCGTGGAAATTTCCGCCCAGTTGATTTCCGGGTGCTTCAGGTCGAGCATCGAGAGCGCCTTCGGCCCCGGATTCTGCACGCCCACGCGCATCAGTTCGATATTGAGGATCGCGTAGGAACCGTTGTTGAGCAGGATCGTGGTAACATCCAGTTGCTCGCGCGCCATCGTCCAGAGCGCCTGGTTGGTATACATGCCCGAGCCATCGGCTTGCAGCGCAATCACCTTGCGGTCCGGGCAGGCCACTGCCGCGCCGACCGCCAGCGGCAGGCCTTGCCCGATCGCGCCGCCGGTCAGCTGCAACCAGTCATGCTGCGCCGCGCCCGCACACATCGCGAAAGCCGCGCCGCCAGAGGTCGCGCTCTCGTCCGAGACGATGCAGTTTTCCGGCAGCAGTTCGGCCAAAATCGCGCCGAGGTTGGCGGAATTGAGCCGTCCGTCCTCTGCCGGGAAACGGGTCGGCGCCTGCACCAGCGCGGGCTCTGGCGGGGCGCCCAGCGTATCGGCAAGGCCGGTCAGCGCGCCCAGCGCATCCTCGCGCAGCGATGCCATGCGCACCAGCGCCGCGCCGGGCGGGGACAGGAAGCTGGGCTTGCCGGGATAGGCAAAGAACGACACCGGCGGTTCGGTGCCGACGAACACGATGGCCTTGAAATCGGCCAGATAGGCTTCGGCCATTTCCCCGAAATAAGGCAGCTTCTCCACCGCGACCCGGCCCGCGCCGCGCTGGTGGCGGGTGGCGAAGGTTTCGCAGACCAGCCGCGCGCCGGTGGCCGCCGCGATCCGCCCGGCCTGCACCAGCGCATCCTCGCGCAGCGCGCGGCCTCCCAGGAACAGGCACTTCGGCCCGTCCACTTCGCGCAGCGCGGCGGCGGCCTGGGCGATGGCTTCGGCGGGAACCTGCGCCGGCGCAGGCAGGGTGGGCGGGGCCACTGCCGCCGACCCTTCGGTCCAGGCGTGGTCCGCGGGCACGATCACCGTGGCGATCTTGCCCGGATAGCTTTGCGCGACGGCAAAGGCTTCGGCCCCGGCCTGCGCCAGATCGCGTTCCGACTGCGACACGCGGACCCAGTCCGACATCGGCCGCGCCACCCCGGCGGCGTCGGACGTCAGCGGGGCGTTGTAGTGCAGGTGATAGGTCGCGTGATCGCCGACCATGTTGATCACGGGCGAACCGGCGCGGCGTGCGTTGTGCAGGTTGGCCAGGCCATTGCCCAGCCCCGGCCCGAGGTGCAGCAGGGTAACGGCGGGCTTGTCGGCCATGCGGCCATAGCCATCCGCCGCGCCGGTCACCACGCCTTCGAACAGGCCCAGGATCGCGCGCATTCCCGGCGTCTGGTCGATCGCGGCAACCAGCTGCATTTCCGACGTGCCGGGATTGGCAAAGCAGACCTCCACCCCGCACAGTTTCAGCGTCTGGATAAAGGCTTCGGCCCCGTTCATGCTTGGCATCCTCTTGCAATGGTCCGCACGGCATCTGGCGCGCCGCGTTTGGCTGGCAGGTTGAAGACCTGCTGCTGTGAGTCAATCCCGGCCTTCAACCGCACTGCGGATTTCCGCGCCATGTTCATCGATGCCCGGCGGGAAACGCGGCGGGGTATAAGGCATGGCGCCGAACTTCAGCGGCTGGGGCACTTCGAAATAGGCGCCCTCGCTGGGGTGCTCACGGCGGCGGAAGAAGCCGGTGGCGATGAAGTGCGGATCGTCCATCACTTCGCCAAGATCGCGCACCGGCTGGGCCGGGATCTGCGCGGCGTGGCATCGCGCCACGACTTCGGCGGTGGTGAAGTTCGGGGTCAATGCGGCGATGTGCTGGTAGAGCTCCGCCGAATGCTCAAACCGTCCACGCGGCGTGGCGAAGCGCTCTGCCGTGATGAAGTCCGGGTCTTCCAGCAGCGTGAAGATCCGGTCCCAGGCATCGGGAGTATAGGCGACGATGCTGACCGCGCCGTCGCTGGTGGGAAAGGGCTGGCGATCGGGGTCGAGCTGGCGTTCATACCCCGCCGGGCCGGTGGGTGGATCGAAGGTCTGGTTGCCCAGGTGCTCCAGCATCATGAAGCTGGTGAACACTTCCAGCATCGGCACTTCCACGCGCTGGCCTTCGCCGGTGCGCTGGCGGTGGAACAGCGCGGCGAGGGTGGCATAGGCCGCATGCAGCCCGGCGACCTTGTCCGCGACCAGCGAGGGCAGATAGCGCGGCCGCGGATCGCCATCGACGCGCGGCAGCAGCGTGGCGGTTCCGCTCGCCGCCTGGATCACATCGTCATAGGCCTGCAGATCGGCATAGGGGCCGTCCTGTCCGAAGCCGACGCAGTGGACATAGATGATGTCGGGCCGCAGCGCGCGGACCGCATCGTAATCCAGCCCCAGCCGCTCCAGCGCCTTGCCTCGCACGTTGACCACCAGCACATCGGCATCGGCCAGCAGGCCGCGCATCACCGCGTTGTCGCCCTCGTCCTTCAGGTTCAGCGCGATCGAGCGCTTGCCCCGGTTGAGCGCCATGAACTGCGGCCCCATGCCCGGCGTCGCGGCGGGGATGCCGGCCCAGCGAAACGCATCGCCGATCCCGGGGCTTTCCACCTTGATCACGTCCGCGCCCAGATCGGCCAGCACCTGGGTGCAATAGGGGCCGAACACCACTGTCGTCAGGTCGATGACCTTGATCCCGTTCAGCATCGTCTCTTCCTTGGTTGGTCCCGCCGGTTTGCCCGGCCGGGCTGCTATCCGGTCAGGTTCTCGCCGCAATCTGCGCGGCGATGGCCAGCATTTGCCGGGCCTGCTCCAGATGGAGCAGCTCCACCATCTTGCCGTCCACCTTGATCGCACCCTTGCCCGCATTTTCGGGCTGGTCGAAGGCGGAAACCACGGTCTGCGCCCATGCCACTTCCGCCGCGCCGGGGGTGAAGACCGCGTTGCACGGCTCGATCTGGTCCGGGTGGATCAGGGTCTTGCCGTCAAACCCCCAGTCCAGCCCCTGTTCCGCCTCGGCCCGGAACACGGCCAGATCGCGGAACTCGTTGCACACCCCGTCCAGCACCGCCACGCCATGCGCGCGGGCGGCGGCGACAGTCAGCGTCAGGATCGGCAGGAACGGTGCGCGCCCTGGCGTCAGGCGCGCGCGCATTTCCTTGGCAAGGTCGTTCGTGCCCATCACGAACAGCGCCAGCCGGGTATCGGCGGCGCAGGCGGCGATGGCGTCCAGCTGGGCGACGCTGGCGCAGGTCTCGATCATCACCCACAGCTGCGTGTGCGGCGGCGCGGCGGCCAGCGCGGCGTCGCAAGCGCGGATGTCGGCGGGGCTGCTGACCTTGGGCACCAGCACCGCGTCCGGTCCGGCAGCGGTAATCGCGGCCAGATCCGCCGCGCCCCATTCGGTGCCAAGCGCATTGGCGCGGATCACCAGTTCGCGCTCTCCGAACCCGCCTTCGAACACGGCGGCAATGGCGGCCTCGCGCGCGGCGTCTTTCAGTTCCGGCGCGACCGCGTCTTCCAGATCGAGGATCACGACATCGCAGGGCAGGGTGCGGGCCTTGGCCAGGGCTTTCGCGTTGGAGGCGGGCAGATAGAGCGCGCTGCGGCGCGGGCGGCTGGCAAGGGTCATCGTGGCTCCGGCATCGGTTGCAGGACGCGACCCTAATCCGTCCCCGCGCCAGCGGGCAAGCGGGGAGCGCAATGCGCCGGTTTGTATGTGTCCTCTACTTTTACTGGGGTAACGAAGTGACAGTTTGAAGTAATTGTTGGAAATATTATTTCCACAGTACTTATTAGGGGTTCTCAATGTCAAATGACTGATGCATGACGCGCCACACCAAATTTTTTGTGGGGTTTCCATGCAGGATATGAAACTGAACCGTTCGCTCCGTCGTGCGGGCTGGCTTGCCTCGACCGCGTTGCTGTTTGCCGGCGCGCAAGCCGCGTTTGCCCAGGATGGCGCCGGCAAGATCGCGGCGACCGCGCCCGAAGCGCACGGCGCGGCGGGCCGGGTCGAAGCTACCGATCCCGAAGCGCAGGCCGGTCCCCGGATCGTCGCTGTCGATGCGGATCCCGAAATCCTGATCGCGAATCCGGGCACCCAGGTTACCGCGCGCGATACCACCAACATCACTGGCGTTGGCCAGATGGTGATCAACAACGGCAACGGCACGGTCGGGCTGTGCACCGGCACGCTGATCAATCCGCGCACGGTCATTTTCGCGGCGCACTGCGTCAACAGCCGCGCCGCCACCGCCTATGGCAACGCGTCGGGCGGCACGCCGATCATGTTCGGGTTCGAAGCCAACCTGCGCGCCGAAGCGCCGGGCGCGCCGGACGAGCTGATCCAGTGGCTGAGCGGTTCGCTGGCCGGCAAGACCAACCTTGTCTCGTCGGTCTACAACGTGAACCAGGTGGTCTATAACGACTTCTCGCTGGAACCGGCGGCAAACAGCTTCCTCTATGGCGACGTCGCGCTGGCCACGCTGGATACGCCGGCTGCCAATATTCCCACCTGGGCGCTGCTGTTTTCGCCGTTGCCCGATCCGGGCGCGATCGGCGCGGCGGGCACCGGCTATAACGTCGCGATTACAGGTTACGGCCGCAACGGCACCGGCACGGCCGGGTCCAGCGCCTCGATCGACTTCCGTCGCCGTTCGGCCGAAAACATGATCGGCGCGCTGACCGACCTCGACACGTTCGAACAGTTCCTGTTCGGTGAGCCGCCGTCGGGCCTCAAGCAGAACCTCTATTTCATGGACTTCGACGATCCGCTTCGGGGCACGCCCGGGGCCAGCATCTTCGATTTCAACGCGTTCCGCGATCCCGCCCGGATCAAGGACGGCAAGCCCAGCGAAGGGACCACGGCCAGCGGGGATTCCGGCGGTCCGCTGATCCTGCAGAACTTTGCCAAGCAGGTCGTGATCGGCGTGCTGTCGGGTGGTTACACCCGGTTCTTCAACGGCCAGCCCGCCAATGGCTATGGCACCGTCAGCTTCTACCAGCCGCTCTATCTCTATTGGGACTGGATCGCCGCCAACAACCCGTATCACTATGTCTCGGCCAAGTCGGGCGACGGTTCGTGGACCGACCCGAACCACTGGCTCACCACGCTGGACCCAGCCTACATGATCCTGTCGGGTGGCTCGCTGGTCAACGGTGTGCCGACCAAGCCGGGTGAGCAGAAGAACGGCACCAGCGGCGATTTCGGCCAGGCCTGCTTCGAATCCGCGGCATTCAATTCCTATGAGTGCCAGGATCTCGCCACCGGCGCGTTGGTCAACACGCGCCCGCCGGCGGCCACGACCGGCAACAACGCCGATACGGTCGCCATCGCTGAAAACAGCGCCGGCAGCCAGGGCATCGAAACCCGCGTGTTCAGCGAAGTCATGCTGGAAGCGCAGGAATCGGCAACCCCGGTCCTGCCGACGCCGACCCTGGCAAACGGGCTGCCGGGTGCGACCGGGTTCGTGCCCAACAACGTCGATCCCGTCCGCGCGACCGGCGCGCGCGGCCAGTATTACGATGTCACGCTCAGCGCCAACGGCACCACTACGCTGTCGGGCGCGAACGTCACGATCGACCGGCTGACCATCGGCACCGCCGGGGCCAACCTCGTCGTGGCGGGCGGTGCATCGCTGACCACGCTGATGGGTACCACCCAGTTCGCGGGCACCAACACCGTCAACGGCACGTTCACTTCGGTCGGCGATTACAGCCTGCTGGGCGGGGCGCTGTTCGGTTCGGGCCGGATCAACGCGCCGTTCGTGACCAGCGTCATGGGCCAGATCATCCCCGGCACCGCCAGCAGCGTCGGCACGCTGACGTTCGGTGGCAACCTGATCATGTCGTCGGCTACCGGCTATCTGGTCAACCTGGGGCCCAACGGCACGTCCGACCGCATCAGCGTGGTTGCCAACGGCTCCAGCGCCGGCGCGGCCAGCATCGGCGGCGCGCTGGGCATTACGCCGGTTGCCGGCACCACCGTGCGCTTTGGCGATCGCTACACGATCCTGTCGGCGGAAGGCGGCGTTTCGGGCACTTTCTCCAGCCCGGCCGCACTCAGCGCGATCCTGCGTCCGACCGCGATCTACAGCAGCAATGCGGTGCAGCTGCGGATCGATGCGGCCAGCTACGCCAGCGTCGTGTCGACCAGTTCGCCGGTGCAGGTGGCCTATGCCCAGCTGCTCGACGCCAACCGCGCGGTTGGCAACATGCCGGGCCTCTATGACGTGCTTGACCTCCAGTCGGCGGCGACCATCCGCACGGTGCTGGATTCGCTGGCCCCGCGCACGGAAACGCTGCGTTCGGCGATGGCAACGGTCGCGCTCGACAACAACTCGCGCCTGATCCGCCAGCGCCTGAACACGCTGGAGCCGGGCAGCCTGGGCGGCACGGTCGCCTATATCGGCCGTCCGGTGCAGACCCTGGCCTATGTGGGCAACCTCAACCGCGGCGTTCACCACTTCCAGGGCCCGGATGGCGGCATGGCCGAAACCCGCACGGCCGATGGTCGCCTGCCTGAAACGATGAGCGCGTTCCTGGCCGGTGGTTACCTCGACGGTGAAAGCCGCCCGATGGCCACCGCGCTGCCGCTGGGTGGCAACGACCAGTTCGACGGCTGGTACCTGGCTGGCGGGATCGAGGCGGAGATGGGCAGCAACGGCCTGATCGGCTTTGCGCTGTCCTATACCGACATCGACGGCAAGACCGGCGTCGCTGGCGGCGGCGTGCAGGGTCGCCTGATCCAGGGCACGTTCTATGCCAAGCAGTCGCTTGGGGTGCTCTATGGCGAAACCCAGCTGTCCGCCGGGCAGTTCCGCAGCGACACCACCCGCAACGGCAGCCTGCCGGGCAACACTTATACTCTGCGCTCGCAGGATGACGTGCTGGCCCTGGCTGCCGAAGTGAACCTGGGCGCCGAATTCGGCCAGTCGATCAAGTTCGGCCCGCGGGTTGGCGTGCGGGCCGGGTGGCTTGATTTCGGACGCTCGGTCGAATCGGGTGGCCCGACCGCGCTGGTCTATGACCGCTTTGCCGCCAAGAGCGTGCAGGGCCGGGCCGGGTTCGTCCTGAACGGCGTCGGCAAGATCCGTCCGACCGCTTCGGTCAACTATGTCCACGAATTCAACGACCAGCCGACCACGCTGGCCGCGCGGTTCGTGGGCGGGCTGGGCGGGGTCAACCCCGGCTTTGCCCTGGCCGGGTATGACAAGGACTGGTTCGAAGCCAGCGCCGGGCTGACTCTGGCGACCGGCAAGGTCGACCTGTCGGTCAGCGCCGATACCACCATCGGCCGCGACGATGTGAAGAACCAGGCCTACCGCGCGTCGGTGACGGTCCACTTCTGATCGCGCGCACACGCTGAAACCGGGGCGGGCCTTCCTCCAGTGCGGAGGGAGGCCCGCTCTCGTTTCCGGTCAGATCGCGGCGCTGCGTTCCGCGCGGCGAATGCGGAAATGCCGCGCGCCGCCGACGTGGTAATCGAACCCGTCGCTGGCCGGGTCTTCCCAATCGGCCACGGTCATCGCCGCGCCGGACGGGGCCAGCCATTCGCCCCCTTGCGGGAACTGCGCAAATTCCGCCCGCCGGGCGGCGCGCGCGGCGGACAGCGCGGCCACGTGGTCTTCCAGCGCGGTGTCGCGGCCCGCCCAGTCCAGCCAGAACGCGGCGTTGTCCTGGCAATAGGCGTTGTTGTTGCCGTGCTGGGTGCGGCCGAACTCATCCCCCGCCGTCAGCATCACCGTGCCGGTTGAAGCGAACAGCGTGCCGAGCATGGCGCGCAAGTCCTCCGCGCGGGCGGCGTTGACGCGGGGGTCATGGCTCGGTCCCTCGCAGCCGTGGTTCCAGCTGAAGTTCTCGCCGTGTCCGTCGCGGTTGTCCTCGCCATTGGCGTGGTTGTGGCGGTGCTCGTAGGCTACGCAGTCCGCCAGCGTGAAGCCATCGTGCGCGGCCAGAAAGTTCACGCTGCGGCAGTCCGGCCCGAACAGGTCCGCCGATCCTGCCAGCCGCGTCGCCAGCAGCCCTACCCCCACATCGCCGCGCCAGAACCGGCGGACGTCATCGCGGAAGCGGTCGTTCCATTCCAGCCAGTTCGCCGGGAACTGGCCCAGCTGATAGCCGCCGGGGCCGATGTCCCACGGTTCGGCAATCAGCACCCGGTCGGCCAGCCGGGGATCGGCGGCAAGCTCCGCAAAGAACGGCGCGGCTGGATCAAAGCCGGGGCCGCGCGCCAGAACCGGGGCCAGATCGAACCGGAACCCGTCCACCCCGCAGTGGCGCACAAAATGCCGCAGCGTCTCCAGCGCCAGTGCGCGCACGGCTGGATGGCCGAAGTTCAGCGTGTTGCCGCAGCCGGTATCGTTGATCAGCGCGCCATTCGGTTCATGCGCATAGGCGGCATTGTCCAGGCCGCGCAGCGACAGCACCGGGCCGTGGACGTCGCTCTCGCCGGTATGGTTCAGCACCAGATCGAGCAACACGCCGATCCCCGCCGCGTGGAGCGCCGCCACCGTCTCGCGCAGTTCCGCCACGCCGCCGGGGCAAAGCCGGGGATCGAGCGCCATCGGCGCGACCGGGTTATAGCCCCAGGCGTTGGTCAGCCCCAGCGGCGGCAGGTGCCGCTCATCGATCCACGCGGTGATCGGCATCAGCTCCACCGCGCTGACGTGCAGTTTTTGCAGGTGCGCGATCACCGACGGATGCGCCAGCGCCGCCACCGTTCCGCGCTGCGCCGCCGGGATATCCGGGTGCAGCATGGTGAAGGCGCGCACGTTGAGTTCATAGATCAGCCCGCCGCGCGCGAACCGGGGCGGGGCGGGCGGCACCACTGGCAACGCGCCCTGAACGACTGCGCGCGGGACGAGATCGGCCGTATCCGCGCCGTATTCAGACAGGCGCGGATCATAGGCGAAGCGGCGATCGAGTTCGATGGCATAGGGATCGACCAGCAGCTTCGCGGGATCGAACCAGCGCCCGCGTTCCGGTGCCCAATCGCCCGATGCGCGGTAGCCATAGTGCGTGCCGGACAGATCGCCGGGCACGGCGAGTGTCCAGTCATTGCCGTCGCGCGTCATCGGCAGGCGGGTCTCGGCGGTGCCATCGAACAGGCACACATCGACGGCGGCGGCGTGGGGGGAGCGGACGGTGAAGCGGGTTTCGCCCGCTGCGACCTTCGCGCCAAGGCTCATGTGATGACGTCGGGTGCGGTGCGGGCCGTGTGGCGGGTGATCCCGGCAATCGCTTCCGCCGCCGCGATCAGATCGGCCAGCATCACGCCGACGTCGGCGTCGAGATTGCCGTCCGCCGGTTCATACCGTTCCAGATAGACCCGCAGCGTCGCCCCTTCGGTGCCGGTGCCGGACAGGCGGAAGACGATCCGCGATCCGCCCTCGAACAGCACGCGCAGCCCCTGGTTGGCGCTGGTCGAGCCATCGACCGGGTCGAGGTAGGCAAAGCTGTCGGCCGCCGCCACGGTCAGCGGGCCGAACGCCTGCCCCGGCAGCGTCGGCAGCGCAGCGGTCAGGTCCGCGATCAGCGCATTGGCGGCCTCGGTCGGCAGCGCCTCGTAATCGTGGCGGGCGTAGTAGTTGCGCCCGAACTTCGCCCAATGCTCGCGCGCCAGCGCATCGACCGAGACGCCGCGCACGGCCAGAATGTTCAGCCACAGCAGCACCGCCCACAGCCCGTCCTTCTCGCGGACATGGTCCGATCCGGTCCCGGCGCTTTCCTCGCCGCAGATGGTGGCCATGCCGGCGTCGAGCAGGTTGCCGAAGAATTTCCAGCCGGTGGGTGTTTCAAACGCCGGGATGCCCAGCGCTGCCGCCACCCGGTCTGCCGCCGCGCTGGTCGGCATGGAGCGGGCAATGCCTTTGAGCCCGCCCGCGTAACCGGGGGCAAGGTGCGCGTTGGCCGCCAGCATCGCCAGCGAATCCGACGGGGTGATGAACCGGCCGCGCCCGATGATCAGGTTGCGGTCGCCGTCGCCGTCCGATGCCGCCCCGAAATCGGGGGCGGCGGGGCTCATCATCAGATTGTAGAGGTCCTTCGCGTGGACCAGGTTGGGATCGGGGTGATGCCCGCCGAAATCCTCCAGCGGCACGCCGTTGCGGACCGTCCCGGCGGGGAAGCCCAGCCGTCGTTCCAGGATTTCGGTCGCGTAAGGCCCGGTCACCGCGCTCATCGCGTCGAACGCCATCGTCAGCCCGCCCGCTACCGCCGCGCGGATCGCGGGGAAATCGAACAGGGTTTCCATCAGTGCGGCATAGTCCGCGACGGAATCGATCACTTCGACTGTCAGCCCGCCGACCTTTGCGGTGCCGATGGAATCGAGGTCGATGTCCGGCGTGTCTTCGGCCACCCAGCGGTCAATGGTTTGCGTGCGGGCATAGATCGCCTCGGTCACGGCTTCCGGCGCGGGGCCGCCGTTGGCGATGTTGTACTTGATGCCGAAGTCCTCATCCGGCCCGCCGGGGTTGTGGCTGGCCGACAGGATAAGCCCGCCGCTCGCCCCGTACTTGCGGATCACGTGGCTCGCCGCCGGGGTAGACAGGATGCCGCCCTGCCCCACCAGCACCCGGCCATAGCCGTTGGCGGCGGCCATGCGGATCACCTGCTGGATCACGGTGCGGTTGTAATAGCGCCCGTCACCGCCGACCACGAGAGTCGATCCGGGCGCGCGCTCCACCACGTCGAACACCGCCTGCACGAAGTTTTCGGCATAGCCCTGCTGGGCGAACACCCGCACTTTCTTGCGCAGGCCCGATGTGCCCGGCTTTTGCCCGTCATAAGGCGTGGTTGCGTGCGTGATTGCCGTCATTGCGTGCCTGTCAGTTCCCGATAGAGCGTGGCATAGGCAGCCCCGCTGTTGGTCCAGCTGAAATCGGCTTTCATGCCGTTTCTCTGCAGCATCTGCCACGCCCCCGGCGTGTGATAAAGCCGCATTGCGCGGTCAATCGCGCCAGTCAGCGCCCCATAATGAACGCCGGTGAATTGCACGCCGGTCGCCACCCCCGCGTTCAGCGCGGCAAGGTTCGCGTCGATCACGGTATCGGCCAGCCCGCCCGTGCGCGCCACCACCGGCACGCAGGCATAGGCGAGGCCGTAAAGCTGGGTCAGGCCGCAGGGTTCGAACCGGCTGGGGACCAGAATCGCGTCCCCGCCCGCCTGCATCCGGTGCGACAGCGCCTCGTCATAGCCGATCCGCACCGCGATCCGCCCCGGATGGCGCGCGGCGGCGGCGTGGAGGCCATCGACGATCGACTGGTCCCCGCTGCCCAGCAGCGCCAGCCGCCCGCCGCTTCCGGCGAGGTGGTCCAGCACTTCCAGCAGCACGTCGATACCCTTTTGCCAGGTCAGCCGGCTGACCACGACGAACAGTGGGCCGTCGCCGGGTTCAAGGGTGAACTCCGCCTCCAGCGCGCGCTTGTTCGCGGCCTTTTTTGCCAGCGTCCGTGCGGTAAAAGTCTGGGCGATGTGGGGGTCGGTCGCCGGGTTCCATTCGCCGGTGTCGATCCCGTTGACGATCCCGCGCACCCGTTCGCCCCGGCTCTGGATCAGGCCTTCCAGCCCCATCCCGAACTCCGCCTCGCGAATTTCGCGGGCATAAGTGGGGCTGACGGTGGTGATGACGCTGGCAGCTTCCATCCCCGCCTTGAGGAAGCCGACGCCGCCATAGCTTTCGACGCCGTCGATGCTCCACGCGGCGCGCGGCAGGCCGAGGCTGCCGAAGATGTCCGCGCCGAAATAGCCCTGGAACGCCATGTTGTGGATCGTCATGACCGACGGCACGGCCGCGCTGCCCGCCAGCGGGGCGAAACGCAGATAGGCCAGCGCCATCGCCGCCTGCCAGTCATGCGCGTGGACCAGATCGAAGCTGCGCCCCTTGACCAGCCCGCCGGCCAGATCGGCCGCGGCGCGCCCGAACGCGGCGAAGCGGCGCCAGTTGTCGGCCCAGTCCTGGCCGCCCGCATCGGCATAGGGGCTGCCCCCGCGCGCGAAGAACCCCGGCGCGTCGAGCACGATCAGCGGGGCCGCGCCCAACTGCCCCGCGATCAGCCGCGCGGGTTCGCCCAGCAGGCTGTCATAGCTGTGCAGCACCTTGCCGCGCTTCACCGCCGCCATGACCGAGGGGAATCCCGGCAGCAACGTCGTCATGGCCACGTCATGCGGCGCCAGCGCGCCGGGCAGGGCGCCCGCGACGTCAGCCAGCCCGCCGGTCTTGACCAGCGGGACGGCTTCGGAAGCGACGGAGAGGACAGATAACGGCATTACAGGTCCAGCTTGTCGATCATCGGCTGGGTGATCAGGCAGATGCCCTTGTCGGTGCGGCGGAACCGCTGCGCGTCCAGCACCGGATCCTCGCCCACGACCAGTCCCGGCGGAATCTTCACGCCCCGGTCCAGCACCACTTTCTTCAGCCGCGCGCCGCGGCCAATGTCGCACCAGGGGAGGATCACGGATTCCTCCACCCGGCTCCAGCTGCGGGCCAGCACGCTGGTGAACAGCAGGCTGCGGTTCACGTGCGCGCCGGAAATGATGCAGTTGCCCGATACCAGCGATGACACCGCCTCGCCCCGGCGGCCGTCCTCGTCGTGGACGAACTTGGCGGGCGGGACCATTTCGGCGTGCGACCAGATCGGCCAGTCGCGATCATACATGTCGAGCTGCGGGATGACCTGCGTCAGGTCGATGTTGGCCTCCCAATAGGCATCGACCGTGCCGACATCGCGCCAATAGACCCCGGTTTCATCCTTGCCGCGCACGCAGCTGTCGGCAAAGCGGTGCGCCACCGCCTTGCCGTGTTTCACCAGGTAGGGGATGATGTCCTTGCCGAAATCGCGGGTCGATTCCGGATCGGCGGCATCGCGTTCCAGTTGCTCGAACAGGAATCTCGTGGTGAACACGTAAATCCCCATCGACGCGAGCGAGACGTCCGGCTTGCCCGGCATCGCGGGTGGATCTTCGGGCTTTTCGACGAATTGCGTGATCCGGTCGTCCGCATCGACCGCCATGATGCCAAAGCCCTTGGCCTCGGCGCGGGGAACTTCCATGCAACCCACGGTTACGTCCGCGCCCTGGTTGACGTGCTGTTGCAGCATCAATTCGTAATCCATCTTGTAGATGTGATCGCCCGCCAGAATGACGATGTATTCCGGCCCGTGCCCTTCGATGATGTCGATGTTCTGATACACCGCATCGGCCGTGCCTTCGTACCACTGCGTTTCCGAAACGCGCTGCGAGGCGGGCAGGATGTCAAAGCTCTCGTTACGTTCAGGGCGGAAGAAGTTCCACCCGATCTGCAAGTGCCGGATCAGCGAGTGCGCCTTGTACTGTGTCGCCACGCCGATGCGGCGGATGCCGGAATTGAGCGCGTTGGACAGCGCGAAGTCGATGATCCGGGTCTTGCCGCCGAAATAGACCGCCGGCTTCGCGCGCCGGTCGGTCAGTTCCATCAACCGGCTGCCGCGCCCGCCGGCTAGGACATAGGCCATCGCATCGCGCGCCAGCGGCCGTGCCGGGGATGCCTGCCGTTTTGCCATCATCGTCGTCGTCTCCTGCCCCAATTGCGGTGCCCCAGATGCCTGCGTCCCGGATCACCCTTCGAATTCGAACATCACCGTTGCCAGCGGCGGCAGCACCACCTGCGCCGCGCCAGCGCGGGCGGTCACGATGCCCATGTTGCCCTGCCCGCTTCCGCCATAGATCGCGGCATCGGAATTGAGCACTTCGCGCCAGACGCCGTCATGCGGCAGCGGCAGGCGGTAGGAGTCGTGGACCTGCGGGGTGAAATTGCTCACCACCGCGATCGGTGGCGCGCCCGGTGCCTTGCGCAGCCAGGCAAAGACCGAGGCCTGGGCATCGTCGGCCACCAGCCATTCGAACCCTTCGGCTTCGCAATCGCGCGCGTGCAGCGCCGCCTTGCCGGTGTAGATCCGGTTGAGATCGCGCACGAGCGCCTGCACCCCGGCGTGGGGCGCGGCATCGCACAGTTCCCAGTCCAGCGCGCGCGCCTCGCTCCATTCGCGCAGCTGCGCGAATTCCTGCCCCATGAACAGCAGCTTCTTGCCGGGATAGCCCCACATCAGGCCGTAATAGGCGCGCAAGGTGGCGAATTTCTGCCATTCGTCGCCGCTCATCTTGTTCAGCAGCGATCCCTTGCCGTGGACCACTTCGTCATGGCTCAGCGGCAGCACGAAGTTTTCGCTGAAGGCATACATCAGGCCGAACGTGATCTCGTCATGATGGTGACGGCGGTGGATCGGATCGCGGGCCATGTATTGCAGCGTGTCGTGCATGAAACCCATGTTCCACTTGAACCCGAAGCCCAGGTTGGAACGCGGCCCATCGTCGAACGCGGGCAGAGTGACGCCCGGCCAGGCGGTGCTTTCCTCGGCGATGGTGATAACCCCGGCGTGGGTGCCATAGAGCGCGCGGTTCATGGCGCGGAGGAATTCCACCGCTTCCCAGTTCTCGCGCCCGCCTTCGGCATTGGGGATCCATTCCCCGGCCTTGCGGCTGTAATCGCGGTAGAGCATCGAGGCGACGGCATCGACGCGCAGTCCGTCGATGTGGTATTTCTCGGCCCAGAACAGCGCGTTGTTGATCAGGAACGCGGCCACCTCGCGGCGCCCGAAGTTGTAGATCGCGGTGTTCCAGTCCGGGTGGAAACCCAGCCGCGGGTCTTCGTGCTCGTAAAGCGCGGTGCCATCGAAATGGGCGAGGCCATGCGCATCGGTCGGGAAGTGCGCCGGCACCCAATCCACCAGCACCGACACACCCGCGCGGTGCGCGCCATCGACGAAGCGGGCGAACCCCGCGGCATCGCCGAACCGGGCCGATGGGGCGTAAAGCCCGGTGGTCTGGTAACCCCAGCTGGGGTCATAGGGGTGTTCGGCCACCGGCAGGAATTCGATGTGGGTGAAGCCCATGTCGGTGACATAGGGGATCAGCCGCTCCGCCAGTTCGTCCCAGCTCAGGAACCAGCCGGTCTCGTCGCGCTGCCACGATCCGGGGTGCACTTCATAAATGGCCATCGGCTCACGCCGGGGATCGGCCTTCGCCCAGTAATCGCGGTGCGCGCTGTCGCCCCATTCGCCCTTGCCGGGCTGGGCGGTCAGCGATGCGGTGCTGGGGCGCAGTTCGGCGGCGAAGGCATAGGGATCGGCTTTCAGCGGCAGCACGGTGCCGTCAGGGCCGGTGATGTGGAACTTGTAGGCGCGGCCCAGGCCAATGTCGGGAATGAAGATTTCCCACACCCCGATGTCGGCGCGGCGGCGCATCGGGTGACGGGCCGGGTCCCAATCGTTGAAATCGCCGACCAGCCGCACCAGGCTGGCGTTGGGGGCCCAGACGGCGAAATGCACGCCCTGCACCCCCTGGTGTTCGATACGATGCGCGCCCAGCTTGTCGAACAGGCGGAAATGGGTGCCTTCCGCGATCAGGAAATCGTCCATCGGCCCCAGCACCGGGCCAAAGCTGTAGGGATCGGTCACCCACCATTCGTGGCCATTCGCGCTGCAGCGATACTGCACCGGCTTGGGCTTGCCGCGCAGCTTCCCTTCGAACAGTCCGCGCGGATCGACCTGTTCCAGCTTGCCCAGCTTCGCCCCTTTCAGGCTGAAGACTTCGACCGTTTCCGCACCAGGCAGGACCGCGCGGGCAAAAGTTCCGGCCGGGCCTTCGTGCGGCCCCAGCAAGGAAAAGGGATCGGCATGGCGGCCTTCGAGCAGAGCGGAAATAGCGGCACCTGGCGGCTTCAAGCATTCCCCCTGTCACAGCCCGGATCAGATCGGGTAACATTACCTAGCCCTGCTTGGCCCCCGGAAGATACAGGGAAATCGTATGCGCGCCGCCGCCCGCGCATTCGTTTTCATCGGCGGTATGGCAAGGCGCCATTACTTCAGCACGCCCCAGATTTCGCGCGCGTATTCGCCAATCGTGCGATCGGATGAGAACCACCCGACATTGGCGATGTTGCGGATTGCGCTGGTGCGCCAGCCGGGCTGGTCCTGCCAGCGCCGGTCCACCTCGCGCTGGGCGGCGTGGTAGCTGTCGAAATCGGCGGCGACCATGAACCAGTCGTGGTCATACAGTCCGCCCATCAGGCCTGCATAGCGGTGCGGATCGTCGGGCGAGAACACGCCCGAGGCAATCGCGGAGACCGCCTGCTGCAATTCGCGGCTTCCCTCGATCACGGCGCGCGGATTGTATCCGTTCGCGCGCTGCTCAGCCACCTCCTCTGCCGTCAGCCCGAAGATCACGATGTTGTCATCGCCGACGCGGTCCTTGATCTCGATATTCGCGCCGTCCAGCGTGCCAATGGTCAGCGCGCCGTTCAGCGCGAACTTCATGTTGCCGGTGCCCGATGCTTCCATCCCAGCGGTCGAAATCTGTTCCGACAGGTCCGCCGCCGGAATGATCCGTTCGGCCAGGCTGACGTTGTAGTTCGGCACGAACACCACTTTCAGCAGCCCGCCGACGCTGGGATCGGAATTGATCCGCCGCGCGATGTCGCCCGCCAGCTTGATGATCAGTTTGGCGTTGTGATAGCTCGACGCCGCCTTGCCGCCGAAGATCTTGACGCGCGGCACCCAGTTGCGTTCCGGGTGACTGCGGATCTGGTCATACAGCGCGACCGTCTCGATCAGGTTGAGCAGCTGGCGCTTGTATTCGTGGATGCGTTTCACCTGCACGTCGAACAGCGCATCGGGGTCCAGCCGGATTCCGGTCAGGTCTTTCAGATGTGCGGCCAGCGCAACCTTGTTGGCGCGCTTCACTTCGGCCACGCGCTCACCCAGTGCGGCATCGCCGGCCAGCGCATTGAGCGCGGACAGCTCTGCCGCGTCGCCCAGGAACGTGTCGCCGATCGCGTCTTTCAGGATGGCGGTCAGCCCCGGATTGCACTGCTGCAACCACCGGCGCGGAGTGACGCCGTTGGTCTTGTTGTTGATCCGGGTGGGGTAGAGCTTGTGCAGGTCGGCAAAGACCGTGCTTTTCATCAGGTCGGTGTGCAGTGCTGCCACCCCGTTGACGCTGTGCGCGCCTGCAAAGGCCAGGTTGGCCATCCGCACGCGGCGTTCGCCGCCCTCGTCGATCAGCGAGATCGCGGCGATGGCCGCGCCGTCCATCCCGGCCTTGCCCGCCTCGCGCAGCACGCGGCTGTTGATCGCATAGATGATCTGCATGTGGCGCGGCAGCAGTCGTTCGAACAGCGGCAGCGGCCAGGATTCCAGCGCTTCGGGCAGCAGGGTGTGATTGGTATAGGCAATGGTCCGGCGGGTGACGTCCCACGCCTCGTCGAAGTCCAGCCCGTGCACGTCGGTCAGCAGCCGCATCAGTTCGGCCACGGCCACTGCCGGGTGGGTGTCGTTCAGCTGGATCGCGGCCTGATCGGGCAGGGTGCGGACATCGTCGTGGAATTGCACGTGGCGGCGCAAGATGTCCTGGATGGATGCGGAGGTGAAGAAGTACTCCTGCCGCAGGCGCAGTTCCTGCCCGGCCGGGCTGGAATCCGCCGGATAGAGCACCCGCACCAGGCTGCTGGCGCGCAAGTCGTCCTCCAGCGCCGCAAAGTGATCGCCCGCGTTGAACGCGTCCAGCTTGATCGGGTCGATGGCATTGGCGGTCCACAGCCGCAGCGTGTTGACCCGTTTGCCGCGCCAGCCGACCACCGGCGTGTCGACGGCCACGGCTTCGACCTGTTCACCGGGGTTCCACTGCGCGCGGTCGCCCTGCATCACGATGTCGCCGCCAAAGCCGATGCGATAGGCGCTTTCGCGGCGCTCGAATTCCCAGGGATTGCCGTGCGCCAGCCAGGTTTCGGGCAATTCGACCTGCCAGCCATCGTCGATCCGCTGGCGGAACATCCCGTTCACGTAACGGATGCCATAGCCGTAGGCCGGGATGTCCAGGCTGGCGAGGCTTTCCATGAAGCACGCCGCGAGCCGCCCCAGCCCGCCGTTGCCCAGTGCGGCATCGGGCTCCAGCTCCTCCAGCGTGGCCAGGTCGAAGCCATGGTCGGCCAGCGCCTGTTCCATCGCGCGGGTCATCCCCATGTTCGACAGCGCATCGCGCAGCAGCCGCCCGATCAGGAATTCCAGGCTGAGGTAATAGACCCGCTTGCCCTTGGTTTCATACGTGCGGCGGGTGGAATCCATCCAGCGGTCGATCACCGCATCGCGCAGGGTATAGACGGCGGCGGTGTACCAGTCGTGCGGCTTGGCGGCGCGCTCGTCCTTGCCGACGCGGCGGCGCAGCACTTCGACGATGCGGTCGCTGATCTGGGTGAATTCGGCGCTGCGGGTGGATGGCACGGACAGTGGACTCCCCTGATAGAACACTCGGCCGACGGCTGGGCGCTGTCGCGCCGCCGGGCAACCGTTCCTCCCGCCACGCCTCCGGGTATAGGGTTAGGCCATGTTGCACTTGCGAAGCAAGGGGCGCGGGCGGCCTGCAAACCAATTCATCGGTTTAGCCGAACGGGGCTGGTAGGTCTTTCGCCCCCTTTCGCTTGGCGGCGCACCGGCTATGCTGCCCGCCACAACACAACGCGGGAGAGGGAATATGCGGAAACGGACGATCGCGCTGGGCGCTCTGGCTGCGGCCCTGCTGGCGGGCGGGGCATGGTATGGCAGCCTCGACAAGGAAACCCGCGGCATCCTCGCGGCGCTGCCGACCAATGCCGATGTGCTGATGTGGTCGCAGGATCAGCGCGACGCCGCGTTCCGGGGGATGGACCGCCTGCCCGTGCTGGCCGAAGCGGCCGACGTCGCGCCTTCGGCCAGCCCCCTGCCGCTGCCCGTGGGCAAGCCGCTGGAGGTGCCGGGGATTGACCAATACCTGGCGCAGCAGCGCGCGGCGGGGATCGTGATCGTGCAGGACGGCAAGATCCGGTTGGAGCGCTATGGCCTCGATTTCGACGCCAAGGGGCGCTGGACCAGCTTCTCGGTGGCAAAGTCGTTTACCTCCACGCTGGTCGGCGCGGCGGTGCAGGACGGGGCGATCAAGAGCCTGGACGACAAGGTCAGCCAGTACATCCCGGATTTGCGCGGTTCTGCCTATGACGACGTGACCGTGCGGCAATTGCTGACGATGAGTTCGGGGGTGCGCTGGAACGAGGATTACGAAGACCCGAAGGCCGATGTCGCCCAGTTCAACGCTGTCACGCCCGATCCGGGCGTCGATGCGACGGTCAGCTATCTGCGCAAGCTGCCGCGCGCCCATCCGCCGGGCGAAGTGTGGCACTACAACACCGGCGAAACCAACCTGATCGGGGTGCTGGTATCATCGGCCGTGAAAAAGCCGCTGGCGCAGTATCTGCAGGAAAAGATCTGGCAACCGGCCGGCATGGAGGCCCCCGCGACCTGGCTGAAAGGTAAGACTGGGCACGAAATCGCCGGGTGCTGCCTGCAGGCCGCCACGCGCGACTTTGCGCGGTTCGGGTTGTTCGTGCTGGCGGGCGGCAAGACCGCGCAAGGCCAGCAGATCGTCCCCGCCGACTGGTTCGCAGCTGCGACCGTCAAGCAGAAGGACATCGGCGAGCCGGGGCGCGGCTATGGCTATCAGTGGTGGACTTATGACGACGGCTCGGTCGCCGCGCAGGGCATCTTCGGGCAGGGCATCTTCATCGACCCCAAGCGCAAGCTGGTGATCGCATCGAATGCCAACTGGACCCGTGCCACCAAGGGGCCGGAACCCGATGCGCGCGAAGCATTCTACAAGCAGGTTCAGGCGCTGGTCGATGCTGGTAAGTGATGCAAACAATTTGTGGGAAAGGGCTGCTCCAAACTTGCAGAATCGGATGATTCTTATATAAGGACCAAGTCATAAAGCAAAAGCTGCGTGGCTCCTTCGGGTCGCATCGAAGGAAGCAAAACGGCGCAATCGCCGATTAGCCATTCCTCCGGGTCCGGACAGAATGCGCCGGTCCGGGGGAATTGGTTCCTCCGCTAGATCAGGGCGACGCCCCACACGACGCCGACAATCAGGAATACCCCGGCCACATCCAGCATCAGGCCGGCGCGGATCATGTTGCCCATGGCGATATGCCGGGTGGACCAGGCCAGTGCATTGGGGCCGGTCCCGGCGGGCAGCATGAAGCCCCACGTTGACGCGATGGCAGCCGGCAGGGCCAGCAGGATCGGGTCTGCGCCCAAGGCGACAACCAGCGCCGCGACGACCGGCAGGATGCCGCTGGCGGTGGCGATGTTGCTGGCAAATTCCGTCACCACGATCACGAACGCAACCAGCGCCAGCGCCACGATCGGCAGCGGAACACTGGCCAGCGGCAGCAGCATCTGACCCAGCCACGCGGCCAGGCCGGATTCGGTCATCCCCATTGCCATGGCCAGCCCGCCGCCGAACATCAGCACCACGTCCCACGGTGCGCGATTGGCTTCGTGCCAGTTCAGCATCTTGCGGCCCGTGCCGTCGGGCAGGATGAACAGCACCAGCCCAGCCGCCGCGGCAATGGTTCCGTCGGTCAGCCCGCCCTTGGGAAACAGCCCCTCCAGCCAGGGCTGGGTGATCCAGGCGAGGAACGCCAGCACGACCACCGGCAGCAGTCGCCGTTCAGGGATGGACCAGGCGTCGGTATGGCTGATCGCGGCGCGGGCGGCCGCCGGATCGAACCGGTCCTGACCCAGCCTTTGCACCCGCGCGATGATCAGCGCGGCCAGCGGCACGCCGATCAGCACGACCGGCATGGCATAGAGGCTCCATTCCAGGAACGTGATCTTCAGTCCCAGCGACTTGTCCAGCAGCCCCGCGGCGATGGCATTGGTCGGGGTGCCGACCATCGTGCCGAGCCCGCCGATCGACGCGGCAAAGGCAATCCCCATCGGCAAGGCGCCGGCAATCCCGCCGGTTTCCCCCTCGCGCACGCCGCCAGCGGCCAGCATGGCGAGCGCCATCGGCATCATGATCAGCGCGGTGGAGGTGTTCGAGATCATCATCGAGAGGATCGCGGTCGCGCTCATCACCGCCAGCAGCAACCGCCCCGGCGTCAACCCGGCATGGCGCATGATGAACAGCGCGAGGCGCCGGTGCAGCCCGGTCCGCTCGATCGCCAGCGCCAGAAACGCGCCGCCGACGAACAGGAACATGATCGGGGAGTAATAGGCTGCCGCCGTCTTGTTGGCATCGGCCACGCCGGTCAGCGGCAGGACCAGGAATGGCAGCATGGCGGTGGCCGACAGCGGCAAGGCCTCTGTCATCCACCACGCCGCCATCAGCCAGACCAGCCCGGCAGCGGGCCAGGCCGCAGCCGGCATTCCGCCGGGAGCAGGCAGGATCAGGGTGGCGAGGAAGCCGGCGATGCCCACCCAGAAGCCGATACGGCGTGCGGTCATCCCGGCGTTCCCCCAGCAGGGGCGCCCGCATCTGCGGCGGGCGCTACCCCGTTCGTCTTACTTTGGCGACACCACCATCAGCATCTGGCGGCCTTCCATGCGCGGATAGGCTTCGACCTTGGCTACGTCGGCGATGTCTTCCTGCACGCGGCGCAGCAGGTTCATGCCCAGCTGCTGGTGCGACAATTCGCGGCCGCGAAAGCGCAGGGTGACCTTCACCTTATCCCCCTCGCCGATGAACTTGTGCATCGCCCGCATCTTCACGTCATAGTCGTGATCGTCAATGTTCGGACGCATCTTGATCTCCTTGATCTCCTGCGTCTTCTGGGTCTTGCGGGCCAGGTTGGCCTTCTTCTGCGCCTCGTACCGGAACTTGCCGACGTCGAGGAACTTGCACACCGGCGGATCGGCGTTGGGCGACACTTCCACCAGATCAAGGCCGACTTCTGCCGCCTGCTCAATGGCTTCGCGCGTGTACATCACGCCAATGTTCTCACCATTTTCGTCGATGACGCGGACTTTGTCCGAGGTGATCATGTTGTTGTAGCGTGGCCCGCTCTTGACGGGGGGCGTCATCATGCGCCGGGGTGGGGGTGCTATAGTCGGGACTCCTCAAGACTCTTGTGCGCGCGCTCTTAGTCCGAATCGCGCGCCGGGAAAAGGTGCGATTTCCGGCGCAAAGCCCCTATTTCGCGCGCCAGAGCGGGTATTGCAGCAATTTGCCCTTCGCGCTGAGCAGCGCATCGGCACTGCGCGCGGGTTGCAGCGCGGCGATGATCGCGGGATCGGCGGCGTCCAGCCCGCCGGTCAGCGTGCCGAACGCGGGCAGGATCAGCCGGGTTTCCGACCGCACCGCACAGGGCCGGCTGATGTGCCGTCCGCGCGCCGCGATCCGCAGCTTCGGGTGGAAATGGCCGGACATTTCGGGCCGGGTCTCGCCCGCCAGCGCTTCGTGGCGCAAGACCAGCCCGGCCAGTTCCAGTTCGGGCAGCGCGGTGCCTTCGCCCACTTCGCCCCGATCATGGTTGCCGGTGATCCAGACCCAGTCGGTCGCGCGGGTCAATGCTGCCAGCATCCCTGCCGCATGCGGTTCCAGCCGCGCCGCGCCGCCTTCGTCATGAAAGTTGTCCCCCAGGCACAGCACGCGCCGCGCCCCGGTTTCGCGCACCGCCAGCGCGATCCGTTCCAGCGTTTCGCGGCTGTCATAGGGTGGCAGCATCTGGCCGAAGCGGGCAAAGAAGCTGGCCTTTTCGAGATGCAGGTCCGCCACCAGCAGCGCCCGCTCGCGCGGCCAGTACAGCGCGCGCTGGCCGACCAGCGCCAATTCCTGCCCTGCGAACGAAAAGGGAACCATGGCTTTTCCTTGCCGGAAGCGGATTCGCTTGGCAAGGGCGGTCCATGACCGAATGGACGACCCATACCGCCCGCGCCAAGGACTGGTTCGAAGCCCTGCGCACCCGCATCTGCACCGCGTTCGAGGCGATCGAGCGCGAAGCGGGCAGCGATGCCACGTTCGAATATACCCCGTGGAGCCGCGAGGAAGCGGGCAATCCGAACCCCGGTGGCGGCGTGCGCGGGGTGATGAAGGGCAAGGTATTCGAAAAGGTGGGCGTCAACGTCTCCACCGTCCACGGCACGTTCGCGCCTGAATTCGCCAAGACGATCCACGGCGCAGGGGCCGACAATCCCGGCTTTACCGCCACCGGCATCAGCCTGGTCGCGCACATGGCCAACCCGCACGTGCCGGCCGTGCACATGAACACCCGCTTCCTGACCACCGGCAAGGCGTGGTTCGGCGGCGGTGGCGATCTCAATCCGCCGATCCCCTACGCCGAGGACACGGCCGAGTTTCACGCCGCGTTCAAGGCTGCCTGCGATGCGCACGACGCGGACTACTACCCGCGGTTCAAGGCCTGGGCCGACGACTATTTCTATATCCCGCACCGGGGCGTCCACCGCGGCGTCGGCGGAATCTTCTATGACCACCTGGAATGCGCCGACGATGCGCAATGGGAAGCGAATTTTGCCTTCACCCGCGACGTGGGCGAGGCATTCCTGGACGTGTTCCCGCGCCTGGTGCGCCGCCGGATGGGCATGGCCTTCACCCCGGCCGAAAAGCAGCAGCAGCTGGAATGGCGCGGCCGCTATGCCGAATTCAACCTGGTCTACGACCGGGGCACGCTGTTCGGCCTCAAGACTGGCGGCAACATCGACGCGATCCTGATGAGCCTGCCGCCCGAAGCGGTGTGGCGCTGATTTATTCCGCAAGGGCCTTGCCCTTGCCCCCCAAGTCCGCCCATCTAGGCCGATAATGCTGCGCCAGTACGAACTTGTCGAACGGGTCATGAGCTACGCTCCCGATGCGGACGAAGCGATGCTCAACCGTGCCTATGTCTACACGGTGCAGAAGCACGGCACCCAGACGCGCGCCAGCGGCGATCCCTATTTCAGCCACCCGGTCGAGGTGGCGGGCCTGATGACCGAGCTGAAGCTCGACCAGGAAACGATCATCACCGCGTTGCTCCACGATACGGTGGAGGACACGCTGGCCACCACCGAGGAGATCGAGCGCCTGTTCGGCCCGGACGTCGCCAAGCTGGTCGACGGCGTGACCAAGCTGTCCAAGATCGAGGCGATGACCGAAAAGGAACGCGCGGCGGAAAACCTGCGCAAGTTCCTGCTGGCGATGAGCGAGGACTTGCGCGTCCTGCTGGTCAAGCTGGCCGACCGGCTGCACAACATGCGCACGCTCCATTACATCAAGAGCGAGGACAAGCGCCGCCGGATCGCCCGCGAAACGATGGATATCTATGCCCCGCTGGCCGAGCGCGTGGGCATGTACGAATACATGCGCGAAATGCAGCTGCTGGCCTTCGAACAGCTGGAGCCCGAAGCCTATGCCACGATCACCGGGCGGCTGGCCCAGATCCGCAGCAGCGAGGGCGGGCAGGTTGACGCGATTGCGCTCTCGATCAAGCAGGCACTGGCCGAGGCGGGCCTGCGGGTCGAGGTTTCGGGCCGCGAGAAGCACCCCTATTCGATCTGGAAGAAGATGGCCGAACGCCACGTGACGTTCGAGCAGATCACCGACATCATGGCCTTCCGCGTGCTGACCGACAGCGTGGCCGATTGCTACAAGGCGCTGGGGGTGCTGCACACCACCTGGCAGATGATTCCGGGGCGGTTCAAGGACTACATCTCGACGCCGAAATCGAACGGCTATCGTTCGCTCCATACCTCGCTGATCTTCGAAAACTCGATGCGGATGGAAGTGCAGGTGCGCACGCACGAAATGCACAATACCAACGAATTCGGGCTGGCCGCGCACTGGGCCTACAAGCAGGGCGGCACGCCGGACGGGCAGGTGGGCTGGTTGCGCGACTTGATCGAGATCGTCGATGCCAGCCACGATGCCGAGGAACTGCTCGAACACACCAAGCTGGCGATCTATCAGGACCGGATCTTCGCCTTCACGCCCAAGGGCGCGCTGCACCAGCTGCCCAAGGGATCGACCCCGGTGGACTTTGCCTATTCGGTCCACTCCGACCTTGGCAACTTTGCCGTGGGCGCCAAGATCAACGGACGCCACATGCCGCTGCGCACGCCGCTGGCCAACGGCGACGTCGTCGAAATCATCAAGAGCCGCAAGGCTTCGCCGCAGCTGTCGTGGCTGGGCTTTGTCGTTACCGGCAAGGCGCGCGCCGCGATCCGCCGTGCGGTGCGAGCCAAGGAACGGCAGGAAATCGCCGCGATCGGGCGTCAGCTGTTCGACCAGATCGTCGGCCACCTGCCGTCGAAGATCGGCAAGAAGGCGGTGCGCGATGCGATCAAGCGGCTGGGGCTGGCCAGCGAAGAGGAGCTGATGGTCGCCATCGGCACTGCGAAGCTGGACGACCGGCAGGTGATGGAAGCCCTGATCCCCGGCAGCGCCGCCGGGCTGGCCGAACCGGAGCAGTGGTCCGGACAGGAACGCGCAATCTCGATCCGGGGGCTGACACCGGGGGTGGGCGTGCAGCTGGCCGAATGCTGCCACCCCGTGCCGGGCGACCGCATCGTCGGTATCCGCCAGCCCGACAAGGGTGTGGAAGTCCACTCGATCGACTGCATGACACTGGCCTCGGGTACGGACAGCGACTGGCTCGACCTTTCGTGGGGCGAGCGGACCACCGGTGCGGTGGGGCGGCTGCGGATGGTGCTCTACAACCGCCCCGGCACGCTGGCCGAGGCGACCGGCATCTTCGCAGGCAACCGCGCCAACATTGTCTCGCTGGAAATGACCCAGCGCGACGAGTTGTTCGGCGGTTATGAAGTGGACCTGGAAGTCAGCGACCTCGCTCACCTGACCCGGATCGTCAGCGCGCTGCGCGCCAGCGATGCCGTGGCCCAGGCGGAGCGGATCTGACCGTTTGCTTTGGGCTTGCGCGCCGCGCGAGCCGGGGCCAAGCACGGCGCCATGCGCATTGCCCTGTTCGAACCTGAAATCGCCGGCAACGTCGGCGCGATCCTGCGGCTTGGTGCCTGTCTGGGCGCTTCGGTCCACCTGATCGAGCCCTTGGGCTTTGTGTGGGACGATCGCCGGGTGCGGCGGGCCGCGATGGACTACATCGATCACGTGTCCGTCACCCGCCACGCCGGGTTCGATGCCTTTCGCGAAACAGTGGCCGGGCGGCTGGTCCTGCTGACCACCAAAAGCACCCAATCGGTCTATGATTTCCGGTTCGCGCCGGACGATATCCTGTTGTTCGGAAAGGAGAGTGCGGGGGTTTCGGCGTCAGTCTCGGCCACTTGCGATGCCCATTTGCGCATTCCGATGCGCGCGCCGGTCCGGTCGATGAACCTGGCCTCGTCGGCCGCGCTGGTGCTGGGCGAAGCGCTGCGTCAGACCGGCTCCCTGCCGGCCTGATTGCGCCACGCGCGCGGTGACATGCCGTGACGCTTGCGGAACCACATGCTGAACGCGGCGGGGCCTGAAAACCCAAGCAGCTCTGAGATTTCCCCCAGATTGCGAATGCCGGCGGCCATCTGACGGAGGGCGACATCGTCGCGCGCCTCGTCCAGCAGGGCAAGAAACCGGGTGCCTTCATCCGCCAGTTCGCGGGTCAGCGTCCGGCGCGATATGCCCAGCTGGCCGGCTACATACTCCGCCGTGCAGCGCCCGCTGGACAGCAGCATCGCCAGCACACGGCGGACCTTGTCCGTCATCGACAGGCCGCTGGGGCCGGCGGTCAGGCGCAGCATTTGTGCCGCATAGGGCTGCAACGCCGTCTCGGCCAAGGGGTTCGGCCGATCCAGCAAGGCGCGGCGGATCACGATGCCATCAAAGTCGGCGTCATAGCGGATACGCGGCCCCAGGGCCTGCCGGAAACGGGCTGGTTCGATCGGCGCGCTGCGGGTCAGGCGGACTTCCTCTGGCTGCCACAAAGGCCCGGCCAGATGCCGCAAGATCCGGTGCTGCATTGCGATGGCGATGTCCAAAGCCTGCGTTTTTTGACCCGGCACCGGAATGCTGGACCGCAGCACCACGATATCCCCGAAGGTCTCGCGGGTTACGACCAGCGCATCGTTATGCAGTGGCAGATAGGCCTCGATCACGGCCAGCGCACCGCCGATGGTCGGTTCGTCGCGCGCGATCAGGCTGATCGGTCCGAGGTTCGAAAAGCCCCGCAACTCGGAAATTCGCAGACCGAAATCATCGCGGTTGCAGGCGCTGGCGGCCAGTTCGAACACCTGATTCACGGCCAGCACCGGGATGCGGCGATCCGGTTCCTGTTCGATTCCGGGGGGCAGGCCGGCCTGCCGCAGCAGCTGGGCGGCTTCCACGCCATAGCTGCGGCATAGCGCGCCAAGCCCGGTCAGGGCGGCGGCACGAACCGTCAGGCTGCGAACGTGGCTCATATGAATAAGTTTATGGCTCAAATAATGAAGAAATGAAACCCGGAAAGCTGCATCAAGGGTTCCAACGGGCACAGCGCCGTTTCTGGGGAGGGATCTGAGGTGACCAAGACGCCGATCAGCGATGCCGCGCGCGCCACCGGGGGCTGGAACCGGGCCTGGGACCAGGCCGCCGCCTTCGATCCCGAATGGATGGAAAAGTTCCTCGACATGGGAACCCATTCCGTCCGCAAGGGGATCATCGATCCCAAGACGTACGAGTTCCTTGCCATCGCGGTCGATGCCAGCTGCACCCACATGTATTCGCCGGGGGTGAAGCGGCACATCGCCAAGGCGCTCGATCTGGGGGCGACCCCGGAAGAGATCATGGCCGTGCTGCAACTGGTCGCCGTGCTGGGAATCCACTCGGTAGCGCTGGGCACGCCGCATCTGGTCGATGAAATGACGGCGCGGGGAATGCCCGTGCCCGCCGCTCCCGCATCCACGCCCGTTTCCACGGAGGACTGAACATGCAATTCCTCGATGACAGCCTGTTGCCCGAAAACCAGGAAAAGCTGGTAATCCAGGTCGCCCCTTATGGCCCGCAGTGGCTGCCGGGGGATTTCCCGGAGGACATCCCGGTGACCATGGCCGATCAGGTCCAGAAGGCGGTTGACTGTTATAACGCCGGGGCGACCGTGCTGCACCTGCACTGCCGCGAAGCGGATGGCACCGGGTCCAAGCGCCTGTCGATGTTCAACGAGATGATCGATCGCATCCGCACCGCCTGCCCGGACATGCTGATCCAGGTCGGCGGCTCGATCAGCTTTGCCCCTGAAGGCGAAGGGGCCGAGGCCAAGTGGCTGTCCGACGACACCCGCCACATGCTGGCCGAACTGAAGCCCAAGCCCGATCAGGTCACCATCGCGGTCAACACCAACCAGATGGACATTTCCGCGCTGATGAACGCCGACGATATCGCCGGCACCTGCCTGACCAACCCGGCAATGTTCGAAGCATATCGCAACATGTACTTCGAATGCGGCCCGGTGTTCATGGAAGAGCACCTGAAGCGCCTGGTCGCCAATGGCATCCAGCCGCACTTCATGGTCGGCGACCTCAGCCAGCTGGAAACGGTCGAGCGGCTGATCCGCAAGGGTCACTACAACGGCCCGCTGGTGCTGAACTATGTCGCCATCGGCAGCGGCGCGGCCGGGACGCACCCGGCCGACCTGATCGAATTTGCCCGCCGCGTGCCCGATGGTGCGGTGCTGACGATTGAATCGGTGATGCGCAATGTCGCCCCGTTCAATGCCATTGCGATTGCCCTTGGCCTGCACGTCCGCGTCGGGATCGAGGACAACTTGTGGAGCCGCAAGGGCGAGCGCATGACCAGCGTTCAGCAGGTCGAACAGATGGTGCGCCTGGCGAACGAGCTGCACCGCGATGTCGCCAGCGGGCCGGAAGCCAAGGCGATCTACCAGATCGGCACCTTCTATCAGTCCACCGACGAGACGCTGCGCAAGCTGGGCTATGCGCCCAACCGCCAGCCTGGCCAGCGCGGCGTGCCGCGGTGGGAATACGCGTGAATTCGGTATGGGGGAGAGTCTGCGTTGTCACCGGGTCGGCGCGCGGACTCGGGCGGGCGATCGCCGCCGCGCTGGGCGCGGCTGGCGGTCGCCTTGCCTTGTGCGATATCCTGACGGACGAGCTGGAACAGACCGCCGCTGACTTGCGCGCCGCCGGGTGCGAGGTCTTTGCCGCCCCCTGCGACGTCAGCGACAGCGCCAGCGTGGACGCCTTCTTCGCCAGCGTGGAGCAGGCGCTCGGCCCGGTCGAGGTGCTGGTCAACAACGCCGCACTGGTCCCCGGCGGGCCGCAGGACGAGGTCCGTCGCAACCGCCACTATGCCTACCTCACCACGCCGGAGCCGCGAACCTCGCTGGGCTTCACCAGCGCTATGAGCGACGATGACTGGCTGCGCTACTGGGGCGTCAACGTCCACGGGGTGTTCTTCTGCACCCGCGCCGCGCTGCGCCAGATGGAGCCGCGCGCGTTTGGCCGGATCGTCAATATTGCCTCCATCGCGGGGCTTTCGACCTACAGCGCGCACAGCCCGCACTATTCGGCCACCAAGGGCGCGGTGATCGCGTTCACCCGCTCGGTCGCGGCGGAAGTGGCGGGGGCGAACATCTTCGTCAACGCGATTGCACCGGGCGGCGTGGCGACCCCGATGTTCGATCAGTACCTCGCCTCGCTCGACGCAGAAGCGCGCGGGCGCCTGTTCCAGATCATTCCGGCCGGACGGCTGGGCACGATGGACGAGTATGCGGGACTTGTGCTCTATCTGGCGGGGGATGGACATTATCTGGCCGGGCAGATCATCAGTCCGAACGGGGGAATGGTCTGAATGAGCGACAATGGCGCCGCGCCTGGCAACAGCAAGACCAAAGGCTTCCCCACCGGGCTGATCCTGTTCCTGACGCTGCTGCACATCGTCAACCAGATCGACCGCCAATTGGTGGCAGCCTTTGCCGCCGATATCATGCGCGACCTCGAACTGAACCGCAGCCAGTTCGCGCTGATCGCCGGGCTGGCGTTCAGCGGGGTCTATGCCTTTGCCGCGCTGGCGGCGGGTGTGCTGGCGGACCGGCTGGGGCGGGTAAAGGTGCTGTCCGCCGGGCTGGGCATCTGGAGCCTGTTCACCGCGCTGGCGGGGCTGGCGCAGGGGTTCTGGACGATGCTGGCCGCGCGGCCCTTTGTGGCCGCCGGGGAAGCGACGCTGGTGCCCACCGCCAGCAACATCATTCTGGCGCGGGTGTCCGAACGGTTCAAGGCCGGAGCGCTGGGGCTGTTCTTTGCGGGGATTCCGCTGGGGATCGGCGGGGGATTCCTGATTGCGGGCCTGCTTGGCCCGGTGCTCGGCTGGCGCTGGACGTTCGTCGCGATGGGCGGGATCGGGCTGGTCGCGCTGGCAGTGCTGGTGCGGCTGCGCGACGATCCGCCCGACCTGTCGCACCGCCCCACCCTGCTGGGCAATCTCAGCGCGCTGGCCGCCGCGTTCCGCATTGCCCGGCGCGGCTTCTGGGCTTCGCTGGCGATCATCGCCGCCCATGCCCATACCGGGACCAGCCCGTTCGTGCAGCTGTGGCTGGTGGGTGAGAAGGGCTATGATCCAGAGACGGCCGCGGCGGTCTATGGCGGGATGTTCCTGATCGTCGGGCTGGCCGGAACCTTCGGCGCCGGGTTGCTGGGCGACTGGGCATACAATCGGCTGGGCTGGGACCGGGCGCGCACCGCGCTTGTCACGCTGCTGGTGATCGGTCCGCTGCTGCCGCTCTATCGGCTGGCACCGGGGGGATCGCTGCCGTTCCTGCTGGGGATGGTTGGCTCGATCCTCTACATGACCGTGCTGTATGGCCCGATCTTTGCCGTGATCGAGGAACTGCTGCCCGCGCGGCTGAAGGCCACGTCAACCGGGCTGAACATGCTGCTGATCAACATCTTCGCGCTCGGCGCGGTCTCGCTCGCCATCGGCGTGGCGAGCGATGCGCTGGCGGCGGCGGGATCGCTACGCAGCTGGACCTGGCCGCTGCTGGGGGCAGACGTGCTGGCCCTGTTGGCCATCCCGTTCACGTGGGCCGCGCTGCGCGCCCCCCGGCACGCGCCGGCGGCGAGTGTCAGTTCCGGGGCGTGATCCGCGTGCCGTCGGCGACGGTGTTGCCGGGGTTGATCAGCACCGCATCGCCCGCGGCAACGCCATCCAGCACTTCGGCGAATTCGTCGTTCAGATGGCCGATCCGCACCTTGCGCTCCCGCGCCCGGCCCCCTTCGGCAACGAAGACCCGCCAGCCGCCGTCGCTGCCGCGAAACAGCGCGCCGATGGGCAGTCGCACGGCATCATCGGTGCGCCAGTGCAGGATCGTGGCATCGATCTGGTAACCATGCCCCAGCCGGGCTGCGGCGGGCAGCGATTGCGGTTCGAAGCCGATGATCACGTTGACGCGCTGTTCCTCGATCCCCAGTGCGGAAATCTTCAGGCGGCCGAACGGCTCCACCCGTTTCACCACCCCGATCAGCGGCTGCGGCCCGCCCCACTGGGTGATTTCCACCCGGTTGCCCGGCTTCACCTGCACCGCCTCGCGCGAAAGCAGGTCGACCACCACCTCGATCCGGGCGGGATCGCCGATGGTGACCAGCGGGGTGCCTTCCACGATGATCCCCTCGCTCTCGGTTATGACCGACAGGACCGACCCGCTGGCAGGCGCGCGCACGGCCACGCGCTGCCCGGCCGCCGCACCGCTGGATTCGGCCAGCCCGGCCGCGATCCGCGCCACTTCGGCGCTGGCCTGGGTGGCGCCAGCCTGGGCGATGGCAAGGCGGGTGCGCGCCGCTTCCAGCTGCGCGCGCGGCAGAAAGCCCTGGCGGGCCACTTCCTGCGCGCGGGCCAGATCGCGCCGGGCCTGGGCTGTGGTGGCCCTGGCCCCGGCCTCCGCCGCGCGGGCGGCTTGCAGTGCAGCCTGCAACTGATCGCGGGTGCGGGGGTCGAGCAGGGTTGCGGGCCGGCCGGTCATGGTGGTGATCAGCGCGCCGCGCGTCACCGTGTCGCCCGCTTCCAGCTCGATCCGGGAAAGCGTGCCGGTGACCGGGGCGGAAACCACATAGAGGTCTTCGGCGCGGGTCACGCCATCGTCGGTCACGCCTTCGGCCATCGCCCCGCGCGAGACGGCGGCCGTGTCCACCGCGACCGCATCCGGCCAGAAGGCAAAGGCCAGCGCGGCCAGCAGCAACCCCGCGATCATCAGGGCCCAGCGCCAGCGTTTGACCAGATCCGCCATGCCGTTCAGTCCCTGCCTTTCAACACGCGCACCATGTCCAGGTGCAGCACCCGCCGCGCCACCACCAGCGCCGTCAGCATTCCGGCCCCCAGCACCACCAGCGCCGCCCAGCCATAGCTGGCGCGCGACGGTGCGAAAGGCAGGCGGAACAGGTCCGAACTGAACATCGCGGTCATCAACTGCGCCAGCCAGTATCCCATGATGCACCCCACCGGCACCGCCAGCACGACCAGCAGCGCCAATTCCCCGATCAGCACGATCCCCACTTCGCTGCGATGATAGCCCAGCACGCGCAAGGTGGCGAGTTCGTGCGCGCGTTCGGAAAACAGGATGCGCGCGCTGTTATAGACCACGCCGACGGCAATCGCGGAGGCGAACCCGATGTAGAACACCAGCATCGTCACCATGTTGTCGTCGATCATCTCCTCGAACTTCTGCAATGCGGCGTCGCGCTCGCTCACTCCCAGGACCAGCGGCATGGCCTTCAGCTCGGTCAGGATGCGGTCGCGCTGCGCCGGGTCGATCCGCAGCAGCGCGGCACCCACTGGGGCGGCATCGCGGGCGATGGCTTCCAGCGTCCGGTCAGAGGCATAGGCGCGTTCGCCGATGAATTCCTCCACCACGCTGACCACCGGCAGGAACTGCACGGGGCGCCGCCCGCCCAGCAACTCCACCCGCACCCGCTGGCCGGCGCGCACAGCCAGCTTGTCGGCCAGCTGGCGGCTGAGCATCAGCCCCGCCGGGGGCAGGGCCAGAACCTGGCCGTCGCTGTCGATCCGCATCGTCAGTTGCGATTGCGGCATGGCGCTCTCGATCGCGGCGCGCTCCTGCCGGTTGGCGTTGCCCAGCTTGACCGGGACGGCCCGGATCGGCTCCACCCGGATCACCCCCGGCACCTGCGCCAGCGCGAACAGCGCCTGCTCCGCGCGCGGTTCGGTAAAGGTCACGGTCAGGTCCTGGCGCTGGGCGCGGAAGAAGAAGGAATCCAGCATCGTCCGACTGGAATCAAGGAACTGCAGCGTGGCAAACAGCAGCGCCATGGACAGCGCCACCCCCGTTACCGTGATGGCGGAGCGCCACGGCCAGCGGGCGATGTGGCGCAGGATCATGTGGCCGATAGCCGATACGCCCGCCGCCTCGCCCAGCCGCTCGGTCAGGCCGGGGCGATAGACCGGCGGGGGCGGGGCGGACATCGCCACCGCCGGCGCCAGTCGCACCGCCGCGCGCATGCCGCCCAGCGCACCCAGCGCCGCCGCGCCGATCGCCAGCCCCGCCGCCAGCAGAAAGACCGACGGGGCCATGTGGTATTCCAGAAACGGAAAGCGGAAATACTGCGCATAGAGCCGCGTCATCGCCCGGCCCATCCAGATGCCCGCGGCCGATCCCAGTACGGTTGCCATCGCCGCCACCACCAGCGCGAACTTCAGGTAGTGCCAGCCGATCGCCCAGTCGGAATAGCCGAACGCCTTGATCAGCCCGATCTGGGTGCGCTCGGTCCGGATCATGCGGCCCAGCACGATATAGACCAGGAACGTGGACACCAGCAGGAACACCGGCGGGATCACCCGCGTCATCGCTTCCAGCTGCATCAGCTCGTTGTCGAGGAACGCGTGGGAGACATGATCCTTGCGGCCATAGGCGCCCGTCCCGCCATAAGGGGCCAGGATCGCGTCGATCTTGCGGATGACGTCGGCTTCGGACGCGCCGCGTTCCAGCAGCAGCGACAGCGTGTTGATCGCCTCGGTCCGGTCGGTTGCGGCTTCGAGCGCCTTCTCCCCCATCCAGAGCACGCCAAAGCGGCGGTCGTCGGGGATGATGTCGCCGGGGGCGAGGGCATAGATGTAGTCGGGAGCGAGGCCGATGCCGACCACCGTCAGGCGTTCCTTGCTGCCATAGATCAGCGCGTCAAGCGTGGCACCGGGGCGCAGGTCGTTGGCCTTGGCAAAGGCTTCGTCGATTACGACGTCGCCCGGCTCGCCCGCGCGCGGCAAGTGGCCGCTGCGCAGCACCAGCCGGTTGAGACGGGACTGGCCGCGCTCGTCCAGCGAATTGATCAGCGCCCGCACCGGCGCGAGCCGGTCGGCGAAATCCAGCGTGGCGTATTGCTGGATCGACCCTTCGACCCGCGCCACCCCCGGCACGGCGGCGACCCGGTCGACCACGCTGCGCGGGGCCCGGGTCATGCTGGCGAACACATCGGCAAACAGGTTCTGCGCGTAATAGGCGTCGCGCGTGGCCGTCAGCGAGCGGTGCACGCCCATCGACAGCACGAAGGTGGCCGTGGCCGCCGCCAGCACCACCGCGATTGCCAGCGCCTGTCCGCGCATATGCCACAGATCCCGCAGCAGCTTGCGGTCGAGCGCTTTCACCAGCTGATCCCGGCCGGATCGACCGGCGCGGCGTTCACCTCGATCCGGGCGATCCGGCCATCCAGGAAATGAAACACCCGGTGCGCCATCGCGGCGATCCCGGCGTTGTGGGTGATGATCACCACGGTCGTGCCAAGTTCGCGGTTGGCGCGGGCCAGCGTTTCCAGCACGCGGATGCCGGTGGCGCTGTCCAGCGCGCCGGTGGGTTCATCGCACAGCAGCACACCCGGCTGCTTGGCCACCGCGCGGGCTACGGCAACGCGCTGCTGCTCCCCGCCGGACAGCTGGGCCGGATAGTGGTGCTGGCGGTCCTGCAGGCCGACCAGCGCGAGCGCCTGTGCCGGGTCCATCGGATGTTCGGCGATGTCGGTCACCAGCCGCACGTTCTCGATCGCGGTCAGGCTGGGGATCAGGTTGTAGAACTGGAAGATGAAGCCCACGTTGGCCCGGCGGAACCGGGTCAGCGCCTTGTCGTCCATCGCCGCCAGATCGAGGTCGCGGTAGAACAGCGTTCCTGATGTCGTCCGGTCCAGTCCGCCGATGATGTTCAGCAGGGTCGATTTGCCGCTGCCCGACGGGCCCAGCAGCACCACGATTTCACCGGCGGGGATCGCCAGGTCCACCCCGCGCAGGGCGTGCACTTCGGTTTCGCCGGTCTGATAGACCTTGCGCAGGTCCGTGCCGGAAAAGGCCAGTGGCGGTGCGGCGGTGTCCATCCTGCGGGGCAAGGCTCCTGTCGATGGGAATGCTAGCACAGGCCGAACCCGTCCTCACCCCTCTTGATGTGCGGTTTGCGGTATGGGTTGATCAGCCGATCAGGCGCTTGCTCCAAAGCGGTTTGAGCCGTTCCAGCAGCACGAGCTGGCCGATCCCCAACAGCGCGACCATGCCGGCTTCCGCCGCGGAAATGCGCGCAAAGCCGAACAGGTCTGCAATCGGGGGGATGAACTGCGTTGCCAGCATGATCACGGCCACCACGCCCATGACGATGGCCAGCGCCGGATTGGCCCGCCCCAGTGCCGCCGCGAGCGATGCGCTGTAGCGGCGGTTGACCAGGATCAGGCCCGCGATGACGGCGACCAGCGCGAGGAACACGGCCGCGCGCAGCTGTTCCGCAGCGATCCCGGATTGCCACAAGAGCCACGCCAGCCCCCCCGTCAGGGCGAGGGCGATGCCGCCCTGAACCGCCGACCAACCCACCAGCGAGCGCGAGAACAGCGGCGTATCCGGCGCACGCGGTGGCCGCGCCATGACATCGCGTTCGTCCTCCTCGGCCTCGAACACCAGCGAGCAGACCGGGTCGATGATCATTTCCAGCAGGGCGATGTGGATCGGCCCCAGCAGCAGCGGCATCCCGGTCAGCAGCGGCAGCAGCGCCAGACCGGCAATGGGGATGTGCACGGCGACGATGAAGCCCATCGCCTTGCGCAAGTTGTCATAGATGCGCCGGCCCATGCGCACCGCCTTGACGATCGAGCCGAAGTCATCGTCAAGCAGGACGATGGCGGACGCCTCGCGCGCGACATCGGTGCCGCGCCCGCCCATCGCCACGCCGATGTGCGCCGCCTTCAGCGATGGCGCATCGTTCACGCCGTCGCCGGTCATCGCCACGATCTCGCCCGCCTGCTTCAGCGCCTCGACCAGCCGCAGCTTCTGCTCCGGCATGATCCGCGCGCAGACGCCGATGGTGCCGATCCGCTGGCGCAGCGCATCGTCGGACAGCGCGGCCAGCTCCTCCCCGGTCAGCACGTCATCCGCGTCGATCCCGGCGGCGCGGGCAATGGCGCGGGCGGTTTGCGGGTAATCGCCGGTGATCATGACGATGCGGATGCCCGCCGCCCGGCATTGCCGCACTGCTTCGGGAACGGATGCGCGCAGCGGGTCGGCCAGTCCGACCAGCCCGCGAAAGGTAAAGGCAAAGTCGTGCTGTGAAGGCGGCAGGTCTGCCGCCGGCCAGCGGGCATCGGCCACGCCCAGCACCCGCAGGCCCTGCTCGGCCATGGTATCGACCGCCGCCTTCAGCCGGGCCCGTTCGCTGTCGGGCAGGTGGCACAGATCGGCAATGGCTTCGGGCGCGCCCTTGGTGGCGATCACCCGCTCCTCCGCTCCGCCGGGATTGCTCCAGGCGTGCGACATGGCCAGCAGCGCCGGGTCCAGCGGATAGTGCCGGTCAAGCGTCCAGCCCGCATCCTGCCGCGCCCTGACTGTGGCCGGGGCCAGCGCGTCGCCCAGCTCGTGAAAGGCCGTTTCCATGGGATCGACCGGCTGCTGCGCGCTGGCCAGGATGCCGCATTCGGCCAGCAGGTGGAAATCCTCGGCCAGCAGCTCGGCAGCCTGGGCGTCGGGGTCAAAGCTGCGGCCATCGGGCAGCCACAGCTGCGCGATCCGCATCCGGTTCTGGGTCAGTGTGCCGGTCTTGTCGGTGCACAGCGTCGTCGCCGCGCCCAGCGTCTCGATCGCCGCCGCGCGGCGGGTCAGCACGCGGCTGCGCGACATGCGCATCGCCCCCATGGCCATGAAGATGGTCAGCACCACCGGAAACTCCTCCGGCAGCATCGACATTCCCAGCGCGATTCCCGCCAGCGCCGCTTCCAGCCACGAACCGCGCAGCAGGCCATACAGCAGCACGACCAGCGCACTGGCCGCCAGCCCCGCCGCGGCAAACCCCACGACCAGTCGACGTGTCTGGATCCGCAGGCGCGGGGCTTCGGTTTCCAGCGTGGCCAGCACGCGTCCGATCTGTCCGATCTCGCTGGCCGGTCCGGTGGCAGTGACCACGCACAGTCCCGATCCGCGCACCACCAGCGAACCGGAATAGACGAATGGCAGGTCATCGCCGCCGGGGCGGGCCGCGGCCACGGGCGCAGCCGGATCGCAAGCGGTCTTGCGCACAGGAACGGATTCGCCGGTCAGCAGGGATTCGTCCAGCATCAGGCCGTCCCCGCGCACGATCCGGCCATCGGCTGGCACGCGGTCGCCCTCGGCCAGTACGATCAGGTCGTCCGGCACCACTTCGCGCCCGGCAATGCGCTTGCGCACCCCGTCACGAATGACCAGCGCGCGCGGGCTGGTCAGGTCGCGCAAGGCTTCAAGCGCGCGCTCGGTCCGGGTTTCCTGGATGATGGTGATCAGGATCGACAGCCCGGCGAAGGCGATCAGGATCAGCGCCTCGCCCCGGTCGCCCAGCGCCAGATAGATCGCGCCCGCGCCCAGCAGCATTGCCAGCATCGGTTCGCGCAGCACGTCCGCGACGATCCGGGCGATGGTGCGCTGACCGGTCCGGGGCAGCTCGTTCGGGCCGTGCGTCTGCAGGCGCAGTTCGGCTTCCGCATCGCTCAGGCCGGTCAGCAGCGGGGAGGATGCCATGCCCGGTTCAGATCATCGCGCGCAGGCGGCGGATGTCCGCGGGGTGGGCCAGGCCGGTGCCCGGCGCCAGCACCGCCGCCGCACCGGCGGCAAGGCCCAGTTTCGCGGCTTCCTCCACCGTATCCCCCTGCGACAGCGCAAAGATCATCGCGCCCAGAAAGCTGTCCCCGGCCCCGACCGCGCTGGCTGCTTGGATGGGGATGGCCGGCAATCGCAGGACCTGCTCCGCGCTGGCCACCAGCGCGCCATGGTGGCCCATGGTCACGGCCACGATCTCGGCCAGGCCCTGCGCCACGATCCCGCGTGCCGCGGCGGCAATCGCGGTATCGTCGGGCAGGTCATGGCCGATGAAGTGGCTCAGTTCGCCCAGGCTTGGCTTGACCAGATGAACTCCGCCCGCCGCCAGCGCGGCATTCAGCCCCCGCCCGGAACTGTCGAGCACGAAACGCGCCCCGCGCGCATCGGCAATCCGGGCCGCGCGGACGTAGAAATCGTTGGGCACGCCGGGGGGCAGGGATCCGCTCGCCACCAGGTAGCGGCAATTTATCTCGCCCAGCCGCTCCAGGCATGCCCGCCACTCGCTTTCCTGCACGGTGGGGCCGGGGGGAATGATGCGGTATTCCTTGCCGGTTTCCAGTTCCAGCGCGGCCACGGCGATCCGGGTGTCGCCGGCGATCCGGGTCGGTACGCGCACCAGTTGGTGCTGGTCCAGCAGCCCGTCGAGCGCGATCCCGGTGGCCCCGCCCGACAGGTAATGGCACCGCGCCGATCCCCCCAGCCGCACCAGCACCCGCGCCACGTTGATGCCGCCGCCGCCGGGATCGTAATGTTCGGCCTGGGCGCGCATCTTGTGCGTGTGGGCCATGCGCTCGACCACATAGGACGTGTCGATCGTGGGGTTCAGCGTCAGCGAAGCGATCGTTTCCTGCATGCGCCCTTCCGCGGGATAGACCGGTCCCGACCGGCGAAATCACCGCGTCGCACAGTGACCCAGCCCCGCCAGAAGCGCAATCCCGGTGCGCGGGTTCGGTTTGCGGTCGATGGCGGCTATGGTTGGCGAACACTGGAGTGATTCGCTGAATTCCTGATGGCTTGCCCGACCGATCATTCCAGCCCCCGGCGGTTTGCCCGGTCCCCCGCGATGCTGGCTCTGGCGGCCGCGCTGCCGCTGTGGTCCATGCCGGTTCTGGCGCAAGCAACCCCGCCCACGGCAGAGCCGGTCATTCCGGACCCGGAGTTCGATGCGGCGATCCCGCCGCTCGGCCCGGACGATGACCCGGAACTTGGCGCGCCGCTGGAATCGGTCGAAGCCTTCGAACGCCGCGTGGCCGCTCCGCCGCCGGACCAGCCAGAGGCTGCGGCTGCGATCCCGCCCGGACAGGACGCAGAGCTGGCCGCACCATTGCCGCCGCTGGATCAGGCGAGCGAACAGTCTCTGATGCTGGCGCAGGAGGCAGCGGCCGACCCGGTTCCGGGCGAACCTGGCGACGTGACCGTCGCGTATCAGGTGCAGCTGGACGGGCTGGAAATCGCCGACCGCGAAACGGATGCGGATCTGCTGGCATCGTTCAACGCGCTGTCGGCGCTGCGCAAGGGCAAGGGCCGGGCCGGCAATCTGGCGATGATCCGCGCCCGTCTGGCCGAGGACAGCCAGTTGCTGCAGACCATTCTGACGGCGCAGGGATGGTATGCGCCTAACATCCGCAGCCGCCTGGTGCTTGCCGCCGAAGCGACGGGCGCCGCGCCCATTGCCACGCTGTCGGTCGAACCCGGCCGGCGGTTTGCCTTTTCCGACATCGTCATCACTGCGGGGCCGACTGATCCGCCGGGCCTGATCCGGGATAACCTGGGGCTGCGCACGGGTGATCCGATCCTGGCCGAGCAGGTCCTCGCGGCCGAAGCGCAAGTGGCGGTTGCCCTGCCGGAAAACGGCTATCCCTTCGCGCAAGTGGGTGAACGCGACATCGTGCTGGACCGCGAAGCCGGCACGGGCAGCTATACCCTGCCGGTCACGACCGGGCCGCGCGGGCGGTTTGCCGATTTTGCCACCACCGGTCGGCAGGCATTTGGCGCCGAGCACATCAGGGTGCTGTCACGCTTTCGCCAGGGGGAACTCTACGACAGCCGCAAGGTCGATGACCTGCGCAAGGCGCTGGTCGCCACCGGCCTGTTCAGCGCCGTGGCGGTGGAGCCGCAGCGCGGCGGCGCGCCGGCGGGCGACGGGACCGAGCCCGTCACGCTGCTGGTCCAGCAGGAAGCGGGGCCGCCGCGCACCATTGCCGGGACGGTGGGCTATGCTGCCGGCCAGGGCCTGACCGCCAAGGCCAGCTGGACTCACCGCAACCTGTTTCCGCCCGAGGGAGCCGTGATCGCACAGGCGGCACTGGGCACGCAGGAGCAGAGCCTTGGCGCGACATTTCGCCGGGCCAATGCCGGTCAGCGCGATCGCACGATCGAGTTCGCGGCCGAGGCGTTTCGCAGCGATTACGAGGCCTACAGTGCCTATACTGGGCGGCTGGCGGCGCGGATCAGCCGGGATTCGACCCCGCTGTGGCAGAAGCGGCTGACGTATTCTCTGGGCGTCGAGGTGCTGGCGACCGGCGAAACCGATTACGATGCGGCAACCCGGACGCGTCCACGCCAGACCTATTATGTCGCAGCGGGCAGCGCGCAGCTGGGTTTTGACACCACCGACAGCCTTCTGAACCCCACCGCTGGCTATCGGCTGACCACCCTGATCCAGCCCGAAGCGACCCTGAACCAGGGGTTCAATTCCTATGCCCGCGCCCGGATCGAGGCATCGGCCTATCAGCAGGTGGGCAAGGCGCTGGTGCTGGCCGGGCGGGTCCGGATCGGGACGATCCAGGGGGCGGAGCTGGCGGATATCGCGCCGTCGCGCCGGCTTTATGCGGGCGGTGGCGGGTCGGTGCGCGGGTTCGCGTTTCAATCGCTGGGAGAGCAGGCCCCTGATGGGCGTCCGGTCGGCGGGCGCAGCCTGGCCGAAGGATCGCTGGAAGCGCGGTATCGCGTTGGCGACTATGGACTGGTGGCGTTCATCGATGCCGGGCAGGCCTGGCGCGAAACCACGCCGCAATTCAATGATCTGCGCTATGGCGTGGGGATTGGCGGGCGGTTCTACACCAATTTCGGCCCGGTCCGGCTCGACGTCGCCACGCCGCTGGCGCGCAGGCCGGGTGAAGCCCTGATCAACGTTTATGTCTCGATCGGGCAGGCGTTCTGATGGACAGTGCGGCTCCACCCGCAGCGGACACCGCCCAGCCCCGGCGTCCGCGCTGGCGTCCGCTGCGGATCGCCGCGCTTGCGCTGCTGGGTGCGGGATTGCTGCTGGCGCTCTTGGTCGCGGCGCTGGATACCGCACCCGGCCACCGGCTGGTCGCGCGGCAACTGTCCGGCCAGACCCTTGCAAGCGGGCTGCGTATCTCGGTGGGGCGGATCGAGGGATCGCTCTATGGCGCGCTGACCCTGCACGATCTGGCGCTGCGCGATGGCCGGGGAACGGTGCTCTCCGCACCGCGCCTCGCGCTTGATTGGCGGCCCTTGGCCTATCTGCGCGGCCATATCGACATTCGCAGCATCAGCGCGGGGGAAGTGGTCCTGCACCGCATCCCGGAGCTGACGCCAGGCGGGCCGGACGAGGGGCCGTTGCTGCCCGATCTGGATATCGACATCGCCGCGTTGCGGATCGACCGGCTGATCGCGCAGCCGGCCGTGGCGGGAAAGCAGCGCGTGCTGACCTTGCGCGGCAGCGCCCATATCGCCGACGGGCGCGCGCAGATTCGCACCCGCGCGGTGACCGTGGGCGGCGACGGAGGCGCAGGCGGCGACAGTCTGGCGCTGACGCTGGATGCCCGCCCGGCTGAGCGCCAGCTGGCACTGGACCTGGCGCTGCACGCTCCGGCAGACGGAGTGATTGCCGCGCTGTCTGGCTTTGATCGCGCGCTGGTGGTGACTGCCGGGGGGCGGGGCGACTGGATGCAATGGAATGGCACCGTGGGTGCCAGTCTGGGCGGACAGGAACTGGCCAGACTGGCGCTCACCGCGCGCGATGGCACGTTTGCCGTGAATGGTCCGACCTGGCCGGGGCAGATCTGGCGAGACGTTGCCGGGCTGCAGCCGGCGACAGTCGCCAAGGTGGATCTCTCGGCCCGGTTGAGCCAGCGCCGCGCCGCCGTTTCGGGCGTGATTTCGGGGCGGGACTTCCGCCTTGTCCCGAACGGGCTGATCGACCTTGGCGCCAATCGGTTCGAGCGGTTCGGGCTTGGTCTGGTGCTGCCCGGTCCGGTGCCTCTGGCTGGAAGCGTCACGGGCGCGGGGCTGAAAGCCGATCTGGTGGCGGACGGCGCCCTTGCCGGGCCGGAAATCGTCTATCGGCTGGACGCGCGCAGCCTGACGGTGGGCGGGATTGCCATGACCGGGATCGCCGCGCGCGGCACCGCGCGGGGCGGGCGGGACCAGTGGCTGATCCCCGTCACGGCGCAAGTGCGGCAGATCACCGGGCTGGACGCGGTGGCCGGGGGCCAGTTGACCAATATCACGGTGACGGGTGATCTGGCGGCCCGCTGGCCCCGGATCGTGGCGGACAATCTGCGGGTCCGCTCGGACCGGATCGATGCCGGGGTCATCCTGGCCGCCGATTTCGCCAAGGGGCGCGTTTCCGGCGCGGTCGATGGCCGGATCGATCGCTACAATCTTGCCAGTGTCGGTACCTTCAGCATTCAGACCCGGCTGGACATGCAGCAGGCGGGGCCGGGGTTTGCGGTGGATGGCGCCGTCCGGGCGCGTTCCACCAGCCTCGCCAGCGATGCGCTGCGGTCCTATTTTGGCGGCAACCTCGTCGCATCGGCGCAGGTCGGATACGGCGCGGACGGGGTCGCGCGGCTGGCCGGTTTGCGGCTGGTTGCGCCAGAGCTGCGGATCACCGGCGGGCAGGGGGCATGGTTCCCGGATGGCCGGATCGCGCTCGATGCGGCGGGGACTTCGCCGCGCTATGGGGTGCTCGGTCTGCGTGTGGACGGTACTGTGGAGAGCCCACGGGCGCGCGTTCTGGCCGCGCGTCCCGATCTGGGCATCGGCCTTGCCAATCTGGATGCCCGGATCACGACAGTTGCCGCCGGTTATCGGCTCGATGCCAGTGGGGATACCGATTACGGCCCCTTGCGCGCCGATGTCACCCTGGGGCTGGGCGCGCGCACCGCATTGCAGATCAACCGCGCGACCCTGTCGGGCGTGGACTTTACGGGCAGCCTGACCCAGACCCCGGCTGGTCCCTTCGCCGGGACGCTGGCCGCCCAGGGCAACGGGGTTCGCGGATCGTTGCAGCTGGCAGCGCAGGGGCGGCATCAGGCGGCGGAGTTTTCGCTGCAGGCGCAGGACGCGGTGTTCGCCGGTCCGGCGCGGCTGTCGATCGGGTCAGCAACGGCAACCGGGCGCGTTGTCCTGCTCGAACAGCCGCTGGTGATGGCCGATGTCCAACTCTCCGGCACGCGGCTGGGCGGGTTCGACCTGGCGGCGGGACGCGTGAAAGTGGACTATCAGGGAGGGCGCGGCCATGCCGCCGCGCTGATCGAAGGGACCAGCGGCGCGCCGTTCCGGCTGGCGCTGAACGCCGACCTTGCGCCCAGGTTGTGGCGGGTGGCGCTGCAGGGGCGGGTGCGCGGGCAGACCATCCGCACCACGGCCCCGGCCCGGATCGTGCCCGGCGCCGGACGTTATGAACTGCTGCCGGCCAGTCTTGCGGTGGGCGGCGGCAGCGCGCGGATCGCCGGCTCCTATGGCCCCGGCCTGACCGTGCAAAGCCGGATCGAGAAGATTGACCTGGCCATCGTCAACGCGTTCGCGCCGGGTTACGGCATCGGCGGATCGGCCAGCGGCAGTATCGATTTTGTACAGGACGGTGCGGATGCGATCCCGCAGGCTGAAGCGCGCCTGATGCTGACCGATTTCACCCGGACCAGCGCCACGTCGATCAGCCAGCCGGTTGCTGTCAACGTCATCGCCAGGCTGGCCCCCGCCGGGGCAGAGGCCCGCGCCGTGATCCGCCGGCGCGGCGCGGTGATCGGGCGGCTGGTGGCCAGCCTTGGTCCTTTGCCCGCAACCGGCGGGGACTGGACCGACCGGCTGCGGGCCGCACCGCTGGGCGGCGGCATCCGCTATGACGGCAACGCCGACACGCTGTTTTCCCTGACCGGACTGGCTGGGCAATCGATCGCCGGCCCGGTCGCGCTGGCAGCCGACTTTTCCTGCCGGGTGGCCGATCCGTGTCTTAGCGGCATCGTCCGGGGGCAGGGGCTGACGTATGAGAACGTGGCCTATGGCACGCGGCTGACCCATGTGGACTTCAGCGGCCGTTTCACGGGCGGCACGCTGGATTTGGGCGCGTTTTCCGCGCGGGCGGGCAATGGGACGATCAAGGCCAGCGGCCGGATCGGCCTGTCAGCGGCGGAGGGCTATCCCATGGATCTGGCGGCGACGCTGGCCGATGCCCGCCTGGCCCGGAGCGAGGCCTTGTCCGCATCGGCCACCGGAATCGTGCGGCTGACCAAGCAGGCTGGGCAGGCAGCCGTGCTCAGCGGCGAACTGCGCCTGCCTGAAACGCGCTATCAGATCGTGCGTGAAGGGGCGGCCAGCGTGCCGCGCCTGACCGGGGTCCGCTTCAAGCCGGATCGCCGCGCGGCCCGCATCACCGGCGATGAAGTGGCGCCGCCAGCGGGGAACCTGTTTCCGTCGCTGCGGCTGGATTTGCGCCTGCGGGCCGAAGACCGGCTGCACGTGACCGGCATGGGGCTCGATTCCGAATGGGGCGCCAGCTTTGACCTGACCGGGACCAGCGCCGCGCCCCGGCTGACCGGGCAGGTCCGGCTGGTCCGGGGGACGCTGGACTTTGCGGGCCATTCGTTTGGCCTGCAGGAGGGCCGGATCACGTTCACCGGCGGTCCGGTCAACGATCCGGCGGTGGCCATTGCCGCAACCGACGATATTGGCGATCTGGCCGTCAGCGTCCGGGTAAGCGGGCGCGCCACCGACCCGCAGGTGACATTCAGTTCCACCCCCGCGCTGCCCGATGACGAAGTCCTCTCGCGCGTGCTGTTCGGCAGTTCGATCGCCAACCTCTCGGCCATTCAGGCGGTGCAGCTGGCATCCTCGCTGAATGCCTTGCGGGCCAGCGGCGGCGGGCTGAACCCGCTGGGGCGGCTGCGTTCGGCAACGGGCCTCAGCCGGCTGCGCATCCTGGCTTCGGACGAAGCCAGCGGGCGCGGCACGGCGCTGGCCGCGGGCCATTACCTGACCGATGACATCTACGTGGAACTCATCACCGACGCGCGCGGCTTTACCGCTACCCAGCTTGAGGTCAGCCTGACCCGGTGGCTGTCGCTGCTCAGCCAGGCGGGCGGGTCCGGCGCGAACAGCGTCAACTTGCGGATCCGGAAGGATTACTGATGCGCCTTGCCTGCCTCATCCTGCCGGCGGGGCTGCTCATGCTGGGCGGCTGCAACCGCGAGCCGGAATTCGAGCAACGCTATGCGGACGTTTCCGCCCGGATCGGGGCCAGTGCCGAGGCGATCGATGCCGCACTGGCAGCGACGGACAGTCCGCTGGACACGGCGGAGACAGAAGCTAGCCGAAGAATTCGTCGCTGATGTTGGACAGGGTGGAAAACCCGTTGCCGACATGGGCGCGCATGGCCGCTTCCGCGCCGTCGGCATCGCCCGCCTTGATTGCCCGCAGGATCCGGTGGTGATCGGCATTGGCATGCTTCAGCCGGTTCGGGCTGTAGAAGGATTCGAACAGCAGGCGGTGGATGGGCACGTTCAGGCGTTCCAGCAGTTGCCGGATGACATCGTTCTCCGCGCCTTCGACCAGCAGGGCATGCCATTCCAGGTTGAGCCGGCCGAACCGTTCGGGCGCGTTCTCGGTGACGCAGGCGTCCAGTTCGTCCTGCAGGCGTTCCAGCTTGGCGATCTGTTCGGCTGAGGCCTTGCGGGTGAAATCCGCCGCGCAGATCCCCTCCAGCGCGATGCGCGCCCGGTAGATCTGGCGCACTTCGTCGATGCTGGCCGAGCGGACCGAGGCGCCGCGAAACTCTTCCGTCTCGACGAGCCCTTCGCCTTCAAGGCGCTGAAATGCCTCGCGGACCTTGAACCGGCTTGCACCGGTCTGCCGGATGATGTCCACTTCGATCAGCCGCTGCCCCGGTGCAAAACTGCCCCGGCGAATGCGCTGGCGGATCCAGGCGGCGACTTCGACGCCGGTGGGCGCACGCTCGCCCCCGGTAAAGACAGGATCGGTCATGCCCCGTGGCTGCGGGCTCTCCGGCAGATTGTCAACAATTTCGTCAGCGCTTTTTTGATTGCCTCTGCGCCCCGCATCACGGATCACAGGGCCACAAGAAGGACAGGAGAGGCAGGGAATGCGCGCGACCGCAACGGTCATGGCGATGCTGGCGATGGTGATCGCCCCGCTTCCGCCTGCCGCGCATGCGCAGGGCCCGTCGGCTGATGCGCTCGCGCCGCACGTCCAGCCTTACGAAAACGTCCAGCGGACATCGTTGTATGTTCCGGTGCGCGATGGCACGCGGCTGGCGGTCAACATCTATCGCCCGGCCACCCCGCAGGGGGTCGAAACGGCCCGGCTGCCGGTGATCTTCGTCTTGACGCCCTATCGCGCGCGCTTTCGCGACGCCCAGGGGAAAGTGCAGGAAGCCGCGCTGGAAGACCGGCTGGCGCTGCGTTCGCTGATCCGCGCCGGATACGTCGTCGCCGTGGCCGACATTCGCGGCAAGGGGGCCAGCTTTGGCAGCCGCCGGGGCTTTCAGGACCGAACCGAGGCCTATGACGGCCATGATCTGGTCGAATGGCTGGCCCGGCAGGATTTCTCCACCGGCAAGGTTGGCATGATCGGCTGCTCCTATCTGGGAGGCACCACCTTCCACACGGCATCGACCACGCCGCCCTCGCTCAAGGCGGTGTTCGTCGGGGCCTCCGATCTCGACAAGTATGCCTTCGTCCGGAATGGCGGCATCACCGCGCAGTTCAACACCCGCCCGGATGAACCCGCCGAAGTCGATCTGGCCAGCCTACCGGTCGACGGCGATGGCGATGCGGCGCTGCTGCGTGCGGCCGTGGCCGAACACGCGCGCAACACCCCGATGGCACCATTGTGGTACGGCATGCCCCACCGTGACAGCCTGTCCCGCTTCACCGGCAATGCGTTCTGGAACGAAGTGGCGATGTTCAACTACGTCGACCGGATCGAGGCCGCCGGGATCGCTACCTATTTCTGGGGCAACTGGCAGGACGAGCCGACCGCGCAGTCGATCCTGTCTGCCGCCAACATCACGGGCAGCCGCCTGCTGGTCGGCCCCGGCAGCCATTGCGTGCCGCCGCCGGGCTTCAACTTCACGGGCGAGGTCGTGCGCTATTTCGACCATCACCTGAAGGGCGCGGCCAACGGTCTGGCGCAGGCCCCGCGCGCGACCTACTGGGTCGAAGGGCAAGGCTGGGTCCGGTCTGACCGGCTGCCCGGCACCGAGGCCCGGCCCATGACCTGGCACCTCGCGGGCGGGCGCAGCGGCACTTCGCAAGCCGCCAATGATGGCACGCTGCAACAGCGGCCTGACCGCGCGGGCCGGGATACTTTCCGGGTGGATTACAATCTGCCCGACGCTGACTATTTCGCATTCTGGGCCCAGCCGATGGACCGTCACGGCCTTGCCTGGACCAGCGCGCCGCTGGCCGCGCCGCTCAAGCTGGTGGGCATGCCGGTCGTGCGGCTGACGGTCAGCGCCGACCGGCCCGACGCGCACGTCTGGGCCTATCTCGATCAGGTCGATTCAGCCGGCAAGGCACAGGTCATCGCCTTTGGCCGCCTTGCCCTGTCGCATCGCAAGACCGCCAAGGCGCCTTATGATACGCTGGGCGCGCCTTATCATTCCGGGCTGCGGGCCGATGTCGCGCCGCTGCCGGTTGGCAGCAAGGCCCGGATCGACTTTGCCCTGACCGCCTTGTCGCAGGTCGTGCCCGCCGGCCATCGCCTGCGGCTGACCGTGACGGGAGCCGATCCGCGCCAGCGCAACTTGCGCGAGATCCGGCAGGACCCGCCGCCACAAATCACGATCTGGCGGGGGGCAGGCAGCGGGTCTGCCATAGATTTGCCGGTAATGGACTAGATTTGGAACGGGAATAGGGCCGCGCGCCCGATAATGAGGGAGTGAGGATAATGACGGGATCTACCACGCGGCGCACGCGCCGGATTGCACTGTTGCTGGGCTGCTGCCTGGCCACGCTGGGCTGGGCCGACCTGGCCCTGGCGCAGGATCAGGCGGATGAGGCCAACACCGCTGAAGACGGGATTGTCGTAACCGGCAGCCGCGTGCGCGGGGAAGCGCCCGTCGGCGCGACCGTGATCGCGCTGGGACGGTCGGAAATTGAAGCCTCCGGGGCTTCGACCGTTGATCGCATGATCAAGGAAATTCCGCAGAACTTCGACCTTGGCGTGTCCGAAAACTCGCGCGGCCAGTCGGGCGGCAGCGGCAACATCGTCTATGGCAACACCGTCAACCTGCGCGGCATTGGCCCCTACGCGACGCTGGTGCTGATCGACGGCCACCGCGTGACCAACAACAGCCGTTCGGTCGATCCGTCGATCCTGCCCTCGCTGGGGGTGGAGCGCGTCGAAGTGGTCGCGGACGGCGCATCGGCCATCTATGGTTCGGATGCGGTGGCCGGCGTGGTCAACATCATCCCACGGCGCACCCTCAACGGGGCCGAGGCGATGGGCCGCTATGGCATCTCCGACGATGGCAAGTTCGATGAAAAGGCTCTGGGCCTGGCGCTGGGCAAGGTGTTCGATCGCGGCCAGGTGATGATCGCCTATGAACATGTCGAGCGCGACAACCTGTCGGGTGACGACCGCGCGTTCTTCACGAGCAACCAGACCGCGTTCGGCGGGCCGGATGGCCGCACCACGCGCTGCTATCCCGGCACGATCCGCGCTGGCGGCGTGACTTATGCCATCCCGGCCGGAGGCGTCACCCAGGCCACCGCCGGGTCGCTGGTCGCGGGCAGCAGCAACAAGTGCGATATCCAGAGCCGCCAAGACCTGTTCCCGCGTCAGAAGTATGACTCGGTCAACGGCACCGGCCGGTTCGATCTGACCGATTGGCTGACGGTCTCGCTCGACGCGTTCTATTCGAAGCGCAGCTTCTACCGCCGCTCGGCCTATTCGTCGGCCTCGGTCAGCGTGCCGCAGACCAATGCCTTCTTCGTCCGCCCGGCGGGCTTCGCGGGCACCAGCTACACCGTCGACTACATGTTCAAGGAACTGCCGGCGAACGACTCCTACGGCTTTGCGGAAAGCTGGCAGATCACCCCCAGCGTGAAGGTGAAGCTGCCGCACGATTTCGAACTGGAACTGCTGGCCGGATACGGCAAGACGCGCGACCTGTCGGAATCGTATTACGGCATCAACAACGCCGCGCTGAATGCCGCCCTGGCCAGCAGCAACCCCGCGACCGCGTTTGACATCTATGGTGGGGGCCGCACCGATCCGGCGCTCTACGCCACGCTGGCAAACCAGATCTTCATCGCACCGACCAATGGCCGCCTGAAGACCTATGAAGCCCGCCTCAACGGCGCGCTGTTCGAGCTGCCGGGCGGTTCGGTGAAGCTGGCGACCGGTTACGAACGCCAGGAATTCAAGGTCGCGCTCGGCTCCGCGCGCGGCGGGCCGACCACGCCGCTGACCTTCCGCAACTTTGGCCGTTCGGTGGATTCGGTCTATGCCGAAGTCTATGTCCCGATCTTCGGGTCGGGCAACGCGACGCCCGGCTTCGAGCGGCTGGAACTGAACGCCGCCGTGCGTCACGACAAGTACAGCGACGTCGGCAGCACCACCAATCCCAAGTTCGGGATCAACTGGGTTCCGGTTGACGGGGTTAAGCTGCGCGGCAGCTATGGCACCTCGTTCCGCGCGCCGACCATTCCCGAAATCTACGGCAACTCGAACAACCTGTTCGTCCAGAACTATTCCAATCCCACCGGCGGCACGATCACCGGCGTCGCGCTTTCGGGCCAGAACCTGAACCTGCGGCCGGAAACGGCCAGCACCTGGTCGATCGGGGCCGATTTCGATCCGCTGCCGGGGCTGAAGCTGGGCGTCACCTACTGGGATGTGAAGTACGAAAACCAGGTGATCGCGAACCTGTCCAACCTGGCGATCCTGGGCAACGCGTCGATCTATAACGGCACGAACATTCTCTACACCGGCACCGCTGCGGGCGCGCAGGTGCAGAGCTACATCAATGCCGGGATCGGCGTGGTCGGCACGCTGCCGGTGGGCGGGGCATCCGCCGTCACGGTGTTCGTTGACGGGCGCAGCCAGAACCTGGGGGTTTCGATCACCCGGGGGATCGACTTCACCGCCAATTACCGCACCGACATTTCCGCGAATGACAGCCTGACCTTCAACCTCAGCGGGACGTACCTCACCAAGTACCGGGTAGCGGTTACCCCCGCCGCGCCGCTGAACGATCAGCTGAACCTGATCTTCAACCCGCTGAAGTTCAAGCTGCGCGGCAGCGTGACCTGGGATCATGGGCCGCTCAGCCTGCGGGCGCTGCTGACCCATGTCGGCGGTTACACCAACAACATCGCCAACCCGGCGCAGTCGGTCGGCTCGTTCAACCCGGTTGACTTGTCGCTCACCTGGAAGGTTGGCGATAAGGACGGCGGCAACCTGCTGACCAGCGGGCTCACGCTGGGGCTTGAAGTGCGCAATGTGTTCAACGAACGTCCGCCGTATGTGAACATCGCCCCCAGCGGCAACGGCAGCGGCGGGTATGACGCAACCGCCGCCGATCCGCTGGGCCGCGTGTTCGCAGCCACCATCCGCAAGTCGTTCTAAGCCGGAAAGGGCGCGAGACTTAGCATGATCGAGCCTCGCGCCCTGTCCCTGGTGCTGTCCGGCGACCTCGTGCTCGACGAGCCGGACGGTGACCACTGGCTGTCCGGCATCGCCCCGGCGATTGCCGCAGCCGATCTGGCAATCGGTCACCTTGAAGTGCCGCACACCACGCGCGGCAGCGAACTGGCCGGAGACGTGCCCGCACCCGGCGCGCCGCCGGAAAACCTGGGCGCGATTGCCCGTGCGGGCTTTGCCATGCTGAGCCTCGCCGGCAATCACATGGCCGATTGCGGCGAATTGGGCATTGTCGACACGATGGCCGGGCTGGACCGGCTGGGCGTGGCGCATTGCGGGGCGGGGCTGGATCTGGCCCGCGCCGCCGCGCCGGCGCGGATCGAGCGCGCGGGCCGCAGCGTGGCATTGCTCAGCTACAATTGCGTCGGGCCGGAAGCGAGCTGGGCCACTCCGGCCCGGGCAGGCTGCAATTACCTGCGCGTCGAAACCGCCGATGGCTCTCCCATCGCCCCGGCCGCGCCGCTTGAGCGGGCCGCACCGGAAGCGTTCGAAGCACTGCACCGCGATATCGCCCATGCCTGCGCCACCGCCGATCTGGTGATCGTGGCGCTGCACAAGGGGCTGGTCCACACCCCCGCACGCCTTGCTCCCTATGAGCGTCCGCTTGCCCATGCCGCCATCGAAGCAGGGGCGGACGTGGTGATCGGGCATCATGCCCACATCGTGCGCGGGATCGAGTTTCACCATGGCCGCCCGATCTTTCACGGGCTGGGCAACGGCTGCGTCGTCACCCGCGCGCTCAGCCCCGCGCAGGACCACCCCGCCCGGCGCGAGTGGGCCGAGCGGCGCAAGCGCATGTTCGGGTTCGAACCGGACCCGGCCTATGATCTCGCCCCATTCCATCCCGAAGCGATCAATGCCTTTCTGGGGCGGCTCGAATGGGCTGCGGACGGCACGCTGCGCACGGGCATCGTCCCGGTCCATGTCGAAGCGCCGGGACGCCCGGTGCTGGCCGATGCGGAGCGCCGCCAGGCCATCGCGCGGTATCTGGAATGCATCACCGTCGCCGCCGGCTTGCCACCGATCAGCGTGGATGCGGACGGCTGGGTAAGGGAAGCGGAATGAAGAACCTGCTGATCTGGACCGGCGGGCTGGGCCTGCTCGCCGCCACCGCGATCGATACGCTGGCCGTGGCCGGGCGCCATGCCGGATTGCCGGTCGAAGGGGCCATCGAAATGGTTCAGGTGGCGGTGCTGGTGGCCGGATCGCTGGCGCTGCTGTGCGCCACCATCGCGCGCAGCCATGCGCAGATCCACTTCCTGATCGACCGCCTTCGCGATCCATACAAGGACTGGTCCAAGCGGATCGCGCTGCTCTCGCTGGCGCTGTTCCTGGCGGCCTTGCTGGCCGGATCGGTCTGGATCGCGCTGGACCTGTGGCACAGCCACGAGGAAAGCGAACTGGTCGGCGTGCCGTGGCGCTGGATGCGCGCGGTTGCCAATGCCGCGCTGCTGGCCGGGGTGGTGATCGCCCTGCGTCAGGCGCTGACAAGGAAATCCTGATGTACGCCAACCCCGAAACCGGAATGGTCGGGATCGCCGCGCTGGTCGCGCTGCTGCTGCTGGGCGTGCCGATTGGCGCGGCGCTGGGGCTGATCGGCATTCTGGGCCTGATCGTGGTGATCGGGTTCGAACCGGCGCTGATCAAGGCCGGGGTCACCACGGTCGAAACGCTGACCCGCTATGAACTGGGCACCCTGCCGCTGTTCATCCTGATGGCGCAGCTGTTCTTTTCCGCCAACGCCAGCCGTGACCTGTTCGACGTCGCCGCGAAGTTCCTTGGGCATCGCCGGGGCGGGCTCGCCTATGCCTCGGTCGCCGGGTGTGCCGGGTTTGGCGCGATCAACGGGTCCAGCCTGGCTACCGCCGCGACCATCGGGATGGTCGCCCTGCCCGAAATGCGGCGGCGCGGCTATTCTGATGCGCTGGCCACCGGCACGGTCGCCGCGGGCGGCACGCTGGGCCAGATGATCCCCCCGTCGGGCGCGCTGATCGTGTTCGGGATCATTGCCGAACAATCGATCGGTAAGCTGTTCACCGCCGCCATTATCCCTGGCCTGACGCAGGCGTTGTTCTATGCTCTGGTGATCTGGCTGCTGATGCGGGTCCGGCCGGACCTGGCCCCCGCCAGCGAACGCGCGACCTGGTCCGAACGCTGGCGCGCGCTGCGCCGGGTGGCAGACATGCTGCTGCTGATCAGCTTCGTGATCGGCGGGATCGCGGTGGGCCTGTTCAGCCCGTCCGAAGCGGCCGCCGTGGGCGCAGCGGGCGCACTGGCAATTGCCGCATGGCGCAAGCGGCTGAACCGCACGATGCTGTTCACCGCGTTCGATGAAACCCTGCGCACCAGTGGGATGATCCTGCTGGTGGTGATCGGGGCGCTGATCTTTTCGGTGTTCGTCAGCGTCACCGGGCTGGCCGAGGCGATTGGCGACGCAGTGACCGGGCTGGGACTGGGCCCGATGGCGACACTGGTGGTGGTGGCAATCCTGCTGCTGCTGCTGGGCTCCGTGCTCGACGGGCTGGCGCTGATGCTGCTGACCACGCCGATCCTGCTGCCGGTGGTCACCGCGACGGGCATGTCGCCGATCTGGTTCGGGATCTTCCTGGTCCGGGCGATGGAGATCGGCTTCGTCCACCCGCCGCTGGGCATGAACCTCTATGTCATTCAGGGCGTGGCCAAGGACGTCAGCATCGCGCGCGTGTTCAAGGGCGTCGCTCCGTTCCTGGCTAGTGACCTGGTGCACTTGTTCCTTCTGATCCTGTTCCCGGCGCTGGTCATGTGGCTGCCGGGCTATCTTGGGCAATAACGATGATCGCTTCTGTCGGCACTGACCTTCCCCTGCAGGTTCTTCGGGCCACGGGCCGCTATGCCGGACCGCTGACCTGGGACATCGACCGCGCCTTTCCGCTGGCCGGGCAGTGGCTGGAAAGCAAGTTCGCGACCTGGGCGTTCTCGATCCTTGAGGACTGGGCCCAAGGGCGCTTTGACGCGCTGGACGCCGTGGTTTTCACGCGCAGCGACGACAATGCCCAGCGGCTCTATTACTACGTCTGTGAACTGCGGCGGCGCGGGTTGCTGCGCGGGCCGGAGCCGATCCTGTTCGATGTCGGCTTCATCGGCCGCGCCACCAGCGCCGCGCGCACTGTCGCATCGGTGCGGGCGCTGGCCAGCCGGTTCGGCGTCAGCGACGCGGCCATCGAGGCGGAACTGGTCCGGGCGGACGCGGCCTCTGTGCCTGCTCCTGCCCCTGCAGCTGGCCCGGCCTGCCTGCTGGCCGGAACGCCCCCGCCGGACGAGCGGGTTAGCGCCATGATCGCCGCCGCCGGGTTCCAGCCTCATGGTGACACGCTGGAGCAACTTTGGGCGCGCGAATGCCCCGGCGTGGCGGTTGGCACAGGCGATCCCTGCGCCGCTATCGGCCATCGCCTCCATGAATGGCAGCCCGGCCCGCGCGGCTTTTTCAATCGCGGCGCAGCAGTCGTGCAGGCCGCTCGGGCGGTATCGGCCAAGGCCGCGGTGCTGTGGTTCGTGGAAGAGGACGAAGCCCTTGTCTGGCACTTGCCGGCACAGCGGCGCGCGCTGGCCGAGGCCGGCATCCCGACACTGGCACTCTCGCGCCGCAGCTGGCGGGCGGACGATGGGCTGGACGCCGAAATCACGGCCTTCCTGAAGGAGGTCGCGGCATGAAGCTGCTCGCAGGACACCGGGTGGCCGTGCTGGGGGCGATGGCAGAGCGCCCGCTCGCACGCTACCTCGCCTCGCTGGGGGCGGAACTGGGCGGCGCGGTGGAAGGTGCGTCGTTCGTGATCGACGATCTGGGCCTGGGTGCGCTGGAAGGCGTGGCGATCCCGGCCAGTGCGGTCCATGTCTCGGTCACCCCCTTTGGCTCGGACGGGGTCCGGGCGGGCTGGCAGGGCGGCGAGCTGGTCGCCTCGGCGATGGGCGGAGCCTTGCGCGTGACGGGCGAACCCGGTCTGCCGCCGGTCAAGGAAGCGCTGGATGCCTGCACCTTCCACGCCGACATGGTCGCTGCGGCCGGAGCCATGGCGGCGCATTACGCGCGCGGCACCATCGGGCAAGGCCAGCATGTCGATGTTTCGATCCAGCAGGTCGCGTTCAGCCGCAATTTCAACGGCATCCTCGTCTGGCAGTTCGACCAGCGCAAGCTGGCGCGGGTCGGCGGGGCACTGGCCTATGGCCGGGCGACGGTGCGGGCGATCTGGCAACTGGCCGATGGGTACTGCTTCCATTCGCTGATGACCGGACGGCTGGGCGCGCCCGCCAACCAGGCGCTGTCGGACTGGATCGACGAGGCCGGGATGCCGAATCCGCTGCGCGGGGTGGACTGGCTGGCCTATAATCGCTCAACCCTGCCCGCCGAAACGCGCGCCGAATGGGAGGCCGCGATCGACGCGTTCTTCCGCACCCGGACCAAGGCGGAAATGGCCAGCGAGGGCCTGCGCCGCGGGATCAACGCTTGCGTGGTGAACGAGCCCGCTGATGTGTTGAACGACCCGCATCTGGCCGCGCGCGGCTTTCTCGCCACGGCGGATGGCCTGCCAGACCGCTTCGCCTCGTTCCGCGAAGGCCCGGCGGCACCCCTGCCCGCGATCCACACCGGCGCGCGCCCCGGTCCGCTGTCGGGTGTGCGCGTGCTGGACTTTGCCTGGGCGCTGGTCGGATCGATCACCACCAAGACGCTTGGCGATCTGGGCGCGGATGTGGTCAAGATCGAATCGCGCACCCGTCCGGATCTGGCCCGGCTTGACGTGCAGGTTTCAGCCTCACGCGCGGGCAACTGGGACGACAAGCCGTGGTTCGCGCACCTCAACAGCTCCAAGCGCAGCCTGTCGCTCGACCTGAAAAAGCCCGAAGCGCGCGAAGTGCTGAACCCGCTGATCGACTGGGCCGACGTGGTGGTTGAGAATTTCTCGCCCGGCACGATGAAGAAGCTGGGGCTGGACTACGATACGCTGGTGCAGCGCAATCCCGGCGTGATCATGGTATCAGGCAGCGTGTTCGGCCAGACCGGGCCAATGGCGCAGGAATGGGGGGTGGACGGCACCGGCGGGGCGCTGTCGGGCCGCACGTTCTTGACCGGCTGGCCGGATCGCGCTCCGGTGATCCCCGGCGCGGTGCCCTATGGCGATGTGATCGTGCCGTTCGTCATGGCGGCCGGCGTTTCCGCCGCGCTGCAATTCCGGCGCGAACATGGCCGGGGCTGCCATATCGATGCATCGATGTATGAAATCTGCGTCCAGCAGATGCGCGCCAGCCTGGCGGCGGCGCGGCGCGGCGAACGGCCCCAGCGCAGCGGCAATGCTGATGCGGGCGTGCTGTTCCAGGACGTTTTCCCTGCGGCCGGCGATGATCGCTGGGTCGCGATCAGCGCCTTCACGCCCGAGCAGCATGCCAAGCTGCTGGCGATCACCGGCCCGGACATCGCCAGCTGGACCGGCACGCGGGAAGATCATGCCATCGCTGCCCAGTTGCAGGCCGCCGGGATCGCCTGCGGCGTGGTGCAGGACGCGGAGGACATGATCGAGCATGATCCGCAACTGGCGCTGCGCGGCGCGCTGGTGACCCTGCCGCATCCGCTGCTGGGGCCGTTCGGCCACATCGCCACGCCCATGCTGTTTTCGCGGGATCGGCTGGAGCCATACCGCGCACCCGCCATGGGCGAACATTGCGCCGAAGTGGCGCGCACCCTTTGCGGCCTTTCGGATGACCGGATCGCCCAGCTTGCAGCAGCAGGAGTTTTCCAATGACCACCCCCACCGGCCAGCGGATGCGCCAGACCCTGGCCTGCACGGCCGCGGCCAATGCCTATCAGAAGCAGTTCGGCATCGACCTGAAGCGGCGGGTGGTGGATGAGGGCGAGCCGTTCGCCATTGTCCAGGCCGATACCCCGCACGAGATCTTCCACGTGATGGACATCCCGATCATCACCAACCAGTGGTGGTCGGCCTATATCTCCGCCAAGCAGCTGTCGGGCCGCTACTTCGAGGTCATGGCCGAGCATGGCTATCCCGAAAACAGCTGCAAGTACTGCTCGCTGGGGCTGGCCTGCACGCTGGCGAACGATCCCAAGACTGCGCCGTGGGGTGGCTTGCCCACCCCGACCGTGCTGGTCGCGCGGCTGACCTGCGACTGCATCCAGCACGTCTTCGGCCAGTGGGCCGAGGCGATGGGGACCGAATTCTTCGCGATGGAAGCGCCCGCGTGGGAACACAAGGACCCGCGCTGGTTCGCGCATTCCAACCGCGACTGGGACGAGATCTATCAGCCCGACCGGATCGCGCTGATGGTTTCGGAAATGCGCGACCTGATCACCCTGCTGGAAAAGCGCACCGGCCGCCGCTTTGACGAGGCGAAGCTGCATCACCTGATGGAGCGGATCAACGAGCAGGAAGGCTATATCTGGGAAGCCAACCAGGCGCTGGCCAAGGCCCGGCCCTGTCCGGTCTCGATTGGCGAGCAGATGTCCAACACGATGATCCCGCAATGGCATCGCGGGTCGGATTGGGCAGTGAACCACGCCCGCCGGTTCCGCGACGAAGTGCTGGACCGGATCGCGCAGGGGCAGGGTGCGGCGGATGACGAGCGTATCCGCCTGATGTGGATCGGTGCCGGGGTGTGGCACGATCCGGGCTTTTACCAGGCGCTGGAAGAGCGGATGGGCGCGGTGTTCGTGTGGTCGATGTACATGCCTTTCGCCGGGCCGCAGTACATCCGCGAGCTCAAGGACCGGCCGATGGAGGCGCTGGCCAGCCGGATCTGTTCGATGAACGAGGTGCTGCACCTGCCGCCGTGGATGAACGGCTGGATGGAAAGCGAGGCAGAGCGCTGCGGGCTGGATGCCGCCGTGGTGCTGCTGCCGCCGGATAACCGCCTGTCGCAATCCGGCACCCGGCTGACCGCGCTCTCGCTGGAGCAGGCGGGCATTCCGGTGCTGATGATCGATGCCGACATGGTCGATGCCAAGAACTGGGACCATGACCGGATGGTCACGCTGGTGGGCAATTTCCTGACGGAAAAAGGCCTGGCATGAGGGCGCTGGTCCTCTTGCTGCTGATCGCGCTCGCGGCCTGCGCCCGGCCCGTGCCGACGGGCGTGACCGAGCTGACTTATGCCACGCCCTATCCGCCGTCGCACCCGTTCAGCCGGGCCGACCAACGCTGGATCGATTTCGTGGCGCAGCGGTCTGGCGGGGCGCTGCGGATCAGGCCGGTGTGGTCGGGCGGATTGTTGTCCGCCGACATGTCGATGGAGGAACTGCGCCACGGCGTTGCGGACATCGGACTGATCACGCCGATCTATATCCGGGGCGGCACGCACCTGATCCGGATCCAGTCGGGCTTCTATGCCGGAGCGGACAGCATCGAGGCGCAAGTTGCGCTGTTCCGCTGCATCGCGGCTGCCAGCCCGGAAATCGGGCGGGAACTCGCCGGTCTGAAAGTGCTGGCCGTGCAGGGTGGATCGCTGCCGGGGATCGTCACCACCAGCCGCCCGGTTAATACGCTGGACGACCTCAAGGGCCTTCGCCTGCGTGCGCCGACCGAGCTGCTTTCGGTACTGCGCGCGCTGGGAGCGGACCCGGTCAACATGCCGATGGGCGAGGTTTATTCCGCCATGTCCAAGGGCGTGATCGACGGGGTGGTGGCGCCGGGCGACACGTTCCGCTCGCTTCACTTTGCCGAGACGGCGGATTACTTCAACACGCTGTCGGTGCCGCGCGGGGCCTATCCGGCGCGGGCGATGAACCAGCGGCGGTGGGATGCGCTGTCCCCGGCCCAGCAGCAGGTGCTGGAAGACGGCATCGCCGTGTGGGAAGCCGCACTGGCAGAGGAAATCCGTGCGGCGGAAATCCGGGGGCTGGACGAAGCCCGTGCCAAGAAGGTGCGCATCACCCCCATGCCCGCAGCGGACCAGCAGCGCTTCGACGCGCTCTACCTGCGCGAGGCGGAGAGCAACGCGCGCCTGCTCGATCGTTTCGGCATCGACGGAATGCAGGCCTTCCGCGCGGCGCGCGCATCGATCCCGGCGCGCAACCGCGTTGAATGCCGGAGCGGCGCATGACGGTCCGGCTGACCCTGATCGCGGCGACCGTCGCACTGGCCCTCGCTTCGCCAGTTCAGGCCAGCGCGCTCACGGCCCGCACCATTGGTCCGGCGGCAGGCAGCGGGCCAACCCCCGCCATCGCCGAGAGCTGGAACGACGCGCCGGGCTACACCGTCTATCGCCCCGCGCGCCTGCCCCGCGCGCGAATGCCGCTGGTGCTGTGGGGCAATGGCGGATGCCGCGACAACGGCCTGTCCGCCAGCCACTTCCTGCGTGAGATCGCCAGCCACGGCTATGTCGTGATCGCCAATGGCAGCGCCAGGGAAGAATCCCCGGTGCTCGACCAGTTGCCCGCCGCCGACGCCCCCCCGCCGGGCAGCCCGCCCCGCGCCACCCCGGATGAGACAACCGTCGCGCAGTATCTTGCCGCAATCGACTGGGTCCAGACCGCGCGCAAGGGCGCCAGGAGCCGCTGGGCTGGTCGGATCGACCTGACCCGGATTGCGGCGATGGGGCACAGCTGCGGCGGCCTGCAGGCGCTGGCTGCCGGAGCGGACCCGCGCATCGCCACCGTGGTGGCCTTCAATAGCGGGGTCTATAACCGCATGGGCACTGGCCTCAGCGGGGTGCGGATCACCAAGGACGACCTCAAAAAGCTGCACACCCCGGTCGCCTACTTCATCGGCGGCCCTGCCGACATCGCCTTCGCCAATGCCGCCGACGATGTCGCGCGGCTGAGCCATGTTCCGGTGCTGGGGGCCAATCTGCCAGTCGGCCACGGCGGCACGTTCCGGCTGGCGGGCGGCGGCGACTGGGGCCGGGCGGCTACCGCCTGGCTCGACTGGCAGCTGAAAGGCGATGCCGCCGCCGCAAAGTGGTTCGTCGGCCGCGACTGCCGCCTGTGCACCACATTCGGCTGGACAATCACGCGCAAGCAGTTTCCGGAGAACCCATGACCCAACCTCTCGCCGGCATTCGCGTAGCCGATTTCAGTCACGTCATGGCCGGGCCCTATGCCTCGCACCTGCTGCGCCTGATGGGCGCGGAAGTGATCAAGATCGAGCCGCGCGGGGGCGACAATTTCCGCAATTACGGCGGCGACCGGCGCTATGATGGCATGTCCCCGGCGTTCATCGCGGCCAATGCGGGCAAGAAGTCGATCGCGCTCGACCTGAAGAACGACGAGGACAAGGCCATTGCCAGCGCCATCGTGGAACGCTGCGATGTGCTGCTGGAAAACTTCCGCCCCGGCGTGATCGACCGGCTGGGGCTGGGCTATCAGGACGTCACCGCATTCAACCCGCACATCGTGTTCTGCTCGATCTCTGGCTATGGTCAGGTCGGCCCGCAGCGGGACTGGCCGGCCATCGACAACATCGTGCAGGCCACCAGCGGGATGATGATGCTGAGCGGCGACGAGCAGGACCCGCCGATCCGGATCGGGTTTCCCATCGTCGACACGCTGACCGGGCAAACCGCCGCACTGGCCATTCTGGGGGCGTTGATGCGGCGCGCCGGGGGCGGGGCAGGCAGCTACATCGACGTGTCGATGTTCGATGCCAGCCTGGCCTTCATGACCTCCGCGCTCACCCCGTTCCTGGCGACCGGGACGCCGATGGCGCGCATGGGCAACACCGGCTATTCCGGCCTGCCCACCGCATCGCTGTTTATCGCCCGTGACGGGCGCGAAGTGTCGCTCGGCGTGGTCCAGCCCAACCAGTTCGACGCGCTGGCCCGCCATGTCGGGCGGCTGGACTGGCTGGATGATCCCCGCTTTGCCAGGCCCGATGCCCGCCGCGCCAATTTCGATGCGATGAAGGCTGAACTGGCCGCTGTGATGCTGACCCGCGACGCTGCCGACTGGGAACGCGACCTGAGCGCGATCGGTGTGCCGTGCGGGATGGTTCGCCGCGTGGATGAAGCCGCCGCGCTGGCGGGCGCGGACGCGCTGTTGCCGCTGACCGTGCCGGGCCTGCCAGGAGGCGGGAACATCGCGATCCCCAATGCCGGGTTCCGGATGACCCCGGATGGCCCCGGCACGGATGTGCCGCCGCCCCGGCTGGATGAACACCGCGCCGAAATCCTCGACTGGCTGGGAATGCGCGAGATCGCCTGAGGCGGTCTCGCGGCAAGGCATGACGATGAACACCGGCATCAGCGACCTCGTGACGCAGCGCCTTGCTGCCGTGCGGTTTGCGGATCTGCCCGCCAGCACCGTGACGGCGGCCAAGCAGGTGCTGCTCGATGCCTGCGGGGTAATGCTGGGGGCAAGCGGCCTTTCAGACGAAGTGCGGCCCTTCGCGGCGCTGGCCGCCGCGACCGGATCGGGTCCGTGCGCGGTATTGGGGACCGGGCAGCTGGCCAGCGCCCCGTTTGCCGCGCTGGCCAACGGCGCGATGGCTCACGCGCTGGATTATGAAGACGCTTTCGATCTCGCCCCCGGCCATCCCAATGCCAGTCTGGTCCCCGCGCTGATCGCGCTGGCGCAGGCGGAAGGGCCGGTTGACGGGGCCCGCTTTCTGACCGCGCTGGCCATTGGGTGTGATTTGTCCTGCCGGATGGGGCTGGCCCTGCGGCGGCAGATGGAGGACGGAGGCTGGTATCCTCCGCCCATTCTGGCCGGGTTCGGCGCGGCGGCGGGCAGTGCCCACTTGCTGGGGCTGGGTGCGGAACAGCTGCGCGATGCCCTGTCGCTGACGCTGTGCCAGGTGACGATGCCGGGCGAAATCAAGCACAGTCCGGCCACCGTGATCCGCGCCGTGCGCGAGGCATTTCCCGCACAGGCGGCGGTCCTGTCAGCCATGCTCGCCCGTGAGGGCGTGTCCGGGTTTGAAGCTCCGTTGGAAGGGCCGGGCGGGTTCTATGCGCTTTATGCCGGCGGACAGTTCGATCCCGCCGACCTCAGCGATGGTCTGGGCGAACGGTTCTGGATCGAGCGGCTGACCTTCAAGCCCTGGCCCAGCTGCCGGGGAACGCACCCGTTCATCGAACTGGCACTGCGCCTGCGCGGCGAACACGGCTTCTCGCCGGACGCGATCACCGCCATCGATGTCCGGATCGACGAAGTCCAGCGGATGCTGACCGAGCCGGCAGCCCGCAAGAACGCGCCGCAAGTTGCGATCGATGCGAAGTTCAGCATTCCGTTCTGCACCGCGCTGGCGCTGCGGCACGGGGCGGTCGATCTGGATGGGTTTTCGGCTCAGCGGCTGGCCGATCCGGCGATCCTGGAACTGGCGGCGCGGGTCCGTCCGGAAGTCCGCCCCCAAAGCGGCTGGCTGCGCGGATCGGGCGGCGCGATGACCGTGCATCTGGCCGATGGGCGGCAGCTCTGCGCCGAGGTGGACAACGCTCTGGGCTGTCCGGCCCGGCCGCTGGACGAGGCGGCGCTGGTGCGCAAGTTCGTCGATTGCGCAGGCCGGGCCCGGCGGCCCCTGTCCGGGGCGGCCGCGCGGCAACTGGCGGCGCGGATTCTGACGCTGGAAGATTGCCCCGACGTCGGGGCGCTGTTCGGGGACGCGCCGCGCTAACCCTGACGCTTCGCCGCGAGACGGGGAGCCAGTGAGAGCAACACGATCGCGCCGATCAGGATGGCCGCGCCGACCAGCTCTGCCGGGCGCGGCTCCTTCAACCCGCAGAAGGCTGCCAGCAGGATCGCCCCACCCACGCCCGCGACCAGGCTGGCCGCGCGCTCCAGCGGCACGCAATAGGCGTTCTCGCGCGGGTCGAGCAGGATGATGATCGCCAGCACCGAAATCACCGTCAGCGTGCTGCCAATGCCCAGCATCGAGACGAGTGCCGGATCGCGCCACACATCGATGAAGCCCCAGTGCAGCTCGCCCGCCTGCCCGCCGATCCCGGACGCCGAAATCGCCGCCAGAATGGCTACCGACAACGGCAGCGCCACGACCTTCTCCTCCACGAAGTAACGCCGCACCGACGCCGGATCGCCCGACTTCGAAATCTTGGTCATCACCACCAGCCGCATGAAGTAGCCGATGGTGTAAAGCACCACTGTCAGGATCGCGAGCGGCGGCAGGTGCAGGCCGCCTCGGTCGCTTAACGTGATGACCAGCGCGATCAGCACCATGACCAGCGCGGTCCAGCTCCACCAGCGGACCTTGCGCCCGAACAGCAGATCGACCAGCGGCGCGATCACCAGAATGTCGCCGCGCATGATCAGCTGGATGAACGGGATGCTGACCCCTTCGAAGGTGAACGAGAGCGGCACCGTGAACAGCACCAGCGAGGTCCCGATCCCGGACAGCACGGTATAGCGCGTCGGCACCGGCACGCGTGTGGCGCCCACTTGCACCGCGTTGGCATCCTTGTGCCAGCCTGACAGCCAGATGAAGGCATAGGTCAGCACCAGGTTGATGATCAGCGAGGCCGGCAGCGTCTCCAGCCCGGTTAGCGGCCGGCCCAGCGCCGCATTGGGCGTGCTGGTCACCAGCTTGGTGATGATGACGTTGGGCAGGTAGGCCAGGAAATAGAGAAAGACGAAGCCTTCCAGCGGAAATGCTCGCACCGCCTTCATGCCACGCCCTCCAGTTCGACCATGTCCGCGCTCGCCCGGTAGCGGGCATTCAGCCCGGCCTCGCCGGTCACGGCAGTCATGTAATCGACCACGGCGGCGTGTTCGGCGCTGCCCGGTACGGCGAGCCGGGGCACGGCATCACGGCCGATGTGCAGCGGCAGGAACCCGGCGCGAAGCAGCTTGCCGCCCGCGATTTCCAGCCTTGCGATGATCGAGAGCCGCGCGGCGGTGGGGAAATTGTAGAGTCCTTCGAAGTCCGGCTCCCACTCCTCGGCCAGCACGCGGATCTCGTTCCAGCTTCTCGATTTGGCGTGGGCCTCGTCCATCCTGAGGTCGGTGGCGAAATTGCAAAGCGAATAGAACACCGGCTTGCCGTCAATTACCTCGCACCCTTTCAGGATGTGCGCGTGCCCGCCCAGGATCGCGTCGGCCCCGGCGGCAATCGCGGCGCGGGCAACATCGCGCTGGTAATCGGCAATCACCGCGCGGACGAAGTGGATGCCCCAGTGGTGCGAAACGATCACGACATCCACTTGCGCCTTGGCAGCCCGAATGTCGGCCTCCATCGCGGCGAGATCCTCGCGGTGGGGATAGGTATGAACCCGCGCGGGCGTGCCGGGCTGGTCGTGCTCGATCTGCTCATAGATCGTGTGCGCGCGCATCGGGGCGCAGCCGGGGCGGCGTTCGTCGGCCCAGGTGCTGTGCGGCAGGATGCTGGAATAGGCCAGGATCGCCACCCGCGTTCCGTCACCCAGCGTGCGGAGCACCGGCCGCCGCGCTTCGACGATTGTTGCGCCCGCACCGACCACGGCCAGCCCCACCGCCTCAAGATTGGCGCGCGTTTCGAAGAACGCCCCAGCGCCCCAGTCCATGCAATGGTTGCCCGCCATCGAGATCACGTCGAACCCCGCACGCGCCAGCGCCGCCGCGCCATCCGGGCGGGCGAGCACGGCGTGGCGCACTTGCGGCAAGCGCTCCCCCCGCTCGGCAAAACTGGTTTCCAGCTGGCCAAAGGTAATGTCCGCCGCGCCCAGCAGATCGCGGGTGGCGACAAAGCTTTCGTCGTAATCAGCGCGGTCCATCGCCAGATCGCCGGTGGCCAGCAGGATATGGGTCATGCGTCTCTCCCCGCCCGATCCGGCATAGGCGTGGTGCGCTGCCATAATCGTAATGAACAATAACAATTCTGGCAGGTTGCGCAAGCGCTTGCAGGGCGTCCGGGCGCCGTCGATACCGCCCGTAAATCGGGATTTAGAGCTGGGGTAACGCGAACACGTCGATGGCGACGCAATCGTCCAGCTTGCGGCCTAGCCCAAGATATTGCGCCTGATTGAGCGCAGCGTGCGCGGAATCAGCGGTGCGCAGCCAGATGCTGGACCAGAATCCGCTGGCCCCGGCCCCGCGCAATCCGCGCGATTGCAGTTCTACCCGCGCGCCGCTGTCCAATTCGAGCAGATAGCGCGCCTCGATCCCGATGGCGCCGTCTGGTCCCAGTTCCTGCCAGTCGGTTCCGCCGGGCAGGATCGCGCCGCTCAGGCCGCCGCTCACCGTGCCGCCCGTGATCCGCACCAGCCGCACCGGTCCGCCGCTGGCCGGGTCCAGCGCGGCGGGCGCCTCGACCAGCACGCGCAGGGAGAACAGCGGCGGCTGGCCGAACGGGGTCATGCCGGTTGCAGTCCGACCTTGGCGGCCACGGCTTCCTTGGAAAAGCCGGCCACCGCCTTGTAACGGGCAGCGATGGCTTCCAGTTCGCCCTCGGCAAACACGTCCTCGATCCGCGCGAAGCCGTCCGGCGCGCGTTCTTCGGCCAGCTGCATGCAGATTTCGGGGCCGTTGCCGCGATTGGCCAGCACGATCTTGGCGGTGGCGGGCAGGCGCTCTGCCTCATAGGCGCGCAGGGCTGCGGCCGGGTCGGCGTGTTCGGCCAGCGCCCGGACCAGCGCGTCGGCATCGAGGATGCCCTGCGAGGCACCGTTGGAGCCGATCGGGTACATCGGATGCGCGGCATCGCCGAGCAGGGTGGTGACGCCAAACGTCCAGGCGGGCAGCGGATCGCGGTCCACCAGCGGGAATTCAAACACCTTGTCGGCGTCCGCGATCAGGCCCGGAACGTCGAGCCAGTCGAACGTCCAGTCGGCAAAAGCGCCGGCGAAATCGGCCTTGTCGCCTTCCTTGTTCCAGTTCTCGCGCTCGGGCATCTGGTCGACGGTCAGTTCGGCGATCCAGTTGATCGTCTGCAATCCGTCTGCGCCGGGGCGGTCGATGGGATAGCACACGAACTTGCGGTCCTGGTGCCCGGCCATGATCATCGATGCGCCGGTCATGAACGGCTTGGCGCGCGATGTGGCGCGCCACAGGATGCGCCCGCCATAGCGCGGCAAGCCCTCGTCCGGATAGCGCAGCCGGCGCAGGGTGGAGTGGATGCCGTCGGCGCCGACCAGCACATCGGCCTCTACCGTCACGCGGCTGCCATCGGGCCGTTCAAACGTGGCGGAGACCGGCGAGCGGTCATCGACCGCGACCAGCCGGTGACCGGTCTGCACCTTGTCGGCACCAAGCCGCGCCCTGGCCGCCTTGAACAGCGCCACCTGAAGCTTGCCGCGGTGGATCGACACCTGCGGCACCGGATAGCCGGCAAACCGGCCGCGCGGTTCGCCCCAGATGCGCTGGCCGTGGCGGTTGGTATAGACCAGCTCCGCCGTGGCGACGCCCAGGTCTTCCAACTGGTCGGCCAGCCCCAGCCGGTCGAGAATCGAGATCGCGTGGGGCAGAAGGTTGATGCCGACACCCAGTTCGCTCACTTCGGGAACGGCTTCGAACACGGTTACGTCATGCCCGGCTTCGGCCAGCAGCATGGCCGCCGCGCAGCCGGTGATCCCTGCCCCGGCAATACAGATCCGCATCGATTTCCGCCCCGTTCCAGTTCCAGATTCGGGGCCGGTTGCTAGGCGCGGGTGGCCGCGCTTGCAAGCGCCGTCACGCGCTTTCGCGGGCGATCAGGCGGAAACCGACATCGATTGATTGTTCACGCGGTGGCTCGCCCGCGGCGTGGCGTGTGATTGCGGCGATGGCTTCGCGCGCGATGCGGCGGCCATCGACGTCGACCGTGGTGATCGTCGGGCGCATTTCCCCGGCGATCGAGCTGTTGCCAAACCCGACCACGGCCAGCCCGTCCGGCACGCGCAGCCCGGCGGCCTGGGCCTCCACGATCAGGCCCTGCGCCAGATAGTCCGATCCGCAGACCACGACATCGGGCAGTTCCGGCAGGCGGCGGATATCGGCAAAGGCGCGGCGGGCGTGGCCATAGCGGGACGGGATGTCGACGGTCGCCAGCGTCACCTCACCCCCGGCCAGCGCCTGCCATTCGGCGACAAAGGCATCGCGGCGCTGCCCCGCGCGGGCGCCATCGGCGGTAATCAGGTGCGGCCGGCGATAGCCGCGCGACATCAGGAACCGCGCCATGTCGCGCCCCGCCGCCTCGTGCGAGAAGCCCACGGCAAGGCCCACCGGTTCGGCGGGCAGTTCCCAGATCTGGATGAACAGCGCCGGGCTTCGCCGCACCAGTTCGACGATCTCCGGTTCCAGCGGCCCGGACGAGATGATCGCATCGACCCGGCGGCTGAGCGCGCCGCGGATCAGCTCGCTGGTGCGCGCCGAGGACACCCCGGTGATCCCCAGCATCACGTTGAGCCCGGCGGCGGAGAGTTCCTCCACCATCGCCTCGATCGTGTCGTTGAAGATCGAATCGGTCAGGTGCGGGATCAGCACCGCCACCATCTTGCTTTTGTTGGAAGCCATCCCGCTGGCCAGCAGGTTGGGGATGTATCCGGTAGCCGCAATCGCCGCGCGGATCCGTTCGGCCGTGGCGGGCGCGACGACTTCCGGGTTGTTGATGAAGCGGCTGACCGTGGCCGAGGAAACGCCGGCCTGGGCGGCGACATCATCCAGGGTCGGGTTCTTGCGGGTTGGCGCCATGCGCCGGACTTGCCCGATCAGGCCGCGAAGCGCAACGGCACCGAAATCGCGCCGATTTCCGGCCAGCGCGCGGGCACGACCGGGCCGGCCAGATCGAACCCGGTGGTGGCGGCCAGCAATTCTTCCAGCATGACCCGCACTTCCATCCGCCCCAGATGCACGCCGGGGCAATTGTGCGGTCCGCGCCCGAAGGCCAGATGCGCGGCGATGTTGGGCCGGTTCAGGATGAATTCGCAGCCATTGGGGAACACGTCCTCATCGCGGTTGGCCGAGGCATAGACCAGCGCGATCGCTTCGCCCGCCGGGATCGTCCGTCCGCCGAATTCGACATCTTCCACCGCCGTGCGGGCAAACCCGCGATAGGGGGTGTAGAGCCGCAGGAATTCCTCCACGGCGGCAGGTACGTTCGCCGGATCGGCGCGCAGTTGCGCCTGCAAGGCCTGATCGCGCGACAAGTGGATCGCAATGCTGCCCATCAGCACCGTGGGGGCCACGATGCCGACCACCAGCACCTGGCGGACCATGCCAACGATCAGTTCATCGGGCAGCGGCTCGCCATTGTGGCGCGCTTCCAGCAAGGCACTGGTAATGTCCAGCGCGGGATCGCGCGGCTCCGCCTTGCGCAGCGCGATCAATTCACGCGCCATGTCGTAAAGCTTCAGGCTGGTTGCCTTCATCGCTTCCGGATCGTTCATGTTGACCGCCAGGATGAAGGCCCGCCCGGATTGATGCAGCGGTTCCACCCAGTGCGGCGGAACGTTCATCCATTCGCCGAACACCTGCACGGGCAGATAGCTGGCATATTCCGAACAGATGTCGCCCCCGCCTGCCGCCACCAATGGAGCCAGCAGGGCGCGGGCGTGGCGCCGCGCGACCGGTGCGAACTGTTCCGAATGCGCCAGCGACAGCAGCGGGTTCAGGGTGCGGCGATACGGCGTGTGTTCCGGCGGATCGAGATGCAGCGGCGGTCGCCGCCCGGTGAACGCCACCTTGGGCACCACGTTCTGGACCGAAGTGATGAAGGTTTCGGGGCTGCTGGCGGCGCGTTTCACGTCCTCATACCGGGTCAGCGCCCAGAAGCCGCCCATTTCGGTGGTATGCGCCACCGGGCAGCGCGCGCGCAGATCGGCGAACAGATCGTGCGCGGTGTCAAAGCTTTCGGGAAGCGAGGGGTCGAAATCCTGAATGCCATTTGCCATGATGGCGGGGCATAAGTATCGAGGCGGAATCATGCAAGCGCTATCATGCAGCTTGCAGTCGGGGGAAACAGGGTGAGCGACAGCGCAGTTCCACGCAGCGAGGCCGGGATCGAACAGGCGGTTGGCATCAAGGTGCTGTGGCGGCTGGTCCTGCCCTGCGCGCTGTTCATTCTGGTCGGCGCGATCGACCGGACCAACGTGGGCTTCGCCGCCCTGCAGATGAACGCGGACCTGGGCCTGTCCAGCACGCAGTACGGGTTTGCCGCCGGGGTGCTGTTCATCGGCTATGTCCTGGCCAAGTATCCCAGCGTGCTGGCCTATGAAGCGCTGGGGATGCGCCGCTGGCTGGCGCTGATCACCTTTGCGTGGGGCCTGGGGGCCAGCGCGATGGCGGCGGTGACCAGCGAATGGCAGATCTATGCGCTGCGGCTGTTCATCGGCTTCATGGAAGGGGGGTTGTCTTCCGGTCTCATGATCTACCTCAGCCAGTGGGCGCCCGAACGCTGGCGCGCGACGATCCTGGCGGTGCCGATCATGTCGATCAACATCAGCCAGGTGATCGGCGCGCCGCTGTCAGGCTGGCTGCTGGACCTCGACAATCCGCTGGGGATCGCGGGCTGGCGGTTCATGTTCCTGATGGAAGGGCTGCCCGCGCTGGTGCTGGCGGGCTTCGCGCTGGCCTATTTCCCCGATGCCCCGCGCGAGGCGCGCTGGCTGACGCCGGATGAGCGGGCATGGGTTACCGCCAACGTGAAGGGCGCGGAAAAGCCGCCCGCCGATGGGAATCGCAGCGAACGGTGGGCCGCCCTGCGCAGCCCGGTGGGGTGGACCTGCGCGGCGATCTGGTTCTGCATCCTTGCCAGCAATTATGGCGTGATGTTCTGGCTGCCGACCATCGTGAAGGGGCTGTCAGGGCTCAGCGCGACGCAGACCGGGCTGATCGTGGCGCTGCCGAATGCGGCAGCGGCCATCGCGCTGGTGCTGAACGCGCGCCATTCGGACAAGACCGGCGAACGGGTGCTGCACGTGGCGATCCCGGCGCTGATTGGCGGTGCGGGTCTGCTGGCCGCATTCCTGCTGGGTCCGGGGCTGCCGGGGCTGGCGATGCTGGTGCTGGGCGGGGCCTGCACCGGCTGCACGGTCGCCGCGTTCTGGGCGATCCCGACCAAGCTGCTGCCGCCACGCGCGCTGGCGATGGGGATCGTGATGATCAACATGCTGGGCAGCTTTGCCGGGGCGACCATCCCCGCCGCGATGGGCGCCTTGCGCCAGGCCAGCGGATCGTTCCTGCCGCCCACGCTGCTGCTGTTCGGCATTGCGGTCGTTTGCGCCGCGCTGTGTCTGGTCGCGCGCCGCCAGTTGCGGCAACTGCCCAGCGGCTGATGCGGGGCGCCGCCGCCACCAGCCGTCCACCCGGATTGGGCACGATCCTGTTGCTGGCGGCGATTGCCGCGCTGGGATCGCTGGCGACCCAGCTGATCGTTCCGGCGCTGCCGCTGTTGGCGGCGGACTTGCGGGCGAGTGCCGCCGATGCGCAGTTCGTGATCGGGGTCTATCTGGTCGGGCTGGGGGCGGGCCAGCTGGTCGCCGGGCCGGTGGCCGACCGGCGCGGACGCAAGCCGGTGCTGCTGGCAGGGCTGCTGCTTTATTGCCTGGGCAGCGCAGCGGCGTTTGTGGCCACCAGCCTGCCACTGCTGCTGGCCGCGCGGCTGGCGCAGGCACTGGGCGCGTCGGCGGGCGTCGTCACCACGCGGGTGCTGGTCAGCGATCTGTTTCCGCCAGAGGAAGCCGCGCGCCGGCAGGCCTCGTTGATGGCCGTGATCCTGATTTCGCCCGCGCTGGCCCCGGCCATTGGCGGACTGATTGGTGAACTGGCCGGGTGGCGCGCGATCTTTGCGGTGCTGACCGTGGCCGGATTTTGCGGCGCGCTGCTGGCATCGCGCAGCCTGCCCGAAGCGGCTCCGCCTGCCGCTGGCAGCGTGGTCCGACTGGGTCCGGCCTTGTTGCGGCTGGCGCGCAACCCGCGCTTTCTGGCTCCCAGTCTGGCCATCGCCGGGGGCAGCAGCGCGCTCTACATGTTCATCGGCACCACCCCGTTCCTGCTGACCCACGACTTTGCGCTGCGCCCGCGCGAGGTGGGGCTGGCGATGATGCTGGTGGCACTGGCCAGCATTGCCGGGACGTTCACGGTCGCGCGGATCGACCGGCGCGGCCATGCCTTGCTGGCGGGGGCGGGCCTGCTGCTGACATCGGCGCTGCTGTTGCTGGCGGGCGCCCTGGCGGGGCTGCATTCGCTCGCCGCGTTTCTGGTGCCGATGATCGTGCTGGGGCTGGGCGCGGGGATCAGCGGACCGGCGGGCATCACCCGCGTCCTGCGCAGCACGCCGGGGCTGGAAGGCACCGCGACCAGCATCTGCGGAGCGGCACAGATGCTGCTGAGCGCGCTGGCGGCGGCCTCGCTCAGCCGGTTTGCGCCGGTCGGTACGCTGGCTCTGGGTGTAGCGCTGACGCTGGCCACCGGCATTGCCATGAGCGCGGCAATCTGGGCGCACCGGAATTCCATGCAAGGGCTTGCATAAAGGGCGGCGCGCGCTAAAGGATGCGTCAAAGTCCACGGGGAGGATTACCATGACTGCCAACCGCACCTACCGCGCAGCTGCCGTGCTGCTGCTGTCCGGAATTTCCGCGCCTGCCCTGGCGCAGGCCGATGCTGCCGAGCCGACCGGCGGCCTGAGCGAGATCGTCGTCACGGCCGAGCGCCGCGAACAGAACCTGCAGGACATCCCGATTTCTGCGACCGTGTTCAGCGGCGAGGAACTGCAGAAGAAGGGTGTCACCAACCTCAACGACATTCAGCAGGTTGCCCCGTCGATCGCGATCAACACGTTCAACCGCTCGACCTTCATCAACATTCGCGGCGTCGGCATTGCCCAGTCCGCGCCGACGTCGAACCCCGGCGTCGCCTATTACATCGACGGGCAGCTGATCCCGCACGAACAGTTCATCGGCCACAGCTTCTACGATATCGAATCGATCGAAGTGCTGCGCGGTCCGCAGGGCACGCTGACCGGGCAGAATTCCACCGGCGGCGCGATCTATGTCCGCACGCCCAATCCGAACTTCAACGAAACCTCGGCGGTCGGCGATTTCAGCTATGGCAACTACAACCGCGTGCGCGCGATGGTCGCGGGCAGCTTTGGCGGCGAAGACGTCGCGATGCGGCTGGCCTATGTCCACGAAGAGCGTGACAGCTATACCCGCAACATTGCCGCCAATGCGCAAAGCCAGCCGGGCAACCTCAACATGGACGCGCTGCGTGCCAACTTGCGCTTCCGCGGCGCCGATGGCCGGCTGAACATCAACCTGCGCGCCGAATACTTCAACGTCCAGACCGACAACAACGCGGTCAAGCGCCAGGGAGACACGGTCAGCACCGATCCGTTCGTGATCCAGGAGGACGCACGGTCCTATCAGGACCAGGCCGGTTACCGCGTGTCGGGCGAAGTCCGCTATGACCTGTCGGACAGCGTCCAGGTCCGCAGCCTGCTGTCGTGGCAGGATGGCTATACCCACGACCAGACCGATGGCGACCGCACCGCGACCGCGCTGGCCGTGCCCGCGAACCTGCCGACCAGCGGCGCCAACCGCGCGCTCTATCCGGGCCGGGTCAGCCGCGGCGACACCGTGTTCGAAACCCTGCTGGCCGAAGTGAACCTGCTGTCGACCGGTGACGGGCCGCTCAGCTGGGTGGTCGGCGGCTTCCTGATGGACGAGGACGTGCCGGTCACCCTGCTGCGCGACAACCGCAACACGCGTGATTTCCTGATCTCGTCCAGCGACATCATCACCCATGCCAAGAACACGTCCTATTCGATGTTCGGGCAGGTGAACTACTTCGTGACCGACCAGCTCGAAGTGCTGGTTGGCGGGCGCTACAGCTGGGACAAGCAGGTCTATACCCGCTTTGCCGCGGCTGGTCCGGCGCTCAACCCGCCCGCCGTCGGCACGGCCAGCACGGAACAGCTCACCGGCAAGATCGGCGTGAACTATCACTTCAACGACAACGGGATGATCTATCTCTCGGCGTCGAAGGGCTACAAGGCGGGCGGGGTCAACCTGACGCCCAACACCCCGAACTTCATCCCCGAACGCAACTTCGTCTATGAAGCCGGGTTCAAGACCGAGTTGCTGGACCGGCACCTGCGCCTGAACGGCAGCCTGTTCTATTCGGATTACAAGGACATCCAGCTGTCCAGCCTGGTCGGCGGTCTGCCGGTCACGCAGAACGCGCTGGCGGGCCGCGCCAAGGGTGGCGAGCTGGAGCTGACCGGGCAGTTCGGCGGCCTCAGCTTCAACGCCGGGGTCGGCTACCTCGATGCCAAGTTCGCCAACTCGGCCTGCATTTCGGACACCAACGCGCCGGGCACCGACGCGGGCTGCCCCGCCAACCTGCGGTTCGTGCCGAAGGACCGGGTGCTGCCGTTCTCGCCCGAATGGACCGTCAACGCCGGGGTGCAGTACACCTTTGCGCTGGGCGATGTGGACGTGACCCCGCGCGTGCAGTGGTCGCACCTCGCCAGCCAGTACGCCACGCCGTTCCCCAGCGTGAACACGCTGGTTCCGGGGCGTGACCTGTTCGATGCCCGCCTGACGCTGGACTTCGGCACGAAGTACAAGCTGGAAGGCTTCATCAACAACATCGGCAACAAGAAGTACGTCGCCACCCAGATCCAGAACAGCTCCAGCGCGGACGGCGGGATCATCTATGGTGCGCCGCGCACTTTCGGCGTCCGCCTGAAGGTCGAAATCGGCAAGTAAGCGATGCCGCGCGGCCGCCCTTCCAGCGCGCTGCGCCGCCGGTTGCTCCTGTTGGGGCTGCCGGCGGCGGTGCTGGCCGGGGCGGCCACGCAATCTGTGCGCGTCGGGGCAGACGCGCCCGACCGCTGGTGGTCGCCGGGCGAGGGCCGGGTCTTTCCCGCGACGCTCGATTACACCAACGATCACGGCACGATCCGCACGCTGGTCGTCGATGGCCCGATCGAGACGAAGGGCCATCCCTTTTTCGAACCGATCGGCACCAATGGCCGGGCCTGCGTCACCTGCCACCAGCCCGCCGACGGGATGAGCCTTTCGGCCCGCACCGCCCGCGAACGCTGGGACGCGACCGGGGGCAAGGACCCGCTGTTCGCCGCCATCGACGGGTCCAACTGCCCGACCCTGCCGCAAGGGGAGCGGGCCTCGCACTCGCTGCTGCTGGAACGCGGATTGCTGCGGATCGAGCGCCCGTGGCCGGTGCGCAGCTTCAACGGCAAGCCGGTCAAGCCCGACTTCCGGATCGAGGTCGTGCGCGATCCCAACGGGTGCAACAGCGGCCCCGGACGCGGGCCGGAAGCCGGCAACATCTCGGTCTATCGCCGCCCGCGCCCGGTCGCTAACCTGAAATACCTGCTCGCGGTCGGGTTCCCGTTCGATCCCAAGCAGGGCTATGCGCTGCCGCTCGATCCGGATGACGGCAAGCCGCAATCGGGCAACCTGATGGCCGACAACCGCGCCGGCAACCTGCGGCTGCAGATGGAAGACGCCGCCGCCAGCCACTTGCAGCTGATGGGCAAACTGACCCCGCAGCAGATCGACCGGATCCGGGACTTCGAACTGCGGATCTATGCCGCGCAGCAGGAATCGGTGCAGGGCGGGGCGCTCGATACGCTGGGGGCGGAAGGCGGCCCGGTGAAGCTGCGCGACAGCCAGCCCGGTGCGCTGGGCAGCATCGGCACGCCGGTGTGGAGCGAATTTGCCGCGTGGGACCGGATCAGCCCGGCCGATGCCGCCCGCCTGACGCCGGAGCAGCTGGCTTTCCGCCAGTCGGTGGCGCGCGGGGCGCGGGTGTTCCGCGACCGCACGTTCCTGATCTTTGACAGCGCCGGCATCAATTCCCGAATGGGGTTCGGCAACCCGGTGCGCAATTCCTGCGTGTTCTGCCACAACATGACGCAGATGGGGAATGACGTGGCGCCGGGGCAGGTGGACCTTGGCACCACCACCCTGCCGTTCGCCGATCCGTGGGACGATCTGCCGCTGTTCCGCGTGACCTGCCTGGGCGAACCGCATCCGCACTATGGCCGGGTGATCCTGACCTATGATCCGGGCTTTGCGCTGACTTCGGGCAAGTGCGCCGACGTTGGCAAGATCACGCTGCAATCCATGCGCGGGCTGGCGGCGCGCGCGCCCTATTTCTCCAACGGGCTGGCCAAGGATCTGCGCGCCGTGGTCGACTATTACGAGCGGCGCTACAACATCGGTTATACCGAGCAGGAAAAGCAGGATCTGGTGAACCTGATGAGCGTGCTGTGAAATCCGCCGCAACCCTGCTGGCGCTGCTGGCGCCGCTCTCCGCCCACGCTGCCGAGACGGGCGCGCTGGTGCGGTTCGTCTCCTGCCCGGTCTACCGCGACGCGGACAGCGGCAAGAAATCGGGCTGCTGGCTGGCGGACGATCCGGCCACCGGGCTGCGCTGGGATGTCAGCCATTCGCCCTACAAGCCCGATGTCGGCATGGGCGTGCTGGTCGAAGGGCGCGTCAGTGCCGAAGCTCCCACCGCCTGCGGCGCCCCGGTGCTGGAACCGGTGCGCACGTCCCGGCTGGATACGCCCTGCGTGCGGCACGTGCTGCCGGCAGAAGGCTATCCGGGGCGCAAGTTCAAGCTGCCGCCGCGCAATATCCAGCCGCTGTCGGTCGCCCGCCCGGTGCCGCCCGGCCCCTATTCGGAGCGGACCTTCGTCACCTATTTCGAGTTCGACCGCGATTTCCTGGTCTATCAGTACGACGATTTCATCATCGATAACGCGGTGACCTGGCTGCGCGCGGCCAAGCCGAAAAAGCTGATCATCACCGGCTATGCCGCGACCCAGCCGGAAACGGTGACGGGGCGGAAACTGGCCGAACGCCCGCAAGTGGCCCAGCAACGCGCCGATGCGATGGCCGAGACGCTGTCCCGGCTGCTGCCCGGCCTGCCGATCGAAACCCGCGCGAAACTGGCCGCGCAGCCGACCGACCATCCGGACGCCGACGGCATCCCCGGCCAGTCGCAGCGCCGGGCGGAAATCCGCGCGGTGTTCTAGGCGGCGGCTGTCAAACCACCCGGCAGGCGCGGCAGTGTTGGCAAGCCTGTCGGTGTTTCTCGCCTTCGGCGCCGGATTACATCGCCGGGTAGCGCGCCCTTCATTCTGCAGCTGAGGCGCGCATCGGCTCATCGCCTTGCAGCGGGGCCAGACCCAGCCGCGCGAACAGGTCTGCGTCGCGGCTGTCACCGGCATTGGGCGTGGTCAGCAGCCGGTCGCCGGTGAAGATCGAGTTCGCACCGGCCATGAAGGCCAGCGCCTGTGCCGCGTCCGACATCGATTCGCGTCCGGCGGAGAGGCGCACCATGCTGCGGGGCATGGTGATGCGGGCCGCGGCGACCGTGCGGACGAATTCGATCTCGTCGATCCGGGCCAGCGGCGTGCCTTCCAGCATGTCGCCCAGCACCGTGCCCCTGATCGGGATCAGGGCGTTGACCGGCACGCTTTCCGGATGGCGGGGCAGGGTGGCCAGCGCATGGATGAAGCCCACCCGGTCGGCGCGGGTTTCGCCCATGCCCACGATCCCGCCGCAGCACACGTTGATCCCGGCTTCACGGACGTGATCCAGCGTATCCAGCCGGTCCTGGAACGTGCGGGTGGTGATGACGCTGGCGTAATGCTCCGGGCTGGTATCGATGTTGTGGTTGTAATAATCCAGCCCGGCCTCTTTCAGCGTGCGGGCCTGGTCCTCGCTCAGCATCCCCAGCGTCATGCAGGTTTCCATGCCCATCGCGCGTACCCCCTGAATCATTCGCACCAGCGCGGGCATGTCGCGATCCTTGGGGTTGCGCCACGCAGCGCCCATGCAGAACCGCTGCGATCCGGCGCCCCGTGCCTCTGCGGCGCTGGCCAGCACGGCATCGACGTCCATCAGCTTGGCCGCGGTGACGCCGCTCGCGGCATGGGCCGACTGGCTGCAATAGCCGCAGTCCTCAGGGCAGCCGCCGGTCTTGATCGATAGCAGGGTGCACAGCTGCACCTCGCCCCGGCGATGATGCGCCCGGTGCACCGATTGGGCCTGGAACAGCAGTTTATCGAACGGCAGCTCGAACAGCGCGGCGATTTCCGCGCGGGTCCAGTCGGTGCGGCAATCGGCATCGGTCCGGTCGGTGGGCATGGCTTGGTCCTTTTATCGATAATCTGCGGGGTCGCTGCGGTGGGCATTGCGCTGTATGGGCGGGGTCATGGTGGCGTCAGCAAGATTCGCGATTGATTATCGATAATGAATGGCGTGACCCTTCCCGGTGATGAGGGCGGTCTGGTCGACCGGATCGCGCAGGCTCTGCTTGGGCGGATCCTGCACGGCGAATTCGCCCCGCAGCAGCGCTTGCGCCAGGACGATCTGGCGCGCGAATTCGCGGTCAGCCAGGGCACCATGCGCGAGGCGTTCCGCCGGCTTGAAGCCATGCGGCTGGTCGAATCCCTGCCCCGTCGGGGTGTGCGCGTGGCCGCGCTGGATGCGGCGGCGGAGCGTGAGATCGCCGCCATGCGCGGCGCGCTCGAAGTGCTGGCCCTGCGATCGATCGTCCGCCCGCCGGGGCGGGATCATCTGCGCGCGCTGGAGGCGGTGCTGCGCCGCGCCGATGCCGCGCCTGACGTGTTCGAGAACGAAGCCGCCAACCGTGAGTTTCATGTCGGACTGGCCAGGCCCTGCGGTATGCCCCGGCTGATCGCGGCGATTGCCGAACTGAACCTCGCCTATTCCTGCCACGTCTTCGCATCGGCCCGGGGCACGCCGTGGAAGCCGCGTTACAATTTCGATCACTGGCGCATTTTCGAAGCCTATGCCCGGGCCGATCTTGACCAGGCCTCGGCCTTGCTGGCCCGCCACATCAATGCGGTGGACCGGGTCAGGCCCGCACGAACCGCGCCGGGTCGCAGCGGCTGATCATCGAGGGTGGAGGCGCTGCGCGCCCGGCGTGCATGCGCTTCAGGCGTCGGCTTCCAGTGCCTCGATATCGTCGTCGGACAGCCCGAAGTGATGCCCCACCTCGTGAATCAGCACGTGGGCCACCAGCGTTTCCAGTTGCTCGTCGCCCCGCGCGATCCACTCATCCAGGATCGCCGCGCGAAACAGCCTGATCCGGTCGGGCATCGTGCCAGAGGCATGATGTTTCTCGCCGACCGGAATCCCTTCGTACAGGCCGGTCAGCTCGAACGGATCGGCGATGCCCAGATCGGCCAGCGTATCGGCATCGGCAAAATCCTCGATCACCAGCAGCACCCCGTCCAGATGTCCGGCAAACGGCTCTGGCAACCGCGCCAACGCCGCGCGGGCCATGGTTTCAATCTCGTCAAGCGAAGGGGCCAGGCCGAATGTGCGTGTCATGCCGGCCAAGATAGCGACTGCCGCCGCATCAGCAACGCTTGCACGATCCCCGCCCCGGCGCTAGGGCGCGCTTTCCAGTGCATGCGGAGCGGTGGCCGAGTGGTCGAAGGCGCTCGCCTGGAAAGTGAGTATACGTCAAAAGCGTATCGAGGGTTCGAATCCCTCCCGCTCCGCCATTTAACCCATTGGAATCATTCTATTTCATGGGTTGAGATCGAAAAATCCCGTTTGTTTCAAGGGTTATAGGCAAAGGGCTCTCCACCGGGTTAGGCCTGATATGCCCCTGACATGCTCTCTCTCTGCCGATATTCTCCAAAGCTCTCGACTACACCGATTTTAGTGTAGAGCTTTATCGCATTGAAAATATGCAGATATTCTGGCGCGCCATTTTGGGGTCAGAACCGAGATTCACCTCAAAAACCGTCCCGGTTCCAACCACTGCATCAACGCAAAGCTTGGGCGATGATCAGCGCCAGGGCCATAATCGTGATCCACGGCCAGGGCGTTGCCCAGGGTGACCGCGCCGTCATCTGCTCAAGCTGGGCAATCGCCATTTGAACGCTGGCCTGCTGAAAGTGCAGATCCTTGAGGGCCGCTTTCATCACGCCGGTCTCGACGTAAGTCGAGGCGTCGTCGGCCAGAAGCTCGACCTCCTCAAGCAACCGAAGCACCTCCCGCAGTCGAGGAACTGCGCTCGGATCAGGCGTACCGAGCAACGCCATGGCCTCCTGATGCTTGCTCTTGGCTAGCGTCAGCATGTGGCTGATGTGTTCAACAGCAGCGTCAGGCAGGTCTGGATCGGCAGCCTCCATGCCCTCCGGTTCCGCTTCGCTCCACCTGCGGCCAGCCATGGCACCAGAGCCGGTTTTACACTAACAAACATAGCGGACCACTCAGTGGGGGCCGGTCAGGAGCGGGTGAAGGGAAGCCAATCGTCGGCTCAATATATTGATAGATCGTATTAATTTTTACACCGCAGCCTTCTGAGGCCCCCAGATGAGCCCCTTCATCAGCCGGATGCCTGTGGAAAACGTGGGACAATGTGGGTCAGATTTGAACTTGCGACCTTCTAATCAGATTCGCATGATTGAAGTCTGAAAAATGTATCGCTTTTCCAGCGGCATAACGATCAACTTATCTGATCCGATTGGTCAGTCGGATTTGATTGAGAAGCTGCCATGCGCACGTTCCGACATTTTCTTGTTTAATTTCATTGCAATATCATGGCGACCTGTCGCGTAGGGTGTGCCTATGTTTCGAGCTTATAAGATCGAGACCGGTCTCTAAGCTCGACGATGAAATCGACATCTCGCTTAGACTGAGTGTGGGATCGCCCCGCGCAGGGTCGTCGGAGGAATTCAGATGTCCGTTTTGAGCAACTACGTCGGTTGGTGGGTAGCATGTCGATCGCCAGAAAGCGGACAAGGTTACCAGTCAACCTGGATGGCTGAATTTTAGACTTTCCTGCCGTCCGACGGCGAGGTGCCGAACGGCGGGTTTCGCCAATATCCGACGACGAGCGCTTGGCCAATGCTGCCGGCATCCCGCCAACAACTGGGCTGGTTGCCAAATAACGGGTTCTTGACCACGGCCGAGCTAAAGCTGCAAGCCGACTCTAAGGAAGCTGCCGCAGGGCGCTTCGCGCCTGCAACTTGGTGATTTGCTGAACGGCGAGTTTTCAGGGTCGCGCGAGTTTCCGGCGTGACGGCGAGGGAAATAGGTGCTCGGATCGACGAGGCTTTCGGTCAATGTTCCCGAACCGCTCGCCACACGGAGATGATCTGCTGGGCGCCGGGAGGCATAGTTCCATTTACTGGCGGCATTAGGCAAAGATCAAAGGCTACTCCGTGACCTCAGCTGGAACTGGCCCGCCCCCCATCGCAACATAGAAGGCGGCGCTGTTTGCCAGACGGTCGGCCCGGGCCGCGATCACCGCCAGCTGTGCCCGCTCTGCCTGCTGGGCGGCGATCAGAACCTCGACATGGCTTGCCGCGCCAAGCTGGTAGCGTCGCTGCATCGTCTTCAGCGATCCTTGAGCAGCAGCAGCGGCGCTGGACTGCGCGGCGAGAGCGTGGGCGTCGGTGTCCACCGCCACCAGCACATTGGCCACGTCGCGCAAGGCCTTCAGCACCGCCTCCTTGTAATGGGCCGTGGCAGCATCGAACCCGGCAAGCGCCGCCCGTTTTTCATGAGGAAGGCCGGAGTTGAAGAGCGGCTGGGTCAACTGCCCGATGATATTCCAGACAATCGACTGGCCGCCGAACAGCGCGTCGCCCGTCAGCGCCTGCGTGCCCAGCGTCGCGCTGAGGTTCAGTTGCGGATACATCTGCGCCACGGCCACGCCGTAATCCGCGTTGGCGGCATGGACCATGGCTTCGGCCGCCAGAATGTCGGGCCGTTGGCGAACAAGCTGCGAAGGCACAACCAGCGGCAAATCCTGCGGCAAGGTGAACTCGCTCAGCGCGAAATCGGGGACACCGCCCTGGCCGGGTGCCCGGCCCGCCAGCGTGGCCAGCAGATGTTCGGTTTCCGCCAGTTGCTGCCTGAGCACGGGAAGCCCGGCCCGGAGCTGCTCAGTCTGTGTGTCCAGCGCCAGCACTTCATCGGCGGCGGCATTGCCCAGCCGCAGCCGAGCGCGGGCAATATCGCGTTGTTCTTCGATGTTGGCGAGCAGCGCCGTGGTGCTTTCGATCTGCGCGGCGATCTGCGCTCGCGCGAAAGCAGCGGTCGCAATGTTGCCCGCCAGCGTCAGCCGGGCGGCCTGCAATTCAAACCCCTGCGTGTCGGCGCGCGCTGACAGCGCCTCGATCGCACGGCGATTGCTGCCGGCCGGGTCGAGATTGTAGCTGACCGTGACGCCGGCGTTGTAAAGGCTGAATTCGCGGGGGTCCTGATCCTGCCCCAAGGCTCCCGGATTGAACCGCTGACGCTGCGCCGATGCACCGATTTCGGCCTGCGGCAACTGCGTCGATCCGGCGCGGGCTTGCTGCAGCTCCTGCGCCTGCCGCAGCGTGGCTTGCGCGGCGGCCAGTGTGGGACTGTGCTGCAAGCCATCGGCAATCAACGCATCGAGCCGCGGCGATCCGAAGGTGCGCCACCATTCCGCTGCCACCGGCATTCCCGGCACAACCCGCTGGGCGCTGTCCACTGCGGAAGGAGCCGGCGTGACGAGCGCGTTGTCGGCATGGGACGAATAGGTTTCGGACACCGGCGGCGCGGGCCGTTCGAAATCCGGCCCCGCAGCGCATCCGGCCAGCACAACCATCAAGGCAAGGCTGGCGGCATGGCGGGTGGCCAAGACCGGCTTTCCTGATTGCGGCAGCGGCGTGTGGTTTTTGCCAAGGGTCATGAGATGGGCCGTCCTTCACCCGCTTCTTCGGACGTGATGCCGTCCCGGATATGATAAATTCGCTTGAAGGTCGGAATGATCTTTTCGTCATGGGTGACGATGATGATGGCGGTCTGATATTTTTCGGCCATCTCATTCAGGATCCGCATCACCGCCATGGCGCGTTCGGAGTCCAGCGGCGCCGTCGGCTCGTCAGCCAGGATCACCGGCGGGCGATTGATCAGACCGCGCGCGATGGCGACGCGTTGCTGTTCCCCGCCCGACAATTGCGACGGCATGGCCGCTGCCCGGTGGTGCACATCCAGCGCGGTCAGCAATTCCAATGCGCGCGCGCGGGCTTCGGCATTGGGCAGCCCGGCCAGCATCGGCAGCAGCGCGACATTGTCCACCACATCGAGAAACGGGATCAGATAGGGTGCCTGAAACACGAAGCCGATCTTGTCGCGGCGCAGCGCCCTCAGGTCGGAAACCTTCCAGCCATCATCGTAAATCACCTCGCCGCCCAGCGTCATGCGGCCTGCGGTCGGATCGATCACCGCGCCAAGGCATTTGAGCAGCGTGCTCTTGCCCGATCCCGAAGGGCCGATCAGACCAACCACTTCTCCCGGCGCAACCTCCATATCGACATGCTTCAAGGCATCGACAGCGGTGTCGCCTTCGCCGTAGCGTTTTCTCAGTCCTTCGATGCGAATGCCAAGCGCTGTCATCTCAGCCTCCGATCGCTTCGGCCGGATCGACCTTCAACGCCATCCTGATCGCAATCAGGCTGGCGAGCGCGCAGATGATCATCACCGCGATGAAACCGGCGATGGCATCCATCGGCAACAGCAGCACATATTTGGGGAAGTATGGCGCGGCGAAAGTGGCGGTGATCTTGCCCACCGCAAAGCCGATTGTCCCAAGCGCAAGGGCCTGCTGGAGGATCATCCCCGCGATCGTGCGGTTGCGCGTGCCGATCAGCTTGAGCACCGCGATCTCGCGGATCTTGTCCATCGTCAGCGAGTAGATGATGAAGGCGACTATCGCTGCGCTGACGATCGACAGGATGGCCAGAAACATCCCGATCTGCCGTGATGAGGTGGCGATCAGCTTGCCGATCAGGATGTCTTCCATTTCGGCGCGGGTGTGGACAGTCAATCTTTTCCAGCGGCGGATCGCCTGGGCCACAGCTTCGGCATCGCCGCCGGGCGCAAGCCGCACCAGAATGGCGTTGACCGACGTGCTGCTGGCCTGGGAGGCATCCACCGCATCGAGGATATCTGGCTGTCCGGGACGATTGAACGCCGGGTTGGCCGCAGTTCGCCTACGGTTCTGCCAGATGGCTTCATTGTCCTTCAGGAACTGGGCCTCCTGTGCATCCTTCAGCGGAATGAACACCATCGGGTCGCCGCTGGACGACACCATGCGGCGCGTCAGCCCGACCACCTGATACCGGTTGCGGCGAATGGTGATCTCATCCCCCAGCCCAAAGCCCGAGGCAATATCGGCGACGGCCTCGTAATGGCCCCGCGTGATCTGGCGACCTTCGACCAGATAGGATGGCCAGCCCGGCGATCCCCATGCCGCGCCGGGCATGATGCCCACCACCATCGCCCTGACGTCGGTCTCGCCTTGGCGGACCTGCATCGTCAGATAGGTGACATTGGCAGCCTCGGCGACACCCGGCATGGCCAGCACGGTGCGGTAGAGATCATCACTGATGCTGGAGGATTCCGCGTAGGGACCAAGCGTGTCGCGCTGCACCACCCACAGATCAGCACCGCTGTTATCCAGCAGTGCCTTCCCGTCATCGACCATGCCGCGATACACCCCGGCCATCACCAGCGTTACCCCGATCAGCAGGCCGAGGCCAACGCCGGTAAACACGAACTTCCCCCAGCTGTGGAGGATGTCCCGCCCGGCAAGGCTGATCACGGCGTGACCCCGGGAATGCGATCAACAACGCTGATATTGCTGTTTGGGCCGAGCTCCTGCTCGCTGTAGACGATGATCGTATCGCCATCGTCCAGCCCTTTGAGCACCTGAACGCGCCCGCCCAGATCGGCCTTGCCGAGTTCGACCGGCACAAACACAGGGTCCCCGTCGTCAAGTTTCCATACGCCGATGCGGTCACCCATCCGCCGGATTGCGGCATTCGGCACAACCGGACCCTTGGCAATCGGGGCAAGGTCAAGCGTGACTTCGGCAAATTCGCCAAGCGGGGGGAGCGGCGTGGGAAGCGTGTCGAACACCACCTTGATCAGGGTTTCCTCCGTGATCGGATCGGCTCTGGGCTCGATGCGTAGCACCCGGCCATGCAGAACCTTCCCATCGCTCGATCGCAATTGCACTCGCGCCGGCAATCCAGCCCGCAGCCCGGCCGAACTCACCTGATCGATCCGGACATCGACCCACAGGCTCGCCGGATCAATGATTTCGATGACGGTCTGCCCACCGGCCACAACCGTGCCCGGCTCTACCTCTCGCAGCGTGACAATTCCCGATGCCGGCGCAATGAGGCGCAGGTTGCCGCGTTGCGATTGCAGCCCGGAAAGGTCTGCGCGCATCCGCTCCAGATTGGACCGGGCGTTCGCGGCCGCAGCCTTGGCCGCCACCAGTTCCTGCCGTTTGGCGGCCAGCACCTCTTCGCTGGTGGCACGTGCGGCCAGCAGGCTTTCATAGCGGCCTGCCTCGCTTGCGGCATAGGCTTGCCGGGCGGTGGCCTCGCGAACAGCCGCCTCGGCACCCTGCATGGCCGATGCTTGCGCGGCCATCCGGTCATCCAGATCGACCGGATCCATCTCACCAATAGTCTGGCCTGCCACCACACGGTCACCGACATTGACGGTCAGGCTCCTGACCCGGCCCGCAAACGTCGGCCCGACGCGGTAGGTGCGTTCGGCATCGATCGTGCCAACCCCGAACAACGCCGGGCGCAGCGACTGGCTCTCCACCTTTGCCGTCGTGACCGCAATCGGCGCCAATGGGCCGGAACGCAGCGCCACATAGGCCAGCAGAGCGCCGAGCACGGCTATGACAGCGATCAGCGCCAGTTTGCGGCGCTGCATGGCGGTGATGTTCATGGGCGCACCGCGACTGCGCGGCGGAACAGCGCGAATACGCCCGGCGCTTCCCGACGGATAAGTTGCACGTCACCGGCCAGCAGCGATTGCATCACCAGCCCCTGGATCATTCCGATGAACAGCGTGCCGAGCGCGGCCGTGTCGTTACCCTGCTCCAGCTGCCCGCTTGACTTGCCGTCCTCGATCACAGTGACGAGCCGCTCGCGGTAACGTCGCAACATCTTGTGCGCCACGCGCTTGGGCGCTGTCATTTCGGCCCGCTGCAATTCCCCGAACAGCATCCGAGGGACGCCGGGATGTTCCACGAAAAAGCCGACATGGGCCATGAACATTGCTTCAAGCGCATCTAGCGGCGTTGGCGCGCCGTGAGATGCCTTGTCGATCCGCGCCAGCAACCGATCCGCCACCCAATCCATGACCGCCTCAAGGATGGCTTCCTTGGTCGGGAAATGCCGGAACAGCGCCCCTTGCGTGACCCCCATGTGTGCAGCGATCGCGGCGGTCGTGATGTCGCCGGGGTTTTGCTGCGCCGCCAGCGCCACCACGGCCTCGACAGTGACGGCCCGTCGATCGTCAGCTGGCATATATCTGGTCTGCATGAGTCGCGCCTTAGATAGTAATCAATCACTATTTTTTAGGATCGGGTAAGCGCCACGTCAAGGCGTAGATGAGCCGATTGCATTACCAGGAAGCAATCGATTTGCCGCGGGTGACGGCCCATCACACATCAGCATCGACAGGATGGCCATAGTGAGTAGTTACGATCTAGTGCGGTTTCCATCCATTCCGGCGAGTGGCGGATGCCGGATCAGGCGCCGCGCATGGACTCCCCGGCCGCACGCACAAAGAAGGTTGCGGCCGGCCGCCGCACCAGATGCTCGTTCAGGTCGAGCTTGCCCTCGATGTGGTCATCGGCCGGGCTTGGGAAGCCAGCCTCTACAGGCGAGCCAAACAAAGGCAGTTCGAGCGGGGTGGGATATTCGACGAAGCGCAGCACTTTTCAGGTTCCAGGATGAATGGAACATAAAAAGAACACTGTTGCTGTGATTCGTCAACGGATGCGATCAGCCCGTGCGGTAAACCCGCCGCAGGGGTGGCGCTGTCCGCGCCCCAGGCCTTTCAGTCGTTTGCCGGCTTCAGAATACGCTTGGCCGCCGCATTGCGGCGTGCGGCAATCCGGCCGAGCGCCACCTCGATCGGAAAAACATCCAGCTCGTCAGGGTCGTATTCGTCCAGCCACTCGCTAATCTCGGCATGGTCCGGATGGGTTGGATCCGCCCTGGCTTCCAGCATCTCGTAAAAGCCGGGAATGCCTCCGCAATCCTCGGGCGGGCAATCTCGCTCGCCGCCAATGTAGCGGGGATAGGCCTTGCCGGGATCACCGCGACGAACATCACTGATAACGAGCTCGTGTTCCCAGTTGTCGCCGAAGTCGTAAGTGTAATCGATCGGCGTGATGCCCGGGCCAATGACGTCGCGCAGACGGGTTCGCGAGGCGGGCTTGCGCGGCGCTTTGCCCCAGTCTTCGTCCATGGGCAGGCCATAGGTCTGACCGCCGATGACGAACTGCCACAGGTGATAGTCAAGCCAACCCATGCTGACCTGAACGATATCATGCAGGACCTTGAGGGTGATCGAGGTCGGAACTTCAACCTCGCGCCAGATCGGCGGGTCAGAGTCCTTGAGCATGATGTGCAAGGTGGCGATCTCGGTGAAGCTATCGACGGCGCGGGCGTTGGTCATGCTGCCTGCGATAGCAAGCCATGGTCGCTGCCGTCAGCAAAAAGCATCCGCGGTTTTCACGGAGATGCACCCCATCAGGCGTCGATTCCAAAGTGTCGCCGCTGCGCGCCCCATTCGTTGGGGAACGGCGCGGCCAGCGTGGCAAGATCAATCCCGTCACCCTGTCGGCCGTCAAGAATTGCATCGATGATGTCAGGGGCCAGCAGCGTCATGCGCAGGACCCGGGTCAGATAGCTCAGACCGATCTTTTCCTTCTCGGCGAGGTCCGACACCGATGTGTAGGCACCGGTTTCCAGCAGGCGCTTCCAGCGGAAGGCTCGCGCCAGCGCCTTGACCACGGTGTTGTCGGTGCGTGGGCGCTGAAGCTGGGCACCAGCAGGCAGAACCATCTCCTTGCGGCCGCCACGTTTGGTGATCTGGAACGGAATGTGGATCGAAACTGTCTGGGGAATTATCACGACCTTGCTCACGCTGCCTCCTCCAGTTCCGGCACCTGCAGTTCGCGGGCCAGCGCATCGAGCCCGTCCACCCGCAGCTTCAGCTCGAGACCGGCGCTGCCAACGATGACCCGGTCGACGAGTAGCTGCACGATCCGGGCCTGCTCGGCCGGGAACAGTTCATCCCACATCGGGTCCACATTGATCAGGGCCTCCCGCGCTTGAGCTTCGGTCATTGCGGGCGCGTGTTTCACGGCCTCCTTCCATGCGCCGATGATGATTTCCGGCTGCCGGAACACGGCGCGCAGCTGGTTGACGACCGCGCCTTCGATTTCGGCGGCAGGCACGCGCCCGACAGTGGTGGAGCCTGCTCCATGGCGGAGCAGCGTCTGGCTGACGTAGTAGCGGTAGAGCTTGCCGTTTTTGCAGGAGTGGGTCGGTGAAAACGCCCCGCCATCCGAACCCCAGAGCAGACCCTTCAGCAACGCAGGCGTATTGGCGCGCGCACGATTCGCCCGGGTCCGCGGACTTTCCTTCGTGATGGCGCGCACAGCATCCCAGAGCTCCTGATCAATGATCGCGTCATGTTCGCCCGGATAGCTGTTACCCTTGTGGACGGCCTCGCCGATGTAGGCCTTGTTGGCGAGCAGGCGGTACAAGTAGCCCTTGGTAATCGTCTTGCCTTGCCGGGTCGTGATGCCTCGCTCTCGCAATTCCCGCAGCAGAAGGGTGGCCGAGCCGACATCGCGGAACCGCTGGAAAATGTAGCGGACGTTGGCGGCCGCCTTTTCATTCACCACCAGCTTTCGCGACTGGACATCATAGCCCAGCGGCGGGACACCGCCCATCCAGATCCCCTTGGCACGGGAAGCGGCGAACTTATCGCGGATGCGCTCTGCGGTCACCTCACGCTCGAACTGGGCGAAGCTGAGCAGAATGTTCAGGGTCAGGCGGCCCATAGAGGTCGTGGTGTTGAACGACTGTGTGATGGACACGAAGGTCACATCGTTCCGGTCAAAAACCTCGACCAGTTTTGAGAAGTCCATCAGCGATCGCGAAAGACGGTCGATCTTGTAGACCACCACCACGTCGATCAGGCCCTCCTCGATATCGGCCAGCAGGCGCTGCAGCGCGGGGCGTTCCAGCGTACCGCCAGAAATCCCGCCGTCGTCGTAATGATCGCGGACCGGCACCCAGCCTTCTGACCGCTGACTGGCGATGTAGGCTTCGCAGGCCTCGCGCTGGGCATCGAGCGAGTTGAACTCCTGCTCGAGCCCTTCTTCCGATGACTTGCGGGTATAGACCGCGCAGCGCAGCTTGCGGACGAGCGGTTTGTTCATGCTGCCCTCCGATGATCCTTGAGGCCGAAGAAGACCCAGCCATTCCAGCGTGAGCCGGTGATGGCGCGGGCAATTGCGGACAGCGACTGGTAGGGACGCCCCTGCCATTCGAAGCCGTCGAGGGTGACGGTCACAGTGTGCTCCACCCCCTGCCACTCGCGGATCAGGCGGGTGCCGGTGATGGGCTTCAGGTCGGCACGGACCCGGCGGGTAGTGATGTTGCCCCCATCGAGCTGCTCGCCCAGTTGCTGCAGCCGTTTGACCGTTTCCACCTTCAGCCCGCCGTAGGCGAGTTCCTGGATGCGGTAGGCCAGTCGGCTTTCGAGGTAGCGCCGGTTGAAGGCCGGCGGCTCCTCGCTGAACAGTTCACGCCACTGCTTCTTCAGTTCGGCGATGGGCGCTGCCTTCATGGCCGCCAGCCGTGCGAGTACGGGATCAGGTTTCATTGTGCGTTGCTCCGGTGAGTTGCACCGGCACTACCGCTCTGTTCGAGCGAGTTGTGTAGCGGAAAGTCTCCATCTTCTTCAGATAGTTGACCCGTATTCCGCAGGTGCAGGCGAGCGAGCCCCGCACCAAGCAGATCGCACAGTTCAGCCCGCCGCGCGGCTGGCGACATCTTGTCGGGATGGAGCGGGTTCGGGCGTTTCATGCGGCGCTCCGGTGCGCCTGCCCGAAGACAGCCGAAGTGATCGCATGGCGGTTCCAGTAGTAGCGCAGCTGGCAATTGGCATCGTACTTGGACACGCCGAAGTTCATCGGCGACACAGAGGCTCCCGCCCGGCGCAGGCAGTCGAGCTGCTTGGTAGATGCCGGTTCCTTGAGCCACCGCTTGCTCTTGGCGGCAGCCAGGCCGTTTTCGGCCGAGCGCAAGAAATCGTCGGCCTCAGCCAGAGCCTGCACCTTGGTCCCGATCGCGATCTTGCGCGGCGCACCGGCCTTGGGACCGCCCAATGCATGCCAGAGGGTGCCGTCATGGAACACGCCAGCCCAGGCGTCGAACCCACTGGCGATCAGAGACGAGCCATCGCCACTGACGTCGCACCACTGGAAAGGCGACTGGTTCAGCAGGTCGATCTCCAGCAGTTCGAAGTCGGTCAGGATGTGCTTCTCGCCGACCTGGCGGGTGAAGACATGGCCACAAAACGGGCATTCACCCGTCCCGAGAGGGATCTCGGCTTCGCAGTCCGGGCAGGTCTTGTAGGGTGCCGTGCCGGGGTCCGTGTCGTCATCGTCGAGCGAAATTTCCTGCTCGAGGCAGCCGTGACGAATGGCCGCGCCTGCGAAGTCGAGAATGACGCAGTCGGTCTTGATGATGCCGGGGTAACGTTGGGGATCAACCTTGCGCAGCCCGCGACCTACCGCCTGAATGAAGGTGCCCTTGTGAAGCATCGGGCGCAGGATGCCGATGCAGCCCACCGGCTGCCCGCGCGCGTATGCGAATTTCTCAAGCATTTCCCATTGCAACGTAGGCTTGTTTAGGGGGCCTTTAATCATGTCGAGGTCATGAGGGATTACGATCCGGCTCCGCCCGAGGAAGTTCACATTGAACTGCTCGGCATCTGCAAGATCGAACTCTATGTCTTCCCATGTGGTGCCCACAGGCACCGCGACGGTTGGCTTCTTGACCTTCTCAAGGCCGACGACACCATCGATTAGCGCCGCAAAGAGTCTCCCGGGTTCGTCGACCAATTGAAACCCGTTCCGTGTCTGCCAGAGGAGAACATCCTCTAGCGCCATGATTGTGGCCTGATGCTTATCAAGTCGCTGGACTTCTTGAAGCGTAACAGTCCGTCTTGTCGGAACAAGCACCAGTCTTGGACCCGGCGGTGCTACTGCCACGGGATCGAGGTTGTCTATTTGCCCCCCGAACATGGGCTGCGGGATGTAAAGAAAGACGGGGAATCCCCGACCCGGGCTAATCTCACACCTGCCGATGAAAGCAGCCCGTGACAAAACGGGCTTGTCCAAGTCACCAACGAGATCGAGCACTCCTCTGCCCGCCCTGACACTGGTCGTCCTGACCGGGGTTACCAAGCGCGGCGTGGCGGTCTCGAAGCCTGTCTACCCCTGCGACCTTCGATGCCACCGGCTACAATGCGCTCAATGCGATCCGCGTGACTTGGGCTGCACTGCCCGGCGTTATCGGAGAAGCCGCTGTTGGCGCCGCCAATCTGGCAATCAGCGGGATCGAATACCTCGCCAACAAAGCGATCGCAGCGCTCAACTGGCTGGCTGAATGGGTAAACCCTGTGCTCGACCGCGTCGGGCTTGCCACCATCACCCGGATCGAGAGCGTTGCTCTGCCGCGAATGGAAAACAGTTTTGCCGGCTCGACTGCCCGCATGGGCGCACAGGTCCGCGATGAATTCGCGTCCGCTTTTGGCGATGCGATGAGCATGATGGACGCCTTTTCAGCACGCTGGCGGGAAAACAGCATCGCTGCTGCCAAGGCCCGGCTTGCCGCCAAGGCGGAAGAGATCCGCGGCGACAGCACTGACCGTGCAAGCAGCGCAAAAGGCCCCAAGGAAACGGAAGCCGAACGCGCGCTCCAGGCCGCCCGGGACTTTGCCGCCAATCTCGCGCTTGAGACTGCCAAGATCGGCAAGACCCCGATCGAGATCAAGCGGATGGAAGTTGCGATGGCCGCACTCAAGGCGCCGACCGACGAGGCGCGCATTGCAATTCTCCAAGCCGGCGAAGCCTGGGAACAGGCGACGCGCGCATTCGCCACCTCGGAGTTCCTGCGCCAGACGGTCGGCCCGCTGGAACAGCAGGTCGCTTTGCTTGGCCAGTCGGCCCGGGCGCAGGCACTCGCCAATCTCGAGGCCGAGCGCGAACAGATCGTGCTCGAACGCGGGGCCGAAGCTTGGGAGCGGTATCGCGCCGCACGCATTCGGCTGATGGAAGCAGACTTTGCGCAAAGCGGTCAGGAACAGTTCCTCCAAAGCCTGGAAGACATGGTCTCGGCCACGGAAGCAGCGGCCCAGAACATGGCTGATGCCTTCGGCTCGGTCGGCGGGGCAATTGGCGCGATCACGGTCGAGATTACCCGCTTTGCCTCAGCACAGGTGGCTGCAGCCCAGCGCGTGGCTGAAGCCGAGCGCGAATATGGACGCACCTCGTTTCAGTATGCCGACGCGCGTGCGGCGCAGGCATCGGCTGAGATCAATCACTATGGTAATCTCGCCTCGGCCGCGAAGGGCTTCTTTAGGCAAGGCTCGGACGGTTACAAGGCGCTGCTCGCCGCTGAGAAGGTGTTCCGCGCCTTTGAACTGGCGATCGCGATCAAGAATGCTGCGGTGAAGATCGGGCTCATTGGCGCGCAAACCGCTGCCAAGGTCACCAGCGACACGGCCACACCGACCTGGTGGGAGCAGTTCGCCTCCAATCAATCTGCGACAGCGTCGTTGCCAGCAAACGACAGCGCCACGGTACTGATCGATGGGCTGGCATCTCTGAAACAGGAATTGTCTGACCTACGCGATGAGCAGCGCATCGCCTCGGCAACCATTGCCTCCGGGACTATCAAGACGGCCCGCATCCTCGAACGCGTGACGCCAGATGGCGATGCCCTAGCCGTGAGAACGGCGGCATGAAGCTGATCCGGCCCACCACGCTGACCGATGCCATGTTGACCAGCAGCACGGCCCCGGAGAACGACCACCCGGTCTGGGCATCCGGGACGGCCTATGCGGTCGGTGCCAGGGTGATCCTGACGGCAACCCATCGGCGCTATGAAGCACTGGTGGCATCGACCGGGGTCAACCCGGCGAGCGATCCGACCAAGTGGCTCGATCTGGGGCCGACCAACCGCTGGGCCATGTTCGATGACCGGGTTGGGACAGCCACGACCCGGGCTGGCAGCTTGCAGGTTGTGATGGCCCCAGGCGCCACGGACGGCGTCGCACTCATCGACACCGATGCGGAGAGCGCGACAGTGTCGCTCACGGTTTCGGGCACGCAGCTTTATTCGAAGACCCAGAGCTTCAATGTCGGCGGCACGGCCATCGACAACTGGTTCTCCTGGTTCTTCGAACCTGTCGGGCGCAAATCCAGCCTGCTGTTCCTCGATGTGCCGGTCTACGAGGCCGGTATCATCACCGTCACCATTACGCGCGACAATCCGGCTGATCTCGTTTCCTGCGGCGCGCTATTGTTCGGCCGGCAGTTTACGATCGGCGAGACCGAGCACGGCGCCGACATCGGCATCATCGACTATTCGAGGAAAGAGACCGACCAGTTCGGTGTCACCTCGGTGGTCGAGCGCGCCTTTGCCAAGCGGATGACCGCGCGGGTGGTCATGCCGACCAGCGCCATCGACGATGTGGCCCGCAATCTTGCAGCGCTCCGCGCCTCGCCGGTCCTCTGGATTGGCTCCGAAAGCTTCGAGAGCCTTACCGTCTACGGCTTCTACAAAGAGTTCTCGATCGACCTTGCCTACCCGACCGTCAGCTACTGCAGCCTGACCATCGAAGGGCTCACTTGATCCACCCTGAGGGGTAATTCCATGCCTATCACAGCACTGCCCACGCCGCCGTCCCGGACGGATGCGGCGAACTTCTCCGCGCGTGCGGATGCTTTCCTCGGCGCGCTGCCGACCTTCGGCACGGAGGCCAATGCTCTGGCGGTCGAGGTCAATGGCTACGCGACCAACGCGGCCGCTAGCGCCTCAACCGCGGTCAACGCGCCCGGCACCAGCGCCACCAGCACGACCTCACTTGCCATCGGCACGGGCTCCAAATCCCTGACAGTCCAGACCGGTAAAGCCTTCGTCGTGGGCCAATGGGTGACCATCACCAGCACAGCCACACCCACCAACTGGATGCATGGGCAGATTACGGCCTACACCAGCGGCACCGGGGCGCTTGTCGTCAATGTTGCCATGGTGGGTGGCAGCGGCACGATTGCCTCTTGGACCGTAGCGCTCTCCGCGCCTTCGGTTTCTGGCAATGCCGTGCTGACCACCAGTACCTATGCTGATCCCGCCTGGCTGACCTCTCTGGCCGGCTCCAAGATTACGGGCACTCTCGCCGTTGCCAATGGCGGGACCGGTGCCGCCGATGCCGCCACCGCCCGCAGCAATCTCGGCCTCGCCATCGGCAGCGATGTACAAGGCTACAGCGCCAATCTCGCTTCCTGGTCAGGCAGGTCAGTTCCCTCCGGCGCAGTCGTTGGGACGACAGATAGCCAGACGCTTTCCAACAAGACGATCTCGGGTGCGGCCACTGGCTCCACTGTGAATGACGCCGGCGGCTCAGCATGGTCGATCGGTTTTCGCGAAGTACCCCAGAATGCACAGAGCGCGTCCTACCAGCTGGTCGCGGCCGACAACGGCAAGCACATCTACTCGCTGAATTCTGCTGCGCAGACCATCACTGTGCCCCCCAATGGCACGGTCAGCTTTCCGCTTGGCACTACCATCACCATCATCAACAATGGCGGTTCAGCAATCACCATCGCCCAGGGTTCCGGCGTTACGCTTTGCCAGGCCGGCACCACCAGCACTGGCAACCGGACGCTCGCCGTGCGTGGGCTCGCTACGCTGATCAAGGTCGAAACCAACGTCTGGTTCGTCTCCGGTACTGGGATCAGCTGATGTCGGGCGTACTTGGGGTCCTGCTCGGATCTGGTGGTGCAAGTCGTTACCAGATGGCAGTCGGTCAGTATTCCGATGGGTTCAAGGGCATCTGGTGGATCTACTATGGGTTCGGCATTGCCAATAACTATTACCCGATCGGCGGAGCGCTGAGCCCGTCCACCTTCAAGGGCCAAACGATCCAGGGGATCTACTCGGTCGAGGACAATGTCGGCTCAAGGGCTTTTCCGGCCGCTAACCTCCCACAGGAGAAACTCCCATGAACCCTCTGCCGCCGGCCTATGGCTGGCTCGATGAACTGCGCCCTTTGCCGCGAATGCTGGAAGAAGCGCGCAAGCTTTACGGCACCTTTGAAGTGGCCGGGCCAGCCAGCAATCCGCTGATCCTCGAATGGGCCAAGGAGGTCGGGCTTGCCCGGACCTATCTTGAGGATGGCATTCCCTGGTGCGGTCTGTTCATGGCGGTCGTCGCCAAACGGGGCGGCAAGCCAATCGTCGAAGGTCCGCTCTGGGCGCGCAACTGGGCAAAGTTTGGCAAGGCCGCTGACAAAGCCCAGCTTGGCGATGCGCTGGTGTTTCGCCGCGGCCAGGGATCTGGCCATGTCGGGCTCTATGTCGGCGAGGATTACGGCGCCTACCATGTGCTCGGCGGTAACCAGTCTGATGGCGTGACCATCACCCGGATTGCCAAGGACCGCTGCATCGCCGTGCGCCGGCCGGCATATCGCAAGGTGCCAGCGACCGCGAAGCCGGTCCAACTGGCTGCAACCGGCACTCTGTCCACCAACGAGGCCTGATCAGGCCACGACCAATCCGCTGCCCCTTTGCGCAGCCGGACAACCGCCCGCCTTCTGGCGGGTTTTCTTTTGGAGAACTGACATGGAAGACTTGAAGCCCTGGTGGACCTCGAAGGCCATCTGGACCGGCGTCATTGGCAGCATCTGGGGCGTTGCAGGCGCAATCGGCATCTTGCCGGAAGGTCTCAGCCAGACGGACGTCCTGACCGTCGTCCTGGCGCTGACCGGCATTGGCGGGGTCCTGTTCCGCAAGACGGCGACCACCCGGATCGGCTGAGATCAAATGGCGGGGGCTGCGGCTCCCGCCACCCTCCTTTCTCACAGGTGCAGGCATGACCAGGCTGACCATCCGTCGGGGCGGCACCAAGCGCGTGCGCGCCACCTTTTTTGCCGACCAGGGCGCCGGGATCGCTCGAGATCTCTCCGGTCTCGCGCTCATGGTCATTGACCAGAGCCCGAACATTGCACCGCCCGCGCTTGCTATTCTGCCGCCGGCAACGGGCGGCCAGATCGAAGTGCTCTGGAGCGACGAGCAGACAGCGCCCCTCCATGCAGGGGCTGGCAAGGTCTGGCTGACGCTCGGTTTCGAGAATGACAGCGGGGAGCGTGAGGTCCTGCCGACCCTTACGTTTGATGTCGAATGACGGCCGCGCTGCAGATCATCGAGGCGGTTCAGGCCATCCTCGTCGAGAGCGACGGCACCAGCATAACCCTCGAGGTCTCAAACGCCGGGATCTCAGGTCCACGCGGGTTTACCGGACCTCAGGGCCCACCAGGTCCGCCCGGGCCGCTCAGCGCGCTGACGGACTTGTCCGACGTGGCCTTGGCCGCACCCGAGGGCGGCGACGTCCTCACGTACTCATCCCCCACCAACACATGGATCAACGAGAAAGCGGCCAGACTGGTCGACGGAGGTAATTTCTGATGGCCAATACCCTGCGTATCAAGCGCCGGGCCGCAGGCGGTGCGGCCGGGGCTCCAGCATCGCTCGCAAATGCCGAGCTCGCATTCAACGAGCAGGACAACACACTCTACTACGGCACCGGCACCGGGGGTGCTGGCGGAACAGCGACCTCGGTCATCGCCATCGGCGGCCCGGGCGCCTTTGTCGGGCTCTCGGGCGACCAGACCATCGCCGGGATCAAGACCTTCTCGAGCACGATTGTGGGTTCGATCTCGGGCAATGCCGGGACCGCCACCGCGCTGGCAATCGCGCGTTCGCTCGGCCTGTCCGGCGATGTAACCGGTACGGCCTCGTTTAATGGCACCGCCAATGCGACCATTGCCGCCACCCTTGCAAACAGCGGCGTCACCGCTGGCTCCTATGGCTCTGCCACGCAAGTCGGTCAGGTCACGGTCGACGCCAAAGGGCGCGTGACCTCGGCCAGCAATGTCGCGATCACGTTCCCGGTGACTTCGGTGGCAGGGCGCACCGGTGCCATCACGCTCTCGACCAGCGATGTCGCCGAAGGCACCAACCTCTATTTCACCGATGCCCGGGTCCGCGCCAACCGGCTCGACCAGCTGGCAGCACCTACCGCTGCGGTGGACTTCAACAGCCAGCGCATCACAGGCCTTGCTGACCCAACGGTAGCCCAGGACGCAGCCACCAAGAACTACGTCGATCTGACCGTTCAGGGGCTCGATCCCAAGGCTTCGGTGAAAGCCGCATCGACTGCCAATATTGCCTCGCTGTCCGGCACCATGACGATCGACGGCGTGGCGCTTGCCGCGGGCGACCGCGTGCTAGTGAAGGACCAGACCACGCCGTCCCAGAACGGCGTCTATGTGGTTGCCTCTGGCGCCTGGGCTCGGGCGATCGATCTCTCGACATGGGACGAGCATGTCTCGGCTTACCTGTTTGTCGAACAGGGCACAGTGAACGCCGATGTGGGCTACCTCTGCACGGTTGATGCGGGCGGCACGCTGGGCACCACTGCTGTCACCTTCGTTCAGTTCAACGGCGCCGGACAGATTGTTGCCGGCAATGGCCTCACCAAGACCGGCAACACGATCGACGTGGGGGCCGGCACAGGCATTGCTGTGGCCGCTGACGCTGTCGCACTGACCGGTCAGGCGCTGGCGCTCCACAACCTTGGCACCAACGGGATTGTCGCCCGTACGGCCGCTGGGACTGTGGCAGCGCGCACGCTGACGGCCGGCTCGACCAAGATCGCAGTCACCAATGGCGATGGTGTAGCGGGCAACCCTACCGTAGATGTCAACGAAGCCAACCTCACGCTGGGCAATATCGGCGGTACGCTCGGCGTGGCCAAAGGCGGCTCGGGGGCCATCACGCTCACCGGCTACCTCAAGGGCAACGGAACGGCGGCGTTCACGGCATCCGCGACCATTCCTAATACTGACATTTCTGGCCTTGGCACCATGTCGACGCAGGCAGCGAGCAACGTCGCCATCACCGGGGGCTCAATTGATGGCGTGACGCTGGACGGTGGAACCTTCTGATGCCGAGCACCATCCTGCTCAAGCGGTCTTCAACTGCGTCCAGCGTCCCTGCAGCCGCGTCGCTGCAGTCGGGCGAACTCGCCGTCAATCTGGCTGACCAGAAGCTCTATTCAAAGACTGCGGGCGGCACGGTCGTTCAGGTGGGTTTCGGCAATCTGACATCTGGCATGGTCACCACCGCGCTGGGCTTCACGCCCTACAATTCGACCAACCCGAGCGGCTACATCACGGCCAGTGGGTCGATCACCGGTTCGTCCGGATCCTGCACCGGCAATGCCGCGACAGCGACCAGGTGGGCGACCGGGCGCACCATTGCCCTGACCGGCGATGTAACCGGCACCAGCGCGGCATTTGACGGCTCAGCGGCTCTGTCATTTGCCGCAACACTGGCGAATAGCGGCGTGACGGCCGGAACCTATCTCAAGGTCACGGTCGATGCCAAAGGGCGGGTCACCGCGGGCTCATCGATGACCTCCGGCGATGTCACGAGCGCTCTTGGCTATACGCCTGCCAACAAGGCCGGCGACAGCTTCACCGGCAGTATTTCCGTGTCGGGATCGATTACCGCGACCGGCAACATTACCGCCTATTCCGACGCCCGCCTGAAGACTGACATCGAGACGATCACTGGCGCGCTGGACCGTGTCCGGAAACTTCGTGGTGTTACCTTTAGTCGGCGCGACACAGGCAATCGCGGCGTTGGTCTTATCGCCCAGGAGCTGGCAGCCATTGTGCCCGAGGCGGTCACGACCCATGAAGATGGTCTGCTATCTGTCGCCTATGGCAATCTCGTCGGCGTACTGATCGAGGCCGTGAAGGACCTGGCCGACAAGGTCGATCGCCTCGAGGCCCGGGCATGACGCTGCAGATTTCGGGGCCGATCTCGCTTGGCAATGTCGCCGTCGAACTGGGCCGCACATCGACCGCCACGACTTCGCTCGGCGAAGCGGCCGTGCGGACGCTGGCTGGTGTCACATCCGGACCGATCTCGCTCTCCAACCTTTACGGGAAGTCGAACGAGAGCTTCTGGTATGCGACCTTTGGCTCGACCGTTGTCAATTTCCTGATCCTGGGCACGGACAGCAGCGGCAACATCTACGCCAGCGCCACGAGCGCGGTCTTCAAATGGGACCGTGACGGCACGCTCATCTGGGCCCGAAATGTCTCTGGGCCTTTCATCAACGGCGGCTGGGTCGATGCCAGTGGCAATGTCTACCTTGCCGGGGCCTACTATTCGAGCAACTACTATGGCTGGCTGGCCAAGCTCGACACCTCTGGCACCCTGCAATGGCAGCGCAGCCTCAACGGCTCGGGCCAGGATCTCTGGTACAATGCAGCGGTCGATGCGTCCGGCAGCGTCTATGTGGCTGGCTATTCAACCTCGAGCGGTGGCTCGGGAAATGCCGACGCGCTGATCGCCAAATACAACAGCGCCGGCACCCTTCTGTGGCAGCGCTCGATTGGTGGCTCCGGCAACGAATATGCCAGCCAGATGGCCCTCAGCCCGGACGGCAGCCTGCTGGTCCTTTCGGGCAACACCTCGACGTCAACAGCGGGCAACATCGACGCCCTGATCACCGTCATCAGCACCGCCACCCCCTCGGTCAGCTGGCAGCGCTCAATCGGGAGTACGGGTTATGATTACGGCTATGGCGTTGCGGTAGACAGCAGCAACAACATCTACTGGCTCGCAGGCATCAACGGCACGCTGAGCCTGCTCAAGATCAGTTCTGGCGCTGTGATCCAGTGGCAGCTGTCCCTGCCTTCCAGCTACGGCAGTGGTTCGGTGAACCTCGGCCCCGACGGCAGCCTGAGGGTTTTTGCGCCGGTCTATGCCGGGGCGGACATCTATCAGTTTTCAACCGACGGCACCCTGCTGCTGTCCCGCTCCATCAGCCTCGACACGAGCAATGGCGCGAACTCTTTCAGCCTCACGGGTCTGGCGGTTAGCTCAACGGCAATGGTGTTTTCCATCTACACCATGATGGATTTCTCGCCCTACGGTTACATGGATCTGTGCGGCGCTATCATCAAAGTGCCAGTCGATGGTTCGAAAACCGGGACATGGTCAGTGGCCGGTGCCTTGACCCAGGGCGTGACCTACAGCGCCTCATCCCCCAGCATCGGCAACACCTTCTGGTCGCTGACCTTCCGCAGCTTCTCATTGCTGAACCGCACTCTGACCGCGGGCACACCGTCTTACAGCTTTGCGGCCGGGTCTTACACCAACACCACGACCGGGATTTGACCCATGATCATTTCGCATGACCGCCAGACGCTGTTCATTGGCGTGCCAAAGAACGGGTCGCAAACAGCGCGGGCTGTACTTGGCCAGATCGGGGTCGATCTGGTTGGCGAAATGGGGCGGCACCCGACGGTGCCGGAAGCGATCAGGCTGACTGAGGCGCGTTTTCCCGGAGAAGTAATTGCGCCGAGGGCTATCTATGCCTTCTGGCGGGACCCGGTTGAGCGTTTCTGCTCGGCGGTCGAGTTCCACAAGCGCTGTCTGCCGAACTCATTGATGCAGCTATTTCCGGAGCGGTTCGTCGGTGTCGAGCGGCATCCGCGATGGTTTGAACCCGATCCCAACGCCATCGATCTGGATATGCGCGCGGTCATCGACAGCGTCCCGCCGCTAGAGATACTTGCGGCATTGTTGCCGCCTCTTGTCCCAGGTGTTCTGCGCCAGCCCCGGGGCGGCAATCTCACTTTTTATCGGCCGCAGTCGGAATGGCTGGATGATCCTCGAGTTACCGTGCTGCCCTTTGCAGACTATGAGGCCGGGGTGCGGGATATTGTCGATTGGTTTGGCGGGGATGGTGTCTCGGTAGAGATACCCCAGATCAATGCCGCAGCAGGCCCGTTGTCCGAGCTGAGCATGTACGAAGCAGAAGCGGTTCGGGCCTACTATGCGGAAGATTTCCAGCTATAGTGGGCAGATGAACCGGGACGACGAAAAGCGCATTGCTGCCAAGATGGCGAAAACGCTCGCGATGATGTGCGTCCGCAACACCGGCCTCGAAACCCTCCATGCGGGCATCGTCCCGGTCACCCATACCGGTGATTATTCGGACGTTAGCGCCGCATCGTCACCTCAGACAGAAAATGCAAGTTTATCAAATTTATAATCGCTTTAAAGCTCGCAATGATGAAACATAATTCTTGCGGCACCGGCCAGAGGGCTTTCAGTATATCCAAATGACAAAACAGACGAGTTATTGATGAAAATCAATGAAGTGCCTGATCTGGCATGGCATGAAATTAACTATGGGTAGATTTCATGTGCAAGTCAGGAGGAAGATTTGAAAATTCGCGGATATTATGTTTCTGCGGCTACTTTTGCTGCTTGCTTTTATATTACCGTTCCGGCTCATGCTGGTGCATTTGACGGCCCATTCGTGGGAATCGATATTGGCTATGACCATGCAGAAACTCAGGATAACTATGAAGATACATCTGTAGATCCAACTAAAAGTGAAAATTATGACGGATATAGCTTAAATGGCTTGGCTGGAGGAATCTATGCCGGCTATGATTTCAGAATAAACGAAAATGTTTTTACTGGCGTTGAGATACGTGCTGGTCTTTCAAATTCGAAGTTCAGTGCTTCGTATTTTGATAAAAATGGTGTCAAGCAGAAATTTTATGAACGCGCCAATCCATCTTTTAGTGCAACGACCCGCCTAGGATTTCTTTTGAATGAAAAAACTGGCGTTTATCTCCGCGGAGGCGTTGCTCAGACGCGCATAAAAATGTCTGACACTTACGGGTTCTATCTAGGAGATGATTCCGAGGGGAATGAACAGTATACGAATTCGATAAAGGATAACAATATCGGATTATTATTTGGCGCCGGATTGGAAACCGCAGTCGGCAAAAAGACGTCCCTTCGAGTTGAGTACAATGTAGTTCAACACGGAGAAATATTTGAGAAGGTTAATAGCCTTCGATATGACAACGGACAAACATATAAAGAAGATTTTTCCAACCATCAGGTGCGTTTGGGATTATCATATCAATTCTGATCAGAGAAAACTTCCAGAGTGATCTTGAAGGGGCGCCCGAGTGCGCCCCTTTTTTCCAACGATTGACTATTACTTAGTTCAGGCTGTCGCTGAATCGACAGACGTAAATGAAAAATTCTCGCTATCGAACAGCCCTTTGTCACTTAGCTTGAGTGCCGGAATGACCAGAAGGGCCATGAACGATAACGTCATGAAGGGTGAACGGAGCGTGCAGCCAAGTGCGTGTGCCCGGCCATCCAGTTCGCGGTATAGCTGCCCCACATGATCGCCGTCGCAATCGCTGATCAACCCTGCGACCGGTAGCGGCAGGATATCTGTGCGGTGGTCCGAGGCTACGGCAATACCACCCTGGGCTGCAATAACCGCATTGATCGCGCGGCAGAGCGCTTCAAGACTAGCGCCCACGGCCACGATATTGTGAGAATCATGGGCGACTGACGATGCCAAGGCTCCGCTGGCGAGCCTGAAGCCTTCCACGAAGGCAATGGCAGGTGGCGCAGGATTGTAGCGATTTATGACGACCAGCATTAGGAGGTCGCGCTCCAGGTCCGGAACCAGTTGGCCTAAACGGACTTTTGCGGGCCGGACGACCTGCTCCGTGGTCAGTTGCCCATCGATTGCGCGAATTGCGCGGATAAGCCCGGCGCTCTCGCCATGACAAGCGGGTAGTGCCAGATCGGACGGGCTGATCGGCTGAGCGTGAAACCGGTTAGGAAGTGTGGTCCCTGCAAACGGCAACAGGCTGGCCCCGCGTTCGGCAACCTTGCGGCCACCTATCCAGGTGCTACGGACAGCGAAATCTGCAAGGTCGCAAAGCTCGACCGCATCCATCCGATCCCCCTCGCGCAGCAAGCCGATGGGGAGATGATAGTGCATCACCGGAATTGTGCTAGCACAGCGCAGCACGTCATACAGGTCGTGCCCCAAGCCCACCGCGCGTCGGATCAGGTCGTTCACGTGACCCGCCAACAAGTCATCGGGGTGCTTATCGTCACTGCAGAACATGACCTGTGCTGGCCGGGACGCGATCAGGGGGTGCAGCGCGTCGAAATTGCGCGCGGCCGAACCCTCCCTGATGAGTATTTTCATGCCTGCAGCCGCCTTTTCCTCCGCTTCGGACAGGGTCATGCATTCATGGTCGGTCGCAATACCGGCAGCGCGGTAGTGCAAGAGCGCCTCACCTGAAAGGCCGGGAGCATGGCCGTCGATCGGCACTCCGTGCCTGATTGCGGCGGAGAGCTTGGCCATAAGAGCCTCGTCCCCGGCCAGGACGCCCGGAACGTTCATTACTTCCGCCAGATAGCCTGCGTGGCCGGATGCAAGCAGCCTTTCTACGTCGGCTGGTTCGATCGCGGCGCCGGAGGTTTCAAAAGGAGTTGCCGGGACGCACGGCGGAGCGCCAAAGCAGATGTGCAGCGGCCCCTTTCTTGCTGACTGGACCATGAAGTCGATGCCTTCCGTCCCCAGTACGTTGGCAATTTCGTGGGGATCGGAAACTGTCGCGACAGTCCCATGGCGCACAGCAATCCGGCCGAATTCAGCCGGGGTCAGCATTGAGCTTTCGATATGGACGTGGGCATCGACAAAACCGGGCGAAAGAAAGCCATAGCCCTCGCGCGGTGATCCTGAATCAACGATAGATTCGATTACCCCATCGACCCATGTCACGCGGCCAAAGAAGGTTCGTCGCGCATGGATGTCGATGATGTTCCCGTCGAACGTTCCGCAGTTGATCACGTAACCATCCTCTTGACGGCGCTATCCAAGCTCGAATGTCGTGATGCCATACGTCTTGTCCATGCCGATATCCGGCGCACCATGCGTGTACATCTGCGCCGTTTCGAACGTTGCATCCATGCCAAAGCGCAAAGCAAGGTCCACCGCACGGGGGTTGCATTCCGGCACGTCGAGAAAAACCTGTTCGCCGGGACGCGCGGAAGCGATCAGGCGCGTAAGCAAACTGGCTGCAATCTCAGGCGTTTCGGCAAACATTGGGCCGATCTTGAAGCCAGAGCGACAGGGACGGAGCACACCATAGCCCAGCAGTCGCGCCTCTTCGCAAAAACCAATCGCCGTCGCGCCCAGCTGGGCGATCCATTTGCGCAGGAACGCGCTTCGGTCGGCCGGAAAGAACTGTCGATCGTAGCGGGCGACATCTTCGAACGGCAGGCCGGACAGCGGCACCAGCCGATCATCGGGTTCGCTGCTTGCGAATGCTGGTGCATTGAGCACGTAGCGCACGTTACGATGAGCCACGACAAAGCCGGACTTGCGATAGTTTTCCTGCTGCTCCACCACCCCATCGAGGCCGATATTACAGCCTTCAAGATATGCCATCGCCTGTTGCGCTATGGCGAGGCCGTGGCCGCAACCGCGCAGATCGGGGCGAACTATATAAAGACCCATGAAGCCATAATCGCGGCTATATTTCACGGCCGAGACTGCCGCCACAGGCTGGCCATCAAAAAGGCCGATCCAGAAGCCCGAAGGGTCTGCCGCCCAGAAGGCGTCAGCATCGTGGAGACCTGGATTCCAGTTCTCGCTGGCGGCCCATTCGATGACGAGATCAAGTTCGCCACGAACCATGGGACGGATTTCGAAAGAGGGTGCATTTGCAGACATGGGCACCTCTGCCTATCCAGTCAGACAGCCGATTAACGAAAGATCGTTAGGCGTCTGCCGGTTCGCCGATGTCCTCGTTCCACAGCTTCGGACTGTTTGCGATGAAGGCTTCCATCAGCGCGATGCATTCCGCATCCTGTAGTACTTCAACTGCGACACCCCGGCTTCTGAGCAGTTCTTCCTCGCCCATGAACGTCTTGTTTTCGCCAACGATCACGCGCGGAATTCCGTAGAGCAGAATCGCCCCGCTGCACATCGAACACGGTGACAGCGTGGTATAAAGCGTCGCCTCTTGATAGACTGATGCATCACGTCGCCCGGCGTTTTCGAATGCGTCCATCTCACCGTGCAGGATAGCACTGCCTTTTTGCACGCGCCGGTTATGCCCCCGGCCAATGATCTGGCCCTCATGCACGATCACCGAACCTATAGGAATGCCGCCTTCGGAAAGGCCTTGCCGCGCTTCTTCTATTGCAGCGCGCAAAAATAAATCGTGAGACATTTTGAATTCCTCCGGCAGGCCTGAAAGCGGAACCGATTCAGCCAAAAATAAATTACCTTGTTGCCCTGAGCGTTCATTGATGCGGGTCAAGCTCCTTTTGCTGATTACACATGCATCGATCCGCTATCTATGAAGCGCTGGTGCCACGAGAGGGCCTCTGACAGTAGCGTCGGCGTCTGCAGGCCGTAGGATTCGCGCAGGGCGCGGTCGAAGTAGTCCTTCAGCAGCGGCCGGAAATCGGGGTGGGCGCAGTTTTCGATGACCAGACTCGCGCGACGCTTGGGCGAGAGGCCGCGCATGTCCGCCAACCCCTGGTCCGTCACCAGTACCTGCACGTCCTGGGTAATGTGGTCGACATGGCTGACATGCGGGACGATGGTGGAAATGGCTCCATTGCGGGCCGTGGAAGGTGCCGTGAAGATGGAGATGTAGGCGTTGCGCGCGTAGTCTCCCGAACCCCCGATGCCGTTCATGATCCGCGATCCCATGACGTGGGTGGAATTGACGTTGCCGTAGATGTCGGCCTCGATCATCCCGTTCATGGCGATGCAACCGAGACGGCGGATCAGTTCCGGATGATTGCTGATTTCTTGGGGTCGCAGGATGATGCGGTCATGCAGCTCGGCCATGTTGTCGGTGAGCCGCTGCATGGCCTCGGGTCCAAGGCAGAGCGCCGCAGACGATGCAGAGGCGAGCTTCCCGGTCAGCAGCAGGTCCAGCATGCTGTCCTGAATCACTTCGGTAAAGGCGGTCATGGGCGGAAACGAAGAGGTTTGCAGGCCGGCCAGCACGGCGTTGGCTACGCTGCCGACGCCCGACTGCAGGGGCAGCAGATTGGACGGCAACCGCCCCATAGACACTTCATGATGCAGGAATTCCAGCAGGTGCCCGGCAATAGCCTGCGCCTGCGTGTCAGGCGGCGGCAAGGTCTGGTTGCGGTCGGGAGCGTCGGTCTCGACCACCGCTATTACTTTATCCGGGTCGCAGCGGAACCACGGCTCTCCGATGCGATCGTCGGGCTTTACCAGCGGAATGGGAACGCGATGCGGCGGCAGCGCGGTGCCGTAATAGATGTCGTGCATCCCTTCCAGCGCCGGATTCTGCCAGCGGTTGACCTCCAGGATCACCTTTTGGGCGCGGTCAATCCAGGTCTTGTTGTTGCCGACCGACGTCGAGGGGATAAGTGATCCGTCTGCGCGGATGCCGGTGACTTCGATCACCGCAATATCTTCAGTGCCAAGGAACCCTTCCCATACCATCGGCGCAACCTGGCTCAGGTGCATGTCGAGATATTCTATCTTTCCGCTATTGATCTTGTCGCGCGCGGTGGGATCGGAATTGTAAGGCATACGGAACTCGATACCGTCTGCCTTGGCAAGAGCGCCGTCGAGTTCGGGCCCGGTTGATGCGCCCGACCAGATTTGCACGGCGAACTTTTCGCCCCGACCGTGGGCGTCCTCTATCCGCCGCGCCATCGCCAACGGTACGGCCTTGGGATAGCCCGCCGCGGTAAAACCGCTCATGCCGATACGGCTGCTCGGCGCAATGAGACTGGCGGCATCGTCTGCGCTCATCACCCGCGACAAAAGTTGCGGGCAGGCGATGCGGTCATGCAACATGAGCAGGGACTCCGGGCTCTCGAGATAGCATCTGGCGTTGGCGCAATAGCGCGGAGGCAGATTCAAGTACCTCTGCGCTGGAAAGGTTGGCGTTCACTGTTTCCCAGCTCTTCAAATCTGGCAATGCATAGCTTGACTGAGCACGCGCTACATCGGCATCGGCGTCCGAGGCATCGTGTCTTCGCGTTTCAATCCTCGCCACACGTTGATTTTCGCCGCAGTCGAGCCAGAGGCCGAGAAACGGGATCGCACGCTCTACCGCGATCCGCTCGATATTCTCCCGCTCCTCGCCTGCCGCAAATACGGCATCGGCAACCGCGGCCTGTCCGTTGTCGAGGGCTGTGGCGGTCAGGGCCATCATCTCGGTATAGACAGTCTGGCCGGCCTCGGGAGTATAGGCGCAATCAGGCAGGCGCGTTTCCGGCGCAGCTCCGGCAAGACGTTTGCGCAACACGTCGCTGCGCACGATCCGCGCGCCGGGTGCCCGGCCAATCCACGGAGCCAGACCTCGCCCGAGGGTCGACTTGCCAGAGCCGGACAGGCCACCCGTAGCCACCAGAACAGCGGGCGCCGGGTGCAGCAACGTCAAAGCCAGACGAAGATAGCGGCGCGCATTCTCGGCGAGGCCCGGTCCGGCGCCTGCCCGCTTGGCTTGCGCGGCCGCAACATGGGCGCGGATCACAGCACGGCATGCTAGGAACAATGGCATCAAGGCAAGGCCGCCTTCGTCCTCGCCGGAAAGATCAAGATAACGGTTGAACACCAAGTTGGCTTCGGCGCGCATATCGCGCTGCCACAGGTCCATGATCAAGAAGGCCAGGTCATAGAGGGTATCGATCGTAGCCAGTTCGGCGTCGAACTCAAGACAGTCGAAGGGCGTTGCTCGCTCAGCGATGACAGCGATGTTCGCCAGGTGGAGATCCCCATGCACGTGGCGCACACGGCCTGCCGCAGACCGTTGCCGAAGCAAGTGCTCTCCAGCGGACAGTGCGGAGAACAAGCCGCGAGCCACCGCCGCCACATTCTCTGCGCCCAGCAAATCTGCGTAGGCCTCAAGCGTAGTCACATTCATACGCACGACAGCCGCGAAGCGGGCATGGCCATCGGGTTCGGGAACGACCTCCGCGGCGCAATGAAACGCGACGATGCCATCAGTCAGGTCCTGCAACAGGCCCGGCGGCAAGGTGTGACGATCGGCCAGTTCCGACAAGAGCGCGCCATCCTCGAAGCGACGCATCTCGAGCACCCAGTCCACCGGCTCCCCCGGTCCATCCAGTTCCAACTGGCCACCCTGCTGCCTTGTGATCGCGTGGAGCCCAAGATAGAGGTCCGGCGCGATGCGGCGATTAAGAATTAGCTCGTTGGTCAGCGCCTGCTTGCGCAAATCGACAGTCGAGAAATCGAGATAGGGAAAGCGTACCGCCCGCTTGAGCTTCCACGCGCGAGCGCCGGTTAGGAAGATGCTGGCGCAGTGGGTGTCAATCCGCCGCACGTCCTCGCCCCCCGACGTGGCGGCAAAGGTCGTCCCGGAATGCAGGAAGTCGAATACGTCTTGTTGATCACTTACGGCCATATACTGTTTGCAATTCCTGAGATTGGCCCTTGTTTCGCGATCAACATACAGTTGAAGCTCACCTCGTTGCGATCAGCAGATTGCATGGCAAATCCTTGACTAGCCCAGCGCCGACAGACCCTTCAAGCCAACGCGCCAGAAGCCCCTTGTCGCTGTGGCCGATTATTGCGAGATCGGCATCCAGTTCAGCGCAACAGTTGGCTATCTCCTCGACCGGATTGCCCTCCCGGATGTGGGTGCCGAGCTCCACTCCGGTATCCGAAAGCAATATTGCGGCTCTCTCGATTGCGTGTTCGACTTCTGCCCTTTCCAAAGCCCAGAGGTCGACGGCGCCGAACACTTCTGGCGATATCACGTAGGCTTTCGTCGCGACGATGCCGAGCAAATGGAGTTCTGCTCCGCATAACTGGGCAAGGTCTCGGCCATGATGCAAAGCGGCATTGCTGAATTCTGAGCCATCGTAAGCTACGAGAATTTTATTATACATAATTTGTTCTCCGTTGCTTTCTCTCAGTTTGTTCGGGAAGATACCATCGAGATGTCAAGCTTAGGTTCCAGGGTCAACTCAGGCCCGGTATGGTAAAGCGCCGTTCCAGCCTGCGCATGGCCAGAACGATTACCGAAACCAGCAGCAGATAGACCAGTGCCGTGACGAAATAGGTTTCGAAGAACAGGAAACTGCGCATGGCGATTTCCTGCATGCCAGCGAAGAACTCGGTGTACTGAATCAGGAAAACGATCGAGCTGTCCTTGGTGTTCTGGATGGCCTGACTTGCCAGCGCAGGGGCTGCCAGCCGCAGCACCTGTGGCGCCGTGACAAGGCGAAAGATCTGTCCGCGCGAAAACCCCTGCGCCTTGGCGGCTTCCAGTTCGGTCGGCAGCAACCCCTTGTAGGCCGTCACCAGAAACCGGGCGTTGTAGGCCGAGACATTCAGGAAAAAACCAAAGACCGCGATAACGAATGGCGAAAGCCGGATCCCGATGGTCGGCAAGCCGTAGTACAGCAGGAACAGGAAGACGATCAGCGGCGTGCCGATGAAGATGGAAATGTAGCCGTTGATGATCTTGCGAACGACGCCGCTGTTGCTCAGGGTCAGATAGAACACCAGCAACCCGCCGATCAGGCCGTTGATAGTGATAATGACCGACAGGAGCACAGTCTCGCCAAGCGCGCTGATAAGCGAGGGCAGATCGGCCTGCAATTGAACCAGCAAGGCAGGAAAGTTGCCCCCCATCGCTCAGCTCTTACGGCCGAAGAAGGATGCAATCACCGGGTCGGCATGACCTGAGAGCAGGTTTTCCGCCTTATCTTCTGCCCGGACCTTGCCTTGGTCGAGGAAGATGATGCTGTCGGAAATGTACTGGGCCAGATAGAGATCGTGCGTCACACAGAGGATCGTGACGTTCTCCAAATAGAGCCGATTAATAAGAGTCACCACTTCGCGGGCCATGACCGGATCGAGCGCCGAGGTCGGCTCGTCGAAGAACAGCACCCGTGGCTCCATCGCCAGCGCGCGGGCTATGGCAACGCGCTGGCTTTGCCCGCCCGAAAGTGACGCAGGATAGGCATCGCGCTTCTCCGCCATGTCCATGCGGGCCAGTTCGTGCAGCGCGCGTTCCTCGGCAAGAGCAGCCGGCATCTTCTTCAACTGCCGCAAGGCGAGGGTGACGTTGTCCAGGACAGTCAGGTGTCGGTAGAGCGCGAAGTTCTGGAACACGAAGCCGATGAGTTGGCGCAGCGCCCGGACGTCGGCCGTCGGGGCCGTCATTTCTTTGCCATCGAAGCGGACCGAGCCGCTGGTTGGTTCTTCCAGACGGTTCAGGCAGCGCAGCAGCGTGGACTTGCCGCACCCCGAAGGTCCCATGATGACCTTTGTCTGCCCCTCCTCAAGGTCGAAGGTCACGCCGTCGAGAACCGTCTTGGTGCCGAAGGTCTTTACCAGGTTGCGGACTTCGAGCAGAGCCATCGCGGTCTATTCCTCCGCAAACCCGGGAATGGCGAAATGCCGTTCCACATATGCGACAGCCAAAAGGATGGCGCGGTACAGCCCGAAATAGAGCAGCCCCACGGCGGTATAGATCTGCAGGCTCTGCATCGTCGTGGATGTCAGGGCCATGGCTTGCTTGGTGATCTCGGGAATACCCACCGTGTAGGCGAAGGGTGAGTATTTCATCACGCTCGTCAGTTCGTTAACCATGCCGGGAACGGAGAGGCGGATCATTTGTGGCAGTTCAATAAGGCGGAAGGACTGGAACGGGGTGAACCCCGAAGCCTGTGCGGCGAGGATTTCAGCCTGTGAAACGGCCTGCAGCGAACCGCGAAAAATCTCCGACAGGTAGGCTCCGGAAACAGCGCCTAAGCTCAACATCATGGCTGCGAGCGGCGGAATGTCGAGGCCGAGGGCCGGCAAGCCAAAGAAAACCATGAACAACAGCACGAGCACCGGAATTCCGCGCAGGACATAGACAAGTGCGTCTAGCGCATTGCCTGCGGCTTTGCCTCCCAGCCTGCGCGCGGCGATGATTGCAAGCGCGACGACCAGTGCCGTAGCCGCGCAGAGAAGCGTGACCAAAACCGTGTAGCCAAGGCCGGCCACCAGACTCTGCAGTATTTGCGCAAAGCTCATCCGGTTAGTCCAGCCAGCGGGCTATGATCTTTTTGCGCGCCGGTTCGCCCAGCTCGTCCAGAAAGCGATCGAAATCTTCTCGCAGGCGCGAGCCCTTCGGGAAGGCATAACCAAACCTGTCCCGGCCAGTTAGGACAAAGCTATCCTGAATCGGCAACTTCTTGCGATAGACGCTCGCCACCGGACCATCGAGAAAGGCCAAGTCGATTTGGCCATTCCGCAGGTCGGTCATGACCTCGTTATAGCTGGGATAAACCTTTACCTTGTTGAGTGAATAAAGCCCCTGCGGTTCCAGCTCGGCCCGAATATATTCGCTGTAAGCCATGCCGCGCGGATAGCCGATGGTATAGCGCTTCAGCTCGGCCAGGCTGTCCAGCTTGATGCCGCGGGACTTCAGGCTGACGAGGTTCCAGGTGTTCTCCATATAAGGCTTGGAGAAGTCCATCATTTTGCGCCGCGGCTCGGTGATCGAGATCGCGGAAAAGGCGACGTCGGCCTTGCCGCTCACCACTGCGCCCAACATGCCTTGCCAGTCATAGCTGGTGATCTGCAGCTCACATCGGCGAGCGGCGCAATAGGCCCGAAAAAGGTCGAGATCGAGACCCTTGGTCTCCCCATTCTCTTCAAACAGGTTGGGCGGTGAAGCGGGCGAAACGGCAACGCGTATCACGTTCTTCTGCGCTCCACCGGGGCCACAGGCGACAACCATCGTCGATGCCAGCATGACAATGAACGCGCGGCGGGGCAAATTCATAAAAGTGACCTTAGTATCTGGGGTAAAGCAGCGACAGCCCGGCGCAATGGTGTATGCGCCGGCCTGTATCCGATTTTAATCGACCAGCTGAGTGTTTGTGGCGAGTTCAGCCGGGGCAGAAAAGTGCATATGCTCAATCAGCCAGCGTCCAGCGCCATCGCGCTGGAGCACAAAGGTGGCGCGCGTCTCTGCCTGTTGCTTGCCAGCCAACATCTCGAAATCAAATCGCAGATCCGCTACCACCCAGCCGCAATCACCATGCTGCACTTCATGATGCCAAGTCGGGGTAATCGTGGCGGACGATGTCTGGGACCAGTCCAGTAGGAACTGCTCGCGGATCTCATCGCTGCCCAGCCGCTTTTCATTCGCGTTCGTGCCATAGGCCATCGTCTGACCGCCGGGAGCCATGCAGGCCATGCAGCCATCGATCGAGCGCCTGCCGTACTCTTGAAACAGCGTCTTTACGGTCGTGAACATATTGCCTCCCTGACTTGCCTTCATTTTCAATGACGCGGGAATCGTGCTGTCACAATGACAGAAATCAAAATCACACGCGGCCAAACAACCTGGACATTTGATCGTTGTCATTGCACTCGCGCTCGCACACAAATGATAAGGTATCTTCCGACGTCAACCGGAGGTGCAAGTGGTCTTCAGAACAATTCGTGGTAAGATGCTCATCGGCTTCGGTGCAGTTCTCAGCGCGATCCTGCTGACGCTTGGAGCATTTTTCTTCGTTGCGGTTCGGGACACGGTAGTTCCGTTGACGAAGGATCTGAGCCAGGACGTGTTGCGTGCCCGATCCAGCAGCCTCGGCCATCTGTTCCTAGGATATCAAACAGATATCGGCACATTATCGCGGGAGAGCATTCTGCGCTCCGGCGACTCGTCTGCAATCGAGCAAGAGCTCAAGAGGCAGATCGCCGGTGCCAACAAAGACTACGAAATGGTTTTCTTCGCCGACCGCCAAGGGGCCTACGTCAGTTCGATCGGTTCGTACGGCAATGTTGCTGATCGACCCTATTTCCGGGAGATCATGTCCGGTGCTCGCGATCAGGTCATCAGCGAACCGCTGGTATCCCGCGCAACCGGGGCGACGGTGTTCGTAATTGCGTCGGCGGTAAAAGACAAGGACGGGCGCGTTGTCGGCCTTGTGGCCGCTACCGTCCTGCTCGATACCCTGACGGAAATCGCGGGTGCGGTCAGCGTTGCCGAAAACGGCTTCGGCTGGGTTATGGATCACAAGGGCCTCCTGATTTCGCACCCATCGCCGAACGTTCGAATGAAGCTCAATCTGCTTGAGTCTTCGCGCAACGGCTATTCGGGGCTCGAACCGATTGCCGCGGCCCTTAAGCAGGGCAAGTCCGGTTTCGGTGAGTACCGCCGTCCGGACGGAGAGGTGTTCGCGACGATTTACACCCCCATTCCCAATACGCCGAACTGGGGTCTTGGCGTTTCCATGCCCAAGGCGCAGATGATGGCCAAAGCCGACCGGCTGATGCGGCTGGTGGTGATCGGCATCGCCCTGGTTCTGACTACGACAATCCTGGTCGTCATCATCGTTTCTGCTCGCATTTCCGCGCCTATCCTTGCCTTGGTGCAAAGTACCGAAGCGGTGAGCAGGGGCAATCTCGATGCAACCATCGATATTCGGACGGGCGATGAGATCGAAACGCTGGCGCAGGCATTCCGCCGGATGATGGCGGAACTCAAAACCTACATCGCGAACTTGCAAAAGGTCACCAGTGAGAAAGAGCGGGTGGAGAGTGAGTTGCATGTCGCAAACCGTATTCAGGCAAGCATGTTGCCGCGAATCTTTCCTCCTTTCCCCGATATCAGGGAAATCGACCTGTTCGCGACTATGCAGCCCGCGCGCGAAGTGGGCGGTGATTTCTTCGACTTCTTCGTGCTGGAAGATGGCCGCCTGTGCTTTTGCGTGGGCGACGTGTCCGGCAAGGGCGTTCCGGCCGCACTGTTCATGGTGATCGTGATGACGATCCTGCGCAATCAGGCCATGCACGATGCCGATCTCGCTCGCATCTTCTCCCAGACCAACCGGATGCTGTGCGCCGATAATGACGAAATGATGTTTGTTACCGTATTCATGGGAATTCTCGATCCCCGCACCGGCGGGCTCGAATATGTTTCGGCGGGCCACAACCCGCCGGCACTGGCGCGTCAGGACGGAGACTTCGCCTTTCTGCGCTCCGCACCCTCGCTGGCCATGGGGGTGATCGAGGACATCGACTTTGAAGCGCACAGCACGCAGCTTGCGCCGGGCGACACGCTGTTCGTCTATTCCGACGGCGTGACCGAAGCGATGGACGTCAGAGGCGAGCTAATGGGCGAGCCGCGTACGCTAGATGCGTTGAACGCGCTCAAATTCCGGCCGGTACGCGAACTGGTCGACGGCATGGACGCGCGGATCAAGGCTTTTGCCAATGGCGCACCCCCTTCCGACGATATCACGATGCTTGCTGTGGAAATGGTGCGATGAGCCACCAGTTCCACATAACGATCGGCAACTCGATGGACCAATACATGGTACTCGCAGAAGCCTTGCGCGCCTTTGCAAGCGATGCCGGCCTTGGGAACGCCGCCACGACCCATCTGGAGCTCGTGATTGAGGAGCTGGTAGTCAACATCATCAAGCATGGATACGCCGACGGACGCGCTGGCCGAATTACTCTGGACGTCACCGTGGCGGGCGACCTGACGGTCACGCTTGTCGATGATGCCATACCCTTCAACCCGGTTGCCGCGCTCGCGCCAGATATTAGCCTTGGCACCGAGGAGCGGCCCATCGGGGGGCTTGGGATCCATTTCGTTCGCACTTTCATGGACGAGATGCGCTACCGTCGAGACGGCGGCCGCAATGTCCTATTTCTGCGCAAACAGCTGGAGCCCGCAAGCGGGGTGTCAGGCAGCTAGGGCACAGTCCAGATCGGGGTGGATCGGGATAATCTTCGAGAAGCCGCTGATCACGAAAACTTCCTCCACTGTTGGCACAAGACCAAAGAGAGCCAGCGTTCCGCCCTTTGATTTCATCGATTTTGCGGCCATCAGGAATACCCGCAAACCGGCGCTCGAAACATAAGAGAGTTTCGACCCGTCTATAGCAATTGCGGTCACATCTTCCAGAAATGGCAAAAGAGCAGTCTGGAACGATTCTGCCGTGACGCTGTCTATCCTGCCTTCTGGCATGACCACAAGCGTGCCATTGATGTTTGTGCTCACGATTTCCATTGTTTCTCCGATATTTAAGGCGCGCACCTTTATTGGCAATACGTTATGAAACTAGCACCAGATGGCGCAATGTGATTTGCTCGATATCAATGCGCATGGTTTAGATTTATGCAAGTTTTCAAGCTGTTTCGCGAGATCGGATTTCCGCGGGTGTCGAGAGAAATCTGAGCGCGCCAAGGGGGGCTCGTGCATTTCAATCATCGATGGACGTTCCGGCAATTGGCCCTGCTGCTGTTATTGCTCGTCTGTGCATGCAAGGAGCAGGGCAAACCCGTTATCGAACGGCTCGATCAGGCTGGCGAAGCTCGCCTTGGGGTCATGACCGGCTCGACCGGGGAAGTTGCCGCGCGCAAGCTTTACCCCAAGGCGCAGGTCAAGACGTTCGATGACATCATGGACGCTGTTACTGCACTGAATGCGGGGCAGCTTGATGCAATCATCACGATTTACCCGACGGCCCTTCAGGTGTCGAAGAAAAATCCGCGCCTGCACATTCTGGAAGAACGCGTCGATTACGAGGACACCTCGGCCGCGATCCGAAAGGACAACACTCGACTGCTCAAGCAGATTGATGGCGTAATCGGCGAGCTCAAGGCGGACGGCACGATGGCCGACATGGAGCGGCGCTGGCTGAAGCCGGACCTGTCGCCCTATGAAGAACTCGACATCAAGCTGCCTAAAACCGGCACGCCGCTGCGGGTGGGCGTTTCGGCAACCCGCGAGCCGATGAGCTTCGTCGACGCCACGGGTCGCGTCACGGGCCACGACGGGGAACTGGCGCGCTTGATCGGAGCCCGGCTCAACCGCCCGGTCGAATTCTACAATATGAAATTTCTGGCGCTGATCCCGGCCCTGCAATCCGGTAAGATCGACGTCATCATATCGGGCATGACCCATACGGCCGAACGAGCCAAGAAAGTCAGCTTCACCCGCACCTATTACGCCAATTCACAGGTCATGCTGGCGCCAAGGCCGGATGTGACAGAAGGAACTGCGCCCGTTGCAGCCGGGGCGGTCATGACAGGGCCGCAGGACATTGCCGACAAGCGCATCGCTGTTCTCACCAGTTCGGTGCAGGACCGCTACGCGACCAAGCATTATCCGAAGGCTAAAATCCTGCAGTTCGATACGGTAAGCGATGTCGTGATGGCGCTTAAGGCAGGCAAGGCCGATGCGGCGCTGTTCGACGAAAGTCCGCTGCGCGATGTCCTACGCAAGAACCCGGAATTCGGCCTGCTTGGCAAACCTTTGTTCAGCACGCCGATGGGGGTCGGTTTCAGCAAGAACAGAGCAGATCTGCGGGTCGCTTTCGATCGCTGGCTGGCCGACAACCGAGCCAACGGAACGTACGATGCCATGAAGCGCCGATGGATGGATGAAGGCGCCACCCAGCTGCCGCCGTTGCCGCAGGGGGGCGGGCGCGGAACGCTGATCGTCGGAACCATGTCGGCGGGTCTTCCCTTCGTCGCGGTGCACAATGGCGAACTGGTCGGCTTCGATATCGAGATGATCCGCCGCTTTGCAGCATCGCTGGATATGGACGTGCGCTTTACCGACATGCAATTCGGCGCGCTGATCCCGGCGCTTGCCGCCGGCAAGGTAGACATGATCTCCGCGTCCATCGCGATCACCGACGAACGTAAGCAGCAGATCGATTTCGGATCGTCCTACTTCAACGGACAGGTCTATGCCTTCGCTCGCAAGGACAGGATTGCGGGCGGCGACGGGACAGTGGCCCTCGCTGGTGCCAAGCCGGAAAGCTTCCTCAAGCGCACCGCAGACAGCTTTCGAATCAATATCCTGCAGGAGAACCGCTACCATCTGATTCTGGACGGTCTGCTCACCACAGTCGTCATTGCAATTCTGGCGACTGTCTTCGGCACTCTCCTTGGCGGTCTGGTCTGTTTCATGCGGATGTCTAGTCGCGCGATACTCAACGTACCGGCACGCATCTATATCGCGATCCTGCGCGGGATGCCGGTGCTGGTCCTGCTGATGCTGATCTTCTACGTCGTTTTCGCGTCGGTAGACATCAATCCGGTTCTGGTCGCGGTCATTGCCTTTGGCTTGAACTTCGCGGCCTATGCGGCTGAAATCTATCGCAGCGGCATTAGCGGCATTGACAAGGGACAGTCAGAGGCCGGAATCGCCATGGGCTTCACCCGGCTGCAGACCTTCCGCTTCATCATCCTCCCACAGACGATCCAGCGCATCCTGCCGGTCTACAAGGGTGAGTTCATTTCGCTGGTGAAGATGACTTCGATTGTCGGCTACATTGCAGTTCAAGACCTGACCAAGGCCAGCGACATCATCCGCAGCCGCACGTTCGATGCATTCTTTCCGCTGGTGATGGTGGCGGTCCTCTATTTCCTGATCGCCTGGGTGCTGATGCAGGCCATCGAGTATCTGGAGTGTGCAACCGACCCTAAAACAAGGCGCCGCAAGATGCGCCACAACCTTCAGGAGCGCGCATGATCACGGTGCAGCATCTGGTCAAGCGGTTCGGCGACCTAACGGTTCTTAAGGACGTGAATGCCGAGATCCGCAGAGGCGAAGTCGTGTCGATTATCGGCCCCTCAGGCTGCGGCAAGTCAACCTTCCTGCGTTGCCTAAACCTGCTGGAACAGCCGACTGCGGGCAGCATCACTATCAACGGGGTCGACGTAATGGACCCGGCGGCGGACGTTGCGCTGCTGCGGCAGAAGATGAACATGGTGTTCCAGTCGTTCAACCTGTTCTCTCACCTCACCGTACTGGAAAACTTGACGCTTGGTCCTATCCGGCTGAAAGGGCAGACGCGCGACCAGGCCGAGACACGGTCGATGGAACTGCTCCGGCTGGTCGGCATGGCGGAAAAGGCCGACAGCTTTCCCGATGAGCTTTCAGGAGGTCAGAAGCAGCGCGTGGCGATTGCTCGGTGCCTTGCGATGGAACCGGAAATCATCCTGTTCGACGAGCCGACTTCCGCGCTTGATCCAACCATGGTGCGCGAAGTCCTCTCGGTTATCCGGCGCCTTGCCCGCGATGGCATGACGATGGCCATTGTAACCCACGAGATGGAGTTCGCCCGCGATGTCTCTAACCGGGTGTTCTACATGGACGAGGGCGTGGTCTATGAGGAAGGGCCGCCCGAGGTCATCTTCACCGCGCCGACGCGTGAAAAAACCTGGGCCTTCATCAATCGGGTGCGAACCTGTTCGTATCAGATCGAGACACCGGACTATGACCTCTACGCGATCAACGCCCAAGTGGAAGAATTTTGCGAAAAGCACGTTCTGTCGCGCAAGCTATGCGACAACATCCTGCTGATAATCGAGGAAACGCTTTCGCTTTACCGGCCTTATCTCCAGCGCGGCCCGGTCAAGGTACATGTCGATTATTCTGAAAAGACCGGCGAACTGAAGCTGGTGTTCGACGCCGCCCCCGATGCGGACAACCCGATCGAGACGGCAGGGGAAGACGATCTTGGATCGATGCTGATCCAGAACATCGCCCGGAACGTCTCCTTCCACATCGATGACGAGCGATCCCGGCTCGAGATGCTGCTGCCAGCCCAGTGAAGCCAGCCAACAATATCCCCATGCAAGTCAAGGAGTGCAAGATGAACAAGCTTTTCCCGGCCGCTATTGCGTCCATCGTCGGCTTTGCAGCGCCTGCCATGGCCGAAGATTTTGACGGCCCCTACATTCAGGTGGGCATTGGCGCAGCCGAGGGCAAATCCGACATGGACTTCGGCTCCTGGTTTCACGAGCAGCCCAGTGACACACAGATCAGTGGAACGATGGCCGCCGGTTACGCGCATTCCTTCGGGCGATTCAATCTTGGCGCCAATATTGCTTATGTGCTGGGCAATCAGAACGCCGGACGCACGGTGCAGGACTATGCACCTAATCCCGATGAAAAAAACGATGCCATATCCGTGCGGATGAAAAACATGTGGTCGGTCAATCTGGAACCGGGCGTGCGTGTTGGGTCGCGCGGATTGCTCTACGGCAAGCTGAGCTACAGCTGGGCGAAAGGTACCTGGCGAATTGATCGCCCGCTCTTTGGCGATACGACGACCGGCAAGATGAATTTGAAGGGCTACGGACTCGGAGCTGGATACAAGCACAATGTGGCCGGCCAACTTTATGGCTTCACGGAAGTCCAAAAAACATGGTTCAATAAGCAGGATGTCGCCGTGACTTTCGACACCTCAACCTATCACGACTACTATGACACCACATCGGCTTCGGCCATCGTGGGTATCGGTTTCCGGTTTTAAGGCGATGGCACGGGTGCCTCGGTTCAAGCAACGGACTGTGCTGGCACTGCTGGCAGGTTTGGCCGCGCTTGCACCGGGCACACCCGCCTTTGCGGATACGACAAACCCGGCCATGCCGGTCGGGTTTGTCGACGCTGAAACGGTGGCCGCAGGCCTTGTCGTGGACATGCGCTATTATGGCGCCGCCAATTTCGTCGGCAGGCCCATTGCAGGCTATGACGAGCCGGTCTGTCTACTCACCTCCGACGCGGCAACGGCTCTCGCACGGGCGCAAAAGCACCTGCAACCGCTAGGATTAGGTCTGAAAGCCTTCGACTGTTATCGCCCGGCCCGTGCGGTAAACGACTTCGTGCGCTGGGCCAAAGACCTGGATGACCAGATAAGGAAGCCGCTCCATTATCCCGACGTTCCCAAATCGGAACTATTCCAGCGGGGTTACATCGCCACGAGATCCGGCCATTCTCGCGGCTCCACGGTTGACGTGACGATCGTTGACCTTGTCACCGGGCAAGAACTGGACATGGGTACAGTCTATGACTGGTTCGGCCCGAAAGCATCGCCCACTGCGCATATTGTCTCTCGATCAGCACGCGCCCACCGCCTGTTGCTTCGACTGGTCATGCGGGATGCAGGCTTTCAGCCCTACGAGCAGGAATGGTGGCATTTCACCTTGAATTCTGAACCGTATCCCGACTTTTATTTCGATTTCCCGTTGCGGCGCTCCGTTACAGCAGACAAAGACCGTTAAATGTAGATATATTATTAAATTTCAAATGATTTTAATTTTCAAAATTCAATTTGTTTCCTAATTGTCACAGCTGATCAAAAATCGATACATTCGCCGTTTTGAGGTGATTTTGACGGCCGTCAATGCACTTTTCTCCACTTTCTAAAAGATAGCGCTGCATCGTCAGATGCATCCAAAAGGAGAAAAAAGTGTCATTCATAAAGTATGTAATTCCGGCAATGGCGATCCTGGCATCCACAACAGCCAATGCTTCAGCCAATGAAGCGCAGTGGGGCGGCCCCTACATCGGTGCACACGCGGGTTACACATCCTTCAAGCCCGACTACTCGGAACCGCTGGACGAAGATGGTCTGGATCGGAACACCAACCCCAATGCGCAAGGCATTAGCGGAGGTGTGCTGGCCGGATACAATGTTCAGGCGAAGGGCATCGTTCTTGGTATTGAGGCGGATTTCGGCCTTACGGGCGCAGATGCCGGTCCTAACGCTACATCGGACAACGATTATAGTGCCTTTGACCTCAAGTGGAACGGCCACCTGCGCGCACGCGTCGGTTACCCAATCGGCAAGACCCTGATCTTTGCTGCGGGCGGTCTGGCGGTTGCTCATGCCCAAGTGGATGATGTTGACGCCGGATGGGGTGAAGAGTGCGATACTTACACCGGCTTCACGATTGGCGGTGGCGTCGAGCACGCAGTGGGAGAAAAGCTTACTGTGCGGGCAGAGTATCTGTTCGATAAATATGGAAAGAAGAACGGCTCCATCAGTGGAGAATATACTTATCCATACAGTGTCGACCCTTCGACGCACACTATTCGCGCTGCGGTGGCCTATCGATTCTGATGCCAAAGGCGGGTTCGGGAAGCCCTTCTTCCCGGACCCACCCACCTTGGCTTTGACTTGACACCAGGGTTTTTGCTGCTCGCTTGAGGTAGGGCTTTGTTCGACTTTCGCTTTTTAACCGCTTTGGGGATGATCGCAGCGTGCAGCTTGTGCTCGCCGGCGACGGCTCAATCCGAAATATACATGCGGATGGGGACAGGTGTCGCAAAAGGCGCTGATGCCAATTTACACGACGTCGATTGCGGCGCAAATGCTCCGCCAGCGCTTTTCGGCTGTGGCACCGGCATTGATGGCGCGCCTCTGGGGGCAAGGCTGGACACCGCAAGCAGCGCAGTGGTCGATCTTGGGATCGGTGCTCGGCTGGCGCCTGGTTTGCGGGGGGAGTTTCTTCTCGGCTGGTCCGGGAAGCGCAAATTTCGAGGCAACTCCAATTTCCTCCGATCTGGGCAAGAGCAGCCGGTCACCGGAACCGTTGAATCACTCGCCATGCTGGGGGCGCTTTATTGGGATTTGCCAAAAGCAGGACCTATTCGGCCCTTCATGGGTGGCGGGCTCGGTATCAGTCGCAACCGAGTTAGTACGATCAGCTTTAAATTCCCCGTTTTGGGGCCGACTGCCGTCACCGCTGTGCCGTCCGGCAACAATAGCGATCTGACCTATATGCTGACAGCAGGCGGAGCGCTGCCGGTGTCCGACAAATTGTCAATCGAACTAGCCTACCGATATGCCGATCTCGGCAGCTTGAAAACATCAGCAGGCGATGCTGTCGTAGTCCGCAGATCGGGTTCCCGCACCATCGCGATCAGCGGAACGCGAGCAAGAATGCAAGCGCATGGTGCGCTTCTTTCACTGCGCTACACTTTCTGAAAGGACTACCCCACAATGAACAAAAACAGCGCCATCATGCGGCTTGCAACCTGTGGACTTTTCCTTGCTGCGTGCAGTTCCCCTGCCGCGTTGGCCCAGTCGGCCCCGCCCAGCGGCACATTCTATGCCGGCGCTCACGCAACTTACGACAAAGACTCAAACCTCTGGGACGACGTTGCTGTAGGGTATCTGGGAGAACATAGCTCCGACGGTGTCCATTTTGGGGCTCAGCTCGGATACGACCTTGATCTGGGACCCCTATTTGTCGGCGCTGTCGCAACTTTCAGGCCAAATGGCGTTTCCGGCGAGCACAAAGATCTCCAATTCAGTGATAACATACCCCAATACGACCGTTCAGATGAGAAATGGAATGCCCAGTTCGCTGGTCGGGCGGGGGTGAGCACGGCCGGTTTCCGTCTTTATGGCAAGACCGGTTTGGCGCTAAGCCGCAAACGCTACACGATAATAGGCTATCTGGTCGAAAACGAAGTCTTTTCGAGCAAGACCACGACGCGCTCCGGTTGGCTGCTGGGAGCCGGGGTGGAACGGGATCTGGCACCCCATATCGCGGTTTTCATCGATTATACTCATGCCGATTACGGGTATCGTACCGTCAACTTTTCCTGCCCTACTGCCGATAGCGCATGCGGGCCAGCCGGTTCGAGCGTGATCCCCATCCGACTTGATGACAAAACCGGCAATGTTTCGGTGGGCTTCAACCTGAGATTCTGAACAAGTCGCGCGCAAGACTATTCAGAAATGGTTGAGGCAGCGGTTCCATGACAAGGCAAAGGCAAAATGACGATATCCGAACGCTTCGTTATCGTACCAAAGATCGCTCACCCATGGTCGGACGAAGTGAGACTAGGAGCCGACCGCCAGGCCGACTTGCTTGCCGCTTATGGTAAGAGAACGATTGCTATCGACTACCGCCCGCCTGACAAGGCCGAAGCAAACATTCAGGAAGCCATTTTAGCAGGGCTACTGGACGAACTGCCCACTGGCGTGGCCGTTGACCCGGTCGCTACACCGGAAGCCCTTCCCACGCTTCTTCAATTGCGCGCTGCGGGTGTACCTGTGGTGCTGTTCGACTGTCCGGAAGCACATTCCGGCTTGTGCAGCATCGGCAATGACTTTGTTAGGCAGGGCGCCATTGCTGCAGAAAAGCTCATAGAAATCATTGGTGGTACAGGCAAAGTGGCAATCATGCAGGGGGTGCCCGACGCGCCAAACCATCACGAAAGGTTTGAGGCTCAATGCAGGGTTTTGAGGGACCATCCCGGGATCACGATTGTGGATGGCGGCACCGATCACGACAGCATTGCCCTGGCCGAGCAAGCCGCAATACGAACATTGTCGGATCATGCCGATCTGCGTGGCTACCTGTGCTGTGATGCTGCTGGGCCGATCGGCATTGCCAACGCGCTGCGACTTTCGGGTCGCTGGACATCAGTGGCGTGCGTGGCGATGGATGGGATCCGTCCGATACTTGAAGCCATCCGTGATGGCGTGATCCGTGCATCCTCTGCGACCAAGCCGCGTATGCAAGGTGCAATGATCGTGCAGATGCTCTGGCTCGCCGGTCGGGGTGTCCAGCTGCCCTGCCAAATTGACACGGGCATTGATGTCATCACGCCGGTTAATGTTGCCCAATTCCTCGCTGAGTGTTGAAGCGGAAACCAACATCCTAAGCTCAATACCGGATGCCGCCGTTTCCGGCAGGCATGGGGCCATGCACGAAATTTATTCGAATGGAAATTTGAAAAATGCTAAGTGAATTGCAGCGCGCGCAGTTGGAAGAATTTTCCCGCGAGATGGGGAAACACAAGCCAACCTCTGTTGGCTACCCGTTTAACCAGAATGTCCAGTTTTCTGAGTTTTATCACTGGTACGCGGTGTCCGGCCTCGCCGACATGGCGCTGAATAACATCGGCGATCCGCGCCAGCCCAGTCCCTATGCACTGAACGCACATTCGTTCGAAAACGAGGTGATCGATTTTTTCGCTCCGCTTTATGGTTTCACCCCCAACAATTACTGGGGCATCGTTACCAGCAGCGGCACGGACGGCAACAATCACGGGATCTATTTCGGTGTCAACTGCCTGCGCGCGCAGAGCGAGGATCCGCCGATCGTCTATGTTTCGCAAGAAGCCCATTATTCTATCAAGAAACTGACCCACCTTCAACAACTCGACATGCGGATGATACCAACGAATATCCGTGGCGAGATGGACATAGAGGCTTTTGAGCAGGCGCTTGATCCCCGTCGCCCAGCATTAGTCGTCATGGCGATTGGCACAACCTTCAAAGGTGGGCTGGATGATCAGGCCGCAATCAATGCCGTTCTGGCTCACAAACGGCCCGTTGCGGTTTACCGCCATGCCGATGCGGCGCTGTTCGGAGGCTATCTGCCCTTCACGGATCACGCCGATCTGGTGAACCAGCAGATTTGCGGCTTTGATTCCATTGCAGTAAGTGGGCACAAGTTCTTCGGGTTCGACGAACCTCTTGGTCTGTTCATCACCCTGCCGGAAGTGCTGCAACGGCAGAACCCATTTCACGTATCCTATCTAAATGCGGCGGTCCCCACGATCAGTTGCTCGCGCTCGGCGCTGGGGCCACTCAAGTTCTGGTGGCAAATCCACAAGGTTGGGATCGAAGGTTATCGCCGAAATGCGGCGCTGATCCTCAAAAACGCCATTTATCTCAAGCATAGACTGGATGAAATCGGATATCCGGCTTGGAGGAACGAGTTCTCCAATACGGTGTATTTCCGTAGACCTTCAGACTGGATCATGCGCAAGTGGAACCTTGCACCAGACGAAGATGTAAGGCTAGGCGGCAAATTGGCACATGACATCGTTATGCGACATGAAGGGATGCATTTGGTTGACCGCTTTATCCTCGATCTGCTTGATGATTTATCGGATTAAGAGCCCCGAAATTAGCGTCCCTCGTCCATTGGACTCCCAATCCTCGACAAGAGATAAGAGGTGGCCTGAGGAATCTGGGCAGCGGGATAAGTGGATTTTCTGCCTGACGGCGGCCAGGAAGGCCGTATGACAGGAGAAGAGATGAGCAGACGACCGCGCCGGAACCACAGCCCGGCTTTCAAGGCGAAGGTGGCGCTGGCCGCCGTGAAGGGTGAGAAGACGCTGGCCGAGCTGGCGCAGTTGTTCGACGTGCATCCGAACCAGATCACGACGTGGCGCACGCAGTTGCTGGAAGGGGCTGCCGGTGTGTTTGGCGCCGATGGCACGGCGGACGGGTCCGAGCCGACGGTGGACGTGAAGACACTGCACGCCAAGATCGGCGAGCTGACGCTGGCGAATGATTTTTTGGCCGGCGCGCTCGGCAAGGCAGGACTGTTGCCGAGCGCAAAACGATGATCGATCGTTCGCACGACTTGCCCTTGACGCGGCAGGCGCGGGAGCTGGGGATCAGCCGGGGCAGCGTTTATTATCTGCCCCGGCCGGTGTCGGACGCCGATCTGAAGGTCATGCGGCGGATCGACGAGTTGCACCTGGAGTTCCCATTCGCTGGCAGCCGGATGCTGCGCGACCTGCTGCGTCAGGAGGGCATCGAGATCGGCCGTTGCCACGTCGCGACGCTGATGAAGAAGATGGCGATCGAGGCGCTCTACCGCCGCCCGAACACCTCGAAGGCGGCGCCGGGGCACAAGGTCTACCCGTATCTGCTGCGCAAGCTGCCGATCGTGCGGCCGAACCAGGTCTGGGCAACCGACATCAGCTACATCCCGATGGCCAGAGGCTTCGTCTATCTCGTAGCGATCGTCGACTGGTTCAGCCGCAAGGTGCTCGCCCACCGGGTATCGATCACGATGGAGGCGGACTTCTGCGTCGAGGCGCTGGAGGAAGCCTTGGCGCGCTACGGCAAGCCGGAGATTTTCAACACCGACCAGGGCAGTCAGTTGGACACCTCGAAGAACCCAGTAATTTTGTCGTGATCGCGTCTGGACGTGTGCCGAAGGCATGAAGGGCTTGGATGTTTGCCCGATTTACCTTCGGTGGCCTACGGCTCCGGCTGATTTTGGTGTTTCCGGTACCCCTTGGGACCGTTTTGATGTCATGCAGCCGCAGTTCGCCCCTCGAGCCAGGCCAGACGCTGGAAGTTATAGACGAGGTTGGCCATGCCGATCTTGATGGTGGCGCGGGCGATGCCGATAGTGCGCACGACGAGCCCCATCCGGTGCTTCTGCCCCGCGAACACATGCTCGACCTGGGCGCGGATCTTGGATCGTCTGGTATTGGCCCTGGCGATCCGCTCGGGCAGCGGCTGCCTCGGCTTGCGCTTCTGGTGGACGTGGCTCTTGAACATGCCTGCCGCCAGGAAAGCCTCGTTTTTCTTCGACCGGTAGGCCGTGTCTGCCCAGACGCCCGAACCGGTATTGGCCTTGCTGACCAAGTCCGGCAGTCGTGCACCGTCATGGGCATTGGCGGCGCTGGCATCCCAGGTGCGGATCAGCCCATGGGCTTTGTCGATGCCGATGTGGTTCTTGTAGCCGAACATCGGGATGGCGAGATCGACGGGCTTTGCCGCCTTCGGGTCAGCGCCTTCCCGGACCTTGGCCTTGCTGTACTTGATCGACCAACGCGCATCGCGGTCCTTTTGTCGGGCCTTGACTGACACGAATCAAGACGAAACAACGACAGATAAGGTAGCACCGGAGAAGAAGTCCCGGAAGTCCCCCGCTAGCCAGAAATGGGGTGCGAAGGTCATGGATAGCGGGTTTTGCATGCTGCCATCCCTGTTGCTGCGAGCGCAGCGCCGTCTGCACCTGAACCCGACACAATTGGCGGTACTGATCCAGATCGTGGATCACTGGTGGGATGCTGGACGCAAACCCTAACTTTGCTGACGCCTTCGACCTTGGAAATCGCCTTCTTGACGGTGATCGGACAAGCGGAGCAGGTCATGCCCGGTACGGACAGCGTGACGGTCTGGGTGGCGGCCCACACGGGGGCAACAACGGCAGCGATGGCGAGAGAGGCAAACAGTTTTTTCATGATGAACTCCTGTGATTAATAGAAAAATGGCATGACGTAGGGAAATCCGAGCGCGACCAGAACCAGCGCGGCCACGACCCAGAAAATGAGCTTGTAAGTAGCGCGCACTTGGGGAATCGCACACACATCCCCTGGTTTGCAGGCTTGCGCCGGTCGGTAGATGCGCCGCCAGGCGAAAAACAGCGCCACCAACGCCGCGCCGATGAAGATCGGGCGATAAGGTTCCAACACCGTCAAGTTGCCGATCCAAGCGCCGCTGAACCCCAGGGCGATCAGAACCAGCGGCCCCAGGCAGCAAGCCGAGGCGAGGATGGCGGCTAGCCCGCCAGTGAAGAGCGCCCCGCGCCCGTTTTGAGGTTCAGACATACGCTTGTCCTTTCAAATCTGGATTGGATAGCTTAAGCTTACTTCCGTACCAATGTACGGAGTCAAGCGATATGGAAAAAAATTTGGAGAATCTGACTATTGGCGTTTTCGCCAAGGCGGCCGGGGTCAACGTGGAAACAATCCGGTTCTATCAGCGCAAGGGCTTGTTGCCGGAGCCGGACAAGCCCTATGGCAGCATCCGCCGCTATGGCGAGGCGGATGTGACGCGGGTGCGCTTCGTGAAATCAGCCCAGCGGCTCGGATTCAGCCTCGACGAGATCGCAGAGCTGCTGAGGCTGGATGACGGCACCCACTGCGAGGAAGCCAGCAGCCTGGCCGAGCACAAGCTTCAGGACGTGCGCGAAAAAATGACCGACCTGGCGCGCATGGAAACCGTGCTATCCGAACTTGTGTTCGCCTGCCATGCGCGGCAAGGGAACGTTTCTTGCCCGCTGATTGCTTCGCTGCAAGGGGAGAAAGAGCCGCGTGGTGCCGACGCGGTGTAGCCGAGGGTAGTTACGCCTTAGCGTGCTTTATTTTCCGTTTTCTGAGACGACCCCCTCCTGGTCGGCCAGCTCACCGGGCCAGCTCGCCAGCTCGTCATCGGGGAGGGCCGCCAGGATTTGCGGCAGGCTCTGCGTTCGATACGGCGGCGGCGGCAGGTCGGCGGCCGGGCCGTCGCCATCGAGGAACGCGGGGCCTTCTTCCTGGCGTTCATCATCGAGGCGAACGCACCACGTCGGCGGGCCTCGGTCTTTGTCACTTCCTCGCCACGCGCCAGCGCCCGGTAAAGGGTCGAACGATGCACGGCCAGCAGCTCGGCCGCTTCCTTCACCGTCCGGCCGTCACTGGCATCAGGATTCACCTTCCGGCCGCCCGCTAGCGGACCCTGGTCAGGTTCCGCGAAGGTGGGCGCAGACATGCTGGGCTCGTCAGGATCAAACTGCACTATGAGGCGGCGGTTCATACCGCGCCAGGGGAGCGAATGGACAGCGAGGAGCCTCCGAACGTTCGGGTCGCCTGCTCGGGTGATATCGACGAGGTTGTGCGGCTGATGCACGACGCTGCGGCGTGGATGTCCGCCAAGGGAACGCCCGCCTGGGACGTCGCGCGGATCGACCGGACATTCGCGGAGACCTTCGTCCTGAGATCCGAGCTCCTAGTCGCGAGTTGCAGCGACGGCATCGTCGGCTGTTGCACCTTGTCGGCCGAGGATCCCGAGTTCTGGCCCGACGCCCTCAAGGGGGAGGCCGCATATCTGCACAAGCTCGCGGTGCGACGGACACATGCGGGCCGGGGTGTCAGCTCCGCGCTGATCGAGGCTTGCCGCCATGCCGCGCGAACGCAGGGGTGCGCCAAGCTGCGGCTCGACTGCCACCCGAACCTGCGTGGCCTATACGAGCGGCTCGGATTCACCCACGTCGACACTTTCAATCCCGGCTGGGATCCAACCTTCATCGCAGAACGCCTAGAACTCGAAATCTAACGTCCGTTCGGGCATCGAGGTCCATGTCGGGGTGGGACGGGCCCGTGGCTTCAAGATCACTTGCAGTCCGACCGCGATGTCTTGGTTGCGCGAGAGGTTGTCGATATCCTCCACTTCCATCATCAACCCTGGATAATGCCGCCGCCGTCATCGCCGCCGACGCCCGTGCCGGGCTTTTCGGGCCTGTCAGGCTTGCTCGGCCTTCAGCCTGCCTGGGCGAGATCTCCGGCGGACGGATTAACGGCGGAGCTTCGCCGCCTTTCGTGCGTGTGAAGGCCGAAGATAGTTCTCTCAAAGGCTCTGTTGCAAAAATCGTGAAGCTTGAGCATGCTTGGCGGAGATTGGACGGACGGAACGATGACGGATTTCAAGTGGCGCCATTTCCAGGGTGATGTGATCCTGTGGGCGGTGCGCTGGTATTGTCGCTATCCGATCAGCTATCGCGACCTTGAGGAAATGCTGGCGGAACGCGGCATTTCGGTCGACCATACGACGATCTATCGCTGGGTCCAGTGCTACGCCCCGGAGATGGAGAAGCGGCTGCGCTGGTTCTGGCGGCGTGGCTTTGATCCGAGCTGGCGCCTGGATGAAACCTACGTCAAGGTGCGGGGCAAGTGGACCTACCTGTACCGGGCAGTCGACAAGCGGGGCGACACGATCGATTTCTACCTGTCGCCGACCCGCAGCGCCAAGGCAGCGAAGCGGTTCCTGGGCAAGGCCCTGCGAGGCCTGAAGCACTGGGAAAAGCCTGCCACGCTCAATACCGACAAAGCGCCGAGCTATGGTGCAGCGATCACCGAATTGAAGCGCGAAGGAAAGCTGGACCGGGAGACGGCCCACCGGCAGGTGAAGTATCTCAATAACGTGATCGAGGCCGATCACGGAAAGCTCAAGATACTGATCAAGCCGGTGCGCGGTTTCAAATCGATCCCCACGGCCTATGCCACGATCAAGGGATTCGAAGTCATGCGAGCCCTGCGCAAAGGACAGGCTCGCCCCTGGTGCCTGCAGCCCGGCATCAGGGGCGAGGTGCGCCTTGTGGAGAGAGCTTTTGGCATTGGGCCCTCGGCGCTGACGGAGGCCATGGGCATGCTCAACCACCATTTCGCAGCAGCCGCCTGATCGGCGCAGAGCGACAGCCTACCTCTGACTGCCGCCAATCTTTGCAACAGAGCCGGTCGAAACCCAGCGGGCGAACGCTTCGTGCAGCCGGATCAGGCCCCATTCGAACTCGGTCACCAGAACTTCGGTCCCGGAATTGGCGAGATGCCAGTTCTGATAATACTTCGGTTCCATGCGCTCCCCTAGCTGCCGTGCCCGGTGCTGTTCGAGTTTTGTAACACGCGAAGTAGTCATGGAGTCATACCTTTTGCAATCCCGGGCAGCAGGTCGCCCCGCGCCAGGGCAGGGTTCCCGTGGCCGGGCAACGATTCATTGTCCGATATCAAACGGACGAAGCAGCCGGGGTGGCGCCGGGTCAATGCAGCGGTTGGAACCGTTCCGACAAGGCAAAACCCGATCCAGTGCTGACCGGTTCAAGGCCAAGTTGCTGCAGCATGACCCGGGTGGTGCTGGTCGCGGCGGTCAGCACGGGCAGGCCCAGCTTGTCCTGAACCGCCTCGATGGCTGGCAGCGATGGCATCTGCACACAGGCCGACAGCACGACCGCGTCAACGCCGGTCAGGTCCAGCGCATCGACATCGCTGATCAAGGCCAGCGGGTCGCGCCGTCCCACGGCAAGGTTGTCGGGAATTTCCAGCGCGATTGAATCCTGGACCGCGATCCCCTCGTGGACGATGTAATCGACCACCAGGTCGGTCAGCGGCCGCATGTAGGGCGTGACGATGGAGACCTTGCGTGCCCGCATTTCGCGCAGCACCTGCACCAGCGCGCCCGCGCTGGTCACGATCGGGCAGGCATGGCCCGCATCGCGCACCGCCTTGCCCAGCGTTTCCTCGCTGACGCAGTGATAGCCGCGCCCGGCCGACATGATCGCCACCAGGCAGGCATAGCCGATGATGTCGACTTCGGCATCGGCCAGCTGGCGCGCGCACCCCACGCTCTGCGCGTCCATGGCCGCGAGTTCTTCCTTGGTCACGTGCTTCATCGCCATGCGCGACGAATGGAACGTGAACTGTTCGGGCCGGATCGTCTGGCGTGCCAGCAGCATGCGCGGCACTTCGGTTTCCATCGTGGTGTTGGAACTGGGGACGATCTGGCCAATCCGGTAGGTCTTCGGCATCGCTGATCCCCGCTTGCGCCGGGCGTTTCCCGGCAGACTCGCAGGCGTAATAAGCGCAGCCAGATAGTGCGCAAACCGGCTGCCCGGCCGTGTTCTCACTTGGTGAGAGGTGGCCGGGCCATGCCGATCACACGGCAATTTTTGGGCCGCCGTCGCCGCCTAGGCGAGGCTGACCCCGCTCTGCAGGACATGGCGGATCAGGTCGCCCTGTCCGCGCAGATCGAGCTGGGCATAGATGCGCTTGGTATAGTTGCGCGCGGTTTCCAGGGTCAGGCCCATGTCCCCGGCGGCCTCCGCGATCGACCGGCCTTCGCTGAGCCTTACGGCCAGTTCCGCCTCGCGCCGGGACAGGCCTGACAGCTGGGCCAGCACAGTTCCGTCCAGCCGTCCGCCCCTGCGCGGGTGGCGGCAGATTACTTGCAGCACCGGCAGGCTGGACGCGGCGGCGGGCTGGGTGCGGCTGGGCAGGAGCACGGCATGAACGCGCGGCTCCGCATTCAGTTCCAGCGCGCGCACGGGGGCTTGCGGGTGCCGGGCAAAGTGCGCTGCGGTTTCGGCCAGAAGGCGTTCTCCCGCCGCATCGGGCAGCACCAGGCGTTCGCCCGGTCGCAGCGCGAAACCGGGCAAGGCGGACAGATAGCGGGTCAGTCCCGGCTCGCACGCCAGCAGCCGGGCCTCGCGGTCGAGCAGCAGCCAGCCGATCCCGCTCCGCTCCAGCGCCACCGCGTTCATCTCGGCCTCGATCCGGCGGCGCTCCTCATGCACGAAGCCGCGCAGGGCCAGCGCGACATAGGGCGCGAGGTTGGCCAGCAACGCGGCGTCGGCAGCGGTGCAGGCGGCCCCGCGCGCCAGCAGCAGCCAGGCGCTGATCCCGCCGTCCAGCGCCAGTCGCACGATGCGCTCGTCAGCGATTCCCAGCGCGGTGATATAGCGCGCCCGAAAGGCCGCGTACTCGGCATCGACGTCGGCGAATTCGCTGACCGCGTAGACCCGTCCGGGTTGCAGTCGATCGAACGGGAACCGGTCCAGCAGGTCCAGCCGATCCAGTCCCAGCCGCCGGGCGTCGGCGCGCAGATTTCGCCCGGAATGGAATTCCGTCACATCATGGATCGCCAGATCGCCCTGGCGGAAGAACAGGCCGATGTATTCGGCCCCGGTGCGCTGCCGCAGCCGGTCCAGAAATGTGGCGAAGCGCTGCCCTTCATGCATCCCGGCAAACAGGGGCAGCAGCAGTTCGGTATCGTCGGCGATGGTCAGGGGCACACCCTCCCATATGGGAGGTAACTCGCGCTGTCATCCCTCTATCTTTCGCCCCAGCAGAGAGACTGGCGCCGATGGTCGGCAGCATTGGCCAGTAAGGGGGATGAACAAAGATGACCGATCAGGCCGAAGTCACCCGGCAGCTCGACGCGCAGGTCCTGATGGAGCAGGCCCGCATCGAAACCGCGCTGGATGATTTTGGCGACCCCTGGTTCGAAGCGCCGCTGGGTAGCCTGATCGATCACGTCAATCGGGATGCCGGACTGCTTTCGCCCGACAGTTCGGCCGGGGTGCGGATCCGGTCCGCCCTGTCCGACCGACTGCGGCTGGTGCAGTATTTCAAGGATCATCCCGCAGCGGCGGACGAGCGGATCGAGCTGGCCTGCGCGATCATCGGTCTGCCGCGCACGGGCTCCACGATGATGCATCGCCTGCTGGCCGCCGTGCCCGGTTTCACGGCGCTGTGGTGGTGGGAAACGGCCTTTCCCCTGCCGCTGCCCGGTGAAGCGGCGGGCGATCCCGCACCCCGGCAGGAGGCCGCGCGGCAGATGGTCGACTGGCTGCTGACCCAGTGGCCCGACTTTGAATCGATCGATCCGATGGACGCGATGGCCGTGAACGAGGAAGTCGTGCTGCTGGACCGCACGTTCCTGTCCACCACATACGATTCTATGATGCCGATCCATGCCTATGGCCACTGGCAGGCCGATCAGGATCACGAACCGGCCTTCCGCGACCTGTATCGCTTCATGCAGGCGATCCAGCACCAGCGGGTGCTGCGGGGCGAACCGCGTCGGCCATGGGTGTTCAAGACCCCGCATCACCTGCTGGGCGGGATTGGCGGGCTGCTGAAGGTGTGGCCCGGCGTGAAGCTGGTCATGACCCACCGCCATGTCGGGCAGGTGCTGCCCAGTTACTGTTCGATGTGCGCATCGCTGAGCATCAACAGTTCGTCCACCTACCGCAAGGAAGACCAGGGCGCGCACTGGAGCCGCCGGTTCCGCACCGGGCTGGAGCGGCTGGAAGCGCTGCGGCGGGAATTGCCGGCAGGCCAGATCATCGACGTGCGCTACGAGGACACCGTCAACGATCCGGTCGGCACCGCACAGCGGGTGCTGGAGCAACTGGGACATGCCCGCGACGGCGCGGTGCAGGCCGCGCTGGAGGCGTGCGTGGCCGACAATGCCCGCGATGCGCGCCCGCGCCACAAATACGGCGCGCAAGAGTTCGGCCTGACGCCGGAAGGGATCGCGGCAGATTTTGCCTTCTACCACGACCAGTACCTGGCGAAGTGAACAGCAGATAAAGGGAGAGCAGCGCATGATCCTGAAGGACAAGGTCATCATCATCACCGGGGCTGGGCCGGGCATGGGGCAGGCCATGTGCCGGGGCGCGGCGGCGGAAGGGGCGAAAGTGGTCGTCTCGGCCCGGTCGGTCGATGCCATCAATGCGCTGGCCGCCGACATCACAGCCGCCGGGGGCGAGGCGGTTGCCGTGCCGTGCGACGTTGCCAGCACCGAGCAGTGCCATGCGCTGGCCAAGGCGGCGGTGGACCGCTGGGGGCGGATCGATGGCCTGATCCATTCCGCCTACTATCATCCCGACTGGGGCAGCATCATCGATCATCCGATCGATCAGGTGCTGCGCGCGCTCGACGTGATCGCCGTGGGCGGATTGCGCATGGCGCAGGCCGTCGTGCCGCAGATGAAGCGCCAGGGCAGCGGTTCGATCGTCAACGTCTCGACGCTTGCCACGCGCAGACCGATGCCCGGCGAAGGGGGCTATGCCATGGCCAAGAGCGCGGTCAACCAGCTGACCCGGCAACTGGCGGTGGAGCTGGCCGGAACCGGCATCCGCGCCAATACCGCGCTGATGGGCTGGATGGACGGTGTGCCGCTGGAACAGTTCTTCGCCGCGCAGGGTGAAGCGGGTGAAGCCTTCCGCAAGCAGCGCGCGCAGGAGATCCCGGTGGGGCGCATCCCGCCCGACAAGGATTGCGCCAAGGCGATCTATTTCCTGCTGTCGGACTATGCCAGCGAAGTGAATGGCGTGATGCTGGACGTCAACGGCGGCGACTGGGTCGCGGCATGAGCGCCGACATCGCCCAGGCCTGGCGCGATTACTGCGCCCGGCTGGCCGATGCGGGGGCCGTGATCCTGGCGGACGACGTGCCCGCCGATCCGCTGATCCGCACCGAGGGCTTCCGGTATCTTTCCCGCCTGAGCAAGCTGGCGCTGGAACAATATGTCGAGGCCAGCGACCCGGATTTTCCGTTCTTCTATCAGCTCAGCCACGAGACCGGAAAGATCGGCGCGGACAACCCAGACAACGCATACTGGAACGCGTCGATTGCGGGGAGCAGCGACTATCGCATCACCGGTCGGCGCGGGTCGATGTTCTACTTCTCGATCGTCGCCAACGCGATGCGCTATCACATCGATGGCAGCGCCCATGCCACCGGCAGCCTGATGGACGACGAAATCCAGTGGGGACCGGATGGCACGGTGGAGATCATCGCCAGCTGCCAGCCCCCACGCGGGGCGGACGCGGGGAAGAACTGGCTGCGGCTGGAACCGGATGCCAGCGTGATCATCATCCGCCAGTCCGCGCTGGACCGCGAGGCCGAACGCGGCGGGGAATTCCGTATCGAGCGGATCGGCGGACCAGCCGTTCCCGCCCCGCTCAGCGCTGACCGGCTGGCGGCGGGGTTCGGCGCGGCGGCGCAGTTCGTGACCGGCGTGGCGCAGACTTTCGCCGACTGGACCCGGCTGTTCCGGCAGACGCCCAACCAGTTCCCGGCTATCGACCAGGCGATGTTCCAGAAGGGCGGCGGGGCGAAGGACATCTATTATGCCCATGCCTATTGGCGGCTGGCGCCGGATGAGGCGTGGGTGATCGATGTGACCCCGCCCGATTGCTATTACTGGAACTTCCAGCTCGACAACTGGTGGATGGAAAGCCTGGACTATCGCTTTCGCCAGATCACCGTGAACAAGCATTCGGCCCGGACCGCGCCCGATGGCTCTGTCCGCATCGTCTGTGCCGCCCGCGCGCCCGGTGGCAAGGCGGCGAGCGCCAACTGGATCGACACCTGCGACCACCGGGAAGGCACCGCGCTGCTGCGCTGGGCGGGTGCGCGTGAACACCCCTTGCCGACGGCCCGCGTGGTGAAACTGGCGGAACTGGAGAACGACGATGCTTGACTGGATGAAGGCCGCAAAGACCGTCGCCGAAGACCCGGTGATGGGTTTTGACCCCAATGCCGTAACCCGCAGCGAAACGGTGGCGATCAACGCCCCCGCCAGCGTGGTGTGGCAGGTGCTGACGGACCTGCCGCGCTACAACGAATGGAACCCGTTCTGCATTCGTGCGGTTTCCACGCTGGAAATGGGCGCGCCGGTGGAAATGACGCTGATCAACTATGCCACGGCTGGCGGCCCGACCGTGCCCAATCTGGAGTATGTCTGCGGCTTTGAACCCGAGCGGTTGCTGAGCTGGGAGTTTCCCAATCTGGACTTCTGGCCCTATCCCGCGCGGCGCGATCAGGTGATCACGCCGACCGGACCGGACAGCTGCACTTATTACAGCACCGATGCCTTCCTGGGCGCGAATGGAATCCATGTGTTCCGCTTCGCCGGGCCGTGGGTCAAGCGGGCCTTCGACGATACGGCGCAGGCCCTGAAGGCGCGGGCCGAGCAGTTGCACGCTGCGGGCTGAGCGCGCCGATTGCCCACGCCAGCGTGCCGCCCATTGACGGGGGCGGCGCATTGCGGCGAAGGAGGGGCATGACCGCTTCGCCCGACCTTGCCATCCGCCTGCGCCGCGCGGCCTTCAATCGCGCACTGGCTGACGCCGATCTGGCCGCCATCGCGCCCTTGCTGGCCCTGGATGTGGTGATGATCACGGGCACGGACAGCGCCGTGATCGCGGGCCGCAGGGCGCAGTTGCAGGCGTGGAAGCGCGAATTCTCCGCCCATGCACGCATGACCTACGTGCGCCTGCCAGACGCGATCATCGCGTCCCCGGTTGAGCCGATCGCGCTGGAACATGGCAAGTGGCAGGGCATTTCCGGGGGCGGCGCCGCCGTGCTCGCGTCTGGTGACTATTCGGCCAAATGGCGAAAGGTGGGGGCGGACTGGGTCATTGAGGCGGAAATCTTTGTGACGCTGGCCTGATCAAGGCCCGATTGGTCAGGCCGGACGGCATATCCCAACCGCGTCAGGAATCCTGCGCAGGGATCGCGCCGGGGCGCATGATCGTCCAACCGGCCAGCGCATGGGCCGCACCCGCCGCTTCGACTGGCGTCGCACCGCGCAGCCGGGCGTCGAGATAGCCGGCATTGAAAGCATCACCCGCGCCGCTGGTATCGACCGGGCTGAGCAGGCGTGCTGGCGGCAGCACCGTGCCATCGGGCAGGCGACAGCCATCCGCTCCCAGCTTCACGATCGTTTCCGCACACCCCAGGTTCTGCCAGTGAGCCGCAACGGCATCGGCGGTCAGCGGGTGGCCGGCAATCGCCTGTTCATCCTCCAGTGTCGGCAGACCGATCGTCGCAGCAGCAATCGCCGCGTCACGGGCGGACGCCGCGGCTGCGGGCGATTCCCACAGCCGCGGACGATAATTCCCGTCGAACGCCACCTGCCCGCCATTTTGCCGGACCTGCCGGATCAGCTCCAGCAGGCGGGCCCGGCCCTCTGCGGGCAGGATGGCGAGCGTGATCAGCGAAACCGCGACAAGATCGGCCCGCGCTGCCACGGCGAGGGCCGCGGCCGATTCCGGCAGCGCCAGCATTTCGCGTGCCGCGCTGGAATCGCGCCAATAGGTGAAGCTGCGCTCGCCCGCCGCATCGGTCGCAATGGCATAGAGCCCGGTGCCGCGCGTAGGGTGATCCAGCACCAGCGCGGTATCCAGCCCTTCCGCGGCCCAGCGTCCCTTCAGATCAGCGCTGAACGGGTCGGTGCCGAGCGCGGTCAGATAGGCCACGTCGTGCCCCGCGCGGGCGAGGTGGATGGCGGTATTGAGCGTATCCCCGCCATAGCCAAGCTGCCAGTCCCCGCCCTTGCGGGCGAGTTCCAGCATGGCTTCACCGATCAGGACGATCCGGGCCAAGGTTTACCTGCACGCCGGATTGTTGGCGCCCGGCACTGCCGCAAAGGCGATTGCGTGGCCCGGAATGGCCAGGCGGCCGTTCACCGGCGTTCCGGCCAGGCCGGTCAGTTCGCCGTTTGCGGCAAGGCCCGGCTTGTTGCCATTGATCAGCACCTCGCGGGTGTCGAGCGGCTGGCCGGTCATCGTCCAGGTCGTGGCCTTGCCTTCCAGGTTCAGCTGCTGCGCGGCTTCACCGGTGTTGAGCGCGACCAGCCCGACGCCGCCCTGCTTCTGCGGCAGGCAATGGGCATAGATGCGCAGTGCCGGCGATGGCGAACGCGGTGCCGCCAGCACGGTTGCGCCCATGGTCCGCTGCCACAGGACGGCGGCCCAGTAATTGGGACGCGGCTGCAGGGTGTCCTGATCGATCAGCGCATAATCGGACGCGGCGAGCGTGTTGTGCATCACCACCTGCACCCCCTTCTGTGCCAGCGCGCCGTTCTGGTTCAGGTAGCGGAAGGTGTCGAGGAACGTCGCGGCCCACGGCGATCCGCCACAGGCGGCCTGCGCGGTTTCGGTGTTCCAGACCGGCTTGCCCGGCTCGTACTTGTCGCGCAGCGCGGCATAGTAATCGTAATCGCGCGAAGTCAGGTCCAGCCAGCGGGCGGTCAGCGCATCGGCCTTTTGCGCGGTGCCGATCCCCAGCCCCAGGCAGCGCTGCGAAACCGAACCATAGAAGTGGTAGGAAACCGCATCCACGCTGTTCGGGTTCTGCTGCATCATGCTTTCGGTGCTGACATGCGTGCCGAACTCGTTGGCCACCGGAACGTCCTTGAGGAGCCCGGCTTCCCCGACGCCGCCAGGGCCGAGAATCAGCATCTCGGGCACGTTCTTGCGGGCCCAGTCACGGAAGATCCGGAAGTCCGAACCATAGTTGGCGGCATCGTACTGCCGCGGCGCTTCCGGGGCTGCGGTGGGAACGTTCGGTTCGTTGAAGAATTCTGCGGCGTAGAGGGTGCCGCCGCTTTCACGCGTCAGCTCCAGCAGGCGCTGCGCCTGAACCGTCGTCCATGCGCCGGTGGCATCGCGGGTGCCGTTGCTGACCGCAAAGCTGGTCACGATCGGTGCATCGACCGCCTTGGAGAAGGCAACCACGTTCTGCCACTGCGCGCGGGTCAGGACCTGGACGAAACCCGGCGGCGGGGCGGACAGCCGTTCGCCCGGAGCCTCGAGGTAGGTGTTGTTGGCCCAGGTGCCGCTGACCCGCATCAGGCTGGGGCCCAGCCCCCGGGCCAGCGCGATCAGCCGGGGATCGGACAAGTCGATCGGCGGACGCTGGCGATAGCGTTCGTCTGCCGGACCGCCATAGGGCGCCCAGAACCGGCCGCCGGTCACTTCGACCATTTCGACGTTGTAGGCCTGATAGCGCTCGTGGACGGTACCCAGGCGGGCCAGCTTGCCGAGTTCCGGCGACGGCGACTGCGCCGGCGCAGCGACGGACAGGGCGATCAGGGCCGCCCCGGCGAACAGGGTCTTTGCGAAAGTCATCTTTACCAGCTCCACATGGTGCCGTCTTCCAGCCGGGCGACTGGCAGATAGGCGGGTTTGTAGGGATACTTGGCGGCAAGCGCCTCATCGATGTCGACGCCGTGGCCGGGGGTGTCGCCCACGAACAGCTCACCCTTTTCGAAGTGGTAGTCATGCGGGAAGACCGCGTCGGTTTCCTCGGTGTGGCGCATGTATTCCTGAATGCCGAAGTTGGGCACCCAGGTGTCGAAGTGCAGCGCGCAGCCCATGGTGACCGGCGACAGATCGGTCGCGCCGTGGCAGCCGGTGCGGACCTGGTAGAGGCTGGCCAGATCGGCGATCCGGCGCAGGTGCGTCAGCCCGCCCGCGCCGACCACGGTGGCGCGGATGTAGTCGATCAACTGGTTCTGGATCAGGTCCTTGGCGTCCCAGATCGTGTTGAAGATCTCACCCACCGCCAGCGGCGTGACGGTGTGCTGGCGAACCAGCTTGAACGCTTCCTGATTCTCGGCCGGGGTGCAGTCCTCAAGCCAGAACAGCTGGTACGGCTCGAGCATCTTGCCCAGGTTGGCGGCTTCCTGCGGGGTGTAACGGTGATGGCCGTCATGCAGCAGGTGATGGTCGAAGCCATAGGTCTTGCGCAGTTCCTCGAACAGCTTCGGGACATAGTTCAGCGCCTTGCGCGTATCCCAGCCGGTGACCGAAGGCAGGCTGGCGTCGGCCGGTTCGTAATAGAGCTTGCCGCGCCCCACGCCGTAGGCGTCCTTGATCCCCGGCACGCCGGTCTGAGCGCGGATCGCCTTGTAGCCCATGTCGATGTAGTGGCCCACGGCCTCCACCGTTTCGGCAATGTCGCTGCCATTGGCATGGCCATAGACCATGATCCCGTCGCGGCTCTTCCCGCCGAGCAACTGGTAAAGCGGCATCCCCGCCATCTTGGCCTTGATGTCCCACAGCGCCATGTCGACAGCCGCAATCGCGCGCATCGTCACCGGGCCGCGCCGCCAGTAGGCGCCCTTGTAGAGATACTGCCAGATATCCTCGATCCGGCGCGGGTCCATGCCGATCAGGCACGGCACAACGTGATCCTCAAGATACGACACGACCGACAGTTCACGCCCGTTCAGCGTCGCGTCGCCAATCCCGTAGACGCCCTGGTCGGTCTCGATCTTCAAGGTCACGAAGTTGCGTCCCGGACACGTGACGATGACCTTGGCAGACTTGATCTTCATGGTGGTTCCTATGCCAGACTGGTTTGCAATCGAGATTGATGTCTTGACCAGATCAGTCAGGCCTGTCAAGATAATTGGTATGACCAAAAGGAGCGATGATGACTTGCTTGGTTGACACGGTCCTGGATGACCAGCGGCTGCGGCCGGGTTCCAGCCGGATCTGGTGCTGGCGTTCTTGCAGCCACTCGCGGGTGCTGGCGTGACCCTGGGGCGGCGCGATCTGCTGGGCCTTGGGCTGGCTGCGGGGGCGGCAACGGTTGCCGGGCCGCTGCGTGCCAGTTCGCCCGGTCAACCGGCGGAAGTCTCCCGAATCGACCTCTGGCCGAACGGGGCGCCGGAGGCCGTACCCGCCGGACTTGCCGTCAAACTGACGGAGCGTTCCGCCGATCCGGCCATTCGCGATCGCAGTCTGACCGGCGTGATCCAGCCGTGGCTCGATCACTTTCGCCCGTCGCGCCCAAACGGTGCGGCCATCATCGCGATCCCCGGTGGCGGCTATCGCCACATGGCCTGGGACAAGGAAGCACTGGATGTTGCCGCGTGGTTCGCTGCCCGTGGGGTGGCGGGCTTTGCCCTGGCCTATCGCTTGCCGAATGACGGCTGGGAACGCGGGCTGGATACCCCGCTGGCCGACGCCCAGCGGGCCGTCAGGCTGGTGCGCAGCCGAGCGCGCGAATGGGGAATCGACCCGGCCCGCATCGCAGTGATCGGCTTTTCGGCCGGCGGGCATCTGACCGCGAATCTGGCTGCCCGGCATGACCAGCCGGTCTACCCGGCGCAGGATGCGGTCGACCGTCTATCTGCCCGGCCTGATCTTGCCGCGCCCATCTATCCGGCCGTGCTGCTGGAGCAGCTGGCGGCGACTGTGCCCGCCGGCCAGTCATTGTTCGGCGCTGCCACGGGCGCGGATGACCTTGCCCGCCATTCGCCGCACCTGCACGCCCGCGCCGATGCGCCGCCCCACTATCTGGTGCATGCCGAGGATGACCCATTGGTCGGACCAGAACATGCACTGGCGCTGCGCAGTGCGCTCCGGGCCAAGGGTGTGATGGTCGAGACCCACCTGCACGCCCGCGGCGGGCACGGATTTGGCTTGCGGCACCTGGCTGGCACTTCTTTGGTTGATTGGCCGGCGCGACTGCTGGACTTTGGCCGCATGACCGGATGGATTTCGTGACTATGCCCAATCTTGAACTGCACCCCGACCGGCTGCTGCCCGTCGATCCGGATACCCGCGCGATTGCGCGCCAGCTTTACGGCACGATCAAAGACCTGCCGATCATCAGCCCGCACGGACACACCGATCCGGAATGGTTCGCGACCAATGCGAACTTTGGCAACGCGGCAGAACTGCTGTTGCACCCCGACCACTATGTCTTCCGGATGCTCTATTCGCAGGGAGTGCCGCTGGCCGCACTGGGCATTGGCAATCCCGCTGCCGACCCGCGCGAGAGCTGGCGGCTGTTTGCCGAGCGCTATCACCTGTTTCGCGGCACCCCGTCGCGGATGTGGCTGGACTGGGTCTTTGCCGAGGTGTTCGGCATGGGCGTCCAACTGGGTGCGGCCACCAGCGACCTCTATTTCGATACGATCACCGAAATGCTGGCGACCCAGGGTTTCCGCCCGCGCGCCTTGTTCGAACGGTACAATATCGAAGTCATCGCCACCACGGAAAGCCCGCTGGACAGTCTGGAGCACCACGCGACGATCCGGGCATCGGGGTGGCAGGGGCGGGTTATCACTGCCTATCGGCCCGATCCGGTGATCGATCCGGAGTTCGAAGGGTTTCAGGCCAATCTCGATGCCCTGTCGGCCCTGACCGGAGAGGATTGCCGGTCGTGGCAAGGCTATCTGGCCGCGCACCGCCGCCGCCGGGCGTTCTTTGCCGAGATGGGGGCGACGAGCACCGATCACGGTCATCCCACTGCGCAGACCGCCAACCTGACCGCAGCGGAGAGCGAGGCGCTGTTCGCCAAAGTCAGCAGCGGCCGGTTCACCCCCGCCGAGGCGGAGCTGTTCCGGGCCCAGATGGTGACCGAAATGGCGGCCATGAGCCTTGATGACGGGCTGGTGATGCAGTTGCACCCCGGTTCGTTCCGGAACCACAACGCGGGTCTGTTCACCGCACTGGGCCGCGACAAGGGCGCGGATATCCCGACCCGTACCGACTATGTCCATGCGCTCAAGCCGTTGCTGGACCGGTTTGGCAACGAGGCGGGACTGTCACTGATTCTCTTTACCCTCGACGAGAGTGCCTATGCCCGGGAACTGGCGCCGCTGGCCGGGCATTATCCCTGCCTGAAGCTGGGGCCGGCATGGTGGTTCCACGACAGCCCGGAAGGGATGCGCCGGTTTCGCGAGATGACCACCGAGACGGCCGGGTTCTACAACACCGTTGGCTTCAATGACGATACGCGGGCGTTCCTGTCGATCCCGGCCCGGCATGACGTGGCCCGGCGGGTCGATTGCGCGTTCCTGGCCCGGCTGGTCGCCGAACACCGGATCGAGGATTGGGAAGCCGCCGAACTGGCGCAGGACCTGACCTACAACCTGGCCAAGGCGGCATACCGGCTGTGAGGCTGTCGGCAGGAAACCGCGCGCGGCTCGATCAGGCGGTGGCCGATTTCGGCTATGACCGGGCCAGCCAGCAGGTCGGTATCGTCCACCTTGGCATCGGCGCGTTCCACCCGGCGCACCAGGCCTGGTATACCGACCGGGCAATGGCGGCGGGCGACCGCGATTTCGCCATCGTTGGCGTATCGTTGCGCTCGCCCGCCGTCGCGGAGCAGCTGAACCCGCAGGATGGGCTCTATACCGTTACCGAGCGTTCGGACGGGGCGGCCGCGACCCGGCTGGTCGGCGCGGTCCAGCGGGTGCTCGTTGCGGATCAGGCGCGCGATGCGGTGCTGGGCAGTCTGAGCGCGGCGCAGACCGGCATCGTCAGTCTGACGGTCACCGAAAAAGGCTATTGCCGGGCGGCGGATGGCAGCCTTGATTTCGCGGCTTCCGGGGCGGGCAGTTTCTATCCCTTGCTGGCGGAGGCGTTCCAGCAACGCCGGGCAGCCGGGGCGGGCGGGCTGACGCTGCTCAGCTGCGACAACCTGGCTGACAACGGGCGGCAGCTGGCGCGGCTGATGGGGGAATACCTCGACCGCCACGATCCGGCCCTGCGTTCCTGGTTCGATGCGGAATGCGCCTGCCCATCGACCATGGTCGACCGGATTGTCCCCGCGACCACGGCTGCGGACCGGGCCGAACTGGCCGCGCGGATCGGGCTGGACGATCACGGCGCGGTGATGACCGAGCCTTTCAGCCAGTGGGTGATCGAGGACACGTTCGTCGCACCGCGTCCGCGCTGGGAAGCGGTGAGAGCGGAACTGGTCAGCGATGTTCGGCCCTATGAGATGGCCAAGCTGCGGATGCTCAACGGAGCGCATTCGCTGCTGGCGTACTGCGGGTTGCGGCGCGGCCACGCTTACGTTCATCAGGCCATCGCCGACCCGGCGATCCGGCAACTGGTCGAAACCCTGCTGCGCGACGAAGCCGCGCCTACGGTCGCGGCCGCGCCCGACCAGGACCTGGAGCGCTATGGGCAGGCCCTGGTCGCGCGCTTTGCCAATCCCGCCTTGAACCACCAGCTGATCCAGATCGCGATGGATGGCAGCCAGAAGCTGCCCCAGCGCTGGCTGGAAACGCTGGCGATCCATCAGGCGCGCGGGCAGCAATGCCCGGCCATTCTGACGGGCATCGCCGGGTGGATCCAGCACTTGCGCGGAGCCAACGGGCCGGTCGACGATCCGCGCGCCGGTGTGCTCTCCGCCGCTGCGCAATCAGCCGATCCGGTGTCGGCGCTGTTCGGGCCGGATGGCGCGCTGGCTTCGGCCTGGCTCCCTTCCGCTGCTGACCGCGCTGCCATCAACGCCCATCTCGACTGATTGTCAGGAGCCTTCCATGCGTCGCCCGCTTGCCCTGTTCCTTGCCGTGTCCGCCCTGCCACTGCTGGCCAACACCGCCCCGGCGCAGCCCGAGATCGCTGCCCGGTCCAAGCCGGTGCTGCAACTGGGCGCGCTGCGCTTCAAGGACCTGAATGCCAACGGGCAGCTTGATCCCTACGAGGATTGGCGGCTGCCGGCCAAAGCCCGTGCCACCGATCTGGTGCAGCGCATGACTCTGGCGGAAAAGGCCGGGATGATGCTGATCGCCACCAACAACCCCGATTGCGGCGGCGGCATTTCCGATCTTGGGCGCGACCTGATCGACACGCAGAAGATGACCCGTTTCATACTGCGCGCGAAAGTGGTGGGTGAAGCGCCGGATTGCAGCGTCAAGCTGACCGGCTTTGCCCTGCGTGGCGGCTATCCGCAGACCCCGCTGCAGATGGCGGGCTTTACCAATGCGGTGCAGGAACGGCTGGAGGGCGGACGGCTGGGTATCCCCGCGCTGTTCAAGGACAATGCCCGCAACCATGTCGAAACCAACCCGATGTTCGGGATCGCTGCCGGGGCAGGGGCCTTTACCGAGTTTCCCAAGGAAGCGGGTCTGGCAGCCGCCGTGCTTGGCGCGGGCGCGCCGGTCGATGCGCGGGGCACCATTCCGGCGCGGTTGCGGGGCGACATGGGCCTGATCCGGGATTTCACTGGGGTCATGGGACGGGAATGGCGGGCCATCGGCCTGCGCGGGATGTACGGCTACATGGCTGATCTGGGCACCGAGCCGCGCTGGGCCCGGTTCCACGAAACCTTTACGGAAGACGCCGACCTGATGAGCGGGATCATCGGCACGCTGGTCGGGGGCCTGCAGGGGCCGGTCCGGGCGGATGGCACGTCTCTCTCCCCCGCTTCGTCCGTGGCGCTGACGATCAAGCATTTCCCCGGCGGCGGGCCGCAGGAAATGGGCTGGGACCCGCATTATACTTTCGGCAAGAACCAGCTCTATACCCATCCCGGCGGCAAGTATGGCTTCGGTTATCACCTCAAGCCCTTCCGCACCGCGATCGCTGGCGGCGTATCGTCGATCATGCCCTATTACGGGGTGCCGATCGGCGTCACTTATCAGGGCGTGAAATACGAAGAGAACGGCATGGCGTTCTCGCGCCAGATCGTGACCGACCTGCTGCGCGGCAAGCTGGGTTTCAAGGGCAACGTCAATTCCGACAGCGGCGTGATCGAACAGCGCGGCTGGGGTCTGGAAAGCTATCGCATCAACCCGGAAACCGGCCGCCCCTATGACCCCGCCGACAGGACGGCCATTGCCATCCGCAGCGGCACCGACGTGCTGTCGGAATTCGCGCGCAACCAGACGATCATTGATCTGGTTGGTTCAGGACGGCTGGGAGAGCGCGAACACATCGACCCCGCAGTGGTGCGCCTGTTGACCGAGCAGTTCCAGCTTGGCCTGTTCGAGAACCCCTATGTCGACGCTGCCGCCGCCCCGGCGGCGATCGGCCGCGCGGAAGATCGTGAACTTGGCCTTGCGGCGCAGCGTCGCTCGATCGTGTTGCTGCAGAACCGCAACGGGCTGCTCCCGCTCAAACCGGGCGCGCGGGTCTATGTCATGGGGTTCGATCCGGCCGCAGCCCGCAATGCCGGACTGCAGGTGGTCGATGGCAACACCGCCACCCGGACCCCGGTGCCAGCCGGAACGGATGCCGTGCTGATCAAGGTGCAGGTCAGCAATGCCGGGGCGCGGGCCTATTCCTCGCGCGGGGCGGAGCTGGGGGGCAGGGCGGTCGGCCCGGAATTTCCGCTGATTGACCCGCGCACCGGCCAGCGTCAGGCCACGTGGGGGGCGCAGGACCCCTGCGTGTACGAGGCCGACAAGCCCCAACAGGCCGAAACGGCCGATGGCTGCCTGGACAGCGGCCTGATCTTTGGCGGGGCTTTCCCGTGGGAGGCGAACATGCTGGCGCTTTCGGACATGGCCAAGGCGCAAAGCTGGACGATGACCCCGTCTTTGTCCGAAATTCAGGCCGCCATGCGGGAAATCGGCGATCCCGGCCGGGTCGTAATCTCGATCTACTTCCGCAACCCCTACATCCTCGACGAGGCTAGTCAGGTGCGCCAGGCTGGGGCCCTGATCGCCACTTTCGGGGTCAGTGACCGCGCGCAGTTCGATGTCTTGACTGGCGCGGCCCGTCCCCAGGGCCGCTTGCCGTTCGCGCTGCCGGCCAACCGCGCGGCGGTGTTGAAGCAGCATCCTGATGCGCCGGGCTATGCCGAAGTGCGCGGCGGTGTGCTGTATCCTTATGGTTTCGGTCTGGGCTATCCCGGGGCTGCGCAAGGTCGCTGAGGTGCCGGGCCTTCCCCTGCGGTCGGGGCAATGGCATGGTCATTCCATGCGTATGTTCCTCCTCCCCATCGCCGCCTTGCTGAGTCCCGGATCGTTGCTGGCTGAAACCCGGCCCGCCCTGTCTCCGCCCGAAATCGTCGCGGTGGCCCCGGCGAGCGACTGGGTGCGGATCGCACCGGCAGACCTGCTGGTGATGGACCTGGCCCCCACCGCCGCCAGCACGCCCCGCCGCGTGGTGATCCAGCTGCTGCCCGCGCCGTTTTCGCAAGGTTGGACCGGCAATATCCGCAAGCTGGCGGCGGCGCGGTTCTGGGACGGGACCGCCGTGGTCCGTGTGCAGGACAATTACGTTGCGCAGTGGGGCGATCCGGAGGCGGAAGACGCGGCGAAGGCCAGGCCGCTGCCGACCGATTTGGCGGTGATGGCGGAAAGCGCCTACACCACGGTCTTGCCGAAAGGGACGCCGGTCGTGTCCGGCGCATCGCGCGGCGACACTTATGCCAACCGGACCGCGTTCGTGGCAGGTTGGCCGGTCGCGCTGGATCGCGTGAAGACTGGCGGTGCCGGGGCCTGGCCGATCCACTGCTATGGCATGGTCGGTGCGGGCCGCAACATGTCGCCCGATACTGGAACCGGGGCGGAGCTGTATGCCGTGATCGGCCACGCCCCGCGCCATCTGGATCGCAACATCGCGCTGGTTGGCCGGGTGATCGAGGGGATCGAGCATCTCTCCAGCCTGCCGCGCGGAACCGGGCCGCTGGGCTTCTATGAAACGGCGCAGGAGCGCACCGCCATCACCGCCGTCCGGCTCGGCACCGAACTCGCCGATCTCCCGGCCTATGAATACCTCTTCACCGAGAGCGCCAGCTTTGCCCGCTATGCCGATGCCCGCGCGAACCGGCGCGATGCGTTCTTCATCCGGCCCGCCGGCGGCGCGGACATCTGCAATATCCCGGTGCCGGTGCGGCGCGCCAAATGACCGAGCGTATTACCCACACCGGCCCGCTCTGGCGCTGGACGGGGGCACCAACGGCACTTGGCATTTCCTGACGATTGACGGCGCGGCGGGCGAGGCGCTGTCGGCCACCGCGCTGATGCGGCGGCTGGAGCGGACCATCGGCGGGTTCGGATCGCTGAAAGTGCGCGCGACGATCGGCGATACCGTGTTCGCCACGTCGGTCTTCCCTTCGCGCGAACAGGGCTGGATGCTGCCGGTGAAAGCGGCCGTGCGGCGCAGTGAGGACCTGGCCGAGGGCGATCTGGTCACGGTGACGCTGGAGCTCTGATCCGCATGACGAGCCATTCCGGCGCTGTCCAGACTACGGACAAGCCGGCGAAAGACAGGGCTGCGCACCGGTTGATGCGTTGACGCCCCCACACCCCGAATTTATGCACAATGCAGTTTCTAGATTTGCCATTCAACGAAATGGCGACGCGTTGGATTGCGGCTGATGCACGATGTCACCGTGATCGCGCCAACAGCACAAGAATTCAGCCCGGCGACGGGACTGATGCCGATACATTGGGTACGAACAAGTGGGGAGGATGATGATGAAGCTCGATCTGAAGAGCATTGCGCGCATGGGTGCCAGCACCGGCGCCATGATGCTGGCGCTGACCGGCACGGCCGCGCTGGCCCAGCCGGCCATGGAAGAGGACGCCCAGACCGGCAATGGTGGCATTGCCGAAATCATCGTGACCGCGCAGCGGTCCGAAACCAAGCTTCAGGACACCCCGCTGTCGATCGTCGCGGTCGGTGGGCCGGAACTGGAACGCCAGGGCACCGATAGCCTGGCCGGGTTCGATACCTTCATTCCAAACGTCACCATCGGCGGCACTGCCGCGCAGGGTAACGCGATCATCAACGTCGCGATCCGCGGGATCGGTGGCGCGCCGCAGGGCTTCATCACCCAGGAAGGCGCCGTCGGCATCTATGTCGACGATATCCTGTTCGCCCGCCCCAACGGCGCGCTGCTGGATCTGCTGGACGTAGAGCGCGTCGAAGTGCTGCGCGGGCCGCAAGGCACGCTGTTCGGCCGCAACACGGCGGGCGGCGCGATCCGCTATGTCACCAAGCAACCGGCTGACAAGCTGGAAGGTTCGATCAAGGTCGCCGCTGGCCAGCGTGACCGGTTCGACGTGTCTGGCATGCTGAACCTGCCGCTGGGCGATACGCTGGCGGCGCGCTTCTCGTTCGCGAAGAAGAGCCGCGATGGCTATGTCCGCCGGATCATCGACAATTCCTATGTCGGCGGCGGGGATTCCACCACGATGCGCGGTCAGCTGCGCTGGAACCCGACCAGCCGTCTGGAAGTGGGCCTGTCGGCCGACCTGATCCGCACCAGCGACAATGGCCAGCCCTCGCTTTCGACGAACTTTTCGCCGACGGACCTCTATCCGGCCGCGCTCTATGGCGTGAGCATTCCGGGCGATCCGCCGCCAAGCCCGGCCGCCTACAACTCGCTGCGCGCCACCGCGCCGCTCTCGGTCTCGCCTTCGGGCTACACCAACGCGGCGTCGGACTTTGCGTTCTACTACGGCCAGGTGCGCGGCAAGTATGAGATCTACGGCGGCCTGACGCCGGACCTCAACAAGTTCAAGAGCTATGGCCTGACCGGGACCATCGCCTATGAGCTGACCGACAACCTCACGGTCAAGTCGCTGACCGGCTATCGTGACATCGACCAGATCCAGAACCAGGACTGGGATCGCACCCCGATCCCCTTGGTCCAGCTGAACGATACGACCAACATCGAATACTTCACCCAGGAACTGCAACTGAACGGCTCGTTCTTCGACAACCGGTTCAAGTGGGTCGCGGGGGCGTTCTATTACTGGGACGATTCGATCAACATCCGTCGCCGGTTCGATCCCTCGGCCGGGGCCAACAGCGCTTCGCAGGGCGATGTCGGCAAGGGCAGCTTTGAATCGAAGCACATCAAGACCGAAAGCGTCGCGCTGTTCACGCAGGGGACGTTCGCCGTCACCGACGCGCTCAGCCTGACCGGCGGCGTGCGCTGGGGCGAGGACAAGAAGACCTTCACCTCGTTCCGCGAAGGGCGCGGCCAGGTCTGCATCGCTGGCGGTCAGCGCGTGGCTGCGGTCGGCACCCCGGCCAGCTGCCCGGCGGGTTCGGTTTCCACCCCTGCGGCGCAGACGGTGAACGGCAAGTGGTCTAGCGTGTCGCCGCGCTTCAGCATCGACTATCGCTGGTCGCCGGAAATCATGACCTACATCTCGGCAGCCAAGGGCTACAAGGGTGGCGGGTTCAACGATGGCATCCAGACGCGCTGCTATCGTTCGCCGCTGCCCGATTGCGGCCTGAACGAATACATGCCGGAAAACCTGTGGACCTATGAAGCCGGGATCCGCACCGACCTGTTCGACCGCCGCGTCCGCCTGAACCTGACGGCGTTCCTGACCAAGTACAAGGATCAGCAGATCCAGCTGGCCGACCCCGGTCCGCCGCCGCTGGTCTACACCGTCAACGGCGACTCCACCGTCAAGGGCTTCGAGGCTGAATTCCTGGCCAGCCCGGTTCAGGATCTCGTGCTCAAGGCCAGCCTGGGCTACGTCGATGCCGGGTATGACGAGGACATCCGCGGCGCCAGCGGCGCGGTGGCGATCACCCCGGCAGTGCCGTTCTATCGCAGCCCGAAGTGGTCCTACACCCTGGGCGCCAGCTACAAGGTGCCGGTGGGCGAAGCGGGCGACGTGGCTCTGGACCTGAACTGGGGCTGGAAGGACAAGCAGCTGAGCTATCCCAGCCCGACCAACTTCGTGGTCCTGCCGTCCTACGGCCTGCTCAATGGCCGGATCAGCTTCGAAGCGGCGGCCGGCTGGTCGGTTGCGGTGTTCGGCAACAACCTGACCAACAAGTACTACCTGACCGGCGGGTTCGACCCCAGCGGTCCGTCGTCCAAGCCCACTCCAGGCCTGACCGGCGTGGCGCACGACCGGGTGTTCGGTTTCACCATGCTCGACGTGGGCCGCCCGCGCGAAGTGGGTGTGGAGCTGAGCTACAAGTTCTGATCGCTCAGGCTTGAAGGAAAACGCAAGGGGGCGGGGCTTTTCGCGAAGTCCCGCCCCTTTCGCGTGGCTGACGGGAAAGGAAATGCCATGTTCGACCGCCGCCTGTTCATCGGCTCCGCGCTGACTGGCGCGCTGGCCGCGCCATGGGCCGCGCGTGCCGCCACCCCCGCCGCGCAGGCCGATGCCATCGTTCCATTGGCCGAGCATATGCTGGGCGGGCGTTATGACGATCTGCACTCGGCGGCGCTGGAGACGAGCCGGGCGCAATTGCGCGACACCGTCGGCGTGGCGCTGGCCGGACGGGGCGAAAGCGGCGTGCGCCAGCTGCGCGATCTGGGCGCGGAGCTGGGCGGCAAGGGGGAAAGCGCTGTGTGGGGCAGCGACTTGCGCCTGCCCGCCCAGGAAGCCGCGCGGATCAACGCGGTGATGGTTCACGCGCTGGAATACGACGACACGTTTGGCCCCGGCTTCCTTCACCCCTCCGCGATCATGTTCCCGGCGGCACTGGCGGCGGCGGACATGGTTGGCGGGGTGAGCGGGCGGGAATTGCTGACGGCGGTGACGCTGGCGAACGATATCGCCTGCCGCCTGTCCATCGCCGGGCAGCCGGGGGTCGATGGCTTCGCGATCGGCTGGCACAACACCACGCTGGTTGGCTACGTCTCGTCAGCGCTGGTCGCGGGGCGGCTGATGCGGCTGGACCGGGACCAGCTGGTCCACGCGGCGGGCATCGCCGCACATCAGGCGGCGGGCAATGCGCAGTCGCATGTCGATGGCGCGCTGACCAAGCGGATGGGACCGGGCTTTGCCTCGGCCGCCGGGGTGCTGGCGGCGCGGCTGGCGGCGCGCGGGGTGACGGGGCCGGTCGGCGTGCTGGAAGGGCGCAAGGGCTGGTTCACCCAATATCACAAGGGGATCTATTCACGCGATCTGCTGCTGGGCGGCCTGGGGCGGGATTATCCGGGGGTGGCCATGTCGTTCAAGCCGTGGCCGTCTTGCCGGGGATCGCATACTTCGGCGGATGCGGCGCTCCAGCTCGCGGCGGCATTGGGATCGCGCACCAGCCAGATCGAGCGGATACTGGTGCGCAGCGGCCCGGCGGAATGGAGTTTCCTGACCACTCCGATCGAACGCAAGCGCCAGCCCGCCACCACGGTCGAGGCGCAGTTCAGCGTGCCGTGGGTGGTCGCCGCCGCGCTGACCGATGGCAAGGTCGGCATTGCCCACTTCACCCCCGAAGCACTGCTGCGCGCCGATGTCCGGGCCATGGCCGCGCGGATCGAGACGGTGCAGGACGATGCGCTGGCCAACCCGACCGGCGGGCCGGGCGCGGCAGTGGTGGAAGTGACGCTGCGTGGGGGCAAGACCCTGCGCCGCCATGTGGCCGCCGCGAAGGGCGATCCGGGCGTGCCGATGACGGCGGCGGAAGTGACCGCGAAGTTCGACGACTGCCTGGACTATGCCGGGATCGCGGCCGCCCGTCAGGCAGAGCTGCGCAGCGTTCTGGACAGCATCGATAGGCTGGCGGACATCCGTGCCCTGACCGCCGCGATGGCCTGACCGGAGCTTACAGCCCCGCCCAGGGCAGCGGCTTTTTCCACGGCACCAGGTTGCGGTCCCAGGTGGAAATGCTGAACCGGCGGAACTTCCATGCGCCGCCTTCGGGCACGCATTCGCAAGTGAAGTACCCCAGGCTGCGCACCCCGCGCGTGGCCTTGGCGGTGTTGGCATTGAAGTGGGTGGCATAGGCATAGACGATGCAGCCCGGCCCGGCGGGGACAAAGCGGAACTGCCCGGCCTCGTGCATCCAGATGTCGTCGCCCTCGCGCTCACGCATGGCGATGAGGTTGCGGAACCAGCCCAGGATGGCGGCGTGGTCGCGATAGGCGTTGCCTTTGCCCACCACCAGCGCATCGGCGGTGAACAGGCTCATGAATTCGTCCTCGTCCGAGCAGTCATAGGCCCAGAGGTAGCGGGTAAACAGGTCCTCGATCCCGGCGCGGTCCTCCAGCGCAAGCTTGCCCGCGCGGCGCGCGCGGGCGGCGGCAGGCAGAGAGGCCGCCCCCGCCACGCCCAGCCCCAGCAGCCCCAGCGCGCGGCGGCTGATTCGGCCCGCGCCGCTCATGCCCGGTCCCCGGCGGCGGGGCGGCTGGCAAAGCGCAGCGCCAGCATCGCGATGAACGAGGCTAGCGGCGGCAGCCAGTCCCGCGGGGGCAGGCGGCGGTCGGCGGATCCCATGAACCACGATGCGGCCATGACCAGCGCCATGAAGCCGACGAAGAACAGCACCATAGCCGTGGTGCCATTGCCGGTTTCGGCGGGCTGGCTGTCCGGCGTCTGCCACAGCCAGCGCGGTTCGTTGCGGATGTTCAGCATCGAGCGGTAATAGGCGCCATAGCCCAGCAGGACCATGCCGTTGATCACCAGTTCCTGCACGCCGGTGTAGTAATGCCGCGCCCCGTGCGATCCTTCGACCACGATGTTGAGATAGGCGATCATCACCGTGATCGGGAACTCCATCACCGCCACCAGCGGGGTGAAGCGGTTGACCAGCGCCAGCAGGCCCAGCGTGAATTCGATGTACTTGACCAGCGGGTAGAGCCCGACCTTGTCCAGCTCCACCATGAAGTGCCCGACCGGGGAGGCCGGGTTGAAGAATGCGGAGGGTACCCAGCCAAAGAAGATATAGGCCCCGCCCGAATAGAGCAGGTGGCTGGCAAAGAGGATGCGGAAGAACGTGACGAACTGCCACTGGAACGATCTGGACGGCACGAATTCTCTCCCATCATGCTTGTGATTTGCCGATTACGCTGGACCGGACCGGGGCGTGGGGCAAAGCCCAATGGGCGCATCGTCCGGTTTTCGGACAGCGCCGGGGATTGGCATTTATCGTCGCTCTGGATCGGTGCTACGCCCTGCGGCAACGAGAACCGCGTGGCGGGCGCTGCATCTGGCAGGCGCAGCTAATGTCGGAGGAGGGGATATGCTAACGGCAAGCCGCGCCAGCCTGAAGGCGCTGTCGATCGGGATCGGGCTGCTGTTCACCGGCGCCGTCTATTACACCATGCATTACAACCCGCGCTGGGACTGGACCGCGCCGGGGGTGGGCAAGCTGCCGCGCGATATCGTGGCCGAATTCATGGACCGCGCCTATGCCCAGGGGCAGGGCGGCACTGCGCAGCTCAGCTATTTCGCGAAGGACGCCGCCGACAGCGCCCCCGCCGCGCAGGACCGCCGCGATGGCGCGCCCATCCCGCACCAGGTCCGGCAGGTGATCGCGCAGGGCATGACCGTGGCCGTGATCCACCGCATCGGTCCCGCGCGCGGAGAGCCGGCGCAGGACGTGATCGACGTGTTCACGATCAAGGATGGCCGGATCGCGGCGCGGGAGCGTTATCCCACCCGGTTCGCCGCGCCAGGGCAGGAGGATGCATCGTGAACGACGACCGGATCGAAATCGCCCTGAACGCCGGCACGCTGTGGCGCGCGGTCATCACGCTGCTGCGCCTGTTTCTGGGCGCGTGGATGCTGAACAGCGGATACAGCTACTGGGCGCAGGAATTTGGCTTGCCGCCCGCCTTTCCGCAGCCGTTCGGCACGCTGCCCGCATCGAACCAGATGCTGGTGACGATGGTCGAGGTTGGCCTGTTCGACTTTGTGAAGACGGTGGAAGTGATCGGCGGCCTGTGCCTGATCTTCGGCGTGTTCGTGCCGGCGGCGACGCTGCTGCTGCTACCGGTGTCGGCCGTGGTGTTCTATAACGCGGTGTTCCTGAACCTGCGCACCGACCGGCTGTTCAGCCCGACGTACATGGGCGTGTCGTGCCTCTACATCAACGTGATCGTCGCGCTGGCCTATGTCCGGCATTACCTGCCGATGCTGGCGCTGCATTCCGCGCCGGGCAGCCTGCGCGATCTGGCGGCGCTGCCGACGATCTTCAAGCAACCGGATAGCAATCAGCATACCTGACGCGCCGCCAGCCGCGCCGCGTCAGGGTCTATGGGGAGAACGGGCGTGGCCCAGAACAAGACGATGTATTACATCATAACGTGGATCCGCCTGTTCTTTGGCGCGCATCTGCTGTTTTCCGGCGGGCGTTACATCCTGACCGGCTATATGCCCGCCATTCCGGGGATCGGCGGCGAATGGGCCGATGCGAACGCCGCGATCGGGTTGTACCAGGCGGTCAAGTACATGGAATTCGTGTTCGGCGTGATGCTGCTGACCAATCGGTTCGTGCTGCTGGCGCTGATCCTGGAAATGCCCGCCTCGGTGAACATCTTCTGGCTGAACACGTTCATCGTCGCCACGCCGCGCCAGCTGTTCACCGGGCCGCAGGAACTGTTCCTGAATGGCGTGCTGCTGCTGGCTTACAGCGGATATCTGGGCGCCGCGCTGAAGCCCCGGCTGGAGCCGCTGTGGCTGTGGAACGCGAACCGCGCCTACAAGGACAACTATGCGGACAAGGTCCGCGCCGAAGGAGGGCTGTGATGGGCAAGCCGGAAATGAACGCGATCATCGCCTGTATCGTGCTGAGCCTGGCGGTGTTCATTGGCTCCACCGGGCTGGGTTATGCCGTGTACCGCCCGCTGCGGTATTACGACATCTTCTCGCTGGTCATTTCGTGGGCCGGTCTGGCCTTTACCATGTGGCGCGCGCGCCGTGCCGGCGGAACAGGAGAATGACGATGAACATCCGGCCTATGACCTTCAGGATGGCCTTCACCGCGGCCAGCGCGACACTGCTGCTGGCGGGTTGCAAGGGCGGCGATCTGCCGCCGGAAAACCGCTGCGCGATGTACTGGGACTATTACTACAACGCCGGGCTGGGCAAATCGCCGGCCGAGCGGCAGAGTGCCGAAGGCGTGGAGTTTGGCGATATCCGCGCAATCGTGAAGGCCGATCCTTCGGACAAGACCAAGGTCTGCCAGAAGATCCTGAACGATGCCTTCCCCGGCGATCCGGCCTTGCAGGGCGTGACCGGGCCAATCCCGCCCGCGTCCGAGTAAACCAAGGAAAAATCAGGGGCCCCGGTCCGTTTGTTTCGGGTGCTGTCCGCCAACCGGACGGCACCTGCGAAAGCCGGACCGGGGCCACATTTTTCATTTTCTAGAATGGCGAATCTAGAGTATTCCGAATTCAGGGAGAAGATAGAGATGATTCGGTCGATGGCTTATCTTGGGCTGACCACGCCGGCAGTGGCCGAATGGCGCGGTTTCGGGTCCGACATCCTGGGGCTTCACCTGATTGACGATGGCGCCGATGGCGCGGCGCGGTTCCGCATGGATGATGCCGATTGCCGCCTGTGGGTGCATCCCGGCGCGCAGAACGACATTGCCTATATCGGCTGGGCCTTATCCGGCGAGGCAGAGGCACTTGCCCTGAAGGCCCGGATCGAGGCAGCGGGGCCAGTGCTGACCAGGGCCAGCGCGGAGGAAGCCGCCGCCCGCCGCGTGGCCGGGTTCTATGCATTTACCGATCCGATGGGTTTTCGCCACGAACTCGCCTGGGGCCAGTTCGTTTCTCCCGGCAGCTTCACGCCGGGCCGACCGATGAGCGGGTTCAAGACCGGCGATCAGGGCATGGGCCATATCGTCCTGCTGGTGCCGGATCTGGCGGCGGCGGACCGGTTCTACCGCGATGTGCTGGGCTTCAACCAGTCGGACCGGATTACGGACGGCGGGCGCGAACTGCTGTTCTATCACTGCAACGGTCGCCACCATTCGCTGGCCATCGGCAGCCCGGCTCCGGGGATGCGCGGCGCGCACCACCTGATGCTGGAAGTCAACTCGCTCGACGACGTCGGCATCGCGGTCGATCGCTGCGCGGAACTGGACGTGCCGGTCAGCAAGTCGATCGGCTGCCACACCAATGACCGGATGGTGTCGACCTACATCTTCTCGCCGTCGGTCCTGCGGATCGAATACGGGTTTGGCGGGCTGGCCATCGACGATCTGTGGGAGCCGAAGAGCTACACCCGCACGTCGATCTGGGGGCACAAGGAACTGCGCCCCGATCTGCCGCCCGCGATGATCGTCGGAAACTGAAGCAAGCCGCGCCCGGTTCGTCCGGCGCCCAATCGAAGCAAGAGGACAGCAGCATGCAGGTATCGAAAATCACCGCAGCGGGAGAAGCTGAAGTCACCAACGTCGCCGATGTCCGCGCGCGGATCGAAGCGGCGATGCCGGTGCTGGCCGAAGAAGCGCTGGCCAGCGAGGAACTGGGCCAGCTGACGCCCAAGACGCATGAAATCCTGCGCGACAGCGGCATCATCCGCATCTTCCAGCCCAAGGAATACGGCGGGCTGGAAGGCAACCCGGTGGAATTCGCCCGGCTGATCATGGACCTCGCCTCCAACGCCCCGTCGGCGGGCTGGGTCTGTGGCGTGGTCGGGCTGCACAGCTTCGAATTCGCGCAGACCGATCCGCGCCTGCAGGAAGAAGTCTGGGGCGAAGACGTCGATACCTGGACCGCATCGCCTTACGCGATGTTCGGCCGCGCCACCAAGGTGGAGGGCGGCTGGCGGCTGACCGGGCGCTGGCCGTTCTCGTCGGGCACTGATTATTGCGACTGGGCCGTCGTTGGCGGCCTCGCCGAAATGGAGCCGGGCTCGGGCCAGTTCACCGAGCCGCACCACTTCATCATGCCGCGCAGCGACTATGAAATTCACCATGACAGCTGGGACACGATGGGCCTGCGCGGCACCGGGTCCAAGGACATCGAGGCGAAGGACATTTTCGTCCCCGATTACCGCGTGCTGAGCGTGAAGAAGCTGAACGCGCGCGACTATCACCGTGCCAACCGTCCGGACTCGCGGCTCTATGAAGTGCCGTTCGACTACCTGTTCCCCGGCGTGATCTCGGCCTCGACCATCGGCATCGCCGAGGGCGTGGTGCGCAGCTATCAGGAATATGCGGCAGAACGCGTCAACCGCGGCGGGATCAAGTCGATCGACAATCCCTACCAGATGGCGGCGCTGGGTTCGGCGCTCGCGGATATCGCGGCATCGCGGCTGCAGCTGCTGGATGGTTTGCAGCAGGCCTATGACATCGCGATGGCCGGCGGCACCGTCCCCAATGCGCTGCAGCACGAAGCCCGCCGCAACCAGGTGCGCGCCGTGCGCCGCGCTGCCGATGCCGCGCGCACCGTGTTCGACACCGTGGGAGGCAATGTCGCGCGCGTGACCAACCCGATCCAGCGCTTCTACCGCGATATGTCGGTGGCGATGTGCCACGCCTGCAACGTGGACGAGCCGGTCTATGCCGCGCAGGCCGCCTACATGTTCGGCAAGCCGGTTCCGGCGGGCGTGATCGTCTGATCCGGACACCGGACTGAAAGGGGAGGCGGGCATGGCGTCTGACGCAATCGACCAGGCGGTGCTGGACCAGTGGCGCGCGCACAATCTGGCGCCGCTGTGGCTCAGCCCCACCGCGCACAAGCCGCCCGCACCTCCGCAGGCCGCGCACTTGTGGGAATGGGCCAAGACCCGCCCCTTGCTTGAGCATGCCTTCAGCGCGACGTCCCCCGATGTGGTGGAGCGCCGCGTGCTGCAATACCTGACGCCCTATTCCAAGGGGCCGGAGGATGAATACACCGTCGGCACGATGCTGGCCTGCGTCCAGTGCCTGCTGCCCGGTGAAACCGCGCGCCCGCACCGCCATTCGATGGGCGCGCTGCGCTTCGTGCTGGAAGGCAGCGGGGCGACGACCTTCGTCAACGGCAAGCCCTGCCCGATGGAATACGGCGACCTGATCCTGACGCCCGCATGGTGCTGGCACGAACACCGCCACGAAGGCGATGCGCCGGTGCTGTGGCTCGATGCGCTGGACGTGCCGCTGCATGGCTATCTTGGCACCGGCAAGTTCCAGCCGCCGCCGGTGGTGGACCTGCCCGAAACGCTGCCCGACGCGGCGCTCTCGGCGGTCGGCTTCCTGCCGGCCGAGGGCGTGCCGGCGGCGAGCCATTCGCCGGTGTTCCGCTATCCCTATGCCGACGCGAAACGCGCGCTGGCGAGCACGCCGCCCGCGGCCGATGGCTCACGCACGATCCGCTATTCCAACCCGGCCACGGGCGGGCAGGCGCAGGCGCTGCTCGATTGCACGATGGTCGCGCTGGAACAGGGGCGTCCCACCACCGCGCGGCGCAGCAATGCCAGCACCGCCTGTCTGGTCGTGGCGGGATCGGGCCGCTCGACGATTGGCGACAAGGTGATCGAGTGGGGCGAGAAGGACTTCTTCACGATCCCGCAGGGCAATTTCGCCAGCCATGAGGCAACCAGCGGTGAAGCGCACCTGTTCATGCTGTCCGACCGCGACGTGATGCGGCGGCTGGGTGTGTTGACCGAAGAAACCGCCTGAACGGGAACGGCACTGACCATGAGAATTGCGATTTACGACGACGGCAAGCTGGGCCTGGTGCAGGACGGCATGGTCCACGATGTCAGCGCGGCTCTGGCCGTGCTGCCGCAGGGGGACAAGCCCTGGCTGGCAAGCCCCGGCGACCTGCTGATCCGCCACCTCGATGCGTTGAAGCCAGCGATCACCGCCGCCCTTCCGGGTTCGGCAGCGAAGCCGGTGGCCGAGGCACGGTTCCTCTCCCCCGTGCAGCACCCGTCCAAGATCATCGGCGTGCCGGTCAACTATCACGAGCACGTGGTCGAGGCGGAATCCGATGTGGCGACCTTTTCCGACCGGTTCAGGGGCAGCATCGAACAGCAGGGCTTCTTCCTGAAAGCGGTCAGCGCGCTGGTCGGGCCGGGCGAGGGGATCACCCTGCGCTTCCCGGATCGCCGCAACGATCACGAGATGGAACTGGGCGTGGTCATCGGCCGCACCGCCAGCAACATCGGCGTGGACGAGGCGCTGTCGGTGATCGCGGGCTATGCCATCGCGCTCGACATGGTGGTGCGCGGGCCGGAAGACCGCAGCCTGCGCAAGTCGGGTGACAGCTACGCCGTGCTGGGTCCCTGGCTGGTCACGGCGGACGAAGTGGCCGATCCGCAGGCGCTCGATTTCTTTCTCAATGTCAACGGCGAGGCGCGGCAGGCGTCCAACACCGGGCGGATGATCATGTCGATTGCCGAGCAGATCGCCTACGCCTCGCGCTTCTACACGCTTCATCCGGGCGATATCATCATGACCGGCACCTGCGAAGGTGTTGGTCCGGTTGTGCCCGGCGACACCATCGCCTGCGGGATCACCGGCATTGCCGACATGACCGTCGCCATCCATCCCGCCTATGCCGACAAGAGGGTCCTGAAGTGAGCAAGCTGCAACTGTCCGTCGCGGTCGGCAATTACGACCGCTGCCGTCCGCTGTTCGATGGGGACGTGCAGATCGACGGGGTCGATCCGGTGTTCATGCGCCTCTCGCCAGAGGAAATCTTCTTCCGCGCGTTCCGGCAGGCCGAGTTTGACATTTGCGAGCTCTCGCTGTCGTCCTCCACCGTGAAGGCGGCCAACGGCACGCTGCCCTATGTCGGCGTGCCCGCGTTCCTGTCGCGGATGTTCCGCCATTCGGCGTTCTATGTCCGCAAGGACCGGATCAAGCGGCCCGAAGACCTGAAGGGCAAGAAGGTTGGCTTGCCCGAATACCAGCTGACCGCGATGGTCTGGATCCGCGCGTTCCTGGAACAGGATTACGGCGTCGCGCCGGAAGACATCACCTGGGTGCGCGGCGGCATTTCCGATGCGGACCGGCCGGAAAAGATCAAGCTGGACCTGCCGGAGGGCATCCGCCTGATCGACGCGCCCGCCGGCAAGACGATTTCGCAGCTGCTGGCCGAGGGCGAGATCGACGGCTACATCGCCCCGCGCGCACCGGACCTGCCCGCTGGCACGCCCAATATCGGCTGGCTGTTCGACGACCCGATGGTCGAGGCGATGTCCTATTACAAGCGCCGCCAGATCTTCCCGATTATGCACATCGTCGGCGTGCGCCGCAGCATCGCCGATGCGCACCCGTGGCTGCCCGGCGCGGTGCTGAAGGCGTTTACCGAGGCCAAGGACCAGTGTCTGGAGCACTTGCGCGAAACGTCGGCGTGCAAGATCACGATGCCGTTCGTGGATGAGCGCCTGCATGCCGACATGGCGCTGATGGGCGAGGATTTCTGGACCTACGGCATCGAAAAGAACCGCCACGTGCTGGAGGATTTCTTCGCCCAGCATCACCGTCAGGGCCTGTCCTCGCGGCTGGTGACGCCGGAAGACCTGTTCCACCCCGCGACGTTCGAGCAGTTTACGATCTGAGATCCGGGATCAGTCCGGAAAAGAACAGGGGCCACCTGCCGATCTGGCGGGTGGCCCCTTTCTTTCGTCCCTTGCGATCAGGCGGTGAAGCCGAACTCCGCCGCGATCGCGTCTGCGTTGGCGTTGAGCACCGGGGGCGGGGGCGGATCGTCGCGCCGCGCGCCGTCGAGGCGGATCGGGCTCTTGATGCCGATCACTTCGCCCATCTCGGGGTGGACCGTGCGGGCGAAGGTGCCAAGGTGGCGAACCTGCGGATCGTCCGCCACTTCGTCCACGCGGTTGACCGGCGCGCCGGGGACGCCTTCGGCGGCAAGGCGCTGCACCCACTCCGCGCGGGGGCGGGCGGCGAACACGTCCAGCAGGATCTCGCGCAGCTCAGGGTAATGCTTCGTCCGCGCCGCCGGGGTGGCAAAGCGTTCATCGGCGGCCAGATCGGGCCGTTCGATTGCTTTCAGCAGGCCTTCCCAGAACTTCTGCACGGATGAGAAGTGGACTGTCACCAGCAGGCCGTCCGCCGCGCGCAAAGTATAGGCCTGCGAAATCCGCACCCGCGTTTCCGGGCCGGAAACGATCCCCGCGCGGCTGTATTGGGCAAAGGCATCGGGCATGAACGAGATTGCCGCTTCGAGCATGTTGACCTCCACATGGCCGCCCTGGCCCGTGGCGGTGCGGCGCAGCAGTGCGCCGAGAATGCCCTGTGCGGCGTACATGCCGGTGATGTTGTCGGCGATGGTCGGGCCGGACATGCGCGGGTCTTCCGGGTCGAGCAGCAGCGACGACAGGCCCGACAGCGCCAGCGGCACGCTGTCATAGGCCGGGCGGTCCTTGTAGGGGCCGTCCGTTCCGAACCCGGTGATTGATGCGCGGATCAGGCGCGGGTTGAGTGCGCCGAGGGCCGCATTATCCAGCCCCATCTTCTCCATCACGCCGGGGCGGAAGTTTTCCAGCACCACGTCGGCGCGTTCCAGCAGGCGCCTGAGGTTCGCCAGACCTTCGGGCGAGCGCAGGTCCAGCTGCACGCTTTCCTTGCCGCGGTTGTAGGCCACGAACGGCGGGCTGTAGCGCCCCCCGCCATGTGCGCGGAACGGGTCGCCGGTTTCGGGCAGTTCCACCTTGATCACCCGCGCGCCCATGTCGGACAGCATCATGCCCGCCAGCGGCGCGGTGACCATGGTGCCGAGTTCGACGACCAGCAGGGCGGACAGCACGTCCTGCATCAGAGACCCGCGTTCTTGAGGATCGAGCGCGCCATCGTGGTCTTCAGCACTTCGGTCGGGCCTTCGGTGATGCGGAAGCTGCGCAGGTCGCGCCAGTAGCGTTCCAGCGGGGTTTCGCGGGTAAGGCCCATGCCGCCGTGCAGCTGCAGGCAATCGTCGATCACCTTGAAGCCGTTTTCGACGCCCGTGACCTTTGCCATGAAGGTCTCGACGCGGGCATCCATGCCGAGGTCGAGCTTGGCTGCGGCATCGTGCACCATCAGGCGCGTGGCATGGAGCCGCATGTAGCCATCGGCCACCATCCACTGCACGCCCTGGCGATCAGACAGCAGCGCGCCAAAGGTCTTGCGCTGCTTCACATAGGCGGCGGTCATTTCCAGGCAACGCGCCATTGCCCCGCACGAATGCGCGCCGTGGCGGATGCGGCCGTGGTTGAGGAATTTTTGCGCCAGGGCAAAGCCCTTGCCTTCCTCGCCGATCAGGTTCTCGGCCGGGATTTCGGCGTCTTCGAGAATGATCTCGTACGGCGTGTCGCCCATCATGGTCATTTCGGCCGGGCCGATTTTCACACCGGGGGTGTTCATTTCGACGATGAAGCACGAGATGCCGCCGCGCGCGCCCTTTTCGGGGTCGGTCACGGCCATGACCTGCGCGAAGTCAGCGGTCGCGGCCTTGGTGATGTAACGCTTGGTCCCGTTGATCTTCCAGCCCTTGTCCGTCCGGACCGCGCGGGTGCGCATCGAGGCCGGGTCTGAACCGGCATCGGGTTCGGTCTGGGCGAAGCAGGCCTTCAGTTCACCGCGCAGGACCGGCATCAGATAGCGTTCGCGCATTTCGCCCTGCAGGCCCAGCAGGATCGGGCCGACCGTGGGGCCGAAAATCCCGTGGTCGCGCGCCGAAACCGCCGTGGTGCGGGCGATTTCTTCCCAGAAGATCGCCAGCGGCAGCAGGCCGAGCTCTGCGCCGCCCAGCTCTGCCGGTACTTCCATCAGCCAGAAACCGGCGGCCTTGGCCTTGGCCGCCACCGCGTCCTCGACGTCCTTGGGCAGCTTGCCCTCGATCGTCACGTGCTTTTCCAGCGGGCGCAGCTCCCGGTCCACGAAGCGGCGGATGCTGTCGCGGAACTGGATCAGCTCTTCCGGCAGGTTATGGTCGGGCATGGTTTCGTACATGGCTTCAGGCTTCTCCAGGCGGCGGGGCCGGCGCGGTCAGATGGCGGGTCAGGAAACGGCTTCGTTGACCTGCTTGGGCATGTGGGCATCGTGCGACAGGCGCTGCCACTGCTTGCCCGGCTGGCCCTGCTCGATCGCTTCCATCTCGCGCCAGTAGATCCGGCGCAGGGTGACGATGCCCATGTCCGACCGGCCCAGCTTTTCCTGCGACCGGTCAACGATGGTGCCCTGTCCGACAGCGGCGACATAGTCCTGCGCGGAGGTCAGCTGGACCAGCTTGTCGTCCGGCATCTTGTTCTCGAAGAACAGCTCGTCGTGGTGGTCGGCCGGGTTGTATTCCGAATACTTCTCGAAATACTCGCGGATGCGGGCGTCGGTGGCGGGATCGGTCGACGGGATCGAATAGATCAGGAACCGCATGGTGTTCTCATCGTCCACCGGGGTCATCCAGACGCCCACGTCCACCCACGGATCGTCCGGCTCCAGCGTCGGGTGCGATACGTGGTTGTTGTTGGGGAAGGTCCAGTCCGACACGCGGGTCGACCCGGCAGAACGCACGGCGGTCTGGCGGATGCCGGCGTCGGTTTCCTCGTACGACAGTTCCGGAATGGTGTTGGCCACGACCTTGCCGAACGAGCCGACCGTGCCCCAATGGTGCACGAAGCTGACGTGGACCGCGTCCATCGAGTTTTCGACCTGTTGCAGCCAGTTGCACGGCCAGGTTTCAAGCCGGGCGAACTGCAGCGCGCCGGGGCGTTCGAACACCGACTTGCGCGGCAGCGAGAATTCCGGCGCCTCGCCTTCGCCCATGTAGGCAAAGATCAGCCCGGCGTATTCGTGGGTGGGATAGCTGACCACGCGGATCGGCGGCTGCTTGGTGTCCGGTTCGGCCGGGCGGTGGGTGCACTGGCCGCTGCCGTTGAACTGCCAGCCGTGGTAGATGCAGCGGATCTCGTCACCATCGACCCAGCCATTGGCCAGCAGCGTTAGCCGGTGCGGGCAATAGCCGCCGACCAGGAACGTCTTGCCGCTTTCCCCGCGATAGAGCGTCAGGGTTTCGCCCATGACCTTGATCGTCTTGGCCTTGCCCGCGACCAGCGCCTCGGCGATCGCGACCGGCTGCCAGAACTTGCGCAGCAGCTTGCCCATGCTGGTATCCGCGCCGGTCAGGTGCAGCTGGCGCAGGCGTTCTTTCATCGGCAGCGGAGTGGGTGCATCGCTCATCGTCATTTCTCCTGACTGATCGGATCGGGGTGCTGCTCTGGAACCAGCTTTTCAACCGGTTCGCCAAAGCGGGTGATGTAGGTCTTGGCCGCGAAGTCGCGGATGTTGACGCCGGTGTGGTCACCGGGGGTCCACGTCGGGTACTTGTGCCGCAGCCCGGCATCGACGGGGATGTCGATCCCGGTGATGATCTGCGCCTCGTCAGAGGCGAGGAACACCGTTGCCCAGGCCAGGTCCGACGCGCGCGGAAAGCGCTGCAGCGGCAGCATCTTCAGGTAATCGTCGCGCGAATAGAACCCGCCGCGCGTGGGTTTCTGCCAGTTCGGGTCCAGCACTTCGTCGCGCATCAGCGTCCACAGCTGGTGCTCCATCGCGCACGGAGTGACCGTGTTCACGCGGATGCCGTACTGCGCCAGGTCCATCGCCGCCGAACGCGCGAAGCTGAGCAGCGCGGCCTTGGACGAGGTATAGGCAGTGCCGTCCGCCTCGCCGAAATGGGCGGCGGTGGACAGCAGGTGAATGATCGAACCGCCATGCCCGGCATCGATCATCGCCTGCGCGGTATAGCGGGTGGTGAGGAGGCCGGCGGTCGGGAAGCTGAGGACGGATTCGTTCCAGTCGTCCATGTCCATGTCGAGCAGGTGCGACCAGTGGACGCGGCCCGCCATGTTCACCGCGATGTCGACCCGGCCATAGGTCGCGACCGTTTCAGCCACGATCCGGCGCACGTCATCCTCGACCGTGGCGTTGCCCTGCACCGGGTGGGCGGTGAAGCCCTTGGCGCGGATGAAGTCCACCGTTTCCTGTGCGGCGGCCAGGCTGATGTCCGACACCACCACGCTGGCTCCCTCGCGCGCCAGGAAGTGGGCAATGGTCCCGCCGATGTTCGGCCCCGCGCCAAATACGATCGCGACCTTGTCTGCCAGCCTGTCCATTCCCGCCCCTCGAAAAGTATCCCGCACGAATCACGTCGTGCCGGGTTGTGCCGTATGCTGTTTGTTCAATCCCCCGGCCGCGCGAAACAGGCGCGGACCGGGCGTCCGTAGTTTGGACAAGCCCGCCGCTCAGGCGGCGGGCCGTTCGCCGTCCGTCTGGGTGGTGGTCACGGCGAGCGTCTTGCGGAAGCTCTCCGGCGCGAGAAGGATCGCCAGGATCGAGATCACGCACAGCGCGATGAAGAACACGCCGACATTGGTCGGATCGGTCCCGCTGCCGCGCATCAGCAGCCAGGTGGCGACCAGCGGGGCGAACCCGGCGCTGATCGTGGAGCCGACCTGGAACGTCACCGCCATGCCGCTGTAGCGGATGTCGGCGGCGAACTTTTCGCCCAGCCACGCGCTCAGCGGGCCGCCCATCATCGCGTGGATCACCGGGTTGGCCAGCGCCAGCCCCAGCAGCAGCGCCCAGGCACTGCCCATCGTCAGCAGGTGGAAGATCGGGAAGATCAGCACCATCCCGGTCACCGCGCCCGCCAGCATCACCGGCTTGCGCCCGATCCGGTCAGACAGGATCGCGAAAGCCGGGATCGCGAAGATGTGGATCACGTTGACGACGGTCAGCAGCCCCAGCGCGGTCGATTGCGCATGGCCGCCCACGTTGATCGCGTAGTTGACCATGAACGTGGCGGTCAAGGTGGTCATCGCAAGACAGGCCAGGCTGCCCAGCACGCCGTTCAGCAGCGGCCCCGGATAGCGGCGCAGCACGACCAGCAGGGGGATTTCCTGCTTCTGCTGGGCCTGCTGCTTGCGCGCTTCCTGCATCGCCAGGAAGTCCGGCGTTTCTTCCACCGAACTGCGCAGCCACGCGGCCAGCACCACCAGCACCGCGCTCAGCAGGAAGGGAATGCGCCAGCCCCAGGTCAGGAACTGGTCCTGCGCCATCGCCGCGAACGGCATCAGCGCCAGCGTGGCCATGACCGCGCCCGATGGCGCACCCGATCCCACGATCGAAGCCGCGAACCCGCGCGATTTCTTGCCTGCGTGCTCCATCGACAGCAGCGTGGCCCCGGCCCATTCGCCGCCCACGGCAAAGCCCTGCACCAGCCGCAGCGCGATCAGCGCCAGCGGGGCGGCAATCCCGATCATCTCGTAGGACGGCAGCAGCCCCATCAGAAAGCTGGACACGCCCATCAGGTAGAGCGTGATCATCAGCATCTTCTTGCGCCCGATCCGGTCGCCATAGTGGCCGAAGAACACCGCCCCCAGCGGCCGTGCGACATAACCCACCGCCAGCGTGGCGAACGAGGCCAGCGTGGCGACCTTGGGATCGAGCGCGAAAAAGACTTTCGGGAACACCAGCGTGGCGGCGATGCCATACAGCAGGAAGTCATAGTATTCGACTGCCGAGCCCAGATAGCTCGACCACATGGCGCGGCGGCGCATGACCGCTGCTTGCGGCAGATCTGCCGGTTGCGTCATTGCTGTGTTCCCTCTCCCATTGCCGATCCCGGCCCGTCTTCACCCCGGTCCCTGGTATCGCATTTTTGTTGAACCATCATTCTGGAACCTGCTATCGTCATTACACGTTCGGGGGTGATTGTCACCTTGCGTCTGGGTTTTTTGGACCCGCGTTTCGGGCCTCTGGCCAGCGCAGACCGGCAATCCGAACGAAAAAACAGCAACGCGTCCGTTTTTCGGACATGGGTAAGGGAGAGGGATATCATGGTCGATCCGACCTTCGAAAGCACCAGCAAGCAGGTTCGCACCAAGAACTGGGACATCCATTACAATGAGTGCGGATCGGGTCATCCGCTGGTGCTAGTGCATGGCGGCGGACCCGGCGCTTCGGGCTGGTCCAACTATAACCCCAACATCCCCTACCTGTCGCAATTCTTCCGCGTTATCGCGGTGGACCTGCCGGGCTGGGGCCGTTCGCAGCCGGTCGCCTATGAGAACCGCGACAATTCCGGCGCGCTGGCCGAACTGCTCGAAACGCTGGGAATCGCCCGCGCTGCGGTGGTCGGCAATTCGATGGGCGGCGCCTCGGTCATCCGCCTGGCCTATGAGCGGCCGGACCTGGTGTCGCACCTCATCACCATGGGCTCGCCCTCTGGCGTGCCGGGCATGTTCGAGGCCGCCGGCCTGACCGAAGGGGTCAAGGTGCTGGAGCGCGCCTATTTCGAACCCAGCCTGGAAACGATCCGCGCGCTGACCAACATCATGACGTTCGACACCTCCAATGTGACGGACGAACTGATCCAGGAACGCCTGAACAACACGCTGGCGCAGCGCGCCCACGTCGACAACTGGATCGGCGGGCACGGCAAGGGACCGATGGTGCGCCTCAACCAGGAGATGATCCCGACCATCAAGGCGCCGACCCTGCTGATGCACGGCCGCGACGACCGCGTGACCCACTTCACTCACGCCATCCGTCTGGCTGGCATGATCCGGGATTCGCGCGTGCTGATCGTCAACCGCTGCGGGCACTGGCTGCAGCTGGAGCATGCCAAGGAGTTCAATTCGATGGTGCACCGCTTCCTGGATGACAATCCGGACGGCTGACCCCCGCCAGCTCAACAACGGGCGCGCATCATGGCCAGGGTGATGGTATGATGCGCGTCCCGGGTCTGCATGGCACACCATAAAAAAAGGGACCTGACACCGGGGGCATGGCGGGAGAAGGCAAATGGCAATTGACGGGCGGTTGCTGACGGTCATCGAATCGATCAACGAGCTGGGCATTTGCACGGTCGTGGACCTGCACCGGGCCACGGGCATCTCGCGGCCGGCGGTGCACCGGATTGTCGAAAACCTGTGCAGCTTCGGCTATCTGGAACGGGTCGACGGGCACAGCTCGGTCCGGCTCACCTCGCAGATTCTGGCGCTGAGCGCGGGATACAAGCCCGAACACCGCATGGCGGAGCAGGCCATGCCGGTGCTGCAACAGCTGCAAAAACGGATTCGCTGGCCGCATACTTTCACCACGCCCGAAGCAGACATGATGGTGATCCAGGCGACCACCCGCCATCATAACCCGTTCGTGTTCGACCGCGGGCGGACCGGCCTGCGCCTGCCGATCCTGTCCACCGCCACGGGCTGTGTCTATCTGGCGCACTGCGGCGCGGAGGAGCGTGAAGCGATCCTCGCCCGGTTGCAGGCGCACCAGGTGCGCGACGAGACGTTCGACCAGACGTTTGAAGACATGCTTGCCGCCGCGCGCGACCGGATCGCGATTGCCGCGGAAAAGGGCTATGCCCTGCGCTCTGGCGGCGAACCGGAACGGACCACCACGATCGCGGTGCCGGTCATCGTGTTTTCCACGGCGGTCGGCGCGCTGTGCACCTCGTTCCCGACTTCCGCGATCCCGCTGGAGGAAGCCTGCACGAAGTATGTGCCAGAGTTACAGGACGCGGCGCGCAGCATCGCCGCCCTTTTCGAGAAATAGACGGCGCGTCAGAACGCTTCGGGTGGTGCTTCCGCCAGCGCGATCAGGCTGATGCCCGCCATGCGCAGATAGCCGGGCAGGGTATCGCCTGATGCATTCATGATCAGGTTGCCGTCGGCGCAGACCAGCGTGAACTTGCCCAGCTGGAAGGCGCGATCGGGGCAGCGCTCCTGCAACTCGGCCGGCAGGGTCTGGCGATACCACGAGGTGTATTCTTCCATCACCGCCTGCCGCAGGTCCAGAAAGCGCTGGCGCGACACCTGCTCGCGCACCGACTGGTCGACGCTGAGGATCACGCCCAGCCGCCAGAAGTCCTGCGTGATCAGCGCCTCGTTTTCCGGCGCGCGGCAATAGATCCGCTCCAGGTGCTGACGGGTGGTTTCCCCCGGCAGCGGGCGGCGCTTGCGATGGAATTCCGCCAGCCATTCGCGGCTCTGGTCCATCAGCGAGGCAAACAGGATGTCCTTGCTTTCGAAATGCCAATAGACGCTGCCGGTCGGCAACTGCGCCTTCAGCGAGACGCGCGGAATGGTCGTGCCCTGATAGCCGTATTCCTGCGCCACCTGCAGCGTCGCCTCGAGGATCTTCTGCCGGTTCGCGGCCGACGTGCGGTGTTCTCCGCGCTGCCGCTCCCGCTTCTTGGTTTCTACTTCCATCTCAACTCCCTCGAGCCGCAAGGTATTACCGCGCCGCCATGCCTTGGCAATGGCAACACGCGGCGCGGGCGGCATTTGTTGGCGGCGCGCTCATTCGGCCGGGATCGCGGAGCGGGCCAGCGCCATGAAGGCGGTGCGCTCGTCCGGGGCCAGATTGCCCAGGATTGCATTCTGCGCCTCGCGCACGATCGGCAGCAATCGCGCGAACGTTTCCTCTCCCAGCGGGGTCAGGCGCAGCACGCGGGCGCGGCGGTCGGCATCGTTGATGGCGCGTTCGACCAGACCCTTGGACACCAGCCGGTTGATCACTTCGCCAATGGTCGGGCGGTCATAGGCGATCAGCGCTGCCACTCCGGCCTGGTCGATGCCGGGGTTGGCCTTGATCGCATCCAGCGCGGCGAACTGGACCGAAGTTATGTCGAACCCGGCCTCGCGGGTGCGGGCGGTGTAAACCTGGGTCGAATGCTGGTGCAGCCGGCGGATCAGGTGGCCAGCCATGTCCAGTGCCTGCATCGCGCGAAATCCCCTGCCGCGCAGGGAACCGCCCCCGCGCCGCCCTGCGGGGTAGCCGAGTTTCGGCGAATTAGAAAGTTCACTTATCTTTTCGATTGACTCAAATTGATAAGTGCACGTATCAATTCAGCGAGAGCGCCAGGGCGCAGATGCAGGGAGAGTGGCGATGCAGTTTCATCTCGATGGGTTCCGTCCGGGCGATCCCGATGTCCACGCGCCCGCGGCAGACTTGCGCGACCGCAGCGGCCCGCTGCCTGAAACCATCGACGTGCTGATCGCGGGCTGCGGCCCGGCGGGGCTGTGCCTTGCCGCGCAGCTCTCGCTCGAACCGTCGATCCGCACCATGATCGTGGAGCCCAAGCTGACGCCGATGGAAAAGGGCCAGGCTGACGGGATCAACGTCCGCTCGATGGAAATGTTCCAGGCGTTCGGCTTTGCCGACAAGGTGAAGCGGGAATCGGTCTGGATCAACGAGACGACCTTCTGGAGCCCGGACCCTGCCAACCCCGGCCATATCCACCGCGTCGGGCGGGTGCAGGACGTGGCCGACGGGCTGAGCGAAATGCCGCACGTGCTGATCAACCAGGCCCGCGTGCATGACCTGTTCATGGACGTGATGAAGAATTCGCCGACCCGGCTGGAGCCGGATTACGGGTTGAAGGTGGTGGACGTCGTGGTCGATCCGGCAGCGGACGATTATCCCGTCACGGTTACGCTGGAACGGACTTCGCCAGAGCGTGAGGGCCAGCGCGAAACAATCCGCGCGCGCTATGTCGTGGGCTGCGATGGCGCGCGTTCCAGCGTGCGGCAGGCCATCGGCGGCGCGCTCCACGGCGATGCCGCGCATCAGGCCTGGGGCGTGATGGACATTCTGGCGGTCACCGACTTCCCCGACTATCGCATGAAGGCGATCATCCAGTCGGCGGGCGAGGGCGCAATCCTGGTCCTCCCGCGCGAGGGCGGCTATCTGGTGCGGCTCTATGTCGAGCTGGACCAGCTGGCCGAGGATGAGCGCGTGGCCGATCGCGGAATGGGCGTGGACGACATCATCGCCAAGGCGAAGCGCATCCTGGCGCCGCACACGCTGGACGTGAAGGAAGTGGTGTGGTGGTCGATCTATGAAATCGGGCACCGCCTGACCGACCGGTTCGACGATGTTCCTGCCGATCAGGCCGCAACCCGCGCGCCGCGGGTGATGCTGGCCGGCGATGCCTGCCACACCCACAGCCCCAAGGCCGGGCAGGGGATGAACGTGTCGATGGGCGATGCGTTCAACCTCGGCTGGAAGCTGCGCGCAGTGCTGACGGGCCGCGCCGCTCCCGCGCTGCTCCACAGCTATACCGCCGAACGGCGCGCCGCTGCCAAGAGCCTGGTCGATTTCGACCATCGCTGGTCGCGCGTGGTCGGCAACCGGCCCGAAGACGATACCGACGCCGCAATGCCGCGCGTGCAGCGTGAATTCATCGCCAACGGCGATTTCACCGCCGGGCTGACCGTCTGCTACGAAGCCTCCGCGCTGACCGGGGCGGGGCAGCATCAGGCGCTGGCCACTGGCTTCCCCATCGGCATGCGGCTCCATTCCGCGCCGGTGATCCGGCTGGCCGATGCAATGCCGATGCAACTGGGCCACGTCATTGACGCCGACGCGCGCTGGCGGCTGTTCCTGTTCGCGGGCGCAGGCGATACCGGCCAGCCCGGCGCGCCGGTGGCGCAGCTGTGCGACTTCCTGGAAACGGCGGAGGCATCCCCGCTGCGCCGCTTCACCCGCGCCGGCGAAAACATCGACGCGGTGATTGATGTGCGCGCCGTGTTCCAGCCGGGTTTCCGCGATCTGGTCTATCCGGCGATGCCGTCGCTGCTGCGCCCGCACAAGGGGCGCTATGGCCTCTGCGACTATGAAAAGGTGTTCTGCGCCGACCTCAAGAGCGGGGACGACATCTTCACCATGCGCGGGATCGACCGGGCGGCGGGCTGCGTCGTGGTGGTACGCCCGGACCAGTACGTCGCGGAAATCCTGCCGCTGGACGACCACGCGGGGCTGGCCGCCTTCTTCGCCGGGTTCCTGCTGCCGACGAGCTAGTCAGCCAGCCACAGCTCGTGGCTGTCGATCCGCAGCTTGGTGATCGCGCGCACCGCTTCGGTGCGCGCGGACGCCTCGATGCGGAAGGCATCGTGGACCATGCGTTCACCCAGCAGCAGGTCGGCCAGGTCGATCTCGCCCAACTCGTGCCCGCGCCGCAGCTTGCCCAGCGCGGCCATCTGCGCCTCCACCGTTTCGCGCGCGCGGTGCCATGCGGCCAGGCGATAGCGCGCCTCGGTCACATCGGCATCGGCGGTTTCCTGCACGGCAAAGCGCGCCAGCTGCTCCTCGGCGCGCGCGGCTGAAGCGCTGGCTCCGGCCTCTTGGGCCAGTGCCTTGCGGTGGCTGCCGCCCAGTGGCACCGAAAACACCACACCCGCCCCGCGCTCGGCCCCGCCGCGCTCGGAAAAGACCCGCAGGCCGACGGACGGGTCGGCCAGCCGGTCCTTGCTCGTGCGGTCGGCCACGGCGGCCATGCGCCGGGCCTCGGCTTCGGCGGCGGCGATTTCATGGCTGTTGGCGATCACCAGGTCGCGCAGCTGTGACAGGCGCGCCTCGGCGATCTCGGGCATCGGCACATCGGGGGCTTCCACCGGCAGGGGCAGGGCGGGGAAGTGGTTCGCCAATCGGCTCCGCGCCAGCGCCGCCATCCCGCCGGACTGTTCCGCCGCCAGCCGCGCCGCCGCCAGCGCGGCGCTGGCCTGGTCTACGTCAAGTTGGGCCGCGTCACGCAACTCGTGGCGCCGCTTGATCGCCTTGAGTGCCGCTGCGTAATTGGTCACGGCGGCGGCATCGACCCGCGCCTGCGCTGAGGCGGAGAGCCAGTCGAACCAGTGCCCGGCCAGCAGCAGCGCCGCCTGATGGCGCGCATCCTCGGCCAGATTTTCCGCTGCCTCCACGCCGAACGCGCCAATCTCGCGGTCCAGCCGCCCCTTGCCGGGCAGGCGCAGCGCGCGGCTGACTTGCGCGTCATATTCGTCGAACTTGCCTTCGCGGTCGACCGAGCGGCGGATGTAGCTGCCGGAAAAAGTGAACTCATGCGGTCCCGCGCGCAGTCCGTTCGCGCGGGCGCGGGCGGCCTCGGTCCGGGCGCGGGCGGCCTGAACACTGGGATGTTCGTCCAGCGCGCGGCCAATCGCCGCGTCATCCGGCAGGCCGGGTTCGGCAGACAGCGGCGCGGCCAGCGCCAGCAATGGCAGGATGAAGATCAGGGCGCGCATGGTTATCAGTCCTTCACCGGATGCAGGGCATCCCCCGCCTCGCGCTCAACCGCGCTTTCCCCGAACCGTTCATAGAGGATCGGCAGCAGCACCAGCGTCAGCAACGTGGCCGACACCAGCCCGCCGATCACGACGATTGCCAGCGGCTTCTGGATTTCCGAACCGGGGCCGGTCGCGAACAGCAGCGGGACCAGGCCGAAGGCGGCGATGCTGGCGGTCATCAGCACCGGTCGCAGCCGCCGCTCGGCCCCGCGCCGCACGGCTTCGCTCAGCGGCAGGCCGCCATCGCGCAGCTGGCGGAAATAGGTCACCATCACCAGCCCGTTGAGCACCGCGATGCCCAGCAGCGCGATGAAGCCGACCGCTGCCGGGACGGAGAGGTATTCGCCCGACACCGCCAGCGCGATCATCCCCCCGACCATCGCGAAGGGAATGTTGGTGAGGATCAGGGCCGAAGCCCGCACCGAACCCAGCGTGAAATAGAGGATCGCGAAGATCAGCAGGATCGAGATCGGCAGCACCACCATCAGCCGCGCGGTGGCGCGTTGCTGGTTCTCGAACTGCCCGCCCCATTCCAGCCGATAGCCCTGCGGCAGCTTCACGTTGGCGGCGATGTCGGCCTTGGCGTCCTCGACATAGCCCACCAGATCGCGGCCCGAAACGAAGGCCTGGACCATGGCAAAGCGCGAACCGTTTTCATGCTCCAGCTTCACCGGTCCTTCGACTTGCGCCACGCGGGCCACGTCGCTGGCGCGAACCAGCTGGCCCGATGGCGCGCGATAGACCAGATCGGCAAAGTCCTGCGCGCTCAACTCGCGCGCACCATCGCCGCGTAGCACGATCGGCACGCGGCGCACGCCGTCCGCGACGATTCCCGCGCGCACGCCTTCCACCTGGGCGCGCATCATGGTTTGCAGGTCGGCCACCGGCATGCCCACGCGGCCGGCGGCGACCGGATCGATATCGACCAGCAGGTAATCGACCTGATCGTTCGCCACGGTCATCGCCTCGCTGGTGCCATCGATGGTTTCCAGCCGCTTCTGGATCTCGCCCGACAGCCGCGCCAGCTCGTTCAGGTCCGGCCCGAACAGCTTGATCGCCAGGTCCCCGCGCGCGCCGGTCAGCATTTCGGCGGTGCGCATCTCGATGGGTTGGGTAAAGGTCGGTTCGATGCCGGGGAACTGCTCCATCACCTTGCGCAATTCATCCACCAGCCATTGCTTGTCCTGAACCCGCCATTCCTCGCGCGGTTTCAGCTTCAGGAAGCTGTCCGTCTCGTTCGGGCTCATCGGGTCCAGCCCCAGCTCGTCCGATCCGACGCGGGCGATCACGGCCTCGACCTCTGGCACTTGCGCCAGGATCGCGCGCTGCACTTTCATGTCGCCTTCGACGCTGTGGTTGAGCGAAATGGACGGCAGCTTGCTGAGCTGGACGATGATTGAGCCTTCATCCATCACCGGCAGGAAGGTCTTGCCGGTCATGCCATAGGCCCCCGCAGCCAGAGCAAGGCTGAGGCCCGCCAGCGTGAAGACCCGCTTCTGCCGGTTAAACGCCGCGCCCAGCAGCGCCGCATAGCGCGGGGCCAGCTGGCGCATCAGCCAGGGTTCGTGATGGCCCTGCTTCACCTTCAGCAGATAGAACGCCAGCACCGGCACCAGCGTCAGCGACAGCACCAGTGCCGAGGCGAGCGCCAGCACGATGGTCAGCGCCACGGGGGAGAACAGCTTGCCTTCCAGCCCCTCCAGCGTCAGCAGCGGCAGGAACACGATGGCGATGATCGCCAACCCGGATGCCACCGGCTTGGCCACTTCGGCCGAGGCGAGGAACACGTTGCGCAGTTTGCTGCTGCTGGCATGGCTCTTGTCGGACAATCGCTCGACCACGTTTTCGACGACCACGACCGCCCCGTCGACCAGAATGCCGACGGCAATGGCCAGCCCCCCCAGGCTCATCAGGTTGGCGGTGAGGCCGATGGCGCGCATGAAGATGAAGGTCAGCAGCGCCGCCATCGGCAGCGCCAGCGCCACGATTACCGAGGCGCGCAGATCGCCCAGGAACAGCAGCAGCAGGATCACGACCAGGATCGTCGCTTCGACCAGTGCGGATTCGACCGTGCCAACGGCGGACCCGATCAGGTCCGACCGGTCATAGAACACATCCACATGCATGCCCGCGGGCAGGCTGGGCTTGATCTCTTCCAGCCGCTGCTTGACCCCGTCGACCAGTTGGCTGGCATCCGCGCCGCGCAGGCCGATGACCAGCCCTTGCACCGCCTCGCCCTTGCCGTCCTTGCTGACCGCGCCGTAACGGGTCAGGCTTCCGGTGCGCACGGTGGCGACATCGCCGACCCGCACCACCGCGCCGCCATCGGCCCGCACGACCACGGCCGCCAGATCCTCCAGCGTTCGGATCGCGCCGGTGGAGCGGACGATCAGCGCTTCCTCGCCAGCGGTCAGGCGGCCCGCGCCGTCGTTGTGGTTGTTCGCTTCGATCGCGGCGATCAGGTCGGCCGTGCTGAGGCCCGCCGCCGCCAGCGCGCTGGCACTGGGGGCCACTTCAAACGTTTCGGCATAGCCACCCAGCGAATTGACGTCCGCCACGCCGGGCACGGTGCGCAGAGCGGGGCGGATCGTCCAGTCCAGCACGCGGCGTTTTTCGGCCAGCGATTGCGGCCCTTCCAGCGTGAACATGAACAGTTCTGACAGCGGCGTGGAAATCGGGGCCAGCCCGCCTTCGACTGTTGCGGGCATATCGCCCAGCGCTGCGCCCAGCCGTTCGGCCACCTGCTGGCGCGCCCAGTAGATGTCGGTCTTGTCCTTGAAGACCACGGTGATGTCGGCAATCGCGTACTTGGCGACCGAGCGCAGCGCGGTCTGTTCCGGGATGCCCAGCATTTCCATTTCGATGGGGGTGACCACCCGGCTTTCGACCTCTTCCGGGGTCATGCCCGGAGCCTTCAGGATGATCTTGACCTGTGTGGTGCTGATGTCGGGAAAGGCATCGATCGGCAGTTTCAGGAACGACCACGCCCCCAGCCCGGCCAGCAGGACCGCGATGCCAAGGACCGCGAGGCGCAGGGACAGCGCCTTTTCGACAAGGGTGCGCAGCATGGCCGGTTACTCCGCGTTCATCGCCTTGAGTTCCGCAATGCTGCTGGCTGCGACCGTTTCGCCCGCCTTCAGCCCGTTGGCGATCACGGCCTGCCCGCCGCCCGTGGCGGCGACCGTGACCTTGCGCGGCTTGTAGGTCTTGCCCTCGGCCACGAAGACATGGTCTGCCCCGCCGATCTTGATGACGGCCCCGGCCGGAACCGCCACGCCGCCACTGTCCTGGCTACCCAGGATCGTCACGCTGACATTGCGTCCCGCTACAATGCCGGGCGCCGCGCCGATGCTGGCGCGGGCCATGACGGAGCGGGTGGCGGGATCGATCGACGGGCTGACGGCCAGGATCTGCCCGGCCACCGGCAGCGCCTTGGCGCCATCGCTGGCGGGCAGGCTGATCTCCACGCCCATGCCCGGGCGCACCGCGCGGGCCAGCCGTTCGGGTAGTTGCAGTTCCACCTGATAGGCACCTTCCGCCTCGATTACGAAGGGCGCGTCGGTGCCGTCAACCGGGCCGCCGGTGGCGGGGCCTACGTGGGCGACGCGGCCGGTGATGGGCGCGCGCAGGGTCATCGTGCCATCCGCGCTGACCCCGCCGAGCGCGACCAGCCGCCGCTGTTCGGCCAGGCTGGCGCGGGCCTGCGCCAGCGCGGCACGGGCTTCGTCCGCGCGGGCCTGGGCAATGATCCCTTCGCTGGCCAGCTGGTTCAGGCGGCTGGCGCGGGCCTCGGCAAGCGTGACTTCGGACTGCGCGCGCACCAGCTCGCCCCGGATCTGGACCGGCTCTGCCGCGCGGACCAGCGCCAGCGCCTCACCCTGTCGCACGGCCTGTCCTTCGATCACGAACACGCGCACCGCCGCGCCGGGGAAGGGCGCGGTGACCGCCACGCGCGCTTCGGGTGGCAGGGTGACAGTGCCTGGCACGCTGCCAATGGGAATGCTGCTGACCGCCACGGCCTTGACCGCCTTGATTTCCAGCCCGGCGAGCGGATCTGCGCTGGCCGAGGCCTGCGCATCGGGCGCGGCGGAATCGGAACAGGCGGACAGCGCCGCGAGCGCGGCGAACAGGACGGTCGAAAGGAGCGAGCGCTGGGTCATGCTGCCCCCATGGCGAACTTTGCTGACAATAACTTGTCAGTTTGCCAGCTTGTTGTCAGTTTTGTGCGCGATGGCGCGTCATTCCGCGTGCCCGATTGAGAAGCCCGATGCGCCTGCTGCTTGTCGAAGACGATGTCGAACTGGGCCGCCGGTTGAGCGAACGGCTGCGCGCGGCGGACTTCGCGGTCGAACTGGCGACCAGTCGCAGCGTGGCAGAGGACTGGCCCGATGTGGATCAGCTTGGTGCCATTATCCTCGACCTTGGGCTGCCCGATGGCGACGGGCTGGACCTGGTGCGGCACTGGCGCGGGGTGCGGGTGGAAACCCCCATCGTGATCCTGACCGCGCGGGGCAGCTGGCAGGACAAGGTAGAGGGGCTGAACGCCGGGGCGGACGACTTCGTGGTCAAGCCGGTGCGGTTCGAGGAGCTGCTGGCCCGGCTCAACGCGCAATTTCGCCGCCAGCACGGTTCGCGCAGCCCCGCCATCGCGGCTGGCGACCTGCGGCTGGACCCGCTGGCGCGCACGGTGGAACTGGCCGGGCAGGGACTGGCGCTCAGCCGCCAGGAATTCCGGCTGCTGCACCTGTTCATGCGCCGCGCGGGGCAGGTGCTCTCCCAGGCGGACATCATGGACGACCTATACGAGCTGGACCGCGAGCGCGAACTCAACACGGTCGAAGTGCTGGTCGGCCGTTTGCGCCGCAAGATTGGGCGCGGGCGGATCACCACCTTGCGCGGCATGGGTTACCGGTTCGAACGATGATGATGCGTCCGCCCCTGCCGGGCAGCCTGCGGCTGCGGTTCCTGCTGGCGATCACGCTGTGGGTGGTGCTGGGTGTCGGCGCGATCTGGTTTTCCGCCGTGGGCATTTTCCGCACCCACGTGGAGCGATCCTATCACGAGGAACTGGAAGTTCACGTCCGCGAACTGGGGCGGTTGACCGCGCTGGCGCCAGACGGACGGATCGTGCTGACCCGGCCCCTGTCCGACCCGCGCTATGAAGAGCCGCTGTCCGGCTTTTACTGGCAGGTCACCGCCGATGGCCGCGCGCCGCTCAAGTCCGGCTCGATGACGCGCGGCAGCCTCGACGAGCACATCGCCCACTCGCCGGAAATCCTGCACACGCTGGACAATGGCCCCACCGGCCCGGCGATCACTTATGGCTTCACCCGCACCGGGCCGCGCGGAGAGGACATCCATTTCGTCATCGCCACCGACCAGCGCGAACTCGACCGGCTGGTGAACAGCTTTACCCGTGACCTGACGCTGTGGCTGGTGGGGCTGGGGGCGCTGTTGCTGGCGACCGGGCTGGCGATCATCGGGTTCGGGCTGCATCCACTTGACCGCCTGTCGCGCGCCATCGGGCGGCTGCGACAGGGCGAGGCGGTGGAACTGGAAGGGCGCTATCCGGTGGAGATCGCCCCGCTGGCGGCGGACCTTAACGCCTATATCCGCCAGAATTCGGATATGATCGCGCGGGCGCGGGTCCAGGCGGGCAACCTGGCGCATTCGCTGCGCACACCGCTGGCGATCATCACGGACGAAGCGGAGCGGCTGGCCGAGCGCCCCGACAGCGCGGCGGCGGGGCAAGTGCTGCTCGATCAGGCGGGGGCGATGGAGCAGCAGATCGAATACCAGCTCGCCCGCGCCCGTTCTTCCGCCGGACAGCCTGCCTCGGGCCGGACCACGCGCCTGCCCGATGTGGCCCTGCCGATCCTCAAGGCAATGGAGCGGCTTCACCCGGGCAAGCACTTTCGCCTGGCCGTGGGCGGTTGCAGCGGGACGGCACTGCCGGTCGATCCGGTGGACTATGCCGAACTGCTCTCGATCCTGCTCGACAACGCGGGCAAGTGGGCCAGCGCGGAGGTCGTGCTGGCCTTCACCTGCGCCGCCGATGGCGCGATCACGGCCACGATCAGCGACGACGGGCCGGGTATCCCCGCGCCGGAGCTGGCGCGCGTGTTCGATCTGGGCGTGCGGCTGGATCCCGCCGTGCCCGGCTCAGGGCTGGGGCTGGCCATCGCGCGCGACCTTGCCGCAACGCTGGGACTGCGGTTGGACCTCACCAACCGGGCGCAAGGCCTGATGGCCGAGGTCCGCTTTACTCCCTAGATTCCGCAAGTTTCGCCTGACGGCGGAGCGGCGGGAACGCGCGCATCGCGGCGATAGATATCCGGTGCGATGGTAACAGTGCCGTCCGCGCCGGGAGCAGCGGTGAAATAGGTGATGTAAACCGGCAACGGCTGGGGCAGGTCGATCACCACGGATTGGCGCGACTGCACGATGCGGTCGATTTCCGCCCTGGTTTTTACCCCTTCCAGCAGGGTGGTGGCAAAGCCCAGGGCATCGCCGGTGCGAATGCAGCCGTGGCTGAATGCGCGCACATCGCGTTCGAACAACTGCTTGCTGGGCGTGTCGTGCAGATAGACGCGGTAGGGATTGGGCATGACCAGCTTCATCTGCCCCAGCGCGTTGTTCGGCCCCGGCTTCTGCCGCCATTGACCGCCCAAATAGACATAGCCCTGGCTGGCCGGAAAGCGCCCGCGTTTTTCCCGCACGATACTGGCCGGGATATTCCACCACGGGTTGAGATTGACCCCCGTCACGGTTGCCGCGAATACCGGGGTGGGGGTGGAGGTCTTGCCGACGATCACCCGCCACGTGCCCGTCTGTTTGCCGCCGCGCCACAGGCGCGCCTCGAACGTGGCGGTGTTGACCAGGATATAGTCCGTTCCCAGCGAGCGCGGCAGCCAGCGCCAGCGCTCCATGTTGCGGGCCAATGCCAGCTTTCGATCCGGGTCCGTTTCACGCGCATAGGCGGCGCGGAGCGCCGCATAATCAGGATGGGCCGGGCGCAGCGCGGCAAAGAACGTGGCGAGCCCGTCACCCGCGCGGGCGCGCTCCAGCCAGCCAGCCAGGTCGGTGGTGCGATCAGTATCGGCAATTTTCCAACCGATGCGCTGTGCATCGGTGGCCGTGCCCAACAGGTGCGCGCGGGCCAGCCTTAGCGCCAGCGTGGTTGCCGCTGCATCCAGTTCCGATCCCGGGCCTTGCGCCAGCGCCCGATCAAATTCCGCCGTTGAGAATACTGGCAAAGCATCTTCCAGTGATGACGCAGATAATTGACGCAGTTGACGCGCTTGTTCGACGTTCCATTCCGCGGCTTGCACATGCGGCGCAGTAGCAATTGAAATGATTGATAAAAAAGCTGCGCCGAAAGAAGTTTTTTTATGCATTTTTTGATTCAGCCATTTGAATTTTGTCATGACCAGCCCCAGATGCCTGTCAAACAATAAAGCGGGTTTGCACGGCATGACAATGAACAGACGTCGATTTATCGGCGGACTTGGCCTGGGTGCGATCGGGCTTGCCGCCTCTCCCACCTTTGCCACTGTCCGGCTGGATACCATGCCACCTCTGCTGGCGCGGGCAAGGTCTGCGCTGATTACGCACGGAGGGCGGGTGTTGAATCGTGACTGGGTGGGGCTGGTGGATTTCAGCGCGCCGTCCGGGCAGCCGCGCTTCCAGATCGTCGACATCAACAACGGCCGGGTGCTGACCAATCTGCTGGTTGCGCATGGGCGCGGGTCCGATCCGGGCAACACCGGCGTGCTCCAGCGGTTTTCCAACCGGGCCGGGTCCAACGCTTCGTCCGGGGGCGCCTTCCTGATCGGGGATACCTATTTCGGCAAATATGGCCGTTCGCGCCGGGTCCACGGGCTTGAACCGCAGAACGATCAGGCCTTTGCCCGTGCCATCGTGATCCACAGCGCCGATTACGTCAGCGACAACATGGCCCGCGCATCGGGCCGGGTCGGCCGCAGCCTGGGCTGCTTTACCGTGTCGCACGGGGATATTTCCGAAGTGCTGGCATTGCTGGGGCAAGGCCGGCTGTTGCTGGCTGATCGCTAGACCACGTGCAGCCGCGCGTGGATCATGGCGTCCAGCTGGCGAAAGACCATCGGGGTAAAGCCGTAGCGCTCCGCCAACCGGGGGACGGCCCCCGTCAGCGCGGCGTATTCGCTGCGTCGCCCGGCAAGCAGGTCGCGCTGGAACGATGTGGTGGCCTCTGGCGGAAACGTGCCGACGAAGGCCATGGTTGCGGCAATGTCCGCCGCGTCGAGTTGCACCCCGGCCAGGCGGGCCAGTGCGGCGACTTCCGCCATCGCCGCGCGCAGCAATGCCTCTCCCCCGGGGTGGGCGCAGACCTGCCCGGCGGGCACGCCCAGCGCGCAGGCGGTGCTGCCAAGGCAGGCCGCCAGCATGAACTTTTCCCACAGTGCGCGGACAATATCGGGGCTGGCAGTGGCAGCAATCCCGCTACCCGCCAGTGCTTGCAGCACCAGCGCTTCGGCCTGATCTGCCGCGCCGTGGGTGCAGCCCAGCAGGATCGACGGGGCGACGCCAACGTGGCGCACGGCATCCCCGTCCAATTCGAAGAATCCGTGCATTCGCCCGGCAACGATGGCTGCGCCGGGCAGGATCGCCGCGGCCTGTTTGGGCGCTTCAACCCCGTTCTGCAGGGTCAGCATCGCGCCGCCGGGGGCGAGTTTGCCGTGCAGTGCGGTGAGGGCTTCGGGCAGGTCGGGAGTCTTGACGCAGCAGATCGCCAGATCGAACGGACCAGCCAGATCGTCCGCCGCGCACACGGGAACGGCTTGTTCCCAAGCGCCGCTGTCGCTGATCATTCGCACTGGCTCAGTGCGTAGCAGCGCGAGGCGTCCGCCCCGCGCTACCAGCATTACATCGGCGCCAGCGCGAGCGATCCCGGCGGCGAGCGCGCTGCCAATCGCGCCCGCGCCGATGACCGCAATGCGCATCAGCCGACGGCGGCGTCGCGCTGCTTGACCAGGTCGAGCGCGATGTCGACGATCATGTCTTCCTGACCGCCAACCATCTTGCGACGGCCCACTTCGGCGAGGATCGTGCGGGTATCGACGCCATAGTCGTTCGCGGCCTTTTCGGCGTGGCGCAGGAACGAGCTGTAGACGCCCGCATAGCCCAGGGTGAGCGTTTCGCGGTCCACCCGCACCGGGCGGTCCTGCAAGGGCCGCACAAGGTCTTCGGCGGCGTCCATCAGCGCGAACAGGTCGCAGCCGTGGTTCCAGCCCATCCGGTCGGCTGCGGCGATGAACACTTCGAGCGGGGCATTGCCCGCACCCGCGCCCATGCCCGCAAGGCTGGCGTCGACGCGGATCGCGCCGTTTTCCACCGCGACCATCGAATTGGCGACGCCGAGGCTGAGGTTGTGGTGAGCGTGCACGCCGCGCTGGGTTTCGGGCTTCAGCACGCGGTCATAGGCTTGCAGCCGCGCGGCATATTCGCCCATGTTCATCGCCCCGCCGCTGTCGGTGACGTAAACGCACTGCGCGCCGTAGTCTTCCATCAGCTTGGCCTGCTGCGCCAGCGCTTCGGGGCTGGTCATGTGGCTCATCATCAGGAAGCCGGACACGTCCATGCCCAGGTTGCGGGCGGCTTCGATGTGCTGCTTCGACACGTCCGCTTCGGTGCAGTGGGTGGCGATGCGGACCGACTTCACGCCCATTTCGCAGGCATGCTTCAGATCGTGCACGGTGCCGATGCCGGGCAGCAGCAGCGTGGTCAGGATGCTGTGTTCCAGCACTTCGGCGACCGCGCCGATCCAGTCCCAGTCGGTATAGGCGCCAAAGCCATAGTTGAAGCTGGAACCCTGCAACCCGTCACCGTGGGCGACCTCGATCGCGTCCACCTTGGCGCGGTCCAGCGCGCGGGCAATCGCCTGCACATGGTCAAGGCCATACTGGTGGCGGATGGCGTGCATCCCGTCACGCAGGGTGACGTCCTGGATGTAGAGCTTGGTCTGGGTCGGATCGAAAGTCATGCCGCTGCTCCCGCGTAGTGGCGTTGGGCGATCTTTTCAGCCGTCTTGAGCGCGGCCGAAGTCATGATGTCGAGGTTGCCGGCGTAGGCAGGCAGGTAATGCGCCGCGCCTTCGACCTCCAGGAACACCGAAACCTTGAGGCCGGTGTATTCTGCGTCCATTTCAGGGATGCGCAGCGGGCGGTTGGAGCCGATGTGCTCAAACTGCACGTCCTGCTTCAGGCGATAGCCGGGGACATAGGTCTGCACTTCGGCAACCATGTCCAGCACCGACTGGCGGATCGCGTCCTGATCGCCGTCCTCGCACAGGCAATAGACGGTATCGCGCATGATCAGCGGCGGTTCGGCCGGGTTGAGGATGATGATCGCCTTGCCGCGCGTCGCGCCGCCGACGTCCATGATCGCCTGGCTGGTGGTTTCGGTGAACTCGTCGATGTTGGCGCGGGTGCCGGGACCGGCGCTCTTCGACGAGATCGAGGCGACGATTTCGCCGTAGTGCACCTTGGACACGCGGTTGACCGCCGCGACGATCGGGATTGTCGCCTGCCCGCCGCAGGTCACCATGTTGACGTTCAGCGCGTCGAGGTTGGCATCGCCGTTGACCGGGGGGACGGTGAACGGGCCGATGGCCGCCGGGGTCAGGTCGATCATGCGCTTGCCGGCCGCCAGCACCAGTTCGCTGTTGCGCTTGTGGGCATAGGCGCTGGTCGCGTCGAACACGATGCCGATATCGGCGAACTCAGGCATCTTGATCAGCCCGTCGATCCCCTCGGCGGTGATCGGCACGCCCATCCGCGCGGCGCGCTTCAGGCCATCCGATTCCGGATCGATGCCCACGAAGGCACCCATTTCCAGCACGGAGGACAACCGCATGATCTTGATCATCAGGTCGGTACCGATGTTGCCGGAACCGATGATGGCTACTTTCGTCTTCGTCATGTCACGCATTCCCGTAAGTGAAGCTGCATTCGCCGATCCCGGCGACCTTGGTGCGAACCACGTTGCCCGGCTGGAGCGAAACCATCGGTCCCAGCGCCCCGGCCAGCAGCACGTCGCCCGCCTTCAGCGGCTCGCCCCGCGCGGCCAGCGTGCGGGCCAGCCAGGCTGCGGCGTTGAGCGGGTTGCCGAGCGCGGCCGCGCCGATCCCGGTGGAGACGACTTCGCCGTCAAACGTCATTTCCATGGCCGCGCCTTCGAGGTCGAGGCCGGCCAGCGGCAGCCCCTGTTCGGCCAGCACGAAGAACGCGGAGGAGCCGTTGTCGGCCACGGTATCGGCGAAGGCGATCTTCCAGTCGGCAATGCGGCTGTCGACGATCTCGATCGCGGCGTGGACCGTCGCCACGGCGGCGGCGACGTCTTCCGGCGTGGTGTCGGGCGAGGGCAGGTCGGCGGACAGCACGAAGGCGATTTCCGCCTCGGCTTTGGGCTGGATGCACTTGGCCGCATCCAGCACGCCGCCATCGGCCACGCGCATGTCATCGAACAGCACGCCGAAGTCCGGCTGGTCCACGCCCAGCTGTTCCTGCACGGCCTTGGCGGTCAGGCCAGCCTTGCGGCCGACGATGCGGCGGCCCTGCGCTTCCCAGAAGCGGGTGTTGATCGTCTGCACGGCATAGGCGCCGACGATGTCGACCGGGTCCAGCCCGTCGCGCATCGGGGCAATCACACCGTCGGTATAGGCCGCGCGCAGCCGGCGGGCGAGATCGTCATGGGTGATGGTCATGCGAGTCCTCTCTCTCGATTTGATGGCTGGTCTAGGCCCGGTTTCCCGCTTGCGCCAGACGGGGGACTGGCTATCATCTCATATAATGAGACGTGGCACCCCCACCCTGACTTCGCTCTCGCGTTCGCTGGCGATGCTGGAAGCCGTGATCGCCGACGGCGGTGCGCGCAGCGTGGCCGCGATCGCAAGGGACCTGGGCGTGCCTGCGGCGACTGCCCATCGACAGATCCATTCGCTGGTGGAGGAGGGCTATCTCGCCCGTCACGGCCGGGGCGGGCACGTGGCGGGGCCGCGCCTGCTGGGCCTGCTGGGGCGGCTGGATGAAAAGCAGGTAATCGCCAATGCAGCCGCGCCAGTCCTGCACAGTCTGGCCGCTGAACTGGGCTGTGTGATCCAGCTTGGCACCTTGGAGGGCGACATGGTGACCTACCGGATCAAGACCGGGCAAGGCGCGGGCAACCTGTTCACGCGGGTGGGCATGCAACTGGAAGCCTATTGTTCGGGCATCGGCAAGATGCTGCTGGCCCACCTGCCGGAAGAACAGCAGCGCGCCTATCTGGCGGGCGGGCCGTTTCCGGCGCTGACGGCCAGGACCATTACCCAGCCCGAAGCCCTCGCGCAGGAGCTGGAGCGAATCCGCCAGCAGGGGTTCGCGCTGGATGACCATGAAGTGGCAGACGACCTGTTCTGCGTGGCCGTGCCGATCCGGCAAGATGGCGGGCGGGTGCTTGCCGCGATTTCGATTACCCAGGCGGGCACGCCGGTTCATTCGACCGAGATGCTGGTGCCACGCCTGTCAGCCGCAGCGGCAGAGATCGAGCACACGGCGTTCGGGCGAGCCTGACACTCAGGCCCGCCCGTCCGGCCGATCAGTTCTTCTTGCCGACTGTCACGCCCGCATAGGTCGAATTGCGAGCGGCCTGACCGGTCGGCGAATTGAGCATCAGCGTGAACGCCCCCGCCCATTCTGCCGCGTTGGCGCCAAAGAACATGCCGTTCAGGAAGCTGTTGCTGCTGACATTGGTGCCCGTTCCGCGCAGCGAAAACGTATTGCCCACCCCGCAGCCAGGGCAGACCCCGGCCAGCGACCCGCTGTAGATGAAGTCACCCAGGCTGGTCGCGGCATTGGTGGTCACATCGGTTGCGGTCAGGCTGAGCGTGGCGCTGCCCGTGCCGCTGCCGAAGTCGGCGGTGAACTGGCTGGTGCCCGAAAGCGAGGCTTCGTTCTGGGTGTCGCCATTGCGGCCGTAACCATAGACGACGCCGGAGTAGCTGGCCGTGCCCGACTTCGGGATCTGGAAGCTGGGAGTCAGCCCGCCGAACGGCACGTAATAGCGCGTCTTCACCTGTCGCCCATCGATCGTGTCGGTTCGTACGACCTCTGCGAAGCTGGTGTAAGTCAGCGCGATGGCGGTGTTGCCGCTGCCGGGACGGAACACGCGCGCGGTATAATCGGAGCCACGATAGACATCGAATACGGCCGTGCTTTCCGACGCCTTGTAATCCGCCGCGGCCAGCGTCTGGGACAGCTGCTTGGCGCTGCCGAAATTGGTGCCGGTCGTCTTGGACGTCAGCACATAGGACTTGTTGGTGGGGTCATACGTGACTTCGATATTACGGTCGGCCAGCACCTGTTCCGCCGGGCTGAGGCCATCGACGACGTAATACTGCGCCGACCCGCCCGCCAGCGTGGTCGTGCTGGTCAGACCGGGCAGGCCAACCTGCGAGGCGCCGGTGTCGCTGCCGCGTCCGCCGGCCAGCGTGGCCGCCATGATTGCGCCGCTTGCGCTGCTGGCCTGGATCACCGCGCCGATCTGTTCGGCGGCAGGGCCAAAGAACTTGCCCTTCCAGCTGCCGGAATAGTCGGTCGTTCCGTCGAACGCGATCGACCCGTTGAAGTCATTTGCACTGGACGACAGCGTGGCGCTGCCCGACCAGCTGCCGGTGTCGGTCTGGGTTCCGGGCATCCCGGCCCCGGTTCCGGGCACGGCATTGCCGACGATATAGCTGCCCAGCGTGGAGAGCGCTCCGGTCTGGAAGTTGACGTTCACGCTGCCGTTGCCGTTCACGCCCTGAAATTTCGAACCGTTGGCGGCGATCCCGCCGTTCAGGAACACGCTGAATGCTGCCGTTCCGGTGCGCGGTACCGCCGCAGTGCCCGTCGGGAAGCCGTAGACATAGGCGTCGAGCTGCCCGGTGCTGGTGCGCCGGTCGATCAGGATGCCGGCGCGCAGGTAATCGCCGCTGGTGTAGATTTCATACGACAGCGGCACATTGCTGCTGCGGGTCGGCTGCATGAACCGGCCGTCGGCTCCATAGAGCCAGTAGGGCGCGCCGTTCTCGCCCTGATAGACCACGTTCAGTCCACTGCCCTGGGCCACGCCCGACAGGTTGCCGGCTCCGTCCAGCGTGCCCTTGGCCGAGGCCGACAACGGCGCAAAGAACTGGTCGGTCGCTTGAGCGCCAAAGCTGGTCGAGGTGTTGACCCCCGTCGTCCCGCGCGTGCCATAGAGCACGCCCGATGCGGCAACGTCCGAGCTGGGGTTCTGCGAAAAGGCCGCGCCGACTTCTTCCGCACCGGGGCCGAAGAACGCGCCGTGCAGTTCCCCCGTGCCCGAGCTGCTCAGCGCCATCTGGCCGATGAAGCTGTTGGCCGACTTCGACAGGAAGGCATAGGCATTCCAGTTGTAGCCGCTGGCGCGCTGGCCGGTTTCGACGTTGGTTTCGTCGTAGAACCCCTTGCCCGCGATCCCGCCCGAGGCGAAATCGACCGAGAGCGTGCCGCTGCCGCCCAGCGCATAGATGTTGGTGCTGAACGTGCGCGCGCCCAGCAGTTTCACGTCAAAGCTGGCAGCACCGGTGCGCGGCAGGCTGCCATCGGAGGTCTGCACACCATAGGCAAACGCGGTGAAGCGTCCGTCGATGGCGGTCGTGCCGTTGACCTGGCGTTGCCACACGCCGGCGCCGACATAGCGGGTCTGTCCGGCAGCGGTGCCGGTCGTGGTCAGCGAGAGGAAGTCGGTGGTGGTGCCGGACGTGACCTTGAACGTGGTGATCTGGCTGTTCGACTGGGTCGCATCGATGTTCGATTGCAGGAACGTGCGCGAGCGGGTGCCATCTGACACCGTCCACGACTGGTTGGTCGAATCGTAGGAGACGGTCAGTGGCAGGGTCGAGGCGGAAGTCGAAACTGCCGCGCCATTGGTGGGCGCCGTGATCGTGCCCACCGAGGCAACGTTCTTGAACGATTCGCTTTCCAGCGGCGCGATCAGATCGGTGTTGGGCGTCGGGGTGGGGGTCGGCGTCGGAGTCGGCGTGGGAGTTGGTGTCGGGGTGGGCGTGGGTGAAGGGCTGGGGGCAGGTGCGGGCGTGCTGCTGACCCCGCCGCCGCCGCAGGCGGACAGCGCCAGCGCCAGGCTGAGAGCCACGACGGTGCCGAGTTCGATTTTGCGGTTCTTCATACTGTCCTTCCCCCTTAGAATGCCGACGTCACGCCCAGTTCGGCAGCGCGGCGGCTGTATTCGTGGATGCCCACGGTTGAACGATTGCGCTCCACGCGCAGGCGCACGAACGGGGCAAACCCCTGCCATTGCACCGCGCGAAACGTGCCGGACAGGCCTGCGCTGAGGCGCCGGTCGACCCGCTTTTCCGGATAGAGAAACAACCGCGCATCGGCGGTCAGGCGCGCATAGCTGCCATCCAGCACCAGCGTGGTGCGGCCGATTTCGCGGAACAGATAGGCCGATGCGGCCCCGGTCCAGTCCGACCAGCCCGCATCGCGCGCGGCGGTGCGGCTGGCGCGCAGCTGAACCCCGCCGCCGAAGCTGGCGGAAAAGGCCCGGTCCAGCCCCAGCGCGGCGGCATAGACGGTTGCATCCTGCAAATCGTTGCGCTGGTTATCCAGCCGCGAGATCGCGGTTTCGGCGCGCAACTGGGTGCGCTTGCCCAGCGGGTGCACCAGCACTGCCGATCCGCCCCACCCGCGCGAGAATGCCTGCTGGCCATACCAGCGCCAGGTCGGACCGGCGGAGAGGGTAATCCGGTCTGCGCCGGACACGAATTCCGGCCCCACTTGCAGTCCCAGCGCGTAATCGTCGAACGCGCTTTCGCGATAGAAATCACCGCTGCCCGACAGGCGCGCCAGCAGCCGCACCCTGGGCCCCAGTGGCAGGCGGGCATAGGCCTGTGCCCGCGCCGCCAGCCCCAGACCGGAACGGGCCTTGGCATCCTCGCTCAGCGTGAAATCGCCGATGATCGTGCCCAGCGTGTCGGCGCGGGTGGCGCGGTTGATGTTGCTGTCGGGCGCGAGCGCCAGCTCCAACGAGCCGCCCAGCGGCTTGGCGGCGGCCAGCGCTGCGGCATAGAAGCGCACCGCGCGTTCGACATCAGGCGGCAGTTGCCCGGTTGCCTGCGCGGCGCGGATTTCCCGCTCTGCCGCGCCCAGCCGCCCCAGCATCGCGTCCATCCGCGCCAGTTCCAGTCGGACCCGCGCGGCATCGGGGCGCCCGTCCAGAATGCGGCGCAGTTCGACCGCTGCGTCGCGCACCCGGCCCATCCGGTCGGCCAGCATCAGTGCCAGGCGGAACCGTGCCTCGCTGCGCAATTCGATGTCGGGATCGCCCGCCAGCGCGCGATAGGCGGTTTCGGCGGCGGTGAAATCGCCGGCATCGCGCGCGGCATCGGCAAAGGCGAACAACTGGGCCGGGGTCAGCTGAACCGGCGTGGATGCCGGCACGGGGCTATCAGCTGGCGACGCATCCTGCGTGCTCGCCACGGCCAGCGCCAGCGCCACCCCCAGAACTGCCGCTGCCTCCACGACCGATCAATCTGCCCCAAGTATATACGCACATTTGCGTATTTTGACCGATTGCACCGAAATTGGGTGCGGCGCAATCGGTCAGGATGAACAAGGGCACAAATAAATCAGGGCGATATCAGCAGTATCAGGCGGCGCGCTTGGCGATCCATTCATCCACGCGCCGTTCCAGGATCGACAGCGGCTGCGATCCCGAGGCGATCAGCAGGTCGTGAAAGCCCTTGATGTCGAACTTTGCACCGAGTGCGGCTTCGGCCTTGCGGCGCAGTTCGACGATCTTGATCATCCCGATCTTGTAGCCGGTGGCCTGCCCCGGCAGCGTGATATAGCGCCGCACTTCGGAGCGAGCGCGCTGCATCGGCTGGCGGCCGGTGGTGTTGAGGTAGGTCACTGCCTCGTCCTCGGTCCAGCCCATGGCGTGGATGCCGGTGTCGATCACCAGTCGCGCGGCGCGGAACAGTTCGGCGTCGAGCCGCATGAAATCGGCCGCGTCATCCGGGAATGCACCCATTTCCTTGCACATCGCCTCGGCATAAAGGCCCCAACCCTCGCCAAAGGCGACGTAGCCAGTGACCGAGCGGAACCGTGGGCCACCCTGCTGGCGCACCTGGATGTCGCCCTGCATGTTGTGGCCGGGAATGGCCTCATGGCACATCAAGGTGTAGAGCGCCGCCGGGTCCGGCGTGTTGCCGACCAGGTGGACATAGGTGCGCGCGGGCCGCTTGCCATCCGGGCTGGGGGGAGATGCATGGGCCGCGCCGCCGGGCACCTCGGAAAATGCCGGTTCGCGCACCACTTCAATCCCGAACGCCGGCAGTGTGCCGAAATACTTGGGCAGCAGCGTGCGGGTATGCGCGACGAAGGCGTTGGCGGTGGAGAGGTATTCGGCCCGTACCGCATCGTCGTAAGGCTTTGGCGGATAGAGCCGGGCGCGCTCGGCATAGAACGCGTGGCGGTCCTTGAACCCGGCCTTGCGGGCGAGGGCATCCTGTTCCGCCTCGATCCGGGCCACTTCGGCGCGGCCGATGGCGTGGATCTGTTCGGCGGTGTAATCGGTCGTGGTGTTGAGCTTCAGCTCGCTGGCGTAATAGGCCGCGCCGCCCGGCAGGGTCAGCGCGCCGACCTTGCCGCTGGGGGCGGTCGGCAGGTTGCCCCTGGCCCAGGCGATCACCCGGTCATAGGCGGGCTTCAGGGCAAGGATCGCGGCGCGCGCGTCGGCCAGCAGGGCGTCCGCCTCGGCGCGGGGGAGCTTGCCCGCGGTGACCAGCGCCTCGGTCTTGGCCTTGACGTCGGCCCACAGCGCGGCGTCCGGCCCGTCATCGAACGGCGCGCCGCTGGTCAGCTTTTCGCTGCCGGAAATGACGGTTTCGATCTGGAACTTCGGTGCGCGGATACCGGCGGCGTCGCTGGCTTCGCTGCGCTTGATCGCCACGTCCAGCACGGCGGGAATGCCGCGGACGCGGGCGATGTAGGCTTTCAGGTCGGCCACATCGGCCACCGCATGGGTGTTGACCAGAAAGTCCGGCAGCTGGCTGTGGACCGAATAGAGCCGCGAGTAGAACGGCGGGCGAAACCGCCGGTTGGCCTGGGACTGTTCGGCCCGGTCCGCTTCCAGCGCCCAGATGTCGTAATGGACTTGCGCCTCGGGCGACAGTTTCGCGCGGTCGAACGCGGCGCGCATCCGCGCCACGCTGGCCTTGCGCCACGCCACTTGCGCGGCGGCAGCCTCGTCACCGATGTCGTTCCAGCGGTCCGCCCCGTCTTTCAGCCCCAGCCGGGTTGCCAGCTGCGGCTGGGTCTTCACGAACTCGGCAAATTCGGCATCGAGAAATGCCGTCAGCCGCGCGTCCTCGGCAGCGAAGTCTGCCGTGGCAGGGGATGCGCTTTGCGCGTGTCCGGCACTGACGGGCAGCAGCAGGCCAGCGGCGAGGGCGGCGAGGGCGGCGAGGGCGGTGAAGTTTGTGCGTGTCATGGCGGTTCCCGAATGTTGTCGGCCCGGCATAGGCGAGGCGGTGCGTGCGGGGAACCCCGGCCGTTGGGGCAACTCTTCCGCCACGAACCGGTCACATAACCATCATCAAAGCTGCATCCAGCTGTAACAGGCGGCAGCTAGTCGGCGCCCCGGAGTGTTTCCAACCAGGGGTTCCCATGCACAAGTTTTCCGCGTTCCTGCTTTCCACCACCGCGTTCCTGTCCGCGCCCGCGCTGGCCCAGGATGCCGCCATTCCGGCTGACGAAGCGGCAGCCGAAGGCGATGCCATCGTCGTGTTCGGCAAGGGCGAAACCCGCCAGGTCCAGGAAGTGAAGGCGGCTGACATCGCCGTCCTGCTGCCCGGCACCAGCGCGATTCGCGCCATCGAAAAGCTGCCCAGCGTCAACATCCAGGCCGCCGACGCGTTCGGCAACTATGAGTGGTCGACCCGCGTCACCATCCGCAGCTTCAACCAGAACCAGCTGGGCTTCAATTTCGACGGCATCCCGCTGGGCGACATGAGCTATGGCAACCACAATGGCCTGCACATCAGCCGCATCGTCAGCCCGGAAAACATCGGCGTCGTGCGCGTGTCGCAGGGCGCGGGCGCGATCGGCACGCAATCGACCAACAACCTTGGCGGCACGGTCGAATCGTTCTCGATCGATCCGCTGGACCGCGCCGCCGCACAGGTGAACGCGACCTATGGCAGCAAGAACACCGTGCGCGGCTTTGCCCGCCTGAACCTGGGTACGGCCAATGGCCTGCGCGGCTTCGTGTCCTATGGCTTCGGTTCGACTGACAAGTACAAGGGCAACGGCGTGCAGGACCAGCACATGGTCAACGCCAAGCTGGTTGCCCCGCTGGGCGCGGCAACGCTGGATGCGTGGTTCAGCTATTCCGACCGGCGCGAGCAGGACTATCAGGACATGTCGCTCGATATGCTCAGCCGGCTGGGTTACGGCTGGGACAACACCTATCCGGACTATGCCCGCGCGATCCTGTACGCCGATATCGGCAACAATCGCGGTGACACCGGCGCGCCGATTTCCAACGCGGCGGCGGGCAAGGTCTATCCGGGCGCGGTCACTTCGGCCGACGATGCCTATTATGATGCGGCTGGCCTGCGCAAGGACACCGTCGCCGCCATCGGCATCAAGAGCCCGCTGGGCGAAAACCTCGATGTCGCGCTGCGCGGGTATTACCACCACAACCGCGGCATGGGCCTGTGGGCGACCCCCTATGTCCCCAGCCCGAACGGCGTGCCGATGTCGATGCGCACGACCGAATACGAAATCGACCGCACCGGTGTGTTCGGCTCGGTCAAGCACGTGATGGGCGACAACACCCTGACCGTCGGTGGCTGGTGGGAAACCAACAAGTTCAACCAGGCGCGCCGGTTCTATGACTTCAAGAGCCGGACCGAGGCCGGGCGCGATTTCCGCGAGTTTCCGACCAACCCGTTCTTCACCCAGTGGGAATTCGATTTCGATACCACCACGCTGCAGTATTTCGTCGAAGACCAGATCAAGCTGGGTCAGCTGAAGCTGAACTTCGGCTGGAAGGGCTTCAAGGTGACCAACGAGGCGACCGCCGTGGTCAAGGCCAGCTTCCCGCAGGGCAAGATCGACGCGACCGACTGGTTTCAGCCGCATGTCGGCCTGGCCTGGGCGGTGACGGACAAGGCAGAGGTGTTCGCCGGGTTCACCCAGGCGACCCGCGCGTTCGCATCGGCCACCACGACGGGTCCGTTCTCCACCAACCAAACCGGGTTCGATGCCATCAGGAACACGCTGAAGCCGGAAAGCTCGGACACCTATGAACTGGGTGCGCGTTACAACGATCCGGTGTTCAACGGGGTGCTGGGGGTTTACCTGGTGAACTTCCACAACCGTCTGCTGGGTGCGGCCAGCGGCCCCAGCATCGTCGGCAGCCCCTCGGTCCTCCAGAACGTCGGCTCGGTCCGCTCGGTCGGGTTCGAAGCGGCCGGCGACGTCAAGCTGGGCGGCGGGCTGAGCCTGTTCGCGTCCTACAGCTATACCGATGCGAAGTATCGTAACGACGTGTTCAACCTGTCGGGTGTGCTGTTGGCGGCGATCAAGGACAAGACCGTGGTCGACAGCCCCAAGCACATGATCCGGGGCGAGCTGAGCTATGACCAGGGTCCGCTGTTTGGCCGGATCGGCGTGAACTACATGTCGAAGCGGTTCTTCACCTACACCAACGACCGTTCGGTGCCGGGCCGCGCGATTGTCGATGCTTCGCTGGGCTATCGCCTGACCGACGGGATCGAAGTGCAGCTGAACGCGACCAACCTGCTGGATAAGCAGTATATCGCCACGATCGGTTCGGGCGGGTTCGGCAACAGCGGGGATCGCCAGACCCTGCTGGTGGCCGCGCCGCAGCAGTTCTTCGTGACGCTGAAGGCGGGTTTCTGATCCAGCCGCTGACGTAAAATACCGGGCGGCAGGCATTCCCTCGTGCCTGCCGCCCGTTTTGCTGACAAGTTCTTGCCCAGTTCGATCTATCCCCGGAGCCGACCATGACCGACCGATCCGCCGCCCTTGCCCTGACGCGCCGCACCACGCTGGCGGGCCTTGCCGCCGGAACCGCCTTGACGCTGACCGCAGGGCGGGCGCAGGCGGCCGCGCCAGACGGCAACGCGCTGTTCCGGCACGGTGTGGCGAGCGGCGATCCCGATGCGACCAGTGTCGTCCTGTGGACGCGGGTAACCACCAGCGCGGACATGCCGGTGGAATGGGACGTGGCCCACGATGCGGGCTTTACCCAGCTGGTCGCGACGGGCCGGGCCGAGGCCACTGCCGAGCGCGACCATACCGTGAAAGTGCTGGCCACCGGCCTGCGTGCGGGCGGACGCTATTTCTATCGGTTTCGCGCGGGCGGCATGACTTCGCCCACCGGGCGCACGCGGACCTTGCCGACTGGGCGGCTCGACCGGCTGGGGATCGCGCTGGTCAGTTGCTCCAACTATGCCTTCGGGTTCTTCAATGCCTATGCGGCGATTGCCGGGGATGCGGGGGTCGATTTCGTGCTCCACACCGGCGATTACATCTATGAATATGGTGCGGACGAATGGGGCGCGGATACGGCCCGCACTTTGGGCCGGGTGCATCAGCCCGCGCATGAAATCGTCAGCCTCAGCGATTACCGCACCCGCCACGCGCAGTACAAGTCCGACGCCGGATCGCAGGCGATGCACGCCGCGCATCCGCTGCTGGCCTGCTGGGACGATCACGAAAGCGCCAACAATCCGTGGACCGGCGGGGCGCAGAACCATCAGCCGGACAAGGAAGGCGATTGGGCCGCGCGGCGCGAAGCCTCGATCCGCGCCTATTACGAATGGATGCCGGTGCGCGAGCCCGGCGCGGGGCGCACTCGCGCGCAGTTCTGGCGGGGCTACAGCTTTGGCGATCTGGCCACGCTGTTCACGCTGGAAACCCGCCACACTGCCCGCGCCGAACAGGTCGATTACCGCCCCTGGGCCACCAGGATCGCCAGCCGCGCCGATGCCGAGCGGCTGGAACGCGAAACCATCGATGCGCCGGGCCGCGCGATGCTCGCCCCGGAACTGGAGGCGGACCTTGATATCGCGCTGCGCCGTTCGGTCCGCGCGGGTCAGCCGTGGCGGCTGATCGGCAATCCCATGCCGATTGCCCGCACCCGCGTGCCCGATGTGGTCGCGGCAGGGTTGATCCCGGATCCCTTCACCTCGTCCGGCGCGTCCGACGAAGCCAAGGCGCTGGCTTGGAAAGGCAAGTGGAACCTGCCGTTCTATCCTGACACCTGGGACGGCTACGAATGGGCGCGCGAGCGGCTCTATGCGCTCAGCCGCAAGGCCGGCGCGGGCGATCTGGTGTTCCTGACCGGGGACAGCCACAGCTTCTGGGCCAACCGGCTGGCCGATGCCAAGGGCCGCCCCGCCGGGGTGGAACTCGGCACGGCGGGCGTGACCTCGCCCGGCGATTTCATCGGCAGCGGCTTTGCCCCCGACGTCTCCGAAAAGCTGGACCGCGCGTTCGAGGCGCACAACCCGGAAGTGGTGTGGACTGACAACCTGCATCAGGGCTACGTCCGGCTCGCCCTGCGTCGCACGGCGGCGCTGGCGGAATTCATTGCCGTGGACACCATCACCACGCCATCGGACGGAACCAGCGCGATCAAGCGCTTTGGCCTGACCCGGCGTGGCCGCACCCTGCAATTGCAGGAACGGCCTGCCTGATCCCGTCGGCCGGCGGCGCTGCGAAAGAAGTTTCCGCATGCTTTTAACGCACCGCCCCGCGCGACTGGACACTTGACGGCAGCGCCAACTGGCCGCTTACAGGGCCACGATGCACTTCCACGTTCCCGCCGCGATCGCCGATCAATCCTGGCGCGCCATCGCCATCGTCACGGCGCTGGCGCTGATCGGGGCGGTTGCGCTCTATTCCGTTGCGGGCGGCTCCGGATCGCCGTGGGCGGTAACGCATATCATGCGGTTTTCGGTGTTCCTGACGATGGCGCTGGTGATGTCCTTCATCCCGCCGGATACCTACAAGCCGCTGCTGATCCCCGCCTATGGGGCCAGTCTGGTGCTGCTGCTGGTGGTGCTGGCGATCGGCCAGATCGGCGGCGGCGCGCGTAGCTGGATCAACCTGGGGTTCATGCAGCTGCAGCCATCGGAACTGGTCAAGTTGACCTTACTGGCCGTGCTGGCGCGGTTCTTCGAAATGCTGCCACCAAGGGCTACCGCCACGTTTGCGGGGATGTGGCCGCCTGCCGCGCTGACGCTGGTGCCGTTCGGCCTGATCGCGATCCAGCCCGATCTGGGCACCGCGATGCTGCTGTTGCTCTCGGTCGTGTTCCTGACCTTTCTGGCCGGATTGCCGCTGCGGCTCTACATCGGCGCGGGGCTGGCGGCGCTGGTGGTCATTCCGCTGGCCTATTTCTACCTGCTTATGCCGCACCAGCAGCGCCGCGTGACGATCTTTCTCAATCCGGAATCCGACCCGCTGGGAGCGGGCTATCACATCTCGCAATCGTTCATCGCGATCGGTTCGGGCGGATTGTTCGGGAAGGGCTATCTGCAAGGCAGCCAGAGCCAGCTGCACTATCTGCCCGAAACCCATACCGACTTCATCTTCCCCGCCTTTGCCGAGGAGTGGGGCGTGGTTGGCGCGGTCGTGGTGATTGCCCTGTTCTGGCTGTTGCTGCGCTGGGGCTGGCAAGTGGCGCGCAGCGCGACGACCCGGTTCGAACAACTGCTGGCGGCGGGTCTGACCTGCAGCCTGTTCCTCTACATCTCGATCAACCTGCTGATGGTGACGGGCTTTGCCCCCGTCGTCGGCATTCCGCTGCCGCTGGTGTCGTATGGCGGCTCCGCGATGCTGACGGTGATGCTGTCGCTGGGTTTTCTGATGAGCATCGACCGCAAGAATCGCCGGATGAATCGGTGAAGTAAATCCTCTGAAAATCTGCATTTGATCTAGATCAAATTGTTGATTTTTCGGAATGCGCAGCATTGCTATAGTTGAATTACGATATTGCCGGGCAGCCTGTTTCGGTCCCAGCCGCCTGCATGATGTCGCGTGGTTATCCCGCCCTTGGTGGCGCCCTGGTGCTGGCGGCCATGTCGCAGCCGGTTCTGGCGCAGGCCGTCGCGGCCCTCCCGCCGGATCGGGAAACCTCTGCCCCCGTCACGGTTGCCGCCCCGCCGCCCGCTGGATCGGTCACCGTGCTGGTGGCCCCGGCAGGACCGGCGGTGAAGATCGCCCGCGCCGCCGATGGCGCGGGAGCGATGGCCAGCTTGGAGCCGCTGCCCGGCCCTGACACTGCCGAGCCGGCGTCTTCGCGCAATCGGCGGGTCGGCGTAAGCAGCGGATATGGCTACCGAATCCATCCCATCTATCGTTCGATCCGGTTTCATTCCGGCATCGATCTGGCCCGTCCGGCGGGAACCAGAGTGCTGGCCGCGACCGGCGGGATCGTGACGCGGGCGGGGTGGGCGGCGGGCTATGGCCTGCTGGTCACGATCGATCACGGCAGCGGAGTGGAAACCCGCTATGCCCACCTGGCGAGCATCGCGGTGGGCCCCGGCCAGCGCCTGGGCAAGGGTGACCTGATCGGACTGGTCGGCTCCACCGGGCGGTCGACCGGCCCGCACCTGCATTACGAAGTGCGCCGCAATGGCCGCGCGGTGAGTCCGGTGCCGGCGCGCAAGGGGCAGTAATCCTGCGCCGAGTCGGGCTCTGACCCGCTCGTAGTTTCACGAAATTGTTCGGGTTAACAGGTTTCTTACTTTCGGGATGAGGCCGGACGACAGGCTTGTCCCTGGCCTTGCCTCGCAACCAACTGCGGCGCCGGGGGCGCTGCGGGCCGAGAAAAGGAAGTAGCCATGAAGTCGTTCCTCAAACTGTTCTTCAAGGACGAATCGGGTGCCTCGGCGGCCGAGTACGCCCTGATCCTCGCAATTGTCGGCGTCGCGCTCGGCGCGGCCGCGCTGTACCTCAGCGTCCAGATCCAGAACTCGATGTACAAGGCCGGTCAGCAGATCGAGGCCTGTAACGCGGGTGACCCGTCGTGCGCTCCGGGCACGCCGCCGGAAGCTCCGGCAGCCGGCTGATCCGGACAGCCGGGCCAGCGATGGCCTGATGAACGGATGACCCCGCCGACTGCATGGGCGCGGCGGGGTCAGCCTTCCCAAGAATGCGTTTTTCCAGGAGGGTGGCCATGCAGAGTCGCAATTGGGTCTTGCTTGGCATCGCCGTGGCCATCGGCCTGTTTGCGGTGCTTCTTGCCAACGCCTGGTTTTCCGGCGTCGAACAGCAGCAGGGGGGACCGGCGGGCGAACAGAAGTTCACCCGGATCGTGGTCGCCACCCAGCCGCTGGAGTTCGGCGGGCGGTTGACCAGCCAGAACGTCCGCTTGCAGGACTGGCCCGCGGGGTCGGTGCCGCAGGGGGCCTTCAATTCCATTCCCGACGCGCTGAAGGACAATCGCGTGGCGCTGCGCCCGATTGTGCCGGGTGAGCCGGTGCTGTCCAGCAATGTCAGCGGGGCCGATGGCCGCGCAACGCTGGCCGGTCTGCTGCCCGACGGGATGCGCGCGGTTTCGGTGTCGGTCAACGCGGTCAGCGGGGTGGCGGGCTTTGTCCTGCCGGGTTCGCTGGTCGATGTCCTGCTGACGCGCGAAATCGACAACGGCACGGGCGGCACGGCCGTCCATCGTTCCGACGTGATCCTGGAAAGCGTCCAGGTGCTGGCGATCGACCAGTTGGCCAACAACAAGCAGAGCGAGCCGAAGGTTGCCCGCACCGCCACGCTGGCCGTGTCGCTGCGCGATGCCCAGCGGCTGGCCGTGGCCGAACAGGCCGGGCGGCTCAGCCTGGTACTGCGCAAGCCGACCGATGCCGACACCGTCGCGGCAGCCGCTGGCACCGCCACGGTCGCCACGGTGACGACTTACGAGCTGGGCGGCGTGCGCCGTGCGGCCCCGGCGCAGGCCAGTGCGGCCGGCCGTCAGTCCGGCGGTTCTGGTTCGCTGACCGTGCCGGCCCTGCCTGGCTTTGGCGGGGGCGCAGCCCCGGCTCCGGCCTGGACCGGCCCGACCATGACCATTGTCCGCGGCACTCAGCCGACCAGCTATCCGGTCGGCCAGACGAAGGGTGGGTAAGATGAATATCTTCAAGAGCAGCATCTGCGCCATCGCCCTTGCGACCAGCGCGCTGACCGCACCGTCGGCGCTGGCCCAGGCGGCCGAGGAATCGCTCCACGCCGGGGCGCTGGAAGTTCCCGTCAACAAGAGCCGGGTGGTTTCCGCCGACCGGGCCATCGGCCGGGCGCTGATCGGCAATGCCGACATCGCCGATGTCCTGCCGATCTCCGAGCGGTCGGTCTATCTGCTGGGCAAGTCGTTCGGCACGACCAGCCTGACCCTGTATGACCGGGCCAATCGCGTGATCGCGGTGATGGACGTGGCGGTCGGCCCCGATGTCGAGGCCCTGCGCGACCAGATCGGCACGCTGGTGCCGGGCAACAAGGTCGATGCGCACTTGTCCAACGGTTCGGTCGTGCTGACCGGGCTGGTCAACGACGCTGGCGCGGCTGACCGCGTGGCGCAACTGGCCAAGAGCTTTGCCGGTGACAAGGTGATCAACCTGGTCAGCATGGGCAGCAGCCAGCAGGTCATGCTGGAAGTACGCTTTGCCGAAGTCGATCGCCAGCTGGGCAACAAGATCGGCTTCAGCGCATCGGGCCTGTCGCGCGGCGGCAGTTTCGGTTTCAATACCGGCACCGCGCTGGGCGGGGCGGCGCCTGATGCCTTCGCCTCGATCACCAAGTCGTTCCACATCGGCGATACCGATATCGACGCGACGCTGGACCTGCTGGAGCGCAAGGGCCTGTCCAAGACCCTGGCCGAGCCGACGCTGGTGGCGCTGTCGGGCGAAAAGGCATCGTTCCTGGCGGGCGGGGAATTCCCGATCCCGGTGGACAACAGCAACCGCGCCAGCGGCGACGTGACGATCGAATACAAGTCGTTCGGCGTCAGCCTTGGCTTCACCCCCACCGTGCTGGCCGACAAGGTCATCAGCCTGCTGGTGGAACCCGAAGTCAGCTCGCTGGATCCATCGGCCTCCGTCTCGGTCAACGGGATCGTGGTGCCAGGCTTGCAGACCCGCAGGGCCAGCACGACCGTGGAACTGCGCGACGGTGAAAGCTTTGCCATCGCCGGCCTGCTGCGGCGCGATTTCCAGACCACCGTGCGGCAAGTGCCGCTGCTCGGCTCGATCCCGATCCTGGGGGCGCTGTTCCGCTCCTCCGGGTTCCAGAAGGGCGAGACGGAACTGCTGATCGTGGTCACGCCGCGCCTCGTCGCGCCGATCCGGCCAGAGCAGGTTCGCCTGCCGACCGACCGGATCGAGGACCCGCGCGCGATCGACGTGCTGATCGATGGCGAAGGCTATCGTCCCAAGGCGCTGAAGCCCGTGCCCGGCACGGCCGCTCCGGCCGATGCCCCCGCGCAGGAAAAGGAGAAGGGCTATGAATTCTGATCGTGCGAAGTGGCTGGCGCTGGTCGCCGTGCCCCTGATGGCCGGCTGCGTTCATGATGGCGCCGGGACGGCTCCCGCCTCGACCTTTGGCGAGGCAAACCGCCAGACCATGCTGGCCCAGGTGGTGGAGCCCGACAACGCGTACGAGAACGCGGTGCCCCCCGCCAGCGCGGCCAAGGCAGGCCAGGCGGCGGAGCGGTATCGCAAGGATACCGTGAAGAAACCCGAACGGGTGCGCAGCACCTCCGTCAGTTCCGGCTCCGGCAGCAGCACCGGTTCCGGCAGCAACCCCTGATCCCGGGAGCGCGAGCGTGACACAGGGCACCCATCTTTTTGCAAGGGATGAGCGGGGCAATATCTCGCCCCTCTATGCCCTGGTGCTGATGGTCCTGATCGCGCTGGCCGGGGTGGGGTTCGATTATGGTCGGCTGGTCGCGATGCAGAGCGAGCTGCAGAACGCCGCCGACCAGGCCGCGCTGGCGGCCGCCAGCCAGCTGGACGGACAGGATGACGCGATGGTGCGCGCCCGCAACGCGGCGACCACGACTTTCGCGCAGGCTTCCAGCGAATATGCCAACGTTACGCGGATCGCCAACGACGGCGAGGGCGCGACGGTCAGCGGCCTGACCTTCACTTTCTTCGAGAGCTATGAAAACGATGCGACCGGGCCGCAGGTGACCAGCGATGCCGACGGCGCGCGCGCCCATGTCGTGCGGGTCACGGCCAACGGGCGCAAGGTGTTCTACGCGCTGACCCCGGTGGTGGGGGCCTTCACCTCTGGCGCGATCAGCGCCAATGCGATGGCCATGCTCAAGAGGGCGGCCTGCAACGTGCCGTCGATCATGGTCTGCGTCGACCGCAACGATTTCCCGCTCCCGGCTGACGCCGGCAAGGCGCTGCGGATGCGCTGGAAGAGCAGCAAGGACATCAGTCCGCTGGCGCCGGGCAACTGGGGCTTTCTGGACATCGAGGGCGTGCCGGACAGCCAGTACGAGCTGGGCGAGAACAACAATCCCGGCTGCATCAACCTGGAAAACCTGATCACCGAACCGGGCTTCCGCAATACCGAACCGGAAGCGCTTAACACGCGCTTCGACATGCCGACCAACAAGTTGCAGTGCAAGGAAAACGGGGATTTCTGCCCGTCGGAAAACACCCGCAAGAACTATGCGCTGGCTTTTACCGGCACAGTCACCAGCCCCAATGCCACGCTGACCATCGCCGATGTGCGTGGTGCACTAAGCTGCCCCGCGACCGTGCCGACCGGCAAGCCCAGCTGGGTACCGTTCGGGGATATTGCGGTGATCGATCGCCCCTCGGTCGATGCGTTCACGCTGGATAGCTGCTTCTATTCAGGCACTTGCACCTACCTGGGTGACGGCAACTGGAATATCGAGCGCTATCTGGCGGCGCACCATCCCGGCGTGCTGGCCAGCGCGTTCGACACCGGTTCCCGCTATGAGGTCTATCAGTGGGAGATCGCGAACAAGGCGACCCGCCTGGCTCCGCGGATCGTTGGCTTCAACCCGGATGCCAAGCCGCAAAAGACCGGTGCCAACTATCGCCATTCCATCACGTATCACTGCAGCTACCCGCAGCCCAAGTTCTCGACCCCGCTGGCGCCGTCGGCGACCCAGAAGGACCGCCGCGTGGTGACTGTTGCCGCCGCACTGTGCGAAGGCATCACCGGTCGCAAGCCGGTCGACATCCTGGGCTGGATGGACGTGCTGATTCTCGATCCGTCCGAACCGGCGGAACCCGGCACGATCCACGCCGAAGTGATCGGCCCCGCGCTGCGGCCGGGCAACCTGTCGGGCTTCCAGTATTACGGCAAGGACCGGGCGGTGCTGATCCGGTGAGGACCCTGCGCGCCTTGATCCGCCGCCAGCTGGCCAACCGCAGCGGTGCTGCCGCCGCCGAACTGGCGATGCTGTTGCCGCTGATGATCCTGCTGTTGTTCGGCGGGTTCGAGGGCGGGCACTTCATCTGGACCCAGCACAAGCTGGTCGAGGCGGTGCGCAACGGTGCCCGCTATGCCGGGCGGCTGGAAGTGACCGAGGTCTGCGATGGCGCCACCTCGATCATTCCGCCGGCGCGGATTGCGGAGATCAAGCTGTTGACCCGCACCGGTCAGCTTGATGACAGCGCGATGCATCCGCTGGTGCCCGGCTGGGGCGACGATGCGGTGTTCGTCAGCGTCGATTGCAACGCCTTCGTCGATACCGGGATCTATCGCGAACTGGATGCGGCCGGCCCCGTTGCCACGGTTGCGGCCCGGGGCGTGCCCTATCCCTCGCTGTTCGGGGGGCTGGGCATCTTCGATCCGGGCATCCGCATGAATGCGCGCGCCAGCGCGCCGGTGATCGGGCTGTGAGCGCGCGGCGCGCCTTCCTGCGCGATCGGCGCGGCGCCAGCGCGGCGGAATTCGCGATGGTGCTGCCGCTGGCCCTGCTGCTGATGTTCGGGCTGTTCGACGTCGGCCGCTATGCCTGGACGCTGGGCCAGCTGGAAAAGGCCGCCCAGATGGGCGCGCGCTATGCCGTTGCGACCGCAGTCGTGCCGAACGGGCTGAACACTTATGAAACCATCGGCCTGTCCTGCCCCGGCGGCGTGCTGGAGGCGGGGGACCGGATTTGCCGCGAGGCGCTGGGCGCGATCCGCTGCACCGGTTCGGGCAGTTCCGCCAGCTGCGCTTGCGCGCGGACTCCCTGCCCGGACCTTGGCACCGCCAATTCCGCCGCGTTCCACAACATCGTCGCCCGGATGCGCGTTTCCTCGCCGGTGCTGAGGGCGGACAATGTGACCATCACCTACAGCGGATCGGGCATCGGCTATGCCGGGGACCCGGCCGTGGATGACGCTGGCGATCCGCTGAGTGACATCGCGCCGCTGGTGACCGTCGAAGTCCACGGCATCTCGCTGCGCACGCTGACCCTGTTCGGTGGCACGGTTGCCCTGCCGCCGGTTCGCTCGACCCTTACCCTCGAAGACGGAGACGGGGCGAAAGCCACCTGATGCCATGATGACCAGCACGACCTTTTCCGACCTGAAAGAGCGCAAGCCCGCCATCCGGAGCGGGGCTGCCGTGGCCTTCGTCGCTCGCGAGGAGGTGATCGCCGCGTTGCGGGCATCGCCGGACCTAGGGCTGCTGGGGGCACTGGAATGCCATGTGGCGGGACTGGCTGATCCCGTGGCGGATGGCTGGGTGGCGGGCGCTGCCGCAGTCGTGATCGAAGTGGCCGGAGACAACCCGGCATCGCTGGCGCGCGTGGAACGCCTGCGCCAGCAGAATCCCCGGTTGCCGGTGATCGCCGCGCTCGGATCGACCGACATCGCCCTGGCGCGGGCGCTGCTGCGCCAGGGCGTCAGTGATATTGCCCGCCTGCCGGTGGAACCCGCCGAACTGGCCGGGCAACTGGCGGAACTGGCCAGCGGCAAGTCCGGCGCGGCAGCCGCCGCACCGCTGGCGCCGCTGGTGGTGGTGGCCGGTGGCACCGGGGGATGCGGGGCCACGACGGTCCTGACCCATCTGGCTGCGGCCCTGGCCGCACGCCGCACGGATGCGGGCAGGCTGTGCGTGATCGACCTCGATCTGCAGGCCGGTGAAGTGGCCTACTACCTGGGGCAGGTGCCGCGGGTAACGGTTTCGGCACTGCTCGACGCCGGTGACCGGCTGGATGCGGAACTGCTGCAAAGCGCTCTGACCGACAGTGGCCACGGCTTTTCGATCCTCGCCGCTCCGGAAACGATCACGCCGCTGGACAACGTGGATGAAGACCGGCTGCTGGAGCTGCTGCGCGTGGTTCGCGGCACGTTCGACATGGTGCTGGTGGACCTGCCGGCCGACTGGTCGAACTGGTCGTTGTCGCTGGCGCTGGCGGCCGATCGGATGGTGCTGGTCACCGAGTTGTCGGTCGCAGGGCTGCGCCAGACGCGGCGACGGCTGGACCTGTTTGCCTCGCTGGGGGTCCGGGCCGATCGCATCCGCATTGTCGCCAACCGGGTCGAGCACGGCCTGTTCCGGTCGATCGACCTGAAGGATGCCAGTGCGGCGCTGGGCTGCGACGTCGCCGCCACGATCGTCGACGAGGACGGCGATATGGCCGAGGCGCAGAACGAAGGGCGGCTGCTGACCGACCTGCATCGGCACAGCCGGTTTGCGGGCGATATCGAACGACTGGCGAAGCTTCTGGACCTGGAAGGCAGGTGAAACGGCTATGAGTATCTGGAACGTCAAGCAGCCCGAAGGCCAGCCCGCCGCGGCCCCTGCGGCACCGGCTGCCGCTGCATCGCCGGCAGAGCCCGACCGGACCGAGGAAGACCGCAAGCTGCGGCTGAAGGTTTCGATCCATCGCGATCTGCTGGGCAAGATCAACCTGGCCGCGCTGGACCAGCTCTCGCGCGAGCAGATCCACCGCGATATCGCGGAAATCGTGGCTGAATTGCTCAAGACGCAGAGCGAACCGCTCAATGCGCAAGAGCGTGCCGCGCTGGTGGATGAAGTGCTGGACGAACTGCTGGGCCTTGGCCCGCTGGAGCCGCTGCTGAAGGACGATACGATCACCGACATCCTCGTCAACGGCGCGAACAACGTGTTCGTGGAACGCCGGGGCCTGCTGGAGAAGGTCTCGACCCGGTTTCAGGACGATCGCCACCTGTTGCGGATCATCCAGAAGATCGTCAGCGCGGTGGGGCGCCGGATCGATGAATCCTCACCCTATGTTGATGCCCGCCTGGCCGACGGGTCGCGCGTCAACGCGATCATTCCGCCGCTCGCCATCGACGGGCCGATGCTCTCGATCCGCAAGTTCGCGCGCAAGACCATCACGATGGAGCGGCTGGTCGAGCTGGATACCCTGCCCGAGGAAATGGCCGAAGTGCTCAAGGCCATCGTCGGTTCGCGGCGCAACGTGCTGATTTCGGGCGGCACCGGTTCGGGCAAGACGACCCTGCTCAACGCGATGTCGTCCTATATCAACCACCGCGAACGCATCGTCACGATCGAGGACTCCGCGGAACTGCAGCTCATGCAGGAACACGTCGTCCGGCTGGAAACCCGCCCGGCCAATATCGAGGGGCGCGGTGAAGTGACCCAGCGCGATCTCGTCAAGAACGCGCTGCGCATGCGGCCGGACCGGATCATCGTCGGCGAAGTCCGCGCCGGGGAAGCGTTCGACATGCTCCAGGCCATGAACACCGGCCATGACGGGTCGATGACCACGGTGCACGCCAACACCCCGCGCGACGCCCTGTCGCGCGTGGAACAGATGATCGGGATGAGCGGGGTGGACATTTCTCCGCGTGCCGCGCGCAACCAGATCGCCTCGGCGATCAACATCGTGATCCAGATCGAGCGCCTGGTCGACGGTCACCGCCGGGTCGTCAGCCTGTCGGAAATCACCGGGATGGAAGGAGAAACCATCACGATGCAGGAAATCTTCCGCTTCCGGATCACTGACCGGGCAACCGACGGCCGGGTGATCGGGCAGTTCGAGGCCACCGGGATCCGGCCCAAGTTCCTCTCGGTGACGGCGGCCTATGGCATCACCCTGAAGCCGGAGCTGTTCCGGCCCGACGTCAAGCTGGGATAGGCCGATGGAAACCGCGATTGTCCGTGCCGTCATTCTCCTGTCGGTCTTTTCGGCTTTCTTCCTGGCCGCGCAGGTCGTGCTGGGGGCGCTGTGGCGCCAGCGGCAGAAGCACGCGGCGATCAACACCCGCTTGCGGATGATCAAGGAAGGCGGCGACCGCGAACAGATCGTCGCCCGCCTGCGCAAGAACGAGCCGGCGGAATTTCCCCACCTGCCGCCGTTCATGGCCAATGCCTATCGCGGCCTGCAGCGCCAGTTCTTCGCCGCGAAAGTTCCTGTCAGTGTCGGCACTGCCCTGCTGATCCTGCTGGGCATCAGCCTGGCGGTTTTCGCGGTCATGCTGCTGGGGGCGGGAGCGGCCGGCTTCAAGCTTACGTCGGGCGTGATCGTGCTGCTGCTGGTGCTGGGGCTGTGCATCGGGCTGGTGCTGCCGCTGCTGGTGGTCTCGGTTCAGGCGCAGCGCGCGCGCAAGCGCGTGGAAGAGCAGTTTCCGCTGGCGCTTGACGTGTTCGTGCGCGCCTTGCGCTCCGGCCATCCGGTCGCCTCCGCGATCGACCTGCTGACGCACGAGATGGAAGACCCCATCGGCAGCGAATTCGGCGTGGTCGCCGATGAAGTGTCGTACGGCGCAGAGCTGACCGATGCGCTGCAGGCGATGGCGGAGCGCTGGGACAACGCGGACATGCGGATGTTCGTCGTCTCGCTTTCGCTGCAAAGCGAAACGGGCGGCAACCTGGCCGAGATCCTGGAAAACCTGGCCTCGGTGATCCGCGCCCGCGCGGCCATGTACATGAAGGTCCGCGCACTCAGCTCCGAAGGGCGGCTGACCGGGTGGATGCTGACGGTGCTGCCGATCATCTCGCTGCTGGGCATGGTGACGGTCAATCCGGCGTTCTACCTCGAAGTGGCGGCCGACCCGATCTTCATCTGGGGCTTTGCCAGCCTGATCCTGCTCTACTTCCTCGGCGTCTTCATCATTCGCCACATGGTCGATCTGAAGGTGTAGCCATGCTTGACCTTATCGTAACCAACCCGCTTGCCCGCCTGGCCGCCCTGGCCGCGATCTTCCTGGTGGTGATCGCCGGGATCTATGCGGCTGCCAACTGGTTCAGCCACCGGCTGGCGGTGCGCGGGCAGCTGCGCCAGATCGGCGGGAACGGCGATGGCAGTTCGGTGCTGCGCCCGGCCAGCCTGCGCGCCGATGCCACGGCGGGTGCGTGGGAACGGCTGGCTGCCGCGATCGAGGCAGCCGGGCTGGACCTGACCGACACCAAGAGCGAGCGCCTGACCGCCCGGTTGCGGGCGGCCGGCTATGCCTCGCCCGCCGCGCCGCGGATCTACACGCTGACCCGGCTGATCGGGGTATTCGTGCTGCCTCTGGGCTATGTCATGATGGCCTATTCCGCTGCCGAGCCGCCTCCGTTCCTGAAGGTTTACCTGATCGGCGCGGTGCTGGCGCTGATCGGGCTCTACATTCCCAGCCTGTTCATCCAGGCCAAGGCCGACCGCCGCCGCGACGAATTGCTGCGCGGCTTTCCCGATTGCCTGGACTTGCTGATCATCTGCGTCGAATCCGGCCTGAGCATCGAGGCGGCGATGGACCGCGTGGGCCGGGAAATGGTGTTTTCGCACCCGCTGATCTCGGAAATGCTCTCGCTCACCACGCTGCAGTTGCGCGCTGGCGCCTCGCGCGAGGATGCATTCCGCAAGCTGGGCGAAGCGGCCGGGGTGGATGAAATCCGCTCGTTCACCACGCTGGTGATCCAGTCCGACAAGCTGGGCACCAGCATCGCCACCACGCTGCGCGTCTATGCCGCCGAAATGCGTGAGCGGCGCCAGCTGCGGGCGGAAGAACGCGCACACCGCCTGCCGGTGCTGATCTCGATCCCGCTGGTGGTGTGCATGCTGCCGGTGATGATCGGCGTGCTGATGCTGCCAGCCGTGGTGCGGCTGGTGAAGACGATTTTCCCGATGATGATGGGAGGGTGACATGGTGCAATACGGCAAGAACCTGATGCTGGCTGTCGCAGGTACGGCAATCCTGGCGGGCTGCGGCTCCCCCCTGACGCGGGTCCGGCTGACCGGCGCGCCGACGGAGGAACTGACGGCGGTGCCGGTCAATTCCGACCTTGCGGCGGGCAAGCGTGCGCTGGCGGACGGGCAGTACGGCGCGGCAGTGGCCGCGTTGCGACTGGCGCGGCTTGATCCCGCCTGCACGGCGGAGGCGACCAACGGGCTGGGCGTGGCCTATGCCCAGCTGGGGCGCAACGACCTGGCCGAACGCTATTTCCGCGAGGCCGTCGCGATGGACCCGCAGGACCGGCGCTTTGCCGCCAACCTGGCCCGGTTCGAGCAGACCCGCGCGGTGCAACTGGCGGCACGGCCCGCTCCGCCCCCGGTCGTTGCCCCTGCGTCGCAGCTGAAAGCCGGCCTGCGCGTGGCAAGCGGCGGTGGCAGCAAGGCCGTTTCGGTGGGTGGCACCGCGCCGGTCCGCGCGCTGCGCGTGGCCGCGCCGGAGCCGGTCAAGGTGGGCGAGCTGGCGGTCAGGACCGCGGCTGCCGCCCCTGCCGCAGCAAAGCCCGCGGCGGTGACCGTTGATCCGGCCCCCACGGCCACGGCCCGGCTGACGGTGGTATCACCGCGTCCGATCGCGCCGACCCTGCCCAGCGCGTCGGCCACGCGGTCGCGGCTGGCGCTGGCCTGGCAGCCGCCGATTCACCGCACGTTTGCCGAACCGGTCGAACTGGACTGAGCGGCGCCGCACCATGCCCGTCGCTCCGTTATCTGCGGTCATCTGGGAGAGCGCCTTGCTGGCGGTCCCGGCCGGTTATGCCGCCTGGCTGGACTGGCGGGAGCGGCGCCTGCCGAACTGGCTGTGCGGGGTGACGTTGCTGGCCGGTGTGGTGGTCACGATGGCCGCGAGCGGGGCAGCGGCGCTGCCGACGCACCTGTTGCACGCGGGCGTGGCCCTGCTGGCCGGCATGGCATTGTTCGCGCCCGGTCTGATCGGGGGCGGGGATGCCAAGTTCTATGCGGCGGTTGCGGTCTGGTTTCCGCTGTCGGCGGGCTTCCGCCTGTTGTTCCTGGTGGCGCTGACCGGGCTGGTGCTGACCGTGGCGCTGTGGGGGCTGGTGTGGCGGCGGCAGCGGGGGGCTGGACCATCCGGCCAGCCGCGCACGGTGCCGTATGGCGTTGCGATAGCGGCGGGGGCGCTGGTTGGACAAGTCTGGTGAGTTCAGGGTGGAGGGGCAGTTGGTCAGGGCGGCGGGATGCCGCCGCAAGACAGGTTGCTGGCGTGATGAATTGGTGGAGTGTCCGTATTGATCCCCTTCCGCTGCCGCAGCGCCTGATCCCGCGTCCGCAAGATCATGGTGCGGAGCCGCTGCCATCCTACCAGCTCTGGCTGCCGCTGATTCCCGATGGGCGGATATCCCTGCCCCTGTTTCGCGCCGAGCCTGCGCGTGCCAAAGTCGTTTCGCTTGATGAACGCGGCGAACGCGATGGCTGCATCAAGCTGCGCGACCACCAGTTGTTTTGCGCCTGGTCACCGGGGGGCGGGCATCGCGCGCGGGAGCTGCGCATTATCGGTGCCCGCTTCGCGCCGGGCGAAGTCATCGGGTTGCGGCCCGCTCGCGGTGTGATCGGGTTGTACCGCGTCGGGGAGAGAGTGGAGCTGCCCTAGGCGGCGCGAATGCCGCCCGGGCGATCATCAGCTCTCGTCGTCCAGATCGGCGCTGTCGAGTTCGGCCAGGAACGCCAGGTGCAGCATTTCCGACAGGTTGCGCACGCCCAGCTTGCGCATGGCGTTGGCGCGGTACAGCTCAACCGTGCGCGGGCTCAGGTCCAGGTCATAGGCGATGACCTTGTTGGCATGGCCCTTGGTCAATCCCCGCAGCACCTGCTGCTCACGCCGGGTCAGCCGTTCGATCCGCTGGCAGGCGTCGATCACTTCGTCCGACGGGCGCACGCTGCGCCGGGGCGTTTGCGATGCGGCGTCCACGGCCGCCAGCAGTTCCTCGCGCGAGAAGGGCTTTTGCAGGAAGTCCAGCGCCCCTTCCTTCATGGCCCGGACCGCGATGTCGACATCGCCGTGACCGGTGATGATGACCACCGGCATGTCCACGCCCGTCTCCCGCAGATGGTGTTGCAGATCCAGCCCGTTGATCCCCGGCATCCTGATGTCGAGCAGGATGCAGCCGTGCTCCAGTTCGGGCAGGCGCTGCAGGAATGCCTCCCCGCTGGCGTGGGTGGTGGTTTCAAATCCTTCCGTCCGCAGCAGGAACGCGGTCGATTCGGCAACTTCGGAATCGTCATCGACGACATGGCATACGCGTTTCTGCATGGCTTCAGTCCTGCCGTTCCTGACCGTTCGAGTAGATTGGCAGAGTGAACCGGAATGCGGCGCCGCCCAGTCGTTCGGACCGGCCGGCGCTGATCTGGCCGCCATTGGCCTCGATGATCTGCTTGCAGATCGCCAGCCCCACGCCCATGCCGCCGCCCTTGGTGGTGACGAAGCTGTCGAACAGCGAATTGGCGATCGCCGGATCGATCCCCGGACCTTCGTCCTCGATCGAGATTTCGATCCGTGCCTCGTCAAGCTGCCGGGCCGAGATGAGGATTTCGTGCTGGCCGCCCTTTTCGGTGTCGGTCGCCTCGATCGCATTGCGCAGCAGGTTGAACACCACCTGCTGGCCTTGCAGATGATCGACCAGAGCCGGCGGCAGATCGGCCGGGATGTCGTAGTCGATATGGACTGCGCGCTTGTAGCCGTTGATCATGGCCAGCGCGGTGGCATCGCGGATGATCTCCGTCACGGCATTGGGCGCGCTGTGCGGTTTGCCACCTTTCACGAAATCGCGCAGCCGGTGGATCAACTGCCCTGCGCGCACCGCCTGATTGCTGCACAGGTGCAGGACCCGGATCACTTCGTCGCGGCCCTTGAAGTCGTCCTGCCGCTCAACCAGGTTGCACAGCCCCTGGGTGTAGTTGGCGATGTTGGTCAGCGGCTGGTTCAGTTCGTGCGCGATGGCGGTGGCCAGCGCGCCCATCGCCGAAACCCGCGAGGCCTGGGCCAGCTCGGCCAGCATGGCGCGCGGTTCGCGCTCCTGAAGGTCGCCGTTGCTGATCGCGCGCAGGTAACCGATGTAGCCGGGCCCATCCTCCAGCGTGATCTCGTTGACCTTGATCTCGATCGGGAACTGATGCCCGGCGCGGTGGCGCGCCATTTCGACGCGGTTCGCACCGATGATCCGGGACCGGCCGGTCCGCGCAAAGGCGTCCATGCTCTCGTCGTGGCGGTCGATCACGTGGGGCGGGGTGAGGATGCGGACATTCTGGCCGACCACCTCCGATTCGGCAAAACCGAACATCTCCTCGGCCTGACGGCTGAATGCGCGGACAATGCCGGACTGGTCCACCACGATCAGCGCCAGTGGCACCGTATCCAGCATCTGCCGGACGATCCCCGGCGTCGCCAACGCACCAGGTCCGGCCATGGCCGAGCCGTTGGCCCCGGCATCTCGGTCAGAAGATCCTTCCCCCACCGTGCAGGAAATCCTTGTATGAACTTGTGCGCCCTATATTAGAATAGACTTTAATACGTTAATAACAATAGCCAGTTTCGCAATGGCCGTTGCAGACAAGCGCGAGGCGTTCTTGTTCCGCAACAGTTACTTGCCAGGCAGTCGGGTGCGCCATAATCGTTAACGCGCGTGATTGGGATCGCGCAAGACAGGGGCGTTGGATGCAGGTCCTGATATGCGATGACCACCCGATAGTCGCGGCGGCGCTGGGCATGACCCTGGAAACGGCGTTCGATGCGCAGGTCCATATTGCCCTGAACTGTGCGCAGGCGCTGGAGCAGATCCGGCAAATCGGCCGGCTGGACCTGCTGATGCTGGACCTGCACATTCCGGGGGAGGAGGCCCGCGGCAACCTGGCGGCGGCGCGGGCGGCCTGTCCGGATACGCCGATCGTGGTCTTTTCCGGCAGCGACGATGCCCACAACCTGCGCCTGGCACTGGAAATGGACGTCGCCGGGTTTCTTCCGAAATCGTCCCCGCCCGAAGTGGTGGAGGCGGCCCTGCGGCTGGTGCTGGCGGGTGGGCGCTATCTGCCGGACGCCGTGCGGCTGCTGGCGCTGGCCGAGCCTGCGCCGGTCCGGGTTGTCCCGACCAACGGGGCGGGGGCCGCGCCGGCCACGCTGACCGTGCGCCAGCGCCACGTGCTGCAACTGTTGGCGCAAGGTTCACCCAACAAGCAGATCGCGCGCGAGCTGGGCATTTCGCCCGCCACGGTCAAGGCGCATGTGGCACAAGTGCTGGCGGCGCTGGGGGCTGGCAACCGGACCGAGGCGGTGATGGTGGCGCACCAGCGCGGGCTGCTGTGACCGCGCCCGACGCGCAGATCCATCGCGAGGTTCGCGCGGCGGAATCGCGCATGGAGTTTGCCCTCTCCGGATTGCTGAGCCTGCTGGTCGCGGGCACGCTGGCCTATGTCCACTGGCTGTTCGAACCGCTGGTCCCGACCGTTCCGTTGTGGTCGTGGACGGGGTTCATGGGGGGCGTCACGGCGATCATGCTGGTCGTGCCGATGATCGTGCACGTGCGCCAGCCCGATGCCGAACGGATCGAACGGTTCTGGTCGCCGCTGGGCAAGGTGGTGGCGGTGCTGTTCGATCTGGCGGTGGCCTCCAGCGTCTGGGTGCTGCTGCCGTATGCGTCGGAACCGCTGCAGCTGCTGATGGTGATTTTCTATTCCGCCGCGATCAGCGGGCAGGTGATTTCAACGGCGGAATCGATCGGCACCGTGGTGTTCGGGGTGATCGCGGTGTTCGGATCGGCGGCGCTGTTCTTCTTCCGCAGCGAAACGGCCTATTCCACTTCGCTGGCGGTGTTCCTGCTGGCGTTCGGGGCGCTGATGATCGGCACCGCGCTGGTGCTGAAACAGGCGATCCGCACTGCCATCACCCTGCGGCTGCGGGCGGAATCGATGTCGGCGGATCTGGCCGACGCGCTGGCTGCGACGCACGCCGAACGCGATGCCCGCGCGCGGTTCATTGCGGCCGCTTCGCATGATCTGCGCCAACCGTTGCAGGCGGCCTCGCTCTACTTCCGGCAAGTGCTGCGCGTGACCGATCCGGATCGGCGGGCGCAGGCAGCGGAAGGGGTGAACCGGGGACTGGCCGAAGCGATGGTCATGCTGGAAAGCATGGCCGAGCATCTGCGGCTGGAAAGCGGCAGCTTGCGCGCAGACGTGGAACCGGTGGCGCTCAGCACCGTGTTCGCCGCGCTGGCGCAGGAACTGGCCCCCGCCGCGCGGGAATCCGGCATCGCGCTGCGCTTTGCACCAACCCGCCGCTGCGTGCTGGCCGATCCCGCGCTGCTGACCCGGATCGTGCGCAACCTGGTCAGCAATGCGATCCTGCATTCAAACGGTCGCCGCGTGCGGGTGCTGGTGCGCGGCACGGGTGACCGGGCGGCGATCCACGTGCTCGACGATGGCGTGGGGCTGGGTGACACACCGCCCGAAGCGTTGTTCCTGCCCTATTCGCAGGGGCCGGATTCGCGGCGGCTGGGGCGCGGATCGGGGCTGGGGCTGGCGATCGCGCGGGAAATGGCGCAGCTGATGGACGGCGCGCTGGTGGCCGATCCGCGCTGGCGGATGGGCGGCGCCTTTACGCTCACTTTGCCGCTGGCCGCGTTAGCCGCGCCTGCCGCCATGCCCACGGCGAGTGCCGGGGCGGAGCTGGCCGGGCAGCGCCTGCTGGTAGTGGACGATCATTCCGATGCGCGCGATGCGCTGGGGCAGCTGCTGCACTTGCACGGGGCGGATGTGCGCGCGGTCGAATCCGTGGCGGACGTGCGCGCGGTGCTGGCGCAGGGCTGGGTGCCTGGCGCACTCGTCACCGACTGGCACCTGGGCCCGCAGGACAGCGGCGCGGATGCGGTCGCGCTGGTGCGCAGCGCCAATCCCGCGGTCCGCGTGGTGGTGATGACCGGCGATGCTGCCCCGGCCACCGCCCGGCAGGTCGGCACGCTGGATTGCGTGCTGTTGCTGAAGCCGGTGGACGAAGCGGCGTTGCTGGACGCTCTGGCGGACGATCAGTAACTGCGGGGCGCGATCAGTTCGCCGATCATCTGTTCCGAGGCAGACCGGGCATCGGGGAAGGTCGAGGTCGCGTCGCTGCGGGTCATGCGGGTGAACAGCCGCATCTTGCCCAGTGCTTCGGCTGTCACCGCCGCGTTGCTGCGCGGATCGACCACTTCGGTCCACAGCTTGACCAGGCTGGCCGCCGCATCGCTGCGTGCCCAGGCCCGGCCCGGCACCAGCATCGGCCGCGCCGGGGTGACCAGCACCATCACTGAATCCCGCCGCTTGGTGGAATTGCGCTCGTTGAAGGCGTTGCCGACCACTGGCAGGTCGCCCAGCAGCGGGGTCTTGGAATAAGTCCGGTCGTCCACCGCCTCGTTCAGGCCCGATAGCAGCAGCGTTTCGCCAAACCCGATTTCGGCCGTCGCCACCACGCGCTGGCGAAACGTGGTCAGCGCCTCGGCAAAGGACCCGGCGGGATCGGCGGTCAGGAAACTGCGTCCGGCCTCGATCCGCACTCGCGTGCCGGTGGGGGTGATTTCGATCGGGGTGACTTTCAGGTCGATCCCGATGTCGATGGATTCCAGGTTGGCGGTGTTCACCCCGTTGACCGCCACCCGGGTGGTCCGCCCGACGAAGAATTCGCTCTGCTCCCCGCGATAGGCGGTCAGCTGCGGACGGGCGACGACCGAGTAATTCTGCCCGCCGCGATTGAACAGGTTGAGGTTGTAGTTGATCTGCGGGATCGAGATCGATGCGGTCAGCACGCGCTGATAGCCGTTGCCGGTGCGCACGCCGTTGTCACTGGTGATCGTGCGCGAGGATTGGCGGCCCGTGCCGTATTGCAGGCTGAGCCCGTCGAGCATGTTGAAGCCGTTGCGTTCCTGCTGGGTGTTCTGCGAGAGGATGATCGCCACGTCGAGCGAGACCTGATCGGGCGCCACCGGTTCGGCAGCTGGCTCTGCGGCGACCGGCGCATCGAGCGCGGCGGTCTGGACCAGCGCGGCCACGCGCGTGCGGATGCCATCGGCCACGGCGGGGAAGCGGGCGGCCAGCGTGTCCAGCCGCTCCTGCGCCAGCGCGGCTTCGCCATTGGCCGCCGCCGCTAGCGCGGCCAGCCGCAGGTTCTCGCCATTGGCGCCCGGATCGAGCGCGGCGGCGCGTCCGGCGGCGAGGCTGGCGAGCGCGGCGTCCCCGCTCATATAGGCTGATGCCGCCACGGCAGACAGCGTTGCCGCATCGCTGGGCCGCAGCAGCGCGGCGCGGGAAAAGTGGTTCAGCGCATCGTCGTACTTGCCCTGATCGAACGCCCCGCGTCCGGCCATTGCGGCGGGCCAGTACTGCCCCGGCTCGGCCCGCGCGGCGAGGTCGTAGCCGGCCAGGGCCAGGTCGAGCGCCTGCGGGTTGCGGTCGGCGGAGAGCTGATACGACAGCCCCAGCAGCGCCTGCGCCGTGCCGTTGCGCGGTTCGCGCGCGGCGAGTTCGGCAAAGGCGTGGATTGCCAGCTTGCTGTCCCCGGCGCGCAGTGCGGCGAGGCCCTTGTCCATCACCTCGCCCGGTGCGGTGGCGGACAGGTCGGCCAGTTCCGGCACTTTCTTCTTCGCGGCCAGCGCCGCGTCCGGCACCGTCACGCAGGTGGCGGCCAGCAACAGGCCAAGCGTGAAGGGGCGAAGGGCTTGCGGCATGGTCATTTCTCCGTCTTGTGCGGGGGGAGGCAACGGTCGGCCAGGCCGACCGCGTCAATCTGATAGGTCTGGTGCGGCAGGGCGCAGTCGGTCGGCATGAACCCCGCGGCGGTGGGCCGCCCGCTGCGGCTCAGCGTGGGCGCGCAGATGTCGCGGCCCTTGCGCAGCAACAACCGCTCGTGGCTGGCGGTGAGGCAGCGGGGCGGCTCGCCCACGCGCGGCGGATCAGCGGTGGCGGGCGCTGCCAGCCACAGCGCCGCAATCAGGCCGGCCAGCGAGTGCAGGGGAGGAAGCAGGCGGCGCACCGTCAGTTCCCCAGCACCTTGCTGCCCTTCATCACGGAGTCTTTCGATCCCTTCACGTTCACGCTCGATCCGCCGATGTCGACTGCGCCGCCGTTGACCGAAATCGCGGTGGTGGCACTGATCCGCACGACCTTGCCGCGCAGATCGATGGTGTCGGCGGTCAGCACCATGTCCCTGCCGTCCATTGCGATACCAGTCGGGTAATAGCGCCCCAGCTTCATGGTGATGGTCTTGTTGTTGTCGCCGCCGCCAATCGTGAAGTCGCGCGCCGTCCGGCCAATGCCGGTTTCCAGCGGCGCAACCTTGTCCTCCAGCCGGGCCAGCTTGATCTGCGTGTCGACATTGGAAGTCTGGAGCTGGTTCACTAGATTGCGCAGCTGCGCGACCTCCTGCTCCAGCGCGCGGACGTCATTGTCGCCCTGATCGGGGGTGAACTGGGTCACCGCCCTCAGCTGGGACGCGGCCAGTGGCAGCATTCCCAGGATGGCGGCGGCGCCCAGCAGTCTGGCGGGGTGGGCAAGTCTCTTCACCGGGTGATCCCCCTGCTTACTTCAGCGTGAATTCCAGCCGCTTGCGATAGAGCTGGTGATCCAGCCGGCCGTTGGGCGCTGCCACCAGCACGAAGGTCTTGCCGGGACAGGCGGTGTTCGCGGTGCGGGTCAGGGTAACGGAGACGCGGTCGACCCCAGCCGCCGGGGCGAGCGTGCCCTCGGTCTGGGCGAAGCACAGCCCCGCAAAGCCGCCGGTGCCGCCGGTGGGGTTCAGTACCTGCCAGACCAGCGGGCGGCTGGCGGCATCCGACGGGGCAAGGTTGAGGCTGAACGACAGCGCACCGGGCGCGGCCGGGGCCGGGCTTGCCGATCCGCCGCCACCGATTCGCGGGACGCGGATGCCGCCCGTGCTGGCCAGCTGGGTTGGCGTGGAAATGTCCTCTACCCCGAACGGCACGACCGACTGGACCCGCACGTCGAGCGCCTTGGTCTGCCCGGCGAAGTTGGTTGCCAGCAGGCGGAAATTCCGCACGCCGATCATGGTCCGCATGAAATCGCGGTTGAACTGGATCGATGCGGTGCCGTTGTCTTCGGGCAGCGTGCTGGCCGTCGCTTCGGACCCGCCGCTCGCCGATGCCCGGATCTGCGGGATGTGTTCCGTGGTGTTCAGCGGCACGCCGACCACATCGGCGCGGACATAGCGCTGATCAGCATCGGCAAAGGACGGCCGGGTCAGGCAATCGCGGACATCGCCGCCGCGTTCGTCCGGCAGCATGATTTCCAGCCGGGTGCCAGCAATCCGCACGTCGCCGCCGCGGCCCCGGATGCACAGGTCCAGCGTCCTGTCCTTGAAGTCGTCGCGCGGGGCGATCCCGGTGCTGCCGCGCGGACCGTTGACGACGAAGCCGGTGGTTCCGCCACCGCCGCAGGTCTGCGTTTCCTGGCAGGTCGGGCCGGACTGGACCGTGATCTGCGGGGGGGCGATCGATGGGCTGGACGAAACCGTCGTGGTTCCGGACGGAGTATTGGTCGTGCGCGGCGAGAGTGCGGCCCCATCGGTGCGCCCGCTGAACCGGTGCCAGGCGAACCGGTCGTAGCTGGTAGGCAGGATGACCGTCACCGGTATCCGCACATCACCGATCACCAGTGCGGTGGCGCGTTCCCCCACCAGCGGTGTGCCTGCCTGCGGGTTGGGCAGGCTGACGAACAGCTTGACCGATCCGATCGCGCCGCAGCGCCGGGTCACGTTTTCCGCGCCGCCGGTGCTGCCTTGCCAGGTCACGGTCGCGCCTTCCATGCTGAAGGTGCGCGGCAGGTCGATCCCGTGGCCGAACACCTCCACCATGATCTTGCTGCCCGCCGCCATTCGCAGCGGGCGGTTTTCGCTGGCCTTCAGCAGCACCACGCCGCTGTTCTGATCCGAGGAGCAGCGATCGGGCGTGTTCTGGGGGACGTGGACCAGCGTTTCCCAGTTGGCCAGCGCCGGGGTCGGCAGCGCCAGCGCGAAGGCGCTGGGGATCAGGGCGAGGACGGTGCGATACATGGCGGCATCTCCAATTCCGATGCCGTTACTGTGGCAGCGCCGCTGTCGCGCGCCATTGGCCAGATGTCGCACCCGACGGGCTAGGCCATTTGGGCTAGTTTCTGGGAATTATATCATGAAAACAAAATATTATGCCTGATATCAAAGGCGGTTGCAGACTTCCCCCAGGGCGGGCTTGGCTTGTCTGCTCCGGGTCATGGTCATACCCTGCTGGCGTTCCTCAGGCTCCGGGCCACCGGCTGCCTGCATCCGGAAAAGGTCCTGCCCATGTCGCTCGTCCTTGCTGCGTTGCTGTTTGCCCCGGCCGCCGGAAGCCCCTCGGCCGAGCCGCAGCCGTTCTTTGCCTGCCCGGCCGGGTTCACCCTGGAAACCAGCGCCGCGCCGGGGCCGCAGCGGGTTGTCGCGGTGCGCTGCACGGCGCAGCGGGTGGCGGTGCCGGTCTGCCCGGCAGGCTCGTCGCTGACAGTCGCGGCGGGGCCGGACACCTGCCTGCCGGGGCGCGGCGGGACCACGGCGGTGGTCGACGGCGCCAGCAATACGATTGCCTTCGGCGAGTCCGCTCCCGTGCGCACTGGATCGACCGGGACAGCCGCGATCACCGATGGCACCAGCAACACCATCGCGATTGGCGAAACGGCCGCTGCTCCCACGCCGGGCTGCCGGCTGGTGGGCGAAGTGCTGCGGATCGACAGTCAGCGCACCCGCGATGAATGCATCCGCACCGAAGTGCGCGCGCCGACCCAGCCGGTAACCATCACATCGCGCGGCTGAGCCGGTTCGGTTCAGCTGGCACAGGAGAATGTCCATGCCCGCCAAGTTTCGTCGCCTGTTCCTGCTGGTGGCGCTATCCGCATCCGGATTGCCGGCCACACCGGCGCATGCCCAGTCCGCCGGGACGTTTGCCTGTGCGGGTGAGATGCCGGGCAGCCGCTCCTTGCCCCGGATCGTGGCCTATGCCATCTCTGCCAGCACCGACCCGGACCGCGTCCGCAGCGGGTTTCCGCATGAAGCCAGCGTGATCGGCGGCCATGCGCAGCGCGGAATCGTGCGAATTGACGTGCAACTGGATACGGCGCTGCCCGCAGGCTGCGTATTACCCTTGCAGGTTGAGAGTGCTGCGGCCACCGCGCCCAACGACATCGCCAGCACGAGAGCGCTGGCCAGTGCGGTGGACGGGATTGAAGTGCTGAACGGGCAACCGCGGGTCGACCCGGTCACCGCCAACATGATGCGGGCCGTTGCCAACGGGACCGACACCGTGCGCCTGGAAGTGCCGATTCAGGGGACGGATAGCCAGCGCCAGGTTCGCCATGCGCTGAAGCTGATCTATAACCGGAACTATGCCGAGGGGCTGCCGTTCAGCGTGGTAGCCCAGCCGCTCGACCGGTTTGTGGTGAGCGCTTCTGCCCAGCGGATCGTGCACGGAGAGGTTGCCCGGCTCCATGTGACTCATCCTGCGCCGCTGCTGCCTGAAACAGCCAACTGGCCGGTGCGGGTCTTGCTGTCGGATTCGGCCCTGGGTAGCTGGCTGGCCGGGGAACCGCTCAATCCGGCCAATCAACGCGAATTGATGGGCGGCTGGGATAGCCGTTTCACGCCGCTGCGGGCCGAAGCCCCGCTGCAACCCGCTAACGTGGCCGCCCCCGTCAGCGGCACGGTAACGTTCAGCTGGGCGGGCCAGAACGAGGTTGTGCCGGTGACGGTCAACCCCAGCGATGGCTGCGATCCGTCGTTCACCGCCAGTGCGGTGCCTGGCGGGGTCCGGGTCAGCATGACGAACCGCCTGCGTGGATCGTGTCCGGCCCATGTCGTTACCACACGCGTGCCTGACCGCGTGGTGCTGCAACTCGCGCCCTCCAGTGCGACGATCGCGGTTGGCGCGGTGCGGACTGTCACTGGCGGAACCCAGCCCACGCTCAACAGCTCCACTTCATTGACCGGCGGGCGGCTGGCGGTGCAACAAGTGCCGTCCAGCGCGACCTTCACGATCAACCCGCTGGCGCTGATCCAGCTGGGCGTCGGGACGCGTTATGTTTTCGAAATCCGCTCCAAGGCGGGACCGGCGCATTTCGTGACCTATACCGTGAGTGCGGCCGATCATGCGGTGATCACCGGCAAATAGCGTGCGGCGCTTGGCCCAGCGCGGGGGCGCGGCTAGGGCGGGGCATGACCACGCCCAGCCAGACCATTGCCGACCAGACCCTGACCCGCGCCGATCTGGAGCGGTTGCGGGCCGCGGGGCCGGTGCACCTGCTGAGCTGTGACCTGACCGGCGAAGACCTGACCCGCCTGGACCTTTCCGGCTGGCGGTTCGAGCGGTGCCAGCTGGGCCGTTCGGACTTTACCGGCGCGGTGCTGGAACGCACGGCCTGGCAATCGTGCCGGGCAGGGTTCGCCAGCTTTGTCGGCAGCGACCTCAGCGATGCGGTGTTCCGGGCGAGCGATTGCAACAACGCCGCGTTCCGCCGCGCCGCGCTCACCTCGGCGCGGTTCGCGGGCTGCAAGCTGACCGGCGCGGACCTGACCGATGCGCGCGCCATGGATCTGGCGTTCGAGGAAACGCTGCTGATCGATGCGAAGCTGGTCGGCCTGTCCTTCCGCCAGCAAGTGCTGGAGCGGATCGACTTTTCCCAAGCCGATCTGCGTAAATGCGATTTCCGCGAAGCGACATTCAACGGATGCAGCTTGCGCGATGCCAACGTGGCGGGCGCGCGGTTCGACGGTGCGGACCTGCGCGGAGCGGACCTGGGCGGGTTGCGATTGGTCGACGCCCGCCAGTTTCGCGGCGCGACGATCTCGCGCGAGCAGGCCGGGCAGCTGCTGGGTGAGCTCGGCCTAAAGGTCCGTTAGGGCCAGATGCGCAGGGCGCTGACCGGCTGACCCGCGTCCAGCGCCGGGCTGTCGGCAGCGCGGCGGATCAGCCACTGGGCGGCGGCGAGCGTGGCCTGTGCGCCGGAATCCTGATTGCGCACCGGCTCCAGCCCGTCAGCCAGCCCGCGCGCGCGCCAGAAGGTTTCGCGGTCCCCCGTGGCGGGCAGGGGGGCGGAAAGGGGATGGTCCTGCCAGTTCAGCACTGCGGCAGGATCGCGCCCTTGCAGCGCGGCCAGCAGCGGGGCCAGAAATAACCGCGCGGTGACCATTGCCGAAGTCGGATTGCCCGGCAGGCCCAGCACCCAGCGGCCGCTGGCCCGGCCCAGCCAGACCGGCTTGCCCGGCTTGATCGCGACTTTGGGGAACAGCAGTTCCAGCCCGTGCGCGGCAAACATCGGCTTGGCAAAGTCCCGCTCGCCCACCGATGCGCCGCCCGTGACGATCACGACATCGGCCTGTTCCAGCGCCTGCCCCGCCAGCGCGGTCAGCGCGGCCAGATCATCCGTCCCGCGCAGCCGCGCCGCGATGCGTGCGCCGTGCTGCCGGGCCAGCGCGGCAACGCCGAACGAGACGGATTCGGGGATCGTCAGCGGATTGTCGCGAGCTGTTCCCGGTGCGGTTAGCTCATCGCCGGTTGCGATCAGGGCCACGCGCGGCGCGGCATGGACCAGTGCGCTGTCCCGGTCGGCCCCTGCCAGCGTCACGATTGCGCCGGGATCGAGCAGGCGCCCCGCCGGCAGCAGCAAGTCCCCGGCGCGAAAATCGCTGCCTGCCGCGCGGACGTGCCAGCCGGGGCCGTATTCACGGGCGATGGTCATCGCGCCCGCATCGGCGGTGCAGTTTTCCTGCATGATGACCCGGTCGGCTCCATCGGGCAGGGCCGCGCCGGTGAAGATGCGCACGCATTCGCCCGCGCCCAGCGGTGGCGGCAACGCGCCCCCGGCAAAGCTCTCGCCGATCACGCGCAGCGTTGCACCAATGGCGGCGTCTGCATCGCGCAGGGCATAGCCGTCCATTGCGGAAACGGCGCGGCGCGGGGCGTCCAGCGCGGCACGGACCGGCTCCGCCAGCACGCGCCCGTCGGCTTCGATCAGTGGCACGTTCTCGGCGGGCAAGGGCTGCACCGCCCCGGCCAGCAGCGCCTGTGCCGCGTCGAACGTGATCATGCGCAGACGTCGCGCAGGCGGGGCAGCGCTCCGGCGATGGAGCAGGGGCGGTGGCGGCTGTCGCACTCCAGTTCCAGCAAGCCATCCCAGGCATCGCGGCAGGCGCCAGTCGAACCCGGCACGCAGAAAATGAAGGCATCGCCCGCCTGCCCCGCCAGCGCGCGCGATTGCATGGAGGACACGCCAACCGTGGTCAGGCTCTTCTGGTGAAAGGCGATCGAAAATCCGTCCATTTCCCGCCGCAGCAGCGGGCGCACCGCTTCCGGCGTGTTGTCGCGCGGGGAAAAGCCGGTGCCGCCGGTGGTCAGGATCACTTCGATCTCGGGGCGGGCCAGCCAAGCGCGCAAGTACGCCTGAATGGCGGGAATGTCATCGGTGACGATGGCGCGGGCGTGCAGGACATGGCCTGCCGTTTGCAGCCGCTCTGCCAGCAGGCCGCCCGATGTGTCGGTTTCCAACGTGCGGGTATCCGATATTGTCAGCACGGCCATGCCCAGCGGGTGAAACGGCAGGGAAGGATCAATTCCGGGCATTTTCGGTGCTCTCTTTGCGGCGTTACAGCCCGCGCCAGATCTTCAGCGGGACCGCACCTTTCGGACCAAACCCGCGCGGCGGGCAGGGGGTGGGCATGAAGTCCTTGTCATAGCACAGCCGCAACTCGCGCAGCCAGCCGCCGTTGCTGAGTTGCAGCCCCACGCTGCGTTCGGTGAAGCCCGGATTGCGGCGCACGAATTCGCGGCGCAGGTCGGCAGCGGTCAGGCCGTCGCGGCGCGACAGCTTGTCCGCATCTGGCAGGCGCAGCGAATTCCACAGGATGCTGGCCACCTTGAAATAGCCCGCCGGGGTTACGGCCATGCAGCTGCCATGCTTGGCCCACTCGTGCTCCAGCAGCGACGGGGCCGGGGTCATACACAAGTTGGTGCGGATGTCCTCGATGCTGGGGCGGGGCTCCAGCGCGCACCACTGCGGCGGCGGGCCTTTGGCGGCTTCGGGCCACAGCCCGTGCAGGACGAAGCCGAACCGTCCGATCTTGCCGCTGCACTGGTAATCGTTCGCCGCCTTGCCCCGCTGGCTGCGGCAGAACTCCGGCGACCAGCTGACCGCCAGCGTATAACGTGCGACCGGTGCGCGCACCGTAGTGCTGTCCTGCCGGGGCGGGCGGGGCAGCTCGATCCGGTCGGGTACGCGGCATTGATAGGCCTGCGCCAGCGCCGTTCCCGGCACGGCCAGCGCGATCGGAACCGCAAGCGCGAGGCGCTTCACCGCTGGCTTCACAGGGGGCTGAAATCCAGTCCGATGTCGGCAGCGGGCGCGCTTTGCGTCAGGCGGCCGACCGAGACATAGGTCACGCCGGTCGCGGCGATTTCGGCGATGGTGTCCAGCCGCACCCCGCCCGATGCCTCGATCGGCACGCGACCGGCGACCAGCGCCACCGCTTCGCGCAGCTGGGCGGGGTTCATGTTGTCGCACAGCAGGTGACTGGTGCCGCCCGCCAGCGCCGCTTCGATCTGGTCGACCCGGTCCACTTCGCAGATGATCCACTTGATCCCGGCGTCCTTCGCCCGCCGGACCGCTTCGGTCACGCCGCCCGCGACGGCAACGTGGTTGTCCTTGATCATCGCCGCGTCCCACAGGCCCATGCGGTGGTTCTGCCCGCCGCCCATCCGCACCGCGTACTTTTCCAGGTGGCGCAGCCCCGGAATGGTCTTGCGCGTGTCGAGCAGGGTGGCGTTGCCCTGCATCGCATCGACATACTGGCGCGTCAGCGTGGCAATGCCCGACAAGTGCTGCACGGTGTTGAGCGCGGAGCGTTCCGCCGTCAGCATCGCCCGCGCCTTGCCCGACAGGCGCATCAGGTCGGTCCCGGCGGGCACCCGCGCGCCTTCTTCCACCAGCACTTCGATTCGCATGTCAGGATCGAGCGCGCGGAAGAACGCGGCGGCCACCGGCAGGCCCGCCACCGTGATCGCATCGCGGCTGTCCATCACCCCGGTGAACATTGCGTCCGCCGGAATCACGCTTTCGCTGGTCACGTCATGCCCGCCGCCCGGCAGGCCAAGGCCTAGGTCCTCGTCAAGGGTGGCGCGGATAAAGGCGGGCAGGTCGAAACCGGGGAGGTCAAATTGGGTCATGGCCGCCGTTTTGCGCAAAGCGGCGCGCAGTGCAACCGGTCAGGGCGTTTCCAGCCAGCCGGCGGCGCGAATTGCATCGGCCAGCACGCGTGCCAGCGGGATGGTGGCTGCCGGGTGCGTGGTCGCGTCGGTCGCGCGAATGCGGCTTATGCCGGCCGCCCCCATGCGCGCCATGTCGGCGGGTGAGGCCAGCGCGTGAGTCGCCACCGCCTCGATCCCGCTGGCCCCCGCCGCGCGCAGCAGATCGGCGCAGGCGATCAGGGTGGTGCCGCTGGAAATCACATCGTCGACTAGCAGGGCCGGGCGATCCCGCACGGCGGAAATGCCGGGAATCTCCAGCGTCACCGCCCGGTCGCCGTGGCGCACTTTCTCGCCTACCAGCACGTGCAGCCCCAGCGGCGCGGCGATGCTTTCAACCCACGGGCGGGATTCGCTGTCCGGCCCGACCAGCACCGTGGCGGGATCGAGTTCCTCGGCCAGCGCCGCGACGAGCGCGGGCGCGGCGGAGAGGGCCAGCGCCGGGATGCCGGGAATGGCCTGATCCAGCCGCTCGATCCGGTGGAGGTGCGGGTCGACCGTGACCACGCCGTCGAACCACTGCGCCAGCAGCCCCCCGATCACCTGCTGGCTCACCGCCTCGCCCGGATGAAATGCCATGTCCTGCCGCATGTAGGCCAGGTAGGGCGCGATCAGGATCACGCGGCGCACGCCGCCATCGCGCAGCGCCGCGCTGGCCAGCAGCAGCTCGACCAGCTTGGCGTTGGGATCGTCCAGCGAACGCAGCAGCAGCGCAGTGTGCGCCCCATGGGCCGGTGCTGTGATCAGGCTTTCCCCATCGGGGAACTGCCGCACCCCCACGGGATGCACCGGCACGGCGCAGCGGCGCCCCAGCGCTTCGGCCTGCGCCAGCATTTCCGGAAAGGCAAAGATCGCCGCGCTCATGGCGTGATCGTATAGCCGGAATCGCCCTCGGCCAGATCGCGGGCGTAATGCAGGCCGGTGTCCGAATGGGCGTGGATGCGATAGAGCACGTCTTCCGGCCGCACGGTATCGCCCACCTTGCGCAGCAGATCGATCCCCGCGCCCTTGTCCATCGGCGCCCCGGCGAGCCGCGCGATCCGGGCGATCAGGTGGCAGTCGATCGCGGTGATGGTGCCGAACTGGTGCGAGCGGACTTCGTGGCGATGCTCGCCGGGTTGCAGCGTGGTGGCTCTTCGGCCCTGCGCGTCGATCAACCGTTCCATTGCCGCCAGCGCCGCGCCGGATTCCAGCAGTTCGCACGCGCGGGCATAGCCCTGCCCGCCTTCAAGCGCGGGATCGAATTCCAGCACGTGCCCGGCCAGCAGCAGCGAGCGGTCGCGCAAGTCCTCCGGCGCGTCGGGATCGCCGCGCAGCACCGCCATCACGTCGCGCGCTTCCAGCACCGGGCCGATGCCCCGGCCAATCGGCTGCGAACCGTCGGTGAATACCACGTCCAGCACCAGCCCCAGCTTGGTCCCGACATATTCGAACAGCTTGCGCAGGCGGATCGCTTCGCGTCGGGAGCGGACCTTGGCGCTGGGGCCGACCGGGATGTCCACCACCAGGTGAGTCGATCCCGCGGCCAGTTTCTTGGACAGGATCGAGGCGACCATCTGTTCGAACGTGTCGATCCGCAGCGGACGTTCGACCGAGATCAGCACATCGTCAGCGGGGGAAAGGTTCACCCGCCCGCCCCAGGCCAGCACCGCGTGTTCCTGCCGCACGACTTCGACCAGCCGATCTTCGGGCAGGTCGACTGCCGCCAGCACTTCCATCGTGTCGGCCGTGCCCGATGGCGAGGTGATCGCGCGGGACGAGGTCTTGGGCATGGTCAGCCCGTGCGCGGCGATGATCGGGACGACGATCATCGAGGTGCGGTTGCCCGGGATGCCGCCGATGCAGTGCTTGTCCACCACCAGTTCGGCTGGCCATTGCATCTGCCGCCCCGCATCCGCCATCGCGCGGGTCAGCGCCAGCGTTTCCTGCGTGGTCATGAACCCGGCGCAGGCGACCAGAAATGCGCCGATTTCCATCGGGGAATAGCGATAGGCGGCAATGTCGCGGATGATCGCGGCGATGGCGGCGTCGTCCAGCGTATCGCCGTCGATCTTGCGGCGGACCAGTTCCAGGCTGGGCGGCACAGGGGCCTGCCGAAAGGTGACTTCGCTGCCCTCTGGCAGGCCAAGGCGGCGAAAGGCCTGCTCACCCAGGCCGATCTGGCCCGGTTCCAGCAGGCAGTTGTCATCGACGATGGCCAGCGTTGCCAGGATCGAGACGCTGCCGTTGCCGATCTCGATCTTGCGCAGCGCCTGGAACTGTTCGGGCGAGTAGCCGTTGCCTTCGCGCAGCAGGAACGCGGTGTTTTCGGGGTGAGTGTCGATCGCCACGCGCCTGATCTGCATCGCTTTCCCCCCCATTTTCTCGTTCGCCTTCAACTCAGGATATGCCCGGTGCGGTCGCGCTTGGTTTCCAGATAGCGGGCATTGTGCGGATTGGGCGGCAGCTGGTGCGGCACCCGCTGGGTCACGGTCACGCCGGTCGCTTCCAGCGCGGCGACCTTGGCCGGGTTGTTGGTCATCAGCCGGATCGCGCCGACGCCCAGCAGCTCCAGCATCCGCGCCGCGACCGGAAAATCGCGCGCTTCGGTCGGCAGGCCCAGCCGGTTGTTGGCATCGACCGTATCGAACCCCTGATCCTGCAGGCGATAGGCGCGCAGCTTGTTGATCAGGCCGATCCCGCGCCCTTCCTGGCGCAGGTACAGCAGCACCCCCCAGCCGCCCGCGCGGGCCTCGTCCGCCATGGCACGCAGGGCGGCATCCAGCTGCGGGCCGCAATCGCACTTCAGGCTGCCAAGGATGTCGCCGGTCAGGCATTCGGAATGGAGCCGCACCAGCGGCGCGCGGTCCGCGTTCTGGGTGCCGATCACCAGCGCGACATGCTCGCGCAAGTCATCGGCCGCGCGGAACGCGACGATCTCCGCGTCTTCCGCCGCCGCCACCGGCAGGCGCGCGCGGGTGGCAATGGCGAGGTGGACGGTGTCCTTCCAGTCGGTGAGGTCGGCGGGGCTGACGTCCTGCGCTTCGCTCAAGCCGTCCGGATCGACCAGGAACGCGGGCAGGATCCCGGCCAGCCGCGCCAGTTCCATCCCCGCTGCGGCCAGCGCCGGATCATCCAGCGGCTCGGCCCGGAACGGACCCTTCATGGGATAGCGCAAGTCCAGCGCCGGATCGGCCAGCGCCCGCGCTGTCGGCAGGTCGAAAGGATCGGCGGCGCGGATCAGCACCGGGGCTTCGGGCACGGCGGCATCGCGCTGGTTGGCCAGCTTCAGCGTTACCGCGCGTGCGGCGGAAATCAGCATGGTCCGGGCGGTGGCACCGGGGGCAAAGCCGGTTTCGGCGGGCAGCAGGGTCATGCGCCCGTCCAGCCGGATCGGCCAGCCGTGGCGCAGGGCATCGATCGCCAGCGCGGCGCGGCGGGCAGGGCTGGTCACAGATCGAACTCGGTAATCAGCGGCACGTGGTCCGATGGCTGGTCCCACTTGCGGGTTTCCTCGACGATCCGGTGGCCGCGTGCCTGCGTTGCCACATCGGGCGAGGCCCACATGTGATCGAGCCGCCGCCCCTGGTCCTTGTCGCGCCAGTACGAGCGGTACGACCACCACGAATAGTTGCGCTGCGGCGCGGGAATGAACTGGCGGCCCAGGTCCACCCAGCCATGCGCGTCGCGGAACTGGCCCAGCGTTTCCACCTCGATAGGCGTGTGGCTGACCACTTTCAGCAGGGCCTTGTGATCGTAAACGTCGCAATCGAGCGGGGCGATGTTGAAATCGCCGACGATCAGGGTCGGACGATCCAGCGCCTCGGCCCAGCGGGTCATCCGGCCCAGGAAGTCCAGCTTCTGCCCGAACTTGGGGTTGGCCTCGCGGTCGGGAATGTCGCCGCCAGCGGGGATATAGACGTTTTCCACGATCAGCCCCTGACCGGGGCCGAGCAATTCCACGCCCACGTGCCGTGCCTCACCATTGTCCTGCCAGTCATGCCGGCTGACCTCGCGCAGGGGGATGCGGCTGACCGTGGCAACGCCGTGATAGCCCTTTTGCCCATGCACCGCGCGGTGGGCATAGCCCGCCGCTTCGAACACGGCGTGGGGGAAGTGCTTTTCCTCGGTCTTGATCTCTTGCAGGCACAGCACGTCCGGCGCCTCCTGCCTCAGAAACCGCTCAACCTGATCGGCGCGCAGACGGACGGAATTGATGTTCCAGGTAGCGATAGAGACCATGCCCATCGCCATAGGGTGGGCAGCGCGGCGGGGCAATGGGTTGGGATGGGGTAGTGGAGCAGGTTGCGCGTGACCGCTCCCTCTAAAGAGGAGGGACTATTGGCACGGTTTTCCTGAACCGGGATTGGTTCAGGCCGGAGCGAGAATGTGGGTGTTCGAGAACCGGCGCGCAGCGACCTTTTGGGTCGTGAGCACCGGAAGCGCAGAACGCCCGCGTTCGCAGCCCGGCATGGGACAATCCACAGCCCCAACAAAAGAAAACCCTCGGTCCGGGGGCAATGGACCGAGGGTTCCTTTTTGCGTTCGTCACGCTGTCTGCGCGCCTGTGTGGAGGCTTGGGCAACAGGGGGGAAACCCGCCTCAGGCCGCGCTGACAAGATTACGTATACTACCGGTTCGCTTGCTGGCCCATGAACAACCTGAACGGATTTGTCGCAGTTTGTCGCAGGCCTGGCACACCCTGCGTCAAGGCGTGGCCAATCAGCGCCGAACCGGGCGGCGCGGGTCGTTGTAGCGGAAGGTGCTGTCCGGCACAGACACGCCGTATTGCTGATTCGACAGCGAAACGACCGTGCGGGTGTTCTGCGAGTCGAGGCTCGCCCAGCTGGACAGTTCCAGCCCGCCCGGCGCGCCGGGCTTGCGGATGAAGACCAGCGTGATCACGCCATATTCCGGGTGTGCCTTGTCGCGCACTTCGATGCTGACGATCTGGCGATTGCCCGTGGGCATCAGCTTGCCATACTTCATCACATCGCGATTGGGATCGAGCAGCGCACCCAGCGGGCTGTTCTTGATCGGCCAGCGCTGGACCTGGCGGACTTCGTAATCAACGAAGGTCAGCGCGCTGCCATCTGCCACGATCAGCATCGGCACGCCTTTTTCGTACTGGAAGCGGATCTTGCCGGGGCGCTTGAGCGTCAGCACGCCGCGCACCTGGCGGCCGTTGCGATCGGACTGCACGAAATCCGCGCGCATCGTGCCGATGGCGCGCAAGGCGGCGACCGCTCCGGCCAGATCGGACTGGGCGCTGGCGGCTTGGCCCGAAGCGGCAGGGCCAGTGGCGGCCTGCGCGCTGAGCGGGGCCGGCGCCAGCGAAACAGCGGTCGCGGAAACGACAAGCGCCGCCGAAGCGGCGGCACTTGCGAAAGAGCGGATCAAAGGAAGTTTCATCGGGTTCATGGCCTGGCTGCTAACCGCAGGGGCTTGAACTCGCCATGAACCTTACTTGATCTTGGCTTCCTTGAATTCCACGTGCTTGCGCACGACCGGGTCGTACTTCTTGAACGTGAACTTCTCGGTCGAGTTGCGCGGGTTCTTCTTCGTGACGTAGAAAAAGCCGGTGTCGGCGGTGGAGACCAGCCGGATCTTGACGGTTGCGGGCTTCGCCATTGCGGTTGTCCTGTAACTTTCCGATTCGGCCCGAAAGCCGTGCAAAACTGTATGGGCGGCGCATCGGGAATCCCCGGACGCCGCCCTTCAAGGTCCGCGCCATTGCGGCAGAACCGCCGGGAAGTCAAGGCGAGTCGATGCGCGGATTGGCCTTTTCGCGCCGCGCCGGATGGTTGCCGCCCGCCGCAGGCAGTGATATGGTTGCATTTGTAACCATGACCAACGCCGCCGACCAGAACCCGACCGATTATACCCGCCTGCCGGAAATGGGAGCGGGCGTGTTTACCGCGCCGCTGCAGCGCCCGGCCCATGTGGGCGAGGACTGGCTGGAGCCAGCCCAGCGCCGCTATTCCCCGGCGGAGCACGCGGTGTGGGACACGCTCTATGCCCGCCAGCTGGAGGTTCTGCCGGGCCGGGCCGCCAGTGCCTTCATGGCCGGGCTGGAGCGGCTCGACCTGGGGCGGGGCGGGGTGCCGGACTTTGCCCGCCTGTCCGAGGAACTCGGCGCGCTGACCGGGTGGAGCGTGGCGCCGGTGCCGATGTTGATCCCGGATCACGTGTTCTTCTGGCATCTGGCCAACCGCCGCTTCCCGGCGGGGAACTTCATTCGCGGGGCCGATTCGCTGGACTACATCCAGGAACCGGACGTGTTCCACGACGTGTTCGGGCACGTGCCGATGCTGGCCGACCCCACTTATGCCGATTACATGCAGGAATATGGCCGCGCCGGGTGGAAGGCGATGCGCCACAACCGGCTGAAATCGCTGGGCGCGCTCTATTGGTACACGGTGGAGTTCGGCCTCATCCAGGAAGCGGACGGCATCCGGGCTTACGGCGCGGGCATCCTGTCCGGCCCGACCGAGGCGGTGTTCGCGGTGGAGGCGCAGTCGCCCAACCGGATCATGCTCAACGTCGACCGGGTGATGCGCACCGATTACGTGATCGACGATCTGCAGCCGACCTATTTCGTGATCGAAAGCTTTGACGCGCTGTATCACGACACGGTCGACCGCGATTTCGACCGGCTTTACCGCTCGCTGCCGCCGGGCTTCACCTATGCCAACAGCGCGGTGATCGACGTCGATGACGTGCTGCACCGGGGGACGCAGGAATACCTCCTGCGCGGCGGACGCGGCAGCGGGGCGAAACCGGTTTAGTGATGGCGATCCAGAGCCTGCTTCAGTTTCACTGAATCAGCTGCGGCACCGGCCCACTCCCCCGCCCGGCCACCCACAGCGTACAATTCCGTTGGGTGGCCGGGCGGGGAGTGGGCCGGTGCCGTTTCCACGGCAGTGGAACAGATTCTAACGCGACAGCAGCCAGATCGCGAGGATGCCCGCGACGATCCGGTACCACGCGAACGGCGCGAACCCGGCCTTGCTGACATAGGCGACGAAGGCCTTGATCACGGCCAGCGCGACCACGAACGCCACGACAAAGCCGATCGCGATCTCGCTCCAGCCCACCGGACCACTGCCGGCGGCCAGCGCGGCGCGGTTGTCCCACAGTTCCAGCGTGGTCGCGCCCATCATCGTCGGGATCGCCAGGAAAAAGCTGAATTCGGCGGCCGTGCGCCGCTCGATCCCCATCGCCAGTGCGCCCATGATGGTCGCGCCGCTGCGGCTGACGCCGGGGATCATCGAAATGCACTGGAACAGCCCGACGCCCAGCGCCTGCCGCACGGGCAACTGTGCCACGCCGCTGGCCGGGCCGGGCTTGGCGATCTTTTCGATGGCGAGGATCGCGATCCCGCCCAGCACCAGCGCCCAGCCGACGATCATCGGGCTGCCCAGCATGATGTCGATGTAATCCTTCAGCAGCAGCCCCAGCACCGCGGAGGGCAGGAAGCCCAGCAGGATGTTGCGGATGAAGATCAGGCTCATCGGTTCCAGCCGGGTCAGGCCCATGCCCACGGCCCAGAACGTGCGCCAGTACTGTACCACCACCGCCAGGATCGCGCCCAGCTGAATGACGACGTTGAATACTTTCCACGTATCGGCATCGTATCCGAAGATTTCGGAGGCCAGGATCAAATGCCCGGTCGACGAAACGGGAATGAATTCAGTCAGACCCTCGACAATGCCGAGGAGGATGGCGGTGATCGTAGTATCCATGGGAACGCGATGAACGCGGCGGACGCGCTTAAGTCAAGCCGCGTCCGCTGCGCTGCAACAATTTTTTACCAGATCCGGATGCGTTCTTCGGGCGGCAGGTACAGCTTGTCGCCCGGCTGGACGTTGAAGGCCTTGTGCCATTCGTCGAAATTCCGGACCACGCCCAGGATGCGGTACATCCCCGGCGAGTGCGGGCCGGTCTGCAACTGCTGACGCAGTGCGGCTTCGCGGAACTTGATCCGCCAGACCTGCGCCCAGGCCATGAAGAAGCGCTGGTCGCCGGTGAAGCCGTCGATCACCGGGGGCTCCTTGCCGTTCAGCGCCATCTTGTAGGCGCGGTAGGCCAGGCTGAGCCCGCCCACGTCGCCGATGTTCTCGCCCAGCGCCAGCCGCCCGTTGATGCAGGTCTTGCCATCGTCCAGCGGGCAGAGCTGGTTGTACTGGCCCACGAGCGCGCTGGTCAGCTTTTCGAATGCCGCGCGGTCCGCATCGGTCCACCAGTTGCGCAAGTTGCCGTCGCCATCGGACTTGGAGCCCTGATCGTCGAAGCCGTGGCCGATTTCATGGCCGATCACCGCGCCGATCGCGCCATAGTTGACCGCGTCGTCGGCCGACAGGTTGAAGAACGGCGGCTGCAGGATCGCGGCGGGGAACACGATCTCGTTGCCCGACGGGTTGTAATAGGCGTTCACCGTCTGCGGCAGCATGAACCATTCGGTGCGGTCCACCGGCTTGCCCAGCCGCTGGATGCGGTCCTGCTGGAACCAGCGGGTCGCCGCTTCGGCGTTCGCGAAGGCACTGGTTTCGGTCACGTCCAGTCCGGGATAGGACTTGTAGGTGTCCGGGTGCCCGATCTTCAGCGAGAATGCGTCCAGCTTGGCCTTGGCCTGCACGCGGGTTTCCGGTCCCATCCACTTCAGGTTAGCCAGGTTATAGGCCATCGCGGCGCGCAGGTTGCCCACCAGCTTGTCCATCGCCGCCTTGTGGGTGGCGGGGAAGTGCCGCTCGACATAGATCTTGCCCGACAGTTCGCCCAGCGTCCCTTCGACCGCGCCGATGGCCCGCTTCCAGCGCGGGCGCTGCTGCGGCTGGCCGCCCAGCACGGTGCCATAGAACGCGAACTGTGCCTCGTCGAAGCGCTTGGGCAGCACGCCCGCCCGGCCCGAGACATACTGCACGGCCAGCCAGGCCTGCCAGGCGGACAGCGGCTCGCTGGCAATCAGCTTGGCCAGCGCGGGCACCCCGCCACCCAGCTTGGCGGCCATTTCGGGGGTGTACTTCGCGGCGGCGAGTTCTTCCTTGGTCGGCGGTAACTGCGCGACGATGATGTGTTCCGCAGCGCCGACGCCCAATGCATCGAGCGCGGCCTTGAGCGGCACTTCGGGCGCGAGCGCAAGGAATTCGGCCACCGGCATCTTGTTGTAGGTCAGGTCGCGGTTGCGGCCCAGCGCCCGGTCCCAGTTCTGCGCGGCCATCTTCTTTTCCAGCTGGAAGATGACTTCGGCCGTCGCCGCGGGATCGGCATAGCCCAGTTCGCCGGCGAGGAAGGCCAGGTAAGCCTTGTACTTGGTGGTGATGTCCTTGTTGCGGGGCGAATCGACCAGATAGTAATCGCGGTCGGGCAGCCCCAGCCGGGCCTGTCCGGCATAGAGCGCGTTGACGCGGCTGTCCTTGGCGTCGGGCGAAACGCCCAGCCCGATCGGCGAATCGACCCCCGGCTGCGCGAACAGCGTGACCAGATCGGTCAGGGTCTTTGCGGCATAGATCTTTTCCAGCGTCGGATAGGCCGGGGCCAGGCCCGCCTGCTCGATCGCGTCGGTGTTCATGTAGGCCTTGTAGACCGCGGCAACGCGCGCTTCGGGGCTGCCGGGGGCGTGGGTGCCCTTGGCGATTTCCTCGAGGATGGCGTGCATCCGTTCTTCCGACAGGTCGCGCAGGTCCGCGAACGCGCCGCTGGTGGTGCGGTCGGCCGGGATTTCGGTGGTGTCGAGCCACTTGCCGTTGACGAAGCGGTTGAAATCGTCGCCCGGCTTGACCGAGGTGTCCATGTTGGCGGTCTTGATACCCCAGCCCCAATCATCAGCAGATTTGGCATCAGAGGCCTTGGCGGTTTCGGCAACGGCGGGCGCAGGCGCATCCTTGGCCAGCGCCGGGGTAGCCAGCGCGGCGGCAAGCGCGCTGGCGGACAGCAGGGTTACAACGGATTTCAGCATGGCGGCCCCTTGTGATTGCAGGTGATTGCGGTGTTTCGTTGCCGCGTTCCTGCCGGGGGGCGCCAGCGCGCCGGACTGCTATTCGACGGAAGCGCCAGCCCGGTCGTCAAACTGCAACGCGGCGAGGCGCGCATAGAGCCCGCCCGCCTTGCTCAGCGCGTCGTGGGTGCCGGTTTCGACGATCCGACCCTTGTCCATCACCACGATCCGGTCCGCTTGTCGCACGGTGGCAAGGCGGTGGGCGATCACCAGCGTGGTGCGGCTGGCCATCAGCCGGTCGAGCGCATCCTGCACCAGCCGCTCGCTTTCGGCGTCGAGCGCGCTGGTCGCCTCGTCCAGCAGCAGGATCGGCGCGTCGCGCAGCAGCGCGCGGGCAATCGCCATGCGTTGACGCTGCCCGCCCGACAGGCGCGCGCCGTTTTCACCCAGGAACGTGTCGAGCCCGGCGGGCAGTTCGCGCAGGAAGCTTTCGGCATTGGCGGCGGCGGCGGCGGTCCAGATGTCCTCGTCGTTGGCGTCCCAGTTGCCATAGCGCAGGTTGTCGCGCGCACTGGCGGCAAACAGCATGCCTTCCTGCGGCACCAGCGCGATGCGGCGGCGGATTTCGGCGGGGTCGACCGCGGTCAGGGGCACGCCGTCCAGCTTGATCGTGCCCGATTGCGGATCGTAAAACCGCTCTGCCAGCTGGAACAGGGTGGACTTGCCCGCGCCCGAGGGGCCGACAATGGCGACCGTCTCGCCCGGCTCGATGGTCAGCGAAAAATCGGCCAGCGCGGCGGTTTCCAGACGGGTGGGGTAGCGGAAATTGACTTGTTCGAACGCCAGCTTGCCGCGTGCCGGCACCGGCAGCGCCAGCGGGCGCGCGGGGGCGGCGATGGTGGGCTTTTCGTTGAGCAATTCGTTCAGGCGGCCGGCGGCACCCGCGCCGCGCAGCAGATCGCCATAGACCTCGGTCAGCGCGCCAAACGCACCGGCGACGATCCCGGCGGTGACCACGAAGGCAAAGATCGTCCCGCCCGAAATGGTCCCGGCGGCCACGCCTTCCGCGCCTTCCCAGACCAGCATCACGATGGCCCCGAAGATCATCATGATTGCCATCGCAGTCATCACCGCGCGGAGCAGGATGCGGCGGCGGGCGGTGGTGAAGGTTGCCTCGACCGCACCGGCAAAGCGGTCCAGCTCGCGCCCTTCCTGGTTGAACGCCTGGACAATCTTCATGCCGCCCAGGATTTCCGACACCATCGAGCCGATGTCGGCTACCCGGTCCTGGCTGGTGCGCGAGATGTTGCGCAGCCGCCGCCCGAACCAGACGATCGGCAGGACCACCAGCGGAATGCCCACCAGCAGCCCCAGCGCCAGGCGCGGCGCCAGCGCGAACAGATAGGCGATGCCCAGCACGCCCATGATCAGGTTGCGCAGGGCGACCGATACCGTGGTGCCGACCACCTGTTCGATCAGCGCCGTGTCCGACGTCATGCGCGAGGAGATTTCGCTGGGGCTGTTCTCTTCAAAGAAGGCGGGTGACAGGCGCAGCAGGTTCTGCTGCACTTTCAGGCGGATGTCGGCCACCACGCGCTCACCCAGCCACGACACGAAATAGAACCGCGTCGCGGTGCCCAGCCCCAGCACGCCGACGATCAGCAGCAGATAGCGGAACCAGCGCCCGATGCTCTCCGGATCGCCGCCCTCGGCAAAGCCGCGGTCGATGATCAGGCGGAAACCGGCCGGAATCGCCAGCGTGGCAGTGGCGGTGACCATCAGGGCGACGGCCGCGAAAGCGACCTGGCGCGGATACTTCGCGGTTTCGCGCCAGATCATCCGCAGCGGACCCAGGCTGCGGGCGGGCTTGGCTTCGGTGGCAGGCTGCTCCGCAGCGTTGGCGGGCTGGGTTTGCGAACTCATGGCTGCGCCCCCTAGCACAGTGGAAACGCGCCGTAAGTGCCAAATACGTTTCATTGTGCGAGTGCGAACTCATTTCGCCATTGCACAATCGTGCGAATCGAGTCACGGTGCTCCAAACACGCCGGAAAAACCGGGCGCAGGAGGTTTACGAGACGTGCTTTACACCGCTTATGAATTGCAGCGTTCCTGGATGAACGCCGCCAGCAGCTGGGCCTCGATCGGGGCGGAAATGCTGGGCAACCCTGCGCTGCCGTTTGGTTACGGGGCGGGCGGATCGATCATGGCATCGGCGCTGGAAGTGTTCGCGCACGCCACCGCCAGCTATGGCAAGCCCGCGTTCGACATCGAATCCGTGACGGTGGACGGGCAGACCTTCCCGGTCACCGAAGCCATCGTGATGCACAAGCCGTTCGGCAACCTGCTGCGCTTCACGCACACCGGCCTGCCCGAAAACGCCCCGCGCCTGTTCATCGTGGCGCCGATGAGCGGCCACTTCGCCACGCTGCTGCGCGGCACGGTCGCCCGGATGATCGAGCGGTGCGAAGTCTACATCACCGACTGGGCCGATGCGAAGATGGTTCCGCTGAGCGCGGGCAGCTTCGATCTGGACGACTATATCGACTACCTGATCGAGTTCTTCGAGCATATCGGTCCCGGCGCGCATGCGCTGGCGGTGTGCCAGCCTTCGGTTCCCACGTTTGCCGCCACCGCGATCATGGCGGCGGACAAGCACCCCTGCCGCCCGCTCTCGCTGACCATGATGGGCGGCCCGATCGACACGCGCGAGGCGCCGACCACGGTCAACGACCTGGCCATGCAGCGCCCGATCGAATGGTTCCGCCACACGGTAATCGGCACGGTGCCGCTGCAGTATCCGGGCGCGGGCCGCCGGGTCTATCCGGGGTTCATGCAGCTGGCCGGGTTCATGAGCATGAACCTGGGCAACCACATGCTCAGCCATTACCACATGTTCAAGCACCTGGTTGAAGGCGACGGCGAAAGCGCGGACGCGACCAAGGCGTTCTATGATGAATACCGCGCGGTCTGCGATCTCAACGCGGACTATTACCTGCAAACGGTCGAAGTGGTGTTCCAAAAGCATTCGCTGCCCAACGGCGAATTCGTCCATCGCGGCAAGGTGGTGGACCTGGGCGCGATCACCGATACCGCGATCCTGGCGATTGAGGGCGAGCGCGACGACATTTCCGGCATCGGCCAGACCAAGGCGTCGCTGCACCTGACCCCCAACCTGCCGGAAGCGCGCAAGCAATATCACCTCGCCCCGGAAGTGGGCCATTACGGCATCTTCAACGGCAGCAAGTGGCGCGAAAAGATCGCGCCCATCGTCGAAGCCTGGATCGCCAAGCACGACCGCGCGCAGCTGAAGGTGGTGGCGTAAGCAGCCGCAGCCGCCAGAACCTGTCACCCTGAACCAGGTTCAGGGTGACGGATTCCGGCTAGCTCGTGCGGTCCGGCCCAGCAAACACGCGCTTCAGCACCCGCCGGGCCAGCAGGAGCAGCCAGACCGTCAGCGCCAGCAGCGCCAGCGCGATGCCGCCGGCGGCTATCGGGTATTGGTAGGCGAGGAACAGCAGCCCGCCGGTCACCACGTCCTCGGCCGTGGAAACCGCGATATTGCTGAACGGTTCGGGACTGGTGTTGACCACGGCCCGCGCCCCGGCCTTGCCACCATGCGCCAGCAGCGAGGCCCCGCCGCCGAGGATGAAGGCAATCGCCTGCGTCGCCGGATCAGACGGATCGACCACCGCCAGCGCCAGCAGCGCGCCGCCCAGCGGGCGCACCAGCGTGTGGATGGTGTCCCACACGGTATCGAGCCACATCACCTTGTCGGCAAAGAATTCCAGGACTGCCGCCAGCCCCGCCGCGCCCATGACCCACGGATTGGCGAGGATCTGGAGCGCGGCGAGATGTTCGGGGAGCGGCAGCACCCCCAGCCGCATCGCCGCGCCCGTCGCCAGCACGCAGAGGTACAGGCGCCAGCCCGACAACAGGCTGACGCTGCCCGCGATGCCCAGAATTTCGATGATCCCGAGTTGCCCGGTCATGCCCCAGTCCCCCCCACAGCGCGGGCGCAAGGATGCGCGGACCGTCCGGCCTTGGCAAGGTCAGCCCTGAAAAGGCTCAAAGATGATCGAGGTCCGGATCGGGGGTGAGGATCGCGTCCAGCTGCACCCCGGCGCTGTTCAGCAGCATCGAGACCTGGGTGTACTGGCCGACGGTATAGACCAGGTCCATCCGGCCTTCGTCGCCCAGCTCGGCCAGCGCGGCCCAGGTGGGATCGGTGATGAAGTGGTCTAGCACCAGCTCATCGCAGGCGCGCAGGATCGCGGCGTCGAGCGGGCTCCACCCAGGCGCAGCGGCTCCAACCTTGATCGTGGCAATTTCGGTGCCGGTCAGCCCGGCTTGCTGCCCGATCAGGCAGTGCTGGGCCCATTCATAGCCCGCCTTGCACAAATATCCGGTGCGCAGGATCGCCAGTTCACGCTCGCGCGCGGGCAGGGCGTTGGTTGCGGAGAGGATGTAGTTGCCCCAGGCGAGGAACGCGGTGAGCGCGGCGGGCTTGTGCGCCTGGGTTCGGAAGATATTGAACGCGCGAGCGAATTCGGGGACCGCGTCCAGCGCTGCCCGCGCCTCCGGGGTCAGCTCCGCATCGGTCAGCGGGGCGATCCGGGGCGCGGACAGGCGCATTGTTACAGGACCTCGAACAGGCCGGCGGCACCCATGCCGCCACCGACGCACATCGTCACGACGACATACTTCGCACCCCGGCGCTTGCCTTCCAGCAGGGCGTGCATGGTGCAGCGCGCGCCGGTCATGCCATAGGGGTGGCCGATGGAGATCGAGCCGCCGTTCACGTTCAGCCGGTCATCGGGGATGCCCAGCTTGTCGCGGCAGTAGAGCACCTGCACGGCAAAGGCTTCGTTCAGTTCCCACACGCCGACATCGTCCATGCTGACGCCGAACCGGCTGAGCAGCTTGGGGATCGCGAACACGGGGCCGATGCCCATTTCGTCCGGTTCGGTGCCCGCAACCGCCATGCCGACATAACGGCCGAGCGGGGCGAGGCCCTTCTTGGCGGCGAGCGCGGCTTCCATCACCACCACGGCGGCGGACCCGTCTGACAGCTGGCTGGCGTTGCCGGCGGTCACGATCCCGTCGGGCAGGACCGGGCCCAGCGATTGCAGGCCTTCCAGCGTGGTTTCGGGCCGGTTGCCCTCGTCCTTGGCCAGCGTCACGTCCTTCATCGTCACTTCGCCGGTGGCCTTGTCGGTCACGGCCATCGTGGCCGAGCAGGGGACGATTTCATCGGCGAACAGCCCGGCGGCCTGCGCGGCGGCTGTGCGCTGCTGCGACTGGAGCGCATAGGCATCGCACGCCTCGCGGCTGATGCCATAACGCTTGCCGACGATTTCGGCGGTCTGGAGCATCGGCATGTAGATCGCGTTGTGCATCGCGATCAGGCTGGGATCGGCGGCAACGCGCATGTCCTTGGTCTGCACCAGGCTGATCGATTCCTGGCCGCCCGCGGCGACCACGTCCATCCGGTCCATCACCACCTGCTTCGACGCGGTGGCAATCGCCATCAGGCCCGACGAGCACTGGCGGTCCATCGACATGGCCGAAACGGTGACGGGCAGACCGGCCTTCAGCGCGACCTGGCGAGCGATGTTGCCGCCCTGGGTGCCCTGTTGCAGGGCCGAGCCCCACAGCACGTCATCGACTTCGCCGCCTTCGATACCGGCGCGTTCGATCGCCGCTTTCAGGCTGAGCGCGCCGAGCGAGGCGCCCGGAGTGGCATTGAAGGCGCCGCGATAGGCCCGGCCAATCGGCGTACGGGCGGCGGCGACGATTACTGCGTCACGCATGGTAGTTTCCTTGAAGTATCGGTTGGTGTGTCGGTATCCGGGGGAGGACGCGGATCACACGAAGAACTGCATCACCCATTCGGCGATCAGGGCGGGCTTATCCTCGCCTTCGATCTCGATGGTGTATTCGTTGGTCTGCTGCCACTGGCCGGGGCGCTTTTCGACCAGGTCAAGCAGCTTCACATGGGCGCGCACGCGCTTGCCCGCGCGGACCGGCGAGATGAAGCGAGTCTTGTTGCCGCCATAGTTGACGCCCATCTTCACGTTGCTGACGCGCGCGCCTTCGGTCATCGCCGACAGTACCGGGATCAGCGACAGGGTCAGGAACCCGTGCGCGATGGTGCCGCCAAACGGGGTCAGCTTGGCCTTTTCCTCGTCAATGTGGATGAACTGGAAGTCGCCGGTGGCTTCGGCGAACTTGTTGATGCGGTCCTGGCTGACTTCGAACCAGTCCGAAACGCCGATGTTCTGGCCAACCTTGGCCTGCAGTTCCTGCGGGGTCATATGCCTCTCCTGACAGATGGAAAGGCCTGTTCATGGCCCAAGCGCGCGGCCGTTGCAACGCGCCTGACGCTGCCGTTACGGCAAGCAGGGCGCGCGCCGGGTTACCCCGTGCGAATCACTCGGCGGGAACGGCGGCGCGGCGGCTGGCCCAGCGCGGCGGGCGGCGGTTCAGCCACTTTTGCGCGGGCTTTTCGACCCCGTGATAGAGTGCCACCGATACCCCCGCGACCAGCGCGACGAATCCGGCGAGCTGCACCCCATCCAGTTGCAGGCTGTCGTCCACGAAGGCCAGCTTGAACAGGATGAACAGCAGGAAATGCGCGAGGTAGGTGGAGTAGCTGATCTCGCCCAGATAGGTCAGCACCCGCCCGCCGAGCAGGCGGGAGATTGCCGACCGGTCCAGCGCCAGCGCCAGCAGCAGCGCGAAGAACACCGGCGGGACCAGCGCGGTTTCGGGCAGGCCCAGCATGATGCCGCCCGCACCCCAGGCCAGCCCCGCCAGAAGGGCAAGCGGCGCGGCGCGCGGGGCGGCTTGCCAGCGTTGCCACAGGATGCACAGGATCATGCCCATCGCGAATTCGGGCAGGCAGCGCCACAGGCCAAGACCGGCGATATCCTCGCCCAGCGCGGTGTGGCCGCTGGCGGCGAAAATCAGGTGGACGCACAGCGCCAGCGCGGCCGCCAGCATGAGCAGCGCCCAGTCGGGCCAGTCCTCCCACCGGGCCAGCAAGACCACGGCGGGGAACAGCAGGTAGGCCGCCAGCTCCGTGCTGATCGACCAGGCGGGGTGGTTCCAGGTCAGTTCGCTGGTCACGCCCCAGTTCTGGACCAGCAGGATATGCAGCGGCAATTCGGCCAGGGGGTATCCGGCCATGTCGCGCCCGGTCGCCAGCAGCAGCGCCGCAAAGCCGATGAACCCGGCCAGGATGAAGGCATGCAGCGGCCAGACGCGGGCAAAGCGGCGCCACAGGAACAGCCGCGTTTCCGCCGCGCCGCCCTGACGGATGCGGGGGGCGTAGTTGTACCAGATGACAAAGCCCGACAGGATGAAGAACAGGTCGACTGCCAGATACCCTTTGGCCAGCCACTCGATCACCGCAGGCGGCAGCAGCGCGGCCAGCGACAGGCGGATGTGATAGAACACCACCGCCCAGGCCGCGATCCCGCGAATGCCGGTCAGCGCGTCGAGGTGGCGGGGGGAGGGCTGCGCTGTCATGCCTGCACCGCCGCATGGGTGCGCAGCACCGGCTTGCCGTCCACGCCGGCAAAGCGCGGGCGCGCAGGGTTGTCGATCCGCCGCAGATAGCTCCACAGCCCGCACTGCAAGCCGATCAGCATGAACATGACCGGCTGGAACGCGATCCCGATGAACAGCGCGCCGACGAAATAGATCAGCTGCGCCAGTTGCAGCGCGTTGGCCAGCGGGGCCTGCCAGTTCTCGCCGGGACCCTTGCGGTCCTTCCACCGGGCGCGGATGCGTTCCATCTGCCAGATGCCCAGCAGCTGAACCCACGACCACAGCAGGAAGCCGGGATAGCCCTGTTCGCCCAGCATCTCGAAATAGGCTGAGTGATAGGCGCGCGCTTTCTCGATGTGGTATTCGCTGTGATAGGTGATGTTGTTGCCGGTGCCGACCGCTTTCACCGTCTCGACCCGCAGGTTGTTGCCCAGATAGGCATCGAACCCTCCGCCAAACGGATTGTGCTTGGCGTATTCCCAGGTCCATTCCCACACCGCGACACGGGTGGAGGCAGACTGATCGGACTGGTGGTTCTCGATCGTGCTCATCCGCTTGGTGTAGCTTTCGGGCAGGAACGGGATCGCCGCCAGCGCCACCACTCCGGCAAGCCCCAGGTAGAGGAACCGCCGCTTGACCGCGCGCAGCGACAGCACGCCCAGCAGCGCGATGCACAGCAGGCCGGTGCGGGTTTGCGTGCCGATCGGGATCAGCAGTGCGGCAAAGGTCAGGGCCAGCGCGAACAGCGTGACGAGCTTGCCGGGCTTGAACAGTGTGCCGAACCGCGCGAGCCACCAGATCAGCGGGATCACCGCAATCGAGATGGTCGACAGGGTGGACCCTTCATAGATGCCGGCGTTATCCGGCACGAACAGCCGCAGCGAGCCATAGCCGCCACCGCCGCCCAGCGTCTTGATCCCGCCGGAGATCACGATTGCCCCCACCGTCAGCACGATGGTCAGTGCCGCGGCCTCGATCCGCAGACGGGTGCGCAGGGTCAGCGGCAGGAAGATCGCAAAGACCAGCGCCTTCCACACCCAGGCCCACTTTTCGACCGCCGATTCGGGGTAGTCCGCAGTCAGCGTGGTCAGCCCGCAATAGACCAGCAGGGCCACGATCAGGCCCTGACGCAAGGTAAAGCGGCTGTCGCGCTTGTCGTCCAGCAAGGCCCAGCCGGCAAAGGCCAGCACGAAGGCGATCAGCGAGATCGGCAGCGAGGCCAGCAGCCCCCAGGAAATCCGCTGGGGGGTGAGGATGTCGATGTAGAGATAGGCCAGCACCCACAGGAACGGCTTGCGCAGGCCGAGGCCCAGCAACACGAAGACAAAGCCGGTGAGCGCCAGATCAAGCACGGGTGCGCAGTCCTGGCCGGGTGGGGCCCGGTTTTGGGTTGGTCAGCGCGGGTTCGGCGGGCGGGGCCGCAGCCGGATCGCCCGGCTCCTCGCGGTCTAGATCGGCGCGCTGGAGCATCCGCCACGCTCCCAGGAGCAGCAGGCCATGGGTCAGCGCCAGGGCGAAGTAGTCGATCATTGCGAAAATGCCCTAGCACCGGCGAGTTGACGCCGCGTTAAGCGTTCCGGGGCTAGGGAAAGTCCCCATGACGCGCATTCTCCATGTCCTCGATCATTCGCTGCCGATGCACAGCGGCTATACCTTTCGCACCCGCGCGATCCTGAAAGCGCAGGAGGCGATGGGGCTGGAAGTGCGCGGGATCACCGGCCTGCGCCACGTTGCGGCGGGCCCGGATGTCGAACAGGCCGAAGGGCTGACCTTTCATCGCACGCGCGGCACGGCGGGCGGCCCACCGGGGCTGCGGGAATGGCGCGAAGTCAATCTGCTGGCCGATACCATCGTGGCGCTGGCGACTGAGTGGCGGCCCGATCTGCTCCACGCCCATTCGCCCGCGCTGAACGGCAAGGCCGCGCTGATCGCCGCACGGCGGCTGGGCATTCCGGTGGTCTATGAAATCCGCGCCTTCTGGGAGGATGCCGCCGTCAGCAACGGCACCGGCACCGAAGGCAACCTGAAATACCGGCTGACCCGCGCGCTGGAAAACCATGTCGTCGCCGGGGCCGATGCGGTCGTCACGATCTGTCAGGGGCTGAAGGACGATCTGGTGCTGCGCGGCGTGCCCGCCGGCAAGATCATGCTCAGCCCCAACGGGGTCGACCTGGACCTGTTCGGACAGGCTGCCCCGCGCGAGGCGGCGCTGGCGGATGATCTGGAGCTGGGCGACGGCCCGGTGATCGGCTTCATCGGCAGCTTCTATGACTACGAAGGGCTGGACGACCTGATCGCCGCGATGCCCGCACTGGTCCAGCGCCAGCCGGATGCCAGACTGCTGCTGGTCGGCGGCGGCCCGTGCGAGGCAGAGCTGCGCGCGCAGGCTGCTGCCAGCCCGGCGGCCGCAGCGATCCGCTTTGTTGGGCGCGTGCCGCATAGCGAGGTGGAGCGGTACTACGCGCTGGTCGATGTCATGGCCTATCCGCGCAAGCGCAGCCGCCTGACCGATCTGGTGACGCCGCTTAAGCCGCTGGAAGCGATGGCGCAGGGCAAGCTGGTGGCCGCATCCGATGTGGGCGGGCACCGCGAGTTGATGACCGACGGAGTGAACGCCGCGCTGTTCGCGCCCGATGATCCGGCGGCCTGTGCGGATGCGCTGGCGGACCTGCTGGCCGACCGCGCCGGGTGGGATGCGCGCCGTGCGGCTGGTTACCAACACGTTACCACCAACCACGATTGGTCCCGGAATGTTTATCGTTATCAGGATGTTTACCATCGCCTGATAGCCAAATCAGCCAATGACCGGATTTCCGCCGCGGCCTGACGTGGTGGTTCGGTCGGATTGAGACTGAACCAACGGGGTATCGAGAGTGGCGAAATCACAGCGCAAGGCCAGCAATGCCAAGCCGATCACGGCGCATCCGCTGTTCCCGGCAGTCGTGGCCTTGTGGTTCGGTGCCTTGTTCGGGCTCGGCAGTCTGGCCGTGCGGCCATCGCTGCTGGAAAGCATGGTCATCGCCAGCCGGATCGACCTGCTGATTCCCGCCGCCGCGCCGCCGCTGGGCGTGACCGCGCGCATTCTGGTTGCGCTGGGCCTGTCTGCCCTTGGCAGTGCGATCGGCCTTCTGATCGCTCGCCGCATCACCCGGCCCAAGGTCGAGGTCCGGCAGCGCAAGCGCACCGGCGTGGCGCGTGAGGAAACGGCCGCATCGCTCCGTGGCAGTGATGTTCAGGCCGATTATCCGGTCCGCCGTCCGATCGCCGCTCCTGACACGCTGGACGCCGATGAAGCCGGCGGTGCGGGCATGCTGGCCGGACGCCGCCGCTCGCTGGCGGTGGAATTGCCGGAGCAGGCCTATGTTCCGCATGACATGGCCCCGCTGCCGGGCGGTGCCCCGCAGATTTTCTCGATTTCCGAGCTGGAACTGGACGCCGGCATGGCCGACGCCGCATCGGCTGTGGACCCGGCTGGGCCGCTGGATCTTGGCAGCTTTGCCGCACCCGTCGATGCCGCACCGGCGCTGGATTGGGCTGCTGCCGCACCTGCCGCGGCAGCTTCGCCGGAAGCGCCGCTGCCGCTGCCAGCAGCGATGCAGGTGCCTGGGTCGCGGCAGGAATTTGTTGCCCCGGCGGAACCGGCCTTCGCTGAACCGGTTGCGGCGGCACCCGCGCGCCAGATCTTCGGGGCGGCGATCGTCGACGATCATGTTCCCCAGGAATTCGTTCAGGCTGCCGGTTTCAAGACTTCGGTGTTCGAAGTGGAAGAAGTCACGCCGTTGTTTGTCCGTCCTGTCCCGACCGGCAGCGAACCCCGGCCCGAGCCGACGCCGGAGCCGATGCCAGAGGCCCGGTTCGAGCCGCAGCCTCAACCCGCGCACCAGCCGGAAAGCCCGGCCGACGCCGTGCCGCTGCCGCCGCTGGGCACGATGGGCATGGCCGACCTGGCCGCGCGCCTGGCCGATTCGATGCGTCGCCGCCGCGAAGCCCGTGCTGCCGCGGCCGTCGCTGCACCATCTGCTGCCGTTCCGGCCGAGGACCATGCCGTCCAGCCCGAAGTCGCGCAGCCCGAACCCTACACGCCATTCGCCCAGTATGCGCCTAGCGAACCGATTCCCGCACCCTTTGCCCGCAGCGCGCCAGTGCCTGATTGCGCGCCGGCACCGGTTGCGGCGGCGGAACCAGCACCGCCGGTTGGTCTGGCGCGCCTGAACGAGGCCGCCCCGACCGTCGCGATGGCGCCTGAAGACGGTGCCGCGATCACCGAAGTTCCGTCCGCTCCGCTGGCAATGCCGGCCGCACTGCGTCCGCTGCCCCTGGAAGATCCGGTGGTCGAAGATGAGGACGATGTGCTGGCCAGCCTGTTGCCGCCCCGGCAGCTGACGATGCCTGCGGCAGATCCTGTCGCTCCGGTGGCCGAGATCGAGCCGGCTGAAACCACCATCGAGGACGAGGCACTGGGGGCCGAGGACAAGTGCGGTTCGCTGCTGGACCTGGGCCTGCCGACGCTGGCGCGCCCGCAGTTCGTGCGGATCGAGGAGCCCGAAGCGGATGCCGCCACGTTCGAGCCGGTGGTGATTTTCCCCGGTCAGGCAGCGCTGGGAATGGCTGCGGCGGGCTCATACGCTGCCGCTGCCGCTCCGGCTTTCGCCCCCGCGCCGACGCCCTTTGCCGCCCCGGCGGATTCGGCCCCGTTCCGCCAGTTTGACGCCCCATCGTCGCTGGGGGCGGGGCAGCCGGTCGTCAACCCGGCGGCTGCGGCGGCACTGGACCCTGCCGAGACGGAGCGCGCCCTGCGCGCTGCGCTGGCCAACCTTCAGCGGATGAGCGGAGCGGCCTGAGCCTGGCGGGCTGGCGCATCGCCGCCCGCCCGGAATCCCGCCGAAAACCTATTCATCGAAACGCTTGGCCGCGCCCAAGCGTTTCTTGCCGCATTCGCAGTTGCAAAAGCAGCTTCCTGTCGTCATGGGGAACCCTAGCGCAACTTTCGCTGCTTATCGCGGCGTGATGGATTGTGCTTAATTGCCGGAAATCCGCGATTTGCGTGCGTTTGCGCGCGAATCAAGGCATTCGGCCAGACACAGGATGGATTTATCGATGGGTTTTCCGGCGCCTCAAGGCCTTTATGATCCCCGTAATGAGCATGACGCATGTGGTGTGGGCTTTGTTGCCCACATTAAAGGTGCGAAAAGCCACGCGATCATTAGCCAGGCGCTCGAAATTCTCAAAAACCTGGACCACCGCGGCGCGGTCGGGGCGGACCCGCTGCTGGGTGACGGCGCGGGGATCCTGATCCAGCTGCCCGATGCGATGTTCCGCAAGTGGGCGGACGCCGAAGGGCTGAAGCTGCCCCAGCCGGGCGACTACGCCGTGGCCATGTGCTTCCTGCCGCAGGATGAACAGGCCCGCGAATTCGTCATCGGCACGTTCGAAAAGTTCATTGCCAAGGAAGGCCAGCGGCTGGTCGGCTGGCGCGATGTGCCGGTGAACACCGACGGGCTGGGCAAGACCGTGCTGGAATCGATGCCGGTGATCCGCCAGTGCTTCGTCGCGCGCGGCGAAAACTGCCCGGATCAGGAAGCGTTCGAACGCAAGATCCTGGCAATCCGCAAGCAGACCCAGAACCCGCTGGCGGCGCTGGCTGAAAAGCATGGGCTGCCGGGCCTGACCGAGCTCTACATGCCCAGCTTCTCCACCCGGACGATCGTCTACAAGGGGCTGCTGCTGGCAACGCAGGTTGGCGGGTTCTACAACGACCTTACCGATCCGGATTGCGTTTCGGCGCTGGGGCTGGTTCACCAGCGCTTCTCCACCAACACCTTCCCCAGCTGGAAGCTGGCGCACCCGTTCCGGTTCATCGCCCACAACGGCGAAATCAACACGGTGCGCGGCAACGTCAACTGGATGAACGCGCGCCGCCGCACGATGGAAAGCGAACTGCTGGGCGCCGACCTCGACAAGATGTGGCCGCTGATCCCGCACGGCCAGTCGGACACGGCCAGCCTCGACAACGCGCTGGAACTGCTGCTGGCGGGCGGGTATCCGCTGGCCCACGCGGTGATGATGCTGATCCCCGAAGCCTGGGCCGGCAACCCGCTGATGGATGCCAAGCGCCGCGCGTTCTATGAATACCACGCCGCGCTGATGGAGCCGTGGGACGGCCCGGCCGCCGTGGCCTTCACCGATGGCCGCCAGATCGGCGCCACGCTGGACCGCAATGGCCTGCGCCCCGCACGCTTCCTGGTGACGGACGACGATCTGGTCGTGATGGCCTCGGAAAGCGGCGTGCTGCCGATCAAGGAAGACAACATCGTCCGCAAGTGGCGGCTCCAGCCTGGCAAGATGCTGCTGATCGACCTTGAGGAAGGCCGCATCATCGAGGACGAGGAAATCAAGGCCCAGCTGGCCGGGGAAGAGCCCTACGAGCAGTGGCTCGAGGCGGCCCAGTACAAGCTGAAGGACCTTGAGGTCGTCGAGCCGGAACTGGCGCAGGTCGCGGTGGAAACCACCAGCCTGCTCGATCGCCAGCAGGCGTTTGGCTACACCCAGGAAGACGTGGCCAAGTTCCTTGAGCCGATGGGCCGCAATGGCGACGATCCGATCGGGTCGATGGGCACCGACACCCCGATCGCGGTGCTGTCCAGCCGGTCGCGCCTGCTCTACGATTACTTCAAGCAGAACTTCGCCCAGGTCACCAACCCGCCGATCGACCCGATCCGCGAGGAACTGGTGATGAGCCTCGTCAGCATGATCGGCCCGCGTCCGAACCTGCTGGGCATGGAAGCCGGCACGCACAAGCGTCTGGAAGTCGACCAGCCGATCCTGACGAACGAGGAAGTGGCCAAGATCCGCTCGGTCGAAGCCGCGCTGGACGGTGCGTTCCGCACCGAGACGATCGACATCACCTGGGATGCCAAGACCGGGGCCGATGGCCTGGAAATGGCGCTCAAGGAAATGTGCTGGGCCGCGACCGAAGCGGTGCTGCAGGATAAGAACATCCTGATCCTGTCCGACCGCGCGCAGGGGCCTGACCGGATCCCGATGCCGGCGCTGCTGGCAACGGCGGCGGTGCACCAGCACCTGGTCCGCCAGGGCCTGCGCATGCAGACCGGCCTGGTCGTCGAAACCGGCGAGGCGCGCGAAGTGCACCACTTCTGTGTGCTGGCGGGTTACGGGGCCGAGGCGATCAACCCCTATGTCGCCTTCGAAACGCTGGAAGACATCCGCGTGAAGAAGGAACTGCCGCTGACCACCTATGAAGTTCAGAAGAACTACATCAAGGCGGTGGGCAAGGGCATTCTCAAGGTCATGTCCAAGATGGGCATCTCGACCTACCAGTCGTACTGCGGCGCGCAGATCTTCGATGCGGTCGGCCTGTCGAGCGATCTGATCGAAAAGTACTTCACTGGCACCGCGACCACGATCGAGGGCATCGGCCTGAAGCAGGTGGCCGAGGAAACCGTCCGCCGCCATCAGGCCGCCTATGGCGACAACCCGATCTACCGCAACATGCTGGACGTGGGCGGGATGTACGGCCTGCGCCTGCGCGGCGAGGAACACGCCTGGACCGCGCAGAACATCGCCGCGCTGCAACACGCGGTGCGCGGCAATGTGCCCGAAAAGTACAAGGAATTCGCCCAGACCATCAACGACCAGTCGACCCGGATGCTGACCATCCGCGGGCTGCTGGAACTGAAGAAGGCGGACAAGCCGCTGGACATCAGCGAGGTTGAACCGGCCAGCGAAATCGTGAAGCGCTTTGCCACCGGCGCGATGAGCTATGGCTCGATCAGCTGGGAAGCGCACACCACGCTGGCGCTGGCGATGAACCGGATCGGCGGCAAGTCGAACACCGGTGAGGGCGGCGAAGACCCGGCGCGGTTCAAGCCGCTGCCGAACGGCGACACCATGCGCTCGTCGATCAAGCAGGTCGCTTCGGGCCGGTTTGGCGTGACGACCGAATATCTGGTCAACGCCGACGACATCCAGATCAAGATGGCGCAGGGCGCAAAGCCCGGCGAAGGCGGCCAGCTGCCGGGCGACAAGGTCGACAAGACCATCGGCAAGACCCGCCATTCGACGCCGGGTGTGGGCCTGATCTCGCCCCCGCCGCACCATGACATCTACTCGATCGAGGATCTGGCCCAGCTGATCCACGACCTGAAGAACGTCAACACCGGTGCGCGCATCTCGGTGAAGCTGGTGTCCGAAGTGGGCGTCGGCACCGTGGCCGCGGGCGTCTCCAAGGCGCGCGCCGACCACGTGACGATTTCCGGCTACGAAGGCGGCACCGGCGCTTCGCCGCTGACCTCGCTGACGCACGCGGGCAGCCCTTGGGAAATCGGTCTTGCCGAAACCCAGCAGACCCTGCTGCTCAACAACCTGCGCAGCCGCATCGCGGTGCAGGCCGATGGCGGCCTGCGCACGGGCCGCGACGTGGCCGTTGCCGCGCTGCTCGGCGCGGACGAGTTCGGCTTTGCCACCGCGCCGCTGATCGCGGCCGGCTGCATCATGATGCGCAAGTGCCACCTCAACACCTGCCCGGTGGGCGTCGCCACGCAGGACCCGGTGCTGCGCGCGCGCTTCACCGGCCAGCCCGAACACGTGATCAACTACTTCTTCTTCGTGGCTGAAGAACTGCGGGCGATCATGGCCGAAATGGGCTTCCGCACCGTGGGCGAAATGGTCGGCCGGGTGGACCGTCTGGATACCCGCCAGGCGATCGATCACTGGAAGGCCGAGGGCGTCGACCTGTCGCGCATCCTCTATCAGGCCCCGCAGGGCGAAAGCCCGTCGCTCGGCTGGTCGGGCACGCAGGACCATGGCCTCGAAAAGGCGCTCGACAACGATCTGATCGCGGCCGCCGCCGATGCGCTGGACAAGCAGCAGCCGGTGGTGATCGAGCGCAAGGTGATCAACGTCAACCGCACCGTCGGCGCGATGCTGTCGGGCGAAGTCGCCAAGCGGTATGGCCATGCCGGCCTGCCGGACAACACGATCTCGGTCCGCCTGACCGGGGTTGCCGGGCAGAGCTTTGGCGCGTGGCTGGCCCACGGCATCACGCTGGACCTGACCGGCGATGGCAATGACTATGTCGGCAAGGGCCTGTCGGGCGGCCGCGTGATCGTGCGCCAGCCGGCCCACGTGGACCGCGATCCGGCCCAGAACATCATCGTTGGCAACACAGTGCTCTATGGCGCGATTGCGGGTGAGGCCTATTTCAACGGCGTTGCCGGGGAACGCTTTGCGGTGCGCAATTCGGGCGCCGTCGCGGTGGTCGAAGGCACTGGCGATCATGGCTGCGAATACATGACCGGCGGCGTTGTGGCCGTGCTGGGCAAGACCGGGCGCAACTTTGCCGCGGGCATGTCTGGCGGGGTCGCCTACGTCTATGACGAGGACGGCCAGTTCGCGCAGCTGTGCAACATGGCACAGGTCGACCTGCTGCCGATCAAGGCGGAGCGTGACGAGGAGGACGGCGCGGGCCGTCCGACGCAGCGCTCCAATGGGGTCAACGACGCCGGGATGGGCGATGTGCTCTATCACGATGCCGAACGGTTGAAGGTGCTGCTGGAACGCCACCACCTCCACACCGGCAGCAAGCGCGCCCGCGCGCTGCTGGACGACTTCGGCAATGCGCTGGGCAAGTTCGTCAAGGTGATGCCGCGCGATTACGCGAAGGCGCTCAAGCAACTCGAGGCCGAGCGGCTGGCTGCCGCCTCGGTGGCCGCGGAATAAGGAACCGAACCATGGGCAAGGAAACCGGCTTTCTCGAACTCGACCGCCAGGACCGCACGTATGCGGACCCGAAGGAGCGGCTGACCCACTACAAGGAATTCGTGATTCCGCATGCGGAACCGGCGCTGAAGGCGCAGGCCAGCCGCTGCATGAACTGCGGCATTCCCTACTGCCACAACGGCTGTCCGGTGAACAACATCATCCCGGACTGGAACCACCTGGTCTATGAAGGGGACTGGCAGAATGCGCTGGAAGTGCTGCATTCGACCAACAACTTCCCCGAATTCACCGGCCGCATCTGCCCCGCCCCGTGCGAGGCCAGCTGCACGCTGAACATCATCGACCAGCCGGTGACGATCAAGTCGATCGAATGCGCGATCGTCGACAAGGGCTGGGAAAACGGCTGGATTGCGCCGCAGGTTCCGGCCAAGCGCACCGGTAAGTCGGTTGCCGTCGTCGGCTCTGGCCCGGCCGGTCTGGCAGCGGCACAGCAACTGGCGCGCGCGGGCCATTCGGTGACGGTGTTCGAAAAGAACGACCGCATCGGCGGGCTGCTGCGCTATGGCATTCCGGACTTCAAGCTGGAAAAGCACCTGATCAACCGCCGCGCGGTGCAGATGGAAGCCGAAGGGGTGGAGTTCCGCACTTCGACCGAAGTCGGCGTGACCATTTCGGTCAACTCGCTGCGGGAAAACTTCGATGCGATCGTTCTGGCGGGCGGGTCGGAAGAACCGCGCCGGCTGGAAATTCCGGGCGCGGAACTGCCCGGCGTGCGGCTGGCGATGGAATTCCTGACCCAGCAGAACAAGCGCAACGCGGGCGATGACGAAGTGCGCGCCGCGCCGCGCGGTTCGCTGCTCGCCACGGGCAAGCACGTTGTCGTGATCGGTGGCGGCGATACCGGCAGCGACTGTGTTGGCACCTCCAACCGCCAGGGCGCGGCATCGGTCACCCAGATCGAAATCATGCCGCAGCCGCCGGAAAAGGAAAACAAGCTGCTGACCTGGCCGGACTGGCCGCTCAAGCTGCGCACCTCGACCAGCCATGAAGAAGGCGTTGAGCGCGACTGGGCGATCCTGACCAAGCGCGTTCAGGGCAAGGACGGGCAGGTGACCGGGCTGGATTGCGTTCGCGTCGAATGGGTCGATGGCAAGATGCAGGAAATCCCCGGCAGCGAATTCACGCTGAAGGCGGACCTGATCCTGCTCGCGATGGGCTTTGTCGGTCCGCGCAAGACCGGCCTGCTGGATCAGGCCGGGGTCGATCTGGACGCCCGCGGCAATGTCTTTGCCGATACCTTCAGCTATCGCACCAGCGATCCCAAGATCTTTGCGTGCGGCGACATGCGCCGTGGGCAGAGCCTGGTCGTCTGGGCAATCCGCGAAGGCCGCCAGGCTGCCCGCGCCGTGGACGAGGCACTGATGGGCGCCAGCGTCCTGCCGCGCTGATCCGGCGTTTCCGGCTGAACACGACAGGGCGCGCCGCATGGCGCGCCCTGTTCGTTTTGGGCCAGGGCGAATTGCCCGGGCGGCGCCCCGGCGCTAGGGCAGGGGCATGACCCGCAAGATCGCCTTCCTCGCCTGTGCCGGCACCCTGCCCGGATCGCCCACCCGCCGCGCCGATGCGTTTGAGCACGACGTACAGGTCGCCGCGCTGCGCAGCGGGCTGGCCGGCATGGATGCCACGCTGACCGAGATCGACTGGCGCGCGCCGCTGGACGCGCTGACCGGGTTCGATCTGGCCGTGCTGGGCACGGTCTGGGACTATACCGATCATCCGGCCGAATTTCTCGCCCGGCTGGAGGCGCTGGAAGCGGCCGGGGTCATGGTCTGCAACCCGGCGGAGATCGTGCGCTGGAACGCGGACAAGGGCTATCTGCGCGAACTGGCGGAGGCCGGGGCGCCATCGATCCCGACGCTGTGGGCGGACGATCCTGGCGCCGACGATATCCTGCGCGCATTTGACCACTTCGACACCGACCGGGTGGTGGTGAAGCGGCGCGTCGGAGCGGGTGCGGTCGGCCAGTTCAGCTTTACCCGCGCGGACCCTCCGGCAGCCGATTGGCGGCTGGGGCAGGCTGGGATGATCCAGCCGTTCCTGCCCGCGATCCAGAGCGAGGGCGAATACAGCCTGATCTTCATCGATGGCCAGTTCTGCCATGCCTTGCTGAAACAGGCGGCGGACGGGGATTACCGCATCCAGTCGCTCTATGGCGGGCGCGAGGTGGCGCTGGAGCCGGATCCGGCGGACATCTCACGCGCGGCGCAAGTGCTGGCCATGCTGCCCTTCGCGCAGGCACCGCTCTATGCCCGGATCGATATGGTGCGGCTGCCCGACGGCCAGCTGGCGCTGATCGAGGCGGAACTGATCGAGCCTTATCTCTATCCCCGCCAAGGGCCGCGTCTGGGCGAAATGCTGGCAGCGGCGATCCGGCGGCGACTGGGTTAGGTCTGAATTACGGTTTAATTGCACCCGCGCAGGCTGGAAAATCCGGCGTAGAGCGGATCGTGGCGGTCAGGGTGCGCCGCGATCACATGGGGGCTGGTGCAATCGGCCAGCACTTTGCCCGCCCGCGTCAACTGCACGCGCACTGCGCCGGGGCGGGCTGGCACTTGCCAGCGCTGGAACCCGGCGGGCACGCTGCGAACGCTTTTTATCCCGCCGGTGGTCACGCTGACGCTGGCCGGGGCCGTCAGGAACAGGCGCACGTCGATCCGGTTGCTGACGGCGTCGCGCCCGCGCAGCTGCCATGCCGCGCCGCGCGCGATGTCGACGGGATTGAACAGCTGGCGGCGGTGCAGGACGATCAGGCCGTCGCGCACGATGGCGGGCGGGCGTCCGCGCTTGAAGTGGGCGATGTACCATGCGGTCAGGTCATACCAGGCAAACCGGGTGGCGCTGGATGGAGCCAGTTCGCTGGCTTCGCTGTAGTCGTTCCACGTCACCAGATGGAGCCCGGCGGCCTTGCCGGTCATCGCCGCCGTGAACGCGCTGGCCAGTCCGGTGCTGCCATCGACTTCCCACGCCATCAGATCCTTGGGCCGAAAGTCTTGCGGCGCCAGCGTCGCCAGCCAGCGCGGATAGCCTGCGGCCCGAGCCTGTTCGGCAAAGCGGGTCTGCGTGGGGCCGGCGCCCGACCCGCGATCGCCCCATAGCGCCGCGGCCCACGATTGCCCGGCATACGCGTCCATGGTGCGCGCGTTGACGAAATTCGGAACCAGCGCGATCGGGGCGCCCGCGCTGCGCATCCGGCTCGCCAGCTCCTGCCAGAAGGTGCCGGACACGCGCTCCGCGGCAAACGGCATCACCAGCAGGCGCCCGTCCGGCAGGCGCAATGCGGCCGGGTGACGCGCGAAGACCAGCAGCGCTTCGGCCAGGCGGGCCGGTGTCACGTCCTTCAGCGCGGACATGTCGGGCTGTGGCCCGATGCGAAACGCCGGAGCGGCATCGCGTGCGGCGTCAAGCAGGGCGAGCGTGGTGCGCCAGTGCCGCCCATCGAGGTCGAGCAGGTCGACGCCAAACCCGTCGATCCCGATCCGCGCGGCCCGGGCCACGTCCAGCCGGAACCCGGCGGCCGCGTCGGCCAGCCCGCCGGGCGGCAGCAGCGGGCGCTGGCGCAGATAGCCGCCGCCCCGCGCAAACTTGCCGTTCTCACCCTCTGGCCGCAGGTAGTGCCGCTCATAATAGTCGCCGCTCGCGCCCCGCTCGCCAATCTGGATCGGGAAGGGCGGAAAATAATGCGCCAGCACCAGCCGCTCGCCCGCTCCGGGCGAGGCCGCCACGAACGGCAGGGCGCCGGGGGGCGTTTCTTCGGCCTGCAAAGGGAGCGCGACCAGCGCCAGTAGGGCAGCGGCCAGCCGGGCCAGCCCGACCCGCATTACACCCGCCAGTCCACCGCGCCGCGCCCATGTGCCTCGAGAAAGGCGTTGGCGCGGCTGAAGTGGCGGCTGCCGAACCAGCCGGTGTGCGCCGAGAGCGGGCTGGGGTGCGGGGCGGTCAGGATCAGGTGGTGACTGTCTGCGCCAAGTCCCGCGACGCGCTCCGCCTTCTTGCGGGCATGGTTGCCCCACAGCATGAACACGCACGGCTCAGCCTTCGCCGCGACCGCCCCGACAACCGCATCGGTGATCGCCTCCCAGCCCTTGCCCTGGTGGGATGCGGGCTTGCCGTCCTCGACCGTCAGCGCGGCATTGAGCAGCAGCACGCCTTGCCGCGCCCAACTGGTCAGGTTGCCATGGGCAGGGCGCGGCAGGCCGAGGTCCGTTTCCAGTTCCTTGTAGATGTTGACCAGGCTTGGCGGCACTTTGACCCCCGGCTGGACCGAGAAGGACAGGCCATGTGCCTGTCCGGCCCCGTGATAGGGGTCCTGCCCCAGGATCACCACTTTCACCGCGTCCAGCGGTGTCAGGTCCAGCGCGGCCAGACGGGTGCCCTGCGGTGGATGGATTGTCTTGCCCGCGGCTTCCTCGGCCCGCAGGAATCCACCCAGTCGCTGCGCTTCGGGCGTGGCGAGCACCGGGGCGAGCACGCCCTGCCAGCTAGGGGGGATGGCATTATCGCTTGGCATCCGCACAGGTTCCTGATTCCGGGACTTTCCCTTGACGCGCGATCAGCCTAAGCACTTTCCCGATATGGCTGTCTATCTCCACGAAGAAGATCTTCCCGAAGGCGTCCTGGCCCCCGGCCCGATTGCCGTCGATACCGAAACCATGGGGCTGATTACCCCGCGCGACCGGCTGTGCGTCGTGCAGATTTCCGACGGCGGGGGGAACGAGCACCTGGTGCGGTTCAACCCTGGAACGGACTATGCCGCGCCGAACCTGAAGGCGGTGCTGGCCGATCCGGCCCGGCTGAAGCTCTATCATTTCGCCCGGTTCGATCTGGCCGCGATCGAGCATTACCTGGGCGTCGTCGCCGCGCCGGTGTTCTGCACCAAGATCGCCAGCAAGCTGGTGCGGACCTATACCGACCGCCACGGGCTGAAGGACCTGGTCCGCGAACTGCTGGGCAAGGAAATCTCGAAGCAGCAGCAGTCGAGCGACTGGGGCGGCCCGGTGCTGTCCGATGCGCAGCAGGAATATGCCGCGTCCGACGTGCGCCACCTCCACGCGATGCACGCCATTCTGGTCGAACGGCTGGAGCGGGAAGGGCGGACCGACCTGGCGCAGGCCTGTTTCGATTTCCTGCCGATGCGCGCCCGCCTCGATCTGGCGGGCTGGGCCGACAAGGACATCTTCAGCCATGAAGCGTAACCGCCTGCCCCGATGACCCAGGCTGCCGACCTGATCCGCGGCAAACGCCGGCAATGGGCCGCGCCCGGCGGGTCGCATGACCGCACGGTCCACATCCTCGCGCGCTGGCTGCCGGGGCTGATCGGGGTGGTTGCGGCGGCGATGATCCTGGGACCGGTGGTGCCGCGCGGGGAAATCAGCTTCCTGCTCGACCGGACCAAGGTGGCCGTGGTGAACGAGCGGCTGCGGGTGTCAGAGGCGATGTACCGGGGCGAGGACAATTCCGGGCGTCCCTTTACCGTTACCGCTGGCAGCGCGGTTCAGGCCACTGCCGATGAACCGGTGGTGCGGATGGAAGACCTCGTGGCGCGGATCAAGCTGTCCGATGGCCCGGCAGAACTGTCCGCCCGGGGCGGAACCTATGACTATGACCGCCAGACAGTGGACGTGACCGGCCCGGTCAACTTTACCGCTGCCGATGGCTACCGCATGACCACCAGCGCCATCGCGATCGACCTGCAGGCGCGGCGTGTGGTTGGCTCTGGCGGGGTGACCGGGGCGATCCCGGCCGGCACTTTCAGCGCGGACCGGATCATCGCCGATCTGGATGCGCGCACTGTAACCCTTGATGGACACGCCCGGCTGCTGATGTCGCCGGGGAAGCTCAGGATGCCATGATGGCCACACGTTCTCTCACTTCCACGGCTCTGCGCTCGCTGATGGGCGGGTTCGCGCTGGGCGCGGTTGCCCTGCTGGCCGTCGGCCAGTCCGGCGCGCAGGCGATTGGCGGGCACAACAGCGATGCGCCGGTCAGCTATGCCGCCGACCGGATCGAATTGCAGGACAAGCAGAACCGCGTGATCCTGTCGGGCAATGTCGACATCAGTCAGGGCGGATTGCGGATGCAGGCCGCGCGGACCACGGTGGCGTTTACCGATGAGGGCTCGCTCAAGATCCAGCGGATCGACGCGACGGGCGGCGTGGCGGTGACGCGCGGCGATGAAAGCGCGCGGGGCGACGTGGCGATCTATGATTTCAACCGTCGGATCATCACGCTGGCGGGTAATGTCGCGCTGCGCCGGGGCGGCGATACCTTGAACGGCGGCCGGCTGGTGATCGATCTCAATTCCGGCATTTCCAGTGTCGACGGGCGCGGCGGCGGCGTTTCCGGGGCCAGCACCACCGGCGGGCGGGTGACCGGCACGTTTGCCGTTCCCAAGCGCGGCAGCTGACCCATATGAGCCAGGCGGGCGCCGGACGACGGGTGTTGATCGTCGGGATCAACTATGCCCCCGAACAGGTCGGCATCGGTCCTTATAGCGCTGGTCTGGCCGAGGCGCTGGTGGCGCGCGGTCACCGCGTGGCGATGATCGCAGGCAAGCCCTATTATCCGAAATGGCGGGTCGATCCGGCGTTTGCCGGGGGCGGATGGCGCCACGGCGTGGAAAATGGCGTTACCATCACGCGCTGTCCGCACTATGTCCCGGCCGATCCGGGCGGGCTGAAGCGGATCATCCACCTTGCCAGCTTTGCGCTGACCGCGCTGCCCTTCGCCATCCGCGCCGGGCTGGCCCGCCGGGCCGAGCGTCCGGACGTGGTGATTGCCATCGCGCCGGCGCTGTTCAGCGTTGTCTGCGCATGGATCGCGGCGCAGCTGGCGGGCGCAAAGCTGTGGGTCCATGTCCAGGACTTCGAGGTTGAGGCCGCGCTTGCCACCGGGCTGCTGCCGCAGGACAGCGCGGTCGGGCGGTTTGCCGCGTGGTTCGAAAGCCGGATTCTGCGCCTGGCGGACCGAGCCTCGACCATCAGCCCGCAGATGTGCGCCAAGCTGGTGGCCAAGGGCGTGGACCCCCAGCGCGTGCTGGAAGTGCGCAACTGGGCCAATGCCAGCTTTGCGCCGGATGCCGCCGGTGCCGCCGCGATCCGCGCCGAATGGGGGCTGGGGCAGCGCAAGGTCGCGCTCTATTCCGGCAATATCGCCCGCAAGCAGGGGATCGAGATTCTGGTCGAGGCGGCGCGCGCGCTGAAGGACCGCGATGACATTGCCTTCGTGATCTGCGGCGAAGGACCGAACCGGGCGGAGCTGGAGCGGCTCGCCACTGGCCTGCCCAACGTCCAGCTGCACGATCTGCAACCCGCGGAAAAGATGGGCGCGATGCTGACTATGGCGGACCTGCACCTGCTGCCGCAGATTGCGGGCGCGGCCGATCTGGTGCTTCCGTCGAAGCTGACCAACATGCTGCTGTCGGGCCGTCCGGTGATCGCCACGACCGAACCCGGCACCGGCCTTTATGACGAAGTCGACGGCTGCGGCGTGATCACGCCGCCGGGCGATGCCGCTGCGCTGGCGGCAGCAATTGCCGCGCTGGCCGACGACCCGGAGCGCCGCGCTACCTATGGTGCTGCGGCCAGCCAGCGCGCACAGGAACGCTGGATGCAGGGTGCGATCATCGACCGGGTGGAAGCGGAACTCGGCGCGCTGCTGCCCGCGCGTTAGGGTTCTTCGGTCGGGTCGTTCTCGGCCGGAACGGTGCTGTCCATCACGGGCGCACCTGCTTCGGCGGCGGCGACCTCCTCCTCGCTCAGCGGCTCGTCCACGACCACTTCGTCAACGGGCGGCGCAGGCAGGCTGGCGACGTTGTTTTCGAGGGTGCGGGCAGTCTCGATCTTTTCAGCACTCGCAGCCAGCTGTTCCTGCCCGCCGCCCGGTTCAAAGAACGCGGCGACGCTGGCGCTGATGCCGATGGCCCACAGTGCAGCGAATTTCCAGTTGCGAAAGATCAATTGATACATCAGCGCCGCCCCCTGCGCGGCTGAACGGACCGGCTCATCGGTCCTTGCTCCACGGCGATTTGTGCGCTGCGTGCGCGGCCGCGACTTTGGCGTCCTCGTGCTTTCGGGCCTGGTCGGCGACCGGCACCGTGCAATAGGCCGTGAGCAAGACGCCCAGCGACCACCCCAGCGCCTTCCCGCGACTGCGGAACACCTGGTTGATCCTGGGGCCAAAGCCGAACATGGCTGCCAGCGATAGCAGCGCCGGGTTAACGAAGGTTTCCCGTCAGTCGCTATCCGCCGCGCGTTTCAGGGCATAGAGCACGTCCAGCGCCTCACGCGGGCTGAGCGCATCGACGTCGAGATCGCGCAAGCGTTCGCGCACCGGATCGGCGGGTTCTTCGGGCGCGGCGGCGGCAGCGGCGAACAGCGGCAGGTCGCCGAGACCAGCGGCCAGTCCGCCCGTTTCCGCGCGGCCCTTTTCCAGCCGGTCGAGCACCGATTTCGCCCGCGCGACGACCGGGGCAGGGACGCCCGCCAGCTTGGCAACGGCCAGGCCATAGGAGCGGTCGGCCGGACCTTCGCTCACCTCGTGCAGCAAGACCAGCTCGCCCTTCCACTCGCGCGCGCGAACGTGGTGGAGCGACAGAGCCTCGCAGCTTTCGGCCAGCCGGGCGAGTTCGTGGTAGTGGGTGGCGAACAGGCAGCGGCAGCGGTTGATGCCATGAACGGCCTCTACCACCGCCCAGGCCAGCGCCAGCCCGTCATAGGTGGAAGTGCCACGCCCAACTTCATCGAGGATCACAAAGCTGCGCTCGGTCGCTTGCGCCAGGATCGCCGCGGTTTCGACCATCTCGACCATGAAGGTGGAGCGGCCCCGCGCCAGGTTGTCGGACGCGCCGACCCGGCTGAACAGGCGGTCCACCAGTCCGATCCGCGCGGCCTCCGCCGGCACGAACCCGCCCGCCTGCGCAAGCAGCACGATCAGCGCGTTCTGGCGCAGGAAGGTTGACTTGCCGCCCATGTTCGGCCCGCCGACCAGCCACAGCCGGTCATGCTGGGCAAGGCGGCAGTCGTTGGCGATGAAGCGCTCACCCTTGGCCGCCAGCGCGGCTTCGACCACGGGATGGCGCCCGCCGGTGATGTCCAGCCCCAGCCCGTCGGAGATCACCGGCTTGCACCAGCCGCCCTCGGCCGCACGCTCGGCCTGCCCGGCGGCAACGTCGATCCGGGCGAGCGCGGCGGCAGTGGCGGCAATGGCGTGGCGCGCGGCGACGGCGGCGGCGATCAGCTCCTCGAAGTGGGCTTCCTCGGCGGCGAGGGCATGGCCGCCCGCTTCGGCAATCCGGCTGGCCTCTTCGTGCAATGCCAGCGCGTTGAAGCGCACCGCACCGGCCATCGTCTGGCGGTGGGTGAAGCCGCTGTCGGGTGCCATCAGCGCGTCACCGTGCTTGGCGGGCACTTCGATGAAATAGCCCAGCACGCCGTTGTGGCGGATTTTCAGCGCGGCAATCCCGGTCTGGTCGCGGTATTTCGCTTCCAGCATGGCAATCGCGCGGCGGGCATCGCCCGATACGCGGCGCAGTTCATCCAGCGCGGCGTCATAGCCCTCGGCAATGAAGCCGCCCTGGCCGCGCTCGGTCGGCGGGGCGGGGACGAGCGCGCGGGCGTAGAGATCGGTCAGCGCGCCATGCCCGGTCAGGCTGGGCAGCAGCGCATCCAGCAGGGCGGGGCGCTCCGTGCGCTGCACCAGATAGTCATGGATGCGCCGCGCTTCGCTGAGGCCATCGCGCAATTGCCCGAGATCGCGGGGCGAACCGCGCCCGGCCACGATCCGCCCCAGCGCACGGCCCAGATCGGGCAGGGCGCGCAGCACCGCGCGCAAGTCCGCGCGTAGCAACGGATCGTCATGCAGCCATTCGACCAGCGCCAGCCGCGCCTGAATCGCCGCGGCATCGGTGAGCGGGGCGGAGAGGTCATCGGCCAGTTGCCGCGCGCCCGCGCCGGTGACGCAGCGGTCCACCGCCTCCACCAGGCTGCCGCGCCGGGTGCCCTGGGCGGTGGTCAGGATTTCCAGGCTCGCCCGCGTGGCCTCGTCCATCGCCAGCGCCGCATCGCCGGATCGCGCGACCGGCGGCAGCAGCAGCGGCAGCTTGCCGCGCCCGACGTGGTCCAGATAGGCGATCAGGCCGCCCGCCGCAGCCAGCATCGCGCGGGTGAAGTCACCGAACCCGTCCAGCGTGGACACGCCGTGCACGGCCTTCAGCCGGGCTTCGCCGCCGTCGCTGGAAAAGTCGCGCGGTGAACGGGGAATCGTGTCCGGCGGCACGCCCTCCAGCCCTTCGGGCGCGACCGTCTCGCTGGCCCCCAGCCGGGCGAGCGCCGCGCCGAGCCGGTCGGGCGCGCATTCTTCCAGTTCCATTCGCCCGGTCGAAATGTCGCAGGCCGCGATGCCAATGGTGCCGCGCACGTCGCACACGGCGGCCAGCACATTGGCGCGGCGCGGCTCCAGCAGGGCTTCCTCGGTCAGGGTGCCGGCGGTGACGAAGCGGACGATGTCGCGCGCGACCAGCGCCTTCGATCCGCCGCGCTTCTTCGCTTCCTCGGGCGTTTCAACCTGTTCGGCGATGGCAACCCGGCACCCGGCCTTGATCAGGCGGGCGAGGTAGCCTTCGGCCGAATGAACCGGCACGCCGCACATCGGAATAGGCACGCCCAGATGCTCGCCCCGACTGGTCAGCGCGATATCGAGGATCTGGGCGGCCTGTTTCGCGTCCTCGAAGAACAGCTCGAAAAAGTCGCCCATCCGGTAGAACAGCAGGCAATCCGCCGCCTCGGCCTTGAGCGCAAGGTACTGCGTCATCATCGGGGTGGCGGGGGCGGCGGTCATGCCAAGGGACTAGCTGCGATGCATACGATTCGGAAAGCCGCAAACCCCAGCTTTCCCCTATCGCGTCGCGCTTCCTTCCGTTAGGGCGAGGCCGATATCTGGAGAACCTGCCGTGTCCGACGAAAGCAACGTCCGTTTTACCGAGCGCGAGGCGCTGTTCTATCACAATACCATCCGCCCCGGTAAGATCGAGATCATCGCCAGCAAGCCGATGGCGACCCAGCGCGACCTGAGCCTTGCCTATTCACCGGGCGTCGCGGTGCCGGTGCAGGCCATCGCCGACGATCCGGCCACGGCCTATGACTACACTGCCAAGGGCAACCTGGTGGCGGTGATTTCCAATGGCACCGCCATCCTGGGGATGGGCAACCTGGGCGCGCTGGCATCGAAGCCGGTGATGGAAGGCAAGGCGGTGCTGTTCAAGCGCTTTGCCGATGTGGATTCGATCGATATCGAGCTGAACAGCGAAGACCCCGATGCGATCATCGAGGCGGTCGCGATGATGGAACCCAGCTTTGGCGGGATCAACCTGGAAGACATCAAGGCCCCGGAATGCTTCGTGATCGAGCAGGCTCTGCGCGAGCGCATGAAGATCCCGGTGATGCACGATGACCAGCATGGCACCGCGATCATCGCCGCCGCCGGCCTTGTCAACGCGTGCTACCTGACGGGCCGCGATTTCAAGGACGTCAAGGTCGTGGTCAACGGCGCGGGCGCGTCCGCGCTGGCCTGCACGGCGCTGATCAAGTCGATGGGCGTGCGCCATGAGAACGTGACGGTGTGCGACACGAAGGGCGTGATCTATGTCGGGCGTGACGGGGTGGACCAGTTCAAGTCTGCCCATGCGATCCACACCGACAAGCGCACGCTGAAGGAAGCGTTGAAGGGCGCGGACATTTTCCTCGGCCTGTCCGCGGCCGGAGCGGTAACGCAGGACATGGTCAAGGACATGGCCGACCAGCCGATCATCTTTGCCATGGCCAACCCGGACCCGGAAATCACCCCGCCCGATGCCAAGGCCGTCCGCCCGGACGCGATCGTGGCGACGGGCCGGTCGGACTATCCGAACCAGGTCAACAACGTGCTAGGCTTCCCGTTCATTTTCCGGGGCGCGCTGGACGTGCGGGCAACCGCGATCAACGAGGAAATGAAGATCGCCGCCGCCATCGCGATTGCCGAACTGGCGCGCGAACAGGTGCCGGAAGAAGTCGCTGCCGCTTATGGCAAGAACCAGCAGTTCGGCCATGACTACATCATCCCCGCGCCGTTCGATCCGCGCCTGATGGAAGTCGTGTCGTCCGCCGTGGCCAAGGCCGCGATGGATACCGGCGTCGCACAAAAGCCGATCGAGGACTTTGACGCCTATCGCCACAGCCTGAAAGCGCGGCTCAACCCGACGACGTCGGTGCTGACGCAGGTTTACGAGACGGTGAAGGCCAACCCCAAGCGGGTGATCTTTGCCGAGGCGGAAAACGAGGTTGTGCTGCGCGCGGCGATCCAGTTCCGCGATTTCGGTTATGGCGAGCCGGTGCTGGTCGGCCGGACCGAGGCCGTGCGCGCCAAGCTGGTCGAACTGGGTGTGGGTAATCCCGACAGCTACCAGATCGAGAATTCCGCCGTCAGCGAGCATGTGCCGGCGATGGTGGAAATGCTCTACGAGCGGCTCCAGCGCCGGGGCTTCCTGGAACGCGACGTGCGCCGCATGGTCAACCAGGACCGCAACGTCTTTGCCTCTGCCTTGCTGAAGCTGGGCGTGGGCGATGCCATGGTGACGGGCATGACCCGCACGTTCGCCCAGACGATCCGCGAAGTGCGCCAGGTGCTCGATCCGGGCGAGGGCAAGCTGCCCTTCGGCATCCACCTGATGATCGGCAAGAACTATACCGTGTTCATGGCCGACACGACCGTCAACGAGCGGCCCAGCGCCGAGGAACTGGCGGTCATCGCCAAGGAAACCGCTGCCGTCGCCCGCCGTCTGGGCCACGAACCGCGCGTTGCGTTCCTGTCCTACTCCACGTTCGGCAATCCGCCGGGGCGCTGGCTGGACAACCTGCGTGAAGCGGTCGCGATCCTCGATGCCGAGAAGCCGGGCTTTGAATACGAGGGTGAAGTGGCCCCCGATGCGGCGCTTAACCCCACCGTGATGGCGAACTATCCGTTCAGCCGCCTGTCCGCGCCGGCCAACGTGCTGGTGATGCCGGGCCTGCAATCGGCCAACATCTCGGCCAAGCTGCTGCGCGAACTGGCGGGCAACGCCACGATCGGGCCGATGCTGATCGGGATGGAAAAGCCCGTGCAGATCGTGCCGATGACCGCGATTGCGCCGGATGTGCTCACGCTGGCCGTGCTGGCGGCGGCAGGGATCGCCGGGTAAGTCTGCGCCATCCGCGCCGTCCGGTCTGCGGACGGCGCGGGTCGGTTCTTACAGCCCCAGCGCCTTGTAGGCGCCGTAAGCGCTCGTCAGGCTCAGCACGAAGCCGACCAGGATCAGCATCTGCTTGGGCGGGAAGTGCTTGGCCGCCCACGCGCCCAGTGGTGCAGCGGCAATGCCGCCAATCAGCAGGCCCAGCGTGGCGCCGGCCACGTCGGCCACACCCAGATGCCAGATGAACGCGGCGGAGACGGTCAGCGTCAGGAAGAACTCCACCGAATTGACCGTGCCTACCACTTTGCGCGGGTCCGCGCCCTGAATTAGCAGGTTGGACGTCACCACCGGCCCCCAGCCGCCGCCGCCCGCCGCATCCAGAAAGCCGCCGAACAGGCCCAGCGGCGCGATCAGCTTCGCTTCCTTGATTTTGGGCGGATAGAGCAGCCCCCGCACCAGCAGGTAAATGCCGATGGCGGTCAGGTAGGCCAGCACGAACGGCTTCACCACGCCTGCATCCAGCGAAGTCAGCACATACGCGCCCAGGATCCCGCCGATCATGCCGGGGATCAGCAGCCGGAAGAACAGGCGCTTGTCGATATTGCCGTGGAGGAGGTGGCTGATCCCTGACGTTGCGGTGGTGAAGCATTCCACCAGATGCACCCGCTGCGAGGCGAGTGCCGGCGGCACGCCCATCACGCCCACCAGCAGAGTGTTCGAAATCACCCCGAAGGCCATGCCCAGCGCCCCGTCAACCAGCTGCGCGGCGAACCCGACCGCGATGAACGGCAGCAGGGCGGCTAGATCAATCGACGCGAAATCCATGGCTGGTCCGACTCCGGGACGGGATTGTCGACCAATTAAATAGAGTTTGCCGCGCGCCGGGGCGAGAAAGTTCTACGCGCCAGCGCCGAAGCGAAACTTTCCTGCGGCAGTCCGTCTCAGCGTTTGCGGAAGCGGAAATACCACACTTCGTGGCCATAGACGTTGCGGGCCTTGGCCTCGTACCGGGTTTCCGGCCAGCCGCCGGGGCGCTTCTGGAAATCCTGGGGCTTGTCGCACAGCCATTCGAACTGGTCGGTGTGGCGGCGCATCACCATCAGGGCATGGCGTAGGTAGATCGCGTGATCGGTGCCGAACCGGAACTCCCCGCCCGGTTTCAGCTTGGCCGCGAACAGATCGACCGGGCCGTCGTTCATCATCCGCCGCTTGGCATGGCGCGCCTTGGGCCAGGGATCGGGATGGAGCAGATAGAGGAACGAAAGCGATCCGTCCGGAATGCGCTGCAGCACTTCCAGCGCATCACCGTGGTGGATGCGCACGTTGGGCAGCGGCGGGCGCGTGCCGTTGTCCCCGTCAACATGGGTCAGCGCCTGGGCTACGCCGTTAAGGAACGGTTCTGCGCCGATGAAGCCATGGTCAGGCAGCATGTCGGCCCGCCCGGCCATATGCTCCCCGCCGCCAAAGCCGATCTCGAAATGGAGCGGACAATCGTGTCCGAACAGCCGTTCGGCGGTTACCGCCCCTTCGGCGGGAACCGCGATCTGCGGCAGCAGCCGGTCGACCAGCCCTTGCTGCCCCTGGCGCAGCGGCTTGCCCTTGGCGCGGCCATAGAGGCGGTTGATCGTGGTCGGGTCACCGGGTTTGTAGGCAGTCATGGTCGGGGCGTTTGGCAGTCGCTCCGGCAGGGGTCAAGCGCGTGCATGGCCTGGCGCACGGAGCGCCTCGCCCCAAAATAATTGGGATGGACGTGCACGGGGCCATGTGGTGAGCAGGTTGCATGTCGGCCCCCGAACGCATTCCCTGCTCATTCGCAGCGCTGAACCAGACCGAATTGGAAATCCTGCGGCTGTTGACGGCCGGCCACACCGTCAAGACCATCGCCGTGCGGTTGGGTCGGTCGGAAGCCTCGATCAATGAACGGTTGCGCGATGCGCGCCGCAAGACCGGCGTGGGCAGCAGCCGGGAATTGGCGCGCCTGCTGGATGCCCAGAAAATCTGGGACAGGAATATCGATCTTACCACCCCCGGTTCCTCGACCGATGCAGCGGCGGTGCCACCCAGCACCGGGCGCACGCAGTCGAAAGGAACCACAACCATGTTGATCGCACTCTCTGTCGCCGCTGCCGGGCTGATGTTCACGGCGGCGGATTTCACGCAACAGGCAACGTCCCCGCAAGTCCAGACGGCGGTGGCGCAGTCGCCATTGGCCGGGACCTGGTCGCTGGATGTCATGCGGATTCCGGCGGAAGAACGCCCCCGCCGGGTGACGATCACGTTCCGGGTGTCGCAGGATCGCAAGTGGACGAGCGTAGTCGAGATCGTTGCGCCAGATGGCTCCGTGCGCCGCGCGGAATCGACGGCGGCGGCGGATGGAGTGCCCGTAGCAATCACGGGTAACATGGACTTCATCGATACCGTGTCGCTGCGCATGTCCGCGCCGACCACGCTGGTGATGACGCTGGGCAAACAGGGTTTGCCAGTTTCGACCCGGGTCTACGCCGTTGCCAAGGATGGCAAGTCCATGACGGAAACCATCGTCTGGGCGGGCCGCGATCTGCCCAAGCTGGAGACGACCTACTTCACGCGGATCGACTGACCGCTCCCTTGTGCACCGCCCAAAATGAAAACGGCCCGCCGGGAGAGGGGCGGGCCGCATTCGGGTTTTCAGGAAGGCTGGCGGGGGATCAGGCCGCTTCGGCTTCCTCGCCCGGATCGCGCAGCACATAGCCGCGGCCCCAGACGGTTTCGATGTAGTTTTCCCCGCCGCAGGCATGCGCCAGCTTCTTGCGGAGCTTGCAGATGAACACGTCGATGATCTTGAGTTCCGGTTCGTCCATCCCGCCATAGAGGTGGTTAAGGAACATTTCCTTGGTCAGCGTGGTGCCCTTGCGCAAGGACAGCAGCTCCAGCATCGCGTATTCCTTGCCAGTCAGGTGGACGCGGGCGCCATCGACCTCGACGGTCTTGGCATCCAGGTTGACCGCCAGCTTGCCGGTGCGGATGACCGATTGCGAATGCCCCTTTGACCGGCGCACCACGGCGTGAATGCGGGCAATCAGTTCCTCGCGGTGGAACGGCTTGGTTACGTAATCGTCCGCACCGAAGCCGAAAGACCGAACCTTGGAATCCATTTCCGAAATGCCGGACAGGATCAGGACAGGGGTCTGAACCTTGGCCACCCGCAGCTTCTTGAGCACGTCATAGCCGTGCATGTCGGGCAGGTTCAGGTCAAGCAGGATGATGTCGTAATCATAGAGCTTGCCCAGATCGAGCCCTTCCTCGCCGAGGTCCGTCGAGTAGACGTTGAACCCTTCGGTGGTAAGCATCAACTCGATGGCTCGCGCCGTAGTCGGTTCGTCTTCGATCAGCAGTACGCGCATGGGTTACCCCCTTTTGCCCCGAAATCCCCAGTCGCTAACTCTCTCTCAAGAGTTGTTGACCGCCATTAACCATATGACAAATGAAGTGGAAAGGTTAATTTCCCGTAAATGGGGCGGTCGGATTTCCCGGCGTTCGCGCAAAGGGTGAACCGGCTACCCTTCGATCACGCGGGCGGCGGGGTGATGCTTGTCGAGGTGCGCCCGCAAAATCCTGAGATTGCGGGTGTTTGATCGATAGAGGACGTCGAACAGGTCGCCTGCCAGCGGGACCGCGCCAATCGCGGTATCGATCCCCACATTGGCCATCATGCGCCACAGCTTCCAGCGTGGCAGGCCCAGATTTCGTGCCTCCCACACGGCATAAAACCCCATCGCGGCCGTAACCAGATCGCCCAGCACAGGCACTATGCCCGCCACCGCGTCCAGCCCGATGCGGCGGTTGACGACGGGAATGCGGATCGCCCGCTCCAGCAACATTTCGAGCGCCTCGACCCGGCGGCGGACCGAAGCGGGGTCTGTGCCCAGCGGAAGTTCCGCCGCCATTCGCTGCACGTTGACGCGGCGCGCGTTCATGTTTTCGGACATCGACGACCCTTTGTAGCGCGAACCGCAATTGGTCCGCCCGGTTTATTTGGGGCGCATGGCCAGTGGCATCAAGGGATGGATGTTCCAGCGATTGGGGGCGAAGCCGGTAACTGTCCCGCTCACCAGCGACCAGCGCACCGGCACGCCAAATGGAATGAAGGTGTTGGCAATCGTCAGCTGCGCCTCGGCCTGGGCATAGAGGTCAGCCCGCTTGACCGGGTCCGGTTCGGCCACGGCGGTTTCGGCCAGCCGGTCGGCGCTGGCGCTGCATGGGCCGCGCGCGTTGCCGCAGCTCAGCTGGTTGAGGAACCAGCCGACCCGGGCATAGCGCGCCACCGTGTCGACCAGTCGCAATTCGGCATCGCCGGCTTCGCTGACCCGGCGCACGGTCAGTCCGATCGCGCCGAAGTCCGCCGCCAGCTGGCGCAGCAGCAAATCGCCGCCGGGGCCGGCGGGCAGGGCAATCCGCAACGCGGCAGGCTTGCCGTTCTCCGCCTGCCAGGCAGCAACCCTGGCCGCCGCGACTGCCCGCCGTTCGGCCAGGGTCTGGCCGGGCCAGCGTTCGGCAACCGTGCCGTTGTCGTCGGCGCTGCCAGGGGCGACCACGCGGGTCGTGGCGGTCCACCCGCCGACGTTCAGCGCCGCGGCCAGCGCGTCGCGGTCGATCGCCATGGCCAGGGCTTCGCGGTTTTCAGGCGCGCCGAGAAAGCCTTCGGCGCGGGCAACGGCCAACCCGAACAGTCCGGTCACCGGGTCCAGCCGGATCGCCCCGCGCGGCACGCCGGCGGCATCGAGCCGGGGGAAATCGGCGAAGCGCCCGCCCAGCACCACATCCGCCTCTCCGGCGTTGAACCGCCGAATGGCGTCTTTCGCCGAAAGCCCGACCAGGTTCAGCTTGCGGCGGCGCGCTTCCCATTCCTCTGGTTGGGGCAGGCCGAGGTCTTCCGGCGGGATCGGGGTCAGGATGGCCGTGCGCTTGTCGCGCTCCAGCCGCATCGGCCCGGCTCCGTTGCCGCGCATGGTCAGCCCCAGTTCGGGCTGGGCCAGCAATTGCAGCAAGTCCGGCGCCTGCTGGTGCAGCCGGATCTCGATCACGCGCCCGGCCATGGCCCGCACTTCGCGGATCACTGCCAGATCGCTGCCCAGCGCGGTCCCGCGCAGCGCGCCAATCGCCCGGACCAGCGCGGCCCGGCCGGTTTCACCAGTGATCGCGCCGCCGCCCGGCCACTTGCCGTCGCGTAAGCGGAAGATGTAGCTGAGCCCATCGTCGGTGACGATCCAGCGGTCGGCGATGGCGGGAATCACCCGGCCCTGCTCGTCGAAGCCGACCAACCCTTCGGCGGAGGCGGCACGGACCAGCTGCGCGGCGAGAGGCAGGCGGGGGCCAGTGACGAACGGTGCGGCTGGATCGCCGATTACCGCCACTTCGACCGCCCGGTCATCGCTGCGGCCGCAGGCACCCAAGGTGGCGGCCAGCAAGGCGGCGATCAGGGCGTTGCGCAAAAGCGAGGCAGGGCGGGACATGGCTTGTCCCGTCTTTGGGGGAATTGGCGGCCGGTTACAACCGGCGGAATGTCAGATCTTGCGCAGTTCGCCCAGGGGAACATAGCTGAGCGCCGGTTTCACGAAGCGCGGCGTGCCTTCGCCCGCCACGACCGGCGCACGCGCCACCTTGGGGTCGATTTCCTCGCGGAAGGCAATTCCGAAGCGGTTGTCCTGAACCCATGCGACCGAGCCTTCGACCCAGCCGATGTTGCGGACTTTCACCCAGACCAGCTGGCCGCGCAGAACGTGCCCGCCGCCCTCGGCCATCAGCCCGCCGGATGAGAGGTTGCGCACGCGGATCCGCTGTTCGCCGTCCACGCCGTCGACCCGCAGTTCAGCCATGACGAACAGGCTGTCGCGCGCGAGCTGCCGGTGTTCGTTGTCGCTCATTGCCAGTTCCAACGCTCCCTGTGCGCCGACCGGGATCGGTCAGCATCCATAGGTGGCCGAACTATCCAATTCAGCCTCGCCGAATGATAAACTGGACTGGCAAACAACCGGTTAACGTGACTAAGTGCTTAATCGTCGCGGGAAATTTTCTCGCGGCGCTCATGCGCCTCTTGCGCCTCGACCGTCATGGTCGCGATCGGGCGGGCAGACAGGCGGCCCAGGCCGATCGGTTCGCCGGTCACTTCGCAATAGCCGTATTCGCCTTCCTCGATGCGGCGCAGCGCCGAATCGATCTTGGCGATGAGCTTGCGCTGGCGATCGCGGGTGCGCAGTTCGATGCCCCAGTCCGTCTCGCTGGAAGCGCGGTCGTTGAGGTCCGGTTCGCGGATCGGGCCGTCCTGCAGCTGTTGCAGGGTATCCTGCGCGGCCGACAGGATCAGCTTCTTCCATTCCTGCAGCAGACGCCGGTAATAATCGAGCTGTGCCTCGCACATGTACTCTTCGGCGTCGGATGGCAGATAGTCGCCGGCAATGGCCCGCTTGGCCTTGGCCAGGACGTCGATTTCATCGCCCAGAACAGTCGTCATATACTCTCCACAACCAGACCAGCCGGGCCCATGGGATCCCTGCGGCTTCGGTTCTTCCGATAGCCTCCCGGTGCCGGTTCGAGCGCGCCTATAGAACCCGGCCAAATCCCGCACAAGCGGCAATCGATTGGCCGGGCAACTGTGCCCATCATCACCTTGTCATATCCGGTCGCCAGGGGTTGGCGCGGATCCGAAGTTGTCATGCGGAAAGATTTTACCGTGGCCATTAACCTTTTGTTGACCATGTTCGGGAAGGTTCGCCCTGTCAGCAGGCACTGCCGCCTGCCGCGTTGGGGGTATCAGACGATGAGCACGACCTGGATCAAGGGGGCCGACTTTCAAGGGCCGTTTGCCACTGCCGATGAAACGGCCGAGGACATGCTGGTAGCCAGCTGCCTGGCAGCTGCCGCGCAGGGCGACATCAACGCCTACTACGACCTGGGCGTGGCCTATTCGACCGGCAGCCACGGCGTGGACTGCGATCTGATCGAGGCGCACAAGTGGTTCAATCTGGCCGCCGTGGCGGGCCATGCCGAAGCCCAGCTGTGCCGCGCCGACATTTCCGATGAAATGACCGCCCGCGAAATCGCCGAAGCCCAGCGCCGCGCGCGCGAATGGCTCCGCGCCGGGGAGCGCCGCGCCGCCTGATCCTGCTTGCCTACCCCTTCCGGAACGGCGTCCGCTCGCCCAGATAGAGCTGGTCTTGCGCGATCCCTGTGCGCTCCCGCTCCAGAAAGTCGGCGACGGCGCTGCGGAAACCGGGATGGGCGATGTAGTGGGCCGACCAAGTCTGCACCGGTTCATAGCCGCGCGCCAGCTTGTGACCGCCTTGCGCCCCGGCCTCGACCCGCGCCAGCCCGCGCGCGATGGCGGCATCGATCGCCTGATAATAGCATAGCTCGAAATGCAGGAAGGGCTTGTCGACCACAGCCCCCCAGTACCGGCCGTAGAGCGCATCCGGCCCGATGAAATTGAGCGCTCCGGCAATCGGCCGGTCCCCCAGATAGGCCATGACCAGCAATACCCGGTCGGCCATCCACTGCCCGATCAGACTGAACGCCGCGCGGGTCAGGTATGGCCGCCCCCATTTGCGCGCGCCGGTATCCTGATAGAACACCCAGAACGCGTCCCAGTGTTCCTCGGTCAGGTCGCTGCCCGTCAGGTGGCGGATTTCGACCCCGTCCTGCGCGGCGGCGCGTTCCTTGCGGATGTCCTTGCGCTTGCGCGATGACAACGCGCCTAGAAAATCGTCAAAGCTGGCATAGCCGCGGTTTTCCCAGTGGAACTGGATGTCACTGCGCAGCAGCCAGCCCGCCGCTTCGAACAGCGGCAGTTGTTCTGGCACGATGAAAGTGGCGTGCGCCGATGAAAGGTCGTTCTGCTGGCATACCGCTTCGGCCGCGCGCAGCAGTGGCCGGGCCAGATCGGGCGATGCGGCCAGAATGCGCGGACCGGTGGCGGGGGTGAACGGCGCGGCGATTTGCAGCTTGGGGTAATAATTGCCCCCGGCGCGGTGCCAGGCATCGGCCCAGGCGTGATCGAACACGTATTCGCCCTGGCTGTGGTCCTTCAGGTAGGCGGGCAGCGCCCCTGCCAGCGTGCCATCGGCGCGTTCCAGCACCAGCGGGGCGGGGTGCCAGCCGGTGCCGGGGCCGACGCTGCCCGATTCCTCCAGCGCGGACAGGAAGGCGTGAGACAGGAACGGATTGCCAGCCGTCAGTGCATCCCACTGGTCGGCAGGCAGCGCGCCCACCGACGATGCGGCCCGGCAGGTGTATTCGCCCTCGCTCACCGGTGCGTCCTCACGCGATTCCGGCGCTCTCCGCGATGGGGGCGTCGGCGTATTCCGCCGCCCGTTCGCGGTGTTCGGGGCTGCGCACGGTCCAGCTTGTCACCGGCAGGCCGCGCGCCCGCTGGCGGGCGGCAAAGCGGCTGGGCAGGTCGCGGATGTCATAAGCCAGGAATTCGGGCCGTGCATGCCACAGCGCCAGTCGGCGGCGGATCATGCCGGGCAGCGCCTTGTCGTTTTCCTCGGTCACGACCAGTCCGCGTAACGTCAGCGGCGAATGATCCGCGAACCAGCGCACGATCCGGGGATCGAAGCTCATGATTGCATGGAGGCCCTGATAGCCTTCCAGCACCCGCCGCACCGCCAGGCACAGCTGGCTGACCCGGCCGTGCGAGCTGTCGGGCGTCTTGATCTCGATCAGCAGCGGGACCTGGCCCGCAACCTGATCCAGCAACTGCCGCAGTGACGGGATGGTATCGGTCCCGCCGTTCAGCACGATTCTGCCCAGTTCCTCCGCGCTGCGCTCTGCCACCCGGCCGGTTTCAGCGGTCATCCGATCCAGCGTGGGATCGTGGAACACCATCGCCTGCCCATCGGACGAGCGGCGGATATCGCATTCGATCCCCAGCCCGCGCGCCAGCGCCCCGGCAAAGGCGGTGGGGGAGTTTTCCGGCACGCACTCCCCGTTCACGCTGGGACCGTGCAGGCCGCGGTGGGCAAAGTGCCACTGCTTCAGCCAGGCGACCTTGTCAGGCCGTGGCGGGGGAACCCGCCAGCGGTCAAGCAGGGCGAACAGCAACGATCGCGTCCACTTCCACCGCTACGCCCAGCGGCAGGCACGGCACGCCAACCGCGCTGCGGGCGTGCTTGCCCGCTTCGCCAAACACGGCGACCATCAGCTCGGACGCGCCATTGGCCACCTTGGGCTGGTCGGTGAAATCGGGGGCGCTGTTGATGAACGCGCCCAGCTTGACGATCCGCTCAACCCGGTCGAGCGAGCCAAGCGCGGCCTTCAGCTGCGCCAGGATCATCAGGGCGCAGGCCTGCGCGCCGCGTACGCCGTCTTCCAGCGTCAGGTCCTCGCCCAGCCGCCCCTTGAGCAGCTGGCCATCGACAATCGAGACTTGCCCCGAAACATGCGCCAGCCCGCCCGCGACGACGACGGGGACATAGGCCGCGACCGGCGCGGCGGCGGCAGGCAGGGTCAGGCCCAGTTCGGCCAGTTTCGCTTCGATGTTCATGCGTTTTCTCCATGCAGCCGCGTCAGCAGCCAGGGCAGGGCGTGTTCCCAGGTGTCGATCCGCGCGTGGGCGTGACCGGCCTCGAACCCGCAGGTGATATGCGGCGCCAGCACGGGCTCTCCGCAGAGGTGCAGCCGGTCGACATGCGGAACCAGCTCCGCGACCGAACCGTGATGCTGGGCCAGATCGTCGATGAACACGGCCCGGCTGGGCTGGTATTCGTCGATGATCGCTTTCAGCGCCGGGCCTTTCGGCCCCTGATTGGTGAACACCCGCACGTTGATGCCGTGATCGGCCAGCTGACGGCGGCGGGCCTCGTTGTGCTTGTCCGACAGGTTGGTCAGCACGACGACATCGGCCTGCTCGGCCAGCGTGTTGATGCTGCCGACCGCGCCCAGAATCGGGTGCTGGCGGTGCATTTCGTTGTCGAAGAACCCGGTCAGCAGTTCCCAGATCTTCGCCGGTTCGACCAGTTCGCCGCTGTCCTTGTAGCGGACCGCCTTAGAAAAATCGTTGCCGACCATGCGGAACGTCACGCCCTGCGTTTCGTCCAGCCAGTCCGCAAAGGGGACGATCATGTGCAGCAGCACTTCATCGCAATCGCTGATCACCAGGGGCCGCGCCCCGCTCAATACCTGCACAGCCTTACAACCTCTCTCGCGCGGCCATCAGTTCGGCCGGTTTTACGCCCAGTTCCTCTGCTGCCGCGACCAGATCCGGCTCATGCGCGGCCAGAAAATCCAGCACCGCGCCCAGCAGTGCGGGATCGCCAAGGCCGGCGCGCAATTCGTCCGCCGTCAGCCCGGTCAGCGCCAGCAGCCGCTCGGCCCGCTGGCCATCGCCCAGCACCCAGCCCAGCGCGCCCAGCGCCAGCGTGAAGGCATCGTGGCCGGGGGATTGGGGTTCGCGAAGAATTGTCAGCCTCGTGTGCAGCGGGTAAGCCGGTTCAATGGCAAAGCGCATCCTTGTTGTCGAGGACAACGACCTCAACCGCAAGCTGTTCTGCGACGTCCTGAAAAGCCAGGGCTATGCGGTGGAACCGGTGGCCGACGGGCTGGAGGCGCTGGACCGCGCGCGGCAGTTCGTTCCCAACCTGATCATCATGGACATCCAGATGCCCAACGTTTCCGGGCTGGACCTGATCGAGGCGGCCAAGGCCGACGCCACCTTGCGCGCGATCCCGGTGCTGGCCGTCACCGCCTATGCCGGCAAGGGCGACGAGGAGCGCATCCGCGACGCCGGGGCCGAGGGATACCTGGCCAAGCCAGTGTCGATCGGCCCGTTCATGGCGGCGGTAAAGGCGCTGGTCGAACGCGCGACTGCCTGACGGACAACTTTCGCCTATATTCCGCCCCATTCATCGGCCAAAGGGCCGCAAACACTTCGGGAGCATACCAAGATGGACCGCGCCGCAACCGCTGAAAAGATCGCCGCGCTGATCGAACCGTTCAACAAGAAGGGCGTGGCGATCACCGATGCCAGCACCTTTGCCGGGGATCTGGAATTCGACAGCCTGACCGTGATGGACTTCGTCGCCGCGATCGAGGACGAATTCGACATCATCATCAGCATGAACCAGCAGGCCGAGATCGAAACCTACGGCCAGCTGATCGATGCCGTCGTGAAGCTGCAAGGGTAAGCCAGGCCATGACCGACCTGTTTTCCAAGTTCGATCCGCTGATTGAAATGCGCGCGGGGCTGCTGGCCACCGGCGTTACCGATCCGTTCGGCATGGTGATGGAAAAGGTGCTCTCGCCCACCGTGGCGATCTGCAACGGGCGGGAAACGATCCTGCTGGGCACTTACAACTACATGGGCATGACGTTCGATCCCGACGTGATCGAGGCGGGCAAGCAGGCACTGGACGATTTCGGCGCGGGCACGACCGGTAGCCGGGTGCTGAACGGCACCTATGCCGGGCACCGCGCGGTGGAAGACGCGCTCAAGGAATTTTACGGAATGGACCACGCGATGGTCTTTTCCACCGGCTATCAGGCCAACCTGGGGATCATCAGCACGATCGCGGGCAAGGGCGATTACATCGTCCTCGACATCGACAGCCATGCCAGCATCTGGGATGGCTGCAAGATGGGCGATGCCGAAGTCGTACCGTTCAAGCACAACGACATCGACGCGATGGAGAAGCGCCTGAAGCGCATTCCCGAAGGCGCGGGCAAGCTGGTCGTTCTGGAAGGCGTCTATTCGATGCTGGGCGACATTGCCCCGCTGAAGGAAATGATCGAGGTCGCCAAGAAGCATGGCGCGATGGTGCTGGTCGACGAAGCGCACTCGATGGGCTTCATCGGCCCCAACGGGCGCGGCGTGGCCGAGGATCAGGGCTGCCTGGACGACGTCGATTTCGTGATCGGGACGTTCTCCAAGTCGGTCGGCACGGTTGGCGGCTTCTGCGTGTCGAACCACCCGAAGTTCGAAATCATGCGGCTGGTCTGCCGTCCCTACGTGTTCACCGCCAGCCTGCCGCCCAGCGTGGTGGCGACGGCGTCGACCTCGATCCGCAAGCTGATGCACGCGGGCAACAAGCGTGCGCACTTGTGGGAGAACTCCAAGACGCTGCACCAGGGGCTGCGCGACAAGGGCTTTCAGCTCGGCACCGAATCCCCGCAGAGCGCGATCATCGCGGTGATCATGCCCGATCTGGAGCGCGGCGCGGCGATGTGGGAAGCGCTGCTGAAGGAAGGGCTCTACGTGAACCTCGCCCGCCCGCCCGCGACCCCGGCGAACATGACGCTGCTGCGCTGCTCGCTGTGCGCGGAGCACAGCGCGGAGCAGGTGCAGACGATCATCGGCATGTTCGAACGCGCCGGCAAGGCGGTCGGGATCATCTGAGGGGCGCGCCGTGGGCAATCCCCGCCTGCGGATCGCCGCGTTGGCCTTGCTGCTGGGGCTGGCGCTGACGGGGTGGTATTACCGCGCTAACCTTGATCCGCGCCCAAAGGTGCAGATGGCGGACCAGCCCTGCCCGCCACCTGCCCAGCAAGCGGACGAGGTCAAGCCGGTGAAGTTCGACTGGGTGGAGCTGTGCCGCTACACCCACGAAAACGCCCGGCTGCTGGCCAGCGGCGCGCCGATCGACGTTGTGTTCTTTGGTGATTCCATCACTGAATACTGGGCGGCGGCGGACCCGACGTTCTTCACCGGCGGGCGGATCAACCGGGGGATTTCCGGCCAGACCAGCCAGCAACTGGTGCTGCGGTTCCGGCAGGACGTGCTGGGGCTGAAGCCGAAAATCGTGGTGATGCAGGCCGGGGTGAACGACATCCTGGGCAATACCGGGCTGATCGGGCCGGACGCCTATATCGCCAATTTCGAAACGCTGATCGATCTGGCGCAGCTGCACGGCATCGGGGTGGTGATCGGCGGGTTGCCCGCCGCTTCCGGTATTCCGGGGCGGGACGATATCGCCGCGACCGCGCGTACCGCCGACCTCAATCGCCGCCTGCGCGATCTGGCCCGGCGGCGCGGGGTGCCGTTCGCGGATTATCACGCCGCGCTGGCCGGCCCCGATGGCAAGCCCCGCGCCGGATTGTCGGACGATGGCGTCCACCTGACCCCGGCGGGCTATGCCGCGATCCGTCCAGTGGCCGAACGCGCCGTGGCGCAGGCGCGTGGCCGCCTGTCCGCGGCAGCCTGACGCGGATTCTTTGACAGCCGGGCAACGGGCGGGCAGATACGGCTGAATGACTGAAGAAGAACAGGAAAAGCGCCTCAATCGCCGTCGTTTCTACAAGGCAGAGCAAGAGGCTTCGTTTGTCGAAGCGCAAGATCATTCGACCCCGCAAACCCGCAGCCCGGCCTACAAGCTGGCCTTCCGCGACACCGACTTCCTGCTGCGCGAGGAATTGCGCCCGGTGCGGTTCCAGCTGGAACTGCTGAAGTGCGAAATGCTGCTGGAGGAAGCCAACATCGGCTCCACTCTGGTGTGCTATGGCTCGGCCCGCATCCCCTCGCCCGAAGCGGCGGCGGAACTGGTCGCCAATGCCCCGCCGGAGCGCAAGGCCGTGGCGGAACGGCTGGCCGCCAAGGCCCGGTATTACGAGGAAGCGCGCAAGCTGGCGCAAATCGCCTCCAGTTGCGGGATCGTCGAAAAAGGCATGCGGCAGTTCGTCGTCTGCTCCGGCGGCGGTCCGTCGATCATGGAAGCGGCCAATCGCGGCGCGGTGGAAGCTGGGGCGGAAACCATCGGTCTCAACATCGTGCTGCCGCACGAACAGGCCCCCAACAGCTTTGTCACCCCGCGGCTGGCGTTCCAGTTCCACTACTTCGCGCTGCGCAAGATGCATTTCCTGCTGCGGGCCAAGGCGGTGGCGGTGTTCCCCGGCGGGTTCGGTACCTTCGATGAATTCTTCGAGCTGCTGACCCTGATCCAGACCGGCAAGATGAAGCCGATCCCGATCCTGCTTTACGGCAAGGAGTTCTGGACCAAGGTCGTCGATTTCGAGGCGCTGGCCGACGAAGGCGTGATCAACCATGCCGACCTCGACCTGTTCCATTGGGTCGAAACGGCAGAGGATGGCTGGCGCAAGATCGTCGAGTTCTACGAACTCGACTGCTGATCAGCCGCGCGCTTCGTGGTGGCCCATCGGTCCGTGCCCCGCGCCGAATCCCGGCGCGGCGCGCAGGGCGGAGCGGACGAACAGGCGCGCGCGGTCAACCGCTTCCGATAGCGCCAGTCCCCGGCCCAGATAGGTCGCAATGGCGCTGGACAAGGTGCAGCCGGTGCCGTGGTTGTGGCGGGTATGGATGCGGGTTCCGGCCATGACATGCGGTGCCTCTCCGGGGATCATCAGCGTGTCCTCCACCCGTTCGCCCTCGGCATCGCCGCCCTTGGCGAGATAGGCGACGCCGCGCGCGACCATCGCTTCGTGCCCGCCCAGTGCCGCCAGTTCCGTCACGTTCGGCGTGGTCAGCACCGCGAGCCGCATCAGCCGTTCGAACCCGGCAATCGTCGCGTCATCAGCCAGTGCCGCGCCGCTGGTGGCGATCATCACCGGATCGAACACCACCGGCACCGCCAGCGCTTCCAGCCGGTCAGCGACCACGGCGGCGATTTCAGGGGAGCCGAGCATCCCGATCTTGACCGCGTCAACGCCGATATCGCTGACGCAGGCATCGACCTGCGCCGCGACCATGTCTGCCGAGAGGGCCTGAACGGCGGTCACGCCCAGCGAGTTCTGCGCCGTGATCGCGGTGATCGCGGTCATCGCATAGCCACCCAGCATGGTGATCGTCTTGATATCGGCCTGAATGCCAGCGCCACCGGAACTGTCGGACCCGGCGATGGACAGGATACGCGGGGGTGCCATCAGCCCTTGAACTTGCGTTCGGTTGACGGTGGATGCCTGGCATGCAGCGCCCTGGCCCGTGTCGGCCGGTCGAGCAGTTCACCACCGCAGTTGGGGCATCGCTCGTCCAGCCCGTCAGCGCATTCGGTGCAGAACGTGCATTCGAACGAACAGATGAACGCGCCGGGCATTTCGGCCGGCAGATCGCAACCGCACTTTTCGCAATCGGGGCGCATTTCAAGCATGGGCCGCTTCCTTCACCGCGTCGCAGATCGCGTCGACGACCGCCTCGACCTTGGCGGCATCGTCGCCTTCGGCCATGACGCGGATCACGGGTTCGGTGCCGGACGGGCGGATCACCAGTCGGCCACGCCCCGCCAGTTGCGCTTCGGCATCGGCAATCGCCGCCTGTACGTGCGGATCGTCGAGCGGTTTACCACCAGCAAAACGCACGTTCTTCAGCAGCTGCGGGACCGGATCGAACAGGTGCAAAAGCTCGCTGGCCTTCTTCCCCGACTGGACCAGTGCGGCCAACACTTGCAGCGCGGCGACGGTGCCATCGCCCGTGGTGCCGTGATCCAGCAGGATCATGTGGCCGGACTGTTCCCCGCCCACGTTGTATCCGCCGGCCTTCATCGCTTCGAGCACATAGCGGTCGCCCACTTTGGCCCGGATCAAGTCAAGGCCCTGGGCGGCGAGATAGCGCTCCAGGCCCAGGTTGGACATCACCGTGGCGACAATCGCCCCGCCGCGCAGTTGCCCGCGCGCCGCCATTTGCGTGCCGATCAGCGCCATCAGCTGGTCGCCGTCCACGGTTTCACCCTGTTCGTCGACCACGATCAGCCGGTCGGCATCGCCATCCAGCGCAATGCCGATATCCGCGCCGCTGGCCACCACGGTTTCCTTGACCAGGTCCAGATGAGTCGATCCGCAGCGATCGTTGATGTTCTTGCCATTGGGCGAAACACCGACGGCGATCACTTCCGCGCCGAGTTCCCACACGGCCGAGGGAGCGACCTGATAGGCCGCGCCATTGGCGCAATCGACCACGATCTTCAGCCCGTCGAAGCGCACGTCATGTGGCAGCGCGCTTTTGACGGCGTGGATATAGCGCCCGCGCGCATCCTCGATCCGGCGGGCGCGGCCGATGCTGTCAGATGGGGCGAGCGGCAGATCCTGCGCCAGCATTGCCTCGATCGCCAGCTCGTCCTCATCCGACAGCTTGAAGCCGTCGGGGCCGAACAGCTTGATGCCGTTGTCCTCATACGGATTGTGGCTGGCGGAAATCATCACGCCCACATCGGCGCGCAGCTCCCGCGTCAGCAGTGCTACCGCCGGGGTGGGCAGGGGGCCCAGCAGGATCACGTCCATCCCCACGCTGGTGAACCCGGCCACCAGCGCGTTTTCCAGCATGTAGCCCGACAGGCGCGTGTCCTTGCCGATCACCACGCGGTGCTGGTGGCTGCCGCGCATGAAGCGCGTGCCGGCCGCCTGGCCCACTTTCATCGCGGTTGCGGCGGTCATCACGCCGGCGTTGGTCTTGCCCCGGATCCCGTCCGTGCCGAAAAATTGCCGTCCCATCAGCATCCCGTAGCATGAATTTGCTTCCAAATTGCTATGTCGCGCCGCACGGGTAAAGTCACGCCAACAATAACCGACCGGGGACCATCGTTCATGACCACCGCCAGCCCGTCTGCGACCGGGACCAGCAGCTTCATTCCCGCCGTGCGCGTCCCCGTTGCGTGGACGCTGGGCGGACTGGGGGCAGGGCTGGCGCTGGGCATCGTGCTGGAAGGCCGCGCGGCAGCGGGATGGGTGCTGCCGCTGGCCGATCTGGTCGGCACCCTGTGGCTGCGCGCCTTGCAGATGACCATCGTCCCGCTGGTCGCCGCCTTGCTCGTGATCGGGATCGTGCAGACCGTGCTGGCGGCGCGGGCCGGGCGGATCGCGCTGATTTCGCTCGGCATGTTCGCCGCGGTCCTGACGACTGGCACGGTGTTTACCGCGTTTGCGATGCCGGCGCTGCTTGAAGCCGTGCCAATCCCGGAAAGTGCTGCCGCAGCGCTGCGATCCGGCCTGGCCAGCGCCGCTCCCGCCGAAGTGCCGACGATTCTGGACTTTCTGAAATCACTGGTCCCCGCCAACATCTTTGCCGCTGCCGCCGAGACCGCGATGATCGCGATCATCGTGTTCTTCAGCCTGCTGGCGCTGGCCATCGTCCGCCTGCCGGAAGCGCACCGGACGCTGATGGTAACGTTCTTTGAAGCTGTGACCGGTGCGATGCTGACGATCATCGGCTGGGTGCTGTGGATCGCGCCGCTGGGCGTCTTCGCGCTGTCGCTGCTGGTTGCGGGGCAAAGCGGCGCGGCGGCGCTGGGCGCGCTGGTGCATTACATCCTGTCGGTCGCGTCGATGGGCGGGGTCGTGCTGTTGCTGGCTTATGCCGTGGCGGTGGTGCTGGCGCGGCAATCGCTGGGCAAGTTCGCCCGTGCGGTGCTGCCGGTGCAGGCGATGGCGATTTCCACCCAGTCTTCGCTGGCAAGCCTGCCCGCGATGCTGGCGGCGTGCCGCACCCTGGGGCTGCGCGATACGACCGGTGAGTTCGTCCTGCCGTTGGCGGTGGCGCTGTTCCGGGCGACCGGGCCAGCGATGAACCTGGCAGTGGCGATCTATGTCGCCAAGCTGGCGGGGATGGAACTGACTCCGCTGATGCTGGCAACCGGCGTGGTGGTCGCGCTGGCGACCACCATCGGTTCCGTCTCGCTGCCCGGCGCGATCAGCTTCGTCACCGCCATCGGCCCGATTGCGATCGCGATGGGCGTGCCGGTTGGCCCGTTGGCGCTGCTGGTGGCGGTGGAAGTGCTGCCCGACATCATGCGCACGGTCGGCAACGTCACGATGGACGTGGCCGCCGCCGCAACCGTGGACCGCCGCGCCGAGCGGGATGGCACAGCAAGCTGATCGCGGATGCGATCAGCGCACCAGGAGAGCCCCCCCTTACAACGCCTTTTCGTAGATCCGGTATTCCTTGTTGACCTTGCTGTTGATCGCATCGGCGATGGCGTTCATTCCCTGGTTATCATCCAGCACCCAGCCGATTTCCCCGCGCTTGCCGTCATAGTTCTTCACGGATGCGCGGCGGATGTATTCGATCATCATGAAAGCCAGCTGGCTGGCCATGCGGCTGGCCTGCAGCGACTTGCGCACGCCCATCAGCGGCACGCGCATATCGGCGTTCTTCGGCTTCAGGATCCACAGGCCCAGCTTGATCCACCCCAGCAGTGATGGCTTGCCGTGCTTACCCACGGTGCGATGCTGGATGCTGTTGAGGTCGGGCAGGGTCATCATGAAGGCCACCGGCTCTCCATCCAGCTCGGCAATCATGATCAGGTCTTCGCGCACCAGCGGCTTCAGCTTCTTGCCGGTGTGGGCGATTTCCTTGTCGGTGATCGGCACGAAGCCCCAGTTGTCGGACCAGGCATCGTTGAGGATGTCGAGGATCGTCGCGGCTTCCTGATCGAACTTGCTCTTGTCCACCCCGCGCACGCGGATGCGGCTGTTCTTTTCGCCCATCGCCACGATCTTCTGGATCAGGGGCGGGAACTCCTGCGTGATGTCGAGGTCATAGGTGTAGAGCGTCTTGGCGCTCGTGTAGCCCTGTCCCTCGATCCAGCCCTGCACTTGCGGCTGGTGGTGGCCCATCATCACCATCGGCGGGTGATCGTGGCCGCGCACCAGCAGGCCGGGTTCTTCCCAGACCGAAAGGTTCATCGGCGCCAGCACGCGGGTCATGCCCTGATCCTTCAGCCATTGTTCGGCAGCCGCGATCAGCGCGGCGGCGATGGCACCGTCCTCAGCCTCCAGCGCTCCCCAGAAACCCGTGCCCGGACCCATGCCCTGTTCGGCGGGCTGGGTAAGCGCCAGTTCATCGATGTGCGCGGCGACCCGCCCCACAACCTTGCCACCCTGACGCGCCAGCAGCAGGTGCACCCGCGCGTGATCGAAATAGGGGTTTCCGGCGGCGGAAAACTTGGCCACTTCCTCGGCCCGCAGCTGTGGCACCCAGTTGGGATCGTGGGCGTTCAGCCGATAACTGAGATCGATAAAGGCACCAAAGTCGGCCTTGCTGGATACCGGAGCGATCATTAGGTGCTGAGCCACGATCTTGCCTTTGTTTGCGAATAAGCAGGGGTAGATGAAACCTGCGACCTGCGGGCGGACCCGGCATGTTGTCAAGCCGGGGCGCGGCAGGGAACGCGGCAATGCACAGGCGCCGGTGGTTCTGCCGGTCGGGTCACGTTGGAACGATTGCATGATTGCGCACGACACTGCCGATTTTTCATCCCCGGTCACGCCGAAGGTGAAGTCTGCCGACATTCCCGATGACAAGGACATGCTGCGCGCGGCGGTGGAGCTGACGCGCGATATCGCGGCCGCCCGCCCGGACATCTACTGGCCGGACATGCTGGCCTCTGCCGCGCTGGGCTATGCCGCGCTGGCCGGGGCTATCCTGCTGGACAATGGCTGGCTGGCGCTGGGTTGCGGCGCGGTGGCCGCGCTGGCGCTGTACCGCGCGCTGCTGTTCATCCACGAGCTGACCCATATCCACCGGGATGCGCTGCCGGGCTTCCGGTTCGCTTGGAATGTGTTGGTGGGCATTCCGATGCTGACCCCGTCGCTGATGTATGAAGGGGTCCACACGCTGCACCATGCGCGCACCCGCTATGGCACGGTGGAAGACCCGGAATACCTGCCGCTGGCGCTGATGAAGCCGTGGTCGCTGCCGCTGTTCATCGTGATCGCGGTGCTGCTGCCTATCGGGCTGCTGATCCGCAGCGCGGTGCTGGTGCCGCTAGGCGCGGTGATCCCGCCGCTGCGCCGACTGGTGTGGGAACGGGCCTCGTCCCTGTCGATCAACCCGGAATTCCGCCGCCGCCCGCCCGAAGGCGCGTTCGCGCGGATGGTGTTCTGGCAGGAACTGGGCGCATCGGCATGGGCGCTGTTCCTGGTGTGGAGCGCATGGGCCTATGACTGGCGGCCACTGGCGATCGGGCTGGCGGTGATTTCGGTCACGGCAGTGCTCAACCAGATCCGCACGCTGGTGGCGCACCTGTGGGAGAACGACGGCGACGCGATGACCGTCACCGCGCAGTATCTCGACTCGGTCAACGTGCCGCCGCCGGGGCTGTGGGCCGGGCTTTGGGCGCCGGTCGGCCTGCGCTATCACGCGCTGCATCACCTGCTGCCGTCGATGCCCTATCATTCGCTGGGCGAAGCGCACCGCCGGCTGAGTGCGCAGCTCGGCGCGGGATCGACTTACGCACGGGCGAGCTATCCGGGGCTGTTCCCGCTGGTGGCCAAAATCGCGCGCAGCACGATGCTGCCGCGCTAAAGGGCTGCCGCGCTGAAGGGTTATTCCTCGGTGCGGACCAGCACTGTCTCGCCGATCAGGGCAAACAGCACGAACGGCGCCCAGGCCGCGATCAGTGGCGGGTAGGCGCCAAAATTGCCCATTGCCAGCGCAGCGTTGTCGACCACGAAATAGGCAAAGCCCAGCGCCATCCCCAGCACCGCACGGATCAGCAACTGGCCGGAGCGGGCCAGGCCGAACGCCGCAATCGCCCCCAGCAGCGGCATCAGCAGGGCCGACAGCGGCCCGGAGAACTTGTGCCACCACTTGCCTTCCAGCTCGCTGGTGCGCTGTCCGGCGGCCTTCATCGCCTGGATCGAACGATACAGCGTGATGGCATCCTGCGCATCGGGATCGACCTTGGTGATGGCGACCTGCGCGGGCGTGACATCCTTTGCGACCACGCGGGTCGGCAGCTCGGTCCGCACGGTGGAGGCAACATCGAACCGCACCGGGCTGACCAGCGTCCAGCCGGGGCCGGCGAAGGTCGCGCGCGGGCTGCGCAGCTGCTCCACCACCATGCCGTTCGCGTCGCGGCGATACCAGGTGACGTTTTCCATCACGGTGGCGGCACCGCTGCCGCTGACCGCTCCGGCAGCCAGAATATTGGTTCCGTCGCGGAAATAGACGTTGGTGCGGGTGGCAGGGTCCTTGGGGATGGCCTTGTATTCCACGGCCTGCCAGGCCTTCAGCGCGGCCGTGCTGCGGGTCACGACGCGCTCGTTGAAGACGAAGCTGATGGCGGAGACGAGCGCGGCGGTCATCAGCAGCGGCGCCAGCACCTGATGGGCCGACATGCCGGATGCCTTCATCGCGATGACTTCGCTGTTCTGGTTCAGTGTGGCGAGGGTGATGATCGTCGCCAGCAGCACCGAATAGGGCAGGAACCGCGCCACCAGCTGCGGAATGCGCAGCGAGGCATAGTGCCACAGGTCCGACTGGTCATTGCCGGCCACGCCCAGGATCTTGCCGCTTTCGCTGAGCAGGTCGAGCGCCTGCAGCACCAGCACCAGCATCAGCAGCACGGCGACGATGCGGCCGACAAACAGCTTGGCCAGATACCAGGTCAGCGTGCGCGAGGGGAAAAATTGCAGCATCAGGCCGCTCCTGCCCGGTCACGGCCGAACCGCGCGGCCAGTTTGCGCATCCACTTGCCGAAATTGGCGGCGAACCGTTCCAGCGCGCCAATCGGCTGGCCGCCGGGAACATAGGCGATCCGCCAGTACATCCACACGATCAGGCTGGCGAAGATCGCGAACGGCCCCCACAGCGCCAGTTCTGGCGAGACCCGGCCCAGCGCAGCGACGGCCTGCCCGTATTCGTTGACCTTGTGATAGGCCACAACCATCACGATCGAGACGAACACCCCCAGCGCAGAGGTGGAGCGCTTGGGCGGCACCGCCAGCGCGACGGCCAGCAGCGGCAGCAACAGCATCATCACCACTTCGACCATCCGGTAGTTGAAACTGGCGCGGGTTTCGTTGCGGGCGGCTTCGCTCACCTGATCGTTCCACCCGATCTGGAGCAACTCGGGCAGGATGTATTCGCGCTCCATCCCGCCGCGCTGGCGAAACTTCTCGATCGCGGGCAGATCAATCGGCAGGTCGTGGCTGGAAAAGCTCAGGACGCGGGGGCTCTTCCCCGGTTCATCCTGAATGATCTGCCCCTGGGTCAGGCGCAGGATCACCGTATCGGGGGAATCCTTGAGCGCCAGGAACCGCCCCTCGCGCGCGGAAATGGTCAGCACTTGTCCGCGCGGCGAGCTGACGCGGGCGAAAATGCCGATCAGCTGGCGGCCTTCCTCGCGGCTTTCCTCGATCCGCAGGGCGATCTTGTCTTGCAGGGTGGTGAATTCGCCCACCTTGATCGACGCGCCCAGCGCGCCGGAGCGCAATTCGAACTGCAGCTGTTCGTACCAATAGCGTGAGAGCGGCTGGAGGTAGCCGACGATGACCAGGTTTACTCCAGCCAGCACCAGCGCGATCGCATAGGGCACGCGCAGCAGCCGCGTATAGCCCAGCCCGACCGCGCGCATCACGTCCAGTTCGCTGGACGTGGCGAGTTTGCGGAAGGCCAGCAGGATGCCCAGCAACAGCCCCAGCGGGATCGCCAGGCTGGCATATTCAGGCAGCAGATTGGCCAGCATCCTGAACACCACGCTGACCGGGCCGCCTTCGGTCGCCACGAAGTCGAACAGCTTCAGCATCTTGTCGAGCACGAGCAAGGAGGCCGCGATGATGAACACCGCGAACATCGGCATCAGCACGAGCCGCAGGATATACCGGTCAATGGCGGGCAGGAACTTCACAGGGGCGCTTGGCGTTTACCTTCTGGCGGGCCGGCCCCGCAGTTCAGTGTCATCCCATAGACGCGGGGGCGGCGCTGTAAAAGTGGCAATTCGTGCTTGCGGCGCAAGACTCCGGGCCTAGGCTGGAGACAGGCGCAGCCAGCAAGGAGCCATGCCATGTCCCAGGACCTCGCCGCGATGACCGAAACGCATGCGGTGGAGCGGATCGGCTGGCTGCGCGCGGCGGTGCTGGGCGCGAACGACGGGATCGTGTCGACCGCCAGCCTGATCGTCGGCGTGGCGGCTGCCGCGGCTGACAAGGACCCGATCATGATTGCGGGTGTCGCCGGACTGGTCGCGGGCGCGATGTCGATGGCGGCGGGGGAATACGTTTCGGTCGCCAGCCAGGCCGACACCGAAGCCGCCGACCTGGCCCGGGAACGCGCCGAACTGGCCAGCGATCCCCTGTTCGAACGGCAGGAACTGGCGGCAATCTATCAGGCGCGCGGCTTGCCGATCGATCTGGCCTTGCAGGTATCGGATGCGCTGATGGCCCACGATGCGCTGGGCGCCCATGCCCGCGATGAGCTGGGCCTCAGCGAGATGCACCGTGCCCGGCCGGTGCAGGCGGCGATTACGTCTGCCGGCACGTTCGCCGTCGGGGCGGCCCTGCCGCTGGGTGCGGCAGTGCTGCTGCCGCTGGGGCAACTGGCGCTGGGCGTTTCGGTCGCGGCGCTGCTGTTCCTGATGCTGCTGGGCGGCGTCGGCGCGGCGGTGGGCGGCGCGCCGGTCGGCAAGGGTGTGCTGCGGGTGGCGTTCTGGGGCGTGCTGGCGATGGCCGCGACTTATGCGATCGGCAGCCTATTCGGAACCGCAGTGGCGTAAGGTTCAGGCCGGGAGCCGGTTTACGCCTTTTCCAGCGTGCATTGCAGCGGGTGCTGGTTCTGGCGGGCGAAGTCCATCACCTGGTTCACCTTGGTCTCGGCGATTTCATAGGGAAAGATCCCGCAGACGCCGACGCCCTTCTGGTGGACGTGCAGCATCACCCGCGTCGCCTGTTCCAGGTCCATGTGGAAGAACCGTTTCAGCACCATCACCACGAATTCCATCGGGGTATAATCGTCGTTCAGCAGCAGAACTTTGAACTGGCTGGGCTTCTTCGGTTTTGCGCGGGTCTTGGTGGCGATTCCGACCTGGCCCTGACCACCCGTGCCGGAATCGCCATCGGAATCCTCGGCAGCACGGATCGGGCGGGGCAGGGTGGGCTGATAGGACTGCATCATGTCAAAATATCGCAAGGAGGGGGCCGGTTACAACCCCGGATGCGCCGCAATGCCTGTCAAGGGTTGCGAAATACCAAACGGGCCGGACAGCCTGGTGACTGTCCGGCCCGGTATGGGGACTCGCGGGGCCGGCTTAAGGAGAGGGAGTGCCGGGCCCGCGAGGAGAGGTCCGCGCTCAGGCGGCCTTCTTGACCTTTTCGATCGCGATGCTGACGCGGTTCGAAATCGGGGCGAAGGATTCGTTGGTCAGCTTCACCATCGCTTCCGAATGCTTCGAGCCAGCGGCAACCACGGCGTCGAAGTTGCGACGCAGGATTTCACCCTGCAGCTTGAAGAAGTCGGCCGGCGACTTGACCGCAGCCAGTTCCTTGACGTCGGCGGTCATGGTTTCGAACGCCGACTTGGTTTCGGCGACATAGTCCTTGCCCATGCCCTGCAGGCCGGCGGCAAGGATCTTGCCCGATTCGACAACGGCTTCGACGTTGCCCTTGGTGAATTCGCCGGCTTCGCCCAGCAGAGCGGTGCTCTTTTCGAAAGCGACCTTGGCGCGGTCCTGCGCTTCGGAAACGGCGTCCTTCACCTTGGCGGTGAATTCTTCGGCGGTGTTCTGGGTCTTGGCCATGATGGTATCCTTGATCTGCGAAACGGTGGAGGGCTTGGCCGCGCGGGGCGCAGCCGGCTTCACGCTGGTGATTTTCGCCGGCTTCTTCGGCGCGGCTTTCTTCGCGGCAGCCTTCTTGGGGGCTGCCTTTGCCTTGGTAGCGGTGGCCGGCTTTGCCGCAGCTGCCGGCGCCTTGGGGGCACGGGCAGCGGTCTTGGCGGCGGGGGCGGCCTTTGCGGGCTTGGCCTTCACGGCAACCGGCGCAGCGTCGACGGGGGCAGCATCCGCAGCGGCAGCCACGGGCGCTTCGGCCTGGGCGGTCACTTCGGCAATGGCCTGGTCCATCTTGGTTCTGGCGGTCTGGGTGTCGGTGGCTTCAGCCATCGCAAGCGTTCCTTCGCAGCGCCCGCACCGACCATCGGCACGGGTTATGTTGCAGTGCACAAAATAGGTTGTGCACTTGCGAAGTCAAGATGATTTTTGTGCAGTGCAGCAAAAGACGCTGCGGCAGCATGAAAACCGCCGGCTAGCGGGCCTTCACATAGCTGCCGGGGGCGTCCTCCAGCACCTTGTCGCCGCGTCCGCCGGGCACGCGCTTGCCCTTGGCGTGCACTTCGGCGCTGTCCTGCGCGCGCAGCCAGTCCAGCCAGTGCGGCCACCAGCTGCCGGGCGTCTCGGTTGCCCCGGCGATGAACTCCTCGAGCGAGTCGCAGGGGCGGGGATTGGTCCAGTACTGGTACTTCTTCGCGGACGGCGGATTGACCACCCCGGCGATGTGGCCCGATCCCGCCAGCAGGAACAGCTTGTCGCCGCGCAAGTGCCGCGTCAGGCGGAACACGCTTTCGGCCGGGGCGATGTGGTCCTCACGGCCTGCCTGGATGTAGGCCGGGGTCTGGATGCGGGTCAGGTCGATCGGCGTGCCGTCTGCGCTCAGCGCGTCGGGGATCACCAGCTTGTTGTCACGGTAAAGGTCGCGCAGGTAGCTTTGATGCCACTTCGCGGGCAGGTTGGTAACGTCGCCGTTCCAGTGCAGCAGGTCGAATGCCGGGTAATCGTTACCGAGCAGGTAGTTGTTGACCACGTAGTTCCAGATCAGGTCGTTCCCGCGCAGCAGGTTGAACGTGGCCGCCATGTAGCGCCCGTCCAGATAGCCATGTTCCGCCGAGAGCTTTTCCAGCGTTTCGAACTGCTTGTCGTCGATGAAGACTTTCAGTTCCCCGCACTTTTCGAAATCGACCTGCGCGGTGAAGAAGGTCGCGCTCTTCACCTTGTCGGCCTCGCCCCGGCGGGCCAGCACCGCCAGCGTCGCGGCCAGCGTCGTTCCGGCGACACAGTAGCCGATGGTATGGACGCTGTTCACGCCAAGCCGCGCACGGACGGTGTCGATCGCGTCGATCTGGGCGCGGATATAATCGTCCCACACCACATCGGCCATGCTGTCATCGGCCGATTTCCATGACACCACGAACACGGTGATGCCCTGCTCGGTCGCCCACTTGATGAAGCTTTTCTGCGGCGACAGGTCGAGGATGTAGAACCGGTTGATCCACGGCGGAAAGATCACCAGCGGCACTTCAAGCACGTTGGGCGTGGCCGGGCTGTATTGCACCAGCTGATACAGCGGGGTCTGGTGGACGACCTTGCCCGGTGTGACCGCGATATTTTCCCCCAGCCGGAAGGCTTGCGGATCGACATGGGTCAGCTGGCCGCGCTTGAGGTCAGCCAGCAGGTGTTCCATCCCCTTGACAAGATTCTCGCCGTGCGAGGCCAGCGTCTTTTCCACCACCAGCGGATTGGTCAGAGGAAAATGCGCGGGGCTGAGCGCCTCGACCAGAGTGCGGGCCGCGAACTTCAGCTGGTCCCGGTTGACGGCATCGCCCGCGTCGACCGTTTCCGCCATCGCCATGATCTGTTCGGCCAGCATCAGGTAGGTCTGGTGGACCAGCGCGAAGAAGGGCTGTTCGCGCCACTTGGGATCGGCAAAGCGCCGGTCCTTGCGTGGCAGATCGGGGCCGCCGTCGCCCTTGTCCGCGGCTTTCGGGCCGATGCCGTATTGTCCCAGCACGCCTTCCCACAGCTTCAGGCTGTCTTCCCACATCCGCTTTTGCGCGTCGGGATTGGCCAGCGGCAGCGCGCGCATCCAGCCTTGCATCATGGTCAGCCAGTTGAGTGGTTCACCGACCAGGCCCGGCAGCTTGTCGGCCGCGGCGGCGGCCTGTTGTGCCTGGAAATCCAGCCACAGCGCCTGCAGCCGCTGCGCGTTGGCAGCCCATTGCGCGGCATCGCCCACGGCTTCATCCTCGCCCGCGGCGGCGGCACCGGGCATCAGTTGGGCAAACAGTTGCTGCGGCCCTTTCAGCATCTGGGCAAAGGCATCGGCGGGATTGTCGAACGGGCTGGACTGGTCAGGCATTCGGCACTCCGTAGGGGGCATTCAGGCCGCAGGGGCATTCACGCTTGGGCGGGCATCATGGCAGCGCCGTGACAAACTTGCCAGCGGCCCGGTCATTTGATTTGGCCGTTCACTTCGCCTTGCAGATCGCGGCGGTCTTGCGGGCATAATTGGCATGGAACTTGGGCATATTGGCCGACCGTTCGCCAAAGTCGTAGCCATCGCCCAGGTACAGTTCCAGCGTGCGGGTGACCGGCGTGGCTTCATCGTCGGTGTAGGAATAGATCACGATGTTCTTCTTCACCTTGCCCCACAGGCCGTGGCCACGCAGGTAATCGTCCGAGTCGTCGCGGGCGCGCTTGCCCAGGAACCGGAACAGGGTGGGGCCGCACTTGCCACCGTCGGCCACGCTCACACCGCAGAAATCCTTGCCGCACGGGGCGATGTCGATCGTCTTGTACAGCTTGCCGCGAGCGGTGAAGACCGGGCGTTCTTCCGCCACGGTCCAGCGCCCGTAATAGAGGCTGGTGGCCGGAGCGTTGGCGAGGGCCGAGGTGCTAGCCGCCATGCCCAGCAGACCAATCGACAAGCATGCCATGCGATGGAATAAGTCCATGATGTTCAATTCCCGCAGTAATCCGGATATCAATCGCAAGCCGTTGGCGCGGTTGCTTTCGGCTGTGGTCTTAGCAGCAATTGCGGGATTTGTAATAGCCACCGCATACAAGGCGTTGCTGGCCCCGCTGCACGTCGATGACTTTCCCGAAGAACTGGCGGTCAAGGCTGAATTGCTGCCGGTTACTTTCACGCTGCATATGGTCAGCGGCGCATTGGCGCTGGTGCTGGTCCCGCTGGCGATCCTGCTGAGCGGGGCGCCGCGCTGGCACCGCCCGCTGGCCCGGATCGCCGCGCTCGATGTGGTGCTCGCCGGGGTGACCGCCTTTCCCGTGGCGCTGGTGGCCCCGGTCACGCGCTGGTCCGCCTGGGGCTTTGCCGCGCAGGGCGTGGTCTGGCTGGTGCTGCTGGGGCTGGGGCTGCGCCACATCCGCGCCGGGCGGACCGAAGCGCACCGCGCCTGCATGCTGCTGATGGCCGCGACGATGACCGGAGCGATTTTTTTCCGGGTCTATCTCGCTTTGTGGGCAATTTTCGCGCAAGGGCGGCATTACGAGCTGTTTTATGCCGTCGACGCGTGGGTCGCGTGGAGTGTGCCGTTGGGATTGACGGCGCTGGTGCTAAGGCAGCAAGGAAACCGGCGCAATTCCGCGCCCTGATTGGAAAGGTCCGATGTCCGAAGAATTCTACCGCATGAAGCGACTGCCGCCCTATGTCATCGCCGAAGTCAACGGCATGCGGGCAGCAGCACGCGCGGCCGGTAGGGACATCATCGACCTGGGCATGGGCAACCCCGATCTGCCCCCTCCGCAGCACGTGATCGACAAGCTGTGCGAAGTGGCGCAAAAGCCCGACGCGCACGGCTATTCCGCGTCCAAGGGCATTCCCGGCATCCGCAAGGCGCAGGCGAACTACTACGCCAACCGCTTTGGCGTTGAGCTGGACCCCGAAACCGAAGTCGTGATGACGATGGGTTCGAAGGAAGGGCTGGCCAGCCTGGCGACCGCGATCACCGCACCTGGCGATGTCGTGCTGGCACCCAACCCCAGCTATCCGATCCACACGTTCGGCTTCATCATCGCGGGCGCGACGATCCGCAGCGTGCCGACCACGCCGGACGAGCGCTATTGGGAATCGCTGGAACGCGCGATGCGCTTCACCGTGCCGCGTCCGTCGATCCTGATCGTGAACTATCCGTCGAACCCCACGGCGGAAACGGTCGATCTGGCGTTCTATGAACGGCTGGTTGCCTGGGCGAAGGAAAACAAGGTCTGGGTCCTGTCGGACCTCGCCTATTCCGAGCTTTACTATGATGGCAACCCGACCCGCTCGATCCTGGAAGTGCCCGGGGCGAAGGACGTGGCGGTGGAATTCACCTCGATGTCCAAGACCTACTCTATGGCGGGCTGGCGCGTGGGCTTTGCGGTGGGCAACCGCCAGCTGATCGCGGCGCTGACGCGGGTGAAAAGCTATCTGGATTATGGCGCGTTCACCCCGATCCAGGCTGCGGCCTGCGCCGCGCTGAACGGCCCGCAGGACATCGTCGAGATGAACCGCAATCTCTACCAGAAGCGCCGCGACGTAATGGTCGAGGCCTTCGGCCGCGCCGGATGGGAAATCCCCAGCCCCAAGGCGTCGATGTTCGCCTGGGCGCCGTTGCCCCCGGCGCTGAAGGACATGGGCAGCCTGGAATTTTCCAAGCAGCTGCTGACTCAGGCCGAAGTCGCTGTTGCCCCCGGCGTGGGGTATGGCGAGGATGGCGAAGGGTTCGTCCGGATCGCGATGGTGGAGAACGAGCAGCGGCTGCGGCAGGCCGCGCGCAACATCAAGCGCTATCTGGCCAGCATGGGCGTTAACAGCAGCGCGGCCTGATCGCCGCGCCGCACCAGCGCTGCTTGCGGGGCGGGTGGTATGGCCACCCGGTCCGTAGTGTTCCCCGCTTGCCCTGACGGATGATCTGTGGTGCGGATTGTCCGCAAGTGCCATAGTGATTCCGGGGGCCGCCTTGCGGCAATTTCAGTGGTTTGCAACGGGACCGGTTCCAGCGCGGTGCGATCTGCGCCGGTTGGGCTGGAAACTGCTGGGAGAGCACGATGTGCTGCCGCAGGGTGAATTCCTGCCGCTGCTGGCCATGCCCGAACGTGTCCGCATCAGCGAATGGGTCACACTCTCTGGCGCGGCGCCGTCGCGTCGTCGGCGCGCGCTGGTGGTCGGAGTCGATGATGCCCTTGAGCGTGCCCGGCTGCTTCGGCTGGGTTTTGGCGACGCGATGGGGCCGCAGCCCGAACTGGAAGAACTGGAAATCCGGGCGCTGCGGATCTGCGAGGCGATGCAATCGCTGCCCCGCTTCCGCCAGGTCGGGCCGCTGCGGCTGGACCTGCTGCATCGCGATGGGGTGGTGGCAGGGCGGCCGCTGGGGCTTCATCCGCGCGAATTCGCGTTGCTCTGGCGGCTGGCCGATGCTCCGGGAGAGCCGGTGCTGATCGGCAGCCTGCTGAAGGATATCTGGCGACTGGCCTTTCGCCCCGAAACCAACAGCCTCGCCGTGCATATCAGCCGGCTGCGCGGCAAGCTGCGCATCGCGGGGCTGGACGGCCTGATCGAAACGCTGCCCGATGGCGCCTATCGCCTGGCGGTCGGCGGGGTGGGAGGCGTACCGGGGACGAATGGCTCACCGTCATGGGATACAGGCTATTTGCCGCTGGACGAAGGGTCCGGATTGGGCAAGGTTCCCGCCGCATACCACACAACCTGACGGGAGCAGGACGATTACCATGGAACACGAGGTCAAGCCGGCGAACCGCGTTTCGATCCGGGTGGAAGGCAACGGGGTGGCGCAGGTCCGCCTCATTCGTTCGGACAAGATGAACGCGCTGGACCCGGACATGTTCGCCGCGATCCTGGATGCGGGGCGGGTGCTGTATGACCTGCCGGGGCTGCGCTGCGTGGTGCTGGCAGGGGAAGGGCGCAGCTTCTGCGCCGGGCTGGACCTGACCAGCATGGCCCAGACCGACCGGCATGACCGCGTGCCGCTGACCGAACGGACCCATGGCAGCGCCAACCACGCCCAGCAGGTGGCGATGCAGTGGCGAAGGCTGCCGGTGCCCGTCATCGCGGCGGTGCACGGCGTATGCTTTGGCGGCGGTCTGCAGATTGCCAGCGGCGCAGACATCCGCGTGGTCGATCCCACCGCGCGCATGGCGGTGATGGAAATGAAGTGGGGGCTGGTGCCCGACATGGGTGGTTACGCCCTGTGGCGGGGCATGGTGCGCGATGACATGCTGCGCGAGCTGACTTATACCAACCGCGAATTCACCGGCGAACAGGCCCTGGAATACGGCTTTGCCACCATCGTCGATGCCAACCCTGTGGCCCGCGCTACCGCGATGGCGCATGAAATCGCGAACCGCAATCCCCATGCCCAGCGTGCGGCCAAGCGCCTGTTCAACCACTACCTCCATGCCTCGCCGGAAGAGATCCTGATGGCGGAAAGCGTGGAGCAGCAAAAGCTGATGGGCACCAAGAACCAGATCGAGGCAGTGATGAGCCAGATGGAAAAGCGCACCGGCGTTTTCATCGATCCCTGATGGCGTAAACCGGGGCTTTTTCGGCCCCCAGAATTTCTACCAGTCTTGGCGGCGGCGCGGCATTGACCGCGCTAAACCCGCTATATTAGGGGCTGCTGATGCGAACGGGGCTTGCTCTCGTCCGTATCAGCAGATGCGCTACCCTGCCCAGGATGCTCGTCGTTCCACCGTATTTTCCGACGGAGCATTTTGATGAAGACGATTTCGCTTTCGGCCGTTTTGGTTTCGGCAGGCACGCTCGGTCTGGCCATGCTGGCTGCCAGCCCCGCCCACGCCACTGACGGCTATTTCCTGAACGGGATCGGCGCCAAGGCCAAGGGTTCGGCCGGGGTCGCCATCGCCCAGCCGCAGGATGCCCTGTCGATTGCCGCCAATCCCGCCGCCGCAACCCAGCTGGGTGAGCGGCTGGACGTGGGTGTCGAGATTTTCATTCCCAATCGCGGCGCGACGATCCGCGGCAATGGCGCGGGGCTGAACGGCAGCTACAGCGGCAATGGCGCGAACCCGTTCATCCTGCCCGAATTCGGCTATGTCCGGCAGCTGTCGGACAGCGTCGCCGTGGGCATCGCGGTCTATGGCAATGGCGGGATGAACACCGTCTACAAGAGCAATCCCTTCGCCAGCTTTGGTGCAACCGGCCCTGCCGGGATCGATCTCAAGCAGATTTTCGTTACCCCCACCGTGGCGGTGAAGCTGGCCGAAGGGCAGAGCATTGGCGTTTCGCCGATCGCGGTTATCCAGGGCTTCCGCGCGACCGGCATTTCGCCCTTCGCCGCTGCCTCGCAGAGCCCCGCCAACTTCACTGATCGCGGTACCGACTGGTCCGCCGGGGGCGGGGTGCGCGTGGGCTATCTCGGCCAGTTCAGCGACGCGGTCAGCATCGGCGCGTTCTACCAGTCCAAGATCTGGGCGGGCAAGTTCGACAAGTATGCGGGCCTGTTCGCGCAAGGTGGCGGGTTCGATGTGCCCGCTTCTTATGGCGCGGGTATCGCGGTCAAGCCGTCGGCCGCGCTGACCATCGCCGCCGACGTCAAGCGGATCGAGTATTCGGACATCCAGTCGGTCGGCAATCCGCTGTCCAACCTGTTCCTTGGCAAGCCGCTGGGCGCTGAGGGCGGCCCCGGCTTTGGCTGGCGCGACATTACCGCTTGGAAACTGGGCGTAACCTATGTCGCCAGCGACACGTGGACGCTGCGCACCGGTTATGGCCATTCGGGCAACCCGGTGCCGGCAGCGGAAACGCTGTTCAACATCCTGGCACCCGGCGTCGTTTCCCACCACCTGACCGCGGGCGCGACTTACACCACCGGTTCGGGCGTGGAATTGACGGGCTATGTCATGCATGCGCCCAAGCAGACGGTGCGCGGCGCGGGCTCGATCCCTGCCCCCTACGGCGCGGGTGATGCGGACATCTCGCTGGGTGAAACCGCGTTCGGCCTGTCGGCCGGGTTCAAGTTCTAAGAGCATGGCGTTCGATCCCGCCAGCCTGATCGCCCCGATTGTCGGCGGCGCGCTGATCGGCCTGTCCGCCGGGGTGCTGCGGCTTGGCAATGGTCAGATTGCCGGGATCAGCGGCATCCTGCGGATCGGCCTGCGCGGGCCGGACCGGAGCTGGCGCCCGGCGTTCCTGCTGGGCGTGGCGCTGGCCGGCCTGCTGGCCGCATGGCGCGGCGGACCGGAACTCGCCGCCGGGCTGGAGCGCGCGTCGCTGCCGGTGCTGGTGGTGGCGGGCCTGCTGGTGGGGGTCGGCACGGGGCTGGGCAATGGCTGCACCAGCGGCCACGGCATCTGCGGGCTGGCGCGCTTCTCTAAGCGGTCGCTGGTGGCGGTGCTGACGTTCATGGCCGTGGCCGTGCTAACCGTGTTGGTGCGCCGCGCGGGAGGCTGGCTGTGAGGGGTGCGGCGGCGCTGCTGGCGGGCCTGCTGTTTGGCATCGGCCTGGCGATTTCGGGCATGACCAGCCCGGACAAGGTGATCGGCTTTCTGGACATTACCGGCGCATGGGATCCCAGCCTCGCCTTCGTGATGGGCGCGGGGCTGCTGGTCGCCGCACCCCTGTTCCTGATCGCCCGGCGACGGGGCGCGGCGCTCAGCGGCGATGCGCTGGGTGAACCGGCGGAACAGACGATCGACGCAAAGCTGATTGGCGGTTCGGCGTTGTTTGGCCTCGGCTGGGGCGTTTCGGGGCTGTGCCCCGGACCGGCGCTGATCGACCTGTTCATTCAGCCCGTTCAGGCCGGTGCGTTCTGCGCAGCGATGATCGCGGGTTTGCTGATCAGCCGCCGCGATTAACCGCTAGCCCCGCAGCCGCTCCACCGCCGCCCGCGCAATCGGGCTGAGTGGGGTGGGATCGGCGGCGAGGATACCTGCCTTCATGCGCGGGTCCCAGAACGCGATCAGGTGCTGGGCGGTCTGCTCGATCGCCGCTGCCTCACCCTGTGCGGCGAGGTTGCGGGCGATCTGGTTGGCCATGTGGATGAGCGGCGCGGTATCCATCACTCGGCGGCCTCGGTGGCGATCCGGCGGCTCTTTTCGGACCAGCTGGCATAGCTTTCCTGCCATTCGCTAGGGCCGTTGCTGGGCATGACCTGCACGGCGGTCACCTTGTATTCGGGGCAGTTGGTGGCCCAGTCCGAAAACTCGGTGGTGACGACGTTGGCCTGCGTCGCGGGATGGTGGAAGGTGGTATAGACCACCCCCGGCGCGACCCGGTCGGTCACGGTGACGCGCAGGGTGGTTTCGCCGGTGCGGCTCGTCAGGCGCGCCCAGTCCCCATCGTTCAGACCCCGGTTTTCGGCGTCGGTGGGATGCATTTCCAGCAGGTCTTCGGCGTGCCAAACGGTGTTGGCCGTCCGCCGGGTCTGCGCGCCGACGTTGTATTGGCTAAGGATACGCCCCGTGGTCAGCAGCAACGGGAAGCGCGGGCCGGTCTTCTCGTCGGTCGGGACATAGTCCGTCACCATGAACTTGCCCTTGCCGCGCACGAACCCATCGACGTGCATGATCGGGCTGCCATCGGGATGGGCTTCGTTGACCGGCCATTGCAGAGATCCTTCCGCCTCCAGCCGCGCGAACGATACACCCGCGAAAGTGGGGGTCAGGCGGGCGATCTCGTCCATGATTTGGCTGGGGTGGGCATAGTTCCAATCCAGCCCCAGCGCGCGGGCCAGTTCCTGCGTCACTTCCCAGTCGCCGAAACCGTTCGCCGGTTCCATCACCTTGCGGACCAGCTGGATGCGGCGTTCGGCGTTGGTGAAGGTGCCGTCCTTTTCGAGGAACGTGCTGCCCGGCAGGAACACGTGGGCATAGTTGGCGGTTTCGTTGAGGAACAGGTCGTGGACGATTACGCAGTCCATCGCCTTCAGCCCGGCGGCGACGTGGTGGGTGTTGGGATCGGATTGCAGGATATCCTCCCCCTGGATGTAGATCGCGCGGAACGTGCCATCGACCGCCGCATCGAGCATGTTGGGGATGCGCAGGCCCGGTTCGGCGTCCAGCGGCGTGCCCCATTCCGCCTCGAACAGGCTGCGCGTCGCCGCGTCCGAAATGTGGCGATAGCCGGACAGCTCGTGCGGGAAGCTGCCCATGTCGCACGCGCCCTGCACGTTGTTCTGCCCGCGCAGCGGGTTCACCCCCACGCCGCGCCGCCCGACGTTGCCGGTGACCATGGCGAGGTTGGCGATGGCCATGACGGTGGAGGAGCCCTGGCTGTGCTCGGTCACGCCGAGGCCATAGTAAATGGCGCCGTTACCCCCGGTGGCATAGAGCCGCGCGGCTTCGCGCAAGGCATGCGCGGGAACGCGCGTTACGGCTTCCAGCACTTCGGGTGAATGGCGTTGGTCGGATACGAACCGCGCCCAGTCCTGATACTCGTCCCAGTCGCAGCGCTCGCGGATGAAGTCTTCCGCCGCCAGCCCCTCGGTCACGATCACGTGGGCCATCGCGGTCAGCACGGCGACATTGGTGCCGGGTTGCAGCGGCAGGTGATGCGCGGCCTCGATATGGGGGCTGCGGACAAGATCGATCCGGCGCGGGTCGATCACGATCAGCTTCGCGCCCTGGCGGAGCCGCCGCTTCATGCGGCTGGCGAAGACCGGGTGACCATCGGTGGGGTTCGCGCCGATTACCAGAATGACGTCGGCGTCCATCACGCTGTCGAAATCCTGCGTCCCCGCGCTGGTGCCAAAGGTCTTGGACAGGCCGTAGCCGGTGGGCGAATGGCACACCCGCGCGCAGGTATCGACGTTGTTGGAGCCGAAGCCGGAGCGGACCAGCTTCTGGACGAGAAACGTCTCTTCGTTGGTGCAGCGGCTGGAGGTGATCCCGCCCAGCGCCCGCGCGCCATATTGCGCCTTGATCGCATTGAGCCGCGCGGCGGTGAAGGACAGGGCCTGGTCCCAGCTGACTTCGCGCCAGGGTTCGTCGATGCTGTCGCGGATCATCGGCTTGGTGATCCGGTCCTGGTGGTTGGCATAGCCCCACGCGAACCGGCCCTTGACGCAGGAATGGCCGCGATTGGCCTTGCCGTCCTTCCACGGCACCATCCGCACCAGCTGCTCGCCCCGCATTTCCGCGCGGAAGGTGCAGCCGACGCCGCAATAGGCGCAAGTGGTGATGACGGCGCGTTCGGGCTTGCCGATCTCCTTCACGGCCTTCTCCTGCAAGGTCGCGGTCGGGCAGGCCTGCACACACGCGCCGCAGGACACGCATTCGCTCGACAGGAAATTGTCGCCAGTCTGTCCCGCGCTGACCTTGGAGGCAAAGCCGCGCGCTGAGATGGTCAGCGCCAGCGTGCCCTGCACTTCGTCGCAGGCGCGCACGCAGCGCGAACAGGCGATGCACTTGCTGGGATCGAAATCGAAATAGGGGTTCGACGTATCGGGCGCGAGACCGAGGTGGTTGGCGCCGTCATAGCCATAGCGCACATCGCGCAGGCCCACTTGCGCGGCGGTGTCCTGAAGCTCGCAATCGCCCGAGGCACTGCACGTCAGGCAATCGAGCGGGTGGTCGGAAATGTAGAGTTCCATCACCCCGCGCCGCAGCTTTTCCAGCCGCGGGGTCTGGGTATGGACCACCATGTTCGCTTCGGCGGGGGTGGTGCAGCTGGCCGGCGTGCCGCGCCGTCCGTCGATTTCGACCAGGCACATCCGGCACGAACCGAACGCGGCGACATTGTCGGTCGCGCAGAGCTTGGGGATCGAGCCGCCACATTCCGCCGCCGCGCGCATCACGCTGGTCCCGGCGGGAACGGTGACCTGCCGTCCGTCGATGGTCAGCGTGACAGTGGTGTCCGAGCGGACTTCCGGCGTGCCGAAATCGGCCTGCGGTTCATACCCCATCGCGATTCTCCAGATTGGCCAGATCGGCGGGCGTGTTGATATTAGCCGGATGGACGGGCAGCGTCACGGCACGTGCGCCGAGCCGTTCGGCCAGCGCGCGCAAGCTGTGCTTGCCAGTGCCGGCCAGAATGGCCGCCACATCGCTTGCCGCGCTGGCGGGCCACAGGCCGACGACTGGCTGATCCGCCAGATAGGCCGGGGCAGGGGCAAGCCGCGCGGGCAGATCGTCGGGCAGGCCAACCGAATCCACCCCGCACGTCAGCACTTCGCTGTGGCCGGTGGCCGCGCCGTGCCGCAGCGCGGCGGCGACCCCGCCGAGCGGCCCCATCTGGGCGCGCGGCCAGTCCGGGATGGTAGGGGCAGGGGCTTCGCGGCGGCCCACGACCACTACCGCGTCGCACCACTGCGCCAGCGTATCGACCGCGCGGGTCAGCAGGGTTTGCCCGTCCAGCAGGGCAAGCGCCTTGTCACTGCCGAAGCGGCTGGATTGCCCGCCCGCAAGGACCGCGCCGAGGATCATTCCCCGAAATCCTCCGGCCAGTGCTTCAGCGCGCTCATTACCGGATAGGGGGTGAACCCGCCCAGCGCGCAGAGCGAGCCGAACTTCATCGTTTCGGCCAGGTCTTCCAGCAGTTGCAGATCGTCCGCGCGACTGCGACCCGCCTTGCGGGCGTTGTGCATCTGGGGCAGGCTTTCCACCGCATCGGGGGCGCCCTTGCCGCCGCTGCGGATGCGGTCGATCAGTTCGACGCCCCGCGTGGAACCGATCCGGCAGGGCGTGCATTTGCCGCAGCTTTCCGCCGCGCAGAAGGTAAAGGCAAAGCGGGCCATGGCGCCCATGTCGGCGCTGTCGTCAAACACGGTCACGCCGCCATGCCCGATCAGCGCGTCGGCCACGGTATAGGCTTCGTAATCGAACGGCAGGTGGAACTGGGCCGGGGGGATATAGGCCCCCAGCGGACCGCCGACCTGCACCGCCTTCACCGGACGGCCGGATGCCGTGCCGCCGCCGATGCGGTTCACCAGATCGTCCAGCGTGATCCCGAACGCGGTTTCATAAAGCCCGCCGTGCTTGATATTGCCCGCCAGCTGGATCGGCATTGTGCCTTTAGAGCGGTCGACCCCCAGGCTGGCGTAAAGCGCCGCACCGCCTTCGGACAGGATGTGGGGGATCGCCGCCAGCGTCAGCACGTTGTTGACCACCGTGGGGCAGCCGAACAGCCCTTCCAGCGCGGGCAGCGGCGGCTTGGCGCGCACTTCGCCGCGCTTGCCCTCGATGGAATTGAGCAGCGAGGTTTCCTCGCCGCAGACATAAGCGCCCGCGCCGACCCGCACTTCGATCTTGAAGGGGGCGATGTGCTCGGCCGCCAGCGCGATCGCGGCGTTCAGCTTGGCAATCGCGTGGGGGTATTCGCTGCGGACGTAGATGTAACCTTGCCCGGCACCGACCGCGTGGGCGGCAATTACCATGCCCTCGATCAGCTGGAACGGATCGCCTTCCATCAGCATCCGGTCGGCAAAGGTGCCGCTATCGCCTTCGTCGGCGTTGCAGACCACGTATTTGCGGGTGCCGGGAGCATTCGCAACGGTTTGCCACTTGATCCCCGCCGGGAAGCCCGCTCCGCCGCGACCGCGCAGGCCCGATGCCGTGACTTCGGTCAGCACTTCGGCTGCCGTCATCGCGCGGGCGCGCGTCAGTCCGGCCCAGCCGCCGGTCGCGATATAGTCGCCCAGACTGGTCGGGCGGGTGCGCCCGGCGCGGGCGAAGGTCAGCCGCTGTTGCCCGGCGATGAAGGGGTGATCGGCGATGCGGCCAACCGCCTTGGATGAGGTGCCGTCAAGGATCGCGGTTACATCCGCCGGAGTGGCGGGGCCAAACCCCAGTCCATCGATCTCCACCAGCGGTTCCAGCCAGTGCATCCCCCAGCTGGACACGCGTTCCACCGTGCAGCCCGCCGCTGCGAACGCTGCCGCGACGCCGTCCGCCCCGCAGGCCAGCGCCAGCGCGTCGTCGGAAATGCGCACTGTGGTGGGGGAGGGCGTCATTGCGCGTTCACCAGCGCGACCAGCGCCGCCTCGTCCAGCCGGGCGTGGAGCGCATCCCCCACCCGCGCGGCGGGGCCGACGCTGCACAGGCCCAGGCAATAGACGGTCTTCAGGTTCACCCGGCCACCGGCCGCGCCTTGCGCTGCCGCGACCAGTGCCTCGACTCCGCGCGCCTGGCAGGCCTCTGCCCGGCACAGTTCAACCGCCGGGCGCGGATCGGGGGCAGGGGTGAAATCGTGATAGAAGCTGACCACCCCGTGCACTTCGGCGCGGGACAGGTTGAGCGCCTTGGCAATCTGCGCTTCGGCCGCCGCATCGACGCAGCCGAAGGCGCGTTGGCAAGCGTGCAGGATCGGCAGCAGCGGCCCTTCGCGGTGCGCGTGGTCCGCGATGATTTCGGCCAGGCGCGCGGGGTCGGTCATGCCTTCAGCCGCTCGGCATGCCAGGCCACGTGATCGGCCATGAAGCTGGAGATGAAGTAGTACGAATGGTCGTAACCCGGGTGCATCCGGATTGTCGCCGGGATGCCCGCCTTGCGGCAGGCCATCACCAGCAAGCCGGTTTTCAGCTGCTCGTGCAGGAAATTGTCCGCCTCGCCCTGGTCGACCAGCAGGGCGGGCAGGCGCGCGCCATCCTCGATCAGCGCGCAGGCATCGTATTCGCGCCAGGCGGCCTTGTCCGGGCCGAGATAGCCGGTCAGCGCCTTGTTGCCCCACGGACAGTTCAGCGGGCTGACAATCGGCGAAAACGCGCTGACCGAACGGAAGCGGTCGGGGTTCCGAAGGCCGATGGTCAGCGCGCCGTGGCCGCCCATCGAATGCCCGGTGATCCCCTGACGGTCCATGTCGACCGGGAAATGCTGCGCCACCAGCGCGGGCAGTTCCTGCTCGATATAGCTGCGCATCCGGAACTGCGCTGACCACGGCTCCTGCGTCGCGTCGACGTAAAAGCCTGCGCCCTTGCCGAAATCATATGCCGCGTCATCCGGCACGTCATCCCCGCGCGGCGAGGTATCGGGGGCGATGAAGATCACGCCCGCCCTGGCGCAGGCGGCGCGGTATTCGCCCTTTTCGGTGACGTTGGCATGGGTGCAGGTCAGCCCCGACAGATACCAAAGCACCGGCAGCCGCTGCCCAGGTTCGTGGTCCGGCACGAAGACCGAAAAGGTCATCGGCGTGCCGGTGGTAGCGCTCTGGTGGGTATAGACCCCCTGGGTGCCGCCGTGGCTGCGATTGGTGCTGACCTGCTCCATGTCAGTTATGCGTCCTCAGCCCGGAAGCTGGCAGAACGCGCAGATCTTGTTGCCGTCCGGATCGCGCAGATACGCGCCATAGGCATTGCCCGGAGCGCCCGGACGCGGTCCCGGTTCACCTTCGCAGGTGCCACCATTGGCAAGGCCGGCAGCGTGCCAGGCATCGACCTGGTCCTTGTCCGCCGCAACGAAGCCGATCGTGCCGCCGTTGGCATAAGTCGCCGCATCGCCGTTCGCCGGGGTGCCGACGCCGAAATTGCCGCCGGCACCGCTATAGAACACGCGGCCATTGAAATTCGCACCCGGCGCCACGCCCAGCGCGCCCAGCGCCGCGTCATAGAACTGCTTGGCCTTGGCCGGATCGTTGGTGCCAACCATGATGTGCGTAAACATTGCTTTTCTCCCGTTGAATCCGTTCAGGTAATCAGAACACCACGACGCTGCGGATCGACTTGCCCGCGTGCATCAGGTCGAACGCCGTGTTGATTTCTTCCAGCCCCATCACATGGGTGATCATCGGATCGATCTCGATCTTGCCGGTCATGTACATGTCGACGATCTTGGGCACGTCGGTGCGGCCCTTGGCCCCGCCGAACGCCGTCCCGCGCCAGTTACGGCCCGTCACCAGCTGGAACGGGCGGGTGCTGATTTCCTTGCCCGCTTCGGCCACGCCGATGATGATGCTGGTGCCCCAGCCGCGGTGGCAGGCTTCCAGCGCGGTGCGCATGACTTCGGTGTTGCCGGTCGCGTCAAAAGTGTAATCCGCGCCGCCATCGGTCATCAGCACGATCTTGGCGACGATGTCCTCGCGGCTCATCCCCCTGGTGTTGAGGAAGTCGGTCATGCCGAACTTGCGGCCCCACTCCTCGCGGTCGGGGTTGATGTCGACGCCGATGATCTTGTTCGCCCCGGCCAGCCGCGCGCCCTGAATGACGTTGAGGCCGATCCCGCCCAGGCCGAACACCACCACGTTGTCGCCCACCTGCACCTTGGCGGTGTTGATCACCGCGCCGACGCCGGTGGTCACGCCGCAGCCGATGTAGCAGCTGGTCTGGAACGGCGCGTCCTCGCGGATCTTCGCCACCGCGATTTCCGGCAGCACCGTGAAGTTCGAGAACGTCGAGCAGCCCATGTAGTGAAAGATGGTCTGCCCCTTGTAGGAAAACCGGCTGGTCCCGTCCGGCATCAGGCCCTTGCCCTGCGTGGCGCGGATTGCGGTGCACAGGTTGGTCTTGCCCGACAGGCACGACTTACACTGGCGGCATTCCGGGGTGTAAAGCGGGATCACGTGGTCGCCCGGCTTCACGCTGGTCACGCCCGCGCCCACTTCGCGCACGATCCCGGCGCCTTCATGGCCCAGCACGCTGGGGAAGATGCCTTCCGAATCGAACCCGTCCAGCGTGTAGGCATCGGTGTGGCAGATGCCGGTCGCCATGATTTCCACCAGCACTTCGCCGGCCTTGGGACCTTCCAGGTCCAGCTCGACGATTTCCAGCGGGGTCTTGGGCGCAAAGGCGACGGCGGCGCGGGTCTTCATGTCCGAAATGCTCCTCTCCACATCGGGTGTGGGATTTTGTAAGCGATGCATACAAAAGGGTTGGGGGCGGCGTCAATGCCGCTGCGCCGCTATCTCGCCCATTGCGGCATCGCTTGGCAAGTCGTCAGCGGCGGTTTAGCGCTGGCCGGATGAGAGCCATTCGTGATCCGGATCGCCTGCTGGGTGAAGGACTTGCGGCCATCCGGGCCCAGTTCCGCGTGCCGGACAGTTTTCCGCCCGATGTGCTCGCCGCAGCCGAACGGGCCGCGCGGCGCGTGCCGACCGATCATGCCGACTGGACGGGGCGCAATTTCGTCACGCTCGACCCCGCCAGCGCGACCGATCTGGATCAGGCCTTCGCGATCGAGCGGTCCGGCGCGGACTTCCTGCTGCACTATGCCATTGCCGACGTGGCGTGGTTCGTTGGCGATGACGACCCGGTCGACCAGGAGGCATGGCGGCGGGGTGTCACCACGTATTTGCCCGATGGCAAGGCCGGTCTCTATCCGCCCGTCCTGGCCGAAGGGGTGGCCAGCCTGCTGCCCGATGGGCCGCGCCCCGCGGTGGTGTTCACCACGCGTATTGCACCCGATGGTGCGGTGCGGATCGATGCCATCACGCGCGCGATCGTTCAAAGCCGCGCCAAGCTGGCTTACGATTCGGTGCGGGATAAGGATCTGCCAGATGGCTTCGCGGACGTCACCGCGCGCATCGCGGCGGCCGAACAACGACGCGGGGCGGCCCGCGTCGATCCACCGGAACAGGAAGTGGAGCGCACGGCGCAGGGGCGCTATGCTCTGCGGTTTCGCCCGATGCTGCCATCGGAAACCCGCAATGCGGCCCTTTCGCTGGCCACCAACATGGCGGTGGCGGACCTGCTCCACAGCCACGCTACTGGCCTGTTCCGGGTCATGGCCGCGCCCGATGCCTTCGCAGTCGCGCGCTTGCGGCAGACCGCTCGCGCCTTTGCCCTGACGTGGGACGATGCCATGCCGCTGGAACAGTTCGAACGGACGCTGGACCCCGCCTCTCCGCGCGATGCTGCGTTCATGCTGGCGATCCGGCGGGCGGGACAGGGGGCCAGCTACGAGCCGTGGCAACCCGGCGTCGTTCCCTGGCATGCCGCGATGGCGGCCACTTACGCGCACGCCACCGCGCCGCTCCGGCGGCTGGCTGATCGCTATGTGATCCGGGCTGCGCTGGCCGTGGCAAACGGGCAACCCGTGCCCGATGCGGTCAACGCGGCCTTTGCCCGTTTGCCGTCGGTCATGGGCAAGGCCGATGCCCGTGCGGGACAAGTCGAACGGGCCGTGATCGATCTCGCCGAAACCGCCATGCTGGCGGGCCGCGAGGGGGAGCATTTCTCCGCAGTGGTCACTGACCTCGGCGAAACCGGCGCGCGCATCCAGCTTTGCGACCTGCCGGTCGTCGCCCGGACGCCGGCAACCGGCGTGGTCCCCGGCATGCCGCTCCAGGTTCGCCTCGATGCCGCCGACCCGATCCGCCGCACCCTGGCCTTTTCCCGGATCGATGCCCCTCCTGCATGAATCGAGTTGCACCGCCCGCCGTCCTCGGCTAGTGGCGCCGTTCCTGCGGGCAACCGTGGGTGAGGCCCGATGGCGGAGTGGTTACGCACCGGACTGCAAATCCGTTTACGCCGGTTCGATTCCGGCTCGGGCCTCCAAAAAATTCGGTCGACAGCGTTGCCTCGGACCAATCCCCCGGCTAAACGCCACCGCCGGAGCGCCGCTTTAGCTCAGTTGGTAGAGCACATCATTCGTAATGATGGGGTCACGTGTTCGAGTCACGTAAGCGGCACCATTACCCTGTGTCTGGGTATCCCCTGAAACCTTGAAGTCTGCGGTTGTGAGCAGTCCTGCGTTCGCCCTTCCCGTCGGGCGATGTCGCGGCCGTAGGGGCATGATCGGGCAGCGCGCCTTGTCCGGCAGTTGTGTCGCCAGGGGCGAGGTCTCTCTGGTTCGCCGCTAGTGCGCGTCTTGGTCCCGATCCCCGCTGGCGGTTGTTTACCGTAAATCCGGGCCGGAACGGGTGGGGAAAACCTGCGTGGCTCGGATTTTCGCTTTTTGGCGCAGCGCGATTGCGAGCGCGGTGGAGATGATGAAGAGCGGGATTGCCGCCCCCATAAGATCGCCCACAAAAATGGTGAGGATCTGGATCGGATCGTTCTGAAGCCGCCCGGCGAGCAGCAGATAGCCGTTTAGGCCGATTGCATTGACGCCCGCGCACAGGGCGCAAATCGCGACAATGTGCATTGCGCGCAGACCCGCCAGGCTTTCGGGGATACCCAGTGCCCATTTGCCCAGATAAACCGCCAGCCAGGGCAGCAATCCGGACAGCAACGAAAGGACGATCTCGTGCAGGTAACTTCCGTTCGCCGTGCCGTAAACGGTCAGGTAGGCCCCCAGGACAAGGCCGCAAGCTCCCCATCCGCCAAACAGCAGGACCGACACGGGGCGCAACACGGCCGGCAGGAAAATCCAATGTGCTCTGGCTGTGTGCTCAAGGTTTGAGAACAGCCATGCATTGAGGTTGAAAAGCCCGAACCATGACAGAGCAACGGCTGCTACGATCAGGGTCTGGCGAAGCAACCTGCGCGCATCGATGGTCACCTGCTGCGGCTTTCGTCCAACAATCCATTGATTACAGTTTGAATACGCGCGCCATAGTCCAGCGCCAGTGCGGTGGGATCGACAAATTTCACGCGCCTGTCGCTCTGATCCACGCGCAGCTCGATCAGCCCCTTGGCATGCAGGCTCATAAGCCTGCGGTAAGCCGTGGCGGCGGAAACCTCGGTCATGCTGTTCATGATCAGACTGACGGGAATATCCCTGGCGTTGTGCCAGCGGACCAGCAGGTCCCTGAGCAGCTCCTCCTCTTCCGCAGTCATCGCGTCAAACGGCGACAACTCGCGGATTGCGCTCAACAGGTTGAGCAACCGGATATGGAGAGGGCTAGAAGTCACGGCGTTTCAGTTCCAGTCATCGGCCCACCTGTCAATACGGGCTCCCAACTAAGCGGAGCCGACCGTCTTGCCTCCCATCGCCCCCGATGGTTAACACAGATGTTATCAAATATGAAAGTATCTTGCCAGCAGTCGTTGGCGACGCTAGCCGAATGGGTGTGACCCGAGGGGCGGATATGCAGCATATTCGTAACCCCAACTAACGCCTGGCTCTCTATTCGAGGGCTGGGCGCTTTTTTAGGGCCAGCGCCCGAAGCCCAAAGTCAGCCAAGCGGCTACCCTTGGCACGTCTCGCGACCCAGTCTGACGCAACCACAGCTCTGGCACTGGCCAGCGTGCGGGACTTCGCGCGGCTTCGCGAATTGGGCTTGTAAAGGGAAACTGGCGCACCCGACAGGATTCGAACCTGTGGCCTCTGCCTTCGGAGGGCAAAACGCTATTGCAAGCTGTTGAAAGGGTTGAGAAAATTTAGCCGATTTTTCCGGTTGTTTATGATCTGCTTATTTCCCGCCAGTGCAAGGCGCCCAACACTCGGAAACTTCGACACAAATTTGCATAGACCTCTGCCTATTTGTTTATGCCGTAGACAACCGTGCCCTACCGTACAGTTCAGCCTGAAAAACAGCGTCTTAGCGTAGCCTGACCATGCTGCCCGCTACGTGAGTAGCTCAACATGGCGCTTGAACGCTGTGTGGGCTGTTGCAGCGCAGATTTGACGCCGAACGAACGCACTCACATTTTCCTTGTTCATTTGATGCGATTTTCCATATATCGATCATATGAAAGGAGCGCGAAATGTCTGCTCTAGCAAACGCCACACCGGATCGAGGCTCAACGCTTACCGCTGCCATAGCTCGCATTGCTGAGTTCTGGGGGCTGAGCAATGCCAAGCTGGGAACCATTCTGGGTGTCTCTGCTCCTACTGTGACCCGGCTAAAGCGAGGCACTGCGGCCCTTGATCCGGCAAGCAAGTCTTTCGAGGCAGGGCAGTTCCTTTTGCGCCTGTTCCGTAGTCTCGATGCCATGCTGGGCAGCGACGATGCAGCGGCCAAGCGGTGGCTGACGACACCCAATCTCGACCTAGGTGGTAAGCCAATCGACGAGATCGACACAATGCGTGGCCTCATTAGTGTTTGTGAATATGTGGACTTCTACCGCGCTCGCGTCTGAGCATCGACACTATGCCGGCGTGGTATGGCGGGTTGTCGAAGCGCAGCACCGCATATCGACCAATCGTCTAGCCACCGATACTGACACGCAAGCTGTGCTCGAACAGTTGGCAGATGAGGTGAAGCCTGCACTGCCGGAAAGTGCTCAACATCTCGACTTTCTACTCGCAGCACCATTCCGCTATGGCCACAAGCAGGCCAGTCGTTTTCGGCAAGCACATGAACGCCCCGGCATTTTCTATTCTGCGGAAACCGAGGCGACCGCCATTGCCGAAGCGGCTTACTGGCGCCTTCGCTTTTATAGCCGATCACCCGGCTTCGCGCCGCCCAATGCAACCGTTGAGCACTCCAGCTTCTATGTGAAGGTGGCCTGTGACCGGGCGCTTGATCTGACAGTGCAGCCCTTTGCCGCGCAGGAAGCAAGCTGGACCGATCCGGTGGATTATTTAGCATGTCAGAAATTGGCCAGTGCTGCACGAGAGGTGCAGACTGCCCTGATCCGCACGACGTCAGTGCGCGATCCTCAACGTGGCTGCAATGTCGTGATCTTGGAACCCAGCGCATTCGCTGAGCGAGCACCGCATATAAAGCAGACTTGGCATTTTCGGTATCAGGATGGCCGATTGCTGGCCCTGTCCGCGTTTCCGTCCAGTGCGCATTTCGAATTCACTGCGGCGGGCTTTGGCCTTTAACTGACTACTAAATGTGGCGTTTGAACGCTGTACGAGCTGTTGCAGCGCAAGCTAGACGCCATTGCTGCGTCAGGCCGTGGTCAAATGAGCTCTGAACCAGTCCGCCAACGCTTCTTCACTTAGCGTTCCGCCAGCCAAGGCCATAACCGTGTGCACCGCATCCTCAGGGGCAAATCGCAGCGTCTGGCCATTTAGGACGAGGAAAAGTCGGGCCAGCACCCATGCTGTTCGCTTGTTGCCGTCAGCGAAGGGGTGGTTGCGAGCAAGGCCGTAGGCGTAGGCAGCTGCCAGTTCAGCAGCGTCTATCTCGCCATAGCTCCATTTGTTTCGGGGACGCTCAAGCGCCGATGCCAATCCGCCTGCATCGCGCAGTCCCGACAAGCCTCCATGTTCAGCCAACTGCCGGTCATGAATGGCCAAGGCTACTTCGACCTCGATCCAAGTAGGCTCAGCCTTGTCGCTGCTGGTCACTGCGCAAGAACGCGGAGAATGTCGCGATCTTCACGCATGATCTTCTCGGCAGCTGCCATCTTGGCCTCGAACGCCGGATCGCAGGCCGTCAAGCGAACACCACCATCAGGGGTTTCGCTGACATAGAGCGTATCACCCGGCCCCACACGCAAGAGTGCCAGCAGTTCCTTGGGGAACACAGCGCCAGTGGAGTTGCCGACTTTGGTGAGCTTGATAGTCGCGTTCATACGTTTGTAATAACGGACGTGAGCGCAGTGTGCAAGCTTGCCCGCTACGTGAGGTACTCAAGATGGCGTTTGAACGCTGTAATCGCGGCGAGCTTCGGCTCAGCTTGCGTCCGCAACAACACGCCGTTTCCTACGACGGGTCAGGTGCGGCTTCAGGTCTGCGTAGGAAATGCCATAGCTCTTGGCCAACTCTACGATCTGCTTGATGGCATCAGCCTGCTCAGCCTGCTTGGCAGCTTCAATCTGCTTTTCCAGTTCGGCCTTCTTGGCCAACAGCTCAGCGAGTTTGCTCATCTTGAGTTCCTTAAGGTGTTATGGATTTGGACCTGACCATTCCCATTGTATGGTCAGGGGCTGATATGGACAACCAAAACGGCCTAACTCTCTGACGGAATTGTTTTATCGCACCGGGTACGTTGGATGAAACCCCGAAAGCCATGGTTCGGCATGGAATTTGACAACACGGGCTCAGGCTCTTCCGGTCGCCCAAAAGGTATGCAGTGTACGCCTGCTGCAATTTCCCGGCGGCGCTCTTGTGCAGCAAGCTTTCGGTTTTGGCGATAGGCAGGAATTCGCTTGGCTTGCGCAGCTGTCATAATCGGAAAAACGCCTTCGCCTGCGTATTTGATCATCGAAGCGATGCTTGCCCGATAGGCCTTCGCGGCACTTGCCACACTGGCACTGCCAACTTTGATCTTGGCTTGTTTGACGAACTCGTCATCACTTATGTCGGGCCGCGCCTTGAGTAGCAGGTGAGCCTGATAGTGCTCGCGGAGAGAATGCAGATTGGGCTTGGTGAATAGCTGATAGAGTGCGCGACTTACGTTTCGGCCTCCACGCCCAAATTCACCCTCGGGATGCTGCTGCTGGAGAAATCTGCGCACTTCGGCAACTGCGCGATCTGTATCGCCGAACCTTTCTAGCTCAACCACAATGCGAAATGCCGGATCAGCATAGCTGCGATCACCGGGCGGTACGATGCGACTCGCTGCACCATGCGGCTCACAGAATAGCTGGCGACCGCGATCCCACCACCAAGCCATAAAGTTGTCAGGCCGAACATCGCCAAAATCGGCATAGAGGGTGCCGCACGGCCCTTGGCCGTTGCCGTCACAGGTCGCAATGTAATCCGCATTCTCTCGGAGAAAGGCCCACCACCAGAAGTACGGACTATTTTGCCATGTATGCTCAGTGCCGCGCATGGTGGGCCGCTTTTGCCCGGCGAGCTCATCTTCCGTCTCAACCGGATTGGCGTACTGGAAATAGAACTTTATATCGCCGTATTCGGTCATTTCCGCGCCTTTCCCAAGCAGTCCGATGCAGATGTGTTGGCCTCACAGCGAGATTATCCTTCGTGGAGGATAGTCTCGTCGCACCCCCTCGTTCGTCAAAATAGATGGTCTCCCCATCAGCCCAACTCGGGCTGATGCGTGATCCCACGGACACGCTCACTCTTAATGTGAGTACCTCAAAATGACGAACTACACCGAAACCGAAAACACCATTTCCCAGTCGCCATCTGTGATTGCGGAAAAGCACAAGGCAGCGGCACGTAAGGCCTATATCGCCTCGAAGGATTCCGCAATGGAAGCCGTCGCCCACGTGTATCTTGTTTATCTCAACACGCTGTCGGAAGATGGTAAGGACTGGCTGGAAAAGCAGATCAAGGCTCGTAATGACAAGATCGACGAGCACAACAAGGCTATTCCGGGTCGCAAGGAAGCTGCGGCGGCCTTCAAGGCAGAGCTGGCCAAGAACCCCAAGGCCGTTGTGTCGAAGCAGATCGTGGAAGATGCCAACCTGACAGAAGAAGAATGGGCGCTGGAAAAGCGCAACAAGATCGACACGCCGCGCAAGGGTGCGTCCAGCTTCACCACCATCTGCCGCCTCGTGCTTGAGTTCGATCACGAATACCATGCTTCGAACACAAGCCGGTACTGCGCAGTGCTCGAGTGGCTGGATGCAAAGTTCAAGGACCACCTGCTGACCAGCATCAAGCCGTTGGTAGACGCACTCAAGGACGCGGGCGGCTTCGAAAAGGTGCTGTTTATCCAGCGCCACGGCGAACCGGACGAAGCGGGCTATTCAGCCGGGGACCGTGACATCATTGAGAAGGCGCTCAAGGACAAGATCAAGAAGGCCATCGCTGCCGCCGATGCCAAGACCAGCTTCTCGATGGCTCCCAGCTATGCGACCAGCGACAATGTGGTGGTCATGTACGGGCGCTATGACAACGGCACTGTCTCGATCATTGACGAACTGCCGCTCGAGAACAGCGAAATCGACGGCATGCTGCGCAAGCTCAACAATAAGGCCCTGCTGCCGGTTGACGATGCCGCCGAGTTTGTGTCGCGGGCGCTGAGCCTTGGTGAGCTGATCGACACGGGCAAGGAGACCAAACACCGGGTGAGCAAGATTGCGGGTGCCAAGCTTGCTCAGGAATACAGCCTGCTCTCTATGGTGCCCGATGGTGCGGGGTCGAAGCTGCTGATTTCGGGCTGCATGACCTCGGCCTCGGTTGTTGTGCACGCCAAGCCCGGCCCGAATATCGCGGAGAAACTCGTGCAGACGCAGGACTACTTGTACATGCTCAAGCCCTCCCGGAATACGCTGGCGGCCAAGCTTCGTGATCGCACCGAACGTTCGCTCTACGAGCTGTCTCGTGATCCTGTGCCGGTCCTGAACAACGGCAAAGCTTCTGGCAGTGCGATGAGCTGGTGCCTGAAGAACACTGCTCTCGCTGATAATGGCCTCGATACGGCAGGTGTTTTGCGATGCGGTGCCCTTGCGTCCGTTGGCCGCTACGTAGTCCAGCATCCGCACGATGTAGGCCGTGTCGAGCTCATCGAACCTATCCTTGCCAACCATGCTTTTGAGCATTCGCGCCATGCCCAACACCGTTTGGAAGTCGGCGGGCTTCTTGAGCTGCTCATGCGCTGCAAGGAAATCGTCCAAGCCTGATGCAATGCGCTTGCTGTCCAGCTGACGCCCTGCTCGCTGCTTGGCCAAGCAATCCAGATAAAGCTCATGGGCGCGATTGTAGGCTTCGTGCTCGTTGGCTGTTCCGCTGCTGCGGATAATGTAGCCCTTGTGCCCCAGCACCTTGAGCCTGATGTCCCACTTACCCTGCTTGGAGTTCTTGCGGCGGTAGAGGTAGATGGCGCCGTCAAGGAAAGTGCGGTTATCGAGGTCCGCCTTGTCTGCTCGCGCTCGGGCCATGCCATTGCGCTAATGTCGGCTCGGGGATGAAGTCGACCGGAATGATGCGTCAAGCATCACTTGACACCTCTCATACTGTCAAGTATGGCATGACATATGGATGTCGAAAGCATCAGCCACAAAGGCCTGCGCCGCTTCTTTGAAACCGGCAATGCCAAAGGCCTCGTGGGAGATGTGAAGCGCCTGCGCAACATGCTGGCCTTCATCGACGCCGCTGCGTCGCTGGATGAACTATCGGTGCCGCCCAATTTTGGTCTGCACGAGTTGAAGGGCGATAGGGCGGGAACATGGGCGATGACCGTAACCCGAAACTGGCGCCTGACATTCAGGATCGATAGCGCGGGGACACTGATTGATATGGACTTGGAGGATTATCATGGCGCTTAAGATGCACCCCTCCCTTGCAGTTCATGCAGGAGATTGGCTGAAGACCGAGATTGTCGAGCCTAGCGGCATGAATGTGGCTGCGCTTGCCCGTCATTTCGGCGTTTCCCGTCAGGCACTCAGTACCTTGCTGAACGGCCACGCAAGCCTGTCTGCCGATATGGCCATTCGCTTCGAGAAGGCGTTTGGCGTCAATGCTGACACGTTGCTGCGAATGCAGACGGCATATGAGCTTGCACAAGCGCGGGCGCATCAGGACGAGATTGCCGTAGGGCGGTTGGAGTTAGCAGCTTGATGACCTTATCCTTCGAGGACGCAGCCGAAATCCTGAACGTGCATGTTCCCTTCCTGACTGTATTGGCCGAGCGCGGCGACCTTCAATTTGAAGACATTGGTGGTCACCAGCAGGTCAGGCTGCAGACTGTACTCGCCTATAAGCGCAAGCGCGATACTGCCCGCAGTTCTGCACTAGGTGAGCTTGGTGAGATAGATGGGCATCTGCTCTGAAGCTTGAGCCACTCACGATGATCCACCGCGACAGCACCGTGATCCAGCCGCCGCAAGCACAGTGTTGCGAACACCGTGCTCGCAGCCGCACCCAGATCGTCATGTGAGACTTGGCTGGCTGTCGACCGGAAACGCCGGTCGAAATTGGATTATCACGCCAAAATTTGAGTAGCTTACATGCTCGATCTGCGAGGCATGACGAAAGCCAGCACATTCGCAACTAGGAAAAGCACAAGTGCTGCCCCAACCAAGTCCCCGACAAACACCGTGACAATCTGGATCAAGCCACCTTCAAAGCGTCCCGACGCCCATAGATAACCGTTCAAGGCAACCGCGTTGGCGCTGGCGCAGAGCGTGCACAGCATAACGATATGCCACGCCCCAAGCCCAGCAAGAGTGCGCGGGATGTTCAGCGCCCACTTACCCAAAGAAACAGCAATCCAAGGCGTAATGCCCAAGATGACCGAGAAAATCATTTCATGAAACGCATCACCATCCGCCGTGCCATACACGGTAAGGTACGCACCCAGAACCAGACCTACGGCGCCAACCCAGCCAAACATCAAAATTATCAGCGGACGAAAGGCAGCGGGTAGGAAGATCCAGTGTGCACGCGATGTGTGCTCTAGGCCAGAAAAGAGCCAGGCGTTGAATTGGGCAAGTGCATACCAAGCGATCGCTATTCCAAGAACGTTGGTAACCGGCTTGATCAGCGTCTTGGCATCAAACTTCATGCAAGGCGGCTTTCCTCTACCAGCCCTTCAAGCGCGATGTTGATGCGATTACGGTAGTCCAAAGCCAAGTCGGTGGGGTCGACGAACTTCACACGCTTGTCAGTTTGATCCACTCGCAGCTTAACCAGCCCTTTGTCGCGCAGGCTGATAATCCGACGATAGGCTGTTGCCGCCGACACTTCAGTCATGCTGTTCATGATTTCGCCGACAGAGATGTCTGTGGTGCTATGCCATCGGATCAGTAAGCTTCTTAGCAGCTGGTCATCTTCTGCCGTCATCACATCGAACGGCGACAGGCCGCGGATAGCGCCCAACAGGTTTAAAAACCGGATGTGGAGGGGTTCGACAGACACCGGTCGGATGTCTCAACAAGAGCTGCTGCTGTCAATATGCTCGATCAAGGAAGACTGGCTATTCTCATCGAGGCTGGGGCGTAATGGTCAGAATAAATGCTTTCATAATTGAAGGCATGTTGCTCCGCGCCCCCCATCTCGCTAAGAGCATCTTGCGACCCAAGGGGCGGATATGCATGCATATCCATAACCTCCAACTCACGCCCAGCTTTCTTCACGAGGGCTGGGCCTTTTTCGCCAAATTTCACAAGCGCACGGAGGTTAGATTGCCGTTGGGCCTGCGGCGATGGCTGTTTGAACCACTCACAGTAATCCACCGTCGAGCACCCCGCCCCTGAGTGCTCCATGCGCATTTAGTCCAGCATCAAGGCCGATGTACCGTGCCGAAGCACCGTGTTTCGAAACGCTGTGCTACCGGGCCTATTTATGATTGTCGATGAGCGTGTCAGCGCGGTATCGGTGGCCCAATGTCCAAATGGGGTACACATGAAAGCGAAAGTCTTCAGCCTCCTTGCACTGGCATGTGCAGTCACGCAGATGCCAGTTCTTGCGCAGCCTTCGCAAACGCAACATCCCCACATTTTCAACATCTATGCCTCGGTCCAAGAAGGCCACCCGCAAGAAGTCGAGATTACACAGGCCAAGATTGTTGAACTCGAACGCTGTGGGATTGCCGCCATCAGCGACTCAACGGTTCGCTACGAGGGTTTGGCACCGAGCTTGTACATTACCCTCACTGGCCCCCATCGTGATCTGACCATAGCCAAGGCCGAGCTGCAAAAAGCCAAGACTTGCGGGATCGAAGGCTACACCAGAAGGGCAACGTTCCTCGGAGGGGAGTGAGCGTCACTCACGCTCGTCAGCATCGTGAGTTGCTCAATCAAGCGTCTCCACGCTGTAGCCACCTTCACGGCGCAGTTCTGACGCCGTGCCCAAGACCGTGTGTGAAACACCGTGCAGACAGCCTCTATCACAGCCCGATCAGCGCAGATTCGATGAGCCGAATTTGCTTATGATCTGTTTATGGGAAAATTGAGCTCGCGAGCAGTTTTGTCGAGGGCGTAAGCCCTTGAGACAAAACGCGAAGCGGTGGCGCACCCGACAGGATTCGAACCTGTGGCCTCTGCCTTCGGAGGGCAGCGCTCTATCCAGCTGAGCTACGGGTGCTTGTGAGGTGGGCGGTTAGCAGTGTGGGCGGCGGTGCGCCAGTGTCTTTTATCACTCATTTGCAGTTAGCGATTTGGCAAGCACGGCGGTGCTAGGACTCGCCGGATGAACGCTCCTACCAATTTCGGTCCGTCCTCGCTTGCTCCCGGCTCTGCTCTCGGGGGCGCGCTGCCTGGCTCTGGCCGGGCGGAATTCGGGCAGGCTTCGGCCAGTGCCATGAGCATGAAGTGGTCAGCACTGCACGATGCGGCCGGGGTCGTGGCGATGCTGGCGGGAATCGCCGCGGAGCCGATGCGGGCGGATGTGCGCAATTTCCCGGCGATCATGCGCGATGCCGGGGGCTGGCGGCGCAGCATGGCGGAGCAGGGGATCGAGGACCTGACCGCGATCATGGAGCCGGGCATGGCCGCCTTGCTGGCGGTGCACGCGCGCGGCGTCAGCCCGGCGGCGGCGGCGCTGGCCCTGTGGCAGGAGTTCCATGCGGCGCGCGCCGCGCTGCTGGCGCTGACCCCGCCGGCCGATTCGCCCATGCCGCGCCGGTTCATGTAGACGGACCGGCCGCGCAGGCTTGCGTGGTTCATGATATGTTCCTATGGTTCGACAATGGCCGAGCCCTCCCCCAGTTTACCCGCGTCCGCCGATGACGCCTTCAGTCGCGAGGCGCAGGCCGTGGCGCGCGGGATTTGCCGCTTGTTCGCGCGCAACGACATCTGGTGCCTGCCCGAAATGCCCCTGCGCAACGGGCGGCGGGCTGACCTGATGGGGATCGACGCCAAGGGGCAACTGGTGATCGTGGAGATCAAGGTCAGCCGGGCCGATTTGCTGGGCGATGGCAAGTGGACCGATTACCTGGACTTTTGCGACCGGTTCTATTGGGGCCTTGCCCCGCATCTGGACCGGGCGTGCATGGAAGACGCCAGCTTTCTGCCGGAACGCTGCGGCCTGATCGTGGCGGATGGCTATGACGCCGAAATCCTGCGCCCGGCGGCGACGGTCCCGCTGGCGGCGGCGCGCCGCAAGGTGGAGGTTGAGCGCCTGGCGCGAGCCTCGCTGCGGCGGCACTTGTCCGTGCTGGACCCGCGCCTGTCCAGTTGGGACCAGCGCGTCTGACCTGGGCCAGCCGACCCTTGGGGGCCTAGCCCTGTCGCAGGGGCAGCTGGTTGAGGATGGCGCGCTTTTCGCGGGGCTTCAGGATCGGCCAGTCGGCGATTTCATTGAGTGTGCGCTTGCAGCCCTGGCACCATTGCCGCACCGGATCGATCCGACAGGTGCCGTCGCAAGGGGAGGGAGGCTGATGCATACTCACCTGACGCAATCAGATTCGGCAGTCATTCGCAAGTCTTAAGCGGCGCATTTCCTGTTAGGCCGCAATTATCTTGCTTTATTGCGAACATTGCTTATATGCAGTTTCAGCAATCGGCGCGCGGAGCCAGTCTCCCGTGCAGTCCCGGCAGCGTGAGGTCAGCGTTTCGGCGCAAGACCTGCCCGGACTTACGGTCGCCGTTATCGCCTGAAGCCACCTTTTTCACGCAGGGTCGCATCGAACGACACTTGCTTCGCGTTGCGGGTTCGATCCCGTGCGCGCCGCTTCATTTTGAGAGTTTTCCATGTCCTATTTTTCCGACCTTGGCCTGGCCGAGCCGCTGCTGCGTGCGCTTGAAGCCAAGGGCTATTCCGATCCCACCCCGATCCAGACCCAGGCCATTCCCGCCCTGCTGCAGGGCCGCGACATCCTGGGCATCGCCCAGACCGGAACGGGCAAGACCGCCGCGTTCTCGCTGCCCTCGCTGCACCGGCTGGCCGCCAATCCCAAGGCGCGCAACAATGCCGCCTGCCGGATGCTGGTGCTGTCCCCCACGCGCGAACTGGCGGCGCAGATCGCCGAAAACATGCGCGGCTATGCCAAGTACCTGAACCTGTCCGTTCAGTGCGTGTTCGGCGGCGTGCCGGTGGGCAAGCAGGCCCGTGCGCTGGTGCCGGGCTGCGATATCCTGGTGGCAACGCCGGGCCGCCTGCTCGATCTGATCGACCAGCGCGCGCTGACGCTGCGCCATGTCGAGATCTTCGTGCTGGACGAAGCCGACCAGATGATGGACCTGGGCTTTATCGTGCCGCTGAAGCGGGTCGCCAACCTGCTGCCCAAGGACCGCCAGAGCCTGTTCTTCAGCGCGACGATGCCCAAGGCGATCGCCGACCTGGGCAAGCAGTTCATCAGCAACCCGGTGCGCGTCGAAGTGACGCCGCAGGCTACCACGGCCGAGCGGATCGAGCAGTGGGTGACGTTCATCAACCAGTCCGAAAAGCAGGCGCTGCTGACACTGCGGCTGAAGGCCGGGCTGGCCGACAATTCGATCGACCGCGCGCTGGTGTTCACCCGCACCAAGCACGGCGCGGACCGCGTGGTGCGCCATCTGGCGACCGCCGGGGTCAATGCCGCCGCGATCCACGGCAACAAGAGCCAGGCACAGCGCACCGCCGCGCTGCTGGGCTTCCGCAAGGGCAGCATCCCGGTGCTGGTGGCGACCGATATCGCCGCGCGCGGGATTGACGTTTCGGGCGTCAGCCACGTGTTCAACTTTGAACTGCCGAACGTGCCGGAGCAGTATGTCCACCGCATTGGCCGCACCGCGCGCGCCGGAGCGGACGGGATCGCGCTGAGCTTCTGCGCGCCGGACGAAAAGCCCTATCTGCGCGATATCGAGCGCCTGACCGGGGTGAAGCTGGACCCGATGCCGCTGCCGGAGAACTTCCAGCAGGAAGCCGCCCGTCTGCCGCTGCCGGTGCGCAAGCCGGCCGAGGCGGAGCAGGATGCCCGCCGCGAGGCGCGCGATGCGCGCGGGCGTGGTGGTCCGGCGGCGCGCGGGCAGGGTGGCCGCGGTGCTGGCGGCGGTGGCCGCAACAACAACCAGAGCCGGGGCGGGCAGGGCCGCGATGGCCGCTCGCGCGATGCTCAGGCACGCGAATCGTATCGCGGCGAACGTCCTGCCGCGCCGCAGCGCGGGCCGGTGTTCAACCCGCTGGGCAATGAAGGGCGCGGCGCGGTGGAAGCCACCCGTCCTGCCACCGCCCGCCCGGCTGGCGACCGTCCGCGCGGCGAGCGCCCGCAGGGTGAGCGCAGCGGCGGGGATCGCCGTCCGCAGGGCGACCGCCGCCCGCGCGGCAATGGCGGTGGGCGCCCGCAGCAGCGCGGCCCGGCGGCCCGCGCCAACTGATCCGCGCCAACTGATCCACGAACAGGCCTGATGCCCACGCAGCCGCTTGCACCAGCAGCGATAGCGTGGGCATAAGCCTGCCATGCTTGCAACCGACCATCCCGGCTGGACCGCCGCCGCGCTTTCCGCGCTGGTGATGACCGTCATCGTGGCGGTGCGCTATCTGATCACATCCGGGGCATTTGCCTGGGCAACCCGGCGCGTGCGACCGGGGCTGTACCAGGGGCTGGACCGGCAGATCCGCCAGGAACTGGGCTGGTCGCTGGCCTCTGCCGGAATCTACGGCGCACCGGCCGGACTGGTCGCCTGGGGCTGGCAGCAGCACGGCTGGACGCGGATTTATACCGAGGTCGACGCCTATCCCGTCTGGTGGTTGCCGGTTTCGCTGCTGGTCTATCTGTTCCTGCACGATACCTGGTTCTACTGGACCCATCGCTGGATGCACCGCCCGCGCGTGTTCCGGCTGGCCCACGCGGTCCACCACGCCAGCAAGCCTCCCACGGCCTGGGCGGCGATGAGCTTTCATCCGATCGAAGCGGTGACCGGGGCGATCGTCATCCCCGCGCTGGTGTTCGTCGTGCCGGTACACATCGGCGTGCTGGGGCTGGTGCTGGCCACCATGACGCTGATGGGCGTCACCAATCACATGGGCTGGGAACTGTTCCCGCGCTGGCTGGTTCATTCGCGGTTGGGGAACTGGCTGATAACCGCCAGCCATCACCAGCGGCATCACGAAAGCTATCTATGCAATTACGGACTTTATTTCCGCGTCTGGGACCGGTTGTGCGGCACGGATCGCGGGCTGTCGCGGCTCTGATTGCCGCGCCGGTCCTGCTGGCTGCCACCCCACCGGCTGCGGGTGGTGGCAAGGTCAGCATGGAAGTCACCGGCCTGCGCAATGCCAAGGGCCAGGTGCTGGCCTGCCTGACGGCCCAGCCCAAGGCCTTTCCCGATTGCAGCAAGGACCCGGCGGCGCGCACCGCGATCGTTCCGGCGGCGGGTACCGTGCGGATCGAGTTCGGGCATGTTCCGGCGGGGCGCTATGCGATCTCGCTGATCCATGACGAGAACGGCAACCGCAAGATGGACATGGCGATCATGATGCCGAAGGAAGGCTATGGCTTTTCGCGCAACGCCCCGGTCAGCTTTGGTCCGCCGAAATTTGCCAAGGCCGCGTTCGACGTGACCGGCGGCGATGTCGTCCAGCAGGCGAAGATGCGCTATCTGCTGTGAACGATGAAGCGCCGTCAGCTGGGCGCGGCCTGACCGCGCCGGGGCGGGCGCTGGCGCCGTTCCGGTTTCCGGCGTTCCGCGCGCTGTGGACGGCCAACCTGGCTTCCAACCTGGGGTCGATGGTGCAATCGACCGGGGCAGCCTGGCTGATGACCGACCTGACGCAGTCGCACCAGCTGATCGCGCTGGTCCAGGCCAGCACCACCATTCCGATCCTGCTGCTAGCGGTCTTTGCCGGGGCGATTGCCGACAACCACGACCGGCGCAAGGTGATGCTGGCGGCGCAGGGCATCATGCTGGTGGCATCGGCCGCGCTGGCGCTGATGACCTGGGCCGGGGCCATCGGTCCGCTGACCCTGCTGGCGTTCACGCTGACCGTCGGGGCGGGCACCGCGCTCAACGGTCCGGCCTGGCAGGCCTCGGTCCGGTTGCAGGTGGGGCCGGGCGATTTGCCGCAGGCGATCTCGATCAACACGATCGCGTTCAATCTGGCGCGTAGCGTCGGCCCGGCGCTGGGCGGGCTGCTGATCGCCCTGACCGGCCCGGCGCTGGCATTCGCGCTCAACGCGCTGTCCTATCTGGCGCTGATCGTGGTCTTGCTGCGCTGGCGGCCCGATGCGCCGCCGCCGCAGCGCCAGCCGATGCTGGCTTCGATCTGCACCGGCATCGCGTTTTGCGCCGGCTCCAGCCCGGTGCGGCGGATCTTGCTGCGCGGCATGACCTTTGGCCTGGGGGCGGCGGGCTTTCACGCCTTGTTGCCGGTGATCGTGCGCGAGCGCGTTCACGGGACAGAGGTGGATTACGGCTTGCTGCTGGGCGCGTTCGGGGTCGGCTCGATCCTGACCGCGCTGTGGATCGCCCCCGCGCGGCGGCGGCTGGGCAGCGAAACCGTGGTCAGCATGGCGGCGCTGATCTTTGCGGCGATGATGGTGCCGCTGGCCAGTGCCACCACGCTGGCGCCCCTGCTGGCCAGCGCGCTGGTCGCGGGCGGGGCCTGGGTGGCGACGTTCACCACGCTCAACGTCGCGATGCAGCTGCGTTCGCCTGAAACGATCCTCGGGCGCTGTCTGGCGATCTATCAGGCGGTGACGTTCGGCGGGCTGGCGCTGGGCGCTTATGCGCTGGGGCTGATGGCGGACCTGACGGGCGTGCCCACTGCCATCCACGGCGCGGCCGCGTTTCTGGCGTTCAGCCTGCCGGTCATGCGCTGGCTGGCCCCGATGCCCGCGCGCGAGGAAGGACGGATTTGAGGCGGGATGGCGCCATGACGTCACGTTGCCGCGACTTTGCGGATATCGTCGGCGCAACTTAACGGTTCGTTTACCATGTCGCGCCAAAAGGGTTCCTGAGACAGGGACTTGGCGGGGAAAGCCACATGGACACGTATCGGGGCAGTTTCATGGATCGCGGCGCGGATGACGCGCCGGCGTACGATTACGCCGATGACGAAGACGGCCACGAAGTACCGCCCAGCCCGGTCGGGCAGGACGAGCGCCGCATGCAGGTGCGGGCCTACAACCACTGGGCCAGCCTGCTCGACAACCGCAATTTTCCCTCGATCGAGGATCTCGATCCGGCAGCACTGCCTGATTTCGGGCCGTACAGCGTGCTGCTGGACTTCACCGGGGGGATCGAGAATCCCTCGATCCAGTACCTGGGCGACAAGCTGGCCGATGAGTGCGGGACCGAGGGCGACATCCAGACCCTGGAGGACGTGCCCAGCCGCTCGCTGCTGTCGCGGATTACCGACCACTACATGCAGATCATCGCCAATCAGGCGCCGATCGGGTTCGAAGCGGAATTCGTCAACCAGCGCGAATCGACGATTCTCTATCGCGGCATCCTGCTGCCGTTCTCCAGCGACGATGACACCATCGACTTCATCTATGGCGTGATCAACTGGAAGGAACTGGCCGATCAGCGCACCACCGATGCGCTGCTGCAGGAAATCGACCAGGCGCTGGAGCCGCAATCGCACCGTACGCCCGATGCCCTGACCGACTGGGCCGATGGACCGGCCGATCTGGTCGCGACCGGCAGCAGCCATGACGACTGGGACGATGGCGACGACGTTCTGGACCTGGCCGATTTCGCGCCGTCCGCTCCGGGCGGGCTGAGCCTGCCGTCGCCCGCCTTTGGCAGTGAAGACCTGGCGATGCCGGGCTTCCCGCTGGACGACGATGCGCTGGTCCTGTCCGAAGCCCTGCCAGAGCCTGACGCGGCGGACATGGAACTGGCCGATTGGCTGGCGTCCGCCCGTGAACTGGCCGAAGCTGCGCGTGGTTCCGAAGACCGCACCCGCAGCGCGCTCTATGCCGCGATTGGCCGGGCCTATGATTTCTCGCTGGCCGCTGTCGAAGCCCCGGCGCAGTTCGATGAACTGGTGACCGAATCGGGCCTGACCGTGCAGGATCGTGCGCCGATGACACCGGTGGTGAAGCTGGTGTTCGGGGCGGATTACGACAAGACGCGCCTGACCGAATATGCCTCCGCGCTCAGCCATGCCCACCGCATCGGCCTGCCGCGCGGCACGCTCTCGCGCTTCCTGTCCGAAGCACCCGGCGGCCTGAAGGGCGTGGTGAACGAAGAGCGCCGGCTGAAGCGCGAGGAAAGCGGCAAGGAAGCCGCCGCCCGCGAAACCCCGCGTGAAGCGCTGGCCCGCAAGCTGCGCAAGATCGAACCGCAAAGCTTTGCCGACATCGCGCCGGAAGGCAGCGAATTTACCCTGCTGATCGCCCGCCGGATGCCCGATGGCACCGTGGTGCTGGTTGGCGAAGTGCCCGACGACGTGCCGCTGCTGGAACGCGCCGCGCGCAAGCTGGTCGGCTGAACCCATACCCTGGCGAGAGGGGACCGGCAGGGCGTCATGCTTGGGCATGGCGCCCTGTTGCTTTGCGGGTTAGGTAGCGGGGATGAACGCAACTTCTGACCGCGGGCGGATTGGCTGGATGGGCTGGACCCTCATTATTCTGGCACTGGTGGCAGCCGCGCTGTTCGGCGCCTGGCGCTATGCGATGGCAACCAATGCGGTGGCGCTGCTTGACGGGGCCGACTGGGTGCTGGGCGGCACGGCCGGGACGGTCGTGGCGGCGGCTGAGGTGCCGACCGGTCCGCATCCTGCCCAGCGGCTGGAAGTGATCGCGCCGGACCAGCCCGGACCCCACCCGGTGGTGGTGTTCATTCACGGCGGCGGGTGGCACAGCGGGATTCCGGGCGATTATCACTTTGTCGGTCGCACGCTGGCGCGCGCTGGCTACCTGGTGGTGCTGCCGGGTTACCGGCTGGGCGCGGATGGGCGCTATCCCGCGATGCTGGAAGACAGCGCCGCGGCCGTGCGCTGGACCATGGACAACGCCGCGCGGCTGGGCGGCGATCCGGGCCGGGTGTTCTTGATGGGACACTCCGCCGGAGCCTACAACGCGGTAATGTTGGGCCTGGAACAGCAATGGCTGGACCGGCAGGGCGTGCCCAACGGCTTTGTGAAGGGGGTGATCGGCCTGTCCGGGCCGTATGATTTCGCGCCGTTCACTACCGACTCGGCGGTCGCCGCGTTCGGCCATGTGGCCGACCCGGCGCAGACCCAGCCGGTCCGCTTTGCCCGCGCCGGCGCCCCGCCGATGCTGCTCCTGACCGGGGACGAGGACGTCACGGTCAAGCCGCGCAATTCCATCGCGCTGGCCAAGGCGCTGACCGCCGCTGGCGCGCCGACCCAGGCGGTCGTGCTGAAGGGAGTGGACCATGCCGGAACGGTGATGAAACTGGCCCATCCGTTCCGCCGCGATGCGCGTGTGCTGGATGCGGCGCTGGCGTTCCTGGCGGCGCAGGGGGCGCCTTCAGCGGCGGTTCAGGCTGGGTCGCGATAGGTTCCCTGATGCGCGCTGTCTCTCGATTGCTGGCCCACCTGGGGGCCGTACTGGCCCTGCTGGTGCTGGCTGCACAGCCGGTCGCGGCCCAATCGATCCTGCGCGACGCGGAAACCGAAGCCCTGTTCCGCGACATGTCCGCCCCCCTGATCGCGGCGGCCGGGCTGGACCCCAACAATGTCGACGTGGTGCTGATCAACGATCCTTCGCTCAACGCTTTCGTTGCGGGTGGGCAGGCGATCTACCTGCACAGCGGCCTGATCAACGAAGCGCAGTCGGTGGGGGAAGTGCAGGGCGTGATTGCCCACGAACTCGGCCATATCACCGGCGGCCACGTAATCAGCGACGGTGGCGGCAAGGCGGCGCAGGGCATCTCGATCATGTCGCTGCTGCTGGGTGCGGCGGCGGCGGCAGCCGGGGCAGGCGAAGCGGCCATGGGCGTGATCATGGCCGGTCAGCAGGCCGCGCTGGGCAAGTATCTGGCATTCAACCGCAGCCAGGAAGCCAGCGCCGACGCCGCCGGGGCGCAGTACCTGTCGAAGGCCGGAATATCCGGCAAGGGGTCCATCGCGTTCTTCAAGAAGCTCCAGAACATGGAGTATCGCTATGGCTACTCGCGCACCTACGACAACGAGTTCTACCGCACCCACCCGATGACGTCGGACCGCATCGCGACCTTGCAGGACACTTACGAACAGGATCCGGCCTACAACAAACCCTACGATCCGGAACTTGAAGCCCGGTTCCAGCGGGTAAAGGCAAAGCTGTCCGGCTATGTTTCCGAACCGCAGCAGACCTTGCGGGCGTGGCCGGCCACGATGTCGGGCATTCCCGCCCGCTATGCCCGCGCCTATGCCTATCACAAGGACGCCCACGTCGATAAAGCGCTGGCCGAGGCCGACGCGCTGCTCGCCAAGGCGCCGGACGATCCCTATTTCCTCGAACTGAAAGGGCAGATCCTGCTGGAATCGGGCCGCCCGCACGAAGCGCTGGAGCCGCTGCGCCGCGCGACCGAGAAGACCCAGAACCAGCCGCTGATCGCCACCACGTTCGGCCACGCCCTGATCGCGACCGAGGACCCGGCCAACTTCAAGGAGGCCGAGCGCGTGCTGAAGGCCGCCGTCGCGCGGGACCGGCGCAATCCCTTCGCGTGGTACCAGCTGGGCGTGGTCTATGCCGCCAACGGCGATACCGCCCGCGCGCGTCTGGCCAGTGCCGAGCAGCAGGTGATGAGCTGGCAGTTCCCGCAGGCGCTGCGCAGCGCCGAGGCGGCCGAGGCGGCCCTGCCCAAGGGCTCGCCCGACTGGATCCGCGCGCAGGACATTGCCATGCAGGCCCGCGCGGCGATTGAACAGCAGCGCAAACGCAAGTAGCGCTGTCCGTCATGACTGAAAGCAAAGCCAGATCGATCCTGTTCGCACTCGCCGGACTGATTCTCCTCATCGTCGGGGCCATCGGCGGCTGGCTGTTCGAATCCAACCGCACGGAAGAAGCGGTCAAGCGCACGATCCTGGAAAATCCGGAAATCCTGCCGCAGGCCATGCAGGAACTGCAGCGCCGCGAGGCGGAAAAGCAGCTGACCAGCGTGGGCGGCAAACTGTTCGAGCCGTTCCCCGGATCAGTGCTGGGCAACCCGCAGGGCACGGTGACTCTGGTGGAGTTCACCGACTTTGCCTGCACCTTCTGCCGGTCCAGCGTGGCTGACGTGGATGCGCTGATCAAGGAGTTCCCGCAGCTGAAGGTGGTGGTGCGGCATCTGCCGATCCTCTCGCCGCAAAGCGCGGATGCGGCCAAGTGGGGGCTTGCCGCGGCCGAGCAGGGCCGCTTTGCGCAGTTCCATCACGCGATGTTCGCGGCCGGTCGGCCCAGCGCCGAAACGATCGCCGCCGCCGCGCAGACCGCCGGGCTGGACCTGGAGCGGGCCCGCAAGTTCCTGGCCGACCCGCTGGTGAACGCAGAGCTGAGCGGCAACCTCGATTATGCCCGCTCGCTGGGGATCGACGGCACGCCCAGCTGGGTGGTCGGCGACCAGCTGATGACCGGCGCGGTCGGGCGCGAGGCGCTGGCCAAGGCCATTCGCGAGGCCGAGCAATCCTGATCCTTATCGGCCCTGCAAACCGGTGGCTTGGCCACGCGGTTTTCTGCTAGAACGCGTCTATGGCCGTCCTGCCCTTTCGCCCGACCCCGTTCTTCGCCAACAAGAACCGCGCGTTCTGGCGCTTGCAGGCGCTGGGCTGGGGCGGGGCGATGCTGCTGCGCGCGATGTCGGGGCTGGCCAACGGGCTGTCGCTCTCGTTCCTGGTGCTGGTGCTGATCTCCACGCTGACCGGGTTCTCGATCACGCTGATCCTGTCGGTGATCTACCGCCAGCTGATTACTCGCCGCCCGCTGATCACCTGGGGCGTGACGGCGCTGATGCTGCCGTTCGCGGTGGCGCTCTATGCCTTCATCGACGCCTGGGTGAACGAGCTCTATTACGGCGACGCGACGGTCGGCTTCGCGCAGCGGTTCATCGGCCTGTTCTACCTCGATGCGACGCTGCTGGGGGCGTGGTCGGCGCTGTACTATGCGATCAACTTCTTCCTCCAGATCGAGGAGCAGAACGACCAGCTGATCCAGCTGGAGAACCAGGCCACCCAGGCCCAGCTGGCGATGCTGCGCTATCAGCTGAACCCGCATTTCCTGTTCAACACGCTGAACTCGATCTCGACGCTGGTGCTCTTGAAACAGACCGAGCCGGCCAACGCGATGCTCAGCCGCCTGTCCTCGTTCCTGCGCTATACCCTGGTGAACGAGCCGACCGGGCGGGTCACCGTGGCGCAGGAAGTGGACACGCTGAAGCTCTACCTCGATATCGAGCGGATGCGGTTCGAGGAGCGGCTGCGCACCAGTTTCCGGATCGATCCGGTGACCGAGCAGGCGCTGCTGCCCTCGCTGCTGCTGCAACCCCTGGTGGAGAACGCGATCAAGTACGCGGTCAGCACGCAGGAGGCCGGGGCCGAGATCACGATTTCGGCGCAACTCGTCGGCCAGAACCTTCGTATCGTCGTCTCGGACACGGGTCCGGGATTGCAAATGAGCGCGGCCAGCAACAGGTTGAGCGGCGTGACCTTTGATGGCGGCGAACCTGTATCGACTGGCGTGGGCCTCGCGAACATTCGTGACCGGCTGGCCCAGGCTTATGGCGAGAACCATCGCTTCGAAACGATGGAGCCGCCGGAAGGCGGGTTTGCCGTGCTGATCGAGCTGCCTTTCGAACGCCGCGAAACCGCGCCCGCCGCCCTGCCAGAGCAGCGGCGCGCCGGGATCGCGGGCTGATACTTCCCACGCCGCACATCGGGCGGCGGACAGGACCTGGAAATGCCATGACCATTCGCACGATCATCGTCGACGACGAAAAGCTTGCCATTCAGGGGCTGATGCTCCGGCTGGAAAAATTCCCCGACGTGGAGATCATCGACACCTGCTCCAACGGGCGCGAGGCGATCCGCAAGATCAAGACGGAGAAGCCCGACCTGGTGTTCCTCGACATCCAGATGCCGGGGTTTGACGGGTTCAGCGTGGTCAAGGGCGTGATGGAGATCGAACCGCCGCTGATCGTGTTCGTCACCGCCTATCAGGAACACGCCGTCCGCGCGTTCGAGGCGAACGCCGTCAACTACCTGATGAAGCCGGTGGACGAGGACAAGCTGGCCGACACGCTGGAACGCGTCCGCACCCGCCTGGCGGAAAAGCGCTCGGCCGAGGAAGCCGAAAAGCTCAAGACCGTGCTGGCCGAAGTCGCCCCCGACGCGATCGAGGCGATGCCCGACGATGGCGAAGGCACCGCCCGCTATGAAAAGCTGATCAACATCAAGGATCGCGGCCAGATCTTCCGGGTCGATGTGGATTCGATCGAGCGGATCGAGGCGGCGGGCGATTACATGTGCATCTACACCGCCGACAACAGCCTGATCCTGCGCGAAACGATGAAGGACCTGGAACGCCGGCTGGACCCGCGCGTGTTCCAGCGCGTCCACCGCAGCTGGATCGTCAACCTCAACCAGGTCCGCCAGGTCAAACCGCACACCAACGGCGAGTGTTTCCTGATCCTGGAATCCGGGGCGGATGTGAAAGTGTCGCGCAGCTATCGTGATGTGGTGGCGCGGTTCGTGCATTGAGTTGGCTTGGCGGGGGAGTGCTGGGTTCGAAGGCCGAATATCAGCTTCACCTTGGAGAAAATTCAGGATCAGCAGAATCTTGAATCGAAAGTAATTTTCCCTAAAGCCTCTTCCCCCTTTGCAACATCACGTTACTATTTGTGATAGTGCTTGCAGGACGTTGAGGGGAGGAAAGTGAGTGACCGATAGCGGGCTACTTTTTGGAGATCGATTTCTCGCGAGCTATGCGGGACAAATTATCACTGATCCATCAACCGCTATTGTCGAGCTTGTCGCAAACGCGTGGGACGCACATGCCACGCGGGTGGACATCGATTGGCCACGTGTGGGACGTCCATTTCGGATTCGTGACAACGGTGAAGGCATGCGCGCTCAGGATTTCATGCTTCGCTGGCGAATGCTTAACTACAACAGACTGGAGGCACAGGGCTCCCGGAGTATTCCGCCGGCTGATTTAGAGAATGCCGCGCCGCGTACCGTACACGGTAAAAACGGAAAGGGGCGCCATGCTGCATTCTTATTTGGAGATCCCTATCGGGTCCGTACTTGGCGTGATGGCAAGGAACACACCTTTGTTGTGTCACGCTGCCGGACCATGGAGAGGCCTTTTGATGTTGAACAAGTCGACATTTCGAAGGACGTAAATGGACATGGAACGGAGATTACGGGGGGCGAAACGCCGCTTGGCTTGAATGCTGACCAGGTGCGCGAAATCATCGGCTCGCGTTTTCTGACCGACCCAGCATTCGTTGTGAGCGTGGACGGAGTGCCCGTTACTTTCGAAGACCTTTCGCAGGAGAAGATGGCCTGGTCAGACGTAGACGTGCCAGGCTTTGGTGTCGCCAAAGTCCTAATGATAGACGCTCAGAAGGCGGACAAAACCACACGGCAGCATGGCATCGCCTGGTGGGTAAATAAGCGCCTTGTTGGTGAAATCGGGTGGCGCGGCAACGATCTGATTACTGTCATCGATGGGCGTACAAGCGAGGCAAAACGTTTTACATTCATCGTTCTGGCCGATTTTCTGGAGAAGTCTGTGAAGGCCGATTGGTCCGATTTCGATTCAGATGACGATGCGTGGAAGCAAGCCCGAAACCTAGTGATCGAGCATATTCGCAATCTTGTCAGACACGCAATTTCTAGCCGCCGTGCGGAGATTAAGGCCGAAGTGCACGAGCGTATTGACGGCTACTCGCGTGGACTGCCGCCACTGAGTCGAGAGCGGGTAAATGAGTTCGTTGAACAGGTCGCTGATCGATGTCCGAACCTTAGCGGGGACGAGCTGACCCAAGTTGCTGGAATACTTGCGAACCTTGAAGCTTCATCCTCCAAGTACTCGCTGATAGGAAAGCTGCACGACCTTCCGCCCGGGGATCTCGATGCACTCAACCAATTGTTGACTGACTGGACTCTGCGGGTGGCCAAAGACGCGTTGGATCAAATCCAAACACGGCTGAAACTGGTCCGGCAGATGCACGAGACTCTGCGAGACGAGACGGCTGATGAGGTCCGGGATTTGCAGCCGCTATTTGAGCGCTCTTTATGGGTATTCGGGCCAGAATACGAGTCGATCGAGTTCACGTCCAACATGGCAATGGCGACGGTAATCACGAAACTTTTCAAAGGGGATGTCGGGGCTGCGGAGGTAAAGCCGACGCGAAACCGCCCTGATTTTGCGATCCTCCCGGACAGCAGCATTGGGTTTTATAGCCGTCCATCGTACGGTCGCGACGACGGGGAACCGGATCAGATTGAACATTTGGTGATCGTCGAATTGAAGCGGCCGGGTGTAGTGATTCGAGACGAACAGATGGAGCAGGCGAGCAAATATGCACGCGAGCTCCTTCGGTTGGGCTACATATCATCATCGACAGCTGTGACGTGCTTTGTGCTTGGGACGCGCTTGGACATGGTAAACTGGGAGCCCATCGTTCAAGGCAAGGTCATAACCAAAGGTATGATCTTTGAGAACTTCATCAAACGAGCAGAACGTCGAATGCTTAATCTATATGATGCACTCAAGGCGGCGCCGTTCTTGAATGAGGCTGAAGTTGAGAGCTTCATAAATCCCCCCAGACCGGAGCAACCATCGCTTGTCGAAGGCGTAGCTTGAGAAGTGAAAGCGGGACCCCGGATCAGGTCCGGGGTGACGGTGTGTTTGGGGGTGGGGCGGCTTTGGGCTTGTTGGGGTGCGGGCTTAAGGGTGGCATAAACCCCTACCCAAACCCCCGCTCCAAAAACCGCTCCGCCAGTCCGGCCAGCAGCGCCGCGCCTTGGGGCAGGACGGTTTCGTCCAGCAGCATCCGGGTGGAGTGGATGCCACAGCATTGGGTCCAGTCCTCGCCTTCGTGCGAGACGCCCAGGAACAGCATCGCGCCGGGGACCTGTTCCAGCACATAGGAAAAGTCTTCCGCACCCATGATCGGGCGTTCCAGCCGCCGCCAGGCGGGCGGGCCGAACAGATCGGTCACGGCGGCTTCGGCCAGGTCGACCGCGCGGGGGTCGCAGATGGTGACGGGGAAGCCTTCCTCGATCACCACGTCCGCGCTGAGGCCGTGGGCGCTGGCGATGCCGGTGGCGAGTTGCTGCACCGCCGCGTGGAGCCGCGCGCGGTGGCGGGGGGAGAGGGTGCGCATCGTGCCTTTCAGCTTCGCGAAGTCGGCAATGACGTTGTGCGCGGTGCCGCCCTCGATCCGGGCGATGGTGACGACCACGGGGTCGTGCGCGTCGAACTGGCGGGTGACGAGCGCTTGCAGCGCGGTGACGATCTCGCACGCCACGGGCACCGGATCGTGCGCCTGATGCGGCATCGAGGCATGGCCGCCCGCGCCGCGCACGGTAATCTCCAGCTGGTCCGCCGCCGCCATCAGCGGCCCGGCCTTGCCCGTCACCAGCCCGTGCGGGGCGTTGGGCATGACGTGCAGGGCAAAGGCGGCATCGGGCAGCGGCCCATGCGCGCCGCCGCCGAGCAACCCGTCATCCAGCATGAAGCGCGCGCCGTGGTGCCCTTCCTCGCCCGGCTGGAACATGAACCGCACTTCGCCGCGCAAGCTATCGCGCCGCGCGCAGAGCAGCCGCGCCGCGCCGGCCAGCATCGCGGTGTGGGCATCGTGTCCGCAGGCGTGCATCGTGCCGGGGATGGTGGAGGCGAAGGGCAGGCCGGTTTCCTCCGGCATGGGCAGCGCGTCCATGTCGCCGCGCAGCAGGACGCTGCGGCCTGAACCGGCGGTGCCTTTCAGCGTGGCGACGAGGCCGGTGGTGGAGGGGCCTTCCCGCCACTCCAGCGGCAGGCCCGCCAGCGCGGCGCGGACCTTGTCGCGCGTCAGCGGCGTGTGGAGGCCCAGCTCCGGCTCGGCATGGATCGCGCGGCGCAGGGCGGTGAGGTCATCCGCGATGGTGCGGGCGGCTTCAAGCAGGGGAGAGGTCAGCATGGGCGGCATGATAGCCGCCCTTGCCCGCCTGTCGAGAGATCAGGCCCTGAAATCAGGCGTCAATCTTCACCGCGATCCGCCGCGCCGCCGCGTTGTGGGCCAGCACCGACACCACCAGCAGCGCGTTCAGCACCAGCGACTGATAGAGCATGTACCACACCGGGCTGCCCGCGAACATCGACAGCCCCAGCACGATCGCGCGCGGGTTCGGCCCCAGGATCTTGCACAGCAGCAGCAGCGGCGGCGCTTCGGCGCGGACGGCGGCGGCGATGGTGTCCAGCCGCGCGCGGTCCCCCGCCGCGGCCGAAACCGCCGCGTCGATCCGCAAGGCGTCCGGCGTCATCCCGCTGGCAACATTGAGATAGGCCGAGACGAGGCCGGAAAACATCGTGCGCGAGGTCGCCGAATCCTGCGAGCCATGCGAATGGCGCAGCCAGGGCGTGCCATAGACCCACCACTGGTACTGGCGGCGCTGCACCTCGACATGGTTGGCCTGCACCGCGTGGCTGATGCCCGCGAACACGATCAGGCCCCACGCCATCCCGCCGCTGAACGTGCCGCCGGTGCCCGACAGCCACCAGCCCAGCACCAGGTAGAGCACGATATGGCTGAGGTAATCGCACAGCCCGTCCACCATCTCGCCAATCGGGCTGGACCGCCCGGTCAGCCGCGCAAGATCGCCGTCGGCCCCGTCGACCACGTGCCAGCCCATGTGCAGCGCCATGCCCAGCGCCGCCGAAATCGGATAGGGCAGGCTGGTGTAGGCAATCGACGCCGCGATCACCATCAGCGCGCCGAACACCGACACCATGTTGGGCGTCAGCGGCGTATGCGCCAGCCGCCGCGCCAGCTGCCAGGCCAGCGGATGATAAAGGTAGTGGTTAAGCGGGTCCTGCAATTCCCGCGGACGCTGTGGGCGCTGGGGTGCGCCCACGGGTGGTTGTGCCGCTCCGGCTGATCCTGCCACGTTTGCCCCGTGTTGTTGTGCCCGCCCGCCCCTTGGCGAGCGCCTTGTGCGCCCTTATATGCCGTTCGGTCGCCAGCAACAGTGTCTCGCGCGGTTTTCGCCGCAATTAATTGCAGTCTGACCAGCCGCAAAGGACTGAACGATCAAGACCACGGCCCTCCTCGTGTTCGCCGATGCTCCGGTGGCGCATCAGTTGGTGGCCGGCCTGCCCCTTGCCGCGCGGGCGGTTCGCACTGCTGCCGAGGGCGGATATTCCCACATCGTGATAACCGCGCCGGCCCCCTGGCAGCCCGGCGCGGAACTGCAGGCCGAGGTCGCCCGGCTCGCCGCAGGCGCGGTTGTTGAATTCATGGACGAGGCACAGGCCCTGGCCGCCCACCCCGCCGCGCACGCGCTGCCCGGCATGGCGCTGGCCGGAGGCACGCTGCCTGCCCCGGCCGCCCCGGCAGGCATCGCCAGCCTGCGCACCGCTGGCGAATCGCTTGCCGAGCTGGAACGGCGAATCGTGCGGCAGACGGCCAAGGCGGGCGACGGGATCATTTCCCGCCACATCAACCGTCCGATTTCCCAATCGATCTCGCGCCGCCTGCTCAGGCTGGCCTGGATCCGCCCGGTACACGCCACCTGGGGCACTGCGCTTCTGGCCGTGGCGATGCTTGCGGCATTGCTGCTGGGGACGCGCGGCGGGTTGATCGCGGGCGCGCTGCTGTTCCAGGCTGCCTCGATCTTCGACGGCGTCGATGGCGAGATCGCCCGCGCCACGTTCCGCTCCAGCCCGCAGGGCGCGCGGCTCGACAGCCTGATCGATGCGGCTACCAACTTCGCCTGCATTGGCGGAGTTGCGTGGAATTTGCAGCTTCAGGGCATCACTGACGCAGCCCTGGCGGGGGCAGCCGGACTGGCCATGCTGGTCACCGGGCTGACCGTGATCGGGCTGCGCAGCAGGCACGGCAAGGAAGGCTTGACGTTCAACGCGGTTAAGGTCCACTTCAGCCAGCGCCGCTCACGCGTGATGGAATGGCTGACCTGGCTGACCATGCGCGATTTCTTCGCGTTTGCCGGGGCGGTTCTGATCGTGGCGGGGCTGGCCAGCTTCGCCTTGTATGCATTTGCCATCGTCGCGGCGGGTTGGCTGGTTGTCGTCATCGCGGTGATGGCCCGTCATTCAGCTTGACGCGCGCTAAACTTCTTGCTTTTGGCGCGCGATTTCACAATGAGGCGGGTTTCGCGGAAACTCGCAGTTTCGTTCGGAAGGGATCGAACCAAAATGAAGCCTATCAAGGTCGCCATCATCGGTGTGGGCAACTGCGCCAGCTCGCTGGTGCAGGGCGTTGCCTATTACCGCCAGAACAATTCGTCGGAAGGTCTGATCCACGACAAGATCGGCGGCTATGGCGCTGGTGATGCAGAGTTCGTGCTCGGCATCGATGTCGACGCCCGCAAGGTGGGCAAGGACATCGCCGAAGCGATATTCGCCCAGCCGAACAACACCACCGTGTTCATGCCCAACGTTCCCGCCACCGGCGCGAAGGTGATCATGGGCCGCGTGTCGGACGGCGTTGCCCCGCACATGACCACGGTCGGTGAAAAGGGCTTCATCGTGGCCGACGCGCCCGAAGCGACCAAGGAAGGCATCATCGCCGCCCTCAAGGACAGCGGCGCCGAAGTGCTGCTGAACTTCCTGCCGGTCGGTTCGCAGGAAGCCACCGAATTCTACATGGAATGCGCGCTAGAAGCTAAGGTTGCGGTCGTGAACTGCATGCCGGTGTTCATCGCCAGCCGTCCGGAATGGGAAGCCCGCTTCCGCGCTGCCGGCGTGCCGATCGTGGGCGACGACATCAAGGCCCAGGTTGGCGCCACGATCGTCCACCGCGTGCTGTCCAGCCTGTTCGCCGCCCGCGGCGTGACGGTTGAGCGCACCTATCAGCTCAACACCGGCGGCAACACCGACTTCATGAACATGCTGGATCGCCAGCGCCTGGGTTCGAAGAAGGAATCGAAGACCGAAGCAGTGCAGGCGATGCTTGCCACCCGCCTCGAGGACGAGAACATCCACGTCGGCCCGTCCGACTATGTTCCCTGGCAGAAGGACAACAAGCTGTGCTTCCTGCGCCTGGAAGGCAACCAGTGGGGCAACGTTCCGATGAACCTGGAACTGCGCCTGTCGGTGGAAGACAGCCCGAACTCGGCCGCGTGCGTGATGGATGCGATCCGTTGCTGCAAGGTCGCGCTGGAGCGTGGCGAGGGCGGCGCCCTGATCGGTCCGTCGGCCTACTTCTGCAAGCACCCGCCGGAGCAGTTCAACGATGACGTTGCTGCCCAGATGGTGGACGAATACGCTGCGGTTGCGCCGCTGGCCGCTGAATAAGCGCGCGGTCTAACTGACGCACACTGGCGGCGCCGGTCGGTTCAGGCTGACCGGCGCCGCTGTGTTTTTGAGCCTTCCGGAACCTGAAAGCCCCATCATGGACGCCCTGATCATTGCCGCCGGCTTTGGCAGCCGCCTGCGCGACATTTCCGATTCAAAGCCGATGACGCCGATTGCCGGCATCCCGCTGCTCGAACTGGGCGTGCGCCAGGCCAAGGCGGCGGGCGTGAAGCGGGTGGTGGTGGTGACGGGCCACGAAGCGGATCGGCTGGAAGCGGCGCTGCCCGCGCTGGCCGAACGCGCCGGGATTCCGGTAGAGGCGCAGCGCGTGGCGGATTGGTCAAAGCCCAACGGCTGGTCGGTGATGGCCGGGGCCAGCGTGATCGACGGCGATTACCTGCTGATGATGTCGGACCACATCTTTTCCGCGCCGATCCTGCGCGATCTTGCCAAGGCCGGGGGCGCGGACCGGGGCGTGACGCTGGCGATTGATCGGCGCTGCGACAATCCGTTGGTCGATCCGGATGACGCCACCTGGGTCAAGATGGACGAGGCCGGGTTCATCCGTGCCATCGGCAAGACCATTCCCGAATACGACGCGGTGGATTGCGGGGCGTTTCTGGCCACGCCGGAACTGGCGCTGGCCATCCAGGCGGCGATCGACGCCGGCCAGGCGGGCAGTCTGTCCGAAGGGATGCAGCGGCTGGCCGATGCGGGCCGCGCCGCAACGCTCGACATCGGCTCGGCATGGTGGCTGGACGTGGACGATCCGCACATGCACGCTCTCGCCGAAGCGCAGGCCCCGGCGCAACTGCCTGAAATCTACGGCTGACCGAACCGGGGTGCCCCCCCGATCCGGTCAGGCGGTCAGGGATACTTCATCTGGATGCGGGTGGTCAGCCCGGCCTTGGGCACGTTCAGCCGCACCGATTTGAACGTCGGCAGCCCTGCCAGCGTGGCCGGGTTATTGGAAAACCCGAACCCTTCGGCCGGAAAGCCCACACCGGTCCGGTCGAACGAGCGGTTGCCGTTTTCGTCATGGTACAGCGCCAGCGCATAGACGCCGGGTTTGGGCACGAAAATGCAGGCGCGCGTGGTGCCAGCCTGGGCATTCACCCGGCCCACATACAACGACCCGCGCTTGACCAGGAACTTGCTGGAATCGTCGGCGTAAAGCGTCACAGCCAGCAGCCCTTCGCCGTTCTTCAGCCCTTCGGCCACGACGTTCAGCCAGGTCTGGCTGGCAGGCCCGGTGCAGCCCGGCGGCGGGGTGGGGGTGCTTTGCGCGGCAGTGCCGGTCGCGGTCACCAGCGCGGCGGATGCCAGCGCAATCGGCGCGAATGACGCGGCCAGGGCACGCAAACCTTTCGGCATGATCATGGGCACTTATCCTGTCTGGAAACAGCCTCGTCCGCACGGCGAACCAGGAGCATTCAACACATCGGCACGACGGCCGTTACCGCTCCCCAATGCGATTCGGGGCGTGAATATGGACTGAATTGGGCATTATCGGGGCAGCGGCGCGACGATGTGGCCACTTTCCAGCCGGATCTCGGCATCGGCCAGATCGAGCAGAGCCCCCCGGTGGCCGATGATGACCACCGCCATCCGCCTGCGCAGCCCGCGAACAGCGGCGGCGATCTGGGCCTCGTTGGCCGCGTCGAGTGCGCTGGTGGCTTCATCGAGGATCAGCAGCGCCGGATCGCGTAGTAACGCGCGCGCCAGCATCAGACGCTGACGCTCCCCGCCAGACAGCGCGCGGCCGCCATCGCCGATCACCGTGTCCAGCCCCTGCGGCAGGTCCAGCACGAACGCGGCGGAGGCATCGCGCAGCGCCTGTTCCAGGCGGGCGTCTTCGGCTTCCGCCGCTGCCCAACGCAAATTGTCGCGGATGGTGCCGCTGATCAGCACGGGGTCTTGCTGGACATAGGCCACCTTGCCGCGCCAGGCGCGCCGTGCCGTGCCGGAAAGCGCGGTGTCATCCACCAGCACCGTGCCACTGTCGGGCGAGAGCAGCCCGCCGAGCAGATCGGCCAGCGTGGACTTGCCCGCACCCGATGGCCCCGTCAGTGCGACGACGCCGCGCGCCGGGATCGCGGCGGACACGCCGTCCAGCGCGGGCGGGCCATCGGGACCGAACCGCACGGTTACGTTGTCCAGCTGGATCGCCTGCGCCAGCGCCGGGGCGGCAGCCGGGTCGGCCTCTGGCTCGCGCGCGGCTTCGGCAGTGGCGATCAGGTCAAGCGCGGCGGTCACTGCCGGACGGGCATGGGCACAGGTCAGCCCCGCTTGTTGAAGCAGCCCCAACAAGGGCAGCGCACGGGCGAACAGCGCGACCATCGGCAGGACCACGGTGACGTCGGCGTGCCAGCGTTCCAGCGCGGCCCAGACCAGCAGCGCCAGCACCACCGCGCCCCCGCCCTGCAGGGCCAGCTGCCCCCGGCCGAGGTCACGCTGGTAATCCAGCTGCGCGCGGCGCAAATCGACGAACTGGTCGGCCAGGTCACGCGCGGCGCGGTCCTCTCGGCCCAGGCTCTTGATCACGCGCAGTGCGCCCAGCCCCTCGTTCAGCTGGCTGTAGATCCGCCCATAGGCTGCGCCCAGCGCCTCGCCCAGGTGCGCGGCGCGGCGGCGCATGCCGTGGAACGCCAGCAGCACGGCCGTACCTGCGATCAGTGCGCCGATGGTCAGCCGTGGCGAAATCGCGAGTGCGGCAAGGCCGATCCCGCCCAGCGTGACCAGCGTGGCCAGCGCCAGGATCGCCTGGTTGATGAACAGGCCGGCCTGGTCGACCTGGCTGATCAGCAGGCTGGCGGTGTTGGACCGGCGCATCCCCAGCAGCACACGCCAGTCGCAATGCAGCAGCGATCGCCAGCCGCGCGCGCGCAGCCGGTCGATCAGCACCATTTCAAAGCGCATCGCCACCAGCGCGCGGTAATAGGTAATCAGCCCGCGGACGATCACCAGCGCCACGAACAGCGCCAGCATGGCATCCAGCCGCATCGGCAGGCCCAGCTGCACCATCGCGGCGCCAATCCGGCCCCCGTCGCTCGCGCCGTCGCCCAGGATGGTCAGCAGCGGGACCAGCAGGACGATCCCGATCCCCTCGGTAATCGCGCCCAGCACCATCAGGAAAGCGAGCCAAGCAGCCGCCAGACCATGCTCGGCCGGATCGAACAGGCGCGGGCGGTCTGCTAGGGGCGGCGTGTCCTGGTTCACTGCGGGTTGCGCCCGGTTTCGAAATCCACGAACCGCCGGACATAGATCATCGCGGGCAGCGCAAAGCGCAGCCGGCTGACCGAATGGATATCGGTCGGGGCCTCGGTGGGCCAGTTGTCGAGATCGCGCAGCATGGCCTTGGTATCCAGCAGCGCTCCCAGCTGTGGGTGCTCGGCGATCTGGCGCACTTCCTCGCGCAGGCGCGGGATCATGGGGGTCATGCGGGCGTGCCAGTCGACCAGATGGTCGCCGTGGCGCACTTCGGTGCGCTGCGCTTCGGGCAGGCGGCCTATGCCCATGCGCCGCGCCAGCCGCCGCCGTTCGCCATTGCGGGTGAACTGCTCGGTCGGCATGCCAAGGCACAGCTCGATGAACGGGCGATAGGCCAGCACGTCGCGCCCGCGCGTGCCGAACACCTGCCACGCCCCCAGCCGGGATTCCCCGCCGCGCCACCATATGTCATAGACATTGCGGATCAGCCGCTCGCGCGAGGTGTAGAAATCGAGGTCGCTGATGTTGCCATCGGCATTGCGGGCTTTCAGCTTTGCCGCCAGCGGGCCATCGGCGGCGAGGTAGGGATTGGTCGTCGCGCCCGTTTCCTGGCCCCGGTGGACCAGATCGCGCAGCTTCCACCGCAGCCCTTCGGGCAGGTTGGGCATCACCCCCATCGCCACCATCCGCCGCCAGATCGGGCGCGGATCGTCGATCCGGTTGCGGGCGGTGTGCCACAGCTGTTTCCAGCGCAGCGTGCGGAAAAACTCGGCAGGGGCCCACGGCGCTTCCTGGCTGAAGGTCAGGTTGCCCATCCCGGCGGACAGGATCCAGTCGCAGCCGGCATCGCGCGCGGCAACCGAGACGCCGGTGTGGACCAGCCCCATCGCCTGTGCCGGGTGACCGGCATCGGCCCCCATGAACATTTCCTGGCTATAGCTCAGGAAGTCATAGTCGCGGTTATCGACGAAGATCGGATCGATCCGGGGGTGGGTGCGCAGAAACTCGCGTACATAGGGGCCGTCGTCGCCGAACAGGCTAGAGACGGTGCGACCATCCCATTCCCGGATCGGCACGAACGTGATGCTGGTCAGCCGCTGGTCGGCTGGTAGCTGGCGCAGAACTTCATCGCACACGATCGAGGAGTCGAGCCCGCCAGACAGTGTCATTGCCGGCTTCTGGGCGTTGCTGAGCGCCTTGCCGACCGCTTCGGCCAGCATGGCGTTCGCTGCTTCGACATAGTCCTCATCGCGTTTGAAGCGGACCTGCGGAACGGCCAGCGGATCGTACCAGGCGTGGGCCGATCGACCGCTCTGCGTGATGGTCAGGACCTGACCGCCAGGGACGGGTTCCAGCCCCTCGAACTGGCCGTGCTCAGCGCTTTCGAATTCGAATGCCAGCAGTCGCTCGATTGCGTCTTCGTGCAGGTGCTTGTCCAGCCCGGCGGCGAAAAACGGGCGTGGGATGTTGCACGCCATGAAGCCGTGCTTGCCGACATGGAAATAGAGCGGAAAACTGCACCACGGGCTGCGGGCCATGCGGATCGCGCCTTCGGACTGGACCACCAGCGCGGCATATTCGCCCACGACATGGCGGTCAGCCTCCAGCCCCCAGCGGTCCACGGCGGCGCCATAGACCTGCTCGGGTGAACCGTTCACGCCCAGCTGGGCGCGCAGTTCTGCAAGATTGTCGATCCAGCCCAGCAGCAGCACCGCGCAGCCAGAGGGTGAGCGGGGCACCCGCCAGCCGGGACGGGCGCGGGCGCGGGGGGCGGGCAGTTCTGCAAAGAAATCAGCCCCGTCCCGACAGTGGTCGGCAGGATGACCGGCAAACAGGCCAAGTGACTGGGCTGCACGAGTTGGGGCGACCCAGTCAGGGTCGCCCCAAGTACGTGTATAGAAATACATCTAGTCGTGAATGCAGGTCGATTGCAGGCCGTGGCCCGTCAATCGCCTGAAGCTTACGACAGAACCGAGTTGGAGCCCGTGCACTGCGGATTGCCCTGCACCTGGCAGGCAGCCGAGGTCGCAGCGGCGACATCGTTGATGGTGCCGAGCGGGGCGAGGGTCGGCTTGGTCCAAACCTTCTTGGGGGCAGTCTTGGTCACTACAATAACTCCTTGGATAACATTGGCGGCGTGCGCGACCCCCTGCATCCGTAAATTTTTTCTTTATGTGCCCGATTCTCTTGGGTTTTGCAACTGCGAACAACGTTAATCCAAACGGGTCGGATTGCGGTCGGGCGGAATTCCCTAATGCATTGTCAATCAAGCAAATTAAGTAGAACTACCCAGGTTCCGGGCAGGTCGCCAATGACTTTTGCTCCGCCGATTTCGACCCAGGCGTGCAGATCGTCCCGGTCGCCGCGTTCGTGCGCCGGTCGCGTGGCGATTCGCAGGCAGTAGGATTGGTCGCGGGCTTGCAGCATCCGGGCCAGCGCGATGGCGCGTGGCAGGCACTTGGTGGCAAATGGCAGACGGGGGGCCGCGCGCTCTACGTGCAGGGCCAGTCTTCGGGCCTCGGCGATGGCCTGGGGATCGGCAGGCGGCAAGGCGGCAATCTGGTCAGTGGTAACGACCGTGCCGAGGCGGTCGCGCCAGCGGCGCAGTGGCACGAACCGCACCAGCAGCCACGCGGCGCACAGTCGCAGCAGCGCCTCCAGCGTCAAGCGCCGCAACCGCCAGGATTCGGATGCGCGCATCGCCCCGCTCACCGGGCTTCGAGCAGTCCCGCCGTCAGTGCCTCGTCAAGGAACGCCGCAACGTCGTCGGCCAGCTCGCTCTCGGCAACGTCATAGTCGTTGGCCAGCTCGGCGGCGATGTCGGCGGGGCTGCGGGTTCCGTCGACCAACCGCCAGATATCCAGCGCGGTGTCCTTGAGCGAAAAGAAATTGCCCGATTCGAGATCCATCACCACGATTTCATCGTCGATCTCGGTCTCTACAAACCGGTCGGGGCACTTGTTCAGGATTCCGGTCATTGCGCTTGTTCCGATACTGGGCGGGCCATCGCCTTTACATGACGTTCGACCAGCGCCGCGTCCACTGCGAAACGGCTGGCATCGCGCGGCCGCACGAACCGGGTCAGCCGGATCGTGCGGGCGAGGTTGGCCAGTTGCGCGAACCGGGCGATCCGGTCCGGCCGCGAAGCCGCCATGATCAGGTCGGTCGTATAGTGATCGTCCTGCAGGCGGACCAGCTTTTCCCCGCCGTGCAGCGGTTCGATCCGGGCCGTGTCGCCCTCCTCCAGAAAGCAGAGTTCGGCCAGCGGCAGCACGTCGACCACTGTGCCGCCCGCTGGTTCGGAGTAGAACTTGGGGACGCTGGCCATCACTTGTTCCGCAGGTCGCGCGCCGGTCATTTCCACCGCGTCGGGCCAAAGTTTCAGCCGCTTGTGCCCCGGCAGGCACAGCGCCTGGCCCGGCTGGCTGAGGTCCAGCACCAGCGTATCGTCGCAGAACATCGGCAATTCGTGCCGCGTCAGCTGCGCTACCAGCGTGGACTTGCCCGCGCCTGACGGGCCGGTGAAGGCAAAGACCTGCCCGCCGCAGGCCACTGCCGAGGCATGGATCGGGTAAAGCCCGTTGATGCAGGCAATCGCGGCATAGATGCTGCCGTTCAGCCACAGGTATTCCTCGGCCGGGTCGGTCGGGCCGTTTGGCCGCTCGATCGTTACCCCTTCACTCCGGCGATAGAAGAAGCGCAGCCCGCTTTCGGTCACCAGCAGGAAGCTGTCTTCATGCAGCCAATGCCTGCCCGGCGGGACCGTTACGCTTCCGATTTCGCGCGGAGTCACGCCCTCGTGCAGCCGGGTTTCGCGCGCCAGCATGGCCACGGCAGGGTGCGCCAAAGGGGAAGCATCGGTCATGCTGCGCGGTCTGCCCGGCGAGGGGCGAGAGGTCAATTGCCGCAGTGCACTACGCGGATGTCCGGATATGCGACATCCAGTGTGGAAAACCCCTGCCTGTGCCTTGTTGCCCCAAGATGTGGTGGGTAAGCGCGAGAAAAGGGAGCAAGCTGAAGCGCCATGGCCGCACCGCTGATTTCACCGTCCATCCTGTCTGCCGACTTCGCTCGCCTGGGCGAGGAAGTGCGCGCCATCGATGCCGCCGGGGCGGACTGGATCCATGTCGACGTCATGGACGGCCATTTCGTGCCCAACATCACGATTGGCCCGATGGTGGTGAAGGCGCTCCGTCCGCACACGGCCAAGGTGTTCGATGTGCACCTGATGATCCAGCCGGTCGATCCCTACCTGCAGGCCTTTGCCGACGCCGGGGCGGACATCATCACCTTCCATCCCGAAGCCGGGCCGCACGCGCACCGGACGGTGCAGGCGATCAAGGCGCTGGGCAAGCAGGCGGGCGTCTCGCTCAATCCGGCAACGCCGGCCAAGCTGCTCGACTACCTGATCGACGAAGTGGACCTGGTGCTGGTGATGAGCGTCAATCCCGGTTTCGGCGGGCAGAGCTTCATTTCCAGCCAGCTGCGCAAGATCGAGGCGATCCGCAAGATGATCGACAAGACCGGGCGTGACATCCGGCTTGAAGTGGACGGCGGGGTGGATGTGAATACCGCCCGGCTCTGCGTGGCGGCCGGGGCGGATGTGCTGGTGGCCGGGACCGCGACCTTCAAGGGCGGGCCGGAGCAATACGCCGCCAATATCGCCGCGCTGAAGGCGGTGGGCTGAGCGATGGTGGAGGCCGTCACTTCCACTCGGGGCGACCCGACGGACAATGACGGTTCGGTAGCGGAAGGGCGGGCGATTCCGCTGCACCCCGACACTGCGGAGGCTTTGGTGAACGACAGCGCTGCATCCGGTGACGATCCCTATCTCCCGCAGGGCGAAGTGGTCGAGCCGGGGCGGGCGCTGGCGCTGGCCGATTTCACTCCGCCCGCGATTTCGGCGGGGGAGCGATTGGTGCGGCTGGCCTACCGGCTGGGGGTTCCGGCCAGCGCGCTGACCACGCCGTTCGGCAAACAGGCCAAGCCGCGCCTGCTGGCCACAGTGCTCAATCCGCTGCCCGGCAACCGCGCCGGGGGTACCGCGCTGCGCGCCGGACATTTCCTAGTCTACGGCGTCAAGGCACCCATTGCGCAGATCGATTTCGCGGGCGCGGCGCGGGTTGCCCCGCCGCTGGAGCGGGTGGTGCACAGCTTTTCTTGGCTGGCCGATCTCGAAGCCTGCGCCCCGCGCGAACAAGTCGCGCCGATTGCGGAGCGGGTGTTGGCTGCGTGGCTGGCGGCCAATCCCAAGCCGCCCGCGCGGCCGGGCAAGGGACCGGCATGGAGCGTTGCCAATGCCGGGACGCGCGAGCTCAACTGGCTGGTCCACGCACCGCTTATCCTGTCGGGCAGCGACAAGGCGTTGCGCGCCAAGGTTCTTGCCACCCTGGAAGATACGGCGCGCTGGCTCGACAAGAACGTCGGCCGGGCCGAGGATCTGCTGGGCGAAGTGGCGGGCTGGTGCGGGATTGTCGCGGCCGGGCTGTTGCTGCCCGATGGCAAGCCGCGCCGTCTTTATGGTGAAGCGGGTCTGATCCGTGCGCTGGGCGAACTGGTGGGTGACGATGGCGGCGTGCTGTCGCGCAGCCCGTTGGGCCAGATCGAGGCGATCACCCTGCTGGTGCGGCTGCGCGCTTGCTATCACGCGCTGCGCACCGATCCGCCGACCGCGTTGGAAGCGATCCTCAGCCTGCTGGTGCCGCCGTTGCTGGCGCTTACGCATGGCGACGGTTCGCTGGGTAGCTGGCAGGGCGCGTGGGCGATCGATGGCGATGAACTGGCCGCGCTGATCGCTGCCACTGGCGTGCGGGTGCGGCCGCTGCGCGATGTGCGACAGTGGGGCTACCAACGCGTGGTTGCGCAAAAGGCAATCCTGCAGTTCGATGCGGCGCCGCCGCCATTGGCCAAGCATGCCCGGCTGGGCTGCGCTTCTACCCTGGCGTTCGAGTTGAGCCATGCGGGGCATCGGATCATCGTCAACTGCGGCGGTGCGGGCTGCGCGGGCGGCTTGATGCCGGTGCGGCTGGAGCAGGGCCTGCGTGCCACGGCGGCGCATTCCACGTTGACGCTGGACGATGTCAATTCCACCGCGATCCTGATCAACGGCAAGATCGGCAGCGGTGTGTCCGAAGTGGATATCGATCGCCGGACCTTGACCGGAGCGAAAGGCGGCGGGGCAACCCGGCTGGAAGCGAGCCATAACGGCTATGCCGCGCGTTATGGCCTGACCCACCGTCGCATCCTGATCCTGCGCGATGACGGCACCGAACTGCGCGGCGAAGACCTGCTGATCCCGGCGGGCGGCAAGGGCAAGAACGGCAAGGTCAGTTTCGCCATCCGCTTCCACCTTGGCCCCGGCATCGACGTGCGCCTGTCGGAAGACGGGCAGGGCGCGGGCCTTGCGCTGCCCGACGGCACGTTCTGGCAATTCCGCAGCGGCGGGGGGCAGATCACGGTCGAGGAAAGCATCTGGGCCGATGGGCAAGGCCGCCCGCAGCCAATCCAGCAGCTGGTCCTGCAAGGGCTGGTGTCGCGCGGGGGCGGGAATTTCGCCTGGCTGCTCAAGAAAATGGGCTGATTTGCCCGGCCAAACGGCACACGGGCGGTAGTCAAAGCGCGCAAAATCCCTATGGGAACGCGCAAACCTTCCAACCCCTGCACCGAGATTCGCATCCATGACCGACGTCACCATCCGCCGCGCGCTACTTTCAGTTTCCGACAAGACCGGCCTGGTCGAACTGGGGCAGGCCCTTGCCGCTCGCGGGGTTGACCTCGTCTCCACCGGCGGCACGGCCAAGGCGCTGCGCGATGCGGGCCTGACTGTGCGCGACATCTCGGACCTGACCGGCTTTCCCGAAATGATGGACGGGCGGGTCAAGACGCTGCACCCGAAGGTCCACGGCGGGCTGCTGGCGGTGCGCGACAACCCGGAACACGCCGCCGCGATGGCAGAGCATGACATCGGCGCGATCGATCTGGTGGTGGTCAATCTCTATCCGTTCGAAGCAACCGTCGCCAAGGGCGCGGACCGTGATGAGATCATTGAGAACATCGACATCGGCGGCCCTTCGATGGTCCGTTCGGCAGCGAAGAACCACGCCTATGTCACGATCCTGACCAACCCGGCGGACTATGCCGGGCTGCTGGGCGAACTGGAGGAAACCGGCGGTGCGACCCGTCTGCCGTTCCGCAAGCTGATGGCCGCGCGCGCCTATGCCGCGACCGCCGCTTATGACAGCATGATCAGCCAGTGGTTCGCATTTGCCGACCAGCAGCAGCTGTTCCCCGAAATGCTGGCGGTCACCGGCACCCGCCGCGAAACGCTGCGCTACGGCGAGAACCCGCACCAGCAGGCCGCGCTCTACATCCCCAACGGCCCGCACATTCGCGGCATCGCGCAAGGGCAGCAGGTGCAGGGCAAGGAACTGTCCTACAACAACTACAACGACGCCGACGCCGCGTTCGAACTGGCGGCGGAATTCCGCGGGCAGGCCCCGGCGGTGGTGATCGTCAAGCACGCCAACCCCTGCGGCGTGGCGCAGGCGTTCACCCTGCTCGAAGCCTGGCAGGGCGCGCTGGCATGCGACGACGTGTCGGCATTTGGCGGGATCGTGGCAACCAACGTGCCGCTGGATGGCCCGACGGCCGAAGCGATCTGCGAAATCTTCACCGAAGTCGTCGTTGCCCCGGATGCCGATGACGCCGCCCGAGCGGCTTTTGCCAGGAAGAAGAACCTGCGCCTGCTGCTCACCGGCGATCTGCCCGATCCGCGCCGGGGCGGGCTGAACGTCAAGCCGATCACCGGCGGGCTGCTGGTGCAGAGCCGCGACAATGGCGCGATCACGCTGGACGACCTCAAGATCGTGACCAAGCGCGCGCCGACCGAGCAGGAACTGAAGGACTGCTTCTTTGCCTGGACGGTGGCTCGTCACGTCAAGTCCAACGCCATCGTCTATGCCAAGGACGGCGTCACCGCCGGGATCGGCGCGGGGCAGATGAACCGCCGCGATTCCTCGCGTATCGCCGCGATGAAGGCAGCGGAAGCAGCGGAGAAGTTCGGCTGGACCGCACCCCGCACCGTCGGCAGCGCGGTGGCATCGGACGCGTTCTTCCCGTTTGCCGATGGCTTGCTGGCCGCCGCCGAAGCGGGCGCGACGGCAGTGATCCAGCCCGGCGGTTCGATTCGCGACGACGAAGTGATCGCGGCGGCGGACGCGGCGGGCCTGGCGATGGTCTTCACCGGAATGCGCCACTTCCGCCACTGATCTGCCTGCGGACAAATACCTGTGCCGCAATTCGTCGCAGCGATCCTTCGCTTGGGCGTGTTGCGGCGCAAAACCTGCGCTTGTTCACTCGACGGTAACGCGAAAATCGGCAGAGCAGCCGCAGCAAGAGTAAACAGCAGAGCAAGCCGTTACCGATGGGTCTTTTCAAGCCGGATCTTTACCGTTCATTCGCCATCGGCTTCGTGCTGGGCGCGCTGGGTCTGCTCGGCGCGGTTGGCCTGCAGGGCGGCACAAGCCTGGCCCATCAGGTGATCCCCTCGGCCGAAGCGGCACCGGCCCATCCGGACCGGACGCGCTGATCCGCTGATTGCAGCAGCGCGGCGCTGATTGCCGCCGCCGCGCCTTGGGCCTATAGCCATCGCCATGACTGCGATGCATCAGCACCACCATCACGAACATTCGGGCGAAAGCCTGGTCGACGCCGCGCAGCGCGCGCTGGTCGATGCGGGTGAGCAGTGGACCGACATGCGCGCCGAAGTGTTTCAGGTGCTGGCCGCGCAGGATCGCCCCGCGTCCGCCTATGACATCGCCGAAGGGGTGTCGAATGCGCGTGGCAAGCGGGTCGCCGCCAACAGCGTCTACCGCATTCTCGACCTGTTCGTGAAAGCGAACCTGGCGCGGCGGGTGGAAAGCGCCAACGCCTACATCGCCAACCCCCACCCTGGCTGCCGCCACGACTGCATCTTCCTGATCTGCGACGCTTGCGGTCAGGCGCTCCACATCGACGACGACCGCCTGACCGGCGCACTGGTCAGCGCGGCGAAGCAGGCGGGCTTTGCCGATATCCGCCCGGTCGTGGAACTGCGCGGCCTCTGCGCGGCCTGTTCGGGCTGAACAGATCTAACCCAGCGGCAACATCAACGTCGCGATCAGTCCGCTGACCCCGCCCGCGCTCTGCCGGTTGGCGAGGCGCAGGCTGCCGCCGTGTTGTTCGGCAATGGCGCGCGCCAGGGTGAGGCCCAGGCCCGCACCGCCGGTTACGCTGTTGCGGGACGGGTCGCCGCGGGTGAAGGGTTCCAGCATCCGTTCCAGATCGGCGTCGGGAATGCCGGGACCGTCGTCTTCCACCCGGATCACGGCAAAGCCGTTTTCGCGGGTGAGGGTGATGCGCGCGCTCTGGCCATAGCGCAGAGCGTTGCTGACCAGATTGCGCAGTGCGCGGCGCAGCCAGGTGGTGCGCAGCGGCACGACGATCCGTTCGGACGGGGCAAAGCTGACCGGCTCGCCCATGTCCTCGAATTCCTCGGCAATGTTGGCAACGAGCGCGGAGAGTTCGGTCGGCTCGCGCGGATCGCTGGGGCGGCCGACGCGGGCGAGCGAGAGGATATCGTCGAGGCTGCGGACGATGTCCTCGATCGTCGCGGCCATCTTGGCGCGCTCGCCTTCGTCCTCGACGCTTTCGATCCGCACGCGCAGCGCGGCCAACGGCGTTTTCAGGTCGTGCCCGATCGCCCCCAGCATCACGTCCTTTTCATCGAGCAGGGCAGCGATCCGCCCTTCCATCGCATTGTGCGCCACGATCAGGCGGCGGATGTCGTCCGGCCCTTCGGGTTGCATCTGGCCGTCGGCGGTACGGGTCGCCGCGAAGCGTTCCAGCCGCCGGGTCAGTGCCGCCAGTGGCCGGGTGATTCGACCGACAATCAGCGCGATGGCCCCCACCAGCAGCGCGAACAGCAACAGCGTCTGGCCGATGAACGACGCCATGATCGCCGGATCGCCCTTGGGCACGGGAACGCGCACCAGCAGCCAGCCGCCAGCCTTCTGCTCGACGGCGGCGACCAGCAGGTGATCGGGCTGCGGGCGGCCATGCTCGCCCATCATTGCCGCCTGCCGCGCCAGCTTGCCGGCCAGTCGCGGATCGTCGCCCAGCGGACGGTGCACCACGACGGCGCTGGTAATTTCCATGCCCTGATTGGTCAGGATTTCGGCCAGTTCCTCCTCGGCCTCGTGCTCGCGCACGTCGCCGGGGCGCAGAGGTGATGCATCCAGCCGTTCGATCCGCAGCTGCCGCGCGGCCGCGAGCAGGCGAGAGCCGGGACGGCGGCGTTCGATCTGTTCCTCGGCGGCCTCGCGGCTGGCGGTGACGATGCGGATCGCGGCGGTGTGGATCAGCGCGGCTTCGCGGCGCTCCACTTGCGCGCGCCACAGCAGCGCGGCGCTGATGCCCTGCGCCAGCAGCACTGCCAGGGCGATGCCCAGCAGCAGTTGCCCTTGCAGGCTGCGGGGCCAGAGCCGCGCCAGAAACGGGTGGTCTGGCTTCACGCCGGTGCCTTGATCCGGCGCACATCAGCGGCGAGCATATAGCCGCCGCCCCACACGGTCTGGATCATTGTCGGGTTGCGGCTGTCGACCTCGATCTTGCGACGCAGGCGGCTGACCTGGTTGTCGACCGCGCGGTCGAACAGGTGTGCCTCGCGGCCCTGCACCATGTCGAGCAGGCGGTCGCGGTCCAGCACTTGCCGGGGGTGCTCAAGGAACGCCATCAGCAAGCGGAACTCAACCGAGGAAATGCTGACCAGCGCGCCTTCGGGCGAGGTCAGGCGGCGCTTGAGCGGATCGAGCTGCCAGCCTTCGAACTCGAACAGTTCGTCCTCTACCGGCGCGGCGGCACCCTTGGCCGCGCGGCGCAGGACCGAGCGGATGCGGGCGACCAGTTCGCGCGGTTCGAACGGCTTTACCACGTAATCGTCGGCACCGATTTCCAGCCCGATGATCCGGTCCATCGCCTCGCCCTTGGCGGTCAGCAGGATGGTGGGAATGGCCCGGGCCTCGGACAAATGCCGGCACAGGGACAGTCCGTCCTCGCCCGGCATCATGATGTCCAGCAGCACCAGATCGGGCACATCGTCGCGCAGGATGCTGCGCGCTTCGGCGGCGCTGGCCGCCTGGGTAACGGCAAACCCCTGGCGCGAGAGGTACTCGGCCAGGGGTTCACGCAGGCCCGGCTCGTCATCGACGAGCAGCAGGCGGATTGGCGCGGTGTCAGGCATGAGGGCAGCAGGCTCCGCGCCAGGTCATCAGCCGGCGGGGGGCGGGGTCATGCCGCCCTTGCCGCGCATCGACTTCATGTGTTCGCGCATCTTGGCCTGGGCCGCCTTGCGCTCATCCGGGGTCAGCGAGCCGTCCTTGTTGGCATCCGCCATGTCAAAGTGCTTGGCGTGTGCGGCCAGGAACTCGTCCTTGCTCACGGCCTTGTCCTTGTTGGTGTCGGCCATGGCGAGCATCATCATGCCGCCCTTCATGCCGGGACCGTGGCGGCCCATCCGCTTGCCGTGTTCGGCATGGTCGCCCTTGGTCTTGGCCTTCCATTCGGCGCGGCGTTCACCGGCTGCCTTGCGGGCGGCGGCGAACTCATCGCGTGACACGGCGCCATCCTTGTTGGCGTCAGCCGCGTCGAACCGGGCCATCTGGCGGGCTTCACGATCGCCGGCGTCGATCTTGCCGTCCTTGTTGACGTCCATCCTGGCGAACATTGCGGCAGCGTGAGTCTGCGCTTCGGCGCGGGTCACGGTCTTGTCGCCCATCGGGTCACCGTGGCCGGGGCCGTGCCCGGCACCATGGTTGTGCGCAATCGCGGCGCCGCTGACGGCGAACAGGGCAACCGAAACGCCCAGCATAGCTTTCTTGATCATAACAAGTTCCCATCCATCAAAGGGTTGAAGTCGCGGAGGTCCCGGAAGGGAGGGGGGAGGGGGGAACCGGGGAACCCCGCGACTTCATGGTTTTGTGTCTAGACCTGCCTTGTCGCGCGATTATGCCGAAGCGCGGCTGTTTTGTCGTCAATTGTCACAATTGCGCGCGCTTGTTCATCCGGCTGCAAGCTGCGCCCGTCAAAGCGGCGCGCAGGCGGCTTTCAGCCAGTCGAGCGCTGCGCCGGACAGCTGCGGGGCGAGAAGTTCCTCCACCCTGGCGTGATAGTCGTTCCACCAGCTCACCTCGTCGCGCGTCAGCAGCGCGCAATCGACCAGCGTGCGGTCAATCGGCGCAAAAGTCAGCGTTTCGAAGCCGAAGTATTCGCCCTCCATGCCGGGGATGTCGCGCGGCTCGACCAGCACCAGGTTCTCGGTGCGGATGCCGAAATCGCCCGCCTTGTAGTAGCCCGGCTCGTTGGACAGGATCATGCCCGCGAGCAGTTCCTGCCCGGTCCCGGCCTGCCCGCCCTGCGCCTTGGCAATTCGCTGCGGCCCTTCGTGGACCGATAGGAAACTGCCGACGCCGTGGCCGGTGCCGTGGGCGTAATCGAGGCCCGCCGCCCACAAGTGCATCCGCGCAAAGCTGTCCAGCTGGCTGCCCACGGTGCCCTTGGGGAACACCGCCAGCGCCAGCGTGATGTGGCCTTTCAGCACGCGGGTGAAGCGATCCTTGTGTTCGGCGGTCGGTTCGCCGGGACCGATCCAGACGGTGCGGGTGATGTCGGTGGTGCCATCGGCATACTGCCCACCGGAATCGACGAGGTAGATGCTGTTCGGCGCAATCGTGCGGTTCGATTCCTCGCACACCCGGTAATGCGGGATCGCCGCATTGGGACCCGCGCCGGAAATCGTATCGAACGACAGGTCGCGCAGCAGGCCGGTCTCTTCGCGGAAGGCTTGTAGGCGCGCCGCCGCCGACAGCTCGGTTTCCGTGCCCTTCGGGGCCTCCACCGACAGCCAGTGCAGGAACCGGGCGATCGCCGCGCCGTCACGGGCCTGCGCGGCGCGCTGTCCGGCCTGTTCGGTGGGGTTCTTGACCGCCTTGGGCAGGACGGTGGGATCGGTCAGCTCGACCACGCTTGCCCCGGCACCTTCCAGTGCGGCAAAGATCGCGTGGACAGAGCGTTCGGGATCGACTGCCACCTTCTTGCCGCCCAGCGCCTGCAACTGCGGCACGAAGGCCTCACGCGGGCGAATGGTGACGGCGTTGCCCAGATGCGCGCGCAGTTCCGGCGTCACCTTTTCCTCGGCGATGAACAGGTCCGCCGTGCCATCGGCATGGGCCAGCACGAACGACAGCGCCACAGGCGTGCGGTCCACGTCCGCGCCGCGAATGTTGAGCAGCCAGGCGACGCCGTCGAGCGCGGAAATCACCGCCGCGTCCAGTCCGCGTTCGCCCAGCCATTCGGCAACCATCGCGCGTTTCGCCTCACTCGCCAGACCGGCGTGCTCGGTCGTGTGGACAATCGCGGGGGCAAGCGAGGGGGCGGGGCGGTCGGCCCAGATCGCGTCGATCGGGTTGCTCTCCACAGCCACCAGCGCCGCGCCGTGCGCGCCAAGCGCCTTGGCGGCGGCATCGACCCACGGCTTGCCATGCAGCCATGCATCATAGCCGATCCTGCCGCCGGCAGGCGCATGCTCGCCCAGCCATGCGGCCACGCTGGTCGCCGGGACGGACTGGAATTCATAGAGCCGCCCGTCGACCTGCTCGCGCACCTGGATCGTATAGCGCCCGTCAACGAAGATCGCGGCCCGATCCGCCAGCACGGCGGCGGTGCCGGCCGATCCGCCAAACCCGGTCAGCCAGCCCAGCCGCTGGGCATAGCCCCCGACATATTCGCTCATGTGCTCATCGGAGATCGGGATCACGAAGCCGTCCAGCCCGCGCGCTTTCAGTTCCTTGCGCAGGGCATCGAGGCGGGCTTCGTGGGTATTCATCAGCATGGTGTGTTCAGTCCGGGTTGCGACAACTATGCAGGCAACATAGACTCGGCGGATGACACTTACTACACCCCCTTTGGCCGCAAAGATTCCATCCAGCACCACGCATCACGGCACCACCGTGACCGACGATTACGCCTGGCTGCGCGATCCCGGTTATCCCGAAGTGACGGATAAGGCCGTGCTGGACCACCTCAAGGCCGAAAACGCCTGGTTCGAGGCGCGCATGGCCAGCCAGCAGGGCCGGATCGACGCGCTGTTCAAGGAAATGCGCGCGCGCATCAAGGAAGCCGACAAGTCCGTCCCGCAGAAGGATGGCGATTACCTCTACTGGATCGAGTTCGAGGAAGGCGCGGAGTACAAGAAGTGGTGGCGCAGGCCGGTGTCCGGTGGTGCGGACCAGCTGATCTTGGATGAAGTCGCGCTGGCGCAGGGCCACGAATACTTCCGCCTCGGCGCGCTCTCAGTTTCGGCCAACGGGCGGCTGCTGGCCTACGCCATCGACGACAACGGCTCTGAACGCTTTACCGCGCGGATCAAGGATCTGGCGACGGGCGAACTGCTGCCGGACGAGATCCCCGGCACGCTCTCCAGCCTCGTCTGGGTCGCTGGGGACAAGGGGCTGGTCTATTCGCTCGCCAACGAACAGTGGCGCACCGACAACGCCCGGCTGCACTGGCTGGGCCAGCCGCTTGATACCGATATCGAGCTGTATCACGAGGACGACGAGGGCTTCCGCGTCGGCTCGTCGCTGTCGGCCAACGAGGAATGGCTGATCATCGGCAGCAGCGACCATGAAACCAGCGAAGTGCGGCTGGTTCCCGTCGCCGATCCGCTGGCCAGGCCGATCCTCGTCAGGCCGCGCCAGACCGGGGTGGAATATGACGTCGACTTGCGCGGGGACACGCTGTTCATCCACGCCAACGATACCCACGAGAACTTCCGCCTCGCCACCGCGCCGCTGGCCGATCCGGGTAATTGGACGACGCTGATCGCAGGGTCCGATGCGTTCTACCTGACCGGGTTTGACCTGTTCCGCGATTTCTACGTGATCGAAGGCCGCCGCGCGGGGCTCGACCAGATCGAGGTGCGCTATTACGACGATCCGGCCCGCGTCGAACCGATCGTGTTTCCGGAAGCGAGCTATTCCGCTGGCCTTGGTGATAATCCGGAATGGGCGGTCGATACGCTGCGGCTGTCGTATGAAAGCATGGTTAGCCCGGCGAGCGTGCTGGACTATTCGGTCGCCGCGCGCACGCTGACCACGCTGAAAGTGCAGGAAATCCCCAGCGGCTATGACGCGTCGCTCTATGTGACGGAGCGGCTGGAAATCCCCGCGCGCGATGGCACGGCGATCCCGGTCAGCGTGGTGATGCGGCGCGATCGGGTGGGCGCGGGGCCGCTGCACCTCTATGGCTATGGCGCCTATGGCATTGCGATCGAGCCGGGGTTTTCGACCACTCGGCTCAGCCTGGTCGATCGCGGCTTTGCCTATGCCATCGCCCACATTCGCGGCGGGGATGATCTGGGCCGCGCTTGGTACAAGGCGGGCAAGCTGGAGCGGCGCACCAACACCTTCACCGATTTCGTCGATGTGGCGAACGGACTGATCGCGCGCGGGCTGACGCAGGCGGGCAGGATCAGCATCTCCGGAGGTTCGGCGGGCGGCGAACTGATGGGCGCGGTGATCAATTCCGATCCCGGTCTGTGGGGCGCAGTGGTGGCGCACGTGCCGTTCGTCGATGTCCTGGCAACGATGCTGGACCCGACCCTGCCTCTGACGCCTGGCGAGTGGCCCGAGTGGGGCAACCCGATCGAGGACAAGGCCGCGTTCGAGCTGATCCGGTCCTACAGCCCCTACGATCAGGTCCGCGCGCAGGACTATCCGCCGCTGCTGGTGACGGCGGGCCTCAACGATCCGCGCGTGACCTATTGGGAACCGGCCAAGTGGGTGGCAAAGCTGCGGGAGATGAAGACCGACCGCAACGAACTGCTCCTCAAGACCAACATGGGCGCGGGGCATGGCGGCAAGTCGGGCCGGTTCGAAAGCCTGAAGGAAACGGCCGAAGAGTTCGCGTTTATCCTGTGGCAGCTGGGGGTGGAGGAATGAGCAACCGCCACACCCAGACCTTTACGGCCGGCCCCGAACACATCGACGAGCTGGGCCACGTCAACAACGCGGTCTGGGTCGACTGGATCCAGCAGATCGCCACCGCGCACTGGTCCGCCGTCGCCGCGCCGGAGCATCAGGCGCAATACGTCTGGGTCGTGACCCGGCACGAGATCGACTATCGCGGCAACATCGGCCTGGGCGAAAGCGTGACGGCGGAAACCTTCATTCCCGAAGGGCCGACCGGCGCGCGGTTTGACCGGCGGGTCGATTTCCGCGGTGCGGATGGGAAAGTGCTGGTCAGCGCAAGAACCACCTGGGCGATCATCGACCGCGCGGCGGGACGGATCGTGCGGGTGCCGAAGGAGGTGGCCGAACCGTTCCGCCCGTTCGGGAATGAGGGTTAGGGGGCAGCGCACCCGCCCAAAAACCCGTCACCCTGAACTTGTTTCAGGGTCCATCATGCCGCGAACGCAGAGCCATCCGGTGGCAGCTCAGCGGACAGGTCTTGCTGCGTCAAGGAGCGCCTGCTGTCGTCGGCGAAATGGACCCTGAAACAAGTTCAGGGTGACGAGCGATGGTGTGCTGAGGGCCTTACCCCAGCACGTCCGCGACCGGCGTGAAGGCATAGCCCAGTTCGCGCGCCACGGCCTCATACGTCACTTTGCCAGCATGGACGTTCAGCCCGTTCGCCAGATGCGGGTTGGCTTTCAGCGCCGCTTGCCAGCCCATGTCCGCGATGCGCAGGGCGTGGGGCAGGGTGACGTTGTTGAGCGCGTAAGTGCTGGTCCGGGCGACCGCGCCGGGCATGTTGGCGACACAGTAATGCACCACACCGTCCACCACATAGGTCGGGTCGGCATGAGTCGTGGCGCGGCTGGTTTCGAAGCAGCCGCCCTGATCGATCGCGACATCGACCAGCACCGCGCCCGGCTTCATGCATTTCAGCATGTCGCGCGTGACCAGCTTGGGGGCGGCGGCACCGGGGATCAGCACCGCGCCGATCACCAGTTCCGCCTCGCAGATCATCTGTTCGATGTTGGCGCGGTTGGAAAAGCGGGTCTTGGCCCGGCTTTCGAAGTGGGTGCCCAGCCGCTCCAGCACTTCGGGATCGCGGTCCAGAATGGTGACGTCCGCGCCAAGGCCAACGGCCATCTGCGCTGCGTTGAAGCCCACCACGCCGCCGCCGATCACCAGCACTCGGCCCGGCAGCACGCCCGGCACGCCGCCCAACAGCACCCCGCGCCCGCCGTGGGCCTTTTCCAGCGCGGTCGCCCCGGCCTGAATGCTCATCCGGCCTGCCACCTGGCTCATCGGCTTGAGCAGCGGCAGGGTGTTGCCGGGGCCAGTGACGGTTTCATAGGCAATGGCCGTGACGCCGGACTTCACCAGATCGGCGGTCTGCTCCGGATCGGGTGCGAGGTGGAGGTAGGTATACAGGATCTGCCCTTCGCGCAGCATCGCCCGTTCGGCGGCCTGCGGCTCCTTGACCTTCACGATCATTTCGCAGGCGGCAAAGACCTCTGCGGCAGCGTCCTTGATCAGGGCGCCGGCGGCGCGGTAATCGGCATCCGTCGCGCCGATCCCCTGCCCCGCGCCGGTTTCGACCCAGACTTCATGCCCATGCGCGGCCAGTTCCCGCGCGCTTTCCGGCGTCAGGCCAACGCGGTATTCGTGGTTCTTCACTTCCTTGACGGTGCCGACGCGCATCTAACGATCTCCCTTTCGGAATATCGTTACAACTGCAACCGGTTGGGTGCAAGCAGGTTAGAGCGGATTGCCGTCGCGATCACGGTAGATGTCGCGGCGGCCGACATGGTTGGCGGGGCCGACGAAGCCGTCCGCTTCCATCCGTTCGACCCACTTGGCCGCCGTGTTGTAGCCCACGCCCAGCTGGCGCTGGAGCCAGCTGGCCGAAGCCTTCTGGCTTTCGAACACGATCTGGCAGGCCTGCCGGTACTTGCGCTCCTCCGGGTTGTCGGAAGCCGTCGCGTCGAGATCGTCGAACCCGAAACCGCCGTCTTCCGGCTCCTCGGTGACGGAATCGACGTATTCCGGGCTGCCCTGGCCGCGCCAGAAATCGGCGATCCGTTCCACTTCCTCGTCCGAGACGAACGGGCCGTGGACGCGCTTCACCGGGTCGGTGTTGGGCTTGTAGAGCATGTCGCCCTTGCCCAGCAGCTGTTCCGCGCCCTGTTCACCCAGGATGGTGCGGCTGTCGATCCGGCTGGTCACGGCAAAGCTGATGCGGGTCGGCAGGTTGGCCTTGATCACGCCGGTGATGACGTCGACCGAGGGGCGCTGCGTCGCCATGATCAGGTGGATGCCCGCCGCGCGGCTTTTCTGGGACAGGCGCTGGATCAGCACTTCGATTTCCTTGCCGACCGTGACCATCAGGTCGGCCAGCTCGTCGACGATCACCACGATCTGCGGCAGCGGCTGGTAATCGAGCTGCTGTTCCTCGAACAGTTCCTCACCCGTGTCGGGATCGAACCCGATCTGGATGCGGCGGCCCAGCGGCTTGCCCTTGGCGGCGGCGGTACGGACCTTCTCGTTGAAACCGGCGAGGTTGCGGACCGACAGCTCGCTCATCATGCGATAGCGCCGCTCCATTTCCTCGACCGCCCATTTGAGTGCACGCACGGCCTTGGCCGGCTCGGTCACCACGGGGGAGAGGAGGTGCGGAATGTCGTCGTAGGACTTCAGTTCGAGCACCTTGGGGTCGACCAGGATCAGCCGGCACTGGGCCGGCGTCAGCCGATAGAGCAGCGAGAGCAGGATCGTGTTGAGGCCGACCGACTTGCCCGACCCGGTGGTCCCCGCGACCAGCAAGTGCGGCATCGTGGCAAGGTCTGCGACGACCGGCTCCCCGGCAATGTCCTTGCCCAGGATGATCGGCAGCATGCCCTTGGACCCGGCAAAGGCCTCACTCGCCACCATTTCCTTGAAGCTGACCATCTGGCGGTCGGCATTGGGCAGTTCGATGCCCATCACGGTGCGGCCCGGAATCGAGGACACGCGCGCGGAAATCGCGCTCATGTTGCGGGCGATGTCGTCGGCCAGCCCGATCACGCGGCTGGCCTTGATGCCGGGGGCGGGTTCCAGCTCGTACATGGTGACGACCGGGCCGGTGCGCACGGCGGTGATTTCACCCTTCACGTTGAAATCGTCGAGCACGGTTTCAAGCAGCCGCGCGTTGCGTTCCAGCGCCAGCTTGTCGATCTTCTGCTGCGAATTGGGTGGCGGATCGTGGAGCAGTTCCAGCCCCGGCAGCTCGAAGCTGTCAAACAGGTCACCCTGCCGCGCGGAGGCGGAGGTCAGCTGGGCGGGTTTGATCGCGCGGGTCGGGTCGGAGATTTCCGGCGCGCGGCGCGGGGTGTCGGACAGTTCCGGCGCGGGCGCTGTGCGTTCTTCGCGCGGCTTCTTCTCGCGCGCCACCGGGATGACGGCACCGACGGCGGCGGGCAGGGCAGGGCGCCGTTTCAGCACGGCGGGCAGGGTGAACAGGCTGCCCCAGTCCACCGCGAAGACCCGCCCGGCCAGCACGGCGCCGCCACCCAGGCACAGGATCGCGGCGGCGAGGATTGCCCAGCCGCGTGCGGCTTCGGGCAGGAACTGCGCCAGTGCGGTGATCGCGCTGGCACCCAGCAGCCCCGAAATCCCGCCAAGGCCGGCGGGAAGTGAGCCGCGCACCTGATCGAAACCCAGTGCGAGCACGGTCGCCAGCAGCGTCATGGCCAGCAGCAGCACGCCGATCGGGCGCCACCAGGCGTGGTCGGCATGGGGCAGGCCCTCGTCGTCTTCCTCGACCAGACGCCACAGCTTGCGCGAAAAGACATAGAGCAGCGGCAGGAACAGCGCCGATACCGGGCCGAACAGGAACAGTGCCCGTTCCGCCACCCAGGCCCCGGTTACGCCCATCCAGTTCGCCACGGTGCCGCCCGCCGCGGTCGACGCGCTGGGATCGGTCTGGTGATAGCTGATCATCGCCAGCGCGAGGAACACCATGCCTGCCAGCAGGAACAGCGCCCCCGCGATCTCCGCGCTGCGGCGCAGGCTGCGTTTCAGCGCCGCGCGCCAATCGACGCGCGCGCCGCGCTGTCCTGCCGAAACTGGCCGTGTTGCCATGATGCTCCCCTTCGCTGGACCGGCGTTATGCGCCTGAGGGCGACTCCGCGTCAAGAATCCTAGGGAATCTGGCGAGTCGCTTTACCGCAAAAGCCCATCGATGGCGGCCCAGCTGGGCCAGTCCAGCCGCTTGGCCGTGGCTGGACGCATCCCCCCAAGGGCAATCACCGGGCGATCCGCATGGCGCGCGAGCAGCCTGAACCGCAGCGGGCCTAGCACTTTCCCGCCTGGGTGGGAGCGGGTCGGGAACACGGGCGAGAGCAGCACCGCGTCGGCGCGGTTGGCCCTGCGCAGCTCGTTCAGCGAATGCGCGGTGGCGAGCCGCAGGGCAGCGGGGCCGCGCGCCAGCATTCCCGGCGAGCCATAGGCCCCGTCCGCGCCCCAGCGGCGGGCTTGCTGTGCGTTGCCGGACAGTACGACCGTGTGCCCGCGCGCCCGGGCGAGCCGGGCCAGTGCCGCGAACCGGGCGCGGCGCTGGGGCGCGGGCAAGTGATAGTGCCGGAAGACCAGCCCGCTGCCTCGCGGTAACCGGCGCAGGATACCCTCCAGCGCGGTATCGTTGCGCGCATCTGTCAGCAGCCAGATGCGGGGTAGGGGCCAGATGCAGGGTAAGGGGTAGCGCAGCGGCATCGGCCCGCTATAGCAGCGCGCCATGGAACAGGCACTCGAAGAAGTTCGCACCCGCATCGCCCACGCCGCCCGGATCGCCCGCCGCGACCCTGGCGAGGTCACGCTGATCGCGGTCAGCAAGACCCATCCGGCCGAGGCGATTGCCCGGCTGATCGCCGCCGGGCAGCGCGTCTTCGGCGAAAACCGGGTGCAGGAAACCGCCGAGAAGTGGCCTGCCTTGCGCGCCGCGCATCCCGATGTCGAATTGCACCTGGTCGGACAGCTGCAATCGAACAAGGCGGACGAGGCCGTGGCGCTGTTCGATTGCATCCATTCGGTTGACCGGCCCTCGCTCGTCACCGCGCTGGGCAAGGCGATGGCGAAGGCCGGGCGGCGGGTGCCTTGCTTCGTGCAGGTCAATATTGGTGCGGAAGAACAGAAGGGCGGCTGCGCGATCGCGGACCTGCCCGCGCTGCTGGAACAGGCCCGCGCCGCGGACCTGCCAGTGATCGGCCTGATGTGCGTGCCGCCCGCGGGGATCGAGGCGGCGCCGTTTTTCGCCCTGCTCGACAAGCTGGCCCGCGACCATGGTCTGGCCGGGCGCAGCATGGGGATGAGCGACGATTTCGAAACGGCGGTAATGCTGGGCGCGACCCACATCCGCGTCGGTTCCGCACTGTTTGGCGCGCGCGGGTAACGGCGGCTTCTTTCCGGTCAGCCCAACAAAAAAAGGGGCAGCTGGTTGCCCAGCCGCCCCATTCTTTTGCGCTACCGCAAGGATCAGAAGTCGTAACCGACTTCGATACCCAGCACGCGGCCCTTGTTGAGCGGCGAGAAGCTGCCAGCCTTCGGGTTGGCACCGAACGGCACGTCAACACCAGTCGACAGCGGACCACCGAAGATCGGGATCTGCGCTGCGGTACCCAGCTGGGTGTCGCCGCCATGCTGCACTTCGTCCAGCAGGTTCTTGGCATAGATCGACACGGTCAGGCCGCTGCCGTTCTTCCACGCCAGGTTGGCTTCCAGGTTGTCCGACGCCGTGATCCAGCCATAGTTGCTGTCGGTGTAGGCATAGCGATCGCGGTGCTGCCACGACAGGCGGCCGGTGACCGAACCTTCACCCACCGGGAAGTCGGCAATCACGCCGGCGCCGTACGTCCACTTGGGCGTGCGCGGCAGATCGAGGCTAAGGTCAGCCGCGTTCACCACGTTGTCGCCGGTCAGGTCGAACTTGACCGTCTTGTAGCGCGCGTTGACGTAGCCGACGTTCGCGGTGAACAGCAGGTTGCTGGTCGCGGCAAAGCGGACTTCGGCTTCGGCGCCTTCGATCTTGGCATCGGCGGTGTTGTAGATCGACTGCGAAACGCCCGAGGTCGAAGCCTGGTTGATTTCGCGCTGCATGTTGCCGACGTCGGTGCGGAACAGTGCCGCGTTCAGCGTCAGCTTGCGGTCGTCGGTCTGGAACTTCGCGCCGATTTCGTAGCTGTCGACCTGTTCCTCGTCGAAGGACAGGCCGCGGGTTGCCGCCACCAGTTCGAACGCGTTGGCGTTGGTCACGCGGAAGTTATAGCCGCCCGAGCGGAAGCCACGGGTCCAGTTGGCATAGACCTGCGCGCGGTTGCTGAACTTGTACTGCGCACCCAGCTTCGGGCTCCAGCTTTCCCAGGTCATCTTGTCAGAAAAGCCGTTGTTCTCGGTCGGGATGATCGGGTTCTTGCCGGTCTGCGGGCAGGTTGCATCGACAATCGAGCATGCGGGACGCGGGCGGATGTAGGTGATGTCCACATCCTTGGTTTCCTTCGACCAGCGCACGCCGGCGGTCAGGGTCAGCGCGTCGGTGACGTCGAAGTCACCCGAAGCGAACAGGCCCAGCACGTCGTGATCCTGCGCGCCGCCGCCATACTGGGTCAGCGGGCTGATGAACGTCGGATAGAACCGCAGTTCGTCATACCGCAGCTTCTGGGTGAACCAGAAGGCGCCGGTGGTCAGGTCAAGGGCCCCGAAGCGCTGGTTGAAGCGCAGTTCGTCAGAGAACTGCTCCTGCTTGAAGCGCGTGTTCGAGTGGAACAGGAACCGGGCGGTCGCGTCGATGTCACCGCCGGTCGAGGCGTCATAATTGCGCCAGCCGAAGATGTTGGTCAGCTTGCCGTCGCCGATCTCGATTTCGGTCTTGTGGCTGGCGAACAGGGTTTCGTTTTCATAGAAGCCCGCGTTGTCGATCGCGAAATCGAACGTGTCGCGCTTGTAGATCCCGTGGTTCTGGCCCGACGGGCCATCGCCCTTCGAGTGGAAGTATTCCAGCTTGCCGACCATGCGGATGGTTTCAGCCGGGCGGAATTCTAGCGCGCCGCGCACGATTTCCGTGCTGGCCTTGCCATGGTTCGAACCGTCGAACAGGTTCTTGAAGTAGCCGCCGTCGTTGTTGAAATAGGCGCCGAACTTGAAGTTCAGCTTGTCGGTCACGATCGGGCCGGACACCACGCCCGAAACCGAGAAGTTCGCGCCGCCGCGCCCACCGTCAACCGGGCCGTCCAGCGAAGCCTTGACCTTGCCGCGGAAATCCGGGGTCGGATCGCCGGTGTTGATGATCACCGCGCCGCCCGTGGTGTTGCGGCCGAACAGGATGCCCTGCGGACCACGCGCGATTTCGACCGAACCCAGGTCGAACATGTCGAACACCAGGCCGTTGTTCACGCCCATGTAGATGCCATCGACGAACACGCCGACGGTCGGGTCGATCGAGGGGATCGAGCTGTTCACGCCCAGGCCACGGATCGAGAAGTTGGCAGTCCCGCGCGAGGTGCCAACCTGATCAAGCGACACGTTCGGGGTGCTGTAGGACAGCGACTGAAGGTCGCGGACCTTGATCGCTTCCAGGCTGCCCTGGCTGAACGCGGTGATCGCGAGCGGAACGGCCTGGACGTTCTCCACGTCCTTCTTCTTGGTCGCGGTGACGACGATGTCGGCGGTCAGCGCGTCGATCGCGCTGCCTTCTTCTTCCTGCGCAAAGGCAGGGGTTGCGATCGCGGAGGCCAGCAGGCTGGCTCCGGCGAGCAGCAGCTTCGCCTGATAATTCATGGTCATATCAACTCCCTGAAAGACCCGTGCTTGTGTTTAGCGGGGCGCACTTAGGCGCTCGCTCTGCGTTTGCAACGGGCGATTGGAATAAAATTGCGCACCCGTTTTGGCGATTGCACGGCGCGCGGAGCTGCACAGCGGGAAATTTCGCTACGGAAAGCATACCTTTGGTGTGGCGGGCGCGGCAGCCTTCGTCCTTTGCCGCGCCAGGCTCAATTCACCGCATTTTGGCCGGAGCGTTGCAGGGATGTCGCACTTTTCAGTGGCTTGAAACCCGGGTTTCAGCTGGCCGACTGGCTGGCGTGACGGCTGAGTTCATCGCCGGTCAGCGTGACCACGTGCAGCAGGTTGGTCGAACCCGGCGTGCCGAACGGCACCCCGGCCAGCGTCACCAGCTTTGACCCTGCCACCCCGAACCCGTGGCGCAGCGCCATGCGCTTGCCCTTGGCGATCATTTCCTCGAAGCTGCCGATATCCTTCGTGGTCACCGCATGCGCCCCCCACAGCAGGGCGAGCCGCCGCGCGATCTTCTGCGACGGGGTCAGTACCAGCATCGGCGCGGCAGGGCGTTCGCGTGCCACGCGGCGGGCGGTCGAGCCTGATCCGGTGAACACGATCACGCCCGAAATTGCCACCGTCTGGATGATCGAGGCACAGGCCTGGGCCAGCGCGTCGGCGGTGGTGTGGTCGGGCAGCACTTCGGCAAAGCTGACCTGCTGGCGATAGCCGGGGTCGCGTTCCACCTGGCTGGCGATCCGGTCCATGATCGTCACGGCCTCCACCGGCCAGGCCCCGCTGGCGGTTTCGGCCGATAGCATCACCGCGTCCGCACCGTCATAGACCGCGTTTGCCACGTCCGACACTTCGGCGCGCGTCGGGGCGGGGCTTTCGATCATCGATTCCAGCATCTGCGTGGCAACGACCACCGGCTTGCCGGAGCGGCGCGTGGCGGCGACGATCATCTTCTGCAGCGGCGGCACTTCCTCGGGGTTCAGTTCCACCCCCAGATCGCCGCGCGCCACCATGATCGCGTCCGCCAGTTCGATGATCTCGTCCAGCCGGTCAATCGCGGCCGGCTTTTCGATCTTGGCCATCAGCGCGCCATATCCGCCCATCAGGCGGCGGGCCTCGGCGACATCCTCGGGCCGCTGCACGAACGACAGTGCGATCCAGTCCGCCCCGTGCTGCACGGCGAAGGCCAGGTCGCGGCGGTCCTTTTCGGTCAGCGCGGGTACGGGCACCACCGCATCGGGCACGTTCACGCCCTTGCGGTCGGAAATGACCCCGCCGACTTCGGCCGAGCACAGGATCGCGTCCTCGCTCGCCCGGATCACTTTCAGACGCAGCTTGCCATCGTCGATCAGCAGGCGCTGCCCCTTTTCCAGCACGCCGAACAACTCCGGATGCGGCAGGCAGACGCGGGTTTCGTCACCGGGGGCGGGATTGCGGTCCAGCGTGAAGTGGCTGCCGTGGCGGATCACCGCCTTGCCGCCGGCGAACTGGCCGACGCGCAGCTTCGGGCCCTGCAAATCACACAGGATGCCGACGGGGCGACCGATTGCCTTTTCCACCGCACGGATCGCGGCGATCGTTTCGGCGTGGGTTTCGTGATCGCCGTGGCTCATGTTCACGCGAAACGCATCGGCGCCGGCGCGCAGCAGCTTTTCGATCATTTCGGGCGAGCGGCTGGCCGGGCCGAGCGTGGCGAGGATCTTGACCTTGCGTCCGCGGGTCATCGCGCCTTTTGGTGCCGCGCCGTGCTGATCGATCTTGGCCACTGTGCTTCCCTTCCGTTATCGCCTGCCCCTATGGCAAAGCGCGCCTGAAAACCCAAGGACCTACCCCATGAGCTGTTCCGAAAATACGAATGCGGCCCCCGGCGATCCCCTGGATACGCTGGAAGATGCCGTCGCTGCCGCTGCGTTCCGCCGACTGGTGCGGCATTTGCGCCACCGCCACGATGCCCAGAACATTGACCTGATGGGCCTGTCCGGCTTTTGCCGCAACTGCCTGGCCGACTGGATCGTCGAGGCCGGCGCGCCTTATGACAAGGCCGGCGCGCGGGCGGTGATCCACGGGATGCCCTTTGCGGAATGGAAAGAGCGCTTCCAGACCGAGGCGACAGCGGAGCAGCTGGCCCGCATGGAAGCCAGCCTCAAGCTGAACGATCACTGACGCCGGATTTCCACAGCCGCCGCTTTGCCCGAAGCCCTGCCGCTCGCTAGAGGGCGTGCAACCGATTCACCCGCTGATTATATCCGGAGAAGTTCCCGATGGCCGAAAATACCGACGACCGCCTGCGCCTGCTGATCGAACGCGTCGAGCGTCTGGAAGAAGAAAAGAAGGGCATCCAGGACGACATCAAGGACGTCTATGGCGAAGCCAAGGCCGTGGGTTACGACGCCAAGATCATGCGCCAGATTGTCCGCCTGCGGAAGATGAAGCCTGATGATCGCCGCGAAATGGACATGATCCTGGACACCTACAAGGCTGCGCTCGGCCTTGACTGAGTTGTTCCTGCGAAATTCGCGATAGAGCGATTTCGGGCCGAAACCGTAACAGCCGAAACGCGGTTCTGGATATGACACCAGTCCGCCCGGACCGAATTTCTTGGTAATCGGGGGAGCGCATCCTATCTTGTTGGTCTGAGCCACTTTCAGGAGGAGCCGCTCCCCATGATTTCCACTACTACCAATTCGATCGAGGGCCTGCCGGTCCAGAAGTATTACGGCATCGTCACCGGCGAAGTGATCGTCGGCGCGAACATCTTCCGCGACCTGTTCGCCAGCGTGCGCGACATCGTTGGCGGGCGTTCGGGGAGTTATGAGGACGTGCTGGCCCGCGCCCGCAAGCAGGCGCTGGAGGAAATGGAAGCCCAGGCTGCCGCACTTGGCGGCAATGCCGTGATCGGCGTGGACATCGATTACGAAGTGCTCGGCTCCAACGGGTCGATGCTGATGGTCAGCTGTTCGGGCACTGCCGTGGTTGTCTGATCGCCTCTAACCGGCTAGGGGCGGGCCAAATCCACCCCTAGCTGACGGCGTTCCCATGGCAGGCCATTCCAAATTCAAGAATATCATGCACCGCAAGGGTGCGCAGGATAAGAAGCGCTCGGCGCAGTTTTCCAAGCTGTCCCGCGAAATCACCGTGGCCGCCAAGATGGGCATGCCCGATCCTGACATGAACCCGCGCCTGCGCGCCGCCGTGAACGCGGCCAAGGCCCAGTCGATGCCCAAGGACAACATCCAGCGCGCCATCGAAAAGGCGAGCAAGGGCGACGCGGAAAACTATGAAGAAGTGCGCTATGAAGGCTATGGCCCCGGCGGCGTGGCGCTCATCGTCGAGGCGCTGACTGACAACCGCAACCGCACCGCTACCAACGTACGCACCGCCTTCGCCAAGAACGGCGGCAACCTTGGCGCGTCGGGCGCGGTCAGCCACGGCTTCGAACGCCTCGGCCTGATCGAGTACGCCGGCAGCGTGGGCGACGAGGACAAGGTTCTTGAAGCCGCGATCGAAGCCGGCGCGGACGACGTGGAAAGCGACGCCGACAGCCACGCGATCTGGGTCGCGGTGGAAAACCTCCACCCGGTCGCGCGCGAGCTGGAAAAGGTGCTGGGCGAAGCGGAAGGCGTGAAGCTGGCATGGAAGCCCAGCCTGAAGGTCGATGTGGACGAAGACACCGCCAAGACCTTGCTCAAGCTGATCGACGTGCTGGACGACGATGACGACGTTCAGACCGTGTGGGGCAACTACGAAATCTCCGACGCGGTAATGGAGAAGCTGGGCTGACATGTTCCAGCTGATCGCCAAGGCACTGCTTTCGGGGGTGCTGATCGTCGCGATCGCGGAAATCGGCAAGCGTCTGCCCACGCTCGGTGCCTTGGTGGCGTCGCTGCCGCTAGTGTCGGTACTGGGCATGATGCTGCTGTGGCACCAGCGCCCCGATGCCGAGAACATGGCCGTTCATGCCGAGGCGACGTTCTGGTACGTCCTGCCCTCGCTGCCGATGTTCCTGCTGATCCCGGCGATGCTGCGCGGGGGCTTCGGCTTCTGGTCGGCACTGGCGGTTGGCTGCGTGCTGACCATCGTGCTCTACTTGCTGATGATGCAGGTCGGCCCGCGCCTCGGCCTGCGGCTGTGACATGTTGATCATCGGTCTGGACCCGTCGCTGACCTGCACCGGCTGGGGGATTGTCGCCAAGTCGGGCAACCGGCTGACCCACATCGCCAATGGGCAGGTCAAGACCGATGCCGCTATGGCCTTGCCCGACCGTCTGGTCACGCTCGACCGCGAGCTGACCGACGTGATCCTGCGCTATCGCCCGGATACCAGCGCGGTCGAGGAAGTGTTCGTCAACAAGAACCCGCAGTCGACGCTGAAGCTGGGGCAGGCGCGCGGGGTGTGCCTGCTCACCCTGGCGCGCGCGGGTCTGCCGGTGGCGGAATATGCCACGCGGCTGATCAAGAAGGCCGTGGTCGGCACCGGCGCGGCGGAAAAGGCGCAAGTTCAGGCAATGCTGAAAGTTTTGCTGCCGGGGGTGAAACTGGCCGGGGCCGACGCGGCGGACGCGCTGGCGGTCGCCATTACCCACGCACACATGGTGCGCTAAAGGTCTTCGCGTTCCAGCGCGGATTGATAGGACCACTGCGGCGCGGGCGTGCACGCGCCCTGCCGGACATAGAGGCAGGCCTTGACCGGCCCGTTGCTCTCGCACTTTACCTGCACGTAATCGCCCGCGCCGACCGGGCGATCCTCGAACACCAGGGTATTGGCTGCCGCGGCCAGATCGCGGGGCAGCCGCTCTCCGCGCGCAACCACGCCTTCGGGCGCGATGTAGAGCGGGGCCTGTCGCGGCAGCAGCGCGGGCACCAGATGCGCGCGCCACTGGTCGGGCAGGGCGATGCCGCAGGCCGATCCGGCGCGGACATGATCCTGCACCACGCGCGGGATCGGCCCGCCGCCGCGCATCGCGCCGGCACCGCCGGACATCTGCTCCGCCGTCACTGACAGCACGATCCAGCCCGCGCCCAGCAGCACCAGCTGCGCCGGTCCAACCTTCGTGCCGCGCGCGGCGCGCAGCCGTTCCAGCAGGCCGACGCTGCCGATGGCCGCCATGACCAGCAGCAGGAAGGTGGACAGCCAGATGAAGCGGTATTCCTTGTGCGTGATCAGGCTGTGGAACACGATGTTCGCCGCCAGCGCCCACAGCACGGGGCGATAGCGCGCGGGCACCGCCAGCGCCGCCGCCACGATCAGCGGCGCGCCGGGGCCCAGGTGGACCGCCAGCCAGGTGAAGTAATCGAACGGCCCGTTCTCGCCGAACCGCGCGGCGCGGCTTTCGCCGATGTTGTAGTTGAAATTGACCCAGACCCATTCGAACGGCCAGCGCCCCATCGCCAGATCGCTGAGGCCTCCGATCACGGCTGCGCCCAGCCCGCCCAGCACCAGCTGGCCCCACGCCTTCCAGTCGGTCCGCAAGGTCAGCAGCGCCACCACCGCCGCGAACGGCGCGAACTGCAACCGCACCACCACGCCCAGCCCCAGCAGCAGCCCCGCCCAGCGCAGCGCGCCCGCGCGGCGCTCGTCTGCCAGCAGCAGCGGCAACGCGCAGGCGATCAGCCCGGTTGCCAGCACTTCGGACAGCAGCAGCGTGGAAAACAGCACGCTTTCATACCACACCGCCGCGACCAGCAGCGCGATCAGCGCCTGCGCCCGGCCGGTCAGCGCGCCCAGCTTCCATGCGGCGGGGAGCGCGAGCAGGGTGAGCAGCACAAAGCTCCACCGCGCCAGCAGCATCGCCCCCAGCGTGCCGGGCGCGAACCGCTCACCCAGCAACCACGGCACGCTCAGGATCTGCGCAATGCCCCCGTTGCGCGCGCCATAGCGGTATTCCCACGGCACGATGCCCTGCCCGGTGGCGAGCCGCTTGGCCTGTTCCAGGTATTGCATCAATTCATCGGCGTGGCTGATGTCGAACGGCGAAAATGCCCGCCAGCGCAGCACCAGCGCGGCCAGCACCACGGCGGTGATGGCCAGTATCCAGCCGCGCGACGATCCGGTTTGCCCCTGCATCGTCAAGGGCATAGCCGGGCGGGGGCACCCTGTCACCGCCGCTCGCACGCGCGCACCTTTTCCCTTCCCCGCGATTTCACCCTGTGCAATAGAACAAAGCATGATCGCAAAGCTGACAGGCCTGCTGGATGATTTCGGCCCCGACTGGGCAGTGATCGACGTGAACGGGGTGGGCTACCTCGTCCACTGCTCGGTCAAGACGCTCGCCGCGCTGGGCGTGCGGGGGGACCGGGTGACGCTCCACACCGAATTGCAGGTGTCGGAAAACGACATGCGCCTGATCGGCTTTGGCAGCGCGGGCGAGCGTGAATGGTTCCGGCTGCTGACCGGGGTGCAGGGCGTGGGCAGCAAGATGGCGCTGGCCGTCCTCTCCGCGCTCAGTACCGAGGAACTGCAACGCGCCTGCGCGGGTGGCGACGTCGCGATGGTATCCCGCGCGCAAGGCGTGGGGACCAAGATCGCCACCCGCATCGTCAACGAATTGAAGGACAAGGCCGGCGGCCTGCCCACCATCCCCGGCGCCCCCGGCGTGGCCGCCGCCCCCGCCGGATCGGCCAGCGCGGACGCGGTTTCGGCGCTGCAAAACCTCGGCTTCAAGCCCAACGTCGCGACGGATGCAGTTGCGCGGGCGCTCGACGAACTGGGCGACGGGGCGGGGTTGAATGACCTGGTGCGTGTGGCGCTGAAGCGGGTGGCGGGATGACCGATAACCCCCTCCTTTCCGCGCATCGCCAGATCGAGGACGCTGACGCGGCGCTGCGGCCCAAGACGCTGGCCGAGTTTGTCGGGCAGGCGGCGGCGAAGGATAACCTCAGGGTGTTCATCGAAAGCGCGAAATCGCGCGGTGAGGCGATGGACCATGTGCTGTTCTTTGGTCCGCCGGGGCTGGGCAAGACCACGCTGGCGCAGATCGTCGCGCGCGAGCTGGGGGTGGGGTTCCGGGCGACGTCCGGCCCGGTGATCGCCAAGTCGGGCGATCTGGCTGCGCTGCTCACCAATCTGGAAGCGGGCGACGTCCTGTTCATCGACGAGATTCACCGGATGAGCCCGGTGGTCGAAGAAGTGCTCTATCCCGCGATGGAGGACCGCGCGCTCGACCTGATGATCGGGGAAGGGCCTTCGGCACGCTCGGTGCGGATCGATCTGCCGCCCTTCACGCTGGTCGGCGCGACGACACGGCAGGGCCTGCTGACCACACCGCTGCGCGACCGGTTCGGCATTCCGGTGCGGCTGAACTTCTACACCGAGCCGGAACTGGAACGCGTGGTGACGCGCGGGGCGGGGCTGCTGGGGATCGGGATCGACGCGGACGGCGCGCGGGAAATTGCCCGGCGCGCGCGCGGCACGCCGCGCGTGGCGGGGCGGCTGCTGCGGCGGGTGCGCGACTTTGCCCATGTTGCCGGCAATGGGGTGATTACGCGCGCCATTGCCGATGATGCGCTGACCCGGCTGGAAGTGGACGGGCTGGGGCTGGACGCGCAGGACCGGCGTTACCTGCACATGATCGCGGATATCTACAAAGGCGGGCCGGTGGGCGTGGAAACGCTGGCGGCCGGCCTGTCCGAACCGCGCGACACGATCGAGGAAGTGGTCGAACCCTACCTCATCCAGCTGGGCCTGATCGCCCGCACCGCGCGCGGGCGCTGCCTGAACGACCGGGGCTGGCAGCACCTGGGAATTGCCCCGCCGGGTGGCGGTGTGGGCGGCCAGATCGGGGGGCTATTCGATTCGCCGTAAACGGGTGAAGGTTAACGGATTTTCGCCTCCGGCAGTCGCACTTGCGCATAATTCGGTTTCAGAATGAGACACTTGTCTGCGGCGGCGTGGTTAATTCGCCGGAATCCCGCGCCGGGACAGCGGAATCAAGGTTAACAGCGTTGAGGCTTTAACCTTCCTTTTGTGGATGCCGCTCGGTTTGCAAGGATTTTCTGAACTTATGAACGCGTGATCGAGTGCGGTCTTTTGTCCGGCCTTTTGTTGCGCACTTTTTG
>NZ_BMZD01000002.1 GCF_014652615.1 Novosphingobium arvoryzae
CGCAACGAGCAATGCCCATGCGGCTCAGGCAAGAAGTACAAGCGCTGCTGCGCAGCAGCCTGACGCCGCGTCAACGCCGCCTTCCGTCGGCGCTTACCGCTGTTTTTTGGCGTGCACTTTGAAGAAGATGAGTTTTGTGGGTACGAGCAATGCGAGTGCTGCGAGACTGTGAGTGCTGTGTTTACAGTGGACAGGCACACGGACGAGCAAGGGCAAAACGTGCACTACTACATGAAAGTGAACGCAGAATACGTTGTTGAATGCGCATAACGTAACGCTGTGACAGCAGGCAGTGCTAGGCGTTGAGGCTTAGCACTGTTTTGCTGCCCACTCTCCACACACCCCTTGCCGCTGCCTCGCGCAGCTTTTTTTGTGCGCCCAGTTTGACGCCATTTAAGTAAGTTTTTGGGGCGCAGACAATGGCATCAAAAAATCCGTCATGACGTTCGTGCTGTCACTTTCCGACAGTGAACTCGAACACAAGGACGTACATTATATGAACATTATCAATTGCCTAAACCGCCCCATCATCACGCACTTCACCAAACTCGAAAACGTGCCACTCATCCTGCATGATTTTTGCATCACGCTTGAAGGCACTGAAATTGAAAACATCGTCAAGCAGACGCCTGACGATTGCAGTCCGGAGAAATTGCGGACCATGCGCGAGTACTGGGCGTTTATGAAACCACTGTACAAGAAGATCGGGCGCTATGTGTGGCTGACGGAAGAAAATCATGCACATTGCTCGAACGTGAGCACTTACGGCTTCACCTTCTACGCTGACGAAATCGGCGCAATGCCGTGGCCTGAAATGCGCAAGCGTGCGATCGCGAAGAAGGGCAAGCAGGCACGGCGCTACATCGACGTGCTTGAGGAAACCGCATTCGATGCAGGCGACAATGTGGAAAAGTGGTGGGTGTGCAGCGAAGCTGTGAAGCTGGACAACTGGCTGCACAAGAAGGACATTTGGACGCAGTACATTAACGTGTCTGAGCTTGTCACTCGCTGCAAGCACGCCGCCTAATCCGCGCTAAAACCACTCCTACAGCGCCCGCACAGGGCTTGCGCTGGCTTGGGTAGCGAGCACAAGCAGCGGGCGCTGTATGACGCTTAGATTTCGTGCATAGCCTGTCAGCCGCAAGCCCAGGCCGAATGCAGACAGCGAAAAAGCGCACGCGAAAGGTGCGAAAACCAGCGGTTTCGGCACCAAATTATCTCAAGCGCGGTGGCTGTGGACCGACTGGCTTGATGGCTTTGATAAGCTTGATGGGCTTTGGCTTGGTGGGTTTGCGGGCTGGCACGATCGGCTTTGGTGGCTGCTGACGCTGCGACGCCTTAAACGCCGCCTCCAATGCCAGCACCACGTTCAATATCCTGCGTATGTCCCTGACTGCTTCGTTGTTCATGCACATATTTATCAGGCCGAGTTAGACAGCATCAGTGCGGCCACGGTTCTACGCATCGCGTGAAAATTGCAGCGCAATTTTTTTGACCTAGCCGACGCCTTTTCGGCTGACACAATACCTCGCGAATATAATGTGTTATAATCGAAATCTGACCTGATTTTGCCAACCCCGACCCGTTTTCAACTGCCTTTGCCTGCCAAGGATAAATAGCTGCGAAGGAGAACGCAGCTATGACGTGGCTGACAGCAAAAAACAGTGCAGCTTGGGTCGATTGGATCACAGAACATGACTGGAACGTGTTTGGGACGATCAAATTCGCGCCCAACCGCAACCACGTGCACCCAGACCAAGCGCGAAGGTCATGGAGCAAATTCTGGAACAAGTGTGATCGGCTGACATATGGCCAGACTGGCAATCGCATCGAACGAGCCGTGTTCGAGCACTATGGCGCGAACGGGGACGACGCACACAGTCATTTCTTAGCCAAGCTGCCTGTCGATCCAAAGTTCGGCTGCGTCGCCATGAATGCGCTGTGGCGTTCAATGTTCACGCATGCAGCACCGCCCAGCATGAATGAAATTACGCCAATCATCTGCACCGGCGCGGCTGCGAACTATGGATTGCGCGAGGAATGGAAACTGGACAGCGACACGCTCAATCTCAAGCTGTCACACCTTAGCCAACCCGGCACACTTGCCAGCCTTGAAGCACGGCAGCGCCTATTGGCAGCAGCACAGCCACATTGGCTAGCAGATGCTCATAAAAGCCTGCCCAAGCACATTGCGGCAGCAGAGGAACGATACAAGCGACGGCACGGGTAGCGTCTTGCAGCGATGCTGCGACGACTGGATCGTTTGGTTTGAAATGGGTGAAAATGCGCTGACTATGAAAATTCAGCGCATGTCCTTGTTATATCGAAAATAGTTCAAAAAGCTTCGAACAGATAGACAGCACACTTTCAAACACAAACGACGCTTAGGAAAGCGTGACCGAATGTAAATAAGTGTATGACATTGCTTGAAAACACCTATCACATACTGAAAGAAGCAGAGCTGACAACGACATGCGAGGCGTTCAGCCGAGACTATGTAGCAAAAAGCCCAAACTGGTTTGCATGGCAGCGTCACACAGGACGTGATTTTAGCGCAGCAGCTGCCATCCAATGCCTACGCTCCATACGCTTGCAACGACAGCGTGGCCTAGCGTTGAATGGTGAGCAGCACGTGGCATTGGCATTGGCAGAACGACAGCTATTGCAGCACTTGAACGAACGCCACTTTGTTGCTGACGTGCTCTGCTAATCCGTCAATCGCCGTCCCTCACAGCCTTCAACAAATTCTCGACCGAGCGCAGCTTGGGAGCTTTTCCCTTTGCTTTCGCTTTGGCCAATTTGATCCCGGCAAGCTCGTTCTCGATTGCCATGATCTTCACGTCTCGCTTGTCCAACTTACCCTGCAAGATGCCGCCGCCCGGCGTTTTATTGAGGCGACTTTTGCTTGTGACGACCTGTGGAACGCTGTCAGGATCGGGCGCATTCATGCTCTGTAAGCCCCCTGCTGTGTCCCTATCGAACCACACACACAATCCGGGATCGGCAGCCGTGATTTCCTCAAGGCGTTCAAGCAGCCCTTCGTATTCCTTTTCCGCCTGTGCCATCAGCTTCCTCGCCGTCGCATGCTTGCCTTGCTGGCTGTAACGGTCGGCGCGGTTGTAGGTGAAGTTTGCACGCTTCAAGCGGCTTTCGTATTCGACGATCTCAGCAGGTTTATCGCGTAGCTCGTCACGCAACTCCTTTTGTGCAGCCCATTCCTGTTCGTAGTGCGCATATCCGTGTCTTTCGTCCACTCGCGCACAGTTTGGGCAATGAGGGCAAGCGATGGCACGACAAACAGCACACGCTTACCCTTGCCTGCGTAGTGCTCTGCGATCTTCAAAGCCGTGTAAGTCTTGCCCGTGCCACAAGCCATGAGCAGCTTGCCGCGATCATGCACAGCAAAGCCCTGCTCGACAGCTTCAAGAGCCTGCTTCTGGTGCTCAAGCAGCGACTTTTTGGGTTGCAGCTTGATTTCGGCAGTTGCTTCAAACGCTGCCCAGTCAATCGCGCTTTCCCGCAATGCCTCAAGGCCAATGCGAATTACGGGAATGTGCTGGTCGCGTATCGTGTCCTCTGCGTTGCCGCTCCAATCTACCTCTGTTGTGTCGATGAACACGCGGCGCTGGAATGGCGGCTTGGATGACGCAGACAGGAAGCTGTCGATGTCCTTTTTCTGGATAGCGTGCTTGGCTGAGAAGAACTTGCACTGAATAGCAGCAAAGCCATCCTCGCTGCGCAGCTTTGCTACCAAGTCTATGCCTGTGTCGCGCCCATCAACGCCGCGTTCCTTTGCCCAGTCGGCATACGACCAGACTTGGCTAAACTCCTGCGTCTGCACAGGGTCATTGCGCAAGTACGCCACTGCAAGCCGCTCAAAGTACGTCCCCTTCTCCCTCTCTGTCACAGCAGCATCACGATAGGAGGCAAGAAGACGATCAAGTGCGGACATGTAAGCTGCTCATTTCAGGATTTGATTGGCGGACAGGCTAACAGCGAAAAATCGTGCAATCCAGCCCAAAGCCAGCGCCATGCCGAGAATGTTATAGAACACACAATCTATAATATTTCTCCCAAAACCCACGCAACACCAAGACGTTAGCAAAACCAGACAATTCGGTTGCTCTACAAAATGTGTGAAAATATGCTGTCTAATAGTAAAACAGCACATTCGGGGCGAAAATGGCCAAACAAGCCAAGCTGCTGAACGACGCAGAGCAGAAGCGGCTTGCTGCCGTGATCGACAGCTTGCGCTACAGCACACGCAACCACACTGCCGTCGCGCTCAGTTTCTACGCTGGGCTGCGTGCTTGCGAAATGGCAGCACTGCGCATTGGCGACATTTTCGACGAGCAAGGCAAGGCACGCGACACAATCTATCTGGCAGCAGCGCAGACCAAGGGCAGCGAAACAGCGACGGTGCTGGTGAACAAGAAACTGCGCACACAGCTACAGCGTTATGCAGCTGCCTACCCCAAGCAGCTTGCCCAGCCCAACGCACCCTTGCTGTTCAGCGGCAAAGGCGCAGGCTTTACAGCGCAGACGGTGGTGAACATGTTTGCACGGCTGTACAAGCTGGCTGGTATACACGGCGCAAGCAGTCATAGCGGACGCAGGCAGTTTGTAACGGAATTGGCGGACAAGGGCGTGAACGCACGTGTCGTCCAAGCCCTTGCTCGCCACAAGCACCTGTCCACCACCCAACGCTATATCGACATCAACGACAGCAAACTACGCAAAGCGGTGGAGCTGATTTAGAATTATAAAACTTAATTACTTCTTTTCAAATTCAACCATCCAGCCTGGTTCGCTACCTTCGCAGAAAGTAGCTGCCAAGCCGGTCTCAATTTCGCCCATTTTCGTCTCGATGCAGCTTCTCAAACGGTCACTAACAGCACATTCATTTTTTGCTCGAACAAAGTTCGTGCATCTTCTCTTCCATGCGCGCCTAGTTGTTCCAAGACTATCCGTTTCATCATCTCTCGTGACAACAGATTTCTCACTCGATTTTTTTGGATGTGAGTCGATTTCATCACGCCGTCGCGCATCTGCAGCGGGGGCGTTTTCCACAGCAGGGTCTTTTTTTTCGGCCTCTTTCGGACTTTCTGCTGAAGCGGCAGCAAATATCAAAAACGGAAAAAACACCGCCGCTTTTGCGAATTTTTTATTTTCTGCAGAATTTATCTTTAAATAATTCTGAAACATAAATACCCCCCGCCAAGCCAAATGATATGGATATCATATCATATATATCAAAAATTCCTGGCAAAATATAAATCTGACCCAATTCTAGAAATAGGCAAAAAATGATACAAAGGTAAAAATTTAATTTTGAAAATAATGATTTTAATTCGAAATTATTCACCCAAATAACTGAAAAAATGAAGCTAAAGCACCACATCATCATTGGGCCGCTGTAAACAATCCAATAAATAAAGCTACCCTCATTATATTGCAGGTTAGCCGTCTCTCTTATTTTATTGTAAAATGTTGGATTTATAAACTCAAAAGCAATATTAATAAATACACTATCAGGCCTAAACAAAATATAAATTAAAAAACCTACGGATAATGGCGAGCAAACAATTGCTAGCGCAGATATATTTTTTATCCTCTCCTCTCTATTACACATTTTGGTCATATCAAAAACAGCATAAAAGCGTTTAACGTTATAGCTCAAGAACTCAAAAACAAATATAACGGGTAAACAATTTAGGTGGCAGAGAAAGAACTTTTATTGATGTGGTGACCGCCATTTTTTTGACTCAATCCTAGAAGTAACAATAAGCGCAACTTCGTCCTCTGCTTGATTGGCAGTCTAACTCCTTGGCACACGGCCATCAAATGATTCTCATCAAATTTGAAAGCTTCCGTTGACCGCCCAACCCATTGCGCATGCAATCGCGCAAGCCCATGCGAACTTGCACGCCATGGAAATCATAAGCAGCACAAGACGATGGCGCTAGTTAGATGGCGGAAAACTGCACATTTCTGCGCTGTCTGCTGCGCTCTACCAACTCATCCATCCAAAGCCGTCGCCAGCTCAACTGAGGTGGCGTGCTTGCCGTAGTAGCTTTCGATGATCTGCAATGTGTCGCCCATGCTCGCCACAAGCACCTGTCCACCACCCAACGCTATATCGACATCAACGACAGCAAACTACGCAAAGCGGTGGAATTAGTGACGGGTGCTTAAAACGGTTTTATTTCGGTTAGCACAACATTCGACGTGATATTCTCAAGACCGTTAGAGTCGGAAAAAAAGTAATAATGTTCATACATCTGATCTATTCCCGAAAATCTTACCCTTTGACCTTGCTTCATATTCACTAATGAGGAAATTTTTCTGTCTCTGGGATCAAAGTATCTTGTCTGAATCGTAATCTTATTATCAGGATCTATGTATATATGGACAGAGTTTTCAAATTTTTCCTTTATTGTCCCCACCCAATTATTCAGACCTATTCCCACAGCTATATTATTATTCATACTTTGATTCGAGTTAATCGTGCTGATCAAATCCTTTAAATTACGGTTTTTGAAAGCCTCTTCTACAGTGAGGCTCGGCACACCGGTTGGACGCGTTGACGCCAATTTCTTCGGCCCAAATAAGGCGTAAATTTGGTCTCGACCCTCTAGTCGGAGTGCATTTAGGGCCATTCTATCCGAAACGCCTTGTGCCTTTTCATTATATTTATCAAATATTCTTAGAAACGCCTTTTGATCACTCGGTGCAAGTTTGAAATCTGCTTCTGCAGCGCGTTTAATCTTTTCTGCCTTCAGAGCAATTTCCCGCTCCCGGCGAGTTTGTTCGACAGAGCAAGACCGAATTTGCCAAACCAAAAATAAAGCTATAGCAATAAAAATAAATGCTACGATTCTTGTGAAAATATTTTTTTTGCTATTTAATTGACCATTATGATAATTTAAGTTTTCATTTTCATCTAAATCAGATCCGCAGTGCTTACATTTTATAGCGTTTAATTTAATTTCCTCTGAGCAATATGGGCAGATTTTAAAATAATTTTCTTCCATAAAAAAATCCATTTTAATTTTGATGTTTAGTTTATTATTTTATGAAATTCTCATTTATTTTTAGTAATTATTTTCATAAAATACCGGGATTTAAAGCGCAATTTTTTCAATTGCTTATTCGTTCCATTAGAAATGATCGTACCATAGGGCGGATCTTGTTGGGAAGTGGAAAAACTGCACATTTTTTTCTGTCTTTCCACTACCAATGCTTATCCACCCAAAGCCGTCGCCAGCTCAACTGAGGTGGCGTGCTTGCCGTAGTAGCTTTCGATAATTGCTACCGTGCAGCCCATGTTTTTAGCCAGATCGTAAACGCCCAACCCACCGCAAAGCTTCTCGACCGCATATGTGTGCCGCAAGCTGTACAACGTGTAATGCGCGCCAGCCGCGTTCTGCTTCATGCCTGCCTCATTCAGCACAGCCGCAAACTGATCGACAAGAGAGATGATCTTGTTGCCATCGGCCATCCTAAACAGCCAGTTTCCATGCACGGCCTGCTTACGATTTGTTTGTTTTTTGGCTGTCTGTGCAGTCGCAGCCCATTGCTCTCGCATGGCAGCGTTTCGTTGCAGCACTCGATCAATCACAGGCGCAGCAGCAGCTGTTAAAATCACGTCCCGCTTGCCAGTCTTACCATCAACAGCGAGCCTGTAGTTGCGTCTACCCAACTTGTCCCGAAACTCTGTCAAATCCGTTTCGCGCAAGTTGTTCAACTCCCCAACGCGCACCCCGCTTTGATGCAGCACCAGCACGTAATCCAAAAGCATTTCCCGCATGTAGCGTTGCTTGGCAGTGGCTGCTGAAATGCGCTTTTGCAGCGTTTCGACAAGCTTGGCGAAATCGGCTTGGGTGAAGTGTGGACGTGCTGTGGTGCGATCAGCTTTGAAATAAATATCCAGCTTTTTGCTCTCGCTGACGTAGCCCCGTTCCGCTGCCCATTTCAGCACTGACAGCGCGAACACCGTTTCGTCCTGCAAGGTCTTGTCTGCTGGGTTGAGCTTATGGTTACGCGGACGCTGATCAGCAGGCATACGATGATAATAGTCGCGTCGCCAATCCACATAATCCCGCAGCAGCGCATTGGTGATCTTATGCATCTGCGTGCTGCCCATATACTCGTGCCAGAACCGGGCTTTGCGTTTGATCTGACGAAGATTGTGCTCACTGGTCTGTTGTCCGGCAGCTTTGCGCTTGCCCCGGACGTAGTTGCCGCGCTCATACTGCGCTTGCCGCATAGCCACATATTCGTTCAGCACGCGGCTGAATGTTGGGCTAACTAGCGGAATGTTGTTGGCTTTTTTGTAATCGGTTTCAGCTGCGAACTGCATTGCCTTCTGGCGTGCAACTTCAATATCGCGTGTTTTCATGCTCTTCCATACGTAGCCGCGCGTTCCTTCTCCTCTGTAAATGCGCGCATAGAAAATGCTGTTGCGAAGCTGAAGCTGCACCTTGCCGTCAAGCAAACGCTCTTCGTTGCTGTAGGTGTAACTTTGTTTCAACATGTGGTAATAATACCACAAAATTAACACAAACGCAAGAATAAAGTGTTGTTTTAGATCACTTTTTCTTGTCTAAGTAAGTATTATAGACAGATAAAAATCACACAGTTTGTCTAAAACGTAGCAACATCTGTCTAACAACTGCCAAACTGGCAGACATACGAAAACAGCGCGCTAGCCATTACTAACGCGCTGCTTTAGGTCAAAAACGTTCAATTATACGTTATTTTTCAATTATTTAAAGGCGCCATGGCAGTGCTTGTACTTCTCGCCGGAACCGCACGGGCACGGCGCATTGCGCGACAGGCCAAGGTGCGCATAGGGATCGCCCTCGCCCTGTGCCGGCAAGGACGCCGCTGCCGCACCGCCGCCCAGCGCGCCCATCATGGCTTCCGCGCCCGGCAGACGGCCCGCGTCGTTTTCGCCGGTGAAGGGATCGATGTGCGTGGTCAGGAAGTCCGGCAGATCCGGCAGTTGCACCGGCTCAGGCATGCGCAACTCGCTGTTGCACAGCACCCGCGTCACGTCCTCGCGGATCGCATCGAGCATCTTCTCGAACAGCCCGAACGCTTCCTGCTTGTATTCGTTGAGCGGCGTCTTCTGGGCATAGGCGCGCAGGAACACCACCTGGCGCAGCGCGTCGAGCGTGGCGAGATGCTCCTTCCAGTAGTGGTCCAGCCGCTCCAGCAGCACCTGCTTTTCGACCTGCCGCCAGATCGAAGCATCCTCGCCGATCTTGGCCGCCATCTTGTCGTCCACCAGGGCGGCGATGCGCTGTTCGATTTCCTCCGGCTCGATCCCGTCCTGCTCCAGCCAGTCCTGGATCGGAGCGTCGACGCCAGTCGTTTCCAGCACGCGCTGGCGCAGCCCGGCGATGTCCCACTGTTCCGGATAGGAGCCCGGCGGGCAGGCTTCTCCGACCAGCGTGTTGACGGTGTCATGGCGCATGTCGAGCACGACGTCGTCGATCGCTTCGGCATCCATGATGTCGGCGCGCTGCTCGTAGATGACCTTGCGCTGGTCGTTCATCACGTTGTCGTATTCGACCACCTGCTTGCGCACGTCATAGTTGCGCGCCTCGACCTTCTTCTGCGCGGTTTCGATCGCCTTCGACAGCCACTTCGATCCGATCGCCTCGCCATCGGCCAGGTTGCTGTTCATCATGCGGGCGAACAGCGTGTCCGGCCCAAAGATGCGCAGCAGGTCATCCTCTAGGCAGAGGTAGAACTTCGACAGGCCGGGGTCGCCTTGACGGCCCGAGCGGCCGCGCAGCTGGTTGTCGATGCGGCGGCTTTCGTGGCGCTCGGTCCCGATCACGCACAGGCCGCCGGCGGCCAGCACCTGTTCCTTTTCGGCGGCCACTTCGGCCTTGATCTTCGCGATCGCGGCCTCGCGCTCCGGCCCCTCGGGCATATCGGCCAGTTCCGCCTCGACCCGGAATTCGACGTTGCCGCCCAGCTGGATGTCAGTGCCGCGACCGGCCATGTTGGTGGCGATGGTCACTGCCCCCAGTCGCCCGGCCTGCGCCACGATGTGGGCTTCCATCTCGTGGAAGCGGGCATTCAGCACCGCGTGCTTGACCCCTTCCTTCTTCAGGTAGTCCGACAGCAGCTCCGACTTTTCGATGGACACCGTGCCCACCAGCACCGGCTGGCCGATCTCGCTCTTTTCGCGGATCAGCTTGGCAATCGCCTGGAACTTGTCGGTCGTGTTCTTGTAGAACTCGTCCTCCTCGTCCACGCGCTTGACCGGGATGTTGGTGGGGATGGTCACCACGTTCATCTTGTAGATGTCGTAGAATTCCGCCGCTTCGGTCGCCGCGGTGCCGGTCATCCCGGCCAGCTTGGGATACATGCGGAAATAGTTCTGGAACGTGATCGAGGCGAGCGTCTGGTTCTCCGGCTCGATCTTCTGGCCTTCCTTGGCCTCCACCGCCTGGTGGAGCCCGTTCGACCAGCGCCGCCCGTCCATCATGCGGCCGGTAAATTCGTCGATGATGACGACCTTGCCGTCCTTCACGATGTAATCGATGTCCCGCTTGAACATCACATTGGCCTTGAGCGCCTGGTCAAGGTGATGGACGACCTGGGTGTTCTCGATATCGTAGAGGTTGCTGCCGACCAGCAGGCCGGCTTCTTCCAGCAGGCGCTCGGCCTTCTCAACGCCGTCTTCGGTCAGGGTGATGTTCTTGGTCTTTTCGTCGGCCTCGTAATCCTCGGCCGTCAGCTGCTGCACGATGGCGTTGACCGAGATGTAGAGGTCCGACTTGTCATCGGTCGGCCCTGAAATGATCAGCGGCGTACGCGCCTCGTCGATCAGGATCGAGTCCACTTCGTCGACGATGGCGAAATTGAACGGGCGCTGCACCATTTCGCCACGCTCGCGCTTCATGTTGTCGCGCAGGTAGTCAAAGCCCAGCTCATTGTTGGTGGCATAGGTGATGTCCGCGTCATAGGCGGCGCGGCGCTCATGCTCGGGCATGTTCGGCACGATCACGCCCACGCTCAGGCCCAGGAAGCGGTAGATCTGCCCCATCCATTCCGCGTCGCGGCGGGCGAGGTAATCGTTGACCGTGACGACATGGACGCCCTTGCCCTCGATCGCGTTGAGATAGACCGCCAGCGTTGCCACCAGCGTCTTGCCCTCGCCCGTGCGCATTTCGGCGATTTCGCCCCGGTGCAGCACGATGCCGCCGATCATCTGCACGTCGAAGTGGCGCATCCCCAGCACGCGCTTGCCCGCCTCGCGCACGGTGGCGAAAGCTTCTGGCAGGATGTCGTCCAGGGTCTTGCCCGCTTCCAGCTGGTCGCGGAACTTCTGGGTCTGGGCGGTCAGCTCCGCATCGCTCAGTGCCTCGATCGGGCCTTCGAAGGCCGCGATCTGCTTGACGATCTTGTCGAGCGATTTGACGTAACGATCATTGGACGAGCCGAAAATGGCCTTGGCGATGGCGCCGAACATAAGCAGGTTCCTGAAACTGGAAGGTATGGGGATGCGCCGCGCGGGCGCAGCGCACCCGGCACGGCCGATACAGGGCAGAGACGGCGGTCGCGCTATTCCAGCGCGCGGTCAGGCCCGAACAGGACAGAAGGAATGAAAATGCGGCTGCGGGCCGGGCGAACGCGGGTCGCTTCGCGGTCGCGCTTTTCCTGCCGGGCCAATGGCGCGGCAATCGCCTGGGTCGCGGCAGCGGCCGGGCGGGCTGCGCCGCGCACAGTTTCCACTGCACCGATTTCCGTATCGGAACCGCCGCCCATCCGCGCCTGCGCGGGCGTGACTTGCGTCATCATGCCCGTCAGCAGGGCCAGCAAGGCAAGCAGAATGCGGTTCATTGCCAGCGGGATATAGGGTGCGCCAGCGCGCGCGTCCACCCTGCAAAGCACCGCCGGACGCGAAGTGCGCGCCACCATAACGCAAACGCCGCGCCTGCCCTGGGGCAAGCGCGGCATTCACTTGGCATAGCCGCGAGGCGAAGCGGCTGCCGCAGGGCTTAGTTGACGGCGTCCTTCAGGCCCTTGCCGGCCTTGAACTTCGGCTGCGACGAAGCCTTGATCTTCATCGGTTCGCCAGTGCGCGGGTTGCGCCCGGTCGACGCCTTGCGCTTGGCGACCGAGAACGTGCCGAAGCCGACGAGGCGAACTTCATCACCAGACTTGAGCGCACCGGTAATCGCATCGAACACGCCTTCGACCGCCTTGGTCGCGTCCGCCTTGGACAGCCCGCTCGATTCTGCCACGGCCCCGATCAGTTCGTTCTTGTTCATTCTGGAAACCCCCTACCTTTCGCAAATCCGTTGGTGCTTTGAATCGCCTCAAAACATGGGGCGGAATTGAGCGGCTTTTCCTGAACCTGTCAAAGCCAAAGCGCCGAAGAACCCCCTTGTTCCGGGGCTTTTTCCGCCATTTTCGACAAAGCGAGCGATTGTATCGGGCAAGCTGCGCGTTGCTGCATCGCAGCGAATCGGGCGGACCCCGAAATCGCTGCGATGCAGCATGAATCAGTGCGCGGTTGCGGTGGTCCCCACCGGGGTCTGGCCGTTGCCCGGCTGGCTGGCCAGGTCATCTTCCTCGGTCCAGGAAATCGGCTCCGGCATGGTCACCAGCGCGCGTTCCAGCACCTCGTCAACGTGGCTGACGGGGATGATTTCCAGCCCCTCGCGGATGTTGGTCGGGATCTCGACCAGGTCCTTGCGGTTCTCTTCCGGAATCAGCACCGTCTTGATCCCCCCGCGCAGCGCGGCGAGCAGCTTTTCCTTCAGCCCGCCAATCGCCAGCACGCGCCCGCGCAGCGTGACCTCACCAGTCATCGCCACGTCCTTGCGCACGGCAATTCCGGTCAGGGTGGAAACAATCGACGTCACCATGCCCACGCCCGCGCTCGGCCCGTCCTTGGGCACCGCGCCTTCGGGCAGATGGATGTGGATGTCCTTCTTCTGGATCAGCGACGGCTTGATGCCATAGGCGGGCGAACGGGCGCGCACAAAGCTGAAGGCCGCCTGCACGCTTTCGTTCATCACCTCGCCCAGCTTGCCCGTGGTCTTGACCATGCCCTTGCCGGGAACGGTGACGCTTTCAATGGTAAGCAGTTCGCCGCCCACCTCGGTCCAGGCCAGCCCGGTGACCGCGCCGACCTGATGCTCGTCCTCCGACACGCCATGGCGATACTTGCGCACGCCCGCGAAGTCGCCGAGGTTTTCCGGCGTGATGGTAACCGCCGTGGCCTTGCCCTCCAGGATCTGGCGCAGGCTCTTGCGCGCCAGCCGGGCGATTTCCCGCTCCAGCGTGCGCACCCCGGCTTCGCGGGTGTAATAGCGGATCAGGTCGCGCAGCGCGTCGCTTTGCAGCGTGAACTCGCCTGCCTTGAGGCCGTGCGCCTGCACCTGCTTGGCGATCAGGTGGCGTTCGGCGATCTCGACCTTCTCGTCCTCGGTATAGCCTTCCAGCCGGATGATCTCCATCCGGTCCAGCAGCGGCTGCGGCAGGTTGAGGCTGTTGGCCGTGCAGACGAACATCACGTCCGACAGGTCGTAATCCAGTTCCAGATAGTGATCCTGGAACTTGGCGTTCTGTTCCGGATCGAGCACTTCGAGCAGCGCCGAAGCCGGATCGCCCCGGAAGTCCTGACCCAGCTTGTCGATCTCATCCAGCAGGAACAGCGGATTGCTGGTCCCGGCCTTTTTCAGGTTGGAGATGATCTTGCCCGGCAGCGAGCCGATATAAGTGCGGCGGTGACCGCGAATTTCGGCTTCGTCGCGCACGCCGCCCAGCGACTGCCGGATGAATTCGCGCCCGGTCGCCTTGGCAATCGACTTGCCCAGCGAGGTCTTGCCCACGCCCGGCGGGCCGACGAGGCACAGGATCGGCCCCTTCAGCTTGTTGGTGCGGGCCTGCACGGCGAGGTATTCGACGATCCGGTCCTTGACCTTGTCGAGCGCGTAGTGATCGGCATCCAGCACGGCCTGCGCCGCGTGGATATCCTTCTTCAACTTGCTGCGCTTGCCCCACGGCAGGCCCAGCAGGACGTCGAGGTAGTTGCGAATGACAGTCGCTTCCGCGCTCATCGGCTGCATCGACTTCAGCTTCTTGAGCTCGGCATTGGCCTTGGCGCGGGCTTCCTTCGACAGCTTCAGCTTGTCGATCTTCTCCTGCAGTTCGGCGATCTCGTTGGCTTCCTCGCCATCGCCGCCCAGCTCCGACTGGATCGCCTTGAGCTGTTCGTTGAGGTAGTATTCGCGCTGGGTCTTTTCCATCTGGCGCTTCACGCGCCCCCGGATGCGGCGCTCGACCTGGAGCACGCCCAGTTCGCCTTCCATGATGGAATGGGCCATTTCCAGCCGCTTCAGTGGATCGGCTTCGGCCAGCATGGCCTGCTTGTCCGAGACCTTGGCCTGGATGTGCGCGGCGACGCTGTCGGCCAGCTGGCCGGCATCGACGATTTCGCCCAGGTTCTCGCCCGCGTCCTGCGGCAGCTTCTTGTTGAGCTTGGCATATTCGCCAAACGTGTCGACGACACTGCGCATCATGCCCGACACTTCGGTGCCCGACACCGTCACCGGGTCCAGCCGCTGCACTTGCGCGACCGCCATGTCGCCGGTTGCGGCATGCTCCAGCCGCACGGCTTCCAGCCGGGCGCGCTGCTTCGCCTCCACCAGTACGCGCACAGTGCCGTCCGGCAGCTTCAGCAGCTGCAGCACCGCTGCAATCACGCCGACATCGTAGAGGTCATCGCGATCCGGATCGTCACAGCCGGGGTCCAGTTGGGCGAGCAGGAAAATATCCTTGTCGCCCGCCATTGCCGCTTCCAGCGCGGCGACCGATTTTTCACGCCCCACGAACAGGGGCACGACCATGCCGGGGAACACGACAATGTCGCGCAGCGGCAGGAGGGGGAGCAGCGTAGTCATATCAATCCATCCAGTGCAGCGCGCGAATGACGCCGCGATCATAGGCGTTCCGGGTGAATCCCGGCTTTGACTGGGGATATGGGGGTCCCCTGCCCCGCGTGCAATGGGATGCGGGCGCATCGTTGTGGATGGGTGGCATGTCCTGTGCCTGCCCCATTGCGCCAGACGGCCTTTAGCCTAAGCAAAGGGCAAATCCGTTTCGAAAGGTTGCCCGATGAAGCCCGTCACCCTTGCCGCCACGCTTGGCCTGCTGGCACTGGCCGTTCCCGCCAGCGCGGAAACGGCCGACCAGCCGACCGTCATCACGGCTGAACGCTATCTCGATGTCGCCACCGGGCGCTATGTCGATCATCCGGCCATCCTCGTCGACAAGGACGGGCGGATCACCCAGATCGCCGATGCCCGCACCATCCGCCTCTCCGCCGACGTCAGGCGCATCGACCTGCCCGGCAAGACGCTGCTGCCGGGACTGATCGACATGCACGTCCACCTCGACTCCCCCGCCGACATCGGCGGCTTTCGCGGGCTGGAGTTTACTGACAGCTTCTTTGCCATGACGGCCGTTACCAACGGACAGGCGATGCTGAACGCAGGGTTCACGACCGTGCGCAACGTCGGGTCGAAGGACCGCAACGACATCGGTCTCGCCCAGGCAATCGCGCACGGCTATGTCACCGGGCCGCGCATTGTTGGCGCGGGCTATGCCCTGGGGGCAACCGGCGGGCACTGTGACGAGACCGGCCTGCCCCCGTCGATGGAACGACCCGGCAAGATGGAAGGCGTGGGGGATTCGCTGGACGAGCTGCGCTATCAGGTGCGCCGTCAGCGCAAGTATGGCGCGACCGTGATCAAGGTCTGCGCCACGGGCGGCGTCTTTTCGCACAACACCGCCGTCGGCCAGCAGCAAGTGACCGAGCCGGAACTGCGCGCGATTGCCGATGAGGCGCATATGTGGGGCCTGCGCGTTGCCGCCCATGCCCACGGCGCCAGCGGGATCAACGCCGCGATCCGCGCCGGGATCGACACCATCGAACACGCCAGCCTGATCGATGACGAGGGGATCAAGCTGGCGCTCGCGCGCAAGCAGCCAGTGTGGCTGGCGATGGATATCTACAACACCGAATACACCCAGTCCGAAGGCAAGAAGAACGGCGTGCTGGAGGATAACCTGCGCAAGGACCGCGAAATCGCGCAGGCCCAGCGCGACAATTTCCGCAAGGCCTACAAGGCCGGGGTGCGGATGGTGTTCGCCTCGGATGCGGGGGTGATGCCGCACGGGCAGGTTGGCCGCCAGTTCGCGACGATGGTGGAATACGGGATGACCCCGCTCGACGCGATCCGCGCCGCGACGCTGAACGCCGCGCAGGCGCTTGGTCAGGAAGGGGACGTCGGCCAGATCGCCACGGGCCGTTATGCCGATATCGTCGCGGTAGACGGCGATCCGTTGAAGGACGTGCGGCTGCTCGAACAGGTCAGCGCGGTGGTCAAGGGCGGGCAGCAGGTGCGCTGAGCGCGCCTGCCAACCGCCCTCGCACCAGACTTACATACCCGGCAGCTTGAACCCCGGCGGCAGGCCCATGCCGGACTGCATGCGGGCCATTTCCTGACCGGCCACTTCATCGGCCTTAGCGCGCGCGTCGTTGAAGGCAGCGGCGATCAGGTCTTCGAGAATGCCCTTTTCGGACGGCTGCATCAGGCTGTCGTCGATGGCGACGCCGATGATCCGGCCCTTGGCCGAGCAGCGGATCTTCACCAGCCCGCCGCCGGCCGCGCCTTCAACCTCGATCCCGTCCAGCTTGGACTGGCTTTCGGTCATCTGCTTCTGGATGGTCTCGGCGGCAGCCTGGGCGGCCTTGATCATCTCTTCCATCGACTTCACGCTCTGTTTCTCCACTTGTTGCCACCGCCGCGCGCATCGCGGTCTTCGGCGGTATCCTGAACTTGCACCGCATCCGGGAACGCGGCGAGCGTCGCCTGCACCAGCGGCAGGTTCATCATCGCCGCGCGGGCCGCGTTCTTTTCGGCCTCGGCAGCCTCGCGCAGCGTCGGCTGCGCCTCTCCCTCGCCGCGCGTCAGCTGCCAGCGCTCACCCGTGGCGCGCAGCAGCGCATCGCGAATTTCGGGCGCGGGATCGGCCGGATAGCCCGGCGCGACCGAGAAAATCAGCTCACCCGGCTTCAGCGCGATCACGCGGATCCAGTCGCGCATGACCTGCGCCACCCGCAGTTGCCCGGATTGGTCGACCCGGTCGGCCAGCACCGACCAGTCCTGCATCATCCGGTCCGGCCCGCCCGCAGCGGCGGGCGCAGCCGCAACCGGCGCCGCGCCTTCACCACCGCCGCCCGGCGCGCCAGTCGAAACCGCCACCACCCCGCGCGCGGCCATGTCGTCCAGCTTGCGCATCAGCGTACCGGGATCGGGCATGTCGGCAGCGTGCATCACCCGCAGCAAGGCCATCCGCGCCGCCACCAGCGGGTCGGGCGCGGACTTCACCTCGTCATGGCCTTTGAGCAGCAATTGCCACAGCCGGTGCAGCTGCCCGGCGGACAGACCGCCCGCCCATTCCTCGATCGCGGCGCGTTCCTCGGCGGAAATCGCGGCCTCGTCGCTCTTGCCCAGCTGGGCCACGGTGATCCGGTGGGTCAGTTCCAGCGCGCCGCGCAGCAGCGCCATCGGATCGACGCCCAGCGCGTATTGCTGGTCCAGCAGGTCCAGCAGCCCGCCCCCGTCACCCGCCAGCAGCGCCGCGAAAATCCGCCGCTGGGCGGACTTGTCGGCCAGCCCCAGCATGTCGCGCACCTGATCCGCGCTGACTTTGCCGTCTCCGCCAAGGTCGGCATGGGCAATCGCCTGATCGAGGATCGAGAGGCCATCGCGCACCGATCCCTCGGCCGCGGCGGCGATCATGCTCAGCGCCTCCGGCTCTGCCGTCACGCCTTCCTTCACGCAGATGCCGGCGAAGTGTTCGGCCAGCAGGGCGGCGGGAATGCGCTTCAGGTCGAACCGCTGGCACCGGCTGAGCACGGTGACCGGCAGCTTGTCCACCTCGGTCGTGGCGAACAGGAACTTCACGTGCGCGGGCGGTTCCTCCAGCGTCTTGAGCAGCGCGTTGAACGCGTTGCGCGACAGCATGTGGACTTCGTCGATGATGTAGATCTTGTAGCGCGCGGATACGGCGGCGTAGCGCACCGCCTCGATGATCTCGCGCACGTCGTCGACGCCGGTGTGGCTGGCGGCGTCCATCTCGATCACGTCGATGTGCCGCCCCTCGGCAATCGCCACGCAGGGTTCGCACTGGCCGCACGGGTCGATGGTCGGCCCGCCCTGCCCGTCCGGTCCGACGCAGTTCAGCGCCTTGGCGATCAGGCGCGCGGTGGAGGTCTTGCCCACCCCGCGAATGCCGGTCATCAGGAAGGCATGAGCCAGCCGGTCGCGCCGGATCGCATTGGCCAGCGTCTGGACCATCGCGTCCTGCCCGATCAGCTCGGCAAAAGTCTGCGAACGATACTTGCGCGCCAGCACGCGATAGGGCTGCGCTGCCGCTGCAGCCGCCACCGGCGCGGGAGCCGGGGCGGGAGTGGCTACCGGCGGCGGCGACAGATCGCCGAACATGGCCGACTGGCCAGCCGCCTCCAGCTCTGCCGCAGTGGGCGAATCGTCATCGCGGTCGGGCTCGTCGCCAAAAATGTCGGGTGAATCGTCCATTGCTGCCTAGGTAGGCGCTGGCGCGAAAATTGTCAGGAAAAAAGGAGCCGGGCGACCCGCCGCAATCCGTTGTGGCTGCTTCCTTCCGGACCTGACCAAGTTGGCGGACGCAAACGTCCGCCCGGACTCCCGCCGCGCATATGGCGGCGCTGTCGCGTTTGCGCAAGCCCATGTGTGCGATTCGGGTTACGCAGCTGCCATGCCGCAGCTCCGGCAGCGGCGAACAGACCCTCTCCCTCCCCTGGGTAAAGGGTCGGAACGGGCGGGCCGGTTGCTTTACAGCGCGACCCAGGCAACCGGCCCGCCCGTTCCAGTTCTCCGCTCCAGCGGATTATCTGACAACAGAGATCGCCCCGTCACCCTGGCGAGTGCGGTGACAGCAGGCAGGATTGCAATGAAAGCGCGGCGGTGCGCGCCGTCAGCTTAGCGGAAGTTGTCCGCGTAAGCCTGCAACTTCAGGCGGCGCGGCGGCGTGGCATGCACTTCGGCCGCGATGCCGTGCTTGTCGGCATAGGCCTGCGCTTCGGCCTGGGTGTTGAACTTCAGCACGACCTGCACTTGCGTGTCACCCGAGCCGGTCCAGCCCATCAGCGGATCGGGCCGCCGCGCTTCGGCCGGCGCGAATTCAAGGATCCACTGGCCAAGCAGGGCCTTGCCAGACTGCATGGCGTTCTTCGGGCGCTGATAGATACGTGCGGACATGGGCAGCAGCCCTGCGTCGAATCGCGGCTGGAATCAAGTCCGGTTGTATCAGCCCGCGCGGCGATTGAGCGTTTTTACAGCCGCAGCCGCGTCAGCGGCTCTGCGGCCTGGCAAGGAACGCATTCTTGGTTTTCAGGCTGGCCACCTCGTCCCACGGCGCATCGGGCCAGCGGTGCTTGGGATAGCGGCCCTTCATGTCCTTCACCACGTCGCGCCACGATCCGCGCCAGAACGCGGGCAGATCGCGCGTGGTCTGGACCGGCTTGCCGCCCGGATCGGTCAGCTTGAGCAACAGGGGCTGCGGCGGCTGGCCGAACGTGGGGTGCCGATCCAGCCCGAACAGGGCCTGCACGCGCAGTTCCACGCTGGGGCCGCCCGGATCGTCATAGTCGATCGCATGGGTCGTGCCCGCCGCGCTGGTGAACTGCGCCGGGGCGAGCTTTTCAAGCGCCTGCTGCCCCGCATAATCCAGCCGCGCGCGCAGGGCCTCGTGCACTTTGCCGGAATCGAGCTGATCCAGCCGCCGCGTCAGCAGCGGTCCCAGCCAGTCGTCAAGCTCGGCCAGCAAGGCTTCCTCGCCAAGCGCCGCGACACCGGCAAAACGGGCGCGGCGCAGCAGGTTCTCGCTGGCGCGGGACAGCGGGACCAGTCCCAGCCCATCAGCCCGGATCCGGTCCACCAGGAACGCGCGGATCGCTTGCGCATCGGGCGCGGGATCGGGGCCGCGCGTCAGCGTGACCGCGCCCAGCCGTGCTTCCAGCAGCGCTTCGACCCGCCTGTCATCCGCCACCCAGCGCAGCGCGGTGCGGCGTTCGATCCGGTGGGCCAGCCAGCGCGTGACTTCCGCCTCGTCCAGAGCAATCGCCCCGGTGATGCGCGCGCCGGTGGCCGCCCCTTGCGCATCGCCGACCGCCAGCCATTCGGCGCGGGCCAGCGGGGAAGCGGGATCGAGCCGCAGCCCCCTGCCCCCCGCCGTCAGCCACTCCTCGCCAGAGGGAGAGCGGCGGCGGGCGATATTGTCGGGGAAGCCTTCGGCAAGCAGGATGCCAGGCGGCGGCACATCGGCACTTGTCCGCTCCACCAGTCCCTTGGCCTGCCGTGCCCAGCGCTCGGCCAGCTGGCGCGATGCCTCGGCGCGCGCCGAGCGGTCCGCGTTCCAGCGGTCCAGCCGCGCGGCCAGATCTTCCCCCCGCCCGCCAAGGCCCCGCTCCTGGAGCAGCAGCGCCAGCCGCGCGCCCTCTACCGCCGCGCCATGCTGCGCAGCATAGAGCAGCATATGTGCCTCGCGCGGGGCCATCGGCAGCGCCGCCATCTTGCGCCCGTGCGGCGTGATCCGCCCCGCCGCATCGAGCGCGCCGAGCGATTGCAGCACGCCCCGCGCCGCAGCCAGTGCAGCGGCGGGTGGCGGATCGATCCATGCCATCGCCGCCGGATCGCCCGCGCTCCACTGCGCCAGCCCCAGCAGCAACGGGGCGAGATCGGATGTCAGCATTTCCGGCGGATCGAACGGCGCGCGGCCCGGATGCGCGGCCTCTTCCCACAGGCGGTACGCCACACCCGGCCCCTGCCGCGCGGCGCGACCCGCGCGCTGCGCGGCGGCCGCCTGACTGGCGCGGTGCGTGACCAGCCGGGTGACGCCCGCCGCCTTGTCATACTCCGCCCGGCGCGAGAGGCCTGCATCGACCACCACCGAAACCCCGTCCAGCGTCAGCGAGGTTTCGGCGATGGCAGTGGCCAGCACGATCCGCCGCCGCCCCTGCGGATCGCGCCGGATCGCCGCGCGCTGCGCTGCCGGTTCGCACTGCCCGTGCAGCGGCAGCACCAGCGCGGCGGGCAGCTTGTCCGCCAGCCGCTCGCGCACCCGCTCGATCTCGCCCACGCCGGGCAGGAAGGCCAGGATGTCACCCGTCTCTTCGCGCCAGGCGGTCAGGATCGCGCTGGTCATTGCCTCTTCAATTCTGAGGTCCGGCCGCGCGCCCAGCCAGCGGATGGTCAGCGGATGGACCTTGCCCTCGCTCTCCACCACCGGTGCATCGCCGAGCAGGCCGGCGAAGCGCGCACCGTCGATCGTGGCGGACATCACAACCAGCCGCAATTCGGGGCGCAGCAACTGCTGGCTCTCAATCGCCAGTGCGAGGCCAAGGTCGGAATCGAGGTGCCGCTCGTGCGCTTCGTCAAACAACACCGCCGACACGCCCGAGAGCTCCGGGTCGTTCAGAATGGTGGAGACAAAGATCGCCTCGGTCATCACCAGCACACGGGTGCGCGCGCTGCGCTTGCTGTCCAGGCGAGTGAGATAGCCGACCGTCTCACCCGGTGCCTCGCCCAGCAATTCGGCCATCCGCTCCGCCGCCGCACGGGCGGCGACCCGGCGCGGCGACAGCAGGAAGACGCTGCCACTGCACCACGGCTGGTCCAGCAGGGCCGTGGCCACCGAAGTCGTCTTGCCCGCCCCCGGCGGCGCGATCAGCACCGCGCTCGTCCCGCCACGCAGCGCGGCGAGCAGATCGGGCAGGACGGTATGGATCGGCAGGTCGGTCACAGCGGGGGCCTTAGCCGATCCTCCCCGCTCCGGGGAGGGACTTATCCCATCGGATACATGATCTCGCGGCTGACCTTGTCGATGGCTTTCATCACATCGCTCGGCAGCACCAGATCGGCGGCGGCGAAGATGTCGGGCAGATGCTCTTCCTTGCTGACCCCGACGATGGTGGAGGCCACGAAATCGTGCTGCTTCGACCATGCCACCGCCATGGTCGCCACGCTCATCCCCGCTTCGGCAGCGATGGCCATGAACCGTTCGGTCGAGGCGACGGACTTTTCGTTGACGAACCGCCGCCCCATCGCCGCCTGCCGCCCTTCCATTTCCAGATAGCGGGTAAAGCGCGCACCGGCAGGACGCGCACCCCCGGAATACTTGCCCGTCAGCACGCCCCCGCCAATCGGCGAATAGGGAATCAGGCTGACCCCTTCCTTGCGGCAGACCTGGGCGAGTTCGTCCTCGAACCGGCGGTTGTTCAGGCTGAAGTTGTTCTGGATCGTCTGGTAGCGCACGGTGCCAAGCCGCTGCGATGCTTCGATGGATTTCATCAGGCCCCAACTGGTTTCGTTGGAACAGCCGGTGATCCGCACCTTGCCCGCGCGGACCAGTTCACCCAGCACTTCCATCGTTTCGTCATAGGGCGTGTCGTGATCGGGCCAGTGGGTCTGGTAGAGGTCGATATAGTCCGTCCCCAGCTTCTTCAGGCTGTCTTCCACCGCGACCATGATATTGTGCCGGTCCAGCGCGGTCATGCCATTGCGCTTGGGGCTGCGGAACCAGACGTGGCTGGGACCGGACACCTTGGTAGCCAGGATGATCGCATCGCGCGGCTTGGTTTTCAGCCACTTGCCGACGATTTCCTCGGTCCGGCCCACCCATTTGGGATCCGGCGGCACGGGATAGCCCTCCGCCGTGTCGTAGAAGTTGATGCCCTGGTCATAGCACTGGTCGAGGATGCGCAGCGATGTCGCCTCGTCCACCTGGCTGCCGAACGTCATCGTCCCCATGCAGATGTCGGATACGACAAGGGCGGATGTGCCGAGGCGACGATGCTGCATTATGCCAATTCTCCCGTTACGCTGTGTTTGCAGCAGCGTGACGGGTCAGCAGGGCCGGGTCAATACGGCCTGATCAGAACCGGCGGTAAACCGCGAACTCCGCCGCTTCCGCCATGGCCGAGCGGGCCGCGCCAGCCGGGAAGCCGGCAATCGCGTCAATCGCGCGCTGGGCGAAGTGGCGGGCGCGTTCGCGGGTAGCGTTGACGGTATCATGGCGGCCGATCAGTTCCACCGCATGGGCAAGGTCCGCATCGGACGTGCGGTGCCCGCCAATCGCGGCGCGCCAGAATTCACGCTCTTCCTCGGTCCCGCGGGCATAGGCCAGGATCACCGGCAGGGTCATCTTGCCTTCGCGGAAGTCGTCGCCCTTGCCCTTGCCCATTTCGCCGCTGTCGGAATCGTAATCCATCGCGTCGTCGACCAGCTGGAAGGCGATGCCCAGGTTGCGGCCATAATCTTCCAGTGCGCGCTCCTCCGCCTCGCTCTTTTCGGCGACGACGGCGGCAATCCGGGTGGCAGCGGCGAACAGCGCGGCGGTCTTGGCGCCGATGATCGAGAGATAGCGCTCTTCGCTCGTCTCGATCTGGCGCTGCGCGGTCAGCTGATCGACTTCGCCTTCGGAGATGACCGAGCTGGCGTTGGACAGGATCTTCAGCACTTTCAGGCTGCCGTCCTCGACCATCAGTTCAAAGCTGCGAGTAAACAGGAAATCGCCGACCAGCACGGTCGCCGGGTTGCCGAACACCATGTTGGCGGTCGCCTTGCCCCGGCGCAGTTCGCTGCCATCGACCACGTCATCATGCAGCAGGGTGGCGGTGTGGATGAATTCGACCGCTGCAGCCAGCTTGTAGTGGCGTGACCCCTGATAGCCGCACAGCGCCGCCCCGGCGAGCGTCAGCATCGGGCGCATCCGCTTGCCGCCACCCGCGATCAGGTGCCCGGCCAGCGCGGGGATCAGCGGAATGCGGCTTTGCATCCGGTCGAGAATCACGGAATTGACGGCGTTCATGCCGTCGGCGGTCAGCGCCAGCATCGGCTGCAGGGAAGGCTCTTCCGCGCGCGGGCGCAGGGGGATCACGTTGGCGCTCATCGGCTTCGGCCCTTGCCCCCCGGCGCGACCGAACGCAAGTGCATTCAGGGCCATGGAACTGTCCAAAATGACATGCTAACGGCGCAAATATGTCCGAACCGCAACCCGATCCCGTCCTCGCCGGTTTCCGCTCCAGCATCGACAACATTGATGCCGCGCTGATCCACATTCTGGCGGAGCGTTTCCGCATCACCAAGGCGGTCGGCGCCTACAAGGCCGAGCGGCAGTTGCCCGCATCCGATCCGGGCCGCGAGGAACGCCAGATTGCGCGCCTGCGCAAGCTGGCCGAGGATGCCCAGCTCGACCCGGAATTTTCCGAAAAGTTCCTGCGCTTCATCATTCAGGAAGTGATCCGCCACCACGAACAGGCGGCAGGGAAGTAAGCCCGCTCAGGGGGCGTAATCGCGCACCCAGCGGCTGGTGATGATGGCAAAACCGTCCCCGCCCGCAATCGCCTCGCTGCCCGCAGCGGCGCGGCGCAAGGCGGCAACGTCTTTCGCGGTGCAGCCCTCGCCCTTGATGGCCAGCCCCTTGAACGGCTTGTCGGTCACGAACCGGCTGCGCCCGGGTTTGTTCGCCTTGCGCGCCGGTTTCGGGCCGCACAGCACCGGCCAGCGGCGCAGGGCGGTGATGCGGCCTGCATCGTCCAGCGCGACCGGCTGGACTGCGGTATAGATGTAGAACGGCTTGCCTTCGTCCACGCCGTCAACCGGTGGACCGCTGGCGAGCACCGGGCCTTTCGATGCGATCTGGTCAATCTGCGGCCTGCCGTCGGCCAGCACGTGGGCAATCCTGTCCCAGCGCGCCGGATCCAGCCGCTGCGCCGGCGGAAGCTCATCGTCATCAGAGGCCGGGCCAAGGTATTCGCCGCCGCGCGCCAGCACCGGGCGTGCGCAATCGGGCCAGTCCGGCAGGGCGGCAGCGGGATCGACCACGCAGTCTTCGGTATCGACCATCGCCCAGATGCCGTCCTTAAGCTGCGGACCGGAGGCAGCATTGAACCACGGCCGCTCTGACACGACCATGTTGCACCCGCTGAGCCCAAGCGCCGCAAGTCCGGCCAGTAACGTGCGTGTGGCTCCGCCCATCACCCCGCCCCTCGTGCCCGTGGCAGGCGCAGCTTCACTAGCAGGCCGCCAAGGTCCTCGCTCTCTTCCAGCGCGACCGAACCGCCATAAATCTCGGCCACGTCGCGCACGATCGCCAGGCCCAGCCCGGTCCCCGGCTTGCCGGTATCCAGCCGCGCGCCGCGATCGAAGATGCGTTCGCGTTCTGCCTCCGGGATGCCCATGCCGTCGTCCTCGACCCAGATTTCGCACAGCTCGCTGCCCGGCACGGCGTCCAGCGTCACGAACACGCTGCCCCCGCCATACTTGGCCGCGTTCTCGATCAGGTTGCCCAGGATTTCGTCAAGGTCCTGCCGCTCGATCGCCACTTGCGCGTCGCGGTTGCCGTCAAGGTCGAAGCGGGTGCGTTCATAGAGCCGCGTGACCGCGCGCAGCACCGCCTCCACGCTCTCGGCCACGCTGGCGCGCGCCTGCCCCACCGCGCGGCGGCCAACCGCGCGGGCGCGGGCGAGGTGGTGGTCGACCTGGCGGCGCATCACCGCCGCCTCGCGGATCACGGTATCGGGCAAGTCCGGCGCGCGGGCCGTCGCGGCGTTCATCACCACGGTCAGCGGCGTTTTCAGCGCGTGGGCCAGATTGCCCGCATGGGTCCGCGCCTCTTCCGCCTGCTTTTCCGAATGGGCCAGCAGGGCGTTCAGCTCTTGCACCAGCGGCTGCACTTCCAGCGGCAGCGGATCGGTCACGCGGTTGGCCCCGGTGGTGCGCATTCGCTGGATCGCCAGCCGCACCCCGCGCAGCGGGCCAAGGCCATACCAGGTCTGCAGGACCGCCATCAGGAACAGCCCCAGCCCCAGCACCAGAAAGCTCCACGCCAGGATCGAGCGGATCCGGCGGATCTGGCCATCCAGTTCGGTGCGGCTTTCCGCGACCGTGAACCACCATTTCGTGTCGCTGCCCGGCAGGATGATCGAGCGCTCCATCACCCGCAGCGGCTCGCCCGGAAACTGATCGCTGTCATAGATGTGGGGGGCGTTGTCGAAATGGTCGGCGTGGACTTTCAGGCTGCGGTCCCACAGCGAGCGCGAGGGAAAATCCTCATGCCCCTTGCCACTGATCTGCCAGTAGAGACCGCTGTTCGGCTCCAGAAAGCGCTGGTCGCCAAGCGGGCGGTTGAAGAACACTTCCCCGTCCGGGCCGATTTCAGCCGAACCGATCATCGCGGTCAGCATATAGCCCAGCTGGTTGTCGAAATTGCGCGTGACGAGATTGGTCAGCGTCCGGTCGAGCGCGATCCCGCCCAGCAGCAGCAGGATCGCGATCCAGCCCGCCGCGATCACCATCATGCGGCGCGACAACGAACCGATATGGGACCGGGCGTTCGGAGTGTCGGCCACGCCCCTTCCCCGGCTTACCCGCGCGATTGGGCGGGATCGTCCAGGCTATAGCCCAGCCCGCGGATCGTGGTGATCACGTCGGCGCCCAGCTTCTTGCGAATGCGGGTAACGAACACTTCGATCGTGTTCGAATCCCGGTCGAAATCCTGATCGTAGATGTGCTCGATCAGCTCGGTGCGGCTGACGACCTTGCCCTTGTGGTGGAGCAGATAGGACAGCAGCTTGTATTCCTGCGCGGTCAGCTTCACCGGCTCACCGTTCAGCGTGACGCGGCCCGAGCGCGTATCCAGCCGCACGTCGCCCGCAATCAGTTCGCTGCTGGTGTTGCCCGATGCGCGGCGGATCAGCGCGCGCAGGCGGGCAATCAGTTCCTCGGTCTGGAACGGCTTTGCCAGATAATCGTCCGCGCCAGCGTCTAGCCCGGCGACCTTGTCCGACCAGCTATCGCGGGCGGTCAGCACCAGCACCGGGAACTTGCGGCCTTCCTTCCGCCACATCCCCAGCACGGTCAGCCCGTCGATTTCCGGCAGGCCCAGGTCAAGGATCACGGCGTCGTAATCCTCGGTCGAGCCCATGAAGTGCCCGTCCTCGCCATCGACCGACAGGTCGACCGCATAGCCATTGGCTTCAAGCGTGGACTTCAGCTGCTTGCCGAGAGTCGGTTCGTCCTCGACGATCAGGATGCGCATTGGAAATTCCCCTGTGGAAGGCCGATCAAATGGAGCCTAACCCCCATGGCGTCAAGCAATCTGCCCTGCCGCCGCGTCTAGCGCGACTGGCGCAGAATGTCGCCCGAACGGGCATCGATATCGACGAAAATCACCCGGCCTTCGCGGATGAACTTCAGGCGATAGACCATTACCGTCGGGTCGTATTCCGGCCCCAGATATTGCGCGCCGCCCATCATTGGCAGCACTTTCTGTTCCAGCTGGCGCAGCGGCAGGACATTGCCGGCGCGCGCTTCGCGCCGAACCTGCTTCTGCTCACCCGCTGGCTGGGCCACCGCCGGAACAGCCGGCACGGCAAGGGCGAGGAGGATGAGGGCTGTCAGCTTTCGCATAATGCTCGGGTGATAGGCTGCCGGGATTGAACGCGGTGTGAATGACTTAGCCACGCCGGAGCAAGGCTATGTAGCGGTCGCGGATTTCGCCGGTGAGCGGCCCCGGCGTGCCGGAACCGATGGGCTTGCCGTCCACTTCGACTACCGGCAGCACCAGCGATCCGGCGGCGGAAACGAACGCCTCGCGCGCGGCGAACAACTCGTCCGGGGTAAAGGGGCGCTCCTCCACCGCCAGTCCCATCTCCCGCGCGATGGCCAGCGCGTTGATCCGGGTCACGCCCGGCAGCACGCCCGTGTCCACCGGGTGCGACACCAGCACACCGCGCGCATCGATGATGTGGGCGTTGGCGCTGGTCTGTTCGGTAATCACGCCATTTTCCACCAGCCACGCATCGTCCACCCCGGCTTCGCGCGCCACTTCCTTGGCCAGCACGGCATAGAGCAATTGCGTGGTCTTGGCCGAGCGGATCGCCCAGCGTCCTTCGGGGTGCAGGATAATCTTCAGGCCGGTCTTCGCCTTGGGAATATCGACCAGCGCCGCGTCCTGGGTGAAGGCGAACCGCGTGGCCGGGACATTCGGCACGGGCGAGAGGAAATCACGGTCCTCCGGCGCGCCGCCGGTGATCTGGAGATAGACCCGCCCCTCGGTCAGGTTGTTGCGGGCAATCAACTCGGCCAGCACGGCGGGCCAGTCGGTATCGTCGCTGATCCGTGCGGTCGCCTTCGACCGTTCCAGCCGCGCGGCGTGATAGGGCCAGTTGCAATAGTGCCCGTCCAGCACCGGGGACACTTCATAGACCCCTTGGGCGAACAGCAGTCCGCGATCGAAAATCGATACCTTTGCCTCGGTTTCGGGCAGGAATTCACCGTTTAGCCAGACTGTTCGCATCCCCCATCCCTGCCCCCGGCGCTGGCGCCTTGTCAACTTGGCATCCGCCGCCTAGTTGCCGCGCATCATGGCAGCCGCACCGATCCTCAGCTGGGAAGGCCTCAGCCTGCAACAAGGCAATGGCTGGCTCTTCCGCGACCTCGACATTCATGTCGGCCCGCGCGACCGGCTGGCGCTGATCGGACGTAACGGCGCGGGCAAGACCACGCTGCTGAAGCTGCTGGCCGGCAGCATCGATGCCGACAAGGGCAAGCGCTCGGTCCAGCCGGGCACGCGGATCGTGGTGCTGGAGCAGGACCCGTTCTTCACCGGTTTCGCCACGCTGATGGACTTTGCCCTGCACGGCCCGGACGCCCCGCCCCGGCACGAGGTCGAGGCGATTGCCGGGCAACTGGGCATCGACATGAGCCGCGCGGCGGACAGCGCCAGTGGCGGGGAACGCCGCCGCGCCGCCCTTGCCCGCGCGCTGGCGTCGGAACCGGACCTGCTGCTGCTGGATGAACCGACCAACCACCTGGACCTCGCCGCGATCGACTGGCTGGAAGCATGGCTGAGCCGCTATAACGGCGCGTTCGTGGTGATCAGCCACGACCGTACTTTCCTGACCCGGCTGACCAAGGCGACGCTGTGGCTGGATCGCGGGTCGATCCGCCGCAAGGAAGTGGGCTTTGGCGGGTATGAGGCCTGGATGGAACAGGTCTATGCCGAAGAGGCCCGCGCCGCCGAAAAGCTGGACGCCAAGCTGAAGATCGAGGCGCACTGGCTGGAACGCGGCGTCACCGCGCGGCGCAAGCGCAACCAGGGCCGCCTTGAAAAGCTGTGGGAAATGCGCGCCCAGCGGGCCGCGATGCTATCCCCGCAAGGCACGGCCAAGCTGGGGCTGGCGGTGGACGATGCCAAGTCCAAGGCCGTGATCGTGGCCGACAAGGTCTGCAAGAACTTCGGCGATCGCCCGATCATCAAGGACTTTACGCTGCGGATCACACGCGGGGACCGGATCGGGATCGTCGGGTCGAACGGCGCGGGCAAGACCACGCTGCTGAAGCTGCTGACCGGCGAACTCGCGCCCGACAGCGGCACCGTGACGCTGGCAAAGACCCTTCAAGGGGTGCTGATCGACCAGCAACGCAGCCTGATGTCGCCCGAGAAACGCGTCCGCGACGTGCTGGCCGAAGGGGGCGACTGGATCGACGTGCGCGGGGTGCGCAAGCACATCCAGGGCTACCTGAAGGACTTCCTGTTCGACCCCGGCCTGGTCGAGGCGCGGGTCGGCACCCTCTCCGGCGGAGAGCGTTCGCGCCTGCTGCTGGCGCGCGAATTTGCGCGGCTGTCCAACCTGCTGGTGCTGGACGAGCCGACCAACGACCTCGACCTCGAAACGCTGGACCTGTTGCAGGAAGTGATCGCCGATTATGACGGCACCGTCCTGATCGTCAGCCACGACCGCGACTTCCTGGACCGGACCGTCACGATCACGCTGGGGCTGGACGGATCGGGCAAGGTCGATGTCGTCGCGGGCGGCTATGCCGACTGGGAAAAGCAGCGCCAGCAGCGCACTGTTTCGGGCAAGCCCAAGGCTGCGTCCGCGCCTTCCGCGCCGCCGCCCCCTCCCCCGCCACCGCGCAAGGGCAAGCTCTCCTACAAGGACCAGCGCGATTACGATCTGCTGCCCGGCCGGATCGAGGAGCTGCTGGCGCAAATCGCGCGCGACGAGGCCGCACTGGCCGACCCCGCGCTCTACACCCGCGACCCGGCGAAGTTCGCCGCGCTGACCAAGGCCATCGAAGCCGCCCGCGCAGAAAAGGACGCGGCGGAAGAACGCTGGCTGGAACTGGCCGAGCAGGTCGAGGGCTAATCGCTCAACCGATCCGGTAAAACCCGGCAACCCGGTCCAGCGCCAGTTTCAGCACCAGCTTGCCGCTGCGCACCGGCCAGGCCAGCGCGCGTTCGGCATCGGGCAGGGTTTCGCCCGCGCAGACCACGCGCCACAGCACGTCGGACAAGCCCGGCCCCGCCGCCGCGATGGCGCCGTCAAACCGCTGGCGGGCGGCGAGCTGGCGTTCGCCGGGGTTCAGGCCGCGTTCGCCCGTGCCGGTGATGCGCACCGCATCCCAGCGCATCGTCACCCCGGCGGACAGTTGCGCCCGTTCCCAGTCGCGGCGCAGTGCATCACCCGCGGCGAATTGCGCGTCGGACAAGTGGCCGCGCGCGTGGAGCCAGCCGAGCGGGCTTTCGGCCATGTTCACGGTCACGCTGCGGCGTCCAGCGCGCGGGGCGGTGCGCAGCGGGCCGCTGTCGGCCAGTTCCACTTCCTTCAGGATACGCGTCATGCAGGGTCCCTTTGCATCGTTCGAGTCGCGCAAAGACTTGCCAAAACGGCGTTATTGTAGGAAAGCTTTAAAACCATTCTGGTTAAAGGGCGTCCGCCATGATCAACCGTATCCGTGACATTCGCAAGGCGAAGAACCTGACGCTGGCCGACGTCGCCGCGCGCTGCACGCCCCCCACCACCGCGCAGACCATCGGGCGGCTGGAAACCGGGATGCGGCAATTGTCGCTCACCTGGATGAACCGCATTGCCGCCGCGCTGGAAGTGGAACCGGAACTGCTGGTCCGCACCAGCCATGACGGTACCCCGCGCTTCATCGCCCGGATGACCGAGGCCGGGGCCGAGCCGCTGACCGAACCGCGCGACGCGGTCCTGCCGACCGCGCTTGGAGGCGACGGGGCGCTGGTGGTGCTGGCGGTAGAGGCCAGCGCCGGGGAATACCGCGCCGGGGATCAGGTCTGGCTGCGGCAGGTCGGGCCGGAAGGCTTTGGCAGGCTGCTCAACCGCGATGTGCTCGCCCCGCGCGCGGGCGGGCGCTTTGCCTTTGGCCGCATGATCGACCGGGATGGCACGCGCATCGCGCTGTTGCCGCCGGGGCAAGGGACGCGGCAAGTGGTGATCGACCATCCGGCATGGCTGGCCGGCGCGGACATGCTGGTGCGCAAGCTGTGAGTCGTCCGCTGCGGGTGCTGTCGCTCAGCACGCTTTACCCCAATGACCACACCCCCAATTTCGGCGTGTTCGTGGAACGCCAGATGCAGGCCGTGGCGGCGCGCGGTGACGTGCAGCTGACGCTGATCAACCCGATCGGCCTGCCGCCCTTCCCGCTCTCGCTCCATCCGCGCTACCGCGCCCTTCGCGGCGTGGCGGCAGTAGAGCAGCGCGGCGGTGTGCCGGTGCTGCGCCCGCGGTTCACCCTGTTGCCGGGGATCGGCGGGCGCTTCAACGCCAGTGCGATTGCCCGCGCGGTCCTGCCCCTCGCGCGCCAGCTTCACGCCGATGCACCGTTAGATCTGGTCGATGCGCAGTTCTTCTATCCCGATGGCCCGGCAGCGGTACGGATCGGCAAGGCGCTGAACCTGCCGACCTCGATCAAGGCGCGCGGGGCGGACATTCACCACTGGGGCCATGCCCCCGGCACGGCGCGGCAAGTGCGTGAGGCAGGACTGGCCGCGACCGGATTGCTCGCCGTGGCAGGCGGGATCGCGGACGACATGGCCGCGCTGGGCATTCCGCGCGACAAGATCACGATCCACCGCACCGGGCTGGACCGCAGCGTGTTCCGCCCGCTGGACAGGGCCGAGGCGCGTGCGCGACTGAACCTGCCGGCCCATGCGCCGCTGCTGGCCACGGTCGGCGCACTGATCCCGCGCAAGGGGCAGACCTATGCCATCGAGGCGCTGGCGCAGCTGCCGGATGCGCACCTGCTGCTGGCCGGAGCCGGGGCGGACGAGGCCGCCTTACGCGCCCGCGCCGCCGCGCTGGGCCTGGCGGAGCGGGTCCATTTCCTCGGCGCGGTGCCGCATGGCGAATTGCCGTGGGTGCTTTCCGCCGCCGATGTGTTCGTGCTGCCCACCGCCAGCGAAGGCCTGGCCAATGCCTGGGTCGAGGCGCTGGCCTGCGGCACGCCGGTCGTCACCACGCCGATCCCCGGCGCGCAGGAGCTGCTGACCGATCCGGCCTGGGGCCGCATGACGGCGCGCGATGGCAACGCGATTGCCGCCGCCGTGCGGGACTTGCTGACCGTGCCCCCGGCCCGGGCCGAGGTGCTGCGCGGCGCAGCCCCGTTCAGTTGGGAAGCCAACGCCGCCGCACTGGTGGAACACTGGCGGCGGTTGGTCTCTGCGCCGCTGTCCGAACAGCACTGAACCAGACCACACCGCCGGCTGCGGCGATGTGGTCTGGTCACCTGATGCTGACGGCTTAGCGCGGGGCCATGCGGATGGCGCCGTCCAGGCGGATCGCCTGGCCGTTGAAATAGCTGTTGCGCACCAGCTCCATCGCCAGGCTGGCATATTCTTCCGGCTTGCCGAGGCGCTTGGGGAACGGCACCGACGCGTTGAGGCCGTCCAGCACTTTTTCCGGCAGGCGGCCAAGCAACGGCGTGCCGAAAATGCCCGGCATGATCGAATTCACGCGGATGCCCAGGTCCATCAGATCGCGCGCCATCGGCAGGACCAGCCCGTTCACGCCCGCCTTCAGCGAGCCATAGGCGACCTGCCCGATCTGCGCGTCCTGCGCCGCCACCGATGCGGTCAGGGTGATGCAGCCGCGCTCGCCATCTTCCAGCGGCTCAAGGCTGGCCATGCCCAGCGCGGAAAGCGACGCCACGCGATAGCTGGCGATCAGGATGCCTTGCGCGGCGAACTCGTAATCCTCGGTCGAGAAGCGGACGAACTCGCCCGTTTCCTTGTTGCGGCCCACGGTCTTGCCCTTGCGGTTGGCCATGGCGCAGTGCACCAGGATGCGCTCCTGACCGTGCGCCGCGCGCGCCTTGGCAAAGCCGGCGACGACCGAATCCTCGCTCATGATATCGACCTTGCAGAACAGCCCGCCGATGGCCTTGGCCACTTCGCTGCCCAGTTCCTCGTTGAGGTCGAAGATCGCGACCTTCACGCCGGCTGCCGCGAGCGCCTCGGCCGTCGCGCGGCCCAGCCCGGATGCCCCGCCGGTGACGACGGCGGCCGTGGTGTTGTCGATCTTCATGTCGTTCAGTCCTCTCTTCGCGCTCAGCCGATCATGCCGGCGAGTGGCTGGTTGATGATTTCGGTTCAGATTCGTTCGATGATGATGGCCGGGGCCATTCCGCCCGCCGCGCACATGGTGATCAGGCCATAGCGCCCGCCCGCCCGCTCCAGTTCATCCAGCGCCGTGCCGATCAGCATCGATCCGGTCGCGCCGATGGGATGGCCCAACGCAATCGAGCCGCCGTTGATGTTCACCTTGCTGCGGTCAAGGTCCAGGTCCCGCTGGAACTTCTCCGCGACGACCGCGAACGCTTCGTTGATTTCCCAGACGTCGATATCGTCCTTGGTCAGCCCGGCCTTGGCCAGCGCCTTTTTCGCCGCCGGAACCGGGGCGTTCAGCATCAGGGTCGGGCAATCGCCCTGGTTGACGCAGGTCACCACCCGTGCGCGCGGCTTCCAGCCGTTGCGGGCCACCGCATCGGCGGACGCCAGCAGGATCGCCGCCGCGCCATCGACCACGCCCGACGAATTGCCCGCATGGTGGATTGGTTCCCATTCGAGGCCGGGATACTTGCGCTGGATCGCCTCGGCAAACGTCTCGCCGCCTTCGACAATCGGCGAATGCATGATGCCGCCGAATGCCGGGCGCAGCGCCGCCAGCCCTTCGGCCGTGGTCTGCGGGCGCGGGTATTCGTCATGGTCCAGCGCCAGCGTGCCATCCTCGTGATAGACCGGCACCAGGCTGCGGGCGAAGCGCCCCTCCTGAATGGCCATGTCTGCGCGGCGCTGGCTTTCCAGCCCCAGCGCGTCGACATCGGCGCGGGTGATCCCCTCCAGCGCGGCAATCGCATCGGCGCAGACGCCCTGGTTGGACTGCGGATGCAGCGCATGCAGCGCCGGATTACCCATGTCACGCCCCATCCGGGGCAGGCCGCCGGCGGCCTCCATCGCGGTCAGGTGATCGCGGTAGGACATCATTTCCACCCCGCCCGCGATGATGATGTCTTCCAGGCCAGAGCCGATCTGCGCCGTCGCCAGCCCGACAGTCGTGATGCCGCCGCCGCAGAACCGGTCCAGCGTCATGCCCGACACCACCGGATCGAACCCGGCCAGCAGCGCCGACATCCGCCCGATATCCCCCGCCTGCTTGCCGCGCTGGGCCGAGGTAGAGAAGATCACGTCATCGATGGTCGCGGTATCGATGGCATTGCGCTCCGCCAGCGCCTTCAGCACGGTCGCGCCCAGGTGCTGGGGGTGCAGCTGGGTCAGCGCGCCCTTCTGCCACTTCCCGCCCCCGCGCGGCGTGCGCACGGCATCGATAATGAAAGCGTCCTGCATCCTCTGGTTCCCGGCTTCTGGTTAAACGGTGTGGGTTAACCGGCGCACCCTTGTCCGGTCCGGCCCGCACCGCAAGTCAGAAAGCGCACGAAAAGCAACGGCCAGACCAAGAGTGCCAGCGCCTGGGCCAATTCGCTTGTTTGTTCGGGAAAAGTGGTAGCGGAGGAGGGACTCGAACCCCCGACACGCGGATTATGATGCTAATGCTGGTCAAAAGCTGCTTTCATTTTCAATGACTTGCCCGACACATTTTCACACCGTGCGATATGCCGTGTGACTTTATCGTTTAATTTCAGGTGCTTGACCGTAAAAAGCGTGCCATATGGTTTGCCGGGCACAAAACAGCGTGGTTTAAGGGCCCTAAAGCAACCAAACGCCCCTGCCCGCTGCTCGACTGCGCTCACGCTGCTTTGAACGCAGCAAGGGCGGTTGCAGTGCTGATTTGACGCCATCACGAATGGTCGTTTGACACGACTGATGGCGAAGCTCCTCAATCACGTAGCTCACCCCTTGCGATCAGAAGCTCTCTCGCTTCAAACTCATTCTTTTGGGTAAGAACCGGGAAAAGGCCGTAACCGACATATTTGATCAGCCGCTTCGCCACACGCAGGTGCTTGTCCACGACTTTACCAGCCTCATGCCGCCAAACCCCATCGTCATTGTCATCGATATCATTAGGGACACCGGTTAATTCGAGCTCTCGGTATGCTTGGAATGCAGGCTTTTCCTCGATTTTACACAGCCGATAGGCTTCGTAATGGGTGTGGATTGCGCTCAATTCTGGTCTGGCGAAAACAGGGTATCGAGCCTTGCTGGCTTTACGGCCTGTAGGGCCATCAGGCGCATATTGTCTTAGAAGCTCGCGCACTTCGAACAAGGTTCTTTCAACGTCCCCAAGCCCCGTCATTCCTATTGGCACGGTCCACTGGCCATGCCGCAATCGATGCTTTACAAAGACAGCGGTAGGGGCTGGATTTCAGCCCAGAAGCTGAAGATGGGGGATTTGGTGTGAGCAATCGATGCATTCGCGCTGGAATGGCAGCGTTGACGTTGGCGACGTTTTCCAACCCCATCCTTGCCCATGCGCAAAATGCAGATAGCAAACCGACAACGCCAGCTGGCACTGAAAGCGCCTGCGCAATCCATATTGAAAATGATTTTGACATCAAGCGCAGGCTGGACGAGATTGGTTGCACGGCTGGCGACAGCTTGCTGATCTACAACTACTCGTCGCTGGCAAAATGGGAAGTGGTTCTCCCTGTTCGCGTGGCAGCCGCCATGGTTTGTGACATGAACAAGACTATCACGGACATTGGCTCGGTTGGCATGAAGCCCTACCAATCCGTCATATGCACCTATTCCGGCAAGGTTCGCAGGTTCAAATCCAACGATGAAAACCTCAAAGGCTGGGGGCAGGTTTTCTAACCTTGGTCATCGGTGGGCAAACTGTCCGGCAAAGTGTGGAAGTTAAGACACCCTGCGATAGTCCGGTGAGCACTCTTCCATTCAGGTCACGCAGCGTTACATCGACGTGAACCCAGACCAGCTCAGCGCGGCGGTGGAGCTGCTCTGACCGACGGCGAATGGTCGTGTCACACGACTGTTTTCAATGTCGTTGGCGAGGCGTGTCCGGCACGATCCTCCACAGCCGCACTGACGATAGTCCTCAACTGCGCCTCGAAAGCATCTGGAAGCGCCATCAAATCAATAGTCTTGGCTCTCATCGTGTGACCCTGAACCACCATCACTTCATCAACTGCCTCGCCCACTTGGGGATGCAGAAGGATGCCTTCCGAGCAGAGGCTTGCCTTGTCATCGAGACGCTCTTGCGTCCGCAGATAAGCATACATTTGATATAGATAGCCACTTTTCAGCATGGCATCACGATAATCTGACTTCGTGAAGATGCGTGTAAATTTGGTGTCGATGATGATCCTGCGGCCTTGACCGATATGGGTAAGCTCAATGTCCGTCTGCATTCCGGGCAAAATGGCTGCCATGCCTTGAGACAGGCCTTCGTAAGGCCATTGAATTCGTCGGCCTTGCTTTACGGCCCAGCCCAAGCCCGTCAGCTCTAACCGCAGCGCATTACCGACAGCCCTTTCGAACAAACGCCTTACAAGATGCTGCTGCTCCTCCGGTTGCGCACCAGACATGCTGCCCGCAGTTTGCGATGGGATCACCGCGTCAAAAACCATGGTCGCCAATGCGACCATAAACCTATCGGCAGTTTCATTTCTCCCGATCTGATCGACTGCCATCTCGGCACGCGATGGTCGAGAAGCGGACACACCCATCCGACCAAAATCGCCAGAGGCTGACCGGCATAGGTGGGCAACATCAGCGTTCGCAATTCGGCCAGCCAGATAACTGAGAGCAGCACGAACAAGCCGATTGCGGGGAGTGTCCATCGTATGCTCATCAAAGGAGCAAGCGATCTGCCCGCGATCCATCAGCTGTCGCGTTTCAGTCGTGAGCAGGTGAATCCTGCCCCGAACACGCGACAAGGTTGCCGAACGAACTCTATAACCTCGGCTCAAATTCCGACGCAGACGTTGGGCAACCACTGTGGTCAGCAACCGCCCTAGAAGCTCCGGCAAATCGCGGGCTTCTTCAACGTCATGATCAAACCGATCCCGTAGCTGGACCATATCGGCTGCATATAGGAAAAGCAGCCATATGTTCCGTAACGGAATTTGTGCGGCTCCAGACATCAAAATCCGGCCAACAGCCTTGCAGTTGCATCACGAGCACGATCGGGCGCATCGAACCAGTACTCGCTGAGCAGAGGCTCAATTTCCGTCAAAACAATGTCGCGGAACCACTCTTGTGGATTTTTGACAGCTAGCGGGGGCGTGACGAAAGAATGCCCAAAGCTGTCAATCATGGTCTGGTATTCGCCCTGGGTGAAATCCGGCCTGCGCTGCCCATTGCGGCCCTTGTTCATCAACACAGGCACATCGTTCCGAGCCAGCAAGCCACGCACCACAGCCTCATCAAACACCCGGTTCAATGCGCTGTTGTGGGTGTTGAGCGTGGAGCTTTTGGGCTCCCTACCCATCTTCTCACGCCGCCAAGCCCCGAACTTGAGCAACTCCTCGTACCTGATGGATTGGATCGGCAGCGTATCGAAATAGGGGATCAGGTAGCGGTTGATGACGATCTGGTAATCCCGGAACGACTTCTTCCCGACACCGTTCTCCGTTTCCTCCCGCATCCGGTCCATGGCCCACATGGCCACGGTCTTGAAGCTCTTGGTCAACGTGGGAAGACCGTGCTGCTCCATGTAGCGATATTTGTAGAACAGGTCGCGAGCAGCGATGGTGGCTTCTGCCATGTCATGATGGCCAGTGCTGACCCGCACCCAGCGCGATTTCAGCTTGAAGGTGGCTTGCCAGCGCCTGATCCCGGGCCGCTTGTAGAGTTTGAGATCGCCATCAAGCAGAAGGATCGTTGAAGGTTTTGGTCTTGAGCCCATCGCAAATCAGTCGTTTCACACGACTGCTTGCTGTCAGGTGGGGTAGCTGTCAAATACAACCAGACCGCCACTTAAAAAATGATCTAATATTTTCTATAAAATTGAATATTTAAATTTTAAAGACCAACACGCCGATAAAATATCAACCTACAAAAGTAAGATCGGTATTCCCACATTATTTAATGAAACGTGCGACACATTATCTTGAGGCCATAATAACTCCATACTGAGAGGCCTGTTTCTCGAACACAACATTGCCTGCGCGGTCAAAAATTCGAAGGCCTAGTTTCAAATTTCGATTTGAATTCTGTATTTTGATTGAATATGCTGTTCGCAATGGGATCTCGATACCCCGCCCCTGCTGAGGAAAGTTCCCGGCAATTTCGTGTGGCTTATATAGTCGATATGACCCGCCATTATTAATCTCGAGCTCCGTCGCCGCACCTGAGTTTGATCCAGCAAAACAAGCAAGCGTGTTAATGTTCTCCCAGCCTGTGAGGCCGCACGAAATTACTGCAACGAACGGGTACTCACGAGCTATCCTAACTTGCTCTACCTTGCGAGCAGCTGCATCAGCCGCATCTTGTCGTTGACGCTCCTGCTTTTGACGATCGATCGTGGCTAGTCGCTCTTTTCGTATATCCTGAACCGCCCTGCCAGTCCTTCGAGCCTCAACTTCATCCCGCAAGAACGTAACGACTGCTCCGTCGTACAACGAACCAAAGTAAAGCTCTTTCGGGTCAGACGGCGGGATTTGACCGCTAAGGCGCATTCTCTCAACAGCAGCTTTCAAATCAACTGTATTCAAGATTCCAAAATCGCGATAGGTTTCAACTAAACGACTAAGTGAAGAATCTGGAACGTTCAGACTACGAGCAATCGGGTCGCTTTTAAAAAAAATTGCAATACTATCTCTATTTTCGGGAGATACATCCTCTTTTCGGCACACGTTATTGAAAATTGCCTGATTTATACCGCCGTTTCCATCATTAACGGCGTCAACAACCCTTAGGCGTCCATCATATAGACCTAAGCGGCCGAGATACTTTGCGCCCTTGGCATTTGGCTCGTCGAACGCGGTCAGGCTAGCCCACGTTACAGTGCGACCTGAACAGTTTATCACCACTGACACGAGCATGGAAGAAACAGGTTCCTGTTCGCCTCCATGACCAATCCCCTTTTTCGCGAAATTTGCCAGCACAACCCTGTTAATTGATCCGTCAGCAAGAACCTTCTCAGTCGCTTCTGAAATTAACAGATAGGCCGTATAGATGTTGTCTTGATATATTTTTTGAACGGAAACTGCAGCCTTAGTGGTAGCCGCCGCTCTCGGGTAATCAGTTCGAGACGGCTGGACCGCCGATCCTTGCGCATATGACAAGTTTACTGTGGAATCAGCGGACAGCAACAGGGGCCAATTGACTGCAAACAACGCCAACGTCGCTGAGGTGGCTCTGATCATTTTTTTCATACAGCCCAACGTCCTACTAAGCCCTGCCTGACCCTCGGCCAAGTAAGTTCATTCGATGCCCGCGACGATGATCCACTTCCTTGCGCCACACTGCCCTCGCCCGTTGTGGTTGCGCCACAGAATATTTGCAAATTTGAAAATTCCTACCGGAGGCCGAGCGTTCGTTCAAGACAACCAAGAAACTTTTGATAACTCACCGCTCATCAATCATCACCCTTGGCTGCTTGGTGAGCTGCTCAACCCAACGTCTTCACGCTGTAACCACCGTCAAAACCCAAATTTCCAACTAGCGATGATCAGTCGTGTGACACGACCATTCCACAACCGGCGAAACGCCGGGCCGTACCGCCGCAGCACCGTGAGGCGCCTGTCTCCGCTACCAAGTTGCGAACACCTTTTTCACACCGCCACTCACATTGGCTCAGGGCGGAAAACCGGCTTACTGGGAAATGCAATCTCGCAAGCTGTCGTTTTTATTTAAGGAATAGCTTCCACGCAGTTTACTAAGCTTACTCCACTGAGGCAGAGCGATTTGAAGCGATCGTAATTAGTAACCCTCTTCATACGCTATATAGCCACTCAGCTGGTTAGCCCGATTGTTATTCTCTCGAGCCTGGCAATTCGCCTCTGCAGTCTTCTGTTCGGTCGGTTCGGTCGAATACTGCAAACCTTCGACACGGCACGCCGCGTCTTTCTGCTTAATCCATGCCCTTTGTTGCGCCAAAAGCTGCTTTCGCACATCGGCATCGATCGAGTTCCACACAACTCCGATCGCTTCTTGCGAGGCCTTACGCTGCGCTACAGCCGCCTCAAGTCCAGCATTGAGCATGGCCTGAACAGCCTCTTCTTCCTGCTTGCGGGCGAATTCAGCTTCTTGCTTTTCAACCCTTACTTTGTTCTCGATCCGGTCACGCAGGAGAGAAGCGGCAACCACCTCGCCGAATATCTCGAGCTTGCCATCCGAACCCTCGAACTCGGCGAAAACCTTTGCGCCATCATCGGTGGGCTGAACGCTATAGTCGAGCGATCCCTTCAAGTAGTCAGCCCCTTTTTCCAACTCTGCGCCATCAATCGCATTTGCGATCTTGGGCAGCCCAAGCAATTCGCGAGAGGCGTCCGCAGCCTTGAAGGTTTCGGGCGAAAACACGATCTTGAGGGTGCCCGTGCAGAAACGCTTGGTGCTGTCAGGGTCTTCTTTGGTGGTGCGGATATCCTCGAGGATCAACTTAACTTTAGCAATTGACGCCCGAACAGAAGATGAACTGATAAGATAGTTACCTTCGGCGTCTTGCGCCCGCTCAAGGGCCACTTTCTCAAGCCCTTCACGTATCGCATTTTCAAGCGCACCCTTGGAGGCTTCATCTGAACAACTGGTCTCAGAAAAAGCTGAGCAGGACGCAAGCGCAATCGACGCAACTGCTACCATAAACAGATATTTCGCCCGCAGTTCAACCATCGTTCACGCCCCCGTGAAAAATTTGTTCTCTGCTCAACAAGGCAGAGACCGGAAACATAGAGACACGAGGCTTACCGCTGTCAACAGCCAAACGCAGCTTTTCGGCTATCATAATCGGTCGTGTCGCACGACCATTCCAGACCCGCCAAAACACCGCCAAACCACCGCCAAACCACCGCCCCCCACCGTGTCCGCACAGCCCAAAACCGTGCGATAAACCGTGCGGATGGTTTTGCACTGCCCCGGAGGGGCTAAATTATTGATTTCATTGGAAGGAATGGTAGCGGAGGAGGGACTCGAACCCCCGACACGCGGATTATGATGCTAATGCTGGTCAAAAGCTGCGTTCACTTTCAATGACTTGCCCGACACATTTTCACACCGTGCGATATGCCGTGTGACTTTACCGTGTAATTTCAGATACTTGACTACAAAAACCGTGCCATATGGTTTGGCCGGGCACAAAACAGCGTGGTTTAAGGGCCCTAAAGCAGCCAAACGCCCCTGCCCGCTGCTCGACTGCGCTCACGCTGCTTTGAACGCAGCAAGGGCGGTTGCAGTGCTGATTTGACGCCATCACGAATGGTCGTTTGACACGACTGATGGCGAAGCTCCTCAATCACGTAGCTCAGCGTCTCCACGCTGTACAGCCCTGCAAACACGGACTTCCAGCCAATGGCAAAAAGTCGTGTGACACGACCACTCGAGACCGAGCCAAACGAGATTTTATTGTCGAAACCTATTCACCATTCCGGTGGACTGATATTGCCCAGCCGCATTGAAGGATCAGCGGGGCAGGCAGTGGCGGCGAATCAGTACGAGCGACACGGTAAGGCAAGGGCTGTCCTGAAGGCATTGTTCGCCCATCCCGAAAAAGTAAGCGTCATCCACTATTCCTGCGAGAGCTTCTACGATCTGCCAGAGGGCCGTTCGCCAAGGATCACGTCGATTGCGATACGTAAGCTGGACAACGGTCAGACCGAGTCCTTCTCGATCCATCAGATAGCGGAAATAAGTGCCACTGGTCTGTCTGCCGCCGACATCGAACCACATTATAACGCCTATGAGAAGGCTATGCTGGATGCGTATTTTAGCTTCCTCAAGATCAACAGTGAACGCACCTACGTCCACTGGAACATGCGAGATACCAACTATGGATTTCGAGCCATCGAACACCGCTATCGTGTATTGGGCGGCGATCCATACATTGTTCAGGACGACCGAAAGGTAGACCTCTCGCGACTACTCATTGATCTTTATGGCGTCGGCTATATCGGTCATCCGCGGTTGGAAAACCTGCTTGCGATGAACAACATCGCTGCATTGGATTTCATGACAGGAAAACAGGAAGCTGAAGCATTCGAGAACGGAAAATACGTCGATCTGCATCGCTCAACGCTGCGTAAGGTCGATGTTTTTTGCAATATTATTCAGCGGGCTTTCGATAAGTCCCTAAAAAATCACGCAACATGGAAAGAGGCCCACGGCATTTCGTGGAAAACAGCTCTGTATCTTGCAAAAAAGCATTGGATTTACACTACAGTCGTCGTCCTCGGCGGTATCGGCAGTGCCTCCTTCGGTCTGTTCCGTGGCTTCGACGTTCTGTCATCCGTACTCATGAACAAGCCCGGTTGAGAGCAAATCTCGCAAACGCTGCCCATCAACCAACGCAATGCCCTCAGCTTCACAATTTTTGCTTCGGCAGGATTGGCATATGCCCAGCGGCTCAAAAATAGCCCGTCGCCTTAAGCTTCTACTATCCAGTCGCCCTCAACCTATTCATCCTATGAAAATCCAGCCCGCACAGCGCCCCGAACGCTCGCCAGCTTCAAAGTAGCTCAGCTCAGCGTCTCCACGCTGTACAGCCCTGCAAATGCAGATTTGATGCCGAAGCCCGAGCCAGCCCAGATCAGTCGTGTGACACGACCATTCCGTAACCGGCGAAACACCATATCCCACCGTCTCGGCACAGCCCAAAACCGTGCGATAAACCGTGCGAATGGTTTCAGCCCCCGAGATGGAGCTTAGACCAATGATTTTAATGTGAAAAATGGTAGCGGAGGAGGGACTCGAACCCCCGACACGCGGATTATGATGCTAATGCTGGTCAAAAGCTGCGTTCACTTTCAATGACTTGCCCGACACATTTTCACACCGTGCGATATGCCGTGCGACTTTACCGTGCAATTTCAGATGGTTGGCCGTAAAAACCGTGCCATATGGTCGGGCCTGACGCAGCGCATTTTAAGCGCCCTACAGCAGCCAAACGCCCCTGCCCGCTGCTCGACTGTGCTGACGCTGCTTTGAACGCTGCAAGGCCGGTTGTAGCTTGAGTTTGACGCCATCACGAATGGTCGTGTCGCACGACTGATTGGGGTTGGGCACTCGACTGCTTTTTGGCCGCGATCTGAAATTTCCGGCGTGCAACCCACATCCGGTATTGCTCTTCCCAATCGGGCTGCACCGCGTGGGGGCATTTGGCGTAACTGGGAAACACGCCCCGGGCCGCATTTTCAGCGATCATCCGGCCACGATAGATAGCTCGGTTGGTCAGAAATTTAAGGGCAGCTCGGTCCTCCGTCTTTTCTCCGTGACCCGGTTTTTCGGAAGGTTGCAGTCGGCCACTGTAGGTGCTGCTGATATTGGTCAGCACGCCGATCCGCCATAGCCGCTCCTTTGGCAACTTCATTCTGGCCCATGTCACCATGAGATAGCGAAACAGGCTGTGCTTGTCCTGACGCTTGCCCGCCAAAACATATTTTGGCTTCGTGTATCGCAGGACACGCTTCTCGTCTGGGTAGGACGCTAAAAGCTTTTCGATTTGCTTGAAAATTTGCGGCTTGGGCAAGCCAGCGGGGATCGCCACGATCATCGTACGCTGCTGGCCTTGCTGTTGCCATGCTCCATCAATGTACTTGGCGGCTTTATCGGCAATGTCAGGTTTTCCATCCTTGCGGCGGAAAATTTTGGCGATCCCCTGCACCCTTGGCTTCTCACCTTGATAGCCAAACAGGTCGAAGGCCTTTTCGAGCCACCAATGGCGGAATAACCGACGCTGCACATCACCCAGGTCGCGATAGACCTCCAGAACCCGATCAAAGTCTGCCGGACGTTTTCGCTCATCCTCGTCGGTCCACACTCCTTCCACATAACGCCGCGCAAGTTCGTAGCTCGGGCTGATCGCCAAGAACTCGAACCACAGCAGACCGAATGCGACCTGAGCGTTCGGCGCGAACAAGCCGTCCTTCCCGAACATTTCAGCCGGACCTGCCTTTGTCCTGTAAGGGTCTCTCTCGCTCAAAACGTAGTACTCACTGTGAGATTTATACCAAGACAGACGCCATAAAGAGACCACGTAAGTTATGCCAGCGAAACCGGTGATGCACTCCATCGTCGGCCACGCAACAACAGCCGCAGGCTGCATATCGAGCAATGAAAGGTCATTTCTTATGTCGAATACCATCACCATCACCGACGCTCTCAACACCCTCGACGAGCTCGAAGCCGCGCAGGAGGCGTGGTCGGAAGGTTCCTACAAGAAGAGCAATGAGGAGCTCTATGCGATTCTCGACCGCTGCTTCACCCTGCACCAGCAGATCAGCGGCATGCAGGAAGGCAAGCGCAAGCTGATCAAGGCAATCAACCTGCGCCTCTCCGGCATGGGCATGAACCCCGACAAGATCCCCGATCTTGCAACAAAGATCGTGCGCTGCACCTTCAAGGACACTGGCAAGCGTGCCACTTCCTATGCCCGCGTGATCAAGTTCGCACTCACTGACAAGCCCGTGAGCCAGACGATGGCGACCTACATCACCAACATGGGCGGCATCGAAGAAATCCGTCGCACGCCCAAGCCCGGTGCCCTGACGCCGTCCGAGATCAAGGCCAAGCTGGTCGAAACGGCGGAAGCCGAGCTGGTCACTGCCCAACCGCTGATCGGAAAGCTCAAGCTGGTCGATGAACTCCAGCCTGCCAACGACAGCGAGTTTGATTTCTGTGCGGCACTGGTTCGCAAGAATGACGATGGCACCGGAGCCATTGTTTACGGCTCCACCACGACTTCCATCGTGAAGACGCTGTTGGCCGAAGCGGCAAAGAAGCTGGCTGAAGCCAAGGAAGAAGCTGAGGCATACGACAAGCTCGACGATGAGGCCAAGGCGCGGATCGCTGTGATCAAGGAAGCTGCTGCGCAGCGTGCCGCCTAACTCAGCATCAGGGGTGGGCGTGAAACCCGCCCCACCATTCTCGAAAGAACCATCATCATGAATTTCGCCAAGAAGTACGAACCCAAGACCATTGACGATCTGGTCATCGAAAACCAGGACACGTTTCAGCGCATTCGTGACTATGCTGATGGCGAGCGCGGCAGCAATCTGATCCTGTATGGCCCGCGCGGTACGGGAAAGTCGTCGGCTGCCCGTGTCATTTGCGAAACCCGCTGCGGCGATAACAGCCTTTTCAGCACCTACACTGGCGTGGACATCACTGAGGCAACGTTCGACAGCATCCTGAACAGCTGGCAGTGGCAGCAGATCAACGGCGTCGCACAGCCCACGGTCATCATTGACGAAATCGACCAGATTAAGCCGGCGGATCAGCACCGGATGAGCAGTTTCGTTGAGAAATACAAGTTCGGTTCGATCATCGGCACCACCAACAATCCGCACCGGATCGACGGCCCGCTGACTGATCGTTTCGATCAGGTCGAACTGCCGGTGGTCAGCACGGATGCATGGGCAAAGCGGGCAAGCTTCATCTTCACTGCCGAAGGCGTTTCACACACTCCGGCATTTGCACACGCCATTGTGGCCACCAACAATGGCAGCATCCGCGATACGATGCGGGCAATCGAAGACTACGTGATCGCCAAACGCCACGCAGAACAGTCGGTTTAAACGACCATTTCGCAGCGGCTGAAGGGTCGCTGCTCCCCAACAATCCCCGGCCTGCACACCCGCGAGCGAGACGCTTCTCGGGCACGGCGAAGCTTTGCCTGTGCAGGCCGGTCTTCACGAAAGGAAATCACCATGACCACCATCGCAAACGAAAACGATTTCTCCGATTTCACGGAGAAGACCATCGCCATCGAGTTCCTTTTCAAGTTCCTTTCGCCGGAACGTTGCTCTCACATTGCCCAAGTCATCAAGGACAACATCGAATATGGTGGGATCAATGGTTATTGGACTTATGACAACAAGGAAGGACTGACCTCTCTGAAGTCCAGTCACATGCCCCTTGTGTGGGATACCATGAACCCAGACACAGGAATGATGCTGAAGCGCATCAAGCGCGACATGAACCGCATCACCAAGACCTACAACAAGCTTTGCCGCACTGACATCGAGTACGACAGCTTCAAGGTCCACTTCTTCGACACGATGCGGTTTCCCGACATCGACTGACCCCGAAAGTTCCCGACCTGCGCTCTTCGGTCAGCACCCTGCTTTCCGAGGAACGGCGAAGCTTTGTCAGCGCAGGCCGGACAAAATTCAAAGGAATTTGATATGACTGACTTCAAGTATGCGCCCCAAGTCCCTTACATTTTTGGCATCGACTTTTTCTTTTCGAACGCAAGCGTGGGGCACATTCGTAATCTTTCACCGTCACTGAAAACACTGATCGCATATACCGATCTCCATTGCGCCACGTGGAAAATTTATTCGGATGAGTATGGCGTCACTGCAACTGCGATGCACGAACCACACTTTATTGATCCGTCAATTATTTTGCTCCTCGTGGACCTCGTAGCGATGGAAACCACTCGTTGCGTTTCTTTGTACAATCAGACGACGGGCACCCATATCGAAATGGACGGCATCGAGTTCTATTGTCGTAACATGACGGCAGAAGATGCGTTCGGCAGCGCCAACACGCATCAGATTTGGCCGTAAAAACATCACGCAAAACGCCGACATCACACAAAACCCGACCCGCGCAGATCAGTCGCCCCCCCTGCTTTCCGAAGCACGGCGAAGCTTTGCCTTGTGTGGGTCAGGGAAATTCAAAGGATTTAAACATGATCGACATTGATCCGAACCACCTCGAAGCAACGGTCGCTGCCGTCAAATTCGCGCTGCGCCACTTTGTGCCGGAGCGTCAATCCATCCTCCAAACCTATCTGGCCGCTGACATTGCAGACGTTAACTTCAGTTCCGCACTTTGGTCGGCCAAGACGGAGGATGGCCTGACCGTGCTGCAAGCCCGTGTCCGCCCGCTCTACATTCAGAAGGGCGCCATCTCGGCACTGCGCGATGAAATTTGGAAGCAAGGCGAGCGGGCCATTGATGAGTTCAACCGCGTCTGTCGGTATCGCTGCGAGCTCGTCGATGTTCGGCTGTTTGTCGATCTCGGTGACGGCCGCCTCGTGTTGATGCCGAAGAATGCTCCGATCGCTGCGCCCAGCTGCTGACCCCCACCCCTCACTTGTGGAGCTGCATGACAATGTGCAGCTCCACCAAGGAAACCATCATGTTTGACCCTGAAAGCTTGGCCGAAACCATTTCTGTCGTGGGCGTCGATCTCTGCTTTTCTGGCATTGACCCAAATTCGTTCTATGCAACCCGTCACTGCATCAAAGATCAAATTCGCTACACCGACCTTGAACAAGCAGATTGGTTCTGGGCCGGATACGGCCACACCGTCCACATCGTTGCCCTGCATGCCCCTATCGAGCTGCCAGTGACGCTGATCCGGGACTTGGAGGAAATGGTCTATGATGCAGGCATGGATATTGCCCATCTGATCGGCGCGATCCGCAGCACCCCAATGAAATGTGAAGGCATGGAGTTCTATTTCGAAGGTTGCGGGATCACTCATCCGCCAGCACGAATGCATCCCCTTCTGCCACCATGAAAGGCCTGATTTTCCGCCAATTTCGGTAGGAAGGCCATTCTCTCCGACACTACGCTGCCTTCATCAACAACGATGAAAGGCATTGAGATGTCCTCGCTCTCCAAGTTCACATTCAAGACGCTGGCCAAAGCGCAACCAGTCGAACCTATCCAACGACGCCGCGACAAGATCATTGCCGCTATCGAACAGCAGAAGCAGGTTCTGGTAGCTGCATTGAAGGGCGAAACCTTCACCATTCCAGCCAAAGCCGAAGGCAAGCCTGCCAAGGCAGTGCGAGCATGGTGGGTTGCGCAAGACAACGGCCTCTATGTGCAGTGTCGGTACGGCGCTCGGCCCTTGCTGCTCAATGCCACCAACAATTCCGTCTTCGTCAACAAGCTGGACGAAGTAGGCGCTGTCCTCACTGCCTTTGCCGCTGCCGCCAAAGCCGGTGAGCTTGATGCTGCAATGGCCGCCGTTGCCGAGCGCAAGAAGGGGTAATGGCCATGAAGCAGTATCGTCTTTGGGTTCGCGTTAGCCTGTACCAGACCACGCACACCATCATCACCGCCGACAACGACATGGCTGCCAAGCAGCTTGGTGAAGCGATGTTCGGGAAGGGTAATGTCCTGAACTACACGAGGGCCAGCTGATGACAGCGGCCCGGATTGCAGAACTCAACGATGCTGCCCGGACTTCGTTCATTGGCTGCCGTGTCGTGATCACCAAGGGCATTGCAGCCATGGACGATCTCGACGGTCTGTATGCTAAGGTCCGCGCCTTCAACGATTTCACCGACCGCAACGATCCCTATGGCGAGCACGACTTGGGCAGTGTCGAGCACGAGGGACAGACCGTGTTCTGGAAATTTGACTATTACGATGCTGACCTGCTCATGCATTCACCCGACGCCAGCGATCTTGCTGTGACCTGCCGTGTGCTGACGATCATGCTGGCTGAGGAATACTGATCGTCTCAGGCGATAAATACCTCATGAGATTTGTAGAATTTGCCATCAAACCCATCAAGCCCATGACACTGGCACAGGCCCGCATCGCCTCACTCAAGCGTCAGGTGGATCAATCCAAAACAGCCCTGAAGCGCGAACGTGATGCACAGCGGCTGCAAAAAGACCGGGAACGGCAGCGAAAGCAACTCAGCAATCGCGCATAGCCTGTCGCCGCCGCACATGGTCGTGTCGCACGACTGATTATCGCGGGCCAAACCAGCCATCTTTTGCAGCAAATTGCGTCGGAGGCAGTTGCCGCAAAAACTGCCATGGCCAGTTAGATGCAATCACCATTGGTGCGGTTCTCCATACCTGCGATTTTTTGCGCGGCGCAAATTTTACCCGCAGGAGACCCAAATCTTGTTGGCCTTATAAGTTTCTGAAGTTAATATGTTACAATGGAATTCTGACCTCTAAACACCAAGCCAGATCGCCTTGCTCTTAGCGTTGATCTGGGCATGGCATCGCTGGCTCAGGGACAGAAAGCGTCGACCAATCTCTCGGTGCCGGTCGTGCTGGACCAACTGATTGCCGTAGTGGTGCAGTTTGCTTGCGCAGATGGCGATGGTTGCCACACTTGGTTCGCCGCCTTTGAAACGCAAGGTGCGCAGATAGCATTCGCTGCGGCCAAGCCAGTCCCTGCTGAACTCGCTTTCGCTGTCCACGGCCTTGATCGCCTTCAGCAGATCAAAGACCTCATTTATAACCGTTTTCTCCATGTTTTTCCCTCATGTTGCTAAATAACAGTAGATGCAGCCCAGCTACCGACTGTGCTGTATTTATCTGCGCATAGGGCTCTATGTGTGCATCGAGACTGCCAGCTTTGCTGTTGCCGTCGGAAGTTTGCCCCGCCCAGTGCTGCTCCAGCAGAGGCAACACACCAAGCAAAGCCGCAACGGGCTTGGAAAAAACATTATGCGGTGGATCGGGATTGAGGCTGACAGTGGTCAGTACCCCGAATGTACCTGTCGGGCGGTGAGTGGCTCGGCAGGTATTGCGTTGCGATCAACTCCACGCACGTAAAGGCAACAGCGTAACCCTGCCTCCCAGCATTGCTGGTTGTGCGCACTCACTGGCGGACAAGCTCAAAGAATGTCCAGATGCCATCGAGAGCGCGGAAAGCCTCTCTATGGCATCTAAGTCTAAAGAATATCCCGAACAAAAAAACTTCGACGATGATTTCGCGAACCGATAGGAAGCGAAATCAGAAGGCGAAAATGAACGGCGAAGCTGTTCATCCCATGATACTTTCAATCATCCCACATGCCCCATCAATCCCGACAGCTACCTGACTGTTTCGATGATGGCTGTTGGCATCGTCTGGCTGATCGATCAAAACGTCGGTGATGTACCCCTTCAACGACATTGCCGATGACGACGCCGCACTTGCACATTCTCCCGTGCTCAGGGCTGCATTGCTGACATTCGAGTTCATTGCGACCAATGGACCGATTGAGCTGACCAAGGGCAAGGCGCTCAAGCGGTATTTCGTGACGTGGGCAGCCGAGGCATTCAACTGGCCCAACTTCACTGCCGAAGACCTCTATGCCGTCAATCGGGTTCTCAATGAGCAGGACTTTCCGCCATTGGTGATGGTCCACGACCTGCTGCTGAGCACGAAACTGGCGCGGCATTATCGGGGGACATTGCGTATGACAGCTTTGGCGCAGGAATTGCGGTCAAAACCCGGCGAGCTGTGGCGCTTGCTTGCCAATCACCTGCTCTTCGTCATGGATCACACCCGCTACAGCCGCTTTGAAGGGGCGTTTGCTGGCGATTGGCTCACGCACCTCGACGTAATCAATGTCGAAGCAGCCGTGGGCATTTCCGAAGCTGCGCTCTGCGTCAAACTATACGGCGGCGAGGAAGCCTACTACCGGCGCGAAGGCTATGAACGCGGGCTTGAGCTGTACTTGCATGTGCTGCGGCCATTGTGCTGGACGGGCTTGCTGGCAGAACTGGTCACTGGCCGAGGCTTACAGCGCAGCGAGCTCTTCGTAAAAACGCCCTTGTGGGCTGCGGCACTACGATTGCCTTCTGATGAGCACGTCGCGCGGCCCACCATCCAATAATGTCATGAAATTACACATTCATGAGATTTCGCGCTAACCAACTGAAATCATTGATGGCTTTGCAAGCGCCAAATCGGTTGCCCGCTCAATACCTCAGAAAATATACCCATATTATTGATAATATGAGGTTTTTGGGAAATGAAGCAGGCGCGAACGCTCAACGAGGCAGAACTGAAGCTGGTCATGGCGCACTGCGCTACGAGGCGACATGCAGCACGTGACCGGGCCATTGTCATGGTCAGCTTCCACCTCGGTTTGCGGGCCAAGGAGATTGCGGCCCTGACTGTCGGTGATGTGCGTGGGGATGACGGTCAAATTCGCGATCAGTTCACGCTGGACCGATCCCAGACCAAGGGCGGCGTGACGCGAACTGTGTACCTGAACCAGAAATTGCGCCGGGAATTGCGTTCATTTGTGCCTAAAACGGCGGCGGCCACTGATCCGCTGTTTCCCAGCCAAAAGGGCGGTCACTTCTCCGCCAACACCATGTGCCAGCTCTTCCTCGACATATACGGGCAATGCGGGCTCTCAGGTGCCAGCAGCCATTCCGGCAGGCGCTCGTTCATCACTCGGCTGGCCAACAAGGGCATCAATGTCAGGTTGCTTGCCGCCTTGGCCGGACACTCATCAATTCAGGTCACGCAGCGGTATATCGACGTGAACCCCGACCAGCTCAGCGCGGCTGTGGAGCTGCTCTGACTGCTCGCGAATGGTCGTGTCACACGACTGTTCGGTATGAGGTGGTGAAGACAAACAATCCCCCTCAGAGTGATTAGATTACTGACTTATATAGATAAAAAGCCAAATTCGCCGCTGAGAAGATCAACCCGATTATGGACAGGTTTATGATCAAACCAGCCATAAACCCTACCAAGCCCAAATGGTCGTTACTGCTGACGTATCTCAATGGAATCTTGTTTCAAAAACGAAAGCAATCTGCCATACAGTGCATAGAAAATTATGCAGGTGATTGCAGGGCCGCGAGTCGACAGGGGGCATGATGTCGGACAACAATCAATCTGGGCCGCATTCAGACATCAGCAGAGCTAAGGACCTAAGCAGAAGGGTGTTTAAGGTCGTGCTATACGCCATAATGGCTTTCATAGGATTGGTCGCGATTGCAGGAGTTTTAGGAGCGGAATATGCCGCTGGCATGGTCCTTGCTGCCCCTATCGGGTTGGCGGCGTTGTTTTTCCGCCATAAGTTGAACGCCTTTTACAAAACTGCTGCTGTCGTGGCGATGGTGCTCGTTGTTGGGCTAGGCGTATCGACCCAAAATCAGACCGAGAAAGCTTACTCGCTTGGCTTCATATCATCAGATGAGATGGAAGAAGCGGCAGAAGCAGGCTTCTCAGACAAGGCTTCATACGAAAAGCACCTCGCGAATATAGCAGCCACCGAAAAGGCTAAGGCTGATGCTGCTGCTGCCGCTGCCGCCAACCGAGCTAGAGCGAAAGCAGCTGCTGAGGCAGAAAAAGAACGGCGGGAGGCCGAAGATGAGAAGCGTCAATTGGCAGCCATGCTTAACGATGCAAAAGCATTAAATGAAAAATATGACTTTATAGCCGGTTCGCGCTGCGGAAGTGGGGCTGACGATTTCCTTAGATCCATTGCGGCGCATGATTTTGCATGGGACGACGATGCGAAGGGGTTATTCGGAAGAAAATTTCCAGACTACCTTGTACGAGTTGATGAACCCGGTGTTCTCACGATGGTTTCAGACTATGCGAAATTGCAAAATGGCTTCGGAGCCTTCACACGCATAAAGCTCTTTTGCAGATACGATACGCAAGCAGAAAAAGTTTTGGGATATACATTTTCGCAATGATTTCGGCCACACGGATATTTCAAAGATAGAAAAAGAGGGGCGATTTATGATCTCTAAGCGAATCCGCAAGCCTGTTGCCATTGCAGCATCTACGGCTTTTCTGGCATTTCTGGCGGCCTGCGGCCAATCAGCGGAAGAAGGTTTAGATCAACCTACCGAAAACGCAACGGAAGCCACAGCTGCAACTGTGAAACCGAGTTTTGATTGCTCAAAGGCTTCAAAGCCACAGGAGAAACTGATTTGTTCAGATAGTGAACTTGCCGAGCTAGATGTTAAGCTTGCGGACGCATACTCGGCAGCAACTCAAGCGGGTGATAAGGCGGCAATTTTGCAAGCCCAGCGTCAGTGGATTAGTCAGTCATTCAATGCCTGTTCGGATAAGCCTTGCTTGGTAGCTGCTTATCAAAAGCGCCTAACTGACATTAAGACCCCTGCTCCGGTTGCGCGGGACGACACAAGCAACTTGGACCAGTTATTTGAACTCTCTTTGATGTGTGCGTCGGCGACGAGCCTTACGGCGGGCGCACTCAAGGCTCAGGGGGATCCAGAAGGCGATACATACGAGACACTATCAAAGGTCATGGGATATGCCGCCTCTATCAGCGGCATAAAGATGGGTGTGAGTTATGACGAGAGCTCCGATCGTTATGTGCAAGCGTTAGACAATTACCGTAATTCTTTCACAAAAGCAGGACAGGCAGGTAAGGCCGACTTGGATGCATTTATGCGTGAGCATGGAAATATACAAAGCCGGTGCTCTGAACTCATCAAAAATCCTGGAAACTTCAAAAATCTTTCGGCTCTCTCATTCCGAGTCCATGATAATCAGATTGACTTCGACCAAGCTGCAGCTGAGCTTAATCTGCAATAAAATTTTATCATGCAGGTTTTCCTCATTAAATATCGATTTTCCACAGGGGCACAGTGATGGCTAAGAAGTGGTCTGAACGTAGTAAAGGATACAAAACATTTGCGATTTCCGCATGGATTGTAACTTTGATTTTCGTGATTTCTGTATTTTCTGCAACTAGTGAAGATAACGCGGCGAAGGAACAGCTTGATAAAGATGCGGTTGCTGCTGGATTTGCATCGCATGATGAGAAAGTTGCAGCTGAAAAGGCTGGATTTAAAGATAAGACTTCCTATGCAAAGTATCTTGCGGATATCGAGGCAAAGAAGGCTGAAGAACTAGCTGCTCAAGAGCGAGTGCGCCAAGAAGCTGAGAAAGCTTCCGAGGCGGAAAATAGTGCAGCAATAGCGCAGCCTCAGGCAGAGAAGCGTGTGGGGCGAGATCCTGGTACCGGACAAACGATGGATTATTGGCGAAATGCATGTGCGCAGTTTCAAACGTACAGGCAAGAGTGCGCTGTGGCAGATAACCAGGGGTCTTGCCTGGAAAGCAAGCTGGGCCAGCTTCCAGCCTTTCATCTTCACTGGTGCCAAGAAGGTAATTGGAATAATCCAGAACGTTACATATATTGATTTTACCCAGTCAGAGGGCTTGAAAGATACGTGCGTTAACGCCGTTGTCTGCCAATGTCGTGACAGCTATCGGCAAACCCGGCTATTTCTCGCCCACCACAAACAGTCGTGTCACACGACCATTCACGACCGCGTCCCGGCCAGCACATCCTTCCTAAGCCGGGGCGTGAGGTGGCTATAGTGCTTCTCAATCATCGCAATCGAGGTGCCCATCTGGCGGGCCAAAGTGTGAACATCCATGCCATCATTGAGCAAGGCCAGCGTGGCATAGGTATGGCGCAGGCTGTAAAGGGTGCGCTGCTGGCCAGTTCGTGGGCATTCCAGCAAACCCAAATCCGTCAGGAACGCCTTGAAGGTTTGGCGCAGGTTCAACGATACCGTGCCATCATCCAAACGAAACACCGGCAAATCCAGCTTGGCAGCCAACAGCGCATCGAACCTCATCACCGCAATGTCGGCGCAGCGGGCCTGAATGCGTTGCAGCACTTCAATGGTGCCTTCACGGCAAATCAGATCACGCCTGCCAGTTTTGCCTGACACTGACAGTTCGACATACCGGCGGCCAGTTTCCTCAAACACGGTGACATGCCGCCAGCACAGGTTCTGCGTTTCCGTGCCATGCCGCATTCCTGTGTTGGCCAGCATGACGACATAATCGAACAGCAGCTCTCGCATCTGCCGTGATTTGCCCACTCGCCCCTGCTCGATCCAAGCCGGAAAGCTGTCGAGCATCGTCTTGTATTCGCCCTGCGTGAAATCCGGCCTGCGCTGTCCATTGCGGCCCTTGTTCATCAAGACCGGCACATCTTTGCGGGCCAGCAATCCACGCACCACCGCTTCATCGAAAACTCGGTTCAATGCGCTGTTGTGGGTGTTCAGCGTGGAGTTTTTCGGCTCCCTGCCCATCTTTTCTCGCCGCCAAGCCCCGAATTTCAGCAGTTCCTCGTACCTGACCGACTGGATCGGCATGGTGTCGAAATAGGGGATCAGATAGCGGTTGATGACGATCTCGTAGTCCCGGAACGACTTCTTCCCGACGCCGTTAGCTGTTTCCTCCCGCATCCTGTCCATGGCCCACAGCGCCACAGTTTTGAAGCTCTTGGTCAACGTGGGCAGACCGTGCTGCTCCATGTAGCGGTATTTGTAGAACAGGTCGCGGGCAGCGATGGTCGCCTCCGCCATGTCGTGATGGCCAGTACTAACCCGCACCCAGCGCGATTTCAGCTTGAAGGTGGCTTGCCAGCGCCTGATCCCGGCCCGCCTATACAGTTTGAGATCGCCGTCGAGCAGCAGGATCGTTGAAGGTTTTGGTCTTGAGCCCATCGCAAATCAGTCGTTTCACACGACTGTTTGCTGTCAGGTCAGGGTGGCTGTCGACCGGAAAATTCCAACTTTACTGAACTTGCCACGATTTCATCGGCCGAAAACTCGACCTCACTCAGGGCGATATATGTAGGCCGGCCCTGCCGTTCTGCAACTTCATTTGACTTGGACCCGCGCGCGTTGCATCTTGAGGTTATGCAGGCTCAATCAGTTCTGGCACGACTTCGCATTCATGGAGGTCAGCTTCTCGCGGGCAATTAGCCCCGGATCCGGTGCGGCTTGCTCCGGGCTCGGGGCGAACGTTCACTCGTCACCGCGATTTTCCTCGCGGCTAAATTTGCACCTGCCGGAATTCCACAACCATGCCCCAGACCAAGGCCACCCGTCGGCCGCCGATCCACATGATCGACAGCGAAGCCGATGCACTCACCAATCTTGCACTTAGCGCACAGGGCCGAATGCCCGAAGTTAGCGAACAACTGCTCCAGGAAATAGCACGCGCCACCATCCACCCTGCCGACAGGATCTCGGCGGACGTAGTAACTATGCATTCGACCGTCGAATTCATCGACGAGGCCAGCGGCGCCGACCGCACAATTGAACTGGTCTATCCTCGCGAAGCCGACATTTCCGCCGGGCGGGTTTCGATCCTGACCCCGGTGGGCGCAGGGGTTATCGGATTGCGCACCGGCCAGTCGATCCTCTGGCCCGACCGAGATGGACGAGAGCGCAAGCTGACCATCGTCAAGGTGCGCCAGAAGAAGGTCGCAGCCTGATGGCCGGCATAGCGCCCGATATTACGCCCAGCGATTGGGACGCTGCATGATCGATCTGCGTTTCTGGCGCAGCAAGGCGCGCTTTGCCTTCGATTTCGGCACCGCCAACCTGCGCGTCGTATCGTCGGACGGTGGGCTTGTGCTGGAAGAGTCGTCAATCTGCTGTTTCCGGCGCGACCCGCTTGATCAGGCCCCAGTGGCGGTGGGCAGCACGGCCTGGCCGATGTTCGAACGCACACCGAAACAGTTGCACATGAAGCGCCCGCTGGACCGCGGCGTGCTGACCGATATGCAGGCGGCGCGGGCCCTGCTGGATCACGCGCGGCGCAGCATCGTGGGCAATCGCAAGTTGTCGGGACCGGTCCTGTTCGGCATACCATCCGATGCCACGCTGGTGGAGCGGCGCGCGCTCACCAATGCGGCCCATGAAGCGGGCATATACTCGGTCTCCCTCGTTGACGAGCCGATGGCCGCGGCGCTGGGCGCCGGCCTCGACGTCTCCGAACCCAGGGGATCGATGCTGGTCGAATGCGGCGCCGGTACGACCGAGATCGTGGTAATTTCCCTGGGCGGGATCAGCGTGAGCAGGACTGTGCGCATCGGCGGAAATACGCTGGATCAGGCCATCGCCGATTACCTGCATCTGCAGCACAAGTTCTTGGTCGGCGGACATACCGCCGAACGAATCAAGCTTGAACTCTCCGATCTGTCCCGTGCAAACGCCGATGGTATCGCCCCGCTCAGGATCCGTGGACGCGATCTCGTCACCGGGTTGCCCGGCACCCTGTCTCTGCCCCCAACCGCCTTTGACAAGGTGCTGCGCCGACACAACCGGCCGATCGTGAAAGCCGTTCAGGAAGCACTCGCCGCGACCTCGGCCGAACTGTCTTGCGATATCTTCGAACACGGCATCACCCTCACCGGCGGCAGTGCCCATGTGCCACTGCTGGCAGACATGATCGCGGACACCATCGGGCTTGCCGCAATAGTCGCCGACCAGAATGACCTTTGCGTTTCGCTGGGGCTGGAGACAATGCTGTTGTCGTGATGTCCGGGGGTAGCAGAGTGAGTAGCCTCTAGTTTTCTACCCGCCCACGGTCAGTCGTGTCACACGACCATTCCGCACCCGGCCAAACCGAGTCAACCGAGCAGAACCATCCAAAGTCCGCTCATCGGAACTGGTATCGCCAAGCAGTCTGGTGGCGTGATCAGTAGATGCTTGGCGGGGCCAGCTTTCGACAGGAACGGCGAAAGGTCGAACCTTAGCCCGACCTCTGGCTGTTTACCCAAGTAACACACAGCGCCCATAACGCTCAACAGCTTCAAGGATAGCTAATCCCAGCGTCTCCACGCTGTAGCCACTGCCAAAACCCAAATCCGAAGCAAACACCCGCCCCGCCGCGAACAGTCGTGCCGCACGACCATTCCGCAACCGGCGAACACCGCATCCCCACCGTCCCGCACAGCCCAAAACCGTGCGATAAACCGTGTGAATGGTTTCAAGCCCTCAATCTCAGGCTAACCAAATGATATCTTTGCGAAAAATGGTAGCGGAGGAGGGACTCGAACCCCCGACACGCGGATTATGATTCCGCTGCTCTAACCAGCTGAGCTACTCCGCCACACGGCCTGCGCCGGCCATTTCGCCGGGACAGGCGGCGCACATAGGGCCGGTTGCGCGGTTGGTCAACCACCCTCTTTGCCGCGAAAGCGCCAGGTTCCCTGCGCTTGCCAGTGCGGGTTGCAATAATGGTGCAGGCCCAGCCCGGTGAACCTGAAGCGCCGCGATTCGAGCGCCCGGCCAAGTTCGGCCTGCAGCGCCCGGGCCGCTTCGCGCGTGACCTTGTTCTGGATGGTGATGTGCAGGCGCGGCGGGTGCTGATCCTGCGCGGTCAGCGCGCCGTGGAAATGTTCGGCAATGCGCTCTCGAATTGCCAGCATGGGCGGGCTGGCGATGGCCAGCGCCGCCCCCTGCCCCAGATCCATCAGCCCGTCGATTCGCGCGGACGGCGCCGCGTGCTCCGCCGCGATGCGCGCCAGCAGCGCCGGCAACTCCCGGCGGAGCGAAGGCGCGAAGGAATGGAACAGCGTGACATGGGCCTGTAGCCAGTTGCGCTCTGGCGGAAAATGCGTGCGCCGCAGGGCGTCCGCCCACTTGAACAGATCGGGCGGAAGCTCTGCGGTGACGATGAACGGTTGGGAAGCCATGCTCCCCTGATAGTCGTGCGGGCGGCGAACCGGGAGGGGGGAGGGCAAATTGGCCCGCCGCCCGCAACCAAAGCCGGCCGTCAGGCCGCTTCGGTGAACTCTCCGGTCAGGGCGGCCAGCAGCTTTTCCGGCATGGTTTCGCCATAGGGATCGCTGTCCGCGCCGGTATCGTTGATGCCGGGTTCCTCGAACCAGTGGGTGATCGTGTTGTCATCGACGATCATCGCATAGCGCCAGCTGCGCATGCCGAAGCCCAGGTGGTCCTTGTTGATCAGCATGCCCATGCGGCGGGTGAAATCGCCCGAGCCGTCCGGCAGCAGCTTGACCTTTTCCAGGCCGAGGCTCTTGCCCCACTGGTACATCACGAACGCGTCGTTGACCGAGACGCAATAGACTTCATCGACGCCAGCGGCCTTGAACACGTCATAGAGGCGTTCGAAGTTCGGGCACTGCTCGTTGCTGCAGGTCGGCGTGAATGCGCCCGGCAGCGAAAAGACGACGACCTTCTTCCCGGCGAATTCGGCGCGGACCGACAGGTCCTGCCAGCGGAACGGGTTCGGACCGCCCACGGCTTCGTCGCGCACGCGGGTCTTCAGGGTGACATCGGGAATGGTACGGTTGATCACGGCTTGGCTCCTTCAAAAGCGTTGAGCGGCATCTAGGAGCGCCACCTCAATCGATCCAATTGGACAATCTGGACAGTTTGATCGGATTTAACCATCAAACAGCGCGTGACTTGCCAAGCGCCCGCCCGCCCCGCAAAGTGCCCGAAAACGGGAGGAGAGGACCGCACATGCACTGGAATCGTCGCTGCAAGGCCATGCTGGGGTTGATCGCAGCCACACCGCTGGTGCTGGCCAACACGGTCGGTCCGCTCGATCCCAAGCCGGCCTCGCCGGCCACGATCGCGGCCCAGCGCGCCGCAGCGCAGGCCCTGCCCGCAGACGATGGCCGCGACGGCGAATTCGCGGCGCGCGGCTTCATCGCCACGCTGGCCGATCCGGTCATCAAGGATGCCAAAGGCCGTCCGGTCTGGAACCTGGCGGCCTACGACTGGGTGGATGGCCCTGCCCCGGCTTCGGTCAACCCGTCGCTCTGGCGGCTGATGCGGCACCTCAAGCGGCATGGCCTGTTCAAGGTGGCCGATGGCGTGTGGCAGGTGCGCGGATTCGATCTGGCCAACATGACCGTGGTTCAGGGGCAGACCGGCTGGGTTCTGATCGATCCGCTGACCGCGCGCGAGACGGCTGCCGCCGCGCTGGCGCTGGTCAACCGCGAGCTGGGCGCACGGCCGGTCAGCGCGGTGATCTACAGCCACAGCCATGCCGATCATTACGGCGGCGTGCGCGGCGTGGTGGAACAGGCCGACGTCGCGGCGGGCAAGGTCGCAGTGATTGCCCCGGAACACTTCGTGGCCGAAGCCGCTTCCGAAAACGTCATGGCCGGTTCGGCGATGAGCCGCCGCGCGCAATATCAGTTCGGCGCAGGCCTCTCTCCCGGCCCGCAGGGGCAGATGGGCAGCGGTATCGGCATGGCGGTGGCTCCCGGTGAAATCACGCTGATCCAGCCGACCGACACCATCACCCGCAGCGGTGAAACCCGGGTGGTCGATGGCGTGCCGCTGGAATTCCAGATCGTGTCCGGCAGCGAGGCGCCGTCCGAGCTCAACGTGCTGATCCAGCCCAGCCGCGTGTTTCTCTCGGCCGAGATCTCGACCTGCACGATGCACAACATCCTGACCCCGCGCGGCGCGAAAGTGCGCGATGCCCATGCCTGGGCCGGGTTCCTTGACGAGGCCGCCACCCGCTTTGCCCCGCGCGCCGATGTCGTCGTGTCCAGCCACTGCTGGCCGACGTTCGGGCGCGATGCCGGCGTGGCGATGCTGGCGGGCCAGCGCGACAACTATCGTTATCTCCACGATCAGACGGTGCGCCTGATGAACCGGGGCGAGACGATGGTCGAGATCGCCGAGCAGGTCACCCAGCCCCCTGCCCTTGCCCGGCAATGGGATAACCACGGCTACTACGGCACCTTCAACCACAACGCGAAGGCGATCTACCAGTACTACCTCGGCTGGTATGATGCGGTGCCGGCCAATCTGAACCCGCACCCTCCGGTTGAGCGGGCGCGTCGCACGATCGCGCTGATGGGCGGCGCGAACAAGGCAATCGCCGCCGCGCGCAAGGCGATGAAGGCGGGCGATTATCGCTGGTCGTCCGATCTTCTGAGCCAGGTCGTGTTTGCCGATGCCGCCAACCAGACGGCCCGCGCTCTACTGGCCGACAGCTATGAACAGCAGGGCTATCAGGCCGAAAGCGCGATCTGGCGCAACCAGTTCCTGGCGGCGGCGCGTGAACTGCGCGCGGGGAAGATGGTGAACTTCAGCAACCAGAGCGCTGACATGATCGGCGCGATCCCCACCCGTCTGCTGCTCGATTCCGCCGCCACGCGGTTTGATCCGGCCAAGCTGGGCGGGCGCCAGCTGGCGATCAACCTGGTCATGCCCGACCGCCGCGAAACCGCCGGGGTAGAACTGACCGGCGTGACCATGCTGCCCCGGATGGAGGCCCATCCCGCCCCCGCCGCAACGCTCACCGGGCCGCGCCAGATGATGCTGGCGCTGCTGTTCATGAAAGTGCCGCTGGCCCAACTGGAGCAGCTTGGCCTGAAAGTCAGCGGGGATCGGGCCGCGGTGGAAGCCTGGCTGAATTCGATTGATCCGGTGGGCGCAACGTTCAATATCGCCGAACCCTAAGCGGCGCGCGATCCGGCGACAAGGAAGTCAGTTGATGCAACATCCCATTGGCCGCGTCCTGCTTGGCGCGGCCTCGGCCGCCGCGCTGCTGGGCGCGGGTTCTGCGCACGCCCAGACTGCCAGCGAGTTGTTCAATCCGGCGCAAGTGCTTCGCGCGGCACTTGCCGCCCCGGACAGCGGCATTACCGCCGCCACCGAAACCCGTACGAAGGATGGCAAGCCCGTCGTCCGTTTGGCTGGCGCCAATGGCCTGACAGTCTGGGTCCAGGGCGGCCATTGCACCGCGGCCGGGTGCCCTTCCGCATGGTTCTGGGTCAAAGTGACCCCGCCCGCCGGGACAGACCGGCAAGCGCTGGTCGATCGCTATAACGAAAGCCCGCGCTGGGCCTCGGCCCATGTCGCAGGCGACGCGGTCGAACTGCGCGGCGAGGTGATGCTTGCGGGCGGGATCAGCGACGCCAACCTGGCGCAGTATGTGCGCTCGATCACGCACCACGCGGCGCGGCTATCGGCGGGGCAGGCCTGATGCGGCGCGCGGCCCTGATCATCATCGCCATTGCGCTTGGCTGCACCGGCAGCGCACAGGCTAAACGCAAAACCGCACCCGCGCCCGCTCCGGTCGTGGTTGCCCCGCCGCCCCTCCCGACCAGCGTCGACCGCCTCGATTTTGAGCAAATGAAGGTGATCCTCAAAAGCTTTGGCTGGAACGCGGAATTCACCGGCGGCGGCAAGGACCCGTATCTGGGGGTCTGGAGCAAGCTTGGCATGCCCTACACCATTACCGGCGTGCAATGCCCTGACGATACGGGTCGCAATTGCGAGGCGATCCGGTTGTGGTATCGCAACCCGGTCCAGCACCCCGATGCGGCGGGCATTTCGCGGCGGATCAACCAGAGCCAGTTCTTCCTGCGCAGCCGCTTTCAGCCTTCGCACGATGGCAGTCCGCCCTATCTGTTTCCGGAACGAACCATCATCCTGAAAGGCGGGGTCACCCCCGCGCAGATCGCGGCCAACCTGATCGAATTCGACCGCTGGATCATCGATCTCGTGCCGAATGTCGGTTACGCGCTGCCTGCTTCCTATACCGGCCCCCGTACGGCGCCGGTCGCCCAGTCCGCCTCAGCCGCCCCCAGCGGCTCTGGCCTGGTGCCGGGGCGCTATCGCACCACGATCAACAACAGCAACGGCACCTTCAGCGAAGACATCTGCATGACTGCGTCCGATATGCGCGAGCCAATCCACAAGATCGCCGCGGATCTGACCAACGGCGGCAGTGGCTGTTCGATTTCGGGCGGCGGCGGCTCGGTCAGGATGCAGTGCACCGGACGGATCGTGGACGGCAATATTTCGGCCAGCGGGATGAGCACCAGCCTTCGCTGGTCCGGCAATGCCCTGATCAACACCGATGGTTTGGGCGGACGCGACCGCATCCAGTTTCAGGGCAGCGCCAGCCGGATTGGGGATTGCTAGCGCGAAGCGCTCAGAAATCCCCGCGCGCCTTGCGGATCGCGTACCAGCGTTCGACGTTGGCGTTATGCTCCGGCAGGGTTTCGGCGAACAGGTGGCCGCCCGTGCCATCCGCGACCATGTACAGTGCCCGCGTTTCCGCCGGGTTGAGCACGGCGGCGATGGATTCCTTGCCCGGATTGGTGATCGGTCCGCGCGGCAGGCCAACCATGCTGTAGGTGTTGTAGTCGTTCACCGCCTGAATCTCGCTCTGGCGAATGCGGCGGCCCAGCGGTTTGCCCTTGGTGATCGGATAGATGATCGTCGGGTCGGCCTGCAGCATGATCCCCTGCCGCAGCCGGTTGGAATAGAGCCCGGCCACCACGCGGCGCTCGGAAGGCTTGCCGGTTTCCTTCTCGACGATGGAGGCCAGCGTCAGCGCCTCCTCCGGGGTCTTGACCGCAATGTTGCTGCCCCGCCCGGCCCACAGTTCGGCCAGCGTGCGGCGCATCGCCGCCTGCATCCGCAGCAGCACGTCCTGCCGGGATTCCCCGCGCTTGATCTCATAGGTGTCAGGCAGGACCGAGCCTTCCTCGGGCACCGCGATGTCGCCGGTCAGCAGCGGCTGGGCCATCAGCCGCTCATAGACCATGATCGACGGCATCCCTTCCGGGATGGTCACGAACCGGCGCAGCACCGCATCGCCTTGCAGGATCGACAGGATCTTTGACGGGCTGGCGCCATGCGGCAGCAGGAATTCGCCCGCCTTGATCGGCGCGCCGCCGCCAAAGATGCGGGCGCGCAACCGGAACGATTCGGCCGAGGCAATCGCCCCTTCGTCTTCCAGCTTGTCCGCCACCGTGCTCAGGCTGGAGCCATCGGGCACGGTGAACGGCGTGTCCTTGACCAGCGGGCCAGAGCCGTACCAACCCGAAACGAACCAGCCCAGCAGCAGCAGGACCGCCAGGACGGCGGCCAGCGCGCCGCGACGGATCATCAGTCTTCCACCGCCTTCACGATGACGCTGGCATTGGTCCCGCCGAACCCGAAGCTGTTGTTCAGCGCCGCGCGCACGACGCGCTTGCGGGCAACGTGCGGCACCAGATCAACGCCTTCGGTGCCTTCGTCCGGGTTATCGAGGTTCAGCGTCGGCGGCACGATCTGGTCGCGGATCGCGAGGATGCAGAAGATCGTCTCCACCGCGCCCGCGCCGCCCAGCAGGTGGCCGATGGCGGACTTGGTGCTGCTCATCGAGGCGCCCGACAGGTCATCGCCCAGCACGCGCTTCACCGCCGCCAGTTCAATGGTGTCGGCCATGGTCGAGGTGCCGTGGGCGTTGACATAATCGATGTCGCCCGGGCCCATCCCGGCCTTCTTCAGCGCCATGCGCATGGCCAGTTCCGCGCCCTTGCCTTCAGGGTGCGGGGCGGTGACGTGATAGGCATCGCCCGACAGGCCATAGCCGACCACTTCGGCATAGATCTTCGCACCGCGCGCCTTGGCGTGCTCGTATTCTTCCAGCACGACCACGCCCGCACCTTCGCCCATGACGAACCCGTCGCGGTCCTTGTCATAGGGGCGGCTGGCCTGTTCCGGGCGGTCGTTGAAGCTGCAGTTGAGCGCGCGGGCCTGGGCAAACCCGGCGACGCCCAGCGGATTGATGGTGCCTTCCGCACCACCCGCCAGCATCACGTCGGCATCGCCGTCCTTGATCATGCGCGCGGCATCACCGATCGAATGCGCCCCGGTGGAGCACGCCGTGACGACCGCGTGGTTCGGCCCCATCAGGCCATACTTGATCGAAACCTGACCCGAAATCAGGTTGATCAGGCGGCCATGCACGAAGTGCGGCGACACGCGGCCCGGGCCCTTTTCATGCAGGACAATCGATTCGCTTTCGATCCCCGGCAGCCCGCCAATGCCCGAACCGATCGAGCAGCCGGTGCGCTGCTTCAGATCGTCGTCCATCTCGGCAAGGCCGGCGTCTTCGAGCGCCTGCCCGGCGGCGTCGATGCCATAGACGATGAACGGATCGACCTGGCGCTGGATCTTGTGGTCGACGCGCTTGTTGGGGTCGAAACCATATTCATGGTCGGCCGGCTTCACTTCGCAGGCGATGTGGCACTTCTGGTTGCTGGTATCGAACCGGGTGATCTTCCCCGCGCCCGACTTGCTGGCGAGGAGGTTCTTCCAAACCGTTTCGACATCCGCACCCAGCGGCGTGACAAGGCCCAGTCCGGTAACGACAACACGACGCATAGAAAGCTCCGAAAATCCAGCATTCAGGCCTGAAAGTGACCACGCCGGGACTGAAAACGCAACAGGCCCGGAAAACACAACAGGCCCAGTCCCTTGCGGGCTGAGCCTGTCGAAGCCCCGTCCTTCACTTCGCGCAAACCGGGAAGAAAGGGCAGCCCATCGACACGCTCAGGGCAAACGGGGAATGGTTGGGCTATACAGCCCGTGATCAGCCCTTGTGATCGTTGATGAACTTGATCGCGTCCGAGACGGTGGCGATCTTTTCAGCCGCATCGTCAGGGATTTCGACGCCAAATTCTTCTTCGAAGGCCATGACGAGTTCGACGATGTCGAGGCTGTCGGCACCCAGGTCGTCGATGAAGCTCGCGTCCTCAGTCACCTTTTCGGCTTCGACGCCGAGGTGCTCGACGACAATCTTCTTAACCCGATCAGCGGTGTCGCTCATTATTGTGCCCCTTCTCAAACGGAGGATGGAATATCGAAAGTCGCCCTAATGCCCGCATTGCCTGCTGGCAAGAGCAATGCGGCGCGGCGCATACCACTTCATGCAGCGTTATGCGCAGCTTTCAACGCGTTTGGCGCAATTCGGAACCGGTCGGCCGCAACGAGAACGCCCCCGGACTGTCCGTCCGGGGGCGTTGCCAAGCTTCAAGCTGGAATTGCCGCGCTTCACTGCGCCTTGGGCGGTTCCACCACGCGCAGGTGCAATTCGCGCAGCTGCTTGTTTTCCGGCACCGAAGGGGCGCCCATCAGCAGGTCTTCGGCGCGCTGGTTCATCGGGAACAGCGTGATTTCGCGCAGGTTCTGCGCGCCGCACAGCAGCATCACGATGCGGTCCACGCCCGCGGCCATCCCGCCATGCGGCGGTGCGCCGTACTGGAACGCGCGGTACAGGCCGCCAAAGCGTTCTTCCACGTCCTGCCGCGACAGGCCGGTCAGCTCGAACGCCTTGACCATCAGGTCCGGGTGCTGATTGCGGATCGAGCCGGAGGCGATTTCATAACCGTTGCAGACCAGATCGTACTGGTACGCCTTGATCGTCAGCGGGTCCTGGTTTTCCAGCGCATCCATTCCGCCTTGCGGCATCGAGAACGGGTTGTGCGCGAAATCGACCTTCTTGTTGTCCTCGTCCCATTCATAGAACGGGAAGTCGACGATCCAACACAGCTCGAACCGGTCCTTGTCGATCAGGTCCAGCTGCTCGCCCACGCGGATGCGGGCCGCACCGGCCAGCTTGGCGGCCTGCTCTTCCTTGCCGGCGGCAAAGAACGCCCCGTCGTCCGGGCCAAGGCCCAGCGCATCGAACAGCGCGGCCATCTTGTCCTCGCCGTGGTTCTTGGCGATCGGCCCGCCGAACACGCCGCCCTTGCGGGTGACATAGCCCAGCCCCGCATGGCCCTCGCTGCGCGCCCATTCGTTCATGTCGTCAAAGAACTTGCGGCTCTTGTCCGCGGTGTTCGGGGCCGGAATCAGCCGCACGACGCCGCCGGTGCCGACGATCTTCTCGAACAGGCCAAAGCCGGATGAGGTGAACTCGCTCGTCACATCGCGGATGATCAACGGGTTGCGCAGGTCCGGCTTGTCCGAACCGTAATCCAGCATCGCCTGGGCATGGGGAATGCGGCGGAAGCTGCCCGCCGGGGTCACGGGGCGGCCGTCGGCAAAGGCTTCGAACACGCCCGCCAGCACCGGCTCCATCGTTTCCCAGACTTCTTCCTGGGTGACGAAGCTCATCTCCAGGTCGAGCTGGTAGAACTCGCCGGGCAGCCGGTCGGCGCGCGGGTCTTCGTCGCGGAAGCACGGCGCAATCTGGAAATAACGGTCGAAACCGGCAACCATCAGCAGCTGCTTGTACTGCTGCGGCGCCTGCGGCAGCGCATAGAACTTGCCCGCGTGGATGCGGCTGGGCACCAGGAAGTCGCGCGCGCCTTCGGGGCTGGACGCGGTCAGAATCGGGGTCGAAAACTCGGTGAAGCCCACCCCTTCCATCCGGCGGCGCATGTCCGAGATGATCCTGGTGCGCTTGACGATGTTGGCGTGCAGCGTTTCCCGGCGCAGATCGAGGAAGCGATAGCGCAGGCGGATGTCTTCGGGGTATTCCTGTTCCCCGGCTACCGGCAGCGGCAGTTCCTCAGCCCGGCTGAGGACCGTGGCGGCGCGCGCGAACACTTCGATCTCGCCGGTCGGCAGGTTGGGATTGACGGTGGCGGCGCTGCGGGCCTTCACCTCGCCGTCGATGGTCACCACGCTTTCGACGCGCAGCGATTCGAGCACGGCCAGCGCCGGGCTGTCGCTGTCGGCAACGATCTGGGTAATCCCGTAATGGTCGCGCAAGTCGACGAACAGGACGCCGCCATGATCGCGCTTGCGATGGACCCAGCCCGACAGGCGGATGGTCTGGCCAACATCGGCTGCGCTGAGCGCGCCGCAGGTGTGCGAACGATAGAGGTGCATCGAAACTCTTTCCAATCGGCTGCCAATCAGGCAGGGGGAAGCCGCGGCTAACAGGCGATAGCCGCGTTTTTGTCAAGCCGCGGGCTCGCACGGGCCCACTTACAGAAAAGTCACATGAAGATACATCCACTGATTACGACGACCGATGCGCTGGCCGAGCTGTGCGAACGCCTGTCCATGGCGCAGTTCGTGTGCGTCGATACCGAGTTCATGCGCGAGAACACGTATTGGCCGGAACTCTGCCTGATCCAGATTGCCGACAATCAGGAAGCCGCTGCGATCGATCCGCTGGCCAAGGGCATCGACCTCTCGCCGCTGCTCGACCTGCTGGTCGATAACGAGGACGTGCTGAAAGTGTTCCATGCCGGCGGGCAGGACGTGGAAATCATCTACAACCTGACCGGCAAAACCCCGCACCCGATCTTCGACACGCAGATCGCGATGATGGCGGTCAGCCAGTCGGAACAGATCGGCTATTCCAACCTGGTCGAAGCCTGGCTGGGCCTGACCATCGACAAGGGCGCTCGCTTCACCGACTGGTCGCGCCGCCCGCTGACCGAGCGGCAGATCGAATATGCCATCGGCGACGTCACCCACCTGTCGAAGATCTTCCCCAAGCTGCTGGCCCGCCTGATCAAGACCGGACGCGGCGAATGGCTGGACATCGAGATGGAAAAGCTGGCCGATCCGGCGAACTATCGCAACGATCCCACCACCGCCTGGCAGCGGATCAAGGCGGCCGGGCGCAATCCCGCGATGCTTGGCCGCCTGAAGGCGATGGCCGCATGGCGCGAATACGAAGCGCAGGACAAGAACATCCCGCGCGGCCGGATCGCCCGCGACGAGACGCTGGCCGACCTTGCCTGTCATCCGCCCAGGCAGCAGGCCGATCTGGCCAAGGTGCGCGGCCTGTCTGCCGCCTGGAAGGACAACGAAATCGGCAAGCGCCTGATGGCGACGCTGGACGGCGCAAAGCCCCTGACCGATGCCGAGCTGCCCCCGCGCACCCCGCGCGGCGCGCCGCTGGGCAAGGAAGGCGCGCTGGTCGCCGACCTGCTCAAGCTGCTGCTGAAAATCCGCAGCCGCGAGATCGATGTCGCCGCGCGGCTGCTGGCCCGCAGCGAGGATCTGGAACTGCTGGCCGCCGGGGTGCGCCAGCTGCCCTTGCTGGAAGGCTGGCGGTTCGACCAGTTCGGCAAGGATGCGCTGGACCTCGTGGAGGGAAAGCTGGCCTTCGCCGTGGTAAACGGCAAGCTGAAGATGACCCACATCGACGACGCCCCCGCTCCGGCCGCCGCAAGCGCCGTCGCTGAAGCGGTGATCGCGGACGAACCCGTAGCGGAACCAGCCGAGGTAACCGAATGAGCACCTATCTGCCCACGCTCAAGCAGCTGCAATACCTCGTCACGCTGCACGAACATGGGCATTTCGGGCGCGCGGCGGATGCCTGCTTCGTTTCGCAATCCACGCTCTCGGCGGGGCTGCGCGACCTGGAAACGCTGCTGGGCGTGGTGCTGGTGGAACGGACCAAGCGCGCGGTGCGCTTTACCCCGCTCGGCAACGCCGTCGTCGCCAAGGCGCACCGCCTGCTGCGCGAGGCGGAGGAGCTGTCGGACATGGTCCAGTCCGCCGGGCAACCGCTCTCGGGCGAAGTGCGGATGAGCGTCATTCCCACCATCGCCCCGTTCCTGCTGCCCCGGATGCTGCCACGCCTGCGCCGCGAGCGCCCGGCGCTGAAGCTGTTCCTGCGCGAGGAGCCGAGCGGCGCGGCAATCGAATCGCTGCATCACGGCCGCTCGGACTGCGTGCTGCTCGCCCTGCCCTATGCCACCGGCGAGGTGGAAAAGGAGACGATCGAGCTGGACGCGCTGTTCGTGGCGTTCCCCAAGGACGATCCGCGCGATCCCCCGCTGGAAGTCTCGCCCGAACTGATCGACGAGAACCGCCTGCTACTGCTGGAAGACGGCCACTGCCTGAAGGAGCACGCGCTGGCCGCGTGCAACCGCCCGGAGCTGCGCGCCTCGGCCACCATGATCGGCACCAGCCTGCACACGCTGGTGCAGATGGTCGACAACGGCCTGGGACTGACGATGCTGCCGGAAATGGCACTGGATGCGGGCATTCTCAACGGCACCAACGTGGTCGCCCGCCCGCTGAAATCCGATACTGCCAACCGCGAGATTGCCCTCGTCTGGCGCAAGAACAGCCCGCGGGCCGAGGAATTCCGCCTGCTGGCCGAGGAACTGCGGGCGGGCTGATGCGCCCCCCCTTGCGCCTCAATCAGCGCCTCGATCTGCGCCTCAATCCATGTGCTTCAGGCCGACCCGCAGGTAATCCCAGCCGGTAATCACGGTCAGGATCGCTGCCGCCCACAGCGTGGTCAGGCCGACCGTGTGGGGGATGTTGATCACCTCGCCCAGCACTTCGACGTTCCAGCGCGGCAGGGCGCGGCCCAGGATCAGGGCGCCCAGTGCGACCATCTGGAACGTGGTCTTCCACTTCGCCAGCCGCGACACCGGCACCGACACTCGCAACCCGCCCAGGAATTCGCGCAGGCCCGACACCGCGATTTCGCGAATCAGGATCACCAGCCCCGCCACGACATGCAGGTCGCCCACGTAGGGCCCGGTCAGAATGCCCTTGGCTGCCAGTGCCAGGATCACCGCCGCGATCATGATCTTGTCGGCAATCGGATCCAGAAACTGGCCCAGTTTCGATACCGCGCCCTGCGAACGGGCCAGATAGCCATCGAAGTAGTCGGTAATGCCCATCAGGCAATAGAGCGCGAAGGCCCAGATATACCCCCCTTCCCAGCGCGGCCACCACAGCAGCGCGACAAGCAGGGGGACCGCGACGATGCGCGAAAGCGTAAGCAGGTTGGGCAACGTCAGCATGGCGCCCACGCATAACCGCCCTTGTGCCGTGGCAAAAGGGTCTGATTGGGGGTTGCTGCGTCATAATTCACGGCTAGGGTCCGCGCCGACATCGACGGCCACAAAAGCGAACGCATGACCTCCCAGACCCACCTGATCCGCAGCCGCCGGTTTCTGCCGCTGTTCATCACCCAGCTTTTGAATGCCTTCAACGACAACCTGTTCAAGAACGCGATGGTGCTGTTCGCGATCTACAGCATCTATGAGACCGAGGAGCAGGGCGCGGCGTTCAGCGCGCTGGCCTCGGCGGTGTTCATCCTGCCGTTCTTCCTGTTGTCGGCACTGGCCGGGCAACTGGCCGACGGCCGGGACAAGGCGCGGATCATCCGGATCGTGAAGGCCTGCGAAATCGCGATCATGGCCGTCGGCGGCGGCGGATTGCTGCTGGCCTGGATGGGCGTGGGCGTGGACCTGCTGGCGATGCCGCTGCTGATGCTGGCGCTGTTCGCGATGGGCGTGCACTCCACCTTCTTCGGCCCGATCAAGTATGCGATCCTGCCCCAGCACCTGCATCCGCAGGAAGTGCTGGCCGGCACCGGCCTGGTCGAAGCCGGCACCTACATAGCCATCCTGACCGGCACGATCCTGGCCGGCTGGCTGGAAGTGGAATGGGCAGCGCTGGCCGTGTTCGTCACGGCGATCGTCGGTTACCTCGTCAGCCGCCATGTGCCCGACGCTCCGCCGCTGGCCGTGCCGGAGCCGCTGGATTACAACGTCTGGCGCTCTTCCATCGCGCTGGTTCGCAACACGGTGCACGACCGCCGGGTATTCCTGGCAATCATGGCAATCAGCTTTTTCTGGACCATCGGTTCGGTGCTGTTCATCCAGTTCGGCCCGCTGGCCAAGAACGTGCTGACCGCCAGCAAGGAAGTGGCCAGCCTGTTCCTGGTCATTTTCTCGGTCGGGGTGGCGATCGGTTCGGTATCGGTCAACGCGCTGCTGAAAGGCACGGTTTCCGCGCGCTACTCGCCCGGATCTGTGATCGTCATGGGTCTGTTCGTGGTCGGCTTCTTCATGGTCTGCCGCCACTGGACGCCGCACCCGGACGGCGAACTGATGAACGCGGCCCGCTTCATGGCCGAACCGCTGGCCGCGCCACTGCTGCTGATGCTGCTGGGCATCGCGATTTCGGGGGGGATGTTCGTCGTGCCGCTCTATGCGTTCCTGACCACCTTCGTGGACAAATCGCAGACCGCGCGGACCGTCGCGGCGAACAACATCGTCAATTCGGGGGCCATGGTCGGTGGGTCGCTGCTGGCGTTCGGCCTGTCGGCAGCGGGCGTGGCGATCATCACGCAGCTGCTGCTCAGCGCGGCGATGTGCCTGGTATCGGCCTGGCTGGGCCACCTGCTGGTCAAGGCGGAGCGCGCGGCCGCCGCCTGAGGTGCGGATCAGGCGATGAACGCGCTGACCGCCACGAAGCAGGCGCAATAGGCAATCAGGAATTCGCGGACCGAATCCAGCGACAGCCAACGCGGGCGGCGCAGCAGCTGCAGCGGCTCCGTGCCGCGCCGCACGTGCGGGGGCAGGCTCGCCAGGAAAGGATGGCGGGCAGTTTCATCAGTAAGGACCAGCGACCGTCGTTTCATGTTTTTCATGGGGATGGCTTAAGAAGATATTTACCACCGTTCCACCCGCAAAATCGCGGTTAACGGGGCCCTTCCCGAACTGGGACAGTAACCATTCCTGTTGGTTAAACCCGCCCCCGCACGCGCCGCGCGTTGCCGAGCGCCAGCGGCGCGGCTAGCATCGCGGCATGACCGAACCCCAGACCATGACCGGCGGCCGCCTGCTGGTGGATTGCCTGATCGCGCAGGGCTGCGACCGCATCTTCACTGTCCCGGGCGAGAGCTTTCTTGCCGTACTCGACGCCCTGCACGATTCGCCCGAAATCGACACCGTTGTCTGCCGCCAGGAAGGCGGGGCGGCATTCATGGCCTGCGCCGACGGGACGATGACCGGCAAGCCCGGCGTCTGCTTCGTCACGCGCGGCCCCGGCGCGACGAACGCCAGCATCGGCGTCCACGTGGCGATGCAGGATTCGCAGCCGATGATCCTGTTCATCGGCGATGTCGATCGCGGGATGCGCGACCGCGAGGGCTTTCAGGAAGTCGATTTCCAGGCGATGTTCGCGCCGCTGTGCAAATGGGCCGCCCGGATCGACGACCCGGCCCGCATCCCCGAATATATCGCGCGGGCCTGGTCCACCGCGATTTCCGGCCGCCCCGGCCCGGTCGTGCTGGCCCTGCCCGAGGACATGCTGCTCGAAGCCGTGAGCGGCCAGACCCCGCGCCCCGCCGTGACCCGGCCCGCACAGGCCGTCTGCCCGGATGCCCTCGCCGCCGCGATCGACCTGATCGGCGATGCCGCCGCTCCCGTCGCGATCATCGGCGGCGCGGGCTGGAATGCCAAGGCCCGCGCGCATTTCACCCGGTTTGCCGAAAAGATCGGCCTGCCCGTGGCGGGCGCGTTCCGGCGGCAGGATGCGATTGCCAATTCCAGCAAGGTCTGGGCGGGGAATCTGGGTTATGGCCCCAACCCAAAACTGGTCGAGCGGATCAAGCTGGCCGACGTGGTGCTGGTGGTCGGTGCGCGACTGGGCGAGGCGACGACCGATGGCTACACCCTGATCACGCCCGACCATCCCGGCCAGACCCTGATTCACATCCACCCTGATCCGGAGGAACTGGGCCGCGTCTATCGCCCGGACCTGGCGATCTGCGCCGACATGGCCGAATTTGCCGAGGCCGCCGCGCTGTGGTGCGACGATGTGATCCCGTTCGATGCGGGCGAGCAGGCCCACGCCGAATGGCTGGAATGGACCACGGCCAAACCCGCGGATTTCCCGCTCGACATGGCCGCCTGCGTCACCGCGATGCGCGCGGCGCTGCCGGATGACAGCTTTATCTGCAACGGTGCGGGCAACTTTTCCGGCTGGTGGCACCGGTACTGGCACTACAACGGCTTTCCCTGCCAGTTGGCGCCAACTTCGGGCGCAATGGGCTATGGCGTCCCCGCCGCTGTCGCCGCCGCGCGCCGGTTCCCGGACCGCACGGTGGTCGCGCTGGCCGGGGACGGCGATTTCCTGATGAACGGACAGGAACTGGCCACCGCCGTGCAATATGGCTGCGACCTGCTGGTCGTGCTGGTGGATAACGGTGCCTATGGCACGATCCGGATGCACCAGGAGCGCGAGTTTCCGGAGCGCGTGTCTGCCACCACGCTGGCCAACCCGGACTTTGCCGCCCTCGCCCGCGCCTATGGCGGCTGGGCCGAGCGGGTCGAAACCACCGCCCAGTTCACCGCCGCCCTCGCCGAAGCCCAGGCCCGCAAGGGGCTGCGGCTGCTACACCTGGTGATCGACGTCGAACAGCTCAGCGCTGGCGGTGCGACGGTGTCAGGGCTGCGGGCGAAAGCGCGAAGTTAGCCCTCAGCCAGCTTCAGGATGTAGTCCCATTCCGACGGCTTTACGCCGCTGACGGAGAGCCGGAACTTGGTCAGCAGGTCCATGTCGGCCAGCGCGGGATCGGCCTTGATTTCCTTGAGCGTCACCGTGCGCTTCAGCTTGCGCACCGGCTTCAGCTTCACGGCGGACCAGCGGCCGGTGTCGTCGGTCGGGTCGGGTATGTTCGATTCGGTGATTTCCGCGATCCCGACGATCTCCACCCCGATGTTGGAATGATAGAAGAACACCTGATCGCCCGGCTGCATCGCGCGCATGTTGTTGCGCGCGGTATAGTTGCGCACCCCGTCCCAGGTGCCCTCGCCCTCGGCCACCAGGTCGTCCCAGCTGTAGACGTCGGGCTCTGATTTCATCAGCCAGTAGGAATTGATTTTGGTCATGCCAGCACTCGCGAAAACGACTATGGGCGGGCCATAGCCACAGATTTTCGGAAACGTCCACTTATGCCACTTACCACTTTGCCCGTCCTGTCGCTGGCCGACGATGCGACGGCGTTCTCGCAAGCGATCGGGGACAGCTTCAAGACTTTCGGCTTTGCCATGGTCAAGGATTTCAACATCGACCGCGCCCTGATCGACCGGGCGTGGAAACTGTCGGAAGAGTTCTTTGCCCTGCCTGAAGCCGAAAAGCGTTCATATCACGACCCCGCGATCGCCGGTGCGCGCGGCTACACCCCGTTCGGCACCGAAATCGCCAAGGGCGCCAAGGCGCATGACCTGAAGGAATTCTGGCACATCGGCCGCGATCTGCCCGCCGGCAGTCCGCTGGCCGATTCCATGCCGCCGAACGTCTGGCCGGCCCGCCCCGCGGGCTTCCAGGAGGTGTTTCAGGAACTCTACGCCCAGTTCGACCGCACCGGCGCCACGATCCTGTCGCGCATCGCCACCTATCTGGGGCTGGATGAACACTGGTTCGATGCCGGGATCGAGGATGGCAACTCGGTCATGCGGCTGCTGCACTATCCGCCGCTCGACATCACCGATGGCGAGGCAATCCGCGCCGGGGCGCATGGCGACATCAACCTGATCACCCTGCTGCTGGGGGCCGAGGAAGCCGGCCTGGAACTGCTGGGCAAGGATGGTGAATGGATCAGCGCCTCGCCGCCCGAAGGCGCGATGGTGATCAATGTTGGCGACATGCTGGAACGGCTGACCAACCACGTCCTGCCCAGCACGATCCACCGCGTGCGCAATCCCAACCCGGAACGCGCGCGGTTCAGCCGCTATTCGATGCCGTTCTTCCTGCACCTGCGCAGCGATTTTCCCATCGCCACGCTGCCCCAGTGCGTGACTGCGGAAAATCCGGATCGCTATCCCCAGTCGATCCTGGCCGACGACTTCCTGCAGCAGCGCCTGCGTGAAATCGGCCTGAAGAAGTAAGGAATTGAGCGGCCTGTCCTGCCCTCCACCCGGGCCGGACAGGCTGGATTCCGGGCATTAACGCAATCTTCAGCACGCTTTGCGAGTCTACCCCGGACCACTGGCTTGGGGGGTAACGCCAGCAATGCACGCGAAGGGGCCCAGTTCCGGCGAAACCAGCCGCCAGCGCAAGGTGCGCCTTGGCGCGGCGGAGCGGGATATCGTCACGCTGGGGATTGCCCTGGCCGCCATCCTGATGTTCGTCGGCACTGGCAGCGACGTGCTGCCCGATGTCATCCGCTCGTTCAACGGACACGGACACGGGCCAAACCAGACGCTGGTCACCGCCCTGCTGCTCAACATCGCGCTGATCATCTTCGGCTGGCGGCGCTACAACCAGCTGACCAGTGAAGTCAGTGAACGCCGCAAGGCTGAGGAGCAGGCGCGCATCCTGGCGGAAACCGATCCGCTGACCGGGTGCCTCAACCGGCGCAGCGTGGCGCCGGCCACCGACCGCCTGATCGCCCAGGCCCGCCAGCGCGGGCAGGCGATTGCGTTCGTGATGCTCGATCTCGACAACTTCAAGATGGTCAACGACCTGAACGGCCACGCCACCGGCGATGTCCTGCTGCGCGCGGCGGCGGAACGGATTGCCGCGCAAGTGCCCGCCGATGGCCTGCTGGCCCGGATCGGCGGCGACGAGTTCGCAGTGGTCGCCCCGTTCGATCCGGCCGATCCCGCCGTGGTGGACCGGCTTGCCACCCGCCTGATCGACGCCGTCGCGCAGGCCGTGTTCGTCAACTCGCTGGAAATCGAAAGCACCGTCTCGGTCGGGCTCAGCCGCAGCGACGACGATGACGCCCCGGTCGATGCCCAGACCCTGATGCACATGGCCGATATCGCCATGTACCACGCCAAAAAGCGCGGGCGGAACCGCTATTACTGGTTCGAGCATTCGATGGAGAGCGAACTGCGGTTCCGCAGCGAACTGGAATCGGGCATTCGCCGGGGCATTCCGGCAGGCGAATTCGTGCCCTATTACGAAAAGCAGATCGACCTCGCGACGGGTGAGATCGTCGGCTTCGAAATGCTGGCGCGATGGAATTCGCCCTCGCTGGGGCTGGTCAGCCCGGACCTTTTCATCCCGGTGGCCGAGGAAATCGGCGTGATCGCCGACCTGTCGGAAAGCGTGATCCGCCAGGCCTTGCTCGACGCGCGGCACTGGAACCCGAAACTCACGCTGTCGGTCAACATCTCGCCGGTCCAGCTGCGCGATCCGTGGTTCGCGCAAAAGCTACTGAAGCTGCTGGTCGAAGCCAACTTCCCGCCCAACCGGCTGGAAATCGAGATTACCGAGAACAGCCTGCACGAGAATATCGGGCTGGTCCGCTCGATGATCACCAGCCTGAAGAATCAGGGCATCCGGGTCAGCCTCGACGATTTCGGCACCGGCTACAGCTCGCTCTCGCAGCTGCGCACCCTGCCCTTTGACCGGATCAAGATCGACCGCAGCTTCATCACCACGCTGCCCGACAGCAAGGATTCCGCCACCATCGTCCAATCGATCGTCGCGCTGGGCGAAGGTCTCGGCCTGCCGATCACGGCAGAAGGCGTCGAAAGCGAGGAAGTCTTGCACGAGCTGCGTAAGTTCAGCGGGCTGAAGGCACAGGGTTACCTCTACGGGATGCCCGAAACCGCGCGCACCACGGCGGAGGAGCTGGCCCAACTGGACCTGCTGCTGGAACGCGCCGAGGCCGTGGCCGCAACCGCGCCGACCCCGCCGATCGCCCGCCGCCAGGCCTGACGCACAGGCTGGACCTGCCCCCGCGCAGGCCCTAAAGCGCGGCCATGCGCGTTCCGTTCGTCAAGATGCATGGCCTGGGCAACGATTTCATCGTGCTGGATGCGCGCGTTCAGGACGTGCCGCCGATGACTGCCGCACTGGCCGCCGCGCTGGCGGACCGGCACACCGGGATCGGCTGCGATCAGCTGGTCCTGCTGGAACCCTCCACCAGCGCCGATTTCCGCATGCGGATTTTCAATGCCGACGGCGGCGAAGTGGAAGCCTGCGGGAACGCTACCCGCGCGGTTGGCGTGCTGCACGGCGCGGCCGCCCGGATCGAGACGCTGGGCGGCGAATTGCAGGTTTCCCCGGCAGATGGCGGCATCGCGGTCGACATGGGCGTGCCCCGGTTCGAATGGGACCAGATCCCGCTGGCCTACCCGATGGACACGCACACGATGCCCGTCGCGTGGGAAGAGCTGGACCAGCCAACCGCCGTCAACGTCGGCAATCCGCACGTGATCTTTTTCGTGCCCGATACCGATGCCCTGGAACTGGACCGGCTGGGGCCGGAGATCGAGCATGACCCGCTGTTCCCCCAGCGCGTCAACGTCAACGCTGCCACGGTTGTCAGCCGCACGCACATCCGCCTGCGGGTGTGGGAACGCGGCGTCGGGCTGACCCGCGCTTGCGGCACCGGGGCTTGCGCCACCGCGATTGGCGCAATGCGGCGCGGTCTGGTAGAGCGCAGCGTCACCGTATCGCTGCCCGGCGGGGACCTGCGGATCGACTGGACCGACGAAGGCCGCATCCGCATGACCGGCCCGGCCGTGGAAAGCTTTCGCGGCACCTTCGATCCGGCCACCTATGGGACTGACGGGTGACGGTGGAAGTCATTTCGCTGGGTTGCCGGCTGAACCTCTCCGAAAGCGAGGACTTGCGCCGGCTGCTGGGGGCGGAACGCGATCTGGTCGTCGTCAATTCCTGCGCCGTCACTTCGGAAGCTGTGCGCCAGACGCGCCAGGCAATCCGCCGCGCCCGTAAGGCCCATCCTGCCGCGCGCCTGCTCGTGACCGGCTGCGCAGCGGATGTGGAGCGCGCAGCGCTGGGTGCGATGCCCGAAGTTGACGGGTTGATTGCCAATACCGCCAAACTCGATCCGCGCAGCTGGAACGTGCCGCCTGCTCCGGCTCCCGTTTCCAGCCAGCACACCCGCGCGTTCATCGCGGTGCAGAACGGCTGCGACCATGCCTGCACGTTCTGCGTGATCCCGCAGGGGCGCGGCCCCAGCCGCTCGGTCCCGGTGGCCGAAGTGCTGCACGATGCGGAACGGCATCTGGCGGGCGGCGTGCAGGAACTGGTGCTGACCGGCGTGGACCTGACCAGCTGGGGCCATGACCTGCCCGGCGCGCCGGGCCTGGGCGTGCTGGTCGCGGCGCTGCTCGATGCCTTTCCGGCCCTGCCCCGGCTGCGCCTGTCCTCGCTCGACGGGGTGGAGATCGACGCGCAACTGTTCGAATTGCTGGCGGGCGAGCCGCGCGTGATGCCGCACGTCCACTTGTCGCTCCAGCATGGCAACGACCTGATCCTCAAGCGGATGAAGCGCCGTCACAGCCGCGCCGATGCGGTGGATCTGGTCGCCCGGCTCAAGGCCCGCCGCCCGGACGTTGCGATCGGCGCAGACCTGATCGCGGGCTTTCCGACCGAGGATGAGGCCGCGCACGGCGACAACCTGTCGATCATCGCCGCGCTGGGCGTGGTCCACGGCCACGTGTTCCCCTACTCCCCCCGCCCCGGCACGCCCGCCGCGCGGATGCCGCAGCTGGACGCCGCCACGATCCGCGCCCGCGCCGCCGCTCTGCGCGCTGCCGTGGCCGACGAACGGGCGCGCTGGCTCTCCAGCCTGATCGATGTGCCGCAACAGGTGCTTGCGGAGCGCGACGGGACGGGCCATGCGCAAAACTTCGCAAGGGTGCGCCTCGCGCCCGATATCACAGCCGGAACCATCGTGACCGTAATTCCCCACCGCATTTCCGAAGGCCTGCTGGCATGAGCGCCGAAAGCTGGAGCGACCGCGTCTTTGGCGGCCTGCGCAAGACCTCCGAACGCCTGTCCGAAAACCTGGCCGGCATCGTCACCAAGGCGAAGCTGGACGATGCGCAGCTGGACGACATCGAGGACGCGCTGATCCTGTCCGACCTTGGCCCGCGCGCCGCGGCCCGCATTCGCGAGCGACTGGCGGGCGAGCGCTTCGAGCGCGGGGTAGATGAAGCCGCCGTCAAGGAAGCCGTAGCAGAGGAAATCGCCGCGATCCTGCGCCCCGTCGCCAAGCCGCTGGAAGTGGTCGCCTTTCCCCGCCCGCAAGTGGTGCTGGTGATCGGCGTGAACGGATCGGGCAAGACCACCACCATCGCCAAGCTGGCGCACCTGTTTCAGGAACAGGACTATTCGGTGATGCTGGTCGCGGGTGACACGTTCCGTGCCGCCGCCATCGGCCAGCTGGGCGTCTGGGCGGACCGGCTGGGCGTGCCGATCATCAAGGGACCGGAAGGCGGCGATCCTGCCAGCGTGGTGTTCGACGGGGTCAAGGCCGCGACCGACAAGGGCAGCGACGTGCTGATCGTCGACACCGCCGGACGGCTCCAGAACAAGCGCGAGCTGATGGACGAGTTGGCGAAGATCCGCCGCGTGCTGGGCCGCCTGAATGTCGAGGCGCCGCACGACGTGGTGCTGGTGCTGGATGCCACCAACGGCCAGAACGCGCTGCAGCAGATCGAGATTTTCAAGGAAGTCGCGGGCGTCACCGGCCTGATCATGACCAAGCTGGACGGCACCGCGCGCGGCGGCGTGCTGGTCGCGGCGGCGGAGCAATATGGCCTGCCGATCCACGCCATCGGCGTCGGCGAAAAGATTGACGACTTGCGCCCGTTCGATCCCGATCTGGTCGCGCGCGTGATTGCGGGAGTGGCCTGATGAGCGATGCGGAAACCACGCCGACTGCCGCCAGCAAGCCCAAGTCGGGCTGGCTCAACCTGGCGGTCGATTATGGCCCGGTGCTGGTGTTCTTTGCGGTCTACCGCATGAGCTCCCCCGCTGATCACAACAATTCGGTGGCCGAAGTGCTCGCGGTGATCAAGGGCACGGCCAGCTTCATGGTCGCCGCCGTGATCGCGCTGCTAGTGTCGAAGTGGAAGCTGGGCCGGATCTCGCCGATGCTGTGGCTTTCCACGGGGCTGATCGTGGTGTTCGGCGCGCTGACCATCCTGTTGCAAGACAAGGTGTTCATCCAAATCAAGCCGACCGCGATCTATCTGCTGTTCGGCGCGGCGTTGCTGATCGGGGCATGGCGCGGCAAGGCGCTGCTGAAGATCCTGCTGGAAGCCGCCTTCGAAGGGCTGAACAACGACGGCTGGATGAAGCTCTCGGTTCGCTGGGGCTGGTTCTTCCTGGCGCTGGCCGGGCTCAACGAAGTGCTGCGTCACACGCTGGAGTTCGGCGACTGGATCGCGGCCAAGCTTTGGCTGTTCCTGCCGCTGTCGTTCCTGTTCACGTTTGCGCAGCTGCCGATGCTGATGAAGCATGGACTGGCGCAGGAGGCCGAGGACGAAGTGCTGAGCGATCCGCCGCACGAGTAGTGACAATCGCTCGCAAAAGGGCAATAACCCGGTTGTCGGCCCGTTCGGGCTGGGGACCATTACGATAAAGACGCTTCAATAAAGGGGGAAGCAATGGCCAAATTTTTCGGAAACCTGCATCTGGTGCTCGTCGCCGGGCTCGTGTTCGCTATCGCAGTGATGATGCATTTCGGCGAAGCCGTTACGGTAGATACCAACTCGGTGTTTCGCTGGCTGCACGTGTTCTTCGGCATCCTGTGGATCGGGCTGCTCTATTACCTGAACTTCGTGCAAGTGCCGACCATGCCGGCCATTCCGGCCGAACAGAAGGGTGCGATCACCGGGCACATCGCGCCGAAGGTGTTCTTCTTCTTCCGCTACGCCGCGCTGCTGACGGTCATCACCGGCCTCGTCGTCGCCTATGTTGCGGGCTACGTTCACCAGGCGCTGGCATTCCAGGGTGAAGCCCAGGTCCAGCTGATCGGTCTTGGCATGTGGCTGGCGCTGATCATGGCTTTCAACGTGTGGTTCATCATCTGGCCCGCCCAGAAGAAGATCCTCGGCATCGTCGAAGCCACGGCTGAGGAAAAGGCTGCCGCTGCACCGCGCGCGCTCTATGCCAGCCGCACCAACACGCTGCTGTCGCTGCCGATGCTCTACGCGATGGTCAGCGCGAACCTCGGCTAAGCCGCACTTCGCGAACCAGACAAGCGCGGCGTCCCAACCGGAGCGCCGCGCTTTTCTTTTGGGCGCGCCGTGCTAACCCACCGCGCATGACCGCACAGATCGATCCGTTCTACGCCATCGCCGTTTCCGGCCTCGCCCACCGCCTCAAGGCCGAAGGGCGCTCGATCATCCACATGGAGTTCGGCCAGCCGTCAACCGGCGCCCCCGCCGCCGCCATTGCCGCCGCGCACCGCGTGCTGGACAATGACCCGATGGGATACTGGGAAAGCCCGGCGCTGAAGGCCCGGATTTGCCAGCACTACGCCGAAACGTACGGGGTCGAAGTGGACCCGTCCCGCATCCTGCTGACCTGCGGCGCATCCCCGGCGCTGGTGCTGGCGCTGAGCATGAGCTTTGCCCCCGGTGCGCGGGTTGCCATCGCCCGGCCCGGCTATGTCGCCTATCGCAACACGCTGAAGGCCATGCACATCGAGCCGGTCGAACTGCCCTGTGGCGAAGCGGAACGGTTCCAGCTCACCGCCGCGGCCCTGGCCGCGCTGGAACCGGCCCCGGATGGCGTCATCATCGCCAGCCCCGCCAACCCCACCGGCACGATCATCCCGCGTGACGAATTGCAGGCTATCGCCGACGTCTGCGCTGAGCGCGGGATCACGGTCATCTCCGACGAGATCTATCACGGCATCAGCTATGGCCAGCGCACGCCCTCGATGCTGGAAGTGCTGCCCGACGCGCTGATCGTGAACAGCTTTTCCAAGTATTTCAGCATGGCTGGCTGGCGGCTCGGCTGGCTGCTCGTCCCGCCATCGGGCATCGATGCGGCGCGGGCGCGGATGGGCAACCTGTTCCTGACCCCGCCCAGCCTGGCCCAGCACGCCGGGCTGGTGGCGATGGATTGCCGCGAGGAACTGGAAGGGCACTTGCAGACCTACGCCCGCAACCGCGAGCTGCTGCTGGCAGCGCTCCCGGGCATGGGCCTGGGCCGGATCGCTCCGCCCGACGGCGCATTCTATATCTACGCCGACATTTCCGAGTTTACCGACGACAGTCTGGAATTCTGCCAGCAACTGCTGCGCGATACGGGCGTTGCCACCGCACCGGGGATCGATTTCGACCCGGTGGAAGGCCGCCATTTCATGCGGATCAGCTTTGCCGTCTCCACCCCGGAAGTGGAGGACGCCATCCAGCGCATCGGCCCGTGGTTCGCCAGCCGCAACCGGCGACCATCGGCCTAGATCTCGACCTGGCTGCCCAGTTCGACCACGCGGTTGGTGGGCAGGCGGAAGAATTCCATCGCGCTGGCCGCATTGCGCAGCATCCACGCGAACAGCTTTTCCCGCCACAGCGCCATGCCCGGATTGCGCGCCGCGATCAGGGTCTGGCGGCTGAGGAAGAAGCTGGTCTTCATCACCTCGAACGGTTCGCCGCACATCTGCACGTTCTTGAGCGCGGTGGGGATGTCGGTTTCTTCCAGGAAGCCGAACTTCAACGTCAGGCGATAGAACCCCTGGCCCAGATCCTTGCCGCTGCACCGGTCGTTCGGATCGACGTAGGGCACGTCCTGGATCGCCACAGTCAGGATCACGACCCGTTCGTGCAGTACCTTGTTGTGCTTGATGTTGTGCAGCAGCGCCGACGGCACACCCTTGTTGGTCGAGGCCATGAACACCGCCGTTCCCGGCACCCGCGCCGCGCTGGAATGCGCGCTCTTGGCGAAGACTTCGATCGGGATCGAGCCTTCGGCCATGTTCGCCCGCATCAGCGCCCGCCCGCGCGACCAGGTGGTCAGCAGGGTGAAGATCGCCAGACCGATCACCAGCGGCACCCAGCCGCCGTCCGGCACCTTGATCAGGTTCGCGCCAAGGTAGGCCATGTCGACCACGATGAACGCAAGCACCAGCGGCACCGCGCGCCACAGCGGCCAGCGCCACAGCGTGATCAGCACCACGGCCAGCAGGATGGTGTCGATGAACATCGCCCCCGTCACCGCGATGCCATAGGCCGCCGCCAGCTTGCTCGACGACCCGAAGAACAGCACCAGGAACAGGACCATGATCATCAGGCCCCAGTTAACCGCGGGGATATAGATCTGCCCCGCCGCCGACGCGCTGGTATGCTTGATCTGCATCCGCGGCATGAAGCCCAGCTGGATCGCCTGCTGGGTCAGCGAGAAGGCGCCGGAAATCACCGCCTGGCTGGCGATGATCGTGGCGAACAGGGCCAGGATCACCACCGGAATGCGGACCACGTCCGGGATCATCAGGAAGAACGGATCCTTGATCAGCGCCGCCGCCGCTTCCGGACTGGCCTGCGAGAGCACCATCGCGCCCTGCCCCATGTAGTTGAGCATCAGCGCGGGCAGCACGAACGTCATCCAGCTGACGCCAATCGGCTTGCGCCCGAAATGCCCCATATCGGCATAGAGCGCCTCGGCCCCGGTCACCGCCAGCACGACGCTGCCCAGCGCCACGAACGCCCGGAACCCGTCAGTCACGAAAAAGTTCAGCGCGTTCAGCGGGTTCAGCGTTTCCAGGATGATCATCGGCATCCGGACCAGCTGCATCGTCCCCAGCACGGCCAGAGTGATGAAATAGACGATCATGATCGGCCCGAACAACCGGCCGACCTTGTCCGTGCCGCGCGCCTGGATCGAGAACAGGGCGACCAGAATGGCGACCGCAATCGGCACGATCCACTGCTTGAAGCCGGGATGCACGTATTGCAGACCTTCCGTGGCGGACAGCACCGACATGGCCGGCGTGATCATCGAATCGCCATAGAACAACGCCGTCGCAAAGACGCCGAGCAGCACGAACGGAGCGGTCCAGCGGGCGTTTTCGGACTTGCGGTTGATCAGGGCCAGCAGGGCAAGACTGCCCCCTTCGCCCTTGTTGTCAGCGCGCATGATGGTGAGCGCGTATTTGAACGTCACGACCATCATCATCGACCAGAACACCAGGCTCAGCACGCCGTGGATGTGGACCGGATCGACCTGGATGCCCGGCACGCCGTGGTGCGAGGCGAACGTTTCGCGGAAGGCGTAGAGCGGGCTGGTCCCGATATCGCCAAAGACCACGCCCACCGCGCCGATGGCCAGCGCGACAACCCCGGCCTTGCGATGGCCGTGATCGCCGTGGGCTGCCCCGCCCGCCTGACTCGGCTGATCGCCCCCGCCGTCGCTAACCGCTTGACTCATCAGACCCGGAGCCCCTCAAAATGGTCCACGGCGCGGCGATTAGCAGCGAAGCCGCGTGCCAGCAAACGAATCAGCGCGGCGGCATTGCCGTGGCTGGCTGGCCGTCCTGAGCCGCGATGAACGCGTCGAGCCGCTTCAGGCGTGCTTCCAGATCGGCCCGCCACGGCGCGTCCTTCGGCGCGCGCGCCAGCAGGTCCGCCCACATCGCGCGCCCTTCCGCCAGACGCCCGTTCTGCGCCAGCGCCAGCCCCATGAAAAAGCCCGGCCCCGGATGCAGCGGATCGGCCTCTGCCGCGCGGCGATAGGCATAGAGCGCGGCCGGGGAGAGAACGCCTTCGGTATGCCCCATCAGGTAATTGCCCAGCGCCAGCCAGGCATCGGCATTCTTCGGGTCCTTCTCGACCGCCCCCAGCACGACCCCGGCGGCATCGCTGTATTGCCCATTGCGGGCCAGCGCATCGCTGATCATCACCCAGCTGCTGGAATTGGCCCCGCCATCGCGGGCCAGTTCCTGCCGCGCGGCAACCAGCGCCGCTGCGCCTTCGCGGGTCTGCACCGCGGCTTCCTTGGGCGCGCCAGGCTGTGCCGGGCTGCCTTGCAGGGCATAGCCGGCAATACCCAGCATCAAGGCGGCGCCAATCGCTTCCCAGCCCTTGCGCGGGGCCTTGAACAGCCACGCCAGCGCCGCAAACGATGCCACTGCGAGCGCACCAACCAGAACCCAGCCCATCACGCGCTCCTTGCCGTCAGGCGCCGCCGCAGCACCAGGGCGATCACCACCAGCAGCAGCACCGGGATGGCGAACAGCGGCCAGGTCAGCTTGTTCACCACAGGCGCATAGCTGACATAATCACCATAACTTTCGATCAGTTGCTGGCGAATGGCCTCTGGCTCCTCACCCGCCTCGATCCGCGCCCGCACCTGATGGCGCATGTCCCCGGCAATCGGCGCGTCGGAATCGGCAATCGACTGGCCCTGGCACTGCAGGCAGCGCAGGGTCTGCATCAGCGCATGGGCCTTGGCCTCCTGCGCCGGATCGGCCAGCTGGCGATAGGCATAGGGTGCGGGCGGCAGCTTGTCCTGCGCGGTTGCCGGCAGGGCCAGCAGCGTGGCCAGCGCCAGTAGCAGCACACGAATCATCGGCCCGCCTCCTGCAACTTTTCAAGGATTACCGGCACATGCTCCGGCCGGATTTCGCCGATGTGCTGATAGCGGATCACGCCCTTGCCATCGATCACGAAGCTTTCCGGCACACCGGAAGAACCGATCGCGAACTGGATCGCGCTGACGTTGTCGGCCCCGATCCGGGCGAACGGGTTGCCGTGGCGGGCCAGGAACGCTTCCACGTCCTCGCGCTTGTCGCGGATCGCGACGCCATCGATCTGCACGCCGGCCTGCTTGAGCGCCAGCAACTGCGGCGCTTCGACCGCGCAGGGGATGCACCAGCTGGCAAAGATGTTGAGCAGGCGCGGCTGGCCGGTCGCCATGTCGGCGCGGGCGAAGCCGGGCCGGTCGGCAATGGCCGGTTGCAGCGAAAATTCGGGCAGCGGCTTGCCGATCATCTTGCTGCGCACTTCGCGCTCCGCCGGGCGCAGCAGCCCGAACAGCACCAGCACCACAAAGGCCCCGAACAGCACCAGCGGCAGCCACAGCGCCCAGCGCGCGGTCTTGACCTGCGCAGAGGTAACCGGATCGCTCATCGGCCCTGCCTGCTCTTGCGATAGGCGATCTTGTCGCGGGCGATGAAGCGCCGCAGATCGCTCGCCACCCGGCCAAGCAGCGCCAGCAGCCCGCCCAGCGCGATCAGGACGCCGCCATACCAGATCAGCGTCACGAACGGCTTCCACCACAGCCGCAACTGCCAGCGGCCATCCTCGGCGCGTTCGCCGAGCACAGCATAGAGCTGGCCGTTCCAGCGGGTTTCCAGTGCGGATTCGCTGGTCTGCTGCGGCGGGGTCCAGAAACTGCGCGCCTGCGGTTGCAGCTTGACTGCCGAGCCGCCGTCATAACGGGCCGACAGCGTGGCTTGCAGCGCGGTCCAGTTCGGTCCGGCCACCGGCTCGATCGCGACCAGATCGATCTGCCAAGGACCGACAGCCACGGTTTCGCCTTCACGCAGGGCGACCAGCTTTTCGGTGGTATAGGCACTGTCGCAGGCCATCCCGAACAAGGCCACCGCCACGCCGAAGTGGGCGACGACCATGCCCCACAACGGCAATTTCACCTGCCGCAGCTTGCGTCCGCGCAGCGGCAGCAGCGAAGCGACCACCAGCCCGGCGGCCAGCGCCATGCCCAGCACCGGCAGCACCGCAACGCCCTTCAACGCGAACGCCGCCCCGGTCAGCAGCATCAGCGCCAGCGGCACGATCACGCTCCACCGCACGCGCGCCAGCGAATCGCGCCGCCAGCGCAGCAACGGGCCGATTCCCATCACCACCAGCATCGGCACGACGAACACCGCGCTCATCGGGTTGAAATACGGCGGGCCGACCGAAACCTGCGCACCCAGCGCTTCGGCCAGCAGCGGATAGAGCGTGCCGAGCAGCACGATCCCCAGCGTGGCGGAGAGCAGGACGTTGTTGAACACCAGCGCGCCTTCACGGCTGGTCAGGGCAAAGCGTTCCCCCTCGGTCACGGTTCCGGCGCGCAGGCCGAACAGCGCCAGCGCGCCACCGATATTGATCAGCAGCAGCGCCAGGATGAAGCTGCCGCGTTCGGGATCGACCGCGAAGGCATGAACGCTGGTCAGGATGCCGGAGCGGACGAGGAACGTCCCCACCATCGACATCGAGAAGGCGACCACCCCCAGCATCACCGTCCAGGCCCGCAGCGCATTGCGCGCGGCCAGCACGCTGACCGAATGCAGCAGTGCCGTTGCCGCCAGCCAGGGCATCAGCGAAGCGTTTTCGACCGGGTCCCAGAACCACCAGCCGCCCCAGCCCAACTCGTAATAGGCCCAGTATGATCCGGCCACGATCCCCAGGGTCAGGAAGATCCATGAGCCCAGCACCCACGGCCGCATCGCGCGGGCGAAGGCCGGGCCGACTTCCCGCGTGACCAGCGCCCCGATCGCGAAGCTGAACGCCACCGACAGCCCGACATAGCCGATGTAGAGCGTGGGCGGATGGAACGCGAGGCCGGGGTCCTGCAACAGCGGGTTGAGCCCCTGCCCTTCCGGCGCGGCGGGGTTGAGCCGTTCGAACGGGTTGGAGGAAAACAGCAGGAAGGCATAGAAGCCGAGGCTGACGAACGCCTGCCCCGCCAGGGTCGCCAGCATCGTCGGTTCGGGCAGGCGGCGCTCCACCAGCGCCACGAAACTGCCAGCCAGGCCCATGACCATGACCCACAGCAGCATCGAGCCTTCGTGGTTCCCCCAGGTCCCCGCGAGCTTGTAAAGCAGCGGCTTGGCCGAATGCGAATTCATCGCCACCAGCTTCACCGACAGATCCGTCTGCCAGAACAGCACCATCAGTGCCAGGAACGACAGCAGCGTCAGCACGCCCTGCACCACGGCGAGCGGGCGCACGATCTGGCCCAGCTCGGCGCCGCGCGCGGTCAGGCCCAGCACCCCTGCCAGCAGCTGCAACGCCGCCAGCGCCGCCGCCAGCCACAGCGCGGCGAGTCCGAATTCCGCGATCACTGCGTTTCCGCCACGGCGGCGCGCGCCTGTGCCTCCGTCATGTCCTTCATTTCACGCGGCACGTACTTCTCGTCATGCTTGGCGAGCAGGTTATCGGCAATGAAAGTACCATCGGCGCCAAGCTTGCCTTCGGCGACCACGCCGGATCCTTCCTGGAACAGGTCCGGCGCGATGCCCTTGAACGACACCGGCACACGGGCCTTGCCATCGCCCACGACGAACTGGATGGTCACGCCGTCAGCCGCCGTCTTGATCGAGCCGCCTTCGACCATGCCGCCCAGCCGCACGGCCCGGTCGGGCGCGGGCGGGTCAGCGGCGATATCGGCCGGCAGGTAGAAATAGGATGCCTGGCTGCGCAAGGCCCAGGCGGCCAGCAATCCCGCCCCGATCAGGGCGACGACCGCGATCAGCACCAGCACCAGGCGCTGGTGCTTGGGCTTGACGAATTCACTCATTGCTCTCGGCTCCGGTCACGGCGGGCTTCTGCGCGGCGCATTCCCCACCACGACCACGCAACCAGCCCCAAGGTGCCGATCACGCCCATCGCATAGGCCGCGAAAACGAATGGCCAATGGTCCAGCCCCTCACGCATCGGCGGCCTCCATCGCGCGGCGGCGCAGACGGGCCTCGGCCTGGTTGTCGGCCAGGATCATCCGCATCCGGGCCAGAACCACACCGCCGAACAGCAGCGAGAAGCCGACCGTTGCGGCCAGCAGCGTCCAGAGAAACTCGGGCGCCATTTCAGACTTGCCCAGCGTGATGCTGGGGGGTTGGTGCAGGCTGTTCCACCACAGCACCGAATAATGAATGATCGGGATGTTAACCGCACCGACCAACCCGAAGATCGCCGGGATGCGCGACTGCCCGTCGCCATCCTTGCTCGCCGCGTCCGCCAGCGCGAGGTAGGACAGATAGAGGAAGAACAGCACCAGCATGCTGGTCAGGCGCCCGTCCCATACCCACCAGGTGCCCCATGCCGGACGCCCCCAGATCGAACCGGTCACCAGGCAGAGCAGCGCGAAGAACGCCCCCGGCACGGCAGCAGCGCGCGCGCCGATCCCGGCCAGCGGATGCCGCCACACCAGTTCGACAAAGCTGGCCACCGCAATCGCCGTCCATCCGCCCATGCCCAGCCAGGCGGCGGGGACGTGGATGAACAGGATTCGCACGGAATCGCCCTGCAGGCGCTCGGCCGGGGCATGGACCAGACCCCACCACAGCGATGCGGCCACCAGCAAGCCGCCCACGATCAACAGCGGAGCGGTCAGCGGCCGGGCCAGGCGAAGAAAACGGGCAGGATTTGCGAAGGCGTGCATGGGAGCCATCAAGCGAGTTCCCGCGCCCTTTGGCATTGCTTGCGAGCCGGAGCAAGGCAATTGCGCGGGCCACATCTGCAAACCGGCATCGGCAATCGGCAAACGCCACGAACGGCACCGCAGACCCGGCGGGACGCATGGCGATGTGCAGGAGATTTGGCAGTTCAGGAATGGGGCGACCGATGGGGTTCGAACCCACGACCTCCGGTACCACAAACCGGCGCTCTAACCAGCTGAGCTACGGTCGCCACATTCTGAAAGGCCGGATGCGATCCGCATCGCTGGCCGTGCAGCGGACCGGCGGCAAGCCGCGTTCCGTGCAGGCGCGGCCCTTTGCACAGGCCGCGCGGAATGGGAAGCGAAAATTGCGCGGCAAAGATGCCGGCGGCTGATTTCGACCCGGTTAAGGCCGAGTCGACGCGGCGCGAAATCATGGTTGAGATTCTTTTGCGCGGACGCGCCGCCACTGGCGAATCCTTAACCATCCCGCGTTACCCCTTGCGGAGAGACACCCAACGAGTCGCCAAGAAAATGCCAGCCAAAACAAAACAACAACAAAGACTTGCCGAAACCACCCGCCCCCTGACCCGCAAAGCGTCGCGGCGCCCCGCCCGCGGCGAGGTGGCCGTCCGTTCCTCGCATGGCGACCGGACCCAGGCCGGGCTGCATGACTTTTCGGCCTTCGGGTGCAACATCATCAGCGATGCGGCATGGCTGCGGCTCGGCTCGTTCGTGACGCTCACGCTGAGCGAGGACATTTCCACCCAGGCGATCGTGCGCTGGGTGCGCGACGGTTCGTGCGGAGTCGAGTTCCTGCGCCCGCTGCCCTACGCCGATGCGGAGCTGCTGGCCGCGCAGTTCTGACGCGGCCGATCTGGCAGCCGCCGCTATGCAAAACGAAAAAGGGCGGCCAAACGGCCGCCCTTTTGCATTGTGGCAGGTTGCCGCCGCTCACTTCTTGAGCGTGAGGCCACCAAAGCGCTTGTTGAACTGGGCAACGCGGCCACCCTGGTCAACCTGACGGGTGCCGCCGGTCCATGCCGGGTGCGACGCCGGGTCGATTTCCAGCGCCAGCGTGTCGCCTTCCTTGCCCCAGGTGGAGCGGGTTTCGAACACGGTGCCGTCGGTCATCTGCACCTTGATCATGTGGTAATCGGGATGGATATCGGCCTTCATCGTTCAACTCTTTCGCTAGGGCCGGTTCCGACCGGCCTGAAAAGGAAGCGGCGCGCATAACCGCGCCGCCGGGATTTGTCCAGCTTTCGCTGCGATCAGGCGTCCGCGATCATGGCGGTGAACTGCACGTCGCAGGTCACCTTGCCCTCGATCGAGGCCTTGCCCCAGAACTTGCAGACCCGTGCGCGCTTCTGCACGAAGCCAACTTCCAGGTCGAGCAGCACGCCAGGTTCCACCGGAGCGCGGAACTTCGCCTCGTCGATCGACATGAAATAGACCAGCTTGCCCGACCCGGCGAGGTCCAGCGATTCAATCGCCAGGATCGCCGCCGTCTGGGCCAGCGCCTCGATCTGCAAGACCCCCGGCATGATCGGGCGGCCCGGAAAGTGGCCCTGGAAGAACTGTTCGTTGAAGGTCACCGCCTTCACCGCGTGGATCTTCTCGCCCACTTCCAGCGCCTTCACCCGGTCCACCAGCAACAGTGGATACCGGTGCGGCAGCGCGTTCAGGATCTTGCGGATGTCATAGTCCAGCACGGCGGCCGCAGCCGCCGCGCTTTCACCTTGGGTCGTCTCGCTCATCGCTGCCCCCAACGATTTCGCTTAGCGGCCTTCGGGCTGCGGACCGGCCGGGGTCACCGGACGCGGGGCCGGAGCCGGAGTGCCAGCGGCAGGCGCGGCGGCAGCCGGAGCCGCACCGCCCTGTGCCGCAGCAGCCTGGGCAGCCTGCTGGGCGCGGGCTTCGCGCACCTGGCGCGGTTCCCACCCAGCCGGCGGAACCAGCTGCGCGCTGGGGATCAGCACGTTGAGTTCAGCCACGATTTCGTCGGTCAGGTCATAGCTGACCGAGCGGGCGATCACGGCGTTGGGCTGCAGCAGCAGCGAAACCTTCGCCTTGGTCATCGCCTGCTGCACGGCCTGATCCAGCTTGGCTTCGATCTGTTCGGCGACATAGGCTTCCGACAGCGCCACCGGCATCAGCTGCTGCTGGATTTCCTGCTTGCCGCGTTCCTGGATCTCCTGGATCACCTTGGCCTGCTGCTGCAGCGCAGGCACGTTCGGCTTGGCGGCGCGGCGATCGGCCTCGAACTTGTCGACCAGCGGCTTCAGCTGGTTTTCCAGCGCCTGACCGCGCGCGTTCGCGCCGTCGAAGTTCGGCTTGTAGGTCACCGGGCGCTGCTGTTCGGCCACGCGGAAAGCGTCCGAGTTGGCAATCGCGGCGTCCAGGCTGGCCACGGCGATACCCTGCACGGCCACCGGACCGGCGGCAGCGGCGGGGGCGGCTTCGTCGCCCTTCTTCTTGTCCTTGGCGGCGAGCGCCGGCTGCGCGGTGGCGGCGGCGATAAGGAGGCTGGCGACCAGCGCCGGCTTGCTGAACTTGGTCATCAGAATTGGGTTCCTACGTTAAAGGTAAAGCTCTTGGTGTCGTCGCCCGGCCGCTTCATCAGCACCTTGGCAAAGTCGATGCGGAACGGCCCGAACGGCGAGTTCCAGTTCACGCCGACGCCGACGGAAATGCGCGGCTTGATCGAATCGCCCACGAACACTTCCTGGAACGGCGAAACGCTGCTGCCCAGCGCGGTGTTGGCGTTGCCGGTCAGGCACGAAGGCGGATTGGGGTTGGTCGGGCTGGTCACCTGCGACGTCGAAGTGGCGTTGCAGCTGGCGTCGACCGCATCGATCTGCAGATAGAGCGGATTGCCGGCCGTATCGCGCGACGGGATGAAGATGCCGTTCGGGAACGGGCTGGACTGCAGCAGCGGCTTGCGCACGCCCCAGACCGAACCGATATCCATGAACACCGACGGGCGCAGACCCATTTCGCGCGCACCCGAGCCGAGCGGAATTTCCAGCTCGAAGTGCGTCAGGTAGTAGTACTTGCCGCCCAGCGCGTCATCGACCACCTGGTTGCGGTCGGTGATGACCACGGGGTTGCCCGCACCGTCATCGACGATCGGCTGACGGATCACGCGCGGGCCGACGCCGCGAATGTCGAAGCCGCGCATTTCCGGCTCGCCCAGGTAGAACCGGTCGGTCAGACGCACATCGTCGATGCCCGTCGCCGCGCCGCCCCGGTTTTCCAGCGACTTGATCGCGCCGGCTTCGCCGCGGATCGAGAAGATGAAGCCCTTGCCCAGCGGCCAGTACTGCGAGGCATTGGCGCGCAGGCGGGCATACTTCACCGACCCGCCCAGCCCGGCGAATTCCGCCGTGACCGACGCCGCCCGCCCGCGCGAGGGGCGCATGCGGTTGTCGAGCGTGTCATAGATCAGCGACATGCCCAGGATCGAGCTGGTCCGCTTGCCCAGCGCCTCGCAGAGATAGCGGCCCGCCAGCAGCGGATCGCATTCATTGAGGGTCGGGTTGACGCGGTTGGTGAAGAACTGGCTCTTGTCGAGCGAGATGTCGTCGATGTTGAACGTATAGCTACCCACCGCCGAGATATATTCGGTCAGCGGAATGCCCGCGCGGACCTGGAAGCCGGTGGTCGCCTGCTTGTAGGTCGTGTTGCGCGAATTGTTCAGGTAGTTGAACGAGTTGTAGTCACGCCGATAGACGTTGACGCCGAGCGAGATGTTGCGATCGAACACATAGGGTTCGGTGAAGCTGACTTCGGCGCTCTTCGAATAGTTCGAATACGACAGCGAGAGGCCGATGGTCTGCCCGCGCCCCCGGAAGTTGCGCTGCTGGATCGAGCCCTGGAAGATCAGCTTTTCAAGGCTGGAATAGCCGGCCGAGAGCTGAAGTTCGCCGGTCGGCTTTTCCTCGACGTTGGCTTCCAGCACGATCCGGTCGGGAGCGCTACCGCTCTTCTGCTCGACTTCGAACTTTTCCTGGAAATAGCCGAGCGAGTTGATGCGGTTGGTCGACCGCTTAACCTGCAGCGAGTTGAACGCATCGCCTTCGGCCAAACGGAATTCGCGGCGCACCACCTTGTCCTGGGTGAGCGTGTTGCCGTTGACGTCGATCTTCTCGACATAGACGCGCGGTGCTTCGGCGATCTGGAAGGTAATCCCCATCGTCAGGTCGTCCTTACTACGGTCGTAGCTGGGACGGACATCGGCGAAGGCGTAACCGAAAGTGCCGGCGGTTTCGTTCAGCTTGTCGATCGTGTCCTCGACCAGCTTGGCGTTGTACCAGTCACCCTTCTTCATCGGCAGCTGGCGAGCCAGCACTTCGCCGTCGAAATCGCGCAGCTGGCTTTCCACCTTGACGTCGGCGAACTTGTAGCGCTGCCCTTCCTCGACCACGTAGGTCAGGATGAAGTCCTTCTTGTCCGGCGTCAGCTCGGCCACGGCCGACACGATGCGGAAATCGGCATAGCCCTGCGTCAGGTAGAACTGGCGCAGCTTCTGCTGGTCGAACGCCATCCGGTCCGGGTCATAGCTGGTGCCGGAGCTGAAGATGCGGGTCAGCCCGGTTTCCTTGGTGACCATTTCATCCTTCAGATCGCCATCGTCGAAATTCTCGTTCCCGATGATGTTGATCTTGCGGACCTTGGACTTGGGGCCTTCGCTGATTTCATAGACGATATCGACGCGGTTCTGGTCGAGCTGGACCATCTTCGGTTCGACCAGCGCGGCGAACCGGCCCTGGCGCTTGTACAGCTCGATGATGCGGGCCACATCCGCGCGGACCTTGGAGCGGGTAAAGATCTGGCGCGGGGACAGCTTGATTTCGGGGAGGATCTTCTCCTCCTTCAGGCGCTTGTTCCCTTCCAGGATGATCCGGTTGACCACCGGGTTTTCCTTGACCTGAATGGTCACCGCGCCGCTGTTGTTGCTGATCTGAACGTCAGAGAACAGCTCGGTTGCGAACAGGTCCTTCAGCGCCATGTCGGCGGCGACCTGGGTATAGGGCTGGCCCAGCCGCAGCTTGATGTAGGAGCGGATCGTATCCGGCTCCAGCCGCTGCGAGCCGATCACGCTGATCGAGGTGATCGTTTCCACCACGGCGGGCGCTTCGGCGGGGGCAGCGGCGGGCGCAGGCGCCGCACCGGTCTGGGCCAGCGCCGCAGCGGGCAGGCCGGCCAGGATGGTCGTACCCAGCAAGGCCGCGGTCAGGCGGAAGTTGGCAGTGCAGTCCATAGGGCGTTGGTCTTTCGGCACGGCTGTTCCCGTCAATTGTGCATTTCGCCTGCCGCCCACCCCCGTGCGGGGCGCCAAGCGCACTGCAGACACGTCGCCGCCCTCTGCCCGATGCGTCACCGCCAATCAAGCAGGGTTGGCCAAACCGTCCGCAGTTAATTTCCCATCCAGTCCCGCCTACTTGCCGAAAATCGGCAACGAGGCGAGGTCGTTCAAAGTCACGAACAGCATCAGTCCCAGCACGAAGGCCAGTCCGGTGCGGAACGCCCGTTCCTGACTGCGCGCACCCAGCGGTTTACGGCGGACTGCTTCCGCGGCGTAGAAAACCAGGTGCCCACCGTCGAGCGTCGGGATTGGCAGGAGGTTGATGAATGCCAAGTTAATTGAAATCAGCGCCGCGAAGGACACGAATTCCAGCCAGCCGAGCGACAGCCGCTCGCCCGAATACTTGGCAATCTTGATAGGTCCGCCCAGCTCCTCGACCGAGCGTTCGCCGGTGATGATCTGGCGCAGGCCCTCCACCATCGTCCGCACGATCCCCAGCGACTGGTCGAACCCGGCCGTGACCGCGCCGACCGGCCCGACGTCCTCGAACTTCATGCCTGCAGACCGCACGCCGAGCAGCCCGCGCCGCAATTCGTTGCCGAACTGGTCATGCTGCACATCGGTCAGCAGCGTGATCGGCACCGAGGTTTCGATGCCGCCACGCTGATACGTCACCGTCACCGTCTTGCCGGGATTGAGCGTCACCCGCTCGGCAATGTCGAAGAACGTCTCGATCCGGTCGCCATCGATGGCAACGATCCGGTCGCCCTCTTTCAGCCCCGCAACTTTCGCGGGCGAGTTGTCGGAAAATCCGCCCACTTCGGGGCTGGCCGTGGGCACGCCGTAAGCGAGGTTGAACGCGGCGAAGATCGCCACCGCGACAAACAGGTTCATCAGCGGCCCGGCCAGCACGATCAGGCTGCGTTGCCACAGCTTCGCGCCCTGGAAGGTGCCGCGCAGTTCCTCGCGGCTGGCATCGGCCAGCGCCGGATCGGGCACCGAGGCCGCGTTCATGTCGCCCGCGAACTGGACATAGCCGCCCAGCGGCAAGGCGCAGAGTTTCCAGCGGGTGCCGCGCTTGTCGGTCCACCCGGCCAGTTCCTTGCCAAAGCCGACCGCGAACGCCTCTGCCCGCACGCCGAACAGGCGGCCGACCAGGTAGTGGCCCAGCTCGTGCAGCACCACCAGCGGCCCCAGCACCAGCAGGAACGCGCCCATCATCATCAGCACCGACGGGGAATTGTCCAAGTTACAGCGTCTCCAGCAATTCGCGCGCCCGCACCCGCGCCTGCGCATCGGCCGCGATCACCGCGTCGAGCGTCAGGGGCGCCGGCAGGGCAAGCTGCTCCAGCATCCGTTCCACCACTACGGGGATCCTGGTGAACCCGATCTGACCGGCGAGGAACGCGGCCACGGCCACTTCATTCGCGGCATTGAGCACCGCGGGGGCGGCCCCGCCCGCCTCTGCCGCCTGCCGCGCCAGGCGCGTGGCAGGAAAGCGCACTTCATCGGGCGCTCGGAAGGTCAGCTCGCCAATCGCGGCAAGGTCCAGCGGCGCACACGGCGTGTCCATCCGTGCGGGCCAGGCCAGCGTCGAGGCGATCGGCACGCGCATGTCGGACGGGCCAAGCTGCGCCAGCGTCGATCCGTCACGGTATTCCACCATCGAATGGATGACCGATTGCGGATGGACGATGATCCGCAGCCGCTCCAGCCCGACCGGGAACAAGTGCCAGGCCTCGATCAGTTCAAGGCCCTTGTTGAACATCGTCGCGCTATCGACGCTGATCTTCGCACCCATATCCCAGTTGGGATGCTTGATCGCCTGCGCGGGGGTGGCGGCGTGCAGCTGATCCAGCGACCAGTCGCGGAACGGACCGCCGCTGGCCGTCAGGGTAATCCAGCGCACATCGGCCAGATCGTTGCCCTGCAGACACTGGAAGATCGCGTTGTGTTCGGAATCGACCGGCAGCAGCGTGGCGCCGTGGCGCTCCACCGCCTGCATCATCACGTCCCCGGCGGAAACCAGCGCCTCCTTGTTGGCCAACGCGACGGTCTTGCCGCACTCGATCGCGGCCATCGCCGGGGCAAGGCCCGCGCAGCCGACAATTGCCGCCACGGTCACGTCCGCCCCGCGCGCTGCCGCCTCGACCAGCGCCGCCGCCCCGCCTGCCGCCGCGATGCCGGTTCCGGCCAGCGCCTCGCGCAGCGCGGGCAGGCTGGCCTCGTCTGCCACGACCGCGATTTCCGCGCCAAATTCGCGGGCCAGCCGGGCAAGGTCTGCGGCATTACCATTGGCCGTCAGCGCCACGACCCGCCAGTCCTGCGGCGCGCGCCGGATCAGGTCGAGCGTCGATGCGCCGATGGAGCCGGTTGCCCCAAGGACCGAGATCGTGCGCATCGGCCTCAGCCCCCGGTCCGGCCCAGGATCGATACCAGCGCCAGTGCGAACAGCACCGCCAGCAGGCCATCGACCCGGTCGAACAACCCGCCGTGGCCGGGGATCAGCCGCCCCGAATCCTTCACGCCCGCACGGCGCTTCATCCAGCTTTCAAAGAAGTCGCCCGCCTGCGCGATCACCGCCACGGCGGGGCCCGCCAGGATGATCAGCCGCCACGGGATCAGCAGTTCCGGCGCGGCCGAACTGACCGTCACGCCGTTCACCGTCGTCACCGCGATGTCGTCCGGCCCCAGCACGTCCGCGAATTTCCAGCTGAGCCAATAGGCCAGCGCCATACCCCCGCCCGCGCCCAGCATCCCGCCAGCCAAGCCGGTCCAGGTCTTGGACGGGCTGATCGCGGGCGCGATCTTCGGCCCGCCAAAAGTGCGCCCGGCAAAGTAGGCGCCAATATCGGTGCCGATCACCGCCAGCACCACCACCAGCACCGTCGCCACGCCATAATCGCCCAGCCGCAGGCCGAACAGCACCAGCGCCGCCATCCCGACATAGATGAACCCGCCCAGCAGCCATGCCGCCAGCCGCGTGCCGGTTGCCGCAAAGGCCTTGGCCAGCGTGGCAAATTCCCAGAACGTGCCGAGCGCGACCAGTGCCACGAACCCGGCCCAGACCGCCCCGCCCAGCCCCAGCGCCGTCCCCGCCACCGCGATCATCACCACGGCGGATGCGGCGCGCACCGGCAAGTCGGACTTCTTCACGTCAGCGTCCGCCATAGCGCCGCTCCCGGTTGGCAAACTGCGCCAGCGCCTCGGCCAGGTGGGCCGGCTTGAAATCGGGCCACAGCACGTCGGTGAACCACATTTCGGCATAGGCCGCCTGCCACAGCAGGAAATTCGACAGCCGCACTTCGCCCGAAGTGCGGATCATCAGGTCAAGCGGCGGCAGGCCCGCCGTGTCCAGCTCTGCCTCGATGGATTCGGGCGTGATCGGCCCCTTGGCAGCCGCTTTTGCAGCGGCACGGGCGATTTCATCCTGCGCGCCATAATTCAGCGCGATGACCAGCGTGGTGCCGTCATTGTGGGCAGTCTTGCCCAGCGCATCCTCGATCAGCGCGACCAGATCGGGCGCGAGGGCCTGATAGTTGCCGATGATCCGCAGCTTGACGTTGTTGGCCACGAATTCATCGAGGTCGGCGATGATGTAGCGCCGCAACAGCCCCATCAGCGCCGAGACTTCATCCTCTGGCCGCCGCCAGTTCTCGGTGCTGAAGGCATAGAGCGTCAGCGCCTCCAGCCCCATTTCCCGCGCCGCGCGGACCAGTTCGCGCACGGCCTCCACGCCCCGCTGATGGCCCACCACGCGCGGCAGGTGGCGCTGCTTGGCCCAGCGCCCGTTGCCATCCATGATGATCGCGACATGGCGCGCGAGCGGAGCCGGACTGGTCATGACGCCAACTGGGAAAGGCGGCCCGCAGGCCTCACTTGCCCAGGATTTCCTTTTCCTTGGCCGCCGCCGCCTCGTCACAGGCCTTGATCTGCTCGTCGGTCATCTTCTGGACTTCGGTTTCGCAGCGCTTGCGATCGTCTTCCGAGATTTCCTTCTTGGCCTCGTCCGCCTTCAGCGCTTCCATCCCGTCGCGGCGCACGTTGCGGATCGCGATGCGGGCGTTTTCGGCATACTTGCTGGCCAGCTTGGCCAGTTCCTTGCGGCGTTCCTCGGTCAGGTCGGGGATCGGCAGACGGATGTTGTTGCCGTCGTTGATCGGGTTCAGCCCCAGCCCGGCGGAGCGGATCGCCTTTTCCACCGGGGTCACGTTCGACTTGTCCCACACCTGCACCGACAGCAGCCGCGGTTCCGGCGCGGACACGGTCGCCACTTGGTTCAGCGGCATGTGCGCGCCGTACACTTCCACCACGATTGGATCGAGCAGCGCGGTGTTCGCGCGCCCGGTGCGCAGCCCGGCCAGATCGCCCTTCAGCGATTCCACCGCGCCCTTCATGCGGCGTTCCAGATCGGCCTTGTCGTACTTGGCCATGGCTCAGTTTCCTTTTGTCACAATGGTCTGCGTCCCCTCGCCCCGCAGCACACGGGCCAAGTTGCCCTGCTCGCGGATGGAGAAAACGACGATGGGAATCGAATTGTCGCGGCACAGCGCCACCGCGCTGGCATCCATCACCTTCAGGTTCTGGGCGAGCACTGTGTCGTAATCGACTGTATCGTAACGGATCGCGGCCGGATTGGTCTTGGGATCGCTGTCATAGACCCCGTCGACGCTGGTGCCCTTGAGCAGAGCATCGCAGCGCATTTCCGCCGCGCGCAGCGCCGCGCCGCTGTCAGTCGTGAAGTAGGGCGCACCCACGCCGGCGGCAAAGATCACCACACGGCCCTTTTCCAGATGGCGCTCGGCGCGGCGGCGGATCACCGGCTCGCAGACCTTGTCCATCTCGATCGCGGACTGCACGCGGGTCGGCACGCCGAGCTGTTCCAGCGCGTTCTGCATCGCCAGCGCGTTCATCACCGTGGCGAGCATGCCCATGTAGTCGGCCTGCGCGCGGTCCATCCCCTTGGCCGCGCCGGCCATCCCGCGAAAGATGTTGCCGCCGCCGATCACAAGGCAGATTTCCAGCCCGCTGTCCTTCGCCGCCTTCACTTCCTTCGCCAGTTCCGCGACGAATTCCGGGTCGATCCCGAACTGCTGGCCGCCCATCAGGACTTCTCCGGACAGTTTCAGCAGGACGCGCTTGAAGGGAGGCAGGCTCATGGGGTTTGTGATCGCTCTCGCAAGGGTTTGTGGGGCCTTATACCGATGCCCCGGCAATGCCAAGTATGGCCGGGCCAAGAACTGCACCGGAAATTCATGAGAAAAGGGCGCGAAGCTCTCGCCCCGCGCCCCTTATCCCTGAAGCGTCCCCCCTCCATTGCGGAGAGGATCAGGCCAATCAGTTCAGACCGGCAGCCGCCGCGACTTCTGCCGCGAAATCGGTTTCGGCCTTTTCGATGCCTTCGCCCAGCTGGAAGCGGACGTAGTCCTTCAGGACGATCTTGGTACCGGCAGCTTTGCCGGCCGCTTCGACGACCTGGGCGACCGGGGTCTTGTTGTCCATCACGAACAGCTGGCTGAGCAGCGCGTTTTCCTTGGCATACTTGGCCACGGCGCCGTCGACCATCTTGGCCTGCACTTCGGCGGGCTTGCCCGATTCCGCCGCCTTTTCAGCCGCGATCTTGCGTTCGCGGGCGATCAGTTCGGCATCGAGATCTTCGGCGGTCAGCGCCAGCGGGAAGGCAGCGGCGATGTGCATCGCCATCTGCTTGCCCAGCGGCTCCAGCACGTCAGCGCCAGCTTCGGATTCGAGCGCGACCAGCACGCCGATCTTGCCGAGGTTCGGCGCGGCGGCGTTGTGCATGTAGGGCACGACCAGGCCGCTGCTGACCGAAACGGTCTTCATGCGGCGGACCTGCTGGTTTTCACCAATGGTGGCAACGTTGCTGGTCAGCTTGTCGGCCACGGTGCCGCCATCCGGATAGGCAGCGCCCTTGAGCGCTTCGACGTCGTCCGAGGCGGCGCCCAGCGCGACTTCGGTGGTCTTGCGGACGAAATCCTGGAACTGTTCGTTCTTGGCAACGAAGTCCGTTTCCGAGTTCACTTCGACGGCAACGCCGCGAGTGCCCGAAACGGCCACGCCAACCAGCCCTTCGGCGGCGGTGCGGCTGGACTTCTTGGCGACAGCGGCCAGACCCTTGGCGCGCAGGGCGTCCACGGCGGCTTCGAAATCGCCGCCGGTTTCGTCCAGCGCCTTCTTGCAATCCATCATGCCGGCGCCGGTGCGCTCGCGCAGGTTCTTCACGTCAGTGGCGGTGTAGGCCATTGCGATGATCCTTTTTCTGTAAGGTGTGACGCGCCAGGCCCGTGGACCCGGCGCGTTACGCGTTTGTGACGGCAGGCCGTGGGGCCCGCGCGGCAATGCTTATTCGGCAGCGCCTTCGACGACGGCTTCTTCAGCCACCGGCTCGGCCATGGCGCCGATGTCGGCACCCGAATCGACGATCGCTTCGCGGCCGCCCTTCTGCGCGGCGGCAGCAACCGCTTCGCAGTAAAGGCGGATGGCGCGGCTGGCGTCGTCGTTCGCCGGGATCGGGAACGCGATGCCATCGGGCGAAACGTTGGAATCGAGGATCGCGACGACCGGGATACCCAGGACGTTGGCTTCCTTGATCGCCAGTTCTTCCTTGTTGGCGTCGATCACGAACATCACGTCCGGGATGCCGCCCATGTCGCGGATGCCGCCCAGCGACAGTTCCAGCTTGTCACGCTCACGCGTCAGCTGGAGCACTTCCTTCTTGGTCAGGCCGGTGGTGTCGCCCGCCAGCTGCTCTTCCAGCGCCTTGAAGCGCTTGATCGAACCCGAGATGGTCTTCCAGTTGGTGAGCATGCCGCCCAGCCAGCGGTGGTTGACATAGTGCTGGCCGCAAGCGCGCGCGGCCTGGGCGATCGGCTCCTGCGCCTGGCGCTTGGTGCCGACGAACAGCACCTTGCCGCCGCGCTGCACGGTGGCCGACACGAAGTCGAGCGCGCGGGCGAACAGCGGAACGGTCTGCGACAGGTCGAGGATGTGGATTCCGTTGCGGGCGCCGAAGATATACGGCTTCATCCGCGGGTTCCAGCGGTGGGTCTGGTGGCCGAAGTGGGCACCGGCTTCGATCAGCTGATTCATCGTGACGACAGGAGCCGCCATAGGTAATTCCTTTCCGGTTTGAACCTCTGGGAAGCAGGCACCGTGCGGCATCTCCGCTGCGGAACCGGTATGGGTGCTTCCCATGTGGATTTGCCCGGATCCCGGACCCGCACAGCGCGAATCCCTTTCCGGACGGGGCGGCCCCTAACCCATGAAAACCGGGAAATCCAGCCTTTAACGCTGCCCGGTCACGGCAAAAATCGCGCTGGTCGGAAAAAACCGCTTGACGCGGATAGAACAAAAAGAGAACATTGTCCTATCAAGCGAGTGGCTGAAACAATCTAAGCACAAAGCGAAGTTATCCACAAGCCCTCCACAGCGAGTTCACAGGTGTGCGAACACCCCTGCCAAGGATGCCAGCGTGATGACCGGACTGATGCTGATCGCCCTGTTTTCTGCCACTGCCCTGATCGTGGCCGGGGCCATGCGCGCCACCTGGCGCGCTCATGGCCGCCAGGCGCTGACCATCCGGGCGCAGCTGAACGCCTGCCCGGCCCGGCGCGAAGTGCGCTGGACGATCCGCAATGTCGGCGTGCCCAGCCGGATCAACGTGCTGGACTTCCCCGTCAGGCAGTCGGCGGTGCTGGCTCCGCAGCCGCGGCCCGCCGCCGCCTGACCCGGCCATACAGGATGATCGCAACCGGCAGCAGCGCCAGATAGACCGCACAGATCGCGATCAGGGTCCACCACGGTTCGGTGAGCAGCGCGGCGGCGACCAGCCCGAACAGCGCCAGCACTTCAAGGCGCACCGCGCGGCGCGGACGGAGCTTCCCCCAGGTCAGCGTCGGCAAGGCCGAAATGAGCAGGAAGCCCACGAACACCAGCCATCCGCCAACCAGCAGCGGATTGCGGAACACTTCGCTGTCGACCGCCGGCCAGGCAGCAGTCGCGGGCGCACCGCTGCCCGTCACGATCCACAGGTACATCGGCAGGAACGCCAGGCCCGCGCCCACCGGCGCGGGAACGCCGGTCAGGAAGCCAGCCGCCTTGCGCGGCTCGTCGGCCATGTCGATCCGGGCATTGAAACGCGCCAGTCGCAGGGCGCAGCCGATGGCAAAGGCCAGGGCGGCAAACCAGCCCAGGCGCGGCAGATCCTGCAACGACCACAGGAACAGGATCAGCGCCGGAGCGACGCCGAACGAGACATTGTCGGCCAGGCTGTCGAGCTCGGCCCCGAAGCGGGACTGGGCCTTGAGCAGCCGGGCAATCCGGCCATCGATCCCATCGAGCACGCCCGCGGCCACCACGGCCAGGATCGCCTTCTCCCACTCCCCCGTCACGGCAAAGCGGATGCCGGTCAGGCCCATGCACAGCGCGGCGGCGGTAATCGCGTTGGGCACCATTGCCCGCAGGGTCAGCCCGCCCGGCAGCGGGCCGGGTTCGGGCGACGGCGCGGTCACTGGCACACGCCCTCGATCAGCGGCTGCTGGCCGACTTCGGCCAGGATCGTTTCACCGGCCACGATCTTTTGCCCCATCAGCACTTTCGGCTCGGTCCCGGCGGGCAGATAGACGTCGACCCGGCTGCCGAACCGGATCAGGCCGACGCGCTGCCCGGCGGCGAGCAGGTCGCCCGGCTTCACGAACGGCACGATCCGGCGCGCGACCAGCCCGGCAATCTGGGTGAAGCCGATCTTGAGGCCATCCCCACGCTCGATCAGGAAGTGCTGGCGCTCGTTCTCCTCGCTCGCCTTGTCGAGATCGGCGTTGAGGAAGCGGCCCGGAATATAGACCACGCGGCGCACCGTCCCGCCAATCGGCGCGCGGTTGATGTGCACATCGAACACCGACATGAAGATCGAGATGCGCGTGACCGGCTCGGGCGACAGCCCGGCGGTGCCGCTGCCATCGTCGAACACCAGTTCGCGCGGCGGCTCGACCTTCTGGATCAGCGTGACCAGGCCATCGGCCGGCGCGACGATGAAGGCATCGCCCTGCGGCGTCACACGCTTGGGATCGCGGAAGAACGCCAGGATGCACAGCACCAGACCGGCGAGCGGCCAGGCCAGCGTTTCCCACGCGAAAGTTGCCGCCAGCCCGCTGAGGATCGCGGCAAGCGCGGCGAACTTGTGGCTTTCGGGATGGAACGCGGGCCAGTTCCAGCTCGCCTCGCCCCGTCCCCGGTTATCGAGCACTTCGTTCGCCATTACGCCACCTTCCGCACGAAAACGGTGCCGGCGGAATAGCCCGCACCGAACGAGCAGATCACGCCCGTATCACCGACGGCAAGGTCGGTATTGTTGAGATGAAAGGCAATGATCGACCCGGCGGACGACGTATTGCCATAAGTATCCAGCACGGTCGGACTTTCGTCCTCGTTCGCCTCGTGCCCCAGCACGCGCTGCGCGATCAGGCGGTTCATGCCCTGGTTGGCCTGGTGCAGCCACAGCCGCCGCAGCCCCGCCGGATTCAGTCCCAGGTCGCCCGCGTGCTCGACGATCATGGTCGCGACCATCGGCACCACTTCCTTGAACACCTTGCGCCCTTCCTGGACGAACAGCTTGTCCGGCGTGCCGATGGTTTCGGGCGTCGCGCAGTTCAGGAAGCCGAAGTTGTTGCGGATGTTGTTGGAAAACACCGTCTTGAGCCGCGTCCCGACGATTTCCCAGTGCGGGTGCGGCGCGACATCCTTCGCCTCCACCAGCACGGCTGTCGCCACGTCGCCGAAGATGAAGTGGCTGTCACGGTTGCGCATGTTGTTATGGCCGGTGCAGATCTCCGGGCTGACCACCAGCACCGAACGGGCATTGCCCGCGCGGATGAAATCCGCCGCTGTCTGGATGCCGAACGTGGCGGAGGAACAGGCGACGTTCATGTCAAAGGCGAACCCTTCGATCCCCAGCGCCTGCTGGATCTCGATCGCCATCGCCGGATAGGGACGCTGCATGTTCGATGCGGCGCACAGCACGGCATCGACATCCTTCACATCGCGCCCGGCCGCTGCCAGCGCTGCCTGGGCCGCTTTCACGCCCATTTCGGCCATGACCGACAGTTCCTCGTTCGGCCGCTCGGCCCAGCGCGGGGCCATCACGTCCGGATCGAGCAGCGACTCCTTGCTCATCACGAAGCGCGACTTGATCCCGCTAGCCTTCTCGATGAATTCGGCCGAGCTGGGAGCCAGTTCCGCCACGGTTCCCGCCGCGATTTCCGCTGCGTGCGCCGCGTTGAACCGCGCCACGTAGGCGTTGAAGCTTTCCACCAATTCATCGTTGGAGATCGAATCGGGCGGCGTGTAGAGGCCGGTGGCCGAAATGACGGGGATGATTTCGCTCATCGCCGCCGTCTAATGCCCAGCGCCGCGCGCGACAAGTCTGGATGGCGGCCCAGCCGGGTCGGGATCACCGCTGCGAAGGAAGTTGGTGGTGGACAGGGCTGGATTCGAACCAGCGTACGCTCTCGCGGGCAGATTTACAGTCTGCTGCCATTAACCACTCGGCCACCTGTCCACACCAGTTGCCGGTGCGGGGCGAACCCCGTTTGCATGGTCCCCGCGAAGGGACCGTCCGGCCGAGAGGCGGCCCCAATGGCGAAGGGAAATCACTCTGTCAACAGTTGCCTGAAATCCGCCCCGCTGGCAGGGGGGACGAATGCAACAGGAAATCATGTCATGACCCGCAAGAGCGATGGAAAACCGGCCAGGGCCCTGCGCGGACGCGCCGGGCGGATGCAGGGTGGGCGCGGTTCCGGCCGGGCCAGCACCGGTGCGGTGCGGCTGTGGGGCCGCCACGCGGTGGAAGCCGCGCTGAAGAACCCGGAACGCCGCCACCGCAAGCTGTGGGCCACGCGCGAAGGCGTCGCCTCGCTCGACGGCGAACTGCCACCCAACTTCCCCCTCGAATACGCCCAGGGCGCGGATCTGGCGCGACTCGTCGCCCGTGATGCCCCGCACCAGGGCCTGGTGCTGGAATGCGACGCGCTGGAAGACATCTTCCTGGAAGACGTGCTGGACGGTGACGCCGCGCGCCCGCTGGTCGTGCTCGATCAGGTAACCGATCCGCACAACGTCGGCGCGATCCTGCGTTCTGCCGCCGCGTTCAATGCCGCCGCGATCATCACGCAGGACCGCCACGCCCCGCCCGAATCGGGCACACTGGCAAAATCGGCCTCCGGCGCGCTGGAAGTGGTGCCGTGGGTGCGGGTGGTGAACCTGGCCCGCGCGCTCGACGAAATCGCCGAGGCCGGATACTGGCGGATCGGGCTGGACGGCGATGGCCCCTCCAACTTCGGCGACGCGCTGCCCACCGGCCCGGTCGCATTGGTGCTGGGCGCGGAAGGCGAAGGGATGCGCCACAACATCGCCCAGCATTGCGATGCGCTGGCGCGCCTGCCGATTTCCGATGCAATTGAAAGCCTTAACGTATCGAATGCCGCCGCGATTGCGCTATACGCCATCGCCACCCGTAACTGACCGCGCAGGAGATTCGTCCATGGCCACGCCCCGTTCCTTCCGTCGCATGGCCATGGCCGGCCTCGCTGCCGGGCTCAGCCTTCTGCTCAGCGCCTGCCTGATCTCGCCGGGCAAGTTTGCCTCGACCATCGACCTGCGCAAGGACGGGACGTTTGCTTACGGTTATCAGGGCGAAATCCACATGCTGGGGCTGAGCAAACTGGCGGAAATGGGCTCCAAGGCCAAGGCTAACGAGGAATTCGTCGCCGTGCCCTGCTACAAGGACGATGGCGATTTCGAGGAGCGCAAGTGCACCAAGGACGAGATCGCCCAGCAGAAGACCGACTGGGAAGCCGAACAGAAAGGCGCGGTTGAGCGCGACAAGAAGAACGCCGAAATGATGCGCGCGATGCTGGGTGGGATCGACCCGACCAGCCCGCAGGCAGCAGAGGAGCTGGCGGACCGGCTGCGCCGCCAGGCCGGCTGGAAAACCGTGACCTACAAGGGCAATGGCGTGTTCGTGGTCGATTTCCAGCTGGCGGGCCGGATCGACCATGACTTCATCTTCCCCACTATCGAACGCTTCCCCGCCGCCAATCCCTTCGTGATTCTCAACCGCCGCGCGGACGGCGCGGTGCGCATGGAAGCGCCCGGCTTCGGCCCCTCGTCGAGCGGCGGCGGGATGAGCAATTTTGCCCAGCTGATGGCGATGGGCGCGGCGATGGACGAGAAGAAGGACGGCGAAACCGCCCCCGAACTCCCCCAGCTGGAAGGCACGCTGACGCTGACCACGGACGGCGCGATCCTGGCCAACAACACTGATGAAGGCCCGGCCCCGACGACCACTGGGCAAAAGCTGGAATGGAAGATCACCCCCCGCAGCACCGCCGCGCCGACCGCGCTGGTCAAGCTGGGCAGCTGATCACATCACGGCGCGGACGGCGCGGGCGCGGCGATAGCTTCGGTCATCACTTCGATCCGCATGGTCACGCGCTTGCGTACGGGTTTGCCGTCCGGCCCCTTGTAGGGGTCCATTCGTGCCGTGCTGGCGCAGGTATTGCCCAGCTTCGACAGTTGCCGCGCGGTCGCGCCGGTCAGGTTGACACTGCAATCGCTGATGCTGCCATCCAGCTCGACAATGAAGGTGGTGAGCGCCGTGCCCGGCTCCGGCGGGGTAACTGCTGGCAAAACCCAGCGGATTCGGTTGGCGTATGTGCCTTCGATCGGGTTGTTCTGTTCATCGACCGCCGGGAAGAACCGCGCGCGTTGGGTGACCAGCCGGCAAGTCGCTTCATCGAGCGGGGCTGATCCGCTGCTGCTGGTGATGCGGCATTCCTTGACCCGCCCGGCTTTGTCCACAATCACCGAAAACGCGCTCGTCCCCTGTTCGTTCGCGCGCAGTGCCGCAACCGGATAGTCCGCTGTGGTGGTCCAGTTGCCCGGATAGTCCATCGGTCGTGCAGCGCCTTTCTGCACGGGCAGCGGGAACGGCGATGCAATGACGGGCGGCCCGGGCGGCGGAGCAACCGGCGCGGCGGAATCGACGGTCGCGGCCTGCGCCAGCAGGATAATTGACAAGCTGATCATACACTTAGGCATAACAGAGCAATCCATCCGCGCAATCCCCTGCGTTGCCGGACCTTGCCCCCTCGGCAAAGCGGACATAAGGCGTTCGCCATGTCTGACGCCGTTTCTCCGCTCGCCCGCCCCTTCCCCGCCATGCCCGCGATTGCCGGGGTCACGCTGCGCGTGGCGCGCGCGGGTTACAAGGACTGGGGCCGCTGCGACCTGACCTATGCCGAGTTCGCCGAGGGCACGGCCGTGGCCGGCGTGTTCACCCGCAACGTGTGCTGCTCGTCCGAGGTAGAACTGGGCCGTGCCAACGTGAAGCAGGGCCGCGCGCGGGCGCTGGTGGTCAATGCCGGAAACTCCAACGCCTTCACCGGCTATCGCGGGCGCGAGGCGGTTGACGCGATCATGGCGCAAGTATCCGCGCACATCGGCTGCCCGTCCGAGCAGGTGTTTGTCTCCTCCACCGGCGTGATCGGTGTGCCGCTGCCCAAGGACAAGGCCCGCGCCGGGATCGAAGCCGCGCTGGTGGCCGCCCCGTGCGGCTGGGAAGATGCCGCCAACACCATCGGCACGACCGATACTTTCGCCAAGGGCGCGATGGCGACCGCCGTGGTCGATGGCCGCACGATCACGCTGACCGCCATCATCAAGGGCAGCGGCATGATCGCGCCGGATATGGCGACGATGCTGGGCTATATCTTCACCGATTGCGCGATCGCGCCGGATTACCTGCAGGAACTGCTCTCCGCGGCGGCTGACAAGACCTTCAACTGCATCACGGTCGATAGCGACACGTCCACCAGCGACACCGTGCTGGCCTTTGCCACCGGCAAGGCCGGCAACCAGCAGATCAACTGCTCCGGCTGCCCCGGCGCGGATGCTTTCGCCGCCGCGCTGGAGGACGTCTGCCGCCAGCTCGCCCATCTGGTCGTGCGCGATGGCGAAGGCGCGCAGAAGTTCATCGCCGTCAGCGTCACCGGCGCGGTCAGCGATGCCAGCGCGCGGCGGATCGGCCTCGCCATTGCCAACTCGCCGCTGGTCAAGACGGCCATCGCGGGCGAGGACGCCAACTGGGGCCGCGTGGTGATGGCCGTGGGCAAGGCCGGGGAACCGGCCGACCGTGACAAGCTGTCGATCGGTTTCGGCGGCACCTGGGCTGCGCGCGATGGCCAGCCCCTGGCCGATTACGACGAAGCGCCGGTCGCTGCGCACCTCAAGGGGCAGGACATCACCATCGAAGTCGATCTGGGCCTGGGCGAAGGCCGCGCCACCGTGTGGACCTGCGACCTGACTCACGGCTACATCTCGATCAACGCCGACTACCGCTCATGAACCAGAGCCTGAGCCGCGCCGTCGGGGCGATCATGCGCGACGCGGCGCAGCGCGCGATCCTGCCGCATTACCAGACCCTGCGCAGCGACCAGATCGAGGCCAAGGCCGCAGACGATGCCGTAACCGTGGCCGATCACGCCGCCGAGGCCATCCTCTCCGAACGCCTCGCCCAGCTGCTGCCCGAAGCCGCCATTGTCGGCGAGGAAGCCGCCCATGCCGATCCCGCGGTGCTGGACCGGCTGGGCGATGCGCTGTGCTGGATCATCGACCCGCTGGACGGCACCAACAACTTTGCCAATGGCAAGCCGCCGTTCGGCATTCTGGTGGCGCTGGCCGAGCGCGGGGAAACCATCGGCGGCTGGATCTACGATCCGTTGCGCCAGCGGTTCTGCCATGCCGAGCGGGGCAGCGGCGCGTGGATCGGGGATGAGCGGATCACGGCGCGCGCCAGCGGGGCGAGCCCGCCGATTGCCGCGATCTCACTGGTGTTTGCCGATGCCGACAAGCGCGAGGCGCTGAAAACGCACATCGCCCCGCACTACACGCTGGTCGACATCCCGCGCTGTGCGGCGGAACAGTATCCGCGCATCGTGCTGGGTGAAAACGACATCACGATCTTCGAACGCACGCTGGCGTGGGATCACGCCGCCGGTGTGCTGTTTCTGAACGAGGCGGGCGGGAAAGTCTGCCGCCCGGATGGCTCGCCCTACCGCGTGGACGAACACATGCGCCCCAGCCTGATCGGCGCGGCAACTCCGGCGTTGTGGGACGAACTGGCGGAGCGGATGGCCGAAATCTGAGCCTCACCCGCGCGGGGCAAGGCTCAGATTTGTTGCCGGATTAAAGGACGCTTTCCAGCCAGCCCTTGAGCTGGCTTTTGGGCGCGGCGCCCAGCTTTTGCGCGACGGGTTCGCCGTTCTTGAACAGCACCATCAGCGGGATCGACTGCACGCCGAACTTGGCGGCGGTGTCGGTGCTATCCATGATGTCGACCTTGGCGATGGTAACCTTGTCGGCCAGTTCCTCGCTGATTTCTTCCAGCGCGGGGGCGATCATCTTGCACGGGCCGCACCAGTCAGCCCAGAAATCGACCAGCACGGGCTTGTCGGAATTGAGCACGTCGTCGGCAAAGCTGGCATCGGTTACGGCGATAGTGGCCATGGGAATCTCCTGTCTGTTGCTTGCCAATCTAGGACGCGCGGGCCGCTTGGCAATCGGGGCGCGTCAAAAGGATTCCTGCGGCGCGGTCAATGCCTGCTTGTGGACAGCCAGCAAATCCGCCGGGATCGCCAGCAGTTTCGGCACCTGCGTATAGAGCAGCGCGGCATCGACCGTGCGGCCCGGATAGGCGGCCTCCAGCGCGGCGGCATAGGCTGCCATCTGCCGCAGGATCGCCACCGGCACTCCATCCAGGCTGGCGGGCGGACGCCGCGCGGTCTTGAAATCGACCAGGCGGATGCGCGCCGGTTCGATCAGCAGGCGGTCAATCGTCCCGGCCACGACCTGCCCGCCGACCGTCGCCGCAATCGGCACTTCGGCCAGCGCGGCGGGGGTGAACAGGTCGCTCCAGTCCTTGTGCTCCACCACGGCCAGCGCGGACGCGGCCATTTCGGCGCGGGCATGGGCGTCAAGGTCACTGGCCGAACGCGCCAGCCAGCCTTGCGCGGCGGCCTTGCGTTCCGCCGGGGGCACATCGGGCAGGCGTTCCAGCAGCTTGTGCAGCAGCACGCCCCGGCGCGCGGCGGCCATGCCCGCACCCGGCGGGAACGGCGGATCGGCCGCGAGTTCCTCGCCCAGCGCCGACGGAGCCAGCGGGCGCGGCGGGCGCGGTTCGGCGGGCGGCGCGCGGTCCAGCCAGGGCGGCAACAGCGGCAGGCTGGCCGGGTCTCCGCCCGTGCGCGGCGGTGCGGCCGGCAGGGCGTCGCCATGTTCCAGCCGCGCGCCCCAGATCGGGTCTTCCACCCATTCATCGGCCAGGAACAGCCCGGCCAGCCGCGCATACCAGCTGTCTGGCGCGGGCTCCTTCTCCTTCGGCCCCAGCGCGCCCGCCACGAACAGCGCCTCTTCCGCGCGAGTCATCGCGACGTAGAGCAGGCGCCAGTGCTCCTGCCGCTCCTCGGCCTTGGCCTGCGCTTCGGCGGCGCGAATCGGCCCCACCTTTTCCTCGGTCCGCAGGCTGGGCAGCGGCACCGCGCGGCCTGCCGGATCGGGCAGGGTCAGCGGGCTGCCGAGCGAGCGATCGGGATTATCCGCCGCATCGGCCAGGATCACGATCGGTGCCTGCAAGCCTTTCGATCCGTGGACCGTCATCACCCGCACTTCATCGCCGCGCTGGCCCGCCTCGCGCTTCAGCTCGCCCTCGCCCGCGTCGAACCAGCGGATGAAGCCGAGCAGGCTGGGGACCGAGCTGGCGGCATAGGCGCTGGCGGCGTTGAGCAGCTCGTCAATCGGATCGTTGGCTTCGCCGCCCAGCCGTGCAACCAGCTGGCGGCGCCCCTGCCACGGCCCGGTCAGCAGCCAGTGCAGCAGCGCCTGCGGGGTCTCGCGATCAGCCTGGTTGAGCAGGTCCACCAGCCGGTCCACCGTGCCCGCAACAAAGGGATCGCGCGAGCGACCCAGGTGGCTCCACAGCCGCACCCGCTCACCCCGGTGGCCGTGTTCCAGCAACTGCTCCTGCGTCCACCCCAGCAGCGGCGAGACGAGCAGGCAGGCAAGGTTGAGATCGTCGAGCGGCTGGGTGGCAAACCGCACCGCCGCCATCAGATCGCGCACCGCCAGCGGCGCGGCCAGCCGCAGCCGGTCCACCCCCGCCACCGGCACTCCGGCCGCATGAAGCCGCGCGACAATCAGCCCGGCCAGTTCCTTGCGCTTGCGCACCAGCACCATGACGTCGCCCGGCCCGGCGCGGCGCAATCCGCCCTTTTGCAGGGGAAAGCCGTGATCCATCCAGCTGCGCACCTGCCGCGCGATCCGGTCGGCCAGCCGCCGGTCCGACCGGGCGAACCAGCCCTCCTGCCCTTCGTCGTCGTCATCGCCGCCGGCCTGTTCGGATGCGTCGCCGACCACCCGCCACAGCGCGACATGGCCGGGCCGCGCCTCACCCACGTGCTGTTCCGGCTCACGCGGCAGGCCGAAGGCGGCATAGCCGATCCGGGCAATCGCCATGTTGACGAAATCCAGCACGGATTGCGCGGTGCGGAAGCTTTGCCCCAGATCGAGGTCCTGCAATTCGCGCGCCGCGATATTGCCGCGCAGCGCCTCGGCATTCTGGGCCAGACCGGCCATTTCCGCGCGCACCCGCTCGCGCGCGGCTTCGAAGTTTTCCGGGCTGGTCCCCTGGAAGCGGAAAATCGCCTGCTTGTAATCGCCCACCACGAACAGCGTGCGCAGCTTGTCGGCATGGGCGCCCAGCCCTGCAAAGAAATCGCCGGTCAGCGCGTTGATGATATCCCATTGCTGGGCGTTGGTATCCTGCGCCTCGTCCACCAGAATGTGATCGAAGCGCCGGTCCAGCTTGTAGCGGATCCACTCGGCGAGGTCCGACTGGTGCAGCAAGGCGGCGGCCTGGCGAATCTGGTCGTCGAAATCGATGAACCCGGCGCGCGCCTTCGCCTCGTCCCACGCCAGCGCGAACTTGCGGCCCAGCTCCAGCGCGGGAGCAAGCCATTCGGAGAGGTCAAGCAGCGCCTTGCGGTCCGTCACGGCGTTGACGGCCTCAAGCACCGCCAATCCCGCCGCCTCGAAGTTCTCTTCGAACTTTTCGACATAGCGCTTGTTTTTGACGTTACCCTCTTTCGAGAACATCGTCGTCACCAGCGCATCAAGCTCAGATCGCCGCTGTTGAGGCGAAGCAGACAACCAATCCGCAATCACCGCGCGCGCGGCGATCGCAGTCGGCGATTGCCACTGGTTATAGGCCGACAGACAGCAGCGCAGCGCATCGACCGCGAAGGCATCATCACTGCACAACGCCACCAGATCGTCCGGCCCGGCATCGCTGGGCAGGCCGATCAGTTGCCGTATACGCGGCAGCATCGGCGGCTGCCAACCGGTGGAGCCGGTCCACAGCTCATGCGCCTGCGCGCAGCGCAGCAGCCATGATTCCACCTTGTCCGGACCCAGCCGGACGGAAAGATTGGCCAGTGCCTCCAGCGTGCCTGCGTCGTTCTGCGCCTCGGCATCGGCGAGCAGATCGGCCAGAACTTCGCGGCGCAGCAGGTCGCGGTCACGGTCCTCCATCGCGCGGGTGCCGGGGGTTAGCCCGGCCTCATGCGGGAACGCGGCGAGCAGCCACTGGGCAAAGGCGTGGATCGTATCGATCCGCAGGCCCCCGCCGGGGCAGTCCAGCACTTCGGCGAACAGCGTGCGGGCGCGGGCCTGCGTATCCGGGCCGATATCCGCCCCGATGGCCTGCAAGTCCGCGGCCAGGGCTTCGGGCTTGGCCCGCACCCAGCGCGCCAACACCTCGTTGATCCGCGCCGCCATTTCGGTCGCCCCGGCCTTGGTGAACGTCAGGCACAGCACCTGCCCCGGACTGACCCCGTCCTCCAGCAGCAGCCGCAGCACGCGGGCCGAAAGCACTTGCGTCTTGCCAGTCCCCGCCGAGGCGGAGAGCCACACCGTGTCTGCCGGATTGACGGCCGGACGCTGGTTGCCGACGAGGGGCCAGAGTTTTGCCGAACCGCTCATTGGCCGCCCTCCATTTGGCCGCCTTCCATTTGACTGGCCTCCCCGCGCGCCTGCCATTCGTCCAGCCGCATCAGCTGGTCATAGTCGTTGTAGCCGCCAAGGTCCGGATTGAGCCGCGCGGTGAAGGGTTCGTCGCCCTTGATCCAGCGCCGGATCGCATCGGCCAGAAAGCCCTCGATCTTTTCAAGGAACTGCTCACGCGGGATGCCGGATTTTTTCTTGTCCTCTAGGATTGGTTCGGTTGCATAGCCAAAGCCGGTTTCGCTGGTCTTGGCCTTGGATTTGCCCAGCGACCAGTATTCGAACCGCTCCGGCTCGCCCGTTACCCCGGCAAAACCCCCGTCGCGCGCGATCAGGCCGATCACGCCCAGTTGCAAGGCGAAGCCTTCTTCCACCATGCGCGGCGTTGGGGGGGCGCCGGTCTTGTAATCGACCACCGCCAGCGCCCCATCCGGCAGCCGGTCAATCCGGTCGGCCCGGCCATGGACCTTGACGTCCATGAACGTCATTTCACCCGTCTTTTCGCTGACCGCCACGGTGCGACCCTGCGCGGCAGCGGCGCGCACTTCGGCGTCGATCCATTCCAGCGCTTTCGACAGGCGCGGCCACCACAAGTGGCGGACGAGCGGGTGCGCCTGCATCGCGGCGAGCTCTTCCGACGCCAGCGCCAGCAATTCGCCCGCCCCGCCCTCACTCTTGTGCCAGCGTTCCAGCACCCGGTGAACCACGGTGCCCTTCCACGCGGCGGTCGGTTCCGCATCCAGCGCGTCGAGCGAGCGCAGCCCGAGGATCGCCTGCGCGTAGAACTGGTAGGGATCGCCGCGCAGCCGGTCGATCGCAGTGACGGCCAGCGGCACGTCGCGTTGCTCCGCCGAAGGCATCGGCTTGGGCTGAGGATAGGCCGGCGCGGGGTTGGCCCGGTCGATCCGGCGGGCCAGATCGATCGCGGCGACTTCGCGGTGCTGGTCGGCCAGCTCGCCCAGCATGGCCTCCACCCGCATGACGAAGCGGCTGGGGATCACCGGCCCGCCCTCATCGCGCAAGGCATGGCTCAGCACCACTTCCGGTGCACCGAGCGCCCCGGCAAGGTCATGCGCGGACAGGCCGATGCGAAACTCCGCCCCCGGCACGCCCAGCGCACGCAGCACGGCGGGGGGAAGCAACGCTTCGGGCGACGGGCTGGCAGGCCAGCTGCCCTCGGTCAGCCCGGCGCAGATCACCAGGTCGGCACGGCTCATCCGCGCTTCCAGCAGGCCATAGATCGCGACGCGCGGGTGGCCGCCCCACGGCGGGCGCACCGCCACGCGGTCCATCGCATCGCGCAGCACGGCGGGCAGATCGCGCGGGCCGATCACGGTGCCAATCGCCCGCGCGCCCTCGCGCAAGTCCTCGATGAAGGCGGCCAGCGCGCGGCCATCGGCCCCGCTCCACAGCGCGTCCCCGCACAAGGCCTCGCCGCCCGCTAAGAGCAGATCGAGCGCGTCGGCCAGCGGCACTTCCTCGGCCCAGTCGAGCAGCGGGGTCAGCACGGTTTCCACCTCGCACCACCAGCTGCGAATATCCTCGCCGTCCGCGCGCTTGGCCAGCTTGTCGATGGCCGCATGGAGCGGCGGCAAGCCCGGCGCGGGGCGCGGGCCGCGCAGTTCCAGATCGAGCGCACGGACCCGTTCCAGCCAGTCACGCCGCCCCTCGCCCGCGCGGACCAGCGGGTGTTGCAGCAGCGCCAGCAGCGGCACCGGCGCGGCGGCTTCTGCCGCGACTTCGGCCAGCAGCAGCAGCGCGCGGCCCGCCGAGGTTTGCGGCAGCGGGCGACCGGCGGTGTCGTCGGCGGCAATGCCCCAGCGTTTCAGCTGCGCGATGACGCGCCCTGCCAGGCCGCGATCCGGCGTGATCAGCGCAACGCGGCGTTCCGGCTGTTCCAGCGCCTGCCGGATCAGGATCGCAATAGCCTGCGCCTCCTCGCCCGGATGCGCGCTTTGCATCAAGCGCACGCCCGACAGGCGGCGCTGCGCGGCGGGCAGATCGACCCAGCCCGCGCTCGCGGCGGGGGGCAGGAACAGGTTGGAAATCGCGCGGCTGCGTTCCGGCGGAGCGGCGGCCAGACCCGCACGGTGCCAGGGCTGCACTTCATCGCGGTTCACGCCCATGCGGTTGAGCAGCAGCTTCAGGTGATATTGCGGGTGCGTCACCGCGTCGCGCTCACCGAACGGCGGATCGTCCGGCCCCTCCGGCGCGCCAGCCGTGCCCAGCGCGGCCCAGACATCGCGGTCCAGCGACAGGTCCAGATCGGGCAGGATCACCGCGCCGCGCGGGGTTTCCGCAATCGTGCGCAGCAGCGCGGCCAGCGCGGGCGAGGCGCTGGTTACGCCCGCCGCAACCACCGGATGCGCAGGCGGCGCTTCGCGCCAGCGCCGCGCGGCATACTGGAACAGCAGGTTGCGCCGCTCTGGCGGGTCCACTTCGCCGCGCTCGGCAAGGTCAGCCAGCCAGTGCGCCTGCACCGTGGCGAACAGCCGGGTCGCCTGCCGCCAGTGATCGGCCAGATCGCCGACGATCCCCGCAACGCGGTCCTGCAGCAGGTCGCCAAGTTCGATCCCTTCGACGGCCAGCCGGTCCATCGTCCGCCCGGTTTCCTGCGCCAGTCGCAACAAGCCCGGTGCCTTGGGGGCATCCTCGCCCAGTTCCGCCTTGAGCAGCTGCGCCAGCCGCAGCCAGCGCCGGGTCGGGTCGGCGGCGGGAGGAATGGCGCTGCCCGCGCCCAGCGGATCGAGCAGCGGCCCCAGCGTTTCGTCGAGGTCGAGGTCGCCCACCACCGCCATGCGCGGCAGCAGCATCCCCCCACCCGACAGGCGAATGAACGCCTCGGTCACGATCCGTTCGGCGCGGCGGCTAGGCAGCAGCAGGGTCAGCCGGGCCAGCCCGACATCGTCCCGCGCATAACGCGGGATCAGACCGGCGACGAGTGCGTCGGCGAACCCGCGATGCGCGGCGATGGAGTAGACTTGCGGCCCCGCCCGCTCAGCCACGGGCGAGCGCCGCCTCGGTCATGGCAATGGCGGCGGGGTAGCCGACATCGAACCACTGGCCGTGGTGAACCAGCCCGAAGCAGCGTCCCTGCGCAATCGCGCGGTCCCAGAACACGTTGGTCGAAAACACCGCCTCCGGGGGATCGGCGATCACCCGCCTGGCCAGCAGCTGGATGCCTGTCCAGACATAGGGACGCGGCCGCTTTGGCCCTTCGCGGGAGATGCGACCGTCGGCGTCGAGGTCGAAATCGCCAGTCCCCTGCGTGTTGCCCGCGCGGCTTGTCGGCACCAGCAGCATCAGCACGTCCATCCGCGCATCGTCCCACGCCTCGGCCAGCCGCAACAGGGCGTTCCCGCCCGCGTCGGTCCACCAGTTGTCGGCGTTGATGCAATAGAACGGATCGTCCGCGATCAGGTCTTTGGCCTGCACCAGCCCGCCCCCGGTATCGCGCAGCAGCCCGCGTTCATCGGAAATGCGGACATCGAAATCGGCAGCGTGCTTCGCCAGATGCGCCTCGACTTGATCGGCGAGGTAGTGGACGTTGACCACGATCCGCCCCACCCCGGCAGCGCGCAGCTGATCCAGCACGTGATCGAGCAGGGTCTGCCCGGCCACCTCGACCAGCGGTTTCGGCCGGTCCTTGGTCAGCGGCAGCATCCGCGTGCCCAGCCCCGCGGCCATCACCATCGCCGTGCCGGGATGCGCAGCGCTCATACCGTGAACGTGCCGCCGCCCGCCGCGCGCAATTCCGCCGGGATATTGGCATCGAACCAGCGCGCCACCGGTTCCAGCGCCGGGTGCGCCAGATCGCGTTCCAGCAAGGCCCAGACGCGCGGGATGTAATCCAGGTAACGCGGCTTGCCGTCGCGCTTCCACAGGCGCACGAAAATGCCCACGATCTTGGCGTTGCGCTGCGCGCCGAGGCGGGCGTAGTCGGCCAGGAAATCCGCGCCCGCGCCGGTCTGGCGGACGTAGTAATCGAACATTTCCGCTTCAAGTTCCGGTGCCACGTCGCGGCGCGCGTCTTGCAGCAGCGACACCAGGTCATAGGCCGGATGGCCGACCAGCGCGTCCTGAAAGTCCAGCAGGCCCTGCTTTTCCAGCGCACCCAGCAGCATCACGTTTTCGGCGTGATAATCGCGCATCACCACCACGCCGGGGCGCTGGCGCGGCAGCATCGGGCTGAGCACGGCTTCCCACGCGGCGGCATAGCCGGGACCATCGACGTAAAGGTTCTGCGCCGGGCAATACCAGTCAACCAGCAGCTTCGCCTCGCGCTGGTATTCGGCCAGGCTGTAGTCGCGGAACGGGCCAGGCGGCAGGCGGTGCAGATCGACCAGCGTGTCGATCGCGGCGGTATAGACCGCGCGTTCGTCGTCCGGCCACTGGTCCAGATACTCGCGCATCCGCACTTCGCCGAAGTCTTCGAGCAGGACCAGCCCGCGCAGCCCATCCTCGGCCAGGATGTGCGGCGCGCGCAGGCCGTTGGCGTCGAGCCACTTGGCGGCACGCAGGAACGGCTGGGGATCTTCCTCTGGCGGCGGAGCGTCCATCAGCATAGCCGATTTATCGCCCCGGCGAATGCGGAAATAGCGGCGGAACGAGGCATCGCCCGCCAGCGGTTCAACCACGCCGTCGCCCCATCCGGCGCTGGCAAGAAAGGCTTCGACGCCGTCAGGCAGGTTCAGTCCCATGGCTCCCGCCCTAGCCAATCGGGACCGGCTGTCGCAATGGCAATCCGCCCGCTGTCCGCAGTTTCCAGGGCGAGCGAGAGGCACCCCGGTTCATGTCCGAACCCGCCCGCGTGTTCCGGCCATTCCGCCAGCAGCGCCGCGCCGTAACGATAGTCGTCCAGTCCCAGCTCCTCCGCCTCGTCCGGGTGGTCCAGCCGGTAGAAATCGGCATGGACCAGCGGCAGGCGCACGGCGGGGGGATCATAAGTCTCGATGATGGCAAAGCTGGGGGACGGCACTTCGCCCGCATGGCCCAGCGCGGCGATGATCGCGCGGGCCAGCGTGGTCTTGCCCGCGCCCAGCCCGCCCGACAGTGCAATCACATCGCCGGGGCGCAAGGCGGTGGCGATGCGGCGGCCAAAGGCCTCGGTCGCGGCCAGATCGGGCAGCGCAATGCGCATCACGGCAAGTCAATGATCGCGGCAGTGCCCTGCCCCGGCTGCGACATCAGTTCCAGCATCCCGCCATGCGCCTCGATCAGTTGCCGCGCGAGCGGCAGGCCAAGGCCCTGACGGCGCTCCACCGCCTTGCCATCGGCCGACAGCTTCAGCCCTTCCAGCGCACGGGCCAGCGTCGGGCCGTCCATGCCGGGGCCATTGTCGGAAATGACGACCCGCGCCTTGCCCTTGCGGGCAGCCAGTTCAACCAGAATGCGCCCGCCCGGCGGCGTGGCCGAGATCGCGTTGTCGAGCACGTGCCCCAGCGCGCGGGCCAGCCGGCGCCGATCCCCCATGATCCGGCCCACGCCCTTCGCCCCGCGCAAGTCCAAGGTCAGGCCGCCATCCTTCAGCCGCGCCGCGCGATCTTCGACCAGCTTGGTCAGCAGCGGGAACAGGTCCACTTCCTCACGCGCAAGGGGCAGCATTCCGGCTTCGCTTTGCGACAGGTCCAGCACCGATTCGATCTGCTCGCCCAGCCGCTCGACCGACGTGAGGATCGCGGCGACATATTCGCGGCCCTGCTCGGACAGTTCACCGCCCAGCCCGGCTTCCAGCAGTTCGGCAAACCCGCCGATCGAGGTCAGCGGCGTACGGAATTCATAGCTCATGTTGGCAAGGAAGCGCGTTTTCATCGCGTCCGCTTCTTCCAGCGCGGCGTTGCGTTCGCGCAGGGCTTCCTCAGCCTTTTGCGAATCGGTGATGTCCAGCACGGTCAACAGCCCGTTGCCATCGGGCAGCGGCACGCCCGCGAATTCCAGCGTGCGCCCATCGGCCAGCACCGCCCGCCCCGTAGTCTGCCGCCGGTCCAGCGTCGCGCCGCGCACGGCATCGCCCACGGACTTGGCCTTGACCGGTTTGAGCAACCGGCGCGCGATCCGCTCCAGCAGCGATTCGATCCGGGGATGGGTATCCAGGAACGTGTCTTCCAGCCCCCAGTCGGCCGCAAACCGCCGGTTCCACAGCTGCATCCGGCCATCAGGCGCGAACACCGCGATCGATTCGAACAGGCTGTCGAACGTGGCAGTGCGGGTGCGCAGCAGGGTATCGCGCACGGCGGACAGGCGCAGCTGCTCGGTCCGGTCCTCCGCAATCAGCATCAGCCCGCCATCCGGCAGCGGCTGCGCGACGATCCGCAAGTGCGTGCCGTCACCCAGCGCCCAGGCTTCCTCTTGCGCCGCACTGGCCAGGAACCAGCCCGCGCGCGCTCGCCGCCAGGCCGGGAAATCGCGCGCTTCGGGCACCCGGCCCGCATCGCGCGCCTGATCCAGGAACCGTTCGAACTGCGGCGGATCGATCATCACGGCGGGCTTGAGCGCGAAAATGCGCTGGAACGGCTGGTTGGCAAAGGTCAGCTGGCGCTTGGCATCGAACTGGGCGACCCCGGCGGACAGCTGGTCCAGCATGGCGCGCTGCGCCTCGCGGAACGCGCGGAAGGCGCGGCCCTGCTCTTCCATGTCCTCGATATCGACGGCGTAACCGGCCACGCCTTCATCGCCCAGCGGCAGGTCCGACACGCGCAGCGCCCGGCGCGCGCCGTCGATCGTCGCCGCGACGATCCGCTCGATCGGCAGGCGCTTGGCTGCCGCCTGCAAGGCAATCTGCCGCGCGGTCAGGCCATCGACGCTTTCGATCAGTTCCGTCCCGTCCGCCACCACGGCGCGGGCATCCTTGCCCCCGACCGCACGGACATAGGCATCGTTGACCAGCCGCAGCGAGCCGTCGCCCCCGCGGAACCACATCGGCATCGGTGCCGCTTCGATCAGGCCGACCAGCGCGGCGAAATCGGCACGCGCACTGGCCGCTTCGGCGCGCAATTGCACCAGTTCGCTCTCGCTGTCGGAAAAGTCGAACACCCACACCAGCGCCGCGCCGCCGGGGGACACCGCCGGGTCGGCCAGGTGCCCGCGCAAGGCCAGGCTGCGCTTCGACCCGCGCGGGGTGACCACCATGCGGAAGGGTGCGGCGGTTTTCTGGGTGCGGCGCACCGCCTCGGTCAGCTGCGCCAGCTGCTCGCCGGTCAGCCCGCCGCCGCCGCCGTCGATCCGCCCGCCGTCCAGCTCGGTCAGAAAGCGGGGGACCGCATCCAGCCCCAGCCAGTTGGCCAGCCGCTGCGGCGCCTCGATCTTGCCGTCGACGCGCACCAGCAGCGGCAGCGCCGGGCTTTCATCCACCATCCGCGCCAGCCGCTTGGCATGGCGCTGGCTGGCTTCGGCGCGGCGTTCGCGCTGGCGGGCAGACAGCACCGCCCACGCCGCAGCCATCGTCCACGCGGCCAGCAGCAGCCCGATCACGGTCAAAGCCAGGGGGGACAGGGTCATGACACCCAGCTATGCGCGCCCAGCGCCAATGGCAAGGGCGGCACAGTGGCCGCCCCTGTGATAAGTTGCAGGTTCCGCCGGTCGGGAGCCGGTCAGTAGCGATAGTGGTCCGGCTTGAACGGCCCTTCGGTCGACACGCCGATGTAATCGGCCTGCTTCTTCGACAACTTGGTCAGCTTCACGCCCAGCTTTTCGAGGTGCAGCGCCGCGACCTTTTCGTCGAGGTGCTTGGGCAGGACATAGACTTCGTTCTTGTATTCCGAAGCCTTGGTGAACAGCTCGATCTGCGCCAGCGTCTGATTGGTGAAGCTGGCCGACATGACAAAGCTGGGATGGCCGGTGGCGCAGCCCAGGTTCACCAGGCGGCCCTTTGCCAGCACGATGATCTGCTTGCCATCGGGGAATTCGACCAGGTCGGTGCCCGGCTTCACTTCGGTCCACTTGTAGTTCGACAGGGCGGCGATCTGGATCTCGCTGTCGAAGTGGCCGATGTTGCACACGATGCTCATCGGCTTCATCGCCTTCATGTGCTCGGCGGTGATGACGTCTTCGTTACCAGTGGCGGTGACGAAGATGTCGCAGCGCTTCACCGCTTCTTCCATCGTGACGACCTCATAGCCTTCCATCGCCGCCTGCAGCGCGCAGATCGGATCGATTTCGGTGACCATCACGCGCGCGCCGCCCTGGCGGAGCGAAGCGGCGCTGCCCTTGCCCACATCGCCAAAACCGGCGACGCAGGCGACCTTGCCAGCCAGCATCACGTCGGTGGCGCGGCGGATCGCGTCGACCAGCGATTCCTTGCAACCATAGAGGTTGTCGAACTTCGACTTGGTGACGCTGTCGTTCACGTTGATCGCGGGGAACGGCAGCTTGCCGTCCTTGGCGATCTGGTAGAGCCGGTGCACGCCGGTGGTGGTTTCCTCCGACACGCCCTTGATGTGCGCGACCGACATCGTGAGATAGCCCGGCTTCTTCTTGAGGAACGCCTTCAGCGCGCGGCAGAATTCGATTTCCTCAGCATTGCTGGGCTCGAAAAGGTCTTCACCCGCTTCGACCCGCGCGCCCCACAGCGCGAACATCGTGGCATCGCCGCCATCGTCGAGGATCATGTTGGCGGTGCGGCCAGTGCCGTCATCCCAGTCAAAGATGCTGCCGACATAGTCCCAGTATTCGGCCAGGCTTTCGCCCTTCACCGCAAAGACCGGAATGCCCGCGGCGGCAATCGCGGCGGCGGCGTGGTCCTGCGTGGAGAAGATGTTGCAGGTGGCCCAGCGCACTTCCGCACCCAGCGCGACCAGCGTTTCGATCAGCACGGCGGTCTGGATCGTCATGTGCAGCGAACCGGTGATCCGCGCGCCCTTCAGCGGCTGGCTGGGGCCGAACTCCTCGCGCAGGGCCATCAGGCCGGGCATTTCGGTTTCGGCAATGCGGATTTCCGCGCGGCCAAAGTCGGCCAGGCCGATATCGGCAATCACGTAATCCTTGGCGGCTTCGGCGGTAGTGGCCACGATGCTAACTCCTGTGAACGTCGTTTCGGCGCGGCCCATACGACAAGGGCGGCACCGGCATGGTCCCGCCCTTAGCCGCTCACCCCAAGCGGCGCAAATATAAAGAAGTCTTTATATGGACCTGTGGTCAGCGCGCCCAGGCAAATTGCGGCGTACCGGACGACGCCAGCAACTGGTCCGCCGCCGCCAGCAACGGTTCCGGCCCGCTGGCTTCGGCCAGCCCGCGCGCCACCTGCTTCAGCTGCGCGCAGTTCAGCCACGGGTGCCCCTGGCCATAGGCGTTCGCCATCGTCACGCTCAGCCTGTCGAGCGCGCGGTTGGCCCCGCCAGCCCCGTGGCTCGCGGCCAGTTCGGTCTTCAACGCATCGCTCGCCTTGTTGAGTTCTGCGATGTGGCGCGTGGTGAAGCGGCCATAATCGGCCTGGAAATTGTCACTCGTGGTGCGGCATCGCAGCCCCGTAACCATCAGCATGATATCCAGCCGCCGCAACTTTTCCGCCTTGCTCATCGGCGCGGCCAGCACGGGCTGGGAACATAGCATTGCCACTGCGGCCATTCCGGCCGCGACCCCTGAAACTCGGTTCATCTGCAGTCTCCCGGCGGGACGGTCCCGCCAGGCTCACCCTGTCGGAGCCGGTTTACGGAATCTTAAACCGGGCCAGTAAAGCGAAATTAAGCATAACCGGACGTTGCGGAGTGCGGCGGCTGCCCTATATCCTGCGAGAGACTCGCAAATTCCCAACACCATCACAGGAGACGGATCCCATGACCATTTCAGTTGGCGACAAGCTGCCAGACGTAAAGCTCGTCAAGGCGGGCGAAAACGGCCCCGAAGCGGTGCAGTCGTCGGATTACTTCAAGGGCAAGCGCGTCGCGCTGTTCTCGGTTCCCGGCGCGTTCACGCCGACCTGCTCGGCCAAGCACCTGCCGGGCTATGTCGAAAAGGCCGAAGACCTGAAGGCCAAGGGCATCGACGAAATCGCCTGCACCGCCGTCAACGATCCGTTCGTGATGGGCGCGTGGGGCAAGGCCGCCGGTTCGGCCGACGTGACCATGCTGGCTGACGGCAACGGCGACTTTGCCGAAGCGCTGGGCCTGACGATGGACGGCAGCGGCTTTGGCCTGGGCAAGCGCGGCCAGCGCTTCTCGATGGTGGTCAACGACGGCGTGGTCGAACAGCTCCACGTCGAAGCACCGGGCGACTTCAAGGTCAGCGCGGCCGACTACATGATCGAGCAACTCTAAGTTGCTGCGATAAAAAAAGGGGGCAAGAACCGATGTTCTTGCCCCCTTTTTTTGTGCCCATCGGGTCAGTCTGAGTGCCGCTTGGGCGCGTTCGCCAGCGGCTGACGCAGTTTCAGGGCCACTTTGCCATTGGTGAAACTGCCGCGCATTCCGCAATAGCTATGGCAGCCGTTATCGCGGTCGCTCCAGCGCAGGTCCTTGCCCTGCCGCCAGATCTCCAGCCGGCACGCCTTGCCCTGCCAGCCATCGGGATCGGTGAACACCAGCTTGCGCCCCTGCATCACCGCCCGCCCCTGCAAATCGCAAGTGTGGCCGTTGAAGAAGTTCAGCGCAAAGCTGACATCCGCGCTCTGCCCATCGACGGGCGTGATGATCACTTCGTCGGTAACGTCGAACTTCGCCCCGCTGACGTCCCCGCTCTGCCAGGTGCGCGGATAATACCCGGCCAGTTCGGCCAGCGGATCGGCCTTGCCCGCCTGCACCGCTGCCGCCCCGCCCAGCGCCAGCAGCGCCGCCGCCGCGATCATCATCCGCCGCATCGGATCAGTAACCCATCAGGCTGAGCACTTCCTTGCGGCTGCGGTGATCGTCCAGGAAACAACCGATCAGGCGGCTGGTGACCATGCCCACGCCCGGAGTCTTGACCCCGCGCCCGGTCATGCAGCCATGCTGTGCCTCGATCACCACGGCCACGCCGTGCGGTTGCAGGTTGTCCCAGATGCACTGGGCCACTTCGGCGGTCAGCCGTTCCTGGATCTGCAGGCGCTGGGCATAGCCGTGCAGCACCCGCGCCAGCTTGGAAATCCCCACCACCTTGTCCCGCGGCATGTAGGCGATCGCCGCCTTGCCGGTGATCGGTGCCATGTGGTGTTCGCAGTGCGACTGGAACGGGATGTCCTTCAGCAGCACGACTTCATCATAGCCGCCCACTTCCTCGAACTGGCGCGCCAGATGGATCGCCGGGTCGTCCTGATAGCCCTGGCAATATTCCTTCCACGCCCGCGCCACGCGGGCCGGCGTATCCAGCAGGCCCTCGCGGCTCGGGTCGTCCCCCGCCCAGCTGATCAGGGTGCGGATCGCGTCCTGCACGTGCTCCGGAACCGGAAGCTTGGCCATCGGGCCGGCATCGCCGGCGTCGGAATCGCAGCTCATCCTCAAACCTTTCCCCTCAGCGCGGACGGCGCAACATCCCCCCGCGGAACAGCCCGCGCCGCTTGCTGAACGGCTCGAACAGTTCTTCCGGCCGCTCAGGATCGAGCAGGGCCTTGTCGGCAACCGCTTTCTCCGCTTCGCTCAACGGAGGCAAGACCAAAGCGTCCAGTCGCTTCCCATGCTTTGTGCTGTGTTCGATCAGCGCGATCATCGAGGGGTCGGCGGCCAGCGCCGCCTCCACCGCCTCGACCGACAGGCCCAGATGCTCGGCCAGCAGCCGGTGGCGCAGCCGGGTAATCGCCGGCATGGCATGGCCGTTGCCGGGGCGCGCGGCGTCGATGAACACGTCGCATTCGCTGTCCAGCCCCAGCGAGCGGTTGTTCATGTTGGCAGAACCGATCCGGACAATTTCGTCATCGACGATCATCATCTTGGAATGGACATAGATCGGCGTGCCCGCCGCGTTACGCGGCACATAGACGCGGAACCGGCCACGATGGTCGCGCTCGGCAATGGCATGGCACAGCCGCGCCCGCGCGCCGTCCATCGCCTTCTGCTCCAGCCAGCCGGATGCCGTCAGCGGGTTGATCAGGACGATTTCCGGCGGGTCCGGCTCCGCCATGCGCTCGGCGATCGCCTCGGCAATGGTGCGCGCCGCGAAATACTGGCTTTCGGCATAGATGAAGCGCCGGGCGCGGCGGATATGTTCGATGAACAGGTTCTCCACCTCGCGCAGCTCGCCCAGCCCGCCCCATGCGGCGCGGGTGCGGGCAATCCCGATCTCCACATCCTCGAATTCCGCCTTGATCGTCGCGGGCCAGGCCGTGGCGCGGCTGGGGGCGCATGGCTCCATCGGCACACCGCCCGCATTGCGCCACCGTTCGCGCCCCAGTTCGGCCAACGCGCCCGCCGCGTCGCCCTCGACCAGCATCGACAGGTCGTGCCAGGGCGGGAATACCCGCCGCCCCCACGGCATCTTGCGCCGCTCGTCGTCCTCGCGGTGTTCAGGCGTGTCCCAGCGGTCGGACGTCATGTCGATCCCGCCGCAGACCGCAAAGGTATCGTCGATCACCACGACCTTCTGGTGATGGCTGCACCCTAGCGGATGCGCGGCGTCGAACTTGAAATCGATATGCCGGTGCAGCCACCAGCGGATCAGATCGACCACCATCGAACCACGGAAGATGAACTTCAGCGCGCCGAAGTTCCATTTCAGCACCCGCACTTCCAGTTCGCGCGTGCGGCGGCACAGCCAGACGACGAAGCTGCCTAGCCGTGCCGGCATCTCGGTCTTGCTGGGACGATGCCAGATGCGCCGACCGGTGCCGAGGTGAATGCGGGTGTCAAAGTCCCAGCCGATCAGCATGATCCGCTGGCGCGCGCGCAGCATCGCGGTCTGCATCAGCGCAAAGTAATCCGCCGCATCGACCACCACGTGCGCGCGGCTGGCGCGGGCGAAGCGCCAGACGGATGGCGCCTCCTGATCCCCTGCCGTGCCGCCGTGTTCGGTCATGGCCCATGTGTAACCCGGCTTGGCTCGCGCGTCATCCGCCGCGATAAGGGGCAATCGCGCCCTTTCCCTAGGCCCCGGCGTATGACACCAAGGCCGCATGGTGCTCGATCCCCAACAATCCGCCCTCGCCGCCGTCGCGCGGCGATTCGCGGGCCGGATTCCCGGTGCCATGCCGCTGGGCCGCCTGGTGCGCCGCCTGCTCGATCCCGGCCTGCGCGAAATCGACCGCCTGCGACGCCATGAGGCGACACGCATCCTGCAGCCCTTCCCCGACACGTTCGAGGAACGCTATCCGCAATTGTTCGATGCCTTGGCCGAGCGGCTGCGCCATGTGCCGGAGCCGCGGATCCTGTCGTTCGGCTGCTCCAGCGGGGCCGAAGTGCGCTCGCTGCGCCGCCGCCTGCCCCAGGCGCGGATCGTGGGGCTGGACCTCAACCGCCGGATGATCGCGCAGGCACGCGCCGCCGATCCCGATCCCCGCAGCGATTACCGCCTCGCCGACGCGCCGCTTCCGGGTGAGGCGTTCGATGCCGTGCTGGCCATGGCCGTGCTGCGTCACGGGGTGCTGGAAGCGGATCGACCGGCCAGCTGCGCCGCCGTGCTGCCGTTCGCGCGCTTTGCGGAAACGATCGCCCGGCTGGACCGGCATGTCGCGCCGGGTGGCTGGCTGGCGCTCTATCACGCGCACTTCCGTTTTCGCGACACGCCGGTCGCACTGCATTATGCGGCCGATCCGCTGCGGATGAGCGACCATGCGCCGCAGACGCTGCTCTATGGACCCGATGACCGGCTGCTGGTTGGCGCGGTGGAGCCGGCAGTGCTGTTTCGCAAAAACGCAGCCGCTCAGGACGGCTGAAAAACAGGCAATACGGCCCGAAAATAAAAACCCCCGCCAGGTCAACAGACCGGCGGGGGATTTTGGCGCGCCCGGAACGATTGCCCTCGCCCTGCGGGCTCGGTCGTCTCCGCTTCGCTGCGACTCCGAAAGTCCGCAGCGTTGGCTCAGACCCGCCATATACAAAAGGGCCCACCTTGCGGTGGACCCTTTTGTATATGGCGCGCCCGGAACGATTCGAACGTCCGACCCTCAGATTCGTAGTCTGATGCTCTATCCAGCTGAGCTACGGGCGCGTTGGAGAGGCGCCAATAGGGGCCTGCTCCGACCTTGGCAAGGCCCTAATTGCACCTGTCGATAAGTTCTTTCACCGCGGACGCCAGCGGCACGTCGAGCGGCGGCATGGCGAGGTTCGCCAGTGCATCGGCCGCGAACCAGCCGATCGCTTCACCATCCAGGCAGCGCGGCTCCCCGGTCCACGCGCGGCAGGTGTAAAGCAGCACGACATGCGGATCGCCGGGGTTTGCGGCAAAGCTCAGCGGCGCCAGCGCGGCGGGTGTCAGCACCACGCCCAGCTCCTCGGCAATCTCGCGCACGAGGGCCCCCTCCAGCGATTCGCCCGGTTCCACCTTGCCGCCGGGAAATTCCCACAGCCCGCCATGCGCCTTGCCGATCCGGCGCTGCTGCATCAGCACCCGCCCCGCCGGGTCGATCAGCGCCGCCGCCACCACCGGCACGATTGTCGGAATTTTTGGCACCACCGCCACGGCCATAAACCTTTTCTTAGGGAACTGCTGCGAAACCGGGCCATCCGCCTGATCTCGCGGAGAGGGGACCCATGCTGGCCATTATCAAACGACTGTTTGCTGACAAGGCCGGGGCCACCGCTCTGGAGTACGGGCTGATTTGCGCGCTGATCGTGATTGCCATGGTTGGTGCTTTCAACGGCTTCACCAACGAAACCCAGTCCATGTGGACTGACGTCGCGTCGAAGCAAAAAGCGGCCACGCAAAAGTCCTCCAGGAATTAAGTATTTTTCAAGGAATAATACCTAGTTCTGCAAATGCTCAAACGGGGAAACCAAAGCGAGCCGGGTTTAATAGACTGCCTTAAGGAGACTGACCATGAAGAAGCTCATCAACAAGTTTTTCAAGAACGAAGACGGCGCCACCGCGATCGAATACGGTCTGATTGCTGCCCTCATCGCCGTTGCCGCGATCACCGCGATGCAGGGCCTGGGCAACGAACTGGGCACCACCTTCAACACGACTTCCTCGGCCATGCAGGAAGCCAACCAGGCTGGCGCCGGCAACTAAGCTGGCAGCCAACTGGCAAACGTTCGGGGCGGCAGGGAAACCTGCCGCCCTTTTCGTATGCGCGGGTCAATAGGTGACCAGCTTGACCTTTTGCCCGACTGTTACCGTGGCCCCGGCCGCCAGACCGTTGAGCACCCGGAAACGGTCTTCCTGCGCAGCGGTATAGGCCATGCGCTTGGCCAGCGACTGCACCGTGTCGCCCTTCTTGACAGTGTCCACCACCAGCTTGCGCGGCTTCACCGCGGTTGCCTCGGCCGCCGTGATCCGCCGCATAGACTGGAACATCCCGTCGAACAGGGCGGTGTTGCCGGCAGGAACGATGGTGATGAAGTGGAACGCCGAATCCTTCGCCCATTCATAGGCAAACACCACCACGTCCACCTGGCTGCCGCCAGAGGCGACCCGCGCCAGCGCGTAAGCGGCGGGAATGCCATTCACCGTGGTGCGCGAAATCGCGCCGGGCGTGATCTGCTGCTGCCCCGATTCGGTCAGCGACGCAAACGCCGAGCGGACATAGGCGTCCATGTCCCCCGCATAAGCGGCGGTGGTGAACTGCGCCTTCCCCGCCTGCCCGGTGATCGCCACCGCGCGGGTGCCGTTGACCAGGTAAAAGCCGTTGGGCGCGGTAAACGTCAGCTTCAGATCGGGGTGCGTGAACTTGTGCCCGTCGACAATGCCCTGCTTGGGATCGTCGCCATAGGTCAGCCCGGCGATCCGGCTGAGGAACAGGTCGCGATTCGTCACGCCCTTGGCCGTGCTGCCCGCGCGGGTCAGCGCGGTGCGCACGCGCGAGGCCGGGTCCGGGTGGGTAGAAGCCCATTCCGGCACCTTGTCGGTCGATCCCATCAGCCGGGCATCGAGCGTGTTCTGCGCCGCGAGGCTGCCCAGCACGGTCGACATCGCGCGCGGATCGTATCCGGCCTTGTTCAGATAGGCGATGCCCAGGTTGTCCGCCTCGGTTTCCTGCCCGCGCGAATACTTCAGGGTCAGCAGCTGCGATCCCTGCATGAAGCCCTGTTGCAGGACCTGGCCGACCTGGCTGTTCTTGAGCAGCACGCCCGACAGCACGCTGCCCAGCACGCCAATCACCGCGTTGCGCGTTGCCGCGCTCTGGCGCTTGGCCGCATGGCGGGCGGCCACGTGGCCAACCTCGTGCCCCAGCACGGCGGCCAGTTCCGCCTCGTTGTTCATCAGGGCCACCAGCTGGCGGGTGGTGTAGACATAGCCGCCGGGGATCGCGAAAGCGTTGTTCACCGGCGAATTGAGCAGCGTGACCGTGAAATCGCTCTGCGCGTTGCTGAGGCCGGACTGGACGGCGATCTTCTTGCCGACCGATTCGACGTATTGTGCCTGCATGCCGGTCATCGCGCCGCCGAATTCGGCCACCAGCTGCGGGTGCGCCTCTGCCCCCTGCTGCTTGTCCTTGGCGCTGATCGACTGGACCACGCCCGTGCCGGACTGGGCAATGGTGCCGGCCTGCGGAATGGCAACGGCGGCCAGCGCCGCGCTGGCAATCAGAACGGGACGGATGGGGCGCGACATGGCTGGCTTCTCCTCAAGGCCAAATTAACCACGACAAGGGCTACGCCCTCGCCAAGCGGTTGAAAAGGCCTGATAGCCAGCCCTGGGATGACCCGCCGCTGAACGGCGCTGTGCCGAAGTGTCGCGGGCCTCAGCCCTCGCCGATCCGCAGGAAGCGTTCCTCGCGCATGGCGCGGATCTTTTCCGCAGGCAGCTTGGCCAGCGTATCCAGTTCCTCGCCGATCACCTTGGCCAGCGCCAGGGCGGCCCCGGTCGGATCGCGGTGCGCACCGCCGATCGGTTCCTTCACGATCCGGTCGATCACGCCCAGCGCCAGCAGATCCTGCGCGGTCACTTTCATCGCTTCGGCCGCATCGGCCGCGCGTTCGTTGGTGCGCCACAGGATCGAGGCGCAGCCTTCCGGCGAGATCACCGAATAGACCGCGTGTTCCAGCATCAGCACGCGTTCCGCGCTGGCCAGCGCCACCGCGCCGCCGGAGCCGCCTTCGCCCACGATCACCGCCACCATCGGCACGCCCAGCGCCAGGCACGCCTCGGTCGAACGGGCAATTGCCTCGGCCTGGCCGCGCTCTTCCGCCTCGACCCCCGGAAACGCGCCCGAGGTATCGACCAGCGTCACCACCGGCAGACCAAACCGGCTGGCCATTTCCATCAGGCGGATCGCCTTGCGATAGCCTTCGGGCTTGCCCATGCCGAAGTTGTGCTTGATCCGGCTCTGCGTGTCGTTGCCCTTTTCGTGGCCGATCAGCATGACCCGGCGGCCACCCAGTCGCGCGAAGCCGCCGATGATCGCCTGGTCGTCGCCGTAATAGCGATCCCCGCCCAGCGGCACGAAATCGGTGAAGGCCAGCTCCACGAAATCCTTGAAGTGCGGGCGCATCGGGTGCCGCGCGACCTGCGTCTTCTGCCAGGGCGTCAGCGCGGCATAGGTGCTGGCCAGCAGGTCCGCGCTTTTCTTTTCAAGGCGGCGCAGCTCGGCGCTGATATCGACATCGCCGCCCGCGGCAGAGCGCAGCTCGGCAATGCGGGCTTCGAGCGCGGCGACGGGCTTTTCGAATTCGAGATAGGAAACCATGGTCGCTGCGCTAGCCTCATGCGCCGCGCACGGCAAGGGGATGCCGCGCATTCACCAGCGCCACCAGCCGCGCGCTGTCCACATGGGTATAGATCTGGGTGGTCGCGATGTCGGCATGGCCCAGCAGCGCTTGCAGCACGCGCAGGTCCGCCCCGCCTTCCAGCAGGTGCGTGGCAAAGGCATGGCGCAGCACGTGCGGGCTGACCTTTTGCGGGTCGATCCCGGCCCTTCCCGCCAGTTCGCGCAGCAACTGGTACAGCCGGATCCGGGTAATATGCCCCGCGCCGGAGCGCGACGGGAACAGCAGCCTGCCCCCCGGCGGGCGCACCGCCAGCCAGCGCGACAGCGCGTGGCGCGCACGGGTGCTGACCGGGACCATGCGTTGCTGCCCACCCTTGCCGGTCACGGTCAGGAACGGCGCATCGCGCGGCACCGCGTTCTGCGGCAGCGATACCAGTTCCGTCGCGCGCAGGCCCGACCCATAGAGCAGTTCCAGCAGGGTCAGCAGCCGCACGGCTTCGGGACGATCCGCCGCCGCCTCATCCTCGGCCCGGCGCAGCATCGCCTCGACCTCTGCATGGCTGAGCAGGCGCGGGAGCGGGCGGCGGGTGCGCGGGCGCGGCAGGGCGGGCGACGGATCGTCCGTGCGCAGTCCCTCATCCAGCAGGAAACCATAGAACTGGCGCAGCGCCGAGCACTTGCGGGCCAGGCTGGACGGCGCAAGATCCGCCCAGGCACCGCCCAGCGAGGCCAGTGCCGCCCCATCCGCCGCCACCAGATCGCCGATTGCCTCCTCGGCCCCGGCGAGGTCGCGGGCATAAGCCGCCAGCGTGTTTGCCGCCGCCCCGCGTTCTGCCGCGAGCATGGCAAGGAACGCGGAAATCGCGGCGGAAATCGGCTTATCCCCGCGCGACCGCTTCGGCCGCGATCATCCGCGCTTCCGCGCCCAGCCCGACGCGGTTGAGCGCCGCAACGATGTGATAGAGGTGCAGCCCCGTCATCCGGTTCCAGCCATCGCCCTGCATCCCCACCCCGGCCAGCAAGGCCACCAGCGCGCGGTTGTTGGTATCGGCAGCCTGTTCGATCAGCCGCGTCCAGCGCGTCTGCCGGGTCAGGTCGAGGCCCAGGTCCGCCGCGAAATCGCGCGCGGCGGCATCGTCCACGCGGCGCAGGCCCATCAGGCCGGCCAGCAGGAACTGCGATTTGCGGGCGGCATCGCTGTCATCGCCGCTCTTGAAGCTGCTGAGCGCCGCACTGTCCACCGGGCTGGCCCGCGTCGGCGCGGCAACGGCCAGGATGCCCCACGCCAGCGAACCGGATTCGGCCTGCGCGGCCCAGCGCAGGGCGTTCTGGTCCAGCCCCGCCGCCAGCATCGAGGCGATCAAGTCGGGCGCATCGTCGGCAAAGTCTGGCGCAACCGGCATGCGCGCGGCGGCATAGGCGGTCAGCACCTGCCGCGAATAGCGCGCGACCGGATCGCTGCCGCCATCCCACAACGTGCGAATCGCCGCCATGCGGTCCGCCGGAGCAGACGCGGTATAGGCCGTGCGCAGCGTCTCCGCCGCTTGCGACCAGTCACCGCTGATATCGTCCTGCGCGTAGATCTGGCTGTAGAGGTCCACCATCGCCGCGCTCGACAGGATGCCCGCCGCTGCCGCCTGGTCGGCCCCGGCCGCGCGCGATTGCAGCGGCACCATCGGCGCCAGCGCCGCGCTGTAGGCATAGCGGCGCGGCGCTCCGCGCATCAGGGCGGCTGGCGGCTCCAGCCCGGTGGCGATGGTCAGGGCATAGCGCCACGGGGTGATTTCATTCACGCCGTCCCACTCGATGGTTACCGCCCGGCGCGCCTTGCCGGCCGCGCCGGCATATTTCTGGGCCAGCAGGATATCGATCTTGGGCCAGACCTTGCCCCCTTCCAGCCGGTCGAGCTGGGTCATGCCGGCGGTGCTGTCGCCCTGGAACGACTGGCAGACGGCGCGCAGCACCTGCCAATCCGGGTCCTTGCGCACGCCGCCATGCACCGAGACGACCGGACAGATGCCGGTGATGTCGGCGGTGAAGGCATAAGCATCCATCGCTGTCTGGATCAGCGCGGGCGAATAATTCGCCGCGTCAACGTCCTGCACCAGCGCGCGGGCCACATCGCCCTCGCCCATGCGCAGCAACAGCGCCGCACGCTTGGCCGTGAAATCGGCCGGGTTCATGCCCGCTGGGGCATCCAGCCGTGAGGCCAGCGCGCGGCGCAGCAGGATGTGCCCCCAGCGCGACACCATCCGCCCGTTGTTCTTGTCCAACGCGGCCTCGATCAGGCGGGCGTTCTGCCGCGCGACCGAGCCGGCCGCAAAGCCGCCCTCGCTGGCGGCCAGAACGCCGACCTGCTTCATCGAGCGGCGCGCGGCGGCAGGCATGTCGGACTTGGGCTTCAGCCCCAGCAACTCGTCCAGCTCATCCGGAGACATTTCCTCCAGTTCCTTGAGCGTGGGAATCCGCATCCCGCTGGGGAGAGTCGGGATCGCACTGGCAGCCGCGCCCGGCACGGGCTGGACCACTGGCACCGATACCGATCCGCTGGCAGGCTGCGCGGCGGCGCTGGATTTGGCGGCAGGCGCAGCGGCCGCAGGCGCGGCAGCTGGCGTGCGGCTGGGGCGCGGCTTGTCAAAACCGGGGGGCAGCAGCGATTCCGGCGAATCCTGCGCAATCGCAAAGGCTGAGGTCAGCGCCAGCGCCGCGCCGCCCAGCAACAGGGAAATCCGCTTCACTGTCCGATCTCCGGCGCATCGAGGGGCACGGTTCCCGGCAGGGCCACCGGCTGAGCCAGCGGGCGAACCGGGCGCAGGCCGCCATCGGCCCAGGCATAGGCCAAGAGCGCCGCCAGCGCCGCCCCGCCGATTGCCAGCCACCAGATTTTCCCGATTCTTACCGCCACCCGCGACCTCACCTTGCGCAATGCTTGCGCTGCGGACTAGCGCAACTATAGGCGGGGCCGCAATGGAACTTGACGAAACCACCCTGTCCGCCCCCGAAATCGAGGCGCTGGCCCGGCGGATCGACCGGCCGCTGGTGCTGGTCGGCATGATGGGCGTCGGCAAGTCCAGCGTCGGACGCAAGCTGGCGACCCTGCTGCACATGCCATTCGTCGATGCTGACGACGAGATCGAGCGCGCCGCGCAAATGACGATTCCCGAAATTTTCGAACGCTTTGGCGAAGCCCACTTCCGCGACGGCGAACGCCGCGTGATCGCGCGGCTGGTGGATGGCGAGCGCAAGGTGATCGCCACCGGCGGCGGGGCGTTCGTCAATCCGGAAACCCGCGCGCTGATCCTTGATCGGGCCATTGCCATCTGGCTCGACAGCGATGTCGAGACGCTGCTCGAACGGGTCGGGCGCAAGGACAACCGCCCGTTGCTGAAACAGGGCAACCCGCGCGAAATCCTCACCCGGCTGCGCGACGAGCGCCGCCCCGCCTATGAACAGGCCCCCATCCACGTCATCAGCACGCGCGGCCCGCATGGGCGGACGCTGGGCAAGGTGCTGAAAGGAATCCAGGCATGGCTGTGATCCCGGTCGATATCGCTGGCCGTCCCTATGAAGTGCGGGTCGGCACCGGCCTGCTGGAAACTGTGGCCCAGCAATGCGCCGGGCGGCTGCGCAAGAAGCGCGTGCCGATCGTCACGGACGAACGGGTTCACGCCGCGTGGGGCAACGTGGTCGAAGCCTCGCTGGTCGCTGCCGGACATGAGCCAGCCTGGCGGATCCTGCCAGCCGGGGAAGCGACCAAGAGCTGGGACCAGCTGGCCGCGCTAGTCGACTGGCTGCTGGCCGAGGAAGTGGAGCGCGGCGACCATATCCTCGCGCTGGGCGGCGGGGTGATCGGTGATCTGACCGGATTTGCCGCCTCGATTGTCAAGCGCGGCTGCAACTTCATCCAGCTGCCCACCACCCTGCTGGCGCAAGTCGATTCCAGCGTCGGCGGCAAGACGGCGATCAACACGCCCGCGGGCAAGAACCTGGTCGGCGCGTTCCACCAGCCCGCGCTGGTGCTGGCAGACCTGGCCGCGCTCGACACCCTGCCCCGCCGCGAATTGCAGGCGGGCTATGCCGAAGTGGTCAAGTATGGCCTGCTGGGCGACGCCGCGTTCTTTGACTGGTGCGAGGCCCACGGTGCGGCAATGCTGGCGGGCGATCCCGCCTTGCGCGAATATGCCGTGTCCCGCTCGGTCGAGGCAAAGGCAAAGATCGTGAAAGCGGATGAGCGCGAGACGCTGGGCCTGCGCGCGCTGCTCAACCTGGGCCACACGTTCGGCCACGCGCTGGAAGCGCAGACCGGATTTTCCGACCGGCTGCTGCACGGCGAAGGCGTGGCGCTGGGGATGGTGCTGGCGGCGCGCTACTCCGCGCGGCGCGGCCATTTCCCGGCGGCGCAGGCAGAGCGGATCGCCCGGCACTTCGCCGACGCGGGCATGATCGGCAACATCAGCGCGCTGGGCCTGAACTGCGACGGCGCGGCGCTGACCGCGCACATGCTCCACGACAAGAAGATGGACGCCGGTACCCTGCCCTTCCTGCTGCTGAACGCGATTGGCGAGGCGTTTCTGGCCAAGGACGTGGAGCTGGCCGACGTCGCCGCGTTCCTCGACCAAGAACTGGCGCGCTGATCAGCCAGGCTTCGTTCAACCAAACAGGGCGATGGACTGCATCCCCACGGCCACCGCCGTGCCATCGGCATTCCAAATCGCCATGTCCTGGCTGGAGCAGCCCTTCTCGGCATAGTTTCCGGCCGAACGCAGCAGCCACCAGCCGTCGCGCGTTTCGGGCAGCGGGGTCAGCAGGTTGACCAGCCAGGTCATCGAACTGATCGGCGCGGGGTTCGGCATCATGAACAGCACGCCCGGCGGCAGGGCATCGGCGCAGAGCATCAGCTCTACCATCGGGTCCAGCCCCTCCCGGTCCTTCAGCTGCACCCACCAGCCGATTTCCGGTTCCGGCCGATCCGTGCGCGGCAAGCCGAAGCGGCGGTTGAAATGGCCCGCAAAGCCGGGGCCGCGCCCTTCCGGCAGCGGCTTGGCCTGGTCAACCGGCACCACGTTGGCGGGCGGCGGCACTTCGTGCAGGTGCAGCGCACTGTCGACCGCGCCCATGAACACGAACGTCGCCGTCAGCCCCACCCCGGCCGCGCTCGATACTTCGGCGCTGATCCAGCTGGCATTGCGCCCGCGCCGCAGGATGCGGGCGCGCACTTCCACTTCGCCCGCCAGCGGACCGATGAAGCTGACCTGGGCCGAACGCAGCGGCGGCAGATCGTCCGCCAGCCCGCGCGCGGCCTCCAGCGCCAGTGCGGCGGAGAACCCGCCATAGCTGGTACGGCCCTGCATCCAGCCGTCGGGCACGATCGTGGCAAAGCCGCCGTCGATGCGGCGCAGGTTCGAGAGGGTATCGGGCAAACTCATCGGCTTTCCATTGACGTAAACGGAAAGCAGGTCAACCGCTCACTGCCTCAGCCGCGCAGGCTGGCGGAGAGCACCGCCCCGACCTTGTCGCTGATCTGCTGGACCGAGAACGGCTTGGGCAGGAAGTGGACATTGGCAATGTCGATCTCCTTGCGCAGCTGTTCCTCGGCATAGCCGGACATGAACAGAACCGGCAGGTCCGGGGCCAGCTTGCGGATTTCGCGGGCCATCGTCGGGCCGTCCATCGCCGGCATCACAACGTCGGACACGATCAGGTCGAACTGCGCGCCACCTTCGACGATTTCCAGTCCCTCATCGCCATCGGCAGCGGTGGTGACGGTATAGCCCGCGCGGGTCAGGGCGCGTTCGGCCACGGCGCGGACCATGTCCTCGTCCTCGACCAGCAGGATGCGCCCGCCCCCGGCCCATTCGGTCACGACTTCAGGCTTGGCCGCCTTGGCCGCGCGTTCTTCGGGCAAGGCATTGTGGACCGGCAGGTAGACCGTGAAGCGCGTGCCGCGCCCGACTTCGCTGTCGGCGAAGATGAACCCGCCCGATTGCTTGACGATGCCATAGACCGTCGAGAGGCCCAGCCCGGTGCCCTTGCCCTGCTCCTTGGTGGTGAAGAAGGGCTCGAAGATCTTGCCGAGGTGATCGGGGGGAATGCCGGTGCCGGTGTCCTCCACGATCAGCGCGGTGTAATCGGCCTGCGGCATGATCGCGCTGCGCATCGCCCGCACATCGGCCGCGGTGACCCGGCGGGTCGCAAGGGTCAGCTTGCCACCGCTCTCGCTGCGCGCCTGCATGGCATCGCGGGCATTCACCGCCAGGTTGACGATCACCTGTTCCAGCTGTGTCGGGTCGGCGCGGACCGGGCCCAGATCGCGGTCGTGAGTCACGACCAGCTGGATCTTCTCGCCGATCAGCCGCTTGAGCAGGTGCGACACGTCCGACACGACGTCAGGCAATTGCAGCACTTCCGGGCGCAGGGTCTGCTGGCGCGAGAACGCCAGCAATTGCCGGGTCAGGCTGGCCGCGCGGTTGGAATTGGCACGGATCTGCTGGATATCGTCGTAATCGCTGTCGCCGGGCGTGTGGCGCAGCAGCATCAGGTCGCAGGTGCCCAGGATCGCGGTCAGCACGTTGTTGAAATCATGCGCGACCCCGCCCGCCAACTGGCCGACGGCCTGCATCTTGGTCGCCTGCGCCACCTGCCGCTTCAGGCGGGTTTCCTCGGTGCTGTCGGTCAGCCCCAGCAAGACCGCCGCTTCACCCAGCCCGCGCACGCCCGCGAGGCTCAGCGAAACCGGGTCTTCGGGCTGGTGCCGCAACCGCACGGCAATGTCGCCGCTGCTAACCCCGCCTTGCGCAAACCGGCGGATCGCGTCGGACAGCGGGCCCTTGTCTTCCTGCACCACCAGGTCGGTCGGATAGATCGGCGGCGCATCGCCCTCGCGCCCGGCCGCACGCATGAACGCCGGGTTCGCGAACAGCAGCCGCCCGTCGCGATCGGCCATCGCCAACCCCAGCGGCAACTGGCTGAGCAGCGCCTCAAGATGCGGCGCGGCGGCCGATCCCTCTCCGCCGCCACCGCCAATGCCGACGCCCTGATCGACCAGCAGCATCAGCGACGGGGCCTGTTCGTAATCCAGCCCGCCTGCGGCATCGGGATCGGCCACCGGCAGGTAATACATCGTCAGCGGCGCGCCGCGCTTGCCCTCGCGCGCCCAGCTGATCCGGTCGCGCTCGTCCTGACGCAGGAGGCTGACGAAATCCTCTCCGCTCAGCAGCGCGGCGGCATCGCCCACGGCGCGCAGGGCAAAGCCGGGGCTGGCGATGCGGATCTTGCCATCGGGATCGACAATCGCGGCGGAAATGCCGGCCTGCGCCAGCGCGCGGCCCAGCTTGCCGGTCAGGTGCGGAACCAGTTCCGCCACCGGATCGGACGCGACCAGCGGCTGGATCGTCCAGACCAGGTAATCATCGCCGCGCCCCGCGCGCAGCGCCTCGGCCCGCCAGCGACCGGTCGGCCCTTCCACCACATCGGCCTGCCCGCGCCCGTCGCGCCAGCCCGCCCGGCCCGCCTTGGCCAGCCGTTCCAGCGAGGGATTGTCCACCGGCAGGCGCGGCGGGGCCTGGCCCGTGCCGAACCATTCCTCGAACCGGGCGTTGGCGCAGACCAGCCGCCCGGCACGGTCGATGATGGCAACGGCGCAATCCGGCCGGTCGATCGCCGCAACCGTGACGGACCAGTCCGGGATCACCTGTTCGGGTTCAAGGACCACCGGCTTCGGACGGTAAAAGGCCCAGGCAATGCTGCCGAATGCCGCGATGCCGGCCGCGAACACGCCCACCAGCACCGGCTGGCGCGTGGTGAACCAGACCGCCGCGATGCTCAGCACCACGGCCGCGCCCATCACCAGCGCGCCTTGCGGGCGACTGTCGCCTGACGCCTCGCGGCGTGCCGTCATTTGGTTTCGCGTCCTGCCATCAGTTGCTCAAGCTTCGCCCGGCGCTTGTGCCGGACCCACCAGTTCCAGGTGAACGAAGCCACCAGATAGCCCACCGCAGCGGTCACGGTCGAGATGATGAACAGCCCGATCACCAGCGCCGGAGCGGCATCCGAGAGCATCCAGTAGGCCCATTCGCGCACCCCGGCCCCATGCTCCATCAACGAATAAAACGTCGAAATATCAGCATGAAATCCCAGCTTGTTACCAAGGTAGATCGACCCGGCGAGGATCAGCGGGGTGGTCGCGGGATTGGACAGGAAGGTCATCAGCGCGGCAATCGGGATGTTGCCCCGGCTCGGCACGCACATCAGCGCCGCGCCCAGGATCTGGATGCCGGGGATCAGCGCAAAGATGCCCACCAACAGGCCCACCGCGACACCGCGCGGCACCGAGCGGCGCGTGAAGCGCCAAAGTTCCGGCCGACGCGCGAACGGGCCGACGAAGCGGCTGTGCTCCAGCTCCTCGCGCCGGGGCATGTTGCGGTTGGCCCAGGCCGCGATGCGGGCAACCAGCGCGCTCACTTGTAGTCCCGCATGATCCGGGACTGTTCGCGCTTCCAGTCGCGTTCCTTGATGGTCGCGCGCTTGTCCGCCACGTTCTTGCCCTTCGCCAGCGCCAGTTCCACCTTGGCCCGGCCGCGTCCGTTGAAATAGACCGACAGCGGGACCAGCGTCATGCCCTTGCGTTCAACCGCCCCTTGCAGGCGATCAACTTCGCGGCGGTGCAGCAGCAGCTTGCGCGGACGCTTGGGTTCGTGGTTGTAACGGTTGCCGTGGCTGAATTCGGGGACGTTGGAATTGACCAGCCAGACCTCGCCATTCTTCACTTCGGCATAGGATTCGGCGATCGAGCCTTCGCCGAAGCGCAGGCTCTTCACCTCGGTCCCGGTCAGCATGATGCCCGCTTCCAACGTCTCGTCGATGAAATAGTCGAAACGCGCGCGCCGGTTCTCGGCGACGACTTTCTTCTTGTCGAACTGGGCGTGGGTCGGGCGGGCCATGATAGGGCGCATGTAGGGAGGGTTTGGTAAAAAAGAAACGTATCAAACGCCCCCTTTTTACCGAACTGCCCGGAAACCTGCCCGTCAGACCAGCCCGGCGTGTTCCAGCGCCGCATCCACCGCCTTGCGGGCGGCGGCGCTGCACGGGACCAGCGGCAGGCGCAGCTCTTCCCCGATCCAGTCGTGCACGCGGCTCAGCGCGTACTTGACCGGCCCCGGCGAGGCATCGTCGAACATCGCGTAGTGCAGCGGATAGAGCTTGTCGTTCAGCTCGCGCGCCTTTTCCAGGTTGTTTTCGGCACACGCCGCCTGGAATTCCGCGCAAAGCTTGGGCGCGACATTGGCCGTCACCGAAATGCAGCCTACGCCGCCCGCCGCGTTGAACGGCAGGGCCAGTTCATCGTCGCCGGCGAGCTGGCACCAGTCCTTCGAAATTCCCATGCGATGATCGGTCACGCGCGACAGGTCGCCGCTGGCGTCCTTGATCGCGATGAAGGTGTCGGGATAGCGCCGCACCAGCTCGATCACAGTTTCCGGCTTGAGATCGGTCACGGTCCGCCCCGGCACGTTGTAGAGCACGATCGGCAGTTCCGTGTTTTCGGCCAGGAAGCTGAAATGCGCGATCAGCCCTTCCTGGCTGGGACGATTGTAATAGGGCGCAACGCACAGCCCCGCCGCCGCGCCGCTCTTCTTGGAAAAGTTCAGGTGCAGGCGGGCGTTCATCGTGTCGTTCGATCCGCAGCCCGCGATCACCGGCACCCGGCCCGCGGCCTGTTCGATGCAGACCTCGATCACGCGGTGGTGTTCGGCGTTCGACAGGGTCGATGCCTCACCCGTGGTGCCACAGGGAACGAGCGCGGCCGAGCCGTTCTCGATCTGCCAGTCGACCAGGCGGCGAAACGCCTTTTCATCGAAGGCGCCATCGCGAAACGGGGTGACCAGAGCCGGAATCGAGCCGGAAAACATGGACTTTACCTTTGCACTTGCCCCATAGGTGACGGCACCGGCCGCCCCGCGTTCGGGGTATCCCATCATTCATCGCCTGATAAGGAGCCTTTGGCGAAAATGTCCAGTATGCACCGCAAGACAATTCCTTTGTTGCTGGTAATGCTGGCTATCGCTCCGCATGCGGCCCTGGCCCAGTCCGGTGCCGACCGTGACGGGGCGGAGTGGGACCGCGCCCGCGCCGCGCTGCGCGCCGCGCCCGCCGGAAACATGGCGCAGGCGATTGCGCGGTGGAAGCTGCTATCCGCCTCGGAACGCTTCACCTTTGCCGATTATTCGGGCTTCATGCTCAGCTATCCGGGCTTTCCGGAAGAGGCCAAGATCCGGGTCTGGGCCGAGCGCGCGCTGGAACGCGAAAGCGCCGAACCCGGCCGGACGGTTGCCTTTTTCGATCGCTTTGCCCCCGTCACCAACGCCGCCCGTGCGCAATATGCCCTTGCCCTGTTCGCGCTGAACCGGCCCGAGGCGCTGACGGTGGCGCGCGCGGCCTGGCGCGGCGGCGCGATGAGCGATGCCGCAGAAGCGGCGCTCTCGGCGCGGATTGCCCACACCCTGACTCCGGCGGATCACGATGCGCGCATGGACGCCTTGCTGTGGGCCGGGGCTTCGGCGCAGGCGGAGCGGCAGTTGCTCTATGTTTCCGCCGCCGCCCGCCCGCGCTTTCTGGCGCGGATGGGGCTGGCCAACGGCACTGACCCCAATGGCACGGCGCTGCAACCCGGCGCGGAAGTGCTGCGCGATCCCGGCTATCTCTACAACCGCGCGCGGATGCTGCGGCAGGCCGGGCGCCAGGCCGAGGCGATCAGCCTGCTGGCCTATCGCGCGCCGCTGGCCGCCCCGCCACAGGACGTGCGCAAGTGGATTGCCGAGCAGCTGGCCAACGCCCGCCGCGCCGATGCCGACAGCGCGGTGCGGATCGCAAGCCTGATCGACGATGCCTTTGCCCCCGGCACCGATGTCGCCCGCGAATCGTTCCAGATTCGCGATGACTACACCTCGCTGATGTGGCTGGGCGGGACGATGGCGCTGAACGGGCTGCGCGACGGGGCGCGGGCCGCGCCGCTGTTCTGGCGCTACGGCGCGGCAGCGCGCACGCCGCAGACGCGCACCAAGGGCTTCTACTGGGCCGGCCGCGCGATGGCGGCGGCAGGCCGGGTGGCCGAGGCGAACCGCTATTTCGAAATGGCCGCCGCCTTTCCCGATCAGTATTACGGGATGCTGGCGCTGGAACGGCTGGGCCGGGCCATGCCCGCCTTCAACAACGTCCCCCGCGTTGTCCCGACCCGGGCCGAGCGGGACGCCTTCAACGCCCGCGCCCTGACGCTGGCCGTGCGCGAAGTGGCACGCGAGAGCGACTGGCCGACCGGGGTGCGCTTTTTCCGGGAAATCGCCAACCAGGCCGAAACCGAGGCGGAGCACGTGCTGGTGGCCGAGCTGGCGCGCGAACTGGGGCGGCGCGACTTGGGCGTGATCCTGGCGCAGGCCGCGCATACGGACGGGTTCGGCGATTTCCAGCAGATCGGCTTTCCGCTGATCCCGATTCCCGAAGGCGGCAACTGGACGATCATCCACGCCATCACCCGGCAGGAAAGCCAGTTCGCGATGAACGCGGTGAGCCATGCGGGTGCGCGGGGGCTGATGCAGCTGATGCCGGGCACCGCGCGCGAGCAGGCGGGCAAGATGGAACTGGCCTATGACCAGCAGGCGCTGACGCTGGACGCGGGCTATAACATCACGCTGGGCAATGCCTATTTCGCCCGCGTGCTGGACTATTTCGGCGGCAGCTATCCCCTGGCCATCGCGGCCTACAACGCCGGTCCGGGCAACGTGAACAAGTGGCTGCGGCTGAACGGCGATCCCCGCAACGGATCGGTCGACTGGATTGAATGGGTGGAGAAGATCCCGATTTCGGAAACGCGCGGCTATGTCCAGCGCGTGCTGGAAAACGCGGTCGTCTATGAAACGATGCACCCGGCCCGCGCCCGGATGCCCGGTCCCAATCCGCTCAGCCGGTTCATGGGCAAGCGCCAGCCCGGATGAAGCCTGCCCAATGAAGCCTGCCCAATGAAACCTGAAGGCCCTCCGATCACGCCCGCCGGGTTTGCCGCCCTGCGCGCGCGCTATGACCACCTGCTGGGGACCGAGCGCCCCGCGATCGTCGAGATCGTCAGCTGGGCCGCCGGCAATGGCGACCGCAGCGAGAACGGCGATTACCTCTATGGCCGCAAGCGGATGCGCGAGATCGACCGCGAGCTGGCGCATCTGGCCCGGCGGATGAAGTTCTGCCGGGTCGTCGATCCTGCCCGGCAGGAGGACCGCGGCCGCGTCTGGTTCGGCGCAACCGTGACCATCGCGGACGAGGACGACAACCAGCGTACCCTGACCCTGGTCGGTGACGACGAACAGGATGCCAGCGCGGGCCTGATCGGCTGGAGCGCCCCCCTCGCCCGCGCGCTGCGCGGCGCGGCGCCGGGCGATCTGCGCCGGGTCAGCCTGCCCGGGGGCGAGAAGGAATGGGAAGTGCTGGAGATTTCTTATCCCGCCGCGTGAGGCGGCGCTTTCCATTTCCGGGTTTCATCCCTATATCGGCGGCATCGCGGTATTTCGCCTGTAAGCGTCCGCGGCTGAGAGACCATCCGTGCTCCCGCTTACTGGCCGGAGCCCATTCATGGACCTCAATTCCCTGTATTTTCGCCATCAAGTGCTGCTGATCCGCGCGGCGGCCAGCGGCTCGCGCTCGCTGCGCGCAACCCACGTGGCCGCGGCCGAGGCGCTGGCCGGCACGATTGCCTGCCTGCAATTCCGCTCTGGCGCGCCCGCATCGCACGGCTGGGCCGCGATTGCCGATCCCGCCGCCGATTTCAGCCAGTGCGAGTGCGCCGCATGAGCCGGGCGATGAACATCAAGCTGACCGAGGCCGAAGTGCTGGCCGAATGCGCAACCCGCAACGTCAAGGTCAGCGCCATCGAGCCGCTGCCGGGCGTCGGCACGCACCTGGTCTGCGTCACCATCGAAGGGGCGGATGAAATCCGCGCGCGCCTGAAAAAGCACCTGATTACCGGAGCGGTGAAGCGCTTTCCGTTCTACCGCGTGCCCGGCGCCTGGTAAGGCCTTTCCCGCCAGCGCTGCTTCTGGCAAGGCTGGCGGAGCATGGCTGACATCATCAATCTCCGCCTGGCCCGCAAGGCCCGCGCCCGCAGCGACGCGCAAGTCGCAGCGGCGGAAAACCGCGCCCGGTTTGGCCAGACCAAGGCCGTGAAACAGGTTCGCGCGCTGGACGAAGCCCGCGCCGCCCGGCAACTGGACGGCGCAAAGCGCGGGGACGATTGATGCGCACCACGTATGACCATGCCACCGTGCGGCTCTATCACCTCGACAGCGAGCAGGAAGGCGGCGCGGCGACCACGCTGTGCTATGCCCCGCTGGCCGAGGCGCTGGCCATGGCGGCCGCCCAGCCAGAGGAATTGCAGGGCGGATTATTCATCGCCACCGACAACGATGTGGTGGCCTACCTCGACCTGATCGGGCAATAGCGCCGCCGATGAAACCCGTCGTTCCCGCCGCGATCCTTGCGCTGGCCGCGCTGGCCAGCCCGGCGCTCGCCCGCGATGCGCTGGGGATGTTCGGCGAATGGGCCGCCTTCCGCGATCCCGCCGTGCCGCGCTGCTACGCCATCGCCAAGGCCGCGCCCTCCACGCTGCAACGCGATTACCAGCCCTATGCCGATGTGGCCTATTGGCCCAGGCAGGGCGTGCGCGGGCAGGTCCACTTTCGCCTGTCGCGCAAGCTGGCGGCGGATGCGAAGATCACGCTCAGCATAGGCGGACAGAAAATCCCCCTGACGGGCGGTGGCGGGGATGCCTGGGCGGTGGACAAGCGCGGCGATGCCGCCATCGTCGCGGCCATGCGGTCGGCCCGTGAAATGACCGTCAGCGCCCGCGATGCGCGCGGCCGCGGCTTTTCCAACACCTGGCAACTGGCCGGGGCCGCAACCGCAATGGACGCCGCCGCCGTGGGGTGTGCCGCCATTCGCTAGCTTTTCCGGGCGCGGCGCACTATATCGCCGCGCTTATGGCCGATACTGCACTTATGCCCATCCCCGGACAGATCGATCCGGTGCCCGTCGCGCGCGACATCACCCCGCGTGCCGATGGCCGCATCGACCTGATCGGCCTGCCCCGCCCGCGCATTGCCGAACTGTTCGCCGCCGCCGGGCTCGACCCCAAGGCGGCCAAGCTGCGCGCCAAGCAGGTGTTCCACTGGCTCTATCACCGCGGCGTCACCGATTTCGAGGCGATGACCGACATTGCCAAGACCATGCGGCCCTGGCTGGCGGAGCGGTTCGTGATCGGCCGGCCGGAAATCGTGCTGGCCCAGCATTCCAGCGATGGCACCCGCAAGTGGCTGCTGCGCACCGATGACGGCCACGAATTCGAAATGGTCTTCATTCCCGATGCGGACCGCGGCACGCTGTGTGTTTCCAGCCAGGTCGGCTGCACGCTGAACTGCCGGTTCTGCCACACCGGCACGATGCGGCTGGTGCGCAACCTGACGCCGGGCGAGATTGTCGGGCAGGTCATGCTGGCGCGCGACGCGCTGGGCGAATGGCCGCGCGCGGGCCAGGCCGATCTGGCCGCACTGGGCGATGATCTGGTCGACGAGGACGGCGGCTATTCCTCTGACGGACGCCTCCTCACCAACATCGTCATGATGGGCATGGGCGAGCCGCTGTACAACTTCGACAACGTCCGCGATGCGCTGAAGCTGGTGATGGACGGCGATGGCCTCGCCCTGTCGAAGCGCCGCATCACCCTTTCGACCAGCGGCGTCGTGCCGATGATGGCCAAGTGCGGCGAAGAAATCGGCGTCAACCTGGCCGTCTCGCTCCACGCCGTCTCCAAGGACGTGCGCGACGAGATCGTCCCGATCAACCGCAAGTATGGCCTTGAAGAATTGCTGCAGGCCTGCGCCGATTACCCCGGCGCATCGAACGCGCGGCGCATCACGTTCGAGTACGTCATGCTCAAGGACAAGAACGACAGCGATGCCGACGCACGCGAACTGGTCCGCCTGATCAAGCAGTACAAGCTGCCCGCCAAGGTCAACCTGATCCCGTTCAACCCCTGGCCCGGCGCGATCTATGAATGCTCCACGCCAGAGCGTATCCGCCGCTTTTCCGACATCGTGTTCGAAGCCGGGATCAGCGCCCCGGTGCGCACCCCGCGCGGGCGCGACATCGACGCGGCCTGCGGCCAGCTGAAAACCGCCGCCCAGAAGATGAGCCGCGCCGAACTGGACCGTCTGGCCGAGGAAAAGCAGGCCGCGCTGGGCTAACGCAGCGCCGCCCCGGCGGCGATGGTATCCACCCGCCCGCCGATCCAGACTGCGCCGTCCGGCTCGATCCGGCAATGCACGCGGCCGTCCGCGCCGATCTGCTGGCCCTGCCGCGCGATATAGCGATCCTGCGCCAGACCGCTGGCGAACAGGTATTGGGCGGTGGCGGCATTGAGGCTGCCAGTAACGGGATCTTCCTTCAGCTCGCCATTGGCGTTGGCGAAAAACGCGCGCACTTCCCAGGCCGGATCGCTGTCGTCATGCGGCCCGACCAGCCCCACATCGGTGCCCAGCGGCGCGCGGGCCACCGGCTGCGCCGCCAGCACAGCGGCGGCAGAGCGCAGCCGCAGCAGTTTCCACCCCGGTCCGTTGTTGGCGTGCACCGCATCGACGATGCCCGCTTCGTCCACCCCGGTCAGCCGCGCCACTTCGGCCCGCTCCTCCGCCGAGAGCGGCCCGCCTTTCACCAGCGGCGGGGCCTTGAACGCCAGCAGCTCGCCCTCGATCCGCACCTCGACCAGCCCGACCCCGCATTCCTGCACGACCACGCCCGCGCGCTTGGGCTGTCCCCCGGCGCGCAACCAGGCGTGGGCCGTGCCCAGCGTCGGATGGCCCGCGAACGGCAATTCGCCCGCCGGATAGAAAATCCGCACCCGGTAATCGGCATCGGGATGCGTCGGCGGCAGCAGGAAGGTGCACTCCGAAAAGCCGATCCAGCGCGTCAGGCGCAGCATCGCCTCGGCGCTCATCCCGTCAGCGGCGTGGACCACGCCCAGCGGATTGCCCGCCATGGCCCGCGCCCCGAACACATCGACCAGATCAAGCTGCATGCGCGATTCTCCTTCAGGCGGACGCAGGGCTAACCGCTCGTCGCGGCAAGGCAACTGTCCAACGCGCCGTTCATCGCCCGTTTTGGCGATCCGGCGCAAGGTATCCGGGTCGCAACTGCTCAACCCGAAAGGAACAAGCAGCCATGAAGAAACCCATTCTGGCCCTGATGATGGCCGCCGTCACCCTCCCCGCCGCCCCCGCGCTGGCCGATCCGCCGCACTGGGCCCCGGCCCACGGCTACCGCGCCAAGCAGGGCGGCATCGCCTATCGCACCACCGACAACGGCATCCGCTACTGGCGGGGCGAGGACGGGCGCTATTACTGCAAGCGGTCCAACGGCACCACCGGCCTGCTGGTCGGCGCGGCGCTGGGCGCGCTGGTCGGCCGTGCGGTCGATACGCGCGGCGAACGCACCACCGGCACGATCCTGGGCGCGGCAGCCGGGGCGCTGATCGGCAAGGAACTGGATAGCGGCCCGACCCGCTGCCGCTAGGCGGCATGGACCGGGTCTTTCGTCCCCTGCCGATTGACGCGGCGGGCCATCGTCCGCATGGGTTGCGGCGATGACCCGACCCGCTGTTCTCGTTACCGGAGGCGCCCGGCGCATTGGCGCCGTGCTGACCCGCACGTTCGCGGCGGCAGGCTGGCACGTGGTGATCCACGTCAAGGATTCGGTCCGCGATGCCCAGACCCTCGCCGCCACGCTGCCCTCGGCCGAAGTCGTCACCTGCGACCTGACCGATCCCGCCGCCGCCGCCGCCATGATCGAGCAGGTGGCCGCGCGGCTGGATGACTGGCGGGTGCTGGTGAACTGCGCGGCCGTATTCAACCTTGATACCGCCGCCGCCATCGACCATCCGACCTATGTCGAGGCCGTGACCGTCAATGCCGAAAGCCCGGCCCGCATGGCGCAGGCATTCCTGGCCCATGCGCGGTCCGCTGGTGGCCGCCGGGTAATCAATTTCCTCGACCAGAAGCTGCGCAACCCGAACCCGGATTTCTTCAGCTACACGATGGCCAAGCATGGCCTCGCCGCCGCCACCACGATGCAGGCGATGGCGCAGACCAGCGCCACGGACCGGGTCTATGGCCTTGCCCCCGGCGCGATGATGGCCAGTTTCGACCAGGCGCCGGAGGAGCACGAGATCAGCGGGCGGATGAACCTGCTGCGCCGCCTGACCGATCCGCAGGAACTGGCCGACGCGGCGCTGTGGCTGGCCGACGGCTGGCTGGCCAGCGGAGAAACCCTGTTCATCGATTCCGGCCAGCATTTGCTGGCGCAGCCGCGCGACGTGCTCTACCTCGCGCGGGCATGATTCCCGATCCGCTCAGCATCTTCACCGCGTCCACCGCCGTCGTTGCCCTCGCCGAAATCGGCGACAAGACGATGCTGCTGGCAATCGTCCTTGCCGCGCGGCTGCGGGCGCACTGGCAGATCCTGGCCGGGATCCTGGTCGCCACGCTGGCCAACCACGGCCTTGCCGCGCTGATCGGGCAGGAAGTGGCCGGGCTGCTGGACGCGCCGTGGTTCCGCACGGCGGTCGCGCTGGGCTTCATCGCCATGGCCGCCTGGACGCTGGTGCCCGACAAGCTGGACGATGACGAAGACAGCTTCGCCCATCGCGGCGGCGCATTCCTGACCACGCTGGTCGCGTTCTTCCTGGTCGAAATGGGCGACAAGACCCAGATCGCCACGATCGCGCTGGGCGCACAGTATCAGGATGTGGTCATCGTGGCCGCCGGCACCACGCTGGGGATGATGCTGGCCAATGCGCCCGCCGTGTTCCTGGGCGAGGAGCTGGTCAAGCGCGTCTCGCTGAACGCCACGCGCATTGCCGCGGCGCTGCTGTTCCTGGTGCTGGGGCTGTGGCAGCTGGCCGGGATTTTCGGCTGGCTCTGACCCCCTTGCCGCCACGCCGCTGGTAAGGCCGTCATTAGGACTTGTCTCTGCGCGCAGGAGGCATAGTCTTCCTGCCCATGTGGTTACTCGACAGGATGCTTCGTGCGCTGGTCCGGGATGGCCAGCTGGTCGTCACCGATCATGACGGCACGGTCTATCGCTATGGCGATGCCGCTGCCGATCCGGTCCGCATCCGCTTTACCGACAAGGGCGCGGCATTCCACGTCGCCCGCGATCCGCGGGTCGGCGCGGGGGAAGCCTACATGGACGGGCGGCTGGTGGTGGAACCGCCGCACGACATCCGCGACATGGTGCTGCTGGTCATGCGCAACGCCAACCGTCCCGGCGGAAAGCTGGGGCCGCCCAGCCGCCTGCGCCGCGCGGTGGACTGGGCCGTGGCCAAGGCGGACCAGATCAACCTGCGCGCCAAGGCCAGCACCAACGTCACCCACCACTATGACCTGACCCGCCAGTTCTATGAACTGTTCCTCGACGAGGACCGGCAATACACGATGGCCTATTTTCGCGATCCGGCCAATTCGCTGGAACGCGCGCAATTGGACAAGCAAGCGCTGATCGCGGCCAAGCTGCGGCTGGTGCCGGGCCAGTGCGAAGGCATGCGGATGCTGGACATCGGCTGCGGCTGGGGCGGCCTTGGCCTCTATCTCCATCGCCATTTCGGGATCGAGGTTCTGGGCGTGTCGCTCGCCCCCGATCAAGTCCGCTTCGCCAACGAACGCGCCGAGGCCGCCGGGGTGGCGGACAAGGTGAAGTTCCAGTTGATCGACTACCGCGATGTCACCGGCCAGTTCGACCGGATCACCAGCGTCGGCATGATCGAACACGTCGGCGCGCCCCACTTTGGCGAATACTTTGCCAAGACGAACGAGTTGCTGGCCGATGACGGCATCATGCTGACCCACACCATCGGCCGCACCGGCCCGCCCGGCACGACCGACAAGTGGACTCGCAAGTACATCTTCCCCGGCGGCTACATCCCGGCGATGAGTGAGCTGGTCGCCGCGCTGGAGCGCACTCGGTGGGAAATCGCGGATATCGAGGTGCTGCGTTATCACTACGCCCACACCCTGGCCGAATGGTATGCCCGCACCTGCCAGCACGAGGCGGAGATCACCGCGCTCTACGACGCGCGGCTGTTCCGCATGTGGCAGTTCTATCTGGCGGGGGCCGAACAGAGCTTCCGGTCAGGCGGGATGGTCAATTTCCATATCCAGAGCGTGAAACGCCGCAGCGCCGTGCCGATGACCCGCGACTACATCAGCGCCGAAGCTGCGCGGCTCTCCGCGCTCGACGAAGCGCCCAAGTGGCATCTGGCCAGGGACTGAGCGAAAGCCCGGTCAGTCCGGATACGCGGCGTTCATCACATCCCAGCTCAGCGCGACCAGTTGCTCCAGCACTGCCAGATCGACCTGATCCAGCCGCTTGATATAGAGGCACGACTTGCCGGTGGTGTGCTTGCCCAGCCGCGCGAACAGGTCATCCGCCTCCGCCTGCCGGTTCACGTAGTTGCCCATCAGGTAGATCGTCATCGCGGCCTTGCGCGGAGAAAACCCGCCCCGGCACATCACCCCTTCGCGCCCGCTGTCATAGCGGTAGTGATAGCTGCCATAGCCGACGATGCTCGGCCCCCACAGCTTGGGCTCGCACCCAGTCACCCGGCGGTGGAGCGCATCGATCACTCCGGCCTCGGCCCGGCAGCGTTCATCCGGTACGGCGGCGAGGAAATCGGCCACGCTGGCCTCGGTCGCGGTGGTTTTCATGTCCGCTTTGGCCACGCGCCTTCCTCCCCTTGCCGTCACGGCCCCCATGGCTTAGGGGCGCGCTGCAATCCTAACGTCAACGCAGTGGAACTCCAGCCCATGTCGGAAATCAAGAAAGTCGTCCTCGCGTATTCCGGCGGCCTCGACACCTCGGTCATTCTGAAGTGGCTGCAAGTCACCTACAACTGCGAAGTGGTGACTTTCACCGCCGACCTCGGCCAGGGCGAGGAACTGGAACCGGCGCGCGCCAAGGCCAAGCTGATGGGCCTGCCGGATGCGAACATCTACATCGACGACCTGCGCGAGGAATTCGTCCGCGACTTCGTGTTCCCGATGATGCGCGCAAATGCCCGCTACGAAGGCGACTACCTGCTGGGCACGTCCATCGCCCGCCCGCTGATTTCCAAGCGCCTGATCGAGATCGCGCACGAAACCGGCGCCGATGCCGTGGCGCACGGCGCGACCGGCAAGGGCAACGACCAGGTGCGGTTCGAGTTGTCCGCCTATGCGCTGGACCCGAACATCAAGGTCATCGCCCCCTGGCGCGAATGGGACCTGACCAGCCGCACCGCGCTGATCGCGTGGGCTGAACAGCACCAGATCCCCGTCCCCAAGGACAAGCGCGGCGAAAGCCCGTTCAGCACCGACGCAAACCTCCTCCACACCTCGTCCGAGGGCAAGGTGCTGGAAGATCCGTGGGAAGAAACCCCGGACTATGTCTATTCGCGCACGGTCAACCCGGAAGACGCGCCCGACGCCCCGGAATACATCACGATCGATTTCGAGAGCGGTGATGGCGTGGCGCTGAACGGCGTGGCGATGAGCCCGGCCACCCTGCTGACCGCGCTCAACGAACTTGGCCGCAAGCATGGCATCGGCCGGCTCGACCTGGTCGAAAACCGCTTCGTCGGCATGAAGAGCCGCGGGATGTACGAAACCCCCGGCGGCGAAATCTATGCCCGCGCGCATCGCGGCATCGAACAGATCACGCTCGATCGCGGCGCAGCCCATCTGAAGGATGAGCTGATGCCCAAGTATGCCGAGCTGATCTACAACGGCTTCTGGTTCGCGCCGGAACGCGAAATGCTCCAGGCCGCGATCGATCACAGCCAGGAAAAGGTGTCCGGCACCGTCCGCCTGAAGCTCTACAAGGGCCAGGCCTCGGTCGTGGGCCGCAAGTCGCCCAACTCGCTCTATTCCGAACGCCACGTGACGTTCGAGGACGACGCGGGCGCCTATAACCAGAAGGACGCCGCCGGTTTCATCAAGCTGAATGCGCTCCGGTTGCGCCTCTTGGCGCAGAGAGACCGGTAACGCTTGCGCCTCTTGGCGCAGCGGGACCGCTAAGCGCGAAGAAAACCGGGCCGTTTGACGGCCTATCCTGATTCTGTCCACCGCAAGGGCTGGGTTATCCACCGCCAAAATGGCGACTTGTGGATAACTCGGCCCTGCGCTGCTTGTGCGACTCAGCGATGAGGCGCAGCTTCAAGTCATCGAGAGGCTGAAATCGAACTTGAAAATTCGGCGGGAAACCACTGGATAAAAAGGGAAAACAGAAACCTCAAGATACCGGCGGCGATGCCCGCAGCAGTATCGGAAAACACGCTTGGCACACTCTTCGGAGCCGCCCAGCGAACCGCAGATGCAGCGAGAGGCGCAAGGCCGGTTGACCGCTTCAGGGCGGCCCGAACGGACACAGGGAAAGCAGCGTTTCGGCGCAGCGGAACGAAAGTCCGGGCAGGCAAGGCTGGAAACGGTCGCGGAACCGCCAGGCGGCGGAAACGGCTCTCGGGCCGGAACCGCCGCCTGACGGGACCACCACGCCGGCAAAGAGACGCCGGGCGAGGAACGCCGGTGCCTTGGCACCTCCGGGCTCGCAAGTGGCAGAACGGCAGGGGAAGGCAGCAATTGCCGGAACTCGCCGGACCGGATGCCGCCAGGCATTACCACGGTCGATCTGCCGCACAGTACCCCGGGAAAGGCGGTCGCCCAACTCGACCGGAACCGATGCAGGCGCGTGTGGGGCTGGCAGCAATGCCGGCCCCATTTGCGTTTGCGGCGCGGCTCCGGCAGCACCCCAAACTCTACCATTTGTTACAAAATCGCTTGCCTCGCCCCCGCGCTCCCGCGATATTGCGGGCCAAGGTGCCGTTCAGCGCACACGGGAGAGAATGATGCAGGATTTCGCGGGCCAGCTGGCCTTCATCACCGGCGGCGCATCGGGCGCGGGGTTTGGTCAGGCGCAGGTGTTCGGGCGGGCGGGCTGCCGGATCGTGATTGCCGATATCCGCGCCGAAGCCGTTGAAAAGGCTCGCGCAGCGCTGGCCGCCGAAGGCATCGAGGTCCAAGGCATCGCCCTCGACATCACCGACCGCGCCGCTTACGCCGCTGCTGCGGACGAAGTGGAGCGCGTGTTCGGGCAGGCCCCCACCCTGTTGTTCAACACGGCGGGTGTGAACAACTTCGGGCCGATCGAGAACACCACCTATGGCGATTTCGACTGGCTGATCGGCGTGAATCTGGGCGGCGTGGTCAACGGGATGGTCACCTTCGTGCCGCGCATGATCGCCAGCGGCAAGCCGTGCCACGTGGTCACCGTCGCCTCGCTCGGCGGGTTCACCGGCTCGGCGCTGGCCGGGCCGTACTCGGCGGCCAAGGCGGCAGTGATCAACCTGATGGAAGGCTACCGGCAGGGTCTTGAAAAGTATGGCATCGGTGTGTCGGTCGTCTGCCCGGCCAATATCAAGTCGAACATCGCGGAGGCCACCCTCACCCGCCCCGCTGCGCTGGGGGCAAGCGGCTATGTCGAAGGCCCGGAAGCGATTGCCTCGCTCCAGTCGATCTACCAGCACGGGATGGAGCCCGAAGTGCTGGCCGCCCACGTGATGCAGGGCATCCGCGACAACGCGCTCTACATCATCCCCTACCCCGAAACGAAGGACATGCTGGACCAGCATTTCCAGGCGATCCTGGCCTCGATCCCGCCGCTGGAAACGGATCCCGAAGGCGCGGAAAAGCGGGTCAAGGCGCTGATGGAATGGGCTGCTGGCGGGGCGCAAGTGTTCACCCAGCCCAAGGGTTAGTCCCGCACGAACAGGCTCGCCAGCTCGACATGGGTTGACCAGCGGAACTGCCCCACCGGGCGCAGCTGCGCGAGGCGATAGCCGTTCTCGATCAGCAAGGCCCCGTCCCGCGCCCAGCTGGACGGGTTGCAGCTGATATAGACGATCCGCGCGACGCTGCTGTCCGCCAGCCGCTCCACCTGCTCGCGCGCGCCCGCGCGCGGCGGGTCGAGCACGACGCCGCCAAAGCGGTTGAGTTCATCCACCAGCAGCGGGTTGCGGAACAGGTCGCGGTGCAGCGCGTGGACCGGCAATTGCAGCCGCACCGCCGCCGTCTTGCACGCCAGGTGCGCGTCGCGCGCGGCTTCCACCGCCAGCACTTTCGCGCCCTGCCCGGCCAGCGCAAAGGCAAATGTCCCCAGCCCCGCGAACAGGTCCGCCACCGCGCCGCAGCCGTCCAGCCATTCGCAGGCGGCGGCGACCAGCGCCTGTTCGCCGTCCAGCGTGGCCTGCAGGAACGATCCCGGCGGGAACGGCACGCTGACGCCGCCCAGTGCGACCGTCACCGGCTCCGGCTCCCACACGGCTTCCGGGCCATAGCCCGCATCCAGCACCAGCCGCGCCAGGGCGTGATCGCGCGCGAAATCGAGCAAGGCCTCGGTCGCGGCCAGCCCTTCGACTTTCAGCCCCTTGATGCCGATGTCCAGCCCCTGCTCGGTCATCGCCAGTTCGACGTCGGCGGCCAGCTTGGCGTGGACGTGCTTGCCGCCGGGTGCGCGCTTGCTGCCCTTGGCCGGGCCAGCGGCCTGTCCCAGCTTGATCAGCAGCTTGCGCAAATGCGGCAGGATCGCCACGAATTCCGGCACCAGCACCGGGCATTCGGTGAGTTCCACCAGCCGGTGCGACTTCGCCTCGCGGTAGCCGATCACGACCCGCCCTTGCGAGCTTTCCGCCCGCAGCGAGGCGCGGCGGCGCGAGTGCGGCGGGGACAGGTGCGGCAGCGCGATCGATTCCGCGCCGAGCCCTTGCGAGGTCGAGGCATTGGCCACCCGCGCCTCGACAAAGTCGGCCAGCGATGGCTCGTCCAACTGTTGCAGCTGGCACCCGCCGCAGCGGCCAAAGTGCTTGCACACGGGGGCCACGTGGTGTGGTCCCGGCTCAAGTGTGCCATCGGGCAGCAGCAAGTCGCCCGGCGCGGCGCCCCACGCGAAACGGCCCGATGCGGTTACGCCATCGCCCTTGGCGGCGATGCGGATGATTTCTTCTGGCTGGTCAGTCACAGCTCGCCGCGTAGGCGCTGCGGATCGCGGCGGCAAGCATTCCCGCCGTAAACGCGGGTGGACAGCGCCGCGCGGCCTCCCCATGCAGCCACACGCCCTGGCACGCGGCAGTGAAGGGATCGGCGCCGTTGGCGAGGCGGCTGGCAATGGTTCCGGCCAGCACATCGCCCGTCCCGGCGGTGGAGAGCCAGCTCGATGCGCGCGGCGATAGCGCCAGTCGGCCATCCGGCGCGGCAATCACGGTATCGGCCCCCTTGGCGACAATCACCATGCCGCTCGCCCGTGCCAGATCGCGCGCCCGGTCCAACTTGCTCCCCCCGGCATCGCAGCCGAACGCCCGCTCCAGCGCGGCAAGTTCGCCCTCGTGCGGGGTGGCGATCAGCGGCGCGGTCCGCTCTGCCAGCAGGCGCGGGGCCAGCAGGACCAGCGCATCGGCATCCAGCACGGCCGGGATGTTTTCCGCCACGGCCAGCGTCAGCCGCTCGCGCGCCGTGGCATCGCGGCCCAGACCGGGACCGACCAGCACCGCGTTGATCCGGGTATCGAGCAGGGCATTGGCCAGCGGCTGCGCATCGGTGACCAGATCGTCCGGCGCGGGGACATCGCCCAGCAGCTTGACGTAGCCTGCCCCCGCCCCTTGCGCCGCACTGGCCGCCAGCAGCGCCGCGCCCCGCATCGCCCCGCCGATTATCGCCAGCAAGCCGCGCCGATACTTGTGCGCGTCGGCATCCGGGGCGTGCAGCCGGGGGCGCTCGATCAGCATGGCAGCATTCGCCGCCGGGCCGATCCCGATGGGCACCAGCCGCAGCGCCCCCATCTGCGCACAGGCAGGCATCAGGAAATGCGCGGGCTTCCACGCGCCCAGCGCCACGGTCAAGTCATAGGCCGGCAGACCGGGGCCAAGTGGCTGGCCGGTATCGCTGTCCACCCCGCTCGGCAGATCGACCGCGACGCGATAGGGATGGCTGGCGGCAAGCTGGGCCAGCAAGGCCGTGTGTTCGGGGGAAAGCGCGCGGGTCAGCCCCGTGCCGAACAGGCAATCCACCAGCACTTCGCCGCTGGCGCCGCCATCCGGCCCGGTCACTTCGCCATGATAGAACCCGCGGGCGGTGCGCGCCACAGCGGTTCCGGGTTCGCTTGCGGCGATCACCCGCACCGCGCCGCCGCGCTCCAGCAGCGCCTGCGCGATCACATAGCCATCGCCGCCGTTGTTGCCGGGGCCGCACAGCACGGTAACCGCGCGCCCGCCGCTGATCCGCCAGACCCATTCCGCCGCGCCGCGCCCGGCGGTCTGCATCAGCGCATCGACGCTCGTCCCGGCATCCATCAGCTCCTCTTCCGCGCGGCGCATCTGCGCGGCGGTGAGGATCTGGTTACTGGGCAGCAGCATCGGCCTCGGCCGGGATGACATAGCGGTCCGGGCCAAGGATCACCTCGTAACGGCCCTCCTTCAGCGCGGATTGCGTCTGATCGGCCCCATCGGCGGCGAGCAGGTTCTGCCCATCCTCGCTCACTTCCAGACGGCGGAACGCGCCGTCCGGGTGGCGCACGATAAACACCTGCGCCCCTTCGACCACGCTGCGGTCGAGCTGGCATTCCGCCTTGAAATCCCGCGCTCCGCCCAGCGAGCACAGCACCGTCTCGCCCTTGGGCAACAGCTCATCGCCGCCCGCCTGGCCGCAGGCCGATGCCGCCAGCGCCAGCAGGATCGCCGCGCTGCGCCGCATCACTTGCCCTTCAGCTGCGACAGGTCGCGCACCGCGCCGCGCGCGGCGCTGGTGGTCATCGCGGCATAGGCTTGCAGCGCGGTCGAGACCTTGCGCGGGCGCTCCTTGGCCGGCTGCCAGCCCTTCGCGTCCTGCGCGGCGCGGCGGCGGGCCAGTTCATCCTCGGACACGGCGAGGTGGATGGTCCGCCCCGGAATGTCGATTTCGATCACGTCGCCATTCTCGACCAACCCGATGGTGCCACCTTCCGCCGCTTCGGGCGAAACGTGGCCGATCGACAGGCCGGACGTGCCGCCCGAAAAGCGCCCGTCGGTCAGCAGCGCGCAGGCAGCCCCCAGCCCCTTCGACTTCAGGTAGCTGGTGGGATAGAGCATTTCCTGCATGCCGGGGCCGCCCTTCGGCCCTTCATAGCGGATCACCACCACGTCACCGGCCACGACCTGCCCGGTCAGGATCGCGGTGACGGCGGCGTCCTGGCTTTCATAGACCTTGGCCGGGCCGGTGAACTTCAGGATCTTGTCGTCCACGCCCGCCGTCTTCACGATGCAGCCGTCGAGCGCGATATTGCCCGACAGCACGGCCAGCCCGCCGTCTTTGCTGAAAGCGTGTTCGGCGCTGCGGATCACGCCGTTCTGGCGATCGAGGTCCAGTTCCTCCCACCGGCGGTTCTGGCTGAACGCGACTTGCGTGGGCACCCCGCCCGGCGCCGCCTTGAAGAAGTGCTGCACGGCGGGATCGTTGGTGCGGCAAATGTCCCACTGGTTCAGCGCATCGCCCATCGTCGGCGCGTGCACCGTCGGCAGATCGGTGTGGAGCAGCCCGGCGCGGTCCAGTTCGCCCAGGATCGCCGGGATGCCGCCTGCGCGGTGCACGTCTTCCATGTGCACGTCGCTCTTGGCCGGGGCGACCTTGGACAGGCACGGCACCTTGCGGCTCAGCCGGTCGATGTCGGCCATGGTGAAATCCACCCCGGCTTCGTGCGCGGCGGCCAGCAGGTGCAGCACGGTGTTGGTTGACCCGCCCATCGCGATGTCCAGGCTCATGGCGTTTTCGAACGCCTTGAAGCTGGCAATGGCGCGCGGCAGGACCGATGCGTCGTCCTGCTCGTAATAGCGGCGGCACAGCTCCACCGCCAGGCGCCCCGCGCGCAGGAACAGCTCCTTGCGGTCGGCATGGGTGGCCAGCTGCGAGCCGTTGCCCGGCAGCGAGAGGCCCAGCGCCTCGGTCAGGCAGTTCATCGAATTAGCGGTGAACATCCCGCTGCACGACCCACAAGTGGGGCAGGCCGAACGTTCGATCTTGGCCACGTCCTCGTCGCTGACCTTGTCATCGGCGGCGGCAACCATCGCGTCGACGAGGTCCAGCGCGACTTCCTTGCCGTTCAGGATGACCTTGCCCGCTTCCATCGGCCCGCCAGACACGAACACCACCGGAATGTTGATCCGCAGCGCGGCCATCAGCATCCCGGGCGTGATCTTGTCGCAGTTGGAAATGCACACCATCGCATCGGCGCAGTGGGCATTGACCATGTATTCCACGCTGTCGGCGATCAGATCGCGGCTGGGCAGCGAATAGAGCATCCCGTCGTGGCCCATCGCGATGCCGTCATCGACCGCGATGGTGTTGAATTCCTTGGCAACGCCGCCCGCCGCCTCGATCTCGCGGGCGACCATCTGGCCGAGGTCCTTGAGGTGGACGTGGCCCGGCACGAACTGGGTGAACGAGTTTACCACCGCGATGATCGGCTTGCCGAAATCGCTGTCCTTCATCCCCGTCGCGCGCCACAGCCCGCGCGCCCCCGCCATGTTGCGGCCGTGGGTAGAGGTTCTGGAACGATAGGCAGGCATGGGTGGGGCTCCGGTAACGGCGAATGCTTCGCCCCGGCCCTACACCGCTAGTCGCCCAGCTTCAACGCCACATCATTACAAATTCGGCCCAGCAGGCTCGCCCAAAATTGCTGGCCTGCCGCGTCCGCGATCTGATCCTGCCGGATCTCGATCCCCAGATAGGGTCGCCCCTCGGCTTCGGCATGGCGGTTCATCGTCGCGTTGAGCAGCTTGCCGGAATAGGGTTCCTGATCGCCCACCACCAGTCCTTCGGCTGCCAGCAGCGGTATCGCGATCCGCGCGGCGCGGTCGTCCTGGTTATAGAGCACCCCCACCTGCCAGGGGCGCGGCTGGTCGCTGGTGGCCAGCTGCGGGGTGAAGGAATGCAGCGACAGGATCAGCGCGGGCGGCTTGTCATCCAGCACGGCGGCAAGCGCGGCGTGATAGGGGCGAAAGAACCGGTCCAGCCGCGCCTTGTGGCCCGCATGATCCAGCGCGTTGCCGGGAATCGCGTGGCCATCGCTGGCCACCGGAATGACGGCGGGGGCGTGTTCCTCGCGGTTGAAATCGCACACCAGCCGGCTCACTCCGCCCTGAAAGGCGGCGATGCCGGGGCGCTCCGCCATCAGCGCGCCGACTTCGGCCACGCCGATGTCGATGGCGATGTGCTGGTCCAGCAGCGCGGGGTCGATCCCCAGTTCGATGTCGGCGGGAACATGGCTGCTGGCGTGGTCCGACACCACCAGAATGCCGCCAAAGCGTGGGTTGCCAATCAGGCGGAAGGCTTCGCTCACCGCAGCTTCCCCAGCAATTGCCACCAGCCGGGCTGGCTGCGCGCGATCTGTGCCGCCGCAGCTTCCGCAGCACCGTAATCCTCATAAAGCGCAAAGCAGGTCGCACCCGATCCCGACATCCGCGCGATCAGCGGCGCGGTGGCGCGCAAGGCCGCCAGCACATCGCCGATCACCGGACACAGCGCCAGCGCGGGCGGTTCCAGATCGTTGCGTCCGGTCAGGGTGATGGTGCGCACATCACCCGTCGGCAGGGGGCCGCGATCCTGCCCGTCCCAGGCCTTGAACACCGGCCCGGTGCTGAGTGGCACGCGCGGGTTGACCAGCAGGCAGGCCATGCCCGCCAGATCGTTGTCGACCGGCTCCAGCTCCGTCCCGGTGCCAAGGCCAATGCACGCGCGGGACAGCACGCAAGCCGGCACATCCGCCCCCAGCGCGGCGGCGCGAGCGGGCCAGTCGGCGGGCAGGCCGTGGCTGCGCTCGACCATCCGGAACACCGCGCCCGCATCCGCGGAGCCACCGCCCAGCCCGGCGGCGACCGGCAGGCGCTTGTCCAGCGTCACCGCCCAGCCCGGCCCATGCGGCAGCGCCGACAGCGCCCGTGCCACGATATTACCGAACGGATCGTCCAGCGCCCCGCCAAACTCGCCCACCACGCGCAGGTCATCGCGCGCGGCGGGAACGGCGCTCAGTTCATCCCCCGCATCGACGAAGGCGAACAGCGTTTCCAGCTCATGATACCCATCCTCGCGCCGCCGCCGAACGTGCAGCGCGAGGTTGATCTTGGCATAGGCGGTTTCAATCATGCTTCCTCCCCGGCACGGGGAGGGGGAGGAAGATTGGCCATCACATATTCGGGTAGTTCGGGCCGCCGCCGCCTTCGGGCGTGACCCAGTTGATGTTCTGGGTCATGTCCTTGATATCGCAGGTCTTGCAGTGGACGCAGTTCTGGGCGTTGATCTGCAGGCGCGGGTTGCCTTCCTCGACGCCCAGGAACTCATAGACCCCCGCCGGGCAATAGCGCGCTTCCGGCCCGGCATAGTGCTTCAGGTTGACCTCGACCGGGATCGCCGGGTCCTTCAGCTGCAGGTGGCAGGGCTGGTCTTCTTCATGGTTGGTGAAGGACAGCGCGACCGAGGACAGGCGATCGAAGCTGATCACGCCATCCGGCTTGGGATAGTTGATCGGCTGATACAGGTCCGCGCGGCCAATCGCCTCGCAGTCGCGGTGGTGCTTCATCGGCTTCCACACGCCGAACCCGAACAGGGTGCGCAGCCACATGTCCGCGCCCGCCAGGATCGTGCCGAGGTCCCCGCCCCACTTCGCCACCAGCGGCTCTGCGTTCTGGACGAGCTTCAGTTCCTTGGCGATCCAGCTGTCGCGCACGGCGGCATCGTATTCGCTCATCGAATCGTTGGCGCGGCCTGCGGCAATCGCGGCGGCAATGGATTCAGCGGCGAGCATCCCGCTCTTCATCGCGGTGTGGCTGCCCTTGATGCGCGGCACGTTGACGAAGCCGGCCGAGCACCCGATCAGCGCGCCACCGGGGAAGTCCAGCTTGGGCACCGATTGCCAGCCGCCCTCGTTGATCGCGCGCGCACCATACGACACGCGGCGGCCACCTTCCAGAATCGCACGGATTTCCGGGTGCTGCTTCCAGCGCTGGAATTCCTCGAACGGGAAGACATAGGGATTCTTGTAATCGAGCGCGGTCACGAAGCCGAGCGCGACCTGGTTGTTGGCCTGATGGTACAGGAACCCGCCGCCCCAGCTGTCGCTTTCCGACAGCGGCCAGCCCTGGGTGTGGATCACGCGGCCCGGCACGTGCTTGGCCGGGTCGATGTCCCACAGTTCCTTGATGCCGATGCCGTAAACCTGCGGCTCGCAATCCGCTTCAAGGTCATAGCGGGCCTTGAGCTGCTTGGTCAGGTGGCCGCGCGCCCCTTCGGCGAACAGGGTGTACTTGGCGTGCAGTTCCATGCCGGGCTGGTATTCGCCCTTGTGGCTGCCGTCCTTGGCCACGCCCATGTCCTGCGTGGCAACGCCCTTGACCGAGCCGTCCTCGTTATAAAGCACTTCGCTGGCCGGGAAGCCGGGGAAGATTTCCACGCCCAGTTCCTCGGCCTTGCCCGCCAGCCAGCGGCACAGGTTGCCCAGGCTGCCGGTGTAGTTGCCGTCGTTCGACATGAACGGGGGCATCGGCCAGTGTGGAATGGGGATGTGCTTGCCCTTGGTCAGCACCCAGTGCCAGTTGTCGGTCACCGGGGTTTCCGCCATCGGGCAGCCATCGGTGCGCCAGTCGGGCAGCAGTTCATCCAGCGCCTTGGGATCGACCACCGCGCCCGACAGGATGTGCGCGCCGACTTCCGAGCCTTTTTCCAGGATGCATACCGAAAGATCGGCGTTCAGCTGCTTCAACCGGATCGCCGCGCCGAGGCCGGCCGGACCGCCCCCAACGATGACGACGTCATATGGCATCGATTCGCGTTCGCTCATGGCGGATTCCGTCCCCTGCAATATCTGCCTGTATCTGCGGAAAGCCTTGATTGCTGCGATGCGGCAGGTCAAGACCGCAATGTGGATGCAATGACACATTCTGACGCCCCCGATGGCCTGACGCCCCAGCAGTTCGCAGCCGTGCTGGACTGGTGGCGCGATGCCGGGGTGGACCTGGAATTCGTCGATACCGCGCGTGACTGGCTGGCCCGGCCCGATGCTGCCGCTACGGCAGGCAACGCTCCGCAATTCGTGGCGCCCCAGCCGCCCCCGCCCCCGCCCGCGCCAAAGATCGGCGGCGACGGGGCAGACCTGCCCGCGACCCTGGCCGAATTCGCGCAGTGGTGGCTGACCGAACCTTCGCTCGACGGCGGCCAGGTGTTTGACCGCGTCCCGCCGCGCGGACCGGCCGGGGCAGAGTTGATGGTGCTGGTCGACCATCCCGAGCCGGGCGATTCGGCGCGCCTGCTGGACGGGCCGCAAGGCGCGCTGCTGGATGCGATCCTGACCAGCTTCGGCATTGCCCCGGACGCCGCCTATGTCGCCAGCTGCCTGCCGCGCCACATGCCGATGCCCGATTGGGCCGCGCTGGCAGAGGCCGGGCTTGGCCGGATCGTGGCCCATCACGTCAATCTGGCCGCCCCCAGACGCCTGATCGTGCTGGGTCCGCACATCTCGTCGCTGCTGGGCCACGACCCGGCGAAAAGCGCTAATCCTTTACCGCGATTTAACCATGAGGGGGGGAATCTTGCGGTATTGGTAGCGCCGGGGCTAATGCGCCTGTCCGGCCGACCACGCGACAAGGCCGGCCTGTGGAACGCCTGGCTCGACTGGACGGGGTAATTCGGGACGTGACATTGCGGGCGAACGCACGACTTCTGGGGATGGCGCTGGCCAGTGCTGCCGCCCTGCTGCCGGTTGCCGCGCAGGCCAACAGCGCGGCGGTCGATTACTTCCGCAGCCGCGCCAATCGCTCCGCCGTGCCCAGCCTGCTGACGCAGGACGAGCGCACCTATTACCAGGACCTGTTCGCCGCGATCGACAAGGCCGACTGGGCCAAAGTGCAAGCGTTGTTCGAGCAAAAGGCCGATGGCCCGCTGCACCAGGTTGCCCGCGCGGAATACTTCCTGGCCCCCACTTCACCCAAGATCGAGGCCGGACCGCTGAGCGAATGGCTGGCGCGCGGCACCGACCTGCCGCAAGCGACGCAGATCGCCGCGCTGGCGGCCAAGCGCGGCGTGGCTGAACTGCCCGCGCTGCCGTCCGCCAACCGGCTGGTGTCGATGCCCAACCGGGCCAAGCGCATCCGCCCGCGCGAAGTGAACGATGGCACGATGCCCGCCGCGGTTTCCGCCGGCATCCAGGCCAGGATCAAGGCCGACGATCCCGCCGGGGCCAAGGCGCTGCTCGACGGGATCGACACCCAGCTCTCGCTTGAAACGCGGGCCGAATGGCGCGCCAAGGTGGCGTGGAGTTTCTACATCGAGAATGACGACGCCAATGCCTATGCGCTGGCGCAGACCGCCGCCGATGGCAGCGGCCCGTGGGTGGCCGAAGGGTTGTGGACAGCCGGCCTCGCCGCATGGCGCCTGAACGACTGCGCCGGGGCCGCCGACGCGTTTGAGCGCACCGCCCGCAGCTCTGACAATGCCGAACTCACCGCCGCCGCGCATTTCTGGCATTCCCGCGCGCTGGTGCGCTGCCGCCAGCCGGAACGCGCCGCCGCCCCGCTGAAGATCGCGGCGCGGATGGACGAAACGCTCTATGGCATGCTCGCCGCCGAACAGCTCGGCATGAAGCTGCCCGAAACCCACACCGCGCCCGACTTCACGCAGGCCGACTGGCAGAAACTGCGCGACGTGCCGAACATCCGCGTTGCCGTGGGGCTGGCCGAAGTGGGCCGCGACGGGCTGGCGGACGAAGTGCTGCGCCATCAGGCACGGATCGGATCGTCCGCGCAGTATCAGCCGCTTTCGCGCCTCGCGCGCGATCTGGGGCTGCCCTCGACCCAGTTGTGGATGGCCTACAACGCGCCTGCCGGGGGCAAGGCCGAACCCGCCGCGCGCTTCCCCACGCCCAAGTGGACGCCGACCACCGGGTGGAACGTCGATCCGGCGCTGGTCTATGCCCACGCGCTGCAGGAATCGATCTTCCGCACCGCCGTGACCAGCCCAGCCGGAGCCAAGGGGCTGATGCAGATCATGCCCGCCGCCGCGCGCGACCATGCCGCCGCGCTGGGCGTGTCGGGATCGTCCACCGATCTGGCCAAGCCGGAAGTGAACCTGGCGTTTGGCCAGCGCCACCTGCAACGCCTGAAGGACAGCCCCGCCACGCAGGGGCTGCTGCCCAAGGTCATGGCCGCCTACAACGCGGGCCTTGTCCCGGTCAGCCGCTGGCAGACCGAAATCCGTGATCAGGGCGATCCGCTGCTGTGGATCGAAAGCGTCCCCTATTGGGAGACGCGCGGCTACGTGAACATCGTGATGCGCAATTACTGGATGTATGAACGGCAGGCCGGCGGCCCGTCGGAAAGCCGGATGGCGCTGGCGCAAGGGTTGTGGCCCACCTTCCCCGGCCTGACCGGATCGGAAGCGGTGCGGCTGTCGGCCAGTGGCACGGTGCTGCGCACGCGGTGATGCCACGCCGCGCTTGCGGCAATGTTCTATTTATGTTCTAACTTGGGGATGATTCCCCACCCCATCCACGGGCGCGGTGCGCAGTCAGCCGCAGTGCCGCAACGCTTTGGCCTGTCCGCGCGCGAGGCGGATGGGGACTGGCTCGACGCGCAGGGTGGCGTGGACGGCCCCGCGCCCAAGCTGCGCACCACCGTGACGGAGGAACGCGCGCGCTCGATCCTCAGCTTCAACCGCTCGCCCGACATTCCGTTTGACCGCAGCATCAACGCCTATCGCGGGTGCGAACATGGCTGCGTCTATTGCTATGCCCGCCCCAGCCACGCCTTTCACGACCTGTCGCCGGGGCTGGATTTCGAAACGAAGCTGTTCGCCAAGCCCGATGCCGCCCGGCTGCTGCGCGCGGCGCTGGCAAAACCCGGCTACAAGCCCGCCCCGATCGCGATGGGGACCAACACCGATCCCTATCAGCCGATCGAGGCGCGTTACCGCCTGACCCGCGCCGTGCTGGAAGTGTGCCTGGAAACGCGCCACCCGGTCACGATCACCACCAAGAGCGTGCGGGTGCTGCGCGATCTGGAACTGCTGACCCAGCTGGCGCGGCTGAACCTGACGGCGGTCAGCATCTCGGTCACCAGTCTCGACCCGCGCCTGTCCGGCCTGCTGGAACCGCGCGCCTCGGCCCCGGCCAAGCGGCTGGACGCGCTGGCGCAACTGGCCGCAGCGGGGGTTCCGGCGCACGTTTCGGTCGCCCCGGTGATCCCGGCGATCACGGATGCATACATCGAAGGCATCCTCGAAGCCGCTGCCGCGCGGGGCGTGCAGACCGCCAGCTGGATCATGCTGCGCCTGCCCCACGAAGTCGCGCCGCTGTTCCGCGAATGGCTCGGCGTCCACTACCCCGACCGCGCGGGCAAGGTCATGGCCATCGTCCAGTCGGTGCGCGGGGGCAAGGACAACGACAGCCGCTTTTGCGAACGAATGAAGCCACGGGGCGTCTGGGCCGACGTGTTCCGCACCCGCTTTCGCCTCGCCTGCCAGCGGCTGGGGCTCAACCGCGATCAACCCGCGCTGGATTGCACGCGGTTCGTGCGGCCGGAACCGGGCGGGCAATTGCGGTTGTTTTGACTGACTACGGCCCCCGGCAACTCGTCACCCTGAACTTGTTTCAGGGTCCATCTCTCCGCCTGCACGGACAGTGCGGACCGAGAAATGGATGCTGAAACAAGTTCAGCATGACGGTTGGATAAAGCGAAACCTGATTGCCCTACCCCCGAAACCGGATCAGCCGGCTGTCCGCCAGAGCCGCCGTGCGATGCGGCACGATGTCGCGGATATATTCCTCGTTCTTGACCATGGCCATGAACAGGCCGCTGTTCGGGTATCCCATCACGAAGGCCTCGTCCCATTCGCCCGCCGGGCCGGTGACGGTGCATTCCATCGGCGCTTCCCACACCATCGCCGCGCCATCGTTCGCGACCACGCGCTGGAACCCTTCCTTGTAGATCGCGTAAGCCTCACGCCCGGTCAGTCCCTTGCCGTGCAGGGGATGCCCTTCCGGGTATTCGGCCAACTCGCGAAACTTGATCAGGTTGAGCATGTGGATCGGCGTGTCGCGCGGCAGGTCCTTGAAGGCCTGCCAGTTCGCGCGGTCGGGATCGATATAGGCGGTCATAAGGCTCCCTCGTCATTGCGAGCGACCGAAGGTCGCGCGGCAATCCAGCGCGATCCAAGCACGCCCTGGATTGCTTCGCTTCGCTCGCAATGACGAACGAAGCATTCGGGCGTTACGCGTCGGCCAGCTTGTAGTCCCGGAACCGGTCGCGCAGGTCCTTCTTGCTGATCTTGCCGGTGCCGGTGTGGGGAATGTCGTCCACGAACTCCACCGCGTCGGGCAGCCACCACTTGGCGACGTGCTGCGCCAGGTAATTGCGGATCTCCTCGGCAGTGGCGTCCACCCCGGCCTTTTTCACCACCACCAGAATCGGGCGCTCGTCCCACTTGGGGTGATAGATGCCGATCGCGGCGGCTTCCGCCACGGCGGGGTGGCCGACAGCGGCGTTTTCCAGCTCGACCGAGCTGATCCATTCGCCGCCGGACTTGATCACGTCCTTGGTCCGGTCGGTCAGTTGCAGGGTGCCGTCCGGGTGGATCACCGCGACGTCGCCGGTGTCGAACCACTGCTCGGCGTCGGTCGCGTCCTTGTCCGCCTTGAAGTAGCGCTTGATCACCCACGGCCCGCGCACCTGCAGCGCGCCAGAGGTCTTGCCATCGCGCGGCAGGACTTCGCCGGGACCATCCAGGCTGACGCAGCGCAGTTCCACGCCGAAGGGCACGCGGCCCTGCATCTGCTTGATGTCGACCTGCTGCTCGAATGGCAGATCGTCCCAGTCGTGGGTCTTGGCGCCGGTGGTGCCGATCGGGCTGGTTTCGGTCATGCCCCAGGCGTGGGCCACGTTGACGCCCGCCTTCATCAACCGCTCGATCATGAAGCGCGGCGCGGCGGAACCGCCGATGATCGCATGGCGCAGCGTCGGCAGGCTCGCGCCCGTCGCGTCCATGTGCTGGAACATCGAGAGCCACACCGTCGGCACCCCGGCCGAGTGCGTCACTCGTTCGCGGTTCATCAGCTCGGTCAGCACGGCCGCATCGTTGACGGCGGAGAACACGAACTTGATGCCAGCAGCCGCCCCGCCCCACGGCAGGCCCCAGCTGGCCGCGTGGAACATCGGCACCACCGGCAGCATGACCGAGCGCGCATCGAAATCAAAGATCGCCGGCTGCAGCCCGGTGATCGCGTGCAGGAACGTGCTGCGATGCTGATAGAGCACGCCCTTGGGATTGCCGGTGGTGCCGCTGGTATAGCACAGCATGCACGGATCGCGTTCGTCCCCGGTGGCCCAGGTGGTCTGGCCATCCTCGCCCCCGATCCAGTCCTCGAACTGGCCATCGTCATAGCAGATGTAGTGGCGGATGGTGGTCCAGCGCGGCTTCATCCGGTCGATGATCGGCTGGAACGCCTTGTCATAGAGCAGGACCTGGTCCTCGGCGTGGTTGGCGATGTATTCCAGCTGGTCGTCGAACAGGCGCGGGTTGATGGTGTGCAGCACCCCGCCCACGCCCACCGCGCCATACCAGGACACCAGGTGGCGGCTGTGGTTCATTGCCAGCGTGGCGATCCGGTCACCCACCTGCACGCCCAGCTTGCGCAGCGCCTGCGTCATGCGCAGCGCATCGTGGCGGATCCCGGCCCAGGTCGTGCGCGATTCGCTGCCGTCGGCCCAGCGCGTCACGATCTCCCGCGTGCCGTGTTCACGCGCGGCGTGATCGATGATGTGCGTGACCCGAAGGTCGAAATCCTGCATCGCTCCCAGCATTCTCTACTCCCATGTGCGCTTGCCCGCAGGCCCGGCGCGGTTCGTCCGCGCTCGCCCCGTGGCAAGGTGTGTTCGATCAGGCGACCAGCCGCAAGTGGCTTGCCCCGCGCCGCGCCGTCAGCGACACATTGGCAATCCCTTCGATGCTTGCCAAGCGTTCTGCAAGCTCGCCATCCAGCTGAAAGTCCGTACCCAGCCGGAAGGTGGGCTGTTCTTCCTGTCCGGTGATCAGCCGCGCGATCACTTCGCCGCGCCCGCTGGCCCCGCGCACCAGCAGCATGGCCAGTTCCTGCAATGCGTCGATCCGGGCGATATCCAGCCGCAGGACCATGCTCGATGCGCTCTTGACCTCGCTCAGCGGGCGGGCGCCGCGCACGGTCACGCGCGGGGGTTCGTCCGGGCTGGGCGCGTCAAGCTCGACGTTGAGCAGGATGCACGTGCCCTCGCGCGCCCATTGCAGCATCGGTTCGACCAGCGATTCCTCGAAACAGGCGGCGCTGAACTGGCCGGAACTGTCGGAGAAATCGGCGCGGACAAAGTCGTTGCCCTTGCGCGTCTTGCCCTTGCTGACGCTTTCCACCATCGCCGCCATCACCGCGGCGGATCGCCCGCCGGCAACGCCGGATTCCATCAGGCTGGCATAAGACCGCGCGCCATTGGCCGAGGCCACCGCGCGCCACTGTTCCACGGGATGCGCGGCGAAATAGAAGCCGAAGTTCTCGCGCTCCTTCGCCATCTGCTCGGACCGGCTCCACGCCTCTGTCTCGACCAGCCGCAGCGATGGCGCGGCGTGATCCTCGCCGCCGAACAGCCCCGCCTGTCCGCTGCTGCGGGTCCGCTCCGCCTCGTCCGCGACGGCCAGAAGCATGTCGGCATTGGCCAGCACCTTGGCGCGGTTCGGCTCAAGGCTGTCAAACGCCCCGGCGGCGGCCAGCCCTTCCAGCTGGCGGCGGTTCATGCTGCCACTGGGCACGCGGCGGAACAGGTCTTCAAGGCTGCTGAACCAGCCGTGCGCCTCACGCTCCGCCACGATCGCGTCCATTGCCTTTTCGCCGACGTTGCGGATACCCGCCAGCGCATAGCGCACCGCATGGCCATCGTCGGTCCGCTCCACGGTGAATTCCGCCTCGGACCGGTTGATATCCGGCCCGGCCAGCGCCAGTCCCGCCCGGCGCATGTCATCCACGAACACCGCCAGCTTTTCCGACTGGTGCATATCGAAGCACATCGCAGCGGCATAGAATTCGTGCGGATAGTGCGTCTTCATCCACGCCGTCTGATAGGCCAGCAGCGCGTAGGCGGCAGCGTGGCTCTTGTTGAAGCCATAGCCCGCGAACTTGTCGATCAAGTCGAACAGCTCGTTCGCCTTGGCCTTGTCGATCCCGGACACCTCGCGGCAGCCATCGACGAAGCGCTGGCGCTGCGCGTCCATTTCGGCCTGGACCTTCTTGCCCATCGCGCGGCGCAGCAAGTCTGCATCGCCCAGCGAATAACCCGCAAGGATCTGCGCGGCCTGCATCACCTGTTCCTGGTAGACGAAGATCCCGTACGTCTCGCTCAGGATCCCTTCCAGCTTGGGGTGCGGGTATTCAATGCTTTCCAGCCCGTTCTTGCGCCGCCCGAACAGCGGGATGTTGTCCATCGGCCCCGGTCGATAGAGCGAGACGAGCGCGATGATGTCGCCAAAGTTGGTCGGTTTCACCGCCGCCAGCGTGCGGCGCATCCCTTCGGATTCCAGCTGGAACACGCCCACGGTGTCGCCGCGTTGCAGCAGCTCGTAGACTTGCGCGTCATCCCACGGCAGCGCGTCGAGCTGGATGTCGATCTCGCGCCGCTTCAGCAGGTCGGTCGCCTTGCGCAGCACCGACAGGGTTTTCAGGCCCAGAAAGTCGAACTTGATGAGGCCCGTGTCCTCGACATATTTCATGTCGAACTGGGTCACCGGCATGTCGGAGCGCGGATCGCGGTAGAGCGGGATCAGCTGCTCCAGCGGCCGGTCACCGATCACCACGCCCGCCGCGTGAGTGGAACTGTTGCGCGGCATCCCCTCCAGCTGGATCGCCAGATCGATCAGCCGCTTCACATCGGGATCGTTGTCGTATTCGCGCTTGAACTCGGCCATGCCGTTCAGCGTGCGCGGGACGGTCCACTGGTCGGTCGGATGGTTGGGCACCATCTTGCACAGCCGGTCGACCTGGCCATAGCTCATCTGCAGGATGCGCCCGCAGTCGCGCAGCACCGCGCGGGCCTTGAGTTTGCCGAAGGTGATGATCTGCGCCACCCGGTCCGCGCCGTATTTCTGCTGGACGTAACGGATCACCTCGCCGCGCCGGGTTTCGCAGAAGTCGATATCGAAGTCCGGCATCGAGACGCGTTCTGGGTTGAGGAAGCGTTCGAACAGCAGGCCCAGCCGGATCGGGTCGAGGTCGGTGATCAGCAACGCCCACGCCACCAGCGAGCCCGCGCCCGAACCGCGCCCCGGCCCCACCGGAATGCCGTTGTCCTTGGCCCACTTGATGAAGTCGGCCACGATCAGGAAGTACCCGCAGAACCCCATGCGGGTGATGATGCCGACTTCGAAATCCAGCCGGTCGAAATAGACCTGCCGCTCCTCGGTCGAAAGCTCGCCATAAGGGGCCAGCCGTCGTTCCAGACCGGCGCGGGCATGCTCGGCCATCATCGCGGCCTCGCCTTCCTTGTCGCCCGCGAGGCTGGGCAGCAGCGCCTTGCGCTTCGGCGGCGAGAACGCGCAGCGCTGGGCGATGACCAGCGTGTTGGCGGTGGCTTCCGGCAGGTCCGCGAACAATTCGGCCATCGTCTCGGCCGGTTTCACCCAGTTTTCGGACATGGAGCGCGGCCGCTCCGCCGCGTCGACATGGGTCGAATTGGCAATGCAAAGCATCGCATCGTGCGCGGCGTGGAATCCGGCTTCCGCAAACTGCGCCGGGTTGGTGGCGACCAGCGGCAGATTGCGGGCATAGGCAAGGTCGATCAGCGCCTCTTCCGAAGCCTCCTCAACCGCCTCGCCGCGCCGGACGATCTCGATGTAAAGCCGCCCCGGAAACAGTACTTCCAGCTTTTCGGCATAGGCCTCGGCCCGCTCGTGCCGCCCCTCGGCCAGCAGCCGCGCCAGTGCGCCCTCCCCGCCGCCGGTCAACGCGATCAGCCCGTCGCTGTGGCCAGCGAAATCGGCCAGCGTGACGTGCGGGTCCAGTTCCAGCGGGCGGTCCAGGTGCGCGCGGCTGACCAGCCGGCACAGGTTCAGCCAGCCCGCGTCGTTCTGCACGATCAGCCCCAGCCAGTCGATCGGCCCGCCGCTTTCGCGCTGCACCGCCAGATAGGTGCCGACCAGCGGCTGGATGCCCGCATCCTTGCAGGCCGAGGCAAACGCCATCGCGCCGTACAGCCCGTTGCGATCGGTCATCGCGATGGCGGGAAAGCCGCGCTCCTTGGCCAGCTTGGCGATCGCCTTGGGATCGATCGCGCCGTCCAGCATCGAGTAGCTGGAAAAGACGCGCAAGGGGACAAAGGGAGCGTAGGCCATCGCGGCAGCCTAGGCCGCAATCGACGATTCGGGCAGTGCCGCCGCGCCGCTTTTTCCCCAGCGTTTCAGAGCAACGCTTCGATGTCCCGTTCCAGCGCTTCGGGCTTGTCGGTCGGGGCATAGCGGCGCACCACCTTGCCGTCGCGGTCGATCAGGAACTTGGTGAAGTTCCACTTGACCGACTTCGTCCCCATCAGCCCCGGCGCTTCGGCCTTGAGCCAGTCATACAGCGGATCGGCCTTGTCGCCGTTGACGTCGATCTTGGCCATCAGCGGGAAGGTGACGTCGTACTTCAGGCTGCAGAAGTTGGCGATTTCCTCGGCATTGCCGGGTTCCTGCGCGCCGAACTGGTTGCAGGGAAAGGCGATGACTTCAAAGCCGCGCTCCGCATACTTGCGATAGAGCGCTTCCAGCCCTTCATACTGCGGGGTGAAGCCGCACTTGCTGGCGGTGTTGACGATCAGCAGCACCTTGCCCGCCTTTTCCGACAGGTCGAGCGTTTCCCCGCCCGGCAGCTTAGCCTTGAAATCGGCAATCGTCTTCATTCCAGCACTCCCTCATGCAGCCGCACCACCCGGTCCATCGACCGCGCCAGCCGTTCGTTATGGGTCGCGACCAGCGCCGCGCTGCCTTCATCACGCACGAGTTTCAGAAACTCGGCAAGCACTTTGTCGGCGGTCGCCTCGTCGAGGTTGCCGGTCGGCTCGTCCGCCAGCACCAGCGCGGGCTTGTTGGCCAGCGCGCGGGCAACGGCGACGCGCTGCTGCTCACCGCCCGACAGCTGGCTCGGCCGGTGGTCCAGCCGCTGCCCCAGCCCCAGCGCGCCCAGCAATTCGCGCGCCCGGTCCTGCGCGGCGGCGAGCGGCTTGTCGGCCACCAGCTGCGGCAGGACGACGTTTTCCAGCGCGGTGAAATCGGGCAGCAGGTGATGGAACTGATAGACGAACCCCACCCGGTCGCGCCGCAGCGCGGTGCGCGCATCGCCATCGAGCGCGGAGGCATCGGTCCCGGCAATGTCGATCCGCCCGCCAAAGCCGCCTTCCAGCAGCCCGACGGCTTGCAGCAGGGTCGACTTGCCCGACCCCGACGGCCCCAACAGCGCGACGATCTCTCCGGGCTGGACCGCAAGGTTGACGCCGCGCAGCACGTCGATCCGCACCCCGCCCTGTTCGAAGCTGCGGGTCAGGTTCGTCAGCTGGACAACGGGATCATTCATAACGCAGCACCTGCACGGGATCGGTGCTCGCCGCCTTGAACGCGGGGTAGAGCGTGGCGAGGAAGCTGAACAGCAGCGCCATGATGCAGATGATGGCGATCTCCACCGGGTCGGAGCGGCTGGGCAGCTCGGTCAGGAACCGGATCGAAGGGTCCCACAGGTTCTGCCCGGTGACGAACTCCACCGCGCGCACCACCGACTGGCGGAAATAGAGGAAGATGAAGCCCAGCCCCAGCCCGGTGAACGTCCCCAGCGCGCCGATCAGGAAGCCCGCCGTCACGAAGATCTTCAGCAGGCTGCGCCGCGATGCGCCCATCGTGCGCAGGATCGCGATGTCGCGGGTCTTGGCCCGCACGAGCATGATCAGCGACGAGAGAATGTTGAACACTGCGACCAGCACGATGATCGAAAGGACGACGAACATCGCCACCCGCTCCACCGCCAGCGCCTCGAACAGGCTGGCGTTGATCGTCTTCCAGTCGGTCACCACGGCCCGCCCCGCCAGCTTCTGCGCCACGGGGGCAAGGATTTCGGACACGCGGTCCGGGTCGGTCACCTGCACTTCGATCATGCCGACGCTGTCGCCCGCCAGCAGGAGCGTCTGCGCATCACGCATCGGCATGACGACGAAGCGCTCGTCGAAATCATAGACCCCGATCTCGAAGATCGCGGCCACTTCATAGGCAATTTCGCGCGGAACCGTGCCGAATGGGGTGGAGCGGCCCTGCGGGTTGATGATGGTGATCGAATCGCCCACCCGCAGCCCCAGGTTCTGCGCCAGCTGCGATCCCACGGCGACCTTGCCCGCATCGGCCTGGAGCGGGGAAAGCGCGCCCGCGATCACTTTCGGCCCCAGCCGCTGAATGTCCTCCTGCGTGTTGCCACGCGCGAACACCGCCTCGACCCGGCCGTTGAAGCTGCCCAGCAGGGGCTGCTCGATCAGCGGGGATGCGCTGGTGACTTCGGGCGTGGCCTTTACGTCGGCCAGCACTTCGCGCCAGTTATCCAGCCGCCCGCCATAGGCCTGAACGATGGCATGGCCGTTCAGGCCGACGATCTTGTCGAACAGTTCGGCGCGAAAGCCGTTCATCACGCTCATCACGATGACCAGCGCCGCCACGCCCAGCGCCACCGCGACCAGGCTGATGCCGGCGACCAGCGCAATGAAGGCCTCGCCCCGTCCGGGCAGCATGTAACGCTTGGCAATCGTCCATTCGAAAGGGGTCAGGATCAAGCTTCGGTCCCGTCAGGTTGGCCCGGCGCGCGGGGCAGGACCGAGGATTTAGGGGGATCGGCCGCGCAGGGCAATGCCCCCCTTGTTTCCGGCCTTGGTTCCGGAGCACTCGTTTCCAGCGGCCTTGCTTTCCCCCGCCCTTGCTTTCCCTCACCCTTGCTTTCCAACGCGCATGGGGCCAAAGCGGCGCCAGCACTGGCCGGGCGAATCCTCATGAACGTGACACACCCCTTTTTCGACGCGGATGGCGACAAGCTCCGCGAGGAATGCGGCATTTTCGGCGTCATTGGCGCGCGTGATGCGGCGGCAATGACGGCGCTGGGGCTCCACGCGCTCCAGCATCGCGGGCAGGAAGCCTGCGGCATCGTCAGCCTTGATGGCCGCGAATTCTATGCGCACCGGGGCATCGGCCACGTCGCGCAGGTCTTTTCCGACAACGGCATCTTCGAACAATTGCCCGGCTCGGTCGCATCGGGCCACGTGCGCTATTCCACCACTGGCGGATCGGGGCTGCGCAACATCCAGCCGCTGTTCGCCGATCTGGCGGCGGGCGGCTTTTCCATCGCGCACAATGGCAACATCTCCAACGCGATGACGCTGAAGCGCGAACTGGTGTCCAAGGGTTCGATCTTCCAGTCGACGTCGGACACCGAAGTCATCATCCACCTGATCGCGACCAGCCGATTCCACAAGCTGCTGGACCGCTTCGTCGATGCGCTGCGCATGATCGAAGGGGCCTATTCGCTGATCTGCATGACGCCCAAGCGCCTGATCGCCTGCCGCGACCCGCTGGGCATCCGCCCGCTGGTGATGGGCCGGATCGGCGATGCCACCGTGTTCGCCAGCGAATCGGTTGCGCTCGATGTGGTCGGCGCGGAATTCGTGCGCGAGGTCGAACCCGGCGAAATCGTCGAAGTGCGCACCGATGGCCGGATCACCAGCCACCGCCCGTTCGGCGAAACCTCTGCCCGGCCCTGCATTTTCGAGCACGTCTATTTCAGCCGCCCGGATTCGGTCATGGGTGGCAATTCCGTCTATGAAGTGCGCCGCCAGATCGGCGCGGAACTGGCGATCGAGGCCCCGGTCGAGGCGGACCTGGTGGTCCCCGTGCCGGACAGCGGCGTGCCCGCGGCGATCGGGTATGCCCAGCAGAGCGGCATTCCCTTTGGCCTGGGAATCATCCGTTCGCACTATGTCGGGCGCACTTTCATCCAGCCGTCGGACGGCGCGCGCCACGCCGATGTAAAGCGCAAGCACAACGCCAACCGCGCGCTGGTGGAAGGCAAGCGGATCGTGCTGATCGACGATTCGATCGTGCGCGGCACGACCTCGATGAAGATCGTGCAGATGATGCGCGACGCGGGCGCGGCCGAAGTGCACATGCGCATTGCCAGCCCGCCCACGGTGCACAGCTGCTTCTATGGCGTCGATACGCCGGAACGCTCCAAGCTGCTGGCCGCGCGGATGAACATCGCGGAAATGACGCAGTTCATCCATGCCGACAGCCTGGCCTTCGTCTCCATCGACGGTCTGTATCGCGCGGTCGGGGAAAGGCAGCGTTCTGCCGCCTGCCCGCAGCATTGCGACGCCTGCTTCACCGGGGACTATCCCACCAGCCTGACCGACCTGGCCGAGCGTGACAACGCTGCCGACCAGCTGACCCTGCCGGTCGGACAGGTCGCATGACCGATCTGGCCGGACAAGTCGCGCTCGTCACCGGGGCGAGCGGAGGGATCGGTGCGGCCACGGCCGAGGCGCTGGCTGCGGCAGGCGCGCACGTGGTGCTGACCGGCCGCGATACCCGCGCGCTGGAAGCGGTCGAGGAGCGGATTTTCGCCGCCGGCGGCCATGCCACCATCGCGCCGGTCGACCTGGCCGAAGCGGACGGGATTGCCCGGCTGGCGCAGGCCATTGCCGGGCGCTGGAGCGCACTCGACATCCTGGTGCACTGCGCCGCCACCCTGCCCCAGCTGACCCCGGTCACCGCGATCGACCAGTCCACCCTGTCCAAGGCGCTGACGATCAACGTCCTCGCCACGCAGGCCCTGATCGCGCAGTTCGATCCGCTGCTGCGCAAGGCCGCCGATCCGCGGTTCCTGTACCTGACCACCAGCGTCGCCACCGCCCCGCGCGCGTTCTGGGGGGCCTATGCCGCCAGCAAGGCCGCCGCCGAAACGCTGGTCGATTGCTATGCGCAGGAAGTGCGCAATGCCGGCAAGGTGCGCGTGGGCATCATCGATCCGGGCGCGACCCGCACGGCGATGCGCGCCAAGGCCTATCCGGGCGAAGATCCGCAGACGGTGAAGCTGCCGTCGGTCGTGGCGGAGCGGATGGTAACCCTGCTTGGTGAACAATTCGCCAGCCCGCACCGCGAACGGGTTAACCAGTCTTCATAAATTCGTCGCAACCAGACAGCGCGATACTTTGCAAAGGCTGTCGGGAAAGACAGTGGCAAGCAAAGCAGCAGGGGTTGCAGACGATGAGTGATTACCTGATCCAGACGCGAGATCCCTATTTCACCGCAGCGCAGGAAGACCGCTGCGCGCCGCGCACCCGCATTTCGATCCCCGCAACGCTGCGCATGTCGGGCGGGCGCGGATTCCAGTCGGTGGTGCACGATCTGTCGCTCAGCGGCTTTTGCGCTGCGGCGGTCAACCGGATCACGCCGGGCACGGTCTGCTGGCTGACGCTGCCGGGGCTGGAATCCCTGCAGGGCGAAGTGATCTGGTGGGACAACAGCCTGGTCGGCTGCGCGTTCAACCAGATGCTCAGCCCGATCGTGCTGGACAACCTGCTGATGCGCTGGCGGCCGGAAACGGCGTATCGCCCGCTTGCCTAGGATCATGTGAGCCCGCTTGCCTAGGATCATGTGAGCCCCCCGGCGGTTCCCGTCCGGTCAGTCAAGCACGGATCGCGCTCCCCCCGGAGCGAACCGTTGGCCGGGCGGGAACTCGCGCCCGACGGGTGCGGCACCTCAATGGCGGCGCATCAGGTTCTCCAGGATCACCGGGTTCAACGGTTTCATGAACTCGCAGCCGAATTCGAATTCCGTGACCCAGGCCACGCGCGCCTCGATCGATTCCAGGCCCGGCAGGGTCAGGAAGAAGCGGTCGCCCTCGTGGACCAGGTAAACCCCCGATACCCGCGCGCCCAGCGTGGAAATGTCGCGGACCTTGACGGTTGCCTTGCGCGTGCCCGCACGGAACACAACCGCTGCTTCGAACGGAGCACGATCAGTGCGCCGCCCGCCTGTGGTCTGAAATGCCGGTTCACCTGCATATGCCATTGTGGCCACCGAATGCCTGCCTCTGTCAGGATCCGAATTTGCCAATGACCGGTAAAGGGGCTGTTAACGCAAGATTATCACCATTGCACAGCAATTTAGCGATTCAAAACGCAACAAGGGCGCGCATTGGCTGCGCGCCCTTGCCGGATTTTCAATGAAATTGCCGATTCGCCGCCCCGTGACCGGGGCAACGGATCAGAACTTCATTTCCGCCTGCAGGATGAACGAGCGACCGCGCGGATCGGCCACGCGCGGCTCCCACGAGCTGCCCGCACCGGTGTTGCCATCATAGGTGATGGCGAACGGCGGATCGGTATCGAACACGTTCTTCACGCCTGCGGTCAGCTTCAGCCCTTCGATCAGGCCCTGATAGCTGACCGTCAGGTTGTAGATCGCGTAATCCTTGACCATCGGGTTGTAGTCCGGCCGGGTGATCGTGCCCGCGGCGATGCCCGGCAGCGCCTGGTTCTTGTATCCCTTGCGGAAGATCTGGCTGAACGTGGCCGAGAGGTTGTCGTTCGACCAGGTCAGCCAGGCGTTGTGCTTCCAGCGCAGGCCCAGATCGCCCGCAAAGGTGAACACGCCGATCTGGCTGGCGCTCCACGCCGAAGTCGGGGTGAGCTTTTCCTTCTTTTCCAGCAGCATCGTGCCGTCCGCGCCCAGGTTCAGCTGGCTGTTCCCCGGCAGGTCGAACCCGCCGCGCAGCGAGATTTCCAACCCTTGCGTCTTGCGCGCACCGGCGTTGATCCAGCGCTGGTCGATGGTGGTGATCGTGCCGCTGCCGTCGCGGATGAACCGGTCGGGGAACAGGGCGGCGTTGTCGATCAGCTGGCGCAGGGTGAGCAGCTGGATCGTGTTGTCAGCGCGGATGCTCCACCAGTCGACCGAGGCGGTCCAGCGCGGCGCAGGCCGCAGCACCACGCCCAGGCTGGCCATCTTGGCCGTTTCAGGCCCCAGGTCGATCGTGCCGCCGGTCCAGATGTTCGGGCGGATGAAGGCGCAGGCCGGGTTGGTGGCGTTCGGCACGCCGCCCGGGCACTTCACCGGATCGGCCAGGTCGCTGCCCGAATAGGGGCTTTCGGTGATGCCGTTGAAGATCTGGTTGAAGCTCGGCACGCGGAAGCCGGTGCTGTAGGAGCCACGGAACATCACCCACTCGGCCGGCTGGAACTTGGCCGAAACCTTAGGGTTGGTGGTGGTGCCAAAGCCCGAATAGTCATCGATCCGCACCGCGCCGGTCAGTTCCAGCATATCGAACACCGGCACGTTGATTTCGGCATAGGCCGCCTTCACGTCGCGGTTCTTCGGGGTCAGCGCGTTGACGTTGTCGAACGCCGCCAGGAAGATCACCGGCGCGGTCGCCGCCGCAGCGGGCGAGCCGTTGAACTCATACGTCTCGCGGCGATAGTCCACGCCAACCGCCATCTGCACGTCGCCGCCCGGCAGCGCGAACAGCGGGCCAGAGAACGACGCATCGACCTGCTTCAGCTGATAGCGCCCGCCATAGAGCGTCGCGCCCTTGGCCGACACGGCTTCCAGCGCGGCGAGGCCGGCTTCGGTCTGGGTCAGCGAGAACGGATTGATCAGGCCGCTGTTGATCACGCCCACCAGGCCCGGCGCGGTCGCGCCCGGCGCGGTCGGTGCGTTGGGATCGGACGCGCCGTTGGCCAGCGTGCCGCGATAGTAATAGCCGCTGCCCAGCACCGACGAGCTTTCGCTGCGGGCATAGCTGGCACCGACGCGGTAATCCCACCCGGCCAGCGGCAGCGGACCGTCGATCCCGGCGGCAACGCGGAAGGTCTTGGTATCGGTCACGTATTCGCGCGGGCCGCACGGGGCGCAGCGCCAGCGGAACCCGATCGGGCGGCCATAGCGCGCATCGAGTGCGGCGACTTGCGCGGCATTGCCCGCAAACGCGCCTCGGATCGAATTGAACACCGAGTCATAGGTCGACTTGGTCAGGCTGTTCAGCGGCATCCCGATCGGCAGGTTGGTGGTGTTGGCGGAAAGCTGCGCGTTGGAGAAGCTCTTGGCCGAATTGGCGTCCGACCCGGTCAGTTCGACCGACAGTTCGCTTGCCCCCAGCGCCACCACGCCGCGCGCGAAATAGGTCAGCGTTTCGATCGGCTGCTGGATCACCGCCGCGCGGCCCGTATCCCAGGCGCAGGCGTAATAGGCGGTCGCCGCATTCCACAGGGCATAGTCATAGGCCATGCCGCCATCCATGGTTTCGCAGCCCGCCCCGCCCGGCAGGTTCAGCGGGTTGATCCCGCCCGCCGCCGCGTTTGCGCCGTTCGGCGCGGTCAGCGTCAGCCCTTGCAGCAGAGTGCCGCCCGGCTGCTGGAACGCGTTCGCGCCAATGTTGAACGCGGTTGCCAGCGGCGTGCCGCGCGTATCGACCGACAGGCCGCGGTTCGGCTGGTTGCCGTTCACGAAATCGCGCTGGCTGCCGCGCAGCATCTTGTTCCAGCGGTAGGACACCGCCGCCATGATGTTGAAGCCCTGCTCCTTCAGGTCGCCATACCCGGCAATGCCCGACACGTTGTAGATATTGCCGCCGCCCGCTTCGGTCAGGTCGGCAAAGCCGCTGACGCCAAGGCCGGTGTAGTCCTTCTTGGTGATGTAGTTGATCACCCCGCCGATGGCGTCGGTGCCGTAAATGGCCGAAGCGCCGTCCTTCAGCACTTCGACGCGGTCGATCGCGGCGAACGGGATCTGGTTCACATCAACCGCGCTGCCCGACAGGCCGTGCGCGGCGACGCGGCGGCCGTTGAGCAGCACCAGCGTTGCCGCCGAGCCCTGCCCGCGCAGGTTCGCTGCCGAAAGGCCGTTGGTGCCGCGCTGCGCGCCGGTGGTGACGTCGGCATTGGCGGCCAGGTTGTCCGCGCCGGTGCCGTTGGTGGACAGGTACATGATCAGCTGTTCGGGGCTGGAAATGCCGTTCTGCTGGATTTCCGCGTTGCTGATGACGGTCAGCGGCAGGGCGCTCTTGGTCGGGTCCTGCTTGATGCGCGAGCCGGTGACGATGATCGCGGTGCTGCCGCCCTCATCCGCCGCAGCCATCCCCGAAGAGCTGCCGGGCGCGGTCTGCGCCAGCGCCGGCGAGGCGAGCGCGCCCAGAGCCACGCCGCTGGTCAGCAGGATGCGGGAAAAGTCGCGTACATTCATGGATAACCCCCAAAGCGAAATGAATCGGCCCCCCAAAGGCCTGAGCGCGCACACTATCAAGCAGTCCGGGCAGCGCCAGAGTTGAAACCCCGTTCAACTGCCGGGCGCGCACGGTTTTTCGCCGCTGCCGCAATTTTGTTGCAACTGCGCAACAATTCCACTGGAAGCGATTTCAATTCGCGGCGGCGATCAGCAGCAAGGCTGCGTCCATGGCCGGAACCGCGCGGCCATCTTCCGGCACGTCGTTGGCCAGGATGGAAAACGTCAGTTCCCGCCCGCTGGCCGCCGTCAGATAGCCAGAAAGGGTGTTGGTGGCGTTGAGCGTGCCGGTCTTGGCGCGGATCTTCCCTTCCAGCGCGGTGCCCTTGAATCGCCGCCGCAGCGTGCCATCCACCCCGCCGACCGGCAGCGAGGCCGCCCAGTCCCCGCCCCACGGCTGCCCCTTGGCCCAGCGCAGCAGCGTGACCGCCGCGCGCGGGGAAATGCGGTTGTAGGTCGACATGCCGGAGCCGTCCGAGAAGTCATAGCTGCCGCGCGCCACGCCCGCCGCCGCCATCACGGCGTGCAGCGCGGCAATCCCGTCCGCCAGCGATCCGGTGCCGTCCAGCTTGCCCACGCGGCGCAGCAGCAACTCGGCATAAAGGTTCTGGCTGTCCTTGTTGACCACCCGGATCGTGTCGGCCAGCGGCGGCGCGGTGTGGCCGCCCATGAACGCGGCGCGCGGCATCCGCACCCGGATATCGCGCCCCTCGCGCGCCTTGGGTTCATCAATCAGGCTGACCGGGCGGTGCTGCGCGCGCACGCTGCCCGTCACGTTCACCCCGCGCGCTTCCAGCATCCGGCGCAGCTGCCAGGCGGAGTAATGCGCCGGATCGTCGATCCCCAGCCGGTCGCGGAATGGCGGTGCGCCGACCGCGATCTCGCCATAGATGCGCAGTTCCATGCCATTCACCGCGCGCTCGAACCCCAGCCGGGTCTGGCCGCCCGCCGCAATCGTCACCGCCTCGTTGCGCACGGTGTAATAGGGCGCGATTTCGACCAGCGGCGGCTGCCCTTCCGCTCCCGGCGCGATGGCCACCGGCAGCTCGTTGTTGTCGAGCGACAGCGCCGAAATCGCGGTGCCGGAATCGGTGCCGATGTTGTTCCAGCTCATGCCGGGGCTCCAGCGCTGGTCCGGGAACCAGCTGTCGTCGCCCACGACATCGCCCACCCGCCGGGCCTTGCGCGCGATCATGTCGGCTAGTTCGCTAAGGCAGTCCTGCTTGCAGTCCGCCGCGCTGGAAAGCTGCGCATCGCCCCGGCCATAGAGGATCACATCGGGCGCATCGCCCTCGCGCTCGGCCAGACCGATGAACGCACCAGGGGCATATCGCCCAAATCCCTCCGTCCCCAGCCTGGCCCCCGCGACCTTGTCGGCCAGCAGGGCATAGGCCGTGGCCGTGGTGAACAGCTTGGTGTTGGAGGCCGGGATGAAGCGGTCATCGGGCCGGATCGCCAGCACGTCCCGGCCCTCATCGTCGACCACCAGCACGCCAAAGCGTGTGCCCGCCGGGGCCAGCGCCAGCGCCTGCTCCACCGTCTGCGGCGGCGCTGTGGGCGTTTGAGCAGCTACGGGAACGGCCAGCAACAGCGCGGCTGCGAAAGGAACTGAAAACGAACGCATTCCCGCGTTGTGCCGCGCGGGACCGCTTATCGCAAGTCCACCAGTTCCACCGCAGGCAGCGCCTGAGCCCCCGGCTGTTCGGCCCAGTGGCGCGCGTTCAGCACGCCGCCATCGGCGCGCAGGTCCGCCACGCGGGCCAGGTCCACTTCGGCAAAGACCCACTGGCTGGCGTCCATTTCCCCCAGCGCGACCACGCCGTCATCGGGAAAGCCCCGGTCGGGCGGGCCATAGATCGCCGCCGCGCCGCGGTTGCTGTCCACCGCCGGGGACCAGTCCGCCTGCCCCACGGTCGGGCTGTGGACGGCATAGCACTGCCCCTCCAGCGCGCGGGCCTGCGCGCCCAGCCGCACCCGCCAGTAACCCAACGCCGCCTCGGTGCAGGACGGCACCAGCAGCAGTTCCATCCCCGCTTCCACCTGGCTGCGGGCGAGCAGCGGAAATTCGCTGTCATAGCAGATGGTTATGCCGATCTTGCCAAGTACGGTCTCAAACAGCCGCAGCGGCGCGCCACCGTGGATGCCCCATGCCTCGCGCTCGAACCGGGTCATGATCAGCTTGTCCTGCACGCCCACCTTGCCATTCGGCGCGAACAGCCGCGCGCGGTTGACGAAGCGGCCATCGGCGCGCTGGAACGGCGCGCTGGCGGCAAGGATGTGCAGGCCGTGCCGCGCGGCCAGTTCGCGGTGGAGCGCATCCACTTGCGGCAACAACGCCGACACGGTCGCAATCGAACCGCGCAAGTCACTCATCGTTGCTGGATCGAGCGAGGCCAGTTCCATCGCCCCGTATTCCGGAAAAACCGCCAGCGCCGCGCCGCCTGCGCCAGCGCGCTCGACCCAGCCGGTCAGCTTGGCCACATAGGCGTCCCAGTCGGCCAGTGCCTCGATCGGATACTGCGCGGCGGCGATGGTGAAGCGGGTCATAGGTTGCGCATCCAGTATTGCATCGGCTTGGGGCTTTCCTGCGCCTCGCCATGCTCGGCCCAGCTGAACTCCCCCGTCAGCCCCGCGACCGGGGCATAGCCGCGCCGCCGCCAGAACGCGTCGAGCGGGGTATATCCGGCGGGCCGCGCAGGGTGATCGTCTGACCGCACCACCGCGCAGAAGCTGGCCTGCGCCGCACCCCACGCCCGCGCCGCCGCCTCGCGGGCATCGAAAAAGGCATGGCCGATCCCTTGCCCGCGATAGTCCGGCAGCAGCACGCTTTCCCCGAAATAGAACACCCCGGCCGGATCGATCCCGGCGCGCCTGAACGGTTCGCGGATATAATCATCCTGTGCGCTCAGCGGCGAGGCCGTGGCCGCCCCGACGATCCGCGCACCATCGAACGCGGCGACCAGCACGGCATCGGGCGCGGCGGTAAATTCGGCCAGGTATTCGCGCTCATATTCCGCCGACCCGGCATAGAGATAGGGGAACGCGGCGAAGACCGCGATCCGCAGGGCCGCCAGATCGTCCAGCGCCGCGTGCAGGTCCGCGCCGGTCAGCGCCCGGACGGCAACGCTCATCCGCCGACCTGCGCGGTCCAGTCGGCCAGGTTGTAATAGACCGTGACCCGCGTGATCCGCCCGCCCGCGATGCTGAAAAACGCACCGGCCGGCAGGGTATAGGTCTGCCCGTTGGCTTCGGGCAGGCCCTCGTCGGTCGCGAGGTATTCGCCGTGGACCACGAATTCCGCCGCGCCGCGGGTGCCATCGTCGCTCGCCATCAGCACGATGCCGTCCAGCCGTTCGCGATAGCAGCGCTCCATGTGCGCCAGAAAGCTGCGGAACGCGTCCTTGCCGGTCTGCCGCCCACCCTGGTTGATGTCGTGGATCACGCCGTCGTCGAGGCAGTCGAGCATCCCTTCCCAATCGCCCGCATTGAACGCGGCGTAGTAACGGGTGAGCAGGGCAAGCGCTTCGGTGCGGTCCATCGGTGTCTCCTTGTGCCATGGGATTTAGCGCAGCGGCGGGGCGTTGTCAGCGGTTCGTCGATAAGCCGGTTGCCTGATCGCCCTGCCCCGGCCAGTCTGCGGGCATAGACCAATCTCAGGGGAATCCATCCACCATGCGTAAACTTCTGCTGGGCTTCACCGCCCTGACCCTGTCGATGACGCCTGCGCTGACTCCGGCGCTTGCACAAGATGCTACGCCGGTCGCCCCCAAGCCTGCGGGAATCGAGGCGGACGGCGTGCCTGCCGTGCCGATGGCGCTGGTCGATGCGACCCGCCCCTACATGGAATTCCGCACTGCCGCGTTCCTCGATTGGGACCCGGTGACCCGGGCGATGCTGGTATCGACCCGCTTCGGCAACGTTGCGCAGCTGCACACCGTGGCTGGCCCCGGCATGGCCCGCCGCCAGATCAGCTTCGAGGCGGAACCGCTGGGCGGCAGCTATGTCGGCAATGACGGCACGCTGGTGGTGCGCAAGGACAAGGGCGGCGATGAATTCTGGCAGCTCTACACGCTCAAGGACGGCCGCCTGACCCTGCTGACCGATGGCAAGAGCCGCAATGCGCTGAACGCGATCAGCGCCGACGGCACGCTGATCGGGTACAGCTCCACCCGCCGCAACGGCACCGACGGTGACCTCTATGTCGCCGACCCGCGCAATCCGGCGACCACGCGGATGGTGGCCGAGGTCAAGGGCGGCGGCTGGGCACTGGCCGATTTCGCGCCGGGCAACCAGACCGCGGTCGTCGTCAACTATGTCTCGGTCCAGAAGTCGGACCTTTACACGCTGGACCTGGCATCCGGCAAAATGACCCCCATCGGCAATCACAAGCTGGCAATTGCCCACGGCGGAGCCGAATATGCCCCCGACGGGCAGCTGTGGGTGACCAGCGATGTCGGCAGCGATTTCCAGCGGCTGGGCACGCTGGACATCAAGACCGGCAAGTTCACGCCCCGCTCGCCTGAGCCGAAGTGGGATGTCGAAGGGTTCGACATTGCCCCAGACGGCAGCTTCATCGCCTATGTGGTGAACGAGGCGGGGATTTCGAAGCTGAAGCTGCTCGATCCGAAAACCGGAACCGTGCGCGAAGTCACCGCCCTGCCCAAGGGCGTGATCGGCGGCATGAAGATCGCGCCGTGGGGCACGATTGGCGTGACGGTGTCCTCGGCCAAGGTGCCGACCGATGCCTTCTCGGTCGATCCGGCGACTCTGGCCGTCACCCGCTGGACGGAGAGCGAGACCGGCGGGCTCAACCCGGCCGTGAACGTCGAGCCGGAGCTGGTAGAAGTGAAGAGCTTTGACGGCGAGGCCGTGTCCGGCTTTCTCTATCGCCCCGATCCGGCCAAGTTCCCTGGCAAGCGCCCGCTGATCGTCAACATCCACGGTGGGCCGGAAGGGCAAAGCACCCCCAGCTTCAGGGGCCGCGCCAACTACCTGCTGAACGAGCTGGGCGTGGCGATCTTCTATCCCAACGTCCGCGGCTCCACCGGCTATGGCAAGCGTTTCGTCAGCCTGGATAACGGGCCGTTCAAGCGCGAGGATTCGGTCAAGGACATCGGCGCGTTCCTGGACCGCTTGCAGGCCGATCCCGCGATCGACGCGGGCCGAATGGCCGTGCAGGGCGGCTCCTATGGCGGCTACATGTGCTATGCCAGCGCGATCCGCTATGGCGCGCAGTTCAAGGCGGCGGATTGCATTGTCGCGATCAGCAACTTCGTGACGTTCCTCGAAAACACCCAGAGCTATCGCCGCGATCTGCGCCGGGTCGAATACGGCGATGAGCGTGATCCCAAGCAGCGCGCCAAGCTGCTCGAAATCTCGCCGCTGACCAGCATCGACAAGCTGGCGATCCCGCTGCTGGTCGTAACCGGCGCGAACGATCCGCGCGTGCCGAAAAGCGAGGCCGACCAGGCCGTCGCCGCCGTCCGTGCCAAGGGCCGCACCGCCTGGCACCTCGTCGGCCTCAACGAAGGCCACGGGTTCGGCAAGAAGGAGAACCAGGACTACCAGTTCTGGACCGAATTGCAGTTCTGGCAGAAGAACCTGCTGGGCGAGAAGTAAGAGACAGCGCCTCTCCCCTCCCCGCGTCGCCCCGGACCTGATCCGGGGCCCCGCTTCCCGTGACGGGGGGCGGAAAGGAAGCGGGACCCCGGATCAGGTCCGGGGTGACGGGCTGGGAGAGGTTGAGGCATCGGCGGGGCGGACCAGCGCGGTCCGCCCCGTTGTCGTTTTACCCGAACAGCTTGTTCGCGGTTTCGGCGACGCGCTTGCCCAGGTGCTGCGCGCCTTCCAGTTCGGTCGCGCTCGGCTGGCGGCTGCCGTCGCCGCCCGCGATGGTGGTCGCGCCATATGGGGCGCCGCCGACCACTTCGTCATTCCGCATCTGCCCGGCGTGGGCATAGTCCAGACCGACGATGGTCATGCCGAAGTGCAGCATGTTAGTGATGAGGTTGAACAGCGTGGTTTCCTGCCCGCCGTGCTGGGTGGCGGAGGAAGTGAACGCCGCGCCGACCTTGCCGATCAGCGCGCCGCGCGCCCACAGCCCGCCAGCCTGATCGAGGAACGCCGCCATCTGGCTGCTGATCCGGCCAAACCGCGTGCCGGTGCCCAGGACGATCGCGTCATAGTTTTCCAGTTCGGCGACCGTGGCGATCGGAGCGGCCTGGTCCAGCTTGAAATGCGCGCCGCGCGCGACGTCTTCCGGCACGGTTTCTGGAACGCGCTTCACGTCCACTTCCGCGCCGCCCGCGCGGGCGCCTTCGGCAATGGCGTGGGCCATCGTTTCAAGGTGACCATAGCTGGAATAATAGAGGACGAGGACCTTGCTCATGACAATTGCTCCATGGTGATCGCGGCCGGGGGGAAACGCCGCTGCATCTGATGGAGCGGATATGGCACCGCTTCACATTTCTGTTCAGTCGGATAATATCGATCATACTTTTCGACTGGATAGATATGTTCAAACCCGGCACGCCCTCGGTCGAGCAGATCCGCACCTTTCTGGCGGTGGTGGAGGAAGGCAGCTTTGCCGCCGCCGGACGCCGCCTTCGCCGCGCAACCTCGGTGGTCAGCTATGCCATCGCCAATCTGGAGGCCCAGCTGGGCGTCACCCTGTTCAGCCGCGAAGGCACGAAGAAGCCCCGCCTGACCCCGGCGGGCGAAGCGGTGCTGGAGGAGCTGCGGCAGGTCGAACGCGGGCTGGAAAGCCTGCGCGCCCGGGTCGGCGGGCTGGTCGCGGGGCTGGAACCGCGCGTGGCGCTGGTGGTGGACGTGATGTTCCCGATGCCCTGCCTTGCCGCCGCGCTGCGCGATTTCGCCGCCCAGTTCCCCAGCGTGGCGCTGTCCCTGCGGATCGAGGCGCTGGGCGCGGTGGCGCAGCTGGTTCAGCAGGGCGAGGCTTCGCTGGGAATCGCCGGACCGCTCGCGGCGGAGCAGGCCGGGCTGGAGCGTCGCCTGCTTGCCCATGTCGACCTGATCCCGGTCGTCGCGCCCGGCCATCCGCTGGCCCACGGCAGCCGCCCCCGCGATGAAGTGCAGCTGGTCCTGTCAGACCGTTCCAGCTTGTCGGCGGGCCGCGAATTCTCGGTCATCTCGCCGCGCACCTGGCGGCTGGGCGATCTCGGCGCAAAGCACGAATTGCTGCGTGAGGGGCTGGGCTGGGGCAACATGCCGCGCTGGATGGTGGGCGATGATCTGGCCCGCGGGCGGCTGGTGGAACTGACCCTGCCGGAAGCGCCCGGCGGGGCCTACCCGCTCTACGCAATCCACCGCACCGATGCTCCGCCCGGCCCCGCCGCACGCTGGCTGGCGGACCGGCTGGGGCAATTGGACGGCTCGATTGCACCGGCTGTCGTTTTGGCGTAGAGGCGCTCAAATCTGCCCCGGCCCGCGCGAGTCCCGTTAACCGACCCGCCTTTGCCGGGGCTTGGTTTTTCGAGGAACGTGAAGATGTCCCGTCGCCGCCAGATCTACGAAGGCAAGGCCAAGATCCTGTACGAAGGCCCCGAACCGGGCACGATCATCCAGTACTTCAAGGACGATGCCACCGCGTTCAACGCCCTGAAAAAGGGCACGATCAACGGCAAGGGCGTGATCAACAACCGCATCAGCGAGTATGTGTTCACCCGCCTCAACCACATCGGCATCCCCACCCACTTCATCAAGCGGCTCAACATGCGTGAGCAGCTGGTCCGGCAGGTGGAAATCGTGCCGATCGAAGTGGTCGTGCGCAACGTTGCCGCCGGTTCGATCTCCAAGCGCCTCGGCATTCCCGAAGGGGAACCGTTGCCGCACACCCTGATCGAATACTATTACAAGGACGATGCGCTGGGCGATCCGCTGATCGCGGAAGAGCACATCGCCTGCTTCGGCTGGGCCAATAACGAGGAAATGCAGGACATTTCCTCGATGGCGATCCGCATCAACGATTTCATGTGCGGGATGTTCGCGGCGATCAACATTCGCCTGGTGGACTTCAAGCTGGAATTCGGCCGCATCTGGGACGGCGATTACAGCCGCGTGATCCTGGCGGACGAAATCAGCCCCGACGGCTGCCGCCTGTGGGACATGACCACCGGCGAAAAGCTGGACAAGGACCGCTTCCGCCGCGACCTTGGCGGGGAAGAAGAAGCCTATCAGGAAGTCGCGCGCCGCCTTGGCCTGCTCGACGCCGACAACGGTCCGAGCGAAGTGCTGGACCTGTCCGCGCACCGCAAGCTGCGCGGCAAGTAAGTTCCGGCCTCCTCCCCCCCCAGCGGGGGAGGAGCGCCCCACTTGCCCCACCCCACCCACTTGCCCCGGCGGGCACAATCCGGCACGAAGCCGCGATGATTTCGCGCAAGTTCCTGCTCGCCCTCACCATTTCCACATTTGCCCTGTCCGCCTGCGCCCCGCGCGGCGAGGGGCTGACCTCTGCCGCCACCGCCCTGCCCCCGCGCCCGACCTGGGCCTTCGAGGCGAGCGACGTGCCGCTCGACCCCGGCTACCGCTTCGGCCAGCTCGAAAACGGGATGCGCTATGCCATCCGCAGCAACGCCACGCCAAAGGGCACGGCGCTGGTGCGGATGCAGGTCGATGCCGGATCGCTGGACGAGGAAGACAGCGAGCGCGGGTTTGCCCACTTTGTCGAGCACATGGCCTTCAACGGCAGCACCAACCTGCCCGAAGGCGAGATGGTGAAGCTGCTCGAACGGCTGGGGCTGGCATTTGGCGCGCACAACAACGCCAGCACCAATTACGACCGCACGACCTATATGCTCGACCTGCCGCGCAACGATCCCGCGCTGCTCGACACCGCGCTGATGATCATGCGCGAAACCGCCAGCGAACTGACGATTTCACCTGAAGCGGTGGAGCGCGAACGCGGGGTCGTGCTGGCCGAAATGCGCGACCGCAACACTTTCGCGCTGCGCAATTACCAGGACAGCCAGGAATTCCTGGCTCCCGACGCGCGTTTCACCAGGCGGCTCGCCATCGGCGCCGCCGAAACGCTGAACGGCGCGACGGCGGAAAGCCTGCGCGCGTTCTGGCGGCGCGAATACGTGCCGCGCCACACCACGCTGCTGATCGTCGGCGATTTTGACGCAGGCGAAGTGGAGGCCGCGATCCGCCGCCGCTTTGGCGACTGGCGCCCGGCCCCGGCCGAGCCGCAGCCCAGCCCCGGCCCGCTCGATCCCAGGGCGGCGGGCAAGGTCGACGTGTTCGTCGATCCCGCGCTGTCCGAACGGATCACCGCCACCCGGATCGGCCCCTGGCTGGACGAGCGCGACAGCATTGCCCAGCGCCGCGAGAACCTGCTGCGCCAGATCGGCTATGCCATTCTCAACCGCCGCCTGCTGAGCCGCACGCGTGAGGACAACGCCCCCTTCCGCAGCGCCGGGTTCGGCACTGGCGACGTGTTCCGCACCGGCCGCACCACCAGCATCGCGGTCGATACCGTGGACGGCAAGTGGCGGCGCGGGCTGATCGAGGCGGCGAAGGAATACCGCCGCGCGCTGCAATACGGCTTTACCGCGCAGGAAGTGGCCGAACAGGTCGCCAACATCCGCAAGGCGAACCTCAACGCCGCCGCATCCGAAAGCACCCGCAGCCATTCCCAGCTGCTGGGCGCGGCTCTGGCGCTGGTGAACGATGATGTCGTGCCCGATACGCCAACCCGTTCGCTGGAACGGCTGGAAGCGTTCATTCCCCAGATCACGCCGGCGGCGGTGCTGGCCGCGGTCAAGCGCGAGGTCGTCCCGCTCGATACGCCGTTGCTGCGCTTTCAGGGGCGGCGCGATCCCGAAGGCGGGGCCAGTGCGATCCGCGCCGCGTGGGACGAGGCGATGCGCGCGGCGATCAGGCCGCTGGAGCAGAAGGCCGCCGGGGCCTTTGCCTACACCGATTTCGGCCCTGCCGGGCAGGTCGTCAGCGACACGACCGAGCCGGTGCTGGGCATCCGCCAGCTGCGCTTTGCCAATGGCGTGCGGCTGAACCTGAAGCGGACCACCATCGAGAAAGAGCGCGTGCTAGTGCAGCTGTCGGTCGACGGCGGGCAGCTGATCGAAACGCGCGAAAACCCGCACGCGACCAACATGATGTCGGTCTTTGCCCAAGGCGGGCTGGGCAAGCACAGCCGGGACGAGCTGGATTCGCTGCTGGCGGGTCGCACCGTCTCGGCCGGGCTCAGCGCGACGGATGAAACCTTCGTGGCGCTGGCGGGCACGACGCCCGGCGATCTGGAACTGCAATTGCAGCTGCTGACCGCGCAGCTGACCGATCCGGGCTATCGCAAGGAAGGCGAAGTCCTGTTCCGCCAGACGATCAACAACATGTTCGCCGCGCTGCGGGCCACGCCGGGCAGCGCGCTCAACGCCGATCTGGGGGCGATCCTGTCGGACAACGACCCGCGCTTCAGCCTGGGCAAGGTCGAGGAATGGCGCGCGCTGACCTTTGCAAAGCTGAAGGCCGACGTGGCCGACCGGCTGGCGAAGGGCGCGATCGAAGTGGGGCTGGTCGGTGACTTTGACGAGGCGCAGGCCATCGCGCTGGTCGGCAAGACGCTGGGCGCGCTGCCCGCGCGCGAGGCGGAGTTCGGCGCCTATGCCGACCGCCGCACCCGCCCCTTCACCGCCGACCGCAGCCAACGCGTGCTGCGCCATACCGGCGCGAAGGATCAGGCGCTGCTGGCGCTGACCTGGCCCACGCGCGACGGGGAAGACCCGGTTGCCGCGCTGGAGCTGCAACTGCTCGACCGGGTGGTGCAACTGGCGATTACCGACACCCTGCGCGAAAAGCTGGGCAAGGCCTACTCCCCCGGCGTGAACAGCAACGCCTCGCGCACCTGGCGCGGTTACGGCACGTTCTCGATCAACGCCTCGGTCGATGTGGCGCAAGTCGCGGCGACCCGCGCGGCAATCTTCGAGACGCTGGCGGCACTGCGCGACGCGCCGGTGGGCGAGGATATGCTGCTGCGCGCCCGCGCGCCGGTGCTGGAAGGCTATGACAACGCGCTGAAAACGAACGGCGGCTGGCTGACCCTGGTCGACCGCGCCCAGACCGAACCGGACCGGATCGAGCGCTATGCCGCCGCCAAGGCGCGGATTGCGGCGATCACGCCCGCGCGCCTGCAGGCGCTGGTCCGACAATATCTGGCGCAGGACGCCGCCGTCGAAGTGACCGTCCTGCCCGAAGGAGTCGATCCGCCGCGCTGAGGCAGACTGACGGATTACCGTCACGAAAACGTCATATCGCTGGGTCATGGTGCAGCTTCAGGATCAACCGAAGCGCTGCAACCAAGACCGGACCGATGACTGTTCTGCTGACCGCCCAGGACCCCACGCTATACGGCACCCTTTCACAGGTGAAGCCGGGGGTGCGCGCGTTACCACTGGGGCCGGACATTCCCGAAATCCCTTTCGACGGCCCGATCTGGTGCTTTGTCGACTGGCTGCTGCCAGAGCTGTCGGGACTGGAAATGGTCCGCCGCCTGCGCGAGGCGAAAAACACCCGCCACGGCCATATCACGATGGTGCTGGAAGCCGGCGATCCCGATGACCAGCGCCGCGCGCTGCGCGCCGGGGCGGACGATTACCTTGTCGGCCCGCTCAGCCCGGCCAAGCTGGCCGAACGGCTGGACCTTTATGAAGCGAAAGACCCGGCGGCCGGCGCGCGCACCCGGCTGGTCCACGGCGACCTGACGCTGGATCTGGCTGCGCATCAGGTGCGATTTCGCGGAAATCCGCTGCCGCTGCGCCCCAACGAGTTCCGCCTGCTGGCGCATTTCTGCGAGCACCCCGACCAGGTGTTCAGCCGCACCGCGCTGATCGAACGGATCGGCAAGGACAGCGAAGCCATCGACGAGCGCACGGTCGATGTCTGGATCGGCCGACTGCGCCGTTCGCTGACCGGACACGGCGTGCCCGATCCGCTGCGCACGGTCCGCTCGCTCGGATACGTATTGGATTCGCTGCCCGCCGGTTAAAACGCGCGCGCAACCCTTGCCCCGCCGCCGTTCTGGCGGCATAGGCGCGGTCGAGTCTCCTGCCCCGTTTGGAAAGGCCCCGCCCATGAAGGTCCGCGTCTATGTCAGCCTCAAGAACGGGGTGCTCGACCCGCAGGGCCGCGCCATTCACCACGCGATCGAAGGGCTGGGCTTTTCGGGCGTGCAGGACGTGCGCGCCGGCCGCCTGATCGAACTCGACGTGGACGATACCGTCACCGACGAAGCGCTCGACGCGATGGCAAAGCAGCTGCTGGCAAACATGGTGATTGAAAACTACCGCATCGAACGGGTGGCGGCATGACCTTCCGCTCCGCCGTCATCACCTTCCCCGGCTCCAACTGCGACCGGGACATGGCCGATGCGCTGGAGAAGATTTCAGGCACCGCGCCGCACCGCGTGTGGCACGGCGACGATGCCCTGCCGGACGGGCTGGACTTCATCGCCCTGCCCGGCGGGTTCTCCTATGGCGATTACCTGCGCTCTGGCGCGATGGCCGCGCGCAGCCACATCATGCAGGCCGTGATCGCGGCGGCGGGCCGGGGCGTGCCGGTGCTGGGCGTGTGCAACGGCTTTCAGGTCCTGACCGAAAGCGGGCTGCTGCCGGGCGCGCTGATGCGCAACGCGGGCATCCGCTTCGTCTGCCGCGATGTGAAGCTGACGGTTGAAAACAACCAAAGCCTGTTCACCAGCGGCTATGGCGCGGGCCAGGAAATCCTGATCCCGGTCGCCCACCACGATGGCAACTACTTTGCCGATGCCGATACGCTCGACCGGCTGGAAGGCGAAGGCCGCGTGGCGTTCCGCTATGCCGAAAGCGTCAACGGTTCGGCCCGCAACATCGCGGGCGTGCTGAACGCGGCGGGCAACGTGCTGGGCATGATGCCGCACCCCGAACGCATGATCGAACCCGAACAGGGCGGCACCGATGGCCGCGCGCTGTTTGAAAGCGCGATCCGGGGTCTGGTCGGGGCGTAAGTTCCGCGCCGGGGCCGGTTAATCCTTACGCACCAACCCGCTGCAACTGCGGACGGCCGAACAGCGCGCGCGCGTCGGTCGCCGGCATGGGGCGCCCGAAGTAATACCCCTGGATCTTGCGGCACCCCAGGCCGCGAATGATCGCCAGCTCGCGTTCGGTTTCCACGCCTTCGGCCGTGGTCGACATTTCCAGGCTTTCCGCCATCGCCACCACGGCGCGGATGATCGCCAGGCTTTCCGGATTGTCCGCCGCCGCGCCCTGCACGAAGCTGCGGTCGACCTTGATGGTCGAGAACCGCAGGTTGCGGATGTAGGCGAGCGAGGAATAGCCGGTTCCGAAATCGTCCAGCGCGATGCCGCAGCCCAGCGCCATGATCTGTTCCAGCACGCCCCGCGCTGCCGACGAATCGCGCACGAAGATGCTTTCCGTGACCTCGATTTCCAGCCGCTGCGCCGCCAGCCCGCTGGAGGACAGCGCCCCCACGACCGTGGCGATGAAGTTCTGTTCCAGCAGCTGTTCGCCCGATACGTTGACCGCGACCTTGACGTTGGACGGCCAGTTGGCCGCCTCGCGGCAGGCTTCGCGCAGCACCCATTCGCCAATCGGCACGATCAGGCGGGTGTCCTCGGCCAGCGGGATGAACTTGGCCGGGCTGACGAAGCCGTGCTCCTCGCTATGCCAGCGCAGCAGCGCCTCGAAGCTGACGATGGACTCGTCCTTGGCGTCGACCACCGGCTGGTAATTCAGCACGAACTCGTTGCGTTCCAGCGCGCGGCGGAGCGAAAACTCCAGCTTGCGGCGCTCCTCGGCGTGGGCGTGCAGCGAGGGCTCGTAATTGAAATGCTGCCCGCCGCCCTCTTCCTTCGAGCGGTAGAGCGCAAGGTCGGCGTTGCGCATCAGCGTTTCCACCGTGTTGCCATCGCGCGGACCGATCGCGGAGCCGACGCTGGCCCCGATGTAGAGCGTGTGGTGATCCACTTCATAGGGGCGCGAGAGCAGCTCGATCACCGCCTGCGCCACGCGGTTGACGCGGGTGTGGTCCGACGCATCGCGCACCACGATGGCGAATTCGTCCCCGCCCAGGCGGCCGCACAGCTCGTTGTCGGTAATCAGGCTTTTCAGCCGTTCCGACACCCGCGCCAGCAACTGGTCGCCGACCAGGTGGCCCAGCGTATCGTTGACCGACTTGAACCGGTCGAGGTCGATCATCAGAAACGCGCAGCGCGTGCGCCACTGCGCGGCATAGCGCAGCGCATCGCCCAGCGCCTCGGTCACCATCATGCGGTTCGGCAGGCCGGTCAGCGTGTCGTAACGCGCCATGTGCGCGATCTTGTCAGAGCTTTCGCGCTGCTCGGTCACGTCCGAGCCGACGCCGCGAAAGCCGTCGAACACCCCGTTTTCGTCAAGCTTGGGCGTGCCCGACAGTTCCCACCAGCGCTGCTGGCCGTTGATGGTGACGCGCACCAGCAGGTTGGAGAAGTTCTCGCGCCGCTTCAGGCGTTCGGCCAGGTCGTGCAGGCTGGACGGGAACTGGCCCGTTTCCCAGGCCGGCCCGGCGATCATCTGGATGAACGGCTTGCCATCGATTTCCTCCGGCGGCAGGCCCAGCGCATAGGCGAAGCGTGGGCTGACCGAGCGGCACCGGCGCGAGGTATCGATCTGCCACAGCCAGTCGGCCTCGCCTTCCTCGAACTCGCGCAGCAGCAGCGAGACGACCTCGCTCTTTTCCGCCATCGCGGATTCGGCCACCCGCGCGGTCAGGAACGAGCGGGCGCTTTCAATCGAGCCCAGCCCGACGACTCCGGCAAAGATCAGGTTGCCCAGCGGCACGGCGGGCATCAGCACCGCCGATGCCGTCATCAGCATCGCGGTGATCGCCCACAATTCCAGCATCCGGTCGGAATCGCCGAACGGCGCGAACCCGGCAATCGGCACGACCCAGACCAGCGCGTTGGCAGCGGACAGCATCGTCTGCTTCTTGACCTCGTCGCGCGACAGGCGGCGGCGGTCGGCGTCGGCTAGCGACTGGTCGGTCTTGGCCGAATAGAACAGGCTGGCCCCCAGCGCGACACCCCAGCCCAGCAGGATGAAGATCGACACCACATCATAGAACAGCCGCGCCACGCCCACCGCCGCCACGGCATGGGCCAGCACGCGCAGCTTGGTGACGTTCGACAGGCTGGAATACTGCAGTCCGCGCAGGCGGGTCCAGTCGGCATCGCCCGGCTCGTTCAGGCCAAGCACCGCCATGACCGGCAGGTTGCGCGGAAGGCTTGCGGATGAGGTCTGGTTCTGGGTCACCCGCGCATCATACGCGGGCAATCGTTAGCAGCGCGTAAAGCCTGTCCGGCAATGGCGCGGTGAGGCTACTCCACCGTCACCGATTTCGCCAGGTTGCGCGGCTGGTCCACATCGGTGCCCTTCACGCAGGCAACGTGATAGGCCAGCAGCTGGACCGGCACGGCATAGACCAGCGGCGCGATCAGCGGGTGAACCTTGGGCATCTCGATCGTGGCCAGGCACCCCTCGCCCGCCTCGTCCAGCCCTTCGCGGTCGGAAATCAGCACGATCTTGCCGCCGCGCGCGCGCACTTCCTGCATGTTGGACACGGTCTTTTCGAACAGCGGCCCGGATGGCGCCAGCACGATTACCGGCACGGCTTCGTCGATCAGGGCGATGGGGCCGTGCTTCATTTCGCCGGCGGCATAGCCTTCGGCATGGATATAGCTGATTTCCTTCAGCTTCAGCGCCCCTTCCAGCGCCAGCGGATAGTCCTGCCCGCGCCCCAGGTAGAGCACGTCGCGCGCCGGGGCGATCAGCGGGGCAATCGCCGCGATCTCGTCGTCATGGTTCAGCGCGGCGTTGAGCGTGGAGGGCGTTTCGAGCAGCTGGGCGACGATTTCCGTCTCCTCCGCGCGGTCCATCCGCCCGCGCTTGACCGCCATGTTGGCGGCAAACGCGGCCAGCACTGCCAGCTGGCACGTGAACGCCTTGGTCGATGCAACGCCGATTTCCGGCCCGGCATGGGTCGGCAGCAGCAGGTCCGCCTCGCGCGCCATAGAACTGGTCGGCACGTTGACGACCACCGCGATGGTCTGCCCCGCCGCCTTGCAGTGGCGCAGCGCGGCAAGGGTATCGGCGGTTTCGCCCGACTGGCTGATGAACAGCGCCAGGCCGCCCGGCTCCAGCACGGGGTCGCGATAGCGGAACTCGCTGGCCACATCGATGTCCACCGGCAAGCGCGCGAACTGTTCCAGCCAGTATTTCGCCACCATCCCGGCATAGAAGCTGGTCCCGCAGGCGACGATAGTGACGCGGCTGATCTGGCTGAGATCAAAATCGAACTGCGGCAGCGCGACCGACTGGTCGACCTGGCGGATATAGGTCTTGAGCGTCTGCGCGACGACGGTTGGCTGCTCGAAGATCTCCTTCTGCATGAAGTGGCGGTAATTGCCCTTCTCGATCGCGGCGGCCGATGCGCCGGACGTGGTGACCGCGCGGGTGACGGGCTGGTTGTCCTTGTCAAAGATCTGCGCGCCTTCGCGCGTCACGATCACCCAGTCGCCCTCTTCCAGATAGGTGATCTTCTGGGTCAGCGGGGCCAGCGCCAGCGCGTCCGACCCCAGGTAGGTCTCGCCCTCGCCAAAGCCCAGTACCAGCGGCGATCCCAGCCGCGCCCCGATCAGCATGTCGGGATGCTGGCGGAACGCGATGGCCAGCGCGAACGCGCCGCGCAATTGCGGCAGCGCGGCCTGCACCGCTTCCGCCGGGGTCTTGCCCGCCTCGACCTGTTCGGAGATCAGGTGCGCGACGACTTCGGTATCGGTGTCGCTTTCAAACTTGTGCCCGCGCGCCTGCAGGGCTTCCTTCAGCTGGCGGAAATTCTCGATGATCCCGTTGTGGACCAGCGCCAGTTCCTTCGTCGCGTGGGGATGCGCGTTCGCGGCGGTCGGCGCGCCGTGGGTGGCCCAGCGGGTGTGGGCAATGCCGGTGGTGCCGGGCGCGGGATCGCGCGCCAGTTCGCGCACCAGCCCGATCAGCTTGCCCGGCGCGCGGCGGCGGATCAGTTGCCCGTCCGAAACCGTGCAGACGCCCGCGCTGTCATAACCGCGATATTCCATCCGCCGCAGCCCATCGACCAGCCGGTCTGCCACTTCTTCCTTGCCGACGATGCCGATAATGCCGCACATGGAACTTGCTTTCTCTAGAGGGTGTAAGGAACGCGGATACCCGGCATCTCTGCCGGAAAATCCTTTGTATTTCGTGTAATAAGGATCGCCCCGTTCACTTGCGCGGTGGCCAGGATATAGGCGTCCATCAGCTTCATCCGGCTGCGGTGGCGAATGTCCGCCGCCGCCATCGCAATGCGCGCGTCAATCTCGACAACCTCGAACGGGGCGATCAGCGCCCTCACCGTATCGCGGGTTTCCAGCGATTCCCCGGCAAGAATTTCGGTCCACACGACGCGGCTGATCCGGTTGACGTTATAGCGCGCCAGCTCGGCGCTGGCCTCGGGAACGTCTCGCAGCCAGTCGATCAGAATGTTGGTGTCGAAGAACGGGTCCGCCACCGCTCAGAGATCTTCGTAAGGGGTGCGATCTTCACGCAGGGCCCGCTGGTATTCCACCGCGTCACCAATATCGCTCCGGTGCTTCCAGTATCCGGCCCCGCGCCTGATCCAGTCCTTGTTATCGGCGTTCTGCACCAGGTGCATTCGGATCGCTTCCCGAATCTCCGCCGCACGCGACTTGCCATGGCGCTTGGCCAGCGCGTCGAGCTTTTCGATGTCTTCGTCGGGGATATCAACCAGGGTTCGCATGATATACTGATATCATATCATGATATCGCGTCAACCCTACCCCTTCTTCTCCGCCTTCTTCTTCTTCATGGCGTCGTGGAACCGGTCGGCCCAGCCGGGCTTGACCAGCTGTTCCGCGCGCACGATCCGCAGCTCGCCCGCGCCGACGTCGCGCGTTACCGCGCTGCCCGCGCCGACGATCGCGTCCGCGCCGATCTTCACCGGGGCGATCAGCGAGGAATTGGAGCCGATGAACGCGCGTTCGCCGATCACGGTCTTGTACTTGAAATAGCCGTCATAGTTGCACGTGATCGTGCCTGCGCCGATGTTCGCCCCTGCCCCCACTTCGGCATCGCCGATGTAGGACAAGTGGTTGGCCTTCGCGCCCTTGCCCATGGTCGCCTTCTTGACCTCGACGAAGTTGCCGACCTTGGCCTTTTCTTCCAGCACCGCGCCGGGGCGCAGGCGGGCATAGGGGCCGACTTCGACCCCGGTGGCAAGGCTGGCACCCTCGATATGGCAGAACGCGCGGATCTTCACGCCGTCGGCCACGGTCACGCCGGGGCCGAACACCACGTTGGGTTCAACCAGCACATCGCGGCCCAGCCGGGTATCCCACGCGAACCACACGGTTTCCGGCGCGACCAGCGTGGCGCCGTCATCCATCGCGGCGCGGCGGCGGCGCTGCTGCCAGCGACCCTCGGCCTCGGCCAGTTCGGCGCGGCTGTTGATACCCGCCACTTCGTCCGGGTCCTCGGTCGTCACCACGGCGCAGACGCGGCCATCGCCCAGCGCGATGTTGACCACATCGGGCAGGTAGTATTCGCCTTGCGCGTTGTCATTCCCGACCCGCGCCAGCAGCGCGAACAGGTCGGCGGCGCGCACTGCCATCAGGCCCGAATTGCACAAGTTGCAGGCGCGTTCCTCCGGGTCGGCGTCCTTGTATTCGACCATCTTCACGATCCGGTCGCCCACCGCGATCACGCGGCCATATTGCAGCGCGTCGTCCGGGGTGAAGCCCAGCACGACGACCGCGGGCTCATCGGCATCGTGGAGCCGTTCCAGCATCGCGCGCATGGTGTCTGCGGCCACGAAGGGCACATCGCCGTACAGGATCAGCACATCGCCGGCGAAGCCCGCCAGCGCGCTCTCGGCCTGTTGGACCGCATGGGCGGTGCCCAGTTGCGGGTCCTGCACCGCCAGGCTGGCGCGGCCGTTCAGCGCGGTTTCCAGCTGATCGCGCCCGCTGCCCACCACCACGACCTGCCGCGCCGGGGCCAGCGCAGCCACGCTGGCCAGCAGGTGTTCCAGCATCGGGCGGCCCGCAATCGGGTGCAGTACCTTGTGCAGGTCGCTTTTCATGCGGGTGCCCTTGCCCGCGGCAAGGACGATGACGGCAAGATCGGATTCAGCGCTCATGGTTCAGCGCCATGCCACCAAATGCTTGCCGTTTCCACAATCGCGCGGCAGGTGCAGGCCCGATGACGCAAATTCCCTTCCGGATCGTCGGGTTCGACCTTGACGGCACCCTGCTCGACACCTCGAAAGACCTTGGCGCGGCGGTCAACCACGCGCTGTCGCTGATTGGCCGCCCGCCCGTGCCGGACGAGGCGGTGTCAGGCCTGATCGGCGGGGGATCGCGGCTGATGCTGCGGCGCGCGCTGGCGCTGACCGGCGGGGACGAAGGGCTGGACGTGGAGGCGCTCTATGCCCCGCTGCTGGCGTTTTATGAGGACAACATCGCGGTCCATACCGCGCTCTATCCCGGCGGCGCGGCGATGCTCGATGCGCTGGACGATGCCGGCGTGGCCATCGCCATGGTCACCAACAAGCCTCAGCCACTGGCGGAAAAGCTGCTGGGCGAACTGGGCCTGATGCAGCGCTTTGCCTGCGTGATCGGCGGAGGCGGCGGGTTTCCGCTGAAACCCGCACCCGATGCGCTGCACGCGATGGTAGAGCGCGCGGGCGGCGGCGCGGCGGCCTATGTCGGTGATACCACGTTCGACACCGGCGCGGCCCGGGCGGCGGGCCTGCCCTGCGTCGCGGTCAGTTTCGGCTTCAACGACCTGCCGGTACACGATCTGGGCGCCGATGCGATGATTGACCACTTCGACGCCCTGATCCCGGCGCTGCGCCGCCTTTAGAAGTCGATCTGCAATCGCGACTGCAGCACGTTGACGCCATATTCGCGCTGATTGACCGGCAGGGTCGAAGCCGGGTCGACCAGCGCCGCAATCGGCCCGCCGCGCACTTCGATCCGGCCGTAGTTCAGCATGAAGCGGACATAGTCGGTCGCGTGCCAGTTCAGTCCCAGCAGATAGCTGGACTGGGTGCCCCCGCGGCCCAGGCGGCTGTTCAGCGCGGCCAGGCTGGTGGCGCCGGTGGTGAAGTTGTTGGTGACGCCGCCGGTCAGCGCATCGTCGGCCAGGTCCAGGTATTCATAGCGCGCCGCCAGCAGGAACGCGCCAGAGCCGCCCTTGCTGACCGGGTTCAGCACCTTGGTCCGCGCCCAGGTGCCGTCACCGCGCTTGTAGCCGCGCGTCTCGCCGGTCAGGAAATAGCCCACTTCGCCATAGGCCCCGAAGAAGCCGGGATTTTCCGTCGGCACGACCGCGCTGTTGCCGCCGCTGAAGACGTCGGCGCCGGTGGCCAGCTCACCCGCGCGATAGGCCTTGGTCTTCACCCACTGCGCTTCGCTGGACAGGTACAGCCCCTTGAAGATCGCCATCGCTTCCAGCCCCAGCACCTGGTCGCTGTGCGCGGCAAAGCTGCCGGTGTCGACAAACCGCACATCGGTTAGCTGGCTGTTCGGACGGGCGCGATAGCGGGCCAGCTGGTTGGTCGAGGGCATCGCCGTGCCGGTCGAGGTGCCGCCGGAAATGTTCGAGGCAAAATCGCGGTACTGATAGTTCAGGCCCAGGTGCAGCTGCCCGCCCAGCGCCTGCGGCGCATAGACCAGCCGCGCCGCGCCGATCCAGCCGTCGTTGTCCAGGCTGCCGTCGATCGCATGGCCGGTGAACAGGCCCAGTTCGGCACGCAGGTCGTTGTCCTTGGTGCGATAGGCCACTGCCGCACCCAGACGGCGGGCATTGATGAAGGCATCGTTGAAGGCTGCCCGCTCGATGAAGGTGTTGAAGTTCGAACTGGAAATCTGCTCCATCGAATTGAGCGATTCAAAGTTGCCGATGCGGACGCTGACTGGCGAATTGGCCGGGCTGTAGCTGATCTGGACATCGCCGAAGCCGACGCTGCTGTTGGCGAAATCGGCCTCCGCCTTGTATCCGAACCCGCCCGGCACGGTGCCTTCAAAGCCCAGGCGGGCGCGGCGCACGCGGCTGCGGGTGCCGAGATTGGCGTTGGTATAGGCGCCCGGCGAAGACACGGTGCCGGCATCGATGTGCAACCGGCCGCGCGGCTTGAACGACCAGCCGTCCTTGGTCGTCAGCTTGGGCGCGCCGTCCCACGTGATCTCGGTCGCGGGCTTGGCCGAGGCGGTGGCGGCGGGGACGGCGGCCGCGCTGGCCTTGGCGGCTTCGGCCTGGGCGATGGCGGTAGCGGCCTTGGCCTCGGCCGCATCGGCGCGGGCCTTGGCGGCGGCGAGATCGCCTTCCAGCGTGCCGACGCGCTGGTTCAGCTGTTCCAGCTGAGCCTGCATCGCCGCCAGCTGCTGCATCACGGCGTTATCCTTGGCGGCAGCGGCATGAACAGGCAGCGCCCATCCTGCGGCGAGCGCCAGTGCGATGGTCGAAGTGCGAAGCGTGCGGTTCATGGTCGGTGCCCCTCCAGGCGGCTGTGTTACGATTCGAAGGCGTATCTAAGACGAGAGCGTGACAGATATTTGACAGTGCGACGGCACCTGCCGCTACGGCAAGGCGGCTGGCATTATCCGCAGTTGAAAGGGGCGCGCCAACGTGTCAGTGACGCGCCGTTTCCTGCCGGTTTCAGGCGGGATCAACCCTTTTGCAGCGGAGCACACGATATGACGATTTCTTTCAAGGACCGCGTCGCGATTGTTACCGGCGCTGGCGGCGGCCTGGGCCGGACTTACGCGCTTGAACTGGCCCGGCGCGGCGCGAAGGTCGTCGTCAACGACCTCGGCGGTTCGCGCGACGGCACCGGCCATTCCGACGCCGCGCTGAAGGTGGTCGAGGAAATCAAGGCCTTCGGCGGTGAAGCCATGTCGAACGGCGGCAACGTTGCCGACCTGGAGCAGATGACCGAAATGGTCGCCAAGGCGAAGGAAGCCTGGGGCGGCGTCCACGTGCTGATCAACAACGCCGGCATCCTGCGCGACAAGAGCTTCGCCAAGATGACCATGGACGATTTCAAGCTGGTCGTGGACGTCCACCTGATCGGCAGCGCCAACTGCACCAAGGCGGTATGGGAAACCATGCGCGAGCAGAACTATGGCCGCATCCTGATGACCGCATCGTCCACCGGCCTGTTCGGCAACTTCGGCCAGGCCAACTATGGCGCGGCCAAGCTGGGCCTGGCTGGCCTGACCAAGACGCTCTACCTCGAAGGCGCGAAGAACAACATCCGCGTCAACACGCTGGCCCCGGTCGCCGGCACCCGCATGACCGAGGACCTGGGCATGCCCGAAGCCCTGTTCAACGCGCTGAAGCCTGAAAACGTCGCCCCGGCGGCGCTGTTCCTAGTCAGCGAAGATGCTCCCACCAACATGATCGTCGGCGCCGGCGCGGGTGCCTACCACGCCTCGTTCATCACCCTGACGCCGGGCGTGGCCCTGCCCGAAGCGGAACGCACCCCCGAGGGCATCGCGGCCCACTGGGACCAGATCATCGACCGCACCGGCGAAATCGTGCCGCAGTCGGGCGGCGAACAGTCGGGCGTGGTGATGGCCGCGCTGAACAAGATCGGCGGCCTCGGCTGATCCAGCCGCGCCTTACCGGCTAAACAACACCGCGCGAAACGGCGATGCCCGTTCCGCGCGGTTTCTGTTTGGGGAGCAGTCAGGGTGATGGCTCGCCCCGCAAGCGCAATCTCAATGCACGCTCCCTCCAACCCCTTCACCCCGGACTAGATCCGGGGTCCAGCTTGGTCTGATGGCGCTTGCGGGCCTGATTAGCTGGACGGAAAAACCGCAGCGGGACCCCGGATCAAGTCCGGGGTGACGGGCGCGTGGCGGATGGTGGGAGTGACCCCCTACTCTTTAACCAGTTTCACCAGCCGCCGCTCAACCGGGGAGAGCACGCTGGCGAGGTCGTGCCCGCGTTTCAGCACCTGGCCCATCTCGCCATAGAGCACCCACATCCCCTGTTTCGCGCGCAGGGCGGGGCGTTTTTCCAGGCGGCTCTGGGGGTATTCGGCGGCGCGGCGATAGGCGCAGAAGATCGCCGCGTCTTTCGTGAAGTCCATCGCGTAATCGCGCCACTCCCCCGCCGCGACCATGCGGCCGTAGAGATCGAGGATACGCAGCAATTCGGCGCGGTCAAAACCGACCTGAGTGGGCTGGGCAGCCGGGCCGGGAAACGGGGTGACGACCGCGCTCAAGCGCTTTTCTTGCCCTTTGCCTTCGCGGCGGCCGCAGCCTTGGCCGCTTCGCGTTCATCCAGCAATTCGGCCAGCCGCTTTTGCAGGACCTGCATTTCGCACTGGAGCAGTTCCAGCTTTTGCGTCGCGGGATCGAACCGGTCGGAGCACGGCGTGCCATAGGGCACGAAGTTCTGGGTTTCGGGCTTCACCTCGACCAGCATCTGCTTGGCCGGGATGCCGACCATCGTCGCGCCTTCGGGCACGTCCTTGGTCACCACCGCGTTGGCGCCGATGCGCGCGCCCGCGCCGACGTGGATCGGGCCGAGGATCGCCGCACCCAGACTGATGATCGCGCCGTCGCCAATGGTCGGGTGACGCTTGCCGCCCACGCCGCTGGTGGGGTTGGTGCCGCCCAGGGTGGAGCCCTGGTACATCGTCACGTTATCGCCGATTTCGGCGGTTTCCCCGATCACCACGAAGCCGTGGTCGACAAAGAAGTTCTTGCCGATACTCGCGCCGGGATGGATGTCGATCGAGGTCATGAACCGCGCAAAGTGGTTGACCACCCGCGCGAGAAAGAACAGCCGCGCCTTGAACAGGCGATGCGCGATCTTGTGAAAGCCCAGCGCCCAGACGCCGGGATACAGCAGCACTTCCCAGCGCGAACGGGGCGCGGGATCGCGGGCGACAATCGAGTCGATATAGCTGAACAGACGTCCCGGCATGGTTCCCCTCTTGTCCCACGCGCCTTGCTGGAAAGCAAGGTTTGCTATTGCCGCGCTCTCAAAACAGGCGCGGTTCCTGCGGCCCCATCAGCTCTTCCAGCGCATCGCGCCAGACCGACAGCGTGGGGGCCTGCTTGCGTTCCAGGCTGATCCGGTCAATCGCCTCGACCAGCCGCTCCACCCCCATGTGGGAACGCTCGGCGCGCGGCACAAGATAGGCGCAGGCATCGGGACCAAGCACGATCCCGCGCTGCTCTGCGTGCAGTTCGATCAACTCCGCCAGCATCGCGTCATCCGGCGCGCCGATCTGCAGGTGCAGCGCCGCGCCGAGGCGCGAGGCAAGATCGGGCAGGCGGATGGTCCACGCCCCCTCCGCCGCGCTGCTGGTAAGAAGCAGCGGCACGCCGCTTTCCTGCGCGCGGTTCCAGCGGTGAAACAGTTCCGTCTCGTCCATCCGGTCGGCATCGTCGATCGCCTCGCCCACGCCCGATTCGGCGAACCAGCGCGCGATCAGCGATTTGCCGGAGCGCGGCGGTCCGAACAGGATCGCGGTGCGGAACGGCCAGGTGGCAGCGGCGGCCATGGCTTCCAGCGCGGCGCGGTTGGCATTGCCGACGACGATCCGCGTCGGGCCATCCGCCCCGCCCGGTGCCAGGGGAAGTGCAATCTGGCTCATGCCCGAAAAGCCGCCTAGCGCCGGATCGAAAGCGCGTTGCTGCCGACCGAGACCTGCCACCCGCGCGCGCGCAGCGCGGCGGCCAGCGCGCTGAGTTCGCCCGCATAGGACACGCGCATCACCGAAGTGCCGCCCATCGCCAGGCTGGTGGTCGAAGCGCCCTGCACCCCCGGCGCGCCGCGCACCGCGGCCAGCGCGGCATCGACCGCGCCCGCATCGGGCGAGGCGAACTGGATCGTGATCGTGCTGGCAGGGGCTGCGGCGGCGGTGGGCGTGGCGGATGGCGTTGCCCCGTCGGTCGGCGCGGTCCCGGCCTGCTTGGCCTGTTCCAGCGCCTGCGCCCGCTGCACCAGCGCGACCAGCGCCGGATCCATGCCCGAACCCTGCCGGATCGTGGGATCAGGCTTCAGCAGGCCCTGCTCCAGCGCGCGGGTATAGGCGGCATCGATCCGCACCACGGCGTCGGCCAGCATCCGGGTAACCCCGGCCTCGTCATTGGCGGTGAGCGTGAAGGATTCGAGGAACGTCCGATCCGGGCCATAGCGCGCCGTGAACGTGCCGCGCACCGGGCCACCGGGCCATTGCCGTTCCAGCCGCGCCTCGGGCACGATCACGTCGGCCGCGCCGAACTGGTCGAGCACGTTGTGCCACCATGCCCGGCTGCGGCGGGCGGGCTGACCGGCGGTGACCAGCAGCGAATCGCCGCCCGCGCCGCTGGGGCGCACGTAATCGATCGGACTGGTACCGCCGCGAAACTGTGCCCACGCGTTCTGCCAGGGCCCGCGCACTTCGAACACTTGCGCTACGCCGCCCGAATAGAGCACCGGGATCACCAGCAGCGGGGCCGAGCGCGCCCGCGCGCCCGTGGCGACGCCGCCGATATACTGCCCGGCGCGCGCCCGGTCGAACACGATGGTCAGCGTGGCGATATAGCGGCGGGGGCCGATCTGCTCACGCTCGATCACCACGGCCGTGACCATGCTTTCGATCGTGCCGTCGGCCATCGGTGCGCCGCCCGCCTTGATCCATGCTTGTTTTTGCGCGGCTTTCCAGCCGGCCAGCCGCGCTTCCCAGCCGGTCTTGCCAGTGGTGTTGACTGCGATTCCGGTGATTTCGATGTCGCTGGAGGTGGCCACGGGCAGAATGCCGCGCTCCCCCTCGACTTGCGCGATCAGCCGCGCGGGACCGATGGCGACGAGCGCCACGGCCAGCGCCACGCCAAGCCCGCCCAGCAGGGTGGCGGCGGGTCCGGGCCGCCAGCGGCCGAGGTGCGAAAGGGTCAGGTTGGGTGTCATCGGGGAAAACCGAGGGCCTTTTGCCCAAACGGCGATGGAAATCCAAGCCGGAAAGCGTTAGGCGCCCAAACATGTCTGAAAAGTCTTACAGCTACGAGCAGGCCGGCGTGTCGATTGCCGCCGGTAATGCCTTGGTCAAAGCCATTGCGCCGCTGGCGAAAGCCACTGCGCGGCCCGGCGCGGATGCGGAACTGGGGGGCTTTGGCGGGTTCTTCGATCTGAAGGCCGCCGGTTACACCGATCCGCTGCTGGTCGCCGCGAACGACGGCGTCGGCACCAAGGTGAAGCTGGCGATCGACCATGACCGCCATGACAGAATCGGGATCGACCTGGTCGCGATGTGCGTCAACGACCTGATCGTGCAAGGCGCAGAGCCGCTGTTCTTCCTCGACTATTTCGCCACCGGCAAGCTCGACAGCGGCGTCGCCGAACGCGTCGTCGCGGGGATCGCCGATGGCTGCAGGATTTCGGGCTGCGCGCTGATCGGCGGCGAAACGGCGGAAATGCCGGGGATGTATGCCGCCGGGGACTATGACCTGGCAGGCTTCTGCGTCGGCGCGGTGGAGCGCGGGCAGCAACTGACCGGGGACCGGGTCGCTGCGGGCGATGTTCTCCTCGGCCTCGCCAGTTCGGGCGTTCATTCCAACGGCTATTCGCTGGTCCGGCGGCTGGCGGCGGACAAGGGCTGGAAGCTGGACCGCCCCGCCCTGTTCGACGCCGACCGGCTGCTGATCGACCACCTGATCGAACCGACCCGCATCTACGTGAAAAGCCTGCTGCCGGTGATCCGCTCTGGCCGGATCCACGCGCTAGCGCACATCACCGGCGGTGGTCTGCTGGAAAACGTCCCCCGCGTCCTGCCCAAGGGACTGCACGCGCGGATCGACGCCGACGCGTGGGAACAGCCCCGGCTGATGGCGTTCCTGCAGGCGCAGGGCAACATCGAACCGGGCGAGATGGCGCGCACGTTCAACTGCGGCATCGGCATGGTGCTGGCCGTGGCGGCGGACGATGTCGCCAGCGTGCAGGCCGATCTGGTCGCGGCGGGCGAAACGGTCCACGTAATCGGCGCGATCGAGCCGGGTGAACGGGGCTGCACCGTGCAGGGCAGCGCTGAGGCGTGGAGCGCCCGCGCTGCGTGGGAAGCCGTGCATCTTGCCTGAACAGGCGCCTGAACGGGCCAAAGTCGCCGTCCTGATTTCAGGCAGCGGCACCAACATGGCCGCGCTGCTCTATGCCAGCCGCGCGCCCGATTGCCCGTACGAGATCGTGCTGGTCGCCAGCAACAACCCGGACGCAGGCGGCCTCGCGCTCGCGGCAGCCGAGGGCGTGGCGACTTTCGCCCTGCCGCACAAGGGGATGGCCCGCGCCGACCACGACGCCGCGATGGACGCCGCGATCCGGGCCAGCGGCGCGCAATATGTCGCGCTGGCCGGGTACATGCGCATCCTCACCCCGGAATTCGTCAGCGGCTGGGAAGGCCGGATGGTCAACATCCACCCCTCGCTGCTGCCCAAGTACACCGGCCTCCACACCCATGACCGCGCGCTGGCGGCGGGTGACAGCCACGGCGGCTGCACCGTCCATCTGGTCACGGCCGAGCTGGATGAAGGCCCCATGCTGGGCCAGACGGCAGTGGCGATCCTGCCCGGCGACACCGCCGACAGCCTGGCCGCGCGGGTACTGATCGCGGAACACCAGCTCTATTCGCGCTGCCTCTCCGCCCTCGTCGCGCGCGGCAACGATCCCGTGTGGCTGCTGGAGCGGGTCCGCGAACTGGCCCTCGCCCTGCCCGAGGTCGAGGAACGCCCCAGCCACGGCTCCCCCGGCTGGCGGGTGGGCGGCAAGTATTTCGCCCACTTCAACGACCAGCACCACGGCACGCCGCACATCGCCCTGCTGGCCAAGACCAGCGGCGCGGACGAGCTGGACGGATTGGTGGAAAGCCAGCCCCACGCCTATTTCCGCCCGGCCTATTACGGCGCAGCGGGCTGGGTTGGCGTGATCCTGAACCAGCCGGACGTCGACTGGGACGGCGTGGCCCAATGGCTGGCCCGCAGCTGGCGCAGCGTGGCTCCGAAAAAGCTGACGGCGCTGATGGACGCGGCGGACGCGTTTTAGGCCGGGATATCCACTTCAACCGTCACCCCGGACTTGATCCGGGGTCAGGCTGCTTTGGCCAGCATTGCCGCAACCTGCACCGTTGCCGACGAAAAGCCCAGCCCCGGGTCAAGCCCGGGGCGACGAGATGTAGGTTGGGAACTTCCCTAAATCTCGCTCTCCTCCACCACCGGGCGGCTTTCGCGGGTGCCCTTGTAGCGCGCCTCCGGTTCGTTTTCGCCCGGTGAAATCACCACGTAATCGTCGTGAACCTCGATCAGCTGGCCGACGAAGGGGAAGCCCTCGAAATTGCCGGTCACGCGGTAGCTGACGGTATCGCCGACCTTGAACGTCGCCGGATCGAAGTTGAATTCGAACGGGCAATCCTCGCCGCCCGCGCCCATGCCTTTCATTGCGTCTCTCCTTTGCGGGGCAGGATAGGCTGAACCGCGCGCAAAAGGAAAGGGCCGCCGGATCGCTCCGGCGGCCCTTTCCTGAAACGGTGAACCAGATGGTTCAGCCGACGATTTCTTCCGGCTTGAAGAAGAAGGCGATTTCGATCGCCGCGTTCTCTTCCGAGTCCGAACCGTGGACGGTGTTCTCACCGATCGACAGCGCGAAGGTCTTGCGGATGGTGCCTTCGGCGGCGTCGGCCGGGTTGGTGGCGCCCATCACTTCACGATTGCGGGCCACGGCGTCTTCGCCTTCCAGCACCTGCACGACGACCGGTTCGCTCATCATGAAATCGCACAGTTCGCCGAAGAAGGGGCGATCCTTGTGGACCGCGTAGAAGCCTTCGGCCTGTTCGCGGGTCATGTGGATGCGCTTGGACGCAACGACGCGCAGGCCGGCTTCTTCCAGCTTCGCGGTGACCGCACCGGTCAGGTTGCGGCGCGTGGCGTCGGGCTTGATGATCGAGAAGGTGCGGGTGACCGCCATGATGTTATCCTTGCAGAAAATTGCGGGAGGGTGTGGTTGGCGCGGCCCCTAGCGGGGATTGCGCCGCGCTGCAACATTCATGCAGCCTTGATCCAGCGCCCGTCCTCCTGCCGCCAGAAATTGCGTTCCAGCCCGGCGTGACTGCCCAGACTGCGCCACACGCCGCGTGCGTCGTCGATGCTGGCATTGTCGAACAGCAGGAACGCGCGCTCATACTCCAGCGCCTCGTCCAGCCAGCGGCCATCAGCCATGGCGATATAGCGCGCGCCATTGGTGGCATCGGGCACATCGGCCAGCAGCACCGGCTGGCGCGCGTCATGCGGACCGCCCGCCAGCCCATGCGCCAGAAAGCTGTCCTTCAGCGCCCACAGCGCCTGGCTGAGCCGCTGGGTGAGGTCGGCATCGGCGGAAACGACCAGCAACCGTTCCCCCAGTTTCAGCGTGTTGCGCGCGATCAGCGGCAGGGCGCCTTCCGCGCCGCCCTGCCCCAGCTGATAGAAATCCACGCGCATTCAGGCCTGATCCTTTTTCGCGCCGCCTTTGCCGCTGCGGCAGCGGTCGGAACAATAGCGCACGTTGTCCCAGTCACGCTCCCATTTCTTGCGCCACGTGAACGGCAATCCGCACGCGGCGCAAGTCTTGGTCGGCAGGTCGCTCTTGCGCCGCATGCGCGGCATGGGCGTTACCCTTCGAGGTGATCGCGCACGAAGCGGTCAAGGATGCGCACGCCATAGCCGGTTGCGCCCTTGTCCCACGTCGCGCCGGGCTTGGACGCCCAGACCATGCCCGCGATATCCAGATGCGCCCACGGCGTGCCCTTGTTCACGAACCGCTGGATGAACTGCGCCGCCGTGATCGAGCCGCCTTCGCGCGGGCCGACGTTCTTCATGTCGGCAATCGGGCTGTCGATCAGCTTGTCGTACGCCGGCCCCATCGGGAAGCGCCACAGCTTGTCGCCCGAAGCCGTCCCGGCATCGAGCAGCTTGCCCGCAAGCGCATCGTCGTTGGAGAACAGCCCGCCGTGCTCGTTGCCGAGCGAGATGATCATCGCGCCGGTCAGCGTGGCCAGATCGATCACGGCGCTGGGGGCGAATTCCTGCTGCACCCAGGTCACCGCATCGCACAGCACCAGCCGCCCTTCGGCGTCAGTGTTGATGACTTCGATCGTCTGCCCCGACATCGAGGTGACGACATCGCCGGGACGCTGCGCGTTGCCATCGGGCATGTTTTCCACCAGCCCGCAGATGCCGACCACGTTGGCCTTGGCCCCGCGCTTCGCCAGCGCCAGCATCGCGCCCGCAACCGCGCCCGCGCCGCCCATGTCCCACTTCATGTCTTCCATGCCGGCGGCCGGCTTCAGCGAGATGCCGCCGGTGTCGAACGTGACGCCCTTGCCGACGAAGGCGGTGGGCTTGCCGCCAGCGGGGCCGCCCTTCCATTCCATCACCAGGAGCTGCGGTTCGCGCACCGACCCCTGCGCCACGCCCAGCAGTGCGCCCATGCCCAGCGCGACCATCTCGTCACGCCCCAGCACGCGGATCGCCACGCCGGTTCCGGCCAGGCGGGCCTGCGCGCGGGCGACGAAGCTGGCGGGGTAGATCACGTTGGCCGGTTCGGTCACCAGCTCGCGGGTGAACTCCACCCCTTCGGCCAGCGCGGCTTCCACCGCCCAGGCCTCGGCCGTGCCAGCCGGGGCGTTGGCGACATGCAGCGTGGTCAGGGTGGGCTTCTGATCGTCGGGGAGCTTGGTGCGATAGGCATCGTGGCGCCAGCCGCGCAGCCGCGCGCCCAGAAGCACGGCGGCCGCGTCCGTGGCCGAAAGGCCCGCGCCCGACAGGTCCAGCGTCAGGGCGGTCACGCCGGAGGTCAGGTACTTGGCGGTGATCGCCGCGCCCGCGCGTTCCAGCGCGGCGCTGCGGTCCTTGGCCTTGGGATCGCCAGCGCCGGCCAGCGCCATCCGCACGACCGAGCCGCCCTGCGCGACGAAGCCTTCGTGCAGCTGCCCGGTCTTGCCGGAGAAGCGCGAGGCGCGCGCGCCTTCGACCAGGACGGCATCAAGATCGGCGGGCAACGCATCGAGGTTGACGATGCGGGCGACGGGGCTGGTTCCGGCGGCAATCGGACCGGCAAGGAATTCGATGATCATGCGTGCTCCCATGGGAAACTGGCCCACCCGCGCCGCACGCCCCGTTGAATGAAGTATGCGGCCAAGTGGTTAGCGTGGATTGCAGTTAGGCGCGGGCGGTGCGATAGGCAACCCATGCTCCCTTGTCCGCAGCCCCTGCTGCCTGCCCCGGAATCGCGCCTGCCCACCTGCCGCACCAGCGCCCTTGCGCTGGCGCTGATGCTGGCCTGCGCCCCGGTTGCCGCGCTGGCGCAGGATGCCCCGGCAGCGGAAACGGCGGCCGAGGACCCGGATATCGGCTTCGAGGCGGACGGCGTCAGCTATGACAGCGACACCGGCATCGTCACCGCGTTCGGCAACGTGGTGATGAAGCGCGGCGACCAGTCGCTGCGGGCCGACCAGATCACCTGGAACCGCACCACCGGTGTGATCGAGGCGACCGGCACGATCCGCATGGTCGATGCGGACGGCAACCAGCTGTTCACCGACCGGATCGAGCTGAACGACGAATTCAAGGCCGGGGCGATGCAGAACATGCTGCTGGCCCTGCGCGAAGGCGGGCGGCTGGCCGCGGCCAGCGGCTCGCGCGCCGAGGACGGCACGATCCTGCTCGACCGCGCGGTCTATACCGCCTGCGCGATCGAGGACGACCAGGGCTGCCCGCGCAACCCCAGCTGGCGCATCACTGCCAAGCGCGTGATCTATGACGACGCGAAGAAGCAGGTGACGTTCAAGGGCGCGCGGCTGGAATTGTTCGGCGCGCGGCTGCTGCCCTTGCCGGGGCTGGTGCTGACCACCGATGGCCGCCCGATTTCCGGCCTGCTGATCCCGGACGTGCGCCTCTCCGCCTCGAACGGGGTGGAATTTTCCGAAACCTGGTATCAGCGCCTCGCCCCCAACCGGGACATCGCGGTGACGGGCTATGTCTATACCGAGGCGCTGCCGATGATCTCGGCGCAATACCGCGCGCTGACCGCCAAGGGCGCCTATCAGGTCACCGGCTATGCCACGCGCAGCAGCCGCATTTCGATTTCAGGCAACAGCGTCGGCTCGGAAAAGGACTTTCGCGGCTATTTCTTCGCCAACGGCAAGTTCCAGTTCAACCCGAACTGGAGCATTACCGCATCGGGCCGCTTCGCCTCTGACCGCACGTTCCTGCGCCGCTATGACATCAGCCGGGATGACCGGCTGCGCTCGATGATCGAGGCAGAGCGGATCGGCGAGAATTCATACCTCTCCATCGCCGGCTGGGCGACCCAGACGCTGCGCGTGGGCGACAAGCAGGGGCTGGTCCCGGTGGCGCTGCCGATCATCGACTATCGCCGCCGGATCAACGATCCCATGCTGGGCGGCAAGATCGAGCTGCAGGCCAATTCGATGGCGATTACCCGCACCAGCGGGCAGGATACCCAGCGCGCCTTTGCCAGCGCGCGGTGGGATCTGCGCCGGATCACCGGGCTGGGCCAGGAAGTGACCTTCACCACCCTGCTGCGCGGCGATGTCTATCATTCGGACGAGAACGCGCTGACCGCGACCACCATCTATCGCGGCAATCCCGGCTGGGAAACGCGCGGTCTGGCCACGGCGGCGGTCGACGTGAAGTGGCCGCTGGTGGGCGAATTCGCGGGCGGAACGCAAGTGCTGACCCCGCGCTTCGAGGTCGTCGCCAGCCCGCGCCTGCGCAACCTGGCGGTCCCCAACGAGGACGCCCGCGCGATCGACCTTGAGGATTCCAACCTCTTCGCGCTCAACCGCTTCCCCGGCTATGACCGGGTCGAGGACGGCGTGCGCTTTACCTACGGTCTCGACTGGCAGTTCGAACGGCCGGGCTGGCGCGTGTCCTCCACCATCGGCCAGACCTACCGCGTGTCCAGCCGTCCCACCCTGCTGCCTGATGGCACCGGCCTGTCGAGCCGCGTGTCCGACGTCGTCGGGCGGACCGAGGTGCGCTTCCGCGACTTCGTGAAGCTGACGCACCGCTTCCGGCTGGACAAGGACAACTTCGCCGTCCGCCGCAACGAGTTCGACGCCACCATCGGGACCGAGCGGACCTATGCCGAAATCGGCTACCTGCGGCTCAACCGCGACATCGGCGCCGGGATCGAGGATCTGGCCGACCGCGAGGAACTGCGCGTGGCCGGGCGGGTCGCCTTTGCCCGTTACTGGTCGCTGTTCGGCTCTGGCGTGTTCAACCTGACCAGCAAGAACGAGGACCCGCTGACCACGACCGACGGGTTCCAGCCGCTGCGCACCCGCATCGGTGTGGCCTATCAGGACGAATGCCTGGAGCTGGCCTTCACCTGGCGGCGCGATTTCGTGGCCACCGGCGATGCGCGCAAGGGCAACACGTTCCAGATCAATTTCGCGCTGCGCAATCTGGGCTTCAGGTGATAGCGCGGCCCGCAACATTGGCACTGGCGCGCAAACGCGCTATCCGCCGCGATGCTCAGCTTGGGTTAAGCCTGCTTGCGGCAGTCCACCCGGCAAGTCCGGCCCGGAAATCCCCGGCCGTTTTTGGGAATTAGGTACCTGTGAACAGCACTTCGCTCTCCCGCCTTTCGGCCCGTTTTCCGGCTCGCTTCTCGGCCCGCCTCGCAGTTGCCGCACTGGGCGTCAGCGCCATCGCCCTGACCGGCGCCGCCATCGCGCAGGACGGCGGTGCCGCCGGCGGCCTGATCCTGCCCGACAATCCGGCCTTTTTCGCCAAGAACGATCCCAACCACCGCAAGGCGACCGTGATCGTCAACGGCGAGATCATTACCGGCACCGACGTTGACCAGCGCGTCGCGCTGATCGTCAACGCCAGCGGGGGCAAGGTCAGCGACGAGGAACTGGGCCGCCTGAAGCTGCAGGTGCTGCGCAACCTGATGGACGAAACGCTCCAGATCCAGGAAGCCAAGGCGCAGAAGGTCGATGTCGACAACAGCGAAGTCGATCAGACCTTTGCCCGCATCGCCCAGCAGAACTTCGGCCAGGACGTGAAGGCGATGGAGGCCTATCTGGCCAAGATCGGCTCCTCCGCCGCTTCGCTCAAGCGCCAGATCCGGGGCGAGCTGTCGTGGAACCGCCTGCTGCGCCGCAACGTCCAGCCGTTCGTCAACGTCTCGGACGAAGAAGTGCGCGAAGTGCTGAAGCGAATGCAGGAAGCCAAGGGGACCGAGGAATATCGCGTCGGCGAAATCTTCCTCTCGGCCACCAGCGAAAACCGCGACGCGGTGTACCAGAACGCCCAGAAGATCGTCGAACAGCTCAAGGGCGGCGGCAGCTTCGTGGGCTATGCCCGCCAGTTCTCCGAAGCCTCGACCGCGGCCACCGGCGGCGATCTGGGCTGGGTGAAGCGCGGCGTGCTGCCGACCGAACTCGATGCCCTGCTGCCCACGATCCAGAGCGGCCAGCTGGTCGGCCCGGTGGAGATCCGGGGCGGCTTTTCGATCCTGCTGCTGATCGACAAGCGCCAGGTGCTGACCGCCGATCCGCGCGATGCGGTGCTCAGCCTCAAGCAGATTTCCATCGGGTTCGCCCCCGGCGTGACCGAAACCCAGGCCACCACCCGCGCCAAGGCCTTTGCCGATGCGATGGGCGCCGCGCGTGGCTGTGCCAACGCCGATGAAGTCGCCGCCTCGCTGGGGGCGGACGTGGTCAACAACGACCAGATCAAGGCGCGCGACCTGCCGACCCCGCTGCAGAACCTGGTGCTCAGCCTGAACCTGGGGGAAACCACCCCGCCGTTCGGCTCGATCCAGGAAGGCGTGCGCGTGCTGATGCTGTGCGGCCGCGACGATCCCAAGGCCGATAGCGGCCCGGATTTCGAACAGGTGCAAAGCCAGATGGAAGACGAACGCGTCAACAAGCGCGCGCAAACCTACCTGCGCGACCTGCGCCGCGACGCGGTGATCGATTATAACTGACGGCATGGACGGGGCCGCGCTGGCAGTATCGCTGGGCGATCCGGCGGGCGTCGGCCCCGAATTGCTGGCCGCCGCCTGGGCGCGGCGGTTTGCTGACGATCTGCCGCCGTTCTTCGCCGTGGGCGGGCCAGACCTGCTGGCCGAAGCAGCGAAGCAGCGCGGGCTGTCCGTGCCCATCGTCCAGATTTTCCACCCGGCCGAAGCGCTCGACTGCTTCGATGTCGCCCTGCCCGTGCTGGCAGGAATCGACAGCGATTACCGCCCCGGCGCGCCGGACCGCGACGGCGCGGAATTCGCGCTGGCTTCGCTGACCGAGGCCGCCCGGCTGGCGGTGGACGGCGAAGCCGCCGCGCTGGTCACCGGCCCGATTGCCAAGGCGCGGCTGGCCGAAGTCGGGTTCGACCATCCCGGCCAGACCGAATTCGTCGCGGCGGCCTGCGGGGTTGCGGCAGAGGACGCGGTGATGATGCTGGCCGGGCCGAACCTGCGCACCGTGCCACTGACGGTCCACATCGCCTTGTCCGAAGTGCCCCGGCGCCTGTCGAGCGACCTCATCGTCCGCCGCGCCCGGGTCGTCGCCGCCGCGCTGGCGCGCGATTTTGGGATCGAGCAGCCGCGCCTCGCCATCGCCGCCTTGAACCCCCACGCGGGCGAGGACGGGCGCATGGGGGATGAGGAAGCGCGGATCATCGCTCCGGCGATCGCAGCCTTGCAGGCCGAGGGGATCGCCGCCACTGGCCCCCACCCCGCCGACGCCCTGTTCGCCCCGCGCGCCCGCGCCGGGTTCGATGCGGCGCTGTGCATGTATCACGATCAGGCGCTGATCCCGCTGAAAGCGCTCGATTTCGACAACGGCGTCAACGTCACGCTGGGCCTGCCCGTCATCCGCACCTCGCCCGATCACGGCACCGCGTTCGGCATTGCCGGAACCGGTCAGGCCGACGCAGGCGCAACCATCGCCGCAATCCGCATGGCCGGGGAATGCGCGGCGCGGCGCGCAGAGGCGCTTTGATTTCTCCCGCGAACGGCTAAGGGAAACGGGTGAACCAACCTGACCTCCCCCCCCTGCGCGACGTCATCAATCGCCACGGCCTGTTCGCCACCAAGGCGCTGGGCCAGAACTTCCTGTTTGACGAACAGCTGCTGGACCGGATCGCCGCGATCCCCGGCAAGCTGAAGGGGCAGGACGTGCTGGAAGTCGGCCCCGGACCTGGCGGCCTCACCCGCGCGCTGCTGCGCGCCGGGGCCAACGTCACCGCGATTGAAATGGACAAGCGCTGCCTGCCCGCACTGGCCGAACTGTCAGAAGCGTTTCCCGGCCAGCTGACCGTGATCGAGGGCGATGCGACCAAGATCGACCCGGCCACGCTGTTCGCGGGCGCGTATCACATCGTCGCCAACCTGCCCTACAATGTCGGCACCGCGCTGTTCACTGGCTGGCTGTCGGGTGAAAACTGGCCGCCGCAGTGGGCCAGTCTGACGCTGATGTTCCAGCTGGAAGTCGCCCAGCGGATCATCGCCACCCCCGCTGATCCGTCCGCCTTCGGCCGTCTCGCCGTGCTGGCCCAGTGGCGCAGCGCCGCGAAGCTGGCGATGAAAGTCCACCGCAGCGCCTTCACCCCGCCGCCCAAAGTGATGAGCGCGATCGTCCACGTGACCCCCGCCGATATGCCGCAAGGCGTCTCCGCCCGGATGCTCGAACGCGTCACCGAAGCCGCCTTCGGCCAGCGCCGCAAGATGCTACGCCAAAGCCTGAAAGGCCTACCCGGCGCGCTGGCTGCGCTGGAGCGCCTGGGCATCGATCCCCAGCGCCGCGCCGAAACGCTGAACGTGGAAGAATTCGTCGCCATCGCCCGCGAACTGACCGCCTAGGCGGCGCGGACAAATTCCGCACTGAAGAGATGACCGCTATTGCGGATCGCCAACAGGGCACCGAACGGCAGTATATGGGTGGGTTCCAGACGGTCGGCTTTCGGACGCGAGGCACCACAAGCTGAAGTAATTTGAACAGCTTCGCCATGCGCTCACGATCATAGTCGAGGAGCCAGTCAGCAAAACCCGCGTAAAGCCCGTGAAGCGTGGCGGCATCATAAGCACTCACGTCCATTCCTCGATCATCATAGATGTGCATCATCACGGATTTGCTTGGGTCGATCAGGAAGGCAACGACAGGAGCGCTCGGATAGATGGGCATTTCTGACGCGACCACATGCCAAAGAAGGGTGTCGCGGACGATCTTGTCGGGACCCATATCGTAGCTCCGGACGTCCCAGACATCCGCCTCTTCGCCGGGATCGGGGTAAAGAACTGCCTGCCATTCGCTGATCTGAGGCGCATGAAATCCGGTGGACTGAAGAGCCACGAACCCGTCGTCTACTTCATCAGGGAGACCAGCTGGATCAGGCAGGCGGCCGTTCCAAGCCACAACGCCTATGCAGCTTTCACGAAACAGCGCGTCAGCGACGGTCGATGCCCGTCGGTGCGCCTGAAGAAAACGAGGAACTGGCTGGACGGAGTTATCAAACTCCTTGCCCCCAAGTTCGAAACGTAGCCGAACGTCTTCGAAGCCAAAGCGGGCTGCCCAAAGATTCGACCACAAATTCTCAATGGATGGGCTGCTCATAGGGCTTCATAGCCGCATCACGCGCGACCGAGCAATGACGGCTTTTGACACTATGAAAAGCTTGGCCGAATGACCGCAATGGGGTCGTGTCCTGACAGGCAGCTTTCAGAGCAAAATGGCGGATAGCTGACGTTCCCACCATGACGGAATTTGTCCACGCGTCCTGAGCTCCTCCCGATTCTGGCCCGTTTTCTCATGGGACCAAATGGGGAGGTGGCAGCCGCCAAGCGGCTGACGGAGGGGCCATTTTCCTACATCGCCGCCGCCTGCTACGTTCGCGTCGGCTCTTTCCATCGTCGATCTTCACGCACCAGCGCAGGGGACCGCTTGTTTCGCATCGAAACAGACGCCCCGCGCATGACTTTCATCAACTAAACCCCGGCGACACCCCGGCGACTCGGGCGAATCACCGCGCCTTTTTCACCCGCCGCCAGGCATGCAGCAGCGGTTCTGTATAGCCGCTGGGCTGCTCCACGCCCTTGAACACCAGATCGCAGGCAGCGCGGAAGGCCGGGCCATCCTCGTTCCCGGTCAGCGGCACATAGGCCGGATCGCCCGCGTTCTGGGCATCGACCTTCACCGCCATCCGCCGCAGCGAATCCATCACCTGCTCCGCCGTGCAGACCCCGTGGAGCAGCCAGTTGGCCATGTGCTGGCTGGAAATGCGCAGCGTCGCGCGGTCTTCCATCAGGCCAACGTCGTTGATGTCAGGCACCTTGGAACAGCCGACCCCGGCATCGATCCAGCGCACGACATAGCCGAGCAGCCCTTGCGCATTGTTGTCCAGTTCGGCGCGGACTTCCGCGTCCGACCAGTTGGTTCCCTGCGCCAGCGGCACGGTCAGCAGCGCCTCCAGCGGCGGCACCGGCTGGCTCGCCAGTTCACGCTGGACGGCGAACACGTCGACCGCATGGTAATGCATCGCATGCAGCGTCGCCGCCGTGGGCGACGGCACCCAGGCGGTGTTCGCGCCAGCCTTGGGATGGCCGATCTTCTGGACCATCATGTCGCCCATCATGTCCGGCGCGGCCCACATGCCCTTGCCGATCTGCGCCTTGCCCGACAGCCCGCAGGAAAGGCCGATCTGGACGTTGCGGGCCTCATAGGCACTGATCCACGCGGTCTGCTTCATGTCGGCCTTGCGGATCATCGGCCCGGCCCGCATCGAGGTGTGGATTTCATCCCCGGTCCGATCGAGGAACCCGGTGTTGATGAACACGATCCGGTCCTTCACCGCATGGATGCAGGCGGCCAGATTGGCGGAGGTGCGGCGCTCCTCGTCCATCACGCCAACCTTGATCGTGTGGCGCGGCAGTTCCAGCAAATCCTCAACCACGTCGAACAAGGTATTGGTAAAGGCGGCTTCTTCCGGCCCGTGCATCTTCGGCTTGACGATATAGATGCTGCCTTCGCGGCTGTTGCCGAACCGCCCCAGCCCGGCCAGGTCCTGCGCCGAAATCGCGCTGGTCAGGACCGCGTCCATGATTCCTTCGGGGATCTCGCCGCCGTCCGCCAGCCGGATCGCCGGGTTGGTCATCAGGTGGCCGACATTGCGCACGAACAGCAGGCTGCGCCCCGGCAGGGTCAGTTCGCTGCCATCGGACAGAGTCCAGACGCGGTCCGGATTAAGCGTACGGGTCAGCGTCTTGCCGCCCTTCTCAAAGGTGTCGGCCAGATCGCCCCGGATCACGCCCAGCCAGTTGGCATAGGCGTTCAGCTTGTCCTCGGCATCGACCGCCGCGACCGAATCTTCCAGGTCGACAATGGTGGTCAGCGCGGCTTCCAGCACGATGTCGGCAATGCCCAGGGGATCGGTCTTGCCGACGGGATGGGCCGGATCGACCAGCACTTCGATGTGCAGGCCGTTATGCCGGAACAGGAAGCCGCCCTCGCGCCGGGCGACTAGGTGTTCGCACGGCTGCCCCGCCAGCGCCGCTTCCCAGCCGGGAATCGCACTGTTCAGGAACGCCCGCCCCGCCGCGATAACCGCCGCGCCGCGCACCTCGTCATAGCCGCCGGGCCGCGCCGGTGCGGCATCGAGCGCGTCGGTGCCGTAGTAGGCGTCGTAGAGGCTGCCCCAGCGGGCATTGGCGGCGTTGAGCAGGAAGCGCGCGTTGAGCACCGGCACCACCAGCTGCGGCCCGGCCATCTGCGCGATCTCGCGGTCCACGTTCTGCGTACCAACGCTGAACGGAGCGGGTTCGGGCACCAGATAGCCGATCTCGCGCAGGAACGCCTGATATTCGGCCATGTCGATCGGCTTGCCCGCGCGGGCCATGTGCCACGCGTCGATTTCGGCCTGCAGCGCATCGCGCTTGGCCAGCAGCGCGCGGTTGACGGGCACCAGCCGGTCCACCAGCGCGGCAAACCCGGCCCAGAACGCGGCCACATCCTTGCCCAGCGGGGCCAGCACCTGACCTTCGACAAACGCCGCCAGCGCCGCATCGACCTGCAAGCCCGACTTATCGACAAAACCGCTCATTGTTCCTCGCACATCATTGAACCGGGGACGCAACATGCGCCTCGGCAGGGGTGATCAACGATTCCGGGGAGGAATGCCAGCGCCTATGCCGCACTTGCGAAGGCAGCGCAACCGGGTCTGTATCGGGCAGGGGTTGGAGAGCGTCCATTGGTCAGCTAGAGAAGGTTTCAGATGCAACAGCTTGACCCCACCGAACAGGCCCTGCTGGCCGCCGTCGATCCCGCCCCGATGCTGGGACAGGTGCAGGCGTGGAGCGCGATCAACACCGGCACCGGCAATCTGGCGGGTCTGGCCGAGCAGGCCGCGCAACTGGCCGATGCCTTTGCCGCGCTGCCCGGCAAGGTGACGCTGGAGGCCCCTGCCCCCGTCACCCAGATCGCCGCCGATGGGCGCGAGGCCGGCGTCGCATTTGGCCAGCATCTGGTCCTGCGGGTTCGCCCCGATGCGCCGCGCCGGTTCCTGTTGACCGGGCACATGGACACCGTGTTCCCCGCGCACCACCCCTTCCAGCAGCAGCACTGGCTGGACGAGCAGACCCTGTGCGGCCCCGGCGTGGCCGACATGAAGGGCGGGATCGCGGTGATCCTGGCGGCGCTCAAGGCCTTCGAGACGTCCCCGGCGGCACCGGCGACCGGCTATGACGTGCTGATCAATTCGGACGAGGAAACCGGCAGCCTCTCTTCCGCCGCGCTGATCGCCGCGCTGGCCCAGGGAAAGACCGCCGCGCTGACCTATGAACCTTCCGCCCTGCCCGATGGCACGCTGGCGGGCGAGCGGGCGGGCAGCGGCAACTACAGCCTGATCGTGACGGGCCGCTCCGCCCATGCGGGCCGCAACCCGCAGGACGGGCGCAACGCGATTGTCGCCGCCGCCGCGCTGGCGCTGGAGCTGAAGGCGCTGGAGCGCGAAGGCCTCTCGGTCAACCCGGCGCGGATCGACGGCGGCAGCGCCAACAACGTCGTGCCGGACATGGCCGTCCTGCGCTTCAACATCCGCCCGCGCAGCACAGCGCTGGCCACAATTTTCGAACAGGAAATCAACAGCCTTATCCACAAGGTTGCTGCCGAATATGAAGTCTTGATCCACCGCCACGGCGGGATCAGCCGCCCGCCCAAGCCACTTGATGCGGCGGCGGAAAAGCTGTTCGGGATCGTCGAGGAATGCAGCGCGCTGCTGGGCCAGCCAATCACCCGCAAGGCATCGGGCGGGGTCTGCGATGGCAACAATATCGCGGCCTGCGGCGTGCCGGTGGTCGATACGATGGGCGTGCGCGGCGGGGCGATTCATTCGCCTGACGAATTCCTGATCGTGCCCAGTCTGGCCGAACGCGCACGCCTGTCCGCGCTGGTCCTTCATCGACTTGCCAACGGAGCAACCCTGTGACTTTCCTGATACGCGCCGCCACGCCTGACGATCTGCAGCACATCTATGAAATGGCCAAGCGCACCGGCGGCGGCTTCACCAACCTGCCACCGGACCGCAAGGCGCTGACTGCCAAGCTGGAGCGATCGGCAGAGGGCTTTGCCCGGACCGAGGATACGCTCGGCAACGACCTGTTCGTGTTCGTGCTGGAGAATACGGCCACCGGCGAAGTGCGCGGCACCTGCCAGGTGTTCTCCGCCGTCGGCCTGAAATGGCCGTTCTACAGCTATCGCATCGGCGCACTAACCCAGCACAGCGAGGAACTGGGCCGCACCTTTCGCGCCGATATCCTCAACCTCTCGACCGATCTGGAAGGGGCAACCGAAGTCGGCGGGCTGTTCCTCCATCCGGGCGAGCGGTCAGGCGGGCTGGGGATGCTGATCGCGCGCAGCCGTTACCTGTTCATCCGCAACCACCGCCCCCGCTTTGCCGACCGCACTCTGGCCGAATTGCGCGGGGTCATCGACGAGGCCGGTGGATCGCCATTCTGGGACGGAGTCGCCGGGCGTTTCTTTGGCATGAACTTCCAGGACGCGGACGAATTCAATGCCAAGTATGGCAACCAGTTCATTGCCGACCTGATGCCCAAACACCCGGTCTATATCGCCATGCTGACCGAACACGCCCGCGCCGTGATCGGCGTGCCCCACCCCACGGGGCGGGCCGCCATGCGGATGCTGGAAAACGAAGGGTTCGCCTGGGAAAACTATATCGACATTTTCGACGGCGGCCCGACGATGACCGTCCGCACCGACCAGATCCGTTCGATCCGCGAGGCGCAGGACAGCCAGGTCACGCTGCTCGATGCGGGGCTGGGTGATCACTTGCGCGGCGAGAAGCGGCTGGTGGCCTGCGGCAAGCTGGCGGACTTCCGGACAACCTATGGCTGGGTTGAACCTGATGGCGACGGCATCGCGCTCGATCCGGCCAGCGCCGCCCGGCTGGGGATCGAGCCCGGGATGACCGTCACCCATGTGGCGCGGTGGTGAGCCATGGCACTGGTTGAAATCAACTTCGACGGGATCATCGGTCCCAGCCACAACTACGCCGGCCTCAGCCTTGGCAACCTCGCCTCGGCCAACAACGCGGGCGAGGTGTCCTATCCCCGCGCGGCCGCGCTGCAGGGCCTGGCCAAGATGCGCCACAATCTGGCGCTCGGCCTGGCGCAGGGCTTCCTGCTGCCCCTGCCCCGCCCCAACCACCGTTTCCTGGACGCGCTGGGGCTCGATCAGGGTCAGGACCAGCGCTTGCTGGCGGCGGCGTGGTCGGCCAGCTCGATGTGGACGGCGAATGCCGCCACGGTATCGCCTGCGCCGGACACGACGGACGGGCGCTGTCACCTGACGGCAGCCAATCTGGTGACGATGCCGCATCGATCGCAGGAATGGCCGATTACGGTCCGCCAGTTGCAGTTGGCATTTGCCGATCCGGAACATTTCCGGGTGCACGATGCGGTGCCGCCCTGTTTTGGCGACGAGGGCGCGGCCAATCATATGCGGATGTGCGCCAGCCATGATGCGCCGGGGCTGGAAATCTTCGTCTATGGCCGCAGTGGCAGCGCGTTTCCGGCGCGTCAGCACGAACAGGCCAGTCGCGCGGTTGCGCGGCTCAACCGGCTGCCTGCCGAACGGGCGCTGTTCGTCGAGCAAGCGCCCGAGGCCATCGCGGCCGGGGCGTTTCACAACGACGTCGTTGCCGTGGCGAATGAGCGGGTATTGTTCACCCACGAGCAGGCCTTTGCCGATCCGGAAGGCACTTACGCCGCAATCCGGGCAAAGCTGCCAGAGGCCGAAATCGTGGTGGTTCCCGCCAGCGCTGTAAGCCTGGCCGACGCCATCAGCTCATACTTGTTCAACGCCCAGTTGCTGACCCTGCCGGGCGGAGAAATGGCACTGGTGATCCCGTCGGAAGCCTGGGAGCATCCGCGCGTTCGCGTTTGGCTGGACGGGATGCTGGCCGGCAACGGCCCGATCCGGCAGGTTCTGCCCGTCGATGTCCGCCAATCGATGGCCAACGGCGGCGGCCCGGCCTGCCTGCGCCTGCGCGTGGTAGCCGATCCGGCGGCAGTCGATCCGCGCTTCATGCTGGATGTGGCCAAGGCCAGCCGGATCGAAGCGGTCATTGCCGCGCACTGGCCCGAAAGCATCTACCCGGACCAGATCGGCACGCCGGCTCTGGCGCGCGCAGTGACGACCGCCAGAGTGGCCCTGCTGGAGGAGTTGCAACTGACGGAGTTGGCATGACACGGGGTTGTCGGCGGGCTTTACAGCATCGGCAGCGTTAACCACCCTCTTGCGCCAAAATCCGCCACTGGCATGATCATTGCGGAGACGGCGGTTAAGAATTCGAGGGTCCCGATGCTGCGCAAGATCAAACGTCTGTTCGTAATCAAGACACCGATCGAGGCGTACATGATCATCTACGCCCTTGCGCTTGGCGCGGTGGAGCGCGGATCGGCCTATCTGGTGCGGTTTCCGGGCTATGGCGGCAAGCTGCTGTTCCTGGCTTGCACGGGCGCGGTATTCCTGGCGGGCGCCAAGATCCTCGACTGCCTGAAGCTGGAACGCATGCTCAAGGAAAAACCTGAGACCGTGTTTTAAGCGCCGGAAACGCGGCACGCTGCGTTCGCAGCCCGGCATCGGAATTCACCGCGGTTCGGAAAGGTGGGGTGGTTCTGTTGCTAGGCCCACCCCGGGCCCCCGGTATCCGTTCTGTTGCCCGGTCGGTCCAACCGCGCTTTAGCTTTGTAAGATCAGGCCGCTAGGCCGTCAGATTACGCCGCGAGAGCGAGTGCTTCGTTGTCGTTGGCACTTATGAGTTTTGAGCCTTGAACGGGTTACTCAGCCCGGGTGAAAACAACGCTTTTCAACACACGTCGATCCTAGTTCGGCCCCATCATCACCCCGGCGACAACCGGGCCCCGGCCTACCCGCTTCCGGGCGTCCAGGTGGTGGTGGTGGAGCCGCCGGGTACCGCCCCCGGGTCCGCTGCATCTATTGCACGTCGCAATTTATCACCATAGCCGGGCGAACCCGGCAACGCGGATATAGGATGCCTGCGCGCAAAAGAAAAGGGCGGGACGCTCTGATCACGCCCCGCCCTTTGATTAAGTCAATGAAGTAAATTCACTTTTTCAGTGAATCGCGAATCTCGGTCAGCAGTTCCACTTCGGTCGGACCGGCCGGTGCCGCAGGCGGCGGCGGAAACGCCCGGTTGGCCTGGCGCACGATGAGGAAGATCACGAATGCCAGTATCAGGAAATTGATCACCGCCGTTACGAAGCTGCCGTAAGCCAGCACGGTCGCTCCGGCCTCGCGCGCGGCGGCCAGGGTTGCCCCTTCGGGCGCGCTGCCAGACAGCACCACATACTTGTTGGAATAATCAATCCCGCCGGTCACGGTCCCGATTACCGGCATGATCACGTCATCCGTCAGCGATGATACTATCTTGCCGAACGCCGCACCGATGATCACACCAACAGCAAGGTCCAGCACGTTCCCGCGCGCGATAAAGGTCTTGAATTCACTCAGCATTGCGTCCCACCCCTTCACGGATTTCCTCGGTCGGCACTTTGCCAGCAAACTCATGACGTCACAATAATCGATTGATGGCACACGAAATTCGACCGAATGCCATTGAAAGCAATGCCCCCTGCGCTACATTCCAGACCACTGCGGCCCGATGCCGCGATTTTGAAGGGAATGTGATCTGATGACCGCATCGCCAGTCCGTCATTTTGGGCTTGTCCGCCGTTTCGGGCAGATTGCCTTTGCCGCAGCCGCCGCAGTGAGCCTGACGGCCTGCGGGATCAACAGCGTTCCGACCGCGGAAGAAAACGCCAAGGCCAAGTGGGCCGACGTCGAAAGCGCCTACCAGCGCCGCGCCGATCTCGTCCCGAACCTGGTCGAAACGGCCAAGGCTGCCGCTGCTTCCGAAACCCAGATCCTGACCAACGTCACCAACGCACGCGCCGCGGCGACCTCGATCAACATCCGGACCGAGGATCTGTCCGATCCCGCCGCGTTCGAAAAGTTCCAAGGCGCGCAGAACCAGCTCACCCAGGCGCTGGGCCAGTTGCGCACCGTGGTCGAGAACTATCCGCAACTGCAAAGCCAGGCCCGCTTTGCCGACCTGATGGTGCAGCTGGAGGGCACCGAAAACCGCATCAACGTGGCCCGCACCCGTTATAACGAGGCGGTGCAGGAATATAACACCACGATCCGCACCTTCCCCGATGCGATCGGTGCCAAGCTGATCCACGGCGCGAAGCCGATGATCCCGTTCAAGGCCGATCCGGCGGCCGCGACCGCACCCAAGGTGAACTTCGGTGCAGCCCCTGCAGCGCCCGCAGCCAATGACAACGCGGCTGCCGCTCCGGTCTCGCCCGCTGCTGCGGCGAACTGAGTGAAGGGCTGAAAGGGCGCGTCGATGCGGCGCTTCATCCTCTGGTGCGCGGCGGTCCTGGCTCTTGCGAGCACCGCCGCGCACGCCGAGCTGCCGCCGCGCCCTGAAGGGCCGGTGCTGGATCAGGCCGCCATCATTCCCGATGCGGATGAAGCCGCGCTGGACCAGAAACTGCGCGCCTACAATCGCGATACCGGACGGGCCGTGATCGTTGCGACCGTCTCCAGCCTCGACGGTTTGGAGGTGGAGCAATACGCCCAGACGCTGGCCGAAACGTGGGACATCGGCGGCGCGGAAACCGAACAGGGCGTGCTGCTGCTGGTCGCGCCGAACGAACGCAAGATCCGCATCCACACCGCGCGCGGCGTGCAGGAACGCCTGCCGGACGTACTGGCCGGGCGGATCATCCGCGACCAGATGGTGGGTCCGTTTCGCGAAAAGAACTTCGCGAGCGGGATTGCTGCGGGCATCGATGCCATCACCGCCCAGCTCAATCGCGATCCCGCTGACGCGAAAGCGATTGCCGAAGCCGCAGCAGCCGCCCAGCAAGCCGGTGGCCGGGATGAAGCAAGCGCGGGTAGCGTGATCTTCTGGATCCTGCTGATCCTGTTCTTCATGTTCGTGTTCGGTCGCGGTGGACGCCGCCGGTCGCGGCGCAGCCGCATCGATCCCGGCATCGTCCTGTGGGGCCTCAGCGAAGTGATGCACCACGCCGCCCGCAACAGCGGCAGCGGCGGCTGGAGCAGCGGCGGCGGCAGTGACTTTGGCGGGTTCGGCGGCTTTGGCGGCGGCGGCGGCGGGTTCGACGGCGGCGGCGCATCGGGGGATTGGTAATGCGTGCGCCCCTCCTTCTCTCTCCCGCCGATCACGCCCGCATTTCGGCCGCCGTGCACGCTGCCGAACAGCACAGCGCGGGTGAAATCGTGACGATCGTGACCGACCGGTCCGATGGCTACACCGACATTGCGCTCGCCTGGGCGGCACTGGCAGCATTCACGGCGCTAACGGCACTGTCGATCTTCCCCGATTTTTTCCTTGGCCTCTACGACCGCATGACGGGCCACTGGGACCGTGCATGGACCCCGGCGGCAGTGCTGACACTGGGTGTCAGTTTCGCGATCGTGAAGTTCATCGGCGTGCTGCTGATCCAGCTCTGGCCGCCGGTGAAGTGGTTCCTGATCCCGCGCCACATCAAGGCAGCCCGCGTCCGCGCCCGCGCGATCACCTGCTTCAAGGTCGGTGCGGAACGCAGGACCGATGGCCACACCGGCATCCTGATCTATGTCAGCCTGCGCGAACATCGCGCCGAGATTATTGCTGATTCCGCCATTGCTGCCCTGGTCTCTCCCGAAACATGGGGCGAGGCGATGGCGGCAATGCTGATCCACATCCGTGCCGGTGATCTGGCCGAGGGAATGATTGCGGCAGTCGGCAAAGTCGGCGCAGTGCTGGCCGAGCACTTCCCCCGCGCCGAAAATGACCGGAACGAATTGCCGGACCGCCTGATTGAGGTCTAGGTAGCCGAATGGCTATCGAAGACCCCGAACACACCGTCTGGCAAGGCAAGTTCATCACCGCCAAGGTCAAGGGCAAGTGGGAATACGTGTCCCGCGCGCGGGGCATCAAGGCGGCGGTGATCCTCGCGATTGACGACGAGCAACACGTCATTCTGGTCGAACAGTTCCGCGTTCCATTGGGACGCGCCTGCATTGAGCTCCCTGCGGGCCTGATCGGAGATAATGGCGAAAGCGAGAACGCCACTGATGCGGCCGTGCGCGAACTGGAGGAAGAAACCGGATACCGCGCCGCCCGGATGGATACCCTTGGCGAGTATTACTCATCGCCTGGCATGGTCAGCGAGAGCTTCACCCTGTTGCGGGCATCGGGCCTGACCAAGGTTGGCCCCGGCGGAGGGGTGGACGGCGAGGACATCACCGTCCATCGTGTGCCGATAACAGGGATCGGCCAGTTCATCGCCGAATCACGGGCACGGGGTCTGGGCATCGATGTGCGGCTGCTGATGCTGCTGGGGCCGGCAATCATGACGGGAGAGTGAAAAGATGGCAGGACGGGTTGCAGGCAAGAAGGCATTGGTAACCGGTGCGGCGCAGGGACTGGGGGCCGCTCAGGCCCGCATGCTCGCGCGTGAAGGGGCACAGGTGCTGCTGGCCGATATCAATGCGTCTGGCGCAGCGGATCAGGCCGCTGCCATCAATGCCGAACTTGGCTCTGGCACGGCATTTTCGGTCGCACTGGACGTCACGCAGGAGGACCAGTGGATTGCTGCCGTGGACTATGCGGCAGAGGCAATGGGCGGTCTATCGGTGCTGGTCAACAACGCCGGCGTCGGGGTGCGCGGCAATATCGAAACCTGCACACTGGCAGATTGGCACCGGGGCTTTGCGATCAACGTGGATTCCGTGTTTCTGGGCTGCCAGAAAGCGTTGCCGCTGATGAAGGAGAGCCAGCCGGGCTCGATCATCAACATCTCTTCCATCGCCGGGCTGATCGCCAGCGATACCATGCCGGGCTACAACGCCAGCAAGGCGGCCGTCTGGATGCTATCCAAATCGGTTGCGCTCTATTGCGCCAAGATGGGCTGGGATATCCGCAGCAACTCGGTCCACCCCACATTCGTCGACACGCCGATCCTCGATGGAATCGCGGCCAGTTCCGGCCACCCCAAGGATGTGGTCATGGGAAAGCTGGCCCGCCAGATTCCGCTGAAGCGGGTGGGCGAACCCGATGACATCGCTGCCGGGGTGCTGTACCTGGCCAGCGACGAATCCCGGTTCATGACCGGGGCGGAGTTGAAGCTGGATGGCGGCATCTCCGCAATGTGAAGGCGGATAAAGGCGGGGCGCATGGACGAGGACAACAGCAAGGCCAAGGCGCGCAATTACCGCGTGACCTCGTTCGACGTGGCTGCCGAGGCGGGCGTCAGCCAGTCCACGGTTTCGCGCGCGCTGGCTGGCGACCCGGTCGTGAGCGAGGCGACACGGCTGCGCGTCGCAGAAGCTGCCCGCCGATTGAACTATTCCGTCGATGAAAACGCAGCGCGACTGCGCACCGGCAAGACCGGAACACTTGCCGTGGTGGTGATCTGCCGTCCGGATGAAGACCGCAAGGATCTCAACCCCTTTACCTATTCGCTGCTCGGCACGATCTGCGCCGCGGCATCGGTACGCGGGTATGAGACACTGGTCAGTTTTCAGGACGGGCCGCAGAACCTGTCCGGCCGGTATGAGGAACGGCGCAAAGCCGACGGATTGATCCTGATCGGGACGACCCAGAACCTGGATGCGTGGAACTATTACCGCGATCTGGGGCAATCAGGCATGAAGCTGGTGTGCTGGGGATCGCCGTTCGACGATCTGGAATGGATCCGCAGTGACAATCACGCTGGCGCCGTGCTGGCGACCGATCACCTGATCAACGCAGGCTTTCGGCAGATCGTCTGCATCGGTTCCGAAAATTCGCTGCAGCGCCAGTTCAAGGAACGGTACGACGGCTATTGCGAGGCCATCCATGCCGCTGGTCTGACACCGGCCCTGATCGAGATCGAGGAAGGCCTGAGCCGCGAAGAACAGGGCCGCCGCGCGGTCCGTGCGCTGAAAGCCAGCGGCCAGCCCTTCGACGCGATCTTCGCCGTCTGTGACGAGTTGGCGCTGGGCGTTCTGCGCGAACTGACCGAAACCGGCACGCGCATACCACAGGATTGCGGCCTGATCGGCTTCGACGGCATTCGCGCCAGTGCCCACGCCATGCCGCCGCTCTCCAGCATCCAGCCGGATTTCACCGCCGCCGGGGCCATGCTGGTGGACAAGCTGCTGGCCGTCATCGCTGGCAAGGCCCACGAGCAGCGCCGGGTTCCCGTCAGCCTGTTGGCGCGGGAAAGTACCAGGCGGAGTTAGTCCCTAACCCTTCAGCGCTTGATGCGCTGCCAGCGCCCGCGCTCGTGCGGCGGCGTGATCGACGATCCTTTGCGGATAGCCGCGCACCGGCTTGACCGGGTCGTGAATCTCGAAATCCGACAGGTGGGCCAGTTCCGGCACCCATTGGCGGATGTAATCACCAGCGTCGAACTTGGGCGACTGGGTCAGCGGCGCCATGATCCGCACGAACATGTTGCTGTCCACGCCGGTTCCCGCGCTCCATTGCCAGTTGACCGCGTTCGAACCGTAATCGGCATCGACCAGTGTGTCCCAGAACCACTGCTCCCCGCGTCGCCAATCGATCAGCAGGTGCTTTATCAGGAAACTGGCGGCAATCATCCGGACGCGATTGTGCATCCAGCCCGTTGCCCATAGCTGACGCATCCCGGCATCGACGATTGGATAGCCGGTGCGGCCCTGCGTCCAGGCCGTGAAATCCGCATCGGCATCCGCACCTTCACGCCACGGAAAAGCATCATAGGCATCGCGGGCATTGCGGCTGCCATAGTCGGGGTATTGCAGGATCACGTTCTGGGCATATTCGCGCCAGCCAATCTCCCCCAGGAACGTATCGACCGACCCGCCTGCATCGGCCACCCGATGCCAGATCGTGGCAGGCGAAACCTCACCGAAATGAAGGTGCGGAGACAACCGCGAAGTGCCCTCCATCGAGGGCAGGTTGCGGTGCTCCGCATAGCGGGAGGCACGGCCTGCAAAGGTTTCCAGTCGGTCGAGTGCTCCGGCCTCACCGGGCCTCCATTCGGCCCGAAACCCAGCAGCCCAATCCGGCCGGACCGGAAGCAGGCCCCAGTCTTCCAACGGCTCACTCGCCGGCCACTGCGCGGGCGCGGCCAGTTCAGGCACCGGCAACGGCGGCGCGGGCGGCATCCGTTCAGACAACGCGCGCCAGAATGGGGTGTAGATCTTGAAGGGCGTGCCGCTGCCGGTCAGAACAGATCCAGCCGGAACCAGCGTATTGCCATGGTGGAGGTGGAGCGGCACCGAGCGGGCCACGGCGCGCTCGGCATTGCGCCACCACGGTTCATAGTGATGCAACGCGTGGACACTGCTTGCGCCGGTCTCTGCCACCAGTGCGGGCAAGATCTCCTCGCACCGCCCACGCCGGAGAATCAGCCGTGACCCAAGGGCGCGCAAGTCTGCATCGAGCCGGGCCAGGGAGTGATGCAGCCACCAGCGCGAGGCCCCGCCCATCCGGCGGTGGCGCAGCGTTTCATCATCCAGTACAAAGACCGGGATCACCGGCCCGGCCTGGGTGGCGGCGTGGAAAGCTGCCTGGTCTGCCAGCCGCAGGTCGCGGCGCAGCCAGACAATGGTGTGCAAGGTCATGGTTTGGGTTTCAGCGTTACCGTAAATCCGGATCGTGCCGGGGATTGCGCGAAACGCTGGTCAGTCAGCAAGATGCCCTTTGGTCCCACCGTGGCCACTGGCATGCGGCTCCAGAACAGGAACGCCTCTGCACCGGGATTGCCCCGGGCCCAGGCTGCGATGCGGGCATCGGCCATGTTCGTTGGCTTGCCGGATGTATCGATGCCCGATGCCCCGCCAAACAGCGACCAGTCATATGCGCCATGGCGATCCGCGCTGCGCCACAGGATTTCACGGCGCCAGAACGCCGCCGGGACGGGCTGAGATACCACGGTTACGGGATATGGCTCTCGCATCCGGGCCAGATCGGCGGAGACCTCAGTGAGCGTCAGGTTCAGGCCGATATAGGCGGCAAGGACCAGCAACGCCGCGCGGGCCGGGCGCGCCGGACGCCCTGCCCCGCCGCGTTCGCGCCGGCGCGACTGCCAGATGCCCAGACCCAGCATGGCGAGCACCCAGATGTCGATGATGAACAGCGTGTCGCCATAGAACCACCGGCTGGAGAACGGCTCCAGCAGCCGGATGCCGTAATTGTTGAACCAGTCGAACAGCGGATGGCTGAGGCAGCCGATCAAGGCGAGCAGATAGAGCCAGCCAAACCGGACCGGCAAACGCCCTTCCGGCCGGGTTCCCCGCCCGGTTTGCCACCGATCATAGCCCCACAAAAGCGCCGCCAGCACCAGTGGCAGCAGCACCATCGCTGGCGGACCGTGCGTGATGCCACGGCGGAAGCCCAGGTGCTCCGTCCCATCCAGCCAGAGAAAGCACGATGCGTCCACATCGGGCAGGTTCGCGCCGATGATCAGCGCCGGCATGGCAAGGCCCGTGCGACGTTTAAGCCCCGCCTGACCGATTGCGGCGCCGATCAGGGAATGCGTGAGATTATCCATCTACCGGATTTCACACGAAGATGCGCCAAAGGCAAACATCCCGTTCCCGCGTGCAAATCCGGTAATGGATATCAGGCCGGATGCCCCTCGCGGTCGTCCACCGTCCAGGTCTGGCCCTTGGCCAGCAGCTTGCCCAGATCGGCGACCTTGCCTTCGCGGGCCTGGTGATCCTGCCCCAGCACGGCATCCTCGAACGTCGGGCGCGGGTCGTCATAGAGAACGCCCAGCGCCATCGGGAACGGACCAAACGGCATTTCCACCAGCATGTGCGCGATCGAACGGTTGGTCACGTCGTGAACAATCACGCCAGCAGCCTGCCAATCACCATCGGTCACATCGACGACCTTGAGCGTCAACGCCTCGGCATCGAGCGCGATACCCTTGGTGCCCTTGCCGAACAGCATCGGTTCGCCGTTCTTCAGCCACAGCTGCCGATCCTCCGCACCCTTCGGGGCGGCGAATTCCTCGAACCGGTCCTTGTTGTAGACGATGCAGTTCTGGAAGATTTCGATGAACGCCGCGCCGCGGTGCGCATGGGCGGCCTTGAGCACATTCGGCAGTTCCTTCGACACGTCGAACCCGCGCGCGATGAACCGAGCACCCGCCCCCAGCGCGAACGCGCAAGGGCTAGCCGGACGGTCGACCGAGCCGAGCGGCGTGGTCGGGCTGTTGGTGCCCTGACGGCTGGTCGGCGAATACTGCCCCTTGGTCAGACCGTAGATCTCGTTGTTGAACAACATGATCTGGCAATTCAGGTTGCGGCGCAGCACGTGCATCGTGTGGTTGCCACCAATGGACATGCCATCGCCGTCACCCGTGACCAGCCAGATATCCAGTTCCGGATTGGCCAGCTTGATGCCCGTGGCGAAGGCCGGGGCGCGACCGTGGATGGTGTGGAAACCATAGCTTTCGACGTAGTACGGAAAGCGGCTGGAGCAGCCGATGCCGGATACGAACACCGTCTTGGACGGGTCCGCGCCGATTTCCGGCAGGGTGCGCTGCACCGCCTTGAGGATCGCATAGTCGCCGCAACCGGGGCACCAGCGCACTTCCTGATCGGTTTCCCAGTCCTTCAACGTGGTCTGGACCTTGGCGATGGGGGTCATGTCGTTCATGAAAGCGCTCCTTCGATGGCCGCCTCGATCTCTGCGATCGTGAAGGGCTGGCCGGAGGTCTTGGTCAGGGGCTTGGCGTCGACCAGATACTGGTCGCGCAGCACGGTCTTGAACTGCCCGGTATTCATTTCGGGGACCAGCACGCGCTCATACCCCTTGAGCAGGTCGCCCAGGTATTCCGGCAGCGGCCAGACGTGGCGCACATGGACGTGGCTGACATCCAGCCCCTTCGTCCGCGCCCGGCGGACGGCCTGGTGGATCGGGCCATAGGTGCTCCCCCAGCCGACCACGGCCAGCTTGCCGCCTTCCGTGCCCAGCGTGACTTCCTGGGCCGGAATGCCCTTGGCGATACCGTCAACTTTCGCCTTGCGCGCGTCGGTCTGAGCCTGGTGGTTCGCGGGCGAATAGTCGAGGTGGCCTGTATCGACCGCCTTTTCGATCCCGCCAATGCGGTGCATCAGGCCCGGCGTGCCGGCCTTGATCCACGGCCGCGCACCCTTTTCGTCGCGCTTGTAGGGCAGCAGGGTGTCGCCGCCGTTCTTCTCGGTCAGGAACTGCACGGGGAACGGCGTGAACGTGGCCGGATCAGGCACCTTCCACGGTTCCGCCGCGTTGGCGATGTAGCCATCGGTCAGCAGGATCACCGGCGTCATGTACTGCACGGCAATGCGGCACGCCTCGATCGCGCAATCGAACGCGTCCGACGGGCTGCGCGCAGCAATCACCGGAATCGGCGCATCGCCATTGCGGCCATAGACTGCCTGATAAAGGTCGCTCTGCTCGGTCTTGGTCGGCAGACCGGTCGACGGGCCACCACGCTGCGAATTGACGATGACCAGCGGCAGTTCGGTCATCACCGCCAACCCCATCGCCTCACCCTTCAGGGCAATGCCCGGACCGGACGAGGAGGTGACGCCCAGTTGCCCGGCATAGCTGGCCCCGATGGCCGCGCAGATCGCCGCGATTTCGTCTTCCGCCTGGAACGTGGTGACGCCGAATTCCTTCAGCCGGACCAGGCTGTGCAGGATCGAGCTGGCAGGCGTGATCGGATAGCCGCCAAAGAACATCGGCAGTTCGGCCAACTGCGCCCCGGCGACCAGCCCCAGCGCAATCGCGTCGGCACCCGTCACCGTACGATAAAGGCCCGGCGGCGATGCAACGGGATCAAGATGGATCTTCTTGATCTGGCCGCCCAGTTCCGCCGTCTCGCCATAGGCATGGCCGGCATTGAGCGCGGCGATGTTGGCATCCGCCAGAACCTGGTTCTTGGCGAACTTGCCCTTCAGCCAGTCAATCAGCGGCGCGCGGTCGCGGTCGAACATCCAGAGCGCCAGCCCCAGTGTCCACATGTTCTTGCAGCGCAGTGCTTCCTTGTTGCCAAGGCCGAACGGCTTGACCGATTCCAGCGTCAGCGCGCTGATGTCGAAGGCCAGCACCTGCCACTTCGCCAGGCTGCCGTCTTCCAGCGGATTGACATCGTACTTGGCCTTTTCAAGGTTGCGCTTGTTGAATTCACCGGTGTCAGCGATGATCAGCCCGCCGGGCTTGAGCGCACCGACATTGGTTTTCAGCGCCGCCGGGTTCATCGCCACCAGCACATCCGGCGCATCGCCCGCGGTGTCGATCTCAGTCGAACCGAAGTTGATCTGGAACGCCGAAACGCCGAACAGCGTGCCTTGCGGCGCACGGATTTCCGCCGGAAAATCCGGGAAGGTGGCAAGGTCGTTGCCCGCCAGCGCGGTCGAGAGCGTGAACTGCCCACCGGTCAACTGCATGCCGTCGCCGGAGTCACCCGCAAAGCGGACAACGACAGCTTCGGGCGCGTTGGTGGTCTGTGCTTGTTGATCGGCGAGTTGCGTTGCCATGCTTGTTCCTTGTCAGGCGGACAGGCCGCCCCTTCTCACTCAGGGCCGCCCTAATCCCCTCCCTGCCGACTGCGCAATCAAGAAAAACTGTCGCCCCGGCAAAACCACAAGACGAGCGCCAAGGCGGCTAGTCAAGTGGCATTTCGCGACTTAACCTGCCGATTAAACAGTAACGAGAGAGGATTCCCCGATGGCCGATACCCAGCCCTATGTCCGTCCCGACGTAAAAGCTGTGCTTGATGCGCTGGCCGCAATGGCGGGACCGGAAATGAGCGAGATACCACTGGCCGATGCCCGCGCCAGCTATCTCGCCATGGGGGCCATGCTGGAAGCCGATCCGCTGCCGCTGGCGGTGATCAAGGATCTGACCTGCCCCGGCCCCGGCGGTGCCATTCCGCTGCGCCTCTACGATGCCCGCGCAGAGCGTGGCCCCGGCCCGGTTATCATGTTCTTCCACGGAGGAGGATTCGTGATTGGCGATCTCGATACCCATCACGCGCTGTGCACCCAGATTGCCGCGGAAATGGATCTGCCCGTTGTCGCCGTGCATTACCGCCTGGCACCCGAGGCGCCCTACCCCGCCGCCGCGGACGATTGCGAGGCAGCGACCCGCTGGGTGGCTGGCAGCCCGACCGACCTGGGACGCAGCGCCACCGGGCTGATCACCACGGGAGACAGTGCTGGCGGGCACCTGGCCATTGTCGTGCCCCAGGCCCTTGCGGCGCAACCGGCGGCCGTACCGGTAATCATGCAGGCCCCGATCTATCCGGCCACGGATGAATCGCATGACGGATCGATGCAGGAATTTGCCGAGGGCTATGTCCTGACCAAGAAGACGATGGACTGGTTCATGGATTGCTATGCGCCAGTCGCTGGCGAAGCGCGGGCCTATCCGATCCATGGCAACCACGCCGCCTCGCCGCCAACCGTCATCACCACCGCCGGGCTGGACCCCTTGCGCGATCAGGGCCGTCGCTACGCCGCCGCACTGATCCAGGCCGGGGTGGAGTGCCACTACATGGAAATGAAGGGCATCGTTCATGGCTTCGTCAACTTGCGCAAAGCCGTCCCCAGCGCCCAGGCCGACACGCTGGCCTTCATCAAGGCAATGAAGTTGATGCTGGAGCGGGTTTCGGCCTAAAGGGCCGTCATGACTGATCCTTTCGCCAATCTGCCCTATCGCCCCTGCGTGGGCGTCATGCTCGTCAATTCCGCCGGCCACGCCTTTGTCGGCCGGCGGATCGACAACCAGGAGGGGGAATTCTGGCAGATGCCGCAAGGCGGGATCGACGATGGCGAGGATTTGCGCGAAGCCGCCCTGCGCGAACTGTGGGAAGAAACGGGCGTGCGGGCCGAGCATGTCACGATCCTGGCGCAAACCCGCGAGGAACTGCTTTATGACCTGCCGCCCGAACTGCTGGGCAAGGTTCTGGGCGGAAAATTCCGCGGCCAGCGCCAGCACTGGCTGCTGGCCCGCTTCACCGGCGAAGACGCGCATATCGACCTGGAAGCGCATGATCCGCCGGAATTCTGCGAGTGGAAGTGGCTCAACCCCGCGCATTTGCCGGATGTGATCGTGCCGTTCAAAAAGCGCGTCTACCGCGCCGTTCTGGACGAATTCCGCGACCTGATCTGAACCGAAGCCCCGTCACGAGGCCACAAGAGTTCAGTTTTCGACCACCACGGGCTCTGCCTTGACCTGATCCGCCGTGACCACCCTGGGCGCGGGACCGGCTGCAATCGCGGCGGCAAGATCGCGGGCAGGCTGGCAATCCGCGCCGCACAGCTGGTTCAGCCGCGACAGGTTGCGCCGTGCCTTCTCGATTGCGCCCTTCTCGGCCAGCGCCATGCCCTCACCCGCGATGGCATACTGGTTGTCCGGTTCGATCGTCAGCGCCTGGCGGTAATACCGCAGCGCCTTGCCCTGCATCCCCTGCTTGCGGGTCGCCTCCGCAAGGTTGAGATAGATCGCGACATGGCCGGGCTGGACGGCAAGAGCCGATTCATAAGCATCGATCGCGCCATCGACATTGCCAGCCGCCAGCGCGCTCCGCCCCTGCTGAACCAATGCCGCCGCGCGTGGGTCAAGCGGGGCGGGAGCCTTGCCTTGTCCCACGCTGGATGTCACCGCGACCAGCATGGCCAGCGCGAGGGCAGCGGGGGTGTAGCGCATCAATTGCTCCCGAATGGTCGGCATACACAGCGTGGCTATCACAGCTTCCGCAGGCGCGCGACGAAAAACCCGTCCGTGCCGTCATGCCAGGGCGACAAGCGCAGCCCCTGGCCGCGAGGCACACCGGCGCCGATGCCCGGCGCCTCGACCTGCCACCCCGGATTGCGCGACAGGAACGCATCCACCTGATTCGCCCCCTCGGCATCCAACAGCGAGCAGGTGACAAACACCAACCGGCCACCAACGCGCACCAGGCCCGCCGCAACGTCCAGCAAGCGGGACTGAAGGGCCGCATAACGGGCGACTTCCGTGGGGCTGAGCCGCCAGCGCGCTTCCGGATTGCGCCGCCACGTGCCTGTACCAGAACACGGTGCGTCAACCAGCACCGCATCGGCCTGTCCGGCAAGGTCCGCCAGCGCGTCCAATTCCCGATTGGGGTTCAGCAGGCGCATTTCGATCAGACCGGCCCCGGCCCGCTCGGCACGAGGGGTCAGCCGCGACAGACGGGTGCGGTCGGTATCGCAGGCGATCAGCCGCCCGCGCCCGGCCATCGCGGCGGCCAGCGCCAGCGTCTTGCCGCCAGCACCTGCGCACAAGTCGATTACCATCTCGCCAGACTGGGCCGCGACTGCAAGGCACGTCAGCTGCGAGCCGCCGTCCTGTACCTCGATCTGGCCAGCCTGATAGGCCTCCCAGCTTTCGACGTTGGTGCCATGCGGCAGGCGCAGCCCCTGCGGTGCCAGCAACGCCTCGCCGGCCAGCGGCAAGTCCAGTACCGCACGATCCGCTTTCAGCGTGTTGACGCGAATGTCCAACGGTGCCCGGTCCAGCAACCGGGCGGCCTCATCGGCAGCGATCCCGCTATCGGCAAGGGCTTGTTCCAACCAGCGTGGGGCAATGCCCGGAGCCGCGACAGGCTCACCCTCCGCGATCGGCAGCGGCGCGTGGCGCGATCCATCGAACAGGCCGGCCAGCGACGGGTCCCGGTGGGCAAGCAGCACCAGCGCGGCCCGCCCGCTTTCGGGAACGTCGCCGCAAGTCCGGATCGCGGCATAGGCCAGATCGCGCACCGCCCGGCGATCCCCGCTGCCGGCAAAGCGACGCGTGCGGAACCAGTCGGTAATGATCCGGTCAGCCGGAGCGCCGCCCCGGCGCGCGGCGTCGATCACCAGGTCCAGCACCTCGATCGCGGCCTGGACGCGCGCTTGCGGGGTCATCGCCCTGAACCCGTTCCGCCCGCCTTATCGCGTCGGGTAGTTCGGGGCTTCGCGCGTGATCGTGACGTCGTGAACGTGGCTTTCCTTCAGCCCCGCGCCGGTGATCCGCACGAAGTTGGCCTTGGTGCGCAGTTCCTCGATCGTGGCCGATCCGGTGTAGCCCATCGCCGCCTTGATGCCGCCAACCAGCTGGTGAATGACGTCCTTGGCGGGTCCCTTGTAGGGCACCTGGCCTTCGATCCCTTCGGGCACCAGCTTCATCTGGTCCTTGATGTCGCCCTGGAAATAGCGGTCCGCACTGCCGCTACCCATCGCCCCGACCGAGCCCATGCCGCGATACGACTTGTAGGCGCGGCCCTGATACAGGAACGTTTCGCCCGGTGCTTCCTCGGTCCCGGCCAGCAACGAGCCGACCATGACCGACGATGCCCCGGCAGCAAGCGCCTTGGCCGCATCGCCCGACGTGCGCAGACCGCCATCGGCGATGATCGGCACGCCCGCGTCACGCGCGGCGCGCGAAGCTTCCATGATCGCGGTCAGCTGCGGCACGCCCACGCCCGCGACAATGCGGGTCGTGCAGATCGAACCAGGGCCGATGCCCACCTTCACCGCGTCCGCACCCGCATCGATCAGCGCGCGGGTAGCGTCATAAGTGGCGACGTTGCCCGCGATCACCTGCGCCGAATTGGACAGCTTCTTCACCCGCTCCACCGCGCGCGCGACGTCCTTGTTGTGCCCGTGCGCCGTGTCGATGATCACGACATCGCATTCGGCCGCCAGCAGCGCCTCGGTCCGTTCAAAGCCCTTGTCACCCACGGTGGTCGCCGCGGCCACGCGCAGGCGCCCGGCGGCGTCCTTGGTGGCGTTGGGGTAATTGACCGCCTTTTCGATGTCCTTGACCGTGATCAGGCCGACGCAGTGGAATGCATCATCCACCACCAGCAGCTTCTCGATCCGGCGCTGGTGCAGCAGCTTGCGCGCTTCTTCCTTGCCCACGCCCATGCTGACGGTCGCGAGGTTTTCGTGGGTCATCAATTCGCGCACCGGCTGGGCCGGGTTCTCGGCAAACCGCACATCGCGGTTGGTAACGATGCCGACCAGCTTACCGCTGGCTTCGACGACCGGAATGCCGCTGATGCGGTTGATCTGCATCAGGGCCCGCGCCTCACCCAGGGTGGCGTCGGGGCCGATGGTGATCGGGTTGACCACCATGCCGCTTTCAAACCGCTTCACCGCGCGAACGGCGGCGCACTGTTCCTCAAGGGTAAGGTTGCGGTGCAGCACCCCAATGCCGCCCAACTGGGCCATGACAATCGCCATGTCGGCTTCGGTCACGGTATCCATCGCGGACGACAGCACCGGGATATTCAGCGCAATCTCACGCGAAAGCCGGGTCCGGGTATCGGCCATCGAGGGGACGATATCGGATTCGGCGGGCTGGAGCAGGACGTCGTCAAACGTCAGGCCAAGGGGGATGTCGATGAATGCCACAGTGCCTCTGGGGGTCTAGAATCGTGGCGGCCCATGTAAACCCAGTCCCCGAAAAGGGCTAGTGCGTTTTCCAGCCCTATTTTGCGGGCCGGTCCGGGATGCCGGGCACCTTCCTTGGATCGGCAAACCAGCGTGCCAGTGCGGTGAGGAAAACGACATCGTCCGCCGCTCCGCCCAGCTCGATGCCGGGTTTCACCGTGTCGCCGGGGCGGTGGTAATCACCGTCCATAAAGCGCTCCATCCGCGCGATATCGGACCATGCGGTGGAAACCATCACGGCCGGCACATCGTGCTGCAATAACGCCCAGCCATCCTGCCGCCGCACGAAGGCGTTGGCAGCATCGCCGTTCACCAGCTTCTTCTTGTTGGCCTTGGCCGCCGCGGCGATCTGGGCATCCAGTCCGGTCATGCCCTTGCCGACGATGGCAAAAGGTGACCCCGCCGGGGCCACCGCCACGGTATCGATATTGAACGCCGCCACGATTTGTCCCAACGGCAGCGGTGGATTGTCGGCAAAGGCGTGCGCACCCAGCAAGCCGATCTCCTCTGCCGTAGTCGCCAGGAAATAAATGTCACGCTCTGGCGTGATCCCGCGCACCAACCGCCGGGCGATCTCGGTCAGCACCGCCACCCCGCTCGCGTTGTCGATCGCGCCATTGCAGATCAGGTCTTCGGCGGGCGGCTCGGCACAGCGTCCGAAATGGTCCCAGTGCGCCAGCAGCAGCACCGCCTTGCCATCCGGTTTGCGCCCAGGCAGCTTGCCGATCACGTTGTGGGTGTTGATCCGCGTCTCACGCGTGGTGGCTTCCAGTGTGGCCGTCAGGTCGATCAGGCGGGGTGCGAAATCGGGCGCCGCCGCCGCCGCCTGCAAGCTTGCCAGCGACTGCCCGGTCCCGGCCAGCAACCGCCCCAGCCCCTCCGGCGTGATGAACGCTTCCAGATCACCGCCCAGCCGGTCGCTGGCCAGCGCATAGCCGGACCGTTCGCGACGATCGCGGACGTTGTCCAGCGTACGATCACCGTCCAGCACAGTCAGCACCGCGGTCGCCCCGCCCTTGAGCAAGGCGTTCTGCCGCTCCGAATCCTCGGTTCCGCCATCCAGCAACAGCGCCACCCGCCCCGCCAGCTCGGTACGCGAAGGGATTGCCGCACCCGTGCCCACAAACAGGACCGGCGCGTTTTCAACCAGGCTGCGCTTGGCCGACGTCAACACCAGCGTCGCACCGGCCGGCAGGATCAGCCGCCGCCCCTTGCGCATAAACACGGCATTGCTGCCATAGGGCTCGCGCGCGACCAGCGTGACCGGCGCAAACCAGTTATGCAGCGGGTCATTAGTGCCGGATTCCAGGCCGATGTCGAACCACTGCTTGCCAAGATAGCGCAGCGTCTTGGATTCGCCTTCGGTCCCCGGCTCGCGTCCCTCATAGGCGTCGCTGGCGAGTTCGGTGATGTGGGCCAGCAATTGCGCTTCGAGCGCCTTGTCCCGTTTGGGCGCGGCGACGGAGGCGGCGGGAGACAACAGCATAGTGGCGGCAAATGCCACCACAACCCCTCGCCTCATCGCTCTCCAGCCACGCTTCATCGCGGCGAAACTACACGTTGCCCGCCCGCCGACAAGCGCCGTTCGTCGAGTCGGTTCAGTTCGCCGCGCGGGGTGGCAGGAAAGCTACAGTCGCGCTACCCGCCGCCCTATTCCGCGGTCCAGCCACCATCCATGCTGATGTTCGTCCCGGTGATGTTGGCGGCGGCGTCGCGGCACAGGAACACGGCCATTTCGCCCACGTCGCCTGGCTGGACGAACTTCTTGGTCGGCTGGCGCTGCAACAGCACATCGTTGATCACCTGCTCGCGCGAGAGGCCGCGGGCGGCCATCGTGTCGGGGATCTGGTTTTCCACCAGCGGCGTCCAGACATAGCCGGGGCTGATGCAGTTGGCGGTGATGTTGTGCGTTGCCAGTTCCAGCGCCAGCGTCTTGGTCAGCCCGGCAAGGCCATGCTTGGCCGAAACATAGGCCGCCTTGAACGGGGAAGCGGTCAGCGAATGGGCGCTGGCCGTGTTGATTATCCGCCCCCACCCGGCAGCCTTCATGTGCGGGATCGCCAGGCGGCAGGCATCGAACGCCGCCGTCAGGTTCAGGGCAATGATCGTGTCCCACTTCTCGACCGGGAATTCCTCGACCGGGGCGACATGCTGCATCCCGGCATTGTTGACCAGGATGTCGACCGGCCCAGCCCCCGCCATCAATGCTTCGACCCCGGCGCGCTGCGACAGGTCGGCGGCGACATGGATTGCGCCCAGTTCCTCGCACAACGCGGCAATCACGGCGTCATCGCCGAAGCCGGACAGCACCACCTCTGCCCCCTCGGCCCGCAGCGAGCGCGCAATCGCCAGCCCGATGCCCGACGTCGAACCCGTAATCAGCGCACGCTTGCCCGAAAGAAACATTCCCGACTCCAACCCTATGAGAAAACACGTTACACCCCGGCATTGCCGCTGGGTCGCAAACCTGTCCAGCGTCTTGCCACGGTTTGGAAGGTTTTCGCGATGCGCCTCGACGATTTTGATCCCAATGCCCTGAACATCGAGGATCAGCGCGGCAGTGGCGGCGGGTTCCGGATGGGCGGCGGCGGCGGCAAGATCGGCTGCGGCACCCTGGTGATCGCCCTGATTGCGGCAGTGGTGTTCGGGGTCGATCCGGTGCAGATGCTGGGCGGGCTGCAACAGATACAGCAGGCCGGGCCGGAAGTGGCCGGCCCCGCGCAGGGCGGCGCGACCATTTCGGAAAGCTGCACGGTCGACGCGATGAGCCGCGAGACATGCAATGCGCTCTCCTCGCTCAACAAGACCTGGCAACCGATCTTCGCGGCGGCGGGCGAGGAATTCGCGCCGCCGAAGCTGGTGTTCTATTCCCAGTCCGGCGATTCCGGCTGCGGCGCGGCGCAAAGCGCGATGGGGCCGTTCTATTGCCCAAGCGACAACGGCATCTACATCGACACCGACTTCTACCGCGAGATGGAGCAGAAGCTGGGGGCCGGAGGCGATTTCGCCCGCGCCTATGTCATCGCGCATGAATATGGCCACCATATCCAGACCATCACCGGCATCGCCGCGCAGATCCGCAGCGCGCAAGAGCGCAATCCGCAGGCCGCCAACCGCTTGCAGGTGCGGATGGAATTGCAGGCCGATTGCTATGCCGGGGTCTGGGCCGCCAAGAATGCCGACCGGATCGAACCGGGCGACATGGAAGAAGGCCTGAACGCGGCGCACTCCATCGGCGATGACACGCTGATGAAAAACGCCGGCCGCCGCCCGGTAGAAGCCGCCTTCACCCACGGCACCAGCGAACAGCGGATGACCTGGCTCAAGCGCGGACTGGAAAGCGCGAGCGAGAACGCCTGCGACACGTTTGCCGATCTGCGGTAACCGATATGCGCCTGACCGATTGCCACAACATCGACGATTTTCGCCGCCTCGCCAAGCAACGGCTGCCCTGGCCCGTGTTCGATTACATCGACGGAGCCGCCGACGATGAGCTGACCAAGCAGCGCAACACCGATGCCTATGCCCGCGCCGATCTGGTCCCGGACGTGCTGGCCGGGGTGGAAACCATCGACACCAGCTGTTCGATCATGGGCCGCACCAGCGCGCTGCCGCTGATCCTTTCCCCCACCGCGCTGCAACGCGTGTTCCACTGGCAGGGCGAACGCGCCGTGGCCCGCGCGGCGGCGAAGTTCGGGCTGTGGTTCGGCATTTCCAGCCTTGCCACCGTCTCGATCGAGGAAATCGGGGCGATGGGGGACAATCCCAAGATGTTCCAGTTCTATTACCACAAGGACCGGGGCCTCAACCGCAGCATGATCGAGCGTTGCCAGGCGGCGAAGTTCGATGCCATCGCGCTGACGGTGGACACTATCGTCGCGGGCAAGCGCGAACGCTGCGCCCGCAGCGGGTTCACCTCGCCGCCCAGGTTCACCGCCCGCAACCTGCTGGGCTATGCGATGAAGCCGCGCTGGGGGCTGGACTACCTGCTACGCGAGAAGTTCGCCCTCCCCAACCTCGACACCCACGTCAGGGAAGGCACCGGCGAAGCCGTCTCCATCGCGGGCTACTTCAACACCATGCTCGACCAGTCGATGGACTGGAAGATGGCCGAACAGCTGCGCGAGGACTGGGGCGGCAAGTTCGCGCTCAAGGGCGTGATGAGCGTGGCCGATGCGCGCCGCGCGGTGGCAATCGGCGCGGATGCGATCATGATTTCCAACCACGGCGGCCGTCAACTCGATGGCAGCCGTTCCCCCTTCGACCAGTTACCCGAAATCGTCGATGCCGTGGGCGGACAGATCGAGATCATCTGCGACGGCGGCGTCCGGCGCGGCACCCATGCGCTGAAGGCGCTGTGTGCCGGAGCCACGGCGGCATCGGGCGGCCGCCTCTACCTCTACGCCCTCGCCGCCGCCGGACAGGACGGGGTGGAGCGCGCGCTGGCGATCCTGCAGGACGAAATCGAACGCGGCATGAAGCTGATGGGCGTCACCCGTGTTGACCAGCTGACGGCGGACCGCCTGCGCTGGCGCTGATCGCATGGGGCGCAGGGCGGATGGGTGACTGAGACCATCCGCCCTGCTGTTTCCAGGTCAGGGATCAAGGGGTGTGCGATCAGCCCTGCTTGGAAAGTCGTTCAATCTCCGCATCCAGTTGCCGGACGATGTCGTCGCGCATCGCGGGCAAGAGCTTGTCGTCCTTCATCAGGCGGTCGCGCGCGGCCTTGATCCCTTCGACCGCCTTGGCCATCGGTGCGCCCTTGGCGCAGAACCGCATCACCATCTTGCGCTGCTTGCCATCCGGGCCGACGCCGGTGCTCTCGGCGGTGGAACCACTGCCTTCGGGGCAATCGAACGCCAGCGGCTTGCCGTCCTGTTCGTGCCACACCATCGCGCCGGGAGCACCCTCGCCGTGCAGGCGCTTCACGATCACGCGGGTCTGGCCATCCACGGGCGGGACCGGCGGAACCGGGGGAACGGGCGGCACCGGGGGCATTGCGGCCATGGCGCGGGCAACCTTTTCCTCGACCTCGGCATCGGTCAGATCCTTGCTGGTCTTGAGCACGATGGTCTTGCCATCGCGGGTCACGACCCGGGTCTTGAGCGCGGCATCGGCATTCTCGCCATCCGCCTGCTTCTCGACAATCACGATCCGGTGCTGCTGGTGAACTTCCGGCGCGGGCATCGCTTGGGGAGCGGGCGGAGCCTCTGGCGCAGAGGGCGCGGCCTCGGCGGCGGAGTACGAGATCGAGGCGGTCAGCGGCAGCGCCAGCGCGCCAACCGCAATCAGGGTGCGGCCTGCCAGTCGGCGGCGCGGGGTGGGTTCATGCATGGTCAGGCTCCTCAAACGATGGATGATGCTTTTCTCGCCCAGCACCGGGCAGGCCATCGGCGCGGCCAGGGCAAGGCGGGGGGACTTGGCAAACGTGGCAATCAGGTGGGCATAGGCGGCGCGGGTGGCCCCATCGGCCCCGGCCAGCACGCGGGCATCGCAGGCGGCTTCTTGATCGCGGCGCAGGGCGCGCCATCCGGCCCATGCCAGCGGGTTGAACCAGTGCAACGCCAACAGCGGCTGCATCGCCAGGTTGACCGCCAGGTCCCGCCCCGCATGGTGCTGCAATTCATGGGTGATGGCGAGGTCGCGTCCGGCGCGGTCCGCCCGGTCCATGAACCCGGCGGGCAAGGCCACGACCTTGTCCAGCACCCCGAACGCCACCGGCGATTGCGTCGCCGGGCTTTCGACCAGCCGCACCGCCCCGACCTGCCCCAGCGGCTGTGCATCCGCCAGCAGCGCCCGCCGCATCCGGATATAACAGGCCGCGCGCCACAGCAGGAACAGCCCGGCCCCGCCCAGCCAGAGCGCCAGCAGCAGGTCTGGCCAGAGCGGCGCGGCGGCCGGCGCGGCGGTCAGCATGACTTCGGCGACCGCCCCGTCCGCTGCCACGGCAGCCACCGGCGCGGCTGGCAGGACCAGCGGCGGCAGCATCAGGCGCAGCAGCGGCAAGGCCCACAGCGTATAGGCCATGCCGGGGCCAAACCAGCGCGCCACCGGACGGCGGATCACCAGCACCAGCGCGATCAGCCCGCCGGTGACCAGCAGCGTATCGAGCAGCCAGGTCAGCACCGGCGCATTCATTGCCCGGCCCCTTCGCGCAGGCCCTTCAGCAGCGCCTCGATCTCGGACAGGTCCGCCTCGCTCAGCGCCTCGGCTTCGGCCAGGTGGGCGAACAGGCCCGCCGCGCTGCCACCGAACAGCCGTTCGACCAGCCGCCGGGATTCACCCGCGGCATAGTCCGTCCGGGCGAGCAGCGGGCGGTAGAGAAAGCGCTTGCCCTGCGGCTGGGTCGCCACCGCCTGCTTGGCCACCAGCCGCGACAGCAGCGTCTTGACCGTGGGCAGGGTCCAGCCCCGCGCGGGGGCGACGGCATCGGCCACCTCGTTGGCAGTCAGCGGCGAGCGCGCCCACAGCGCCTCCATTACCGCGTGTTCCGCCTCGCTGATCCGTTCGCCGGGTTCGGGCGCTTCGGCCATGTCCTCACCTCATCGTTTACACTCGTAATCGACTACAGTTGTAAACATGAAGCGTGGATGAATGCAATCGGTCATCCAGCGGCTGCCAGCGACCGCCTTTGCAAACTGCCTCCTTTGATTTTCAAGGCTTTTCCCAGGTTAGTTGATGAAAGTCATCCGCAGGGCGGTGTTGTACTCAAAAAACGGGCCTGCCCTGCCCCACGCCACCCGCAACGGGAATCCAACAGAGTCAAAGCGCCGGGCCTGAGTATGACAGGTTTGCCGGATGTAGGAAAACCGGGGGATTGCAAAAGCCAGCGCCAGGCGGGCGATCTTGATGTCCGCCCGCGGCAATCACCGGCAAGACCGTGGCGCGCGCGCCGGACATCCGCGTGGCCGTTGCCAGAGTCGGCTTGAACCGCCGGACATTTGCGTTACTTTAGCAACGCGGGCCGGGCCCCTCTGGCGACCATCCCGGTCGTGATGTCGGACCGCATCGGGTGAGCCCGATGCCGGTTTGTTGTATTTTCGCCATGCCGGTGCGCGGGCCACTCGTTTCTGAACGACGAAACGAGGAAATTGCCAGTGACCGATACCATTCGATCCAGATCCGTGGCGCTCTATGCTCCGCTGGGCAGCTTCGCCGTGGACCGGGGGCCAGCGGCATATGCGCCGGCACTCTGCCAGGCCATCGGCGCCAGCCTGACCGGGCTCTTGTTCAATATCGAAGCCAATGCCACGCCATCGGCCGACGGGCTGAGCCTGTCCGCGCAGGAACAGCAAGCACGGGATCGCGATCAGGCCAACGCCGCCAATGCCGCGCAACTGGAACAGCGCTGCTCCGCCCTCAGCGTTCCCGCGCGCACCGTTACCGCCATCGACCACTCGCAGGGACTGATCAACTACATCGCCGATCATGCCCGGCTTCACGACGTGCTGATTACCGGATCACGCCGCTCCGGCCCGCTGAGCGACCGGATCATGGCGGAAAATCTGCTGTTTGAAACAGGGCGGCCACTGCTGGTCGTGCCGGAGGCGCATGACGGCCAGTTTGCAGCGCGGCGCATCGTTGCGGCCTGGGACAACAGCCGCAACGCCGCGCGGGCGCTGGGAGATGCGCTAGCGCTGCTGCCACAGATCGAGGACGTCGTGCTGCTGACGGTCGGCGACGAAAAGGCCATTCGTTCGACGCTGGATCAGGCCGATCTGGTCGCCGGCATCGCCCGGCGCGGCATCGCGGCCAGCGTAGAACGGCGATTCCTCAATGGCCGCAAGATCGGTGAAGCCTTGCAGGATACGGCCATCGAACTGGATGCCGACCTGCTGGTCATGGGCGGCTGCGGCCATTCCCGCTTGCGCGACTTCCTGCTGGGCGGCGCCACGATCAGCGTCCTGGATAACCCGCGCCTGCCAGTGCTGCTGTCGCACTGAACACAAAAAGGCCGGAGCGTTGCCGCTCCGGCCTTTCCTGTTCCAGCGCTGAAGCAGCGGCTTAGTAAACGCGCTTCTTCGGCTTGATGTAGTCCACGTCGTCGGTCAGCGTGAATTCGTGCACCGGGCGGTAGTCCAGCCGGACTTCGCCGCCCTTGCCGCCCCAGCCGTTGAACCAGGCAGCGGTGTGCTTCATCCAGTTGGCGTCGTCGCGATCGGGGAAGTCCTCGTGCGCGTGGGCGCCGCGGCTTTCCTTGCGGTTGTGGGCGCCGTGCAGCGTGACAGTGGCCTGGCTGATCAGGTTGTCCAGCTCCAGCGTCTCGATCAGGTCCGAGTTCCAGATCAGCGAGCGGTCGGTAACGTGGATGTCCTCCATCCGCTTGTAGGTTTCGGCCAGCTTGACCTTGCCTTCCGCCATCAGTTCATCGTTGCGGAACACGGCTGCGTGCTTCGACATCGTGCGCTGCATTTCGGTGCGCACTTCCGCCGTGGGCGAGCCGCCCTTGGCGTTGCGGAAGTGGTCGAGCCGGGTCAGCGCGAGGTCGGCGCTGTCCTTGGGCAGGGCCTGGTGCGCGGTCTGCGGCTTGATCAGTTCCTTCAGGCGGTGGCCCGCCGCGCGGCCGAACACCACGAGGTCGATCAGCGAGTTGGAACCCAGGCGGTTCGCGCCGTGGACTGAAACGCAGGCAGCCTCACCCACCGCGAACAGGCCAGGGACGACCGTTTCGGGGTTGCCGTCAGGCCCGATGGTCACGACTTCGCCGTGATAGTTCGTCGGGATGCCGCCCATGTTGTAGTGCACGGTCGGCACCACCGGCAGCGGCTGGCGGGTCAGGTCGACACCGGCAAAGATCTTGCCCGATTCGGTGATGCCCGGCAGGCGTTCGCCCAGCACCTTGGGATCGATGTGATCGAGGTGCAGGTAGATGTGGTCCTTGTTCGGACCCACGCCGCGCCCTTCGCGGATTTCCAGCGCCATCGAGCGCGAGACGACGTCGCGCGAGGCGAGATCCTTGGCCGAGGGGGCATAGCGCTCCATGAAGCGCTCGCCTTCGGAGTTGGTCAGGTAGCCGCCCTCGCCGCGCGCGCCTTCGGTGATCAGCACGCCCGCGCCGTAGATGCCGGTCGGGTGGAACTGCACGAATTCCATGTCCTGCAGCGGCAGGCCGGCGCGCAGCACCATCGCCCCGCCGTCACCGGTGCAGGTGTGGGCCGAAGTGGCGGTGTAATACGAACGGCCATAACCACCGGTCGCCAGCACCACGGCCTTCGCGCGGAAGCGGTGGATCGAGCCATCGTCCATGCACAGCGCGATCACGCCCCGGCATTCCGGCACGCCGCTGGCGCCGGTTTCCATGATCAGGTCGATCGCGAAGTATTCGATGAAGAAGTCCGCGTCGTACTTCAGGCTCTGCTGATAGAGCGCGTGGAGCATGGCGTGGCCGGTGCGGTCCGCCGCGGCGCAGGTGCGCTGCACCGGCGGGCCTTCACCCATGTTCTGCATGTGGCCGCCGAACGGGCGCTGATAGATCGTGCCATCCGGGTTGCGCGAAAACGGCACGCCCGCGTGTTCCAGCTCGTACACCGCCTGCGGCGCTTCGCGGACCATGTATTCGATCGCGTCCTGGTCGCCCAGCCAGTCAGACCCCTTGACGGTGTCGAACATGTGCCAGGTCCAGTGGTCGGGCGAATTGTTCATGAGGCTCGCGGCGATCCCGCCCTGCGCGGCCACGGTGTGGCTGCGGGTGGGGAACACCTTGGTGATGCACGCGGTCTTCAGGCCGGCTTCGGCGCTGCCCATCGTGGCGCGCAGGCCAGAGCCGCCCGCGCCGACGACGACGGTGTCATAAGTGTGGTCGATGATCTTGTAGGCAGGCGCGGACATCAGGCAGCTCCCAGCGCGAGGCGAACGATGCTGAACAGGCCGAAAGCGGCCCCGGCAAAGACGGAAAGGTTGAGCAGCGCCATGCAGGCGAACTTGTTGGCGTGTTCGTAGACATAGTCCTCGATCAGCACCTGGATGCCCAGGCGCGCGTGCCAGAACGCCGACACGACCAGCAGGGCCATCGCCGTTGCCGGGATGCCGCCCGAAATCCATTCGCGCACCGTCTTGAAGTCATAGTCCGGCAGCGTGATCAGCGAGATGATCAGCCACAGCCCCAGCACCAGGTTGCCGATGGCGCTGAAGCGCTGCACCAGCCAGTGATGCGCCCCCGAATGCGCCGAGCCCAGCCCGCGCACCCGTCCGATCGAAGTTCCGTTACCCATGTCTCAGCACTCTCAACGCAGGATCGTCGCCCAGGTGGCGACAGTCAGCACGATGGCCACGATCGGCGTCACCACCGACCAGAAATTGTTGCTCTGCAGTTCGAACCCCGCGCCGATATCCAGCACGAAGTGGCGCAGGCCAGAGCACATGTGGCTGAAGAACGCCCAGGTCAGCCCGATCAGCACGACCCGGCCATACCAGGCGGTGGCGTGCGTGGTGAACACGGCATAGGCCGCTTCCCCGCCAACCAGCGCACCCAGCCACCACAGCAACACGCCCAGGCCCGCGAAGGCCAGGCCATTGCCGGTAACGCGGTGCAGGATCGAGATGGCCATCGCCGGGCCCCAGCGCCAGATTTGCAGGTGCGGCGAAAGCGGGCGGTTTTTCACTCCGGCCATGCGGCTGTTCCCTTTCGTGACTTTTGCGGGCGCAAGGACGCCCCCCTTCGTGCAAACCCCATAACCAAAACGCGGGGCCGTGCAAGCGGTCCTAAGGTCAGGACTTGCGGATCGCGCCTTCGAGGCGCCGAAATGGCGAACAGATCGAGCGGATATTCGTGCCGGGAAGGCTGGTTGCCTTTCCAAACGAATGTCCGTTCGAGATGGAAGCCATTTCGGCGTCCCTGCGGGATTTGATCAGAATGGCCCATTGCGGCGTCGGGTCGGCGCGAAATATCGACATATTCCCGCGCCTCCCCTTCTTGCACCGGGCCATTCTGCTTCAAACCTCGAAGGCGCGCTCCGCAAGTCCTGACCTTAGCCTTATCTGACTTGTCCCACGGCGCGGCGTGCGCCAATGGCAGGGGATGAGCACACTTACCGCACTTGTCACCGGATCCTCGCGCGGCATTGGCGCGGCCATCGCCGCCCAGCTGCGCGCGCGCGGCGTTACCGTCATTGGCCACGCCACCCGCGCGGTGGACGAACACACGATTGCCGCCGACCTGACCGATCCCGCCGCCCCGGCGCGGATCTGGGGCGAGGCGCTGGAGCGCGGCGGCGGGCGGATCGACCTGCTGGTCAACAACGCCGGGCTGTTCAGCCCCAATCCGATCGCGCTGTCCGACATCCAGTGGCTGGACAACTGGGAAGATACCCTGCGGATCAACCTGACCGCATCAGCAGAACTGTCGCGCTTTGCGGTGAAGCACTGGCTGGATGATGGCCGCGCGGGCCGGATCGTCCACATCGCCAGCCGCGCCGGATACCGGGGCGATTCGCCCGACCACTGGCACTATGCCGCCGCCAAGGGCGGGATGATCGCGATGCACAAGACCATCGCCCGCCAGTATGCCGCGAAGGGCGTGATGAGCTATGCCATCTGCCCCGGCTTCACCGACACCTCGATGGCCGACGATTACCTCGCCAGCCGGGGCGGCGCCGGGCTGCTGGCCGACATTCCGCTGGGCCGGGTCGCCACGCCCGACGAAATCGCCACGATCGCCACGTTCTGCGCGCTCGACGCGCCGGAAAGCATGACCGGCGCGGTGCTGGACGCCAACGGGGCGAGTTATGTTCGCTAGGCTCGCACTGGCGGGCGCGGTGCTGCTGACGCTGGGCGCGGCGGCTCCGGCGGAACGCACGGGCGCAAGCCCAAGGGCTAGCAAGGACATCGCGGGCGCCTGCGCCGGGCGCGATGGCTGGTCCGATCCCGCCCCGCCCGCGCATATTCACGGGCGCAGCTGGTATGTCGGCACGTGCGGGATCACGGCGGTGCTGGTGGAAACCGCCGCCGGACTGGTGCTGATCGATACCGGGCCAGAGGACGCCGCGCCGCACGTGCTGGCCAATATCCGCGCGCTGGGGTTCGATCCCCGGCAGGTCAAATGGCTGCTGATGACGCACGAACATTTCGACCATGTCGGCGCCATGGCCGCGATCCAGCGGGCGACCGGGGCCAGGCTGGTCACCGGGACCGAGGCCGCCGCCGTGATGCGGTCCGGGCAGGCGCACCCGGCTGACCCGCAGGCCGATCTGCTGGCGAAGTATCCGATGGCCCCGGCCCGCGTCGACCGAACGCTGCGCCACGGCGGCGCGCTCACCGTCGGCGGCACGCGCTTTGCCCTGCACGCCAACCCGACGCACTCGCCCGGATCGACCAGCTGGACCTGGCAAAGCTGCGAGGGCAAGCAGTGCGTGACCGTGGCCTACGCGGATTCGACCAACACGATCTCGTCCGACACCTACCGCTTCACCGCCCATCCCGACCGGGTGGACGCCGCGCGCGCGGGCCTGCGCGTGATCGAGCGCCTGCCCTGTGACGTATTGCTCACCCCGCATCCGGGCAGCAGCGCGCTGCTGGAGCGCCTCTCGGGCAAGGCCCCGCTGGCCCAGCCGCGCGCCTGCATCGCCTATGCCGCCGGGGGCAGCGACCGGCTGGCGAAACGCCTTGCGCGTGAGGAAGCCGGCCAATGACCAGCTGGAAAGTCACCGCCCTCGCCCCCCGCCCCGTGATCGAAGGCGCGCTGCTGGCGCACGAGGATGCGTTCGACTGGGACCCGGACATCGTCATTTCCGGCAGCGAGATTGCCGAGGACAAGCCCGACGACTGGCAACTGGAAGCGTGGCTGCCGCGCAAGCCTTCGCGCGCCGACAAGGCCGCGCTGGCCGCGCTGTTCGCGGATGGCCCGCCGCCGTTCGAGATCGAGCAGCTGCCCGAGGTCGACTGGCTGACCACCAGCCAGCAGGGGCTGGAGCCGATTCGCGCCGGACGGTTCCACGTCCACACGCCAGAACATCCGCCGCTGGCCCAGCCGGGCGTGCGCGACTTCTGCATTCCGGCCAGCCAGGCCTTCGGCACCGGCCAGCACGCCACGACGGCCGGATGCCTCGCCATGCTGGGCGCGATGAAGCGCAGCGGCGTGGTGGTGAAGAACTGCGCCGACATCGGCACCGGCACCGGCCTGCTGGCCTTCGCCGCGCTGGACCTGTGGCCGCGCGCGCTGGCGACCGCGAGCGACATCGACCACGTCTGCGTTGGCGTGGTGGAGGACAACGCCGCGCTGAACCACGTGGCCATGGGGCCGCGCCCCGGTGAGCTGGTGATGCTGGTGGCCGACGGGATGGAGCATCCGCTGCTCGCCGCGCGCGGGCCTTATGACCTGGTGATCGCCAATATCCTTGCCGGGCCGCTGATCAGCCTTGCCCCGGATTTCGCCAAGGCGCTGGTGCCGGGCGGGCATCTACTGCTGGCCGGGCTGCTGGAAACGCAGGAGGCACAAGTGCGCGCCGCCTGCCGCCGGGCCGGGATGCGGCTGGCGGGGCGAATGGTGAACGGCGACTGGTCGATCCTGTGGCTGCGCAAGCGCACCGGCGCGCGGGTCCATGCCTCACGCCCCGGCGCACTGCCCGAATGGTCGCGCAAGTGGTGATGGATAGGCCCTGATCCGAACCAGACGGTTCGGATGTTGCGGCACCGACCCGCTCCCCCGCCCGGCCACCCAACGAGATGGTATGCTCTGGGTGACCGGGCGGGGGAGCGGGCCGGTGCCGCTGCTGAAATTCGCATCTTGCGAATTTCAGGACACCTCTAGAACCGCGCGTAATGCTCCAGCCGGATGCGGGCGGTGGAGTAGGACGGCGGACCGCCGTGCCGGAACACCCGCACGCCCTCGGCGCGGAAAGTCAGCCCTGCCGGACCGAACAGCCGCACCGCCGCGCCGCCGCCCAGTTCCTCGAACTCGTTGTCACGCAGGCCCTTGGTGTCGAAGCCCGCTGCCGCATGGAGATAGGCATCGAGCGCCCAGCGCTCATTCTCCGCCAGCCGCAGGCCCGGACGGACGCGCCCGGTGAACAGCACGTTGTCGTCATAGCGCGAATAATAGATGCCGTCGGCATAGACATCCGCCACCGGGCGGATGCCGCCGCCTTCGCGCGGGGCCATGTTCCAGTCGTTGTAGTAGAGGAACCCGCCGCGCACATCCCCGCGCCAGCGCGTCCGCCCCCGGTCGACCAGGTCATAGGCCGCGCCGCCTTCGACGAACAGCGCCAGCCCCGGCAGCGGGCGCAGGCGCAGACCGGCCGCAACGGCGGCCATGTTGTCGGTATAGACCTGCGGCCCGAACGGCCCCTTGCCCGAACGGCTGTCCACGTTCAGCCGCACCCCGACATAGGCCTCCACCACCGGCGCATCGGCCAGCACCACGCCGACCCGCGCCTGGACCGGCAGCACCGCCATGTCCCAGTACGAGTTGTATTCGGGCGCGGCATAGGTCTCACCGAAGATGTCCCCCTTTTCCGCCGGACCCCAGGCCCCGCCGGCCGAGCGCAGGTAGGCCAGCTCCGCCCGTGCCGGCCGGTCCGCCGGGTCGAGCTGCGCCGCGCGCTCGAACGCCGTGATCGCGCCAGACCGCTGCCCCAGCGCCTTGCGGATGTAACCGACCTGCTTCCACAGGTCCGCCCGTTCCGGCTGGAGGGCAACCGCGCGTTCGAACCACGGCAGGGCCTCGGCCCGGCGATCCTGCTTGAGCAGGTAATAGCCCGCCTCAAGCTGGATGCGCGGATCGTCCGGATAGCGCGGAGCGGCTTCGGCCAGCGCGGCGAACGCCGCCGCCGGGTCTTGCTGGGCCTGCGCGTAATAGCGGTTCAGCACCTCTTCCGGGTTGGCCAGCGCCGTGCCGGCATTGAGCAGGGCGGCGCCCGCCAGCAGCGCGGCGGCCAGACGCGGCCAGCGGCGCGCGGGTGTATTTGTCTTGGTCATGGGGTCCCTCTGTTCCATCGCCGGGTCAGTTCAGTTCGCTGGGGGTATGCTCGGTCTTGTCCCACGGGATCGGCTCATGCCGCTTGCGCGCGCGGAAATAGAACAGCAGCGCCCGGGTGGTTGCCAGGAAGTTGATGAAATTGCCCCAGACCGCGCGCGGGATGGAAAGCACAGCGTGGATCAGGCCATAGATCGTCAAAGTGCAGGCAAACCGCACGATCAGCTGGATCAGCATGATGAAGAAGTTGATGATCAGCAGATACCACACCAGCGTGCCTTCGGGGACGACGTTGGGGAAGGTCTGGTCATCGGTGATCTGCCAGCGCGTGATCCACAGGCCCAGCGTGAAGACCACCAGGATATAGCCGGCGAAGTTCGCCAGGTTGCCGAACAGCACCTTGCGATCGCGCCACAGCATGTAGCTGTGCATCGCCCCGCCGCCGCGCCAGCCCAGGTGCTCCCAGCCCTGCAACGAGATGCCCAGCACCCAGCGCGTCTTCTGCCGCACCGCCGCGCGCAGCTTTTCCGGGAAGGCGCTGCGGATATAGGGGTATTCCTCGTCCACGGTGACTTCGGGCGCGATGTCCGGGTGCTCGCTGTAGACCGGCTTGCCGGGTTCGACGAACGCCTCGTTCGCCTTCATCCGCACCAGTTGCAGCGGCAGCTCGTAGTCCTCGGTCAACGTGTCTTCGGAAAAGACCTTGCCGTGGTTGACCTCGGCCGCCAGCAGCATGGCCCGGCGGCTGAACGCCGCGCCCACCCCGGCGCTGGGGATCACCCCGGTCAGCCATTCGCGGGTGCGCATGTCTTTCAGGTGCAACTGCGCGAATTCGTCCATGTAATGGCCGGCGGTGAATTTCCACCAGCGCACCTTTTCCGGAAACACCGGCAGCTGCACGAAGTCCTTGCGCGGGACGAGGTGGTTGAACACCAGGAAGCCGTAGCGCGGGATCGCATCCTCGGCATCGTCGAGCACGAAGATCTCGAACGGCTTGCCCGTGGTCTGTTCCAGCGCAAAGGCATCGGCGATGATCGCGTTCAGGCAGTCGGCCTTGGTCGTCGGGCCATCATGGCCCACTTCGACGATTCGGATCCGTTCGGGATAGAGCGTGCGCGCGCCCTCCACTTCGGCCCGGGTGGCCGGATCGTTGGGATAGACGCCGACGAAGATCGTGTATTCGTCGTACTGGATCTTCTCGATCGCGCGCAGCAGCGTGGCCCGGATCACCTTGTCCTCGCGCCAGGCGGGGATCATCACCGCAATCGGCCGCTGCGGTTCGGCCAGCAGCATTTCGCGCGTCAGCGGGCGGTGCTTGCGGTTGAACGCCGGTCGGCGGAACACCCGCCAGACCACGTAGAACACGTCCATCAGCAGATCATCGATCCCGCTGAACACAAAGACCGTCGCAACAATCGCGATCAGGATCGTGATGATCGGAACGGCACTGTCGATCAATTCCAGCATCGTCAGGTCAGCCTTTCAGGCGAAAAGAGCGATCCGGCGAGGCCGCAAGGCCGCATCGGAACTCTTAACATCTAGCCTGAAGTAACTTACCCGTTAATTGACCTGAAACAAACGTTACACATTCAACGCGGATCAATCTGGTCCGCGCAGCACCGCCGCAAGGTGATCCAGCGCGGCGCGGGTGAAAGTAACCATGTTGGCGATGCGGTCATCGCTGGCGGTTTCGGTGACGCGCACCTGTTCCACGCCGGGGCCGACCACCGCGCAGACGCTGATCCCCGATGCCACCCCCAGCGGATGGGTGCTGCCCCCGGCGGACCCGGATTCGGCAATCCCCCACTCCGCCCCGAACCGGTCGCGGATCGCGCGGGCTTGCAGCAGGGCATAGTCGTTGGTGGCAGAGCGCATCCCGGCATAGGCATCGCGCGGCAGATCGAACAGCACGTCGCGCGCGCGCAGCGAATAGACCACGCCGCCGCCGACATAGAATTGCAGCGCCCCCGGCACGGTCAGCAGCGATGCCGCGATCAGCCCGCCGGTCGCTCCGTCCGCCACCGCGATCTTCTGCCCCCGTGCTTTCAAAGCCTCGGCAATCCGCGCCGCCGTCTGGTGGAACTCCTCCAGCATCGCCCTACCCCGCTGCCTTGACGATTTCGGCCCACGCCGCCTCGTCGATCACTTCGATCCCCAGCGCGGCGGCCTGCTTCAGCTTGCTGCCCGCGCCGGGGCCGGCCACCACCAGATCGGTCTTGGCCGAGACGGACCCGGCCGCCTTGGCCCCCAGCCGCTCGGCCTGCGCCTTGGCCTCGTCGCGGCTCATGGTTTCCAGCTTACCGGTGAACACCACCGTCTTGCCCGCCACCGCGCTGTCTTTCGTTTCCACCACGTAATCGGGCGGGGAGACTTCGGACAGCAGATCGTCCCACACCGCGCGGTTGTGGGGTTCGTGAAAGAAATCGCCCAGCGCCTCGACCACGGCGGGGCCGATCCCGTCGATCGCCAGCAGTTCGGCGCGCGTATCTTCCGCTTCCGCCACCTCCCGCAGCCGGTCCAGCGTCACGAACCGCTTGAGCAGATCGCGCGCCGTGACCGCGCCGACATGGCGGATGCCAAGGCCGAACAGCAGCCGCGCCGCATCCGGCTGGCGCTTTGCCTCGATCGCGGCAAGCAGGTTGTCGACCGACTTGTCCTTCCACCCCTCGCGCCCGACGATCTCCTCGCGGCGGGCCTTCAGGCGGAAAATATCGGCCGGGCTTTCCAGCCAGCCCAGCGCGAAGAACTCGGCAATGGTCTTTTCGCCCAGCCCCTCGATATCGAGCGCACCGCGGCTGACGAAGTGCTTCAGGCGTTCGGTCCGCTGCGCCGGGCAGACCAGCCCGCCGGTGCAGCGCACATCGACCTCGCCTTCCTCGGCCACCGCCTCGCTGCCGCATTCCGGGCAGTGATCGGGGAACGGGAAAGCCGCGCGCGGTTCGTCGCGGGTCAGGTTCTCCACCACTTGCGGGATCACATCGCCCGCGCGCTGCAGCACCACGCGGTCGCCCACCCGCACCTCCAGCCGCGCGATCTCGTCGCGGTTGTGGAGCGTGACGTTGGAGACGACCACGCCGCCCACTGTCACCGGCGTCAGGCGGCCCACGGGCGTCAGCTTGCCGGTGCGGCCCACCTGGATGTCGATGGCTTCCAGCGTGGTCTCCGCGCGTTCGGCGGGAAACTTGTGCGCCATGCCCCAGCGCGGCGCCTTGGCGACAAAGCCCAGCCGCTCCTGCCAGTCGAGCCGGTCGACCTTGTAGACCACGCCGTCGATGTCATAGGGCAGCTCCGCCCGCTCGCGCTCGATCCGCCGGTAATGCGCCAGCATCGCGGCCGTATCGGCGCAGCGCACCAGCAGCGGGGATACCGGCACGCCCCAGGCCGCAATTGCCTGCATCACCTCCAGCTGGGTCGTCCCCGGAATCTCGCTCGCCGCGCCCCAGCCGTGCGCCCAGAACCGCAAGGGACGGCTGGCGGTGACGCTGGCGTCCTTTTGCCGCAGCGATCCGGCAGCGGCATTGCGCGGGTTGGCAAAGACCTTGTCCCCCCGCTCCGCCTGCGCGGCGTTGAGCGCGGCGAAATCGGCCTTGCTCATGAACACTTCGCCGCGAATTTCGAACACGGCCGGCACGTTGCCGCGCAAGGCCTGCGGAATGTCGGCAATCGTGGCGACATTGGGCGTCACGTCCTCGCCCACCTGCCCGTCGCCGCGCGTCGCCGCGCGCACCAGCAGGCCGTTTTCATAGCGCAGCGAACAGGACAGCCCGTCGATCTTGTCCTCCGCCGTCATCGCCACGGGCGCGTCGTCCGGCAGGGCCAGGAACCGCCGCACCCGCGCGACGAATTCGGCCACGTCCTCGTCAGAGAACGCGTTGTCGAGGCTCATCATCCGCACTTCGTGCGTGACTTTCGACAGCGGCGATGCGGCGACGTCATGCCCGACCTGACGGCTGGGCGAATCGGGGCGGATCAGGTGCGGAAAGGCCGCTTCCAGTTCCGCATTGCGGCGCACCAGCGCGTCATAGGCCGCGTCGGAAATCTCCGGCGAATCCTCGGCGTGATACAGCTTGTTGTGATGCGCGATCTGGCGCGCCAGCCGCATCAGCTCGTTGGCGGCATCAGCTTCGGATATCGGGTTCACAACGTCTCCAGCAGCCGGTCCGCCTGCGCGCGGGCCTCCGGCGTCACTTCCGCACCGGAAAGCATCCGGGCGATCTCTTCCTGCCGCCCCGCGTGATCGAGCAGGTGGACCGAGGTGCGCGTTACCGTCCCCTCGCTCGATTTCGCGATCACGTAGTGGCGGTTGCCGCGCGCGGCGACTTGCGGGCTGTGCGTAACGGCCAGCAATTGCCCGCCAGCCGCCAGCCGCGCCAACCGTTCGCCAATGGCGCTGGCAACAGCCCCGCCGACGCCGCGGTCGATCTCATCGAAGATCACCGTTGCCGCGCCGCCCTCTTCCGCCAGCGCGACCTTGAGCGCGAGGATGAAGCGCGACAGTTCCCCGCCCGAAGCGATCTTGCCCAGCGGGGCGAAGTCCGCGCCGGGGTTGGTGGAGATCAGGAATTCCACCCCGTCGCTGCCCGACGGGCCCCAGCGGTCCTCTGGCAAAACGGTGACGCTGGTGCGGAACCGCGCGGCGTCCAGCTTCAGCGGCGCGAGTTCCGCCGCGACCGCCGCGTCCAGCCGCTCCGCCCCGGCGCGGCGCAGCGCGGATACTTCGGCGGCTAGGGCGCGATAGGTCTCGCCCGCCGCCCGGGCCGCCGCTTCCAGCCCGGCCAGCGCCGCTTCCCCGCCCTCGATCGCGTCGAGCTGCTCACGCATCGCGCGCATCTTCGCGGGCAAGTCATCGACCTGGCAAGCGTGCTTGCGGGCCAGCGCACGCAGATCGAACAGGCGGGTTTCGATCCGGTCGAGCGCGGCGGGATCATGGGCCAGCGCCTCGACCGCGCGGGTGATCTTGTCCTCGGCCTCGCCCGCCTCGATCACCGCGCGGTCCAGCGCGTCGAGCGCTTCGGCCAGCAGGGGGTGTTCCGCCGCAATCCGGTCCAGCCGCCGCGCCGCGCCGCGCAGGGCCGCCAGCGCCGAATCCGATCCTGCCCAGAGGTGCTGCAATTCGGCAAGATCGCCGGACAGACGCTCTCCCTTCTGCATGTCGGCGCGGGCCGAGGCGAGTTCCGCTTCCTCGCCCTCCTCCGGAGCAATCGCGGTGAGTTCGGCCAGATGCGCGAGCAACAGGTCACGATCCGCCGCCGCCTGGGCGATGGCGGCGCGGCGTTCGTCCAGCGCGTCTGCCGCGCTGCGCCACGCCTTCCACGCCGCTTCCACGCCGGCAACGTCAGCGCGGGCATAGCGATCCAGCAACTGACGATGGCCGCGCGGATTGACCAGCCCGCGGTCATCATGCTGGCCGTGCAGTTCCACCAGGAACGGCGCCAGTTCGCGCAGCAAGGCGGCGCTGACCGGCTGGTCGTTGACGAAGGCCTTGGACCCGCCGTCCGCTTTCAGCCGGCGCTTGATCAGCAGCGGTTCGCCGGGCTCCACGTCCACTTCCGCTTCGGCCAGCACGGCGCGGACCCCGGCAGGCAGCTGGCTGAATTCAAAGCTGGCGGTGACGCTGGCCTGCTCCTCGCCCCCGCGCACCAGTCCGCTGTCGGCGCGGTTGCCCAGCACCAGCCCCAGCGCATCGAGCAGGATCGACTTGCCCGCCCCGGTTTCGCCGGTCAGCACGCCCAGCCCGGAGCCGAAATCGAGGTCCAGCGCCTCGATCAGCACGATGTTGCGGATGGATAATCTGGTCAGCATGTTCGCGACTCGTTCTAGCGAACAAGCACGCGCGCGCAAATCCCCCTGCCGCGATTGGCAGGGGGATACTCCAGATTCAGAACGTCGCCTTGATCGTTGCGCCAAAGGTGCGCGGATCGCCCGGCTGGCCGGTGATCAGCCCGGTGTTGCCGCCGGGCACATTGAGCGCCTCGAAGTAGTTCACGTCAAACGCGTTGCGGACCCAGCCATAGATGTCGAACCCGGCATCGGTGCGGAACCCCAGCCGGATATTGCTGAGCGCATAACCATTCACCCAGGTATAGGCCGAGGGCGAGGGATTGGACGAGAAGCTGGAGCGATAGTTGCCGTCAAACCCCAGATAGGCCTGCCCATCCTGACCCAGCAGCTTGACCGGCACGTTGTATTCCGCGCCGTAGCTGAAGGTCCATTCCGACACGCCCGGCAGGCGCTGGCCGGAAATGTTGCAGTTGGCCGGGCTGTTGGTGCCCGGCGCGCCCGGCGCCCCGATCACCGCGCCACTGCCCCCGCCCGACAGTTCCGGCGGGCACGGCGCGTCGACGAACTTGCGGTACTTCGCATCGTTGTAGGCGGCGTTGACGTAGACGTTGAACCGCTCGCTGGGGCGCAGCGAGAAATCGGCCTCCACCCCTTGCGAGCGAACCTGCTGCGCATTGGCGAGATAGCCACGCACCAGCCCCAGGCTGCCGTTGGTGACCTGCGCCTGATAGTCCTGGATGTCGGTGCGGAAGATCGAGAGGTTGAAGGTGGCCTTGCGGTCCCAGAACTGCGCCTTGATCCCGGCTTCATAGTGGTTCAGCGATTCCGGCAGGATCGTCTGCGCGGCCAGCGCGGGGACGCCGGTGGCATCGTTGGGCACGCCGTTCTGGTTGATCCCGAACGACTTGAACGTCTTGGCATAGGTCGCATAGGCCAGCACATCGCGCGCCAGCTCGTAGCTCAGCGTCAGGTCATAGCTGAAGTTCCAGTCGCGGCCTTCGGGGGCATAGGATTGCGGCGAGAAGATCGCCAGCTGCGCGGCCTTTACCGCCCCCGTCTGGCCCAGCAGCACGGGCACGCCCCGCCCGTCAAACACCTTGCGGTCGTAGAAGCCCTTCTTCTTGTCATAGTTGAGCCGCACGCCCGGCTGGATGGTGAAGGCATCGGTCACTTTCCAGCTGGCCTGCCCGAACAGCGCCGCGCTGGTGTTGATCAGGTACTGCGTGTTCAGCGCGGTCAGCCCGTTCAGGACCGAGGGATCGTTCGCCAGCGCATTGGTGGGGTTGATGTTCCAGCGGCTGGATGCCGGCCCGTGCTGTTCGGTCCCCTGCGTGTCGATCCGCTGGTGATAGATGAACGCGCCCAGCACGAAGTCCAGCCAATCACCGCTTTGCAAATAGCGCAGTTCCTGCGTGTACTGGTTCTGCTGCGACGGGTTCTGCGAGCGGGTGACGATCGGCAGCCCGGTGAAGTCGCGGTCATTCTCCGGCTTCCAGTCCCAGAACCGCCAGGCGGTGACGGAGGTGAACTCACCCGCGCCCACGTCCCACTTGATCCGCAGCGAAGCCCCGCCGATCTTGTTGCCCGCGTTGAGATCCGCGTCGATGTCGGTCAGCCGGTCGAACGGATTGGTGCTGACCACGGCATAGCCCTGCGCTGCGGCGAGCGCGGCATACTGGCGGCTGAGCGGACGCTGGGTCGATCCGGTGCGGACATAGACAGTGCCGCAGCATTCCGGGTTCTGCGCGCTGTAATCGCCCGCCAGCGTGATATCGAGGGTGTCGTTCGGCCGGAACAGCAGCTGCGCGCGCAGGCCCAGGTTGTCCTGTTCGTTGATCCAGTTACCGCTGGTGACGTTGAAGATCGTGCCCCGGCGACTGGTGGACGACAGCGCGATGCGCGCGGCCAGCGTGTCCGACAGCGGGCCGGAAACCGCCGCCTTGGCCTGCTTGAACCCCAGGTTGCCCACGGTCACTTCGGCGCGACCTTCGAAATCGAAGGTCGGCTGGCGGGTGGCGATGTTGATCGCACCGGCCGTGGTGTTCTTGCCATAGAGCGTGCCTTGCGGGCCGCGCAGCACTTCGATCTGGGCCACATCGAGGAAGTCGAAGGTCGAGGACGCCGCGCGCGAATAATAGACGTCGTCGACATAGATGCCGACGCCCTGCTCGATCCCGTCGTTGGTCAGGCCGAACGGCGCGCCCAGCCCGCGAATGTTGGCGGCGCTGTTGCGCGGGTTGGATGAATAGAACGTCAGCGACGGGGTCAGCTGGGTCAGGCGGCCGACATTGAAGCTGCCGGTGTTGTCGATGTGATCCCCGCCCACGACCGAGATCGCCAGCGGCACCTCCTGCGAGGTTTCCTGGCGGCGGCGCGCAGTGACGAGGATTTCGGCTTCGGGTTCGGTGGCGCCAGTGCCAGCGGCGGAAATCTGCTGGTCATCAGCAGACAGGTCGGCGGCCAGTGCGGGGGCCGCGACGAATGCGGCGGACGAGAACAGGGCGAAACGGACTAATGAATGCATTTCCAATTCCTTTGCAGGGTATTGGCCGCATCCGGTGGTCCGGTCTGCAACGATGGTCAGGTGAAAACGTGAAGAATCATAGGGTTTGGGCAGGCCCGGTCATGCGCGGCCGGACCTGCCCGCTGAAGCGGCTCAGCCGAAGCGCTGCCGCTCCGTAACATCGAGCTGCACGACGCGGCCTTCGTGGACGGTCAGTTGCACCACCCCGTACCGCACCTTGCCCAGCGCGCGCGACACGGCATCCAGCACGGGTTCGGTGATCCGGTTGGCGGGATGGGTGCGGGTCGCTTCGGGCGGTTGGACGGGGTGCGGCATCGGTCAGCTCCTTCGCCGCCCACACTAACTCTACCGATTAGATAGACAAGTGCAGTTTCGCTTGCACGCGGCGAAGCGCAACTTTTGCGCGCCAAAGCGCAAACCCGCCCGACTGTAACCGAACCGTCACCGCGCTGCCATGCAACCGCAACCTTGCCCGCGCAGAGCAGGGTTCCGAATTGGCCCGGATTGGAGAGCGCCATGGCAAGTCGGATACGCACCACGATCAGCAACCTGCCCGCCTGGCTGGACCTGCCCGAACCGCAGGCGTTCCGGCCCAAGCGGCGCTATCGCACGATCTGGATTTCGGACATTCACCTGGGCACGCGCGGCTGCAACGCGGTGATGCTGCTGGACTTCCTGCGCTCGGTCGAATGCGACGTGCTCTATCTGGTCGGCGACATTCTGGACGGGTGGCGGCTGCGCAAGGGCTGGTACTGGCCCGATGCCCACAACGAAGTGGTGCGCCGCATCCTGAAGATGGCGCACGGCGGCACCCGCGTGATCCTGATCGCCGGCAACCATGACGAGATGCTGCGCCCTTATGCCGGCATGAGCTTTGGCGGAGTGGAGGTCGCGCTCGATGCCGTCCACCTCACCGCCGATGGCCGCCGCCTGCTGGTGACGCACGGCGACAGCTTCGACAGCGTGGTGCTCTATGCCCGCTGGCTCGCGTTCCTGGGGGACAAGGCCTATTCGGTGCTGCTGCGGCTGAACGTGGTGCTGAACGCGGTGCGGCGGCGCTTGCATCTGCCATACTGGTCGCTGTCGGCCTATCTGAAGAAGCGCGTCAAGAACGCGGTCCAGTTCATCGGCGCCTACGAGGAAGCCGTGGCCCACGCCGCGCGCGATTGCCACGTCGACGGCGTGGTCTGCGGCCACATCCACAGCGCCGAGATCCGCCAGATCGGCGACATCACCTATTACAACGACGGCGACTGGGTCGAAAGCTGCACCGCGCTGGTCGAGGCTGCCGACGGCACGATCAGCCTGGTCGACTGGGCCGAGGAATGCCGCCTGCGCGCGGCCAAGGCCCCGGCCACCGCCCCATCCGAAGAGAAGGAATACGCATGAGGATCGCCATCTGCACCGATGCCTGGCACCCGCAAGTCAACGGCGTGGTCCGTTCGCTGGCGATGACCGTCCACCAGTTGACCCAGCGCGGCCACGCGGTGGAGCTGATCACGCCCGACCAGTTCCGCACCCTGCCCCTGCCCGGCTACAGCGAGATCCGGCTGGCGCTGGCCCCGCGCTTCGGCACGCGGCGATCCCTGTCGGCGTTCGCGCCGGACATCGTCCACATCGCCACCGAAGGGCCGATCGGCTGGAGTGCGCGGCGCTGGTGCCTGGCGAATGATGTGCCGTTCACCACGGCCTTCCACACCCGCTTTCCCGATTACGCCGCGCTGCGCACCGGGCTGGATGCGGAACGGTTCTGGCCGCTGATGCGCCGGTTCCACGCGGCCAGCCGCGCGGTGCTGGTGTCCACGCCGGCGCTGGCTGCGGAACTGGCCGCGCGCGGCCTGCCGCAGGCACGGCTGTGGAGCCGGGGGATCGACCGCGCGTTGTTCCGGCCCGGCCATGCCCCCCTGCCCGAACTCGCCGCGCTGCCGGGGCCGATCATGCTGTATGTCGGGCGCGTGGCGGCGGAAAAGAACCTGCCCGCGTTTCTCGACGCCCCGGTCACCGGCACCAAGGTGGTCGTCGGCGACGGGCCGGAGCTGGAACGGCTGCGCCAGCGTTACCCGGAAGTGCGCTTCCTGGGCGCGCTGAGCGGCGAGGACCTGGCCCGCGCCTATTGCTCGGCCGACGTGTTCGTGTTCCCCAGCCGCACCGATACCTTCGGGCTGGTGCTGATCGAGGCGCTGGCCTGCGGGCTGCCGGTCGCGGCATTCCCGGTGGCGGGTCCGCTCGACGTGATCGGCGCGGACGGGCGCGGCGCGGACGGGACGATGCCCGCCACGATCGGCGTGCTGCATGATAACCTGACCTTCGCGATCCAGCGCGCGCTGCGGCTCGATCCGCTGGCGGCGGCGGTCTATGGCGCGGGGTTCGGGTGGGACCGGGCGACCGACCAGTTCGAGGCCGCGCTGGCCGAGGCGGCTATTCGGCCGCTTCCGGTTCCTGCATCTGCAATTCGGGAAATGGCGGTTCCAGCTTGATCGGGTCGGCCAGGCTGACCCGGTCCAGCATGGCCGCCATTTCATCGCGCAACGTCAGCATCAGCCCGCGCAGCCGGCATTCCGCCTCTGGCAGGCAGTTCTGGCAGGTTTCGTGGGCGTTACGGCTGGCACACGGCACCAGCGCCAGGCTGCCGCGCGTCAGGCGGATGATGTCGCCATAGCGGATGTCGATAGGATCGAGCGCCAGCTCATAGCCGCCGTCCCGCCCCCGGTGCGAGATGACCAGCCCTTCGCGCACCATTTCCGCCAGGATCACGGTCAGGAACTTGCGCGGGATGTTCTGCGCTTCGGCAATCACGTCCAGCCGCACCGGTCCCTGCCGCCAGGTGTCGGCCAGATGCTGCAAGGCGCGGATCGTATAGCGGGTTTTCTGCGAAAGCATGGGCGCCGCCTATCAGCGCCCCCGCCGCCGGATTGTCAACCTGCAGGGTAGAAAGTTTTCGGCTGTGGCGCGTTTGCCGCAGTGGCCCGGATCAGGAAACCTTGGTGCCGGCGGCGTGCTTCTGCATCAGGTCGAACGCCTTCTGATACCATTCGCTGCCGGGATAGTTCGAACCCAGTACGGCGGCGGCCTTTTGCGCTTCTTCCGGGATGCCCATCGCCAGATTGGTTTCGACCAGCCGGAACAACGCCTCGGGCGTGTGGCTGGTGGTCTGGTACTGGTCGATCACGTTGCGGAACCGCAGCGATGCCGCCAGCCAGCGTCCGGCGCGTTCGTAGAACCGGCCGATTTCCATTTCCTTGCCGGCCAGGTGGTCATTCACCAGGTCGATCTTCAGGCGGGCATCGGCGGCATAGCGCGTGCCGGGATAGCGGCGCACCACTTCGTTGAGCGCGTTCAGCGCCAGCAGCGTGTTCTTCTGGTCCCGCGAAACGTCGCTGATCTGCTCGTAATAGCACAGCGCGATCAGGTAATAGGCATAGGGCGCATCGCGGTTGCCGGGGTGGATTTCCAGAAAGCGCTGCGCGGCCTGCACGGACTTGTTGTAATCCTTGGCCACGTAATACGAGAACGAGCTCATCAGCTGCGCCCGGCGCGCCCACGGCGAATAGGGGTGCTGACGCTCCACCTCGTCGAACAGGGCGGCGGCGACGCGGGTGTCGCCCCGGTCCAGCCGATCCTTCGCCGCGCGGTAGAGCGTATCGACGTCACGCGCGACGAACGCGGTATCCTTGGGCTTGCCGCCCCGTCCGCCGCAACCGGCGGTAAGCGAAATGGCCACCGTGGCGGCGGCAAGAACGGCGAGCTTCAGCGGAGAACGAGCATGCATGGGGATGGCCTATAACCACCCCCAGCCTGAACGCCAAGTGAAGTTGCAGCGGCTATGCCCGATCCCGTTTGCCGACCGGCTTCGGGCCAAGGCCTATTCCCAATACGCGATGCAGCGCACCTCGATCGACGAGCGGGTCTGCGCATCCGGCAGGCTGGTATCGTGGAACGCGGTGTGGGGGCAGCGCCAGGTGACCGAATGGTCGCTGTCATAGAACTTGAACAACAGCACGTCGTCCGCCGCCATGTTCGAAAAATACCACCAGCGGTGGGCCGCGCGGTGGCGAAAGATCGATGCGGCGATCCGCTGGTCCTCGTCCGCGACCGGCGCGGTCAGCGCGTCGCCTTCGGGGAAGCGGTCGACCACGAACAGGGTGTTGTTCGCCGTCTCGTCGCCCACCACGGAGCGTCCATCCATCACCGCCAGCGGCCAGTCCTGCGGCCCCGGCGAGAACGTGCGCCAGAACGAGAAGCAGCAGTGGCGGCGATAGCCGGGGCCATCCGGCCGGCGCTCGGCATAGACGCGCGCGCCCGCGCGCTCTCCGGTCAGCGGGTTGTAATCGATGTGCGCCTCGCCCGCCGGGGGCTGGATGCCGCCGACGTGCTGGTAATTCTCCACCTGCTCCTGCGCGCGGGCGGAAAGGTCGGCGCTGGTGCGGATCATCCAGCCTTGCGCGGCGACGAAGCTGGCACCCGTCAGCGCCGCAACCGCGCGTTCGACATCGGCGTTGTAGAGCGCGTTGACCGCATCGGTATCGCCGAAGTCCTCCAGCGGCGGCGCCCACTTGCCGAGCATGAAGCCGTGGGTGTCCAGCGTGAAGTGATCGCGGATCGGCATCCCGTCGCGCACCGGCATGGGATGGTCGAAATAGTCCCCGGTATTCATTTCCGCACCCCGGCTGACATAGCGCCGGGTGACGTAATCCCCGTCCCCCAGATAGCGGATCAGCGCGGGCGCGATGCGGGCATCGTCCTCGATGGGGTCGTAAACCGTGGCGGTTGCCATGAGCCTCTCCAGTGCGGCATTGCCATTATGGCTTTGTATGCTTCACTGACAACCTTACCGATTGTTAGAGTACTGGCAAGCCCATCAGCTTTTCAGTTTCCAGCCGCTGCGCAGCAACCGGTACAGCACCAGCGCCAGCACCACGTTCAGCACGCCCAGCCCGATGGCGCCGTTCAGCACCGCCATGTTGGTATCGCCGATGTCGCTTTGCCCCAGGAAGCCGAACCGGAATCCGGAAATGACATAGAAGAAGGGATTGAGGCGACTGATCGTCTGGAACATCGGCGCCAGGTTGTCGATCACGTAGAACGTGCCCGACAGCAGCGACAGCGGCGCGATCACGAAGTTGGTGACCGCGGCGTTATGATCGAACTTTTCCGCCCACAGCGACGTCATCAGGCCCACCAGCGCCAGCATGATCGACCCCATCAGGCCGAACCAGGCCACCGCCCAGGGATGCGCCATGGTCAGGTGCACGTCGGGCCACAGCAGCATCGCGGCATAGAGCGCCAGCCCCACCAGCAGCGCGCGGGTCACGGCGGCGGCCGTCATCGCCAGCATCAGCTCCCCTTCGGACAGGGGCGGCATCAGGTAATCGATGATCGTGCCCTGGATCTTGCCGGCCAGGAAACTGAAGCTGGCATTGGCAAAGGCATTCTGCATCATTCCCATCACGATCAGCCCCGGCGCGACGAAGGTGGCGAAGTTCACGCCCAGCACCATCCGCCCTTCCCGCCCAAGCGCCACGGTGAAGATCACCAGGAACAGCAGGGTGGTGACGGCGGGCGCCCAGATCGTCTGGGTCTGCACCTTGAAAAATCGGCGCACTTCCTTCATATAGAGCGTCCAGAGCCCCAACCGGTTGATCCGGTGGATCACGGGCACTCCCTGCGCCGGAAAGTTGCGTTGCCCCACACCCGTTTCGGGCAGGTGGGCGGACGAAGCTGCGGAGGCAGGAACAGGTTGATCGGCCATGCCGCTGCGACTATCGCCTTGCCGACAGACTGGCAAGCGCGGGGCGTGGTTTGGCCCGCTAAGGAAGTGGACAGGTAATGAGCTGGACCGACGAACGGATCGAAAAGCTGACCAAGATGTGGGAAGGCGGCTCCACCGCCAGCCAGATCGCGGAAGAGCTGGGCGGCGTCAGCCGCAACGCCGTGATCGGCAAGGCGCACCGCCTGGGGCTGAAGGCCCGCCCCTCCCCCGTGAAGGCCAACGACAAGACCGCTGACCGGGCCGAAGCCGCGCCCGCTCCGGCCAAGGCGGCCAAGCCCGCGCCGGAACCGGCCGCTCCGCGCGCCGCACCGGCCGCCCCGGCACCGCGCGCGGCCGCTCCGACTGCACCCACGCCTGCCGCCCCGGCACCGCGCGCCGCGGCACCGGCCGCCGCCGTACCGGCGGGCGATGCCCCCGCCGCCGCGCCGCAGCCGCGCATCGTTTCGGTTGGCCCCGGCGGGTTCCTGCGCCAGGGCCCCGGCGATCAGCAGGCCCCGATCCCGCCCGCGCCGCCGCGCCGCCTGGTTCCGGCCAAGCCCAGCCCGGAAATCGCCGACAAGACCAGCCTGCTGGACCTGAACGACCGCATCTGCCGCTGGCCGATGGGCCACCCCGGCGAAGCGGACTTCCATTTCTGCGGCGAAAAGGTGAACCCCGGTTTCCCCTATTGCGTGGAACACTGCGGCCGGGCGTTCCAGGCCCAGCTGCCGCGCGGCCATCGCCGCCCGCCGCCGCCGCTGCCGTTTGGCGGGCCGCGCGTCCGCTAAATCCGGTCCATTCGCGCGCCGTGGTCGGTCGTCGGGCTTAAAAACCCCGGCAGGCTGCCGTTAACCATGGCATGACCGCGCATGATCGTTCCCTGCACCGCCCGAAAGGCGGACTTCTCGGCTGGCTGAGACTGGGCCAGCGTGCCGCTGCCGCATCGGCCACGGACGAGCCGCCTTCGCCTGCCGCTGGCCGCGACCGGCGCGAGGCGCTGCGCCAGCGCACGCTCGAGGAAATCGCCTCGTTCCTGACCTATCACCAGCTGGAAGTGACGGTCCAGACGCTGACCATCGCGCACAACTATCTGTCCGGGGCGGACCCGCAGCTGGCCCGCCTGATCGACCGGCAGGTGCAGGCGCGCAAGCCCGTGACGATCGACTGGATCGAGGACGTCCTGTCGCGCAGCGAGCGCAGCGACGAACTGGCCATGCTGACCCAGCTGATGCAGCGGCTGGAAGCCAGCATCGAGGAATTCGGCAAGACCAGCCAGGACGCCCAGCGGGCCACCAGCGACTACAATTCCGCATTGGCCGAACACGTGACCGAGCTGGAACAGGTTACCGCCGCCGGGGCCGTCATTTCCGAGCTGGCGACCATCGCCAAGGTCATGCTGAAGCGCACCCGCGACATCGAGCGCCAGATGGTCCGCAGCGAAGCGCAGACCCGCGCGCTCAAGCGCCGCCTGGCCGAAACCCGCCGCAGCGCGGAGGAAGACCACCTGACCGGCCTGCCCAACCGCCGCGCCTTCGAGGTGCGCTATGAAGAGGAATACCGCCAGGCCTTTGCGGCGGCGGAACCGCTGTGCGTGGCGTTCTGCGATATCGACAACTTCAAGCGGATCAACGATCACCACGGCCACGACGCCGGCGACCGGGTGCTGAAACTGGTGGCGGAAAGCCTCAGCCGCATTTCAAACGACAGCTGCCACGTTGCCCGTCACGGCGGCGAGGAGTTCGTCGTCCTGCTGCGCGATGTGACGCCGGGGGACGCGTTCGAGCGGCTCGACAAGCTGCGCGCCAGCCTGGCCGAACGACGCCTCGTCAACCGCGCCACGGACGTGCCGTTCGGGCAGATCACGTTCTCGGCCGGGATCGCCGATGTGTTCGCCTTCCCGGATCGCCGCGCCGCGCTGAAGGCTGCTGACGCGGCGCTGTACCGGGCCAAGCAGGGCGGCCGGAACCGGATCGAGATGGCTGAGCCCGGCGATCTGGCCCCGGCGGAGTAGCCCCGGTCAGATCCCCCGGACGGCGGCGTTCTCCACATCGGGGGTGGCGTCCAGCACGGCGGCCGCGCGGGCGCGCTGCCAGTCCTTGAAGATGCCGTGGGTGACGATGTAGGTCGCGTTGGCGACGATCCCGTCGGCCACCATGTTGCCCACCACGTCCGGCTCCATCCAGTCCGCGCCGACCTGGCGCCGGGCTAGCTGCGCCTCGCTCTCCACGAAGCCGCTGCCGCTGCGCAAGTGTTCGGGGCGGTTCTGGCTGGCCTGGTGGATGTTGGACTTGATCGGCCCCGGCAGCAGGATCGACACGCCGATGCCGTGCTCGGCAAGTTCGGGCTTCACCGCCTCGCAATAGTGGCACACGGCCGCCTTGCTCGCGGCGTAGATCGCCAGGTGGGGCGGCATCACCACTTCGGCGGCCAGGCTGGCGGTCGAGACGATGTGCCCGCCCCGGCCATGCGCGATCATCTGCGGCAGGAACGTGACGAACCCGTTGATGACCCCGCCGACATTGACGCCAAAGCCGAAGTCATAGTCCGCGTAGGTCGCTTTCAGCACCGGCCCTTCCAGCCCGACGCCCGCGTTGTTGACCAGGATGTCGATCCCGCCAAACTCCGCCTGCATCCGCGCGGCGGCGTCGGCATAGGCCTCGCGGCTGGTAACATCCAGCTGCAGCGCCGTCACCGCGTTCGACCGCGCTCCCCCCGCAAAGCTGGCCAGCGCGGTGTCGATATGGTCCGCCCGCAAGTCCGCGATCACCACCCGCGCGCCGCGTTCGGCCAGCACTCTGGCGATCCCCAGGCCGATCCCGCTGGCCCCGCCAGTGATGAAGGCCGTGCGGCCGGTGAAATCGGTGATGTGCATCCAGTTCCTCGCCCCTTGGTTATTTGTATGCATTGCTAACAAATGGGAGGAAGTCTGGCTAGTGCTCCGGATTGACGAGGAACACCACGTAGCCGCGAAAGCCCGGATCGCTGCGCAGCGCCGCCGGTTCCTGCCATTCGCCGCCCTGCACCAGCGCCACCTTGTGCGGGATCGGCACCCGCGCCAGCCGGCTCAGATAATCGGCATAACCGGGGATCGTGCTGCGCCCCTGATAGGATTGCACCACCACTTCATCGACAATCCCCGCCAGCCGGGCGAGCGCGGCGGGATCGCCATGCGCGCTCCAGTCCATCAGCCCGGTGACGGATAGCTGGTAACGCTGCGGCAGGCGCTGGCGCAGGCGGGCGAGGAAATCGGCATAGCCATCCAGCCCCCGCGTCGCGGCGTCGAAATCCACTTGTAGGCCCGCCACGCCATTGCCCGCGCGTTCCCAGCGCGCCAGATCGGTCAGCACCGCGCGGTGGACGCCCTCGCCCCAGTCCAGCCGCGCCGCGCGGACCACCAGCCAGACCCGCTTGTCCGCCAGCCGCGGCACGCCTGCGCGCATCGGCACGTAAGTGTCGGGGTCCTCCGCCTTCACCTCGCCGCCGAGGATATAGAGCTCGGTCGCGCGGCTCAGTTCCGGAGGGGGCTTCACCTCGGCCCACAGAAAGAACGACGTGTAATCCGCCGGATCGACGCGTTGGTCGCTGCCGCCGGACCGTTCCCAGCACCCGGCCAGCAGCGCCAGCGCCGCCAGCAGGGCAATGCTCCGGCGCACGCTTACCAATAGAACCGCAGCTTCCTGGCCCAGGGGCTGGCCGGATATTCGCGCTTCAGCTGGTTGAACCACGCCTTGCGCTGGTCGACCTCGACATCCTTGCCGCCGCAGCCGTTATAGCCAGACGGGGCATAGCAATAGACCATCCGGTAGAGCGCATAGGCGCGGTCGTTCGCGGGGGCGGCGCGGTTGGCGATGATCCCGGCGTAGATCGATTCGCGCGTCAGCGGCTGGCCCGCGAAATCGCGCGCGTGGCCGCCCAGCTCGTCCTTGTCCGGGCTGTCGTCCAGCTCGTTCCAGCCATCGAACCCGTTGAGCCGCAGGAAATCGCCCAGGCACAGCCGCGCGGCGGTGTCCTGCGGGTTTTGCGCCAACTTCTGCGCGGTGACGGTGATCGACTGGCACGGATAGCCGTCCGACCACCGCCCCGTGGCGAACAGGCCCACGGGAATCGTCTCCTGCTCGGTAAAGTTCCACAGCGCGGCATCCGTGTTGGCCCCCGCCGGAACCAGCGCGCGGTTGCCGATGAACCCGGCATAATCGCCGCGCGTCAGCTGCTTGTAGAGCAGCGTGAACAGCGCCGCGTCACGCTCTGCCTGCGGACGGGCACCGTCCTGCGCCACGCCGCGCAGCACGGCCGGACCGGCGGAATGGGTCAGCAGGATCTTGCGGATCGTGGTGTCCTGCACCGGCGAATCCTTGGCAAAGACCTGTGCGACCTGGCCGCGGCGCTCCATGTGCAGGGCCAGCCCCAGTTCGACCGTCGGGCGCTGCCACAGCGCCTTCGCGCCGCCCAGCAGCTCGCGCCAGAAGCCGCCCTCGTTGCGGTCGCCCAGCGCCGCCAGCGCCATCCCGCGCAGCACCTGGCGGCTGAACGCGACCGGGGAATACTCGCTGCGCCGTGCATCGTCCGGGATCAGCGCCAGCACCTTGCGATAGTCCTTCTGGACATAGAACGCGTGGCTGGCCTGAACGAAGCCATACAGCTCCGGCTCGCCGGCAAAGGCGGGGGCCTGCGCGGCGAGGGCAGCCTCGGTCAGCGCGGGCTTGCCGACCTGCGCCTCACCTTCGTCATCATAAGTATGGGTCTCGCGCATCTGGACCAGATCGAGCGCGGCCAGCAGCAGCGGACCGCTCGCGGCGGCAGGGCGGTCTCCCGCGAACAGCAGCTTGTTGTCGATTTCCTCGACCAGCCGGGCGGCCTGCTCGCTTCCGGCAGGGACCGCGCCCAGCAGCCGCGCATATTCCGCCGCCAGCGCGCCGGTATCGCCCGCCAGCCACAGCGCGCGGCGCTGCAGGCCAATGGCCGAGGCGGCATAGCGCCCGTTCGGCCAGGCCTTCAGATAGGCGGCCAGATCGGCATGGGCCTGCTTGACCGCCGCCTGGTCGATTGTCTTCAGCCCCTCATACCAGCCATATTCGTCAAACGCCTTGGCCTGCGCGGCGTTGAGCGCGACGCGGGCGAGCATGTAGACGCCGGTTTCGCGCAGCCACGGATCAGGCGCCTGCGCCAGCGTGGCATAGCCTTGGCGCGCCGCGTCCCAACGCTCATCATAGAACGCTTCGGACGCCTGAAGATAGGTCAGGAACGCTTTCGCCACCGGGCTGGTCAGGCCGGCGGGCCACACGGTCTTGTCGGCCTCGTCGCTGCCCCGGCAGGTCTGCTCCAGCCGCTGGCGGGCCTCGGTCAGCCCGGCACGCTCGCTGGCGGAGAGCGCCGCGTTGGCGTTCAGCGCCGCCAGGAACGCGGGCGTCCCGGTGTTCAGGCTGACGCAGCGCGATCCGGCGAAGTCCGGGCCATAGTCATCCTCGGCGCGGGGCGGCCGGGGGAACAGCCCCTCGTTCAGCAACTGCCAGTCAACGAAATTGCGGCCATAGCCCGAAGATTGATACTCCAGCGCCGGATAGCTGGCCGGATTGACGCCCAGCCCGGCCTTGCCGCGCAGCAGGAACAGCAGGTTGACGCGGCTGTCATTGCCGGGAGAGAGGATTGCGTTGCTGGCGCAGTCCAGATCGGTCGAACCCAGCTTCCAGCTGGGCGAACAGCTGCTGTCCGCACAGGCCCAGGCCACACCCGACGCCGCCAGCAGGCCCGCCCCGACGGCCGACCACATGACATTCCGCTTCATTCAAATCACTCCGGAACCAGACGCGCGCGAACTGGCGACAGATTCCAGAGCGAGGGGGGAATGTGCAAGCGAAAAGGGGGCCGCAGCGCGACCCCCTTCCCGTTTTTCAACCGTTTAGCGTGGTTCTCAGTCGTCAGACTTGAGGAACGCCGGAATGTGATCCGGATTGCCGCCTTCTTCACGGTCACGGCGCGGAGCACGATCGCCGTCACGGCGCGGACCACGGTCCCCGCCGCGACCGCCACGGTCGCCATCACGGCGCGGACGACGGTCGCCGCGGTCGCCACGATCACCGCGCGGTTCGCGCGGTTCTCGGGCCGGACGGGTGTCTTCCAGCTCTGCACCGGTTTCCTGATCGACGACGCGCATCGACAGGCGAACCTTGCCGCGCGGATCGATTTCGAGGACCTTGACCTTCACGGCCTGGCCTTCGGACACGACATCGGTCGGCTTTTCGACGCGCTCGTTCTTCATTTCGGAGACGTGGACCAGACCGTCCTTGCCGCCCATGAAGTTCACGAAAGCACCGAAGTCGACGATGGTGACGACCTTGCCGTCATAGATCTTGCCGACTTCCGGTTCCTCGACGATGCCCAGGATCCAGTTCTTCGCGGCTTCGATCTGCGACAGGTCGGACGAGCTGATCTTGATCAGGCCTTCGTCGTCGATGTCGACCTTCGCACCGGTGGTGGCGACGATCTCGCGGATCACCTTGCCGCCGGTGCCGATCACGTCGCGGATCTTCGACTTGTCGATCTGCAGCGTTTCGATGCGCGGAGCATGGGCCGACAGCTCGGTGCGGGCCGAACCCAGCGCCTTGGTCATTTCGCCCAGGATGTGCGCGCGGCCTTCCTTGGCCTGGTTGAGCGCGGCGGCGAAGATTTCCTTCGTGATGCCGGCCACCTTAATGTCCATCTGCATCGTGGTGATGCCTTCGGACGTACCGGCCACCTTGAAGTCCATGTCGCCCAGGTGATCTTCGTCACCCAGGATGTCGGACAGCACGGTGAATTCGTCACCTTCCAGGATCAGGCCCATGGCGATGCCCGACACCGGACGCGTCAGCGGCACGCCCGCATCCATCATCGACAGCGCGCCGCCGCAGACGGTGGCCATCGACGACGAACCGTTGGACTCGGTGATGTCCGAGACAACGCGGATCGTGTAGGGGAACTCTTCCTTGCTGGGCAGCACCGCCTGCAGCGCGCGCCAGGCCAGCTTGCCGTGACCGGTGTCGCGACGGCTGGGAGCGCCAAAACGGCCAACTTCACCAACCGAATAGGGCGGGAAGTTATAGTGCAGCATGAAGTTCGAATACGACAGGCCTTCCAGCCCGTCGATCATCTGTTCCGCATCCTTGGTGCCCAGCGTGGTGGTGCAGATCGCCTGCGTTTCACCGCGGGTGAACAGCGCCGAACCGTGGGTGCGCGGCAGGAAGCCGACCATCGATTCAATCGGACGGATCTGGGTGGTCGAACGCCCGTCGATGCGGGTGCCGTCCTTCAGGATCGCGCCGCGCACGATGTCCGCCTCGACCTTCTTGACGGTCTTGATGGCGACCATCTGGGTCTGCGCATCCTGATCGGCAAAGGCGGCCTTGGCCTTGTCGCGCGCCGCGTTGAGCGCGTTCGAACGGGCCGACTTGTCGGTCAGCTTGTAAGCGGCGGCGATGTCGTCGCCGATCAGCTTCTTCAGCTGGTCCTTGATCGCGGTGTTGTCCGAAACGGCCACGTCCCACGGATCCTTCGCGGCCTTTTCAGCCAGCGAGATGATCAGGTCGACGACCTTCTTGCACTCGTCATGCGCGAACATGACGGCGCCCAGCATCACGTCTTCCGACAGTTCGCGGGCCTGCGATTCGACCATCATCACGGCATTGCCGGTGGCAGCCACGACCAGGTCGAGCGCGCCGGCGGCGGCCGCGTCCTGACGCGGGTTCAGCGTGTAGGCACCGTCTTCGTAACCGACGCGCACCGCGCCGATCGGGCCCATGAACGGCACGCCCGAAATGGTCAGCGCGGCCGAAGCGGCGATCATCGCCAGCACGTCGGGCTCGACTTCACCGTCATAGCTCAGAACCTGGGCGATGACGTTGATTTCGTTGTAGAAACCTTCGGGGAACAGCGGGCGGACCGGACGGTCGATCAGGCGGGAAACCAGCGTTTCCTTTTCCGTCGCGCCGCGTTCACGCTTGAAGAAGCCGCCCGGAATGCGCCCGGCGGCGAAGAACTTTTCCTGATAGTGCACGGTGAGCGGGAAGAAGTCCTGCCCTTCCTTCACCGACTTGGCGGCCGTGACAGCGCACAGCACGACAGTTTCGCCATACGTGGCGAGGACCGCGCCGTCAGCCTGACGGGCAATGCGGCCGGTTTCCAGCGTGAGGGTCTTTCCGCCCCACTCCATGGATACGGTTTTGACGTCGAACATTTCGTTTCCTTCAGCCCGCAGGCCCTATTGCGTGCGGGTTTTGCTGCCGGGGTAAAAATCCGTCCCGGTCCGGATATGGGGCGCTTTCGGCCCCCAAAGGCCTGCCGCCGGATTGCGGCCGGGCCTTAAAGCAAAAGCGGCCCCGTAGGGCCGCTCCGCTTGGTTACTTGCGCAGACCGAGCTTTGCGATCAGTGCGTTGTAACGGTCAACGTCCTTGCGCTTGAGGTAATCCAGCAGCGAGCGCCGCTTGTTCACCATCATCAGCAGGCCGCGACGCGAATGGTTGTCCTTGTGGTGAGCCTTGAAGTGCTCGGTCAGCGTCTGGATGCGGCTGGTCAGGATGGCAACCTGAACTTCCGGCGAACCCGTGTCACCCGCGGCGCGGGCGTTGCTGGCGATGACTTCCTGCTTCTTGTCTGCCGAGATCGACATATTCTTTACTCCGCGACATCCGGAAGATTGAAACCCCTGACGACCCGGACGTTTCCGCCGGAAAGCTCGACCAGAGCAACCGGAGTATCCTCCAGCCGCGCCCAGTAGAGCCCATCGCCTTGGGGCAACCCGGTCAGAACCCGGCCCTGTCGGACCGCCCTTGCCTGTTCCGGGTCGAGGTTGAGAGCCGGGATGTCGACCAGCCCTGCCTCCAGCGGCAAGAGTACGTTCTCAAGGGGTGCGCCCTTACCGACTTCGTTGAGATTGTCCAGCGAAATCGCCCGGTCCAGCCCGAACGGCCCGGCCCGCAGCCGCCGCAGCATGGTGACATGGCCCACCGTGCCAAGCGCGCGCGCAATGTCCCGCGCAAGGCTGCGGATGTAGGTGCCCTTGGAGACATGGGCGACCAGCGTGGCATGGCCGGCCTCCGCCCCCTCCAGCCGCAGCGCATGGATCGTGACGCTGCGGCTTTTCAACGCTACCGCCTCGCCCTTGCGCGCCAGGTCATAGGCGCGCTGGCCGTCGATCATCAGCGCGGAATAGGCGGGCGGCACCTGCTCGATCGGCCCGGTAAAGCGCGGCAGCACCGCCTCCAGCTCCGCACGGGTTGGCCTGACCGCACTTTCCGCAATCACCTTGCCTTCCAGGTCCAGCGTGTCTGTCTCGGTCCCGAAGGCAATCGTGAAGGCGTATTCCTTGCTGGCATCCAGCATCCGCCCGCACAGCTTGGTCGCCTCGCCCAGCGCGATCGGCAGCACCCCGGTCGCCAGCGGGTCGAGCGTGCCGCCGTGGCCGACCTTGACCTTGCCCAGCCCCGCCGAACGCAAATTGCGCTTCACCGCGCCGACGGCCTGGGTCGAGCCCAGCTCCAGCGGCTTGTCGAGGATGATCCAGCCGTTGACGCGCGCCGGATCAGGCACCCGCCACCACCTTCACCACCGCCAGATACTGGTCCATCGCCCAGTTCACCGGCGGCAGCAGGAAGCGGCGCACCACGTCCAGTTCCGGGGCGATGGTGGGCAGTACCACCAGCAAGGCGATCATCAGGAAAAAGGCATAGGGCCGCGTCGCCGCATAGGCCGCCGCCGCCCGGCGCGGGAGCAGCCCTTCGACCACGTGCGAACCGTCAAACGGCGGGATCGGCAGCAGGTTGAACAGCGCCAGGAACACGTTGATCGCCAGGAAATTGACCAGGTTGAGCATCAGGAACGCCGTCACCCCGGTCGGCTCCGCATCGCGGTAGGGCGCGACCAGCAGGCCCAGCGCGACCGCGCCCGCCAGCGCCATCAGCAGGTTCATCCCCGGCCCCGCCACCGCCACCAGCATCATGCCGACGCGCGGATTGCGCAGCCGCTGCGGCACCACCGGCACCGGCTTGGCCCAGCCGAACACCGGCAGGCCCGCCAGCTTGAGCATCCCCGGCACGATGATCGTGCCCATCGGGTCGACATGGCGCAGCGGGTTGAGGCTGAGCCTGTTCAGTTCCGCCGCGGTCGGATCGCCCAGCGCCCGCGCGGTCCACCCATGCGCGACTTCGTGGAACACGATTGCCAGCACCAGCGGGATAATCAGCGCGGCGGCCTGGTAAATGGTATCCGTCATCGTCCCAGCGCCTCGGTAAAATGCTTGCGGCACAGCGCCACGTAGCGATCATTCCCGCCAATCTCGGTCTGCGCGCCCTGCTTCACCGCCGCGCCGCTGGCATCGACCCGCAGGTTCATCGTCGACTTGCGGCCGCAGTGGCAGACGGCTTTCAGCTCGACCAGCGAATCCGCGATGCCCAGCAGGACCTTGGCGCCGGGGAACAATTCACCCTGGAAATCGGTCCGCAGGCCATAGCACAGCACCGGAATGCCCGCCTCGTCCGCCACCCGCGCCAGTTGCCAGACCTGTCCCTCGGTCAGGAACTGCGCCTCGTCCACCAGCACGCAGGCCAGCGGCTCCACCCGGTGCGCAGCCGTAATCCGGCCCCACAGGTCGGTTCCGCCATCAAAGCGGTGGGCATCGGCGTGCAGCCCGATCCGGCTTTCGATCGCCCGGTCCCCGCCGCGATTGTCGATGTCGGCAGTCCACAGCATCGTGTGCATGCCCCGCTCACGGTAATTGAAATCCGCCTGCAGCAAGGTGGTCGATTTGCCGGCGTTCATGCTGGCGTAATAGAAGTAAAGCTTAGCCATGGTGGACAAGCATCTACCTGTGATGGCAGTCAAAGAACAACTCGCGAAACAGCGGGACATGGGGAAAGATCAGACGATGAGCGAATTGGCCGCACAGCAGAACAGCGCAACCGGGCAAACCGGCGTGCTGGCGTGGATCGAACGGACGGGCAACCGGCTGCCCGATCCGGTGTTCCTGTTCCTGGGGCTGATCGCCGGGTTGGTGGTCCTGTCGATGATCGCGGCGGCGGCGGGCTGGTCCGCCCTGCACCCGACCGAGATCGACGAGGCGACCGGGCAGGCCAAGGTCATCGCCGCCACCAGCCTGCTGTCCGCCGACAACATCCGCACGCTGTGGGTCGACATGCCCAAGACCTTCACCCACTTTCACCCGCTGGGATACGTGCTGGTGGTGATGCTGGGCGCGGGCGTGGCGGAGCGGTCCGGGCTGTTCGGCACCGCGATGCGTGCCGGGGTGAGCGGCGCGCCGACAGTCCTGCTGACGCCGATCGTCGCCTTCGTGGCGATGATGGGCAATCTGGCGGCGGATGCGGCCTATGTCGTGCTGATCCCGCTGGCGGGCATCATCTTTCACGCCGCGGGCCGCCACCCCATCGCGGGGATCGCGGCGGCCTTCGCCGGGGTTTCGGGCGGATTTTCGGCCAACCTGCTGCCGGGGCAGCTGGATGCGCTGCTGTTCGGGATCACCGAGGCGGCAGTCGAAACCGTGTTTGCCGACTTTACCGCCAACATCGCCGGCAACTGGTACTTCATTGCCGCGATGCTGGTGATCTTCCTGCCGGTCATCTGGTATGTCACCGACCGGGTGATCGAGCCGCGCCTGGGCCCGTGGGACCCGGCCCGCGCCGGATCGGCGGGCGCGAACGAGCAGGTTTCGGATGAACTCACCGGCGCCGAGCGCAAGGGCCTGCGCCGCGCCGGGCTGGCGACGCTGTTCGTGGTCGGCCTGTGGCTGCTGTTCACCTTCGGCCCCGGCACGCCGCTAATCGACGAGGAGGCCAGCGCCGAAGCCCGCCTGACCCCGCTCTACCAGAGCCTGGTGGGCGGCTTCTTCCTGCTGTTCCTGCTGGCGGGCTGGGCCTACGGCAAGGCCGCCGGCACGGTCAGCGACCATCGCGGCCTCGTAAAGATGATGAGCGAATCGATGGCCGACATGGCCTATTACCTGGTCCTCGCGTTCACCGCCGCGCACTTCGTGGCGATGTTCGCGTGGTCGAACCTGGGGCTGATCCTGGCCGTGCAGGGCGCCGACCTGCTCAAGGCATCGGGGCTGCCCGCCTGGGCGCTGCTGATGCTGATCGTGGTGTTCACCGCGCTGCTCAACCTGTTCGTCGGCTCGGCCAGCGCCAAGTGGGCGCTGCTCGCCCCGGTGCTGGTGCCGATGCTGATGCTGCTGGGGATCACCCCGGAAATGACCACCGCCGCCTATCGCGTGGGCGACGGGGCGACCAACATCATCACCCCGCTGATGGTCTATTTCCCGCTGATCCTGATCTTCTGCCAGCGCTGGCAAAAGGATTTCGGCCTTGGCAGCCTGGCCGCGACGATGCTGCCGTTCTCGATCGGGCTGCTGCTGTCGGGCATGGTGCTGGTTGGCGCGTGGGTCATGCTGGACCTGCCGCTTGGCCCCGGCGCCAGCGTGTTTGCCCCGGTGCCCGCCGCACCATGAGCCTGCCCCGCCCGCTGCGCGCCGGACTGCTGGCTGCCGCGCTGATCCTGCTAACCGGCGCGGCAACGCCGACCTATCGCTACCAGATCGATGCGCCGCGCAGTTCGGTTGACGCCAAGGTCGCGTTCCTGGGCCTGGCCAGCAAGTCCGCCCGCTTTCCCCGGATGAGCGGCGGCATCCACCTGACCCCGGACCGGCTCGACGCGATCGACCTTGACGTCACGCTGGATGCCCGCGCCCTGACCGCCGGGGACAAGGTCACGCTGGAGCGGCTGCGCGGCAAGGACTTCTTCGATGTGGAGCGCTATCCCACGATCCGCTTCGCCGGCACGCGCATGACCATGACCGGGCAGACCACCGCGCGGGTCGAAGGGGAGATCACCGCGCGCGGCGTAACGCGCCCCGCCACGCTGGCCGTCACGTTCGCCCAGCCGCCCGTCAGCGCCACCGGCAAGGAACCGATCCAGCTGAGCGCGCAGACCACTATCAATCGCCACGATTTCGGCATGACGGCCTATAGCGTGGTGGTGGGCCGGAAAGTGACGATCACCATCAACGCGCGGATGGTGCCGGGCTAAACGGGCGCTTATTCGGCGTCCGCCTCGCCTGCCACGTCGCGGCGGACTTGCGGGCTGGCCAGCAGCGCCTCGATCCGGCTGGCCTCGTCAAAGCTCTCGTCCGGCAGGAACTTGATCTTCGCGGCGTATTTCAGGCGCAGCTTGCCGGCGACTTCCTTCTGGAAATAGGCCGTGTTGGTGCGCAGCGCCTTGAGCACGACGTCCTCGTCGCTGCCCAGCAGCGGTTTCACGAACACGGTGGCGTGGCGCAAATCGGGCGACATGCGCACTTCGGTCACGCTGATCGCGTGCGCGGTAAGCACTTCGTCGTGGACCATCTGGCGGGTCAGCAGTTCGCTGATCACGTGGCGTACCTGTTCGCCCACCTTGAGCAGGCGGACCGAGCGGGTTTCGGGGGTTGCATTGGGCTTGGCCATGGCCGCTCTCTACTCTCTATCCTGCCCGCTTGCATCAAGCTTGGCGACGATCCGGGCCAGCGAGCGCACATTGCGCGCGGTGCCCCGGCATTGCATCCGCCGCTCGATGAACGGCAGCGTGAGGCGGCTGGTCCCCGCCCCGCCCGCATAATCGATATAGAGCGCGCGCGGTCCCATCGCCAACCGTTCCGGCCCGCGCCCGGCGTGATCCGCCACCAGCACCGCGAACTGGTCCGGATCGGGATCGCGGTCGAGGAACAGGGTGTGGACGAGGTTCGGCTCGCCATCGGCGGCAAAGGGGTTGTCGGCAATCGCCGCGGCCAGTTCGTCACGGCTGCGCACGGCGGCCAGGCTGCGCATGCCAAAGCGCTGGCGCATCATCAGCTCCAGCTTTTCCTCAAGGCCGCGCGTCGGGCGGTCTTCGTGATCGAACAGCACGTTACCGCTGGCGACCACGGTTTCGACGTTGCTCAACCCTTCCGCCTCGAACGCGGCGCGCAGCTCCGCCATCGTCAGGCGGTTGCCGCCGACGTTGATGCTGCCGAACAGGGCGACATAGCGGGCCATGTCAGCGCCGTGCCCGCATGGTCATGCGGACGGCTTGGGCGTGGGAATCGCGGTGGAGGTTGCACGCGCCAGCGGCTTGCCGTCGAGGCTGAACAGTTCCGCCTCCAGGAAGATCACGCGCCGTCCGCGCCGCACCACCCGGCCCTTGCCCAGCAGCGGGCCGGGCGGGATCAGGCTGAGCAGCGTCATGCTGATTTCCAGGTTGAGCGGGGCTTCCTCGCCTTTCGTGGCGTGGACATGGGCCCAGCCCATCGCCTCGTCCAGAAACCCGGCAACCAGCCCGCCCTGCACCCCGCCGCGCGGCGTGATGAAGCTGTCGGGCGCGTGGAAGCGCATCGTGATCGTCTCGGTGACCGGGTCGAAGTCCACGAACTCCGCCCCGATCAGCGCGACATGCGCTCCCTGATAGGTGTCGATGCCACTCACAGGGTGCGTTCGCGTTCCTCGACCTCAAACACTTCGAGCATGTCGCCCGGCTTGATGTCGTTGGTATCCTGCAACACGACGCCGCATTCCAGACCGGCACGGACTTCGGCCACGTCGTCCTTGAAGCGCCGCAGCGAAGCGATGACCGTCTTCGAAACGATAACGTCGTTGCGGGTAAGGCGCGCGAAGATGCCCTTCTTGATATAGCCTTCCAGCACCAGCAGACCGGCTGCCTTGTCCTTCTTGCCCGCGGGGAACACTTCCTTGACCTCGGCGCGGCCGACGACGTGTTCGATGATTTCCGGGCCCCACTGGCCGGCCATTTCCTTGGCGACGTCCTCGGTCAGGTGATAGATCACGTCGAAGTACTTCAGCCGCACCTTCTGGCGTTCGATCAGCTCGCGCGCCTTGGCGTTCGGGCGGACGTTGAAGCCGATGATCGGCGCGCCCGATGCCTGCGCCAGGCTCACGTCGCTTTCGGTGATCGCGCCAACGCCAGACTGCAGGATGCGGACCTTGATCTCGTCGTTCGACAGGCGGTTCAGCGCGTTGACGATGGCTTCGGTCGAACCCTGCACGTCGGCCTTCACGACCACCGGGTATTCGATGACCGTCTGCTTGGCCGACAGCGCGGAGAACATGTTTTCCAGGCTGGTCGGCGCGGTGGTGGTGCGCTTGGCGGTCGCGCGTTCCTGGCGGAAAGCGGCGACTTCGCGGGCGCGGGCCTCGCTCTCGACCACGGTCAGCGTATCGCCGGCCATCGGCACGCCGCCGATCCCCAGCACTTCGACCGGAAGCGAGGGCGGCGCGGCCTTGATCTGGCGACCCTTGTCATCCAGCATCGCGCGGACGCGGCCGGAATGGGTGCCGACAACCAGGATGTCGCCCACCTTCAGCGTGCCGCGCGTGATCAGCACGGTCGCCAGCGGACCCTTGCCCTTGTCGAGCTTCGCCTCGATCACGGTCGCTTCGGCGGCGCGGTCGGGGTTGGCCTTCAGCTCCATCAGTTCGGCCTGGAGCAGGATCTTCTCGATCAGCTCGTCCAGACCGGCGCCGGTCTTGGCCGAAACCTCGACGTCCTGCACATCGCCCGACATCTGCTCGACGATCACTTCGTGCTCCAGCAGGCGCTCGCGGATCTTCTGCGGGTTCGCCTCGTGCTTGTCCGACTTGGTGATCGCCACGATCATCGGCACGCCGGCGGCCTTGGTGTGATTGATCGCCTCGATCGTCTGCGGCATGATCCCGTCATCGGCGGCAACCACCAGAATGACTATGTCGGTGACGTTCGCCCCGCGCATGCGCATTTCGGTGAACGCTTCGTGGCCCGGCGTATCGAGGAAGGTGATCAGGTCACCGCCCTTGGTCTTGATCTGGTACGCGCCGATGTGCTGCGTGATCCCGCCCGCTTCGCCGCGCACCACGTCGGTGCCGCGCAGCGCGTCGAGCAGGCTGGTCTTGCCGTGGTCGACATGGCCCATGATCGTCACGACCGGCGGACGCGGCTTGAGGGTGTCTTCCGCGTCAACGTCGGCAGCGGTGTCGATATCGACGTCCGCTTCGGACACGCGCTGGATGTTGTGGCCGAATTCGGTGACGAGCAGTTCGGCGGTATCCTGGTCGATCGTCTGGTTGACGGTGACCATCATGCCCATCTTGAACAGCGCCTTGACCAGGTCCGCGCCCTTTTCGGCCATGCGGTTTGCCAGTTCCTGCACGGTGATCGCTTCGGGCACGACCACGTCGCGGACCTGCTTTTCACGCTGCTGCTGCTGGCCGCCAAAGTGCGCGCGGCGCTCCTTCTCGCGGGCGCGCTTCAGCGCCGCGAGGCTGCGGGCGCGGGCGCCCTCGTCCTCGTTCAGCGCCTTGGTCACGGTCAGCTTGCCGGCCTGGCGGCGGTTGTCGCCAGCCTTGTCGCGCGGGTTGTTCGCGGGCTTCTTGACCACCGGCTCGGGGCGCTTGACCGGCGCAACCGGGGTGAAGCGGCGCGGCGCGGGGGCGGCTGCGGCAGCCGGCTTGGCCTCTGCCTCGGCAGCGGCGGGCGCGGCGGCAGTTTCCGCGGCCGGAGCAGCCGCTTCGGCGGCCGGCGCGGGCGCGGCGGCTACCGGAGCTTCCGGTTCCGGCGCACGCGCAGGCGCGGCGGCGGCGGCAGCCGCGGCAGCTTCGGCCTGGCGCTTTTCCTCGGCGCGGCGGCGCTCTTCTTCCTGAGCGCGCTGGCGGGCTTCCATCTCGCGGCGGGTCTGCTCTTCCAGCAGGGCCAGACGGGCTTCCTCGGCCTCGCGCTGCAGGCGGGCGACGCGCTCCTGCGGGGTCTCGTCCGACGCGACCGGGCGCGGCGCGGGCTTGGGCGCGGCGGCGACGGGGGCTGGCGGCGGCGGCGGAGCCGGTTCGGGCGCGGCCGGAGCGGCCAGCGGGGCTTCACCCGGCTTGCCGATCAGCTTGCGGCGCTTCACCTCGACCACCACCTTGTTGGTGCGGCCGTGGCTGAAGGTCTGCTTGACCTCGCCCGCTTCGACCGAGCGCTTCAGCCCAAGCGGCTTGCGGCCCAGAGTCGGTTTATCGTTGCTGTCGGTCATGCTCAAATAGGCCCTTCACGTCTCAATTCGTCGTCACGGCAACAGGCGCGGCGGAATCCGCCGGGCTATCGCCTTCATTCTGTCCGGTCGCCGCGCCATGCCCCAGATAGCGCAGCAAGCGCTGTAGCGGGATGGCCAGCCGTTCCGCCGCCGACCGGTCGGTCAGCGCCATGTGGACGACGTTGTCGCGGCCCAATGCCACAGACAGCGTTGCCCGGTCCAGTGGCAAGGTGATGCCCTGCTTGCCGGATCCTTCCTCGTCCTCGCCCACGCGCCAGGCCTGGTCCAGCTTGCGCGAACCGTCCTGCCCGGCATCGGCGGCGTGCGCCAGCCAGCGGACCTTGCCCATCCGGGCATTCTCCGCGATCCGGTCGGACCCGACCAGCAGCTTGCCGCTTTTCATTTCCAGCCCCAGCCGGTCGGTGAAGGCGCGGGTCAGCGCCGCTTCAATCCGCTGCGGCAAATCGGCCGGAATGGTCAGCGCGGCACCCTTGTAGGCTCGCGCCAGCGCGCCTTTCAGCTTGCCCTTGGCCAGTGCGGTTTCCAGCTCCCCGCGCGACACGCCGATCCACGCCCCCCGCCCCGGCGCACGCGCCAGCGCATCGGGCAGCACATCGCCATCGGGCGAAATGGCAAGCCGGATCAGCTCATCCCGCGAGCCGTGGCTCCCGGTGAGGATGCAGCGCCGCTCGGGCGCTTCCAGGCTGTCGGAACCTAGCGCGTCATTGTGAGGAATCCGCATCGGCGGCCTCCTCGGTAGCCGGTTCATCCTCGAACCAGTGGGCGCGCGCGGCCATGATGATCTCGTTGCCCTGCTCTTCGTTCAAGCCATATTCGCCGAGCACGCCGCCCTTGTCCTCGACACGGTCGCTGCGGCGCGGCGCGGTGGCGGACTTGAGCGAGTTGTCGCGGCGGCGCTGTTCGGTGCGCTTCTTGGCAATGAGTTCGTCGGTGGCGAGGTCGGCCAGATCGTCCAGCGTCTTGATCCCGGCCTTGCCCAGCGTGACCAGCATCGCTTCGGTCAGGTGCGGGATTTCGGCCAGCGCATCCTCGACGCCCAGCGCGCGGCGTTCCTCGCGGCTGGCTTCCTCGCGGCGTTCCAGCGCTTCGGTGGCGCGGCTTTGCAGCTCCTCGGCCAGTTCCTCGTCGAAGCCTTCGATCGCGGCCAACTCGTTCACATCGATGTAGGCCACTTCTTCCAGCTCGCTGAAGCCTTCGGCCACCAGCAGCTGCGAGAGGGTTTCGTCGACGTCCAGTTCTTCCTCGAACATCTTGGAGCGCTCGGCGAATTCCTTCTGGCGCTTTTCCGAAGCTTCCGCCTCGGTCATGATGTCGATCTGCGAACCGGTCAGCTGGCTGGCCAGACGCACGTTCTGGCCGCGGCGGCCGATCGCCAGCGAAAGCTGGTCATCGGGGACAACCACTTCGATGCGGCTTTCTTCCTCGTCGATCACCACGCGGCTGACAGTGGCCGGCTGGAGCGCGTTGACGACGAACGTCGCGGTGTCTTCGCTCCACGGGATGATGTCGATCTTTTCGCCCTGCAGTTCCTGCACGACGGCCTGCACGCGGCTGCCCTTCATGCCGACGCAGGCGCCGACCGGGTCGATGCTCGAATCGCGGCTGATCACGCCGATCTTGGCGCGGCTGCCCGGATCGCGGGCGGCGGCCTTGATCTCGATGATGTTGTCGTAGATTTCGGGCACTTCCTGCGCGAACAGCTTCTTCATGAATTCCGGGTGCGCCCGGCTGAGGAAGATCTGCGGACCGCGGTTCTGGCGCTCCACCTTCAGGATCAGCGCGCGGACGCGTTCGCCGACGCGGGCGACTTCGCGCGGGATCTGCTGATCGCGGCGGATCACGCCTTCGGCGCGACCCAGGTTCACGATCACGTGGCCGAATTCGACCGACTTGATCACGCCGGTGACGACTTCGCCGGCACGGTCCTTGAATTCGTCATACTGGCGATCACGCTCGGCATCGCGGACCTTCTGGAAGATCACCTGCTTGGCCGACTGCGCGTCGATGCGGCCCAGATCGACCGGCGGCAGCGGATCGACGATGAAGTCGCCCAGCTTCGCGTTCGGATCGAGCTTCTGCGCGGCCTTGAGGTCCACCTGCTTGAAGTAGTCCTCGACTTCCTCGACCACTTCGACGACGCGCCACAGGCGCAGGTCGCCGGTGCGCGGGTCCAGCTTGGCGCGAATGTCGTTTTCCGCGCCGTATCGGTTGCGCGCGGACTTCTGGATCGCTTCTTCCATCGCCTCGATCACGATCGACTTGTCGATCATCTTCTCGGTCGCGACGGAGGTCGCGATCGCAAGCAGTTCGGCGCGGTTGGCAGAAATCGGACTGGCCATAATCAGTCTTCCTGTTCTTCAAGCAATTCGTCCGCGCCACTGGAATCCAGCGGGCGCGTGGCAGCAATCAGCCGGTCGGTCAGGACCAGCTTGGCGGAATGAATATCGGACAGCGGGAAGGAAACGCGGCCGGACTTCTTGTCCTCCAGCGTCACCACATCGCCTTCCAGGCCCACGAGTTCGCCCTGGAGCGACTTGCGATTCCCTTCGACCGGAACGGTCAGATTGATGCGAGCCTCGTGACCAGCCCAGTTGGCATAGTCCTTGGGGCGGGTCAGCGGCCGGTCGATCCCAGGCGAGCTGACTTCGAGGCGGTAGGCATCCGCGATCAGCACTTCGCCCGCTTCTTCCAGCGCGTCCAGCGCATCGGAGACGCGGCGCGACAATTCGGCGCAGTCCTCGATCACCAACTGGCCGGTTTCGGGACGCTCGGCCATGATCTGGAGCGTATGCTCGTCGTCATGGTCGGAAATCGGGCCGATCTCTCCACCCTTGTAATAGCGCACGCGCACGAGATCGAAGCCGAGCGCTTTCGCCTCCGGCTCAACAACCTCGATAATCCGCGCGATATCCGCCATGCCAACTCCGTTTTGCCCGAAAAGCGAAATGCCCGTCTGCGCCGGCCCCTTTCGGCGCCAGCCCTGACCTTGGTTCACAATGTCGGGATGAGCAGTCCGTTAGGCCCATTTCCCGCGAAACGCAAGCAGAGTCTGCGCCGCTTATCCCCGCTCCAGCAGGCCATGCTTCTTCATCGCATGGCGCAACTGGTCATAGCTGAGGCTCAGCGCTTTCGCGGTCTGCCGCTGGTTATAGCGGTTGCGGCCCAGCGCCTGTTCCAGGATCGCCTTTTCGTGCGCGTCCACCGCCGCGCGCAGATCGTCGATCGAATCGAGCGGCGGCAGCGTGGGGGTGCCGGCCGGGGCGGGCTGGAACACCGGGTGATCCTCGCTGCGCACGGCGTTAAGCGCCTGCGCCATCGGCTCCGGCTTCCACGGGCTTTCGAACGGGTTGAACTGGATGTGGGCGATCGGGGTTTCGGGATCGCCCCAGCGATAGACCGCACGCTCCACCACGTTGCGCAATTCGCGCACGTTGCCCGGCCACTGGTATTCCTCCAGTGCGCGCAGGGCATGGTCGGAAAAGCCGGGCCACCGCTCCCAGTCCAGCTCGGTCGCCATGCGGCGGCCGAAGTATTCGGCCAGCACGTGAATGTCGCCCTCCCGCACGCGCAGCGGCGGCAGGGTGATGACCTCGAAACTCAGCCGGTCGAGCAGATCGGCGCGGAACCGGCCCTGATCGGCCATGCGCGGCAGGTCCTCGTTGGTGGCGGCGACGATCCGCACATCCACCCGGATCGGGCGGGAAGAACCGATCCGCGTGACTTCGCCATATTCGACCGCGCGCAGCAGGCGTTCCTGCGCGCCCATCGACAGCGTGGCCAGTTCGTCGAGGAACAACGTGCCTTTGTCGGCTTCCTCGAACCGCCCGGCCCGCGCTCTGGTAGCGCCGGTAAAGGCCCCTTGCTCATGACCGAACAGCTCCGCCTCGATCAGCGTTTCCGGCAGTGCCGCGCAGTTCAGCGTGACCAGCGGCTCGCCCCAGCGCGGCGACAGGCGATGGAGGCGCTCGGCGATCAGTTCCTTGCCGGTCCCGCGCTCACCGATCACCAGCACCGGGCGGCGCATCGGCGCGGCGCGGCTGGCGCGTTCGACCGCGTCGAGAAAGGCCGTGGACTGGCCGATGAACTGAACGTCACGATCCATTCCCAACATATAGTGAAAATTCCCAACATTGGGAACAGGCGCCAATATGTCGTTCGTCGATTAATCCGCAAAAACCCGCAAAATCGGCCCGACCGCAATTTGGCACACCCTTTGCGAAGGGATGACCAAACGCTTTACCACGAGGAACGCCATGTTCACCAAGCCTCTCTCCGCCGCTTCCAAGCTCGACAAGGCGATCATGCTGTCGATCACCGCGATGCTGGCGATGAACGTCGTCGTGCTGGCCAACCAGCTGGATGCGGCCCCGGTGGTTGCCCAGTATGCACAGCCCTCGACGCAGCCGGTCGCTGCGGCGCAGCAGGCCTGATCGGCACGATCATGGTCAACGATCCCTTCAACCCCCTTGGGCCGGAACGCGACGAGCCCCCCGCTGGCGGCACCCAGTCCCCCCGCCACAGCGACGTTCCGGCCCAAACCCTCTCCAGCGGGAGCACCGGCTCCGCGCGCAAGGCCTCGCGCTTCGATGACGAAGTGGAACGCCTGCGCAAGTCGCCCACCCCCGCCGCTTCTTCGCTTTCCAGTATCGGAGTACCCTTGATGGGCATTTTCAGCCGCACCCGTGACATCATCGCCGCCAACTTCAACGAGTTGCTCGACAAGGCGGACGACCCGTCGAAGATGATCCGCATGATCATCCTGGAGATGGAGGAAACCCTGGTCGAAGTGCGCGCCAGCGCGGCCCGCACCATCGCCGACCAGAAGGAAATGCACCGCCACACCGTGAAGCTGGACCGCCTGCAGGCCGACTGGGCGGAAAAGGCCCAGCTGGCGCTGAGCAAGGACCGCGAAGACCTGGCCCGCGCGGCGCTGGTCGAAAAGAAGAAGGCCGCCGACATGGCCGACCAGCTGAAGGCTGAAATTGCCGTGCTGGACGATGCCCTGCGCGCCTACGAACTGGACATCGAAAAGCTCCAGACCCGCCTGCGCGAAGCCCGCAGCCGCCAGACCGCGATCGCCGCCCGCCTGGAAAGCGCCGAGAACCGCGTCAAGCTGCGCACGCTGCTGGCCAGCGAGCGGGTGGACGAGGCGATGGCCCGGTTCGACCAGCTGGAACGCCGCGTCGATTACGCCGAAGGCCGCGCCGATGCGCTGAGCCTGGCGGACGGCACCGGCCAGCCCAGCCTGGCCGACCAGATCTCCGCGCTCGCCGGGCAGGACAAGATCGACGAGGAACTCGAAGCCATGAAGCGCGCCCTCTCTGGCGGCGCCAACACCACCAAGGAGGGCTGAAGCCATGGAAGAAATCGTCCTGTTCGGATCGCTGTTCATCGGCCTGCCGTGGCTCATCCTGCACTATGTCACCAAGTGGAAGACCGCCGCGACGCTGACCGTCGATGACGAGGCGATGCTGGAGGAACTCTACCAGCTGGCCCGCCGCCTGGATGAACGGATGGACACGGTCGAGCGCCTGGTCGCTGCCGACAACCCGGAATTCCGCCCGGCCCGGCTGGTCCACGACCGCGAGATCGACAACCAGCCGCTGCGGGAACTCGACCGCATGATTGCACGCAAGGGGGGGAAGTAAGATGAACAGCCCGCGCACCAGCTTTTACCGCGACAAGCAGAACGCCAAGTTCATGGGGATCTGCTCCGGCATCGCCGACTATACCGGGATCAACGCGATCTGGGTGCGGCTGGCCGCGATCGGCCTGGTCTTCATGACCGGCGGCGGGATCATCCCGTTCTACTTCCTCGCCGGGTTCCTGGCGAACAAGAAGCCGCCGCACCTCTACGTCGATAGCCAGGAACAGAAGTTCTGGCAGCGCGTGCGCCAGTCGCCGGCCCGCACCGCCCGCGACGTGCGCGCCAGCTTCCGCGACATCGACCGCCGCCTGGCCGACGTCGAACACTATTACGTCAGCGCCAACCCGCGCCTGTCTGAAGAAATCGAGCGGCTGCGCTGAGCGCGGCCTGAGGGGGAAAACCGATGGGTGAACTTGCAATCCTGGTCCCGCTGGCACCGTTCCTGATGGTCGCCTTCATCGTCTGGACCAAGCACCAGTCCAAGGTGGCCGAGCTGAACGCCCGCGCCACCGCGGAAAAGGCCGCGCTGTATGCCGCCAGCAATTCCGACCTGGAAGAGCGCGTGCGGGTGCTGGAACGGATCGTTACCGACAAGGGCTATGACGTCGCCAGCCAGATCGAGGCCCTGCGCGATGCGCGCAAGGTCGAGGCGCTGCTGGACGCGCGTGAGCCAGAGGTGCGGCCGTGAACTGGGGCAGTCCGGAATTCGTGATCGCGCTGGTCGCGATCTCGACCGGGGGGTGGCTGATCAACAACTGGATCCGCGCCCGCCACGGGTATGCGCTGGAAGACGAATGGGGCGGCAAGACCGTCCAGGCCGAAACCGACAACACCCGCGCGCTGAGGGCCGAAAACGCGGACTTGCGCGAACAACTCGCCCACTTTGCCGACCGCGTGAAAGTGCTGGAACGCATCGCCACCGACAAGAGCATTGCCGTCGCCGCCCAGATCGAAGCACTGCGCGACGCCCCTGAACTGGAGAACCGCCCGTGAGCCCTGAAGTGATGCAAGCCCTCGCCCCCGCCGCGTCGATCTTTGCCGTTGTCGGCGTGGTCGGCTGGGTCGTTACCACCTGGCTGCGGGTCAAGCACGGCTATCCGCTGGAAAGCTCGTGGGGCAAGGCGATCTATCCCAAGACCAGTTCCGAGGAACTGGAGCGGATCAAGCTGCTGAGCCAGGAAAACGCCCAGCTGCGCGCCGAACTGGGCTCGATCAAGGACCGGCTGGGCAATGTCGAGCGGATCGTCACCGACAGCGGCTACAGCCTGACCCACCAGATCGAGGCGCTGCGCGAGCTGCCGCGCAACTGATCCGCACGCTGCTTGTACCTGGGGAGGGAACCATGAATTTCTGGAATGCCGTCGTGCTGGTCGCAGCGATCATCGCCGTCGCCAACATCGTAATGACCAAATATCGCTACCAGGGCACCGGGAAGGGCGCGATCGACGCGCCCGGGACCTCACCCCGCGAACTGGAACTGGAACGCGAGCTGGCCGAGCTGAAAGACCGCCTGCACGTGCTGGAACGCATCGCCACCGATGATCGCCAGTCGCGCTCCATCGCCGCCGAAATCGAAAGCCTGCGCGACAAGTAGGCCCACCCACGGGGAGTAACCGCCATGATCAGCGAATACCTCGTCGTTTCCCTTGCCACCCTGGCCGCGATCGGCATCGTCGCGGCAGCCATGCTGAAAGGCTGGCAGGGCTGGCTGACGCTGAAGCTGCGCGAACTCGACGCGCACCGCGGCGAGCCTGAATCCGGCTCCGGCATGGCCCGGATCGAGATCGCCGACCTGAAGGAACGCATCCGCAAGCTGGAGGCCATCGCCGCCGGGGTGGACCTTTGACCGTCCCCCCGCAGCGTTGACAAGCGTGGCGGGGCAAGGAAAAGCGGGTTTTCCCATTCGCGAAAGTAGCTTGCCCACCATGCGTCGATTTGCCCTGCTGCCTGCGCTTGCCCTGATCGCTGCTCCTGCCCTGATCGCCGCTCCTTCGCACGCCGAACCGGCCAAGGCTCCGCCGGCGCAATCCCCGCAGACCAAGGCGCTGATCGCCGCCGAAAAGCAGTGGGCCAGCTATGATGCACAGGCCACCGGCTGCGGCTTCACCACCACCACGGTCGATGTGATCCAGCGCCGCGAAATCTCGCTGCAACGCAAGCTCGCCAAGCTGGGCGATCCCACGATCAACGTTGCCCCGACCAAGGTCGCCCCCGTCGGCTGCACCGGGCCGTTCCACGGCGAAATGGTCGGCGCAACGATGGTGACCACGTGGGACTGGCTGACCCGCCTCAACACCTATTCCGAAGCCGCCTCGACCGCCGGCTGGACGCAGGGCATCGCCAAAACGGGCGGCTATGCCGAGGTCACCCACCAGGCCCTGATGACCGGGCTGACCGATAGCCTGGTGAAGTCCAACAGCAAGGCGGCGATGGACCAGCGGCGCCAGGCGCTGCAGCAGGAAGCGGTCGCGGTGATGATCCTGATGTGCCGCGAACGCCGCCCGGCGGCGAGCGACTGCCCGGAAGTGCCTGCCGGACTCAAGGGGCAGGAAGCCATGGCCCGCGCCCGGCTGGCCGAAATCGAACGCGCCGCGCTCCAGCTGGAAGCCCCGGCCAAGCGCGACGAAGTGGACGCCATCGGAGTGGCCTGGCGCCTGCAAAAGGACGCCAAGGATACCTCCACCAGATGCGTGGACGGCGACCGGGTGATCTTCCCCCATTCCAAGGAAGCCAAGCGCGGCATCCTGCCCGGCCAGATCATGCTGTACCTGCGCGAGTGGGGCCTGCTGACACCGACCAACACCGATAACCCGGATGAACTGGTGACCATCGGCGAAACGCCAGACGGCTTTCAGCTGCTCTATTCAACCGAGCTGAAAGTGGGCTTCCGCGATCCGGTGAAGCGCAAGTTCATCGCCTGTGAGGCCTTCTGATCCCGCCATGCGCAGCCTGACCGACATTCTGGAAGAATACGAGTTCCTCGACGGGGACGAACGCTATCGCCTGCTGATCGAGCTGGGGCGCGAGCTGGAAGCCATGCCCGATCCGCTCAAGACCGACGCCACGCTGGTGCGCGGCTGTTCGGCCAGCGTCTGGGTCTATCCGATGCGCCGCGATGACGGGACGCTGCACTTCCTGGCCGACAGCAATGCGGCGATCACCAAGGGGATCGTCGCGCTGGTCGTCTCCGCCGTGCAGGACCAGCCCGCCGCGACTGTTGCCGACACCGATATCGCCGCCCTGCTCGCGCCGTTCGACCTGAAAAACCAGCTGTCCTCCAACCGCACCCAGGGCGTGCCGAACATGATCGCGCTGATCCGCGAGACGGCGGCCCGTTATGCCGCTGGTTAGCATGCCCGTGCCCATCCAGACTCGTCATTGCGAGCGGAGCGAAGCAATCCAGAGCGCATTGCGCGACGCTCTGGATTGCTTCGCTCCGCTCGCAATGACGAAGTAGGCATTATGCCGCTGGCTAAACCGCTGTGGCTGGGCGCGGGCCTCTCCGCGCTGGGGCTGGGCGTGGTCGGTGCGTTCCTGCCGATCATCCCGACCGTGCCGTTCCTGCTGCTCGCCGCATTCTGCTTTGCGCGGGGCAAGCCGGAATGGGCGCAGCGGCTTTACGACCACCCGCAATACGGCCCAGCCATGCGCCAGTGGCGCGACCGCCGCGCCATTCCGCGCCGCGCCAAGGTGTCCGCCGTGCTGGCGATGACGGCGGGCGTCGGGTTTACGTGGTTCACCGTGGGCTGGCCGTGGGTGCTGATTTCGGTGGCGGTGCTGGTCACGGTCGGCCCGTGGATCTGGACCCGCGCAGAGTAAATAATCAGTCTTCCACCGCCTCGCGCAGCACGGCGATACCCGCCGCACGCTGGGCTTTCAGTTCCTGCTTCAGCACGGCCGGATCGCGCGCGAAGACAAAGCCGAAGCTGACCCCGCCTTCCTTGCCGATGGTCGCGTGGTGCAGCTTGTGCGCCTGCACCAGCCGCTTGGCGTAGCCGCGCTTGGGCACCCAGCGGAACCAGCGTTGATGGACCAGCCCGTCATGCACCAGCGTATAGATGATGCCGTAGAACAGGATGCCAAGCCCGATCCAGGTGCCCGGGGCCCACGCGGCATCGCCCCGGATCATCGGGCTGCCGATCGCGAACATCGAAATGCTCATCGCCGCACCGACCAGCGCGTACTGGTCGTTCTTTTCGAGGAAGTTGTCGTGCGGTTCGTGGTGGTCGCGATGCCAGCCCCAGCCCCAGCCATGCATGATGTACTTGTGGCTGGCCCAGGCGACCCACTCCATTGCCAGCACGGTGGCGATCACGATGGCGCTGGCAGCCAGAAAGCCCATCGGTTCAGCCCTCGGCCGCCGGCGTGCGCGGGAAGAAGAACGCGGCTACGTCCGCGCCGATGCGGGCCGGGCGCAGGGTGACGGTATCGATGCAGCACCAGCTGGACTTGATCTCGGCCAGCACGTCCTCGCCCCGCTTGACGATGGTCTGGTAAAACGCGCGCGCGCCGTGGATGCTTTCCAGCACGACTTGCGCGATCACTTCGTCATCGAGGAACGCGGGCTTGCGATAGGTAATCTCGTGCTTGAGCGCGACCCACGCGCGCTCCGCCACGGCGTCGGCCGGGGCCAGCTTGTGCCAGTGCGACAGCACCGCATCCTGGACCCAGCCCAGATAGCGCGCGTTGTTCACGTGGCCCATGAAGTCGATGTCGGTGGGAAGAATCTTGATCGGAAAAAAGTGCGCGGGTGCAGTCATACCCGCCCTTTAGCCGGTTCAAGGTGACATTGCTATTAACAACGATGCAAGCAAGCCCGGAAATCGGCCAGTGGCTTGCCAATTGCGCCGCGCTGTGGCTATCGGCCCATATGGCACACACTCCGCGCACGCTGTATGACAAGATCTGGGACGCCCATGTGGTGGAACGCCGCGATGATGGCACCTGCCTGATCTATATCGACCGCCACCTCGTCCACGAAGTCACCAGCCCGCAGGCGTTCGAATCGCTGCGCGCAGCGGGCCGCAAGGTGCGCCGACCGGACCTGACGCTGGCCGTGCCGGACCACAACCTGCCCACCACGGCGCGCCGCGACGCCGCCGGACAGCGCATCCCGATTGCCGACCCCGAAAGCGCGCAGCAGCTGGCCGCGCTGGAACGCAACGCACCCGAATTCGGCATCCGGCTGATCGGTGATGCCGATGTGGAACAGGGCATCGTCCACGTCGTCGGCCCGGAACAGGGCTTCTCCCTGCCCGGCGCGACCATCGTCTGCGGCGATAGCCACACCGCCTGCCACGGCGGGCTGGGCGCGCTGGCGTTCGGCATCGGCACCAGCGAGGTGGAGCACGTGCTCGCCACGCAGACCCTGCTGCTCAAGCAGTCGAAGAACATGGAAGTCCGGGTCGAGGGCGAACTGGGCGCGGGCGTGACGGCGAAGGATGTCGTCCTGCACATCTGCGGCGTGCTGGGCGCGTCGGGCGGCACGGGCTATGTCATCGAATACACCGGCTCCGCCATCCGGAGCCTCTCGCTGGAGGGGCGGCTGACCGTGTCCAACATGGCGATCGAGCACGGCGCGCGCGCCGGCCTGATCGCGCCGGACGAGACGACGTTCGCCTATCTCAAGGGCCGCCCGTTCGCGCCGAAGGGCGAAGAATGGGACAAGGCCGTCGCCTGGTGGCGCAGCCTCGCCACCGATCCGGGCGCGAAGTATGACAAGGTGGTGGTGATCGACGCCGCCGACATCGTCCCCAGCGTGACCTGGGGCACCTCGCCCGAAGATGTCGTGCCGATCACCGGCGTGGTGCCCGCCCCGGAAAGCTTCACCGATCCGTCGAAGCAGCAGGCCGCGCAAAAGTCGCTCGACTACATGGGCCTGACGCCGGGCCAGCGGCTGGAAGAGGTTGAAGTGCAGAACGTGTTCATCGGTTCTTGCACCAACAGCCGGATCGAGGACCTGCGCGCCGCCGCTGCCGTGATCAAGGGCCGCAAGAAGGCCGATAACGTGCGCTGGGCGATCGTCGTCCCCGGCTCCGGCCTCGTCAAGCGCCAGGCCGAGGAAGAGGGGCTGGACCGCATCTTCATCGAGGCCGGGATCGAATGGCGCGAACCGGGCTGCTCAGCCTGCCTCGCGATGAACCCCGACAAGGTTCCCGCCGGGGAGCGCTGCGCTTCCACCAGCAACCGCAACTTCGTGGGCCGGCAGGGTCCGGGCGCGCGCACCCACCTCGTTTCCCCCGCGATGGCGGCGGCGGCGGCGGTGACCGGCAAGCTGACCGACGTGCGCAAGCTGACTTCCGCCTGAGGCAAATTGCCGCCTGATGCTTGAACGCCGCGCCAGCGGTCACCATAGGACAAGTCATGACCGACAATTCTGAAAAGTCCGAAAAAGCCAGCTGGACCGGCAAGGCCGCCCTGGCCGGGGCCGCAATTGGCTCTGCCGCGCTTGCCGCCGCCTTGCTCTATGCCTCGCGCCGCAAGGAACGCACGGAAAAGGCATCGTCCAAGCCCCTGCCCGATGACCTGCCGGAGACCGATTGATGGAGCCGGTGAAGGAAGTTGCCGGCCGCGCGATCCCGTTCGGCCGCAAGAACGTTGACACCGACGTCATCATTCCCGCCCACTGGCTGAAGACCATCACCCGCGACGGGCTCGGCCGCGGCGCATTCGAAGCCCTGCGGCAAGACCCGGACAACCTGTTCGATTCCCCCGAGTTCAAGGGCTCGCCGATCCTGATCGCGGGCGACAATTTCGGCTGTGGCTCCAGCCGCGAACACGCCGCCTGGGCGCTGCTGGACCTGGGCATCACCGCCGTGATCGCGCCCAGCTTTTCCGACATCTTTTCGGGCAACGCCTTCAAGAACGGCATCCTCACCGTCGTCCTGCCGCAAGCGGCGATCGACCGGCTGATGGAAGTGGCGCAGACCGATCCGGTTACGATCGATCTGGAAAGCCAGACCGTGACCACGCCGTTCCAGGACCGTTTCAGCTTTGAAATTGATCCGTTCCGCAAGCATTGCCTGCTCAACGGCCTCGACGAAGTGGGCCTGACGCTGGCGCGCGGCGATGCGATCAGCGATTATGAAAACAAGAGCGCGGGGGAAACACCCTGGCTGGCAAAGGGAGTAGCTGCATGAAAGCCTTGAGGACGCACGCGGTCGGTGGACCGGATACCCTGACGCTGGACGAGCTGGACAGCCCCGTCCCCGGCCCCGGCCAGGTCCGGATCAAGGTCAAGGCCTGTTCCATCAACTTCCCCGACGTGCTGATCATTCAGGACCTTTACCAGTTCAAGCCCCAGCGCCCCTTCTCGCCCGGCGGCGAAGTGGCGGGGATCGTCGACGCGCTGGGCGAAGGCGTGACTGGCTGGAACGTGGGCGACCGCGTGATCGCGATGATGGGCAATGGCGGCCTGGCCGAGGAAGTGCTGGCCGATGCCGCGCGGATGTGGCCCCTGCCCGCCGACGCCAGCTTTGAAACCGGCGCGTCGCTGCTGATGACTTATGGCACCAACATGCACGGCCTGCTGGATCGCGGGCACCTGAAGGCGGGCGATACCCTGCTGGTGCTGGGCGCGGCGGGCGGCGTCGGGCTGGCGGCGGTCGAACTGGGCAAGGCTTACGGCGCCAAGGTCGTCGCGGCGGTTTCCAGCGAGGACAAGGCCGCCGTCGTGCGCGAACACGGCGCGGACGAAGTGGTCGTCTATCCCCGCGCGCCGCTCGACAAGGACCAGTCCAAGGCGCTGGCCGAAGCGTTCAAGGCCGCCTGCGGCCCGAACGGCGCGGACGTGGTCTATGACATCATCGGCGGCGACTATTCCGAACCGGCGGTGCGCTCCATCGCGTGGGAAGGCCGCTTCTGCGTGGTCGGCTTCACGGCGGGCATCGCCAAGCTGCCGCTCAACCTGACCCTGCTGAAAAGCTGCGATGTCTGCGGCGTGTTCTGGGGCGCGTTCGCCGCGCGCGATCCGCAGGCGAATGCCAAGCACATCGCGACCTTGTTCGAATTGCTCAAGGCGGGCAAGATCAACCCCAAGGTTTCCGCCACCTTCCCGCTGGAGCGCGGGGGCGAGGCAATCCAGCTGCTGGCCGACCGCAAGGCCATCGGCAAAGTCGTGGTGACGATGAACTGACCAGCGCGCTTGCCTCTGCTTGCGCGGAGTGTAAGGCGTTTCGTGATTCCTTCAGGCGACGCCTTGCGCCGCAAGCGCAAGGCGGCCGCGCCAGACATTCGAGCAGGAGCAGACATGACCGATTTCAAAGACCGCGAACGCGCCGAGGAAGCCAAGTTTGCGCACGATGAGGAAATGCTCTTCCGCATCACCGCGCGCCGCAACCGCCTGCTGGGTGCCTGGGCCGCGGAAAAGATGGGCCTCTCCGCCGTCGAGGCTGAAAGCTATGCCAAGGCGGTCGTTCAGGCCGACTTCGAGGAAGCCGGGGACGAGGACGTGATCCGCAAGCTGCTGGGCGATCTGGTTTCGGCCGGGGTCGATGTCAGCGAGGGCGACGTGCGCGCCGCGCTGGACGCCAAGGCCGTGGAAGCCCGCCGCGCGCTGATGGGCGAGGCCTGAGCCATGGCCATGGCCGCCTCTGAAATCGAGGCGCTGATCAAGGCTGCCCTGCCCGATGCGGCCGTGACCATCACCGACCTGCGCGGCGATGGCGATCACTATGCCGCGCACGTCGTGTCCGCCGCCTTTGCCGGCAAGCCGCGCATCGCCCAGCACAAGCTGGTCTATGCCGCACTGGGCGGACGCATGGGCGGCGAACTCCATGCCTTGCAACTGACCACCGCCGTTCCCAATTGAGCGGCGAAGGAGCTTACCCCATGTCCGATACCAACGAGCGCATTGCCGACATCGTGAACACCAATGACGTGGTGCTGTTCATGAAAGGCACCCCGCTGTTTCCGCAGTGCGGCTTTTCCAGCCGGGCGGTCGCGATTCTCGACCATCTGGGCGTGCAGTACGAAAGCGTCGATGTGCTGCAGGACATGGAAATCCGCCAGGGCATCAAGTCGTTCTCCGACTGGCCGACGATTCCCCAGCTTTACGTGAAGGGCGAATTCGTGGGCGGCAGCGACATCATGATGGAAATGTTCGAAGCGGGCGAACTGCAACAGCTGGTCACCGACGCAGGCGTCGCATCCGCCAGCTGAGCGGGCCGCAGCGCCGGACGAAACGCCGGTCGAAACAGGGCCTCCTGCCACGTGCAGGGGGCCTTTTTCGTGCGCCACGGGCGCGCCTGGCCAATGGCCGGATAGCAGCGATCTGGGGGAAGGCGTTCTCGGGGAGGCGGGGCCGCGGAGACCAGAAGCGGCCCCGCCTCAGTCGAGACTGCTTGGGGTACGGATAACAATGCACCGACCGTGCCAAATGGCTCGATAGCCCCTTTTACAGCCACTTAGACCGTTAACGCCCGGCGCGGCGATCCGGATTTGTAAACCGGGCCGACACCCCGCGTGACATTTGCTGCAAATGCCCCTTGGCAAAGCGGCTTCCCCCCTGCACCATGCCGCGCGAGATGGATGTGAAAGACATATTTGACACGGGCGGTGAAATCCCCCCGGCAACCCCCGCGGCCACGCTGGTCATTTTCCGCAACGCGGCCGATGGTGGCCCGCCGGAACTGCTGATGGTGCAGCGTTCCAAGGCGATGAGCTTTGCCGGCGGGGCGGCGGTCTTTCCGGGCGGGCGGGTCGACGATGCCGACTTCGCCCTGGCCGATGCCCTGGGCGCGACCGATGACGAGCACCGCGACGAACTGGCCGCGCGGATCGCGGCCGTGCGCGAAACGCTGGAAGAAACGGGCCTCGCCGTGGGCGTCCACCAGCGCCCCAGCCTGGAAGATGCCCTGCGCGCCCGCGCGCTGCTGCTGGAACAGGGCACTCTGGCCCCGGTGCTGGAGGCGATGGGCTGGACACTGGATCTGGACCGGCTGGTGCCGTTCGCCCGCTGGCGCCCCAAGCACCGCGAAGTGCGGGTATTCGACACCCGCTTCTACCTGGCCGACCTGGGCACGGGCGCGGTCGAACTGCTGGTCGACGATACCGAAAACACGCACTTGTTCTGGGCCAGCGCCGCCGGGGCGCTCGAACTGGCCGAACAGGGCGAGATCAAGATCATCTTCCCCACCCGCCGCAACCTGGAACGGCTGGCGCTGTTCGGCAACTTTGACGAGGCGGTGCGCCATGTCGCCGAATATCCGGTGCGGATGATCACGCCGTTCATGGAATTGGAAAACGGCGAACCGTGGCTGAAGATCGACGCCGACGCGGGCTATCCGATCACCGGGGAAAAGCTGGAAACGGCCGCGCGCGGCTGAAAAAGGAACCCCCGCGCAAAGGGTTGCACGGGGGTCAGGTGCCGGTGGACAGAAGGGCCACCGGTCGGGTCGCGTATGTGAAATAACGGGGATTCGCCGACACCGCCGTGATGGCCATCACGCGCGGTGAACTATCGCGCGCATTGCAGCCTGGCGCCCCGGACCACTTGACTGAATGGTCAGAATCATCCACGAATTGACCAAATAGTCATAAAGAGGATTCCCCGGGGATGAAACGAGTTCTGGTCTGGCTGGGCACGGCTACGGTAACCGTGGTCCTGATCGCGTTCCTTGCGTTCCAGTTTTCGCCCGCCTTGCAGGACCGGCTGTTCGCCGCCGGGGCGCGACAGCAAATGGCCCGTTCCAGCCAGTTGCCGACCGGCGACGATGCCCTGCGGGTGGTGCTGTGCGGCACGTCCAGCCCGCTGCCGCTGCGCCAGGCGGCCAAGGCCTGCACACTGGTCGTGGCCGGCGGCAAGCTGTTCGTGGTCGACGTTGGCCCCGAATCGCCGGAGAACCTGGCGCTGTGGCGCATCCCCACGCCCAATATCGAAGCCGTGTTCCTCACCCATTTCCATTCCGACCACATCGGCGAACTGGGCGAACTCAACATGCAGGGCTGGGCCCAGGGCCGCCGCCAGCCGCTGAAGGTCTTTGGTCCGGCCGGCGTGGACCAGGTGGTCGGCGGCTTCAATGCGGCCTACAGCTTCGACCGGCAGTATCGCAACGCACACCACAGCCACGGGCAGGGCCTCCTCCCGCTGGAAGCCGCGGTCATGGCCCCCTACCCCGCCGATTTCGTGCAGCCGGGCGATGTGCCGGCGGGCCGCACGCAAGTGATCTACAACGCCGGCGGCGTCACTGTCACCGCGATCGAGACCGACCACCGCCCGGTCGCGCCGGCCTTTTCCTACCGCTTCAGCTACAAAGGCCGCTCGGTCGTGATTACCGGGGACACGGTGCTGAACGACGGCCTGACCGCCGCCGCCAGGGGTGCGGACGTGCTGGTGAGCGAGGCGCAGGCCCACCACCTGCAGGACCTGATGGCGAACGAGGCCGAGGCAATCGGGCAAAAGACGCTCGCCAGCGTGCTGAAGGATACCAGCCGCTATCACATCAACCCGGTCGAAGCCGCGCGACTGGCCAACCGGGCCGGGGTGCGCGAGCTGGTCTATACCCACATCGCCCCGCCGCTGGTCTTCGGTCTGCTGAAGACCCCGTGGCTGCGCGGCGTCAGCAAGGAACGTCCCGATGGCGTCACCATCGGCCGCGACGGGATGCTGATCACGATCCCGCTGGATGGCAGCGCGATCCGCTTTGACCAACTGGAGGGATAGCCCCTGCCGCGCATGACGGAAAGTTGGCGCGCCCGGCAGGATTCGAACCTGCGACCACCAGCTTAGAAGGCAGGTGCTCTATCCAGCTGAGCTACGGGCGCGCGCGGGGGTGCTCATAGTCGGGGATTGCGCCGGGTGCAAACGGCGCTAGCGTGCGCGCGCATGAGCACCCAGCTTTCCCGCATCGACGGCACCACCGGCGCGCGCCGCCACTTCCGCTATTTCGACTACCTGATGGCGGCCTTTGTCGCGATCCTGCTGCTGTCGAACCTGATCGGGGCCAGCAAGCTGGCCACGATCGAGGGCTTCACGTTTGGTGCGGGAATCCTGTTTTTCCCGCTGTCCTACGTGCTGGGCGACGTGCTGACAGAGGTCTACGGCTATGCCAACGCGCGGCGCTGCGTGTGGATGGGCTTTGCCGCGCTGATCTTCATGGCGGTGATGAGCTATGTCGTCGTCGCCATGCCGCCCGCGGCCGGGTGGGACGGGCAGGCCGCCTATGAAAGCGTGTTCGGCAGCACCTGGCGCATCGTCGCGGCATCGGTGCTGGCGTTCTGGGCGGGCGAATTCGTCAACAGCTTCGTCATGGCCAAGATGAAGATCTGGACCGGCGGCAGCAAGCTGTGGGCGCGCACCATCGGCTCCACCTTCTTCGGGCAGGCCGTGGACAGCCTGATCTTCTATCCGGTGGCGTTCCTGGGCATCTGGTCGACCGAGCAGGTGCTGACCGTGATGGTCACCAACTGGCTGCTGAAAGTGCTGTGGGAAGCCCTGCTGACGCCGGTGACCTATGCCGTGGTCGGCTGGTTCAAGGCGCGCGAGGGCGTGGACGTGTTCGACGAAGGCATCGATTTCTCGCCCTTCGCAAAAACCGAATCGGTTTGATCCCGACACACTTACGGCCCCGTCTTGGTAGACGGGGCCGCGTCGTGTCGGTTCAATCCGCGATCAGGCCGATGGCGAGGTAGATCAGCAGCAGCGAGCCAAAGCCGACCAGCGTGCCGACCACCCAGGCCAGGCGAACCAGCGTCACATCGACGCCGAAATAATCGGCGATCCCGGCGCTGACGCCCATGAACTTGGCGTTGGCCTTGTTCAGGCGGAACGACTTGGCGGCGGGGGCGCTGCGGGAATGGTCAAGCTGGGTCATGCGACAACACTCACATAAGCCGAAGCGCCGTGCGCCTGGGCAGTGGACGGAACGGAAACGGTGCCGCTGATCAGCACCAGCGAAAGCGTCAGGGCGGTGGCGGCGGCGGCGATGGAGCGGCCGATTTGCGTGAAAGTGGTCATGGTGAATTCCCTCTATCTGAACTGTTTGGCGGCCTGTGCCGCGATGCCAGACGTATTGCAGGGGTCGTGCCAAACTGCGAAAATGGCGAAATTCAGCCATTCCTGAACTCAGCACCACCCCTTGACCACAACCCCACTTCAAACAGTTGGTGAAATTTCCCAACTTTCAGGATCGGACTTTTGCGTGACAGCGCGGGGCGCGGCGGACTATCGCGGGCGGCATGGCGCTGGCCCGCATCACCCTGTCCGATTTTCGCAACCACCGCGCCACGCGGCTGGACGGTGCGGCGCAGTTCAATCTGCTGGTGGGGGAGAACGGCGCGGGCAAGACCAACGTACTGGAGGCGCTGTCGCTGCTCGCGCCGGGCCGGGGGCTGCGCCGCGCGGCACTGGTCGACATTCCGGCCAAGGACGGCGCGGGCTGGTTCGCCGTCAATGCCGAACTGGCGGATGGTGTGCAGATCGGCACCGGCGCGCGTGCCGACAAGCCGGGACGACGCGTGGTGCAAGTGAATGGCGCCGACGCCCCGGCGGTGCGACTGGGCGAATGGCTCAGCATCGGCTGGCTGACCCCGGCGATGGACCGCCTTTTTGCCGAGGGCGCGGGGGCGCGGCGGCGGTTTCTGGACCGGCTGGTGCTGGCGCTGGAACCTGGCCATGCCCGCAATGCCGCCAAGCTGGAAGGCGCCTTGCGCGAACGCAACCGCCTGCTGGGCGAAGTGCAGGAACCGGACCCGCAGTGGCTGGCCGCGCTGGAAGGCCAGCTGGCCGAAGCCGGGGCCGCTGTCGCGCAGGCCCGCGCGCGGCTGGTGGAGCGGCTGGTCGAGGCGCTGGCCACCCTGCCCGAAGCCCCGTTCGCGCGGCCCCTGCTGCGCTACCAGCCGGGCGGACCGCTGGAGGCGGAGGCACTCGCCGCCGAACTCGCCGCGACCCGCCGCCGCGACCGCGCCGCCCAGCGCACGCTGACCGGCCCGCACCGCGACGAGTTACTCGTGACCATGAGCGGCAAGGACCAGCCCGCCGCCGAATGCTCCACGGGTGAGCAGAAGGCGATGCTGATCGCGATCACACTGGCCCATGCGGGGCTGCTCAGCCCGGATCGCCCCGGCCTGCTGCTGCTCGACGAAGTGGCCGCGCACCTTGACCCGCTGCGCCGCGCCGCGCTGTTCGACCGGCTGCGGCAGGGCGGCGCGCAAGTCTGGCTGACCGGCACCGAACTCCCCCCGTTCGAGGCGATTGCCACCGAAGCCGCCGTCTGGCGCGTCAGCGACGGGGTGGCCGAGCGGGTCTAGGCCATTCCAACCCGCTCCGCCCGTGCTGAGCGTGTCGAAGCACTGCCTTGCTTCTGAACCGGCTGCGCCACCCGCAGAAGGGACAGCAATCCTTCGACAAGCTCAGGATGGACGGGTTCGGGAGAGAGGGCCTTTTCCCTCGCAGCCTAGCCCTTTGGCTTGGGCACCGCCTTGGCCACGTCGTCCACCGTCGCTTCGACAAGTTTGTCGATCCCCGGCAGGGTCGGGTGGATATTGTCGGCCTGCAACAGGTCTGGCCGGCCGATCAGCGGTTGCAGGAAAAACGGCACCAGCGTCGCGCCGTGCTTCTTCGCCAGCGCGGGATAGATCGGATCGAACTGCTTGCGGTAATCCGCCCCCAGGTTGGGCGGGGAGAGCATTCCCAGCAGCACCACCTTGACCTTGCGCTCGGTCAGCGTGGTCAGGATCGCGTCGAGGTTCTGCCGGGTCTGTTCCGGCGGCAGCGCGCGCAGCATGTCATTCCCGCCAAGGCTGATAATTGCCAGCGCGGGCGGCTCCTTCATGCCTGACAGGGCGAAGTCCAGCCTCTGCAAACCGCCCGCCGTGGTATCGCCGGAAACGCCCGCGTTCGTGATCTGCGCATTGATCCCGCGCGCGCGCAGGGCCGCTTCCAGCCGGGCGGGATAGCTTTGTCCCGGCTCCAGCCCGTATCCGGCAAACAGGCTGTCGCCCAGCGCCAGCACTGGCACCGCCGGCCCCATCACCGGGATTTCCGGCGGCGCCTCTGCGGCCGCGGATTCGCTGGCCGTGGGGGTGCCTGCCCCCTGCCCGCAGGCACCCAGCATAAAGGCCATGGCCACGGGGGTTGCAACTTGGGTCACCCACTTCCATTTCATGCAGAAATTCCTTGCGTTCTTTCCCTCTAGCTATGGCTTCCTGACCCTGTGACAAGCCCCCAGACGGCAATCCGTGCCGCAAACCTCAAACTTGCCCTTGGCCAGGGCGACAGCGCTGTCGAAATCCTGCGCGGGATCGACCTGTCGGTACCGCTGGGCCAGACGCTGGCGCTGCTGGGTCCGTCGGGTTCGGGCAAGAGCTCGCTGATGGCCGTGCTCTCCGGGCTAGAGCGGGCTTCGTCGGGCACGCTGGAAGTGGCGGGCGCGGATTTTGCCGCGCTGGACGAGGACGCGCTGGCCGCCGCCCGGCGCGGGCGGATCGGGATCGTGCTGCAGGCGTTCCACCTGCTCCCCACCATGACCGCACTGGAAAACGTGATGACCCCGCTGGAACTGGCGGGCATGGACGATGCGCGCGAACGAGCGGAGCAGGAACTGGCCGCTGTCGGCCTGGGCCACCGGCTGAACCACTACCCGGCGCAACTGTCAGGCGGGGAGCAGCAGCGCGTTGCCATCGCCCGCGCGCTCGCCCCGCGCCCGCCGCTGGTGTTCGCGGACGAGCCGACCGGCAACCTCGACGCGGCGACCGGCAGTGCGATCATGGACCTGCTGTTCGCCCGCCGCGCCGAGACCGGCGCGACACTGGTGATCATCACGCACGACCCTGGTCTGGCGCAGCGCTGTGAGCGGGTTATCACCCTGGCCGATGGCCGCATCGCGAGCGACAGTATGAGCGATTTGGGGGCATGAGCGCCCTGCCCTGGCGCACCGCGTGGACGATTGCGCGCCGCGACCTTTCGGCCCGCTTCCGAGGGCTGCGGCTGCTGCTGGTCTGCCTGTTCCTGGGGGTTGGCGCGCTGGCCGCGATCGGCACGCTGACCGGGGCGATTGAAAGCGAACTCAAGGCGCGCGGCAAGACCATTCTGGGCGGGGACATTCAGGTCGAGGTCTGGCAGCGCACCGTCACGCCGCAGGAACGCGCCGCGCTGGATGCGCTGGGCCAGGTTTCGGGCGGGCTGCGCTTGCAGGCGATGGCCACCAACGGCGCGCTCGCCTCGCCCGTCGAACTGAAAGCCGTCGATGCCGCCTGGCCGCTGGTCGGGCAGCTGAAGCTGGCCGATGGCCGGCTGACCGGCGCGCCGCCCGCAGGCAGCGCCTATGTCTCCACCGATGCCGCCGCGCGGCTGGGGGTGAAGGCGGGGGACAGCTTCGTGATCGGCGGCCAGCGGCTGACGGTGGGCGGCGTGATCGCCGATGAGCCGGACCGGCTGAGCGAGGGCTTCACGCTTGGCCCGGCCGTGATCGTGGCGGAGAGCTTTCCGGCCAGCGCCGGGCTGACCTCGCCCGGATCGATGTTCCGCGCGCGCTATCGCATCCTGCTGCCCGATGGGACCGAGCCGGTGCCGGTGATCGATGCGCTGAAAGCCAAATATCCCGCCGCCGGGTTCACCTATCGCACGCGCGACAAGGCCGCGCCGGGGGCGGAACGCTTCGTCGGGCGGATGGGCGAATTTCTGGTGCTGGTCGGACTCGCCGCGCTGGTGATCGCGGGCATCGGCATTGGCGGCGGGGTTTCCTCCTATCTGGAGGCGCGGCGCGGCTCCATCGCCACACTGAAAGTGCTGGGCGCGACCAGCGGCGACATTGCGCGGATCTACCTGTTGCAAGTCGGCGCGGCGGCGCTGGTCGGCAGTGCGATTGGCCTTGCCGCGGGCGTGGTGGTGACCCCGCTGTTCACGCAGGCGCTGGGCCAGTTGCTGCCCGTTGCCGCCGGGTTCGTGTTCGATCCCTGGGCGCTGCTGCGCGCAGTGGCCTATGGCCTGCTGGTGGTGCTGGTATTCGCCGCGCCGCCGCTGCTCGCCGCGCGGCGCTTTCCCGCGATGGCGCTGATGCGCGCGCGGGTTTCCCCCCTGCCCTCGATCCGGCGCGAGGCGCTGCTGCCCGTCGCGCTGGGCATGGCCGCGATTGCCGCCATCGCGATGCTGACCGCCGCGCAGCCGCTCGTCACCGCCACGTTCCTCGGTGGAGCGGTCGCGCTGCTGGGGTTGCTGGCCCTGCTCGGCTGGGCGATCCGCACCATGGCCGCCCGCGCGCCGCGCCCGCAGCGCCCGCTGCTGCGCCTCGCGCTCGCCAACCTGCACCGGCCCTCCGCCCAGACCGGCGCGCTGGTGACGGCGCTGGGGTTTGGCCTGTCCGCCTTCGTCCTGCTGGCGGCGGTCGAGAGCAGTCTGGACGCCAACATCGCCGCACGCGTGCCCAACCGCGCGCCCGATTACTTCGTGCTCGATGTGCCAAAGGACCGCGCCGACGCGTTCCGCCAGACGGTTCAGGCCGCCGATCCGGGATCGAAAGTGACACTGGTGCCCTCGATGCGCGGCTCGATCCTTGCCTATGGCCCGGAAGGGGCCATGACCCGCGTCGCCGACCTCAAGCAGATTCCCGACAACGCCTGGCCCCTGCGCGGCGAACGCGGACTGACTTATGCCGACACCCTGCCCGATGGCAGCACGCTGACGGCCGGAAAATGGTGGCCCAAAGGTTACACCGGCGAGCCGCTGGTCTCGGTGGACGAGGAACTGGCCGCCGCGATCGACCTGAAGCTGGGCGACCAGATCACCATCGCCCTGCTGGGGGTGGAGCGCACCGCACGGATCGCCTCGTTCCGGCGGGTCGACTGGGACACGATGGGCTTCAACTATGTGCTGGTGTTCAGCCCCAATGCGATTGCCGACGCGCCGCACAATCTGGCCGCAACCATCGACCTGCCCCCCGGCGCGCCCAAGGCCGGGCTGCTGCAGGCGCTGATCCGCCAGTTCCCGTCAAGCTCGGTGATCGAGGTCGGCAACGTGCTGCGCCAGGCGCGCGAACTGCTGACGCAAGTGTCCACCGCGATCCTCGCCGCCGCATCGGTGGCGGTGCTGGCGGGCGTGGCGGTGCTGCTGGGCGCCATCGCGGCGGCGCGCGCCAGCCGCCTTTATGACAACGTGATCCTGCGCGTGCTGGGCGCGAGCCGCCGCCAGCTGCTGTTGCTGCAACTGGCCGAATACGGGCTGCTGGCGGCACTGCTGGCGGGCGTGGCGCTGGTGCTGGGCTCTGCGATGGCGTGGCTGGTGATCGTCCAGCTGTTCGAATTCGACTGGCTGCCCAACTGGGGCCAGGTGCTGGGCGTGCTGGGCGCAGGGCTGGGTCTGGTGATCCTGTTCGCGCTGGGCGGCTCCATCCCGCTGCTGCGGGCGAAACCTGCACAGGCGCTGCGGGAGCTTTAACCAACGAAAAACGGGGACCGGTTGCCCGGTCCCCGCATTGTTCAGGCGCTGGTGGCCTGGCTTACCACTTGAACCGTACCGTCGCGCCATAAGTGCGCGGCTGGTTGGGGTAGCCGGAGATCGAGCCGGACTGGACCACCGAATCGAAGATCTGGATCAGGTGACGGTCGTTGGTCAGGTTGCGGCCCCAGACCGACAGTTCCAGCCCGTTCATCATCGCATAAGTCAGCGAGGCGTTGATTTCGCTCACTTCGCGCTGGAACGGCCGCGCCGCGTCGAACGCGGGCTGATAGCTGATCACCTGGCCCAGCGCGTTGCGCTGGATGAAGCCGGGCAGCCCTTCGAGCACCTGCACTTCGCTTTCATAGTGCCAGTCCCCGCGCAGGATCACGCGGTCGCCATTGCCCAGTTCCTGGTTCCACTGCGCGCCGAGCGTGGCCGAGATGCCGGGGATGCCGGCCGGCTTGGTGCCGCTGGCATCGCCCAGCGCGGAGCCGGGGAAGCTGACGTACTTCGGATCGAGCCAGACGAGCGAGAGGTTCAGCGTCAGCGGCTTCACCGGCTTGACCATGCCGTCGAATTCGATCCCGTGGGTGGTCTGCTGGCCCGCGTTGGCAAGGGCAAAGCCGGTGCGGGTGAAGACGTTGGACTGGAAGCCGTTGATGGTCTGCTTGAACAGCGTCAGGTTGGCGCTGGCCGTGCCCCAGTTGGCCTTGAGGCCCAGTTCCAGCACCTTGGCGTTTTCCGGCCCGGCATAGCGCGAACCGGTCGTCAGGTTCGGCGTCACCAGCCCGGCGGCGACCAAGGCGGCCCGGTCGCTCGCCAGCGGACGACCATCGCGCGAGAGGTTGAACGAGCTGGCCTTGAAGCCGGTCGCATAGGAAATGTAGGCGTTCAGGCTGTCCGTCACATCCCATGCCAGCCGCGCCGTCCACGACAGGTCGTTGTCCCGGCTCTTGCCGTTTTCGACCGCGTTGGGAATGTTGAGGAACGGCGGCAGGAACTGGAGCGAACGCAGCGCCAGCAGCGGGTTGACCGCCGGGTTGGTCTGGTTCGCCCCGGCAAAGGCGGTCGCCCCGGAAACGATCGCGGAATAGATCGCGGGTTGCAGGCCCGCGAACGTGGCGATCTGGGTCGCGTTGGCCGGGCTGGTCTGCCCCAGCGCCGCGCCCACCTGCTGCGCGATCACGGTGTTGCGGATCACGCCGCCGCCGATCGCCACCAGATCGAGCGCGGAGAACGCATCGGTGCTGACCGTGTTCGAACGCACGGTCTTGCGATCCTGGGTATAGTTCGCACCCAGCGTCAGGGTCAGCTTCTGGCCCAGCTGGACGTCGACGTTGCCGAACACCGACCACGCGGTGTTCTTCATCCGGAAGTCGTCAAAGATGCCCTGCCCCGGCTTCTGGAAGGTGTTGGCCGGCAGGCCCAGCACCTGCGTTTCCAGCGCGGTGATGCCGCCTGCGGACAGCAGGTTCACATAAGGGCGGAACTGCGTGCCAAAGGTCAGTGCGTTCTGGTTACGCACGTTCTCGTTGAAATAGAATGCGCCCAGCATGGCGTTGAACACGTCCATGAACCCGGCCGAGACGCGCAGTTCCTGGGTGAAGGTATCCAGTTCCACATCGCCCCGGTTGCCGCCGATCAGGTCCGCGCTGGTGAAGTCCGAATCCTGGTTGGTCCGCGCGCGGCTGCTGCGGTAGGCGGTGATCGAGGTCAGCTTGAGCGGACCGACCGTATAGTCCGCCTGCCCCGAAACGCCCCAGTTCTCGATCTTGTTCGACGATGGGAAGTTGGAATAGGCCACGTTGGCAAACGGCGTGCGGAAGTCATTGACCTTGCCGCCCAGCGCCTCCAGCGCCGTGGTCGCGCCAGAGCGGCGCAGGTTGACCACCGCGCAGCAGTTTTCGTCCAGCTTGTCGTAATCCGCGATCAGGCGGACCTTCAGCTGGTCGTTCGGTTCGAACAGGGTCTGGCCGCGCACGAACCAGCGGTCACGCTCGTTCGCCTTGCCGTTATAGCCCAGGTCCATCGCGGTGCCGTCGCGCTTGTTGATCCCGCCGGCCAGGCTGGCGGCGATCGAATCGGTCAGCCCCCCGGTGACATAGCCCTTCACCACCACGGCGTTGTAATTGCCGTAGCTCGCCTCGAGGTTGCCGCCGAACTTGAACTTCGGCTCACGCGTGACGAGCGAGATCACGCCTGCGCTGGCGTTCTTGCCGAACAGGGTGGACTGCGGCCCGCGCAGCACTTCCACGCGCGCCACATCGGGCAGGTCGCCGATCTGGGCCGCCGTGCGCGAACGATAGACGCCATCGACGAACACGCCGACCGACGGTTCGATCCCCGGATTGTTCGCGCCGTTGCCGAACCCGCGGATGATGAAGTTGGTGTTGGCCGAGCTTTGCAGCTGGGCCACGCGCAGCGACGGGACCAGCGATTGCAGGTCCTTCAGGTCGCGCACTTGCGCGCGCTCGATCAGTTCGCCCGTGGTGACCGACACGGCCACCGGAACGTCCTGCAGGGTCTGCTCGCGCTTGGTGGCGGTAACGATGATCTCGTTGCCGTCCTCATAGGTCGGGGCGCGCTCTTCCGCTTCGGGGGCAGGCAGCGCTTCCTCTTCCGGCAGGTCACCGTCTTGCGCCCAGGCGGCGGCGGGCGCGGTCAGCGCAGACGCGGCGATGCCCAGCAGCAGGGCCGTGCGCAGATGGATGGAAGCGGCGGAAGCAGGCAATTTCATCTTGGATTCCCTTTGCAGAACACAGGCAAGTTCGGGCCGGGCCAGATGTGGTGAACCCTCGCGCAACCATGCCGGATGCAGGTTCCCATAGGTTTGCGTCAGTCCCGCGGCAACGCCGTTCGTCGATCCCAGCCGGAATTGGCCGATCCAGCGTGCCGTAGCGGCAGTGCGCAACGCTTGCTCAAATCCGCCTGATCCGCTAGGGGCGCGCGCAATGTTGCGGTGCAACAGGCACCGCCCGCTACTCCAGAATTCGAGAACCCATTTCCATGTCCGCACCCCTTCCCCTGCGCAACATCGCCATCATTGCGCACGTCGACCACGGCAAAACCACCCTGGTGGACCAGCTGTTCCGCCAATCCGGCACCTTCCGTGACAACCAGCGCGTGGAAGAACGCGCCATGGATTCCAACGATCTGGAAAAGGAACGCGGGATCACCATCCTGGCGAAGCCGACCTCGATCGAGTGGAACGGCACGCGCATCAACATCGTGGACACCCCCGGCCACGCCGACTTCGGCGGCGAAGTGGAACGCATCCTCAGCATGGTCGACGGCGTGATCCTGCTGGTCGACAGCTCTGAAGGCGCGATGCCGCAGACCAAGTTCGTGACCGGCAAGGCGCTGGCGCTGGGCCTGAAGCCGATCGTCGTGGTCAACAAGGTCGATCGCCCGGACGAGCGCATCCAGGAAGTGCTGGACGAAGTGTTCGACCTGTTCGTGACGCTGGACGCCACCGACGAACAGCTCGATTTCCCGGTGCTCTATGCCTCGGGCCGCAACGGCTATGCCAACACCGACCCGTCGCTGCGCGAAGGCACGCTGGAGCCGATGTTCCAGAAGATCGTCGATCACGTGCCGCCGCCGTCGCTGGATGAGGACGCCCCGTTCAGCTTCCTGGTGACACTGCTGGACCGCGACAACTTCCTGGGCCGCGTGCTGACCGGCCGCGTCCAGTCGGGCACGGTCAAGGTCAACCAGCCGATCCACGCGCTCGACGCGGACGGCAAGGTGATCGAAACCGGCCGCGCGTCCAAGCTGATGGCCTTCCGCGGGCTGGACCGCGTGCCGGTGGAAGAAGCCCGCGCGGGCGACATCATCAGCCTGGCCGGTCTGGCCGTGGCAACTGTGTCCAACACCATCGCCGACACCTCGGTCAGCACCCCGATCAAGGCCCAGCCGATCGATCCGCCGACCCTGTCGATGCGCTTCGCAGTGAACGACAGCCCGATGGCGGGCCGCGAAGGCAGCAAGGTGACCAGCCGCATGATCCGCGACCGCCTGATGCGCGAAGCGGAATCGAACGTTGCCATCCGCGTTACCGAATCGGCCGACAAGGACAGCTTCGAAGTCGCCGGGCGCGGCGAACTGCAGCTCGGCGTGCTGATCGAAACGATGCGCCGCGAAGGCTTCGAACTGGGCATCAGCCGCCCGCGCGTGCTGTATGGCACCGACGAGAACGGCCAGCGCACCGAACCCTATGAAACCGTCGTGATCGACGTGGACGACGAACACGCCGGCACCGTGGTGGAAAAGATGGCAACCCGGAAGGGCGAAATGCTCGACATGCGCCCGTCGGGTGGCGGCAAGACCCGCATCACCTTCAGCGCCCCGTCGCGCGGGCTGATCGGTTATCACGGCGAATTCCTGTCCGACACGCGCGGCACCGGGATCATGAACCGCCTGTTCGAAAAGTATGGCCCCCACAAGGGCAAGATCGAAGGCCGCAAGAACGGCGTGCTGATCTCCAACGGCACGGGCGAAGCGGTGGCCTATGCCCTTGGCCCGCTGGAAGAACGCGGCATCCTGTTCGTCGGCGTCGGCACGCCGCTGTACGAAGGCATGATCATCGGCGAAAACGCCAAGCCGGAAGACCTTGAAGTCAACCCGATGAAGTCCAAGCAGCTGACGAACTTCCGTTCGAGCGGCAAGGATGATGCCATCCGCCTGACCCCGCCCAAGATCATGACGCTGGAACAGGCCATCGCCTATATCGACGACGATGAAATGGTCGAAGTGACGCCCAAGTCGATCCGCCTGCGCAAGGCGATCCTCGACCCGCATGAGCGCAAGAAGGCCAGCCGCAAGAAGGAAGCGGCCTGATCGCTGCGGCGGCCCGGTAACGGGCCGCCACCCGGCGCGGCCGGGGCCAAGCTGGCCGCAGCGGCAACCGTGCCGTGAATTTCAGGTTTGGCTGTCGCGCACCAGCAACGCCAGTTCGGTGCGGTTCGCCACTCCCAGCTTGTCGTAAAGCCGGTGCAGCGCGACCTTGATCGCCCCTTCTGTCATGCCCATCTGCGCGGCGATATCGCGGTTGCGCAGCCCCGATCCGGCAGCCTTGGCCAGCACCAGTTCGCGCGGTGACAGGCCGGCCAGCCCGTTGACCGTGTCCCCGCGACGGGCCAGTTCGTCCGCCCGTGCCAGCAGATCGGGGGCAATGGCCTGCCCGCCCTGCGCGACGATTCCGATCGCCTCGACCAGCGTGCGGCTGCCGCCCTGCTTGCCCAGGATGCCGTTTACCCCGGCGCGCAGCGCGTGCAGCAACTGCACGTCGCCCAGTTGCGCGGTCAGCAGGATCACCGGCCGCGCATCCCCGCTGTCGCGCAGCGTTTCCAGCACGGCGATCCCGTCCTGACCCGGCATGGTGATATCCAGCACCACCACATCCGGATCATGCTCCGCAATGCCTGCCAGCGCTCCGGCGCCATCGGCCACCGCCGCAACCACTTCCATCCCCGCGGCTTCCAGCACGGCCTGCACCCCGGCCAGCAGGAACGGATGATCGTCCGCGATCAGTACCCGCATCATGCTGCCGACCACCGGTCCGGCACGGCCAGATGCAGCACCGACCGCCCGGGTTGGGATTCCACGGTCATCCGCCCGCCCATGTCCGCCACGCGCGCCGCGATCGAGCGGGGCTGAAGCGGACGCGGCCGGGCCGGAAAGCCGGTCCCGTCATCAATGATATCCAGCACGATCTGCCCTTCCCCCTTGCGCAAGTGCACGTCGACCCGTGCGGCGTTGCCGTGGCGGACCGCATTGGCCACCGCTTCGCGCAGGATCTGTTCGAATTCATGAAGCGCCAGCAGCGGCACGGTGGGCAGGCCCGGATCGGCCGTCAGCGCGCAGGCAATCCCCCAGCGCGCGCCCGTATCGTTCAGCGTCGTGTCCAGTTCGCTGACCAGATCGCACGGCCGGTCGGGCTGATCGCGGTCGCGCAATTGCAGGATAAGGCGCTGGACTGTGCGTTCCTCGCGCTCCAGTGAGCGTTGCAGCGCATCGAGATCGGCATCGATGGCGCGCCCGTTTGCCAGCGCCAGACGCAGCGCCTCGATCCGGAAACTCGCCCCGGCCAGCGACTGCGCCACGCTGTCGTGCAGGTCGCGTGCCAGCGTATCGCGGATCCGGGTCCGGTCCGCCTCGCGCGTGATCACCATCACCGCCCGTCGATCCAGCGCATGGCCGATCTCGACCCCGGCGGCACGGGCCAGGCGCAAGTGATCCGCGGCGACATCCTCCACCCCCGTCAGCAGCAGTGTGCAGGTGCCGCCTTGCGCACGGACCGTCAGCAGCAATCCGCTCGGCGCGCTGCAGCGGGTCAGCAGCGGATGGACCAGCGCGCCCTTGCGCGCGACGACCGCTCCGCTGTCCAGCAGCACCAGCTGGCGCTGCCGGCGGCGATCGAACAGCACGGTCCCGGCCAGTTCCTGCGCGGCCGGCGGGAACTGGTCCGGCCCCAGCCGCTCGTGGCTATCCCCCAGCGTTCCGGCCGTGTGCAGGAAAACCCACGGTTCGTCATCGGGTTGCCACGCGGCGGCGGCACCCGCCGCCTCGGCCTGCTCGCTTACGAAATCCAGCATTGCCGACAGGGCTTCGGGCCATTCGCCCTCGTCCGGCAGGTCAAGGCGCGGCGGCCTGATCTTGCCGATCCGCTGCCCCATCCACGCCACCAGACCGGCCAGCGCGATCATGGCCATCAGGTGGGGCCCCAACCACTGGCTCAGCCCCGGCGCAAGCGGCACCGCCGCGACGGCCAGGGCATGACCGGCGACCACCACCAGTGCCGCAATCGGCGCGCCGTTGCGCGGCCAGCCGATCGCCGCCCCCAGCAGGATGAAGGCATAGAGCGCCATCAGCACTCCCGCCATCGCGGGCGGCGGCGGCGCGGGCAGCGCCAGCGCCGCGAACAGCACTGCCGCATCGATCGCGAGGGCCACCAGCCGCAAGCGGTGGGTCTGCCACCAGCTGAGCAGCGTTACCCCAAGCAGGGCGAAAGCGGCCACGATGTATCCCGCCGCCACCAGCCGCGCGGCCGCATCCCCAGTGGAACGTTCACTCTCCAACGTCCAGGTGGTCGCCAGCAATGCCAGCGCCAATCCGCTTCGGACGATCGCGACGACCCTGCCGGTCCGGAAATTCAATGCCTTACGCATCGGACCCTGTGCTTTCGCTGCCTTTTTGCACAGGTGCCCGCGTTCCGGTCGCCAGTCAATCCGCGACGCCGACTCGCGCTTTTAAGGGCAATCCGCTATGGGCCGCCCGATGGAAATGACGGACCTTCGCATTGCGCTCGTTTCGGGCAATTACAACTATGTCCGCGATGGCGCGAACCAGGCGCTCAATCGGCTGGTCGGTTATCTGCTGCGTCAGGGCGCGGCCGTGCGCGTCTATTCGCCCACGGTGGACGAACCCGCGTTCCCGCCGACCGGCGATCTGGTCAGTGTTCCCAGCTTTGCCATTCCGGGACGCCCGGAATACCGCTTTCCCATCGCGCTCAGCCCCAGGGTGCGGCGCGATCTGGCGGCCTTCGCGCCCAACGTGGTCCACGTCGCCTCGCCCGATACCGTCTCGCACCGCGCGGTCAGCTGGGCGCGGGCCCGTCAGGTGCCGGTGCTGGCGTCGGTCCACACCCGGTTCGAAACCTATTTCCGCTATTACAACATGGCCTGGTTCGAGCCGGTGATGGAGGCGATCCTGCGCCGGTTCTATCGCCGCTGCGACGCGCTGGTCGCGCCGTCGGAATCAATGGCGCAAGTGCTGCGCGACCAGCGCATGAACTATGACGTCGGCATCTGGTCGCGCGGGGTGGACCGCGAGATCTTCAATCCCGGTCGCCGCGATCCGGAATGGCGGCGCGGCCTGGGGATTGCCGACGATGATGTGGTGATCGGATTTCTGGGCCGGCTGGTGATGGAAAAGGGGCTCGACGTGTTTTCCGACACGATCGACGAGCTCAACCGCCGGGGCGTGCCGCACAAGGTGCTGGTCGTGGGCGAAGGCCCCGCGCGCGATTGGTTCGAGGCGCGGCTGCCCGGCGCGGTGTTTGCCGGTTTTCAGGGCGGCGCAGACCTGGGCCGCGCGGTGGCCAGCATGGATGTGCTGTTCAATCCGTCGATCACCGAAACTTTCGGCAACGTCACGCTGGAAGCGATGGCCTGTGCCCGCCCGGTGGTCGCCGCTGCGGCGACTGGCAGCGAAAGCCTGGTCGATGATGGCGCATCCGGCCGCCTGATCCGCCCCGGCGCGATCCACCAGTTCGCCGAGGCGCTGCGTGCCTATGTCGAACATGGCGACTTGCGCACCCGTCATGGCGCGGCAGGAGAGGCGCGCGCGATGGAATTCAGCTGGGACCGGATCAACCAGGCCGTGGCTGACACCTATCTGCGGCTGATCCGCCAGCGCGCCGGGGCGCGCCGGCAGGGCTGATCAGCGCAAGTTCCCTGCCGTCACGGCGGAGCGCGCATACCACAGCAGGAAGGCGATCACCGCCAGGATCAGCACGGGCTGGGCCGGTTCCAGCACACCCGCCAGCCCCTGCGCCGTAAAACTGCCCGCCGCGCCCAGCAGCGACACGCCGAACGCCGCGACCGCATGGCGGACCCGCAGCAGCAGCAGCACCGACCCCGCCAGCGAGCCCCAGATTCCCAGCGCCCAGGCGATGTGCGCCCACAGCGGCATATTGGCGATATAGTCCTGCATCGCTGGCGGCGCACTGGCCAGCAGCGCCGCGTCGTCCAGGTTGGTCAACGTGTAGAGATACGCACCAAAGCCATTCCAGAGCAGGCTCAGCCCGGCAACGACCCAAAAGCTCAGCGGCGGACGCACCGCCCCAAACGTTCCTGCCATGCACCCATCCCCCTTGTTCTCATCGAGGTTCGGGGGACGGTAACATGCATGGGCCAGTTAACCAAATCAGGCGTTGTGCCATTCCAGCGTGAGCGGCGCCTCGCGGAAGGCAAACCGTTCCAGATGGCGTACCACCGCGCCCTGCAATCCGGTCAGCTGCCCTTCCTCGCTGGCGTCGATCCGGCAGTCCAGCCCGCTCGCGTCGGCGGTAAACGTAACCAGCGCATCGCCCTGCCAGCTCGCCCCGCGCGCATCGCGCGGGAACGTCACCGTTCCGCGTTCCGGCGTGAATTCCACGGCCAGGTTGTGCGCCCAGTGCTTGCAGAGCTGTTGCAGGTAGCGGCTGCCATGCGGCGTTTCCAGCCGCGCCGTGGCCGACGCGCTCACAGCCGTTCGATCCGGCGGGCGGCTTCGTCAAGGATGTCGGCCACGGCGTGCATCGTCTCCTTGTCGAAATCGGCTTCGCGGGCGCGGTGGCGCAGCGCGGTCATCAGGTTGCCCATCGCGCGGGCGACCGGCGGCGCGCGGTGGCGGCTGTCCGCCTCCCCCAGCGCCTTCAGCCGCTCGACCAGCGCGGCCACTTCCTCGGCCCGCTCGGTCAGTTCGGCACGGGCCGCGTCGGTCAGCGCGAACGCCTTGCGCGCGCCGTCCCCGGCCTGCTCGGTCACCGCGCCTTCGTCGGTCAGCAGGTTCAGCGTGGGATAGACCACGCCCGGACTGGGGGCATAGGCCCCGCCGGTCAGTTCCGCGATCGCCTTGATCAGATCATAGCCGTGGCGCGGGGTTTCCCCCAGCAGGTGCAGCAGCACCAGCCGCAGTTCGCCGGATGCGAACACCCGGCCCCGCCCGCCGCCCCAGCCGCCGCCACGACCCCGGCCACCGCCGCGCGGCCCGCCGTGTTCGCCGTCCCAGCCTTCACCGAAACCGCCGCCGAAGCCCCGGCCAAAGCCGCGCCCGCCCATCATGGCCAGCACTGGCCCACGCATTCGGCCCCGTGGGCCACATCCATGCATTCGCATATGTCTTGATTCCTTCATGATGGCTCTAAGATATATCTTTATGCGATCTTTGCAAGCCCCCGTGCAAAATTTCCCGCCAGCCCCTAAACAGGCGGGCGATGACCGACCTGTTTCCCACCGCCGTTCCGCCCGCCCCTGGCCCGGAACCGCTGCGCGCGGATGCGCCGCTGGCGGACCGGCTGCGCCCGCTTACGCTGGCGGACGTAATCGGGCAGGAGCATCTGACCGGGCCGGAAGGCGCGATCGGGCGGATGGTGGCGGCGGGGAAGCTGTCCAGCATGATCCTGTGGGGCCCGCCCGGCACCGGCAAGACCAGCACCGCCCGGCTGCTGGCCGACGCGGTGGGGATGCGCTTCATTTCGGTCAGCGCGGTGTTTTCCGGCGTCGCGGACCTGAAGAAAGCCTTTGCCGAGGCCGAAACGGCGGCCAAGGCAGGCCAGCGCACGCTGCTGTTCGTGGACGAGATCCACCGCTTCAACCGTGCCCAGCAGGACGGCTTCCTGCCCTTCGTCGAACGCGGCACCGTGACGCTGGTGGGCGCGACGACCGAGAACCCCAGCTTCGCGCTCAACGCCGCGCTGCTCTCCCGCGCGGCGGTGCTGATCCTGCACCGGCTGGACGCCGCCGCGCTCGATACCCTGCTGACGCGCGCCGAGGCGCTGGCTGGTCCCCTGCCCCTGACGGCGGACGCGCGCGCGGCGCTGGTTGCCTCTGCCGATGGCGACGGGCGGTTCCTGCTCAATCAGGCCGAAACTCTTTATAACGCGCGGATTGCCCAGCCGCTCGATCCCGCTGGCCTAGGCAAGTTCCTGCAACGCCGGGTCGCGGTGTACGACAAAGACCGCGACGGGCACTACAACCTGATTTCCGCGCTGCACAAGGCGCTGCGCGGGTCGGACCCGCAAGCCGCGCTCTATTACATGGCGCGGATGCTGACGGCGGGCGAGGAACCGCTTTACGTCCTGCGCCGCCTCGTGCGGTTCGCCAGCGAGGACATCGGCCTTGCCGATCCACAAGCGTTGACCCAGTGCCTCGCCGCCAAGGACGCCTATCAGTTCCTCGGCAGCCCGGAAGGCGAACTCGCCATCGTCCAGGCCTGCCTCTACCTCGCCACCGCGCCCAAATCGAACGCGGCCTATGTCGCCTACAAGGAGGCATGGAAGAGCGCCAGGGACACCGGCAGCCTCGCCCCGCCCGCCAACATCCTGAACGCACCGACCAAGCTGATGAAGGACATCGGCTATGGCGCGGGCTATTCCTATGACCATGATGCCGAAGACGGCTTTTCCGGCGACAATTACTGGCCGGAGGAGATGGCGCCGCAGACCTATTACCGCCCGGTCGAGCGCGGGTTCGAACGCGAAGTGCTGAAACGGCTGGAATGGTGGGACAAGAAACGGCGCGAGAAACGCGGCGGATGAGAGCGGACCGGTTCCGCCACTTCGCCGCCATCGACTGGTCCGGGGCGGCGGGGGAGCGCCACCGCGGCATCGCCGTCGCGCTCTGCACCAGCGGCAGCGCCGCGCCGGAACTGGTCCGCCCCGGCCACCGCTGGTCGCGCGGCGAAGTGCTGGACTGGTTGTTGGAGGACTTGCCCGCCGACACGCTGGCCGGCTTCGACATGGGCATCAGCCTCGCCTTTGCCGACGCGGGAGGCTTTCTGCCCGGCTGGAGCGAATCTCCATCCGACGCCAAGGCACTGTGGGCGCAGATCGACCGCCTCTGCGCCGACGATCCCCACTTGTCCGCCACCAGCTTCGTCGACCATCCCGAAGTATCGCGTCACTTTCGCCGCCACGGCGGGCGGCAGGGCGACCTCTTCCCCGCCAAAGGAGAACGGGGCGGCCAAGGCCGATTCCGCGTGACCGAACGCGCGCAGGCGGCGATGGGGTGCAAGCCCTACAGCAACTTCAACCTCGTCGGCGCGGCGCAAGTGGGCAAGTCCAGCCTGACCGGGATGCGGCTGCTGCACCGGCTGGACGGGCGCCTGCCGGTCTGGCCGATTGACCCGCTGCCACCGGCCGGCTCGGTCGTCACCGAAATCTACACCACGCTGGCGGCGATGGCAGCGGGGCGCAGCGCGGGCCGCTCCAAGATGCGCGACTATGCCGACCTCAACGCCGCGCTTGGCGCACTGGGCAGCGCCGGCCTGCCCGGCAGCGGACCGATTGCCGACCATGCCAGCGATGCGCTGCTCACCGCCGCGTGGCTGCGCACTGCCGCGCACGATCCGGCGCTGTGGGCTCCGCCCGCCCTGACCGATGAAATCGCCCGCACAGAGGGGTGGACCTTTGGCGCAAGGTAACGCTAAGGACGCTGCAACAAACCACTCTGGCCCAAGGTCCAGATAGCCGGCTTAGCTCAGTTGGTAGAGCACCTGATTTGTAATCAGGGGGCCACGGGTTCGAATCCTGTAGCCGGCACCACAACATGGTAAGGGAGCGGCGGGCCACGATGCTTGCAGACATGATCCAGCGCCTGTTCGAGCGGTCGGTTGACGACGCCGCGCAGGCCCGCGCACGCGATGGCCAGTGGCTGGCCGATGTCTGGGCCGAAGTCGAGGAAATGGGCCTCCCCCTCGCCCTGCTGACCGAGGAACAGGGCGGGTTCGGCCTGAGCCTGGCAGAGACGGGCGAAGCGCTGCGCCTGCTGGGCCTGCATGCCGTGCCGCTGCCGGTCGCCGAAACGATGGCCGCGAACCGCCTGCTCGCCGCTGCTGGCCTGCCATTGGCGGAAGGCCCCGCCACGCTGGCCCGCGCCGATGATCTGGCGGTGGCAGGCGGACGCCTGACCGGCACGGTGGAGCGCGTTGCCTGGGCCGAACAGCTCGATTGCCTGGCCGTGGCCGTGGGCGATACGCTCTACCGCGTGCCGCGTTCGGCTTGGACGATTGCCGAAGCTGGCCTGTCGCTCAACTTCCACCCGCGCCCGACGATCCGGATCGACTGGACGGTCGATGCCTCCGCGCCGCTGCCCTATTGCCCGCTGGCCGGGGGCGCGACCGTGCGCGCCTATCAGATTGCCGGCGCGCTCGAAGCCGCGCTGGACCTGACGCTGTCGCACACCGCCACCCGCGTGCAGTTCGGCAAGCCGCTCCAGAAAAATCAGGTGGTGCAGCACGAGCTGGCCAAGCTGGCCGGTGAACTGGCCTGCGCAACCGCCGCCGCCGATCTGGCGGGCGAAGCGCTGGACCGGGGCGATGTGCTGGGCGTGGCCGCCGGATCGCTCCGCGCGCGCGAGGCAGCCACGGCGGGGGCCAGCATCGCCACGCAGATGCACGGCGCGATCGGGTTCACCCGCGAACACCGCCTGCACCTTTACACGACCGCCCTGTGGGCCTGGCGCGATGAATTCGGCGGGCAGGTGATGTGGGCGAAACTGCTGGGGCAGGCCGCGCTCGACGCGGGCGGGCCCGGATTCTGGCCGATGGTGACTGAACTATGAGCGCGATCCCCTTTCCCGCCCCGCCGGCTGACAGCGATGCCGTCGTCGCCCTGCGCGCTGAATTCCGCGCCTTTCTGGCCGAGCAGCTGAAGGACCGCAGCCCGCGCCAGCGCAGTGACAACTGGTATGGCTATGACCGCGCGTTCAGCCGCGCGATGGGTCAGGCCGGATACCTCGGCATGACCTGGCCCAAGCAGTATGGCGGGCATGAACGCACCGCGTTCGAACGCGCCGTGGTGGTCGAGGAATGCCTGGCCGCGGGGGCGCCCGTCGGCGCGCACTGGATTGCCGACCGGCAGAGCGGCCCGTCGATCATCAAGTTCGGCACCGAAGAACAGAAGCAGCTGATCCTGCCGCGCATCGCCAAGGGCGAACTGTCGTTCGGGATCGGGATGAGCGAGCCGGATTCCGGTTCCGATCTGGCCGCCACCCGCACCAAAGCCGTGCGCGATGGCGACGTCTACCGCGTCACCGGCACCAAGGTCTGGACCAGCTTCGCGCACGAGGCGGACTATGTGATCCTGTTCTGCCGCACCAGCGGCACGCCCGCCGACCGGCACAAGGGCACCAGCCAGCTGCTGGTCGACCTGAAAAACACCCCCGGCCTCACCATCCGCCCGATCATCGATCTGGCCGGACAGCACCACTTCAACGAAATGCATTTCGAGGACGCGGTGGTCCCCGCATCCATGCTGCTGGGCGAAGAAGGCCAGGGCTGGGATCAGGTGATGAGCGAACTGGCGTTCGAACGCTCCGGCCCGGAACGGTTCCTGTCATCCATCGAACTGCTGGTGCAACTGATCGAAGTGCTGAAAACCCGCCAGAGCGACGCCGCGCAGATCACCGTGGGCCGCGTCACCGCGCGCCTCGCCGTGCTGCGCCGCCTGTCGCGCTCGGTCGCGGGGATGCTGCAGAACCACCAGGACGCGGGGCTGCAGGCCTCGATCGTCAAGGATATCGGCGCGCTGTTCGAACAGGGCCTGCCGGATATCGCCCGCGAGTTGATCGACTGCGAACCCGATCCGCGCGCGGCATCGGCATATGCATCGGTGCTGGCCAACATCGTCCACAACGCGCCAAGCTGGTCGCTGCGCGGCGGCACGCGCGAAATCCTGCGCGGGATCATCGCGCGCGGGCTGGGGACGCGGTAGGAATCATCCTCTACTGTCACCCTGGACATGGTCCGGGGTGACGGCTGTTGGAAAGGTCGGGTTTTACCCCCGCCCGCGATAGCCCTGCACGCCCTGATCGGGCACCCACAGGCCCTCCGGCACCGGGCCGCTCTGCCAGAACACGTCGATGGGAATGCCGCCGCGCGGATACCAGTAGCCGCCGATGCGCAGCCAGCGGGGCTGCATTTCGGTGAACAGGCGCTGGCCGATGCCCACCGTCACGTCCTCGTGAAAGCCCGCGTGGTTGCGGAAACTGCCCAGGAACAGCTTCAGGCTTTTCGATTCGACGATGGTTTCGCCGGGGGCATAATCGATCACGAGGTGCGCGAAATCGGGCTGGCCGGTAACCGGGCACAGGCTGGTGAATTCCGGCGCGGCAAAGCGCACCATGAACAGCGATCCGGCGCGGGGGTTGGGCACATAGTCCAGCACCGCCGCTTCGGGAGAGGTCGGCAGCGCGCTGTTCTGGCCCAGGAACTTGGGGCGATGTGTGTCTGTCATGCCACGCGCCATGCCCCGATCGCGCGGCAGACACAAGTGAGCGGTTGGCCCGTATGGGTTCACTCCCTATTCAGGCCGCAAAGCGCGATGCGCAGGTGTGACATTCAGGACGGAATAATGCGTATTTTCGGGGGAATCATCGGCGGCGTGGCGCTCGCAGGGCTGCCGCTCGCAGCGGCGGCACAATCGGTCGAGGAATACCGCCTGCCTGCCCCCACGGCCACGCCGACCACGCGCGCGCCCGGCCCGGTCGATCCCGACAATCCGGTGGTGATGACCCCGCGCCCGGCCGCAGCCGCGACGGCCAACCCCGCGCCCGCCGCTACACCGACCCCCACGCCGAGCACCCGCGCCACCCCTGCGGCGACTGCCCCGGCGCGGACCGCCTCGCCCGCCCCGCGCCCGGCCCCCGGCCCGGCCACGCCAGCGCAGGCCACCCCAACGCCGACCGGCACGCCGCTGACGCTGCCGACCAGCGATGCCCCAGCCGGTGCAGCGCTGCCTGCCTTGCCGGCCGAGTTGACCCCCGCGCCGTCCACCGCGCCTACGGCTGCGGCGCCGATGCCAGGTGCGCCGGTGGACTGGCTCCCCTGGGCCGCAGCCCTGGCCGCCGTGCTCGCCGCGCTGGGCGGCCTGCTGTTCTGGTGGCGCCGCCGGGCCAAGGACAGCGCCGCAGCGGTCGATTTCGAACCGCCGGTGGTGGATCGCCCTCTCGCTTCGCCCGCTGCGCCCGCTGCCGAGCCGGACGCAGCCCCCTTGCCCGAACCCGCGTTCGCCGCGCCTCCACCCATGCTGGAGATCGCGCTGGAGGCCAAGCGGCTCAATGCCTCGCTGATGGCCACCACCCTGACGTACGCGGTGCGCATCACCAACAACGCCGCCATTCCGCTCTCCGCGCTGGCGATCGAGGGCGACATGATTTCGGCCCACGCCTCGCTGCCGCCGGAACAACAGATCGCCAACGCGGCGCAGCGGCTGGAGCTGCGCCATGCCCACGTCGCGCTCGCCCCCGGTGAAAGCGCGGAGTTTACCGGCGACATCCGCCTGCCGCTGGCCGCGATCACCCCGATTCGCGCCGGGGATGCGGCCTATTTCGTGCCGCTCGCCCGGTTCCGGGTCGAAGCGGCGGCAACCGGCGACATTCCGCTGACCGCCGCGCAGACTTTCGTGATCGGCGAACTGCCGGAGCAGCCCGGCGCGGCGCTGCGCCCGTTCCGGCTGGACCTTGGACCGCGCACCTATTCCCGGATCGGCCAGCGCGCGGTCAACTGATCGCGCCAATAACTCGCCCCGCCGCACATTGCCCCCTCGACGCCGCGCGCGGGCACGGCTACCTTCTTCGCAGTTGCAGCGTTGAGGAGCGCGGCAACGCCAGAACATGACGGCAAAACGCCGCGATCTGTCGCAGTCGAGGAGGACACGAAGAACATGGATAGCCTGGTTTCGACCGAGTGGCTGGCCAATGAAATGGGCGCCAGCGATCTGCGGATCGTCGATTGTTCAAAGCACCTGCCCGGCGCGAATCGCGATGGGCTGGCCGAGTACGAGGCCGGTCACATCCCCGGGGCGGTCTTCATGGATCTGGGCGATCTGGTGGACACCAACGCCCCGGTGGAAAACACCCTGCCCCCGGCGGAAAAGTTCGCCAGCCGGATGCAATCGCTGGGTCTGGGCGATGGCAGCCGGATCGTGCTTTATGATGACAGCGCGGTGAAAACCTCGGCCCGCGCGTGGTTCATGCTCAAGATGTTCGGCGCGCACGATGTGGCGATCCTCGATGGCGGTCTGGCCAAGTGGAAGGCCGAAGGGCGCCCGCTGGCCACGGGCCGCGAAACGCTGCGCCACCGCCACTTCACCGTCTGGCGCGATGACAAGCAGGTCCGCGCCAAGGCCGATGTGCTGGCCAATCTGGAAACGCGGGCCGAACAGGTGATCGACGCGCGCGGCGCGGCGCGCTGGTCGGGCGCGGAGCCTGATCCCCGCCCCAACATCGCCTGCGGCCATATCCCCGGATCGGCGAATGTCCCCTACACCACGCTCTACAACGCGGATGGCACGTTCAAGCCCAAGGCCGAGTTGAAAGCCGCGTTCGAGGCAGCCGGGGTGGACTTGTCCAAACCCGTCGTCACCAGCTGCGGCAGCGGCGTAACCGCGTGCGTGCTGCTGTTCGCGCTGCACCTGCTGGGCAAGGAAGACACCGCGCTTTACGACGGCAGCTGGACCGAATGGGGGGCCGACCCCGAAACCCCCAAGGCAACGGCAGCCTGATCGGTGGCCGGCGGCGGCGATGACGGTGAAGGTGGCGGCGGGCACCTGAAACCCGCGACCCGGCTGGTCACCAGCGGGCGGCGGGCAGAGTGGACCGGCATTCCCGGCCAGCCCGGATCGGTGGTCAACCCCGCCGTGTGGCGCGCCAGCACCCACCTCTACCCTGATGTCGCTGCGCTCAACGCCGGCAAGCCGAACGCGGACGGCCACTTCTATTACGGGCGGCGCGGCGCGCCGACGCAGTGGGCGCTCGCCGATGCCCTGACCGCGCTGGAACCGGGCGCGGCGGGGACAATGCTCTACCCCTCCGGCGTCGCCGCATTGGCGGGCGCGCTGCTGGCAGTGCTGCGCCCCGGCGACGTCCTGCTGATGACCGACAACGCCTATGAGCCGACCCGCAATATCGGCCGGGCGCTGCTGAAAGATTTCGGGATCGAAACCCGCTGGTTCGATCCACAGGACCCGGATGCCTTCAAGGCCGCGATCTGCGAAAAGACCAAAGCCGTGCTGCTAGAAAGCCCCGGCAGCCTGACGATGGAAGTGCAGGACGTTCCCGCCCTGTCCGCGATTGCCCGCGAACACGGGCTAGCGGTGGTGCTGGACAACACCTGGGCCGGGCCGCTCGGCTTCCCCGCGCTGGAACGCGGCGCGGACATTACCGTGATGAGCCTGACCAAGCACGTTGGCGGCCATAGCGACCTGATGCTGGGCAGCGCGGCGGCGGGCGAGCGCTATTACGCCAAACTGCGCCGCACCGCGCAATTGCTGGGACAGGTCGTCTCGCCCGACGACGCCGCGCTGGCGCTGCGCGGCCTGCGCACGATGGGCCTGCGGCTGGCGCAGGAAACGGCCACTGCGCTGGCGCTGGCGCAGTGGCTTGAGGCACAGCCGGAGGTTGCCCGCGTGCTCTGCCCGATGCTGCCCGGATCGCCGGGCCATAACCTGTGGGCGCGCGACTTTTCGGGCGGCTGCGGGCTGTTCAGCTTTGTGTTCAAGGGCGGCGACGGCGCGGCGCGCGATCGCTTCATCGATGCGCTGGCGCTGTTCGGGATCGGTTACAGCTGGGGCGGGTTCGAAAGCCTGATCACTCCGCTCGACCCCGCCGGCATCCGCACCGCCACCGCCTGGCCGCTGCCCGGCATGGACGCGTCCGACCGGTTCGGCGTGCGCCTGTCGATCGGGCTGGAAGCGGCGGACGACCTGCAAGCGGATCTGGCGCAGGCGCTGGGTGCCTGGCGCAACCCGGCCTGATAGTTCGGCTTAGCCCCCGCATAGGCAAACTGGCTGGCGGGACTCGGTGACTCAATCCATTGCAGGGGGATGAGCAATGCTGCCCCCAATCCCGCCGGCAAAGTCTGGCTGGTCGGCGCCGGTCCCGGCGATCCCGATCTGCTGACCCTGCGCGCGGCGCGCCTGATCATGCAGGCCAGGCTGATCGTCCACGACGGGCTGGTCGATCCCGCCATTCTGGCGCTGGCCCGCCCCACCGCGCGGCTGATCTCGGTCGCCAAGCAGCGTTCGCGCCACACCATGCCGCAGGACGAGATCAACGCCCTGCTGGTGCGCGAGGCGCTGGCCGGAACCGATGTTGTCCGCCTGAAGGGCGGCGATCCGTTCATTTTCGGACGCGGCGGTGAAGAAGCCGAAGCCTGCCACGCAGCGGGCGTGACGGTGGAGATCGTCCCCGGCATCAGCGCGGCCATTGGCGGCGCGGCGGCGGCCTGCCTGCCGCTGACCCATCGTGACAGCGCATCGGTCGTCAGCTTCGTCGCGGGCCAGTGCAAGGGGCTGTCGGACCAGAACTGGGCCGGTCTGGCCGGCGTCGGCCGCACGCTGGTAATCTACATGGGCGTCGCCACGGCAGAGGCGATTGCCGAAAAGCTGATGGCTGATGGCCTGTCGCCCGCCATGCCCGTGGCCGTGATCGAAAACGCCACCCGCCCGCAAATGCGCGTGCTGCGCGCGCCGATCGCGGGCCTGCCGGATCTGGTGGCAACAAGGAATGTGAAAAGCCCGGCGGTAATCGTGATCGGCGAAGTCGCCGCGCAGCCGCAGGTCGATAATTTGCGCGCTCTGGCGCTGGAGGTGCTGTCTTGAAGATCCTGACCGGTAATGACCTGAAAACCGGCGCCGTCACCTGGTGGGACGGCGTGCAATGGTCGCTGCACGTAGAGGACGCGGTTGACGTGGGCGACCACGCCGAAACGATCCTGGCCCGCGAAAGCGCGGCGCGCCGGGTCAACGCGGCCTACGCCATCGACGCGACCCGCGATGAACAGGGCGTGCGCCCTGCGCACATCAAGGAGCGCATCCGCGCGCTCGGCCCCACCGTGCGCCCCGACCTGACACTGAAACCGGCCGATCCCGATGCCGGCAACTGGGTGATCTGATGTATCAGTACGACACTTACGACCAGGCGATGGTCGATGCCCGCGTCGAGGAATTCCGCGATCAGGTGCGCCGCCGGCTGGCGGGCCATATCACCGAGGACCAGTTCAAGCCGCTGCGGCTGATGAACGGCCTGTACCTGCAGCTCCACGCCTACATGCTGCGCGTCGCTGTGCCCTATGGCACGCTGTCGGGCGCGCAGATGCGGATGCTGGGCGACATCGCGGACAAGTATGACCGCGGCTATGGCCACTTCACCACCCGCCAGAACATCCAGTACAACTGGATCAAGCTGGAAGACGCGCCCGACATTCTGGCCGATCTGGCCTCGGTCGAGATGCACGCCATCCAGACCAGCGGCAACTGCATCCGCAACACCACCTCGGACCAGTATGCCGGGGCGGCGGCGGACGAAGTGGTCGATCCGCGCCCTTATGCCGAACTGATCCGCCAGTGGAGCACGTTCCACCCGGAATTCAGCTTCCTGCCGCGCAAGTTCAAGATGGCGGTGATAGCTTCGGATACCGACCGCGCGGCGATGCGCCTGCACGATATCGGCATCCAGATCGTCCGCAATGCCGCCGGGGAAATCGGCGCGGCGTTCTATGTCGGCGGCGGCATGGGCCGCACGCCGATGATCGCGCCGTGCATCAACGCCTTCGTGCCGATCGACCAGATGATCACCTATGCCGAGGCCTGCCTGCGCGTCTACAATCGCCACGGCCGCCGCGACAACAAGTACAAGGCGCGGATCAAGATCCTCGTCCACGAACTCGGCAAGGATGAATACACCCGTCAGGTCGAAGCCGAATTCGCCCATCTGCTGACCCAGAACATCGAACCGCCACTGGCCGAGCTGGAGCGGATCAAGGGCTTCTTCGCCGATCCCGCGTTCGAAGTCGGCGCGCCCGACGTACTGGACCGCAGCGATCCGGACTTCGCCCTGTGGGTGGACAACAACTGCCTGCCCCACAAGCAGCCGGGTTACATCGCCGTCACCATCAGCCTGAAGCCGGTTGGCGGCATTCCGGGGGATGCCACGGGCGAGCAGATCCGCGTGATGGCAGACCTTGCCACCCGCTACAGCTTCGATGAACTGCGCGTCACCCATGCCCAGAACATCGTCCTGCCGCACGTGCGCAAGGCGGACCTGTATGCGCTGTGGCAGGTGCTGGACGCCAACGGGCTGTCGACCCCGAACCTCGACCAGATCGGTGATATCATCGCCTGTCCGGGGCTGGATTATTGCAGCCTCGCCAATGCCCGCTCGATCCCGATCGCGCAGAAGATCTCGCAGCGCTTCCAGGGCCGCGAACAGGAAATCGGTGAGCTGAAGCTGAAGATTTCCGGCTGCATCAACGCCTGCGGCCACCACCATGCCGGGCACATCGGCATCCTGGGGGTCGACCGCAAGGGCACCGAAAACTACCAGCTGCTGCTGGGTGGCTGCGAAGGGGCGGATACCTCGCTCGGCCAGATCACCGGCCCCGGCTTTGACGAAGACGGGATCGTCGACGCGGTGCAACGCGCGACCGATTTCTACCTGTCGAACAAGCAGGACGGGGAACGCTTCCTCGATACCTACCGCCGTCTTGGCATGGCCCCGTTCAAGGAGGCGATTTATGGCTGAAGTCCAGTTCCGCTTTCGTGATGACGAACCGGTGGCCGATCCCGGCGTCACCGTCGATGCCTTTGGCGAGCAGACCAATGCCGCCGCCGTCCGGCTGGAGCCGGGTGACGACGCGCGCGACCTCTTGCCGCACCTCGACCGGATCAGGCTGGTCGAAGTGAACTTCCCCGTATTCGGCGACGGGCGTGGCTATTCGTCGGCCCGGATCCTGCGCGAGGCCGGCTACACCGGCGAACTGCGCGCCGTGGGAGACGTGCTGGTCGACCAGATCGCGTTCATGCGTCGCTGCGGGTTCGATGCCTTCGCGCCCGATGTCGCGCTGGATCCGGCTGACGCCGAGGCCGCCTTTGGCCGCTATGCAGACGTCTATCAGCCCACCACCGATGGCCGCGCGCCGATCTGGGCCAAGCGGCATGGCTGAAGCCGCCCGCCGCATCGACATGCTGGACACCGCGCCGCGCTTTACCGCGGCGCAGGCGGACGCGCTCAACGTGCGCTTCGCCGGGGTGGCCACGCACGAGATGCTGGCGGCGCTGCTGCGCGAAGGGCTGGCCGGGCGGATCGCCGCCGTATCCAGCTTTGGCGCGGAAAGCGCGGTCCTGCTCCACCTGATCGCCAGCGTGGACAGGAACGTGCCGGTGCTGTTCCTCGATACCGGCAAGCACTTTGCCGAAACCCTGGCCTACCGCGATGAACTGGTGGCGCGGATCGGCCTCACCAACCTGATCAACCTGACACCCGATGCCGAAGTGCTGGCCAAGCGCGACGAAACCGGGCTGCGCTGGTCCTATGACCCCGATGGCTGCTGCGAAATCCGCAAGGTGCTGCCACTGGCACAGGCGCTGTCCGGGTTCGATGCCAGCTTTACCGGGCGCAAGGGGTTCCAGAGCAAGACCCGCGCGGGGCTCGCCCGGTTCGAAATCGACACCACGGACGCCGCCGGGCGGTTGAAAGTGAACCCGCTGGCGGACTGGAGCGCCGACCAGATCGAGGCCTATTTCAAGGCCACTGGCCTGCCCGCGCATCCGCTGGTGGAACAGGGTTATCCGTCCATCGGCTGCTCGCCCTGCACCACCAAGGTCGCGCCGGGCGAAGATCCGCGTTCAGGCCGGTGGAAGGGCTGGGACAAGACCGAATGCGGCATCCACGTCGAAGGCGCGGCGAGCGAGTTGCCCCCCGGCTACGACCCGGCGTTCTAACGCGAACGGCCGGAACTTACCGGCCGGGACGCATCCGCAGCAGGACACCGTCCTTCAGCACGTAATGATGGAACAGCGCGGCAAGCGCGTGAAAGCCGATCAGCCAATAGGCAATCGTCCCGCCCAGCTCGTGCAGTTCTTCGATCCGTTCGGCCAGGTCCTTGTCCGGACTGACCAGCGGCGGCAATTCCAGCCCGAAGAACGGCACCGGATCGCCCTCGGCGCTGAGGATCACCCAGCCCGCAATCGGCATCCCGATCATCAGGGCGTAGAGCGCCAGATGAACCGCCTTGGCCAGCACCTTGCGCCACATCGGCTCGGCCATCGGGCGCGGTCCGGCGGTCATGATCCGGGCGGCGATCCGCACGATGACCAGCACCAGCACCGACAGGCCCAGCATGAAGTGCCAGTGCTTCAGCCCTTCCCGAATGTCGCTGCCACGCTCGAAATTCACGCGAAGCTCGATCGTGGCGAAGGCTGCGGCCATCACCAGCAGCATCAGCCAATGAAGCGTGATCGAAATCGCGCTGTAGCGGTCGGTGTTGTCGTTCAGGATCATGGGCAGCAACCTAACGCCAAAAATCGCGCCGACAACATCATATCCACTTGTTGTCGCGGTACCAGCGGGCAGTCGCCTTGAGCCCGTCACGCGTCGGCACTTGCGGGCGCCACAGGGCATGGGGCGGCTGGGCGCCCTCGCTCACCACCCAGTCCGGATGGGTCATGTAGCCGACCCGGTCGAGCGTCAGCTTGGCCCTGGCGCCGCGCACCATCCGGTCCGCACGGGCGGCGCGTTCCAGCGAGCGGCGCGAAAGGTGCACCACCCATGGACGGCGCCCCATCGCCCAGCCGATCGCGCGGGCCATCTCATAGTGGCTCCACCCGCCGGGCTTGCCGTCATCGGGTTCGAACACCCGGTGCGACACGCCCTCGCCTCCCGGCACCAGCGCCAGCAGCAGCCGCGCCAGATCATCGACGTGCAGCAGCGATGAGCGCCCCTCGCGCGGGGGGACCGGCAGCACCCCCCAGCGGGCGAGCTTGAACAGCTCGAACATCTCGGTATCGCGCGGACCATAGATCGCGGGCGGACGCACCACCGTCCAGTCCATGCCGCTGGCCATGACCAGCCGCTCCGCCCGCGCCTTGGACGCGCCATAGGCGGACAGGTCCGGCTCGCGCGCCGAAAGCGAGGACACGCAGACAAAGCGCGATACACCCGCCGCCAGCGCCGCCTCGATCACGTTGAGCGTGCCCGCAACGTTGCCGTGCTCGAACCCGGCGGCGTCTGGCGCGTTGACCACACCCGCCACATGGATCACCGCCTCGGCCCCCGTAACCAACCGGGTCAGCGCGGCGCGCGCATCCAGATCGCCCTTGATCCAGTCGACGCCGGGGCGCGGGTCCTGGGGCCGGCGGGTCAGCGCGCGCACCTCTACCCCGGCGCGCGCCGCGCGGTCGAGCAAGGCCTGTCCGACAAACCCGGTCGCGCCGGTAACCGCAATCATCACAGCAGGACCAACTGGTCCCGGTGGACCACCGCCGAGCGCGGGGCATAGCCCAGCAGGTCCGCCTGCTCGGCCGATTGCGTGCCCATCAGCCGCGCGCATTCCGCCGCGTCATATTCGCTAAGGCCATGCGCCAGCGTCGTCCCGTCCTCGCCCCGGATGGCAATCGCATCGCCGCGCGAGAATTCACCCTCGGTCCGCACGATCCCGGCGGCGAGCAGGCTGCTGCCCTTGCCCAGCGCCCGCGCGGCTCCCGCATCGACCACGACCGCGCCTTTCAGCCGCAACCGTCCGCCCAGCCAGGCCTTGCGCGCACCAGCCTTCCGCCGGGGCAGGAACAACGTCCCGATCCCCTGATCGGTCGCCCGCGCGATCGGCGCGTCGTGCAGCCCGCTGGCAATGGCCAGCGCAATACCCGCCAGTTCGGCAATTTCCGCCGCCTGCAGTTTCGAGGTCATCCCGCCCGACCCCATGCCGGACGAGGAACCCCCGGTGGCCATCGCGTGAATTTCCGCCGTCACCCCGCGCACTTCGGGTAGCAGCCTGGCGCCGGGCTCAGCCGGGTTGCGATCGAACAGCCCGTCAACGTCGGACAGCAGCAGCACGGCGCTGGCCCGCGCGGCCTGCGCCACCCGCGCGGCCAACCGGTCGTTATCGCCAAAGCGGATTTCCTGCGTGGCGACGCTGTCATTCTCGTTGATCACCGGCACCGCGCCTGCATCGAGCAGCCGGGTCAGCGTGGCGGTGGCGTTGAGGTAGCGGCGGCGATCCTCCAGATCGTCCAGCGTCAGCAGCAATTGCGCGGCGGTCAGCCCATGCTGGCCGAGCAGCTCGGCCCACAGCCCCGACAGCGCGATCTGGCCCACGGCGGCAGCGGCCTGCGCATCGGCCAGACTGCCGCGCCCGCCCTTGTCGAGCCCCAGCGTCCGCGCCCCCAGCGCAATCGCACCGGACGACACCACGATGACATCCTGTCCGCGTGCCTTCGCGGCGGCGATTTCGCTAACCAGCCCTTCCAGCCAGGCGCGCCGCACACCGTCCTTCGCGACCAGCAACGACGATCCGACCTTGACCACCAGACGGGGGCAAGTCGCGGCATCGGCAAGGTCGGCAAGGCGGGCGATCTTCATCAGCGCGGGATTAGCGATTGGACGCGCGCCCGCAAGTTTTTTGGCCGCATCTGCCGCTCGGCCCAGCGTGAAAGTTCGCCTAGACCGGCGACCACGGCGTGTCGTCGGCTTCCTCGCGCTCACCATCGGGGCGTTCGGTCACCGTCGCGGCGGGGAGGTATTCCAGCACGGCGTCGAGCAGCGCGTCGATGCCCTGCCCGGTCGCGCCGGAAATCGGGAACACCCGCTCCGCCCCGGCCTCATGCAGTTCGCGCGTGAACGCATCGACCAGTTCGGCGTCGACCAGATCGACCTTGTTGAGCGCGATCAGGCGCGGCTTTTCGTCCAGCCCGCCGCCATAGGCCGCAAGTTCTTCCTCGACGATTTCCAGCGCCTCGGCCGGGTCGGTGCCCTGCACGTCGATCAGGTGGATCAGCACCCGGCAGCGTTCGATATGGCCCAGGAAGCGGTCGCCCACGCCCGCACCTTCGGCCGCGCCCGCGATCAGGCCGGGAATGTCGGCCAGTACGAATTCGCGGTTGCGGTGATGCACCACCCCCAGCTGCGGACGCAGCGTGGTGAAGGCGTAATCGCCAACCTTGGCCTTGGTGTTGGTGATCTGGTTGATGAAGGTGGACTTGCCCGCGTTGGGCAGGCCGACCAGGCCCGCGTCGGCCAGCAGCTTAAGCCGCAACCAGACGTACATTTCCTCGCCCGGCAGGCCGGGCTGGTGCTGGCGCGGGGCGCGGTTGGTGGAAGTCTTGTAGCTGGCATTGCCGCGACCGCCCAGCCCGCCTTCCAGCAGGGTCACCCGCTGGCCCGCCTCGGTCAGGTCGAGCAGCACGGTCTCGCGGTCGTCGTCCAGCACCTGCGTGCCGACCGGAACCTTGATCACCAGATCCTTGCCCGCCGCGCCGTGGCGGTTCTTGCCCATGCCCTGCACACCGCGCTGGGCCTTGAAGTGCTGGGTATAGCGGAAATCGATCAGGGTGTTCAGGCCCGCAACCGCTTCGAAAATGATGTCCCCGCCCTTGCCGCCGTTGCCGCCATCGGGGCCGCCGTATTCGACGTATTTTTCACGCCGGAACGAAACGGCGCCGGGGCCGCCCGCACCGGAACGGATGAAAATCTTGGCCTGGTCGAGAAAGTGCATGGTTCTGGCTGTCGCGAAAGTGGTCTGCGACGATCAGCCTACCACGTCAGGGGGAAAAAATCGCTACTGGTGGAGCCGAGGGGGATCGAACCCCTGACCTCGTCATTGCGAACGACGCGCTCTCCCATCTGAGCTACGGCCCCGTTCCAGTGCAAACACGCCGACCTGATCAGGCCTGCGAGAGCGGTCCCCTTAGCGAAAGGGAACCGCCCATGAAAGAGTAAAGTTGCGACTTTTTGCGATCAACGCGTCACAGTCGTCGCGGCCGGAGCCGCCGAGGACGCCGCGGTGGGCGCATACTTGGCATCCCAGGCGGCAACATCGGCACGATACTGCTCATAGGTGCGGAAAAAGGTTTCGAACACCGTCTCCAGCGTCGCCATGCTGCGCTGGCTGAACGCGCCGAGTTCAGCCGGCTTCACGGTGGCCGAATCGCGCGCGATCACGGTGGCCGCATCACAGAATGCCTCCAGCGTCGCGGGGTAGGCGTAATAGTTGTAAACTTGCGTCATGTAGGCTTCACGCGGGCGGATGAACGCGGAACCGTACCGCTTGCGGAAATCCCCGTCGACTGCCGTGTTCGCGGCCTTCAGCCCCTTGGCGTGGGTCTTCAGGAAAGTCTTGTAGTTGGTCAGGATCTCCGCATGCTCTGCCTTCAGGCAGTTCAGCGCGGCGACGTTATAGGCCGAGCGGATGTTCCAGATCGTCTGCGCCGGGGTCAGCCTGGCATTGACCGTCTGGCGCACGCCATCGGGGCCGATCGGCGGCACGAACAGTCCGGCCGAAGCGCCCAGCGGCGGGAGCGGACGCGGCGGGATGTACACGACGGGCGCGGGTGCGGGCGGCGGCGGCGGGGGCGGCGGAGGGGCCGATTTCGGCCCGCATGCAGCCACCAGGGCGGCGGCCAGGGTGGCCGCACCGATCATTGCCTTGCGCCGGAAAGTTGCGCTCATTTTCGTCCTGTCCCTCAAGCTGATGGATTGCGGTCCTGGCCCGGTCCGGGCTGACCTGCAATCTCGCAAAGTCCCTAGCCCCGATCATCGCCAAAGAAAATGCCCGGTGCGACCAATGGCGCACCGGGCATCGTATTTTCAGACCGACCGGACGGCCGATCCCGCCCGCTTATTCGCGGTTGCCCAGGAAGCTGAGCAGGAACTGGAACATGTTGATGAAGTCCAGATACAGCGTCAGCGCGCCCAGCACGACCGCCTTGCCGGCGAATTCGGTGCCCTGCACATAGGCATGTTCTTCCTTCAGGCGCTGGGTGTCATACGCGGTCAGGCCCGCGAAGATCAGCACGCCCAGGATCGAGATGGCCAGTTGCAGCCCGCTCGACTGGAGGAAGATGTTGATCACCATCGCGATCACGATGCCGATCAGGCCCATGGTCATGAACTGGCCCATGCCGGTCAGGTTCTTCTTGGTGGTGTAACCCACCAGGCTGAGGCCCGCGAAGGCGCCCGCCGTGGCGAAGAACGTGGTCGCGATCGAGGCGCCGGTGAAGACCAGGAAGATGGTCGACAGCGACAGGCCCATGGCGACGCAGAACGACCAGAACAGCACCTGCAGCGTGCCGGTCTGCATCCGGTTGGCGCCAAAGCTCATCGCGAAGACGAAGCCCAGCGGAGCGAGCATGATCAGCCAGCGCAGCGGGGTGGCCATGACCGATGCGGCCATGCCGGAATTGGCGAACAGCATCGCGACGATGCCCGAAAGCAGCACGCCCGATGCCATGTAATTGTAGATCGAGAGCATGTGGCGGCGCAGCCCGGCGTCAAACTTGACCGCCGCGCCAAGCGCGTCACCGTTAAGGCTGGGGGACGCGCCGAAGCCCGTCCGAGTGGGCTGGGGATCGTTCCAGTTTGCCATTTTATCCAAAACTCCTTTGTCACCCCGGCATGATAGCAAGGGATCAAGTCCGGAATATCGGATTGTTCCGTTCCGCTTTCAAGCGAAACCGGACATCGGCAGCTGTCGCAAATTGTATCAGGAAGCCGCGCGGGCGGCGGCGGCCATCTCCGCATTGCGATCCCGCGCGGCGCGCAGGGTGTCCTGCACCAGCGCCAGCAGCGCCCCGCCCTCGTCCAGCACATCCAGCCCCTTCTGCGTGCTGCCACCCGGGCTGGCGACGCGGCGGGCCAGTTCAGCCGGCGAGTGCGGCGATGCGGCGGCCAGCAGCGCGGCCCCTTCCACCGTCGCCACGGCCAGCCGCTGGGCCTGCGCGGGATCGAGGCCCAGCGCGCTTGCTCCGGCCGCCAGCGCATCGATGAAGCGATAGACGAACCCCGGCCCCGACCCGGCGAGCGCGGTGACGAGATCGAACTCGCTTTCCGCCGCCAGCCATTCGGGCGCGCCGAGCGGGTCCATCAGCGTCGTCACCGCCGCGCGGCCAGCATCGTCCAGCCCGGTATCGAACAGCGCCACGGGCGACTTGCCGATTGCCGCGGCCAGGTTTGGCATGAGCCGCACGATGGCCCGCGCCGCCGGGAACCGCGCGGACAGGCTGGCCAGTTCCACCCCCGCGAGGATCGACAGCACCACGGTATCCGCCCCCGCCAGCGCGGTGAGCGCGGGCGCGACATCGTCCAGCATTTGCGGCTTCACCCCCAGCAGGATCGCGTCAAAGTGGCGCTGCGGCAATGCGCGCAGCAGTTCGACCCCGGCAGGTGCCTCGGCCAGATAGGGATCAACCACGGTGAAGCGCGCCGGATCCGCACCGCCTGCCAGCCACCCGGCCAGCATCGCCCCGCCCATGTTGCCGCAGCCCAGCAGAAGGATTGAATCGAGACGCATCGGCGCTTGCTCCATCAGAAGTTCGTCATGGCGCGCACGGCACGGCCACCCGGAGGAGCGGGCACGGTGCGCAGGCGTGCCTCGCTAAGCGCGTGGCACCGAAAGTCCAGAGTGAAAAGGTTCAGGCCTCGCCCGCTGCGTCGACCATCGCGCTGGACAGCGCTTCGGTCGGGGACTTGTCCCCCCACAAGACGAACTGGAACGCGGGATAGAACCGGTCGCATTCCTCGACCGCCGCTTCCACCGCGACTTGTGCCTGGGCAAGGCTGAGCAGCCCGTCATCACCCAGCAGCAAGCCGTGGCGATAGAGCAGGACGCTGCCGTTCGACCACATGTCGAAATGGCCGACCCACAGCTGCTCGTTCACCATCGCCAGCAATTCATAGATGTTGCCCAGCTTGTCATCCGGGATGCGGATATCGGGCAGGCACAGCAACTGCAGCACGTGATCCTCGCGCCGCCAGATCCCACGCAGGGTGTAGGTTGCCCAGCTGCCCTTGATCTCGCCCGAAATCTCGTCTTCGGCGACGAACTCGCACGGCCAGCCGCGCGCCTCGAACAGCGAGGCGAGCATGTCGACGGGCGCTGCGTCTTCCTCCCGTGCGAATTCTCGGCTGCCTTGCATCTTTGGTTCCCGGCGGCTGTCTGCACCCCATGGCGCGGCCTCACGCTGGATGCGTCGGGAAGGGGCGATCCGACAATGTCAGGTTAACGCACCGTTGCGCATAACTCGACAAGGCTGTTCACAAAGTGTGGAAAAGGAGTGGGCAACCCCACGCCGCCGCCATCCGCAAATCTACTTACCCGCCTTCAGCGCATCGACGATCTGCCCGGCCGGACTGGTCCAGCTGAACGCGCCGTCGATTCCGGCCTTCTTGAGCTGCGCGATATAGGCATTCGCCGCCTTGTCCGACGGGAACGGCCCGGTCAGCAGCCGGTTGGTCTGGCCCCAGGCGGTCACGAACGGACTGCGCTTGGCAAACACGTCCGCATTCTCGCGCGAGAAGCGCCGCCAGTCGAACGCCAGCGCCGACTTGTCGCGCCCGGTCGCCACCTGCACCCAGATCCGGCTCGGATGCTTGGCCGCAGCCGAAGCCTTGATCGCCTTTTCGCGGGCCTCGGCCTCTCTGGCGGCCTTGGCTTCACGCTCGGCCTTGGCCTTGGCTTCGGCGGCGGCCTTGGCCTTGGGATCGACCGTCGGCGCGATCCGGCGCAGGTCAACGGCCCCGGCCGCCGGTTCAGCCTCACGGCTGGGCGGGCCGAGATCGGCGAACAGCTCCGCCAGGTTCTTGGGCCGCGCGGCCGGGACCGGAGCCGGTGCCGGAGACGATGCCGAAACCGGCGCTGCCGCCGCAGGGCTTGGGGGAGGAGCGACCGGCGCGCTGGCTGCCGGCGCGGGCTTCAACTCGAACGTGCGCGCCGCGCTGCTACCGCCATCAAGCGAGGCAAAACCCGGTGCTGCGGCTGGCGCGGCTGTCCCAGTGGTCGCGAGCGCCGGACGCGGCGCTTCGGCACTGGCGGGCTGAGCGGCGGCCAGCGTCGGCGCGGCGGCCGGCGCAGGCGCGGGCGCAGCCGTGACGGTCACCGGTCGGACCGGAGCCGGGGTGGGCGGCGTGGGCGATGCAGCCGCCTGAAGCGGGGGCAGCTCGGCCTGACGCGGCGCAGACGCCGCCAATCCGGCGGCGGCAGGAGCCGGTGCTGTCGTCACTGGCGGGGTGGCGGTGGTTTCACGCGTAGCGATCGGGGCCACCGGCGCGGCCGCGGTCGCGGCCACCCGCACCGCCGGCGTCCGCGCCGGAGCGGCATCGCCGCTGCGCTTGCGATCTCTGGAACGATCCCTGGCCTGATCCTTCGCACCCGACCGCGCGACCGGCACAGGTGCCGGAGTGGCCGCTGCCAGAACGGCGCGCGGGCGCTGGAACGCGGCAAAGCGGGGATCTTCGCGCCCGATATCGGCCGCGCGGGGAAACTGTCCAAGATTGGCCGCCGCCGCCTGCTGGGCCGCCGTCAGGCGCGGCATATACCGCAGATAGGCCGTCATCGGTTCGGCCAGCTGGGCGGGCATGGTCGACCGGACGATCGATTCCGCTTCGGCGCCCTGCCCCAGAATGGCCAGCGCAAAGGCGCGGGTCCGCCAGGCACCCTTGTCCTGCTTTTGCAGCAGCGGGGTCAACGTCAGCTCCATCGCGCGGCGATCCCCGCCGATGGCCTGGCTGAGCGCCAGCCGTCGCACGGTTTCATCGTCGCTGCCCGCAGCCAGCGCCAGCTTGTAATACTTCTGGGCCGTTTCGTTATCGCCCACCAGATCGTAGGCCAGCCCGCGCGGCCCCAGCAGCGCGGGATCGATCGCCCCGCCCTGCTCCGCCTCGTTGAACAGGTTGATCGCCGCAACCGGATCGTCGCTCAGCGCATAGGCCCCGGCCAGACCGGCCTTCACGTTCGGGTTGCCTGGCGCGAGCTTGGCGGCACGCTGGTAAAAGCCCACGGCCGCAGCCGAATCGCCGATCTGCATCGACATCCGCCCGGCCTCGATCAGGGTCGGGACATCGGTGGGATTGCGTGACAGCCGGTGCAGCACCTCATTGAGCTTCATGCCCGTCGATCCGGGGACCGACTGCACCACCGGGGCGCTGATCGTCGGCACCGCACCCGTGCCGTCCGCCTGGGCCAGCGCCGCGCCCGGCAGCGCCAACAGGCTGGCCCCCAGCAAGGCAGCCAGCCGCGCGCGCCGCAGCGGGGCAGGAACAGCGGTGGTGGGGGCAGATTCGGACATCGCGAAAACCTTATTCCCGAAACAGGCAGGACGAGAGCCCATTGCAAGGGTCAGGACCCATTACATACGCCTTCGAGGTTTGAGTCAAAATGGCTCAGTGCAAGGAAGGAAGGCGAAGGAATAGGTCGATACTTCAAGGCTTCCTGACGCAGCAATGGGCCATTTTGGCCAAACCCCGCCGGGGCGGCGGATTGGCTTCCATCTCGGGCTAAAATTCCCTTGGAAAGGCAACCAGCCTTCCCTGCGTGAATTGCCGCCCGATATGTTCGCCATTCCGCCGCCTCGAAGGCGCATGTAATGGGTCCTGACCCTAGGCCCCCGTCCCTGAACTGTTGCCAAACGGCACCCCGGCTGCATCGCCCCGTGGCGCTTCTGCCTTACTGGTTGTTCTGCCGCCCAAGGAAGCGGGGAATGCTGATCGACGGACCACCATCGTTGTCGTCGTCGTCATCATCTTCGCTCGACGAGCGGCCACCGCGCGAAAGGTTGGCCATGCGTTCGAACAGCGTTGCCCCGCCCACGCGCGGACCGGCGGAACCGGCCGGCGGTGCGGGCGCGCGGGCAGGAGCCGCAGCGCCAAAGTCATCCGCCGTGCCGGCCGGATCGATCGCGCCGCTGGCGCGTTCGCCGCTTTCGCTGGAAACCAGCCCACGGCGGCGGCCGGGCATGGCGAGCGGCGATGCCGCTTCATCTTCTGCCGCGAGTGCATCCGCACCCAGCAGCAGTTCGTCACCATCGCTCGCAGCGGCAGGTTCACCGGCTTCGAGGTTCAGCTCCAGCGGTTCACCCGCCGCGGCGTCTTCGGTGTCCCAGTCATCGTCGGCATAAGTCGCGACAGGCTGCGCGGCCGGGGGCGGTGCGGGGGTGGGTTCCGGCTCTGGCTCGGGAGCGGCCGCAACCGGCGCGGGAGCGGGTTCGGGCGTGCGCTCGAACAGCGGCTCGGCAGCCGGAGCAGCCATCGCCGGACGCGCAGGCCCGCGCGATCCGCCCATGTTGAACGGGCGTTCGCTGGCGGATTCGGCCTGCTGGGCCGTCTGTTCGATCCCGGTGGCGACCACCGACACGCGAATCTTGCCCTGCAGGTCGGGGTTGAAAGCGCTGCCCCAGATGATGTTGGCGTTGGGATCGACCAGCTCGCGGATGTGGTTCGCGGCCTCGTCCACTTCGAGCAGCTTCATGTCGTCGCCGCCGATGATGGAGATGATCACGCCCTTCGCGCCCTGCATCGACACGCCGTCGAGCAGCGGGTTGGCAATCGCCTTTTCGGCGGCTTCCAGCGCGCGGTTTTCGCCCTGGCCCTCGCCCGTGCCCATCATCGCCTTGCCCATCTCGGCCATGACCGAGCGGACGTCGGCAAAGTCGAGGTTGATCAGGCCCGGCATGACCATCAGGTCGGTGATGGAGCGCACGCCCTGCTGCAGCACCTCGTCAGCCAGTTCGAACGCTTCCTTGAAAGTCGTCTCGGCCTTGGCCACCAGGAACAGGTTCTGGTTGGGAATGACGATCAGGGTGTCGACGTGCTTTTGCAGCTCCTCGATCCCCGCCTCGGCCGAGCGCATCCGGCGCGTGCCTTCGAACAGGAACGGCTTGGTCACGACGCCGACCGTCAGCACGCCCTTTTCACGCGCCAGCTTGGCCACGACCGGGGCCGCGCCGGTGCCGGTGCCGCCGCCCATGCCCGCCGCGATGAAGCACATGTGCACGCCATCGAGCGCCCGCTCGATCTCGGCCATCGTTTCCTCGGCAGCCGCACGACCGACTTCGGGCCGCGAACCCGCGCCCAGGCCCTGGGTGATATCCGGACCCAGCTGGATGCGATGCTCGGCAATCGAATTGTTGAGCGCCTGCGCATCGGTGTTGGCGACGACGAAGTCCACGCCCTCGATCCCGGCATGGATCATGTTGGCAATGGCGTTGCCACCGGCCCCGCCCACCCCGATCACGGTGATCCGGGGACGCAGCTCTTCAACGGCTGGCGGTCCGATATTGATGCTCATGGCGCTCTCCTGTCCGTCGCGCGGATGCAAATGGTCATTTGGAATGGTTACTGCACTGTAAGAATCGGGCAAGCCAAGTCACTGGGGCGCGTTGTCCACAGTCGGCGCCGGATTCGGGCCAATTTCGTCGCACTTCAGAAGTACTCTTTGACGGCGCGCAACACGCGGCCAACCAGCCCCAGCCCCGAATAGCGCATCGTCTTCTGATAGCCCGGACCGATCGCGCGGATGTCGATCGGATCGTCGGCGGCATAGAGCACCAGGCCGGCCAGCGTGGTAAAGCCCGGCGTGGCGTGCGCCTCGGCCAGTCCCTTCATGTGCAACGGCTTGCCGATGCGCACCGGGCGGCCCAGCGCCGATTGCGCGAAATCGGCCAGCCCCGCCAGTTCGGCCCCGCCGCCGGTCAGCACCACCAGTTGGCCGCGCTGGCCGGTAAAGCCCAGGCCCTTGAGCGCCTTGGACACGTCTTCCATCAACCGTCCGAGCTGGCCGGTAATGACCGAGACGAGTTCGGCGCGGGGAATGCGGTTCTTGTCATCGGCGTGGCGCGCGGCCGGGCCGGTCGCTTCCTCGCCGGGGGCATTGACCGGGATCATCTCGCGGTGGTCCGCCGGGCTGGCGATGGCCGAACCGTGGACGCATTTCAGCCGCTCGGCCTGGAACCGGCGAATGCCGAACGCGCTGGCGATGGCGTCGGTCACATCGCCCGACCCCATCGGGATCGTCACCAGCCCCAGCAGCATCCCCGCGGCATAGACCGACACGTTGGTCACTTCCCCGCCAAATTCGACCAGTGCAACGCCCAGTTCGCGTTCCTCGGCAGAGAGGCAGGCATAGCCCGCCGCGATCGGCGATCCGATCACCCCTTCGACATCAAGATGCGCGTTCTGGACGGCTTCGGTGATGTTGCGGATCGGGGCGCCGTCAGCCAGCATCACGTGGATGTCCACGCCCAGCCGCTCGGCATGCAGGCCCTTGGGATCGGACACGCCGTCCGCTCCGTCGAGCGTATAGTGTGCGGGCTGCGCGTGCAGCACCATGCGACCATCGGGCTGGATCACATCGCGCGCGGCCACCAGCAGGTGATCGATGTCGTCCTGCTCGATCCGGCGACCGCCGATATCGACTTCCACTTGCGCGATCTGGCTGGCCAGCCCTGCCCCGGACGATCCGATCCAGACTTTCGACACGGAAACGTTGGCCATCTTCTCGGCCCGCTCGACCGCATCGCGCACGGCGTAAGTAGCCGCCTGCATATCGGTTACGTAACCGCGCTTGATCCCTTGCGCGGCGCGGTGGCCGGACCCCAGCACGACCATCTCGCCCGTTTCCGAAAGCCCCGCGATCATCGCGGAAATGCGGAACGAGCCGATGTTGACGGCACCGAATACCTTGGCAATGCGGGGCGGTGCCATCAGTCCTTGTCCGCCGCTTTGCTGGCCGGTTTGGTGGATTCGGGCTTCTCGGCCTTGTCAGTCGCACCTGCCGCTGCGTCGGCCTTCGCCTTGGTCGAGGTGGCGACCACAGCGGCCTGTTCCACTTCATCGGTCCGGCCCGGCACGCGCAGGTAAATGCGATCCGGCGCGCGCATGTCAAACGCGGCGACCTTGCCGCCCAGCAGGCGGTTGCGCCCGTCGATCTGCGCGAACTTCATCAGCGCGCCCGCCGATTGCCGCGCGCCTTCGGGCAGCGCCAGCACCTGGCCGGTGCGGAAGGTCAGGTTCCAGCGGCGGTTGCCGACCCATTCCGCCTCGCGCACCTGGCCCTTGATCGCGGGCGCGGCATCCAGCAGCGCGCCCAGCGCGACGACCTGCTTGCCCGCCCCCGGACCGCCAACGATCAGCTTGCCCTTGGCCCGCTCGGCCGAAACGGTTTCCAGTTCGGTCCCCTCGGCATCGATCAGCACCAGCTTGCCGGCCTTCTTCAGCACGGCGGCGGGTTTGCGCTCGACGATATCGACCACCAGCGTATCCGGCAGCTGGCGCGAGACGCGGGCATCCTGCACCCACGAGAGTTGCAGCAGTTCATTGCGCAGGCCATCGATATCGACCAGCGGCATCGCCCGTTCCCGCTCTGCCAGCGCACGTTCATAGACTTTCAGTTCGTTGAGGTTCTGGACCCCGCGCACTTCCACCCGGCGCACTTCGAACCCGGCATCGCGCGCCACCGCGGCCAGCTGCTTTTCCGCCATCGCCGGAATCCCGGCAAAACTGGCAACCGTCCACGCCAAGACCACCGCGCCGCCCAGGATCATGGCCAGGAAAATGCGGTGCAGCTGCGCCTCGCTGAACGGCAGCCAGCCCATCGCGGCGTCGAGTGCCGACCCGGTCTTCGCCTTGGCCGCGCGCACCTGCCGCGCCTTGCTTTGCGCCGCGGCGGCGCGTCGCACGCCCTTGCCGCCGCGCTTGATGGTCTGCGCGCTCATGCTGCCCCCTGCTTGCTGTTCAGCGCATCGGCGATGATCGCCTCGACCAGATCGCCATAGCTCATGCCCAGATGCCGGGCCTGTTCGGGCACCAGGCTGAGCGGAGTCATCCCCGGCTGGGTGTTGGTTTCCAGCACGAACAACCCGGCCAGACCGCGTTCATCATCCCAGCGGAAGTCGGTGCGACTGCACCCCTTGCACCCCAGCAGGCGGTGCGCGCGCAAGGCCAGATCGAGGCAGGCCTGGGTGATTTCATCGGGGATCTCCGCCGGGCAGACATGCTCGGTCATGCCCTCGGTATACTTGGCATCGAAGTCATAGAAGCCGGACTTCGGCTTCAGTTCGGTCACCATCAGTGCCCGGTCACCCAGCACCGCCGTGGTCAATTCGCGCCCGCGAATGAACGGTTCGGCCAGCAGCCGGTCAAATTCCTGCCACGGCCCCTTGGCGTCCGGGCTGATCGGGTTGCCGTAGTTGCCATCTGCCGTGACGATCGCCACGCCCACCGACGAGCCCTCGTTCACGGGCTTGAGCACATAGGGCCGCTCCAGCGGGTCGCGCTCATAGATTTCCGCCGTCTCGACGATCCGCCCGCCCGGCATCGGAATGCCATGCGGCACCAGCGCCTGCTTGGTCAGTTCCTTGTCGATGGCGATGACCGAAGTGACCATGCCCGAATGGGTATAGGTCAGCCCCATCAGGTCCATCAGCCCCTGGATCGAGCCATCTTCCCCCGGCGAGCCGTGCAGCGCGTTGAACACCACATCGGGCGCGGCCTCGGCCAGTTTCTGCGCCACGTCGCGGCCCATGTCGATCCGGGTGACGCGATGGCCGCGCTCTTCCAGCGCGCTTGCCACGCCCTCGCCGCTCATCAGGCTGACCGGCCGTTCGTTCGACCAGCCGCCCATCAGCACCGCGACATGGAGTTTCGGAAGGCTCACTTGGACTTACCTACTCTTTGAATTTCCCATTCCAGATCGACCCCGGAATGCGCTTTCACCCGCCGCCGCACTTCGTCGCCCAGCGCCTCGATATCGGCGCTGGTCGCATCGCCCAGATTGAGCAGGAAGTTGCAGTGCTTTTCGCTGACTTGTGCCCCGCCCAGGGTCAGCCCCCGGCACCCGGCCGCGTCGACCAGTTCCCACGCCTTGTGACCCGACGGATTCTTGAAGGTGGAACCGCCGGTCTTGCTGCGCAGCGGCTGGCTGGCTTCGCGGCTGGCGGAAATGCGGTCCATTTCGGCCTGGATGTCCTCCGCCTTGCCGGGACGCCCCCTGAACCGCGCGGCGACCACGATGGCCCCGTCCGGCAACTCGCTGTGGCGATAGGTATAATGCAGGTCCGCCGCGGCCAGCGTGTGCAGGCTGCCATCGCGCAGCACCACGTCGCAATCGACCAGAATGTCCTTCACTTCACCGCCGTAGGCGCCGCCGTTCATCCGCACGAACCCGCCGACCGTGCCGGGGATCGAGCGCAGGAATTCAAGGCCGCCAATGCCGTTGTCGCGCGCGGTGGAGGACACCAGGATGCCCGAAGCCCCCGCGCCGCAATCCAGCGTCAGGCCCGCGCATTTGCTGACTTTGGCAAAGGCCTTGCCCAGCCGCACCACCACGCCCGGCACCCCGCCGTCGCGCACGATCAGGTTGGACCCCAGCCCCAGCGGCATCACCGGCACGGCCGGATCAAGCCCGCGCAGGAAGGCTTGCAGGTCGGCCACGTCCTTCGGCTCGAACAGCCATTCGGCGCTACCGCCGGATTTGAACCACACCAGCGGGGCCAGCGGCGCGTTCGCCGTCAGCTTACCCGCAACAGTGGGGAGCGCCGCCTGCGTCACCCGCCCCTCCGCTGGAACGTGATCGCGGCGGCCAGACCGCCCGCCCACTTCGTGATGTCCCCCGCCCCCAGGCAGACGACCATGTCGCCCGGCTGGACAGTCTCGGCCAGCGCGCGGGCCAGCGCGTCGGCATTGGCGATCACTTGCGCATTGCGATGTCCGCGCGCCTTCATGCCGGCCACCATCGCGGCGGAATCCACGCCCTCGATCGGCTGTTCGCCGGCGGCATAGACCGGCGCGGCATAGACCACGTCGGCATCGTTGAACGCGGCGGCGAAGTCATCCATGTGGTCGCGCAGGCGGGTGAAGCGGTGCGGCTGGACCACGGCGATCACCCGGCCCTTCACCCCTTCGCGCGCGGCGGCCAGCACGGCGCGGATTTCGACCGGATGGTGGCCATAATCGTCGATCACGGTCACGCCATCGACTTCGCCAACCTTGGTAAAGCGCCGCTTGACCCCGCCGAACTTGGCAAAGCCGGTACGGATGACGTCTTCCGGCACGCCCATTTCCACCGCCACGGCGACCGCCGCGAGCGAATTCTGCACGTTATGCCGCCCCGGCATGGGCAGTTCGATGCCCTCGATCCGGCGGAAGCTGCCATCGCGCTGGCGCAGCACCGCATCGAACCGGTTGCCGCCGGGGAACGGGGTGACGTTTTCGCCGCGCACGTCAGCCTGCGCCGAAAAGCCATAAGTCACCACGCGCCGGTCGCGGACCTTGGGGATCACCGCTTGCACTTCCGGATGGTCGATGCACAGCACTGCGCAGCCATAGAAGGGGACGTTCTCGATGAATTCGACGAACGCGTCCTTGATCGCGTCAAAGCTGCCGTAGTGATCGAGGTGTTCGGGATCGATGTTGGTGACGATGGCAATCGTGCCGTCGAGCCGCAGGAACGAGCCGTCGCTCTCATCCGCCTCGACCACCATCCATTCGCTTTCGCCGAGGCGCGCGTTGGAACCGTAGGAATTGATGATCCCGCCGTTGATCACCGTGGGATCGACCCCGCCCGCATCGAGCAGCGCCGCGACCAGCGACGTCGTCGTGGTCTTGCCATGCGTGCCCGCCACGGCAACCGTGCGCTTCAGGCGCATCAGTTCGGCCAGCATTTCGGCCCGGCGCACCACCGGCACGCGGTTTTCCAGCGCGGCGACGACTTCCGGGTTGTCACGCTTCACCGCGGTCGACGTCACCACCACCGCCGCTTCGCCCAGATTTTCGGCGGCATGGCCGATCATCACCTTGATCCCGCGGGCGCGCAGCCCTTCGACCACATAGCCTTCGGCAATGTCGCTGCCCTGCACGCTGTAGCCCAGGTTGTGCATCACCTCGGCAATGCCGGACATGCCGATCCCGCCGATGCCGACGAAGTGGATCGTGCCGATATCGGTGGGCATGCGCCCGCCGGGTGCGGAAGAAAGGGCGCGTTTCACGCGTTCAGGTCCTTTGCCATTGCCTCGCCCGCCACGGCCTCGCCGGACGGGGCGGTTACACTGTTCGCCACGCGGATCACGTCCATCAGCGGCGCCCCGCCAAACCCCTCGACCAGATCGGCCAGATCGCGCACCGCATTGGGATAACCGCAGTTCCACGCCGCATGGGCCGCATTGCCCAGCGTTTCCGGGTTCATCGCGATGGCCTGGATCTGCTTGGCCAGTTCGGCGGCGGTAAACCGGTCCTGCCGGATCATCCGCGCGCCGCCCGCCTTGGCCACATCGCGGGTATTGGCGGCCTGATGGTCATCCGTGGCGATAGGCAGCGGCACGAGGATCGCGGGACGGCCCACGGCGGTCAGCTCCGCAATGGTCGATGCCCCCGCACGGCCGATGAACAGGTGCGCATCGGCCAGCCGCTCGGCCATGTTTTCGAAATAGGTGCCCAGCTCTGCCGGAATGTCATGCCCGGCATAGCGCGCGCGCACGGCCTCGATGTCTTCCGGGCGGCATTGCTGCGTCACTTGCAGGCGGCCCCGCAGCGCGGGCGGCAGCATGGCCAGGCCATCGGGCACCACTTCGGACAGCACGCTCGCTCCCTGGCTGCCGCCGGTCACCAGCACGCGCAGCAGGCCGTCTTCGGCAAACGGCGGAAACGGCTGGTCACGCAGCGCCAGCACTTCCGCGCGGACCGGGTTGCCAACCAGATGGACCTTCCCCGCCAGCTTGTCGGCCAGCCGGTCCACTTGCGAATAGGACGTGGCGATGGCGTCCACCCGGCTCGCCAGGAAACGGTTCACGCGGCCCAGCACCGCATTCTGTTCGTGGATCACGCTGGGGATCTTCGCGCTGGTCGCCGCCCACAGCGCCGGGAACGCCGGATATCCGCCAAACCCGACCACGGCGGAGGGCTGAAAGCTCTCGAACAGGCGCAGCGCCATGCGCCGCCCCTCCAGGATCGCGCCGATACCCTTGGGCCAGTGCAGCGGGTTCTTGCCGATCCGCCCGGCCGGCAGGACATGGGCCACCAGCGTTTCCGGCTTGCCGGGAAGCCGCGCCCCGCGCTCGTCCGTGATCAACGCGACATGGTGGCCGCGCCGCTCCAGCTCGGTCGCCAGCGCGAACGCCGGGATCAGGTGGCCGCCGGTGCCGCCAGCGGCCAGCACATAATGACGGCTCACGCCCGGAGCGGTGCTGCTCATTTCGAAATCCCCGGAATGGTGATGCCAACGTCGCGCAAATTGAAACCCTCACGCTGCAGGAACGGGTTGCGGCGGGTAATCGCCAGCAGGAACCCCACCCCCAGACACAGCGCGATGGTGGACGACCCGCCATAGGAAATCAGCGGCAGCGTCATCCCCTTGGATGGGAACAGTTGCAGGTTGACCAGGATGTTGATGAACGCCTGCCCGCCCAGCTGCGCGGTGAGGCCGGCGGCGGCCAGCGCGGTGAACAGGTCTTCCTCGTCCAGCAGGCGCAGCAGCACGCGCAGGACAATGGCCAGATAGAGCACCACGATCAGCGCGCACATCAGCAGGCCGAATTCCTCGCCAATGACGGAAAAGATATAGTCGGTGTGCGCCTCTGGCAGGCCCAGCTTGCGCGTGCCCAGCCACAGCCCGCTGCCGGTCCACCCCCCGGCCAGCAGCGTGCGCTGGGCCAGGTCGACCTGATCGTAGGCACTGCCGCCGCCCAGGAACGCATCGATGCGGTGGCGGGCGTTGTCGTAGAAAACATAGGCCGCAACCACAAAGGCCACGACCCCGCCGGCCAGCCCCGCAATGCGCTTCACGTCGATCCCGGACATCAGGACGAGCACGCCCCACACGCCCGCGAACAGCACGGCCGAACCAAAATCGGGCTGCAACATCAACAGCATGACGATCAGCGCCATGACCACTGTCGACATCGCCATCACCGGCAGGTTCGGATCGCGCACCCGCCATGACAGAATCCATGCCAGCCCGATGGCATAGGCGGGCTTGAGGAACTCTGACGGCTGCAACGACACGCCCAGGTTCAGCCAGCGCTTCGCCCCGTTCACGTTGGTGCCGATCAGCGGGACCAGGAACAGCCCGATCAGCATCGCGAAACCCAGCAGGATGCCGGCCCGCCGAGCGGTTTCGCGCGGCAGCAGCGATGCGCCGAACAGCGCGATCAGCCCCAGCACCTGCCAGCGCAAGTGGATGTAGAAAAAGTGCAGATCGTCCAGCCGCACCGCCGAAGTGGACAGCCGCCGCGCGCTGGCGGGCGACGATGCCGCCACCGCCGCGGTGCCGATTGCCATCAGCACCAGCACCATCGCCAGCAACCAGCGGTCGATCTCGCGCCACCACATCGCCAGCTCGCTGCGCCGGTTGCGGCGATAGCGCTGCCCGGCCAGGCCCGCCGGACCTTGCCCCGCGCGGGGAACATAGGGCGGATGGGTCGCCATCAGCACGGGCTCCCACTGGCGTCGGGCGCGATCAGCGCCTGCACGATCTGGCGAAAGCTGTCGCCGCGCGCCTCGTAATCGCGGAACTGGTCGAAACTGGCGCACGCCGGGCTGAGCAGCACGACATCGCCAGGGTGCGCCGCCGCCATGGCTTGCTGGATGGCTTCGCACATCATTTCGCTGCGGGTCACCGGCATGTGCGGAGCCAGCAACTCGGCAAAGCGCGGTCCGGCCTCACCGATCGTGTAGGCTGCCGCGATGTTGCCGAAATAGGGCGCGCATTCGTCCAGCCGGTCGCCCTTGGGCAAGCCGCCAAGGATCCAGTGGACCCGGCGGTTCGGGTTCGGCGGAAACGCCGCCAGCGCGGGCGCGGTTGAGGCCGGGTTGGTCGCCTTGCTGTCGTTAATGAACATCACGCCGTTCGCTTCGGCCACGCGCTCCATCCGGTGCGGCAGCCCGCGGAACGTCGCCATGGCCGGCCCCCACTGCTGCGCGGTCAGCCCCAGCGCCTCGGCGATGGCCACCGCAACGGCGGCATTCTGCAGGTTGTGCGGCCCCTGCAGGGTCGGCCAGCCCGCGTGCAGCGCGATCAGGTCCTGCCCGTCAACGGACCGCACCCGCGCGGGATCGCGGCGCGATTCTTCGCGCGCGGCGACGGCGCGCGTCTCCGCGTCGCCCACGCCGAACACCGCGAACTGGTCCGCCCGCTGCATCGCGAACAGCCGCGCCTTCGACGCGGCATAACCGGCAAACCCGTCATAGCGATCGAGGTGATCGGGCGTGATGTTGAGCAGCGCCGCGACATCGCATTCCAGGCTGTGCGTCAGGTCGATCTGATAGCTGGACAGTTCCAGCACATAGACCCCGCCGGGCGAGAGCGGGGTTTGCGAGAGGATCGGCAGGCCGATGTTGCCGCCCATCCGCACCGGCAGCGCGGCGCTTTGCAGGATGTGATGGACCAGCGCGGTGGTGGTCGACTTGCCGTTGGTGCCGGTAATGCCAACCACGCGGTGCGCGGGCAGCGCGGCGCGGGCCTGCGCGAACAGCTCGATGTCGCCGATCACCGGCACACCGGCCTGTGCCGCATGGGCGGCGATGGGGTGGGAATTGAGCGGAACGCCGGGTGAGACCACCACCCCGGCATAGCCGGTCAGGTCGATCCCCAGCGGGTCGGCCAGCTCAACCCGGCCTTCCAGCTTGCGGCGCGGTTCTTCGCGGTTGTCCCACGCGGTGACTTTCGCCCCGCTGGCCAGCAGGCATTCCACCGCCGCCAGCCCCGACCGGGCCAGGCCGAGCACGGCATAGCGTTTTCCGGCAAAGGCGGGCGAGGAGATCACCGCAGCTTCAGCGTCGAAAGCCCGATCAGCGCCAGAATGATCGAGACGATCCAGAACCGGATCACCACGGTCGATTCCTTCCAGCCCAGCTGTTCGAAGTGGTGGTGGATCGGGGCCATCTTGAACACGCGCTTGCCGGTGCGCTTGTACACCGCGACCTGGATGATGACCGACGCGGTTTCCGCCACGAACAGCCCGCCGACAATCAGCAGCACGATTTCATGATGCGCGGCAACGGCAATCGCCCCCAGCGCCCCGCCCAGCGCAAGGCTGCCGGTATCGCCCATGAACACGGCCGCGGGCGGCGCGTTGAACCACAGGAATGCCAGGCACGCCCCCATGATCCCGGCACACAGGATCGCCAGTTCACCCGCGCGCGGGACGTGCGGGATGCCAAGGTAGGCCGAAAAGTCAGCCCGGCCGGCCAGATAGGCGATGATCGCAAACGTTCCCGCCGCGATCACGACCGGCATCGCGGCCAGCCCGTCCAGCCCGTCGGTCAGGTTCACCGCGTTGCCGAAGCCCACGATCACGGTCGCCGCGAACAGGTAATAGAACGGCCCCAGCGGGATGTAGATGTTGCTGAAGAAGGGTACGTAAAGGTTGGTGTTGACCTGGCTGACGATCAGCCACGAGGCGACCCCCGCCACAGCGAATTCACCCAGCAGCCGCACGCGCCCGGATACCCCGGCGGTGCTGCGCTTTTTCACCTTGTCGTAATCATCCAGGAACCCGATCAGCCCGAATCCGCCGGTCACCGCCATGCAGGCCCAGACGAACGGGTTGGTCAGGTCCATCCACAGCAGCATCGCGATCAGCAGCGACGTGAGGATCATCAGCCCGCCCATCGTCGGCGTGCCGCGCTTGGCCAGGTGGGTCTGCGGCCCATCCTCGCGGATCGGCTGGCCCTTGCCCTGTCGGACGCGCAGCATGTTGATGAAGCGCGGCCCGATGATCAGCCCGATCACCAGCGCAGTCATCAGCGCCGCACCCGCGCGGAAGGTCTGATAGCGAATGAGGTTCGCCAGACCTTCAAATTCGAAATACTGCGCGATCAGGTACAGCATCCTGACCTTATTCCTTGTTCTGTTCGAGCGCGGAAACCAGTTTCCCCAACCCGACCGAGTTCGACCCCTTGACGAGGATCGCGTCGCCGCGTTCCACCCCATGCTCGCGCAGCGCGGCCAGCGCTTCGGTTGCATTGCGGCAATGCGTGAACCGAATGGCCTTGCCAAGCGCACCGCTGCCCGCTTTCCCCAGTTCGTCGGCCAGCGGCGTCATCTCGTCACCCACCAGGATCGCGAAATCGACGCCCGCCGCAGTCATCGGATCGACCAGCTCGGCATGGAAGCCGGGGCCATGCTCACCCAGTTCCTTCATCGCCCCCAGCACCGCCAACCGCCGCGTTGCAGGCGTGGCGCCGAGCTGCGCCAGCGTCGCGCGCATCGAGGCAGGGTTGGCATTATAGCTTTCATCGATCAGCAGAGCGGTGCCGCCATCGGCGGTTTTCAGCGCGGAGCGCGCGCCGCGCCCCTTCAGCCCTTCCATTTCGGCCAGCGCCAGCCCCGCCGCACCCAGATCGCCGCCCGCCGCGCGGACCGCCGCCATCACCGCCAGCGAATTGGCCACCCAGTGCTCGCCCGGCGCGGAAACGGTATAGCACAACCGCCGCTCACCCAGGTCCGCCGTCACCAGCGAGCCGCCGCCCGGTGCCGCCACGGCATCCAGCAGCCGCACCGCCGATCCCACGGCCTTGCCGAACGAGACGACTTGCGCGCCCAGCCGCAGTGCCGCTTCGCGCAGCTGTGGGTAATAGGGGCTGTCTGCCGGGATCACGGCCACGCCGCCCGGTTCCAGCCCGCCAAAGATTTCCGCCTTGGCGTCGGCAATCGCCTCCATGCTGCCCAGCATTTCGATATGGGCGGGCGCGATAGTGGTGATGACAGCCACGTGCGGACGAACTTGTGCGGTCAGATCAGCGATTTCGCCGGCATGGTTCATGCCCATTTCGAACACGCCGAACTTCGCTCGCGCGGGCATCCGCGCCAGGCTCAGCGGCACGCCGACGTGGTTGTTATAGCTCTTGACGCTGCGATGCGCCTTGCCCCGGCTCGACCGGTCGAGCGCGGCGAAAATCGCTTCCTTCACGCCGGTCTTGCCGACCGATCCGGTGACCCCGATCACGCACGGCTCACCGCGTTCGCGGGCGGCTTTGGCCAGCAGGCCCAGCGCGGCGTTGGTATCGGCCACGAGGATGTGCGGACCCGCGACCGGGCGGTCCACGACCGCCGCCGCCGCACCCTTGGCAAAGGCCGCCTCGACAAAGCGGTGGCCGTCCATGCTTTCGCCCTTCAGCGCGAAGAACAGGTCGCCTTCCACCACGTCGCGACTGTCGATTTCCACGCCGGATACCTGAAAATCACCGCTGGCGGTGCCGCCGACCGCGCGGGCAATGGCGCCTGAGTCCCACAGCGCAAGCGGCAGATCGTCCTCAACCTCGGTCGGCCAGGCGAGAATCCGGACGGCTGCGTTCATGCTGCGCACTCCCTGGCGACGGTCACATCGTCAAACGGCAGCACGCGCATCTCCGCGCCTGCGCCCACGATCTGGCCCTGTTCATGTCCCTTGCCCGCAATAAGCACGATATCGTCCCGTCCTGCCTCGGCGATGGCCGCCGCGATGGCTGCGCGCCGGTCGCCCACTTCACGCAAGGCTCCGTCGCCACCCGCCAGTATCATGGCGCGGATCGTGGCGGAATCTTCGCTGCGGGGGTTATCATCAGTCACGATGCCCAGATCGGCCTGAAGCGCGGCAACCCGGCCCATTTCCGGGCGCTTGCCCTGATCCCGATCACCGCCCGCGCCGAACACCACGATCAGCCGCCCGGCGCAGTGCGGGCGCAGCGCCGCAATGGCGGCTTCCAGCGCATCGGGGGTATGGGCATAATCGACATAGACCGGCGTGCCGCTGCGCGAAATCGCCGCCCGCTCCAGCCGCCCGCGCACCGGCTGCAACCGGCCCAGCGCATCGAACACTTGCGCCGCATCGCCGCCGCTGGCCAGCACCAGCCCGGCCGCAACCAGCGCGTTGGCGGTCTGATAGGCCCCGATCAGCGGCAGATTGACCTTGCGGACCGTGCCCGCCCATTCGATTTCGAGCACCTGCCCCAGTTGCCCCGGCGTGCGCGACACCAGCCGCAGCCCTTCGGCATCAGCCCGTTCCCCCGCCGTCAGCACAGCGAGGCCGCGCTGGCGGGCATGGGTGATGGCCTTGTCCGACCACTCGTCGTCCGCCCAGACCACCGCCGTGCCGTCCGCATCGACGACTTCACCAAACAGCCGCATCTTGGCCGCGAAGTAATCTTCCATGTCGGCGTGATAATCAAGGTGATCGCGGCTGAGGTTGGTGAACGCGCCCGCCACCACCCGCAGCCCTTCGTTGCGATACTGCGACAGCCCGTGGCTGGATGCTTCATAGGCGACGTGGGTCACGCCCTCGCGCGCCAGCCCGCTCATGTTCGCCAGGAACGTGACGATGTCGGGCGTGGTCAGCCCGGTCGAAACGCTCTCGTCAGACGTCGTCACCCCCAGCGTTCCGATCGAGGCGGCGCGGTGGCCCGCCATGCGCCAGATCTGGCGGGTCATTTCGGCGACCGAGGTTTTGCCGTTGGTCCCGGTCACCGCGACAATGGTGTCCGGCACGGGGGTAAAGAACTGCGCTGCCAGCCGGGCAAAGGTCTGGCGCGGGTTGTCCGCCGCGATGTGAATCGCGCCGCTGACCACCGCTGCGGGGCGAGCAACGATGGCGACGGCTCCCGCGGCAATGGCGGCGGGGATGAAGTCCTCCCCATTCACGCGGGCGCCCTGAAACGCGCCGAACACCGTGCCGGGGGCGACCTTGCGGTTGTCGATGGCAAACCCGGTAATTTGCGCTTCGGCTCCTGCGGGCAGCGTCACACCGGCGCGCGTTGCCAGAACCGTCAGCTTCATTCACCGTCTCCATTCGCGACCAGCGGGGCAACGTCCGTAATGTCCACGTCGCGGCTGTCATCTGGCATGATGCCCAGCAGCGGCCCGATCCGCGGGACGACCCGGCCCACCACTGGCGCGGCGTTCCACGCAGCGGTGCGCTGGCCCGACGTGGCAACCGTCCCCTGCGGTTCATCCAGCATGGCAATCACGACATAGCGCGGGTGATCCATCGGGAAGGCGGCCGCAAACGTCGCCACCAGATTGCTGCGCTGATAGCCGCCTACGCCCGGCTTTTCCGCCGATCCGGTCTTGCCGCCCACGCGGTAGCCGGCGGCGTTGGCCTTCTTCCCCGTACCGACGTCCACGATCATCCGCAGCAGCTGGCGCATCCGCGCGCTGGTGCTGGCCTTGAATACGCGCCGACCCGGCACTTCGACGCCGGGCTGGACCTTTTGCAGGGTGGCCGGACGCCAGACCCCGCCATTGACCAGCGCGGCATAAGCGCTGGCCAAATGCAGCGGCGTGACCGCGATGCCGTGGCCGTAAGACACCGTCATCGTCGTGATCCGCGACCAGTCGCCCTTGGGCCAGAGCGGGAACCCGCGCGCGGGCAGTTCGATATAGGGGCGCTCGTTCATCCCCAGCGCCCGCATCGTCGCGTTGAGCCGCGCCGCGCCCAACTCGTCCGCGATCAGGGCGGTGACGATGTTGGACGACTGCACCAGCGATTCCGGCACGTTCAGCGATGCGCCCAGATCGTGACTGTCGCGGATGCGGAAGCCGCCGATCTCGATTGGGCGGTTGGCAGGGTAACGACGCGCCAGGTTGGTAACGGTCCCGGCATCAATCGCGGCAGCAACCGTGATCGGCTTGAAGGTCGATCCCAGCTCGTACACCTGGTTGGTCACGCGGTTGAAGATGTTCGCTTCGCCCGCACGGTCGATCAGGTTTGGGTTGAACGAGGGCAGCGAGGCCAGCGCCAGCACTTCGCCAGTGTCGACGTCCAGCACGATCCCGGCGGCGCCCTTGGCGGCGCTGTCGGCCATGCCCTTCAGCAGTTCGTCTTCCAGCGCGCCCTGAACACGGGTGTCGATCGACAGCGCCGCCGGCATGCCGCGCTGCGCGGGATCGGTCAGGCGCTTGTCGAACACTTCCTCCATGCCGACATGGCCGTGCCCGTCGGCACTGACATAGCCCAGCACGTGCGCGGCCATCGAGCCCTGCGGATAGAACCGTTCCGTCTCGCGCGGGAATTCCAGCGCCGGTTCGCCCAGTTCGTGCACCTTGTTGGCATCTTCGGGCAGAATGCGACGGCGCAGGTAGCCGGGCTTGCCCGATGCCAACCGGGCTTCGGTTTCGGCCACGTCCATGTCCGGGAAGATCCGGGCCAGCGCCTCGGCCACGGCGCGCGGACTGCGCACCAGCGGCGGGCCATCCCCATCCAGCGCGGCCGGGTTGTACCACAGCGAATAGGCCGGAAACGCGCGGGCCAGCGGCACGCCGTTGCGATCGACGATGTCGGCGCGCTGCGGCACCAGCGCCGCGAACACATCGGTATTGCGCGGGGCATCCGCAAACAGGCCCAGGATCGCGATCCGCACCAGCGCGGCAAACGCGATCAGGGCAAACACCAGCACCACCCACAGCACCCGCCACTTGGCCATCAGCAGCAGGTGCTGCCGGACGTTGACCAGTTCAAACCGGCCCGACGCCACCACCGTGGAGACTGCCAGCGTGGTCATGGCCGGGCGGTTTCCTTCCGCTCTACCGTGCCCAGCTTCTCGCCCAGCGTCGCGGCGGTCACCGGCTTGCGCGGACCATCATCGGCAACTTCGGCGGCCATCGCGCGGCCGGTCAGCGGCGAGACCATCGCCGGAAAGCCATCGTCCGCCTCGCCCTGCAAGGCCAGCCGCGCCACGCGGATCGGGCTGGGCGCGCCCGGTGCCTGCGGCTTGCCAAGGTCGGCCAACTGGCGTTCCCCTTCAAGGTATTGCCCGGCGGTCGGCGCCTGATAGCCGAATTCGACGTCGTTGAGCGACTTCAGCTGCTGCTGGTTGGCGCGCGTCTGGAACTCGGTTTCCAGGAACATCTTCTCCTGCTTGACCGCCACGATCTGGCGCTCGGTCAGGCGCACCTGGCTTTTCACCGCGTTGACGCGGAACGTCAGCGCGACCAGCAGGGTCAGGCAGGTGATCAGCAGGGCGGCCCAGCCAATCGAACGAAGGCGATCACGGGTCAGGTTCATGCGGCCCTCCTTTCGCGAGCAGGAGCGTCGGTGCGCGTGGCCGCCCGCAGCGTGGCGGAGCGGGCGCGCGGATTGCGGAGCAGTTCGGCCTCCGACGGGCGGATGGCCTTGGAAACGTGGGCAAAGGTCGGTGCGGCCGAGGGCGCGGCGGCAGGCAGGTGGCGCGAGGCATTGGCCACGGCCCCGCTGGCATCGCGCAGGAACTGCTTCACGATCCGGTCTTCGAGGCTGTGAAAGCTGACCACGGCCAGCCGCCCGCCGGCGGCGAGCAGGGTCTCTGCCCCGGTCAGCGCGTCGTTCAGCTCGTCCAGTTCGGCGTTCACGTGGATGCGGATTGCCTGAAAGCTGCGGGTGGCCGGATCCTTGGGGGCGCCGGGGCGATGGCCCAGCGCCTTGCGCACGACAGCGGCCAGCTGCCCGGTGGTGCTGAGCGGGCGCGCCGCCACGATCGCGCGGGCAACCCGGCGCGACTGGCGCTCTTCCCCGTACTGGAACAGCACGTCGGCGATCTCGGCCTCGTCGGCGGTGTTGACGAAGTCGGCCGCGCTCGGCCCGTCCTGCGCCATGCGCATGTCCAGCGGACCATCGCTGGCGAAGGCAAAGCCGCGTTCCGGCTGGTCGAGCTGCATCGAGGACACGCCGATGTCCATCACCACGCCATCGACGCGCGCCACGCCGACTTCGGCCAGCGCCGCGACCATTTCCGAAAAGCGGCGGGGGTGCAGCACCAGGCGGGGCGACTGCCCTTGCGTTTCCGGCCAGAGGCGCCCGGCGGCAATTGCATCGGGATCGCGGTCAAAGGCGTGGACCACGGCACCGGCATCCAGCAGACGGCGGGTATAGCCGCCCGCACCGAACGTGGCGTCCACGATCACGGCGCCGGGCGTGGGGGCGAGCGCGGCGATCACTTCATCGAGCAGGACGGGAATGTGCGGGACGGTCACTTGCGCCCCTTTCCGGCCAGCGCCTGGGCTTCCAGATCGAGGCAGGCTTCCTGCGCATCGATCCAGTCGGCGCTCATCTTGGCCAGTTCTTCGGGGTTCCAGATCGTGAACGACTTGCCGCCGCCCTGGAAGAAGGCGCGGTCCGTCAGGCCGCCAAGGCGGAAATAGCGCTCCGGCAGCACGAACCGGCCGCTGTCATCAAAAGGCACGCGGGCAAAGCCATAGAGCTGCTGGGCGCGCATATCGCGGTCGAAATCAACCCCGCGCTCCAGCGCGATGCGCTCTTCGCGGTCCAGCTCGCTTTCGAATTCGGCAACGCGCGACAGACCGAAACCGGTCAGGCACTTCCAGCGGGGATGCTTGGCCAGGCACAACACGCGCTCGCCCTGGCCGGAATCACGAACCGCTTTGCGGAAGTCTGGCGGCAGCACGAAGCGGCCCTTTTCGCCCAACAGCGAAAAGCCCTGGCCACTGTAGCTGATCGGCCTTGCCGCCTCCACTTTGCCCCGCCTCTATCCGGGAAAGCCCGGACCCCACAAAAAGACCTCCCCGCCCGACCGCGTGCCCTCGCGGCCAGATCACCCTGCACCGGGTGCGGCGGTGAACATCCATATCGATGAAATGGATCATTACCGCCGCAAGGGCGGGGATGGAAGGGATTTTTGCGGGAAATCACGGGATAAGATGGTAAACCATTGATTTATAAATACATGATTTCAAAAATTGCTGACCAAAAACACCTGCCGACTGCCCGAAAGCATTACGGAAAATCAACAATTTAAGGGTATTCCCGCAGGCGGGAAACGGCCGTTCCCGCAATTTCCCGACTCTGCCCCGCTCAGCGGTCCCGCGCCAGTGCGTCGAGCAGCCAGGCCAGCGCCGTGCGGCGCTCTCCGGCGGGGTCGATCGGTTCAAGCACCGCCGCATCGGCCACGGCCACCACCCGGCCCGCCCCGACCGTGCAGATCACCACCAGCGCATCGGCGAGAGCGCGGCACTGCCCGCCCCCGGCAGGCGGCCCCGCAATCCGCCAGCGTCCGGCAAGATTGTAGGGCAGCGCCGCCTCTGGCCCCGGCTGCGTGCGCGCACCGAAGGGCTGGCTTTCATCAAAGGTCAGCTCCAGCCCCCACCGGGTGAGAATGGGGGAAAGCAACGCCACGGCTTGCGGACGGCGGGGGTCGGTAATGGCAAAGTCGGAATGCTGGGTCAGGGCCGGATCAGCCAGCAACAGCAGCCGTCCCCCTCCCCGCACCCAGGCATCCAGCGCCACGTTTTCGTCCGGACTGAGCGGACGCGGCTGGGCGATCACGAGCCGCCGCAAACCATCCAGCGGCGCGCGCGCGCCAGTCCCGGCCAGAGCATCGAGCGGCATGATCGCGCCGCGCGCGGTCAATTCGGCGCGGGCCCAGTGCGGCGGAGCGGGATCGTTCAGCTGCGCCGCAATGTCGGGCGCCTCGTTCCACAGGATCGGAAGCGTGGTGAACAACCCGATCGGTTCGCCCGGCGGGGCGCCGCGCGGCTGCATCGCCCACGGCGCCAGCCCCGCGACAAGCGCCGCCGCAGCCAGCCAGACCCGGCGCGAGCGACTAATTGGCGGGGCCACCCGGCGCGGCGGCGGCAGGCGTTTCCTCTGCCTTGGTGGCGGGCACCACCCCGGCATCGGCCAACGGATCGGCCTTCGCCTCCGAACCGTCCTTCGCTTCCATGGCGGAGGGCGGCGCGGGGTTGGCGGCTTCGCTCAATCGCGCGCGATCGTTGATGATGTTGGCCAGGCCGACGATCAGCACGATCGCTGCCAGCCCGAACAGCCCGGCCTGCAGGCGTTGCACCGCCTGCGCCCGCAGTTCCCGCGCCGTCGGCGGCACGAAATGCTGCGGTCCGGAAAGCGGTTCCAGCACGCGGCCATTGCCGTTGAAGGGGGGCTGAGTTGCCATGCCCGCCTATCCTATCCGATCAGGCCAGCCAGGGGAATACCGGCAGGCCCTTCGAACGCAGCCAGTCGGCGTTGTAGAGGCTGGAGAGATAGCGGAAGCCGGTGTCGCACAGGATCGTCGCCACCCGCGCGTCCTCGCGCCCTTCGGCCACCAGCTGGCGGCCCAGCGCGACCGCACCGGCCACGTTGATGCCCGACGACAGGCCCAGGCACAGCCCTTCCTCGCGCAGCAGCCGCGCGACCCAGTCCAGCCCTTCCTCGTCCGAAATGCGGAACTGCGTGTCGATCGGCGCGCCATCGAGGTTGGCGGTGATCCGCCCCTGCCCGATCCCTTCGGCGACAGACGACCCTTCGGCCTTCAGCTCGCCATGCGCGTAATAGTTGTAGAGCGCCGCGCCGTGCGGATCGGTCAGCGCGATGCGGATGTTTTCGTCAAACGCCTTCAGCCCCATGCCGACCCCGGCAATGGTCCCGCCCGTGCCCGCCGCGCAGGTGAAGCCGTCCACCCGGCCTTCCAGCTGCGCCCAGATTTCGGGCGCGGTGGATTCGATATGGGCCTTGCGGTTGGCGATGTTGTCGAACTGGTTGGCCCAGATCGCCCCTTCCGTCTCCTCGGCCAGACAGCGCGAGGTGTGCACGAAGTGGCCCGGGTTGGAAAACGGCGCCGCCGGAACCAGCACCAGTTCCGCCCCCAGCGCGCGCAACGTGTCCATCTTCTCCCGCGACTGGGTTTCGGGCATGACGATCACCGTCTTGTAGCCCAGCGCATTGGCCACCAGCGCCAGCCCGATGCCGGTATTCCCGGCGGTTCCCTCGACGATGGTCCCGCCGGGCTGCAAGGTGCCGCGCGCCTCGGCATCGCGCACGATCCACAGCGCCGCCCGGTCCTTTACCGACGCGCCGGGATTGGCGAATTCGCACTTGCCCCAGATTTCACAGCCCGCGGCCTCGCTCGGCCCCTGCAACAGGACAAGCGGCGTGTTGCCGATCAGATCGAGCGTGTTCGATTGTACGTTGAATGCAGTCATGGCCGCAGAGGTAAGAGCGGCGCTGCCCCAACGCAACGGATTTGCGCTTGGGGCAGCAAAAGCTGGAATGGGGGCAGACCGGGCAGCCCCCGCCCGATCAGTCTTCCTGCGCGATGGTGACCTTCAGGCCATCCAGCGCGTCGGTCAGGTGGATCTGGCACGACAGGCGCGAGGTTTCGTTGCGGTGGTCCGAGCTGTCGAGCAGGTCGTTCTCGTCTTCGCTCATCGGTTCGACCGCACCGGCAAAGGCCGGATCGACATAGACGTGGCAGGTCGCGCAGCTGCAGCAGCCGCCGCACAGGGCCAGCAGTTCGTCAAAGCCGTTGTCGCGGATCACTTCCATGACCGACAGGCCCGCGCTCGCCTCGACCGTCTTCTCTTCACCCGCGCGATTGACAACCACCAGCTTCGGCATGATCCAGATCCCTCTTGCTTGCGCCCCCTATCGGCGCATCGCCGTGGCTGCTAGCCACTCGTTTTTCCTTTGGCAAGCAGGACCGCAAGCATGGGCTTGACCGCCGCACAATTGAAGCAAAGCCTGGACGCCGTTGCCGGGATCGAACCCGCCTTTGCCCGCGCCCTGGAAGTGGCCGGTTATCCCGAACCGCGGATCCGCAAACGCGGCTATGGCACCCTGCTGCGCACCATTGTCGGCCAGCAGGTCAGCGTCGCGGCGGCGGCATCGATGTGGCGCAAGCTGGAGGCGCACATCGGACCGGAGCTGAGCCTGGAGCGCGTGCTGGAATCCGATTTCGACACGCTGCGCGCCTGCGGCCTTTCCCGCCAGAAACAGGGCTATATCCGCTCGCTGTGCGAACTGGTCGTAACCGGCGCGGTGGATTTCGACCATCTGCCCGAGGATGACGAGGAGGCGATTGCCCAGCTGACCCGGATCAAGGGGATCGGCCGCTGGTCCGCTGAAATCTACCTGCTGTTCGCAGAGGGGCGCGGCGATGTCTGGCCGGCGGGCGATCTGGCAGTGCAGGCGGGCCTGCACAAGCTGCTGGACCTGCCCGAGCGCCCCAGCGAAAAGCGCACCCGCGAACTGGCCGAAGCCTGGCGTCCGCACCGGGGCGCGACCGCGATCCTCACCTGGCATTGCTATAACAATCCGGCGCTCTAAGAATACTGACATAAATGTCAGCATGATTCGGGAGAGCGCGGTGGCGCAGCACAAGAGCATCTTCATCACCGGCGCGGCATCGGGCATCGGCCGGGCCGTCGCGCAGTTGTTCGGCGCGCGCGGCTGGTTCGTGGGCCTGGCCGATGTGAACGAGGCCGGGATGCGCGAAACCGCCGCCGGCATTCCCGCCGGGGCCAGTTCTGTCCACCTGCTCGATGTGCGGGACCGCGCCGCGTGGGACGATGCGCTGGCCGCCTTCGCCGCCGCTGCGGGCGGCCGGATCGATGTGATGTTCAACAATGCCGGGGTGCCGCTGGGCGGGCAGTTGATCGACAACAACGTGGCGGAAATCGAACGCTGCCTCGACATCAACCTGAAAGGCGTGCTGTTCGGCGCGCAGGCCGCGCATCCGTGGCTGAAGGCCAGCGCGCCGGGTTCGTGCCTGCTCAACACCGCCAGCGCGGCGGGGATCTATGGCACACCGGGGGCATCGGTCTATTCCGCGACCAAGTTCGGGGTGCGCGCGATCACCGAATGCCTTGATGCCGAATGGTCCGGGGACGGGATCAAGGTCGCCAGCCTGATGCCCGCCTTCATCGACACGCCGCTGCTGGATCAGGCCTCCAACCAGGGCGACAATGCCAGGATTCGCGGGCGGGTGCAGGACGCGGGGCTGGAAATCACGCCGGTTGGCGAAGTGGCCGAGGCCGCATGGAACGCCGTCCACGGCAAGGCGCTGCACACCCGCGTCGGCAAGACCGCGCACCGGCTGGCCTTTGCCGCCCGCTGGATGCCGGGCAAACTGCGCAAGCAGACCCGTTCGTCGCTGAAGCCGCTGGGCGGTTAGGGCGCTGGGCGGTTAGCCCCCCGTCATCCCGGCAATCGCCTCCACCATCGCGGCGTCGCGGGCCGACAGGCCATCGGCGTCGTGCGTGGTCAGCGTGATCTGCACGCGGTTATAGACGTTGAACCATTCGGGGTGGTGATCGGCCTTGTCGGCATAGAGCGCGACGCGGGTCATGAACCCGAAGGCCTCGTTGAAATCGGCAAAGCGCAGTTCGCGTTCCAGCGCCTTACCATCGGCGCGCAGCGTCCATTCGGGGTGCGCGGCCAGCAGCGCGGACACTTCGGCATCGGTCAGGCGGGGAATCGACATCAGGCTCTCCTTGGCAGGGGCATGGCTTTCCCCTATCGCGTGCCGCCATGCAAGACTGCCGCATCGCCGCGAACACACTGGCCTGCCGCCGCGGCGACCGTCTGCTGTTTCGCGCCCTGTCGTTTGCGCTGTCCAGCGGGCAGGCGCTGCAACTGGTCGGCGCGAACGGGATCGGCAAATCCAGCCTGATCCGCATCCTCGCGGGTCTCGCCCCGGCCTATGCGGGCACAGTCGAGCGCACCGGCACCATCGGCCTGGTCGATGAACGCCCCGCGCTGGACCCGCACAAGCCGCTGGGCGAGGCGCTGGGGTTCTGGCAGCGGATCGACGGACCGGCGGACAACGAATTGGCACAGCTGGGCCTCTCCGCCCTGCTCGACGTGCCGGTGCGCTATCTCTCCACCGGCCAGAAAAAGCGCGCCGCCCTCGCCCGGCTGCTGGGGCAGAAGGCGGCGATCTGGCTGCTCGACGAACCGCTCAACGGGCTGGACACCAGGGGCGTCGCATTGGTGGAGGCGCTGGCGGCCGAGCATTGCCGGCAGGGCGGCATCTGCGTGATCGCATCGCACCAGCCGTTCAACCTGCCCGGCCTGCAGCGGCTGGACCTGCTGGAGCACGTGGCGTGAGCGCGCGGCTGTTCACCCTGCTGCGCCGCGATCTGGGCCTGTTGCTGCTGGGCGGACGGCGCGGCGGGGCGACCCTGCCGGTGCTGTTCTTCCTGGCCGTGGCGATGCTCTATCCCTTTGCGGTCGGCCCCGATGCGCCGCTGCTGGCGCGGACCGGCGGCGGCGTGATCTGGGTCGCGGCACTGCTGGCGGCGATCCTGCCGCTCGACCGGCTGATCGAACCCGATCTGGAACAGGGGATGTTCGATCAGTGGGCGCTGCGCGGGATCAGTGAGGAACTGATCGTCGCGGTGCGGGTGCTGGCGCACTGGCTCAGCTTCGGCCCACCGCTGATGCTGGCCGCGGTGCCCGCCTCCGCACTGGTCGGGATCGATGCGGACAAGCTGCGGATTGTCGAGCTGGGCCTGCTGGCCGGCACCCCCGGCCTCGCCGCGCTGGGCGTGATGGTCGCCGCCCTGACCGCAGGCCTGCGCGGCGGTGCGGCGCTGGGCGGATTGCTGGTGATTCCGCTGGCGATCCCGCTGCTGGTGTTCGGCGCGGGCAGCCTGGCCATCGGCGGGGAAAGCGGCATCGCTCTCACCGCCGCGTTCAGCCTGGTGCTGCTGGCGATCACCCCATTCGCGGCTGGCGCAGCGATCCGCAGCGCGCGCGGCTAACTCAATACGGCGGCTTGTGCAGGCCTGCCGGGCTGAGCGTAAAGATCTCGCACCCGTCCTCGGTAATCCCCAGCGAGTGTTCGAACTGCGCCGAGAGCGACCGGTCGCGCGTCACCGCCGTCCAGCCGTCCTCCAGCATCTTCACCCCCGGCTTGCCCAGGTTGATCATCGGTTCGATGGTGAAGAACATCCCCGGCTTCAGTTCCGGCCCGGTCCCGGCGCGCGCGGCATGGACCACTTCGGGCGCATCATGGAACAGGCGGCCCAGGCCATGCCCGCAGAATTCGCGCACCACGCCATAGCGGTGCTTTTCGGCATGGGCCTGAATGGCCGCGCCGATATCGCCCAGCCGCGCGCCGGGGCGGGCGTGCTCGATGCCGATCATCAGGCATTCATACGTCACTTCGACCAGCCGCCGTGCCTTCAGCGGCACATCGCCAACCAGATACATCCGGCTGGAATCGCCATGCCAGCCGTCCAGCAGCGGGGTGACGTCGATGTTGATGATATCGCCGTCGCGCAGCACCTTGTCGCCCGGAATGCCGTGGCAGATCACGTTGTTGATCGAGGTGCAGCAGCTGTGCGCATAGCCGCGATAGCCCAGCGTTGCCGGGATCGCCCCGCCCGCCAGCGTCATTTCGCGCACGATGTCGTCCAGTTCGCCCGTGGTCACGCCGGGACAGACATGATCGACCAGCGCATCGAGGATTTCGGCGGCCAGCCGGCCGGCCTTGCGCATTCCTTCGAACGCGGCCGGGCCGTGCAGCTTGATGGTGCCGTCGCGCAGGACGGTCTCGTTATCGGCGACAACCTGGTATTGAGTCATGGCCGCAGCCTATAGCGGCACGGGCGTCGATTGGCTATTGCCTGTCGGACATGACCGACAAGCACGATCTGATCCAGCCCGACCGCGGCCAGCCCGCCACCCCCATCCACCTCGTCGACAAGGCCGGGCTGGACGATTTCATCAAGGGACTATCGGCCCCGCAGCGCGCCGCCCTCGCCGCGCAAAAGTTCGTCGGCGATGGCTATTCCCATGCCATCCTGCCCGATGGCGACGGGTGGTTCGTGGTATCGGGCGTGGCCAATGTGAACAGCCTGTCCAGCTGGTGCATGGCCAAGCTGGCGGAAGTGCTGCCCCCCGGAACCTATCGCCGCGCGGGCGCGCAGCCGGGCCCGGCCCTGTTCGGCTGGGTCAGCGGGCAATACCGGTTTGACCGCTATCGCAGCGATCCCACCCCCGATGGCCCGCGCGTGCTGCTGACCAAGGACGTCAAGGCGATCGGCCCGGCGCTGGCCGAAGCCGCCGCCGTCGCGCTGGTCCGCGATCTGGTCAACACCCCCGCCGAAGACATGGGCCCGGCCCAGCTGGAGCACGAAGCCCAGCTGATCGCCAAGGCGCACAAGGCGGAATTCAAGGTAACATCCGGGGACGCGCTGGAACGCGGCTTTCCGATGGTGCACGGCGTGGGTCGCGCCGCCGCGCGCAGCCACGCGCCGCGCGTGATCGAACTGCACTGGGGCGATCCCGCGCATCCCCGCATCGCGCTGGTTGGCAAGGGCGTGTGCTTCGATTCCGGCGGGCTGGACATCAAGCCATCGTCCGGCATGTTGCTGATGAAAAAGGACATGGGCGGCGCTGCCCATGCCCTCGCGCTGGCGCAGCTGGTGATGCAGGCCGGGCTGAAAGTGCGGCTGCACCTGGTGATCCCGGCGGTGGAAAACGCGATTTCCGGCAATGCCTTCCGCCCCGGCGACGTGCTGCGCAGCCGCGCCGGCCTCAGCGTCGAGATCGGCAACACCGATGCCGAAGGGCGGCTGGTGCTGGGCGACGCGCTGGCCCGCGCGGGCGAGGAGACGCCCGAACTGGTGCTCGATTTCGCCACGCTCACCGGCGCGGCCCGCGTCGCGCTGGGGCCAGACCTGCCCGCGCTGATGGCCCGCCGGACGGAAACCGCCGCCGATCTGCAAGCCGCAGGCAAGGCGGCTGATGATCCGTGCTGGCCGCTGCCGCTGCACGATGGCTACCGCGAATACCTGAAATCCGACATCGCCGACCTCAACAACGCGGGCGGCAACGGCTTTGCCGGAGCGATTGTCGGCGGGCTGTTCCTCGACAAGTTCGTGCCGGAAGGGACCGACTGGGCCCACTTCGATACGTTCGCCTGGCGTCCGGCGGCCAAGCCGGGACGCCCCAAGGGCGGTGACGCGCTGGGGCTGCGCGCGGCGTGGGGGCTGTTGCAGCAACGGTACGGCTGACCGCCGCCCCTCTCATTACCCGCCCCGTCACCCCGGACTTGATCCGGCGTGACGGCTTGGTGTGTGGGTAAGAGGCGCGTCAGTTCCCCAGAATGCCTTTCAGCAGCGATTCCGCCGGTTTCAGCGGATTGGCGCGCAGCTTTGCTTCCTCGGCACCGATGTAGCGGAAAATCCCGTTCAGCGCCTGATCGGTCACCGATGCGCCCAGCTTGTCGCGCGTCAGGCCAGAGAGTGCGGGGACGCCCGACTTGCCCGACAGCCTGTTCAGCGCCGTGAACGCCCCGGTCTTGCCCAGCGCGCTGTCGATCAGCGGACGCAGCTTGGCGGTCAGCTCATCCCCCGCGCTGCGGCGCAGGTATTGCGATGCGCCATCGTTCTGGGTGGCGATCCCCGGCACGTCGGACAAGGTCAGCCGGTCAATCGCGGCGCGGAAAACGGGCTTGGCCTCTTTCGCGGCGAGCCCCGCCGCATCGTTGAGCTTGCGGGTCAGGCCATCGGTCAGGCCCAGCTTGCTGCCCTTGGACAGCACCTGCCCCAACAGCCCGCCGCCCCCGCCCAGCAAAGGCAGCATGATCCGCACTGCCGGATCGGCATAGAACGCACCGGGCACCGCGAGCTTGTCCAGCGCGGAATCCGATGCCTTGCCCAGCACCCCGCCAAGGCCCGAACCCAGCCCCTGCGCGCCAGCGGCCCCGGCCAGTGGCAAAAGCGCCAATCCGGCCAGCAGGCTGCGGCGATCCAGCGGAAATCCCATCTGCGACATGAGGCCCTCCATTCGTGGTAAACCGATGATTTAACAGGACTGTGCGCCCCGCCGGGCGAATATGCAAACAAAAGGGGCGGCCCGCACATGGCAGGCCGCCCCCGTATTGCAGCGCAGGCTGCGCGCCGGCTTACTTGACGCCGATGACGTCCGGGTTGCCATCGGGATCGCCCGCGACAAACCCGCCACTGCGGATCGCGCCCTGCAGCAGCAGGCCCGCGAAGTGCGGGGTCGCCATCGAAGTGCCGCTGATCGTGTTGTAGCCCCCGCTCAGCCAGGTCGACTTGATGCTGACGCCCGGCTCGGCATAGTCGACCGGCGGGTTGCCGAAGTTGGAGAAGCTGGCAAACGTATCGCCCGCCGCAAAGGCCGAGATGGTGAAGACGTTCGGACCGTTGGCGCGTGCGGGCGAGTGATTGACCGCGTTGTCGCTTTCGTTGCCGGCGGCCAGCGCAAAGCGCACCCCGCCCGCCGCCGCGTTGACCACGGCGGTATCCAGCGCGGTGCTGACGCCGCCGCCCAGGCTCATGTTCGCAACGTCACCCGGACGGCCATTGGCCGCGACATAGTCGATCCCGGCGATCACGCCCGAAGTCGAACCGCTGCCACGGCGGTCGAGCACGCGCACCGCCACAACCGGCGCACCGGGGGCAACACCGATCACGCCAATCGCGTTGTCGCGCGCGGCAATGGTACCCGCGACGTGCGTGCCGTGGCCGTTCTGGTCCGCCGCGGTGGTGGTGCCGCCCAGGAACGAGCGGCTGCGCGCGACGTCAACGTTGAGGTCGGGGTGGGTCAGGTCGATCCCGCTGTCGATCACCCACGCGGTCGCGAAAGTGCCTGCGCCGCCGCCGTTGACGCGGGTGATGCCCCACGGGGTCTGCTGCGCGGGCTGGGTGGTGCCGCCGCCGCCCGGCTTGGCTTCGGCGCGGACCGGACCGGCAGTGACCACCTGATCCTGTTCGCAGAACGCGATATTGGGGTTGGCGGCCTTCATCCGCTCGATCCCCTGGGCCGAGGCGTTGGCCTGGAAGCCGCGGATCGCAACGCTGTAGACGTGGCCCAGCTGCGCGCCAGCGGCCTGCACGGCGCGGTTCGCTTCGGCCTGGGCGTTCCCGCGCGACACGGCCGCCTTGTTGAACACGCAGATATAGCTGTTTGCAATCGGATCGCCGGCAACCTGGGCCTGGGCCGCAGGCGCAGCCAGCGCAACCATCGGCAGGGCGGCCAGGGCAAGGCGGAACATCTTCTTCATGCGAAACTCCCTCCAGATAACGCTCCGGCCACGGACCTTGCGGCGACCGGAATGTGAGGCAGACTAACGCACAAACCCCAGTCGTGAAGAGGTTAGTTACATCCGCTGTGGATTTTCATGATTTGCGGAATATTAACCATAGCCAGAGCGCTGGATCTGATTTTTATTTATCCTTTACAGATGTTTAGCGAAACATTCTTGCGCAACCTCACGGCGCCGGAACGGGCCCGACGGCACTCGCCTGTGCTGCCCCGCTGCTTCCCTCCTCGAACCGGCGGTGGCGGACGATGTGCGGGGTGATGACGATGTAGAGTTCGGTCTTGCTACTGGTCGACCGTTCCAGCCGGAACAGCTGCCCGGCCAGCGGGATATCACCCAGCAGCGGCACCTTGGACTTGCGCTTCAGGATGTTTTCCTGCGTCAGCCCGCCGATCACGAAGGTCTCCCCATCGCGCACCGAGGCGGAGGTTTCCGCCTCGCGCTGGCTGATCGTGGGATAGCCCTGCGAATAGCCGGTGACCGATGAGACCACGCCATAGATCTGCGAGGTGACGAACCCGTCCGAGCTGACCCGCGGCGCGATCTGGAGCGTCACGCCCACGTTCACGTATTGCACCTGCTGCGACACGCCATTGACCCCTGACAGCGTGATCGAGGTCAGGATCGGCAGGGCATCGCCGGTGATGATCTTGGCGGTCGATCCGCTTTGCGCCGCGATCCGCGGGCGCGACAGAATGCGGCCCTCGCCCTTTTCGACCTGGGCATAGATCGCCGCCTGCATCATGCCGGACGGCAGGACATCGTTGGGATCGACGTTGAAGGGCAGGAACTCACCCGTCTGGATTCGTCCCACGGCCAGCTGGCCGGAACTGTTGTTGAGGTCGATCCCCAGGTTCTTCGCGCCGCTTTCGGTCAGCTCGACGAACTGCGTTTCCAGGATTACACTGTCCACCGGCACGTCGATCAGCGCGATCTGCTCTTTCACCTGCTCGATCCGTTCAGGCGTGCCCGTAACCCACACCGCGTTGAGGCGCCGGTCGATGGCAAGCCCGTTGCCGAACGATTGCCCCAGCGGCTTGTCGGCGCGCTGGTTCGGGTTGGCGGCCTGCATGTAGTTCTGCTGGCCATTGCTGCCGAGCGAGCCAAAGCCCGGTTCGCGGCGGATGAAGGTGTTGTTCGGTTCCACCACCGCGCCTTCGACCAGCAACCCGATCACTTCGCTGACATCGGCATATTTCAGCGGGATCATCTCGGACTTCTCGCCGGGCCGGGGCGCGACCGGCGCGGGGGCAAGGGCCGAGGCCGGAACCACCGTTTCGCCGCTGGAGCCGAGCGGGCGGCTGCCGGTCGCCTCCTCGTCGCTGACCTTGCGCACGCGCACCTGAATCACGCCGCCCGCTGCGGGTTCGACCGTGACCTTGGCCGGGCCCGCGGTTTCGAACCGCATGACCAGATCGGCCCCGCGCGTTTCGAACAGGGTTGCGCGCACCAGCCCCTTGTAGGCCGCGCGCGACGGGATCTTCTGCACTTTCAGCGTGGTGCGCAGCACCAGCGCGGGCGCGCCGGGGATCGCGTTCTGCGGTTCCATCCGGGGCACTTCGGGGGAAAAGCGCAGCATGAACGCGGCCTGCTCCGCGTCCTCGCTCACCAGCTTGAGATCTTCAATGACCGAGGGAATCGGTGCTTGCGCGACCGCCGGCCCCGACAGGCCCAGCACCAGCAGAATGGCCAGAACAATACGGTTGAACAGCCCCTGCGGCACCAGCTTCACGCCCCCGATCCCCTGCCCCGATGGCAGCTTGCGGCGCGGACACTACCGCGCCGGGAAGCAATTGCAAATCGGGGTTAAAATCAACCTTACGGGAGAAATCCTCAGGGACGGGGGGCCTTGGGCGCGGTGGGGGCGAATTCCTTGCCGAACAGGTTCCCGGCATACCAGCGCGGCTGCTCGGTCGCGTCGGCGATGCCGCGAATGATGTGATAGTTCACTTCGGCAAACTTCGCGCCCGCCTGCCAGTCGATCGGCAGCTTCAGGTCGTCGCTGGGCTTGTGATAGTGCGTGGCGAGGAAGTCCTTGAACGCCTTTTCGCCCGGCCCTTCAAACCCGGTCATCAGGAACACCGAGGGGACGCCCTGCTGGACGAAGCGATAGTGGTCCGACCGGGTGAACAGCCCCTCTTCGGGCAGCGGATCGGGCGACAGCTTGATCCCGGCCTTGGCCGCGCTTTCCGCGACAATCGGCCCCAGCGTGGATGCTTCCGCGCCGAACGCGATCACATCGGTGAAGCGATAGAGCAGCACCGGCATGTCGAAATTGACGACCGCCACCGGCTTGCCCGTGCCAGTTACCGGGTTGCGCGCCAGATAGTCGGACCCGATCAGCCCGCCTTCTTCCGCGGTCACTGCCGCAAACAGGATCGGGCGGCGCGGGGCGTCCTTGCCGTTGGTCTTGTCCTTGACCAGCGCCTTGGCCACTTCCAGCATGGTCGCCACGCCGCTGGCATTGTCCAGTGCGCCGTTGGCAATCTTGTCTTCGGCCGTGCCGTGATCACCGATGTGATCGAGGTGCGCGGTCATCACCACCACTTCATCGGCCAGCGCGGGATCGGACCCCGGCAGCATGGCGACGACATTGGCGCTGGGCCTGTCGGTCCAGGTGCTGGCGACTTCGATCCGGCCACTGGCGCGCAGGGCAAAGCCCTTGGGCCGCTTGCCCGCCACATCCGCCTCGGCCAGGATCGTATCGAGCGGTTTGCCGGCCGCCGCGAACAGTTTCGCCGCCATTTCCGGGTTCAGCGTCGCGCCCGCACGAATGCCGCTGGCGCGCACGAAGGCCTTGCCGTCGGTGCCGACCCAGCCCTTGGCCGAAGATCCCGCCTGCGCCTTGCGCCGGTCCCACGCCAGCCGCTTGGTTTCCTGCAAGGTCGGCACCGTGATCATCCCCACGGCCCCGCGCTTCATCGCCATCAGGGCCTTTTCGGCGTTCAGGTGCGCGCCCTGTTCGCTGTTCATGCCCTTGGGATAGCCGGACAGGACCACCACGATCTTGCCCTTCACGTCCAGCCCGGCATAGTCCTTCAGCCCGAGTTCGGGGTGATCCAGCCCATATCCGGCAAACACCAGCGGCGCATCCAGCGCGACCTGCTGTTCAGCCAGGCTGGGGCGGATCAGCACTTGCGCGGTATCATCGATCCGCAGTTCCTGCCCGCCAAAGCGCAGCGTCAGCGCGGGCGTGCCGTCCAGCTTCGCCATGCGCAGGATCAGGTTCTGGAAATAGCTGCCGTTCACCGGCTGGAGCCCCATGCCGAGATACTGTGAGGCGACGTAGTTCGCCGCAATGTCATACCCACGCGATCCGCCCTCGCGCCCTTCCATCAGGTCATCCGCCAGAAACGTCACGTGCGCACGCACCGCTTCGGGATCGAACACCGGCGCTTCGGCCCGCGCCGCCGCAGTCAGCGACAGCGCCAGCAGGGGGGCGGCAAGCAGGGTGGCAGCGTGAAGTCGGCGCATCGGTTACCTCGGCTAGCATTGGTCCAGTCTGCCCCGCCGGATGCCAGATGCGCCCGCACGGCACAAACGGGCGGCTGTGCCGCTCAACGCCCGCTGTCGCGCGTTCGTCGAAAAGCGCGCATTCCACCCGCAAGGCAAGGCTGGCCCGGTGCGCCGTTTCGGCTAGAACGTCGGTAATACACTTAGTCTGGCTGGGGACCCTGATGCGCCGATTGCTGCCCGTTTCGCTGCTTGCCCTGTCGCTGGCGGCCTGCTCTGCCGGTCCCCGCGCCGAAGTGGTCGCCCCGCCCCCGCCCGTTGCCGCCGTCCCGGCCACGCCGGCCCCCGCCCCGCTGGCTGAACTGGTCAAGGCGGTCGACATTCCGTTCGAGCGGTTCCAGCTCGCCAACGGATTGACGGTGATCGTCCATACCGACCGCAAGGCTCCCATCGTTGGCGTCACCACTTATTACCGCGTCGGGTCCAAGCACGAGCCGAAGGGCCGCACCGGGTTTGCCCACCTGTTCGAACACCTGATGTTCGGCGGATCGGAAAACGTCCCCAATTTCGACGTGCCCCTGGAAAGCGCCGGATCGACTTCGACCAACGGCTCCACCTGGTATGACCGCACCAACTACGTCGAAACCGTGCCGACCGGCGCGCTCGATCTGGCGCTGTTCATGGAAAGCGACCGGATGGGTCATCTGTTGGGTGCGGTCACGCAGGACAAGCTGGATAAGCAGCGCGGCGTCGTCCAGAATGAAAAACGACAGGGCGACAATCAGCCTTACGGGCTGGAAGGGTTCGCGCTGGGCGACGGGCTGTTCCCGGTTGGCCATCCCTACCGCCACTCCACAATCGGTTCGATGGCCGACCTCAGCGCCGCCAGCCTGGCCGATGTGCGTAAGTGGTTTACCGACAACTACGGCCCCAACAACGCCGTACTGGTGCTGACCGGCGATATCGACGCCGCGACTGCCCGCCCGATGGTGGAAAAGTGGTTCGGCAAGATCCCTGCTGGTCCCGCCGTCCCCTCGGTCGCCGCCGCTCCGGTCACCCTGCCCGCCCCGGTCGTGCGCGACATCGCCGATCAGGTGCCAACCCTGCGCCTGACCCGCAACTGGAGCGGTCCGGGTCTGGCCGACGGCGATGCCGAGGCGCTGGCCGTGGGGCTGGACGTGCTGGGCGGCCTCGCCAGTTCGCGGCTGGACAACGCACTGGTGCGCGGCAGCCAGCAGGCGACCAGCGTATTTGCGGGTGTGCAGCAGCATGAACAGCTGTCGATGATCCAGGTGGCGATGGACGTGAAGGCCGGGGTTGCCCGCGCCGATGCCGAAGCCGCGCTCGACGCCGTGATCGCAAAGTTTCTGGCCGAAGGGCCGACCGAGGATGAACTGCGCCGCTCCGCCACCCGGCTGGTTTCACAGGAAATCGGCCAGCTGGAAGTGGTCGGCGACTTTGGCGGCAAGGGCATGACGCTGGCCGAAGGACAGCTCTATCTGGGCAATCCAGCCAACTACAAGGAAAGCCTCGCCCGGATCGCCGCGCTTACCCCGGACAAGGTCCGCGCGGCCGTGGCCAAGTGGCTGTCGCGCCCGGTCCTGGCAGTCAACACCGTACCCGGCACCCGCACCGAAAAGGGCGAGCTGATGGGCGGCTGGGGCGATGAAGCCGCCAGCCCCGCCCCTAAGACAGCGAAAGCCGCCGACGCAAAAGCAGCCGCGCCGAAGCTCAAGACCGGGCCGAAGCGCGAATTTCCACCGGTTGCGCCGGTCGGCGATCTGGCCTTCCCGGCGGTGGAGCGCGCGGTCCTGTCCAACGGGATGCCGATCGCGCTGGCCCGCCGCACCGCCGTGCCCAAGGTGATCGTCAGCATCAGCTTCGATGCCGGGACGTCCGCTGACCGGCTGAGCACCCCCGGCACGCAGTCGCTGATGCTGGGCCTGCTGGATGAAGGTACCGCCACGCGCGATGCCGTCGCCATTGCCGAGGAACAGGAACGGCTGGGCGCGTCGATCTCTGCTGGGGCCGGGCTGGATTCCAGCACCGTGACGCTGAACGCGCTGACCGCCAACCTTGCCCCCTCGCTCAGCCTGCTGGCCGATCTGGTCCGCAACCCCGCATTCCGCGCCGAAGACGTGGCCCGCGTGCGCGACCAGCAACTCAGCAATATCGCGCAGGCGCAATCCAACCCGCGCGCGCTGGCCAGCCGGAACCTGCCGCCGCTGCTGTTCGGCGCGGCCCATCCCTATGGCCTGCCCGGTGACGGGCTGGGCGATGCGAAATCCGTCGCCGCGCTCACGCCGGCGGCCTTGCGCGCCGCGCATGACAAGTGGCTACGGCCCGATACGGGCCGGATCACCGTGGTCGGCGATGTGACGATGGCGCAGTTGAAGCCGCTGCTGGAGGCCGCGTTCGGCGGCTGGCAGCCGCCCGCACAGGCCCGCCCGGTCAAGCCGCTGGACCTGCCGGTACCCGCCCCCTCGCCCCGGATCGTGCTGATCGACCGCCCGAACTCGCCGCAGTCGGTGATCGTTGGCGGGCGGGTGCTGCCGCTGACCGGCAAGGACCGGGATCAGGAAGCGCTGGACCTCGCCAACGAAGTGCTGGGCGATGGCTTCCTCAGCCGCCTCAACCTGGACCTGCGCGAAGACAAGGGCTGGTCCTATGGCGTGCGCAGCGCGGTCAGCAGCCCGGTCGGTCCGCGCAGTTTCAGCGTGGTTGCCCCGGTGCAGGCAGATCGCACCGGCGATTCGATCCGCCTCCTGCTGGACCAGATGGCCGCCTTCCCCGCGAAAAAGCCGGTCAATGCAGAGGAACTCACCCGCGTTACCGATGGCAACATCCGGGGCCTGCCCAACCGGTTCCAGACCAACGCCCAGGTGCTGGGTGCGATTGTCGGGAATGACCGGCTGGGCCGTCCGGACGATTATTACGCCACCCTGCCCACCCGCTATCGCGGCATCGATGCGGCGGCGATGAACCGCGCGGCGCAGCAATATCTCCAGCCCGCCGGGCTGGTGTTCGTGGTGGTTGGTGACCGCAAGGTGATCGAACCGCAGCTCAAGTCCCTGCCCCTGCCGCTGGAAATCGCAACGCCGGTTGACAGCGGCGCGGTGGCGGGCGAGTGATAGCGCTACTTACCCTAATGTCAGTGAGGAGAGAGACATGTCTATTGCCGGTACCTACGAATGCGTGACCAAGACCCCGATGGGCGACCAGAAGAGCGAATTCACGATTGAAGTGAACGGTGACACTTTCACCGGCAAGAACGCTGGCGCGATGGGTTCGATGGACCTCGAAAACGGCAAGATCGACGGCAACAAGCTGACCTGGTCGATGAAGATGACCGTGCCGATGCCGATGACGCTGGAAGGCGAAGCCACGGTCGATGGCGACACCATCACGGGCGGCGTGAAGGCCGGCGCGTTCGGCACTTTCCCGATGAGCGGCACCCGCAAGGCCTGAGCCAGCGCGGACCCGATAGCGAAAGGGCGCCGGAGGGTTACACCGGCGCCCTTTTTGCTGGCCGTTCGCCCGCTCAGCTGGCGGGCGGCTGGGCCACGGGTTCGACCGGTGCAGCAACAGCTTCAGCGACCGGCGCGGGCACAGCCTTGGCCCGCAGGTCCACCTGCTTGCCGCGCTCGTACATGAACACGCCCTCGATCTCCATCACCCGGTCCACTTCCTGCCCATACCAGTTGGGGCGGGTGCCAGCCGGCTTGAACGCGGCGGGAATCACCGAGCCTTCCGGCAGGCGCGGATCGCTGAACACGATCGGCTTCAGGCGATAGTTGGTGGTGCCCGGCGGCAGGTCGAACGGAGTCTTGGGCCGCTCTTCCTTGGGCAGGTCGCGGTGTGCCTCGGCAAAGGGGACCGAATATTCGAACGAGACGACCTTGCCCGCCGGAGCCTCGAACGAGACGGTGCCCAGGCACGCACAGGTCATGCCTGCGCCATAGAACAGGTATTCACCCGGCGGGACTTCCTGCAGGAAGGCCGAACCGTTTTCCTTGTTGAACCGGTTCTGCGGCCCCAGCGTGACGGTGCGGGTCTGCTCATAGAGCGGGAAGCCGAAGTTCTCCTCGGTCGGTTCCTGCGGCTCCTTGGGGCGCTTCACGCTGGAATCCGCCTTTTTCAGATAGCCCATCTCGCGCACCCAGGCGGCGTGCTTCTTTTCCCACTTGGCCCGTTCCTTGGCCAGTTCCTCGGCCCGCTCCGCCGCGTGCGCAGCGGCCTGTTCGGCGTTGGGCAGCTTCATCAGCGTGGGCATGACGAAGAACGGGGAATAGACCAGGATGTAGGCCTTGTCCGGCTTCAGCGCGACCGGGCCGGGCTTGTCGCGGATGATCGTGGTTTCCCACTTCTCCTTGTCCTTCTTCTCCTCGGCCGCGGCGGTCCCGGCCTGCAGCGTCAGGATGGCGGCGGCGCTGGCAAGCGCGAGGCTCCGCGCGCTCACAGCCCCAGCTCCTTGCCCGCCGGGCGCGGACCGGAAGCGACCTTGGCCTGCTGGGCCAGCATCGCCTGGCGCTTGTCCTCGCCCTCGGCGGAGAAGCCTTCCTCGAAATTGAATTCCTGCCACAGGTCTTTCTCCAGCCCGAACCGGGCGTAGCCGCGATAGCCCATGCAGCGGCGCATGTTGACGCGGCGCAGACGGCGCTTTTCAGCCGAGCCGAAAATCGCGGCGATCATCACGTTGGCGATCACGCCCCCCGCCGCCCCGGCAGCGGTGTAGGTATAGGGATAGGGCGCTTCCTGGTACTTGTACCCGCTGGAAAGTCCGCGCGCGAACCCGTCGCAATCGCGCAGGTCAGCCAGCGCTTCCTCGAACGTGGTGTTCGCCCGGTTGAAGAAATAATACTTGTCGAAGTCCGCCTCGATCAGCGGGTTCGACACGAAGTCCAGCTTCGGCATCGGCACCGTCGCCGGATCGGGCACCACGGTCATCGGATCGACCTTGGGCGCGGAGCCTTGCGCCCCGGCGGCGGACGCCACCAGAGCCAGCGAGGCGGCCAGCCCCGTTACAGTTTTGCGCGACATCTAAGGATTGCCCCCTCACATTCTCTCGTGAGGGAATGACTTGCAGGAAAATACCTATCCCGCAAGCCACCCGGCAATCGCTTATCCCAGTTTCTTGCGCAGCAATTCGTTGACGACCTGCGGGTTCGATTTGCCCTGCATCGCCTTCATCGTCTGGCCCACGAAGAACCCGAACAGGGCTTCCTTGCCGCCCTTGTATTCTTCGACCTTGGCGGCGTTGTCGGCCAGGACCTTGTCGATCGCGGCTTCGATCGCGCCGGTATCGCTGGTCTGCTTCAGGCCCTCACGCTCGACGATGGCGGCCGCGCCGTCACCGGTTTCGAGCATCTTTTCCAGCACCTGCTTGGCAATCGAGCCGGAGATCGTGCCGTCCGCGATCAGCGCCAGCAGTTCCGCGCCGCCTTCCGCCGTGACCGGGCTGTCAGCCAGCCCCTTGCCCAGCTTGTTGAGCGCGCCGAACAGTTCCGAAATCAGCCAGTTGGACGCCTGCTTGGCCAGCTCCGCTTCCGGCTTGCCCGCCTTGGCGGCAGCAGCGGCCAGCAGCGCTTCGAACCAGCGCGCGGTCTCGACATCCGCCGTCAGCACGCCCGCCGCATAGGGCGCCAGCCCCAGCGCGTTTTCATAACGGTGGCGCTTGGCGTCCGGCAGCTCGGGCAGCGACGCGCGGCATTCCTCGATGAAGGCATCGTCCAGCACCAGCGGCAGCAGGTCCGGATCTGGGAAATAGCGGTAATCGTGCGCGTCTTCCTTGCTGCGCATCGAACGGGTTTCGTTCTTGTCCGGGTCGTAGAGCCGGGTTTCCTGCACGACCGTGCCGCCATCCTCGATCAGGTCGATCTGGCGGCGCGCTTCGCTTTCCACCACGGCCATCACGAAGCGGACGGAGTTCACGTTCTTGGTTTCGGTGCGGGTGCCGAACGGCTCGCCCGGACGGCGGACCGAGACATTGACGTCCGCGCGCATCGAACCCTGGTCCATGTTGCCATCGCACGACCCGACATAGCGCAGGATCGTGCGCAGCTTCGCCAGATAGGCCCCGGCTTCAGCGGGCGAGCGGATATCCGGGCGGCTGACGATTTCCATCAGCGCCACGCCCGACCGGTTGAGGTCGACATAGGACATCGTCGGGTGCTGATCGTGCATCAGCTTGCCCGCGTCCTGCTCCACGTGAATGCGCTCGATCCCGATGCGCTTCACGTCCGCTTCGGGGTTCTTGTCATCCAGGCTGATCTCGATCTCGCCCTCGCCCACCAGCGGGTGGTAAAGCTGGCTGATCTGATAGCCCTGCGGCAAATCGGCATAGAAGTAGTTCTTGCGATCGAACCGCGACCACTTGTTGATCTGCGCGTTGATCGCGAGGCCCGTGCGGACCGCCTGGCGGATGCATTCGCGGTTCGGCACCGGCAGCATCCCCGGCATCGCGGCATCGACGAGGCTGACCTGCGTGTTCGGCTCCGCCCCGAACGCGGTCGCCGCGCCGGAAAACAGCTTGGAATTCGACGTGACCTGCGCGTGAACCTCAAGGCCGACCACGACCTCCCATTCACCCGTCATGCCCTGGATACGATATTCGCTCATCTTACCACCACTGTTCCGGCTTCGCGGAGAACTGCGCGCGCGCTTCGATTGCGAGGCCCGCGTTGAGCACGCCCTGTTCGTCGAACGGCCGTCCGACGATCTGGAGGCCCAGCGGCAGCCCTTCGCGGTTGAGGCCTGCGGGCACGGACATCGCGGGCAGGCCGGCCAGCGAGGCCGGCACGGCGAACACGTCGTTCAGGTACATCGCCAGCGGATCGGCGGTCTTTTCGCCCAGCCCGAACGCCGCCGTCGGCGCGGTGGGCGCGAGGATGACGTCGCAGTGCTGGAACGCCAGTTCAAAGTCACGGGCGATCAGCGCGCGGACCTTCTGCGCCTGCGTGTAATAGGCGTCATAGAAACCGGCGGACAGCACGTAGGTACCGATCAGGATGCGGCGCTTCACCTCGGCCCCGAAGCCGGCGGCGCGGGTCGCGGCATACATCTCTTGCAGGTTCGCGCCGTCCGGCAGATCGCGCAGGCCATAGCGCACGCCGTCATAACGGGCGAGGTTGGACGAGGCTTCGGCCGGGGCGATGATGTAATACGCGGGCAGCGCATACTTGGTGTGCGGCAGGCTGATCTCGACGATCTCGGCCCCGGCATCCTTCAGCCAGGCGATCCCGTCGTCCCAGCTCTTGGCGACATCGGCATCGAGGCCGTCGACGCGGTATTCCCTGGGAATGCCGACCTTCTTGCCCTTCATATCGGCGTTCAGGCTGGCTTCCCAATTGGGAACGGCCATGTCGAGGCTGGTCGAATCCTTGGGATCGAACCCGGCCATCGCCTCCAGCATGATCGCGCAGTCGCGCACGTCGCGCGCCATCGGCCCGGCCTGATCGAGGCTGCTGGCGAAAGCCACGATGCCCCAGCGGCTGCACCGGCCATAGGTCGGCTTGATGCCCGAAATCCCGGTGAAGGCGGCGGGCTGGCGGATCGAGCCGCCAGTGTCGGTGCCGGTCGCCGCCGGGCAGAGCCGCGCGGCAATCGCCGCCGAGCTGCCGCCAGACGAACCGCCCGGCGCCATCGCGGCCGTGCTGCCATCGTTGCGCCGCCAGGGCGAAATGACGTTGCCGAAATAGCTCGTCTCGTTCGATGAACCCATTGCGAACTGGTCAAGGTTCAGCTTGCCCAGCATCCCCGCGCCCGCATCCCACAGCTTCTGGCTGACGGTGCTTTCGTACTGCGGCGTGAAGCCTTCCAGCATGTGGCTGGCGGCGGTGGTCTGCACGCCCTTGGTGGCGAACAGGTCCTTCATGCCGATCGGCACGCCCGCCAGCTTGCCCAGCGCGTTACCGGCAGCGCGGTCGGCATCGACCTTGCGGGCGGCGTCCAGCGCGGCTTCGGGGGTGGTGACGATGAACGCGTTCAGCGCCTGCGCGGCGGCAACGCGGGCGTTGAACGCTTCGGCCACTTCCACGGCGGAAAACGTGCCAGCAGCAACGCCGTCGCGGATCGCGGCAACGGTAAGGTCGGTCAGGTTGGTCATTACTCGATCACCTTGGGCACGCCGAAAAAGCCATGTTCGGCGGCCGGAGCATTGGCCAGGACGGCATCGCGCACGTCGCCGCCGGTCAGCGGATCGGCGTTGATCACGTCATCGCGCAGCCGCAGCGTGTTGGGGATCACGGCGGTCATCGGTTCGACCCCGGTGACGTCGACTTCGCCCAGCTGTTCGACCCAGGCCAGAATCCCGTTGAGTTCGGGGACCATCGCCTCAAGCTCGCTCTCGCTGACCTTGATGCGGGCCAGCGAGGCGATGCGGGCCACGGTAGCGGTATCAACCGACATGGCAGTTATCCTTGGTAAGAAACGTTGGAGTGGCGCAACCGCGCCTTACTGGGCGCCGCCCGGCATGCCCTGCGGCATCCCTTGCGGGCCAGCGGCCCCGCCACCCTGCTGCTGCATCTGCTGCATTTGCATCTGCATCGCGCGCTGGGCCGCCTCGATCTCGGCGCGGTCCTTGAAATCGATCAGTTCGATTTCGAAGGTCAGGTCGGTGTTGGGCGGAATATCGCCCGCCGCCTTGTCGCCATAGGCCAGTTCGGCCGGGATCTCGACCTTGTACTTCCCGCCGCGCTGCATCTTCTGCAGGGCCTGGGTAAAGCCGGGGATCACGCCTTCGACCGGGAACGCGGCCTGTTCCTGCTGGTCGAACACCTTGCCGTCGGGCAGCGTGCCCTTGTACTTGATCAGCACCACGTCCTTCACCGTCGGCGACGGGCCGGTGCCCACCTTCAGCGTCTCGACCTCTACCGAGCCCGGCAGCGTCGCATAGGCAAGGCCGGCGGCGGCGAGCGCGGCGGCGGCAACGCCGATCCACAGCTTGGTCAGGGCGCCCTTGGCAATGGGCTGGAGCGGGACGCGGGTGATCTCGGTCATCTTGGGCCTTCCTTCGGGCGCACCAAAACAAAAGGGCGCGGATTCGTCCGCGCCCTCATGGCTTATCGCGTTGCAGCGTTCAAGGCTGCAAGCGGCGTCTTACTTGACGCCGTCGCGTTCCGCCCGCTTGCGCTCCATCTTGCGAGCGCGGCGCACGGCAGCGGCCTTTTCACGGGCGCGCTTTTCCGACGGCTTTTCAAAGTGACGGCGCAGCTTCATCTCGCGGTACACGCCCTCGCGCTGCAGCTTCTTCTTGAGCGCGCGCAGAGCCTGTTCGACATTGTTGTCCCGGACGAGAATTTGCATAAACCGACACACCTCACAAACGAAAGGAACAGAGCCCCGCTGATCCGTAGCGCGGGGAATGTGCCTTTGCGAAATAGCAAAAGAAACACGAACCGAATCCGCCAGGATCGGCTCCAACCGGCGGGCGGCTAGCAGAGTCGCGCTGGGAACGCAAGCCGCGAAAGCACCCTGTGGCCGAACTGCCGCTTGCGCGGCGACTCCGGCACGGCGCCCAGTTACCCTGCCCGCCCGGATTGCGCCAGCCCCCGTTCTGTGGTGTCTGCACGCAACAAGGGGGCGCTTTTCATGCAGACCAGTTTCACGCTGGCGGATTGGGCCGTGCTGGCGGGCTATGTCCTGCTGCTGGCGACGGCAGGCTGGCTGTCCACCCGGCGCGGGCTGGCCAGCCGGGACGATTACTTCCTGGCCGGGCATCATGCGCCGACCTGGCTGGTGGCGATTTCGGTGCTGTCGACCGTGCAATCGGCGGCGACGTTCCTCGGTGCGCCCGATTCCAGCTATCGTGGCAACTTCACGTACCTGTCAGGCGTGATCGGTGCCCTGCTGGCCGCGTGGATCGTCGCCCGGGTGCTCATCCCGCGCTTCTACGCGCTGGGGGTGACGACGGTGTACGAGCTGCTCGAAACCCGCTTTGACGCCACCGCGCGGCGGGCGGCGGCGCTGATGTACCTGCTGGGCCGGATCCTCGCCAGCGGCGCGCGGCTCTACCTCGCGGCCATCGCCGTCTCGATGATCCTGTTTCTTGACGTTGACCCGCAACACATTGCGATATCGGCGTTTATTCTGCTCCTGTTCGGGCTGGTATTCACCTTCATGGGCGGGTTAAACTCGATCATCTGGAGCGATCTTGTCCAGGTCGTCCTCTATGTCGGCGCCGCCCTGATCGTCGCGATTTACCTGTGGAGCCTGATTCCGCTGGATTTCGGCCAGGCCGTGGACGCCCTGCGCCACGCCCCAGGCGGAACGGACAAGCTGGTGCTGATCGACACCTCGCTGAACCTGTCGGCACCATTCGGGATCTTCGCGGTACTCACGGGGGTAACCCTGCTCAACGTCGGCTCCTCTGGCCTCGATCAGGACATCACCCAGCGCCTGATCGCCTGCCGCGACGCCCGGCAAGGCAACCGCGCGCTCTATCTCGCCAACTGGGTATCGCTGCCGGTGATCGCGCTGTTCCTGCTGATCGGCGCGCTGCTGCATTTATACTATGCCAGCGGCAGCGCCCCCAGCGGCAGCTTCAACGGCGAGAAGGTGACGGTGTTCATGCACTTCATCCTGACCGAACTGCCCCCCGGTCTGCGCGGACTGGTGACCGTGGGCGTGATCGCGGCGGCGGCCATCAACTCAGGGCTGATCTCGATGGCCTCGGTGCTGGTCAACGACCTCTATCGCCCGCTTGCCGAGCGCAGGGCCCCGCGTGGTGACGCTCACTACGTCCGCGCCGGGCGGATCGCGACGATCGTGCTGGGCTGCGCGTTGTTCGGAATGGCGATCCTGTCCTACTACTGGCAACGCTATGCCGACAGCTCGCTGCTGGAATTCGTGCTGGGAGTGATGGCCTTTGCCTATTCCGGGCTGATCGGGGTCTATGCCATCGCGCTGTTCACCACGCGCGGTTCCTCCGCCAGCGTGATCGCTGCCTTTGCCGCCGGATTCCTGACCGTTCTGGCGTTCCAGCCCTATGTGATCGACAGCCTGAACCTGCCGGAAAGCCTGCGCGGCATCGCCTTTCCGTGGCAACTGGTGGCCGGAACGCTGATTGCCGCAGCGGTCTGCGCGATCGCTAGCGGCCAGGCATCGGGCAAGGGTGTGGTCAGAAGCGGGGCAACACGCTAAGGCGGGCGCAATGAACAACCCTCCTTCTTTTGCGATGTCATCGCTCTATGTCGCCGCGGGCGGCGGTCTGGGCGCCTGGCTGCGCTATCTGGTCGGCCGCCTGTGGGGCGCGTCCGGCGGTACGGCTGCGTTTCCTTATGCCACGCTGACCGTCAATATTCTCGGCAGTTTCGCCATGGGCCTGCTGGCCGGCTGGCTGGCCCGGTTCGGTGCGCACGGGGAAGGCTGGCGCCTGCTGCTGGGCGTCGGACTGCTGGGCGGCTTCACCACGTTTTCCGCGTTCAGCCTGGAACTGGTCAACATGATCCAGCGCGGCAATTGGGCGCAGGCTGGCAGCTACAGCGCCCTGTCGCTGATCGGCGGGATCGCCGGGCTGCTGGCGGGCCTCGCCGTGGTGCGGGGGCTGGCATGAGCGACCCCAAGGACACCGCCGCCGTCCGCCAGTTCACCGTCCGCGCCGATGATGACGGCGTGCGGCTAGACCGCTGGTTCAAGCGCCACTTGCCGCAGATCGGCTTTGCCACGGTCAGCCGCTGGGCGCGCACCGGGCAGATCCGCGTCGACGGCAAGCGCGCCGATCCGGCAGACCGACTGACCACCGGGCAAGTGTTGCGCGTGCCGCCGGGCGGCGACGCCCCGGAAACCAAGGCCCGCACCCGCAAGCCGCTGACCGAGGCGCAGATCGCGCTGGCCGACAGCATGGTCATCACGCAGGACCGCGCCGCCATCGTGCTGAACAAGCCGCCGGGCCTCGCCACGCAGGGCGGCAGCGGCACATATGAACACGTCGACGGGCTGCTGGACGCCTTCGCGCCCGATGGCCCCCGCCCCCGGCTCGTCCACCGGCTCGACAAGGACACTTCCGGCGTCCTGCTGATCGCCCGCACGCCGGGCGCCGCGGCGTTCTTTTCCAAGCGCTTTTCGGGCCGCACGGCGCGCAAGATCTATTGGGCGCTGATCACCGGCGTCCCCTCGATCGAGGACGGGCTGATCGAACTGCCGCTGGCCAAGCAGCCCGGCACCGGCGGCGAAAAGATGATGGTCGACGAAAGCGAGCACGGCCAGCCCGCCCGCACCCGCTATCGCGTGATCGACCGCGCCGGCAACCGGGCGTGCTGGGTGGAACTGCAACCGCTGACCGGGCGCACCCACCAGTTGCGCGTCCACATGGCGGCGATTGGCCACCCCATCGTCGGCGACGGCAAGTATGGCGGGCCGGACGCCTTCCTGTCGGGCAGCATCAGCCGCAAGATGCACCTGCACGCCCGCCGCCTGATCATCGAGCATCCGGACGGCGCTCCGCTGGACGTCGTGGCCGAACTGCCCGAACACTTCGCGGCCAGCATGGAGCAACTGGGCTTTGACGAGGCCGACGGCGCCGATCTGCCCGAAGCCCCGCGCCTGCCCGAACGCGAAGCGCGCAAGCTGGCGGCCAAGGCCCACGCCAAGCAATACCGCAAGGAACGCCGCGGTGAGCGCAAGGGGGGCGAACGCAAGAGCGGTGACCGCCGTGCCCGCACCGGAGGAAGCGGAATTGCCGATGCCCCGCCCAAAAAGCGCGGCCCGACCAAGGGCAAGGGATCGCCCAAGCCTGCCAGCAAACCGGCCGGAAAGCCGCTTGCCGCCAAGGCACCGGCCCGTGCCCGCCGCCCCGCCGGAACCAAGGCGGCACCCCGGCCGGGCAAACGCTGATGCATCCGAACGCCGCCTTCCGCCATCCTGACCGGGCGCTGTGCGAGGCGCTGATCGAGGAAATCGGGTTCGGCATGGTCTTTGCGACCACGCCTGACGGCCCGCGCGTGGCCCATGTGCCGCTGCTGTCCACCGGGGACGGCGCGATCCAGTTCCACCTGTCGCGCGGCAACGCGTTGACCAAGCACCTCAACGGCGCAACCGCGCTGATCGTGGTCAATGGCCCGGACGGCTATGTCTCCCCGCGCTGGTATGCCGACCGGGAACAGGTGCCGACGTGGAACTATATCGCGGTCGAACTGGAAGGCCGGGTTCGGCGGATGGATGCGGATGGGCTGCTGGCCCACCTTGAAGCCGTGTCCGACCGCCACGAGGAACGGATCGTCGAGGGTGATTTCTGGTCGATGGACAAGCTCCCAGCCGAGAAATTGCGCGGGTTGCTGGCCGGGATCGTCGGGTTCGAGATGGAAATCCAGGCCTGGCGCGAGACGCTGAAACTGTCGCAGAACAAACCGGCCGACGAACGCGCTCGCGTCGCGGACGGGCTGGAATCCGAAGGATCGCCCGCGATTGCCCAACTGATGCGGACGCTGACGCCATGACGGTGAAGCTGGCGGTGTTCGATTGCGATGGCACGCTGGTCGATGGCCAGGGCGGGGTCTGCGCATCGATGGACGCGGCCTTTGCGGCTGTCGGGCTCGCCGCGCCGGATCATCATCAGGTGCGCCGAATCGTCGGGCTCAGCCTGCCGCAGGCAATCCGCCTGCTCGCCCCGGATGCCGAGGAACCCGTCCGGGCCGAAATCGACCGCGCCTACCGCGAGATCTTCCGCGCCGCGCGCGAGGCCGGGCAACTGGCCGAACCGCTGTTCCCCGGCATCCGCGCCTGCCTGGACAGCCTGCGCGATGCAGGCTGGACGCTGGGCGTGGCGACCGGCAAGTCGGATCGGGGGCTGGAACATTGCCTGGCGACCCACGGCATTTCCGGCCACTTCGTGACGTTGCAAACCGCGGATCGGCACCCGTCCAAGCCCCATCCCGCCATGCTGGAGGCCGCCATGGCCGACGCACTGGCCGATGCAGCCCAGTCGGTCATGATCGGTGACACCCAATTCGACATCCTGATGGCCGTCAACGCCGGGGTCCGCGCGATCGGGGTCGACTGGGGGTATCACACGCCGCATGAATTGCTGGATGCGGGGGCCGAGACGGTGGTCCGCTCCCCCGCCGAATTGCTGGAGGTGCTCCAGTGAGCAAGGATCCCGCGATGGCGCGGTTCTTCATCATTCAGGCGGTCCGGGCGGGCGGTGTCGCGCTGGCGGTCTATGGCCTGATCGCCTTGGCGGGCAAGGCTGCATTGCCGCCGCCGGCCGGACTGGTGCTGACCGTGATCGGCATGATCACAGCCTATCTTGGCCCGCTGACCCTCGCCAAACGCTGGAAAAGTCCCGACGCATGAAGCGCTTTTACAAGGAAGCCGCCGCCGCACCGGTTGCGGGCGGCTGGCAAGTGACGCTGGATGGCCGCGCGATCAAGACCGCCGGGGGACGCCCGCAGATCGTCCAGAGCGAAGCCGCAGCGACCCTGCTGGCGCGCGAATGGGCCGATCAGGGCGAGGAGATCGATCCCGCGCGCTTCTTGCTGCGCGATCTGGCCGACTATGCGCTGGATGTCGTCGCGGCGGATCGGGCGGACGTGATCGCCACGCTGCTGCGCTATGCCGAAACGGACACGCTGTGTTACCGCGCCGAGGCGGGAGAGCCGCTGGAAGCGCGCCAGATCGAGGTCTGGGAACCGCTGCTGAAAGCGGCCGAAGCACGCTGGGACATCCATTTCGAACGGATCGGCGGCGTGATCCACCGCCCCCAGCCCGCCGCAACGCTGAAGCGGCTGGAAGCCGTGCTGCAGGCCGAAGATGACTTCGCGCTGGCCGCGCTCAACACGCTGACCACGCTGGCGGCATCGCTGGTGATCGGCCTTGCCGCGCTGGCTGCGGATGCCGATGCGGACGCGCTGTGGGACATCGCCAATCTTGAGGAAGACTGGCAGGCCGAGTTGTGGGGCAAGGAAGCGGAATACGTCGAGCGCCGCGCCCGGCGCCTCGCCACGTTCACTGCCGCAATGGAGTTCGCGCGGGCCGTTCGCGGCTAGGCGCTTACTGCGCCATCCATTCCGCCACCTGGCCCGCCACATCGTTCGCCGCCCGGTTCAGCGCCGCCCCGACCGCGTCGGGCTTGGCCGACACCCCAGAAACGACGCTTTCAAACCGCCGGGTCGCAACTTCACCACTCGGACCGGTGCGGAAGGCATCGAAGCGCACCACCACCGCCATTTCGCGCGCGTCATACCCCATGTCGAGCAACCGGCCCGACAGCCGCGTGCCAATCAGCGGCGCGGCCTGATCGTCTTCCAGCACCAGCCGCCCGCCACCACCCGGCAGCGGCTGGGCGCGCAGGGTTTCGGCCAGCAGCCCCCGGAACAACCGTGCCGGGCGTTCCACCCACAGGGCGTCTTTCAGATAGGCGATGCTGGACGCGCTGACCTGCACCGGAACCCGCTGAACCGCCAGTCGCTTGTCGGTATCGGGCTCCATCACCATGATCGCAGTCGCACCGGTGCCGGATGCCACCGCCCCGGCGGGAGCGGACTTTGCCGGAGTGAGGCTCAGCAGCGACGGCGGCGCCTTGCCACCGCCCAGCCCCAGACAGCCCGACAGCACCAGCGCGGCGGCGGTCACCGTGGCAAAGCGCAGCGATTTCACGGTCTGGATCATGGCTTGTATTCCGGCAGCTTGTCTCCGCCCAGCAGCGCGGCGGCGCCCTGATCGTTGACCTTTTCAGTCAGGTCGCGCAGCGCGCGGGTGGTGGCGCGCAGGTCGCGGATCGCCGCTTCGGCCTGCGGCAGGGTGGTTTCGTTCAACTGGCGCGCGGCGGGCCGGGCATCGGCCAGCGTGGCATTCAGCGTATCCGACGTCTTCTCGATCGATTTCAGCGAAGTGCGGAACTGTTGCAGCATCTGCTTGCCCTCGCCATTCAGCGTGGCGTCGGTATTCGCGGCGATCTGTTCAAAGCTCTTGAGCGCAACCTGGGCTTCCAGCAGGGTCTTCTGCAGTTCCACCATCGTGCGCTGCACTTCGGGCGAGGAGTTGGCGAGCTGTCCGGTCAGCCGGTCGGTGTTGGTCAGGATATTCTCGATCGACTGCTGGTTCTTGTCGGAAAAGACCGTGGTCATCCGCTCGGTCAACGTGGCCAGCCGTTCGAGCAGAACCGGCGCGGTATTGAGCAGTTCGCCCAGACCGCCACGTTTGGTGGGGATCACCGGCACGCCCTCCGGCCCGGCTTCGGTCAGCGGCGGCGCACCGCGCACGGCCCCTTCCAGCTGGATGTTCGACACGCCCGTGAACCCGCTCTGGATCGTGGCGGTCGTGCCAAGCAGCACCGGCACATCATCGTTCAGCGAAATCCGCACCCGCACGAAACTGGGGTCCTTCTTCCACAATTCGATGGTCTTGACCTGCCCCACGGGCACGCCCGAAAAGCTCACCGCCGACCCTTTGGACAGGCCATCAACCGACTGCTTGAAGAACACGTCGTATTCCTGCTGGTTCGTCTGCCCCAGCCGGGCGATCCAGATGATGAACGCCGCCAGCACGGCCAGCAGCGCCAGCGTGACAGTGCCCACCCAGATGTGATTGGCCCGTGTTTCCATCGCCCTGCCTTATGCCCCCTGCCCGTTCGACTTGTCGATGGCTTTCGCCCGGTGCTGCGCTTCCGTCGCCGCCCGGCCGCGTGGGCCGTTGAAGTATTCCTGGATCCACGGATGGTCGAGCGCCAGCAATTCCGGGATCGTCCCCACCGCGATCACCTGCTTGTCGGCGATCACCGCCACCCGATCACAGATTTCGTGCAGCGTATCGAGATCGTGGGTGATCAGGAACACCGTCAGCCCCAGCGTATCCTGCAGCTCCTTGGTCAGCGCGTCGAACGCCGCGGCGCCGATCGGGTCGAGCCCGGCGGTCGGCTCATCCAGGAACAGCAGTTCCGGATCGAGCGCCAGCGCCCGCGCGAGGCCCGCGCGCTTGCGCATCCCGCCGGACAATTCCGAGGGATACTTCGCCGCCGCATCGGCCGGCAGGCCCGACAGCATGACCTTGAACCGCGCGATTTCGTGGCGCAATTCGTCACTGATCTCAGGATAGAATTCGCGCAGCGGCACTTCAACGTTTTCCGCCACGGTCAGCGTCGAGAACAGCGCGCCGCCCTGAAACAGCACACCCCAGCGGCTACGGATGTCGATCTCTCCCCCACCATAGGAACCGGCGTGCATGGTCTGGCCCAGCACCTCGATCCGGCCCGCGACTGGCGCCTGCAGGCCGATGATGGAGCGCATCAGCACCGACTTGCCGGTGCCCGATCCGCCCACCACGCCAATGATCTCGCCGCGCCGCACGGTCAGATTCAACCCTTCATGAATCACATGGTCGCCAAAGGCATTGCTCAGCCCTTCAACCACGATCGGGCAATCGCCGGTGTAGTGGAGTTCGCTCATCCCCAGCCAATCTCGGTGAAGAACACCGCGAAGAACGCGTCGAGCACGATCACCGCAAAGATCGCCTGGACCACGGCAACCGTGGTGCGGTGACCCACTTCCTCGGAATTGCCCTTGACCTGCATGCCCTGATAACAGCCGGTCAGCGCAATGATTAGGCCGAATACCGGCCCCTTGATCAGCCCGACCCACAGGTCATGCGTGGGCACCACTTCCTGCACGCGGGTGATGAAGGTCCAGAATGGAATGTCGAGCGTGAGCGTCGAAATCGCCGCGCCGCCGATGATCGACAGCAGCGCGGAATAGAACCCCAGCAACGGCATGACGAGGATGGCTGCCAGCACGCGCGGGATCACCAGCGCTTCCATCGGCGATACGCCGATGGTCCGCATCGCGTCGATTTCCTCGGTCAGCTTCATCGTGCCGATCTGCGCGGCAAAGGACGAACCCGACCGGCCCGCCACCATGATCGCGGTCATCAGGATGCCCAGTTCGCGCAGGGATATCCGCCCGACCAAATTGACGGTCATTTCGCCAAAGCCAAGATCCTGCAACTGCACCGCGCCCTGCTGCGCGATCACGATCCCGACCAGAAAGCTCATCAACCCGACGATCGGCAGCGCGGTGACCCCGACCAGTTCGACCTGCCGGACCACCGCGTTGACGCGCAGGCGCGAGCGGCCAAAGGTGATCGCCCAGGCCGCCACCAGCATGCCGCCCATGAATTCCAGAATGCCCAGCGTGCCCCGGCCCAGCGCGATCATGTAGTTGCCGACAAACGCCGGAACGCGCGTCAGCAGCGGCAATTCCTCAGGCACGATCGCGCCCTCGCCGCGCAGCGGCCGCAGCGCCGCGATCAGCCGCTCGGCCTCTTCGCTGGCGCCGGTGATCTGTGCGGCATTGTCGCGGGCCAGCCGCCAGACGGTCCACGCGCCGGTCGTGTCGATCTCGCGCACGCCGGACAGATCGATCTGCCGGACCGGCCCTTCCAGCTGGCGCAAGCGGGGATCGAGGGTGCCGACCGAGGACACCACCAGCGGCCCGGTCAGCGCGATGGTGAGCGCGCCATCGTCATCCGCTTGGACAGTAAAGTCGGCCTGGTCACGCATCTTATGCGCGGTCATGCGGGAAAATCCGCGCGCCGACAAGCTTGCCCGTGGCGCGGGGCGCACTTGCCACCCGCGCGGGGCGCTGGCAAAGGCCCGGAACGATGACTGACACTGCGCTCGACAAGACTTTCGACCCCGCCGCGATTGAGGCGAAGTGGTATGCCCATTGGGAGCAAGGCGGCCTGTTCCGCCCCGCGCGCCCGGATGCGACGCCCTATACCATCGTCAACCCGCCGCCGAACGTAACCGGCAGCCTGCATATCGGCCACGCGCTGGACAACACGTTGCAGGACGTGATGATCCGGTATGAACGCCTGCGCGGCAAGGATGCGCTGTGGGTGGTCGGCACCGACCATGCGGGCATCGCCACGCAGATGGTGGTCGAACGCCAGCTGGAAGCGAAGCAGGACAAGCGCACCAACTATTCGCGCGAGGATTTCATCGCCAAGGTCTGGGAATGGAAGGCCGAAAGCGGCGGCACGATCACGCGCCAGCTGCGGCGCCTCGGCTGCTCGATGGACTGGAGCCGCGAGCAGTTCACCATGGACCCGCACTTCACCCGCGCCGTGGTGAAGGTGTTCGTGGACCTCTACAACCGGGGCCTGATCTACCGCGACAAGCGGCTGGTGAATTGGGACCCCAAGCTGAAAACCGCGATTTCCGACCTTGAGGTGGAAACCCGCGAGGTCAAGGGCGGCTTCTGGCACTTCAAGTATCCGCTGGCCGATGGCGTCACGCGCGACGACGGGCTGGACTACATCGAGGTGGCGACCACCCGCCCCGAAACGATGCTGGCCGACATGTGCGTGGCCGTTCACCCGGATGATGCGCGCTATCAGTCGGTGATCGGCAAGGACATCGTCCAGCCGCTGACCGGTCGCCGGTTCAAGGTGGTGGCGGATGAGCACGCCGATCCGGAACTGGGCAGCGGCGCGGTGAAGATCACGCCGGGGCATGACTTCAACGACTTCGAAGTGGGCAAGCGCGCCGGGATCAAACCCGCCGACATGCTCAACATGTTCGATGCCGAAGCCAAGGTCGTGCAGACCGCCGACGGGCTGGTCCCCGCCGAATTCGTCGGCCTGGACCGGTTCGACGCGCGCGCGCTGGTGGTCCAGCGGATGAAGGAAGCGGGCTTCCTGATCCCGCACGTCACCAAGGACAAGGACGGCGCCGAAACCGAGCATGACGCCGAACCGCGCACGATCCAGACGCCGTTTGGCGACCGCGGCGGCGTGGTGATCGAACCCTGGCTGACCGACCAGTGGTATGTGAACGCGGCGGAACTTGCCAAGGCCCCGCTCGAAGCCGTGCGCAGCGGCGCGATCGAGATCGTTCCCAAGACCTGGGAAAAGACCTTCTTCAACTGGATGGAAAACATCCAGCCGTGGTGCGTCTCGCGCCAGCTGTGGTGGGGGCATCGGATTCCGGCGTGGTATGGCTCGGACGGTGCAATCCATGTCGCCGAAACCGAGGAAGAAGCACAGGCCAAGGCCGGTCCGGGCGTCACTCTGGAACGCGACAACGACGTGCTCGACACCTGGTTCTCCTCGGCGCTGTGGCCCTTCGCCACGCTGGGCTGGCCGGACGAGAGCGCGCTCGCGGCGCGCCACTATCCCAACGACCTTCTGGTTTCCGGCTTTGACATTCTGTTCTTCTGGGATGCGCGGATGATGATGATGGGGCAGGCGATGACGGGCAAGAACCCGTGGCCGCGCCTCTACCTGCACGGCCTCGTCCGCGCGGCCGATGGGCAGAAGATGTCCAAGTCCAAGGGCAACGTGGTCGATCCGCTGGGCCTGATCGACCAGTACGGCGCGGATGCGCTACGGTTCTTCATGGCGGCGATGGAAAGCCAGGGTCGCGACGTGAAGATGGATGAGAAGCGCGTCGAGGGCTATCGCAACTTCGCGACCAAGCTGTGGAACGCGGCCCGCTTCTGCCAGTCGAACGGGATCGGCGCGAGTGCTTCGATCACCGCCCCGGCGGCGACCAGCGCGGTCAACAAGTGGATCATCGGCGAAGTCGTCGAAACCGTCGCCGCGCTGGATCAGGCGCTGGCGGACCTGCGTTTCGATGCCGCCGCCAACGCGATCTACCACTTCGTCTGGGACCAGTTCTGCGACTGGTACATCGAGCTGATCAAGGGCAACTTCGACGCCGAAACCAAGGCGGTCGCCGGCTGGGTGCTCGACCAGATCCTGGTCATGCTTCACCCGTTCATGCCCTTCGTGACCGAGGAACTGTGGAGCAAGCTGGGCGACCGGGCCGACTATCCGCTGATTACCGCGCAGTGGCCGCAGCCGGGCGCGGCGGTCGATGCGGCGGCAAAGGCCGAAGTCGACTGGCTGATCGCGCTGATCGGCAACCTGCGCACCGCCAAGAACGAACTGGGCATTGCGCCTGGCGCCAAGCTGGACGCGTTCCTGCCCGATCCGTCGGACGCCACGCGCGGCATCATCGCCCGTAATCCGGCCGCAATCGAGCGGCTGGCGCGCCTCAACGGCATCCGGTTCGAAGCGGCCCCTGCCGGGGCAGCGATGCAGGTGGGCGCTGGCGACGCCAACATCATCGTGCCGCTGGAAGGCGTGATCGACATCGCGGCGGAAAAGACCCGCCTCGAAAAGGCGCTGACCGTCGCGCAGAAGGAAGCCAAGAGCCTGGAAGGGCGGCTGTCCAACCCGGCCTTCGTTGAAAAGGCGAAGCCCGAAGCCGTCGAAAAGGCCCGCGCCGACCATGCGATGCATACGGCGGAAGCCGAGCGACTGGCGGCAGCGCTGGCGCGACTGGGGTGAGCCTTACCCTCGCCACGGTCAATCCGGGCGAGCCGGAGATCTTCGCCTCCTTGCAAGGTGAAGGGCCGTCCGCCGGGCGGCCCTGCACGTTCGTGCGCCTGTCGCGTTGCAACCTGTCCTGCACCTGGTGCGACACGGCCTACACCTGGCGGTTCGAGGGCGACAACCGGCCGCACCGCGATGACCTGGCGTTCGAACGCAAGGCCAATCAGGTAGTGCTGGATGAGGCGGACGTTGCCGCACGGATCATGGCGCTGGGGCAGGACCGGCTGGTCATCACCGGCGGCGAACCGCTGCTCCAAGGCGCGGCGTTGGCGCGAATGGTGGCGCTGCTGGAAGGCCACCGAGTGGAAATCGAAACCAACGGCACGGTCGCTCCGCACCCCGCGCTCGATCCGTTGGTGGCGCAATACAATGTGAGTCCGAAACTGAAGCATTCGGGCAATCCCACTGAAATCGCACTGATTCCCGAACGGCTGGCCGCGTGGGCCGCCGATCCGCGCGCGACCTTCAAGTTCGTGATTGCCGATCCGGCGGACCTGGACGAGGTGCTGGCACTGCAAGCCGCCCATGCCATCCCGTCCGAGCGCGTGATGCTGATGCCCGAAGGGACGAGCAGCACGTTCATCCGTGACCGCTCACGCTGGCTGGCGCCGTTGGCGCTGGCGCACGGCATGCGCCTTTCGGACCGGTTGCACATCCATCTTTATGGTGACACGCGCGGTACATGAGCGAACCCGCCGCCCCCTCCGCCCCGTTGCGCGGCGACCTGACGCAGGGGCCGCTGCTGCGCACGTTGATGCTGTTCGCGCTGCCGCAACTGGTCGGCAACGTGCTGCAATCGCTAAACGGATCGATCAACGCGATCTGGGTGGGGCAACTGCTGGGCGACGGCGCGCTGGCGGCCACGGCCAATGCCAACATCATCATGTTCCTGCTGTTCGCGCTGGTGTTCGGGTTCGGCATGGCCGCGACAGTGAAGATCGGGCAGGCCTGGGGGCGCAAGGACATTCCCGGCGCCCGCCGCGCGCTGGGCACCGCGCTGGGACTGACCGGGGGCATAGCGCTGGTTACGACCGTGGGAGGCATGGTCTTTGCGCCGCAATTGCTGGATGTGCTCGCCACACCGGGCGATGCGCGGGGAGAGGCGCTGGCATACTTGCGCGTGGTGTTCATCGCCAACCCGATGGCAACCGTTACCACGATGATCGCGATGGGCCTGCGCGGGGCTGGCGATGCCGCCACGCCGCTGCGCTTCCTGATCCTGACCGTGGTACTGGACGTGATCCTGAACCCGCTGCTGATCCTGGGGTTCGGCCCGATCCCAGCGCTGGGGATCGCCGGGTCCGCCTGGGCAACGGTAATCGCCACGACCATCGGTCTGATCGGCCTGCTGGGGTGGATCTATGCCAAGGACCTGCCACTGCGGCTGCGCGGGACCGAGCTGCGCTGGTTGAAACCGCACCATGCCGAACTGCGTTTCATCCTGGCCAAGGGCCTGCCGATGGGGGCGCAGATGCTGATCATTTCCGGCGCGGGGGTGATCATGATCGGCCTCGTCAACCGCGAAGGGATCGTGATGGCGGCAGCCTATGGCGCGCTGTTGCAGGTGTGGAACTACATCGGGATGCCTGCAATGGCGATCGGCGGGGCGGTCAGCGCGATGGTCGCCCAGCACATCGGCGCGGCGCGGGAAGAACGGGTGGACGCGATCGGCTGGGCCGGCTCGCTGGCCAATCTGGCCATGACCGGCGCGCTGATCGCGGTGCTGGTGCCGTTTGACCGCCCGGTGCTGGAACTGTTCCTCGGCAGCGCCAGCGCGGCCGTGCCGGCGGCGCTGCATATCCAGGACCTGGCGATCTGGACCTACCTGCCCTTTGGCATCACCATCGTGCTGTTCGGCACCCTGCGCGCTTACGGCGTGATCTATGCCCAGCTCGCCGTGCTGCTGGTGTCGATGTATGCCGCGCGGCTGGGGGCCTATTGGCTGCTCTATCCGGTGCTTGGACCGGATGCGCTGTGGTATTCGTTCCTGATCAGCTCGGTCCTGTCGATGCTGCTGACGGTTGCGATCTATTTCTACGCCCCCTGGCGCAAGCGGATGCTGGCGCGGATCGCGAAGTAAATCTTACCGGCCCTGTGCGCGCCAGCGCTGGACCGTGCGCAGGACCATTTCCTCCTCGCCGCCGCTGCTGGACCACAGCTGGCTGATCGACGGGTCCGCGCTGGCTGGACGCTTGGTTTCTTCCAGATCATCAAAGCTGACGCGGATCGGGATCGACACGCCCTCGCCGCAGATGATGCATTCGCGGTTGCGCAGCGCGGGAATGGAATCGAGGAACCCGCGCGCGCCTTCCGGCATGGCTGCTTTCACGAAAGCCTGGTCGCGGTCGTTGTTGAGGCGCATCGAAATGATCGTGCCGCACTGTGACAGCACCCCTTCGGCCAGGTCTGACGGACGCTGGGTAATCAGCCCCAGGCTGACGCCGTACTTGCGGCCCTCCTTGGCGATCCGCCCGAGGATGCGGCCAACCGACGAGCCATCGGCGTTCTTTTCGCTGGGTACATAGCGGTGCGCCTCTTCGCAGACCAGCAGCACCGGCCGGGTCTTTTCATCGCGCGCCCAGATCGCGAAGTCGAACACCATGCGGCTGAGCACGGCCACCACCGTGGACGTGATGTCCGACGGCACGCCCGACACGTCGATGATCGAGATCGGCTTGCCCCGGCTGGGCATGCGGAAAATCTTGGCGATGAAATCCGCCATCGTGTCGCCCACCAGCATGCCGGAAAACATGAACTGATAGCGCGGATCGGCCTTGATCTCGTCGATCTTGTTCTTGATCCGCATGAACGGGGCCGACGACGTCGCCTTGTCCAGCTTGCCCATTTCGGTCTGGATCAGGTTGGTCAGGTCCGACAGCAGATAGGGGATCGGCGAATCGACCGTGATCTTGCCCATGCTTTCCGCCAGCCGGTTCTTTGACCGCGCGGCCAGCAGGCACTTGGCGAGAATGTCGGCGTCTTCCTGCCGCTCGTTGCCGCTGCTGGTCAGGAACACTTCGCAGTGTTCCTCGAAGTTCATGATCCAATAGGGCATCTGCAGGTTCGACACGTCGAAGATCATGCCGGTCTGCTTGAACGCCGCGCCGTATTCGCCGTGCGGGTCGATCATCACGATGTGACCTTCCGGCGCGTGTTCGCAGATCCGGTGCAGGATCAGCGCGGCGCTGGTCGATTTGCCGGTGCCGGTGGAGCCGAGCAGCGCGAAGTGCTTGCCCAGCATGGAGTCGATATACAGCCCGGCGCGAATGTCGCGTGTGGGGAACACGGTGCCAACCTGGATGCTGGTGCGCCCGTCGCTGGCATAGATCTGCTTCAGGTCGCTGCTGGTGGCCGGATAGATCAGGGCGCCGGGAATGGGATAGCGCGTCACACCGCGGCGGAAGCTGTGGATGCGGCCGGTCAGGCGTTCTTCGTCGCCTTCACCCAGAAAATCGATGTTGGCCATGATACCGCCAGGGGTCTTGGAATCCTGACGCTGGGTGCGAACGCTGGCGAGCAACCAGCTCTTGCCGACGCGAATCTTGACCTGGCTGCCGACCTGGCCCGCCAGCGCCACCGAAGGATCGCTGTCGGCCGAGCATTCCTGCAGGCGTTGCAAGTCGAGCGCAATGGCCGAGCCGGAGCCAGCGATTTCCAGAACGATGCCAATGGGTTCGCGGGCATTGTCGAAATCCTGCCCGGCGATGGCGTCTGCCGGGATATCGCCGGCCTGCGCCGGCTGTGCCGCGCCAAATCCACGCTGGCTCATGTCGTTCATACGTCCGTCCATTATCTTTTCCGGCAAGCCGACCCGCTTGCCTGTCAGGACATAGGTTTGGAACGTTAATTTTGGGCTAAATTCGCCCGTAGAACGTTATCAGACCAGCGCGAATAGGCGCCCGGCAAGGAAGCCCATGCCAATCGAGATCGCCACGGCCAGCAATCCGTACAGGAACCCGTAGTTCTCCGCGAACAGTGCTGTCGCCCGTTCGAAGCCCAGCTTCTTGACCTCGACTCGGCTGATCGCGGAGGCGACTACTCGCCCTTTGGAAATGGCAAATGTTTCAGCGGTATAGCCGCCGGTCTGGACACTGGATGGCAAGGCGATCCGCGCCTGATAGAGCACCTGCTCGCTCACCCGCACCCCGCGCGAATCCTCCTTGTAGAGCCCTTCGCGCTGCATCAGATCGACGAGGCCGGCGGAGAACCGCGCCTGCTCGGCCGGGTCATAGGCACCGATCGGGGACAGCTGCAGCCAGGGCAACCCCAGTTCGTAAATCGCCGCCGTCTTGTCATCGACGATTTGCTTGATCGGGCGGGACGAGGCGACGGCGAAGAACGTTGGGGCCGAGCGGAATTCGGTGCTGTCGGCGTTGACCCAGATGCCCGCAATGCGCTGTTTTTCGCGCAGGATGATCGATCGGGTCGGCCCTTTAAGCACGACCACAATATCGTAATCCTGCCCGGCACGGGTGCCATCCGGGGTCAGAATGGCGCCAAACAGCAGCAACTCGGTGCCAGTGAAGCCCTGACGCACCTGGATTTCGTGCTGGGAGACTTCCGGCACCAGGATCGGATCGCGTGCGCCGGTCAGCGCGAAGAATGCCAAGAGGGCGATCAGCACCCTCACAGCGCTTCCACCGTGTAGATTTCATCCGGACGCCAGCCGAGGCCCAGCGCCATCGACAAGGCGATCGCGAGCACCAGTGATGCCAGCACGAACCGCAGCCGTGCGGCGGGCAGCCGCTCGGCCAGCTGCGCGCCGATCTGCGCCCCTGAAACCGACCCGATCAGCAACAGCACCGCCAGCACGATGTCCACCGCCTTTGTCGTCAGCGCGTGCATCATCGTGGTCGCCATCGTCACGAACAGGATCTGGAACAGCGATGTGCCGACCACCACGTTCGCGCTCATCCCGAGGATATAGAGCATCGCCGGAACCAGTACGAACCCGCCGCCGATCCCCATCAGCATCGTCAGCACGCCCGTGAACATCCCCAGCAGCAACGGTGCGAGCGGGGAAATGTAGAGGCCCGAGCGATAGAACCGCCAGCGCAGCGGCAGGCTGGCGACCATCGGGTGGTGCCGCCGCTTGCGCGCGGGCAGCGGCACGCCGGTCTTTTGCGCGCGCAGCGTCTGCCAGCTTTCGCGCGCCATGATCGAACCGATGCCGCCCAGCAGGAGGACATACAGCAGATTGATCACCACATCGATCTGGCCCAGCCGTTGCAGCAGGCTGAACAAACCCGCCCCGATGAGTGTGCCGATGAAGCCGCCCGCAACCAGCACGCCGCCCATCTGGTAATCGACCCCGGCCCGGCGGGAATGCGCGAACACGCCCGAAACGCTGGCTCCGGTGACCTGGCTGGCCGCAGAAGCCGCGGCGACTGTTGGAGGGATGCCGTAAAAGATCATCAGCGGCGTCGTCAGGAACCCGCCGCCGACGCCGAACATGCCGGAAAGGATCCCCGTCAGCGCACCCAGCGCGACGATCACCAGGCCGTTCACCGACAGGTTGGCGATGGGAAGATAGACGTCCATTGTACCGCCTTGGCCTATCCCTTTCCGTGGCCGGAAGGAAGGCCGGGCTTGCCATAAAACTGCGAAAAAGCCCCGCGCGGTCGGATTATTCCGCAACCTCTGTCACAGCGGGAATGGAAACGGATTGCCCAGCCGGCTCCGCCCCGGGCGCGACCGCGCTCAGCCACAGCAATTGATGCTCTTCGGCCTGCCGCAGCCGCTCGAAATCGGGTGCGGCCTGCGGCGCCGTCACGAACGGACGGGGCGCTGCCGGCCGGACCCGGACCACAGAAGTCTCGGCTACGGAGGCAGGCGGAGCGGTTGCGGCCATTGCCGGCGGAGCGACTGGCTCCGGCCCGGCCCGGACGACTGACGACGGTTCGGGCGCTGGCCCGGAGAAGCTATCCTGCAGGACCGCCCGCGCACCGACCCAGGCCGAGAGCAACAGCGCCAGCGCGATCAGGGGTTGCCCCCGGCGCAGGCGATTGGAACGACGCGGCCGGGTCATGCCCGCACCTTGCCCAGTCGCGCCGTGGCCGGGTGGGCCGCGTGGTCGGTCTTGTCCCAAACCACATCACCGCCGCCCAGCGAGCGCAGATAGGCGGCCACCGCGCGCCGCGCCGCCATGATCGCGATCACATTGCCGACCGGCACCCGCACAACAGCGCGCAGCCCCTCGGCCAGGCCGTATTCGCGGGCGGTAAACACCAGCCGCGCCAAAAGCCGCCAGCCCAGACCGGCCAGGCTCAGCACCACCATGACCCGGGCGGGCGCGGACAGGGGCACAAACAAGGCCTGACCGGTCCACGCCTCTCCCAGCAACAGGATGGCATCGATCAGCAGCAGCAGATAAGCCGCCACCAGCACGAGCGCCGTCAACGGACCGCGCCGGTCCCGCAGGGCCATCCACAATTCGACCGGCTTGGTCGACCAGCCCAGCCGCTCCCACCCTTGCAGGGCAATGCCGTGAATCCACCGGGTCTTCTGGCGCACCGCCTGATCGAGCCGGGCGGGAAAATAGCTGGACGTGGCGACCAGATTGCCGTCGGCATCACGCAGTCGCAGGAATGCGCTGCCGCGCCCTTCCGCAGACAAGGTCAGGCCCAGTTCGTAATCCTCGGTCAGGCATTCGGGCGCAAATGGTCCGGCATCGGCTTCACCCGCATCGCGTCGCCGCTCTGCCAACCGTTCCAGCGCCACGCGGGCAAACCCGCAGCCCACCCCCGCCGCCGGCAACGAAGCCCCCAGCGCACTGCGCACAACCAGCGCCTTGGCATGGCTTTCCGTGAACTCGTCGGCATAGTGCCCGGCGACCCAGCGCGATTGCGGCAACAGTCCGGGGCGCACGGGCAGCTGGACGAAATCGACTGCGCTCACTGCGGCATCGATGGCCTGCAGGGCGGCCGGATGGACCATGTCTTCCGCATCGTGCAGCACCACCGCGCGAAACCAGCGCTGTCGGCGCTGTTCATCGTCGCACAGCGCCCGGTATAGCCGGTTCAGGCAGTCAGCCTTGGTGGTGGGGCCTTCGGCGCCGTGCACGACCAGCCGCACGCGCGGATCCCGCGCCGCCGCCGCCATGGCGGCGGCCAGAGTGGCAGGATCGTTGCGATAGCAGCCAACGTAGAGCTGCAGTTCCTGCTGCGGCCACGCCTTGAGCGCGTGGGCAATCGTGGTGCCGATGACGGCCGCTTCGCGAAATGCCGGGATCATGACCGCCACCGGGCCCATCAGCCGATCCACGCCATAACCGGGCGCCAGCCGCACGGTCCGCGTGCGCCGGGTCAGCCGCAGCCACAGGTAGGCCAGGTCCAGACCCAGTTCGTCGAAAAGTCCGATGGTGAACCAGAATGCCGCGAAAACCAGCAACTCGTGCTCGGCCAGCGCCAGCACCTGCAGTGCGCCCAGCAGCCAGCCATCCGCCCCCGTCATTCCCGCGTGCATCCCCGCCAGCCTCGTGCCCGAGCGCCAGCCTAGAACTTATCCACAATGGTTGCAACGCGTTGCGGGCGCGCTGACGCGGGCCCGCCGTTCAGTCCCCGCCCGGATTCGCGCCAGACCGCAAGCGGGACTGCTCGATCAGATGGGCCAACTGGGCCGGAGTGGGTCGCACCGGATTGACTGGCCGCCCTGCCGCGCCGGGCTGCATTGCCCCCTCGGGCAAGGGCGACGGCGGGGCCGCCCCCTCGGCCGGGACCGCCTCGGCCGCTGGTTCGGCAGACTCACCGTCGTCGACCGGGGCGGCCGGCTCGGGCTGGCTGGCGGGCGTCTCCGGGGCCGCTGCCATCACCCGCCGGTCAGTTTGTGCGGCCGGGACATCGGCCGGGTCGGCGCTGCCGAACAAGGCCATGAGCATAGCCAGCCCAACCGCCAGTATCGCGACATTGCGATACAGCGTTCCCGATACGACTGGAGTTTTCGGTGCCCGGCGCATCCGGCCGGATTAGCGCGCAAACGTTAATGGAGCCTCACTGGCCGATCCGGCGGAAGATCATGGGCGGATTGGGATATTCCGGGCAATTGCACAGATCGTGGCTAACGGCTGTAAACCATCTCCGTTCACGGGAATTAATCGCGCGCCGGGCTATCACGGGCTTCGAACCGCACCCCACAGGACCTGTAACCGCGTGACCCTTGCCCCGACGATCATGGCCAAACGGCTGCCCGGCGCCTTGCGCCGGCTGGCTGGCGACCGTGCGGGCAATACGCTGGGGATGATCGCGGCGGGGATGTTTCCGCTGCTGGCACTGGTCGGCGGCGCGATCGACATGGGGCGCGGCTATCTGGCGGAGACCCGGTTGCAGCAGGCCTGCGACGCAGGCGTGCTGGCCGCGCGCAAGAAGCTGGGCAGCGGCGCCGTGGGCTTTGGCGTCGACAACTCCGGGGTGGAGGATGTCGGCCACCGCTTCTTCAACCTCAATTTCCGCGACGGCGCCTATGGCACCGAAAACCGCGATTTCGATGTGACGATCAATCCGGACACCACCATCGACGGCACGGCCACCGTCGAGGTGCCCACCACGATCATGAACCTGTTCGGGTACAGCCGGCTGGACTTGCAGGTATCCTGCGGCGCAAAGCTCGATTCGACCGATACGGACGTCATGCTGGTGCTGGACGTGACCGGATCGATGAACGAGACCAATCCCGGCGATACCAAGCCGCGGATCGAGATCCTGCGCGACGTGATCCTGGACTTCCACACCGAACTGGAAAACAACAAGCAGGAAAATGCCCGCATCCGCTATGGCTTCCTGCCCTATTCCACCAACGTCAACGTCGGCCATCTGCTGAAGGACGAATGGGTCGTCAGCGAATGGACCTACCAGTCGCGGCGGATGCTGGGATCGGGTAATACGTCCGGTTACTATACCTCGTGGACCGCGTCCTCGCCGATTTCGGGGACAGTGAACCGCACCGTGCATGCCACCTATGCCGCCACGCTGTCTGGCGGGGTCTATACCTGCCCGACCGTTCCGGCAAACACGCTCACGTCCAACACCGTGCTGGTTTCCAACACCAGCGCAGCATACGCTGGCCCGCCGGCCGGTACGCAGTACATTTCCACCTACCAGCGTACCCGCAACGGCAACGTCTATTCGGTGTCGCTCTCGGGCACGACCTGCACGGTCAACAAGGAAGCCTATACCAGCTATATCGACACGTATAAGTACTTCCAGACGCCCGCCCTGCAGATCGGCACCAACTGGCAATATGGGCCGGAAAAAGTGAACGTCAGCGGCTGGCGCACGGGGTCGAACGGCTGCATCGAGGAACGCGACACCTATATCATCGACGACTACAGCGCCGTGGACCTGAGCCGCGCGCTCGATCTGAACATCGACCTTGTCCCGACGGCCGGGGACAGCAAGACGCAGTGGCGCCCGCAATACCCCAAGCTGATTTTCGGGCGGGCCAAGAAGTGGGACAACAGCGGCAATTTCGATCTTGCCAGTGCCGCGACCACGGCGGAATACATCGCCCCCTGGGTCGCCAACACGGCCGCCTGCCCCAGCCCGGCACGCGCCCTGGCGGAGATGGATAGCCAGGCCGTGACCGATTACGTCGCCACGCTGAAGGCGGGCGGCAGCACCTATCACGACATCGGCATGATCTGGGGCGCGCGGTTGCTGTCTCCCACCGGTCCGTTCGCGGCGGAAAACGCGAACCCGGCCGATGGCCGCCCGACCAGCCGCAACATCGTGTTTCTGACCGACGGGCAGACCTCGGCACTGGACATCAGCTATTCCAGCTATGGCTTCGAACCGCTCGACCGGCGACGCTGGGCGCCGGGCTCGGCCCTGTCGCTGACCCAGACGATCGAGCAGCGCTTCAGCTTTGCATGTCAGGAAGCCAAGAAGAAGAACATCACTGTCTGGATCGTGGCCTTCGGGACTTCGCTGAACCCGATCATGGAAGAGTGCGCAGGCCCCGGCAAAGCCTTTCAAGCCAACGACAGCGACGAGCTGAACGAGATTTTCAAGAAGATCGCGACCTCCATGAGCGACCTTCGCCTGACGCTGTAGTCGTCCCGTCCGGTTTTGGTTGCAACGCCGCGTCAGTTGGGCGAATCCAGCGGATATGACTGCCCGCCGCCATCCGTTTTCGCCTCTCGCCACCCTTGCCACCCGCCTGTTCGGCGGTGAGGCAGGCGCCGGCATCCTGCTGATTGTTGTCGCGATTGCCGCAATGATCGCGGCCAATTCGCCGCTGGCGCACGGCTATCACGCGCTGTTCCACGCCACCTTGCCGTGGACACCGGTGCCCAAGCTGAACACGCTGCATCTGTGGATCAACGATGCCCTGATGGCGATGTTCTTCTTTGTCGTCGGGCTGGAAATCAAGCGCGAGGTGATCGACGGCGAATTGTCCTCGCCCGCGCGCCGCCGGCTGCCGGTGCTGGCCGCTGCCGCCGGCATGGCCGTGCCCGCGCTGGTCTATCTGTTGGTGGCCGGGGGCGAACCCGGCCTGGCCAACGGCTGGGCGATCCCGGCGGCGACCGACATCGCTTTTGCACTGGGCGTGCTGGGCCTGCTGGGCAAGCGCGCGCCTGCCTCGCTGCGCCTCTTTCTGCTGACGGTCGCCATTGTCGACGACCTCGGCGCGGTGGCGATCATCGCGTTCTTCTATACCGCCGGGCTGAAGCTGGTCTGGCTGGGCTGGGCGGCAGCCGCGCTGGCGGCGCTGGTGGTGCTCAATCGTGCGGGCGTGACGCGGGGCTGGCCCTATATGCTGGTGGGCGGTCTGCTGTGGTACGCAGTGCTGCATTCCGGCGTCCACGCCACGGTCGCGGGCGTGCTGGCGGCGCTCTGCGTGCCGATGAAGCTGGATGCACACGGAGACAGCCTGCTGCTGCGCATGGAGCATGCACTGGCCCCGATCAGCGCCTATTTCATCGTGCCCCTGTTCGGCTTTGCCAACGCGGGCGTCGCGCTGGCGGGACTGGGCATCGAGGACATGCTGGCCCCGCTGCCCATCGGCGTTGCGCTGGGGCTGTTCGTGGGCAAGCAGGTCGGCATCCTTGGCGCGATCGTGCTGGCCGACCGCCTGGGCCTCGCCCATCGCCCCGAAGGCGCAAGCTGGCGCCAGCTGTGGGGCATGGCCCTGCTTTGCGGGATCGGCTTCACCATGAGCCTGTTCATCGGCCAGCTGGCTTTCCCCGCCAGCCCGCTGCTGGTGGAGGAAGCCAAGCTGGGCGTGCTGGCCGGGTCGTTGCTGTCCGCGCTGCTGGGTTTTCTGGTGCTGCGCACCGCACCCCAGCCCTTGGACCGGCCCCCCGGCCAGCGCGACGGGTAAGCGCGGCTTACCAGGTGCCGGTATTGGGCATGCTGGCCCACGGCTCCTGCGGCGGCAGATGGCCGTCCTGCAGCAGTTCGACCGAGATCCCGTCCGGCGATTTGACGAACGCCATATGCCCGTCGCGCGGCGGGCGGTGGATGATATGCCCGGCCGCCGCCAGCGCCGCGCAGGTTTCGTAGATGTTGTCCACCCGGTAGGCCAGGTGGCCGAAGTTGCGTCCGCCCGTATAGGTTTCGGCCGAACCATCCTCGGCCGGCCAGTTATAGGTCAGCTCCACCTCGGCCAGCCCTTCCTGCCCCGGCGCTGCCAGGAAAATCAGGGTAAAGCGGCCCTGCTCGCTGGAAAAGCGGCGGACTTCCTCCAGCCCGATCAGGTTGAAGAAGGCGATGGTCGCGTCCGGATCGGTGACGCGGATCATCGTGTGGAGAAATTTGGTCATCGGTTCACCCAACGGTTTGTCGACAGAAAAGAACGGTTCATCGTCCAGCAAGCTGGCAAGGCGCAAATCTGCGCTGCCAACAGGGAGAATCCCCATGCCCGACTCTAGCCTCGATACCCCCGCCCCCGCCACCGCATTCTGGCAGGACGGACAGACCCGCCGCTATCTCGCCACCGCCGGGGTGCTGGCCGTGGGCCTGATCGCGGGCGGATACCTGCTGGGCAACGGGCTGGTCCGGGCCAAGGATGCCGACCGCGCCGTCACCGTGCGCGGTCTGGCAGAGCGGGACGTTACCGCCGACCTTGCTACCTGGACCCTGTCGTTCAGTTCCACCGCGACCGACCTTGCCACCGCGCAGGCCAGCGCCGACCGCGATGGCGCGGCGATCCGCGCGTTCTTCAAGCAGGCCGGCTTTCCCGCCGCGGACCTGCAACCGACCGGGGTGAACGTATCGCAATACACCGATAACGGCGTGCCGCGCTTTACCGTGCGCCAGCGCTTTGCCCTGCGCACCACCGACATCCAGCGCGCGCAGGCCGCCGCCAAGCGCCAGTTCGATCTGGTCCGCCAGGGCGTGGTGCTGGAGGATGGATCGGGCATCAATTACAGCTTCACCCGCCTCAACGCGATCAAGCCGGAAATGATCGCGGCGGCCACCAAGGACGCGCGCGCTTCGGCCGAGCAGTTTGCCAAGGACAGCGGTACCAGCGTCGGCAGCATCCGCAGCGCGACCCAGGGTTACTTCTCGGTCATGGACCGCGACGCAACCAGCGGGGACGATAGCGGCGGCGGCAGCTGGGGCATGGCCGACACTCCGTTCAAGAAGGTCCGCGTAGTCACCACCGTCCAGTTCTCATTGGATTGATGGCCCCCGCCAGAACGAGCACGGCCCCAACGAGCACGGCCCGCCCCGGAACACCGGGACGGGCCGCAGTCTTGCGCAATCTTTCGCGGCAGCGGCTTAGAACGAAGCCTTCAGCGTCGCCACGACCGCGTCGTTGGAGAAGCCGTCGATCGACGCGCCTTCAACGCCAACATAGCTCACGCCCAGCGAGAGCGCCGGGGTGATCTGGTAAGCCGCGCCGACCGAGTAGTCGAGCCCGCCGGAAGTGCTGACGCCGGTCAGCAGCTTGGGCGACAGCGCGCCATCGGTGTAGCCCAGGTGCGCCGAAACCGACAGCGGGGTTTCGGGAACGGCCAGGCTCCAGTCGGTGTAGAGATACAGGTTGTCGTCACCGCCCAGCGAATCCTGCTTCCAGGCATAGGCCACGCCGACCTTCGCAGTCGCCGGACCCAGCGAGCCGCTGATCGAGGCATAGGGTTCGAACACGTTGGCATCGCCGACGTTTCCGTTCGGGTAGACGTAGTACAGCAGGCCGACATCGGCGGTCACGCCCGACGCGATCTCGCCGGTCCAGCCAGCATAGACGTCCAGTTCGGCGTTGCCGTAAACGGGGGAATCTTCAAGGCTCGAAGCCCAGGCACCGGCGTAGAAACCGCTGGAGTGGTTGACGTTGACCGAACCCTGCACCGCGAAATCGCCGCCGCTGAGCGACAGGCCGCGGAAACGGTAGTCCGTGACAAGGGCAACGCTGCCGGTCACCGTCACATCGCTGGGCGGATCGGTTTCGTCGGCCAGAGCGGGAGTGGCGGCCAATGCGCAGCCGGCGAGAAGAGTAGCGGCGAAAAGGCCGCGGACGGACGTGAGCATGGCAATCTTCCTTACGATTGTTTGGTGCTTCGTCCCACCTGCATCCACCGCGTCGACCCTCGTTTTCGGGGCCAATCACCGCGGACACCCGATCCTGAACATCTTTTTGCTGCACCGCACAAGAGGAAAAGCGCACAAAGATTGCGCAAAAGCCGCACAGTGTGGTTTTATGGCAACGCAGCAAGGCCGCGGTGCAGTTGACATTGTTCGTTAATCCGGCGGCCGCTATAGCGCGCCTCACACCCCCGGAAGGTCCAATGTTCTCCAAGCTTCGCAGCCTCTTCGCCGGATCAGCGCCAGCCCCGCGCGCCGCCCTGCCGGAAGGAACGCGCGCCTATGCCGTGGGCGACATTCATGGCTGTGCCGACCTGTTCGCCGCGCTGGCCGAGGCAATCGATGCCGACGATGCGGCGCGCAGCGCGGCGCAGACCACCGTGGTGCTGCTGGGTGACCTGATCGACCGTGGACCGGACAGCGCGGGCGTGGTGGAGCGCGCCCGCCAATGGCAGGCCGCGCGCGCCGTCCGCATCCTGATGGGCAACCACGAGGAGATGTTCCTCGACAGCCTGGAAAAGCCTGAAGTGCTGCGCCACTTCCTGCGCTATGGCGGCAAGGAAACGGTGCTGAGCTATGGCGTGAACGAAGACGCATATCACGCCGCCGACCTGGCTGAAACGCAGGCCCTGATGCGCGGCGCCATTCCGGCGGATCACATCGATTTCATCCGCGGCTTCGAAGATACCATCGTGCTGGGCGATTATGCGTTCGTCCATGCCGGGATCATGCCGGACGTCCCGCTCGACCAGCAGCGGGTCGGCGACCTGCGCTGGATCCGCCAGCCGTTCCTTGACCATCCCGGCAGCCACGGCGCGGTGGTGGTTCATGGCCACACCATTTTCAAAAAGCCGGACATCCTGCATAACCGCATCGGCATCGACACCGGCGCTTACGAAACCGGCGTGCTGACCGCGCTCGGCCTCGAAGGGGAAACCCGCTGGCTGATCGAGGCTCGGGCGGAAGACGGCGCGATCCGCGTCTCGCAAAGGAGTATTTCATGAAAATTGCCATGGTTGGGTCCGGCTATGTCGGGCTGGTTTCCGGGGCCTGCTTTGCCGACTTCGGTCACGAAGTGGTCTGCATCGACAAGGACCCGGCCAAGATCGACAGCCTCAAGGCCGGGATCATGCCGATCTATGAGCCTGGCCTGGCCGAACTGGTCGCGTCCAACGTCAAGGCCGGGCGGCTGACCTTCACCACCGATCTGCCCGCCGGGATCGATGGCGCGGGCGCGATCTTCATCGCGGTGGGCACCCCCAGCCGCCGCGGCGATGGGCACGCGGACCTGTCCTATGTCTATGCGGTGGCGCAGGAAATCGGTGAGCACCTCCAGCAGCCGGCCGTGATCGTCACCAAGTCCACTGTCCCGGTCGGCACCGGCGACGAGGTGGAGCGGATTCTGGCCGAAGCCAATCCCGGCGTGAAGTTCGCGGTGGCCTCCAATCCGGAATTCCTGCGCGAAGGCGCCGCGATCACCGATTTCAAGCGGCCCGACCGGATCGTCGTCGGCACCGAGGACGAATGGGCGCGCGGCGTGATGAACGAGGTCTATCGGCCGCTGTTCCTCAACAAGGCACCGATCCTGTTCACCTCGCGCCGCTCGTCGGAACTGATCAAGTATGCCGCCAACGCGTTCCTGGCGGTCAAGATCACCTTCATCAACGAGATGGCGGACCTGTGCGAAAAGGTCGGCGCGGATGTGCAGGACGTATCGCGCGGGATCGGCATGGACGGGCGGATCGGGTCCAAGTTCCTCCACGCCGGACCGGGCTATGGCGGCTCGTGCTTCCCCAAGGACACGCTGGCCTTGCTCAAGACGGCCGAGGATTACGAAGCCCCGACCCGGATCGTCGAGGCGGTGGTCAAGGTCAACGACGCGCGCAAGCGGGCGATGGGCCGCAAGGTGATCGAGGCACTGGGCGGCATGGACGCGGCGCGCGGCAAGCAGGTTGCGCTGCTGGGCCTGACCTTCAAGCCCAACACCGACGACATGCGCGATGCCCCGTCGATCGCGATTGCCCAGGCGCTGGACGACGCGGGCGTGAAAGTTACCGCCTATGACCCCGAAGGGATGGGCCATGCCGCCCCGCTGATGGCCCACGTGACCATGCGGGACAGCGCATACAGCGCGATCGAAGGCGCCGACGCGGTGGTGATCGTGACCGAGTGGGACGCATTCCGCGCGCTCGATCTGGACCGGGTCAAGCGACTGGCCAAGGCCCCGGTGCTGGTCGACCTGCGCAACATCTACGACCCGGTCGAAGTGCGCGCCAAGGGCTTCCACTACACCAGCATCGGCCGACCCTGAGGCCCGGTGCCTCCCCGTTTTTGCCAAAGGCACAAACGAGGAGGATCAGGCGCTTGTCGTCAGGCCGGTCAGTTCGCCAGGGGGCCTGTAAGCCGGGTTCTGTAGCGCGGACGGTATGCCACGGGGCACCGTATCCGCACTGGCAGCCATTCCTCTAGGCCAGGCATTGCTGCCAGGCTCAAGCAACCAACCCGGGCGGTCGATGCGAAACCCATCTGCCACGGGTCCGAAAACCCGTGGCGTGCCGCCCCTATTCGGTCTTGCTCCGAGTGGGGTTTGCCATGCCGCTGCTGTTACCAGCCGCGCGGTGCGCTCTTACCGCACCCTTTCACCCTTACCTGCAAGCAGGCGGTCTGCTCTCTGTGGCACTTTCCCTGAAGTTGCCTTCGGCGGGCGTTACCCGCCACCCTTGTTTCGTGGAGCCCGGACTTTCCTCGGCATAGCAAGCTATGACGCGGCTGCCCGGCCCCCTGGCGAAGCGCCTACCTAGTCTTTCCGGTGTCGCGATCCAACAACAATCCGAACAGGATCGCCGAACATTCGCCGTCGACCACCCCGTCGATCCGGTGCGGGCGCCAGCGCCGCTGGAACGCGCGGCAGGCGGCGGCCGTGTCCGAGATGTCATAGCCGAAGCGTTCCAGCGCCAGAAAGAACGCGCCGTCGTTCTCATAGGGGCTGGGCACCAGCAGGCGCGGTCGGCGCAGTGCCAGGCGATGCGCGCCCAGCAATTCCCAGTCGAACAGCTCACCGGGGTCTTCCTTGCGCGAGGGCGCGATATCGGAATGGCCGACCACGTTGGCGCGCGGGATGTCGTGGCGCTCCACCATGTCGGCCAGCAGCGGCAGCAGCGCCGCCATCTGCGCGTCGGGGAACGGGCGATAGCCAAACTCGTGGCCGGGATTGACCAGCTCTATCCCGATGCTGGCCGAATTGACATCGGTGATCCCGCGCCAGAACGACTTGCCCGCGTGCCACGCGCGCCGGTCTTCGCGCACCAGGCGGTGGACGGTCCCGTCTTCCTCGATGCAGTAATGCGCCGATACTTCGGCGGCGGGGTCGCACAGCCGCTCCAGCGCGGCTTCGGCGGTTTCCATGCCGGTATAGTGCAGCACCACCATCGAAATCGGCAGCTGCCGCTGGTTCCAGTTGGGCGATGGCGTTTCGCTGTGGATCAGTTCCGACATGGCCGCGCGACCTTATGCTTCAGGCAGCACTGCCCCCATGACCAGCGCCTCGTCGCTCAGCGCGAACTGCACTCCGCCGCCATGCGTACTGGCCAGCTGGTGGATCATCCACGCCGGCGCGGTGCGGCTGGTCAACCCATCCGGGCTGAGCGAACCGTCCAGCGCCTTGCCGATTTCCGGGTCGAACGCGATCTTCGCGCCCGCCGCGCGGACCACGATCTCGCTCGCCCCGTCGCGGCTTTCCGCGCCGATATCCAGCGTACCGCCGCGCACCAGCGCGTCCATGCCGATCATCGAGAGGTTGAGCAGCACTTTCACCGCCGGCTTGGGCAGGCTGGCCGTGCCCAGCGCCCAGTTGACCGAAATGCGGGCGTTGTTGCTGACCAGCGCATCGACCAGCGCGCGCGGTTCATCGATCAGCACGGTTTCGCCAAAGCCCCCGGCCGCGCCGAACGCCAAGCGGAAGAACTTCAGCTTGTCGGCACTGATCCGGGCGCTCTGTTCCAGCAGCTCGAAACAGCGCTTGCGCATTTCGGGGTCTTTTTCCTCGGCTAGCAGTTCCAGCCCGTTCGACAGCGCCCCCACCGGGCTGAGCATGTCGTGGCACAGCCGCGAACACAGCAGGGCGGCAAGGTCGAGCGAAGGATTGGTCATGGGCAGGCAGACTTCCGCAGCAGGGGGATAAGGGATGGTCAGCGCTCTCTTACCCTGCCGCGACTCGCAGGGGAAGCGGTTCGAACCCGGATTGTGCATCGCGCCAAAAGCGCACTTCGCCCGCCGCCACAATCGCCCAGACCCGCCCGTCCCCGCTGGCCGCCGCGCGGTCGGTCGCGGAGGGTTCGGCCCGGCCGGTGGGATGCGAATGGTAATAGCCCAGCACGGCCAGACCACCCGCCCGCGCGGCGCGGTGCGTGGCAATCAGTGCGGCGGGGTCGATCTCGAAATGGCGTTCGGGCCGGGGATGGACATTGGCAGCCGGCACCGCGGCCAGAATTGCGCCATCCTCGCGCCCCAGCAGCAACCCGCAGCACTCCTGCGGATGGGCGCGTGTCGCTTCTTCGCGCAGTGTGGCCAAAACGCCACTTGTCACCGTGATTGCCATCCCCAAGTTCCTAGCAATGAACGGGGGAGATTCCATCATTTCCGGCGTGATCGCCAGCGGCGGCCAGCGGCTCGACAAGGCGCTGGCCGATGCCAGCGGGCTGTCGCGTGAGCGGGTCAAGGCGCTGCTCGGCGAAGGCCGCGTGACGCTCGCGGGCAAGGTCGCGGCGCAGGCCTCGGCCAAGCCGGCCGAAGGCACCCCCTTCGCCATTACCGTCCCCGCTGCGATCCCGGCAGAGGCGCAGGCGCAGGATATCGCGCTGACCATCGCTTACGAGGACGAGCACCTGATCGTGGTGGACAAGCCCGCCGGGCTGGTCGTCCACCCCGCCGCCGGGAACCTTGATGGCACGCTGGTCAACGCGCTGCTGCACCATTGCCGGGGGCAACTGTCGGGCATCGGCGGGGTCGCACGCCCCGGCATCGTCCACCGGATCGACAAGGACACCTCCGGGCTGCTGGTCGTCGCCAAGACCGACGCCGCGCATGAAGGACTGGCCGCGCAATTTGCCGATCATTCGATCGAGCGCGCCTACCTCGCCATCGTCGGCGGCCTGCCCACGCCGGTTGCCGGCACGATTCGCGGCGCGATTGCCCGCTCCAGCCACGACCGCAAGAAGATGGCGCTGGTGGAAGATGGCCGGGGCAAGCACGCCGTCACCCACTACAAGCTGCTCGAACGCCTGGATTCCGCCGCGCTGGTGGAATGCCGGCTGGAAACCGGGCGCACCCACCAGGTGCGCGTTCACATGGCGTCAATCGGTCATCCGCTATTGGGCGACCCGGTTTATGGACGCACACCTTCACGGCTTCGGCCGCTGCTCAACCAGCTTCACTTTCACCGACAGGCCCTGCACGCTGCCGTGCTGGGCTTTATCCATCCCGTCACGGGGGCCGCGATTCGCCTTGAAAGCACGCTGCCCGCCGACATGGCGGGGCTGTTGGTCGAATTGAGGACACCAAGCTGACGCTTTGGTGTAGATAGAAAGCCTGTGTGGCCGCCGCCGGGGGATGCCTCTAAAGGGTCCTGCAATGGGTGGGCCGACGTTGAAAGGACGAATGAGTCTTATGCCCGAACGCAATCGCAACCTGCCCGCCAGCAGCGGCACGACGATGCCCAGCCTGGGCGGTGAGCAGAGCCTCAACCGCTACCTCACCGAGATCAAGAAGTTCCCGGTGCTGACGGCCGAGCAGGAATACATGCTCGCCAAGCGCTATCAGGAACACCAGGACCCGGAAGCGGCCAAGCAGCTGGTGACTAGCCACCTGCGGCTCGTGGCGAAGATCGCGATGGGCTATCGCGGCTATGGCCTGCCCGTGTCGGAACTGATTTCCGAAGGCAACATCGGCCTGATGCAGGGCGTCAAGAAATTCGAACCCGACCGGGGCTTCCGCCTGGCGACTTACGCCATGTGGTGGATCAAGGCCTCGATGCAGGAATTCATCCTGCGCAGCTGGTCGCTGGTCAAGATGGGCACGACCGCCGCGCAGAAGAAGCTGTTCTTCAACCTGCGCCGGATGAAGAAGAACCTCGACGCTTACGAGGATTCCGATCTTCACCCCGATGACGTGAAGGCCATTGCCACCAAGCTGGGCGTGTCAGAGACCGAAGTGGTCAACATGAACCGCCGCATGATGATGGGCGGCGATGCCAGCCTCAACGTCTCGTTCAACGAGGACGGCGAAGGCCAGTGGCAGGACATGCTGCAGGACGATCGCCCGCTGCAGGACGAAATGGTCGCCGAAGGGCAGGAAGCGGGCATGCGCCACGCCCTGCTGGTCGAAGCGATGGCCAGCCTGAACGAGCGCGAACGCCACATTCTGACCCAGCGCCGCCTGATCGACGAACCGCAGACGCTGGAAGAGCTGAGCCAGGAATACAACGTCAGCCGCGAACGCGTGCGCCAGATCGAAGTGCGCGCCTTCGAAAAGCTGCAGAAGGCCATGCTGCGCATCGCGGACGACCGCCGCCTGCTGCCCGCGGCCTGATCCCGCCTGTTCCCAAGCGCCCGCCGCGCCTGGCAAGGTGCGGCGGGCATCGGCCGTTCGGGAATTGAGCATTCCAGAATCGTGTTCTATGGCCATCCTATCCGCTCCCCAGGAAAGCCGTCCGTTCGTGGAAGACCAGATCGCCAGCCCCGCTCCCATCGCCACCGCGCGCGCCGCGCGTGAACCCCTGCGTGAGGGGCGCACCAGCCGGTCCGACAACATCAAGCTGGCCGGTCTGGAAGGCATTGTCGGGCTGCACCTGGGCATCGGCCATTCGCTGCTGGTCCAGCGGCTGGACCCCAAGCTGAAGGCGCTGGGGCTGACGGCCAAGCAGGTCACGATCATGTGGCTGGTCGAAGCGAACCCCGCCATCACCCAGATCGAAATCGGCCGGTTCCTGGCGATCGAGCGGTCCACCATCCACCAGTTCACCCGCAGCCTGGTGAAAAACGGCATGATCCGCGTGGTGCAGAGCGAAACCGACGGCCGCTCCAGCCGGATCGAACTGACCGACAAGGGCCGCGACAGTCTGGCCCGCGCGCGCAAGGTGATCATCGCCCACGAGGCGGAAAACACCGCACAGCTGACCCCCATCGAACGCCGCCTGCTGCTGGACCTGCTGTTCAAGCTGGGCGGGGCGATGACCTCTGGCTAGGCCGGGAATGCGGCGCTTGTTCAAGCCATCCCGGCCCCGCAGCGATTCCGGCATGGCCTATCGCCTCGGCTGGATCCTGGGCCGCGCGATTGTCTGGTTCCTGGCCATCAGCGTCGGTCTGACCGTGGTCTACAAACGGGTGCCGGTGCCGATCACCATCACGATGATCGCGGACCCCAATGGCTTCACCAAGGACTGGGAACCGCTCAGCCGGATCGACCGCAACATGGTGGCCGCCGTGATCGCGGGCGAAGACGCCAAGTTCTGTTCGCACAATGGCTTCGACGCCGAGGCGATCGAACAGGCGATGGAGCGCAACGCCAAGGGCGGCCGCCTGCGCGGCGGGTCCACCATTAGCCAGCAGACCGCCAAGAACGTGTTCCTGTGGCAGGGCACCGGCTGGACGCGCTATGCCCGAAAGGGGCTGGAAGTTTGGTTCACGTTTCTGATCGAGCACATCTGGGGCAAGCGCCGGATCATGGAAGTGTACCTCAACGTCGCGGAAACCGGGATCGGCACGTATGGCGTCGAGGCCGGGGCGCAGCGCTATTACAACAAGAGCGCCGCTCGCCTCAGCCGGGTTGAAGCCGCCCGCATCGCCGCCGCTTTGCCCGCGCCGAAGCGCCGTGCGGTGACCGGCGCCACCGGCTTCACCCGCCGCCACGGCAATGCCATTGCCGCGCGCAGCAGCGTGGTCCGCAACGAAGCGCTGGACGCCTGCGTTTACGAGTAATCGTCAAACGGCAGCGTTGCTCAGCTTAATCGCCACCAGCACCAGCCACAGCGCCAGCATCAGGCCGAACACAGCCCATTCGGCCCGCTTGCTGCGCGGGGCATAGGCTTCGAGTGCGCGGCGCTCCTCCAAGAAGCGTTCCGCGGCACCGCTCCGCAGTTCCGCCAGCCGCCGGGCATGGTTCCGGCGGCGGCGTTGATGCAGCACAGGCCCGGCGATGACTATCGCCAGATAAGCCAGCAAGAATATCCAGGAATCAGACATTTACCTAGCGTAGGCTCGGTCTCTAAGCGCAGCAAGCGCCCAAACAAAAAGGGGCGGCACCGCAGTGCCACCCCTTCGTGTTGGGTTGGTTCCAATCCGGGTGGGATCAGAACTTGAACACCACCGTGCCGCTGACCGTGCGCGGGGCGCCGATCTGGACGAAGCCCGGCGAACCATAGGACGACACGCCCGTGGTGCGGTTGAAGGTGTTCGACTGCACCAGACCGCCGCCGAAGCCGCCGACGTAGAAGCTGTCGGTCAGGTTGTAGACGTTCAGCTGCAGATAGGTCTGGTCGTTCAGGCCCAGCCCTTCGAGGCTGAGGCGCATGTCGAGGTTGACCAGCCAGTAGGCCGGAGCCGTCGCGCCATAGATCTGGCCGGTAGCGGCCTGCTGCGCGGCGGTCAGCGCCGGGGTTGCACCCGTGCTGGTCTTGGCGCCCAGCGGCACGAACGAGCCCTGGAAGGTGGCTTCGTTGGTGTCATAGACATAACGCTCGCCGGTCCGCTTGGCGGTGATGCCCAGCTCGACCGGGCCGACGCGGCCACGCACGGTGCCACCCCAGCTGTACTTCGGCGCGCCCGCTTCACGCTTGCCGGCGGTCGGCGCGTAGATCGGGGTGCCATCGGTGTTTTCGCCGATCGCGATGTTGTCGCGGATTTCCGACTTCATCACGCTGCCGAAAGCATAGAACGTCAGGAAATCGACCGGCTGGTAGGCGACGTAGCCGTCCAGACCGTACTTCTTCACGTTGCCCAGGTTACGGTACACGTTCTGGTCCAGCACCGGATCATAGGCGCTGGCGAGGCGGTTGCGGAACTGGTTGTAGTAGCCCGAGATCGACGCCTGGACCTTGCCCGAGCGATACCGCACGCCGAGGTCGAAGTTGTCGGTGGTTTCCGGCTTCGGCTTGGTCCCGGCGGTGCCCGGCGCGAAGAAGAACGCGTTGTAGAGGCTGTCCGTGCCCGGAACCGACAGACCTTGCGAGAAGTTGGCGAACACGCTGACGTTGTCGATCACGTCATAGGTGAAGCCAACGTTCGGCAGGACCTTGCTGAAGTTGAACACGCGCTGCTGCGGACCGGCAGCAGCCGGGTTCAGCGTGGCATAGGCCGAATTCAGCGCGCTGTTGGTGCCGAAGCAGTCCACGAAACCGCCCGCCGAGGTGGTGAAGCAGTTCTGGTTCAGGTCGCGGCGGAAGAACGGCGCGCGCACGCCCGCGGTCACGGTCAGGCGGTTGTCGAAGAATTCACCGCGATATTCGCCCGAAACCTGGTGCAGGACGGCATACGACAGACGGTCGCGCTTCTGCAGGACGGTGCCGGTGCTGTCCTTCAGGCCTTCGTTGACCGGGAACACGTCCAGCGGCTCGCCGGTGTAGGCCACGGCGCCGACTTCACCCGTCTGGCGGTGACGCGCACGGTCGAACGTGTAGGTCAGACGCAGGGTGTTGGATTCGTCCATTTCATAGCGCAGACCGGCAATCACGCCGATGCGGTGCGTCTGGGTCTGGCTGGGGGCGATCACGGTGACGCTGTCCAGCATGTCGCCGTCGCCGTTGACGTCACGACCGAAGTAGGGACGACCGCCGATGTAGCCGGTGACGCAGCTGTTGTTGGCGCTGGTCGGCGTGGTGCGGCAAGCGGCGAGGTTGGCGGTGCCGCCGGCCGGGTTGATGTCGCGCAGGCCTTCTTCGCCGGTCACGGTGCCGCCGCCGTTGGCCTTCACGTACTGATAGCTCGGCTCGACGTTGAGCACGAGGTTGTCAGCCAGCGTCAGGCGCAGCTGGGCGCGGACGTTGCCGGTGTTCGACGGGTTGTAGCGACGGTCGAATTCCGTGCCGCAGGTGCTGGCCGCATCAGCCGTGCCGTTGACCCCGGCCGGGATCATGCAGGGCGCGTTGATGGTGTAGAAGCGTTCCAGCTTGGTGATCGGGAAACGGTTGCCCGACAGCGGACCGGCGACGCGCAGGGTCTGGTTCGCGATGCTCTGCGTGGTATCGGTGCGCAGCGGCAGCGAGCCGAAGAAGTTGTTGCGGTTCTGGTTGTAGTGGCCCGACAGCGAGAAGAAGTCGTCGCCGCCCAGCGGCTGATAGATCTTCGCGTTGTACTGCTGCTTGTTGACCTTGCCGTAGTTGTTGAACGGGTTGTCGTTGGTCGCACGGCTGGCCGAAACCCAGGCGCGCAGGCCGCTTTCGGTCAGGTCGCCGGTTTCGATCTTCGCGAACAGGCGCATGAAGTCGAACTCGCCCGCCGAACCCGAGAGCATCACGCCCATGTCGTGGTCGGGCTTCTTGGAGCGCAGGTTGACGGTGCCGCCGACGGCCGAAGCGGTGGGGCTGTCAACGTCGGTGGTGCCCAGGTTGACGTTGACCTGCTCGATCAGTTCCGGGTCGATCTGCTGGTTCGAATAGATCGCATAGTTGCCCGAATCGTTCAGCGGCACGCCGTCGAAGGTCAGGCTGATGCGGTCGGACGAGAAGCCGCGGATCGAGAGCGTGCCGCCCGACGAACCGTAGGCATCGTTGTTCTGGAAGCTGACGCCGGGGATCTGGTTGATCGTGTCCAGAATGGTCTGGCCCGGATTCTGACGCTGGATGTTCTCGGCGGTCAGGACAGCCTTGGCCTTCGACGTGTCGGGAGCCGAAACCCCGCCCACTTCCTGAGTGCCGCTGCGCGTGCCGGTGACGATGATTTCCTTTTCGAAATCGACCGAACCGACCGACTGGGCGAACGCCGGGGTGGCAAGAGCGGCAACACCGATGGCAAGGCCACTGGTGGCTGCAGTCAGGGCAAAGTTGAGGCGCATGACGAGGTAAATCCCTGTTATGGAACACTGAAACTGGCAGGACAGCCGCACGGCGAATCGCCGTTCAGCGCGAACTGGCGACGCTCATACAAGCGCAGCGGGGCGGCTAGACACCCCTATTGTTACAGGTTTGTGACCGCCGCGGCCGCTCGACCGGCCCTGCCGCACCGCTCACGAAACGACATTTCAAGCATGGCCCGCCAAGCGAAATGATCGTTCTCAATCGAGGCGAAACTCGCACTTTTTCACCGCCGGTCGGTAGTTACACTGGCGACGATTCTTGCTGCACTGCGGCATTTGTGCAACGCTGGCCGCGAAAGGGCGGATTTTGGGCGCAAACCACCATCATCACGGGCACGGACATGCTCATGCGCACGGTCACGCGCATGGGCATGGGCATGGGCATGGGCACCACCCTGCCCCCGGTAGCCACGGCGCGGCCTTCGCGATTGCGGTAACGCTGAACGCCGCCTTCGTGGTGGCCGAAGTGGTCGCGGGCTATCTCAGCGGATCGACCGCGCTGCTGGCCGACGCGGGGCACAACCTGGGTGATGTGCTGTCGCTGCTGCTGGCCTGGGGGGCGAGCGCGCTGGCGGCGCGGCCGGCGTCCGATCGCTATACCTACGGGTTCAAGAACACCTCGATCCTGGCGGCCATCGCCAACGCGGCGCTGCTGTGGTTTGCGCTGGGGGCGGTGCTGGTCGAAACCGTGCGCCGCCTGTTCGATCCCCAGCCCGTGCAAGGCGGGATGATGATGATCGTCGCAGCGGTGGGTATTGCGATCAACCTGGGATCGGCGCTGCTGTTTATGCGCGGCAGCAAGGGCGATCTCAACTTGCGCGCGGCGTTCCTGCACCTGCTGGCGGATGCGGTGGTATCGGCCAGCGTGGTGCTGGCGGGGCTGGCGATCCTGCTGACCGGGCTGACGTGGATCGATCCGGTCGCCAGCCTGATCATCACCATCGGGCTGGGCTGGAGCAGCTGGGACCTGCTGCGCGACGCGATCCGGATGGGGCTGCTGGCCGTGCCGCGCCACATCGACGACGCCGCAGTCCGCGCGTTCCTGCAATCGCGCCCCGGAGTCAGCGCGATCCACGATCTGCACATCTGGCCGATGAGCACGACCGAGACGGCGCTGACCGCCCACCTGGTAATGCCCGGCGGCCATCCCGGCGATGCGTTCCTGCGCGAACTGGCGGAGGCGCTGGCCCATGAACACCGGATCGATCACGCGACGGTGCAGATCGAATGCAATGCAGACGATTGCGCATTGATCCACCATCCACCACATTAGCGGCTGGTTCACACAAGGATTTCGTGATGCGTTCAAGTTCATGGCTGGCCGCTGGACTGGCCATTTCCGCAATTGCCGCCCCCGTTCTGGCCCAGGATGACCTCAAGCCGCAGTTCCAAGCCCGCTATGTTGAACTGCGCGGCGCACTGCAGGCCGGCGATCTGGCAGCGGCCAGGGCGATCCTCGCGCCCGGATACGAGCTGACCGACATTCGCGGCGAGGTGCAGAGCGCCGACGCCATGCTGGAACGCGCGGGCCGGATGCCCGGTGGCGCATCGACCAAGGTCAGTTCCGAAGTGCTTTCGGCCAGCATCAACGGCCCGCTGGCCACCGTCGAGCAGAAACTGAACGCCGGCATGACCCGCCCCGGCAGCAATGCGGCGATGGAACTGGAAGTAACCTCGACCGACACCTGGGTGCGGCAGGGCGAGACCTGGCTGCTGTGGCGCAGCAAGCAGACCGAAATGGTCGTGAAGCGCGACGGCGAAGTGATGTTCAGCCAGAAAAACTGAACCCCGCGCCACTCGGACGCGGGGTCAGCCTGTAATCATGGCAGTGGCAGTGGTAGGGGCAGGGGCGGCGTCAGGCCGCCTCTTCCTTGGCCTTGAGCACGCGCACCGGCTCCTTGCGGCCTTCGACCACGTCCTTGTCGACCACCACTTCGGCGATGTCCTGTTCGGTCGGGATGTCGAACATCGTGTCGAGCAGCAGCCCTTCGACGATCGAGCGCAGGCCGCGCGCGCCCGTCTTGCGTTCGATGGCCTTCTTGGCGATCGCTTCCAGCGCGTCGTCGGTGAAGGTCAGCGTCACGTCTTCCAGCTCGAACAGCTTGGCATACTGCTTGACCAGCGCGTTCTTCGGCTCGCGCAGGATCTGCACCAACGCCTCGATGTCGAGGTCTTCCAGCGTGGCGATCACCGGCAGGCGGCCGACAAATTCGGGGATAAGGCCGAACTTCAGCAGGTCTTCCGGCTCCGCCTTCTGCAGCAGTTCGCCAACCTTGCGCTTTTCCGGATCGGCCACGTGCGCGCCGAACCCGATCGAACGCTTTTGCAGGCGGTCGGCAATGATCTTTTCCAGCCCCGCGAACGCGCCGCCGCAGATGAACAGGATGTTGGTCGTGTCCACCTGCAGGAATTCCTGCTGCGGATGCTTGCGCCCGCCCTGCGGTGGCACGCTGGCCGTGGTCCCTTCCATCAGCTTGAGCAGCGCCTGCTGCACGCCTTCACCCGAAACGTCACGGGTGATGCTGGGATTTTCGGCCTTGCGGCTGATCTTGTCGATTTCGTCGATGTAGACGATGCCGTGCTGGGCCTTCTCGACGTTGTAGTCGCTGGCCTGCAGCAGCTTGAGGATGATGTTTTCCACGTCCTCGCCCACGTAACCGGCTTCGGTCAGCGTGGTGGCGTCGGCCATGGTGAAAGGCACGTCGAAGGTCTTGGCCAGCGTCTGCGCGAGCAGCGTCTTGCCGCAGCCGGTCGGCCCGACGAGCAGGATGTTCGACTTCGACAGTTCCACGTCGCCACCCTTGCCGCTGTGGCGGAGGCGCTTGTAGTGGTTGTGCACGGCGACCGAGAGCACGCGCTTCGCGCGGTCCTGCCCGATCACGTAATCGTTCAGCGTCTCGAAGATGTCCTTCGGGCTGGGGACGCCGCCGTCCTTCTTGCCGGCGATGCCCGCCTTGGTCTCTTCGCGGATGATGTCGTTGCACAGTTCAACGCATTCATCGCAGATGAACACGGTCGGCCCGGCAATCAGCTTGCGCACTTCGTGCTGCGACTTGCCGCAGAAGCTGCAATACAGCGTGCTCTTGGCGTCGGATCCGGTCAATTTCGTCATGCGCTTTCCTAATGTCCCTCGCCCGCAAGGGACTCGCCGGGAGTGTAACCCGGCCCGTTCAATTATCAATCCTGCGCCATAGCGCGTGTCATATTGCCGTCACCTGAAGCGGCAGGGTGGACGAATCCTTACCCGGCCCGGGCCCTTACCCCGCCGCATCAGGCGCGGAAACCCTTATTCCGGCGCGCCGCCCGTGCCAGACTGGACGCCCACGGCATCGCTGTCAGGGCGAGCTTCGAACACCTTGTCGACCAGGCCGAATTCCATCGCTTCCTTCGCGTCGAGCCAGTTGTCGCGGTCCACCGCGGCTTCGATCTCTTCCAGCGGCTTGCCGGTATACTTGGCGTACAGCTCGTTCAGGCGCTTGCGCAGGCGCAGGATTTCGCGGGCCTGGATCTCGATGTCGCTGGCCATGCCGCGCGCGCCGCCCGACGGCTGGTGGATCATGATCCGCGCCTGCGGCAGCGCGATGCGCATGCCCGGTTCGCCTGCAGCAAGCAGGAAGCTGCCCATCGAGCAGGCCTGGCCGATGCACACGGTCGACACGCGCGGGCGGATGTACTGCATCGTGTCATGGATCGCGAGGCCCGCCGTGACGACGCCGCCCGGCGAGTTGATGTACATCGAGATGTCCTTGCTCGGGTTCTCCGATTCCAGGAACAGCAGCTGCGCGACGATGACCGAGGCCATGTGATCCTCGACCTCGCCGGTGACGAAGATGATCCGTTCGCGCAGCAGGCGCGAATAGATGTCGAAGCTGCGTTCGCCGCGGCTGGACTGTTCCACCACCATCGGGATGAGCGCGCCGGTGACGGGATCGCGGGTGAACTTGCCTTGGGCGCTGGACAAACCGAACAGATCGATCATGGGTTTCCTCGTTGATTGGCCTGCCTATGTCGGCCCTGTTGCGCCGATGTTCAAGGGCATTAACCCACTGCCCGCCCCGCTGGTGGCGCGTTTTCCGCCACGGCGTGCAAGGAATTGTTGCAGGATTGGTGGTATTCCCCGCCGTCATGCCCGCCCATCGCCCTTTTGACTGGTCCGCACTGCGCAGCGGTGCACCACTCGATTCCCGCGCGGTGCCGCTGGCCAGCGCGGCGCTGGCGTGGCTGGTGGCGGCCGGGTTCATGGCGGCGCTGGCCTGGGCCTGCCTGGTGCGCGGGCCGTGGTATGATGAATTCTACACCTGGCACGTCACCCGCCCGGATCGGGGGTTCTGGGAAAGCCTGCGCGGCAGCTGGCTGGCCGACAACCACCCCCCGCTCTACTACGCGCTGACCTGGCCGCTGCGCCAGCTGGGCGGGACGATCGAGGTACACCGCCTCGCCAGCCTGGGCGTAACGGCGGCGGCATTGGCCGCTGGCTGGGCGCTGCTGCACGGACAGCCCCGGCTGTGGCTGACAGGGGCGGTGTTCCTGCTGGTGCTGGCAGGGCACGAGGGCGCCTTGCGCGCGGGAAGCGAGCTGCGGTCCTATTTCCTCTCCTACGCCGCCTGCGCCGTGCTGGTGCTGGCATTGGTGGCCGGCTGGCTGGAGCAGGGCCTGCCGCGCCGGGGGCAGCGGATCGCGCTGTGGCTGGCGCTGGGGGTCGCGTTCAACACCCATATCGTCACCAGCCTGATCGCAGGCGCGCTGGTGCTGCCGTTCCTGCTGGCGGCCTGGCTGCGCGGCAACCGGCCGCTGGCACGGACGCTGGCCCTGCCCGCGCTGGCCGCCGGGTCGGCCCTGCTGGCCACCAGCGCCGTGCAAGTGCCGCGCTGGAACCGGCAGACCGCGCAGTTCTGGATTCCGGCGGGGCTCGATGCGGCGCGCTGGTCATTCGAATATGCCGCGCGGCGCACGCTGGTGGCGAACTGGACCGTCACGCTGGCCGGAGCGGCCGGTGCATTGGCCATGCTGGTCCGCGCGGTGCGCCAGCGGCGGCTGGAACGACGGGCCGAGGCTGCACTGCTGCTGATCGCCGGCACCGTGCTGGCCGCGGCGATCCTGCTGGGCCTGCACACGCTGCGTCCCATCGTGATCGAACGCTATCTCATCGGCCTGGTCCCCGCGCTGGCGATGCTGCTGGCGCTTGCCCTTGCCGCGCTGGCCGACAGGTTGCCGCCGCGCATCGCGGTGCTGCTGCTGGTGCTGGCCGCAGTGAATGCCGCTGTTAGCGTGACCGAATCCGCACACCGCGCCGCCGCGCGGCAGAGCTGGTCCGGCACCGCCGCGCTGATTGCTCAGGTGCAGCGGGCCTGCCCAGCCACTGCCGTCCACATCGACCCGGACCACTGGAACAGCTGGACCATGTCCTTTCCCCCGGCCGACAACCGCCCCGCGTTCTTTGCTGCCTATGCCTTGATGGCGCAGCGCGGCGGCTTCACGCTGGAACCGCTGGCCTCGCGCCGGATAGCCGCCGACTGCCCGACGCTGTTCTGGGCAGAGCATGACACCCTGCGCAGCTTTGATCCCGCCCGGATCACCGCGCACCTCAGCCCGCAGGGCTTTGCCCTGGACGGGGTTTGGCAATACCGGATCGACCACGGCTGGGTGGCGTCCAATCGCCCGCTCGACAGCGCGCTGACGGCAAACTAGCCTGCGGCCCCAAACAGGGGGTCTTGATGCGTTACCATGTCTTGCCGTTGATCGCCGCGCTGGCAGGCTGCGCTTCGTTGCCGGTCGTGCCGCAGGCGGACCTGTCCACGCCGACCGGGCAGGTTTCCGCCTATCTCCAGCGGATCGAGGCGGTGGACGATGCCGGGCCAAGGATCGGCGCCGTCATCGCGATCAATCCCGATGCGCTGAAGCAAGCGCAAATCGCGCAAGGGATGGCCGGACCGCTGGCGGGCAAGGCCGTGCTGATCAAGGACAACATCGAAACTGCCGATCCCATGCCAACAACCGCCGGATCGCTGGCGCTGAAGGACAACGTGACCGGCCGCGACGCCCCGCTGGTCGCCCGGCTGCGGGAGCGGGGCGTGGTCATCCTGGGCAAGACCAACTTGTCCGAATGGGCCAATATCCGCTCCCCCAATTCGCAATCCGGGTGGAACGCGGTTGGCGGGCAGACCCGCAATCCCCACGCAATTGACCGCAACCCCTGCGGCTCGTCCAGCGGCAGCGGCGCTGCGATTGCAGCAGGCATGGCCTGGGCGGCAATCGGCACCGAAACCGATGGATCGATCACCTGCCCCGCCAGCGTCAACGGCATCGTCGGGTTCAAGCCCACCGTCGGCCTGATCAGCCGCACCCACATCGTGCCGATCAGCCACAGCCAGGACACGCCCGGACCGATGACCGCAACGGTCAGGGACGCCGCCTTGCTGACCACCGCGATGGCGGGATCGGACCCGCTGGACCCCGCCACGGCCCGCGCCGATCTTCATGCGGAAGACTTCACCGCCGGGATCGACACCGCCAGCCTCGCCGGTGTGCGGATCGGGGTGCTGCGCAAGCAGGCCGGAACCGACGCGCGGGTGCTGGCAGTGTTCGATGCTGCGCTGGCGGACATGAAAGCCGCCGGGGTCGTGCTGGTCGAAGTGCCGTTCGATTGGGACAACGCCCTGTTCCGCGACGAAGGACTGGTGCTTTACTACGAGCTCAAGCACGATCTCACCGCCTACCTCGCCGGTCTGCCCGGCAACCCGCCCGTGCGCAGCCTGGCCGATGTGATCGCGTTCAACACGGCCAACGCCGCAACCGAACTGCGCTGGTTCGGGCAAGAAACGTTCGAGCGCGCGGACAAGCTGACCGACCGCGCCGCTTATGAAAAGGCGCGCGAAAATTCGCTGCGGCTGGCGGGCCGGGACGGGATCGACAAGCTGCTGGCCGCCCACAACGTGACGCTGCTGGTCGCGCCCACAGAAGGCCCGGCCTGGCCGATCGACTATGTCACCCGCGCCAGCGCCTTGCCGGGTGTCGGCGCGGGCTCGCTCGCCGCGGTGGCCGGCTATCCGCACCTCTCGGTGCCGATGGGGGCCGTCGAAGGCATGCCCGTAGGCCTGTCGATCATGGGCGCGCAGTGGCAGGACAAGGCCGTGCTCCACGCCGGAGCCGCCTATGAACGCGCCCGCACCGCCGCGATTCCGGTCGCAACGCTCAAGCGGTGGGGCGAATGAGCGCGATGCAGGTTCCCGCCGGCACGGTCCTGTTCCGCCCGGACGCTGAATGCACCGGGTTCGTCGTGGTGCATCGCGGTTCGGTCAAAGTCTCGCTCACCGCCGAAAATGGCCGCGAAATCGTGCTCTACCGCGTCCGTCCGGGTGGAATTTGCCTCCAGACCTTCGGCTGCCTGGTCAACGGCAGCCGCTATTCGGCCGAAGGAGTGGCCGAAACCGATCTGGAACTGGAAGTGATCCCGGTTGGCGAATTCCGCCGCCGCGTGGCGGAGGACGCCCCGTTCCGCGAGCAGCTGTTTTCCGCCGTCGCCGCCCGCTTTGCCGATCTGGAACGGCTGGTGGAAGACGTCGCGCTGTCCAGCGTGGCCGAACGCCTTGCCCGCGCGCTGCTACGGCTGGCCGGGGACGGCCCAGTGATCGATGCCACGCATGAAGCGCTGGCGACGGAAATCGGTTCGGCCCGCGCGGTCGTCAGCCGCCAGCTTGGCGCGTTCCAGCGCGATGGGCTGATCGAGATCACCCGCGGCCACATCACCCTGCGCAACCGCGCCGACCTGCAAGCGCTGGCCCATTTGGCCGAATAGAATTTTTCCGCCCGCAGAAATTTTTCGCCCTGTGTGACTATGTCACCGACGCGCCCTACCCGCGCGTGCCACACCATGCCTGTCGCAATTCAAGAGGGGTAGGTTTGATGGCTCGCAACGAAGGTTCACTCGACCGCGCAGTGCGGATTTTCCTGGGTATTTTCCTGATCGGCATGGCGCTGTCCGGCGTCACCGCATGGGGCTGGCTCGGGGTGGTCCCGCTGCTGACCGGGCTGGTCGGCGTGTGCCCGGCCTATTCCATCTTCGGCATCAACACCTGCAAGGTGCGCTGATCGGGGTCCGCTGAACCCGGAGGGTTTGCCTGGGTCGCACCGGTAAAGCAGAACGGCCTGGCGCAGGTTAACCCGCGCCAGGCCGTTCCTTGTTGCAGTGGGCCGGAGGGCCCGAAGCTTACTTCTTGGCAGCGGCCTTCTTGGCCGGAGCCTTCTTGGCCGGGGCGGCTTCCGCTTCGCCTTCCGCCTTGGCAGCAGCCTTCTTCGGCGCGGCCTTCTTGGCGGGCTTGGCTTCTTCGGCGGCTTCCTCGGCACCAGCGGCTTCGGCCTTGTCGGCCTTCTTCTTGGCCGGAGCCTTCTTGGCGGGCTTGGCCGGAGCGGCAGCAGCGCCTTCCTCAGCCTCGATCGCGGCCTGCAGTTCCTCGCGGGTCACTTCACGCTCGGTCACTTCGGCCTTGTCGAACAGGAAGTCGACGACCTTGTCCTCATACAGCGGCGCGCGCAGCTGGGCGGCGGCAAGCGGGTCCTGTTGGATGTATTCGACGAAGCGCTGACGGTCTTCCGGGCGATACTGCTGCGCGGCCTGCGCCAGCAGCATCTGCATTTCCTGCGCGGTCACTTCCACGCCGTTGGCCTGGCCGATTTCCGACAGCAGCAGGCCCAAGCGGACGCGGCGCACGGCGATCGCGCGGTAATCGTCCTTCTCGGCTTCGATTTCCTTCAGCGCGGTTTCGGTGTCTTCCTCGTTCTGCGCTTCCTGCAGCAGCTGCTGCCAGATCTGGCCGAATTCGGCTTCGACCATGCTCGGCGGCACGTCAAAGTCATGACCGGCGGCCAGCACGTCGAGCAGCTGGCGCTTCATCTGGGTGCGGGTCAGGCCGGCAGTTTCCTGCTCCAGCTGGCCGCGCAGCAGGCCCTTGAGCTGCTCCATGCTTTCCAGGCCGAGGTTCTTGGCGAAATCGTCGTCCAGCTTGGCTTCGCCGGCAACCTTCACCGCCTTGACGGTGATGTCGAAGGTGGCGTCCTTGCCCTTCAGGTTCTCAGCCGGATAGTCGGCCGGGAAGGTCACGGTGATGACCTTTTCCTCACCGGCCTTCACGCCGACCAGCTGCTCTTCGAAGCCGGGGATGAAGCGGCCAGCGCCCAGTTCCAGCGCGGTATCCTGCGCCGAACCGCCTTCGAATTCCACGCCGTCCAGCTTGCCGACGAAGTCGATCACGACCTGATCGCCGTTCTCGGCCTTCTTGCCCTTCTTGGCGTCGACGAAGTTCTTCATGCCCGAAGCGAGGCGCTCCAGCTGCTCGTCCACTTCGGCGTCGGCAACGGCGACGGTCAGCTTTTCCAGCTTCAGGCCTTCGAGCGAGGGGGCTTCGATCGTCGGCAGCACTTCCAGGCTGACGGTCAGCTCGGCGTCCTTGCCTTCCTCATAGCCTTCACCCAGCGCGACCTGCGGCTGGGTAGCCGGGCGCAGCTTGTGATCGGCGACCAGCTTGTCCATTGCTTCGCGGATCGAGGTGTTCAGCGCTTCCTGGTGGATCGCCGGGCCGTGCATCTTCTTGACCAGGTTCGCCGGAACCTTGCCGGGGCGGAAGCCGGGCATGCGAACCTGCGGCGCGATCTTGGTCACTTCGCCTTCGATCCGGGCAGCGATGGACGTCGCCGTGATCGTTACCGTGTAGGCGCGCTTCAAACCCTCGTTAGTGGTCTCGACAATCTGCATGACAATAGAAGCCTTCTCAATCACATCCGTCCCGCCGGGATTGGCCGGGTGAACTGGTGCGGGCGAAGGGACTCGAACCCCCACATCTTACGATACTGGTACCTAAAACCAGCGCGTCTACCAGTTCCGCCACGCCCGCAGCCGACGAGAGCCCAAAACACCGGCCGCACGCATACGGCAGGAAAATCCGGAATCAAGCGCCGCCCCTTAGTGGCAAGGTGACCAAAGGGCAAGCGCGCAAGGCGCCTATCGCGACAGCCCGGCCACAAGAGCCGCCCGCTGCCACCAGGAGAGCCGCGCGACTGTCCCGCCGTGGGCCAGCGGCACCGGGCATTCCAGGCAATAGGCCTGCGCGCCCCGCGCTCCCAGCAGACGGGTCAGCTGCCCCGCCGCCTGGGCGAACTGCACCTGCTGGCGCTCTGCCGCCAGCCCGGCGAAATCGCGCGCCACGCTGCGCGCATCGGCCTCGTCCTCGCCGCCGCCCAGCCGTTCAAGCAGGGAGGCATAGGGGTTGCCCTCGGTCCCGTAATGCCTGGTGTGCCATTCGGTCAGCTTGGCCTGCGCGGCCACCCATGCGGTCGCATCGTCCAACCCGCCAAAGGCATCGACCAGCCCGTTCTGGCGCGCCGTGCCGCCATCCCATACCCGGCCCTGCGCCAGCGCGTCGACCTGTTCCACGCTCTTGCCGCGTGCCTTGCCGACCAGGGTGAGGAAGCGGGTATAGTTGCTCTCGATATTGGCCTGGAGCATCTGGTCCACTTCTGGCGTCAGGCCCGACAGCAGGTCCGGCTGCCCCGACAGCGGCGTGGTGCGCACGCCATCACCCTTCACGCCATATTCGGCCAGCGCCCGCTCGAACGTCGGCAGGATCGCGAAGATGCCGATGGAGCCCGTGATCGTGCCCGGTTCGGCAAACACGCGCTGCGCCGGGGTCGACACCCAGTAGCCGCCGCTGGCCGCAACATTGGCCATCGACACTGCCACCGGCTTGCCCTTGGCCTTGAAGCGTTCGACCGCGGTGCGGATCTGTTCGGACGCGAGAACCGATCCGCCCGGCGAATCGACCCGCAGCACCAGCCCGGCCGGATCGTCCGCCGCCGCTTCGTCGATCAGCGCCGCAATCCGTTCGCCGCCCGCCGTGCCGGGGCCGGCATCGCCATCGACGATCTCGCCCGCCACGGTAACCACAGCCACGGCCTTGCCCTTGTCCTCCACCGGGTGCGCCGCCAGCAGCGCCGCGGGGCGGGTGTGGGCATAAGTGCCGGGCAACTCGTCCAGCGGGTCCTTGCCCGCGATTTCGCGCACGCGCTCGCCAAAGGCCACGGCATCGCCCAGCTTGTCGACCAGCCCGGCGGCGAGCGCCGCCTTGGCCGCATCGCCGCCCGATGCCTTCATCCAGCCGACCGGATCAGCCGTAACCCGCGCGATATCCGCCTTGGGCCGGGCCTTCTTCACGTCGGCCTGCCAGGCGTCCCAGATCGCGGCATAGATCGCGCGGCGCGCCTCTTTCGACGGTTCGGAGGCGCTGCCCAGCAGGTACGGCTCGACCGCGTCCTTGAACGTGCCGACCCGGTAGACGTGCGTGTTGATCTTCAGCTTTTCGAGCAGCGGGCCGAAGTAGAGGTTGTTGCCCCCCGGCCCCATCACGAACGCGCCGCCCAGCGGATCGACCCAAACCTCGCTGGCGTGCGCGGCCAGCATCACGCCATCATCGGTATAGCCCACCGCCCAGGCCAGCACCGGCTTTTTCGCCGCGCGGACGCTGTCCAGCGCCTCGCCCAGTTCCTGCATGTGGATCAGCCCGCCGCCGGAAAAGCCCGACAGGTCCAGCACCACCGCCTTGATCCGGTCATCCGTGGCGGCCAGCCGGATCGCCCGGACCAGATCGCGCGCACGGTATTCCTTGATCGGCGCTTCGCTGGACAGCAGCGTTTCGAACGGGTCCTGCACGCTGGGCTCTTCCACCACCACGCCGTCCAGATCAAGCAGCAAGGCCCCTTCCTGCACCCGCCCGGCACTGGGCCGTGCGGTCAACGCGCCATACAGCGCGAAAAAGAACAGCAGCATCAGCAACAGGACCAACGCGTCCTTGATCGCGACAAGCAGGTGCCAGACCTTGCGGGCGAAAACCATCCGGGTTCCTTGGGTTTGCGTTTCGCTTGCCATAGCAGCGCTGCGCGCGATGGCGAGTCCGGCATCGACCAAGCGCAATTGTCCACCGGCAAAGGGATATCGGCGCTTGAGCCGGACCGCGGGTGAGTCTAAGGCACCGTCTTCAATGACATCGCCAGATACCAGCCGTTCGGACCGCTATCCAGCCGGTTCCGCCGCCTTCCCGCACCGTGACCTGACGGGGCTGGCAGGACTCGCCCCGTGGGAGATCCTCTACCTGCTCGACGAAGCGCAGCAGTGGGTCGAGCTCAACCGCCAGTCGCACAAGCGCATGGACCGGCTGAAGGGGCTGACGATCATCAACGCCTTCTTCGAAAACTCCACCCGCACGCTGCTGTCGTTCGAGATCGCCGGCAAGCGGCTGGGCGCCGACGTGGTCAACATGCACGCCGCGCAGTCCAGTGTGAAGAAGGGCGAAACGCTGATCGACACGGCGATGACGCTGAACGCGATGCACGCCGACGCGATCGTGATCCGGCACCAGTCATCGGGCGCGGTGCGGCTGATCGCGGACAAGGTAGACTGCCCGGTGCTGAACGCGGGCGACGGCCAGCACGAACACCCCACGCAAGGTTTGCTGGACGCGCTGACGATCCGCACCGAAAAGGGCGAGATCGCCGGGCTGAAGATCGTGATCTGCGGCGATATCCTGCACAGCCGGGTCGCGCGGTCCAACATCCACTGCCTGACCACGCTGGGCGCCGATGTGCGCGTCTGCGCCCCGCCCGCGCTGATGCCCGCCGATATCGAGGCGCTGAAAGTGACCCCCTATCACGATTTCGATGCCGCGCTGGCAGGCACTGACGTGGTGATGATGCTGCGCCTGCAGCAGGAACGGATGGAAGGTCAGTTCATCCCCTCCCCCCGCGAATACCGCCACCTCTACGGCCTCTCGCTCGATCGGCTGGCCAAGGCCAAGCCCGATGCGATGGTCATGCATCCCGGCCCGATGAACCGGGGGATCGAGATCGACAGCACGGTGGCCGATCTGGCGGGCCGTTCGCACATCACCCGGCAGGTCGAAATGGGGGTCGCCATCCGCATGGCCTGCCTGGACGTGCTGACCCGCAAGGCGCGCGGGCTGGAGGGCTGGGCATGAGCACGCCGAACCCCATCACGTTCACCAACGGCCGGATCGTCTCGGCCAGCGGCGAACCTGTCCCCGGCGGCCTGCGCTGCGCGGACGGGCGAATCGTCGCGCTGGGCGATGTCACGCCCGAACCCGGCGACACCGTCATCAACGCCAAGGGCGCGCTGATCGCGCCGGGGCTGGTCGATCTGGGCGTGTTCGCCATCGACAAACCCGCGTTCCACTTTGGCGGGATCACCCGCGCGGCGCTGATGCCGGACCAGAACCCGCCGCTCGACCGGCCATCGAGCGTCCGTTACGCCGCGCAATCGGGCAAGCCCGACCTGTGGGTCCACCCGCTGGCCGCCGCGACGCGCGGACTGGAAGGGCGGGAACTGGCCGAACTGGCCTTGATGCGCGACGCCGGGGCCAGGGCCGTAGCAACCGGGCGGCGCTGGATCGCGGATTCGGGCACGATGCACCGGCTGCTGTCCTATTGCGCGATGCTGGGGCTGACCGTGATCGCTCATGCCGAGGACGGCGGGCTGACCGGCCATGCCGTGGCCACCGCTGGCGAAATGGCGACACGGCTGGGCCTGCCCTCTGCCCCGGCCGAGGCCGAGGCGCTGGCGATTGCCCGCGACCTGACGTTGGCGGGCATGACCGGCGCGCGGCTCCATTTCCGGCAAGTCACCACCGCGCGGGGCCTCGCGCTGATCCGTGCGGCCAAAGCGCGCGGTTTACCAGTGACGGCAGGCGTAACCCCGGCGCACTTCATGCTGTCAGACGTCGCCATCGGCGATTTCCGCACCTTCACCCGCCTGTCCCCCCCGCTGCGCAGCGAGGCCGACCGGCAGGCCGTGCGCGCCGCGCTGGCCGATGGCACGATTGACGTAATCGCATCGGGCCACGATCCGCGCGGTCCCGAAGACAAGCGCCTGCCCTTCGCCGATGCCGAACCCGGCATGGCAGGCGCGGAAACGCTGTTGCCACTGACGCTGGGGCTGGTACGCGACGGCGTGATCGACACCGCCCGCGCCTTTGCGCTGATCGCCGCCAACCCGGCGCGGCTGCTGGGCGTCAACGCCGGGCAACTGGTGGCGGGGGCCGAAGCCGATATTGCCCTGATCGATGCGGACCGCCCGTGGGTGGTCGATTCGGACAAGATGGCGGCAGCCGCAGGCAACACCCCGTTCGACAAGCAGGGCGTGCAAGGCCGTGTGACCGCGCTGTACAAGGGCGGCAATCCGGTCGGTTAGCGCCCGGTCGGTTAGCACAACGCAAAACCCCCGCCGCGATGCGACGGGGGCTTTGGTAGTCCAGAGCGATCCGATCAGTGGCGGCGGGCCATCGCCGGGCCGCTGGGATTCTTGGCCGGAGCCGGTGCGACCTTCTTGGGCGCAGGCTTGGCGCGGGCCAGCATCGGCGCAGGCGCCTTGCCGACAGCCGCCGGGCGGGTCGAATAGGCAAAGCACACCCCGCCGCGCGACTTGACCGCCGAGCACATTCCCTGCGCGCCGCTGGAGTCCAGACCGGCAGCGGCAACGCGCCAGTAATCGCGGCCCTTCACCTTGGCGGGCGTAATCACCATGCGGAAGTTCTTCAGTTCCGGGTTCTTCGCAGCGTAATAGCCCCAGGCACGGCGCGCGCCCTGCGGGCTTTTGAAGCTGCCCAGCTGAACCGCGTGCGCGCCGCCGGTGGCAGCGGCCATGCGATAGGCCGGAACTGCCCTGGGCGCAGTCTTGGCCGCAGCCATCGTGCGCGGTGCGGGCTTGGCCTTGTAGCGCGCCGGCAGAGCCTGAACGACCGGGGTCGACACAAACGTTACCCCCGCCTGCTGGACCACCGCCGGGGCGGGAGCGGCATAAACCGGGGCATCGGCCACCGACTCGGGAGCGGCATCGACCGGCGCATAGCTGGCCAGCTCGGTCGCTGCAGCGGGCGACACGTCCGCCACTGCGGGCAGTTCGACCGGCGCAGCGGCATAGGCCGGAACAGGAGCAGGCGCGGCAGCAGCAACCAGCGGCGCGGCGCTGCGTTCGGCGGCAAGTTGTTCTGCGGTAGCGCTGTTGACCAGCGCCAGTGCGGCCGGCTGGCCCGGATCGGCGCGCAGCGGCGCGCTGAGCAGTGCCGCGATACGCAGCTTGTGATCTTCCGGCTTGGCCTTCATCGCCCAGTCCGAAATACGGCCGTCGACCAGATTGGCCGGGACATCCTGCGCCACCATCGTGCGCGCTTCGCGCCAGCGGCCATCCAGAGCATAGGCATAGGCCAGGTTCTGGCGCAGCTTCACGGTGTTTTCACCGCCGCGCAGCGCATCGGCCAGCACGGCCACGCCGCGCGTCGATTCGCCTGCCAGCGCCAGGGCCAGACCCAGATCGCTGGCCGGAATGGCATCACGCCAGTCATCCAGGATCGCCACCGCAGCGCGGGCATTGCCCGCTGCGATGTTGGCCAGCGACAGCGCCAGCGCGGTCTTGCCGCTGTTGTCGCCCAGCTTCATCGCGTCATCCAGCGTGGTCACCGCCGATTCGAAGCGCCCGGCGCGCAAGTAAGCCTGACCCAGCAGCGCCCGGTACGACGGCTCGCGCGGGTTGCCCGCAACGGCGGTTTCGGCCAGCGAGATCGCCTTGTCGATCTGCCCCTTGCCCAGCGCCACTTGCGCGGCGGCCAGCGATTTGTCCGGGCTGGGCTTGGCCACCACCGCGCCGGAAAACGATCCGCTGGCAATGGCGATTGCGGCAACGGCACCAACGATGCCCAGCGGCAGGGCGGTGCGGCGGATGCGATTGGCAGTCATGGGAAGTGTCCCCTTTCGTCCAGTATGCGTTAGCGGCGCTGTTGCTTGGCCAGTTGAGCGGCCAGCGCGGAAATATCGGGCAATTCGTCAAGCAGGCGGTCGAGCGCGTCGGTCACCAGTTGCTGCGCACTGCGATTGCGGACCGCGCAGGCCAGCCGCAGCTTCAGATGGCGTTCGGCATCGACCCGCAGCGTGAAAGCGGCGCGGCGGCCATCGGCCAGCGCGGACCGGCGCGGCTTGGCCACGCGGCGCGTCACTTCACGCTGCTGGCGGACCACTTCGGGCACCACCGGCGCGGGGATCGGCGCATCAGGCACGATCGCGACGATTTCGGCGTCGACCGGAGCGGCCACGGGCTGCGCGATGGCGGCGGGCGGTTCGTCATGGCCCATGTCGTTCCAGCCCAGATCGTCCAGCTGCCGGGCAACGGCATCCTGGGTCAGCGGGCCAAGTTGCGGACGCATCGCCGGGCGCGCTGCACCCTTGCGGGCGAGCAGGCTGGGGCTCAGCGAGGCGAAGGCTTTCGGTTCGGTCATGCCCCCCGGCACCCCGATCAAGAGCCGGCCACGCGGCGGCCGAAACCACCTGCGGGACGGTGCGAACCCGGAACCATCGTCACGCTGGTCGGCGCGGCGAACACGGTGCGGCGGAAATTCTTTTCAAGCCGGTCCGAAATATAGCTCCACAGCGCCGTAACTTCGGCGGCGCTGCGGCCGTTGGGATCGACTTCCATCACCGTGCGGCCATCGATCATCGAGGCGGCAAAATCGGTGCGATGATGCAACGTGATCGGGGCGACCGTGCCGTGCTGCGACAGCGCGACGGCGGCTTCGGACGTGATCTTGGCCTTGGGCGTGGCGGCGTTGACCACAAAGATCAGCGGCTTGCCCGCGCGTTCGCACAGATCGACCGTGGCCCCCACAGCGCGCAAGTCATGCGGGCTGGGCCGGGTCGGCACGACGATCAGTTCGGCGACCGAAATCACGCTCTGGATCGCCATGGTGATCGCGGGCGGTGTATCGATGACGGCCAGCTTGAAGCCCTGCTGGCGCAACACCGCCAGATCTGCCGCCAGCCGGGCCACGGTGGTCTGGGCAAAGGCGGGGTATTCCGCCTCGCGCTCGTTCCACCAGTCAGCCAGCGAACCCTGCGGGTCGATGTCGATCAGGACGACCGGCCCGGCGCCAGCGCGCTGGGCCTGCACGGCGAGGTGTCCGGACAAGGTCGTCTTGCCCGATCCGCCCTTTTGCGATGCCAATGCGAGTACGCGCAAAACCAAATCCCCCTAGACTGCGGCAATTCCAATTCGACTTGCCGAGAGGGATCGCAGATCGTTCCTAATTTAGAGTTAATGGCGCCACCGCCGCAGCGGGAAGACGTTCAGGCACAACGATAAAACCTCTGTTAACCCGTTCTTTGCTATGCCAGTTAACCTTGAAGCGAGGCGGAACGTGGCATCTGGACCGTGCCGCGCCGCCACAGAGGTTAAGCGCCAGGGCCCGCGACGGGCGCCAGATACGGGAATTCCGGTATGAACCGCAGTGTTGCATGGGGTGTGCTGCTGGCCGCTGGCGGGGCGATTCTTTCGCCGGCCGCGCTGGCCGATACCAAGGCCGGCGTCGATGCCTGGACGCGCGGTGACTATGCCGCGGCCGTGAAGGAATGGCAGGGCGATGCCGCGCGCGGCGATGCCGACGCGCAGTTCAACCTGGGCCAGGCCTATAAACTGGGGCGCGGGGTGCAGCAGGACCTGACCCGGGCAGAAGAGCTGTTCGGCAAGGCCGCCGCCGCCGGGCACATGCAGGCATCGGACAACTATGGCCTGCTGATGTTCCAGCGGGGCGCGCGCAAGCAGGCGCTGCCGTTCATCCGCGCGGCCGCCGATCGCGGCGATCCGCGTTCGCAATACCTGCTCGGCATCGGTCACTTCAATGGCGATATCGTGCCCAAGGACTGGGTCCGCGCCTATGCGCTGGTCAGCCTGGCCCAGCAGTCCGGGCTGGAACAGGCCAGCACCGCGCTGGTGCAGATGGATCAGCACGTGCCGCTCGCCCAGCGCCAGCAGGCCGTGCTCATGTCTGCCGAGCTGCAAAGCCAGGCCGATGCCACCCGCGCGCGTCAGCTGGCTTCTGCCGACCTTGGCAATTCCCTGCCCGGCGCCGCCTATGCGCCGCCGCCTGCCCCCAGCGCCGTGGCGGCCAGCGATGCCGTGGCCGATGCCGCGCGCGTCGCGGGAACGGACAGCCCGGCCACGGCGGGCGCGGATTATGCCCGCCCGGCCACTCCGCCACCCGCCGCCGCGCCCCGGCCCACTGCCCCCCGCCCGGCGGCCACCGCCCCCGCCGTGGCCAGCGCCCCGCCAGCGCCCCAATCCGCACCGCTCCGGCCGGCACCGCCCCGCCCCGCCACCGCCACGGGCGGACCGTGGCGCATCCAGCTGGGCGCGTTCGGACAAGCGGCCAATGCCGATGCCCTGTGGGCGCGCCTGCGCCAGCGGCCCGAGCTGGCCGGTCACCCCCGCATCAACGTGGCAGCCGGCCCCGTGACCAAGCTGCAGGCCGGTGGGTTCGCCAGCGAAGCGGAGGCCCGTGCGGCCTGCACAAAGCTGGTCGCGGGCGGGTTCACCTGCATTCCGGCCCGGAACTGACGCCCGATTGCTATTGCGATCAATTCGCATTATACAGACGCGACTCCACGGGAGAGCCGCGATGTTCATCTGCGTCTGCAATGCCATTCGTGACACCGAACTGCGCCACGCCGCGCGCCAGCATCCGGGCGATGCCGATGCGGTCTATGCCTGCCTGGGCAAGACCCCGCAGTGCGGCCAATGCCTCGACGAAGCGGCGGAAATCCTGATCGAGGAACGCGAACGCGCCGCGTGCGGGCAACTCGCGCCGGCCTGATCCCGCCCTTGCTCTTCCCGGTGGGCAGGCCCATATTCGGGTCATAGCCGATCACAGGAGCTTTCCATGAAGGGCGACCCGCAGGTCATCGAATTCCTCAACAAGGCGCTGCAGAACGAGCTGACCGCCGTCAACCAGTACTGGCTGCACTACCGCATGCTCGACAACTGGGGCGTGACCAAGCTGGCCGCGCATGAGCGCCACGAATCGATCGACGAGATGAAGCATGCCGACCAGCTGGCGGCGCGCATCCTGTTCCTGGGCGGGTTGCCCAATTTCCAGTCGATGGGCCGCCTGCGGATCGGCGAGACGGTCGAGGAGATCCTGAAGGCCGACCTGGCGCTGGAGCACGATGCCCTGCCCCTGCTGAAAGAGGCGATCGCCCATTGCGAGGCGGTGCGCGACTTTGTCAGCCGCGACCTGTTCGGCGCGATCCTCGCCAGCGAGGAAGAGCACGTCGACATGCTGGAAACCCAGTTCGAGATGATCGAACGGATGGGCCTGCAGAACTACATCCAGCTGAACAGCGCCCCGCCGGAGGACTGATCCGGCCTACTTCTTGGTGGCGTAGGGGTTCTTCGCGGTCCGCAGCGTCAGGCGCACTGGCACGGCATCGAACCCCAGTTCGCGGCGGATGCCGTTGACCAGATAGCGCTGGTAGCTGGTCGGCAATTCATCCAGCCGGGTACCGAACAGCACGAAGCCGGGCGGGCGGGTCTTGGCCTGGGTGATGTAGCGCAGCTTGATCCGCTTGCCGCCAGGCGCGGGCGGCGGGTTCTTGGCCAGCGCATCGTCAAACCAGCGGTTCAGCGCCGAAGTCGGCACACGCTTCGACCAGGCGGCGCGCAAATCAAACGCCGCCTTGATCAGATCGTCCAGCCCCTTGCCGGTGCGGGCCGATACGGCCAGCAGCGGCAGCCCGCGCACTTGCGCCAACCCTTCGTCCAGCGCGGCGCGCACCCCGTTGTAGAGGCCCGAGGCGTTTTCCGCGACGTCCCACTTGTTGATCGCGATGATCAACGCCCGGCCTTCTTCGAGCACCATCGAGGCGATCTTGAGGTCCTGGTGTTCCAGCCCGCGCGTGGCATCCAGCAGCAGCACGACCACTTCGGCAAAGTCGATCGCGTGGCGCGCATCGGCCACGGCCAGCTTTTCCAGCTTGTCGGTCACTTGCGCCTTCTTGCGCATCCCGGCCGTGTCGATCAGCCGCACGGGGCGTTGCTCGCCCGATGCGGGATCGGTCCAGGTCCAGTCGACCGCGATCGAATCGCGCGTGATGCCCGCTTCCGGCCCGGTCAGCAGCCGGTCCTCGCGCAGCATGGCATTGATCAGGGTGGACTTGCCGGCGTTCGGCCGCCCGACGATGGCCAGCTTGAGCGGCGCCGACAGGTCATGCTCTTCGCCGTCCTCGTCCGTTTCAAACGGCTCGAATTCGGGCTGCTTGTCGTCGAGATGCGGCAGCAGCGCCTCGAACAGATCGGCCATGCCCTGCCCGTGTTCAGCCGACAGCGGCACCGGATCGCCAAAGCCCAGCGCATAGGATTCGAACAACCCGTGATCGCCCGCCTTGCCTTCGGCCTTGTTGGCCACCAGCACCACAGGCACGGTGGACTGGTGCAGGTAACGGGCAATTTCCTCGTCCAGCGGGGTCAGTCCGGCGCGCGCGTCGATCACGAACAGCGCTACGTCCGCCCCCTGCAGCGCGGCTTCGGTCTGTTGGCGCATCCGGCCCGGCAGGCTGGCTTCGTCCTCGTCCTCCCACCCGGCGGTGTCGACGATGGTGAAATCGAGGCCCAGCAGATGCGCCTCGCCAAAGCGGCGATCGCGGGTAACCCCCGGCTGATCGTCCACCAGGGCGAGCCGCTTGCCCACGAGGCGGTTGAACAGCGTGGATTTGCCCACATTCGGGCGACCAATGATGATGACTTGCGGCAATGCCATGCGCCGCACCTGACCGCACCGGCAACAATTTGCAAGGTTTTGCAGCATCGGCGGCAAAAGGTTGCAGGTTTATTTACCAAACCCCGCAGGTTGCCCCTAACCTTGCCCTGCCATTACCGTTGGCATGAGGGAAAGATTTCTGATTGCGACCGGACTGGCGATTGCCGCGCTTTCAGCGCCGGTCGCCGCCGTATCGGTGGGGTTCGACGACAGCCGGGTCGTATCGGGTGGGGGCAGCAGCGAGCTACCGCCCTACCTGCAATGCGTGCCTTATGCGCGGCAGGTGTCGGGGATCATGATCTTCGGCGATGCGCATACCTGGTGGGACCAGGCCGATGGCCGCTATGCGCGCGGATACAAGCCGAAAGTGGGCGCGGTCATGGCGTTTCGCCCGCATGGCAATTCGCGGCTGGGCCATGTCGCCGCTGTCAGCAAAATCGTCGATTCGCGCACCTTGCTGGTCCGCCACGCCAACTGGAGCCCGATCAACGGGCGGCGCGGGCAGATCGAGGATGACGTGAAGGTGGTGGACGTCTCGCCCGAGAACGACTGGTCGGCCGTGCGCGTGTGGTATGCGCCGCTGGGCCAGCTGGGCGGCACGCACTGGCCGGTCGAAGGATTCATCTATCCCGGCAAGGCGAAGAAGTCTGAACGCCTGCCGGTGCGCAACATAACGATTGCCGCCGCGCCCCGCGGCAGCGATCCGATTGCAGACATCATCCGCCAGAAACTGGGGTTCTGACGTCCCGCCGGGCAGGCCCGGCGGGCGAGACATCAGTCCATCAGGCCTTGGCGACCGGGGCGCCCTCGCCCAGGTCTTCGTACCAGGCTTCGACCGGGCCGTTCAGCTTGATGGTCAGCGGCTGGCCCTTGCGGTCCATCGTCTTGCCCGCCTGCACCCGCACCCAGCCCTCGGAAATGCAGTATTCCTCGACATTGGTGCGGACCACGCCCTTGAAGCGGATGCCAACGCCGCGCTGCAGCTTGTCGGCATCGAAATATTCGCTGCGCGGGTTGATCGCCAGGCGGTCGGGCGGGAGATCGGGGCCGGTCGATGCGGCCGATGCTTCAGGGGGAGTGGTTTCTTCGGTCATGAAAAGCGCCTCTAGATGTTGATCGGCGCTTGTCAATTCGCGCGAGCCTGTCTAAGGGCGCGCTTCGCGAACGGAAGTGGGCGCGTAGCTCAGCGGTAGAGCACACCCTTCACACGGGTGGGGTCACAGGTTCAATCCCTGTCGCGCCCACCACTTCCTTCCCCCGACATGGTTGAAAGCTGGTGCCCAAGCGGGCATAGGCCGCGCCATGCATGATATTCGCCAGATCCGGGACAATCCCGCCGCTTTCGACGCCGCCCTCGCCCGCCGCGGGGTAGAGCCGGTATCCGCTGCGATCCTTGCGCTCGACACCCGCCGCCGCGCGGTGGCCACGCAGATGCAGGAAGCGCAGAGCCGCCGCAACGACGCCTCCAAGGCCATCGGCGCGGCGATGGGGCGCGGCGACAAAGATGAGGCGGAACGGCTGAAAGCCGAAGTCGCGGCGCTGAAGGACACCCTGCCCGCGCTGGAAGCAGAAGACCGCGAGTTGCTGGCCCAGCTGAACGAAGAGCTGGCCCGCCACCCCAACCTGCCCGACGCCGCCGTGCCGGATGGCGAGGACGAGGGCGCCAACGTCGAGGTCAGCCGCTGGGGCACGCCGCGCACCTTTGATTTCACCCCGCAGGAACACGCCGACATCGGCCCGACGCTGGGGCTGGACTTTGAAACGGGCGCCAAGATTTCCGGCGCGCGCTTCACCTTCCTGCGCGGCCAGATGGCGCGCCTGCAACGCGCGCTGGGGCAGTTCATGCTGGATCACCAGACCAACGTGAACGGTCATGCCGAATGCGCGACGCCGCTGCTGGTCAAGAGCGAAGCGCTGTTCGGCACCGGCCAGCTGCCCAAGTTCGCCGAGGACAATTTCCGCACCACGGATGATCGCTGGCTGATCCCCACCGCCGAAGTCAGCCTGACCAATTCCGTGCGCGAACAGATCCTGGCCGAGGCGGAGCTGCCGCTGCGGATGACCGCGCTGACCCCGTGCTTCCGCAGCGAAGCGGGCGCGGCGGGCAAGGATACGCGCGGCTATATCCGCCAGCACCAGTTCGAGAAGGTGGAACTCGTCACCATCTGCAAGCCGGAGGATTCCGAGGCCGAGCACGAGCGGATGACGGCGGCGGCCGAATCGATCCTGCAGGCGCTGGATCTGCCCTATCGCAAGATGATCCTCTGCGCTGGCGACATGGGCTTCACCGCGCGCAAGACCTATGACCTTGAAGTCTGGCTGCCGGGGCAAGGCGCCTACCGCGAGATTTCGTCCTGTTCCAACTGCGGCGATTTCCAGGCCCGGCGCATGAATGCGCGCTATCGCCCCGAAGGCGCGAAGGGGACGGAATTCGTCCACACGCTCAACGGCTCGGGCCTCGCCGTGGGCCGCACGCTGGTGGCGGTGCTGGAGAACTATCAGAACGCCGACGGATCGGTCAGCGTGCCCGCCGCGCTGCGCCCTTACATGGGCGGGATCGACACGCTGGTGCCCCTCTGACATGAAAGCCGCCTGATGCGCATTCTCCTGACCAATGACGACGGCATTTTCGCTCCCGGACTGGAAGTGCTGGAGCGGATCGCGGCGCGCTTTTCGGATGACATCTGGATCTGCGCCCCGGCCGAGGAACAGTCCGGCGCTGGCCATTCGCTCACCCTGTCGCGCCCGGTGCGGCTGCGCCAGCACGATGCCCGGCGCTTTTCCGTCTCCGGCACCCCCACGGACTCGGTGATGATGGCGCTGCGCGAGGTCATGCCCGGCGCGCCCGACCTGATCCTGTCGGGCGTCAACCGCGGTGCGAACCTGGGCGATGACGTAACCTATTCCGGCACCGTTTCCGCCGCGATCGAAGGCGCGCTGGCAGGCATCCGCTCGATCGCGCTGAGCCAGGTCTACGAGAAGGAAGGCATGGGCGACACCGTGCCGTTCGCCGCCGCCGACGCCTGGGGCGCGAAAGTGATCGAGCCGCTGCTGGGCGTGCCCTTTGCCCCGCGCACGCTGGTCAATGTCAACTTCCCCCCGCTGGCGGCCGACGAGGTCAAGGGCATTCGCGTGGTTCGGCAGGGATTTCATGACTATGCGCGCGGATCGGTGGTTGAAGGAACCGATCCAAGGGGATACCGTTACTTCTGGTTCGGCCTGCACGGGATTGAGCACACCCCCGGTCACGCCACCGATCTTGAAGCGATCCAGGATGGCTATGTGTCTGTAACCCCGCTGCAACTGGACCTGACGCACGACGCATCGCTGGCCGCGATGGCAGAGCGGTTCGCCTGATGCGCCGCGCGGCGCTCCTCGCCGGGGTCGTCGCGCTGTGGCTGGGCGCGCCGGTTCTCGCGCAGTCTGCGGCAGAGAAGCGGGCGGACGATCCCAGGACCGCCACCGAATATGTTGTGAAGCCGGGCGAAACGCTGGGCGGCATCGCCAACCGGGTCGAAGTGCCGCGCATCCTGATTATCGAGGCGAACGGCCTGAAGGCGCCCTATCTGGTGCGCGTCGGGCAAAAGCTGGTGATCCCGCGCCGCCGCACCCACACGGTCAAGGACGGCGAAACCGGCTTTGCCATCGCGCTGGACTATGGCGTGCCGTGGTCCGCGATTGCCGCCGCCAACGGGCTTGACCCCAAGGCCGCGGTCAAGGCCGGGCAGAAGCTGGCGATCCCGACGATTGCCAAGGTCGCGGCCGCCACCGTGCCGGCCCCCGCCCCGACCGCCAGCGCCGCCCCTTCGCCCGAACCCACCGCCAGCGCCGCGCCCGCCGCCAAGCTGCCGCCCGATACCAAGGCTCCGCGCTTCGTCTGGCCCCACTCGGGCAAGGTCCGGCGCGACTTTTCCCCGCGCGGCAAATCCGGCTGGCACGACGGGATCGACCTCACCGCCGACAAGGGCGACGCCGTGCGCGCCGCCGCCGCGGGCAAGGTGATCTTTGCCGGACAAGGGCCTAAAGAATACGGTCTGACGGTGATCATCCACCACACCGGCCGCTGGACCACGACCTATTCGTTCCTCGACAAGGTGACGGTGAAGGACGGCGAAGCGGTCAAACAGGGTGAACGCATCGGGCTGGCCGGGGATACGGGCCTCGCCACTTCTCCGCAGGTTCATTTCGAAGTGCGCCGCAACCGCGTGGCGCTGGATCCGGTGGACTACCTGCCCGCGCGATGAGCCGCCGATCCCGTCCCCGCTTCGTGCCGTTCCGCCCGCTGCGGCGGCAGATCCGGATGCCGGTCTGGGCCGATGTCGGCCTGCGGCTGGCGGCGGCCTTCGGCCTCGTGTTCCTGGTGGTGATGATCCACTGGCTGGACCGTGACGGCCTGAAAGACGGGCACGATGGCCACATCACGTTTCTGGATGTCGTCTATTTCACGATGATTTCCATCACCACCACCGGCTTTGGCGATATTGCCCCGGTCAGCGACCGCGCCCGCCTGATCGAGGCGGTGATCGTCACCCCGATCCGGCTGGCAGTGCTCTTCATCTTCGTCGGCACGGCCTACAACTTCATCATCAAGCGCACCTGGGAGAATTGGCGAATGCGGCGGATTCAGGAGCGGCTGACCGGCCATGTCGTGGTGCTGGGCTTTGGCGTCAGCGGATCGCAGGCCGTGGGCGAACTGATCGAGCGCGGGACTGATCCCGGCACCATCGTCGTGATGGACGGCAGCGCCGAACGCCTGGCCGAGGCCGAAGCGTTGGGCTGCAACGTGATCCAGGACGACGCCAGCCGTGACGAGGCGCTGAAGGCGGTGCGGATCGACAGTGCCGGCACCGTGTTGGTCTCGGCCGGGCGCGACGATACCTCGATCCTGATCGTGCTGACGGTGCGCCACCTCGCCCCGAACGTCCCGATCAGCGTGGTGGTGCGCAACGAGGACAACGAAATTCTCGCCCGGCAGGCCGGGGCCGACAACGTGATCAACCCGGTGCGCTTTACCGGGCTGCTGCTGGCCGGATCGGCGCAGGGCAGCCACGTGGCGGATTACCTGGCCGACCTGGCAACCGCTTCCGGGAACGTCCAGCTCGTGGAGCGTCCCGCCCTGCCCGAGGAAATCGGCCGGAGCCTGAACGAGTTGCCCCACTCCGTGCGCGGCCTGCGGATCAATCGCGGCGGGCGCGAAATCGGCTTCTGGGAAGCGGATGCGGGCCGGATCGAGGCTGGCGACGTGATCGTGGCGGTGGTGCCGACCATCGCCTGACCGGCGCTACCCCAGCAGAAAGAACACCCCGCCCATCGCCAGGTAGGCCAGCAGGAAGGCCCCGCTGTCCTTCACTGTCTCCGCGCGTGGCGTGCCGGTGCGGGACTGGCTGATCCACAGCGCAGGGATCACGAAGGCCAGCGCCAATCCGCCCGACTGCATGAAATAGAGCCACGGCTTCACCGCCAGCTTGTCCGGCCCGATCCGGGCGAGCGCGTGGCCCAGCATCGCGGCGGACAGCAGCATCCCGGCCAGCGCCGCCACCGGTGACGTCCCCCGCCGCAGCGCCAGCACGATCCCCGCCGCGACCAGCGCCGCCGCCACCACGCCCAGCCAGTTCATCGGTCCCATCACGCCTGCTCCCATTCCAGCAACGCCACATGGCCTTCGCCAGCGGCCATCCATTCGCGGGCAAAAGCGCCGAGTCCCTCGCGCACGGCCTCCACCGCCCCTGCCGGCATGGCGGGCATGGGGACGTGCGATCCCGCGCAGGCCGTTTCCGCCATCGCCAGCAGATCAGCCGCTGCGCCGCTGCCGCCGCTCCACAAGTCCGCCTCGAAACACTCGACGATCCGTTCGGCCTGCAGCAACTGCACGATTTCCGGATCCGGCAGTCCGGCCCGCTTGGCGCTGGCGTGGCCGGCCGCCTTGGCCAGTTCCTGCAGCGCTTCGGGGTGCAACCCGCCTGCAACCATGCCCCAGAATCCGCGGTCCAGCGCGAAGGCGCGCTCCACGAACCAATGGACTGCATCGTGCGGAACCGGTCCCTTGTGCGGCAGGCGCGTGTCGGCGCGGGTGCCGTCGGCGCGGGCAATCGCGATGGCATCGGCGCCGCGCCCCTTGGTGATCGCGATCTTCATGCGCGCAGCAGTAGCGAAATCCCCGCAATCCGTGTAGGGGCCGCGCCCATGGCAATCGAGATTCCTGAAGCCCGTAAGGTCGGCATGGTCAGCTTGGGCTGTCCCAAGGCGCTGGTCGACAGCGAACGCATCCTCACCCGGCTGCGCGCCGATGGCTATGCCATGAGCGCGGACTATGCCGGGGCCGACGTGGTGCTGGTCAACACGTGCGGGTTCCTCGATTCCGCCAAGGAGGAAAGCCTGGCCGCGATTGGCGAGGCGATTGCCGAGAACGGCCGCGTAATCGTGACCGGGTGCATGGGGAATGAGGCGGAGCTGATCCGTGCAAAGTTCCCCGATGTGCTGGCCGTCACCGGCGCGCACCAATACGAAGCCGTGGTCGAGGCCGTGCACGAAGCCGCGCCCCCATCACAGGGCCCATTCGTCGATCTGATCCCGCAGCCGTCGGACGCGGAGATCAAGCTGACACCGCGCCATTACAGCTACCTGAAGATTTCCGAAGGCTGCAACCACGCCTGCGCGTTCTGCATCATCCCGCAGCTGCGCGGCAAGCTGGCCAGCCGCCGGATCGACGCCGTGCTGCGCGAGGCGGAAAAGCTGGTCGCGGCGGGCACCAAGGAACTGCTGGTGATCAGCCAGGACACCTCGGCCTATGGCGTGGACGTGCGGCACGAGGAGCGCGAGTGGAAGGGCCGCAAGGTCCGCACCCACATGACTGACCTTGCCCGCGAACTCGGCCAGCTGCGCACGCCCGAAGGCCACGCGCCGTGGGTGCGGCTGCACTATGTCTATCCCTACCCGCACGTCGATGCGGTGATCCCGCTGATGGCGGAGGGGCTGATCACGCCCTATCTGGACATCCCGTTCCAGCACGCCGCGCCGAACGTCCTGAAAGCCATGAAGCGCCCCGCGAACGAAGCGAAAGTGCTCGAACGCCTGAAGGCCTGGCGCGAGATCTGCCCGGACATCACGATCCGCTCCAGCTTCGTGGTCGGCTTCCCCGGCGAGACGGAGGAAGATTTCCAGTACCTGCTCGACTGGCTGGACGAGGCGCAGCTGGACCGCGTCGGCGGCTTCCGGTTCGAACCCGTCGCGGGCGCGGCGGCGAACGATCTGCCGAACCCGGTGCCCGAAGCGGTCAAAGAAGAGCGCTATCAGCGCCTGATGGAAAAGACCGCCGCGATCAGCGCGGCCAAGCTTGCCGCGAAGGTCGGCCGCACGCTGCCCGTGATCATCGATGAAGTGGGCGAACCCGACGAGGATGGCGACATCGGCGCGACCGGGCGGTCACAGGCCGATGCCCCGGAAATCGACGGTGCGGTCTATCTGCGCAACGTCCCCGCCAGCCTGAAGGCGGGCGACATCGTGCAAGTCGAAGTGGAAGATGCCGACGCGCACGACCTGTTTGGCGTGATCGTCTGACGCCGGGGGGCGCAGGCCGCGCCCCCCGGCCCGATCAGAACATCTTGGTAAGCGTGTAGAACACCGCACCCACCGCCGCGCTGGCGGGGATGGTGATGAACCAAGCGGTCACCACCCGGCCCGCCACGCCCCAGCGCACGGCGCTGGCCTTGCGCGCGGCGCCGGTGCCGATCACCGATCCGGTGATGGCGTGGGTGGTCGATACCGGAATGCCCAGCGCGCTGGCCCCGAACACCACGATCGAACCCGCCGTCGAAGCACTGAACCCGGTGTGATGGTTCAGCTTGGTCAGCTTGGTGCCCATCGTCTTGATGATCTTCCACCCGCCCGACATCGTGCCCAGCGCGATCGCCGCATAGCAGGAAATCACGACCCATTCCGGCACGTGGAATTCACCGTTCAGGTGACCGGTGGAATAGAGCAGGACCGTGATGATCCCCATGGTCTTCTGCGCGTCGTTGCCGCCGTGGCTGATCGAATAGGCCGCCGAACTGACCAGGTGGAGCGATTTGAACACCCCTTCGGCCCGGCGCGGCTGAAAGCCCTTGAACAGCCAGCTGGTCAGCAGGACCATCAGCATGGCCAGCGCAAAGCCGATCATCGGCGACAGGAAGATCGCCACCACCGTCTTGGTCGTGCCCGAACTTTCAACCACGGTGAACCCGCCGTGCGCGATGCCCGCGCCCAGCAGCCCGCCGATCAGCGCGTGGCTGGACGAGGACGGAATGCCCTTGAGCCAGGTCACGACGTTCCAGAACATCGCCCCGACCAGCGCCCCGAACACCACTGCCGGGGTCACCGCATCCTTGTCGATGATCCCCTTGCCCACGGTTTCGGCCACGTGCAGCCCCACCAGCCAATAGGCCGCGAAGTTGCCGAACGCGGCGAACAGCACCGCCACGACCGGAGAGAGCAACCGGGTGGAGACCACGGTGGCGATGGAATTGGCCGCATCGTGCAGCCCGTTCAGAAAATCGAACGCCAGCGCGAGGGCGATCAGGCCGACGAGCAGCGGAAAGGCAAGCTCATGCATTGCCGGTATCCTTTGTCAGGCGCCCTCAGGCGTGGTCGATCACCAGGCTGTCGATTTCGTTCGCCACGTCCTCGAACGCGTCGGCGATGCGTTCCAGCCGCTTGTAGAGCTCGCGGGTGACGACGAACGCGATCGGATCGGGATTGATCTTCTGCGCCTGAAACGCAATCTTCATCCCGCTGTCGTGCAGGCCATCGACCTGCCCTTCCAGCTGGACGATCCGGCCGGTCAGCTCGTGCAGGCGGTGGCCGTTGCGCTCCACGTCGCGCAGCAGCGGCACCGCTTCGGCGATCAGGCGGCTGGCATCCAGCGACAGCTGGGCGATTTCCTTCATCGCCGGGTCGAACTGCGTGATTTCGAACAGCTCGATCGCCGACGAAGCCGCATTCATTTCATCGATGGTGTCGTCCATCGCCCCGCTCAGCGCGGTGATCGCCCCCCGGTCGAACGGAGTCAGGAACGTCTGGCGGACTTCGTGCAGGGTCTGGCGGATCACTTCGTCCGCCGCATGCTCGAAATCGTGGATCGCGCGCAGGTGGGCGCTGCGGTCCCCTTCGCCGTGAGTCAATTGCACAAGTGCTTCCGCCGCACCGACCATGCTGGCCGCATGACGTTCGAACAGCACGAAAAAGTCGCCAGACTTGGGCAGCAGGCGCTGAAACCAACCGAACATTACAGATGTTCCCCCTCAGGAATGTGACACGCCTATGACACCGAAATGACAGATTCGACAGCGCTAATCGCGCATGTCCACAATTGCCGGGTTGCGGGTTTGTCCCTAGCCTGCGCCGATGCTTCGCTTGCCCCCTGCCCTGACCCCTGTCCTGACCCTTGCCTGTGCCGCGCTGTGCCTGTCCGTACCAGCCGCCGCACAGCCCCTGACCCCGGCTGAGCGGGCCGCGATCGAACGCGCCGTTACCGGCACCTTGCGCGAAACGCGGGTACCTTCGGCGCAGGTTGCCGTGGTGCGCGATGGGCAGCTGGTGTTCGAGGGTGCGTGGGGCAAAGCGGCGGAAACGATCCCGCAGGCGCGCCCCGACCTGCCCTATCAGATCGCGTCCAATTCCAAGCAGTTCATTGCCGCGCTGCTGCTGCTGCTGGAAAACGATGGCCGGCTCTCGCTGGATGAGCCGGTCGCGCGCTGGTTGCCGGACATATCGGGGGCAGACCGGATCACGCCGCGCCAGCTCCTGTCGCACACATCGGGCCTGCCGGATTACTGGCCGCACGACTTTGCCTTTGCCGCCACGGCCGAACCGGTGACCCCGGACCAGATCATCGCCCGCTGGGGCCGCCAGCCGCTGGAATTCGAACCCGGCACGCGCTGGGAATATTCCAACACCGGCTATGTCGTGGCCGCCCGAATCGCGGAAATGGCGGGCGGTGCGCCGCTGTGGCAGCAGCTGGACCAGCGCCTGTTCGCCCCGCTGGGGATCAAGCCGCTGCCGCTGGACGACACCAACGCCGCAGGCTTTCCGCAGGGCTATCACCGCTATGCCACCGGCCCGGTCCGTCCGGCCAGGCCAGCCGCGCGCGGCTGGCTGTGGGCGGCAGGGGAACTGTCGATGACCGCAGCGGACCTGGCCCGCTGGAACATTGCCCGGATCAACCGCCAAGTGCTGCCGCCCGAGGACTGGGAGCAGATGGAAACCCCGGTGCGGCTGGCCGATGGTTCGCGCACGACATATGGCCTGGGCGTGGCGCGGCGCAGCGCGGGCGGGCGCACCCGGATCGAGCACGGCGGCGAATCGGTCGGCTTCCTGTCGCAGAACGCCGTGTGGCTGGACCAGCGCACCGCGGTCACCGTGCTGACCAATGCCGATTACGGCGGCGCGGAGAACGCGCTGACCAACCGGATCGCCGCGATTGTGCTGCCCAAGCTGCCCCCGGTCCCGGCCCGCGTGGCGGATACGGGCGGGCGGGTCGATGAGATCCGGCACGTGCTGGCCGCGCTCGCCGCCGGCCAGATCGATCCGGCGCGCTTTACCCCCAACGCGCAGTATTACTTCATCCCCGGCGCACTGGCGGATTACCGCGCCAGCCTGTCCACCCTTGGCGCGCCGCTGTCGATCAGCAGCACTCGCTCACCCTGGCTGCGCGGTGGTTTCGTCGGACGGGCCTATAGCGTGCGCTACAAGGCCCAGCGCTTTCGCCTGTCGACTTATGCCGAACCGGGCGAGAATGGCCGGTGGGAGCAGTTCATCCTTTACGCGGATTAAAGCCAGCCGATCCGCTTGAACCGCACATAGAGCCCGCCGCAGATCGCGAAGATCAGGCCGAGAACCGCCGGATAGCCCCACGGTTGACGCAACTCGGGCATATAATCGAAGTTCATGCCGTAAATCCCGGCAATCGCGGTCGGCACCGCCAGGATCGCGGCCCAGGCGGCCAGTTGCCGGGTCATTTCGCCCTGCCGGTGCTGTTCCAGCAGGCTGGCGGTTTCCACGATGCTGGCCAGCGTTTCCATCAGCCCCACCATCCGCCGCATCGTCCGCCGCACGTGGTCCTGCACGTCGCGGAACCAGACCCGCGCGGCCGGATCGATCACCGGCAGCTCGACCGTGGCGAGCCGTTCGCACATTTCCTCCATCGGGCCGACGATCCGCTGGAACCGGCGCAGCTGGCGGCGCAGGCGGAAGATGCGGCGGATGGTGGATGGTTCGGGGAACGTGTCGATCGCCCGCTCCTCCATGTCCTGCACCGCGCTTTCCAGCTTTTCCATGATCGGCTGATAGCCGTCGACGATATAGTCGAGGATCGCATGGGCGACATAGTCCGGTCCTTCGGCCAGCCGCTGCGCATCCGCTTCCAGCCGGGCGCGCAGCGCGGCGTGCGACCGGGTTGACCCGAACCGGACCGAGATCAGGAAATCCGGCCCGAGGAACAGCGCGGTCTGACCATAGGCGATCTTTTCGCCCTCCTCGATCATCGCGGTGCGCGCGACGATGAACAGGGTTGGCCCATAGGCTTCGACCTTGGGCATCTGCATCGGGTTCAGGGCGTCTTCCACTGCCAGCGGGTGCAGGCCGAACTGGCGCCGGACCAGGTCCATCTCCGCCTCGTCGGGTTCGGCCAGTCCGACCCAGTCAAACGCGCGTGCGGGCACTTTTCCGCGCGGCTGGCCGGTCAACGCCAGGGCGGTATCGACCGGCTGACCGGCGGCATAACGGCGGGCTGCGATGATTGCCATTGCATCGCAGTGCCAAACCCGCATGATGCTGGCAATCCCGCGCGTCTTGCGATACGTACGGCAATGAAACTTACAACAATGTCAATTTACCGGGGGAGAGCCCGAGCATGAATGCCATTACGCCGATCGAGGCCACTGCAACTACCGAGGAATGCCTCGACGTCCTGATCGTCGGCGCCGGGATTTCCGGCATCGGCATGGCCGTCCACTTGCGCAAGGACTGCCCCGGCAAGAGCTTCGCGATCCTCGACCGGCGCGAGCAGCTGGGCGGCACGTGGGACCTGTTCCGCTATCCCGGCATCCGGTCGGACAGTGACATGCACACGCTGGGCTTTGCCTTTGCCCCGTGGAAGCATGAGAAGTCGATCGCGGATGGCCCGGCCATCCTGGAATACCTGAACGAGATCACCGACCAGTATGACCTGCGCAGCCACATGCGCTTTGGCCAGAAGGTCGTCTCGGCCGACTGGGACAGCGAGACCGCCCGCTGGACCGTCACGACCGAGGCTGCCGACGGCACGCTGAGCCGCGTGCAAGGCCGGTTCCTGTTCCTGGGATCGGGCTACTACGATTACGACGATCCCTATGACGCCGGCTTCAAGGGGCGCGAGGACTTCAAGGGCCAGATCATCCACCCGCAGTTCTGGCCGAAGGATTTCGACTACACCGGCAAGAAGGTCGTGGTGATCGGCTCTGGCGCGACCGCGGTGACCATCGTGCCGTCGATGGCGCATGGCGGCGCGGCCCACGTCACCATGCTGCAACGCACGCCGACCTGGATGGTCAGCCGCCCCGCGCGTGACAAGTTCGCCAATACCCTGCGCAAGTTCCTGCCGGAAAAGGTCGCTTATGCGCTGACCCGCGCCAAGAACATCTTCCTGCAGGACCTGATGTTCAAGCGCGCCCGCAACGCGCCGGACAAGGTGAAGGATTTCCTAACCACCCAGCTCCGGCAGACCCTGGGCGACAACTACGATCCGCAGGCCTTCACCCCGCCCTACGATCCGTGGGACCAGCGCCTGTGCCTGGTGCCAGACGCCGATTTCTTCACCGCGATCAACGAAGGCAAGGCCTCGGTCGTCACCGACTATGTCGAATGCTTCGACGCCACGGGGATCAAGCTGCAATCCGGCAAGCATCTGGATGCCGACGTGATCGTTACCGCGACGGGCCTGAAGATGGTGTTCGCGGGCAAGATCGCGTGCAGCGTGGATGGCCAGCCGATCGATTTTTCGAAGACGTTCTATTACCGCAACTGCATGTTCTCAAACGTCCCGAACATGGCCGGAGCGTTCGGCTATCTCAACGCGTCGTGGACGCTGCGGGTGGACATCATCGGCGATTACCTGACCCGGCTGCTCAATGCGATGGACGCCAACAACGTCCAAATCGCCGTGCCCGCCCTGCCCGACGATCAGCGCCCGGATGAGGACGACGTGTTCGACTTCTCGTCCGGCTACATCCAGCGCGCCAAGCACATCATGCCGCGCAACGCGCCAACGCTGCCCTGGCGGCTCAATCAGGAATATCGCAAGGACCGGGTGGACATGCGCCAGGCTCCGATCGACGATGGCGTAATGCAATTCCGCCGCGTCCGCGCAAAAGTTGATGCATAAGTAAGCCGAAAGGCCCCTTGCGTAATGGCGCGGTTGCCGTAACGCTTGGGGCCTATGGCTGAAACCGCACGCATCTGGACCGCCGCCCTGCTTGTCATCGGGGACGAGATTCTCTCTGGCCGCACGCAGGACAAGAACGTGGCGCAAGTCGCCACCTGGCTCAACGTGCAGGGCATTCGCCTGCGCGAAGTGCGGATGGTGGCCGACGACATGGACGCCATTGTCGAAGCGGTGAACACCCTGCGCGCGCGCAACGACTACCTGTTCACCACCGGCGGCATCGGCCCGACGCACGACGACATCACCGTGGACGCCATCGCGCAGGCGCTGGGCGTGGGCGTGGTGATCCATCCCGATGCCCGCGCCATTCTCGAAGGGTATTACGCCACGCGCGGCGGGCTGAACGAGGCGCGGCTGCGCATGGCCCGCGTGCCGGACGGCGCCAGCCTGATCCCCAACCGGATGTCCGGCGCACCGGGCATCCAGCACGGCAACATCTTCATCATGGCGGGCGTGCCCAGCATCACGGCGGGCATGCTCGACGCCCTTACCGGTACGCTCGAAGGCGGCCTGCCGGTGCTCTCTGCCACGGTCGGCTGCTGGGTTGCTGAAAGCGAGATCGCCGACCTGCTGCGCGAGACGGAGCGCCTGCACGACGATTGCCAGATCGGCAGCTACCCCTTCTTCCGCGACGGGCGCGTTGGCGCGAACTTCGTGATCCGTTCGACCAGCGCGGCCATCCTCGAGGACGTCAGCGCCGCGCTCACCACGGGTCTGACCGCACTGGGCCGCGAAGCGGTGGCGGGTGGCATCTAGGGTCATTCTGGCGGCGCTGGCGCTCGGCTCTTGCGCCGCACCGCCAGCGAACGTGCTGGACCGGTTCGAGGCCACCCTCGCCGCGCAGGACAGTGCCACCGCCGCACTTGGCGCATGGTGCGCCGCACGTGGGATCGCCGCACCCGCGCGTATCAGTGCCGAGGTGCTGCCCGGCGGAATGCGCACCGACCCGGCGGACCTGCCCGCGCTGCTGCAACTGGAGGCACCGCCCGGCTATCGCCACGTCCGGCTGAGCTGCGGCGAAGCGGTCCTGTCCGAAGCCCATAACTGGTATGTGCCGCAGCGCCTGACCCCGGCCATGAACGCCGCGCTGGCCACCAGCGACGTGCCCTTTGGCAAGGTTGCCGCACCGCTGCGCTATAGCCGCCAGCGCCTGTCCAGCCAGCGCGGGGCCGGGCCGGGCTGCCCGACCGACACGATCCTGACCCACCGCGCGCTGCTGCGCCTGCCCGATGGCGCGCCGCTGGCGCTGGTGACGGAATGCTACACCCCCGCCAACCTGCGGCGCTGATGCGCGCCTGATGCACAAAACGCCAGATCCGCATAAACGAAAGGGCCGGGAAGGTTTCCCCTCCCGGCCCGTTCATTGCGCGTATCGCGGCTGGATCAGGCGCCCTGCACTTCCGTCAGGTCAACCTTGATGCCCGGGCCCATCGACGAGGACAGGCCGATCTTGCGCACGTACTTGCCCTTCGAACCCGACGGCTTCGCCTTGACGATGGCGTCGACGAACGCGTCGAAGTTGGCCTTCAGCTGTTCGTTGGTGAACGACAGCTTGCCCAGACCGCCGTGGATGATCCCGGCCTTTTCGACGCGGAATTCAACCTGGCCGCTCTTGGCCGCCTTGACGGCGTCGGCGACGTTCGGGGTCACGGTGCCCAGCTTCGGGTTCGGCATCAGGCCCTTCGGACCCAGCACCTTGCCGAGACGGCCGACCAGACCCATCATGTCCGGCGTGGCGATCACGCGGCCATAATCCAGGTTACCGGCCTGCATGTCTTCCAGCAGGTCTTCGGCGCCAACCTTGTCCGCACCGGCGGCCAGAGCGGCTTCGGCCTTGTCGCCGCGCGCGAACACGGCAACCTTGACGTCCTTGCCGGTGCCCGAGGGCAGCACGACCATGCCGCGGACCATCTGGTCGGCGTGACGCGGGTCAACGCCCAGGTTCAGCGAGACTTCCAGGCTCTCGTCGAACTTGGCGCTCTTGAGGTCCTTCAGCAGCTGGATGGCTTCTTCGACGCCATAGAGCTTCTGGTTGTCGCCCAGCTTTTCAACGAGGGCCTTCTGCTTCTTGGTCTGCTTGGCCATGTTCTCAGCCCTCCACAACCTGGAGGCCCATCGCGCGCGCGGAGCCTTCGATGATCTTGGTGGCGGCTTCAATGTCGTTGGCATTGAGGTCAGCCATCTTGGTCTGGGCGATTTCCGCCAGCTGCGAACGCTTGATCGTTCCCGCGCTGACCTTGCCCGGCTCCTTCGAACCCGACTTCAGGCCGGCGGCCTTCTTGATCAGGAACGAGGCCGGCGGCGTCTTGGTGACGAAGCTGAACGAGCGGTCCGCATAGACGGTGATCACCGTCGGGATCGGCATGCCCTTTTCCAGTTCCTGCGTCGCGGCGTTGAACGCCTTGCAGAATTCCATGATGTTGACGCCGCGCTGACCCAGCGCCGGACCGATCGGCGGCGAGGGGGTGGCGCTGCCAGCTGCGACCTGCAGCTTGATATAGCCTTCAATTTTCTTGGCCATGGGTGGCCTCCTTTCTTCCTGTTGGACCGGCTGGGCCGGCCCGCAGAGTGAGCGGTCAAACGGTGACCCGAAGGCCCCCTTCCGCACGGAATCGCCCCGGCAAGGCCAGAGCGAAGCGGCGCGCGTAGGCGAATACGCGCGCCATTGCAACTGCCGGGTTGCCCCGGCAGGTGGTTACTTGGACAGTTCGACCTGTTCGAAGTCGAGTTCGACCGGCGTGGCGCGACCGAAGATCGAGACCGACACCTTGACCCGGTTCTTGTCGAAGTCGAGTTCCTCGACCACGCCGGTGAAGCTGTTGAACGGCCCGTCGAGCACCTTGACCGAATCCCCGATCTCGTAATCGACGCTGACGTGCTTCTTCGGCTCGGCCGCGGCGGCATCGCGCGCGCCGAAATAGCGGGCGGCTTCGCGGTCGGTGATCGCCTGCGGCTTGCCGTTCGGCCCGAGGAACCCGGTGACCTTGGCGGTGTTCTTGACGAGGTGATAGACGTCGTCGTTCAGGGTCAGCTTGGCCAGCACGTAGCCGGGCATGGTCTTGCGTTCGACCTGGACCTTCTTGCCGCGCTTCACTTCGGTCACGGTTTCGGACGGAACCTCGACCGCTTCGACCAGCGCTTCAAGGCCCAGGCGCTCCGCCTCGGCCAGGATCGAATCGCGGACCTTGTTCTCGAAGCCCGAATAGGCGTGGATGATATACCAGCGAGCCATGTGTCTCTCGTAACTTTCGAAATCAGGCCAACGACAGCAGCCAGCGCACGATCGCGCCGAACAGCGAGTCCACGCCAAGGAAGAAGACGGCGAGGATCACCATCAGGATGCCCACGAAGATCGCGGTGGTGACGGTTTCCTGCCGCGTCGGCCAGACGACCTTGCGGGCTTCCGCCTGAACCTGACGCATGAATTCGCCGGGATTGAACTTGGCCATGGCTACTCAGCCCGTGCTGTTGAACGAAAAAACTCAAACCGTCCGCCGCGCCGGGAACAGCACCGCCCCGGCGCCCTCAGGAAGGGCTGCCGGGGTGGCGAATGTTCTCCGATGTCGGAAGACACTCGCGCACTTAGCTATCGCGCGGCGGTTTTGCAAGCTTGGCCAGGAAGGTGCCCTGCGCGCGCTTCACGATGACCGCGCCCTCGGGCAGGCTGACCGGATCATCCCGCCCGATATACCACAGCCAGTCCGCCTCGTGCGCGGGGCCATACTTGGCCAGTTCGATCGGCCGGCCCGGAAACCGCAACAGGCGGTGATAGGGATCGCGGTAAAAGGGGCCGCCCTGCTTGATGGTGATCATGTGCACCTTGGGCAGCGCGAAATTGGAATTGTTCAGCGCATCCAGCCGCACGATCGACCAGGCGCCGACATGCTCCTGCGGGTTATAGCCCCACTCGCTGCGCTCGGTCACGACCAGGCTGGCCACTTTCGCGCCGCGCGGCAGATCCTCGATCATGGTCAGCAGCCGCGCGGTGTGCTGCGATTCGCGGTACCAGTCCGCCGTGGTCAGCCCCAGCCGCCCCAGGAACAGCAGCGGCGCCAGCAGCAGCAGCCAGCGCGGCGTGCGCCAGGCCAGCGCCAGGCACCCCACCATCAGGCCGGTATAGATCATCCGCGCATCGACCAGGTCGCCACCGAAGATGTGGCGCGGCATCACCACCGCCAGCCCCAGCATCGCCACGGCCGCCCAGCCCAGCCGCCCGTCGAGCCGCCGGAAACACAGCGACAGGAACAGGATCGCACCGATCAGGATCGCGCTGGCATAATCCAGCCACTCGATCTGATCCTTCATCGCCTGCTTCCAGATCGTCCACTTGTAGGTCAGCGCGTTGGTGCCATAGGATGCCAGTTCCTTGGTCCCTTCCCCCGCGAACAGCGTGGTCAGGAACGGCGCCATCAGCGGCCACGGGGCCACGAAGGGGCGCCAGCTCTTTTCGCGGTGCCATTCATAGGCAAAGACCATCACGCCCAGCGCGCCCCAGCCCGACACGTGGCACAGCCACACGCCCAGCCCGATCGGCACGAACAGCGGTTCGCGCCAGCGCTTGCCTTCCAGCCGCACCCACAGCGCGAACGCGAACAGCGCGCCGGCCAGCGACAGGCCGAAGTTGAGGAAACCCAACAGCATGGCCGGGGACCAGACAAAGCACAGCGCCAGCATCGTGCCGACGCCGATCCGCCGCCGCAGCGTCCATTCGACCGCGATGATGCCAAGGCCGGTGGACAGCACGGTCAGCATGACCACGATCCGCCCCGCCGCCTCGATCCCGAACAGCTTGGCAAACGGCCAGATCAGCAGGTCCGCCCCCAGGTTGCCCATCAGGTGCCACTGGAAGCCATAATATGCCTTCAGGAACGGGCTTTCCGCGCGGTCGAGCATGATGTGGTAGCGCGCGAGGTGCGCGGCATAGTCCACCATCTGCGGATAACGTGCCACCAGCACCGGCAGGCAGGCCAGCACCGCCAGCGCGATGGCGATCCACAGGGTCTGGCGCGGGGTGAATTCGCCCGACAGCCAAGATCGGCGGCCGCCCTCCGTACTGACCTGCTCGGCAAGAGGTTCGGCGGACATCGGCTCAAATCTGGCTGGGGGGATGGGCAGCGCTGGCAGGAGTGGCAGGATTCGAACCCGCGGCCCTCGGTTTTGGAGACCGATGCTCTACCAACTGAGCTACACTCCTGCAGGCGGAAGCGGCCACTATACCGAGTTTTCACGGATGGCAAGGCGCGCCGCGCATTTATTCTCCCGGTCCGCCACCGGCTCTGCTAACCTGCCGCCGTGCACGCCCCCGTAGCCCCGCAACCGCTTGACCCGGACCTGCTGATGCTGGCCTATCGCAGCGGCGTGTTCCCGATGTCCGACGCGCGCGACGATCCGGATGTGTTCTGGGTGGAACCGCGCCAGCGCGCGATCCTGCCGCTCGATGGCCTGAACGTGTCGCGTTCGCTGGCCCGCACGTTGCGCCGGGGCAGGTTCCGCGTGACCTGCAATGCCGCCTTTGCCGAGGTCATGGCCGGATGCGCCGCCCCCCGACGCGAAACGGACGATACGTGGATCAGCGGACGGATCACCGCCAGCTACCTGCTGCTGCACCGGCTAGGACACGCACATTCGATCGAATGCTGGCAGGGCGATGAACTGGTCGGCGGGCTCTACGGCGTGGGGTTCGACCGGGTGTTCTGCGGCGAATCGATGTTCAGCCGCGTGCCGGATGCGTCAAAGGTCGCGCTGTGCTGGCTGGTCGCGGCGCTGCGCCATGCGAACGCGACGCTGCTGGACTGCCAGTTCATGACCGAACACCTTGCCTCGCTGGGCGCGGTGGAAATCAGCCAGGCGGAATATCTGGTGCGGCTGCGCGCCGCTCAGAGCGCGACGGACGGCGCGGGTGCGGCGGCGCTGGGCGATGGGGTGGGCGATGCACTGGCCGACGGCTTGGGCGTCGGCGCGGGCGTGGCGCTGCCCGATGGCTTTGCCGCGCTGCTGGCAGCGGCGGCGGCGGCGGGATCTTCCTCCTCGCCGGGGAACTTCATCGCGCAGTCCTTGACCCAGACGTCATAGACCGGGTGCTCAACCACGTTGAGCGAGGGCGAGTTCTTGAACAGCCAGCCCGAAAACACCTTGCGCCACTGCAGCGCCTGATCGGCTGAGGCCCGCTCCTCGATGAACACCTGCACGAAGGCACCGGTTTCAGGCGGGCTTTCCCACGGCAGCGTGCGTTCGCAACTGGCGAGACGGACGATCACGTTGCCCACGCGGCGCGATTCGCCCGGCTTCATCACCAGGTCCTGGGTCAGGTTGTTGCGCTTGTTGAGCAGGCCGATCGTGGCCACCCGGTCCCTCACCGGGGTGCCATATTCGCTTTCCACCACCGGCGCGGCAGCCTGATCGGCCACGGCCTTGGGAATGTCGGTGGGGGCAGGCTGCGCATCGTCGCTACCGCCCGAACAGGCGGCCAGCAAAAGCAATCCGACAGGGGCCAGCGCCCGCTTCACGCCTCAGGCGTCCGGGGTCCAGGCTTCGTAGTCGCCGGTTGCCGCCGCGCGCTTGCCGCCGCGCTCCAGCGCGCCCTGCGGGCGATAGGCAGCCTGCGTGCCGGTAGCGTTGGGCGTGAAATCCGCTTCCCAGATACGCGGCGGGGGCAGGAAGCTTTCAGGCACGCCGTCATAGCTGCCGTGCAGCCAGCCGTGCCATTCGGCCGGGACTCGGCTGGCGTCGTTGGCGCCGTTGTAGATCACCCAGCGACGCTCGCTGCCGCCAAAGGGCTGGCCCGCGGCGCGGCGCTTCTTGGCGCGATAATACTTGTTGCCCTGCGCGTCGGTGCCGACGTGTTCGCCGGTGAACGCGCTGTTGAGCATGGTGCCGATGGTGGCGCCGTCCCACCAGGTGAAGATCTTGCCGAGGATTCCCATGCGCGCCGCCTAGCCCAATTGCGGCGCGGGGGAAAGGGGCCGGTGCAGGCTTTTCCGCGCCCGGTGCATCACCAGTTGACCTTGTCGCCCGGCATTAGCCCCAGCTCTGCCGCACGGCCCCCGTTCAGTTCCAGCACCGCGATCACCAGCCCGACCGAGCGCAGCGGGCTTTCGTCATAGGGCACGGCATTGGCGGCAATGTTGCTGATCCGTCCGTCCACGCCCACGAAGATCAGGTCCAGCGGGATCACCGTGTTGCGCATCCAGAAGCTGGCGCCGCGGGGCGGGTTCATCGGGAACAGCATCCCCTCGTCCGCGCCCATGGCCGTGCGGAACATCAGCCCGCGGGCCTGTTCCTGCCCCGTGCGAGCCAGTTCGACGCGAAAATTGTGGACCCGGTCGCCACTGGTGACGGTTAGCGGCACAACCGCCAGCCCCGATACCGGGTGCACGGACGGTGCGGCCTGGGTCGATCCCGGCGCGGCTTCGGACGCGTTGGGGGAACAACCCGTCAATGCCAGGCCCGTCAATGCCAGGATTTTGGCCGCGATCAGGCACTTGCGCATCATTCTTCACCATCCAGTTCCGCCGCCCAGCGTTCGGCGGCCGCGATGCTGGGGGCATTGACCAATTCGCGCGCGCTGTCCAGCGGGTGCCCGGCCCGCAGCATTGCCGCCAGCTGCTTTTCCCGCAGCGCCCGGTCCGCGCCGTCCGGCCCGAACGGCCCGATCCGCCGCTTGCGGGCCAGCGCCAGCGCGGCGCGGCGCTGTTCGGCAGGGGCCGCGCGCACTTCCGCCCGTACGTCCTCGGCAATGCCGGCCGCGTCCAGCGCCTGCCCGATCCGCCGCACGCCATAGCCGCGCCGCAGCAGGCTGCCGGTGCGGGCGCGGGCGAACACGGCATCGTCAATATAGCCCGCCGCCACGAACCGCGCGACGATCTCTGCCACCGGGGCCGCGCCCTCCCCGTCCCAGCCGCGCTCGCGCAACTTGCGGCGCAGATAACCCTCCAGCTTGGCCGCGCTGGTGGCAAAGCGGGCGACATAGGCCAGCGCCAGCTCCTCCAGCCGGGGGGCGTCAAGCGGCCGGGGATTGCGGCGGGTCTGGGTCATGGTTGGCCTTATTCGTGCCATAGTATGCGGCAAATGGGGAGGCTGGACCGCGAAGTTTGAGGGTTTCGCGCAGGACTTGAACATGGGAGCGATGCTGAAATGCAGCACAAATCCCTGAAAAACAAACGGGTTAACGCACGATGATTGATGCCGCCACAACCGTGACGAATGCATCCGGCCAACTGGTCCCCACGCCGAACGAGGACGATCATCCGCGCCGGTTCGCCGATTTCGCCACCTTTGGCGAAGCGCTGGACTATGCCGCGCAGGGCAAGCGCGGGTTCAACTTCCACGATCCGCGCGGCAACCTGGCCCGGGTCTATCCTTTCAGCGAGTTGCGCAGCGATGCGCTGACCATGGCCTATCGCCTGATCGCCCACGGCGTGAAGAAGGATGACCGCATCGCGATGGTCGCCGAAACCGGGCCGGAATTCGCCGCCCTTTTCTGCGGCGCGATCTATGCCGGGGCCTGGCCGGTGCCGCTGCCGCTGCCGACCAGCTTTGGCGGCAAGGACAGCTATATCGACCAGCTGGCCGTCCAGTTGCAGAGCAGCGATCCCAAGATCCTGTTCTATCCCGCCGAGATCGCTGAAATGGCCGGAGCGGCCGCCGCGCGTCAGGGATGCGAAGGGATCACCTGGCAGGACTTCGCCATGGCCCCCGCGCCGGAATGCACGTTGCCCGCTGCCCACCCGGACGACATCTGCTACCTGCAGTATTCCAGCGGCTCGACCCGGTTCCCGCATGGCGTGGCCGTGACCCACGCATCGCTGCTCAACAACCTGGCCGGGCACAGCCACGGGATGAAGATCCAGCAGTCGGACCGCTGCGTCAGCTGGCTGCCGTGGTATCACGACATGGGCCTGGTCGGCTGCTTCCTGTCGCTGATCGCCAACCAGATTTCGGCCGACTACCTGAAGACCGAGGATTTTGCCCGCCGCCCGCTGGCCTGGCTGGACATGGTCAGCCGCAACCCCGGCACGACCTGCAGCTATTCGCCGACCTTCGGCTATGACATCTGCGCCCGGCGCATTTCCAGCCAGAGCAACGTGGCCGAACGGTTCGACCTGTCGCGCTGGCGGATCGCCGGCAACGGCGCCGACATGATCCGCCCGGACGTGATGCAGAGCTTCGTCAACGCCTTTGCCTATGCCGGGTTCAAGGCCAGCGCGTTCCTGCCCAGCTATGGACTGGCCGAGGCGACGCTGGCGGTCACCCTGATGCCGCCGGGCGAAGGCATCCGCGTCGAGCTGGTCGAGGAAGAGCGCCTGTCCGGCACCCCGCGCGACCTGTCGCGTCCGGCCCGCTATCGCGCCATCGTCAACTGCGGCAAGGCCGTGAAGGATATGGAGCTGGCCATTCGCGGCGAACATGGCGAAAGCCTGCCCGATCATCACATCGGCAAGGTGTGGTGCAAGGGGCCGTCGGTGATGCACTCCTACTTCCGCGACCCCGAAAGCACTGCCGCGTGCCTGGTCGATGGCTGGCTGGATACCGGCGACATGGGCTACATGGTCGATGGCTATCTGTTCATCGTCGGCCGCGCCAAGGACATGATCATTATCAACGGCAAGAACCACTGGCCGCAGGACATCGAATGGGCGGTGGAACAGCTGCCCGGCTTCCACCAGGGCGACATTGCCGCGTTCTCGGTCGAAAACGACAGCGGCGAGGAAGTTCCCGCCGTGCTGGTGCATTGCCGGGTCAGCGATCCGGCCGAGCGGGTCAAGCTGCATGACCAGATCAAGGACAAGGTCCGCTCGATCACGGGCATGAACTGCGTCGTCGAACTGGTGCCGCCGCGCACCCTGCCCCGTACCTCGTCGGGCAAGCTCAGCCGCGCCAAGGCCAAGAAGCTGTACCTTTCGGGCGAAATCGCGCCGTTCCAGCTGGCGGCCTGAACCGTCCCCATCACCACGACCGCCGGCGCTGAACGGAAAGGTAAAGCCGTTCACCGCCGCGTCGTCTCGGGTGAGCCCGGTTAAGCCCTGTTTGCCGTACCTGTTAATCCGGAAGTCAGCAAAACTGGCGCCTTCCGGGCCTGACCGTCGGCGTTGATGCCCTGCATCGGCCGGTGGTCCGGGTGACGCAAAGCGGCAGTTCCAGGATTTTTCCTGCCCCGTCGCGGCGCGTCGACAACGCAGGAGAAAAACAATGATCAAGCTCTTGTCCGCCACTGCCGCGATTACGCTGGGTGCCGGGATCGCGGTCGCGCAAACCACCACTGAAACCCCCGAAGCTGCTGTCGGCACTGGCATCGGCGCAGATGTCAGCGTCATGGCCAAGGCCCAGCGCGATGGCGAAAGCCGGGGCATTGGCACCGAGGTTTCGGCCATGGCCCAGGCACGCAACGCCGTCCGTGCCGAACAGCGGGGCGACGATGTTGCCGAAGACGCCGAAGACGGCACCGAGACGCGTGGCAAGGCCGCCCTCGCCGCCGATGTCGCTGCCGCCCGCGGCGAAAACCTCGCGGTGCGGGTCAACGCCGGAGCCGTCGCCGATCTGCGCGCCGCCCGCACCGGAGCGGCAGACGCCCGCGCGACGGGTACGGCCGCGCGCGAATCCGCCGCATCGGTCCGCACCGCCGCCATGGATGCGCGCGCAAATGCCAGCGCGGTGCGCGATTCGGCCAAGGCCATCCGCGAAACCGTGCAGGCCGTGCGCCCCGGGCGCGGCGGCTGACACCGGACGCGCAGTAGCGGAACGGAGCCGGGCGCAGACGGCTCCGTTCCCGTGCGCTCGCATTCAAACAGGGAGAATTTCCATGCGCCATGCCTTGCGCCCCACCTTCGCCGCCGTCTGCGCCGCGTGCGCCGGACTTGCAGCGGCCTCACCCGCACTCGCCCAGTCAGAACTGGCCGCCGATCCCGCCCCCGATACCCAGCTGTCCTTCACCACCGGCCTGGATTTCTCCGAAGGGGACTATGGCGCTCCGCTCGACACCAGAATCCTGGTCGTTCCGTTTTCGGCCCGGCTGAAAACCGGCGACGTCCGGATCACTGCCAGCGTGCCGTGGCTGCGGATCGACGGGGCCAACATCGTCGGTGGCGGGGCTGGCACCCCGATCGTGATCGATCCGGCCGCGCCGCGTTCCGTGCGCAGCGGACTGGGCGATGTTTCGCTGGGTCTGGCCTATGTCATTCCCGAGGACCGGCTGGGTATCGGCATCGATCTTTCCGGCCGGATCAAGCTGCCCACTGCCTCTGCCGCCAAAGGCCTGGGCACCGGCAAGGCCGACTTTTCGGGATCGGTGGAACTGTCGAGAACATTCGGCACCGTCACGCCGTTTGCCAGCGTCGGATATCGCCTGCCGGGCGATCCCGACGGGTTCGACCTCAAGAACACGCTGTTCGCCTCTGCCGGGTTCAGTGTTGCCGCTGGCAAGACGGTGCTCATCGCGTCCTACGATTACCGCGAAAGCCCCACCACGCTGGCGCAGGACAGCCATGAGTTGTTCGGCGCAATCAGTGTGCCGGTTTTGTCCAGGCTCGACCTTACGTTCTACGGATCGGGCGGGTTGAGCAAAGGCGCCCCCGATTACGGCGTGGGCGCGATGCTGACGCTGAAGGCTTTCTGAATCGCGGGCGGCAGGCGGGGGCCGTGCGGTCCCGGCTTGCCGCCCGTGTCTTATCCCGCTAATACAGCTTGCACTGCCGCGCATGTCACCCCATGTTGCAGCAAGAACCTGATTACCGGGAAGAACCAATGGCCACCACGCCCACTGCGACCGAGACCCCCACGATCACGCTGACCCCGCCCGATCCGGTGCCGGTGGTCGCGCCCGAACAGGCCGTCGGGCTGGTGCCCGTCGCGCCGGAAGCGAAATCGAAGCTGGACGCCAAGGTCGAGGCGTTCATTGCCGACCTCGTCGCTTCGGATGCCAACTCGCCCGAATTCGGCCAGAAGGTCGATCAGATCACCAACATGGGCCGCAAGGAAATCATGGCGGCGGCGGGGATGTCGAACCGCTTTCTCGACCGCCCGGTCCGCGCGATGGACAAGGACAACGGCGTGGGCGCCGACCTGGCCGAGCTGCGCCGCACGGTCGAGGAGCTTGATCCCGGCCGCAAGGGCAAGCTTTCTTCGGGGCGCAAGATCCTGGGCATCATCCCGTTCGGCAACAGCCTGAAGAAGTATTTCGACAGCTACCAGTCCAGCCAGGGCCACATTCAGGCGATCCTCGCGCGGCTCTCGTCCGGCAAGGACGAGCTGCTGATGGACAACGCCGCGATCGACGTCGAACGGCAGAAGCTGTGGGAAGCGATGGGCGCGCTGGAGCAGATGATCCACATCAGCCGCAGCCTTGACCAGCGGCTGGAGGACAAGGCCGCCGATCTGGACGCGACCGACCCGGCCAAAGCCAAGGCGATCCGCGAAACCGCGCTGTTCTATGTCCGCCAGCGCACGCAGGACCTGCTGACGCAGATGGCGGTAACGGTGCAGGGCTATCTCGCGCTCGATCTGGTCAAGAAGAACAACGTCGAACTGGTCAAGGGCGTAGACCGCGCCAGCACCACCACCGTCGGCGCGCTGCGCACGGCGGTGACCGTGGCGCAGGCGATGACCAACCAGCGGCTGGTGCTGCAACAGATCACCGCGCTGAATGAAACGACCGCCAACATCATCGATTCCACCGGCACGCTGCTGCGCGACCAGACCGGCAAGATCCACGAACAGGCCGCGTCCAGCACGATCCCGCTGGAAACGCTGCAACGCGCATTCCAGAACATCTATGACACAATGGACAACATCGACACCTTCAAGCTGAAGGCGCTGGATTCGATGAAGCAGACGGTCACCACGCTGACCAGCGAAGTCGAAAAGTCGAAAGGCTATATCGCCCGCGCCGAGGGGGCCGCGCAGGCTGCCAAGACGGCGGACAAGCCCAGCCTGTTGAGCCTGGAGGGCTGACTTGGCCGGAGAATCCACCAACTCTGACCTGATCCTGCGGCAGGCCCGCGCTGCACTGGTCAACCAGCGCGCGGGCGGGCGGCGCGCCGGGTCGATCGGCCAGCGCTCGGCCGCGCTGAAGCGCGAATACCGCCTGCGCAAGCTGATCCGCACCGGCATCGCGGTAACCGGCATCCTCTTCGCGGCCATGGTTGCCGGGTTGGTGATCGACGGGATCGGCGTGGTCGGCGTGATCGTCACCGCGCTGGCGATCTTCACCGCGATTGCGCTGTTCAGCACGTTTCCCAAGCTGAAAGTACCCGAAATGCGCGACCTGAGCGGGGGCGACGTGAAGTCGCTGGTCGGCCGCACGGAGCTGTGGCTGGAAAGCCAGCGCCCCGCCCTGCCCGCGCCCGCCGTCCAGCTGGTGGACCAGATCGGCGTGCAGCTGGATGCGCTGGGCCTGCAGCTGGACGGACTGGATGACAAGCAACCCGCCGCGGTCGAAGTGCGCAAGCTGGTGGGCGAGCACCTGCCCGGCCTCGTCAACACCTACACCAGCATCCCGCGCCATTTGCGCACCGAGCCGCGCGGCGGCCGCACCCCGGACGAGCAACTGACCGAAAGCCTGGGCAAGATCAGCGTCGAGATCGATAGCGTGACTCGCCAGCTGGCTGCCGGCGCAATCGACAACCTGGCGATCCAGACCCGTTATCTTGACTACAAGTACGGTGCGGCGCTGGACGAAGGCGAAAAGACCCCCTGATGCGTCTCACCGTTCCCCACACCCTTGGCCGCGAGGCCGCCGTCGCCCGCATCCGCGCGCGCGAGCACGAAATCGCCGACATCATGCCCAGCATGGCGAAAGTCACCACCGCGTGGTCCGGGGAGGACCGGCTGGACCTGCGGGTGGAGGCGATGGGCAAGACCATCCATGGCGCAGTTGAAGTGGGTGACGAAACGGTCAGCTTCGAATTCGATCTGCCCGCCGCCCTGTCCTTCGCCGAACCGATGATCCGCGCGGCGGTCGAACCGAGAGCGCAAAAGCTGCTCGCCTGATTCCTCCCCCTTGGGGAAGGAAGTCAGAGATCGCGCTCCAGCTCCAGCAGGCTGCGCGGGATGCGCAACTGGGAAGACGCCACCCGCGTTTCGGCCAAGAACAGCATCAGCGCCCACATCAGCAGGCCGATCGCGATCAGGAACAGGCCAGCCGCCGCGAATTGCAGTCGCACCGCCACGAATTCTTCGAGGAACAGCACCGCCACGGTCACGCCGATCGTCAACCCGCTCAGCACCATCAGAAAGATCGCGCGCGTGATCAGGTGGATGCGCCGGGCGATGGCGCGCATTTCGATCACCACGGCATCGTGATCCGGACCACTCGTGGCGGTATGCCGTTCCTGCAAGTGGCGTGACCGGTCCACAATCCGGCCCAGCCGGGTCGACAGCAGGTTCATGATGTTGCCAATCGCCACCAGCACGAAAACCGGGGCAAGCGCGAGCTGGATGGTCTGGGCGATCATGCCCCTTGCATAGGGGCGAACCGTGCCCAGATTCAATGCCCGAACACCCTCACGGAAAACGACCCGCCATGTCCGCACGAATTGCCAAGCCACTGCTTCTTGCCACCCTCGCCGGAGCCGCCCTGCTGTTATCGGGCTGTGCCGCGCTGGGGCCCAAGCACCCGGTCGGCAACGCGGCTGTGCCGCAGCCGGCCAAGGCGGTGGAACTGCCCCGCTATCTGGGGCGGTGGTATGAAATCGCCCGCTATGACCAGTCCTTCCAGAAGGGCTGCGAAGCGGTCAGTGCGGACTATGCCCTGCGGGAAGACGGCAAGATCAGCGTGCGCAATTCCTGCCGCAAGGCCGACGGCAAGGTTTCCGTCGCGAACGGCAAGGCCAAGATCGTGGACGCCGCCTCCAACGCGAAGCTGAAGGTCAGCTTCTTCGGCCCGTTCTATGGCGATTACTGGGTGCTCGACCGCGCGGACGACTATGCGTGGGCCATCGTTGGCGAACCTTCCGGTCGCTATCTGTGGCTGCTCGCGCGCGAGGCGACCCCCGCCCCCGACAAGGTCGAGGCGCTGATCGCCCGCGCCCGCGCGCTGGGTTATGATACGTCGCTGCTGATCCGCACGCGCCAGCCGTAAGGCCAATCAACGCCCGGCGCTCAGCGCCCGCTGGTCAGCAGCGTATCCACCACCGACGGATCGGCCAGCGTCGAGGTATCGCCGAGGTTCGAGGTGTCCCCTTCGGCGATCTTGCGCAGGATGCGGCGCATGATCTTGCCCGAGCGGGTCTTGGGCAGCGCGGGGGCGAAGTGGATCACGTCCGGCGTGGCGATGGGGCCGATTTCCTTGCGCACCCATTGCACCAGCTCCTTGCGGGTGTCCTCGCTCGGCTCCTCGTTGGCGTTGAGCGTGACATAGGCATAGATGCCCTGCCCCTTGATCTCGTGCGGCATCCCCACCACCGCCGCTTCGGCCACGCGGGCATGGGCGACCAGTGCGGATTCGACTTCGGCGGTGCCCATGCGGTGACCGGACACGTTGATCACATCATCGACGCGGCCCGTGATCCAGTAATAGCCGTCCTCGTCGCGGCGGCAGCCGTCGCCGGTGAAATACTTGCCGCGATAAGTGGTGAAATAGGTCTGGAAGAACCGCTCGGCATCGCCCCATACCCCGCGCATCTGTCCGGGCCAGCTTTGCGTGAGGCAGAGATTCCCCTCGGTCGCACCGTCCAGCACTGCGCCATCGGCATCGACGATCTGCGGCACCACCCCGAACATCGGCCTGGAGGCGGAACCGGGCTTCAGATCGGTCGCGCCCGGCAGCGGCGTGATCATCGCCCCGCCGGTTTCGGTCTGCCACCAGGTGTCGACAATCGGGCAGCGTTCATCGCCGACCACGCGCCAGTACCATTCCCAGGCTTCGGGATTGATCGGCTCACCCACCGATCCCAGCAGGCGCAGGCTCTTGCGGCTGGTGCGTTTTACCCAGTCATCGCCTTCGCGCATCAACGCGCGCAGTGCGGTCGGCGCGCCGTAAAAGATGTTGACCTGATGGCGGTCGACGATTTCCCAGAAGCGGCTGTGATCGGGATAGTTCGGCACGCCCTCGAACATCACCGTGGTCGCCCCGTTTGCCAGCGGGCCATAGACGACATAGCTGTGGCCGGTGACCCAGCCCACGTCCGCCGCGCACCAGTAGATTTCGCCGGGGCGGTAATCGAACACGTAGTGGTGTGTCATCGCTGCCCAGGTGAGGTAGCCGCCGGTGGTGTGCAGCACCCCCTTGGGCTTGCCGGTGGAGCCGGAGGTATAGAGGATGAACAGCGGGTCTTCCGCGTTCATTTCCTCGGCCGGGCAATCGGCGGACACGCTCTCGCGGTGATCGTGCCACCAGTGATCGCGCCCGTCGGCCATCGTCACAGCGTTGCCGACATGGCGCACGACCAGCACCGAGCTGACCGACGGGCAATGCTCCAGCGCGGCATCGACGTTGGCCTTCAGCGGCACCTGCTTGCCGCCGCGCATCCCGGCGTCGGCGGTGATGACGATGCTGCTGTCGCAGTCCTGGATTCGGCCCGCCAGCGCTTCCGGGCTGAAACCGCCGAACACGATGGAGTGGATCGCCCCGATCCGCGCGCAAGCCAGCATTGCCACCGCCGCTTCGGGGATCATCGGCAGATAGATCGTGATCCGGTCCCCCCGCCGCGCGCCCAGCGCCTTCAGCGTGTTGGCAAAGCGGCAGACATCGGCGTGGAGCTGGCGATAGGTCAGGCGGCGCTGGTGCTCGCTGTTGTCGCCTTCCCAGATGATCGCGACAGTATCGCCACGCTCGGCCAGATGGCGGTCAAGGCAATTGGCCGAAACGTTCAGCGTACCATCGGAAAACCACTCGATCCCGAAGTTGGCCTCGTCGAAACTGCACTGGCTGAGCTTGGTCCACGGCTTGATCCAGTCCAGCCGATCCGACTGTTCGCGCCAGAACGCTTCCGGCTCCGCGATGGAGCGGCGATACTGCTCCGCATAGGCGGCTGCATCTACGTAGGCGCGGCTGGCCCATTCGGCGGGGACGGGATGCAGGGTGGCCATGTGGTCCTCTCTCGGATTCGTGCTTTGGCCCAGTTAGGAACCGGAGGGCGCGCCAGTCAATCTTAAGACCCGTCAATCGTACCAGCGTTGCCGCCAGCCATACGTGGAGGCCACGGGGTTGCCTTGCGCGTCAGTCGCGGGCTTGAAGCGGAAGCGTTGCAGCGCCAGCGTGCACGTGATCGCATTGGCCTGCGCGTCCTTGCTGGGACGATGGATGCGGCAGGCGGTGGGCTTGCCCTCGGCGCTGACGGTGATGGCGATGATGACGTAATCGTCCTTGCGCAAGTCGCGCGTGTCGCGGGGATAGTCCTTGGCGGAATTGATCTCGCCCGCGATCTTTTCGACCTTGCGGGTAAGCCCCCCACCCGTGCCCGTGCCGCCTGTCCCGCTGCCGGTGCCGCTGCCCTGACCGCCCGCGCCGGTTCCGGCCCCGGCATCCTTCGCGCCGGACGAATTGGCGCTGCCGGTGCTGGCCGCCTTGGGCGCAGGGGTTTTGGCAATGTCCACCTTGGGCTTGTCGGCCTTCACCTCGCGCGCAACAGCCTTCTTGCCTGCTTCGGCAGCGGCTCCGGCGGGCTCCGGCTCCTTGCTCGGCTGCGGCGCGGGCGGCGGGGTCACCACCGTTACCGAGAACGTGGAGAGTACCGTCCGGGTCACTTGCGCGGTGAAATCGGGCGCGAACGCGCGGATCAGGCCCAGCAGCGCCGCCACGTGCAGCACCACCACCAGCACGACCACCCCCAGCCGGGTGCTGCGCGCGGTGGACAGGTCTGCCGGTTCATCCCCCATCGCTCAGTGGTGCCGCTTGCCGTGCTTTTCGCGGCGGAAATGGGTGTAGCTGTCCAGCACCTTGCGCATCGCCTCGACCGCCTTCTGCCGTTCCCGCTCGTCCTCGATCCGCGAGAGTTCGCGCTTCAGGCCGGTGACGAATTCGGCGTAGCTGTTCTGCCAGTCGCGCCCCAGCGCCTCGGTCAGGTCGGTGCGCCCGGTCTTGATCCGCCGCGCCGGGGCGGCGGGCGGCAGGACATAGCTTTCGCCGATTTCCGGGGTGACGATGGTGCCGCCCAGTTCGCGCGACTGGGCGAGCTGGCGCAAGGCTTCCAGCGCGCCCTGCTCGCCGTGGACCAGAAACAGGCTGCCCGCGATGGGCGCGCGGGCACTGATCCAGTCGAGCAGTTCGCCCTGATCGGCATGCGCGGAATAGCTGTCGATCCGGCGGATCGTGGCGCGGACCATCACGTCCTCGCCCGAAATGCGCACCCGCCCCGCCCCTTCCAGAATGACCCGGCCCAGCGATCCCGCCGCCTGATAGCCGACGAACAGCACCGTCGCCTCGCGCTTGTGCAGGTTGTGGACCAGGTGGTGGCGGATGCGGCCCGCCTCGCACATCCCCGACGCCGCCATGATGATCGCACCGGACACGGAATTGAGCCGGATCGATTCCTGCACGCTCTCGACGAAGTGAAACCCCGGCTGCTTGAAGGTCTGCTCGCGCGTGAAATCCTGCAGCTCCGCCGCGTGCTTTTCGAACACCCGGGTCGCCTGGCTGGCCAGCGGGCTGTCGATGAACACCGGCACGTTGGGGATTGCGCCCGCGTGCATCAGCTCCGCGATGTCCAGCAGCAGTTCCTGCGTGCGTTCCAGCGCAAATGTGGGGATCACCAGATTGCCGCCCCGCGCCAGCGCGCCGCGGATTTCCGCTTCCAGCACCTTGCGCCGCCCGGCAATTGTCATCGGTTCGCGCGCGCGGTCGCCATAAGTGCTTTCGCAGAGCACGTGGTCGAACCCCGACGGGCCTTCGGGGTCGGCATGGAAGGCCTTGTTGTCTGGCCCCAGATCGCCCGAACACAGCACCCGCACGCCGCCCGCTTCCAGTTCGACCGAGGCCGAACCCAGGATATGCCCCGCATTCCACAGCCGCGCCCGGATGCCGGGGACGGGTTCGAACCACTCCTCCAGCTCCACCGGGCAGGCCTGCCCCCAGGCGGCGATGGCGTCAGCCTCGGTATAGAGCGGGTCGAACGGGTCTTCGCCCGCACGGTCGCGGCGGCGGTTGCGCCGCGCGGTGTCGGCCTCCTGGATGCGGCCCGCGTCGGCCAGCATGTATTCCAGCAGGTCGGCAGTCGGCTGGGTGCACCAGATCCGCCCGGTGAAGCCTTCCGCCACCAGCCGCGGCAGCAGGCCGGAGTGGTCGATGTGGGCATGGGTCAGGATCACCGCGTCGACCTTGGCCGGATTGAACCCGAACGCGCCGGCGTTCAGCCCCTCCAGCGTGCGCGAGCCCTGGAACAGCCCGCAGTCGACCAGAATGCGCCGGTCCCCCAGCGTGAATTCATGGCAGGAACCGGTCACGGTGCGCGCGGCCCCGTGCAGCGTCAGGGTCAGGTCCTTGGTCATGCCCGCAGACTGCTCCTCTTGGCAGCCGGGAGCAAGCCTGCATCCGGTCAGGCGGCGCGCAGGCCCGATACCGCCTTGGCCCCGCGATCCTGCGCGGACAGCCCGTCGAACACCGCATCGATGATCCGCGCCAGCTTGTCGGTGGTCAGCTTGGGCATGATCAGTTCCATGGCCGCGATGTTGACGTAGACATTGACCATCTGGTTCACGAGGCTGAGCGCCTCGTCGACTGACAGGCCGGCGAAATGGCCCTCGCCCATTGCCTCGCCGATGATCTCCGCCAGGTAGTGATCGCCAAGATCGACATAGCTGCGGATCAGTTCAAAGTGTTCCTTGCCCAGTTCCACGTGCAGCGCGAAGGCGACGGGATCTGCTTCCCACTCCGCCTTCATCAGCGCAAAGCGGCGGGCAAAGAATTCGTACATCTTGCGGCGCGGCGGCAGGTCGCTGGCGACGACTTGTTCCATGATGTCCAGCTTGGGCTGGAACCAGCGCCCGGCCACGGCCTCGATCAAGGCCTCCTTGCTGTCGAAGTAGCGGTAGAGGTTGGCGGGCGACATGTTCGCGCGGGCGGCCACTTCCGCCACGGTCAGGGCAGCGGAGCCGCGTTCGTCGATCATGGCCATGACCAGATCGATCAACTGCTCCCGTCCGGCTTCGATATCGCTCTGCGGACGCGCCATTGATCCAACTCCCGGGTTGTCTTTCCGGTAAATATAAACGTGAAGGCCTGGAATTCAAGAAACTGTCTTATTCGCACAATACGCAACGGTGCCGCCCCATTGCCCCGCGCATCTGGCCGACCTAGGAACGCGTCATGATCGAATCCCTTCCGCGCCGCCGCCATCTTGCCCGCCTGCTGCCCGTGCTGCTGCTGCCCGCGCTGGCGGCCTGCGGCGCGCAGGGGCGCGTTGCCTCGACCGCCCCCGCCGCTGCACCGGTCACCGTGGGGATCATCGCGCTGAACGACTTTCACGGCGCGCTGGAGCCGCCGCGCACGGCGGTGCTGGTGCCCGATGGCAAGGGCGATGCCCGCCCGGTTCCAGCGGGCGGCGCAGCCTGGCTGGCAAGCGCGGTGGATTCGCTGCGCGCGCAGTATCAGCATTCCGCCACCGTCGCGGCGGGCGACCTGATCAGCGCGTCGCAGATCGCCTCGTCGCTGTTCCTCGATGAGCCGGCGATCGGGGTGATGAACCGCATCGGGCTGGATTTCAACGCGGTCGGCAACCACGAATTCGATCACGGCACGGATGAGCTGCTGCGCAAGCAAAGCGGCGGCTGCGCCCAGCATACCGCGCGCAAGCCGTGCCAGGTCGAACCGTTTCCCGGCGCGAAGTTCCGGTTCCTGTCGGCCAGCACCTACAAGGCGGATGGCACCACGCTGTTCCCGGCATCGGGCCTGCGCAGCTATGGCAAGGGCAAGCGCCGGGTCGAGGTGGGCTTCATCGGCCTGACGCTGAAGGGAACACCCAGCCTGGTTGCCCCCGAAGGCATTCGCGGGCTGACCTTTGGCGACGAGGCCAGCGCGATCAACGCCGAAGCCGCGCGGCTGCGGCGCGGCGGCGCGGACGCGGTGGTCGTGATGATCCACCAGGGCGGCTATACCAGCGGCTTGCCCAACCCCGACGGGTGCGCAAACCTGACCGGCGAAATCCGCCCGATCCTCGACCGGCTGGAAGGCGGGGTCGATGTCGTCGTGTCAGGCCACAGCCACTGGGCCTATGTCTGCGAATATGGCGCGATTAATCCGGAGCGGCCCGTCCTGCTGACCAGCGCCGGGGTCTATGGCCAGCTGGTGACCGACATCACGCTGGAAATCGACCCCAAACAGGGCCGCGTCGTGGCCCGCCGCGCCCGCAACGTGGTGGTGCAGAGCGATCCTTATGTTTCGCCGCGCGGCCCGGTGGAAACCGCCGCCGATCTGCCGCGCTTTACCCCCCGCCCGGATGTGGCTGCCTATGTCGGCAAGTATGTCGATGCGGCCAGGGACTATGCCCAGCGCCCGGTCGGACGGCTGGGCGGCCCCGTCGCGCGCGGCGAAGTGGCGGGTATCGGCAACCAGGGCGGATCGCTGGGCAACCTGATCGCCGATGCCCAGCTCGCCGCAACCACCGGAGCCGGGGCGCAGATCGCGTTCATGAACCCGTTCGGCATCCGCGCCTCGCTCAATCCTGCGGCGGATGGCGCGCTGACTTTCGGGGCGATCTATGCCTCGCAGCCGTTCAACAACACGCTGGTCACCCAGTCATTGACCGGGGCCGAACTGAAGGCGGTGCTGGAACAGGGGTTCGACGATGACGGGCCGCATCAGGTGCTGGCCCCGTCGGCGGGCTTCACCTACCAGATCGATCGCAGCCGCCCGATCGGCCAGCGCATTACCGCGATGGCGCTGAACGGCCAGCCGATCGATCCCGCGGCGACCTACCGCGTCACCACCAACAGCTTTCTGGCAGGCGGCGGTGACAGCTTTACCGTGTTCACGCGCGGGCGGGATTCGGTCAGCGGGATGCCCGATATCGACGCGCTGGAAGCCTGGCTGAAGGCGGTGCCGCCGCGCCCGGTCCCCAGCGAGGAGCGCGTCACCCGCGCCGACCGCTGACCCGGCTGGGGGCAGAAACGCAGCCGGATCGCGGCGCACCTGCAACGGGTGCGGACAAACGACTCGCCTTTCCGCGCGAAACCGGCTAGGCGGCCTTCGCACTTGCGGCATAAACGGCCTATCGCGAAAGTTCAGGTCACTTGCCGTGCAAGGCTGTATACCAATCCCCTTGGACAGCTTCCTGACCTGTGCAGGCCATGCCTGCTGACTTGCGAGATATATGACTTTCAACGGAATTCCCGACGCCCTGAGCCAGGCATTGACCGGCCATGGCTATACCGCCCTGACCCCGGTCCAGTCGGCGGTGATCGAAGACGAAGCGCGCGGGCGCGACCTGGTGGTTTCTGCCCAGACCGGTTCGGGCAAGACGGTGGCCTTTGGCATCGCCATGGCCGACGAACTGCTGGCCGAAGGCGGCGTGTTGCCCCCCGCTGGCGCACCGCTGGCGCTGGTGATCGCGCCGACGCGCGAACTGGCCCTGCAGGTCGCGCGCGAGCTGGACTGGCTCTATGCCGGCACCGGCGCGAAGATTGCCGCCTGCGTTGGCGGGATGGACCCGCAGCGCGAACGCCGCACGCTGAACTATGGCGCGCATCTGGTGATCGGCACGCCCGGCCGCCTGCGCGACCACCTGGAACGCGGCGCGCTGGACCTGTCGGCCCTGCGCACCATCGTGCTGGATGAAGCGGACGAAATGCTCGACATGGGCTTCCGCGAAGACCTTGAGGAAATCCTCGACGCGACGCCGGAAGGCCGCCGCACGCTGCTGTTCTCGGCCACCATGCCAAAGCCGATCGTGGCGCTGGCCCGCCGCTACCAGAACGAGGCCGTGCGCATCTCCACTGTCGGCGAAGATCGCGGGCATGGCGACATCAGCTATCAGGCAATCACCGTTGCCCCGGCAGACATCGAATCCGCCGTGGTCAACCTGCTGCGCCTGCACGAGGCTGAAACCGCCATCCTGTTCTGCGCCACGCGCGACAACGTCCGCCGCCTGCACGCCACCTTGCAGGAACGCGGGTTTGCCGCCGTCGCGCTGTCGGGCGAGCATAGCCAGAACGAGCGCAACAACGCGCTGCAAGCCCTGCGCGACCGCCGCGCCCGCGTGTGCGTGGCGACCGACGTGGCCGCGCGCGGGATCGACCTGCCCTCGATCACGCTGGTCGTGCACGTGGAAATTCCGCGCGATGCGGAAACGCTGCAGCACCGTTCGGGCCGCACGGGCCGCGCCGGCAAGAAGGGCACCGCGGTGCTGATCGTGCCGTTCCCGCGCCGTCGCCGGGTGGAAATGATGCTGCGCGGCGCGCGCATCCCGGCCGAATGGGTTGAGGCACCGACGCCCGAAACGATCCGCGCGGCGGACCGTGAACGGCTCATGGAAAAGCTGCTGGAGCAGGTCGAGGCCGAACCCGACGATCTGGAAATCGCCCGTGCGCTGCTGGAACAGCGCAGCGCCGAAGACCTCGCCGTGGCGCTGGTCCGCTCGTATCGCGCCTCGCTGCCGCAGCCGGAAGAACTGATTGCCGGCACGCCCGACGCCCAGCGCGCCGCGCAGATGGACAAGCACCGCCCCGGCTTTGACGACGTGGTGTGGTTCAAGATGGACGTGGGTCGTCGCCAGAACGCCGATCCGCGCTGGATCCTGCCGGTGCTGTGCCGCCGCGGGCATATCACCCGCAACGAAATTGGCGCGATCCGCATCGCCGCCAATGAAACCCACTTCCAGATCCCGCGCGCCATCGCCGACCGCTTCCTGCAGGCGGTCGAGCGCACGGCCGATCAGGATGGCGAGGACGAAAGCGGCATCCGCATCATCGCGTCGGAGGAAAGCCCGCGCGAAATGGCCCGCACCAACCGCCACGCCGGTCCGCGCGAGGGCACAAGCCGCGACCGCCCGGCCCGCGATGCGTGGCCGCGCAACAATGGGCCGCGTGAGCACGCTCCTCGCGAGCGCGCACCGCGTGAACATGCGCCGCGCCCTGAGCGCCGCGAAGAATATCGCCGCGAGGAAACCCCGCGCGAGGACGCCCGCCCCGCCCCGCGCAAGCAACTCGCCGCGCGGCCGTTCAGCGAGCGTCCGCAGGGCGACCGGCCCAAGCCGCATGGCGCAAAGCCGTTCGGCAAGGGCCGCGCCGGCCCCGGCGGCAATTTCCGCAAGGGTCCACCGCGCAAGGGGCCCCGCCCCTAAGGATCAGATTGGCCGGATCGCCGTCACTTCGATGGCATCCGGCTGACCGCCGAAATCGGCGAAGTCCCCCGCCTCGCAGCCCAGCAGGGCGCGGGCGAGCGGGGCAGTGAAGGCAATCCGCCCCTCGCCCGCATCGGCCTCGTCATGGCCGACGATGTCCAGCACGCGCGGGTTGCCGTTCAGGGTAAAATCCACCCGGCACCCGAACGCGGCCACCGTGCCATCCGGAACCGGCACGAGCTGCGCCGTCGCCAGCCGCTGCTGGACATAGCGCAAGTCACGCTTCGCCGCGTTCAGCGCGGTTTCCTCGGTCTGGGTCGCCACCAGCGCCGCCAGTTCCGCCTCGCGCGACTTCAGCAAATCCAACCCGCGCGCGGTGACCAGGTTCGGTCCCGGCGGGATCGGCACCTCGAACTTCGGCTCAAGGTGCTCCTCATCCCCGTCGCGGCGAAAGGCGACGCTCATGCCGTGGCCGCCTGCGCCGCTTCCAGCGCCTCGCCCGCGTCGAGCCAGGCCAGTTCCGCCGCCTCCAGCTCCGCCGCCACCTTGCCGCGCCGGATCGACAGTTCGCCCATCTTCAACTTGGCCAGATCGGCCCGCGCACCGGCGGGATCGAACATGGCCCGATCAATCTCGCTCAGCAGCGCCTGTGTCTTGGTAAGCTGCGTCTCGGCCTCGGTCAGCTTCTTCTTGAGCGCGCGCAGTTCCTCGCGCGCCTGGGCGCTGGCGCGGCGGTCCTGCTTGCCGCCTTTCGCCTTGCCATCACCCGCAGAGGCATCCTTCGGCTGGTTCCGGCCCAGCACGAAATCGATGTAATCCTCGATACTGCCGGGATATTCCTTCGCCGTCCCGCCATCGACCAGTACCAGCCGGTCGGCGGTCAGCTCCACCATGTGCCGGTCGTGGCTGATCAGGATCACGGCGCCGGTATAGCTGTTGAGCGCCTGCACCAGCGCCTCGCGCGCATCGACATCCAGGTGGTTGGTCGGCTCGTCCAGGATCAGCAGGTGCGGCGCATCGCGCGTCACCAGCGCCAGCGCCAGCCGCGCCCGCTCTCCGCCAGACAGCGTGCCCACCTGCGCGGTCGCACGGTTGCCGGAAAAGCCGAACCGCCCCAGCTGCGCGCGCACGGCAGCGGGACTGGCCCCCTCCATCGCGCGGGTCATGTGTTCCAGCGGGGTGGCGTCTCCGGCCAGTTCCTCCACCTGATACTGCGTGAAATAGCCGATTTGCATCTTGCCCGATGCGGCCAGCGATCCTTCCATCGGGGTCAGCTGCGCGGCCAGCAGGCGGGCCAGCGTGGTCTTGCCGTTGCCATTGCGGCCCAGCAGCGCGATTCGATCATCCGGATCGATCCGCAAGTTCAGCCGCCGCAGGATCGGGGTGTCCGCCGCATAGCCGACCGAGGCCAGGTCCAGCGTGATCAGCGGCGGGCGCAGCTCGGTAGGGTTGGGGAAATCGAACGCCAGCGACGGGTCCTCGATCAGCGCGGTGATCGGCTGCATTTTGGCCAGCATCTTGGCGCGGGACTGCGCCTGCTTGGCGGTGGAGGCACGGGCGCTGTTGCGCGCGACATAGTCCTGCAGCTTCGCCCGCTGTGCATCCTGCGCGGCCTTGGCGGCGGCGAGCTGCGCCGCACGCTCGGCGCGCTGGCGTTCAAAGCTGTCGTAGCTGCCGGGGTAGAGCGTCAGCTTGCCGCCCTGCAGGTGCAGGATATGATCGACCACGTTGTTCAGCAGGTCGCGTTCGTGGCTGATGACGATCAGCGTGCCGGGATAGGACTTCAGGAAATTTTCCAGCCACAGCGTCGCTTCCAGGTCGAGGTGGTTCGACGGCTCGTCGAGCAGCAGCACGTCGGGCGCGGAAAACAGCAGCGCGGCCAGCGCGACGCGCATTTTCCAGCCGCCCGAAAAGCTGTCGAGCGGGCGGCCCTGCATCTCCTCGTCAAAGCCCAGCCCGATCAGGATGCGCGCGGCGCGCGACGGGGCGCTGTAGGCGTCGATTGCCAGCAGGCGTTCGTGAACATCCCCCAGCCGGTCGGGATCGGTGCAGGTTTCGGACTCTTCCAGCAGCGCCAGCCGTTCCACATCCGCGGCCAGCACCGTGTCGAACGGGGTGGCGGTGCCGCTGGGGGCTTCCTGCGCGATATAGCCCAGCCGCATGCCGCGCGGCATGTCGATCTCGCCCTCGTCCGGTTCGATCTCGCCGATGATCGCTTTCACCAGCGTGGACTTGCCCGCGCCGTTGCGGCCGATCAGGCCCACTTTCCCGCGCGGGGGGATCGCCGCGCTGGCGCGCTCGATGATATCGCGCCCGCCGAGGCGCACGGTAAGACCCTGGATCGTCAACATGGCCGCGCGCCTAGCAGGTGCGCGGCCAAAGCCCAAGCCGCCAGACGGAAGTCGGACGCTGTTTCAGCAACCCTGAAACAGCCGCGGCACCGGCCTGCTTCAACCTGAATACAATCAGAAGCTTTTCGGCATCCCCAGCACGTGGGTGCCGACATGGCTGAGGATCAGGTTCGTCGAAATCGGCGCGACCTGATAGAGCCGGGTTTCGCGGAACTTGCGCTCGATGTCGTATTCCTCGGCAAAGCCGAACCCGCCGTGAGTCTGGATGCACATGTCGGCGGCGAACCAACTGGCTTCGGACGCGACCATCTTCGCCATGTTCGCCTCGGTGCCGCAGGGCTGGCCGGCTTCGAACTTGGCGGCGGCATCGGCCACGACCAGCGCGGCGGCATTCATCTGGACATAGGCGCGGGCAATCGGGAACTGGATGCCCTGGTTCGATCCGATCGCCCGGCCGAACACGGAGCGTTCCTTGGCATAGGCGGCGGCGCGGTCGATGAAGAACTTGGCATCGCCGATGCACTCCGCCGCGATCAGGATGCGTTCGGCATTCATGCCCGACAGGATATAGCGAAAGCCCTTGCCCTCTTCCCCGATCAGGTTTTCAACCGGAACCTTCAGGTCGTCAAAGAACAGCTCGGTCGTCGCATGATTCAACATCGTGCGGATCGGGCGGATGGTCAGGCCATTGCCCACCGCTTCGCGCATGTCGACCAGCAGCACGCTCATCCCGTCGGACGACCGCGCGCACTCCTCGCGCGGGGTTGTCCGGCACAGCAGCACCATCAGGTCCGAATGTTCGGCCCGGCTGATCCAGATCTTCTGCCCGCTGACGACGTAATGATCGCCTTCGCGCCGGGCAAAAGTGCGGATGCGGGTGGTATCGGTGCCGGCGGTCGGCTCGGTCACGCCAAAGGCCTGCAGACGCAGCGAGCCATCGGCCACGCCCGGCAGGTACTTGGCCTTCTGCTCCACGCTGCCATGCTTCAGCAGGGTGCCCATCGTGTACATCTGCGCATGGCACGCGCCGCCATTGCAGCCAGAACGGTGGATTTCCTCAAGTATCGCGGTTGCCGCGCCCAGCCCCAGACCGGAGCCGCCGAATTCTTCGGGAATCAGGACAGAAAGGAACCCGGCCTCGGTCAGCGCGCGGACGAATTCGGTCGGATAGGTCCGGTCGCGGTCCAGTGCCTGCCAGTAGCTGCCGGGAAAATCGGCGCAGAGGCGGCGCACCGCATCGCGGATTTCAGGGAAGGTCTCATCGCTCATCGGGATCATCCTCTTAAGATTCGGTGGCCAGCGCGGCGGCCAGATCACGCAGCGCGCGGCCCAGCGCGCGGATCCCCTCCGCATCGCGCGAACCGGCAAACAGCGAGGCCGACAGACAGAACGCGATCGGCTCGCCCGGAATGACACAGGCGATGGAGCAGATGCCCGCGTGGCCGAACCCGTCATCCACAGCATACCCCGCCGCGGCGGCCGCGCCGACCTGCACCGCGTAGGCCGGGAAATCGAGCGGGCGCTGCCAGCGCAGCGCGGCATAGCGGCGGGCCAGTTCACCCTCGTCGATGCGCTGCGCCGCTGCCAGCGCGCGCCCGGTGCTGCCCCCGCCGAACGGCTGGCGCTGGCCCACGACCATGTGGATGCGGGTGGCGGAATCGCTTTCCCCCAGCGCGACCAGTTCCAGCCGCTCGCGTCGGTCCAGCCGCCACAGGCCGGTCGCGGCGTCGTGGGTCTGGGCGAACCGGTCCAGCAGCGGCTGGGCACGGGCGATCACGCGGGCCTGCGCGGTATCGAGCAGCGCGGTCAGCCCGTTCCATTCGGCAGCAAGGCGATAACGCTTGCCGTTTTCGGCCTCCAGCGCGCCTTCGGCCACCAGCGTGCGCAGCAGGTTAAGGCAGCTGGACAGCGAGAGGTCGGTCGCGCGGGTAATTTCGGAGAGGGTCAGCGCGCCGCCATTCTGCGCCATCAGGCGCAGGATCGTGAATGCCTGCGAAACGGAGCGGACGGGACCGGACATGGCCCCTTCCTATTTTTCAGGATAGTGAAATGCAATCCTGAATGATGAAAATTGGCCGACTGTTCCGCGCTCAGGCCCGCCCGGTGCTGCTAGACAGCAGCGCGGGATCGACCCCTTCGGCCTGCCACGCGGCTTTCCAGCGGGCCGAAACGGGCGTGTCGAACACGATTTCGGGCCGTCCGGTCGCGGCATACCAGCCGTGCGCCTGCATTTCGGCTTCCAGTTGCCCCGGCGCCCATCCGGCATAGCCCAGCGCGACGATCCAGCTTTCAGGCCCTTCGCCAGCAGCAATCGCCTGCAGCACATCCCGCGAAGCGGACAGCGCGCCCAGCGGTCCGGCCTGGATCGTGCCGGGCCCCTCCCATTCGGGCGAATGCAGCACGAACCCGCGCTGCGGCTCCACCGGGCCGCCTTCGTGGATCACGCGGTCCGGGGCCATGCCGGGGGCGATCCCGACATCCTCCAGCAATTCGTGCAGGCGCAAGCCGTGCTTGATGCGGCCCACACCGATGCCCAGTGCGCCATGAATGTCATGCACGCACAGCGCGATCACGGCATGGTCAAAGCGCGGATCGCCCATGCCGGGCATTGCCAGCAGCAAGCGCCCGGCCAGGTACTCGGATGTCATCATGCGCGTCAGGCTATCGCGCCCGACGCGAGTCCCCAAGAGCCATTGGCGCGGTTCGTCGCAGCTTTCAGTCGCGTGGCAGCAGATGCTTCTGGACTTTGCCCGATGCGGTGCGCGGGATGCTGTCGGTCAGCACCACGCTGGCGGGAACCTTGAACTTGGCCAGCCGCGCGGTGCAGTGCGCGATGATCTGCTCCTCGGTCAGCGTTTCGCCCGCTTTCACGATGATGAAAGCGCGCCCGACTTCGCCCCAGCGTTCGGACGGCACCCCGATCACAGCTGCTTCGGCCACTTCCGGCAGTTCCGCCAGCGCGGCCTCGACCTCAGCCGGATAGACGTTTTCCCCGCCGGAGATGTACATGTCCTTCTTGCGATCAACGAGATAGAAGAACCCGTCCGCGTCCATCATCGCGGCATCGCCGGTCTTGAACCAGCCGTCCTCGAACGCCTTGGCGGTCAGTTCCGGCTGGTTCCAGTAACCCTGCGTCACGCTGGGGCCGCGCACCCACAACTCGCCGGTTTCGCCCTGCGGAACATCGTTGCCCGCATCGTCGACGATCCGGGTCTGCACCCCGATCAGCGGCAAGCCGCAGCTGCCCGCCTTTTCCAGCAGGCGCGCCTCATCCAGCACTGGCATGGCGAAGTTCGATCCCGTCTCGCTCATCCCGAAGCCATCGGAAAAGCGGATGCCGGCCTTGGCAAAGCGTTCGACCTGCGCCTTGGGATTGGGCGCGCCGCCGGTGACATAGAGCTTCAGCCCGTGCAGCTTCTCCGGCGTGAAATCGGGATGCTGCCAGATCACGGTCGCCATCTGCGGGACCGAGAAATAGTGAGTTACCCCAAGGTCCCGGTCGGCCATGCGGGCGATGGTCCTGGCCGCATCAAACCCGGCGCTGATCCACACTGTCCCGCCGCACAGGATCGGCACGCGCGCCGCTGCAAACAGGCCCGCGGTATGGAACAGCGGCATGTCGCACAGGAACACGCTGTCGTGGCCGACCAGGCTGCCGTGGATGAAATTGGTGGGGCCCCAGAACGCGTTCGCCTCACTGATCATCACCCCCTTGGGGCGGCCGCTGGTGCCGGACGTGTAGAGCAGCGTCGTGGGCTCCTCCCACCCGCGCCGGGCGCTGGCGGGCGCGCGGGCACCGGCGCTGCCCAGCGATTCCAGATCGGCCAGCAGGTGGCGCGGCGCGGGATCGTCCGGCACGGTGAATTCGGCATCGTGGAAGATCAGGCTTGGCTCCGCATCCGCCATCAGCGCGGCGATTTCGGCCGTGGCGAGCCGCCAGTTGTAGGGCACGAAGATCGCGCCCGCGCGGGTGCAGGCATGTTGCAGCACCAGCATGTTGGGATGGTTGCGGGTCAGCGTTGCCACGCGCTTGCCGCTGGCCGCACCCAGTTGCTCCACCAGCCAGGCCGCGGCCCGGTCAACCGCGCGGTCCAGCTCCGCCCAGGTCCAGCGCCGCCCCGTCTCGCAGCAGCCCACCGCCAGCCGCGTGGGCGTGGAAACCGCGTAAGTGCGGATCGAATCGATGATGATCGACGACATAGGCGTGGCTCTCCCAGGGGTTCGGCATATGATCCGTTACAGTGACATAGCTGGAAAAATGCTATGGTCAATAACAATAGCCGTGGTAGCGTATCCGTGGAACGGACTTGCGCCGGACTCGATATTTTGTATGCATTGCCTACTAAATAACATAGAGTGAAGACAACCAGAATCGCCTTTGGAGAGAGGGATCACCATGAACGACATGACCACGATCGATCGCACCCAGCGCGCCTATTCGGCCGCCGCGCAGGCGTTCCTGGCGCGCAAGCCGGCGCTGTTCATCAACAACGAATGGGTATCCTCCAGCCACGACAAGACCATTCCGGTCGAAGACCCCTCCTCGGGCAAGATCGTCGGCCATGTGGTCGATGCCTCTGACAAGGACGTGGACCGCGCCGTGGCCGCCGCGCGCGCCGCGTTCGACGATGGCCGCTGGTCGAACCTGCCGCCGATGGTGCGCGAACGCACGATGATCCGGCTGGCCGACCTGATCGAGGCCAACGCCGACGAGCTGGCCGAGCTGGAAGCCATCGACAACGGCAAGCCCAAGACCATGGCCGGCGCGGTTGACGTGCCGGGCGCCGCCGCGCACATCCGCTTCATGGCCGGCTGGGCCAGCAAGGTCAGCGGCGAAGTGACCACGCCCTACACCATGCCCGGCGGCACGGTGTTCGGATATACCACTAAGGAGCCGGTCGGCGTTTGCGCGCAGATCGTGCCGTGGAACTTCCCGCTGCTGATGGCCTGCCTGAAGATCGCCCCGGCACTAGCCGCAGGCTGCACCACCGTGCTGAAGCCGGCCGAACAGACCAGCCTGACCGCGCTGCGACTGGCCGACCTGATCGCCGAAGCGGGCTTCCCCGCGGGCGTCGTCAACATCATCACCGGCAACGGCCACACCGCCGGGGACCGCATGGTCAAGCACCCCGATGTCGACAAGGTGGCCTTCACCGGCTCGACCGAAATCGGCAAGCTGATCAACAAGAACGCCACCGACAGCCTGAAGCGCGTGACGCTGGAACTGGGCGGGAAATCGCCGGTGGTGATCATGCCCGACGTCGATGTTGCCACCGCCGCCCCCGGCGCGGCAGGGGCGATCTTCTTCAACTCCGGCCAGGTCTGCGTCGCCGGTTCGCGGCTCTATGCCCACCGCTCGATCTTCGACCAAGTGATCGAGGGCGTTGCCGCGACCACCCCGTTCTGGGCTCCGCGCGCCAGCCTTGATCCCGAAGCGCACATGGGCCCGCTGGTGTCGAAGGAACAGTTCGACCGCGTGATGGGCTATATCGAGGCAGGCAAGCGCGACGGCGCCAGCGTGGCCGTGGGCGGCGATGCAGCTGCGGCCGACGGGGGCTATTACGTCAACCCGACCGTGCTGGTCGACGTGAACCCGCAAATGAGCGTGGTGCGCGAGGAAATCTTCGGACCCGTCGTGGTCGCCCAGCGTTTTGACGATCTGGACGAAGTGGCCAAGTCCGCCAACGACACCTGCTTCGGCCTGGGCGCGGGCATCTGGACCAAGGACGTCGCGACAATGCACAAGCTGGCGTCCAAGATCAAATCCGGCACCGTGTGGGGCAACTGCCACGCCGTGATCGACACCGCGCTGCCGTTTGGCGGCTTCAAGGAATCTGGCCTCGGCCGCGAACAGGGCCGTCAGGGCATCGAAGCCTACATGGAAACCAAGACGGTCATCATCCAGCTGTAATCCGGCGCGCGGGGCGGCGCTAACGCTGCCCCGCGCGGTTCGGCCCGCCATTTTCAAGGAGCACACCCGTGGCAATCGACCTGTCCAAGATCAAAGCCATCGACGTTCACGTCCATGCGGAAGTCAGCTGCCACGATCCCGAAGACCCGGTAATGGGCCAGTTCTTCGATGCCGCCAGCGCCTATTTCAAGGCGCCGCGCGAACGGCCCAAGATGCCGGAAATCGCGGAAATCTATCGCGAACAGCAGATCGCGTTCTGCATGTTCACGGTCGACTGCGAAAGCGGGATCGGGGCCAAGCGGGTATCGAACTACGAAGTGGCCGAATTCGCCGCGAAGAACGACGATATCTGCATCCCCTTCGCCTCGATCGACCCTCACAAGGGCAAGCTGGGCGCGCGCGAGGCCCGCGATCTGGTCGAAAACTGCGGCGTGAAGGGCTTCAAGTTCCACCACATCATGCAGAACATCGAACCCGCCGCGCAGGTCGGGTACGCGATTTACGAGGTGATCAACGAGTACAAGCTGCCCGCGATCTTCCACACCGGCCATTCCGGCATGGGCACGGGGATGCGCGGCGGCGGCGGGGTGCGACTGAAGTATGGCCAGCCGATGCTGGTGGACGACGTCGCGGTCGATTTCCCCGACATGAAGGTGATCCTCGCCCATCCCAGCTGGCCGTGGGTCGATGAAAGCCTGTCGATGGCGCTGCACAAGGACAACGTGTTCATCGACCTGTCGGGCTGGTCGCCGAAGTATTTCCAGCCGCAGATCATCCAGTACGCCAACACCCAGCTGCGCAAAAAGATGCTGTTCGGCAGCGATTTCCCGCTGATCCACCCGCAAAAGTGGCTCGATGCGGCGCGGCAGGTGGGCTTCAAGGAAGAAGTCCTGCCCGGCATCATGAAGGACAACGCCGCGCGCCTGCTGGGTCTGGCCTGAGGCCAGCAGCATGGACTTCACCGGCCGCCATGTCGTCATTACCGGCGCGTCCACCGGGATCGGGCGGGCAACGGCGGACCGGATCGCCGCGCTGGGCGGACGGGTCACGCTGATCGCCCGGCGGGCGGCGCTGCTGGAGGACGCCTGCGCGCAGCTGGGCGCGTCTGCGCAATGGGCTGCCGCCGACGTGGGCGACAAGGCCCAACTGCTGGCCGCGCTGGACAGCGCCGCCGCGCAGAACGGACCGATCGACGCGCTGTTCCTCAACGCGGGCACCGGCGGGGCCTTCGCGCCGGTGCAGGATTATGCCGACGCCGTGTTCGATGCCGTGCTGGCAGTGAACCTGAAATCGCCGTTCTGGGCCATCGCCCATGTCCTGCCCGGCATGGTGGAACGCGGGCGCGGCAGCATCCTCGTCACCGGCAGTCTGGCCTCTGAACGCGGGATGGCGGGCAATGTCGGCTATGTCGCGTCGAAGCACGCGGTGCTGGGCCTGGCCCGCGCGGTCGCGCTGGAGGCGGCGCCGCATGGGGTGCGCTGCAATTGCATTGTCCCCGGCTTTATCGAGACGCCGATGCTGGACGCGCTGCCGCCCGATGCGCTGGCGACGATGGCCGCCGCCACGCCGCAGGGCCGCACCGGCAAGGCCGGGGAACTGGCTGACGTCGCGGCGTTCCTGCTTTCCGACGCGGCCAGCCATGTGACCGGGCAATCGCTCGCGGTCGATGGCGGAGTGCTGGGCACCTTGAGAATTTGAACCGATAAAAAGGGAAACCGGGATGGGCCTGAAATACTACCACGCCGAGCCGCTGGCGAATTCGCTGAAATCGATGGTCCCGCTCAAGGAAAAGGGGCTGGCCTATGAATCGGTCTATGTCGACCTGCACAAGTTCGAGCAGCATTCCGCGTGGTTCACCGCGATCAATCCCGAAGGCCAGGTGCCGGTGCTGGACCATGACGGCACGATCATCACCCATACCACGGTGATCAACGAATACCTGGAAGACGCCTTCCCCGATGCCCAGCCCGCCGATGGCCCGCTGCGCCCGCGTGATCCTGTTGGCGCGGCGCGGATGCGGTACTGGAACAAGTTCGTTGACGAACACGTGATGAACTATGTCTCGATGCACGGCTGGCACCGCATGGTCGGCGTGATCGCGCGCAGCATCGACAGCGGCGAGTTCGAAAAGCTGCTGGAGAACATCCCCCTGCCCGACCAGCGCAAGAAGTGGGCAACCGCGCGCTCCGGCTTTTCGGATGCGGACCTGGCGAACGCGACCGCCAAGATCGAATATGCGTTGGGCAAGGTCGAGGCGCAGCTGGGCCAGACCCGGTGGCTGGCGGGCGATGCCTATACCCTCGCCGACATCAACTTTTACTCGCACTGCGGCATGATGGTGGAGCGGATGTTCCCCGAACTGGAGGTGGCCAAGCGCTGCCCGCGCCTGATCGACTGGCGGGATCGCGTCACCGCCCGCCCCGCCGTGGCCGAAGCGCTGAAAAGCGAAGACCGCACCGCGCCGGGCCTGCGGACCTGGTCGGGCGAGGTGCGCTGAGGCGATCATGGCTGGATTTGTCCTGATCCACGGCAGCTGGCACGGTGGGTGGTGCTTTGACGAAGTTGCCGCACGCTTGCGCGCCGCCGGTCACACCGTGGTTGCCCCGACCCTGCCCGGCATGGGCGGCAACGAGGCGCAGCTGCGCGCCGTCACCCTGCAAGGGTGGGGCGATTTCGCCGCCGCCCAGTGCCGCGAACTGAAGGCGCAGCTGGGCGGCGCGCCGGTCGTGCTGGGCGGCCATTCGCGCGGCGGGATCGTGGTCAGCACCGCCGCCGAGGCCGATCCCGCGGCGATGGACGCGCTGGTCTATATCTGCGCAATGATGCTGCCCGATGGCATGAGCCGCGCCGAATTCAAGGCGCTGGAAGAACCCACCCCCGCATTCGACGCGCTGATTTCCAAGGTCCATGACGGGGCCGGGACCGTGGTCGACCCCGCGCTGGCCGGGCCGGTCTTTGCCCAGCTCTCTCCGCCCGAACTGGTCGCCGCCGCACTGCCGCGCCTGCTGGCCGAGCCGCACGGCCCGCGCAGCGAGCCCTTGCGGCTGACGGCGGAACGTTGGGGCAGCCTGCCCCGCACTTATGTCGAATGCACGCAGGACCGGACGATTCCTATCGCGAGCCAGCGGCTGATGCAGCAGATGTCCCCCGGCGCGCGCGTGGTCACGCTGGAGAGCGATCATTCCCCCTACCTGTGCTGCCCACGGGCCTTGGCGGATGCGCTGATCGCTGCGATACCCGTCTGAAAGGGCCCGTCTTAAAGGGAGAGCCAGCCATGCGTGAAGTCCGTCTCAGCCCGTCTGGCGGCTTTGACAATGCGGCGCGCGATTACCGCCACATCACGGTCCAGCCAATTGCCGCCGCGATGGGCGCGGAGGTTGTCGGGGTGGCCCTGCGGGACTTGCCCGATGCCGGGCTGGCCGAATTGCAGGACGCGCTGTGGCGGCACAAGATGGTGTTCCTGCGCCACCAGCACCTGACCCATGCCGAGCATGAGGCCTTTGCCGCCCGCTGGGGAGCATTCGCGCCCGATGCCTATACCCACGGCGTTCCCGGCCATCCCCATGTCCAGCCGGTGATCAAGGAAGCCGATCATCGCAGCAAGGGCCTGTTCGGCAGCGGCTGGCACACGGATTCGCCGTTCCTGCCGGAACCGCCGGGCGTCACCATCCTGCGCTCGGTCCAGATCCCGCCCTATGGCGGCGATACCGTGTGGGCCAATTGCGCGCTGGCCTGGCGCATGCTCAGCCCGACGATGCAGACCATGCTCGCCCCGCTGAAAGTTCGGATGAGCGCGCGCAACAACGCCTTCACGCAGAAACTGGCCGACGGCAAGGAACTGTCCTTCGCCAGCGACGAAGCCCGCGAAGCCGCGTTCACGGGCACCGGGCATCCGCTGGTCCGCACCCATCCGGTCACCGGCGAACAGGCGCTGTTCGTGGACGAGGTCTATGCCGTGGGCATCGACGGGCTGACCAGCGCCGAGGCGCGCCCGCTGCTGGAATTCCTGATCCAGCACATCACCCAGCACCACTTCACCTGCCGCCTGCGCTGGGACGAAGGCATGGTGGCGATGTGGGACAACCGCACCGCCCTGCACCTCGCCGCTAACGATTACGACGGCTATCGGCGCGAGATGTATCGCACCACACTGGCGGGGGAACGGCCGTCGTAAAGCCGCCAGCCGTTCCTGCCAGCCGGAGGTGACTTAAAGTCCGTCCAGGCCCTTGCTGACCAGGATATTGACCGAAACCCGGCGGTTCTGCGCCCGGCCTTCGGGCGTTTCGTTATCGGCCAGCGGATCGGATTCCGCCATGCCGGTGGGGGTCAGCATGCGATAGGGTTTCCAGCGGCAGGCCTGTTGCAGGTAATTGATCACCGCCGCGGCGCGCCGCTCGCTCAGCATCTGGTTGTATTCCTCGCTGCCGACCGAATCGGTGTAGCCCACGACCAGCATCAGCGCGTTGTTGATCCCGTCGGCCTGCGTGGCCGTGGCGCACAGATCAGCCTTCGCGCCCGGTGAGAGGACCGCCTTGCCGGTGTCGAAGTAGACGTTGGTCGTGCCCTTGACGTTGTACTTGTCAATATCGCCCATCCGCCCGCGCAGCGCCTCGGTCGCGGCGGTCTGCTCGGCAAAGCCCTGCGCGGTGCCGTTGCGGATCATGGTCGCGGTCTTGAAGTCGTTCTTGCGGAACGTCACCTGGCTGGCGATCAGGCCCGTGTCCGATTGCAGGGTCTTCACGGTCACCGGCAAGCCGTTGAGCAGCGCGTCCACGGTCAGCTTGCTGCCGCCGCCAAACAGCCCGCCGGCCGCCTTGACCTGGGTTGCTTCATTGAACGCGATGATCGTGCTGGTGCCGTCCTCGGCCGTGACCTGCATCCGGTCGCCGTTGCGCGCGGTGATGACGCCCTTCAGCACCGGCCCGGCCACCGGCACGGCCGCGTTGACGACGATGTTCGGATCGGACGGAGCCGCTTCCTGGGCGGAGACGCTGGCCGACACCGGCATGACGGCCATGGCGAGCAGAAACGGTGCGACCCGATTTTTCTGAATGACGCGCATTGTCTTGTTCCTTGGTTGTGCTGACGCGGGGATTGCCTGATCGGCGCAACCTTGCTGCCAGATGAACCCGCCCCGCCCGCATGGCGTTCACGCGGGCAGTGCGAGCCGGCCTTGCGGTGAAACGAGCTTGCCCGCCGCTTTGGCCGAAGCCTCAATCGCCGAAGAAGTTCAGCTCCAGCAGCACATTGTTCGGGTCGGCCGTGAAGATCTGGCGCAAGCCGATGGCTTCGACCAGGTTGACCTGATGATCCAGACCCATCCCGGCGATCCGGTCCATCACCGTGTCATAGCCAGAGCAGTTCAGCGCCACATGGTGCACCGCGCCGGTCAGCGCGCCCGGTTCGACCGCGCGGTAATAGGCGCGGGGGCCGTCGGTGCTGTTGATGTGAATGATCGCCTTGCCGCCCGCGTCATACATCCACTGCGCGTTGGCGGGAGTCAGCGGCGGCGGCGCATCGCGGCGCTCCAGATCGAGCAGCGCGGCATAGAACCGCGCCGTCTCGTCCAGCCGGTCGGTGATGATGTTGACGTGGTCGAGCGCGTTGACCTGCATGTCCGCTTCCTTTTCTCCAGCCTGACGGCCGGGCGCGGGCTGGAGCCGCGTGAGGCCTGCGTGTAACGCAGGCCGGACGCCGCATCAAATCAGCTGCGGAACACCACCGTCTTGTCCTTGTTCAGCAGGACGCGGTCGTCGAGATGCAGGCGCACCGCTTCAGCCAGCACGCGGCGTTCGATGTCACGGCCCTTGCGGACAAGGTCGTCCGGACGGTCGGCGTGGCTGATCGCTTCGACGTCCTGGTGGATGATCGGCCCTTCATCGAGGTCTGCCGTCACATAGTGCGCCGTCGCGCCGATCATCTTCACCCCGCGCGCATGGGCCTGGTGATAGGGCTTCGCGCCCTTGAAGCCCGGCAGGAAGCTGTGGTGGATGTTGATGCAGCGGCCCGAGAGGAACGCGGCCAGATCGTCCGACAGGATCTGCATGTAGCGCGCCAGCACGACCAGTTCGGCCCCGGTGTCGGTGACCACCTGCTTGATCTGCGCTTCCTGCTGCGGCTTGGTGTCTTTGGTGATCGGGAAGTGATAATAGGGCACGTCCCCCAGCAGCGAGATCGACAGCGCTTCCTTGGGATGGTTGCCGATGATGGCGACCACGTCCATGTTCAGCTCACCGATGCGGTTGCGATAGAGCAGGTCGCCCAGGCAGTGGTCGAACTTGCTGACCATCAGCACCACCTTGCGCGGGGTATCCTTGCCCCGCAGGTTCCAGGTCATGCCGTATTCCGTGGCCAGCGGTTCGAACCCGGCGCGAATCGCGCCCATGTCCGCGCTGCCCGGATCGAACGCCACGCGCATGAAGAAGTGGCCGCTGTCCTGATCGTTGAACTGCTGCGCCTCCAGAATATTTCCTCCGTTTTCAAACAGATAACCGGTAACGCGCGCGGTGATCCCGGCACGGTCGCAGCAGGACAGGGTGAGGATCTGGACCTCGGCCATCAGCAAGTCTCCCATTGTGGCGCAGCGCCATAGCCGCTCCGCTTTTCGTTTGCACCGATAGCAAAATATAGTATGCAGTGCATACAAAATTGCAAACGGCAAAATTGCACACCGCAATGCGCCAACCGGATTTCAACTGGAGAGGGAGTAGGGGCACATGGCCGCCACCAATCTTGAGCAGCTTCTGAACGAACAGGGCAACATCGTCGACATGCTGCGCAACTCGCAGCTGGGTGCCTATGTCTATCCCGTGGTCGCGCCGGAATTTTCCAACTGGCGCAGCGAACAGTGGGCCTGGCAGCACAGCGCCGTGCTGTTCGACCAGTCGCACCACATGGTGAACCTGTACATCCGCGGCAAGGACGCGCTGAAGCTGCTGTCCGACACCATGGTCAACAGCACCAAGGGCTGGACGGTCAACAAGGCCAAGCAGTACGTCCCGACCACCCCCTATGGCCACGTGATCGGCGATGGCATCATCTTCTGGGAAGAAGAGGAAAGCTTCACCTACGTCGGCCGCGCCCCCGCCAGCAACTGGCTGCGCTATCACGGCGCGACCGGCGGCTATGACGTCGAAATCGAGCTGGACGACCGTTCGCCGATGCGCCCGATGGGCAAGCCCGTCACCCGCAAGGAATGGCGCTTCCAGATCCAGGGCCCCAACGCCTGGGCCGTGATCGAAAAGCTGCACGGCGGCCCGCTGGAACAGCTCAAGTTCTTCAACATGAGCACGATGAACATCGCCGGCAAGACCGTGCGCACCCTGCGCCACGGGATGTCGGGCGCGCCGGGCCTGGAAATCTGGGGCCCCTATGCCGAGCAGGAAGAAATCCGCGCCGCGATCCTCGAAGCGGGCAAGGAATTCGGCCTGATCGCCTGCGGCAGCCGCGCTTACCCCTCGAACACGCTGGAATCGGGCTGGATCCCCTCGCCGCTCCCCGCGATCTACACCGGCGAAAAGCTGAAGGGCTTCCGCGAGTGGCTGGCCGCCGATTCGTATGAAGCGACCGGCTCGATCGGCGGTTCGTTCGTGTCGGACAACATCGAGGACTATTACCTCAACCCGTGGGAACTGGGTTACGGCGGCTTCGTGAAGTTCGACCATGACTTCCACGGCCGCGAAGCGCTCGAAGCGCTGAACCCGGCCGAGCAGCGCAAGAAGGTGACGCTGGCCTGGAACCCGGAAGACATGGCCAAGATCATGGCGTCGATGTTCAACCCGGACGGCGAAGCCTACAAGTTCTTCGACGTGCCGCTCGCGAACTATGCCTCGTCCAACTACGACCGCGTGGTCGATGCGGGCGGCAAGACGGTCGGCCTGTCGATGTTCACCGGCTTCTCCTACAACGAAAAGCAGGCGCTTTCGCTGGCCACCATCGATCCGGAAATCCCGGTCGGCACCGAACTGCGCGTTGTGTGGGGCGAAGAGAACGGCGGCACCCGCAAGACCACCGTCGAACCGCACAAGCAGATCGAGGTGCGCTGCATCGTCAGCCCCGTGCCCTACAGCCGCGTGGCGCGTGAAAACTACGCCGAAGGCTGGCGCACCGGCCGCTGAGGCCAATCAGGCCGGGCAGCCCGCGGCGCCGCAATGGCGCGCGGGCTGCCGCTGGCTTTTCAAGAGGAAGCACTGATGGCGAAACCGCTGATTCACCCCAACTGGGACAAGGCCCCCGCCGGAATCACCGACGGCTTCAGCCTGGAAATGACCGCCAAGGACATCGAATCGCTGCGCGAGGCCGCGCCGCTGATTCCGGCCGACACCCCCGTCGCCGTCACGTTCCTGCCCGGCGAAGAAGCCGAAGCCCGCATCGCCGCCACGGTCGCCGTGCGCGAACTGGGGTTTGAACCGATGCCGCACTTCTCCGCGCGGCGCATCACCTCCGAAGACGATTTCGAGGGTTACCTGAAAGCCGTGGTCGAACGCGCGGGGGTGACCCGCTGCTTCATCGTCGCGGGCGACCCGCCGGAACCGCAGGGCCCCTATTTCGACACCTCCGCCCTGATCGCGACTGGCGCGTTCGAGCGCGCGGGCATCAAGGCCATCGGCGTTGGTGGCCACCCCGAAGGGCATCCCAACATGACCGAGCAGCAATGCTGGTACGTGCTGGAAAGCAAGGTCCGCGCGATCGAATCGCGCGGCATGGCGCCGCTGGTGGTCACCCAGTTCGGGTTCGATCCCGATGCCTTCCTCACCTGGCTGAAGCAGCTGCGCATGCGCGGGCTGGACGTGCCGGTGCGGATCGGGGTGCCCGGCCCCGCCAGCATCAAGGCCCTGCTGCGCTTTGCCGCGCGCTGCGGCGTGGGCGCATCGGCCAGCGTGATGAAGAAATACGGCATCTCGCTCACCAACCTGATCGGCAGCGCCGGACCGGACAAGCTGGTCGACGCGTTCGCGCGCGGGCTGTCGGGCGAACACGGCCGGGTGCGGCTGCACTTCTATCCCTTCGGCGGCATGGTGAAGACCGTGGAATGGATCGCCGCCTATAACCGGAAGCACGGCCTTTGACCGACTACGTCCTGGTCCACGGGGCGTGGGGCGGCGGCTGGGCCTATGACCGGCTGGCGCGCGAGTTGACGACACACGGCCACCGCGTGCTGGTGGCGCAACTGACGGGCCTTGGCACCCGCGCGGCAGAGCTCAATCCGGCGATCACGCTGACCACCCACATCGACGACGTGACTGCGCAGATTGCCGATGCCGGGTTTGACCGGTTCGTGCTGTGCGGCCATTCATGGGGCGGGATGGTCATCACCGGCGTCGCCACCCGGCTGGGCGGGCGGATCGACGCGATCTGTTATATCGATGCGTTCCTGCCCGCCGATGGCCAATCCCTGTGGGACATTACCGGCCAATGGGAGCATGACTATTACATCGAGGCGCAAAAGGACGCGCCGGGGCTGGTCCTGCCCTTTCCGCCATCGCGCGGGAAGCCAGGCTATGGCCGCCACCCGCTGCTGACCCTGACCGAGCCGGTGCATTTCACCGGTGAGGAAGCGAAGATCCCCCGCCACGTCTATGTCTACGCCACCGGCTACAACCCCACCCCCTTCACCCGGTTCCGCAACCAGGTGATCGCTCAGGGCAACTGGGAACTCCACGAAGTGGGCGGCGGGCACGATGTGATGGCGGATGAGCCGGAACGCCTGCAGCAGATCGTGCTGGGCCTGAGCACCCCCGCGCGCTAATCCCGCGCACGATGCGCTTCTTCTTTTACGGCACCCTGCTGGACGGCAGCGACAACCCCGTCGCCCAGGCGATCCACGCCCTGCTGGAGCCACTTGGCCCGGCCACGGTGCGCGGTGCGCTCCATGCCATCCCCGATGCGCTGGGCTGGTTTCCCGCGCTGCTCGCGGGCGACGGGCTGGTACACGGCAAGGTCTATGCCGCGCGGCCGGGATTCAGCGCGGCCGATCTTGCCAGTATGGACGGGTATGAGGATTTCGATCCGGCAAACCCCGCCGCCTCGCTTTATCTCCGGCAGGAACTGGAATTGACCGGTGGTGGCACCGCGCAAGCCTATGTCTGGAACCGCGCGCTGCCTGCCGGGGCAGTGCCGATCGCCTCGGGTGATTTCCAGGAATGGCTGGCCAGCCGGGGAATGCCGCAATTCCGGGGTGCGCACGGCGGTTAGCGCTTGCTTTCCCGGCGATTCGCCACTAGGGGCCCGCTCTTCACAGACACGGTTTCGATGGTCCGCCTGGCTTTCAAGGGCTGCCAGGGCGGATTGGACGTGTCCCTGAACAAGGAGACTGAAATGCCCAAGCTCAAGACGAAGAGCGGCGTGAAGAAGCGCTTCAAGCTCACCGCAACCGGCAAGATTAAGCACGGCGCGGTTGGCAAGCGTCACCGCCTGATCAGCCACAACGCCAAGTACATCCGCCAGCATCGCCGCACCGACACGATCTCTGACGCAGATGCGAAGACGATCAAGAAGTGGGCGCCCTACGGGCTGAACTGAGGAGTACTGAAGTATGGCACGTGTCAAAAGGGGTGTTACCACCCGCGCCAAGCACAAGAACATTCTGGAACAGGCCAAGGGTTACCGCGGTCGCCGGAAGAACACGATCCGCGTCGCGCGTCAGGCCGTCGAAAAGGCTGGCCAGTATGCGTATCGCGACCGCAAGGTTAAGAAGCGGAGCTTCCGCGCTCTGTGGATCCAGCGCATCAACGCGGCTGTCCGCGCTGAAGGCCTGACCTATTCGCAGTTCATCCACGGCACCAAGCTGGCCGGGATCGAACTGGACCGCAAGACCATGGCCGACCTGGCCATGAACGAAGGCGGCGTGTTCAGCGCCGTGATCGCTCAGGCCAAGGCAGCTCTGCCCGCCGCCTGATCCGGTCAACCAGCTTCGGTACAAGATCAGGGCGCGTCAGGACTTTCCTGACGCGCCCTTTCTTTTTGCTTCTTCACACAAGCACTTGCCCGTTTTTGGGAACTGCGGCAGTCTTTACCTGCTGTTAACCGGTCAACTTGCGCGCCGGGTGGGTTCAAAGGGGCATTTCCGATGATGAAGCAGGTAACCGGCGATGCCGTTACGGTGCGCTTTTTCATGCCGTCGCCGGAATTAGCCCCTTATTTTACAACCTATTACCTGACCGAAGTAAAAGTTCCCGAAACGGAAGAAGTGGAGGACTGGCTTCACCCCGAATGGGCCAACGTCCGCTTCCCCCAAAGCGCGAACATGCGCGCCGCCGTCGGGTCCGACTCCCTCGCCCGCGCGCCCGACATGATCGCGACCGGGCCGACCAGCCTGGCGGGACACTTCGTTTCCGGCCCTTTCCGCAATTGGGGCATCGGCATCCAGCCGCTGGGCTGGGCACGGTTCTGCCAGGGACCGGCCGCCGATCTGGCAGACCGCTACTGCGACGGCAGCACATCCGCCGCGTTTGCCGCATTCAGGCCGCTGGCCGGCCAACTCTATGCCGGGGCACCCGACCCGGCGGGGGAAGCGGCGCGGATTGACGCGTTTCTGCTGTCGCTACTGGCAAAGCACCCCCCGGCGGAGGATGAAGCGCGCATTCGCGCGGCCCACGCAGCCCTGATGGATCATGAAATCGGCTCGGTCGGCGAACTGGCCGAGCGGCTGGGCATGTCCGCCCGGTCGCTCGAACGGCTTTCCCTGCGGGCTTTCGGCTTTTCTCCCAAGCTGCTGCTGCGCCGCCAGCGGTTCCTGCGCAGTCTGGCGCAATTCATGCTGGACCCTTCGCTGACCTGGATCAGCACGCTGGATTGGCAATATGTCGACCAGGCCCATTTCGTGCGTGATTTCAAACGCTTCATGGGCATGAGCCCCAGCCAGTACGCCGCCCGTGAACACCCGGTGCTGCGCGCCGCCGCCCGCGCCAGGGCAGCTGCGGCCGGGGCGGCCGTTCAAATTCTGCACGCACCGTGAATGGCCGCGCCGTTAACGCGCTTGCCATTCAAGACACTCTGCGTAATGCTTTAATTGGTCGCGATAATTAGGGCTTGCTTCTGTGTTATCGCAAATTGCTGTCGATGTTCGGTTCTATTCACCACCAGAGGATCTACGCCGCTACTTCACGACGTTCTATTACACCAATATTACCCTGCCTCACGGGGCGACGGTGAATGACGCATTGCAGCCGGAATGGGCCAATCTGCGCGTGTTTTCCGGGGGGACGCCAACAGCGTGGGTCGAAGGCGGGCCTGTGCTGAAGGGTTCCAGCATGGTGGTGACCGGGCCGACTTCCCGGGCGATCAATTTCGAGATCCCCGCCACGCGCATGTGGGGCATCGGCCTGCTCCCCATGGGCTGGGCCCGGTTCATGCCCCGCGCCGCGGTGATCTGCGCCAATTCGCTGACTTGCGGTCAAACCCACCCGGATTGCGAACCGTTCCGGCCACTGGCCGACACGATCTTTCAGGGGGAGCCCAGCGAAGAAGCGGAACTGGCCCGGATCGTGGCGTTTTTCCGCAAGTTCCCGCCTGCAAAGCCCGTTGATTCGGAACGGATCTCGCGGATTCATGCCGCAATCGTCGATCCCGCGATCGGCACGGTGCGCGACCTGGTGGACAAGGTCGGCATGGGCCAGCGGACGATCGAACGGGTCTGCGCCCGCGCCTTCGGCTTTTCACCCAAAGTGCTGCTGCGGCGCCAGCGCTTCATGCGCAGCCTGACGCAATACATGCTGGATCCGTCGTTGAAATGGATCGGCGCGATCGACAGCCATTACCACGACCAGGCCCAGTTCGTGCGCGACTTCCGCGAGTTCATGGGCACCACCCCGCGCGAATATGCCGCGCGCCCGCACCCGATCCTGGAACGCTTCATGCAGGAACGCATGCGGGTCCACGGCTCGGCAGTGCAGACGACCGACCGACCCGATGGAACGCTGCCCAGCAGCGTGGACGCCCCGGCCAACGCCGCCTGAAGCAAAACGCCCACCCCCTGCGCAAAAGCAGTTGGACCAGCCGCGCCGCATGGCTAAAGGCGCAGGCTCAATCTTGGCATTCAGGCGGGACGATCGAACGTGGATTACGCAGCAACCCTTGAACAGGCGCTGGCGCGCATTGCCGATGCGGCCGATCTGGACGCGCTGGAAAAGCTGCGGGTCGAACTGCTGGGCAAGCAGGGCTCGATCTCCGGCCTGCTGAAGACGCTGGGCGGGATGTCGCCGGAAGAGCGCCAGACGGTCGGCCCGCAGATCCAGGCGCTGCGCGAGGGTGCAACCAGCGCGCTGGCCACGCGCAAGGCGGCGATGGAAAGCGCCGCGCTGGAAGCCCGCCTCGCCAGCGAAAGCGTCGACCTGACCCTGCCCGCCCCTGCCGCGCCGCGCGGCACCGTCCACCCGGTCAGCCAGGTGCTGGACGAGCTGGCTGAAATCTTCGCCGACATGGGCTTTGCCGTCGCCACCGGGCCGGAGATCGAGGACGACTGGCACAACTTCACCGCGCTCAACATTCCGGAAAGCCACCCGGCCCGCGCGATGCACGACACCTTCTATTTCCCGGACAAGGATGCGCAGGATCGTTCGATGCTGCTGCGCACCCACACCAGCCCGGTGCAGATCCGCACCATGCTGGACGTGGTGAAGGCGAACCCCGGCGGCGCGCCGATCCGGATCATCGCGCCGGGCCGGGTCTATCGTTCTGACAGCGACGCCACCCACACCCCGATGTTCCACCAGGTCGAAGGGCTGGTGATCGACAAGGGCATTCACCTGGGCCACCTGAAGTGGACGCTGGAAACCTTCCTGAAGGCGTTCTTTGAACGCGACGACATCGTCCTGCGCCTGCGCCCCAGCTATTTCCCGTTCACCGAGCCTTCGGTGGAGGTGGACGTCGGCTTTGCCATCGTGAATGGAAAACGCGTGCTGGGCGGCAGCGGCGACGCGCCGGGGCACGGCTGGATGGAGCTGCTGGGCAGCGGGATGGTCAACCACCACGTGATCCGTGCGGGCGGGCTGGACCCGGACGAATGGCAGGGCTTTGCCTTTGGCATCGGCGTGGACCGGATTGCGATGCTCAAATACGGGATGGATGATTTGCGTGCGTTCTTCGATGGCGATGCCCGCTGGCTCGCCCACTATGGCTTCTCCGCGCTTGACGTGCCGACCCTGTCGGCTGGCGTCGGCACGCCGGCATAAGCGGGAGGACGACCGATGAAATTCTCGCTCTCCTGGCTCAAGGATCACCTCGACACCACCGCTTCGGTGGAGGAAATCGCCGCGAAGCTCAACGCCATCGGGCTTGAGGTCGAAGGGGTGGAGGACCCCGCTGCGAAGCTGGTGGGCTTCCGCATCGCCAAGGTGCTGACCGCCGCCCGCCACCCCGATGCCGACAAGCTGCAGGTGCTGTCGGTGGACCTGGGGGATGGCAACCCGTTGCAGGTCGTCTGCGGTGCGCCGAACGCGCGCGCCGGACTGGTCGGCGTGCTGGGCCTGCCGGGCGCGGTCGTGCCCGCCAATGGCATGGAACTGAAGAAGTCCGCGATCCGGGGCGTCGAATCCAACGGGATGATGTGCTCCACCCGCGAACTGGAACTGGGCGAGGATCACGACGGGATCATCGAGCTGCCCGCCGACGCACCGATCGGCACGGCCTTTGCCGAATACCACGGCAGCGACCCGGTGTTCGACGTGGCCATCACGCCCAACCGCCCGGACTGCATGGGCGTTTACGGCATCGCGCGTGACCTTGCGGCAGCTGGCCTTGGCACGCTGAAGCCGGTTCCGGCCAAGGCCACCCCCGGCAGCTTCCCCTGCCCGACCGAAATCCGCACCGACGATCCGGATGGCTGCCCGGCGTTCTACGGCCGCGTCATCCGGGGCGTGAAGAACGGCCCCTCCCCGGAGTGGATGCAGGCACGCCTGCTGAGTGCCGGTCAGCGCCCGATCTCGGCGCTGGTGGACATCACCAACTACGTCATGCTCGCCTATGGCCGCCCTGCGCACGCCTATGACCTTGCCAAGCTGACTGGCGCGATCTTCGCCCGCCGCGCAGTGGACGGCGAAACGGTGCTGGCGCTGAACGGCAAGGAATACACGCTCGACAGCGAAATGACCGTGATCGCCGACGATGCCGGGGTCCACGACATCGCCGGGATCATGGGCGGAGAGCATTCGGGCTGTTCGGACACGACCACCGACGTCCTGCTGGAAGTAGCCTACTTCAACTCCGCGCGGATCGGCGACACCGGCCGCAAGCTGAATCTGACGTCGGATGCACGCCAGCGGTTCGAACGCGGGGTCGATCCGGCGTTTCTGGATGCCGGACTGGACCTGCTGACTGCCCTGATCCTGGAAATCTGCGGCGGCGAAGCTTCCGAAGTCGTCCGCGCGGGGACACCGCCGACCACGCCCAAGGTGGTGGCCTATGATCCGGCCCGCTCACTGTGGCTGGGCGGCGTCACGATCCCGGACAACACCCAGCGCGCAACGCTGGCAGCGCTGGGCTTCATCGCCGACGACGCATGGAACGTGACGATCCCGACCTGGCGCCCTGACGTGGACGGCGCCGCTGACATCGTCGAGGAAGTGGTGCGTATCCACGGCATCGACAATGTCGACAGCGTCGCCCTGCCCCGCGCCGATGGCGTTGCCCGCCCGACCGCGACCCCCGCGCAAAAGCTGGAACGCCGCGTCCGCCGCGCCGCTGCCGCGCGCGGTCTGAACGAAGCCGTCACCTGGTCGTTCCTGCCGGTCCCCGAAGCCGAAGCCTTCGCCACCGGCAACGGCGGCCTGTGGGTGCTGGCCAACCCGATCAGCGAAGACATGAAGGCCATGCGCCCCTCGCTGCTGCCGGGGCTGCTCTCGGCCGTGCGCCGCAATGTTGATCGCGGCGCGGCCAGTCTGCGCCTGTTCGAACTCGGTCGTCGCTACTTGCGCGGCGATGCGGGCCACAGCGATGAACGCCTGACGCTGGGCGCGGTGCTGGCGGGCGAAAAGACCGCGCGCGGCTGGGCGACGGGCAAGGCCCAGCCCTTCGACGCGTTCGACGCCAAGGCCGAGGCACTGGCCTTGCTGGCCGAAGCGGGCGCGCCGGTCGATAACCTGCAAGTGATGGGCGAAGCCGGTCCGCAGTTCCATCCGGGCCAGTCCGGCACGCTGCGACTGGGGCCGAAGACAGTGCTGGCGCGGTTCGGGATGCTGCATCCCGCCACGCTGAAGCAGTTCGACATCGGCGTGCCGGTGGCGGCGGTGGAACTGTTCCTAGAGGCCATCCCGGGCAAGCGCGGTGCGGCGACTTTCGCGCGCAGCGCCTATGCCCCGCCCGCGCTGCAATCGGTGACGCGTGACTTCGCGTTCCTCGTCAATGCCGCACTGCCGGCGGGCGACCTTGTCCGCACCGTCAAGGGCGCGGACAAGGCCAACATCGTCGCCGTCCGCCTGTTCGATGACTTCCGCGGGGCTGGTGTGCCCGAAGGCCAGAAATCGCTGGCAGTCGAAGTCACACTGCAACCGGGCGACAAGAGCTATACCGAAGCCGACCTCAAGGCGATTGCCGAGCGCGTCACGGCCGCGGCCGCCAAGCTCGGCGCGGTGCTGCGGGGGTAAGGATCGAGTTTCGCCGGGGGCGGTGGCTCAGCCCACCTGCCCCCGGTGGAGCAGCTTCTGGTCGGCCAGGACCAGCGCCATCATCGCTTCGACCACCGGCACGCCGCGAATGCCGACGCAGGGGTCGTGGCGGCCCTTGGTGAACATTTCCGCCGCCTGGCCATCCGGGGTGATGGTCTGCTGCGGGGTCAGGATCGAGCTAGTCGGCTTGAACGCCACGCGCACGACCACCGGCTGCCCGGTGGAAATCCCGCCCGCGATGCCGCCCGCGTGATTGGCGAGAAATGCTGGGCCGCCCTCGGCCGGGCGCATCGGATCGGCGTTCTGCTCGCCCGTCAGGCGCGCGGCAGCGAAGCCGTCGCCGATTTCCACGCCCTTGACCGCGTTGATCCCCATCATCGCGCTCGCGAGTTCGGAATCGAGCTTAGCATAGAGCGGTGCGCCCCATCCGGCGGGAACGCCGGTGGCCACGCATTCGACCACCGCGCCGACCGACGATCCGGCCAGCCGCGCATCGTCCACGATCTTTTCCCAGCGCTTCGCCGCTGCCGCATCGGGGCAGAAGAATGGATTGTTGCGGATTTCACTGGCGTCGAAGTTCGCCATGTCGATCGCATCGCCACCGATCTCGGAGACATAGGCCAGGATCGTCACTTCCGGGATCACCAGCCGCGCGACCGCCCCCGCCGCGACCCGCGCCGCCGTTTCCCGCGCGCTGGACCGCCCGCCGCCGCGATAATCGCGGAAACCGTATTTCGCGTCATAGGCATAGTCCGCGTGGCCGGGACGATAGGCCTTGGCGACGTCGGAATAGTCTTTCGACCGCTGATCGACATTCTCGATCATCAGCGATATCGGCGTGCCGGTCGTCTTGCCTTCGAACACGCCGGACAGAATCCTGACCGCGTCCGGTTCCTGCCGCTGGGTCGTGAACTTCGACTGACCCGGCCGCCGCGCATCGAGGAACGGCTGGATCACGCTTTCGTCGATGGCCAGCCCCGGCGGGCACCCATCGACCACGGCGCCCAGCGCCGGCCCGTGGCTTTCGCCCCAGGTGGTGAAACGGAACAGGCGGCCAAAGGTGTTGACGGACATGGACGCCGCTTTGGCCAAAAACGGTGGACGGCGCAAGCGCGGCCCCGCTAAGCCGCGCAGATGTTCCTCGTCGTCTTTCGCAACCGCAAGCGCGCCGACATCGATGCCGCCGCGTATTCCGCCGATGCCGCCCGGATGGAGGCGCTCGCCCGCGCCCAGCCGGGCTTCGTCTCGTTCAAGGGCTATACCGCCGAAGATGGCGAGGTGATCGCCCTGTCAGAATGGGCCAGCGCCGAAGCCGCCCGCGCGTGGGGCAGCCACCCGGACCACAGCGCCACCCAATCGCGCGGGCGGGCCGAATACTATCAGGACTATACGCTCTACACCTGCGACAACCCCCGCACCCACCACTTCGAGAGGCCGCAATCGTGACCGTCACCGTCTATGGCATCCCCAACTGCGAGCTAGACAAGATAGTTGTACACGTAAAACGCCAAGGCATTGATTTAATTGATGTATTTTGAAAGTGCAATTGGGAAGTACGCCGTAAAAATCGCTAACATGTTGAGTTTCGCAAGATTTTTTGGCGGCATGCAGCGTCTGTGAGGGGCTCAACCTGCCAATCTGGTGGACGGGTATGTGGCAGTTAAAGATACAGTCTGTATGGTTGTGCGCACAGCGCAGCGAGGGTGAACACTGATGACTCTGAGAATGTTTGGTATCGCGAATTGCGACACGATCAAGCGGGCTAAGGCATGGCTCAGCGCAGAGGGCATCGCCTTCGACTTCCATGACTACAAAAAATCAGGCGCCGATCCGGCCCTGCTGCAAGCATGGGTCACGGAGCTTGGATGGGAAGTTTTGCTGAACCGTGCTGGGACAACTTTTCGCGCATTGCCGGATGCAGACAAGCAGAACATCGATACAGGCAAGGCTATTGCGCTGATGCTGGCCAACCCCTCGATGATCAAACGGCCCGTGCTCGATTTAGGAGGACGCCGTATCGTCGGCTTCAAGCCTGACGTGTATGCTGCTGAGCTGGTGTCAGCAGGAACAGAAGTCCTACGCTAGCGGCAGGCCATTCCTCTCGCGTCATTTCCGCGCTTTGCGGGTCCGCAAGGCGGCTAAACGACGGAGCCCGCTACGTGAGTAGCGGGCAGTTGGTGCGGGCACTGTACGACGCTTAAAATCGTAGGCTACAGCGCCAGCCTATTGAGCCGTTATCAGCTTGCGTCCATAACAGCACGGCGCTTGCGGCGACGGGTCATGTGCGGCTTCAGGTCTGCGTAGGAAATCCCATAGCTCTTGGCCAAATCGACAATCTGCTTGATGGCATCGGCCTGCTCGGCTTGCTTGGCAGCCTCAATCTGCTTTTCCAGCTCGGCCTTCTTGGCCATTAGCTCAGCAAGTTTGCTCATCTTGAGTTCCTTAAGGTGTTGTGGATTTGGACCTGACCATTCCCATTGTATGGTCAGGGGCTGATATGGACAATGACCTTGAGGTCAGCGCACGAAATGATGTGCTGACGAGCGTCATTTGCGCGGGTTATATTTGCCTTGCGGCTTCGCGTAGACAGGGAATTTTCCGCGAGCGAGATGATAGATCAAACGACATGCTCCATCAAAATGCTCGGTCATGAAATTCGAAATATCTTTCGAATTCATGTGCTTGAGAGACCTCTGCAAAATAAGATCGCTGTGTATCGTTAGAAAAATTTTCTCAAAGCTATCCGTCAAAGGTGCTTTCATCACCGCGTCATAGATGATGAGCTTGTTGTAAAGCCCTTCAAGATCATAGTGCCGAGTCGCAAGCTCGTACTTTCTGCGCATATCAGGACGGCGGTCATAATAGGTTAGCCGAGCAGCCTTAAACGCCTGTTCAGCCTGCTTGAGCATGTCCGGAAGATTGCCATCAAACGGAAAGAAGAAGGCTATGCCGTCCTTGAGGTCGGCAATCTGCTCTCGGGTCAGGTTTGTTGTCGGCTTCGCTTCAGTCTCAAACATATCGCTAAAGAGCCAGCGACCTTTACGCTTCCACCAATCCTCGAAACCTTCCTCCGCCACGATGCCAAAATCGATGAGGATTTCTGCCGTGTTCGGGGACGGCGCGGCCTTGGCTGCATTGCGGTGGCGCACATACAGGATGAGGAAGTGGTACCAGTAGTAGTAGATGTTAGCTGAGTAAGGTTCGCCTTTTGGCGCATTCGCCAATGGCCTTTTGTTGCTCGGCCTCCCCGGGTCAGTTTTTCCGATGTCAAAGGGCGTAATATACTGACAGCAAGAGTTTTTATCGTCCAACATCAAGGCAGCTCCCGCCCTACCAACTTTGTCCCCCCTCTCATGGGAATTGCCCAAGAGCCGGGGTAAGGATTGCTTCCAGAGCCCTCATCTCTCTCATAGATGGTCTCCCCGTCAGCTCAAGCAAAGCTGATGCGTGATCCGAGTGACACGCTTTCTGACGAAGGGAAACACATCATGAATATCGCAAATGAAATCCTCGAAACCGACATTGACGCTGCCAAGCTCAACGCCTTTGTGAGCAAGGCTCAGTCTGCTTACAAGCTGTACAAGACGGCGGCAATGGAATCCGCTGCAAACTGCTACCTGCTCTGGCACTTCGCGGCTTCCGAAGCTGCCGAAGATTTTGCCCGCGCATGGTTTGACGCGAAGTTGGACGACTACAACGCCGAAGTTGACCGCTTCAACAACGCCCTCCCCGATCTCGAAGCTCGCGTCGCTGCCTATCTCGCAGACGACAGCAAGGACATTTCCGCCGAGGAATTCGCCAAGATTGAGGTTTATCTCGGCTATTCCAAGGAGGACTGGGGCAAGGCTGCCAAGGTCAAGGCCGAAGCCCGCGAAGGCGCAAGCCCGTTCACGATTGTGGTCAAGTTCGTGTTCGAGTTCGACCGCGCTGCGGATGCCTCGAATGTTTCGCGCTATGCCAAGGTGCTGGAATACATCCACGAGCACCGTGACCAGCTCGACAGCATGACCGAAGATGCAATCATTGCGTTGCTCAAGAAGGCAGGCGGGTTTGAGGCTGCGCTCGACATTGCCCGTGGCAACGCACCGGAAAACAGCATCAGCGCAAACAACAAGGACGCCAACGCGGCGGGCAGCGACGCCGAAGCGGATGCCAAGCGCAACGAGAAGGTCTCGGCTATCAAGAAGGCCATCTCCCATGCCGTGCCCGTCGCGGACCTCAACTATGTCCCGAAGTTTGCCCGCGATGGCTATGTGTTCCTGATTGGCCGCAAGGTCGATGATCAGGTCGCAATCTACGGCGAACTGGAAGCATCTGAGAACGAAGCCAAGTCGCTGGTTCTTAAGGTCGACACTGACGTGCTTGGCGGCCTCAACCCGTTTGCTGAGTTTGCGGCCAAGGTCTGCGAAATCGGCACGATGGTGCGCGACGGTAAGAAGAGCATCTACACTGCCGACGGCACCAGCTCTGGTGAACATCTCAAGGTGGCTCGCACTTACGTGCTGCGCGATGACGAACGTGGCACCTTCGTGCAGGTTTCCGCCCGCTACACCGATACGTCGGCGGTGATCATTGCCCGACCGAAGCCCGAAATTGACATCGGCCCGATCCCGTCCGGTCAGTTCCTGATGCTGCCCACGGAGCGCCGCGAAGACGATACTGTCACCAAGACGGGTAAGGACCTCGCCAAGCAGGTCAGCAGCATCGGGGATCGCATCATGTTCGGTATGACGGCGATTGCCGGGACTGAGGATGCGCCCCTGATCTGGCAGATCGTGCCGAACGGGAAGGCAGTGGAGCAGTGCGAAAAGGAGCCTCGCTTCTGCTGGACGCTTGCCTCCAAGGAGAAGCACCAGCCTGTCTGCATCGAAAGCTTCAATGCCAAGTTCACCACCGAGCTGCGCAAGACGGCGGTGCAGAGCATCTATGAAGCTTACATCGGAAATTGGCAGAAGGCGAAGAAGGACGAGGACAAGACCTTCCTGCCCATCACGCTGTCCTACAACGGGCTCAGCCTGAGCTTCGCGCACGCCAAGCATAAGTCGTATCTTGTACCGCTTGGGGCAGAAGAGCAGCCGATGGTCACGCTGGCACTGCGGCCCCGCGACATTGCCGACCTGTTCAAGCTTCTGGCGGAACAGAACACTGACAGCTTTGTCATGAAGGCTGACCCCAACGGCCTGCTGATGGTGCGCTGGTCGGACAAGTTCGGTGAGTACGAAATCTACCTGCCGACTGTGAATGAAAAGGGCGGGCTCAAGGATCGCTGCCTGACCGTGCTTTCCTGCCTCATCTAGGCGTGAACTGACCCTGTTGGGATGCTGCCAGTCGGCATCCCAACATCACCTGAAAACTTGATTTACCCAAATTCTGGAGACCTAAAATGGACCGTGAAATCCATAACGATGCCGCTTGGCCGTTTCCCCGGTACGCAAACCACATTGAAAACGACATCACGCCCAAAGATCAGGCCATCTACGTGCCATCTGTGAGCCCTTCCCACGCACAGATGATCTATGATGGGATCATCAATGCAACGTACTGGGGCCGTGCCCTTCCCAAAGGAGTGACGGCAGCCGATCTCAACTTCCTCGATCCTGCCAACAAGCTGTTCCGCATTTCGCACGTCATGACCTCGGCTGGTCAGGCGATGAAGCAGAAGAAGCCGTGCATCATCTCGCAGCGTGATCGCGAAAACACCTTGGTCATCTGCGACAGCGGCGGCTACCAGATTGCCAGCGATAAGTTCCCGATTGAGGATGACAGTGACCGCAAGAAGGTTCTGGACTGGATCGAGGCCAATGCCGACATCTCGATGACGCTGGACGTTCCGACAGGCCCTGTCGTGAAGAACCCTACGAAGTACCGTTTCAAGTCGACCGACGAATGCCTGTCTGCCACGATGGAGCATCTTCGCTACTTCCATCGCAATCGCACGCCGGGAAAGGTTCGCTTCCTGAATGTGCTGCAAGGGAACACGCCTGCTGAAGCCGATATCTGGTACAAAACTGTGAAGCAGTACAAGTTTGAAGGCTGGGCGTTTGCGGGCCGCCTGCGGCACAATTTCTACGAGCTTTGTCGCCGCCTGCTCATCATGTGGCATGATGGTGAGCTGGAACACACGACCCACATTCATGTGCTGGGGACGAATGAGCTCGACACCGCTGTGCTGCTGACGGCGTTGCAGCGCACTCTCAAGAAGCGCACGGGTTACGACATCCGCATCTCCTACGATACCAGCACCCCATGGCGGAGCCTGCGCTTCAATCAGATGATGACGCTGCCCACGTTCGAGCCGGGTCGGATGGTCATGGGTGCTGTCGATGTTCCTGAGAACAAGCAGTTTCGTGACAGTCCGCTTCCGTGGCCGTGGCCCAGCCCGATTGGTAACAAGATGGTCATGGGCGACTATTGCGTCACCGGCTCGCTGACGAGCAGCTTGTTCCGTGACCGGCTCAGCGAAGTCCTGCTGGCACACCACAACCTCGGTGCATTGTGCTGGGCGATTGCAACGGCAAACCGCTTTTTCGACATCGCGACGATCAACAACAAGTTTCAGTATGGTCGCCCCGAGGGCTCTGCGGTCGAGGTGATCGACGAGATTTTCAAGTCGGGTCAGATGGCCACGCTGGAACGGTACAAGGACACGACCTTCAACCGGCTGCGCCATTCTCAAGACTTCGATGATGGCGACAGCGGGCGCTATTGGGACGAGTTGTTCTAACTCCTGCGCCAACCTTCGCCACGGCAAGCTGCCCGACAGCGGTGACGAGGACCGTGCCTACTGAACCATAACATAACAACCTAGCTGCACGGTTTTGCCTACGTGCAGCCACCTTGATGGCATGGTGTTTTGTTACCTTTGGCACCATGCCATCCTTATTCCACGTTGAAAGTGCAACGGACCCTTATTCGAATGTAGATGAAATCAAAGCTGGACTATGTGCTCGACAGGTAGCTCTTCACTTTCCGGCCCCATAAAGAATTTGCGCTCATTCCGGATAGGATCGATCACTAATCCAATGGAGTGCCGGTGGTTGAAAAATGATCGTTGCGTATGACGGTCCGTTCCGCTGAAAAAAGCACCGAGGTTCGGGTGGCTGTGATACCAGCCTACTACGTATTGCCCCTCTACACCTTGCTCACGAGCAGCATCCCAAACATCTGCCGACATTTCCAACGATACGCTCGTCGATGAGAAGGTGCTGGATTGAACACCTTTCTCCACTGTTACAAAGAAATCAGAAGGACAATCTTCATCTTGGAAGACTCTACCCAGTAGTAACCCGCCCATCTCCACATTGCGCTTTTCGAGATGCTCATTGACATCATCAATTACGGATCTTTGCAACACAATTACAGGCTTTGAACGGAACTTGTTAAGTACGTAAAGACACTCAAGGAAGCCCATCGAGCGGAAGCCGGCCTCGATGTCTGCCGGCATAAAATCGGGCTTCTTCTCCGTCCAGCGCATTAGGATTGTATCCTGAACCCAGTTGCGCACTTTGGGCACTTAACATCTAGCGTCTTGCCTGATGGGACAGACAAGGATGCTGCGCAATTTGGACACTTGATAATCGACTTGAGCGGCTCTGACGGAATAGACTTCCAGCTTATACTTGCTGCCTTTTCGCCCGCATCCCAGTTGACCCGGTCGGTTGGGAAAGCAGCCGGATTGGTCGCTCTTGCCTTGCGATACCATGATACCGCATTCGAGTTTGCAGGAGATGCCTCATTAAGCACCGTGGGATCATAGGTAATAATTTGCGCAATTCGCTTCACCAGAAGGTCCATACCAAAGGATGGTAGCCATTTCAGGCCAAGGCATATTCGACCAGAGGTATATACGTTAGGATGAAGGATCGGCGTTGTTATCGTTACGGATGGTTCCACGAACGGATATCGTGCTGGAAGTGAGATGACACACTTTGTCAACTTGCCGATTTCTTTTGGGTAACGTTCAGAGGGGGCAACTTTCAAATTGAAGTGTACCTCGACCTCTGAAGGAGGGCTGCCTTTAACATTGGCTAGTTGTAACAGGCCTTGAGAGGATTTTTGTAGCTGCTCTAGCTTCTGTATATCCTGCATTCGCCTTTGGTCATGCGCATTCATGGATCAGCATCCTGCAACCAACACGGGCTGCACCTCAAGGATTTGGCCATTCTGTACAAGTTCTTCGCTTAGAGCTTGCGAGGGTGAGATTGCCTTGCCTGAAGACGTGTTGACGAGGGTATAGTCTGTATCGGACGGTAGCGCCCAGTTATCTACAGCGGCTTGGATTATGTCACCGCCAACACTCGTTCGGGCCATGGTGACCTCTGCTTTGCGAGTTTGATCAGCAGTTCTGATGATCACAGTAACTTCACTCATATCTCTTCCCTCACAAATTCAAGAACCAACGTGCAATCGTCGACATTCGCCATAACGAACTTGCATGGCATGGGCATACCGCCAGCGGCACTCACTAGTTCGTCGGGCGTAAAGCTATCTCGGATATCAAGATCGACAGCGCCCGGATCGTCGGAGACCTGTGCCGGGAAATCGCTGTTAAAGTCAGAGGCCCTGCGGAACACCGACTTGTAGGCTTCGCCTATCCGATAACCCACCAAAATTGGATCACTTGCAATAAGCTGCATTGCCTGATCCAAGCCTTTTATATCTTCTGAAATTGACGGCTGAGCAGGGAATATGTTCACTTTCCCAGATATGTGGGCGCAGCAAGCGCATTCGGCATTCTTATCCATTGTTATCTTGTTGGATGTACCATTTATCGTATCTACGAATATCCTAGCGGCCTCTTTGGCCTCGCCTTCAATTGCAAGGCGTAGGCCCTCAGAGCAGGCAAAACTGGCGGCAATGGATGATGTCACTATCGTTGTCGGTATCTTCTTCTCGATGAACGAAACCTTCTTAAGGTGTCCACAGGAATATCTCTGCGAAAGCCGCTGATAGACGCTATGAGGAAGGTGGCATTCGTAGCATGCTACATGCGCCCCTGCGCTAAGGGGGAACACCTCAACCACACATGCTCTGCTGTCGATCCCGACATTAATCAAGTCCACACCAGCCAGCCTGCATAGCAGATTGCTCCTTATGCGAGCTTCGAAGTTATCAACACAGCAATAGACGGCATCAAAATTCCTGATTTGAGATAGGGAGAGTTCATCCCAGAAATCGCCATACGTGAAAGTGATGCTTACATTAGGATCAAGCTGCCTTGCCCGCTCGCATGCCACTTTAGCTTTAGGTTCTCCGACATCCTCCTCACGGAACAAGACGCTTCTGGTGAGATTGTGTATCTCAATAAGATCGAAATCGAATACGTGGATTTGACCTATCCCGAGCAGAACTAGGTTTTTAATAACTTCGTTTCCGACAGCGCCGGCCCCAATCACAATGGCCTTCGACTGGCTGACCTTAGCTTGGTCGAACCAATCGATCATATCGTGGCGAAGATAACGTTCGGTCATTTCAGCTCTCTAAGCTTGTCATATGCTAAATTGATTATTTTCAGCATTTCCTCGTTATGCTTGGCCATAAACGCATCTGCTCGGTCAGGATGGTAAGCCTTGATTAGCTTAAGATAAGAGCGCCTTATGTCAGCATTGCTAGCGCCGACTTCTACACCCAAAACCTCATGGGGAGTGAGGGCAGCAAATACCTCCAATCGACTTTGAAATCCACTATCCAGATTTTTCCACCTCACCGGCGCACCTCCAAGATCATGTTGCGCTGGGTTATGATAATCTGTGGGCCAAAACTTGGATGGTTCACGAGCAAACCGCGAACCTTTACGGTTGAACCTGCAAGACTTTTGATAAACGAGGGTCCGCCAACGGCTCCTACGCTACCCTTGAAGAACACTAATTTCAGACCCTTAGCCCATACAGCGTTTTCAAACATAACGGCGTAATCTGTACCACGACGGCTCACTTTGACACTTCTAACTGCCCCTTCGAATGTCACCACTCTGTTGAAATGCGATCTGAAGTTCGCGAGTGTTATGACTTCAGGGTTATAGTCGCGCCCGCCGCCTACACCTTGTTGCCCAGCCGTAATCGAGACGATCGAGCTAGACCCACATGCAACGCATTGCGAGCTATTTTCCTGACGAAGAACCTGGAAGCTTTCAGTGTGATAATAGACCTTGCACGATGTGCATTGGTAAAGTCCTAGGGCCTTATTTAGCGCCTCTCCCGTGAAGGCATCATGCAGGCCGACTAGATCGATAGGTCCATCATTACGATTTCCAGCGACTTCATTGAATTTTATACGAGAGCCCGCAGTAGGAGACTGCTTCGGGCGATAAACGTCTTTGGGTCGCTCTGGCTCTTTTCGGATAGGCGGTGCGCTGCTGCCGTTTGTTCGAGAATTTGATGAGCCTCCGCCCATTTGGCCGATGAGCCAAAAAACGAAAATTATACCGCCAAGGATAAGCAGTGTTTCCAACCGAAGTACCCGCTCTTTACGCCTAACGGAGTTGTTTCCACTTGATCATTCGAGACCGTCGCTTTGTTGCCGTTGCGTCGTAAGCTTGAGGTACTTGCTCGACCGGATTGTGCTCGTCATCATTTCGACGCAATCCATTGAGGTAACCGAAGTACCTGAAGCCTAAAGGTAATCCTAGGGCAATCCACCATCGTCCGGCGGGTGATCGCCCCACCCTAAAACCTCGAGTGCCCCAGCTTAACCCAGCCCCTTTCAACGCGACGCTCCTCCCGACCCAATCTCACTTTACCTTATCCTAGTCGGCTGCAGTTATTCAATGAAGGAAATTGCTGCCAGTTACATTGGGCCTCATGTCAAGAACGGCAAAACCGCGTCCGCCAAAGGTTAGGCCGCCGCGCAGCCACCTTGATGGCATGGTGCTTTGTTACCTTTGGCACCATGCCATTTTTCTTGGGTGGCTCAAGATGATTAGCCGATTTCATGCCGATCAGCGTTCGCCTTTGAGTCTCAAAATGAACGGTTTCAAAGCTTTTTCGAGGCGGATCATCGCGTCAATCTGGCTGTCCTGAAGAGCAGGCCAAAGCTCATCGGAGGAGCGGTAGCCGCCATCTGTCAAAGTCATGCTGATGCGACATGCCCGCTTACCTTCCAGCCCTTCCCACCTCAGCGGACCGCCAAAGGCCGCTTCGATTTCAGGTTTATGGCTTTCAAGTTGGTCGAACAGCGCCTTGTTCTCGTCCTCACAGCCCTTACCACGGTCAATGTAAAGCTCTGCCGTGCGGCTGTCCTGCTTGACTGAATAATTCAGGTTTAGGCCGCGAAAGCCAGAGCTTACCCCTATCCAAGAATAGTCGCCGGGGGTGATATGAGCGTGGAGACGAGACTTCGGTTTGGAACGTTCAATCAAATCGGTCCACCAGCGATTTCGGATGGCATATCGCTCGGCAAACTCCTTACGGGCCATGCCGACTTCTTTAGCTTCCTCGGATGGACCGGCAATCAGCGTCAGCAGTGGTGCGGCGGGTGAACCGGCAATACGCACAGCTTCCACTTTGACCATGTAGAAATCGGCATCCAGTGCCTGATTGAGCCAGCCAATCGCAGCAACGTGCTCGGGCCTTGGCTCCCTGACGATCCAAATGGCAGCTTTTGCCTGCATGGCCGTGAGGTAGGTGATCAGCTTACCGAGATGGTCGTGGTCACTCTTTTCCAGCTGATTTTCGATGATTAGCTTACGGCCTGATGCATCTTCGCCAACCAGATCAATGCTGAACTTTCCGGCAGCCTGCTCACGATCCACGTTGACGATTTCAAGGTCCAACGCCTCGTTCACAACGTCAATATTCTGCTCAAGCCATGCCGTGAAATCGTAGGCCTCGTGCGCCCACACCTCACGCAAAGGCACCCGTTCGAGCTTACCGATAGCCATACCGCCTCCCTCTCAATGACTGCCAAATTTAGCCAGCAAGCCTGCCAGAGTGGCACTCTCATTGATCGCTTGGTCAGAGATCAGCGCATAGCGCCATGTCTTGCCATCACCTTCGGCTACAAACTGGTTGGCATGTTTGACCCATTCCTTGGCCGCTCGCGCCTTGTCCTGCACAACCGGGTCCGTCATCTGGTTTTCGGCCTTGATCTCGACAATCAGCTTCTCGGACACTGTCTCCACTACGAAGTCTGGCTCGTACCGCTTGCCTGACTGGTACTCGATGCGGAACTGGTTGTAGCCCGGCTTGAGCCAGCGCAGCACGTCCTTCTCAAAGGCGCTGTCAATCAGCACGGCAAAGCGCCGCTCTGGGTCACTGTCAAACTTGTGGAACTGATACGGGCTCTTCGCCCCGCCTTGGAACACGAAGCTCGGCGTTGCAGAAAGTGGCGTCGCAGCCTGCGTAAGCGGTAACAGCTTAGACGCAGCGTGGCTGTAATGCTGTGGCTGCAAGGTACGGAATGACCGCGTTTTGCTGGCCTGATAATCCGCTGGCGTTTCGCGGTAATGCAGCTTCATCTGCGCGAAAATGCGCTGCGCGAGCATCTTGCCATGGGCAAGGGCGACATTCTCCACGTCCTGCTCATTGGGCAGATAGCTACGGAGGTGGTCAATCATCTGCCCCGCCAGCTTGTAGAGCAGATCAGCCTGCGTGTCGTAGTCAACCTGCGGGTAATCCATCAGGTGTTTGACCAGATAATTCTCCACCTGGCTTTCCTTCGGGCCTTCAAGCGCCCGTGCCAGCTCGCGCTGCGATTCATCACGCAGATTGCGGATCAGCAGCTTGTCTGAAATTGGCTGCAACCGCACATCGCTGATGCCGGTCAGGTCGAAATCCTCAAACCAGAAGTTCACTTCGCGGCTCGGCAGGATGACGATTTCCGGGATTTCGATGGTGTTTTCGGCAATGCTGGTGACGACAGCGGCCACGACCTTGGCGAAATCGGTGGGTGCCACGATGCCTTCGAGGGTGCCTTGCTGCGCTTGGGTCAGGCGCTGCACATCCTTGGCAATCTGTTGCTGTACCTCGGGCTTTTGCAGCTCGTTCACGCCGCCCTTCAATTGGCGCTCATACTTGTCGCGGATGATGTCGATGGTGGTTGCGACGGCCTGACGCTCCTCCTTTGTCGTGAAGATTGGAGGTTTGGGCTGGCTGTCGGATGCAGCGGGCAATTCAGAGCCTGTGCCCGTCAGGTCCGAGACAAACTTAGGCTCGACCTTGATGATCGTTTCCGGCTCGGTCGAAATATCGCCGCCGTTGCCGATCCGGTATTCCTTGATCTGGACAAGGGAGTCTGCCTCCCGTGCCTTCTTGATCACCTCATCAAATCGGTCGTGGGCAATAACGGTCAGGGTATCAACGGCCTCATTCCCGGTGCGCTCGCCATATGGGAGACGCAGACCACGCCCCAAGGTCTGTTCGGTCAGAATGTCGGAAGCCGAGGCCCGAAGCGGCACGATGGTGTAGAGGTTGGTAACGTCCCAACCCTCTTTCAGCTTGTTGACGTGAATGACGATGTCCGTGTCGCCCGCATGTTCCAGCGTCACAAGGCGCTGCATGGCCTCGTCGCTTTCCTCGCCTTTCAGGTTCGAGTGCACTTCGATGACGCGGCCCTTGTAGGCTCCGGCGAAAAAGTCATCGCTTTCGATCTGATCGCGCAGGTCTTTGGCATGTTTGGTGTCCTGCGCCACAACCAGCATGAAGGGATAAACCCGCCTGCGTCCTGTTTCGCGGGAATAGAGCTCCAGCTCATTCTTCACGTGCTCGTGATAGTGCACGCCGTCCTCAAGCATGATCCGCTCAAGCGATTGGGCATCGTAGTCCGAGGCGCGGAAATCAGCGCGGGTGGCTACGGCAGGTTCTTTCACGAAACCATCGGCCATCGCATTGCCGAGGCCATAATTATAGATGACGTTCTTGAAATCCTTGGGGCTTGCGCCAACCGTCTTGGGTGTGGCGGTCAATTCCAAGCCTAGCTTGGGATCAAGCTCGTAGATCGCATTGGCACCGGCCTTGGCCCTGTAACGGTGCGCCTCATCCATCAGCATCACAAGGTCGGGCAGCTTGGAGAGATAGTCGAAGTAGCTATCGCCCAGCGTTTCACGGAAACTGCGGATTTTGCCCGTTTCCTTGTTGATCTTGTCGACGTTGAAGATGTTGATGATGGCTTCCGAGCCGAACAGGTCTGAGCCGCGAATGCCGCGCCCTTCCTGCCATGTGTCGCCGGTTACGATGATGGGCGGCGTCTGGGCAAACTCAGCGATGCCCCGGAACACGTATTTGGGCGACGACTGCTTGGAGAAGTCATCGACCAGCTTGTTGTAGATCGTGGTGTTCGGCGCGAGAACAAAGAAGTTTTTTGAGCGCCCGGTGAGGTAAAGGAAGGCGATGAACGCCCCCATCAACCGGGTCTTGCCCACACCCGTTGCCAGCGCGAAGCAGAGCGACGGGAAATCGCGCTCAAACGACTGGACTGAGGGATATTGCCCCTGAATTTCCTTGAGCAACTCAACAAGATCGCTGGTCTGAGCGAAATCCATCTTGGCAAGCACATCGCCCAAGATGGTCAGGGCATTTTCTTGCGGCGCACGAAGGCTAAGGCGCTGTGCTATCTGGCGACGAATGCGGGTTTCGTTGACGGGTTCAGCCATTGGCGTTCTCCCCACCAAAGAGCGGCAAGCCATCGGTCGAGGGCGCTTCTTCCGGCGCTTCATCTTCAGCCATTGGCAGGTTCTGAATGTTCAGCGAGTAGTCGTCCCGGCCCCATTCGCACTTCTGCAGGATGGAGGTCGGGATTTTCACCATCGTCAGGTTCTCGAACGCATCCGCGCCTTCGTCATAGGCCTTGCAGCAAATGAGCAGGGAACGATCCGGGCCGACATCATGGGAAATCTTGGCGCAGGCGTCGTAGGTGAGGCTTTGCGTCGTGACGTAGATGAAGTCGGTTTCGGTTGATGAGCCGTGCAGCCAGTATTCCTGCGGATCAGAGGACGGCGCATAGGTGAAGCCCATATGCTTGCACATGGCTTCCGCGAGCATCGCCGGATTGTAGTCTTTGGCGATGACCCAGTTGCCGTACTTGTCTTGGCTCAGCAGCGATGGCGCGAGGGTGAAATAGCGGAAGCCGCCACCACCCTTCCAATCAACAGCCTTGCTGATGCCCCCTTGGTCGGTGCCGTCGATTACCTTTTGGAGACGAGGCAACACATGGGTGTCGGCGTGTTCCCCGATTTCCACCATGATCCAGCGCCGGCCCATTTTGTGAGCCACAGCTCCGGTTGTGCCGGAGCCTGAGAAGCTATCCAGCACTATGTCGCCCGGCAATGTCGCGGTTTCGATTATCCGTTTCAGAAGCTTCTCAGGCTTTGGAGTGGAAAAGACATTATCTATCGACGCAAGAGATGATAATTCCTTTGCCTCTTTATTGGCTTCCCGATTTTCGCCTGCGTCTTGATACGACCACCAAGTCCAGCCTACGAGACCTTGCTCGTTCTCAGCCCAGAACTTTTTGCGTTGCGGCATACCGTTGCCATCTCGACCGAAATATATTCGGTTATCACGCACAAGTTCCTCAAATTTCTCCTTGGTTGTCGCCCAATGCCTGCCACTGGGTGGTGTTAAGACCCTTCCTCCAGGGGTTATGATTTCATATTCCAAATTCGCTCGAAGATTTGGAGCATGGATAGGAACGGCCAACCAATCACCGCGAGGGTCGTTATCCCGATTCGTGTAGGTTGCCCTCTGCTTTTCATCGTTCGCAACGCGATTAAAAACCGCGATATCTGCATTTTTTGCATAAATAAGAACATGGTCGTGAGCGTTCGACAGCAAACGAGCGTCGTTGCGTCTCGTGAGAGTTTTCTGCCAAACAACATTAGCCACAAAGTTGGAACGACCGAATATTTCATCGCACATCACCTTCAGGTAATGCGCTTCGTTATCGTCAATCGTGATCCAAAGAGAGCCATCATCCGATAGGAGGCGCTTCAAGATATCCAGCCTGTCGCGCATAAAGCTCAGCCAAATAGAATGCTCCAGCCCATCGTCGTAGTGCTCGAACGCTGATCCGGTGTTGTACGGTGGATCGATGAAAACGCACTTCACCTTACCAGAGAAATCCTGCTCCAGCGCCTTAAGCGCGAGCAGGTTATCGCCCTTGATGAGCATGTTGTCGAAGATGTCGCCCTCGCGCCGCACTTTGGCGTGATAGCTCTTATCAGGGTTCTCGATCAGAATGCGCGGCTCCAGCTTCGGGCGCTCATCCTTGCCGGGCCAAGTCAGTTCAAGTTTGGTTTTCTTCGTCATAGTGCGCAGTTTTGCTTACCTCTTATAGCCAAAATCGAACAATCTATCTCACGTTTTGGCCATATCATGTTCAACTCATCACTTCTGGTGTGCCTTGCCGTCGGCCATGTTTGTGTAGATGGCGCCTATCATCCTCAGCTTGTCACCCATCTCTCATTACATGATGGACACGTAATTTGCTGACCCGCCTGCATTGGCTCGTTAATCTTCTGATTGCAGCATGGGCAACGTGGCATTTCAATGTACATTTTTCCTGCAATTTCATCATCGCAATGTGAAAGAAGAACATGGCCCGCCCCTTCGGCGTTCGCTCGCTTGGGCTGGAAAACCACCCCTTCTGTGCTCGGCGCTTCCGGCAAGGCAGCCGCCTGCGCGGAATGTAAGGCTAGAGCCTGCAAAATCGCCTGAGCTTCGAGATGTCCATTATCAGCAGCTCTAGCGAGCCAAACATTTGCCTCTAATGCGCTATCTGGGAGCGACTTGAGTGCCTTGAGCAGTTCATATAGACGAAATTGTGCATCTAAATGCTCCTGCTCGGCTGCCCGACGATACCACGTCACAGCTTCTAACCAATCCGATGCAACCCCAAGGCCATAGTCATAGGCTTGACCAGTTTGAAACTGTGCATCTGGATCGCCTTGACCTGCGGCAAGCCGATACCAGTTTAAAGCGGCTTTATCATCTTGATCGACGCCTTCGCCGTTGTCGTAGAGGACGCCTAGGTTCCACTGCGCATTGCTGTTACCTTGTTCTGCTGAAATTAGATAACATCTGAATGCTTCTGCGAGGTTCTGCGCTACACCTTCACCATTGTGATAAAGCACTCCAAGGTTGCACCAAGCGTCAGAGTTGCCTTGCTCTGCCGCCATTTTGTACCATCGAAAAGCTTCTGCATAGTCCTGTTCGACACCGTCGCCATGAGCGAAACTCATACCAAGACTGAATTGAGCGTCAGCATCACCCTGTTCGGCTAATGCGATCAGTTGGCCCATAGGATCTTTTTCTATGGATAGCGCGGCCAGTTCATCTACTGCCAACGCAATGGAATTGCTGAAAATTATATGGGATGCTTGGGGGACTTCATCAAATCTCGAATGTCTTTCGCGATTAGGTGATTTCCTGCCTCTCTTCTGTTCCTCAGTATTTCTGCGCCTAATCTCGTGGGTAATTTTATCTGTGTCGTCGTCAAAATCTTGCTCACGAACGCGATCATTTCTGGCCGACGTGATGCTCGATCTAAAGCTACCTTCACGATCATTATAAGCTTCAATGTAGCTGAGAACGGTCTGTACGATTTGATCTGCTTGATAATCGGATCGCTTGGCTCCTTTCCAGTTAACGAGCCAGTGCACGTCGAGGTGAGTTTTGAAGCGGAGTTTCGATAGAGCTCGCTTTTCTAGTTCGGCAAACTCGTCCCTGATACGTTGCCGCTCCGCTTTGAATTCCGATAACTCGAGGTCTTGCCGTGCCTCACATTCTGCAATCAGGCGGAGATAGGGGATGCCGTCATCCGACGATGCTTCGCCCATCCGACGCAAGCGCCGAAGGTCGGAAATTTGTCTATCGAGGTTTTTGAGGTGTCGATCTAGTTGATGTTCGAGTTGCAGAATGAGAGCCTCATTAGCTTTATATAAGTCGCGCATATCGGCGTCGGCCTCCCGAAGCCAACGCCTTTTCATCCACTCAACTTCCTCAGCAACAATGTCGTTGAGCTCAGCAGGTGGCACCTCCTCGCATACCCTCGGAAATGAACAGCCACATTCAGTTAGGTGAGCCGCTTGAAAGCTCTTTATGGAATTTCCATACTCATCGCAGGCAGCGAGAATTTGGTAATTGTATACCTCACCTTCGCTTTCGATAGAAAGCTCTGCTGCGACTAACCATCCCCTACGATTTTCAAACTTCCGAACATGGTTGGACGGGCCAGCATAGCTATCTAGATCAATGATGATCTCGCTAGGGTAAAGGCCAAATCCATCCAGCATTCAGCTACTCGACTACCCAGCGCATTGTTAGCAGGTTATCAAATTTGGGCTTTTGATTGAGCTGCTCAGCAAACTCGTCAAGCTTATCACTGACCTCCTTGCGCACCTGCTTGCGGCGCTCGAACTTGGATAGCTTGGTATCGTCCACATCGCCTTGCAGCTTCTTGATCTTACGGCTCAGCTCAAGCTTCTGCTCCATCGACAGGTCAGGCGAACGCTTTTGGCGTTGCAGCTCCTTGATCTCAGCTTCCATCGTATCGACCAGCGCATCAAGCTCGATCTCGATGTCCGCTGCATAGCGATCCAGCCGCTCTTCTTCGGCTTCGATCCATTCGAAGTTTTCGCGCTTCACGCGATCAGAGAAGGCGAAGAACTGCTCCGATTGTAGGGCTTCCAGCCTCGCCTCATCCGGCTTTGCGCTAACCGATCCGGCATTCTCGCCCGGAACCATGAACATCTTGTCCGCAATTTCCGAGGCAATGACCTCTCCACTGTCAGTCACGCAGGCAATCAACAGCTCTTCGCGAGGGGCATCTGGGGTGGGCATTGTCGCTTTGGAAACCCGCAGCCATCCCGACTGCCCAGACAGCGCATTCACTGCGGTCATCTGACCTGCATAGGGATACTCTTTGGGCTTGAACCGGATTGCCGCCGGCGATGAGGCGTGATCCCGTGCCTTGGCTTCGTCAACGATCTGTAAGCCAAGTCCGTCCGATACGCGGAAGAACTGCCAATCCTGCTCATCGGCCACCGGCCATGCGGTCGTGTAGGTCTGCCCATGATAGGTAAAGTGCTCACTATCGGGCTGAGGGAATGCAGCGCCATCCAGCTCTGCCTGCGCCACCATAAGCAGCCGTTGGCGGAATTCAGGTATGCTGGCTGCGAGGGCGTTTTGACGGTGATGCAGCTTTTCGACAACCGCGCTGTCCAGCTCTCCCAGCACCTTGGTCCGGGCAGCGGCCATGTCGGCATCAATACGGTCCTTGATGCTCTCGGTCAGGATGTTGAACTCGAATTCTGCCTGTTCCTCGGTCCGGCACTCTTGGACAATGCGCAGAACCTCCCGCTCAAAGTCCAGCCCGTTGACCAATGTGCCTAGCACCTCGTCGCTGGCACCGAAAACGCCGTCGAACAGGTGAAACTTTTCGCTGAGAAGCTGGTGAATACGCTGCTCAGTCTGGTTCTTGAGGTTGAGCATGTTGACCACGGTCACGTCGATCAACTGCCCATAGCGGTGACAGCGGCCAATGCGCTGTTCCACCCGTTGCGGGTTCCACGGCAGGTCGAAATTGATCAGCAGGGAGCAGAATTGCAGGTTGATACCTTCCGCACCGCTTTCCGTAGCAATGAGGATGGTCTTGTCATCACTCTTGAATGCTTCAACGATTGCAGCCTTCATGTCTGCCGTCTTGGAACCGGAAATCTTGTCAGTGCCTGCATACCGCGCCTTCCATGCGGCATAGATGGCCTTGCTCTCGGCATCCGAGTTGGAGCCATTCATCAGGACAATCTGACCGCCGTAGCCATGACGCCCAAGGAGGTCGTTCAGATACATCTGCGTCCGAACGCTCTCCGTGAAGATCACTGCCTTGCGCTTGCCGCCCTTGTTGGCGATTTCGTCGAGAACGGCAGGCAGCTGGCTGAGCAGCACCTCGCCTTTGGAGTTTTTGCCGATGGAGCGAGCTAGCTCCAGGTATGTTTCTAGCTCGGCGATCTCTGCGGCAAGCTTGGCGGGATCGATTGGCTCCTTGCCATCGTCTCCGCCGTCTTCATCGGCTTCCTCGGCCAGTTCGTCGATGATCTCGATGTCGTCGGTCAGGTCTAGCGATGCGCAGCCTTTGGCCTTGAGCCTCTCAATTAGTTTCTCAAGGTAGCTGGCAACGGCGAAGGTCGATGATCCGAGGATTTTGCGGACTTGGAGGACGACGAGCTGATTGGCCTTGTCGCCGTAGGAGATCGTGTCCTTGCGTTGCAGGAATTCCGATAGCGCCTCGTAGAGCTGAACTTCGCTGGCGGTAGGATCGAACGTGAACGTGCGGGCATTGCGCTGCTTGAAGTTGATATGCCCAGCCTGCTGCACCTGCTTGCGCAATGTGCGGTGGCAGATGGGCTTCAAGCGTTCCTTGAGTACCTCAAGAGCCGTGGCTTTTGTGCTGCTCGCAGCATACTGCGCTCGAAAGGCGTTTTCCCCGCCGAAATGGTCGTCATCGATGATCGAGACGATGCCATAGAGTTCCATAAGGGAGTTTTGCAGCGGCGTGGCAGTGAGCAAGATTTTGAAGTGGTCGCGCAGGGCATCCTTGAGGTCTTTGGCCCGCTGCGAGCCCCCTTTTTTGTAGACGTTGCGCAGGCGGTGGGCTTCGTCGAATATGACCAAATCCCATTTGACCAGCTCAAGCTCGACGGCCTTTCGGGCGGCGAACTCATAGGAAACAATGACAACGCCTTCGGCAGCCTCGAATGGGCGACGATGGCCTTCCTTGCGCATGGCATTGTAGGTCGCAGCCTCGATGATGGTGCTGCGCAGTGAAAACTTATCGAAGAGCTCCTGCTGCCATTGCTTGCGCAGCGATGCAGGCACGATCAACACGATGCGACGGCGGTGCTCAGCCCAACGCTGCGAGATTACCAGCCCAGCTTCAATGGTTTTGCCGAGGCCAACTTCGTCCGCGAGGATCACGCCCTTGGAAAGCGGCGACTTGAGGGCGAACAAGGCCGCATCGACCTGATGCGGGTTCATTTCAACTCGGGCAGACGTCAGGGAGCGGGTGAACGCATCCTCGTCCACTCCCGCCAAAGTCAGCTTATGGGCGTGATAGTGGCCCTGAACCTTAGTGAAACTGACCAAAATGCCCCCAGCGCGGAATCAATGGGACAAGCCTAGCATATTATTTTGGAACGTTTCGATGCCTTTCGACCGATGACCTCGGTGAAAGACCAACTTTACCCCGCGTTAGCCGCGTTCCTGAGCTGCTCATCCGACACATGGCAGTAGAGGGCGGTGGTTTGGATCGAGGAATGGCCCATGAGCTGCTGGATCGTGGCCATGCCAATGCCCAGCTCGTTCTTCCTCGTGGCAAACGTGCGGCGACCTGCGTGGCTGCTGGTATCAATGCCCGCTGCGCGGTAAATGGCCTTAATCCTCGTGCTCAGCGTGACGGTGCACATGTGCTTGCCCGTGCGAGAGCTGCGGATCAGGGGAGCTGCATCGGGCAGATTCTTTGAGTGACCCAAGAAAACCGTCAAAATCCGGCGCAGCTCGTCCCCAACAAACACACGCCGGGACCGATTGCCTTTGGTCTGGTGCTTGGCGAGGTGAATGATGTCCACTGCCCTGCCATCCAAGCCCCGCACATCGCCTATCGTGAGCGCGGCGATTTCGCCAACACGCATGCCGCCCATGATGCTCAGTGCCAATGCCAGCTTGTCGCGCTGCCCGTGACTGCCTGTTTCCGCAATGCGCAGCACACGACGCACCTCGTCCTTGGTGAGCACCTTCGCTTTTGCCATTTCCATCACCCCTTGATGAACTTTTCTGCTGTGCTCAGCATATTTTCATCAGAAGGGCGTTCCTACCGGAAGGGGGGCGGTGAAGACCTCATAGATCTCAGTGGGATAGCCGTGGTCGGTGAACTTTTATGTATTTCTTCACCTCAATGCCGAGTGGGAGTGCGAGCCCGTTTTCTGGTTTGCTTTGCCCATAATGGAGTATCCCGGCGCAGAGGGAGGTTTCTGGCCGGGACACAAATATGAGAATACGCTAATGTAAGGTGCGCACTGTGCCAGCACGCCACCCGCTTATTCAGGCGTGAAAAGCGGCTCTTTCTTCTGGAACTCGTGAGCCTGCTTGTCAAAGCTTTCCTTGTCTGCGTACTGGAGGTCAGCACGCCCGGTCAGCATTCCCATTTTGATGGTGCAGCGGACATACTGAGTTTCGCCAGCAGCCACCTCAACCTGCACGGAGCTGGTCTTGTTGGTTAGGATATAGCGCCCGGGCTTAACATTGAGCTCAGCATACTTGTTCCTGCCCAGCTCCACTACCTCGCGTTCTTTGTAGCGAATTGGGCAACCAAGAGCCAAGCCAACCATGGCGCCCTGCCTATACACCACGATTTTACCTGTCTGCGGCGCGGCAGCAGCGGTGACAGTTTCCGGCGCGGCAATGGGAGCTGCTTGCACAGTGGTTTCAGCCTCTTGGGCATTGGCAGTGGCACAGCAGGCAAAAGCCACGGCGGCTACGATACGCTTCATGATCATCTCCTTATGAGCCGAGCAAATGCCTCGCAGATAGCGGCAGCAGCTCAGCATTTCAGGTTGCGCGATGCACCGAAACCGTCAGGCACGCAACTAAGCACGAGCAGATAAGATTGAGACCATAGGCATGGTGGAGCAATTAATGCCGGGTGGGAGAGGTTACGTGCTTGTCAGTGGGTAAATGCAGTGCCGCAGCCCACAAGGGCGTTTTTACGAAGAGCTTTGTGCGAGCCAAGCCACGCCCTTGCCGCTGTTCGGATAACAAGCCCGCCCAGCAAAGTGGCCGCAGCACGTGAGCATAGAGCGCGAGGACGTATTCGTAGTCCACGCCACGGAAGCGGGTTTCGTCGCCGCCATAGAACAAAGAACACAGCCGAGCTTCGGTGACGCCCATTTCGGCTTCGATGTTTATGACGTTGAGGTACGTGAGCCAGTCCCTGCCAACGGCGTCGTTAAACCGGGTGTAACGGCTGTGATCCATGACGAAGAGCAGGTGATTCGTGAGCAAACGCCACAGCTCACCGGGCTTTGATCGCAATTCCTGAGCCAAAGCCGTCAAACGCAATGTTCCCCGGTAATGCCGCGCCAGTTTCGTGCTCAGCAGCAGATCGTGGACCATGACAAGTGGCGGAAAGTCCTGTTCATTGAGAACCCGATTGACGGCATAGAGCTCTGCCGCAGTGAAGTAGGGCCATGCAAATGCCTCTGCAGCCCATGTTACGAAATAACGCTTGAGCGCCTTGGAGGGTGTGAGCTCGATGGGGCCGTGGGTGTCGATAAACTCGAATGTCAGCAATGCAGCCCTGAGCACAGGGGAATGTGCAAGTGCGGCGGCGTCATCGGCAATGTATTTGAAGGGGTACATGAATCGATATGTGCCCGAGAGCAGGCCATCTGCCAATCATGCACATATGTCGGCAACGCTGTAGCGTTCATTGAGATGCTCAAGCAGCAAGGCCTCAGCTTCACGCAATGCACATAGCTGTACAAGGTCTAACGCTGCATCACGCTCCTTACATAAGCGTATCGAGCGCAGACAATTGATCGCACCCGCTATGGAAAAGTCGCGCTTCATGTGAGCCTGATATGCAGACCAGTTTTGATTCTTGCCCACATACTCCCGGCTGAACGCCTGTCGTGTAGTTGTGAGCTTAGCACTGCGTAATATGAGATAGATGTGCTCGATAAGTGATGTGTTCATATCCATATTTATATGAACGACGCTGGATCACGCTTAGGGAGCGTAAAGAAGCGTGAACCTCGTGTGATTGCCTTGTGGATATATCTGGGGATCAAATGGGGAAAGGTGATTGGATGTGGCGAAGGCACTATGGCCTATGGTGGATCATTGTGGGTTCATCATGTGCGTGTTGTGATGTTCAATGTGTGCTCATTGTGCTTCATTGTGTTTGATATGCAGGGAGTGTGTTGTTGTTTATTGTATAACGAGGATAGGCGGTGAAAACGTCCACAACCTACCTTCAATGCCAACGATATAAGCCATAACAATGCGCCATGATGATGCCTTTTGAGAGCCGTATGCCTAGCACTTCGACCCCTGACCGTTGCTGTGTTAGAACCTGATAATGTGCCTTAAAGAATGCCTATGCGGTGCCTGAGAAAGCCTTGATGAATGTGCCTAAGTTTTTTGGGAGAGAAATTGCCTGAGTGATGCCATTGAGTTTGCCATGCGCTGTCCACGCTCACGGTCTTTGTTCGCTTGAGCCCGCTGGCGTTCGTTAAATTTGTGACGGATCAGAACCGAATGAACTGGAACATTATCCAACGCAGCCTCGAACAAATCATCGGTTAGGTGATTTGCGATACGCTGGGCCTGAGCGTCATTGCAGAATGAGGTGTAAGCTCTGGGATCATCGTTGTGGTGATCGCAGTTTATAACAAGGCTATCATCTCGAAAGCGCCACATCTCCTTGGTGACATATTCCGCTATGGCCTGCTTGTCGTGAATGGGTGTGATCCAGTTGGATTTCAGTGTAGCAGTGTCAGCATCAAGCGTATTCCACAGCACGTTCAGGATGGCTGAGAATACCACAGGATCGATCATGGACTGCGCAACGAAATGCACGTGGATGCACTTTTGGCTTTTGCCGAATTCCAGAAAGCAGAGCCGATTGATGCCATAGCCTTTGTCGGCTGCTCGGCCAAAGAACACGCGGTCGGCCTTGTGAAAGAATGCTTCGAACAGCTTTATGGCCTTCTCGCGGCAGATGCGCTCGCCATCCTTGAAGGCTAACACGCCGGTCACGTCATATGGACCGTTGACGATCTTCTTGATTGAGTTTTCGGCGATCTTCTTGCCCCAATTCATATCTGCATATCCCTTTGCAGATATTTATCCTTTGGCGGCAAATCCGGCCTATAATCTGGCTCGGTTTGGGTAAAAAAGCTTGCCTTTTGGTAAAACCAATCAGGCCCATAAAATCAGGTTAGAGTTCGATTTTAACACATTATGGTCTGCAAGCCACGCGAGCTACCGAAAGGCTTAGCTGTGGCAAAAAATCTGCTGCGCAATTTTTACGCCATGCGGAGAACCGTGGCCATGGTGATCTAATCTAACCGCACCTCACGTGCGCTGTGAGGCATGTGCTTTTCGGACGTCTCTGAATGGGATAATGCCAAGGCAGACAGGAGACGCAAATGCCACAGAGGTATTTCAACGGGTCTGAATGCACTGGCGCATTGTTGGCTCAATGCCAAGGCGTGACAAACCCTGCCGTTATCGCCCAGCTTGATGAAATCATCAGTCAGGTTCGCATCATCTGCCCCGACGATGAGTTCGTTGCTCTGGAGCGTGATGATCAAGGGTGGATCTTTGTGCCCACTATCGGGACCGGAGCCAGCAAGAACCTCTGCACCGTATGGTTCGGCGCTCGGAGCGTGAACTTTGATGTGAGATCACAACAAGAGCTCGATGGCATGGCTGGCCGAAGGCGATATCCGGATGCTGCTGGGCCTACCTTTTTGCAGCGTCTGAGCGTTCGATACGCCAAGATGGCCGCAGCATGGTTGGCACGTAATACCTGAGTAGCTCAATACTCCTCAGCCAGCATGATCGTCAGCACACGGCAGGTCACTGCTGGATCGCTGGCTTCTGGTGAATGCATGAGCAGGTCGACATCATAATAGTCGAACTTGAAAAACACAGTCTGGCCCTCATGCTCGACGCTGCCGAAATCGTGCTCTCCGTATGGGTCGTTGCGTTCATTGAAATCGTTGAAAGCACGAACCTTGGCATAGAGGCCATCGAGGTCATCCATGGCTGCAATGCCCTTGGTGATCACGACCCGGCAGCCAATAAACGAAGTACGAGCAGCATCATTCAGCTCTGCAATGCGGACTGCACTCATGAGCTGATCCTCGTCCAATTGAGGAGATTGTTCCGACCGAACATAGCTTCGCCGAGCTGCTTGGCAGCCATGTCGTTTTCGGCGGTGATGACGGTATGGGTGGTGGTGCCGTTGGGGAGACGAACCCAGAGGCGATATTGCTTCATTGCCGTGCCTCCCGTTCGCGCTTGCGTTCGGCTTCCACGAATTCGGGCTTCCGCCGTGCCATAAAGATGATGCAGCCAACGCCGTGGAGGCTTTCGCAATACTGCCTTGCCTCTTCCTCGGTGTAAGCATCGACGACCACCGTATCGGTTCCTGTGGGCTGTACGCGGACCCATGCTCGGTATTGATCCATGGCCATTACCCCTTCTTGCGTTCGGCAACGGCGGCCATTGCAGCATCAAGCTCACCGGCTTTGGCGGCAGCGGCAAAGGCAGTGAGCACGGCAGAAACTTCGTCGAGTTTGTTCACGAACACGGCGTTGTTGGCGGCGTTGAGCAGCAAGGGTCGAGCGCCGTATCGGCATTGAACGTAATAGCCGTTGTCCTGCCCAACCCACCATGCTCGCACTGCCTTGGCAGGCTTGCCTTCGGCTTTGGCTGGAACTGTGAAGGTTTCGCCCTTGATCGCTGCTGCCAGCACCAGCTTTTGCTGTTCGATAGCGGCAATGATCTTGTCGCGGCGTCGTTGAATGGGATCGACCGGAGGCGCTTTGGCCAACGTCTTGAATGTGAACTTGGAAAGCGAGGACATATCAATGCCTTTCATCGTGTTGATGAAGGCAAAGTAACTTCGGCTGGATTGGCCTTCCTACCGGAAATGGCTGAAAATCAGGCCTTTCATGGCCATTTTCTTGAGTGTCCCAAGATGAATTGGCCTGCCAATGGGATGCAGGATCAGTGAGAAAATGCCGGTTTTCACGGCCAAAGCATGGGAACTAGCCAAAGCCTTCCGTTTGGCGAGAGAGGCATAGCTACAATGGTTAGCCTGTGCGGCGCTGCTGAGCTTTGCGTTGGGCCTCACGTTCCCGTGCTATGCGCTGCATATCCCTCTCTCGTTTCAAAGCGGCTCGACCGTTTTCGACGTTCCGCTTGAGCGCAGCGATGCGGGCTTGTGCCGGGTTCAGGGGTTTGGTGGTTTTGATGGTGGCAAATTCGTAGAAGCGCATACAGCTATTTAGCCTTGTCGCTACTCGTGCCTGCCAACGATGCGCCAGACGCCTACAGGGCCCGCAGACCGCAGATTTGACGCCATCTTAAGATGCTCAAACTGCCGCGCCTTAGTTTCGCGGCAGGCATGGCATTCATAGGTCAATCATAGCAATTAACCTAAGTCGGGCGAGGACAGCAGATTGGCATACTGGAGTAAGGTTTTCTCATGTTTCATGCTCGTATCAACCCCATCTGGGCCGAACATGATCCAAATGTCTTTGTCGTCTCCGAACACAAGGAAGCTTCCGCCTTCACCGAGATAGATCGTATCGACAATTCGCTTTAGTGCCGTATTCACCTTGCTTCGTGCGAGGAACCGCCTGTCGTCGTCAGGATCATTAATTTCAGCTCGAAGAGCTTCTACGATTTCAAATTGGCTTTTCTTTGTAGGCTCGGCATCTTCAGCGTTAGCCCTAATTTGCGCCTTTTCAAGCGCCTTGTTGAGTTCCTCGATCTCAGTTTCGAGAGCTAAGACGCGAGTCGCAATAGCCTTGCTGCCATCGGCCAAGGCATCAATCAAATTATCGAGTTTTTTGGTTTGGACCTCGATCTGTCGGGTGATTTCAGCCACCTGCTCTCGGTAAATGTTCGCCCGTCTGTCGCTAGCTTCCTCCTCGACGAGCAATGCGCCAATGTTGTCCAAAATGGCACCCTCGATCACCTTGTAGTCGTATAATGTGTTGTTTGAGCAGGCGTGCTTTCTCCGAGCATTGTTGCAGCGAAGGCGCTCATAGTGCCGCCTTTTGTATGTCACTCGGTCCCCGTTCTTTTTAGTATAATGAATGTTGTTTGTTCCCTTGTTTTCGTAGGCTGCATTCCCCCCACATGCGCCGCAAATGACCATCCCTGAAAGCAGGTTGGATAGACGCTTGTATGCGTGACCTCCCGTACGACTTTTTGATTTTAAAGCAGTTTGAACGCGATTGAATTTTTCCGCACTTACTGCCTGCGGAAAATAGTCGCTTGCGAGTGTTTCGCCGCCTAGCGTTATGTATTCTCCAAGGACTGCTCTCTTAGTAAGCAGGCGATGCACATATGGTTCATGCCAGCCTCCTTCGCCATCACGCTTCCGCACGGCCCAGACTGGCTCTTTGCGACTGTTTAGGATTTGAGTGATTACGGCTATTCCGATACCATCAAGGTACAGATCGTATATCTCATTGAGAACCTTTGTGCGGTACTCGTTGAGCACATAGATGCCATCTTTTTTATCGATCCATGCCGGAGCCTTGATAGCGGTTGTAGCTTTGCTTCCGTCTCTGATTTTAGCGTGGCGGTTAGCCCAAGAAGATTTTGAGCGTTCGCTTTTTTTGAATGATTCTTCGTACGAAAGCTGCGCTTTGATAATGATGGAAAACAGTTCCAACATATCGTTTCCGCTGCTGTCAGCCTTGTAAATTTGGTCGTCATGGGTCGTCGCGACGGAGACACCACATTCGTTCAGCGACCAGATAAACTGTGCGGCAAGCTTTGCGCCTTGCCTGCTGAGGCGATCGAGGTTCTCAACGACGAGGACCTTGCCGGTATGCAGTCCGTTCTTAGCCTCTTGCTCAAACTTATGCAGTTCCGAGCCTTCTACGCGGTTGTATCCGTGGAAAGCACTTTTGCCTTGATCAGAAATCTCTTGCTCAAGAAACCATCCCTTTTGCTCAATATACCTTCTGCCTTCGCTAAGCTGCCGCTCTAACGAATAGCCCTTGGCTTGCTCCATGGTACTGAAACGTGCGTACAAAATGGCTGCTTGAAACATAGAGTTGGAAACCTGTAGAGCTTGTGCGTGCTCTTGGCATGTTAAGGCAATTTTTTGTGTGTACAACTATTCCCATGAGGGACACCGTGAAGAAGGCCAGGAACTGGATGGACGCGGCGGGCATCGCCTATGTGTTCCATGACTACAAGAAAGCCGGGGCCGATGCGGGCCAGCTGGCGGCATGGTGCGCCGCCGCCGGGTGGGAGAAAGTGCTGAACCGCGCCGGGACCAAGTTCCGCAAGCTGCCCGATGCCGACAAGGACGGGCTGGACGCGAGCAAGGCCGTGGCGCTGATGGCCGCCAACCCCAGCTGCATCAAGCGGCCGATCGTGGAGCATCCCGGCGGACTGCTGGTGGGCTTCAACCCGGACGAGTGGGCAGCCGCGCTTTGCTGATGCCGGCGTGGACCGAGTTGGCCGGGGCGGCGCTGGGCCTGCTCAACGTCGTGCTGCTGGTGCGCCGGTCGGTCTGGAATTTCCCGGCGGCGATGGCGATGGTCACGCTGATCGGGATCACCCTGTTCGAGGCCCGGCTCTATGCCGAAACCGGCCTGCAGGTGTTCTTCTTCGTCGTCAACGCGTGGGGCTGGTACTTGTGGGCCGTGGCCCGCGACAGGGCAGACAACACCGTGCCGGTCGGCTGGATGAGCGACCGGGCGCGCTTCGTCTGGGCCGCGATCACGGCGGCGCTGTCGCTCTCGCTCGGCTGGTTGCTGCACCGCTTCACCAACGCCGCACTGCCGTTCGCCGATTCCGCGATTGCCGGGGCCAGCGTCACCGCGCAGATTCTGCTCTCGCTGCGGCGGGTCGAGAACTGGGTGCTGTGGATCGCGATCGATGTGCTGTCAGTCATGCTCTACATCAACCGTGAGCTGTACTTCCTGGCGGGGCTCTATGTCGTGCTGGGCGTGATGTCGGTGCTGGGCCTGCGCGAATGGCGCAACGTGGCCCGCCCGTGATCCAGCTGTGTTTCCACGGCGCGGAAAGCACGGGCAAGTCGGTGCTGGCGGACAAGCTCTCGCGCGAGCTGGGCTTGCCGTGGGTGCCGGAATATGGCCGGACCTATTGCGAGGAGCGCGGCACGGACCTGACGATGGCCGACCTCCTGGCGATTGCGGAAGGACAGCAGGCCGCAGTCGAGGCCGCGCGCATCGGCGATCCGCCGCTGCTGCTGCTCGATACCGACCAGCTGATGACCGCCGCCTGGGCCGAAATGCTGTTCGGCGAGGTGCCGGACAGCCTGATGGCCTATCCCAAGGCCGACCTCTACCTGCTGTTCAGCGCCGACGTGCCGTGGGTGGAAGACGGCACCCGACTGTTCGGCCAGACGCCCGAGCGCACCCGGTTTGCCGGGCTGGCCGAGGAGATGCTGGACCGCGCGGAGGTACCGTGGCGGCGGATTGGTGGAAACTGGACCGAACGCGAAGCCGCAGTGCGCGCGGAGATCAGCGCGCTGTTGCGGTGACGATGTAGTTCAGCGCCAGATCGCTGGAGAGGTGCAAGCCCTTCAGCGGCGAGAACGCAATCCCCTGCGGCTCGCCCATGATCAGCCCTGCCCCGTCCAGCAGATCACGCAGCTCATCTGGCGTAATGAAATCGTCCCAGTGATGCGTGCCGCGTGGAACCATGCCGATCCGTTCGGCAGCTTCCACCATCAGCCATTTCGAATGCGTAGTCCGGTTGGGGGTGGACAGCACCATCAGCCCGCCGGGGGCCAGCGTGGCCGCCAACGCACGGACAAACGCGGCCTTGTCGGCCACGTGTTCGATCACTTCCATCGAACAGACCAGATCGAACCCTGACAGCCCGAGCGCGCCGATCTCGCCGTGGCGATAGTCGATGGACAGGCCCCCGCCCGCCGCATGGGCACTCGCCGCCGCGATGTTTTCCGCTGCCGCATCGACCCCGGTCACGCTTGCGCCCAGGCGGGCCAGCGGCTCGCATAGCAGCCCGGCCCCGCAGCCAACGTCCAGCGCGCGCTTGCCCAGCAGCGGGCGAACGAGGTGCGAATCACCCGGCCAGTGCGCGTCGATGGCGCTGCGGATAAAGCCCAGCCGCACCGGGTTCAGCCGGTGCAGCATGGCCGAAGACCCCTTCGGGTCCCACCAATCCGCCGCCAGCTTGCCAAAATGCGCCGCTTCTTCGGGCCGGATCGTTGCAGGAGAGGTTGCATTGCTCATCCCCCATCTCTAACAGGGCGCGCGCCGCGCGGCGAGGGGTCGTGCGGGAAAGAATCTTGCGGAAAGGTGCGACACGCGTGGCCCGGATCGTGATGAAATTCGGCGGCACTTCGATGGCCGGCTCGGAACGCATTCGCCGCGTTGCCAACATCGTGCGCCGCCAGCAGGCTGCCGGGCACGAAGTGGCCGTGGTGGTTTCGGCCATGGCCGGGGAAACCGACCGGCTGGTAAACTTCTGCCGCGAAGCCAACCCGCTCTATGACCCGGCGGAATACGACGTCGTCGTCGCTTCGGGTGAGCAGGTCACGGCCGGCCTCCTCGCGCTGACGCTGCAGGCTCTGGGGTGCAAGGCGCGCTCGTGGCTGGGCTGGCAATTGCCGATCCACACCGACGATGCCCATGCCAAGGCGCGGATCGAAAGCATCGATTCCGAAGCACTGCTGGCCAGCATGGCCGCCGGCGAAATCGCCGTCATTCCGGGCTTTCAGGGGCTGACTGCCGACAACCGCGTGACCACGCTGGGCCGGGGTGGTTCGGACACCTCCGCCGTGGCCGTGGCTGCCGCAATCGGGGCCGACCGCTGCGACATCTACACCGATGTCGACGGCGTCTACACCACCGACCCGCGGATCGTGGCCAAGGCCCGCAAGCTCAAGAACGTGACCTACGAGGAAATGCTGGAACTCGCCAGCGTGGGCTCGAAGGTGCTGCAGACCCGCTCCGTCTCGCTCGCCATGAAGGAAAAGGTGCGGGTGCAGGTGCTCTCGTCGTTCATTGGCGACGATGCCGTCCCGGCAGACGAAATCCCCGGCACGATGATCGTCTCGGACGAGGAACTGGCCAAAATTCAAGAGGATCTGGACATGGAAAGCCAGCTGATCACCGGCATTGCCGCCGACAAGAACGAAGCCAAGATCATCCTGACCCGCGTGCCGGACCGTCCCGGCGCCGTGGCCACGATCTTCAGCCCGCTGGCCGCTGCCAACATCAACGTCGACATGATCATCCAGAACGTCGGCCGCGACAAGGGCGAGACGGACGTGACCTTCACCGTCCCCGCCGCCGACCTGCTGCGCGCGCAGACCCTGCTGGAAGCTCAGAAGGAAGCGATCGGCTACAACCGGATCATCACCGACAGCAAGGTCGCCAAGATCAGCGTCGTCGGCGTCGGCATGAAAAGCCACGCGGGCGTGGCCAGCACCATGTTCCGCGCCATGGCGGATCGCGGGATCAACATCCAGGCGATCAGCACCAGCGAAATCAAGGTCTCGGTCCTGATCGACGAGGACGAAACCGAACTGGCCGTGCGCGTCCTGCACACCGCCTACGGCCTCGACGCGGCGGACTAACGCAAACACCCCGCCCCCGGCCACACGGCCAGAGGCGGGGTCAATTGCCCGGCAGGCACCGTGATCAAACGACCTGCCAGGATTTAGGCCTCACGCCAGATCAAACCGGTCGGCGTTCATCACCTTGGTCCACGCCGCCACGAAGTCCTTCACGAACTTCGCCTTGGCGTCGTCCTGCGCATAGACTTCAGCATAGGCGCGCAGCACCGAATTCGATCCGAACACCAGATCGACACGGGTCGCCGTCCACTTGACCGCGCCGGTCTTGCGGTCACGGATTTCATAGCTGTTGCGGCCCGTCGGCACCCAGGTGTTAGCCATATCGGTCAGGTTGACGAAGAAGTCGGTGGTCAGCGCCCCTTCGCGGTCCGTGAACACCCCGTGCTTCGTCCCGCCGTGGTTGGTGCCGATCACCCGCAGCCCGCCGACCAGCACGGTCATTTCCGGCGCGGTCAGGCCCATCAGCTGCGTGCGGTCGAGCAGCAGTTCCTCCGGCTGGACCGTGTAGTGCTGCTTCAGCCAGTTGCGATAGCCATCGGCCAGCGGTTCTAGCACCTCGAACGATTCCGCATCGGTTTGCTCGGCCGTGGCATCGCCGCGACCGGGTGCGAAGGGCACCGTCACATCGAACCCGGCGGCCTTTGCGGCCTGCTCGACCCCCACGTTGCCCGCCAGCACGATCACATCGGCCAAGCTGGCGCCGGTTTCCGCCGCGATCGGCTCCAGCACGGCCAGCACGCGGGCCAGCCGTTCCGGTTCGTTCCCGGCCCAGTCCTTTTGCGGGGCAAGGCGAATGCGCGCACCGTTGGCACCGCCGCGCATGTCCGATCCCCGGAAGGTGCGGGCGCTGTCCCACGCGGTGCTGACCATGTCGGACACCGACAGGCCGCTGGCCGCAATCCGCGCTTTTACTGCCGCAACGTCATAGTCGCTGCACCCGGCGGGCACCGGGTCCTGCCAGATCAGGTCCTCCGCCGGAACGTCAGGCCCGAAATAGCGCGTCTTTGGCCCCATGTCGCGGTGGGTCAGCTTGAACCACGCGCGGGCGAACACGTCCGAGAAGTAGGCCGGATCGGCCCGGAACCGCTCCGAAATCGCGCGGTAGGCCGGGTCAACCTTCATTGCCATGTCGGCATCGGTCATGATCGGCATGGTGCGGATCGACGGATCCTCGACGTCGACCGGCTTGTCCGCATCGGCAATGCCGACCGGCTGGTACTGCCAGGCACCGGCGGGGCTTTTCACCAGTTCCCATTCGTGGCCCAGCAGCATTTCGAAATAGCCGTTGTCCCACCGGGTCGGATGCGTGGTCCACGCGCCTTCGATCCCGCTCGTCACGGTATCGCGGCCAATGCCCCGGCTGGTGTGGTTGTTCCAGCCCAGCCCCTGCTCCGCAATGTCCGCCGCTTCCGGTGCGGGGCCCAGCAGCGCGGCATCGCCGTTGCCATGCGCCTTGCCCACGGTGTGGCCACCGGCCGTCAGCGCCACGGTTTCCTCGTCATCCATCGCCATGCGGGCAAAGGTTACGCGGATATCATGCGCGGTGCGCTGCGGATCGGGCTGGCCATCGACGCCTTCGGGGTTGACGTAGATCAGCCCCATCATCACCGCGGCGAGCGGATTTTCAAGATCGCGTTCGCCTGAATAGCGGCTGCCTGCGCTGCCGGTGGGGGCAAGCCAGTTCTTTTCCGAACCCCAGTAGATGTCCTTTTCGGGGTGCCAGATATCGGGGCGGCCAAAGCCGAAGCCGAAGGTCTTCAGGCCCATCGATTCATAGGCGATGGTCCCCGCCAGCACGATCAGGTCGGCCCAGCTTACCGCATTGCCGTATTTCTTCTTGATCGGCCACAACAGCCGCCGTGCCTTGTCGAGGTTGGCGTTGTCAGGCCAGGAATTGAGCGGGGCGAACCGCTGGTTACCGGTGCCCGCGCCGCCGCGCCCGTCCGCCGTGCGGTACGAACCCGCCGCGTGCCAGGCCATGCGGATCATCAGCCCGCCATAGTGGCCCCAATCAGCCGGCCACCAATCCTGGCTGTCAGTCATCAGCGCGGTCACGTCGCGCTTGAGGGCTGCGACATCGAGGGTTTCCAGCGCCTGGCGATAATCGAAATCCGTGCCCAGCGGATCGGTCTTGCGGTCATGCTGGTGCAGGATGTCCAGGTTCAGGGCATTCGGCCACCAGGCCGTTACCGACGCATTGTTCGCGGTATTGCCGCCGTGCATGACGGGGCATTGTCCCGGATTGGTCATCGTTATCTCTCCTTTGCGGATCGGTTGCTGAAACCTGTCTACCTGGCCCTCTTAATTCGCCTAAACCGATTAAAATCGTCACAATGATCGCAATGGTCGATATATAGCCATGCGCAGCGCCTTGCGGCCACCGAATCCGCCGCCTAAAGCCCGGAAGATTTTCCAAACCGCAGGATGGACGCACCGGATGGCCCAGTATCCCAAGACCCACGCACTGATGCAACGCGGCATCGACTTTCTGGGCAGCGAACACGCTGTGCTGTGCGGGGCGATGAGCTGGGTATCGGAACGCAACCTAGTGGCCGCGATCAGCAACGCGGGCGGATTTGGCGTGATTGCCTGCGGGGCGATGACGCCCGAGTTGCTCGATACCGAAATCGCCGCAACCAAGGCGCTGACCAGCAAGCCGTTCGGCGTGAACCTGATCACCATGCACCCGATGCTGTTCGATCTGATCGCGGTCTGCGCAAAGCACGGCGTCAGCCATGTCGTGCTGGCCGGCGGCATCCCGCCCAAGGGCAGTGTAGAGGCGATCAAGGCGTTTGGCGGCAAGGTGCTGGTCTTTGCCCCCACCCTGGCGCTGGCGAAGAAGCTGCTGCGCAGCGGCGCGGATGCCCTGGTGATCGAGGGCAGCGAAGCGGGCGGGCACATCGGTCCGGTCGCGACCAGCGTGCTGGCGCAGGAATTCCTGCCCGCGCTGGCAGCGGAACACGTGGTGTTCGTGGCCGGCGGGATCGGCCGGGGCGACATGATCGCGGCATACCTCGAAATGGGCGCAAGCGGTGTGCAGCTGGGCACCCGCTTTGCCTGCGCCACCGAAAGCATCGCCCATCCGGCGTTCAAGCAGGCGTTCTTCCGCGCCAATGCCCGCGATGCTGTCGCCAGCGTGCAGGTCGACCCGCGCCTGCCAGTCATCCCGGTCCGCGCGTTGAAGAACAAGGGGACCGAGGAATTCACGGCCAAGCAGCGCGAAGTTGCGCAACTGCTGGACGAGGGCAAGATCGAGATGGGCGAGGCCCAGCTCCAGATCGAACACTTCTGGGCCGGTGCCCTGCGCCGCGCGGTAATCGATGGCGATGTGGAAAGCGGCTCGATCATGGCGGGCCAGTCGGTCGGCATGGTGACCAAGGAAGAGCCGGTTGCCGACATCATGGCCGAACTGATGGCCGAGGCAGAGGCCGCGCTGAGCCGGTAAATCGTCCCCGCTAAGGGGAGGTGGACCATCCGCAAGATGGTGGAGGAGCACCGGCCAGCAAGCCGTGCCCCTTTCTTGTTACGCATCCCCGCCCATACCCCTCCATCACGTCGTGGTCCCCCTCCCCCTCCCCATGCCGGGGAGGAATAAAAAAAGGGCCGGAGCATGAAGCTCCGGCCCGTTCAGTTTACGTTCGCAGGAGGAACGTCGGGAGGCGGGACCGAGGGAGGAGGAGAGGAGGAGACCCCGATCCCGCCAAGCTGGGTAATCAGTAGTTGTAGGCGCGTTCGCCGTGTTCACCGAGGTCGAGGCCTTCACGTTCGACTTCTTCGGAAACCCGCAGGCCGGTAAGAGCCTTGGCGACGTACATGGCGATGATCGTGCCGATCGTGGCCCACACGATGGTGGCGCCAACCGCCGCAGCCTGGGTGACCAGCTGCGCACCGATCCCGGTCGAACCGTCACCGGGGCCACCGAACGCCGGGGCATAGACCACCGCGGTGCCGAGCGCGCCGACGATGCCGCCCACGCCGTGGATGCCAAAGGCGTCGAGCGAGTCGTCATAACCCAGCTTGGGCTTGAGGATCGTGACGGCAGCGAAGCAGACCAGTGCCGAAACCGCACCCAGCAGGATGGCGCCGAGCGGGCCGGAGTTACCGGCAGCCGGCGTCACCGCCACGAGGCCGGCGATGATGCCCGAGCAGAAGCCGAGAGCCGAAGCCTTGTGACCGGCAAGCTTTTCCGCAACCATCCAGACCAGACCGGCAGCAGCGGTGGCAACGAAGGTGTTGATCATGGCCAGCGCAGCCGAACCGTTGGCTTCCAGGGCCGAACCGGCGTTGAACCCGAACCAGCCCACCCACAGCAGACCAGTGCCGATCATGGTCATGGTCAGCGAATGCGGTGCCATGATGTCCTTGCCATAGCCAACGCGCTTGCCAAGGATGATCGCCGCGACCAGCGCCGAGACACCCGCGTTGATGTGCACCACGGTGCCGCCAGCGAAGTCCAGCGCGCCCATCTCGAAGAACAGGCCACCAACCGCCCACACCATGTGCGCGATCGGGAAGTAAACGATCGTCAGCCAGACCGCTGCAAAGACCATCACGGCAGCGAACTTCATGCGTTCGACCACCGAACCCAGCACCAGCGCGACCGTGATCGCAGCGAAGGTCATCTGGAACGAAACGAACACATATTCGGGCAACTTGTACCCGTCGCTGAAGGTGTCCGCCAGGCTGTCGGGCGTGACACCGGCCAGGAACCACTTGCCCCAGGCGATGTAGGCGTTGCCTTCCGGGCCGAACGCCAGACCATAACCATAGGCAACCCAGATCACCATCGCCAGGCACGCGGCGGCGCCGATCTGGGTCATCGTGGCCAGCATGTTCTTGGTCCGGGTCAGGCCGCCATAGAACAGCGCCAGACCCGGCAGGATCATGAGCAGGACGAGCACCGTGGACGTCATCATCCACGCGGTATCACCCTTGTCGACCACAGGCGCGGCGGCCTCGGCCGCCTCCTGCGCAAATGCGGTGGTCGAGGCCATCAGCGCCGTGCTGATTGCCCCCGCACCGGAAAGAAGCTTGCGAATCATGGTGTCTTGCCTCCTGTCAGGCGCGCTCACAGCGCGGTGTCCCCGGTTTCGCCGGTGCGGATGCGCGTGGCGGAAACGAGATCGAGCACGAAGATCTTGCCATCGCCGATGGCGTCGGTGCTGGCGGCCTGCTGGATGGTTTCCACCACCTGCGGCGCAAGGTCGTCGGACGTCGCGACCTCAACCTTCACCTTGGGCAACATGTTGGTGGAGTATTCCGCCCCACGATAAATCTCGGTCTGACCCTTTTGCCGCCCAAAGCCCTTCACTTCGGTCACGGTCATCCCCGCGACGCCCAGTGCGCCGAGGGCTTCACGCACCTCGTCAAGCTTGAACGGCTTGATGATCGCGATGATGAATTTCATGCCGATCCCCTGTTCACACACCGGCACAGCGCCGGCAGGGGTTAATCAGCAATTACCGTGCCAAACCGCGTTTATGACTGTTTTTCAACGGTTACGGACAGATCAGACCGAAATTGAGGCAGGCCGGTTCGCTCGAATCCTGCGCATCTGCCTATTTTTTAGGCAGTGCTAGCTGTGCAAAAACGGGCAGGTGATCCGAACCGACCGCCGCCAGCGCGCTGTGGTGGACCCCGGTTGCGGCCACGTCCCAGTCCGGCGAAATAACGATCCGGTCGAGTAGGGCGACGGGACGGCGCGAGGGGAAGCTGCGCCCCGGCGCGAGCACCCGCCAGGGTGCGTGGAACTCGGCCAGCGCCCCGCCCCGGCGGGAAAGGCCCCATTCGTTACAATCGCCCATCAGCACCGTCGGGCAATGCCCGTCGCAGCGCGCGACGTGGGCCAGGATCGCGCGCAGCTGATGCCGACGGCGCAGGCCCGACAGGTCCAGGTGCATGCCCACCACGCGGATGCGCTGGCCTTCGACCAGCAGATCCGCCCGGATCGCCCCGCGCGGCTCCAGCACCGGCAGCGGCACAATCGCCGCCTCCGCCACCGCGACATGCCGCTTTACCAGCAGCGCGTTGCCGTGCCAGCCGATGCTGTCTGGCCGCAGGTTGAGCGGGACCGCGCGGTAATCGCCCAGATCGTCGAGCAGATCGCGCGGCAACACGCTCTCGCGGCGGCCAAACCGGCGGTCGGCCTCCTGCAGGGCCACCACGTCGGCATCGACCTCGTTCAGGATCGTCAGGATGCGATGCGGATCGCGCTTGCGATCCAGCCCCACGGCCTTGTGGATGTTATAGCTGGCGAAGGTCAGACGCACGGATGGATCAGTCAGGCGTCACATCGCCCGCGATGTAGCGGTCTGTCGCGCGGGTCGGCAGGCCATCGATGCTGCGCGTCCGGCCCGCGACCTTGGCCTCCCACTTCGCAGGATCGGCCTGCGCATGATACTTGACCAGCGTGGCGCGTTCATGGTCCAGCGTCATGACCGGCACGCCCCAGCCGCAGCTGGTCTGGACGCTTTCCACCGCGATATCGAAAATCTGCCGCGTACCGGGCAGCAGCGTGAAGTGGGCCGCCAACTCGGCCCAGTCCGGGTCCTGCGGCAGCACCGCCCGCCCCCGGCCATAGATCCGCAGGATCAGCGCGGGCTGCTCGAAATTGCACATCATCACGGTGATGCGCCCGTCCGCCGCCAGGTGCGCGTGGGTTTCGTTACCCGACCCGCCAAGGTCCAGATAGGCAACCCGCTTGGGGCTGAGCACCCGGAATGTATCCGCCAACCCCTTGGGGCTAAGGTTGATCCGCCCTTCCGCTGCCGCCGTGGCGGTGAAGAAGATCGGCTGCTTCGCGATCATCGCGATGTCGGCGTCGGTCAGGGCATCGGTGAAGTCGGACATGGCCGCAGCCTAGCGCCTTGTCCCACCCGGCGGTAGCCTTAACGCTCCTTGGTCGCGCTGAAGGTCAGGTCGGGGTTGCGTTCCTGCTGATAGCTGACGTCCCAGGCCGAGCGCGCCAGGAACACCATGTCGCCGTCGCGATCCTTGGCGCGGTTGGACTTGTTGAAGTCTGCGAACTGGCTGAGCGCGGCGTCGCTGCCCTTGACCCAGCGCGCGGTGTCGAACGGCGATGCCTCCAGCACGGCCTCGACCTTGTATTCCGCTTCCAGCCGGGAAATCAGCACTTCCAGCTGCAACTGGCCGACCACGCCGACGATCCACTGGCCGCCGATTTCAGGGTAGAACACCTGGATCACGCCTTCTTCCGACAGGTCGTCCAGCGCCTTGCGCAGCTGCTTGGTCTTGGTCGGATCCTTCAGCGCGACGCGGCGCAGGATTTCCGGTGCGAAGTTGGGCAGTCCGGTGAAGCGGACCTTGTTGTTTTCCGACAGGGTATCGCCCACCCGCAGAGTCCCGTGGTTGGGAATGCCGATGATGTCGCCCGGCTCGGCCGTGTCCGCCAGCTCGCGGTCCTGCGCAAAGAACAGGATTGGCGAATGGATCGCCACCGGCTTGCCGAGCGCCGACGGGGTCAGCTTCATGCCGCGCTTGAACGTGCCCGATACCAGCCGCATGAACGCGATCCGGTCGCGGTGCTGGGGGTCCATGTTGGCCTGGACCTTGAAGATGAAGCCGGTGACTTCCTTGTCGGTCGGCTCAATCGTGCCGCTCTCGCTGGGCTGCGGGCGCGGCGGCGGGGCATAGCGGGCAATCGCGTCGATCAGTTCGGCCACACCGAAATTCTTCAGCGCCGATCCGAAATAGACCGGGGTCATGTCGCCGTGGCGATAGGCTTCGACGTCGAAGTCGCCGTAACCGGCCTTGGCCAGTTCGATTTCCTCGGCAATGTCGGCGGGGATGTTGTCGGCCGTTGCGGGTTCACGCTTGCCCAGGAATTCGCGGCTGTCGCCTTCGGGGCGGCTGATCGTGTCGGTGGCAAAGTCCAGCACGCCCTGAAACACCCCGCCCATGCCGACCGGCCACGACATCGGCACCACGTCCAGCGCCAGCGCGTCGGCTACTTCGTCCAGCGTCTCGAACACGCTGCGGCCTTCGCGGTCGACCTTGTTGACGAAGGTGATGATCGGAACCGAGCGCAGGCGGCAGACCTCGAACAGCTTGCGGGTCTGCGGCTCGATGCCCTTCGCGGCGTCGATCACCATGATCGCGGAGTCCACCGCGGTCAGCGTGCGGTAAGTGTCTTCTGAGAAGTCCTCGTGGCCCGGCGTGTCGAGCAGGTTGAACGTGATCCCGTCCCGCTCGAAGGTCATGACGCTGGATGTGACGGAGATCCCGCGCTGCTGCTCGATCTTCATCCAGTCCGAGCGCGCCCGCCGGGCCGCACCGCGCGCCTTGACCTCGCCCGCCAGATGGATCGCCCCGCCTTGCAGCAACAGCTTTTCCGTCAGCGTGGTCTTACCCGCGTCAGGGTGCGAAATGATGGCAAAGGTGCGGCGGTTAGAAGCTGGCGAGGACATGGGGGCCGCGCATAGCGAAGGTTGCCTGCGGAGTCATCGGGCGATTGCGCCCCGACCGAGGGTGTTTCCACCCCAAGCCGTTCTTCAGCCCAACCCGTTCTTCAACAACGCGTTCGCCTTGGCAGCAACGTCGGCCAGATCGGCATCGCCGTCCATCACTCCGAAGCGCAGGCCCAGGAACACGTTCATCCCCATGATCGCCCAGGCGTGGACTTCATCCGGCCGCACCGCCAGTTCCCCCCGCCCATACGCGGCGGTCAGGCGCTCCTCGATGCGGCGCGCGGTGTTCAGATAGTGCGCGCGCCAGTCCTCCGGAGCAACGAATTCGGCTTCGTCGATGATCCGGTAGATTTCCTTGTGTTCCCGCGCGAACACCAGGAACGCGCCCAGCGCGGCGCCTTCTGCCTCAACGCCGGGGCGCGGACGCTCCGCCAGCACGGGCGCGACGTGATCGCGCACGCGGGCCGACATGTCCTGCACCAGCGCCTTGAACAGCGCCTCCTTGCTTTCGAAGTAGGTGTAGAAGCTGCCCAGCGCCACGCCCGCGCGGATGGTGATCGATACGATCGAGCTTTCGTGGAAGCCCTTTTCCCCGAATTCAGCCGCAGCGGCATCGAGGATCGCGCGCTGGGTGCGCCGGCCGCGTTCAGTGCGCGGCACGCGCGGGGCACGCTCAGGGCTTCCCGCCTCCGGCTGCGCAGCGTTCATGTCCATCCCCCGGTTGCGACGGCAGGTGTTGCCGTCTTGCCACGTTGCGGCACCGTTTCGCTGATCGGCGCCTCGGTCCAGCATAACAAAGTTGAAAGTTGGTTCAACTTTTATATAAGCGCGATAGTCCATCGCCGGAATCGCCCCTGACGGGCCTGATGGCGGTGTCCTGTCCAAGGGAGAGTAAATTCCTATGCGTACCGCAGCCCTGCTTGCCCGCACGTCGCTTGTCGCCAGTGCCATCGTCAGCCTGTCCGCCGTCCCCGCCTTCGCGCAGGACGCAGCCGCCACTGCCAGTGAAGACGACGGCGCGATCATCGTCACCGCCCGTCGCCGCGAGGAAGCGCTGATCGACGTTCCCGTCGCCATCACCGCGCTGTCCGGCGCCGAACTGGAACGCACTGGCGCGATGGACATCACCGCTCTGGCCGAAACCGTCCCCAACGTGACACTGGAAGCCAGCCGCGCAACCAACTCCACCCTCACCGCCTTTATCCGCGGCGTGGGCCAGCAGGACCCGGTTTCGGGCTTCGAACAGGGCGTCGGCATCTACCTCGACGACGTGTACCTGAACCGTCCGCAGGCCGCCGTGCTCGACATCTATGACGTCCAGCGCATCGAAGTGCTGCGCGGCCCGCAGGGCACGCTCTATGGCCGCAACACCGTTGGCGGTGCGGTCAAGTACGTCACCAAGAAGATCGACGATGTCGCCCGCCTCAACGCCCGCGCCACGTATGGCAGCTATGACCAGGCCGATGGCGTGATCAGCGCCAGCACCCCGGTCGGCGATGGCACGCTGCGCTTCGGCGGCTCGCTGGCCCGCCTGTCGCGCGGTGGCTTCGGCAAGAACCTGACCACTGGCCAGGAAAACTACAACAAGGACATCTGGGCCGGTCGCGGCACGATGGAAGTCCACTCCGACGGGTTCTTTGCCCGTCTGGCCGGTGACTACACCCATGACGCGTCCAGCGCGCGCGGCGGCCATCGCCTGATCACCAGCCTCAACACCGCCACGCCGGTGCTGTCCAACGTGTTCGACACGCGCGGCGGCCTGGTCGACCCCAAGCAGGACGTGAAGGCCTGGGGCGTTTCGCTGTTCATGGAAGGCCAGCTGAACGACACCTTCACGGTCCGCTCGATCAGCTCCTATCGCAAGGACGATTCGCTCAGCCCGATCGACTTCGACGCGCTGCCCGCCACCGATCTTGACGTTCCGGGGATCTACCGCAACTCGCAGACCAGCCAGGAACTGCAGTTGCTGATCAGCGCGGGCCGCTTCAACGGCCTGGTTGGCGCTTACTACCTCAACGCCAAGGCGCTGACCCAGTTCGACGTGCGCCTCTACACGACGCTCGCAGGCCTGACCGCGTTCACCAACGCCGATGTCGGCACCGACACGCTGGCCGGCTTCGCAGACTTCACCTACGACCTCACCGACCAGCTGAGCGTCTCGGTCGGCGGCCGCTACACCTGGGATGAGCGCACTGCGACCATCCTGCGCCAGAACTACCTGGGCGGCGGTTCGCCGGTGTTCGGCGGTGCGGGCGTGGCCTTCGGCGCGCCGGGCACCAACTTCAAGGGCAAGAGCACGTTCAAGAAGTTCACGCCCAAGGCCTCGATCAGCTTCAAGCCGACCGAAGATCACACCCTCTACGCCAGCTTCTCGCAGGGCTTCAAGGGTGGCGGCTTCGACCCGCGCGGTGCGGGTGTGAACGCGCCTGACCTGGATGGAAACGGTGTGCGCTCGGACGCCGAAGTGGCTGCGTTCCTCTCATTCAAGCCGGAAAAGGTGAACAGCTATGAAGTGGGTTACAAGGCCCAGCTGTTCGACCGCGCGCTGACCCTGGCGGTCGCGGGCTTCCGCATGGACTACACCGACGTCCAGATCCCCGGTTCGGTGGCCTGCACGGTCGGCGGCCTGCCCAGCTTCTGCGGCGTCGTGTCCAATGCCGGCAAGGCCCGGATGCAGGGCTTCGAGCTGGAAAGCCGCCTGCGCCTGGGTGGGCTGACGCTGGCTGGCTCGCTGGGCTACATTGACGCCAAGTACCTGAAGTACATCACCAACATCGCCAACACCCCGACCGACGTCGCCAAGTTCCGCAAGGTTCAGAACACGCCGGCATGGACCGGCAACGTCAATGCCCGTTACGATGTGGCGCTGGGTGAAGGCGAAGTCGGCGTGGGCGCGGGCGTTTCCTGGAAGAGCAAGACCTACCAGTTCGAAATCCCGAACCCGTATCTCGATCAGCCCAGCTATGCGCTGGTCGATGCCAGCCTGGTCTATACCGCCCCCGGCAAGCGCTGGACGCTGGGCGTGTTCGGCAAGAACCTGACCAACAAGAAGTACAAGACGTCGGGCTATACCTTCATGGCCGCCAACCCGACGACGGGTGCCCTGCTGACCGCAGCCAACGGCAACCTGATCTCGTCGCTGGGCCGCGAAGGCACGCTGACCACGTTCTATGGCAACCCGCGCCAGGTGTTCGTGACGGCGACCGTCAGCTTCTAAGTCAAACCGGAGTTTCCCCGCGCTACTCCTCCCGGCGCGGGGAAACACTCTCCGGCAAGACATGGCAACAGGGCCCCAACCGGGGCCCTGTTTGCGTTTGGGGAAGATGCCGGGGCCGTGCGGGCTGGCCGGTTGGCCTGCCCGCACGGCCCCGCGCTTACTTCAAACGACGCAGGATGATGTAGAGCGCCCCGGCGCCGCCGTGCTTGCGGTGGGCCGGACGCACCGCTGCAATCCGGCTGGCGTGCGGACCCGCGGCCAGCCAGTCCAGCACCTTTGCGCGGATCGCGCCGCGCCGTTCGCCACGGTCCGCCGCTTCGGTCGGGCGCGGCCGGCCGGTAATCAGCAAGACCACGCGCGCCCCCAGCGTAATCGCTTGCGTCAGCCCATGATCGAGGCGCGCATGGGCAGCGTCGAGTCCGTGACCGTGCAGGTCGAGTGTGAAGTCGGGATGGACTTCTGCACGGGCCAGCTTCTTCTCCCACGAACCGTCCAGCCCGTGCCGATCCAGCGGGCGGACCGGCCGCGACGCCGGGACCGCACGCTCAGGCGGCAGAGATGCCTTGGGCTCGATCAGGCGTGGCGGGCGCTTGCCAGGAGGCGGCGGCGCGGCGGCGGCCACCGGCGCGGGCGCGCTCGTGGCCGAAACGGGCGTGGATGGTCGCAGCGGTTTCACCGTGGCAGCCACGCGCGCCCACAGTTCCGCCTCCTGCGGCGAGAGCCCGCGCGGAGGCCGCATTACTTGCTGCCGGCCACAGTGCCGATCCGCGCCAGCGTGCCGCGCGGCAGCAGCAGCAGGGCATTGCCCCGACCACTCATCCCGCCGGCAATCACCCGCGCCTCATCGCCCGCGCCCCAGAAGCTGTCGATCCGGTTCGGCCCCTTGATCGCCCCGCCCGTATCCTGCGCGATCCACAGGCCATTGGCTTCCGCGCGATCCACATCCAGCCAGACCGGGGCGCCCAGCGGCACGAAAGCCGGATCTGCCGCAGCACTGCTGCGCCCGCGCACCGGCACATTGAGCGCCCCCAGCGGGCCGTCTCCGGTCAGTTCGCGGAAAAACACGAAGCTGCGGTTCTCACGCATCAGCGCTTTGCCGGCTTCCGGATTTTCCCGCACGTATTGCATGATGCCCTGCATCGATCCGGAGTATTGCCCCGGTCCGCTGCCCAGCAGGCCGCGTTCGCGCATCAGCCCGCCAATCCCGGTATAGGCATGGCCGTTCTGACCGGCGAACCCGATCCGCATGACCGTGCCGTCTGGCGCGCGGAGCCGCCCAGAGCCCTGGATCTGGAGGAAGAACATCTCCACCGGATCGGCCGCCCAGCCGATCTCCAGCCCCTTGCCGGCCAGCGCGCCGTCATAGATCTGCCCGCGATCGAAATAGGGCACGAACCGCCCGCTCTCGTCATAGCGGCCCAGCGGCTGCGAGCCATCGGGATTGGGAGCAGCATCCCCCACCCTGGCACGGACCAGATCGGGCGGGACGCGGTAGACCGGCACATCAAAGCCCGGCTGGCGCGTGCGCGTCCCGGCAATTTCCGGCTCGTAGTAACCGGTCACGAGACTGCGGCCATCGCCGACCCGGACCGTTTCGAAATAGGTATGGAAAAAGCTCTCCGGCTCCGCTTCCGGCCACTTGGCGGCGGCGGTGCAGGCCGGCACCCAATCGGCCGGGCGCGTGAGGCCGGATGAATCCGAGCGGGCGGTCAGGCGCGGGCAGCTCTCGCGGAAGGATTGCAGGGCGCCGAGCGCATCGTGGCGCGCCAGCCCGAGGTCGGTCACGGCAGGACCGGCGGCAACCCCGGCGAGCAAGGCGTTGGCAACCGGCGGAGCGGCCGGCTGTGCAAGCGGCGGCACCGGCGGCTGTCCGGGCGGAATGATCCGCCCGCAAGCCGCCAGCACGGTCAGCAAGGCAAGGGCGGCCGCATTGCGAAGCCGCGCGCGCGGCACCCGTCCGGCCATTTCCCGCTCAGCCCTCGTCGGTTTCGTCGAGCAGCCAGTCCGGCCCGGCAGCGTTGACGTTGCGGGTGAAAGTCCACATGTCGCGTGCCTCGACCGCGTCGTCGAGTGATCCGGCGATCACTGCCCCGTCGCTGTTGCGGGTCACGGCGGCAATGTCTGCGGTGAAGCGCACGGTGATGCGCGCGACCGGGGCGTCAAAGCTGGCCGCGACAATCACGGCGTCCTCGATCCGCACCAGCCGGTTGTCCAGCGTTTCGCCAGCGACTGCGCGGGCATCGATCGCGGCGGCGAACCCGGCATAGACATCGCTATCGCACAGCTGCGACAGCGCTTCCTTGTCACCGGCCCAGAACGCTTCCAGAACCATGCGATAGGCGCCCCGCGCCCCGCCCAGAAATGCCGCCACATCGAACTTGCGGTCTGCGGCCGCGATTTCGCGGATGCCGCGTTCGATCGCCGGGGCAACGCCGGGGATCAGTACGCGCGGCTGCGGTTGCAGCGCGGTGACGGTGCGGTCCGCCGGATCGGCGGCGCGGGGACGTGCGGGGGCAGCGCCCTTGTCCTCGAACCGGCCCTGAATCGGTTCCTCCTCATGCTCAGCCCGACGGCCCAGCACGGAATAGAGCCGCAGCCCAAGAAAGGCCGCAACCATGGCCAGGATCACGATCTCCACAGTGCTATCCACTTTCCAGTCCCTGCCGCGCGAATGCGGCCAATAACCCACTCTATGACCAAATAGGGAGCAATGACAGATGAACAACGCGCACTGTGCATTTTCCGTGCGATTTTTGCGCCGGGGTGTGACGTTTTCCCTGCACCGCGCCGTGCCGCCACGCGGCCAGCCTTGCCGCCCGCCGCGCCCGGTGCTAGGCGCGCCGGCAACTCGCTTAACCCAATCCTTTTCACCTGATCGAAAACGGGAACGACCAAATGGCCGACGAAGGCAGCATCATCACCGACATGGGCCTGGGCGCCCCCGTGCCGAACGGCGCAGACACGCTGCCGGCCGCCGGGATCATTTCGCAGTACGTCAAGGACCTCTCGGTCGAGAACCCGAACGCGCCCGACAGCTTCCAGTGGACCGACGCGCCGGAAATCGACGTGCAGTTCAATATCGGCGCCCGCCAGCTGAGCGAGGAAGTGAGCGAGATCGAACTGAAGATCGCGATCAAGTCGCGCGCGCAGGCCGGCACCGCGTTCATCATCGACCTGGCCTATTGCGGGCTGGTCGGCATGCGCAACCTCGACGAAGCGCAGATGCACGCGTTCACTTATGCCGAAGCGCCGCGCATCCTGTTCCCGTTCGCCCGCCGCGTGATTTCGGATGCCGTGCGCGATGCCGGTTTCCCGCCGCTGCTGCTCGAACCGATCGACTTCAACGGCATCTACCTGCAGCAGCTCGCCGCGCAGCAAGCCGAAGCCGAAGCCGCTGGTGGCGCGCCCGCCGGCAACGCGTAAGCGCCCGGCCGGGCCGCGCGCAGGACTGAACCGCGCATGAGCCTGATCAAGAACGTCAGCACGATCGGCGGCCTCACCGCGATCAGCCGCATATTCGGGTTCGCCCGCGACATGCTGCTGGCGCGGGTGCTGGGCGCGGGCGGCGTGGCCGACGCCTGGCAGCTGGCCTTCCAGTTGCCCAACATCTTTCGCCGCCTGTTCGCCGAAGGGGCCTTTGCCTCTGCCTTCGTCCCGCTGTTCAACCAGCGGGTCGGGGGCAAGGACGGCAACGACGACGCCTTTCGCTTTGCCAATGATGTGCTGGCAGTGCTGGTGCCGATCCTGCTGGGCTTTTCCGGCCTTTCCCTGATCGCGATGCCCTGGGTCATGGGCCTGTTCGCCAGCGATGCGCTAGCGGCGGATGGCGCGCGGTTCGATCTTGGCGTGGCCATGGCCCGGATCGCGTTCCCCTATCTGGCGTTCATGAGCCTGGCGACCCTGCTTGCCGCGATCCTCAATTCGATGTCGCGCTTTGCGGCGGCGGCGGCCGCACCGATCATCCTCAACCTCTGCCTCGTCGCCGCGCTAGTCGGTGGGGCGATGCTGGGCGAAGGGGAGGCCGCGAAGCACCAGACCGGGCTGTTCCTGGCGGTATCGGTATCGCTGTCCGGCCTGCTGCAATTCCTGTGGCTGTGGTTCTGGGCGCGCAAGTGCGGCTTTCACTTGAAGCTGCGCCGCCCGCGCCTGACGCCGGAAGTCGGCGCGCTGGGCCGCCTGATCCTGCCCGCCGTGCTGGGCGCGGGCGTCTATCAGATCAGCCGGTTCATCGACCTGTTCTTCCTGTCGGGCCTGCCGGACAAGAGCATCACGTTCCTGGCGATGGCCGACCGGCTCAACCAGTTGCCGCTGGGGATCATCGGCATCGCGCTGGGCACGGCGATCCTGCCTGCGCTATCGCGCTATATCGCCCAGTCCGAGGACGGCGAGGCCTTCCGCCTGCAAAGCAACGCGGTGGAACTGGCCCTGCTGCTGACCCTGCCCGCGGCCGTTGCACTCTATGTCACCGGCACCGCGATCACCCGCGCGTTCTATACCGGCGGGGCCTATACCGCCGCGGACAGCATCGCCACCGGATCGGTCGTCGCCATGCTGGTGGTCGGCCTGCCCGCCTATGTGCTGGTCAAAGTGCTGACCCCCGGCTTCTTCGCCCGGCGCGATACCAAGACCCCGGTCTATACCGCTGCGATCTCGCTGACGCTCAACGTCGTGCTCAACCTGCTGCTCGTCCCGCGTCTGGGCGTGGAAGGCCTGGCGCTCGCCGGTTCGCTCGCCGCGTGGACCAACTGCGCGATGCTCTATGCCATCCTGGCTTGGAAAGGGCATTTTCACCTGACCGGGCAGGTCGCCTGGCGGATTGCCCGTATCGTGCTGGCATCGGCGGCCATGGGCGGCGTGCTGTGGTGGCTCGTCCCGCTCGGCACCGACTGGTACGTTGGCGGCGTGCTCGAACGCATCACGTCCATCGCCGGGCTGGTGCTGGCGGGCATGATCGTGTTCTTCGGACTTGCGATTGCCTTCGGAGTGGTCAATCGCGCGACCATCGGCCAGTTGCGGCGTCGCAAGGCCTGATCAGGACAACTTGTAGGAATTCCCATGCGTATCGTTTCCGGCATCCAGCCCACGGGCAACCTTCACCTCGGCAACTACCTGGGCGCGATCCGCAACTGGGTGAAGATGCAGGACGAAGTGGCCGCCAGCGGTGGGCAGAGCCTGTATTTCCTGGCCGATCTGCATGCCATTTCGATGCCCCACGTCCCCGCCGACCTTGCCGCGAACACCCGTGAGATGGTTGCCGCGCTGGTCGCGTGCGGGATCGACCCGGACAAGTCGATCCTGTTCAACCAGACCCAGGTTCCCGCCCACGCAGAGCTGCAATGGCTGCTAAACGGCACCGCGCGGATGGGCTGGCTGAACCGCATGACCCAGTGGAAGGACAAGGCCGGCAAGAACCGCGAAGGGGCCAGCGTGGCGCTGTTCACCTATCCGGTGCTGCAGGCCGCCGACGTGCTGCTCTATCAGGCGACCCACGTGCCGGTGGGCGAGGACCAGAAGCAGCACCTCGAACTGGCGCGCGACATCGCGCAGAAGTTCAACAATGACTTCGCCACGGAAGACGCCCCGGTGTTCACCCTGCCCGAACCGATCATCCCGCCCGAAGCGGCGCGGGTGATGAGCCTGCGCGACGGCAGCGGCAAGATGTCGAAGTCCGACCCTTCGGACATGAGCCGCATCAACCTGACCGACGATGCCGACACCATCATGACCAAGGTGAAGAAGGCCAAGACCGACCCCGAGCCGCTGCCCGGCGACAAGGGCGGGCTGGACGGCCGGCCGGAAGCGGCGAACCTGGTGGGCATCTATGCCGCGATGGCGGGGTGCAACGTGGACGCGGTGCTGGCCGATTTCGGCGGTAAGGGTTTTGGCGCGTTCAAGCCGGCCTTGGGAGAATTGCTGGTGGACAAGCTGGCGCCGATCAACGCCCGCTTCGTCGAACTGCGGCAGGACCGCGCCGCGCTCGATGCGATCCTGCGCCAGGGCGCCGAACGCGCCCGCGCGCTGGCCGCACCGACGCTGGCCGCAACCTACGATGCGCTGGGGCTGGTGCGCGGCTGACGCGCATTCAATCGCCATTCAGGCACGCTGGTCTACGCCTGCCAGACTGCTAACGTTCCGCCTGCTTCGCGCGAATCGCGCTGGGGCAAGCTTGGGAGATAACGGGTCCATGTCGCACTTTAGCACTTCACCGCTTGGCTGGTTGAAGGCCCTGCTCGCGCCGCTGATGCTGGCCACGCTGGCGGCTTGCGCAACGCCGTTCAATGCCGATGTCTCGCGTTTTGCCAGCCAGTTGCCAGCGCCGCAGGGACAAACCTTTGCCGTGATCGCCGATGATCCGGCGCTGGCGGGCGGGCTGGAGTTTTCGCAATACGCCCGCCTGGTCGAAGCGCGCATGGCGCAGCTGGGCTATGCCCCGGCGGCAAGCGCAGCGGACGCCACGCTGATCGTGCGGTTCGATTACGGCGTGGACAAGGGCCGCGAGCGCGTGCGCTCGACCGGTTTTGCCGATCCCTACTGGGGCTCATGGTATTCGCCCCGCATGGGCTACTGGGGCGGGCGGCGCGGCTATTACCGGCCCTTCGGCTATGCCCGGTACGGCGCGTGGGGTTATGGCTGGTACGATCCGTGGTTCGATAACGGAGTGGAAAGCTATACCGTCTATACCAGCGGCATATCGCTGAAGATCGATCGCAAGGCCGATGGCCAGCGCCTGTTCGAAGGCAAGGCCGAAGCGGTCTCGACCTCGAACCGCCTCCAGCACCTGGTGCCCAACCTGGTCGAGGCGATGTTTACCGATTTCCCGGGTAATTCCGGGGAAACCGTGCGGATTTCTGTCGCTCCGGAGAAAAAGCGGGGCAACTGATCGGCACACCACCGAGAGTGAAAGGGCGGGGTCGGCAACGGTCCCGCCCTTTTTCGTGGAGCGTGGAAGTCACGTGTCAGGTGCGGTCGGCCCATCCGGGCCTTCCTTTGCTGTTCGCGGACGCGCATAGCGCATCACCGAAACCCTTCAGTTCCCCAGCGCGACCACGCCGCCGGTCGAACCGAACCCGCCCTCGCCGCGCGCGGTTTCATCGAGTTCGCTGACTTCCAGCCAGCTGCCTTGCGTCACCGGGGCCAACACCAGCTGCGCCACGCGGTCACCCCGGCGGATTTCGAACGCATCCGCGCCGTGGTTGATCAGGATGACTTTCAGCTCGCCGCGATAATCGCTGTCGATCGTGCCGGGGGTGTTGGGCACCGTGATGCCGTGCTTCAGCGCGAGGCCGGAACGCGGGCGGACCTGGATTTCGTATCCGGCGGGAATCGCCAGCGCGAGGCCGGTGGCGACCGCGTAGCGCGCGCCGGGGGCGATCGTCACGTCCTCGGCCGAAACGACGTCCATGCCCGCCGCCCCCGCCGTGGCATAAGCCGGGAGGTCCAGCCCTTCGCCATGCGGCAGACGCTTAACGGGGATCGGAACTGGCAGGGGGGACGAGTGCATCGGCGATCCTTTCGACAAGCGCGCGGGCGACGTCGTCCTTTGGCATTTCGGGCAGGCTTTCGACACCCTGCGCGGTGACGATATGCACGGCGTTGATGTTCCCGCCCATCACATCGCCCGACACATCGTTCGCAACGATCCAGTCCGCACCCTTGCGCTGGCGCTTTTCGGTGGCGTGCTGGATCACCTTTTCGGTTTCGGCGGCAAAGCCGACCACCAGCTTCGGTCGCTTGTCGCTGACCGAGACCATCGCCAGGATATCCGGGTTCTCGGTCAGCCGCAGCGCGGGCGGAGCGGAACCGCGCTTCTTCATCTTCTCCGCTGCCACGTCCTGCGTGCGCCAATCCGCCACGGCCGCGACCATGATCGCGACGTCCACCGGCAGCGTGCGCTTGACCGCCTCGGCCATGTCGCGCGCGGTTTCCACGTCCACGCGGTCGACCCCCACCGGGGTCGGCAAAGTGACCGGGCCTGACACCAGCGTCACCCGCGCGCCCAGCTGCGCGGCAGCGGCGGCAATCGCAAAGCCCTGTTTGCCGGACGAGCGGTTGGCAATGTAGCGCACCGGATCGATCGGCTCGTGCGTCGGGCCCGCGGTAATCAGCACATGCTTGCCAAACAGCGGCCGGTGCGGCGGGTCTTCCTCGAAATCGGGCTGAAAGGTCAACGGATCGTCGGCCAGTTGCTCGCCGAGCAGTTCTGGCAGGGGCTCCGGCTCCGACTGGCCGGACACGAGGTGATTGATCGCTTCCGCATCGGTCGGCGGCGCGGCCTTGGCATTGCCCTTCTTGGACAGCAGCAGGCCCGGCTCGGCGGGGGCGGGGGCCGGCAATTCCGGCAACGGCGGCAGATCGGGCAGATCCTTGCCAAACACGGCCGAGCTGACCGTGCTGCGCGAAATCAGGCTGGCCGACAGGCCGCCCAGATCGTGAGCGTCGGCAACCGGTCCAACCGGCGTTTCCATCAGCCCCAGCATCGCGGCAATCGCGTGCCAGACGGCATCGGGTTCGGGCAGACGGCCGGGGCCGAATTCCCCGCAGGCCATCATGCCTTCATCCGGATCGAGCACCGTCACGCCGCTGGCGACCAGCGTTGCGACGTTGCGCTGGGTCGCGGCGTGCAGCCACATCCGCACGTTCATGGCCGGCACGGCCAGCACTGGCTTGTCGGTCGCCAGCAGCAGCGTGGCCGCCAGATCGTCGGCGATGCCCGCCGCCATCTTGGCCAGCAGGTTGGCGGTGGCGGGGCAGACCACCACCAGATCGGCCTGACGGGAAAGCTGGATGTGGCCCATCTCGACCTCGGCGGTCAGATCCCACAAGGTCGTGTGCACCGGGTTCTCGCTCAGCGCCGCCAACGTCATCGCGGTGACGAACTGTGCGCCCCCTTCCGTCAGCACGCAGGTTACCTCCGCGCCATTCTTGCGGATCAGGCGGACCAGTTCGCACGACTTGTAGGCCGCAATGCCGCCGCCGACGATCAGGAGTATCCGGGGTTTCCTCATGGTGGACCGCTTGTGCAATGCCGCACCCTTTCGCGCAACAGGCTTTGCTTTCCGCATTTCCCTGCGCCACAGTGGTCAAGGTCGCGTTAACAGGGGGAGTTACCGGAAAATGCGCATCATCCTGACCGCCGTGCTGTTTCTGGCGGGGCTGTTCAACCTGTTCCTGGGGGTCAGCTTTCTGCTCGATCCGGCGCGGCTGGGCGCGGCATTCAACCTGTCACCGGTCGGCCCCGGCGGCCTGGCGGTGCTGCGCGCCGACATGACCGCGTTCTTCCTGGTGGCGGGCGGATGCCAGCTGTGGGGCGGCTGGCGGCGCAATGGCGACCTGTTGCTGGTGCCGGCACTGCTGTTCGGCATCGCCTTCACCGGCCGCGCGATCAGCGCCGCACTGGATGGCACGGCCCCCGGTTTTGCCATGCCGATGGCGGTCGAGGCGCTGCAAGTGGTGCTGGCCATCGCAGCCTGGCGCGTGCTGCCGCACCACAAGATCAGCGAAATCGCGAACTGATCAGGCTGATTTTGCCCCGCGCCAGAGCGATGCCAGCGCGCGCGGGGCAAAGGCCAGCCCCAGGAACATGACCGGGGCCACGACCGCCCCCCAGTAGAAATTATCCGGTCGTCCGGCGAGCATGAACGCCAGCCCGTATCCCAGATAGAGCAGCGTCCCGAACGCACCCGCTGCCGTGCGCCACCCGGCCCAGCCCAGCAGGGCCAGCACGATCAGCGGCCCCGCGATCCAGTGCGGGAAGAATCGCAGGTTGCTGGACAGCGCGACGTTGGACAGCCACCCGGACAGGCCGCGCATCTGCAGCCATTCGGGCGACGGCCGGTCGCTCGGCAGCACTTGCAGCGCGGTGTAGTGGTGATGGACCATGATCAGCGCCACGAACGCCGCCGCCAGCAGCCCCCACGCCGCGGTTTCCTTCCAGTCGCGCCGCCATGCCGCCATGGCGGCCAGCAGCAGCACGAACGGGAACACGTGTTCGCGGATCGCCAGCGCCAGCGCGGTCACCGCCAGCGCCGCGCCCCATTTCCGTCCCGGCCGGTGGAGGCCGAACGCCAGCGCGATCAGCATCCCGGCCCACAATTCGTGCAGCACGAAGTAATAGCGATTGAGCCCCAGCGACGCGCCAAAGAACAACAGCGCCAGCCCGATCCGGCGGGTGCGCGGATCGCCCGCCTCCTCGGCCAGCCGGTCCCACCAGGCCTTCAGCACGGCCAGCATCAGCACAATCGCCGCCACCATCTGCCCGACCGGCCCCAGCCACATCGCCAGATAGGCCAGCGTGGGCGGCCGCACCGCCCAACCGGGGGTAACCGGATAGTCCGAGCGGCGATGCTCCTCGGCCGCAACGGTATAGTAATTCTCGCCCTTGCCGATGCGTTCGATCACGGTGTCATACAGCGCCAGATCGTCATCGCGCGGACGTTCTGCCCCCGGCACTTCGGTGCCGGCCAGGTTCTCGACGAAATCCTTGGTGACGATATCCTGCTTGCCCACCGTGATCGGCACCAGGGCGGAAGCGATCAGCAGCAGCGCAAACGCCAGCAATGCCAGCCGCGCGGGCAGGCGCGGCCAGCTGGCAAAACGGTCTTCGGCCAGCGCGGCACGGGTCTGGTTCATCAAGTTCCCCCAAGGTCTTGAGGCCAGCTTGTGCATTGGCCCGCGCCGTGGTGCAAGCCATCGCAACTATTGCGGCGTTAGCTTGCGATTCAGCCATGCCGTCCTACATTGGCGGCGAAAGGACTTTTTGCGATGAATGAGGAACAGCCGAACGGCAATCCGATGATGAAGAGCCTGCTGATCTGGGGCGGCATCATCATGGCATTGCTGCTGGTGGTATCGATGATGAACGCGCGGAGCGAACCGGCGGGCAGCGCGATCGGCTATTCCGAGTTCCGCAATCGCGTGTCCGAAGGGGCAGTGGCATCGGTCCAGATCAGCGAAACCCGCATTACCGGCAAGTTCAAGAACGGCGATGCGTTCACCACCGTGCCCGTGCCGAACGATGCCACGCTGCAGCCGCTGCTGCAGGACAGCGGCGTCAAGTATGAAGGCAAGGCGCAGGAAGAACCCAACCTGCTGCTCTACATCCTGGTCCAGTCGCTGCCGTTCCTGCTGATCCTGGGCGTCGCGTTCTTTGCGCTGAAGCAGGTGCAGAAGGGCGGCGGCGGCGGCGCGATGGGCTTTGGCAAGTCCAAGGCCAAGCTGCTGACCGAACGCCAGGGCCGCGTCACGTTCGACGACGTGGCAGGCATCGACGAGGCGCGCGAGGAACTGGAGGAAATCGTCGAGTTCCTGCGCGATCCGCAGCGCTTCTCCAAGCTGGGCGGCCAGATCCCCAAGGGCGCGCTGCTGGTCGGCTCGCCCGGCACCGGCAAGACCCTGCTGGCCCGCGCCATCGCGGGTGAAGCGGGCGTGCCGTTCTTCACCATTTCGGGTTCGGACTTCGTCGAAATGTTCGTCGGCGTCGGCGCATCGCGCGTCCGCGACATGTTCGAACAGGCCAAGAAGAACGCGCCGTGCATCGTCTTCATCGACGAAATCGACGCCGTCGGCCGGCATCGCGGGCATGGCTTGGGCAATTCGAACGACGAACGCGAACAGACGCTCAACCAGCTGCTGGTCGAGATGGACGGGTTCGAGGCGAACGAAGGCATCATCATCATCGCCGCGACCAACCGCCCCGACGTGCTGGACCCGGCGCTGCTGCGCCCCGGCCGGTTCGACCGGCAGGTCGTGGTTCCGATCCCCGACATCGAGGGCCGCGAGAAGATCCTCTCGGTCCACATGAAGAAGGTGCCGCTGGCCCCCGACGTCAACCCGCGCGTGATCGCGCGCGGCACGCCGGGCTTTTCCGGTGCAGACCTCGCCAATCTGGTCAACGAGGCCGCCCTGCTCGCCGCCCGCCGCAACAAGCGGCTGGTCGCCATGCAGGAATTCGAGGACGCCAAGGACAAGGTCATGATGGGCGCGGAACGCCGCAGCATGGTTATGACCGAGGACGAGAAGAAGATGATCGCCTATCACGAGGCAGGCCATGCGATCGTCTCGGTCAACGAGCCGGCCAGCGATCCGATCCACAAGGCCACGATCATCCCGCGCGGCCGCGCGCTGGGCATGGTGATGCGCCTGCCGGAACGCGACAGCTATTCCTATCACCGCGACAAGATGCACGCCAACTTGTCGGTCAGCATGGGCGGCCGCGTGGCCGAGGAACTGATCTTCGGCTATGACAAAGTCTCGTCCGGCGCCTCGTCCGACATCCAGTACGCCACCGGCCTGGCCCGCAGCATGGTCACCAAGTGGGGCATGTCGGACAAGCTGGGGCCGCTCCAGTACGAGGACCAGCAGGAAGGCTACCTTGGCATGGGCGGGTCGCAGCGCACGTTCGCCTCTGACGAGACGAACAAGCTGATCGACAGCGAAATCCGCGGCCTGGTCGATGGCGCACACAAGCGCGCGACCGACATACTCAAGACCAACGAAGACAAGCTGCACCTGCTCGCCCAGGCACTGCTGGAATACGAAACGCTGACCGGGGACGAGATCAAGGAACTGCTGGAAACCGGCAAGATCGACCGTCCCGACAAGCCGAGCGGCCCGGCCCGCCCGGCCCCGGTGCAGGGTTCGGCCATTCCCAAGGCCGGCCGCCGCTTTACCGAAGCGCCGCAGGGCGCCTGAACTTACGCCTTCTGACTGGCCCGGTCTGGCTTAGCCGCCGGATTGGGCCAGGATCAGCATCGCGAACAGCATCAGCACCGTGGTGGCGATGAACAGCATTGCCCAGGTGCGCCAGATTGCCCCGAACCGGCTCAGCCCATAAGTGCCGCGCAGTTGCCGGTACATGTGCCAGGGCGGCAACAGCAGCGCTGCCATCACCACCAGCGGCGCCCCCGCCGCATTGGCCAGTGTCAGCACCACGGCCAGCAGCGACATGAAGCTGAGCGAATAGGTCACGAACACCGTGTGATCGTAGAGGTAGAACCGGCGGCTGAACGGGAACAGCAGCCACACGAACGGCACGGAAATCGGGATCAGTGCCCAGCTGTATTTGTAGGCGTTGGTTTGCAGCTGGAAGGTCACCAGCCCCGGATTGTCACGCATCGCCTTGATCGCCTGATCCAGCGCGGGAATGTCGCTGGCGTTTTCGAATTCGGGCGGAGTGCCATCCTTGATCCCGCGCAGCAGTTCCAGCGCCTGCCGGTTCTTCGCCAGTTCCTCGTCCAGCCCAGCGGTCGAGCGGCCCTGGCGCACCAGTTCGGCGCGCCGGGTTTCCTGCTGGCGCAGCGTCCCTTCCAGCTGGCTGATTGCGACAGGGACGTCGCCGTCCACCTGCAGGGCTTCGTTCGGGTCCAGTCCGCCCGCAACCTGTTTGACCACGGCGAACATCAGGAACACGCTGAACAGGAACAGCGCGATCGGGCTGACATAGCTGGCACGGCGGCCATCGATGTATTCGCGGGTCAGCCGTCCGGGGTTCCAAGCCAGCAGCGGCAGGGTCCGCCAGATTTTGCCTTCGAAGTGGAACACGCCGTGCATCAGATCGTGAAAGAACGCCCCCAGTGTGCGGTGAACGTGCGCGGCCTGACCGCAGGCGTGGCAATGGCTGCCAAGCAGCGCGGTGCCGCAATTCAGGCAGGCGGATCCATGGGCGGGGCCATCCGCCCGGCCGTGATCCGGTTCCACCGCCCGCGCAATCAAGGCGCCTTGCGCGATATCCCCAACGATTTCGCCGCCGTCCGAGTCCATGCTATTCCCCCAGCCAGAAACCGGTTCATGCTGTTGTCAGCCGGGCCGGGTCAAGCCATCGGCCTGATAAAACGGGAGAAGTGCATGAAGTCGATTACCGCCATCATCGGGGGCAGCCTGTTGCTGGCCGCCGCCCCGGCCCTGGCCAACCCCGGCGAAATGAGCGTTGCGACGTTCCTGGCCAAGGCAGACGCGCTGCGCGCCAAAGGCCCTGCCGCGCTGTTTTCAGGCGATATGAAAGTGCTGAAGTCCGAAGGCGAAGCCGCCGGCGCGGCCTATCGCGCGCGGCTTGCCGCAGAACGCGCGGCGGGCCGGCCCAGCAGTTGCCCGCCTCCCGGCGGCAAGGCGCGAATGTCGTCCGACCAGTTGCTGGCGCACTTGCGCGCCTATCCCGCCCCGGCGCGCGGCGGCACGACGATGAAAACCGCCATGGCGGACTATTTCATCAAGACGTATCCCTGCCGCTGAGCCCCAACTGAAACGGCCCGCCTCCCCAATGGGAAGCGGGCCGTGTCGTCAGGTAACGACCGGGACGGATCAGCCGTCGTAATCGCCGCCGATCGAGGTGTTGCGCACCGGCGCGGCCGCGGTGATCCGCAGCGCTTCCGCCGACTGGCTGAGCGAGCCGATGTCATCGACTTCATCATCATCATCGGGCAGCACGCGCTGAAGCGAGGTGATCACCGATTCCTTGAGGTTGGCCGGACGCACGGTCTGTTCCGCGATTTCGCGCAGGGCCACAACCGGGTTCTTGTCGCGGTCACGGTCAATCGTCAGTTCCGCGCCGCCCGAAATCTCGCGCGCGCGCTGCGCGGCAAGCAGCACCAGGTCGAAACGGTTCGGGATCTTGTCGACGCAATCTTCAACGGTAACGCGCGCCATCGGGCACTCCAGTCCATGAAATCCGGGAAAGTCCGGCTGCTACACGCCCGCCGATTCGCAAGTCAAGAAAAATTCGCATAAACAACTGCTATAAAACAGTTTTTAAGATCAGTCATCGGCATAGGCAGCCATCGAATCATCGGCCAGATCGCTGAACCGGGTGATGCGCGATTCGAAGCGCAGGCGAACCTTGCCGGTCGCACCGTGACGTTGCTTGGCCACGATCAGCTCGGCCGTCCCGAACACGCGCTCCATTTCCGCCTGCCAGGCGGCGTGAGCCTCGTGGATCTTGGCGTCGTCCGACCCTTCGGGCACTTTCGGTTCGCGCGCGGCGACGTAGTAATCCTCGCGGAACACGAACCAGACCATGTCCGCGTCCTGTTCGATCGAGCCGGATTCGCGCAAGTCGGACAGCATCGGGCGCTTGTCCTCGCGCTGTTCGACCGCACGGCTGAGCTGCGACAGCGCGATCACCGGGACGGACAGTTCCTTTGCCAGCGTTTTCAGGCCGCGGCTGATCTCCGAAATTTCGTTCACGCGGTTGTCGGTGGCGCGGCCCGACCCCTGCAGCAGCTGGAGATAGTCGATCACCACCAACCCGATGTCGTGCCGCCGCTTCAGGCGCCGCGCGCGGGTGCGCAGCGCGGCGATGGTCAGGCCCGGCGTATCGTCGATATACAGCGGCAGCTCGGCCAGACGCTGGCTGGCATAGGACAGCTGCTGGAAATCCTCGCGGCTGATCTTGCCCATGCGCAGGGCTTCACTGCTGATGCCGGACTGTTCGGCCAGGATACGCGTGGCCAGCTGGTCCGCGCTCATTTCCAAGCTGAAGAACGCGGTGGCGGCGCCGACTGACTTGGCCGGGTCGATCCCGTCGGCAATGTCACGCCGCAGCCGGTCGGCCGCGTTGAAGGCGATGTTGGTGGCGAGCGAAGTCTTGCCCATGCCCGGTCGCCCGGCCAGGATGATAAGGTCGGAATCGTGCAGTCCGCCGACCTTCTCGTTGACCGATGTCAGGCCCGTGGTCGTGCCGGACACGTGGCCGCCAGACAGCAGCGCCTTTTCGATCATCCCCAGCGCGGTGCGGGTCGCGGTGGCAAACCCTTGCGCCTCACTGCCGGTCGATGCGCCTTCGGCCACCTTGTAGAGCGCGGCTTCGGCAATGGAGATCTGCTCCATCGGCTCCACGCTTTCGGACGTATCCAGCGCGGAGTTGACCAGGTTGCGGCCCACCGCGACCAGTTCGCGCAGCAGCGCCAGATCGTAAATTTGCTCGGCCAGTTCGCGCGGGGCGAGCAGCCCCTGCCCATCCGCCGTCAGCCGCGCCAGATAGGATGCGCCGCCCAGTTCCTTGAGCGCCTCATCCGCTTCGAAATAGGGTTTCAGCGTGACCGGCGTGACCACGGCCTTGCGGTCCAGCAGTTGCAGGATGCGCTCGTAGATGCGGCCATGCACCGGCTCGAAGAAATGGTCCGGCCGCAGCGGCGTGACCAGCTCCTCGATCACGCGGTTGTCGATCAGCGCCGCGCCAAGGAACGCGGCCTCGGCCTCCACGTTGCTCGGCAGCGCGCGGGCGGCGGTTTCGGTCGGTCGGGTGATGAGATCGAGTTCAGACATGCCGGCCTTCTTTGCGCGCGGTCCCGGTGCGGTTCAAGGTTCCGCGCGGGGATGAGTTTTGCACAGGGTGTGCAAATTGTCCGCCGCCCTGCCGCCGGCCCGCCATTCCCCCCCTTGCCGCAGCATTTTGCATCTGCGAAAAGCGCGCGCAGGATGGCAGACGCACGGATCATCGACATCGCGCTGGATGAGGCGACGATTCTGTGGCGCAACGCCGATATCGAACAGGAACGCCGGATCGCGATCTTCGACCTGATCGAGGAGAACACGTTCAAGCCCCTGCGCGCCTGGAACGCCGGGCACGAAGGGCCATACCGGCTGCGTCTGTCGGTGAACGAGGGGCGACTGGTGCTGGACATCAGCGCCGAGGATGGCTCGCTGCTGGAATCGCTGATCCTGGCGCTGGGCCGATTCCGCCGCCACATCCGCGAATACTTTGCCATCTGCGACAGCTATTACCAGGCGATCCGCAAGGCGAGCGCCGCCGAGATCGAGACAATCGACATGGCCCGGCGCGGCGTTCATAACGAAGCGGCGGAAATGCTGCTGGAACGCCTTGAAGGAAAAGTGGAAACTGACTTTCCGACCGCCCGGCGGCTCTTTACCCTGATCTGCGTGCTGCATATCAGGGGTTAGAAGTTACAGGGTCGACACACGCATCATGGCACGCAAATCTTCCAGTCGCTGGCGGCTGCGCCTGCTCGGCGCGGGGCTGCTGATCGCCCTGATCGGCGGCGGCTGGGCCTGGTGGGACCTGCACCACTGGGTGCCCCCGCGCGCCGCCTTCCCGATGCAGGGCGTGGAAATCGGCGCGGAAGACGGCGCGGTGGATTGGGCCGCACTGAAAGCCATCGGTGCCGACTTTGCCTATCTCGATGCCTCGGCCAGCGCCTTTGCCCGCGACGGGGCGTTCGTAAAGAATCTGGAAGACGCACGCGCGGCCAGGCTGCAGGTTGGTGCGGTGCACCGCTATGATCCGTGCCAGCCCGCCGAAAAGCAGGCCGGCAATTTCGTCACCGTGGTGCCGCGCGATGGCAAGATGCTGCCCCCGGCAATCGACCTCGACATGCTGGCCGACGATTGCCCGGTCAAGGTCAGCGATGCCGCCGTGCAGAGCGAGCTCACCACGTTCATCAACCAGATCGAGACGCACACCGGCAAGCCATCGATCCTGAAAGTGTCGCGTGCATTCCAGCAGCGCTATGGCGTGGCAGCCGCGATCGACCGCAACCTGTGGCTGGTGCGCGACCGCTTCCAGCCGGACTATGCGGGCCGTCCGTGGATGCTGTGGACCGCCAACAGCGCGCTGGCAAACGAGGCCGGGGCATCTCCGGTGCGCTGGGTGGTCGTCCAGCCCTGAAGCGGTTAGGATGCGTGCATGACGATTGACCGCGACACCCTGATCGCCGCCGCCCGTGCGGCTGCCACTTCCGCCTACGCGCCCTATTCCAACTTCCACGTCGGCGCGGCGCTGAGCTTTGCCGATGGCTCGGTGGTGACCGGCGCGAACGTCGAAAACGCCAGCTATGGCCTGACGCTGTGTGCGGAAACGGTCGCGGTGGGCAAGGCGCTGTCTGAGGACTGGCGCGGCGCGCTGGAAGCTGTCGCGGTGATCGGCGGCAAGGCAGGTGGAGTGGGCGCAGGCGCCCCCGTCACCCCCTGCGGGCGCTGCCGCCAGATGCTCAACGAAGTGGCCGCGCTGGGCGCGAGTGATCCCACGGTATGGTGCGTGGGCCAGGACGAGGTCTTGGAACTGCGCTTGTCAGAATTGCTGCCCCACGCCTTCGGGCCGGATAGCCTGGCCTAGGCTGCGCCCTCCAGCCACTCCAGCAGCGCGCCCAGGCAATCGCGGCCCAGCAGTTTGCTGCGTTCCGGCGACCAGCCCTGCGCGGGGCACGGCAGGTCGTCGTTGTCCTTGAACGGCATTTCCAGCGTCATCGCGGTGCAGCCGAACCGCTCGGCCACCTGGTTGGTCGACATGGCCAGATTGGCACGGCCCTTGCCCGCGACCGGGTAGCCGTGACGGGTCTGGAAATCGGGGGTGCGCCGCTTGAGGATCGCCTTGTAGCGGTCAAATCCGCCCTGCTGGACTTCCGTCCACGACGGGATGCCTTCGAACCCCGCCAGGAAGACGTGGGGGATCGCCTCGTCGCCGTGGACGTCCATTGCAAAATCGACGCCGCTGGCGTCCATCGCATTCCGGATCGCCAGCACTTCGGGCGACTTGTCCGCGCTCGGCTCGGCCCATTCGCGGTTCAGGTTCATGCCCGCCGCGTTGGTGCGCAGATGCCCACGGCACGACCCGTCGGGATTGGCGTTGGGCACGATGTGGAACCGGCAGAGTTGCCGCAGCCGCCGCGCAATCGGGTCGGCCGGATCGGTCAGGCATTCCAGCGCGCCCTCCATCCACCATTCGGCCATCGATTCGCCGGGGTGCTGGCGGGCATAGAGCCAGACCTGCTTCGGACCCTCGCCCAGTTCCAGGCAATCGATCGCCTGCCCTTCCAGGCTATAGCCCAGCACGCGGTAATCGACCCCGTCCGCCTCGGCCATCGCGGCGACCAGATCGTGGTGGCGCTCCATCGAATAGGGCGCGAAATAGGCGAACCAGGCCAGGTTGCCGTCGGGGCGGTAACGGATGGTCAGCGTGCCGCCATCCTCGCCCGCGTCATAGCTGCTGTCGGCGCGGCCCCAGAAATCGCGGTCCTCGCTCACCGCCGCGCGATAGCCGGGCCAGCCATCGGGATAGGCCGATCCGGCAAGACCGGTGATCTTCAGCGTCAGTTCCCGGCCCTGCGCACGGGCGACGCGGAAGTGGAACCACTGGTAGAAGTCGGAATGCGCATCCTTGCGGATCGCCAGCCGGGCGGTGGCGCCAGCGATGGACAGGACTTCGATATTGCCGCTGTCAAACGCGGCGTCGATCTGGATGGGGGTGGTGCTCATGGCACCTCGATAGTCTCACCCGATTGTCCCGGAAAGCCCTTGAACAGCGCTTCGGCCATCTTGCCCGCCCCCAGCGTGGTATCGGCCAGCGGAGAGGAGGCGCGGACCGCGAAGCTGGCCCGCCCTTCCCACAGCGCCTGCCCGCTGGCCCGGTCCTTGATGATCACGCCCAGCGTCGTCTCGACTTGCGCGGCGGGTTTGGGTGACAGGTTGATGCCGATCCCGACGCCTAGGCCGGAACCATAGCTGCCGGTCGATCCGCCCACCCCCACGCTGACCGGGCTGCCCGCGCGTTCCGGCTGATAGGTGCCGCGCGCAAAGCGCAGTTCGGCCACTTGCCCGCCCGCCCCGGCGGCGGCCTCGGTGTAGCCGATCAACGTCAACTGGCGTTGCACCGCCATCTGATAGGTGCGCCATTCGATCGACGCGCCATCCATTCCGGGTGCCGGTTCGACCGAAATCGTCCCCTTGCCCAGCGCCGACACGTCCGGCACGTGAAAGCGCGTCACTTCCACCGGGCCGGTCGGCGCAACGCAACCTGCCAGCGGAACCAGTGCGAGGCACAATGCGGCGAATTTCAGCGACTTCATCGCGGGCGACCTCTCAAGCAGGGACTTATGCAACGATTGTGCGACCGCACCGCGCCCGATGCAAGCACCGTCAGGTGCCGGCGGCGGGGAAGCCTTCGAACAGTGCAGCAGCGAGGCGATCGGCAATCTTCTGATCGTTCCAGCGGGCATCGCCCTGCCGGGTCAGGATGTCGGCCCGGCCTTCCCACAGCACCGCCCCGCTGGCGCGGTCCTTGATCCGGGCTTCCAGCCGGGTGGAAACCAATGCGCCCTTGGGCTTGGTCAGGTCGATATTGATCCCCAGCCCCATCATCGATCCGCGATTCGACACGCCCACGGCCATTTCGCCGCTGACTGGCTTGCGGGGCGCTTCCTGCGGTTCAGCAATGGAATGAAGCACCCGCACTTCGGCCACATGGGCGCCGTCCGGCGTGGCCGTCTGATAACCCGCCCCGGCCAGCGCATCGATCACCGCCGCCTGAAAGGTCGCCATTTCGCGGGCATCGACCGGACTGGTCGCCGCTGCCTCGACCACGCTGACCGTGCCTTTGCCCAGTGCCGCCGCGAGCGCCGGATCTTCCGTCACGAAGCGGGCAACCTGCACTTTGCCTTCGCGGCTGGAGGATGCGGCGCGTGCGCTGCGGGCATAACCGCCCGGCGCGGTGGTCCACCCGCGCCCCCCCCATACCCCCGGCTGGGCCTGCGCCGGAGCGGCCAGCGCGAGGACGGACAGGACGGCCAGGGTGCGCGGCAGGGGCATGAAGGTCTCCGGGGAAAAGGATGGTGGCCGTCCCGCTAGGCGTTCCCGCTTTGCACGGACCTGAACGGGCAGGAAATTCGATTTCACGTTATCCACTTTATCATCCAGCGATGCTAACACCCTGATCGACATGACAACCAAACTCCCCGTGCTCGTCACCGGAGGCGCCGGCTATATCGGCAGCCACGCGGTCCTCGCCCTTCAGGATGCCGGCTGGCCGGTGGCCGTGATCGACAATCTCGTCACCGGTTTTCGCTGGGCCGTGCCCGAAGGCGTGCCGTTCTATCAGGGCGATATCGAGGACGGCGATCTGCTCGCCCGGATCTTTGCCGAACAGGGCATCCGCGCGGTGATGCATTTTGCCGGATCGGTGGTGGTGCCGGAATCGGTGTCCGATCCGCTGAAGTATTACCACAACAACACCGCCAAGACCCGCGCCCTGATCGCCGCCGCCGTGGCCGCGGGCGTGCCGCACTTCATCTTCAGTTCCACCGCCGCGACTTATGGCATACCCGAAGTCTCCCCCGTGACCGAGGACACCCCCCAGCGCCCGATCAATCCCTATGGGATGTCCAAGCTGATGACCGAATTCATGCTGCGCGACACGGCGGCCGCGCATCCCATGAATTTCTGCGCGCTGCGCTATTTCAACGTGGCCGGGGCCGATCCGCAGGGCCGCACCGGGCAATCGACCGCCGGAGCCACGCACCTGATCAAGGTTGCGGGCGAAGCCGCGCTGGGCAAGCGCGCGGGCGTGGAAGTGTTCGGAACTGATTTCGACACGCCTGACGGCACGGGCGTGCGCGATTACATCCACGTCAGCGACCTCGCCAATGCCCACGTACTTGCGCTGGAGCACCTGATCGCCCACCCGGCCGATTCGTTGACCATGAACTGCGGCTATGGTCAGGGCTATTCGGTGCTGGAAGTGCTCGATGCGGTGGACCGCGTGACCAACAACAAGATCGTGCGCACCCTGTCCCCCCGCCGCGCGGGCGATCCCGATTCGCTGATTTCGGACAATCGCCGGATCAAGGCGACCCTGCCCTGGGTACCGAAGTTCGCGGACCTCGACCTGATCGTGCGCCACGCCCTGTCATGGGAACGCAAACTGGGCGAGATCCGGGGAGAGTAAGCAGAACTGGCTTGCTGTGCCATCCCGCTCCCCCGCCCGACCTCACCAAACAAGCGACTACTGCCTTGACTTGGCCGGGACTCACCCTTAACGGCCCGGTCTCCAATTTCAGCGGCCTGCCGCCGCACGAGGATATCATGAAGATTCGCAACAGCCTGAAGTCGCTCAAGGACCGCCACCGGGACAACCGCGTGATCCGCCGCCGTGGCCGGACCTATGTGATCAACAAGACCAACCGTCGCTTCAAGGCGCGCCAGGGCTAATCACCCGGCGTTTGGCTGGCCCGGCACTGCCGGGCCGTCACCCTTAACGGCCCGCCTCCACCACCGGGGAGCGGGCCGAAGCTGTTTTATCCCTGCGGAGCCGCTGCCATGACTACGCGATTCGATGCACCGATCGATGCTGTGGTGTTCGATGTCGGCAAAGTGCTGGTGCGCTGGGAACGGCACCTGCCCTATGTGAACCACTTTGCCGATCCGGCGCAGCTGGACTGGTTCATGGACACGGTGATCCCGCTGGAATGGCACGCGGAACATGACGCGGGCCGCCCCGCGGCAGAGCTGATCGCGGAACGCAGCGCACTGTTCCCCGAGTATGCCCCGCTGATCGCCGACTGGTTCGGCCGGTTCAACGAGACGATCCCCGGCCTGGTCCCCGGCAGCCCCGAACTGGTCGAGGCGCTGCACGCACGCGGCGTGCCGCTTTACGCCATCACCAATTTCGGTGCCGACACCTGGGCCGGCTTCCGCCCGCACTTCCCGCTGGCCGACTGGTTTCTGGATGTGGTGGTGTCTGGCGTGGAACGCCTCGCCAAGCCGGATCCGGCGATCTATGCGCTGGCGGCAAGCCGGTTCGGCCATGCGCCACAGCGGATGCTGTTCATCGACGACAGCGAAGCCAATGTCCGTGCGGCGCGCGAATCGGGCTGGCACGCCCACCATTTCATCGACGCGGCCGGGCTTGAGGCGGAACTCAAGGCGCGCGCCCTGATCTGACCGGACCTGCATCTGCCCCCCCCATTTGGCAGGGCAGCGGGACGGCACAGCGCACAAAAAAAGGCCCTCGTCCGAAGACGAGGGCCTTTTCAGGGGGCTGTTATAAGGAGTGCCTGAGAGACTTGGCGTCAGGCAGCGCCGTTGCAGCGCGCGAGCTGGTCGGCGCTCAATTCGCCCTTCGGGGTGGCGAAGCTGGTGACGGGGCCAAAGGCCTTGACCACGCGCGCGCAGGTGCGCGCAGGCGCGGAACCGTCGCTCGAACCGGTGCAGCTGGTGCCGGTGCAGGTCCACGCGGCGCCATTCACCACCTTCTTCGCCGGAGCTTCCAGCGCGGTGGCGAGCACGGCGGTGTAGCGGGCCGACTGGGCCAGCGCGGGAGTGGTGGTGGCGGTGAACGAACCGATGGTGCCGACGATGGCCAGCGCACCGACAAACAGGGTGCGCGCAAGCGGACGCTGGAAAACAGTGGTCATGATACTTCCCTTTCGTTGCCGAACGCAGGGACCGAAGCGCCTGGGAGGGAGGGTGCCGATTTGCGTTGCTGAGGGCCAGATAGTGCGATAGGTATTAAGTTGCAACCTGAAACGGTGCATTGCAGCAAAGATTTTTTTGTCACATCCGAAGCCCGATTGCGATAGGCTTCGATTCAGGGATTGGGGACATTCGACTGATGGGTATGCTTCGCGAACCGCTTGACGAAATCCAGAGCTGCGGATTGCCCTCCGCGCTGGAAGTCATGGGAGAACGCTGGTCGTTCATGATCCTGCGCGCGGCGTTCAATGGCCTCCATCATTTCGAGGAGTTCCTGGGGGAGCTGGGCATTGCCCGCAACATCCTGTCCAACCGGCTGGCACGGCTGGTCGAACATGGGATCATGAAGCGTGAGCACATGCCCGATGATCGCCGCAAGATCGAATACCGCCTGACCGCCAAGGGGCTGGACCTGCTGCCCGCGATGCTGGCACTGCGCCAGTGGGGCGAGAAGTATGGCGTCGGCGTTCCGGCCAACCCCGTGCTGTGCGACACCCGCGATGGCCAGCCGATTGCCCCGATCGCCATTCACGCCCACGATGGCCGCCCGCTGGCCCCCGTCGAGCTGGAATGGCGCAACCGCGCCGACATCGGCAAAGCGCTGCACGCACCGGAAGATGACGCGGTTCGTCCCCGGCTGAACGTGCTGTAACCGCCCCCGTTTCCAAGCAACGACCACAGGCAGTCCTCCCCATGACCAGCGCCCCGTCCCCCTCGCCCGCCGAGCTCGCCCGCGTTTTCGCGCTGCAACAGGATCACCAGTGGACGGTGAAGGCCTCCACTGCCGAGCAGCGCAAGGCCAAGCTGGCCCGGCTGAAAGCCGCGGTCGAGGCCCATGCCGACGAGATCGTTGCCGCCGTGCTGGAAGACACGCGCAAGCCCGAAGCCGAAATCCGCGTAACCGAAGTGCTGAACATCATCGGCAATATCCAGCGCAACATCGACAATCTCGATGCCTGGATGGCCCCGACCGAAGTCACGCCTTCGATGAATCCCAATGACCGCGCGCAGATCCTGTATGAAGCGCGCGGGGTGTGCCTGATCCTGGGGCCGTGGAACTTTCCGCTTGGCCTCACGCTCGGCCCGGTCGCAGCGGCCGTCGCGGCGGGCAACTGCTGCATGGTCAAGCTGACCGACCTGTGCCCCGCCACCGCGCGGATCGCGGGCGTCATCATCCGCGAGGCGTTCGAGGAGAACGAAGTCGCCCTGTTCGAAGGCGATGTCGGCGTGGCCACCGCGCTGCTTGAACTGCCGTTCCACCACATCTTCTTCACCGGCAGCACCCGCGTCGGCAAGATCGTGATGGCGGCCGCGGCAAAGCACCTGGCCAGCGTGACGCTGGAACTGGGCGGCAAGTCGCCGGTAATCATCGACGACGGCGCCGATATCGACAAGATCGCCGCCGATCTCGCCGGGGCCAAGCAGTTCAACGGCGGGCAGGCCTGCATCTGCCCGGACTATGTCTTCGTGAAGGAAGATCAGCAGGACCGGCTGGTCGAGGGCTTCCGCGCGAACGTGGCGAAGAACCTGTATGACGACGCCGGGCAGATCCGCAAGGAGAGCATCGCCCAGATCGTCAACGCGGCCAACTTCAACCGGGTGAAGACCATGTTCGACGATGCCGTGGAACAAGGCGCGACCGTGGCGGTCGGCGGCACGCTGGATGCCAGCGACCTGACCATTCACCCCACCATGCTGACGAACGTCACCCCGCAGATGAAGATCCTGCAGGACGAGATCTTCGCCCCCGTCCTGCCGGTAATGACCTATGACAAGCTGGACCAGGTGATCGATTACATCGCCGCACGCGACAAGCCGCTGGCGCTCTACATCTACAGCCCGGACGAAGCGAACATCCAGAAAGTGCTCAGCCGCACGTCATCGGGCGGGGTCACGGTCAACGGCGTGTTCAGCCATTACCTTGAAAACAACCTGCCCTTCGGCGGCGTGAACCAGAGCGGCATGGGCAGCTATCACGGCTATTTCGGATTCAAGGCCTTCAGCCACGAACGCGCGATCTATCGCCACCAGTAAGGGCGCAAACCCTAAACTTTCAGGCCCGAAACTGTCAGGCCCGGACCCCGATCCGGCGATAGCTGAGTGCTTCGGCAACATGGATCCGGCCGATCCCGTCGCTGCCGGCCAGATCCGCGATCGTGCGCGCCACGCGCAGGATGCGGGTATAGCCGCGCGCGGACAGGCGCATCGCCTCGGCCGCCTGCATCAGCAGCTTGCGCCCGGCCTCATCCGGGGTGGCATGGGCTTCCAGCAGATCGCCGTCGAGTTCGGCGTTGGTCCGCCGGCTCGTCCCAGCCAGCCGCGCGGTCTGCACTGCGCGCGCGGCGGCGACGCGGACGGCGACTTCGGCGCTGCCCTCGGACGGGGGCGGCAGGGCCAGATCGGCGGCGCTGACGGGATCGACCTCGACGTGCAAGTCGATCCGGTCCAGCAGCGGCCCGGATACCTTGGACTGGTAATCGGCAGCGCAGCGCGGGGCGCGGCTGCACGCCAGCGCCGGATCGCCGAGATAGCCGCAACGGCACGGGTTCATCGCCGCAATCAGCTGCACCCGCGCCGGGAATGTCACGTGGGCGTTGGCCCGCGCCACGGTCACTTCACCCGTTTCCAGCGGCTGACGCAGCGAATCGAGCACCGCACGCTGGAATTCGGGCAGTTCATCCAGGAACAGCACGCCCAGGTGCGCCAGGCTGACTTCGCCGGGTTTGACCTTCAGGCCGCCCCCGGTCAGCGCCGCCATCGACGCCGAATGGTGGGGCGCGCGAAACGGGCGGGCGCGGCTGATCCGGCCATCTTCCAGCAGTCCCGCAACCGAAGCGACCATCGACGTTTCCAGCGCCTCTGCCGCTGTCAGTTCCGGCAGGATTCCGGGCAGGCAGCTGGCCAGCAGCGACTTGCCCGCGCCCGGCGGTCCGCTCATCAACAGGTTATGCCCGCCTGCGGCCGCGATTTCGAGGGCACGCTTGGCGGTTTCCTGGCCCTTCACCTGCTTCAGGTCCGGCCCCCTGGCGGGCGGCTCGGCCTCTCCCGGCTGGGGCGCGGGCAAGGTCTGCACCCCTTTCAGGTGGTTGAGCAGGCTGACCAGATCCGGCGCGGCCAGCACCGGAATGCCGCTGGCCCAGCGCGCCTCTGACCCCTGCGCCGCCGGGCAGATCAGGCCGAGGTCCGCCCCGCTGGCATGAAGCGCGGCCAGCAGCACGCCGGGAGACGGCACCACCCGGCCATCCAGCGCCAGTTCGCCCACCGCGATGAAATCGGCCAGTTGCTCCGCATCGGTCACGCCCATCGCCGCCAGCAGCGCCAGCGCGATCGGCAGGTCATAGTGCGAGCCTTCCTTGGGCAGGTCGGCGGGGGACAGGTTGATGGTGATTCGCTTGGGCGGCAGCGATAGGCCCATCGCCGCCAGCGCGGCGTTAACCCGCTCGCGGCTTTCGTTCACCGCCTTGTCCGGCAGGCCGACCAGGTTGAAGCGCGGCAAACCCGGCGCGATCTGGCACTGCACCTCAACCCCGCGCGCTTCCAGCCCCAGGTAAGCCACTGTCCGAACCAGTGCGACCAAATTCACCCCCGTACATACACCTAAGCCGTTGATGGAGCAGCCGTGCCGCGCTGTCGAGGGGGACTGCACCATGGCGGCGGTAACGCGTCCTTAACCGCTGGCATTGGGTTTGGTGTAAGCTCGCGCGGGTAAACTGGGCGTCATGAACCGGTTTGCCGCCCTGCTGCTTCCCCTGCTCGCGCTTGGCGCCAGCCCCGCGCTGGCCGATGCGGTCGTGGAAACGGTGGAAGTGACCGAAGTGGTCAGCACCGATGCAATCAGCACCGGCGGCTCGGAACGCTATGTCGTCAGCACGCCCGCACTGGTGCCGCAGGGGATTGCCCGGTTCGGCCCGTTCCGCGTGCTGGATGGCAGCCGCGCAGCGCTGGTCGACGTCACCGATACACACAGCCCCGCCCAGTTCGAAGCGATGCTGCGGGCCTTTCCCGGCATTTCGCTGATCGAGATGATCGACTGCCCCGGCACCGAGGATGACCGCGCCAACCTGAAACTGGGGCGGATGATCCACGCCCGCCAGATCACGACGTATGTGCCGCAGGGCGGCTCGGTCCGCTCGGGCGGGGTGGAGTTGTTCCTGGCGGGCAAGCAGCGGATCGCCGATCCGGGCGCGGAGTTCGCGGTGCACAGCTGGGCGGACGAGGACGGGCGCGAGGCGAAAGACTATCCCGCCAACGCCCCGGAAAACCGGGCCTACCTTGATTACTACGCCGAAATGGGCATGAGCGCAGGGCAGGCCAAGGCGTTCTATGCCATGACCAACTCCGTCCCGTTCGACGATGCCCGCTGGCTGACCGCGCAGGACATGGGCAAGTGGGTGGCCCTGAATTAGTTGATGGTGCGGTCAGCCCATCCGGCCTGACCTTGCCGCACCGGCCCGCTCCCCCGCCCGGCCACCCAACGGAATTGTACGTTGTGGGTGGCCGGGCGGGGGAGCGGGCCGGTGCGGCGAACTGCCGGAAGGCAGAAGGGGTCTCTCCCGAATCCCTTGACTCATATCCGGGCCTCCGTTAACGGCCCGATCCCTGTATTCCAGCCGTCTTGTCGGGCGGTGTTGTTGTTATTGTATCCGAGGTTATCATGAAGCGCACCTTCCAGCCCAGCAATCTCGTGCGTGCCCGTCGTCACGGTTTCCGCGCCCGCACCGCCACTGTCGGCGGTCGCAAGGTGCTGGCCGCGCGTCGCGCTCGCGGCCGCAAGAAGCTCTCGGCCTGATCCTACCCGTGAAACTTCCCGTCCTTTCGCGGCGGGCAGATTTCCTAGCCGCAAACCGGGGCCTGCGTGTATCGCGCCCCGGTTTTGTGTTGCTTGCCCGGCCCAATGATGCCGGCACGATGCGGTTCGGCATCACTGTCACCAAGAAGATCGGCAATGCGGTGGTCCGCAACCGGATGAAGCGGCGGTTTCGCGCGCTGATCCGCGATATGCTGCCAACCCAGGGCCTGCCCGGCCACGATCATGTGCTGATCGGCCGCGAAGGCGGGGTGGAACGCGACTTTGCCCTGCTGCGCACCGAACTGCAGGCCGCCCTGGCCCGCGCCGCCGCCGGCAAGGGCGATCCGCCACGCAAGCCCCGCACCACCGGACAACGCGGCAAGCGATGAAGCGCGCCCTGATCCTGCTGTCGCGCGCCTGGCAACTCGGCCCGTCGCGCATCCTGCCGCCCAGTTGCCGCTATGCCCCGTCGTGCTCGCAATACATGATCGAGGCCGTTGAAAAGCATGGTGCGATTAAGGGTGGCTGGCTGGGCCTCAAACGTATATTGCGCTGCCATCCTTGGGGAGGGCACGGGTATGACCCGGTGCCTTGACCAGGCCAGCCGCCTTCCCATCTGACCAAGACTTCAAGAAAACAGGGACGCCTTCGTGGAGAACCATAATCAGCGCAACCTGATCCTGGCGGTCGTGCTTACGGCACTGATCCTGTTCGGATGGGACGCGGCACTTCGCTATATGTACCCCAACGCGGACAAGGCCCAGCCGGTGGCCGAAGCCGCTGCCGGGGCAGCTCCGGCCGATGCGGCCAAGCCGACGCGCGAAGGCGGGCTGACCGCGCCCGCCGATATCGCGGCCGAAGCGCGCGACCTCAAGACGGCGTTGAACCCGGCAGCCCGCGTGGCCATCGCCGCACCGGGGCTGACCGGCTCGATCAACCTGGCGGGCGGGGTGCTGGATGACCTGACCACCAACCGCCACACCGCCGCGCTGGACCCCAAGGAGGGGCCGCAGCGGATCTTCTCTCCCGCCGGCACCCCGGCCCAGCACTACGCCCAGTTCGGCTGGGTGGGCGACAATCTGGCCGTGCCGAACGCCGCGACCGTGTGGACCGCCCCCGCAGGCGCGAAGCTGACCCCGCAGACCCCGGTCACGCTGACCTGGAACAACGGCGCCGGCCTGACCTTCGCGCTGACTTACGCGATCGACGCGGACTACATGGTCACCGTCAAGCAGACGGTCGCCAACACCGGCGGCGCGCCGGTGGCGGTGAAGCCCTTCGCGCTGATCAACCGCACCAGCAAGACCGCCAGCCTGGACAGCTTCAACGTCCATTCCGGCCCGTTCGGCGCGTTCGACGGCACCGTCTCGTTCGGTCCCGACTATGACGACGTGACCGAAGCCGGCCAGGTCAGCAACGCCGGCAAGACCGACTGGATCGGCTTTACCGACGTGTACTGGATGACCTCGCTGATCCCGGACAAGGCCGGGGCGACCAGCGATTTCCGCGCCATGGGCAACGACATCTACCGCGCGGACCTGGTCTATGGCGCGGTCAACGTCGGCGCGGGCCAGCAGGTTGCGCGCACGACGCGGCTGTTTGCCGGGGCCAAGGAAAGCCAGGTGCTGGACCGCTATGAGGAAACCGGCATCGTCAACTTTGGCCTGGCGATCGACTGGGGCTGGTTCCGCTGGTTTGAAAAGCCGATCTTCCTGCTGCTGACCAAGCTGTTCGAACTGGCCGGCAACTTTGGCGTGGCGATCATCCTGCTGACGCTGATCGTGCGCGGGATCATGTTCCCGATCGCGCAGAAGCAGTTCGCCAGCATGGCTGCGATGCGCGCGATCCAGCCCAAGATGAAGGCGATCCAGGAACGCTACAAGGACGACAAGCCCAAGCAGCAGGAAGAGATCATGGCCCTCTACAAGAAGGAAGGCGTCAACCCGCTCGCGGGCTGTCTGCCGATCTTCCTGCAGATCCCGATCTTCTTCGCGCTCTACAAGACGCTGATCGTCGCGGTCGAAATGCGCCACCAGCCCTTCGCGCTGTGGATCAAGGACCTGTCCGCCCCCGATCCACTGCACATCCTGAACCTGTTCGGCCTGCTGCCGTTCGAAGTGCCCGCTTTCCTGGGCATCGGCGTGCTGGCGATCCTGCTGGGCATCACGATGTGGCTGCAGTTCAAGCTGCAGCCCGCGCAGATGGACCCGGTGCAGCAGCAGGTCTTCGCGATCATGCCGTGGATGATGATGTTCATCATGGCGCCGTTCGCGGCCGGCCTGCTGATCTACTGGATCACCTCCAACGTGCTGACCATCGCCCAGCAGAAGTACCTCTACAGCAAGCACCCGCAGCTGAAGGCGCAGGCTGAAAAGGACGCGGCGGATGCGGCGCGGGCCAAGGAACGGGCGAAGTCGTGACCGATGAAGTGGTGACAGGCGACGCCCCGCTTCCCGGCGATGAGGACCTGGCCGAACGGGCGCGCCGCCTGTTCGCCGGGCCGATCGCATTCCTGAAAAGCGCGCCCGCCCTGCACTTCCTGCCCGATCCGGAATTTCCGGAAGTGGCGCTGGCCGGACGCTCGAACGTGGGCAAGAGCTCGCTGCTCAACGCGCTGACCAACCGCAAGTCGCTGGCCCGCACGTCGGTGACGCCGGGCCGCACGCAGGAACTGAACTTCTTCGACGTCGGCGATCCGGTCACCCTGCGGCTGGTCGACATGCCCGGTTACGGCTTTGCCAAGGCTCCGCTGAAAGTGGTGGAGCAGTGGAAGCGGCTGGTGCGCGATTTTCTGCGCGGGCGCGTTTCGCTGAAGCGGGCGCTGGTGCTGATCGATTCGCGCCACGGCGTGAAGCCGGTCGACATCGACATGATGAAGATGCTGGACGAAGCGGCCGTGGGCTATCGCCTGGTCCTGACCAAGGCCGACAAGGTCAAGGCCAGCGAACTGGCTGCCGTCCTCGCCGCGACCGAGGTGGAAGCGCGCAAGCATTCCGCCGCCTTCCCGCAAGTGCTGGTGACATCGTCCGAAAAGGGCATGGGCATCGCCGAACTGCGTGCCGCCGTACTGGCCGACGCGGAGACTTGAAGCTATCCTGCTTGCCCGGCCGCTTGGCCGGCAAGCGAGGAGTCGCAGGGCATGAACCCGGACATTTCCGAAGCCGATCTGGCGGCGCTGGTCCCCGCCTTTTACGCCCGTGTCCGGCAGGATGACCTGATCGGGCCGGTGTTCAATGGCGCGATCCATGATTGGGACCACCACCTGGTCCAGCTGATCGCATTCTGGTCTTCGGTGATGCGCTCCACCGGGCGCTACAAGGGCAGCCCGATGGCCGCGCACCTGCGGCACAAGGACACGATCACGCCCGCGATGTTCGACCGCTGGCTGGCCCTGTGGGGCGAAGTGACCGCGGCGTTACTCCCCGCCGCCAAGGCCGCGGCCATGCAGGCCAAGGCCGCCACCATCGGCGAAAGCCTGAAGCTGGCGCTGTTCTTCCGCATGCCCAGGGGCGCCCCGCCGCAGCCCTACAAAGTCACGGCGGAATGGGATGAAACGACCCTGCCTGCCGCGATCCGGGGGCGGCACAACACCAAGGCCGGGGTCTGGGGCCTGCTGCGCGTGCTGGAAGGCCGCGTGTCGCTGGTGTTCGAAGACCCGGCCCGCCGGGTCGAGGTTACGCCGGATCAGCCCGCCGAGATTCCGCCCGAACAGTGGCACCATGTGGAGCTGGGCGGACCGGCGCGGATGCGGGTGGAATTCTACCGCGAGAAGCCGCTGGGCTGAATGCCCCCTACTTCGCGAACAATTGCTCCAGGCTGGCAAAGGCCTTCATCTCGATCGCGTTGCCGGATGGATCGCGGAAGAACATCGTCGCCTGTTCCCCCGGCTGGCCCTTGAAGCGCACATAGGGCTCAATCTCGAACTGCACCCCGGCCGCTCTCAAGCGCTCGGCCAGCGCCTCCCAGTCTTGCAGCGTCAGCACGATGCCGAAATGCGGCACCGGCACGCCATGGCCGTCCACCGGGTTCGCCCCGGCATCGCTCACCGCCCGCTCGCCCACGCAATGCGCGACGATCTGGTGGCCGTAGAAATCGAAGTCGATCCAGTCATCGCTGCTGCGCCCTTCCGCGCAGCCCATTATCCCACCCCAGAACGCCCGCGCCTCCGCCAGGTCGCGGACGGGGAATGCCAGGTGGAACGGGCGCAGGGACATGGCGTGAACTCCTTTGCGGCGGCGATATCCGTTCAGGCTCGACAGCGTCAAGCTGAACAGATAGTCCGGCCCCATGAAGCTCATCATCGGCAACAAGAACTATTCCAGCTGGTCGCTGCGCGGCTGGCTGGCGGCCAAGCAATCGGGCCTGGCGTTCGAGGAGATTACCGTTCCGCTGTTCGGCGACGACTGGGACCAGCGCAAGAAGAACGATGGCGATATCGCCCCCTCATCCGGCAAGGTGCCCGTGCTGTGGGATGGTGACGCGGTGGTGTGGGACAGTCTGGCGATCATCGAATACTTGGCCGACAAGGTCGGGCGCGAGCGGTTCTGGCCCAAGGCCGATGATGCTCGCGCGATGGCACGATCGATGGTGGCGGAAATGCATTCGTCCTATCAGGCCCTGCGCGCCGAATGCCCGATGAACATGCGCCGGCAGTTCGAGGAAATCGAACTGAGCGACGCCGCCCGCGCCGACATCGTGCGCATCCTGACCCTCTGGGCCGAGGCACGGGCGCGGTTCGGCATGGGCGGGCCGTTCCTGTTTGGCACCTACAGCGCCGCCGACATCTTCTATGCCCCGGTGGTCAGCCGCTTCATGACCTATGGGATAGGTGTGCCGGGCTTCGCCCTCGCCTATATGGATGCCGTATGGGATCACGAATGGATGCAGTCCTGGCTCGCCGCCGCCGAGGCTGAGGACTGGGTGATCGAACAATACGAGATGCCGGAAGCAAAATGATCCGCAAACTTGCCACTGCCTGCGCCGCGCTGCTGGCGCTGCTGAGTACGCCCGCGCTGGCCTGGGGCGGGTTCGGCCATGAAACGACCGCGCAGATCGCGCTGGCCAACGTCTCACCTAGAACCCGCGCCGAAATCGCGCGGCTGCTGCGCGCCGAAGCGGCGCTGGGCACGCCCTATTGCCGGATGCGCAGCCTGGAAGAAGCCTCGACCTGGGCCGATTGCCTGCGCCGCGAAAGCTGGCGCTGGGCCTATACTTTCGCATGGCATTACCAGACCGAGAACATCTGCAAGCCCTATGACGTGAAGGCCAACTGTTCCGGCGGCAACTGCGTGACGGCGCAGATCGTGCGCAATCGCCGCATCCTGGCCGACAAGACACTGCCCGCCGCCCAGCGGCTGGAAGCGCTGGCGTGGCTGGCGCATGCCATCGGCGATCTGCACATGCCGCTCCATTCGGGCGACAATGCGGACCTGGGCGGCAACGCCGTCGCGGCAAAGTATGGCATCGCGCCGGGGCGCAACCTGCACTCGGTGTGGGACGGGCCATTGGCGGAACGCGGGATCACTTCGGCCGAGCCGCCGCTGGTGCGGCGTTATTCGGCTGAGGAACGCGCCGAACTGGCCAGTGGCGATGTGGCCGACTGGGGCCGCGAAAGCTGGCAGATCGCCCGCGACCTGGTCTACGCCCGCGCGTTCGACCGCGATCCCTGCGCGGGCGGTGAAGCCCCCAAGGACGTTGTGTGGAGCAACGAGGACATCGAGGCCAGCCTGCCCACCCTGCGCCAGCGGGTCACGCAGGCCGGCTTGCGGCTGGCCCGCGATCTGGATGCCGCACTGGGCGGCGCGGCGCGCTAACTTGCCCCGGCGCGCGCTTGCCCATATGCAGCGCCTGATATGACCGCTTCCCCCGTTCTCCCGCTCGCTGAGGCGCTGATCGCCTGCCCCAGCGTCACGCCAGCCACCGGTTCGGTGTTCGATTGCCTTGAAGGGATGCTGACCCCGCTGGGCTTTGCCGTGCACCGCTTCACGGCGGGCGAAGCGCCGGACGGCCCGGTGGAGAACCTGTTCGCAATCCGGCAGAGCCCGGTGGGCAGCCGCCACTTCGCCTTTGCTGGCCACGTCGATGTCGTGCCCCCCGGCGAGGGCTGGGCCAGCGCGCCGTTCGCGCCGGAAGTGCGCGGGGACCTGCTCTATGGGCGCGGCGCGGTCGACATGAAGGGCTCCATCGCGGCGATGGTCCATGCGGCGGCCAGCATCCCGCAAGATGCCGGAACGCTCAGCTTCATCATCACCGGGGACGAGGAAGGCCCGGCCCGCTTCGGCACCGTCGCGCTGATCGAACACATGCGCGAGGTAGGCGCGATCCCGGATCTTTGCCTGGTGGGGGAACCGACTTCGGTCCACCGGCTGGGCGACATGATGAAGATCGGGCGGCGCGGCTCGGTCAACATCTGGCTGGAAGTGGCAGGGACGCAGGGCCACGTTGCCTATCCGCACCTTGCCGACAACCCGATCCCCCGGCTGGTCGCCATGCTGGCCGAACTGGACGCGCTGGTGCTGGACGAAGGGACCGACTGGTTTCAGCCGTCCAATCTGGAATTGACCGACATCACCGTCGGCAACCCGGCAACCAACGTGATCCCGGCCAAGGCATCGGCGCGCATCTCGATCCGCTTCAACGACCTGCACACGGGGCAGGAACTTGCCGACCGTGTGGCCGCCATTGCCGAGCGCCACGGCGGCAGTGCCCGCGCGGTGATCTCGGGCGAGGCGTTCCTCACCCCGCCCGGCGCGTTCTCCGCGATGATCGCCCGCGCGGTGGAAGGCGAAACCGGCCTGATCCCCGAAGCTTCCACCACCGGCGGCACCAGCGACGCGCGTTTCCTGAAAGACCTGTGCCCGGTGATCGAATTTGGTCTGTGCAACGCGACGATGCACAAGCGCGACGAAGCCGTGGCGATCCCCGATCTCGACGCGCTCGCCCGGATCTATACCCGCGTGGCTGTGGACGCGCTGTCCGCCTGATTGCCGTCACTGCCTCAGCCTGTTAGGTTGCCCCGCAAGATTGTTACAAGCAGGGGATACCTTTGATGACCGAGCGCCGTTCGCTGTTCAGCGGCCTGACCGAACGGCTCAGCCGGAACCTGACCGCGTGGATCCTGATCGGGATGGTGCTGGGCGTGATCGTGGGGCAGGTGCTGCACACCCAGCTGGCCGCCGACGTCATCAAGGAATCGGTCGCTCCCTGGCTGAAGCTGCTGTCGGACATCTTCCTGCACCTGATCAAGCTGCTGGTCGCGCCGCTGGTGCTCTCCACCATCGTCGTCGGGATTGCCCACATGGGCGATGGCGCGGCGCTGGGCCGGATCGGCACGCGCGCGATTGCCTGGTTCATCACCGCCAGCCTGATCTCGATTGGTCTGGGGCTGGTCATGGTCAACCTGTTCCAGCCCGGTGTCGGTGCCCCGATCCCCGATGTGGAGGCCGCGAAGGCCGCCGTCGGCACCGTTCCGGAAACCAGCGCGACCGGCTTCATCCTGTCGATCTTCCCCAAGAACGCGTTTGAAGCGCTGGCCACCAACAACATCCTGCAGATCCTGGTTTTCTCGATCTTCGCGGGCGTTGCCCTAGCCGCCATCGGTGAAAAGGGCGCGCCGCTGGTGCGCGGGGCCGATGCGCTGGCGGAAATGATGCTGCAGATCACCGGCTACGTCATGCGCTATGCCCCGATCGCGGTGTTCGGGGCGATCGCCAACGTGGTGGCGGCCAGCGGGCTCGACATCCTGAAAACCTATCTGGAACTTCTGGTCGAATTCTACCTCAGCCTGGTCCTGCTGTGGGTGATCCTGCTGGCCATCGGCGCGATTTTCCTGGGACGGCGGATCGTGACGCTGGTAAAGTACATTCGCCAGCCGTTGATGATCGCCTTCTCCACCGCCAGCAGCGAAGCCGCCCTGCCCAAGATGTTCGAACAGCTGGACCGGTTCGGCGTTCCCCGCCGGATTTCGGGCTTCATGCTGCCGCTGGGCTACAGCTTCAACCTCGACGGGTCGATGATGTACATGAGCTTTGCGACGATCTTCATCGCGCAGGCCTATGGCATCGACTTGACGATCAGCACGCAGATCATGATCCTGCTGACCCTGATGATCAGCTCCAAGGGCATCGCCGCCGTTCCGCGCGCCAGCCTTGTGGTCATCACCGGCACGCTGGCGATGTTCGGCCTGCCGGTGGAAGGCGTGGCGATCATCCTGGCGATCGACCAGTTCCTCGACATGGGCCGCACCGCCACCAACGTGGTCGGCAACGCGGTGGCGACCTCGGTCATCACCAAGTGGGAAGGCATGCTGGAAGTGGAAGAGCCCGAATATGTCGAGCATCCCCACATTCCGGCGCACACCGCCGCCGATGGCCGGGCCGGGCTGGACCTCGACGAATCGAACTTCAAGCAGGGCTGACGGTTACGCCTGCGCCCCCTTGGGCGCGGGCGTCTTCGGCTTGAAGGCGCACAAGTCTGCCACCGGGCAGCGCCAGCATTCGGGCGTGCGGGCCTTGCAGATGTAGCGGCCGTGCAGGATCATCCAGTGGTGCGATCCCACCCGGAACGGCTGCGGCACGCGCTTATCGAGCAGCTTTTCCACCGCCAGCGGGGTCTTCCCCTTGGCCATGCCGGTGCGGTTCGCGACGCGGAAGATGTGCGTATCCACCGCGAAAGTCTCGGCCCCGAAAGCGCAGTTCATCACCACGTTGGCGGTCTTGCGCCCGACGCCGGGCAACGTGGTCAGCACGTCGCGGTCGGCCGGAACCTCGCCCCCAAAATCACGCACCAAAATCTCGGACAGCGCGATCACGTTCTTCGCCTTGGAATTGAACAGGCCGATGGTCTTGATGTGCTCCTTCAGGCCTTCTTCGCCCAATTCAATCATTTCAGCGGGAGTCTTCACCTGCTGGAACAGCTCGCGCGTTGCCTTGTTGACGCCGACGTCGGTCGACTGCGCGGATAGCACCACCGCAACCAGCAACTGATAGGTATTGCCGAATTCCAGCTCGGTTTCAGGCGAGGGATTGTCCTCGGCCAGCCGGCGGAAGAATTCGAAGATCGCGTCCTTCTTCAAAGGTCCAGCACCTGCGGCATGGTATAGCGCCCCGCGTCCTTGCCGATCAGCCACTGCGCCGCGCGCACGGCTCCACGCGCAAAGATCGCGCGGTTTTCGGCCAGGTGCGACAGGCTGAGCCGTTCGTTGTCGGCCAGGAAGTGCACCGTGTGATCCCCCGCCACCGTGCCGCCGCGCAAGGATGCAAAGCCGATTTCCCCCGCAGTCCGCGCGCCGGTGATCCCGTCGCGCCCGCGCGCGCTGTTGGCCGCCAGATCGATCCCGCGCCCCTCTGCGGCCGCATGGCCCAGCAGCAGCGCCGTGCCGGACGGCGCATCGACCTTCATGCGGTGGTGGGTTTCGACGATCTCGATATCCCAGTCCGCGCCCAGCCGCTGCGCTGCCTCGCGCACCAGGTGCGCCAGCAGCGTCACCCCCAGCGAGGTGTTCCCGGTTTGCAGCACGGCGGTGCGCAGGGCGGCATCGTCGCACAGGAAATGGTGGCGCTCTTCCAGCCCGGTGGTGCCGACCACGATCGGCACGCCGGCGGCCACCGCCGCATCCAGATTGGCCTCAAGCGCGTGGGGGCTGGAAAAATCGACCAGCACATCGCTGGCCTGCGCCAGAGCGAGCGGATCGCCGCCCTTGTCGATCCCGCCGGACAGCGTCTCGCCAGCCGCCGCAATCGCGTCCGCCAGCGCCTGCCCCATGCGCCCCGCGCTGCCGATGATGCCGATTCTTGCCATTGCTGTCCCCATTGAAGGCGTGCTTCATGGGCGACATGACCGAAATCCGCAACATCGTGATCCTGACCGGCGCGGGCATTTCCGCCGAAAGCGGGATCGACACCTTCCGCAGCGCGGGCGGGCTGTGGGAACAGCACCGGGTAGAGGATGTCGCCACACCCGAAGCCTTCGCGCGCGATCCCGATCTGGTTTACCGCTTTTACGACATGCGCCGCGCCTCGATTCAGGAAAAGCTGCCCAACCCGGCGCACTTCGCACTGGCCGAGCTGGACGCGGCATGGCGCGGGAACCTGCTGATCGTCACGCAGAACGTCGATGACTTGCACACCCGCGCGGGCGCGCGGCGGGTGCTGCACATGCATGGCGAACACCTGAAGGCATGGTGCACCAGCTGCGACGTCCGCTCCCACTGGCGCGGGCCATTGATCGACCGCCCGCCATGCCCGATCTGCCAGTCTCGAAGCCTGCGGCCCGACGTGGTGTGGTTCGGCGAGATGCCGTATCGCATGGGCGAGATTTACGGCGCGCTGCGCGAGGCAGACCTGTTCGTCTCCATCGGCACATCGGGCGCGGTCTATCCCGCCGCCGGGTTCGTCCAGAACGCCCGCGAACTGGGCATCCGCACGCTGGAACTGAACCTGGAGGAAAGCCAGGGCTCTCGCTGGTTCCACGAATCGCGGCTGGGACCGGCGAGCGAGGTCGTGCCCGCGTGGGTGGCGGAAGTGCTAGGCGGCGGCTGAACAGCCCCGGCAAGCCTCGTCCCTGACGATCCGCATCGTTCGCAGCGACGGCGTCAGCCCGTCCAGCAAGTACAGCTTGCCCCACTGCGGATCGCCCAGCGCGGCGTGGCCTTCCAGAATGACCCGCATCGCCGCCATCGCCGCGAACGTGCCAACCATGCCGACCATCGCCCCCAAGACGCCATCGGCGGCGCAAGTGTCGCAATCCTCGGCATCGAAGGCGTCACCCACGAAGCAGCGATAGCAGCTCTGCCCGGGCAAGTGCCCGGCGAAGTTGGCGACCTGCCCCTGAAACCGCCCGATTGCCGCTGTGGTTAACGGGATGCCCTGCCGCACACAGGTATCCGACACGAGCAGGCGAGTCGCGAAGTTGTCACACCCGTCGATTACTACGGTGGCACTCTCGATGACCTGCGCGGCGTTATGCCCCCCAACCCTTCCGGCGACCGCGCGGGCATCGAGAACCGGATCGAACCGACGCACCCAATCGGCAGCGGCTTCGGCCTTGGACCGGCCGATGTCGGCAGGCGTGAAGATCGTCTGGCGTTGCAGGTTGCTGGCATCGACCACATCGTCATCGACCAGCGTCAACCGCCCGATTCCCGCTCCGGCGAGGTATTGCAGCGCGGGCGAACCAATCCCCCCGCAGCCGATCAGCACGACATGCGCCTGCGCCAGCGCCACCTGCCCTGCCCCGCCCACTTCGGGCAGCACGATGTGGCGGGCAAAACGGTCGAGGCGGTCAGCGGACAGGGTCATGCGGGCGCTTTAGGCGCAATCGCCGCGCGATGCCACGTTTCCGCGCGTGACAAGTGCCCGCCCTTTGCGCAGACTTGCGCCAAAGCACATGAAGGAGAGGGATATGTCTGATCTTGCCGGGCGCGTTGCGCTGGTTACCGGGGCGTCGCGCGGGCTGGGGCTGGCAACGGCGCGGGCACTGGCCGCGGCGGGCGCAAAAGTGGCCGTTACCGACCTGACCGCACCGGAAGATCTCGCCCACGAAATCGGCGGGATCGCCCGCGCGCAGGACGTGACGAGCGAGGCGGACTGGGCCGCGACGATGGACTGGGTCAAGGCCGCAGCGGGCGGGCTGGACATTCTGGTCAACAACGCCGGGCTGTGGCTGTTCAAGCCGATCACCGAAACCACACTGGACGACTGGCGGCGGCTGCATTCCGTGAACGTCGAGGGCGTGTTCCTGGGCACCCGCGCCGCGATCCCGCTGCTGGCGGAACGCGCGCACTTGTGGCGCGGCGGCACCGCGATCGTGAACCTGTCCTCGGTCGCCGGGCTGCAAGGCGCAGCGGGGGCGAGCTGCTACAATTCCACCAAGGGCGCGGTACGGCTGTTCACCAAGGGCTGCGCGGTGGAACTGGCCGGCGCACGCATCCGCGTCAATTCCGTCCACCCCGGCGTGATCGATACCGACATGGGCCGCAAGCTGGTCGACGATTTCGCCGCCGCGCAAGGGGCCGGGAACAACGAGATGCTGGCGCAGGTCTCCGCCATGCACCCGCTCGGCCACCTGGGCGAGCCGCGCAACGTGGCCGATGCGGTGGTGTTCCTGGCGTCAGACCGCGCGGCCTTTACCACCGGCAGCGAACTGGTGGTCGATGGCGGGCTCCACGCGGGGTAAGTGCCCTCACGCGCTGGCCGGGATCAGATCGCGATCCGCGCCAGCGCCGCCTGCAAGGCGCTATAGTGCGATGCGCCCGGTAACATGATCGTGGTGACTTCGCCCGGCAACGCCGCGGCGAGCGCTGCAGCCATGGCGGGCGGTGTCCAGTTGTCAGAATCGCCCTGCCAGATCGTGACCGGCGCATGGACCTGCGCCAGCGTGTCCCGCCAATCCTCCACATAGCGGCGGATCTGGCCGATGTAGCCGGTGGCGCTGAACCCGAACCCGGTGCGCAGCGTTTCCGCCATCGCCGCGCGCCAGGCAGGATCGCGCATCAAGGCACGGTCATCGCCGGCCGCGCCGCTCATCAGGCGGCTCAGCAGGAAACTGGGGGTCTTCCAGGCCATCCAGCTTTGCGCGCGCGACAGGATACCAAACCAGTTGGGATGGTTCGCCGCGAACCAGAACAGCTTGCCGCCCTGCATCTGCGGCAGGAAATCACCCAGCTGAAGCGGTGCCGCCGGGGACACCAGATGCACCGCGCCAACCCGGCTGCCCGCCGCTGCCGCGACTTGCAGCGCGGCCTGCGCGCCCAGCGAAAAGCCGATCAGCACAGCCCCTTGCGGCAGACCAGCCGCGAACCCCGCTGCATCGAACGATGGCTGGTTGCGATCCGGCATGGCCGCGGCATCAACCAGATGCGCGGGGGCATTGGCCGCCCATTCACCGGGGCCGCCGGGGATCCCGTGAAAATAGGCGACAGTCTTTTCGGAGTGTTTCATTCAGGCAACTTGCAAATGTCGGTCCACTGCGCAGAAACCAGCGCGGCCAGCCGGTCAGGCGCGATTTCGACCGAACTGGTGCGCGAGCCTGCGGCAGGAAACACGGTGGGAAAGGATAACAGCGAACGATCTGTCAGGATCGGTAACGGGGTGGCCAGACCGAACGGGCAGACGCCGCCCACGGCATGGCCGGTCAGCGCCAGCGTCTCGTCCGGATCCAGCATCCGGGGGCGTCCGCCCAGCGCGGACTTGCACTTGGCATTGTCGAGCCGCGCATCACCGCGCGTCACCAGCAGCATCGCGCGCTCGCCCACGCGGAACGCCAGGGTCTTGGCGATTCGGCCCGGCTCCACCCCCAGCGTGGCCGCGGCTTCGGCCACCGTAGCGGTGCTTTGCGCCTGATCGATCAGGGTGATGTCTGGAGCATGGCGGGCCAGCCAGGCCACTGCCGATTCATGGCTCATCGGCGCAAGGCCTGGACCAGCGCTGCAGCGGCCCGGCTGACATCGGCCCAGGTGTCCTCGAAATGCTCTTCACCGCCGTAATAGGGGTCGGCTACCGCGGCACCTTCGCGGCCGGGCACCAGATCCAGCAGCAGCTGCGGCTGGCAAACCGCATCCTCTGGCACGATTGCGCGGGCATCGGCCAGATTCGCGTGATCCATCACCAGCACATGGGTAAAGCGGCGGAAATCAGCTGCCACCAGTTGCCGACCGCGCAATCCGCCAATGTCTGCTCCATGCCTGCGGGCCATTTCCTGCGCGCGCGGATCAGGCGGTTCGCCGACGTGATAGGCGGCGGTTCCGGCGCTATCGATGGTCACGGCCAGCCCGGCCGCCTCCGCCGCCGCGCGAAAGGCTCCCTCGGCCATCGGTGAGCGGCAGATGTTGCCAAGGCAGACGAACAGCACGGCGGGTTCAGTCATCCTGCCCCCCGAACCGTTCCAGCCGGAACGCGGCAGACAGGTAATCCTCCGCCGCAGCCTTCAGCGCCGGTTCCTTGGCAAAGGCTTCAGCGGGCAGCGGAGCCTCGCCCAGTGCCTCCAGCAGCGTCCACAGCGCGAACTTGCGGCCGGGTTCGCGCTCCACCCCGAACCCGATCTTCAGCCGTTCAAGGCCAAGGTCAAAGTCCGCTTCGGTCAGAGTCGTCGGATCGTCGGTCTCGAAGAAATGCAGGATCAGCGCGTCGAGGTCCATCGCGTCAGAACCAGCCGAGCGCCTGCGCGCCCCACACGGCCGCGCCGCCTGCCAGCAGCGCCAGCACGTATCCGCCCCAGCCGCGACCTGAGCGCGCGCGTCGGTCCCATACCAGTTCCACCTCCGGCAGCGGCGGCGGTTCGGGCGCGCCGCCCTTGGCGGGGAAGCGTTCCTCAATGCGGCGAACCAGATCGGGCAGGCGCAGCAAGGTCTGCGCATCCTCGCGCAGCCGCTCCGCAATCGCGGCTTCGGGGCCAAGTTCGTCGCGGATCCAGTTCTTCACGAACGGACCGGAGACGTCCCACATGTTGATCGAGGGGTCGAGCTGGGTCGCCAGCCCTTCGACCATCACCATCGTCTTTTGCAGCAGCAGAAGATGCGGCTGGGTCTGCATGTCGAAATCGCGGGTGATTGCGAACAGCCCGTCGAGCATCTGCCCGACCGACAGCTCGCTCACCGGCTTGCCGCGCATCGGTTCGCCCACAGCGCGCAGCGCGGTCGCGAATTCGTCGACCGAGTGATAGCTGGGGACGTATTGCGCCTCGAAATGGATTTCCGCGACGCGGCGATAATTGCCGGTGGTCAGCCCGAACAGGATTTCCGCCAGCCAGAACCGGGCGCGCCGGTCGATCCGGCCCATGATCCCGAAATCGATCGCCACCACCGTGCCATCATCCTGCACGAACAGGTTGCCCTGGTGCATGTCGGCATGGAAATAGCCGTGGCTGATCGCCTGGGTCAGGAACGACAGCACCAGCCGCCGCGCCAGTTCGGGCATATCGTGCCCGGCGGATTGCAACGCGGCCGTGTCGCTGATCTTGGTGCCCGCGATCCATTCCTGGGTCATCACGCGGCCATTGGTGCGATCCCAGTCGACCGCCGGCACGCGAAAGCCCTCATACCCCTTCATCGCATCGGCGAGTTCGGAGGCCGAGGCGGCTTCGCGCCGCAGGTCCAGTTCGCGGGCGGTCCAGCGTTTGAAATTGGCGATGGTCAGGCGCGGGCGCAGCCGGGCGGCCTCTCCACCCAAGGCTTCCAGATGAGCGGCCGCCCATTCATACGTCTCGATATCGCGCGCCAGCTTGTCGCGGATGCCGGGGCGGATCACCTTGACCGCCACCGTGCGGCCATCGGTCGTCACCGCGCGGTGGACCTGCGCGATCGAGGCCGCGCCGACCGGCGTCTCCTCGATACTGGCGAACAGCACCTCCAGCGGTTTGCCGAACGAGCTTTCGATTTCGCGGCGGATCAGGCTGAAACTGACCGGAGGCAGGCTGTCCTGCAAGGTCAGCAGGTTGCGCGCGGCTTCCTCGCCCACCAGATCGGGCCGGGTGGCGAGCGCCTGCCCCAGCTTGATCGCGGCCGGGCCAATCGCCTCGAACGCGCCGGCATAGTCCGGCACATCCGGCTGGAACGTGCCGAGCCGCGCAATCCGGCACAGCCTCCGCACCGGCGCGGGGGTGTTGGGATCGCGCTCGATCCCGCGCAGCGCACCGTGCTTCGCCAGAATGCGGCCCCAGCGCAGAAGGCGCAGCAGATGCGTAGTCGGGCGGGTCATTGCTGCCAGCCTGACGGCTGGAAACGGCACCGGCCCGCTCCCCCGCCCGGCCACCCACAAATGTACCCTGAATGGGTGGCCGGGCGGGGGAGCGGGCCGGTGCCGCGCGAGGCGCCAGCTTGCTGGCGCCGGTCAACGCACTGAAACACTATCTAGACCTTCCAGCCCGAATGGATCGCCACCAGCCCGCCCAGGATCGGCTCAACGCGGGTCCGGGTGAAACCGGCGTCGCGGATCATCTGCTCGAATTCCGGCATTGGCGGGAAGCGGCGGATCGATTCGATGAGATAGCGATAGCTGTCGGCATCCCCCGCAATCGCCTGCCCGATCCTGGGCACCAGCTGGTGCGAGTAGAAGTCATAGACTTCCTTGAAGCCCGGCCATTCGGTGGTCGAGAATTCCAGGCAGAAGAACCGCCCGCCGTGCTTCAACACGCGGTAAGCCTCTGCCAGCGCCTTGTCGATGTGGGTCACGTTGCGAATGCCGAACGCGATCGTGTAGGCATCGAAGAACCGGCTGGGAAAGCTCAGCTCCTCGGCGTTCTGGCGTGACCAGACCAGCGAATCCAGGCCCTTGTCCATCGCCCGCTCGATCCCGACGTCGAGCATGTCCTGGTTGATGTCGGACACCGTCACGGTTGCCCCGCGCGCGGCGAGGCGGAACGCGATGTCGCCGGTGCCGCCCGCCATATCCAGAATCTGCTCGCCCGGCTGGGGCTTCACCCGCCGCACGAACTTGTCCTTCCACAGGCGGTGCATGCCCGCGGACATAGCGTCGTTCATCACGTCATAATTCTTGGCAACGCTGGAAAAGACCGCGCCGACGCGCTGGACCTTTTCCTCAGGAGTGACGTTTTCGTAGCCGAAGGAAACCTGTTCGCTCATGCCATGGCCCTTAGGGGAGTTTCAGTCTGCCGCAAAGCTTGTTAGCAGCTTCGCCATGCCGGAATTACCCGAAGTTGAAACCACTGTGCGTGGCCTTGCCCGCTACCTCGATGGCGCACGGCTGGCGCGGGTGGAACTGCGCCGCGCAGACTTGCGCCGCCCCTTCCCCGTCGATCTGGTACAAGTGCTGACCGGGGCAACTGTCACCGGCATGGGGCGGCGGGCCAAGTACGGCCTGATCCATACCGACCGGGGGCAGACCATGGTGTTTCACCTTGGCATGTCGGGCCGCTGGCGGATCGAGCCGGAGGAACTAGGGCCGCATGACCACATGGTGCTGGAAACGGCGAGCGGCCACGTGCTGGCGCTGTGCGATCCGCGCCGGTTTGGCTCGGTCGATCTGGTGCAGACCGATTCGCTGGAACAGTGGCCGCAATTCGCCGCGATGGGACCGGAACCGCTTGGCGAAGCGCTGACCGCGCGGCACCTGAAGGCGGCGCTGGCCGGGCGCAGCGCTGCAATCAAGCTGATGCTGCTGGACCAGCGGATCGTCGCAGGCCTGGGCAACATCTATGTTTGCGAGGCGCTGTTCCGGGCCGGCATCGCCCCGGACAAGGCGGCAGGCCGGGTGTCGGGCCCGGCGCTGGAACGGCTGGTCCCCGCGATCAAGGCCGTGATTGCCGAAGCGATCGAAGCCGGCGGGTCGACCCTGCGCGACTATGCCCAGCCCGATGGCCAGCTGGGCTATTTCTCCAAGCAGTTCGACGTCTATGATCGCACCGGGCAGCCCTGCACCCGCTGCGGCCATGAAGTGGCCCGCTTCGCGCAGGGCGGGCGCAGCACCTGGCACTGTCCGAAATGCCAGAAGTAAAACCGGCGCCGGCATCGCACTCCCTTGTTGACGATTCGGCCCCGCACGGTTAAGGGCCGCGCTTCTTGCGGGATCGACTTCGGTCGGGCGCTCCGCATTTGCAACAGATTAAACCGCTAGGGTGGCTGCACGAAGGCAGCCGAATGAAGGACGAACATGGCCAATACGCCGCAAGCCAAGAAGCGCATCCGCCGCAACGAACGTCGCGCCGAAATCAACGGCAACCGCCTGTCGCGCATTCGCACTTTCGTGAAGAAGGTCGAATCGGCGCTGGCCGGTGGCGACAAGGCCGCTGCTGCCGATGCCCTGAAGGCTGCCCAGCCGGAACTGGCGCGCGGCGTGGCGCGTGGCGTGCTGCACAAGAACACCGCCGCCCGCAAGCTGTCGCGTCTGACGAAGCGGGTTGCTTCGCTCTGATTCGCGAATCGGATGCGCCAATCGCGGCGCTCCGGCGGAACGAAATGGGAAAAAAGCCGGCGCTAAACCCGCCGGCTTTTTTCGTGTCCAAAACGGGTGTTTTTGCTGCTGTGCGGCAACCCTTTGAATTCCGCCGATTCGGTGGCTCTCAACTTTGAAAATCTAGCGTTAACAGCGCTTTAGGCATTACCTTCGGGATTCTCCCGCGGCTGCCTGAGTCAAGAGCCATTATTTCAATATTTTTACATCGGCCGCCTTGCCCTTGGCGCTGAAGCGTCCATAAAACCGGAACTGCCTGAGGCGGTTCTCGCCGGGGCATCACATCAAAGTCTGAATAATGGCGTTGGCCTTGTGGGAAGGCTGGCGGGGGCATGGTCTGTGCCATTGGCACCGGCTTGTGGGTTGTTTGTTTGCAGTGGGGGCGCACCGGGTGACTGGTACGGGTTCGAGCAGCCAGCGCAGTGGCGCAGGCGCCAATAACAGGAATGACGCAGAGCGCATGATCGACGAACAAGAAGCGCTCGACCTTGCAGCGGACTGGGCTGACATCAGCCAGGGGCTGCGCAAGGATTTGGGGCAGCAGCTGCACGCGCAATGGATCAAGCCGATCCAGCTGGGCAGCTTCTGCAAGGAAACCGGCACGCTGGACCTTTATCTGCCCACCGAATTTTCGGCCAACTGGGTGGCGGATCGCTTTGCCGACCGCCTGTCGCTGGCGTGGAAGATCGCCCGCCCCGATGTGCGCCACGTGCGCGTTTCGGTGCTGCCGGGCCGCCGCGCAATGCAGGGCCTGCGGCTTGGCCGCGATGAGGGCACGCGCCGCGCCGCCAACGATTCGGTCCCGGCCCAGCCGGGCGATGCGCTGGGCCTGGGCGCGGCGGAACTGGGCGGCATCGGCCAGGCCCCGATCGGGCTAGACCCGTCGCTGACCTTTGCCAGCTTCGTGACCGGGGCGGCCAACGTGCTGGCCTCGAACGCGGCGCAGCGCATGGCGGCGGTGGAAACCCCGCAGTTCGCTCCGCTCTACCTCAAGGCGGCAACCGGCCAGGGCAAGACGCACCTGCTTCACGCCATCGGTCACGCCTATCTGGCGGCGCATCCGCGCGCCCGGATCTTCTACTGCTCGGCCGAGCGCTTCATGGTCGAATTCGTTCAGGCGCTGCGCCAGAACCAGACCATCGAATTCAAGGCCCGGCTGCGCGGATTCGACCTGCTGCTGGTGGACGATATCCAGTTCATCATCGGCAAGGCCTCTGCACAAGAAGAGCTACTTTACACGATCGATGCGCTGCTGGCCGAAGGCAAGCGACTGGTCTTTGCCGCCGACCGCGCCCCGCAGGCGCTGGACGGGGTGGAACAGCGCCTGCTGTCGCGCCTGTCGATGGGTCTGGTGGCCGATATCCAGCCCGCCGACATCGAACTGCGCCGCGCGATCCTCGAACACCGTCTGGCCCGGTTCTCGCCCACGCATGTTCCGGCGGACGTGGTCGAGTTTCTCGCCCGCACGATCAACCGCAACGTGCGCGAACTGGTTGGCGGCCTGAACAAGCTGATCGCCTATGCCCAGCTGACCGGCCAGGCCGTGTCGCTGCAACTGGCCGAAGAACAGCTGACCGACATCCTTTCGGCCAACCGCCGCCGGATCACCATTGACGAGATCCAGCGCACGGTCTGCCAGTTCTACCGGGTCGACCGCACCGAAATGGCCAGCAAGCGTCGCGCCCGCGCGGTCGTGCGCCCCCGGCAGGTGGCGATGTATCTGGCAAAGGTGCTGACCCCGCGCAGCTACCCGGAAATCGGCCGCAAGTTCGGCGGGCGCGATCACTCCACCGTAATCCACGCCGTGCGCCTGATCGAAGACCTGCGCACCCGCGACGCCGACATGGACGGCGACGTCCGCTCGCTGCTGCGCCAGCTGGAAAGCTGATCGCCAACACCTTTCGCTGAAACGGAAACGGGAGCTTCGGCTCCCGTTTTTGCGTCTGGTTTCGGTCCAAAAGGAAAGGGCGGAGGCAGCCTGTGCTGCCCCCGCCCCGGTCCTTTACCAATCGACCTGCGCGATCAGAAGTCAATCCCGGCGCGCAGCCCGAACGTGCGCGGCGTGACCGGCACGACATAGCCGCGCTGGGCGCAGCTGCCGCACTGCTGGAAGCGGGACAGCTGGCCGCGTTCGTCGAACAGGTTGGCCACGAAGAACTCCAGGTTCAGCTTGCCGATGTCCGCACCGACCGCGAGGTTCACCGTAGCGAACTGTTCGAGGTCGCCCAGGTTGGCTGCCGGGCTGATCACGTTGCCGGAGAACGTTTCATAGACCGCCGTGCGGATGTCCGACGCGGCCTTGCTCTGATAGGCGACGTTGATCTGGCCATAGGGCTTCACGCTGCCCATGTCGGCGGTGTAGCGCAGCGTGCTCGACACCTTCCACTTGGGCGTGATCGGCAGGCGGATGCCCTTGGGCGCCGAGATCATGTTGCCCGGCCCGGTGCAGGCATAGGTCGGGTCATCGATGATGCACAGGTTCTGCAGCGTCTTGGCGTCCGTGTAGGACCCCGCCACGTTGAAGAACAGCCCACCGCCATTGTAGGTCAGGTCCATTTCGACGCCCTTGATGCGCGCATCGGGGCCGTTGTGGATTTCGGTGAAGCTGTTCGCCCCCAGGAACGAGAACTGGAAGTCCTTCCATTCCTGCTGATAGACTGCGCCGTTAAAGCGCAGGCCCGGAGCCAGCGTGGTCTTCCACCCCAGTTCGAAGTTGATCAGGTAATCCGGCGCATAGGGCGCCACGTCCGCACGGCGGTTGATCCCGCCGGGGCGGAAGCCCTTGGACACCGTGCCATAGAGCATCACGCTGTTGGTCGGCTTCCAGTTCAGGTTGAAGCGATAGGTCGCCCCATCGCCCTTGGCCTGGACCGGATTGACCTTGCCATTGGCCCAGGTGCCCAGGTTGGTGCACGGCGTGCCCGGAATGGCACCCGGCGCGAAGGTCAGCGCCCCGCCCGTGGCGATCGCGTTGCGCAGGCGGTCACCCGTGGTGGTGAAGCAGCCCGCCACCCCGGTGCGCGAGCTCCACGCGCCGTTATAGGGCGTGTCGGTATAACCATTGCCCGGATTGCGGCCGAACCCGAAGAACCCGATCAGCGTATTGTCATACTTGAACCCGCGCACCCCGGCGGTGAGCGTCAGGTTTTCCATGATGTCATAGCTGACTTCGCCGAACAGGGCGTAGTCCTTGTCCACGCGGTGCTGCTTGGTCAGCCACAGCGTGCCGGGGTTGCCGTTGACCGACATCAGCGGGCCCAGGTTGGGGATCTGATAGTCTTGGAAAATGTCGTTCGACTGGCGCTGGAAGAACGCCCCCGCCACCATCCGCAGCGGCTTGTCCGCCGGCGAGGAGAAGCGCAGTTCCTGGCTGAGCTTCTTGAAGTGGTCGCTGCCGATGACCAGCTGCGCCGGGTTGGTCGTGTTCCCCAGCGCATCGGTATAGGCGAAGTAATAGGCCAGCCCGCCGACCGATTCATACAGCGAGTCATAGGCTTCGGCGTAGTCGGTGTAGTCGCTGGAACTGAACGTCTTGCGGTCCAGATAGGCGCCCGCATAGGTCACGTCCCAGTTGCCGATCTTCCCTTCGATGGTCAGCGCGGCCTGGATGAACTTGTCCGAGCGGTATTCCGGGAAGAAGTGCTGGACCTGCAGGTCGCCCAGGCTGTCGTCATAGCCGTAGGAGCCGTTGCTCTTGGTGTTCTGGTACATGACGGTCGGCGTCACGGTCCAGTTGTCGTCCAGGTCAACCTTCAGCGCGGCGCGCGCGCCATAGCTTTCGGTGTCGTTGTAGTTCTTTTCGACGAAGCGGGCGTTGTTCATCGAGATGCCGTCGCGCAAGCAGCCATTCGCCGCCCCGCCTGCGTCATACAGCGTCGTGCCGCAGAACGTGCGGGTGCCCGCGATGTTGTCGATGTAACCGCCATCGCGGCGATAGAAGCCGACCACGCGCAGCGCCGCACGGTCGGACAGCGGCGCGTTGACCATGCCTTCGATCTTGCCGCCGATATCGCCGCTCTTCACGGTGTTGATTTCACCATCGACGCTGCCGGCGAAACCGCTAGTGTCGGGCTTGTTGGTGATGATGCGGATCGTACCCGCTTCCGACGAGGCGCCATAGAGCGTGCCCTGCGGGCCGGACAGGCTTTCGATGCGGGCGATGTCATAGATATGGACATCGAGGTTGCCGCCGATGGTGGTGACCGGCTGTTCATCGAAATAGACGCCGACCGACGGCAGCGAGCCGGAGTGGTTGCCGTCTCCGCCCGATGCGACGCCCCGCATATAGATCACGCTGTTGCCGGGCGTGCCGCTCGACTGGAACGAGACCGAGGGCAGCTGCTGCGCATAGCCCTTGAAGTCCGAGATGTTCAGTTCTTCCAGCTTGGCCGTGCCAAGCGCCTGGATCGAGATCGGCACCTTTTGCAGGCTTTCACTGCGCTTTTGCGCGGTGACGACGATTTCGTTGGCATCGACCGCTTCGTCAGCGGCCTCCTGCGCGAAGACCGGAGCCGCGCTGAGCGCGGTGGAAGCGAAAAGCGCTGCGGTGACAGCGCGCCGAGTGGCAATGTGCATTGATACCCCATCCATGGACTAGTCCGTGAATGAGACTGAATCTCGCCGCCCGATCAGTCAAGCGGTGGACAGTTTTCGCAATCGCAACATTGCCGCTGCGTGACAGATTTGTCACGCAAGCGCCGATTTGGCGGTGTTACCAGCCCTCAGGCACCCCCGGATAGGCGTCCAGCACCGGCCCCAGCGCCTTTCGCAGGTTCCCAAGGAACGGTTCGAACGGCACGTGCGCCTCGGTCCCTTCGCGGAAGATCGGGCGGCGGACCTGTTCGCTGCTGGCGGTGCGCACCGCGCGCTCGGTCTGGTGGAAAGCCAGGCAGGCGTCCTCGAACGGCACGCCGACGTAATCGAGCAAGCGGCGCACTTCGGCCTCGGTGTGGTCCACCATGTCCTCGTAGATCACCCGGTGGACCAGCCCCGGCTGGACCCGGTCGAGGTGCGCCATCAGCCGCACATAGTCGGCATAGTAATGTCCCATGTCGGCAAGGCTGTAGCTGAACGCCTGCCCCTTGGCGAAGTGCTGCTTGTAGTTGGAAAAGCAGCAGCCCAGCGGATGACGGCGGGCATCGATGATCCTGGCGTTGGGCAGGATCAGGCGGATGAACACCGTATGGACCCAGTTGTTGGGCAGCTTGTCGATGAACAGGGGCCGCTCGGTCTTGCGCTGGATGCGGGTGCGCTGGAGGAATTCCTCGCCCAGCGCGCGCAGCTGCTCCCCCGTCAGGTCGGGCAGCCCGCGCGGATATTCGCCATCACGGCGAGCGAGCGCGGGAATGTCGGGCAGCTCGCTCGTCCCCTCGATCAGGCTGTGGCTGGACAGGATCTGCTCGACCAGCGTGGACCCGGCGCGCGGCATCCCCAGGATGAACACCGGATCGGGCGCATCGCAGCCCTGCCCCGCGCGCGCTGCGAAAAACTCTGGCGTGGCAATCGCGATCAGCTGGTCGACGAAGCGACTGGTGTCGCTGGCCTGATAGTCCAGCCGGGTGCGGCGCAGGGCATTGGCCGCGTCATAATGCGCGAAGGATGCCGCCACCTCGCCCCGGTCCTCCAGCGCCTTGGCAATCGCAAAATCGAGGTGGAAGCGATCCTCTACCGCAATGTCGCCGCGTTCCAGCGCGGCCTCCATCGCGGCAATGTCTGCATCAGTGAACTTGACCGTTTTCAGATTTGCCAGGCTCCACCACGCCTCGCCCAGCTCGGGCATCAGCTCCAGCGCCTTGCGGTAGGCGGCCACCCCATCGGCCGTGCGCCCAACGGTCTTGAGCATATGACCAAAGCTCATCCAGACGCGCGGCTGGCGCGGGGCCTGCGCCAGCACTTTCTCATAGAGCGCAATCGCGTCCTCGAACTCACCCAGACGGCCCAGCGCGGCAGCCTGGAGGTTGGTGTGGCCGGCATTGTCCGGCTCTTCCGCCAGCACGCGGTTTAGTTCCGCAATCGCTTCTTCCGGGCGGTTCTGGCGGTAAAGCACCAGCGCCAGGTTGGCCCTTGCGGCGGTGAACGCGGGCGACAGTTCCAGCGCGCGGCGCAGCAGGTTCTCGCTGTCGCGATAACGCCCGATCCGCCCGGCCAGCTCGGCAAACATCCGGATCGCGGCAACGTCCAGCGGATCGGCCTTGAGGTGTTCGCGCAGCAAGGGTTCGGCGCGCGGCAGGTCGTTCTCGTTCAGCGCGACAGCAGCGGCGATCAGGCGCGGGTGATAGCGGCCAAGGCGGCTCAGCCAGGATTGTTGCGGTAAGGATGCCATGTGCCCCCAAGAAACATGATGACGCGCCGCAATCAAGCGATAGGTTGCACGGTGAAGGGGATCACCATGACCGCAGCGGCTTCGGCATCCACGTCCGGCAAACTCGGCTTTGCCGCGCTGCTGGCGCTGGTCATCGGCAACATGATCGGATCGGGCATCTATCTGCTGCCCGCCACGCTTGCCCCGCTGGGATGGAACCAGCTGGCCGGCTGGGGCACCACCATCATCGGCGCGCTGGCGCTGGCCTTCGTGTTCGCGCGGCTGGGGGCCAAATTGCCGATCTCCGGCGGGCCCTATGCCTACGCCAATGCCGCCTTCGGGCCGTTCGCCGGGTTTGCGACCGCGTGGTCGTACTGGGTGATGAGCTGGGTTGGCAACGGCGCGGTGGCCGTGGCGGTGGTATCCGCGCTCAGCCTGATCTTCCCCGCCATCGGCCAGACCCAAGGATTGCCGGCATTGCTGGCGGTCACCTGCGTCTGGCTGGTCACGTGGATCAACATTCGCGGCGTGCGCGAGGCGGGCTATGTGCAAAGCGTGACGGTGGTGCTGAAGCTGCTGCCGCTGCTGGCGCTGATCGGGGTGGCGCTGTGGCTGTGGCTGAGCGGGGGGGAGCGTGTGCCCGATCCAGGCGTGCCGTTCAGCACGGCCTCGCTGGCCACGGCGGCGGGCCTGACGTTCTGGGGCTTTCTGGGGCTGGAAGCGGGAACCGTCCCGGCGGACAAGGTCGATGATCCCGCACGCAATGTTCCCCGCGCAACCATGATCGGGGTCATGGTGACGGGGCTGGTCTATGTGGGCATTTCCGTTGCCTTTGCGCTGTTCATGCCGGTGGGCGAAGCCGCCTCATCAGCCGCGCCGATTGCCGATTTCCTGGGCCGCTACCTGGGCGGGGAACTGGCCATCGTGGTCGCCGCCTGCGCCGCGATCAGCGCGTTCGGCACGCTAAACGGCTGGGTGCTGGTGCAGGCGGAAATGCCCTGGGCGATGGCGCGCGGCGGGGTGTTCCCGCGCTGGTTCGCGGCCGAGGGCAAGCACGGCACGCCGGTGCGCTCGCACCTGGTCTCCAGCGCGCTCCTGACGCTGGTGACGCTGATGAACTATCAAAAGGGCATGGCCGAATTGTTCGGCTTCATTGCCTCGATCAGTCTGGCGGCCGGTCTGCTGACCTATCTGATGAGTGCGCTGGCCGCGCTGCGGCTGATGCCCGGCGACCGCCCGCTGGGCATCGCCGCGCTGATCGCGGCGGCGTTCACCCTGTGGGCCGAATGGGGCCTGGGGGTGGAGGCCATGCTGTATGGTGCACTGCTGATCCTGTGCGGCGCACCGGTCTATTGGGCGGTGCGCCGACAGGATACCTAGGTTCAGCTCCGCAGCAGCTTCCTGAGCAGGGGCCGGTCCGCCAGAATCGCGTGGGCTGCGTTGTGGCCCGGCGCGCCGGTCACGCCGCCACCGGGGTGCGTGCCCGCGCCGCACATGTAGAGGCCCTTGATCGGCCCGCGATAGTCGCCATGCCCCAGCACGGGCCGCGCGGCCCACAGTTGATCGATGCCCATCGTGCCATGCATGATGTCGCCGCCGATCAGGCCGAACTTGCGTTCCAGATCGAGCGGCGAATGGATCTGACGCGCGATCACGCTGGCCTTGAAATTGGGAGCGTGGTCGTTGACCGTGTCGATGATAAGGTCCGCCACGGCTTCGCGGTGGGTGTCCCAATCGACCTTCGGATCGAACTGCTGGCAAAACAGGCTGGCGACGTGCTGGCCCGGAGGGGCCAGACTGTCATCGACCGTGCTGGGCAGCATGATCTCCACAATCGGCTTCTTTGACCAGCCGTGCTGCTGCGCGTCGGTAAAGGCGCGGTCCATGTAGTCCAGCCCCGGCGCGATGATGATCCCGGCGGTGTGGTGTTCGGCCTGCGCCTTGCCCGGCAGGACCGAGAAGTCGGGCAGCTCCGACAGTGCGACGTTCATGCGGAACGTGCCGGAGCAGGTCTTGTAGCCCTTGATCCGGCGCTTGAAATCGTCGTCCAGATCACTGGGATCGACCAGTTGGCGATAGAGCAGCGCGGGGCCAGCGTTCGACGCGACGATGGTGGCGGCGATTTCCTCGCCGCTTTCCAGCTTCACGCCGCGCACCTTGCCGCCATCGACCAGGACCTTGGCGACGGGCGATTCCAGGCTGATTTCGACCCCGGCGGCTTCGCACGCGCGGGCCATCGCCTGCGTGATCGCGCCCATGCCGCCCACTGCGTGCCCCCACGCGCCGGGCTTGCCGTTCACTTCGCCGAACACGTGGTGCAGCAGGACATAGGCCGAACCCGGCGTGGACACGCCCGCGAAGTTGCCGACCACCGCGTCGAACGCGAAAGCGGTTTTCACGCGGTCATCCTCGAACCAGCCGTCGAGGAAATCGCGCGCGGACTTGGTGAAGATGTCCAGCAGGTCGCGCTGCACCGACAGGTCCATCTGCGCCATCGGCCAGCCCTGCTTCGCCGCCGCGACCAGCGCCGACAGCCCGCCGCCGACGTTGGGCGGGATCTGCATAGACAGGTCGCGCAGCACATTGGCCACCTTTTCCAGCGCGGCGTCATACTGGGGATAGGCGGCGGCATCGGCAGCGGAAAAGCGGGCGAATTCCGCCTCGGTCCGGCCCTGCCCGCCGCCCAGCTTCAGGTAGTCATTCTCGAACGGGAAGAAGTTGCTGATCGTGCGTTCGATCACGCGATAGCCGTGCTCGTGCAACTTCATGTCCGCGATCACCTTGGGCCGCAGCAGGCTGACGGTGTAGCTGGCGGTGGAATTGCGGAAACCGGGGTGGAACTCCTCGGTCACGGCGGCCCCGCCCACCACGGCGCGCCGCTCCAGCACGCGCACCCGCATCCCCGCCTTGGCAAGGTAGAAGGCGCAGGTCAGGCCGTTGTGGCCGCCGCCGATGATCAGCGCGTCATAGGTCTTGGTCATGATTTAAGTCCTGCTCCAGCCCGGTGCGGGCGCAAAGGGTTGGCGGGCCTGCGGGATCAGCGCGCGGATCTTTTTGGCGAAGCTGCGCAGGCAGACCTCGCTCTTGCCGATGGGGCCATTGCCATAAGTGCGGCTCTGCATCCCCTGCTGCACGCGGTTGATCAGCCAGGTGTCCTCAGCATTGACCACCCGGTTGATCCGCCAGTTGGCATAGCGGACCAGCTTCATCTCGCGCCGGTCATCCGGCAGGCAATAGGCCACTTCGCGCAGCAGGCAGGTCGTCGGGCTGATCGGCAGCCACTGCATGAAGTCGATCTGGTCGGCATAGATGTCGAACGCCATGTTCGGCCAGAGCTTGAAATAGAGCCAGCGCCCGTGCGCTTCCTCCGGCAGGTGATCGACGCGGGGCATGTGGGCGGAATAGAACTTCTCCCAGAAGTTCTGCTTCTCGTTCTTCACCACATCGCCATAGAGCCGGTCGGCCCAGCCATGCGCCTCGATCCGATAGGTCTTGCCGACCAGTCGGGTCAACCCGTCATGCGCGACCGGGATGTGCAGGTTGTCGGAATAGTTGTCGCCCACGTTCTTCCAGTTGACGTCGCGCGGGCGGTGGCGAACGTCGCCCATGGGGCGCATGTCCGCAAACCGGTACTGCGCCACTTCCGCCTCGAACGGAGCCATCATTTCGCCGGGCGTGGGGAAGCCTTCAGGCTGAAGGCAGACGAACACGAAGCCGTGCCACACTTCCAGCGCGACTGGCACCAGCCCGTGCTCTTCCAGCTTCAGCGCAGGGTATTCGGACTTCATCGGCACGCCCGACAGCCGTCCGTCGGTTTCGAACGTCCACGCGTGATAGGGGCAGACCAGCTTTTTCGCGCAGCCTGCCGGCCCTTCGACCAGCCGCATCGCGCGGTGGCGGCAGACGTTGGTGAAGGCGCGGATTTCGCCGTCGTCGCCGCGAATGACAATCACGCTCTCGCCCAGGAAGTCGAGCGTGCGGTAATCGCCCGCGCCCTCGATTTCGCTCACATGGCAGACGATCTGCCAGCTGGGGCGGAAGATCCGCGCCTGCTCCAGCGCGAAGAATTCCGGGTCGTGATAGATCCACCCCGGCAGGCTGAAATCGGCGTCGGGATCGGCCGTTTCGGCGGCGATCTCGGCAAAAGCGTGGTCGGGGTGGCCCATGGGTGCGACGATTCCTGCAATGCTTGTTGGACAGTCGTACAACAACTGCTAGGTTCCAGCAAGTGACGAGCCCGCCCGCCTTTCGCCGGTCCGAACCCGATGCCCGCCGCGCCGACCTGATCGCCGCGACCGCGCGGGTGCTGGCGCGTGAGGGGACCGGCGGGGCCAGCGTGCGGGCCATCGCGGTGGAGGCGGGCGTCTCGCCGGGGCTGGTCGGGCATTACTTCGCCGGGATCGACGCGCTGGTCGCGGCGACGTATGCCCACGTCGAGCACACGGTTAGCGAAGCGCTGGACGCCGCCGTCGCCGCCGCCGGGCCAGACCCGCGCGCGCGGCTGGATGCCTTCGTCACCGCCAGCTTCAGCCCGCCCATCGCCAGTGGTGAACTGCTCGCCACCTGGACCGCGTTCTGGAGCCTGGTGCGCAGCCGCGATGACATCGCCCGCCAGCATGACGAGCAATACGCCGCCTTTCGCGCGCGGCTGGAATCGCTGCTGGCGGAATGCGGCCTCCCCGCCCCGCGCCTGCGCCACGCGGCGATTGCCATTACCGCGCTGGTCGACGGCCTGTGGCTGGAGCTGTGCCTGTCACCGCAGGCGTTCAGCGCGGACGAAGCGGGCACGATCGCCCGCTCCGTCCTCGATGCGCTTACTTCGTCAGGTCGGTGACCAGGCTGAGGTAGTAAACCAGCCCCGGCTTGATGTTGGACAGCGCCACCCGCTCGTTCAGCCCGTGGGCGTAATCGTCCGAATCCTTGCTGAAGGTCGCGCTGGCGCCATAGCTGTCGACGCCCTGCGCGCGGAACCACATCGAATCGGTCGCGCCCGACGACTGCATTGGGAACACCGGAGTGCCGGGCCGCGCCTTGGCAATTGCGCGTTCGGCCGCACGGAGGAAATCGGGCCGCATCGGTGAAGCCGGGGCGGCAACCGATTCATCGCCGGTCGCGTCCGTCACCTTCAGCCCCGGCACCGCGGCAATCCGCTCCAACTCCACGCGGATTTCCTCGCGGCTGTGGCCGGGGAAAATGCGGCAGTTGACGTTGGCGGTGGCGCGCTGCGGCAGGGCGTTCTGCGCGTGACCGCCGCTGACCATCGTCGGCACGCAGGTCGTCCCGACCTTGCCGACATAGGCCTGGTTGGCGCGCAGGATCGCCAGCGCAGCTTCGTCCTGCGGGTTGGCGGCAAAGGCGCGCATTGCGCCGGCCAGCTTCGCGTCGGTCTCGAACCGGGCGGCCTGCTCGAAATAGGCCTTGGTCACCGGGTTGATCTCGGCCGGGAAACGATAGCTGCCGATCCGTTCCAGCGCGGTCGCCAGCTGGACAATCGCGTTGTCGGGACGCGGGGCAGAACTGTGCCCGCCCGGATTGGTCACTTCCAGCAGGTAATCGTTGTAGGTCTTTTCCGCGCCCTGCCAGGTCCAGTAGAGCGGCTTGGCCGTAGCTTCGTCCAGCGTGCCGCCGCCACCATCGATGTTGATCACCATCTCTGCGTGCTTCAGCCGCTCGGCCACGATCCGGCTGGTCTTCATCGTGGTTTCTTCATCGCCGGAAAACTGCAGGATGATGGTGCGCTTGGGCTTGTAGCCCTGGCGGCGCAGCTCGATCAGGCTGGACGTGGCCATCGCCGCGTCGAACTTCATGTCGCTCGCCCCGCGCCCGAACAGATAGCCGTTTTCCACCACCGGGGTGAAGGGATCCCGCTCCCAGTCGGACGGCTTGGCTTCCACCACGTCCATGTGGCCGGAAATCACCAGCGGCTTGAGCTTCGGGTCGCTGCCCGGCCAGGTGGCGATGAAATAGGCGGTATCGTCGACCGGCGTGATTTCCACCTGATCGGTGCGCCAGCCGCCCGCCACGAGCGCGGCCTTGACCAGTTCCAGCGCCTCGGCGGTCTTGTTGCCTTCGCCGCGCACGGTGCGCAGCGCGATCAGCTGCTTCGACAGGTCCAGCACTTGCGCTTCGGCCTGGGGGTAGCTTGCCGGGGCCGCCGCCAGCGGGGCCGCGCCAGCGCCCAGCAGGGCCAGCGTCAACGGGACAGTCATGAAACGCATCGTCGAATCTCCTTTGCCGCGAAAATAGCCCCCCCCCTAAGTGCGGCGCTAGGGATATGTTTACTCTGGCCAGATATGCTGCGCTGTCTGGAATTTTCAGGATGCGCGCAAGGACATGGTAAGCCCCAGGGCCGTGCTGCGCACGGTGATCCCGCCAGAACTGCGCGAATGGGTCGATAACCGGCTGATCAGCGCGCACATCCGCATCGTCCGGCCGCTCGTGCTGGGTTCGCTGCTGAATGCCAGCGTTATCCTGATGGTGCTGTACGGTCACGTTTCGACCCTGCAACTGGGCCTGTTCGCCGGGTCGACCGCATTGGCCGGCTTCCACCGGCTGTGGTTGTCCGAAGGGATCGAGCGCGGCCGCCGCCGCAAGCGCACCGCCAAGATGAAGCGGGCATTCCACCTCAGCAGCATCTGGCAGGGGTTGAACATCGCGATCCCGCTGGCCCTGTGGTTTCCGCAAGTTGCGCCCGGCGGGCAATTGCTGCTGGCGATCTGCGGCGTGACCCAGATCGCGGCGGCGGCCTATACCGTCCGCACGATGCCCTGGGCAGCGGCGGTGTACATTTCCCTGCAGGCACTGGGGCTGGCGATTGGCCTGCTGCGCCATGAATCCCCCGCTGCGACCGCAGCGGCGGTGGTCCTGCTGACCACCAGCGGGTTGCTGATCCGCATGGCCTTTGCCGCGCACGACCTGTTCGTCACCCGCATCCTGTCCGATCGGGAACTGGCCGCCAGCGCCCGCACCGTGAAGCTGCTGCTCAACGAATACGAAGCCTCCAGCTCGGACTGGTTGTTCGAACTGGATAGCCAGCACCAGCTGATCAACGTCTCGGATCGCTTTGCGGCCGCCACCGGCCGGCCCGCGCCAGAGCTGGAAGGCCTGCCGTTTGCCGCGCTGTTCGCCGCTGACGCGATCCGCGACACGGTGGTCACCACGCTGAACCGCCGCCAGCCGCTGCGCCATGTCATCCTGCAACTGGCTGCCAGGCCCGACGAGGCCCCGAGCTGGTGGTCGATCAGCGGGCGCCCCACTTATGTTTCCGCCGGTGAGCGCGTGGCCTTTCGCGGCGTGATCAGCGATGTCACCAGCCGCCATCAGGCCGAAACCCGCGCCCGCCAGATGGCGCATTACGACGCGTTGACGGGCCTGCCCAACCGGGCGCTGTGCGATCAGACGCTGCACGAAATGCTGGACGGGCGCGATTCCACCGAAGGGGTGGCGCTGCTGCACATCGATGTCGATCACTTCAAGGCGATCAACGACGAGTTCGGCCATCCCGGCGGCGACGCGTTCCTGCGGCAGGTGGCCTTGCGCCTCACCGGCGTGGTCGAGCAGAGCGGGCTGGGCGGCAGCCAGCGCATGGTCGCGCGGCTGGGCGGCGATGAATTCGCGATCCTGACTTGCGGGGCCGATGCCTGCGACCATGCCGTGCGGATGGCCGAACAGCTGCTGGCCGAAATGGCGCGCCCCGTTACCATCGACGGACATGATGTGCCCGTCTCGATCTCGATCGGGATCGCGCTGGCCCCGTTCCACACCGAATCGAAGCAGCAACTGCTGTCCTATGCCGATATCGCGATGTCGGCGGCCAAGCGCAGCGAGCGCGGCATCTGGGAAATGTTCGAACCCGGCATGGACGCCGCGCTGCATGAACGCCACGCGCTGGCGCGCGACTTGCGCCATGCCGTGGCGCGCGGCGAACTGCGCCTGTTCCTGCAGCCGCTGGTCGATGTCGCCAGCGAAGGGACCACCGGGTACGAGGCGCTGCTGCGCTGGCAGCATCCCGAACGCGGGCTGGTGCCGCCCGACAGGTTCATCCCGATTGCCGAGGAAACCGGCCTGATCGTGGGGATCGGTGAATGGGTGATCCGCACCGCCTTTGCCGAAGCCGCGCAGTGGCCGGGGGGAGAGACGATTTCGATCAATCTCTCGCCGGTCCAGTTTGGCAGCGCAAACCTGCTGCCCACCATCGTTCACGCCCTGGCTGACAGCGGGATCGAACCGGGCCGGGTGGAATTCGAGATCACGGAAGGCGTGCTGCTGCACAATTCCGAAGCGAACATCGCGCTGCTCAACCGGCTGCACGATCTGGGCGTTAAGATCGCGCTCGACGATTTCGGCACCGGCTATGCCTCGCTCAATTATCTGCTGACCTTCCCGTTCGACAAGATCAAGATCGACCGCCGGTTCGTGAGCGACCTGATCACGCGCGAGGAATCGCGGGCCATCGTCGGCGCGGTGATCGCGCTGGCCAACCAGCTGGGCATGTGCACTCTGGCCGAAGGCGTGGAAGAGCGCGAGCAACTGGTGCAGCTGCGCCGCGACGGGTGCCGGATGGTGCAGGGCTGGCTGTTCGGCAAGGCCCAGCCGTTCGAACACTATCACCCGCGCATTCAGGGCATCGTTGCCCCGACTGCCACGACGCGCATTTCGCGCCGCCGCTATGATCCGCGCCCACTGGGTCTGTCCGGACGGCAGCGCGGCTGATCCGGCCCGAACCGCTCCGTTAACCTTTCCGCGCTAGCAAGTCCCGGCACGGAACGGCTGGAAATCAGGGCTGGCGCCAACCGCCGCGCTCTTCCAGTGTCAACGCTGAACCAATCCCTGCGAGGAACCCGATGGGCCTGAAGCTCAACCCTGCAACTGTGATGATCGGTGGCTTTGTCGGCCTCTCGGTCGCTGCTGGTGCCTTGCTGGTCCGCGAACCCGGCGCGACCGCGCAGACGCTGCCGACTGAAATCGACCAGGCCAACTTTGCCAAGGCTGCCCCGGCCAGGCCCGCCGCCCCTACCCCCGCCCCGCCGGCCAAGCCGCGCGACGAACGCTTCGTGATCAAGCGGGTGCTGCCGATCACCGGGCCGATCAGGTATGGCGAATTTCACTGGGACGAAACCGGCGTGCCGGACGGGCCGCTGGTGATGACGGTCGATCTGGAAGCACGGGTGCTCTCGGTGTTCCGCGGCGGTTATGAAATCGGCGCGACAGCGGTGCTGCTGGGCACGCAGGAAAAGCCGACCCCGCTGGGGGTGTTCCCGGTGATCTGGAAGAAGGCCGACCACTATTCCAGCATCTACGACGGTGCCCCGATGCCCTATACCCTGCGCCTCACCAATGACGGGATCTCGATCCACGGCACCAAGGTCGAAAAGGGCTATGCCAGCCACGGTTGCGTCGGCGTGCCGACCCCGTTCGCGAAGAAGCTGTTCGCCGTCGCGAAGCTGGGTGACCAGGTCTACATCACGCGCGGCAAGCGCATCGGCAAGGGCGATTCCCTGACCGGCGCATAGGGGCTACTCGCGCGGCCAGCAGTGTGTTAGCCGCGCCGCAGTTGGTCGCCCCACCGGGGCGGCTGCTTGTGGCAAGGACCCCCGATGTACCGACCGAGCTGGCCTGAACGCGCGCGTTTCCTGATCGGACTGCCGCTCAGCCTCATCTACTTCCCGCTGATGCTGCTGACGGTGGTGTTCTATGCCCTGATCCCGCGCGGCCTGTTCGCGCGGCTGCAGGATGCCAACCGGGCCAAGGAAGTCGCCGCGCGCCTCGCCGCGCTGCGCAGCCACGTCGCGCCGGGGGAAAGCGTGCTCGATTTCGGCGCGGGGCGCGGCGATTTCATGAAGCTGGTGGGCGATGAATTCGGCGCGGACATGATCGGGATCGACATCATCGACTACCGCGACGAAGGCATCAACGTGCTGCTGTTCGATGGCCGGACCATCCCCCTGCCCGACAAGAGCGTGGACGTCAGCATGGCCGCATTCGTGCTGCATCACACGATCGATCAGGATGCCGTCCTGCGGGAGTTGATCCGCGTGTCGCGCCAGCGGGTGGTGATCTTCGAGGACACCTATTTCAGCCCGTGGCAATATGCCTTCGTCGTCTGGAACGACTACTATTCGAACATCCTGATGGGCAGCCTGAAAGCGATGAAGCAGCTGGGCAAGTTCGCCATCACGTCCATGCCGATGCCGCTGACCTTCCGCCGGGTAAACGCGTGGGAGGCGTTCTTCCGGGGGCACGGGCTGACAGTCGCCAGCACGATGGTCCGCCACAACGCCGTCAAGCCGATGAGCAAGGTTACCTTCGTGCTGGACGTGCCGGCAGCCTGACCGTGCAGGCCACCGGCTATCCGAAGGCGGCTCAGGCCAGCCCCTTCTCCAGGCTGCGCTGCGTGGCATCCCCGACCTGGCTGCCGCCATCGCAATCGAGGATCGTGCCCGTCACATACTTCGCGGCATCGCTGCTGAGGAACACCGCGCATTCGGCCACTTCCTCGATATAGCCCCAGCGCTTCATGGCGATCCGGTCGAAGTGCTTGGTCTTGGTCGAGCTGTCCGGCGCGAGGCGGGCCATGCCCTCGGTCCCCTCGATCGGGCCGGGGGAGATGCCGTTGACCCGCACGTCCGGTCCCCATTCCAGCGCCAGCACGCGGACCAGTTGGTTGATCCCGGCCTTCGCCGCGCAGGCGTGGGCCTGAAGCTGCACCGCATTGACCGCCTGGCCCGCGGTGATCGCGATCAGCGACGCGCCGGGCAGGTTCAGCAGGTCATGACATCCCCGGAACACGTTGAACGTGCCGTTGAGGTCAATGTCGACCACCGTCTTGAAGGCATTTGCGCTCATCCCCAGCACCGGCGCCAGGAAGTTCCCCGCCGCGCCCGATACCACGATGTCCATCGGCCCCAGCCGGCCCCGCACTTCCTCCATCGCCGCGCGGATCGCCCCGTAATCGCGCACGTCGGCGGACAGGCCGAGCGCCCCCTCCCCGATTTCCGTCGCCGCGTTGGCAGCCTTTTCCGGGTTGCGTCCACACACCGCCACTTTCGCGCCAAGCTGCGCATATCGCTTGGCGATGCCCAGATTGATGCCGCTGGTTCCGCCAGCCACGAAGGCCACCTTGCCTTCCAGAATTCCATCGCGAAATGGTGACATTGCCTGCTCTCCCGCACAATTTAATCGTCCGATTAATACCTGCCCATTGACCTGCGGCAAGCACAATTCCAGCATGGACAAAACGAATGGGAGAAACAGCCTGTGACTACCCCTGCAACTTCGGGCGCAAACACGCCGGATTCGGGCGACCAGCCGCTATCGGTCGACCTCTACTGGTCCTTCCGCTCACCCTACAGCTATCTGGTCACGCCCCGGCTGATCGCGCTGGAGCAGGACTGGAACGCACGCGTCAACGTCAAGGTGGTTACCCCGATCGCCGTGCGGCAGCCGGACTTCTTTGCCAATGCCGATCCGCTATGGACCAGCTACCTGATGCGCGATTGCCACCGCAGCGCCGAGTTTCTGGGGATGCCGTTCCGCTGGCCGCGTCCCGACCCGGTGGTGATGGACTTTGCCACGCGGACATATCCCAGGGAGCAGCCCCACATCCACCGGCTGTGCCGTCTTGGTCAGCTTGCGGCCGAACGTGGGCACGGTCTGGCACTGCTGTCCGCCGTCAGCACCCTGCTGTGGAACGGCCAGACCGACAATTGGCATGAGGGCGATCACCTTGCCAACGCCCTGGCGACCATCGGCTGCGACCTCGCCGAAATGGATGCCGCAATTACGGCCGAGGAAGCGCGCATCGACGCCGCCCTGCGCCAGAACGAGGCTGAGCAGCGCGATGGCGGGCACTACGGCGTGCCGCTGATGGTGTTCGATGGAGAACCGTTCTTCGGTCAGGACCGGTTCGACCAGCTATTGTGGCGAATGCAGCAAAAGGGCCTGCAACCGCGCGGCTAAGCGCGGCGTTTGGGCGCGCGGGCAAAGCTCCACCCGCCCGGCAGGGCCCGCGCCACCAGCCCGCCGATAGAGGCGGGTTGCCGGGCCAGCAACGTATCGAACAGCCGGGCGACAGCACTGCCGCGCGGGGCTTCGCCATCGAGTTCGGTCACAATCCGCGCCAGCACCCGAAGCGCCACCGCGCGTGGGGCTTGCGGGCGATAGGTGATGCCCATCGCGCCGCGCTCCACCTGCTCGGCCCACTCCCGCGCTGCCGCCCACTCGAGCGCGGCGTCGGCATCGGCCAGATGCGCCGCGCTTTGCGCCAGCGCGGGAACGTCCAGCCAGTCCGCCTGCGCCAGCGCCTTGCGGAGCCGCGCGCGGTCGAAGCGGTCATCGCGATTGGACGGGTCGTCGACCGGATCAAGGCCGGCAGCAGCAACAATGTCGGCCAGTTCCGCCCGGCGCCAGCCCAGCAGGGGCCGCAGCAGCGGCAGCCGCGTTCCTGGCACTGTCCCGCGCGCGCGCACCCCGGCCAAACCGGCCACCCCGCTCGCCCGGTTCAGGCGCAGCAGCAGCGTTTCGGCCTGATCGTCAGCATGGTGAGCCGTGGCCAGCGCGGCAAGCTCATGCCGGACGGCCCACTGCTCCAGCGCGGCATAGCGCGCCGCACGGGCAGCCGACTGGACGTTGCCGGGTTCAACCGCGACGGCCAGCGTTTCATGCGGAACGTCCAGATCCCCGCAAATCGCAGCGACGTGCGCCGCTTCGGCAGCGCTTTCCGCGCGCAGGCCATGATCCACGGTCGCCGCCGAAACCCTGCCTGGCAAGGCTGCGGCTGCCAGCACCAGCAGCGCCAGGCTGTCTGGCCCGCCAGACACCGCCAGCCCCAGCCGCCCGCCGTCAGGCCACAGCGCCCGCAGATCGGCGGCGAAGCGTTCGCTTAGCTGCACTTCACCTTGGCGCGGGTGGCGTCATACTGCCCCTTCAGACGCCCCGCAGCTTCGCGCGGATAGTCATCCACGAACTGCGCCAGCGCCACGCATGCGCGGTTCGTATCCTTGAGGCGGTGCATGGCCTCAGCCAGGAACAGCAGGCTGTCGGGCGCGCGTTCACCAGTCTTGCCAGCCTGGTAGTTCTGCAGGAACCAGCTGGCGGCCTCGCGCGGGTTGCCTTCGTCCAGATAGGCGCGGCCCAGCAGGTTGCGGGCAAAGCTGACCCGGCCGTGACGCGGATGCTTCTGCAGGTACAGCTTCAGCTGCTGCTGCGCCTCGGGATAGAACTTGGCCTCCCACAGGCGGAAGCCATAGCTGTAGTCGTCATCCCCCGCGTCAGCCGTAACGGGCTTTTCAACGGCCTTGACCGCTGCGACACGGTCCGCAGAGGCAGCCGCCGGCTTGGCGGGAGCGGTCGCGGCCGGCTTGGTCGTTGCAGGCTGCGCAGTCGCGGGCTTGGGCGCAGAGGCACCGCCGGTCATGGCTGACAGATTGGTCGAGGTCGTTGCCCCCACAGTCGTCGCAGCGGGCGCGGCCGTAGCTGCCGCTGGCGCACCGGCCCCCGGCGTGGTTGCCGGAACTGTTGCCGGGGCCGCAGCCGACAGCGCCGCCAGCTTGGCCTCAAGCTGGGACAGCTTGTTCTGCGTTTCCTCGTTCTGGGCGGTAATCCGGGCCAGCTGCGCCTCCACCGCGTCCATCCGCGCCAGCAGATCGGTGACCGGCGTGGTTGCCGGAGTGCCTGGCGTGGCCGCTGCGGACTGCCCCGGTTGCACCAGCGGCGCGAAATACTTGCCATCACCGCCGGGGAATACCTGCCGCTGCAGCGCAGCCACTTCCGCTTCCAGCTTGCGCAAGCGAACGTCGCCCGATGTGTCGGTGTTCTGCGCCGAAACCGGCACGGCCAGCGCCAGTGCCAGCCCGGTCAGCAGTGGCCGTTTCGCCCAGTTGAATTTCGTCATGCCATCCCGTCCGTCAATGCCAATACGCCTGCCCGCCATGCCGCAGCCAAGACGAACCGGCGATTAACCGTAATTCACTGTTTCTGCCGCAGACATCGGACGGTGTCGAGCCACCAGCCCAAGCTATCCGCAGGCTAGTTGAGCGGCGATAGCGGAGCCGCTTCCGGCGCAGGCGTGGGAGATGCCGCCGGAAACGGCGTCGCGGCAGTTCCAGCCGCCTCTGCCGCAGGCGTCGCAGAACTGCGCGGGGCCGGGCTGCGACGCGGCGCTGGCACCATGCTCGGAACCGGCGCGGCCTCTTGCGCGGGAACGGGCGCAGCCGCGGTGCCTCGCGCCAACAGGGCAGCGACCGTGACCGGCACATCCTTCATCGTGCGCTGCGTGTCGGCCAGCTTGGCCACGGGTTGCCCGCCAATCGTGATCCCCAGCGCATCGGGCCGCGCGGTCCACAGCTTTACATCCGCCATCCCGGCGGGAACGGTATAGCTCTCGCCTTGAGCCAGTTCCTTTTGCAGCAACTGGTTGCCCGCGCCGTCATAGAACTTGACCCATACCCCGTTGGCCAGCGCGGTGAACACCACCGGACCATCCTTTGGCTGCGGCGCGGGGGCGGCTGGAACCGGTGCAGCCGGCTGGACCGGCTGGTCGGCCGGAAGCAGCGAGGGCAGGCTTCCCGCCGGGGCAATATAGCTGCGCCAGAATGCGAACAGGCCCAGCAGCACGACCACCACCGTCAGCGCCGCCAGCCAGGCCAGCCGGGAGCTGGGCACGCGCGCCGGATCGCCTGGCTCGAACGTAGCCGGGGCCCGCAGATCGTCATGCGCCGACTGCGCGCCCAGTTCGGCGCGAACCGCGGCAATCACGTCCTTTTCGTCCAGACCGACCGCCCGCGCATAAGTGCGGGAAAAACCCACGGCATAGGTACGGGCTGGCAACGCGGCAAAATCGCCGGCTTCGATGGCGACAAGCCAACGCTCAGGAATGCGGGTGATGGCGGCGAGCTGCGCCCGGGTCAGCCCGGCAGCCTCACGCCCGCGCAGCAATTTCACGCCAGCGCTATCCAGAGGCAATTCCGCCCCGGCGACTTCGTTTTCCGCCATTCCGACCCCGATGTATGCGACCGCCTTGATAATGCGCGAGAGGGAAGAAAACCGTTTATAAACCAAAGTCAACGGGATTTCCGGCGCTCGCGGCGGAATGCCTCGAAAACATGGTGGGCGGGGTTACCTTGCGGTTGGAGACCCGATCAGTCCGTATCGATACCCCGCTCATGCGCCCAGCCGGTCAGCGCCTCGCGCAAGTTGGCCGGAGGTGCGGAAAGCCAGCGGTTCATCGCCTCGGTAATATCCGCCAGATCGACCTTGCGCACCAGTTCCTTGACCGGTCCGACCGATGCCGGCGTGATTGACAGACGCCGGATGCCGATCCCCAACAGGGCGAGTGCCTCCAGCCGCCGTCCGCCCATTTCGCCGCAGACCGTCACGTCAACATCGTAACCGGCAACCGACTGCTGGACTCGGCGCAGGAACCGCAGGATCGCTGGGCTCAGCCAGTCATACCGCTCCGCCAGCTTGGGATTGGACCGGTCTGCCGCGAACAGGAACTGGGTGAGGTCGTTGGTACCGATCGACAGGAACGACAGATGCGGCGCCAGCACGTCCAGTTGTTCCGCCAGCGCCGGCACCTCCAGCATCGCGCCATAGCGGATCGCTTCGGGCAGCAGCTTCTTCTGCGACTTGAGGAACTGCCGTTGTCCTTCGAACACGGCACGGGCGGCCTCGAATTCCCAGGGCTCCGCAACCATCGGGAACATCACGTTGAGCGTGCGCCCGGCAGCCGCTTCCAGCATGGCGCGGGCCTGGACCTTCAACAGGCCATCGCGCTCCAGCGCCACGCGCAGCGCGCGCCAGCCCATTGCGGGGTTTTCTTCCTGCTCGCCATCGTTGTGGCGCAGATAGGGCAACACCTTGTCGCCGCCGATATCGATCGTGCGGAACACCACCGGCTTGTCGCCCGCTGCATCCAGCACATCGCGGTAAAGCCGGGTCTGCCGCTCCCGCGCGGGCAGCGTGGCCGATACCAGGAACTGGAATTCGGTGCGGAACAACCCCACCCCGTCGGCTCCGGTCAGCGACAGGTTCGGCATGTCATCACGCAGGCCCGCGTTCATCATCACCTTGATGCGCGTGCCATCGCGGGTGAACGGCTCGACATCGCGCAGCGCGGCATAGGCGGCCTGCCGCTCCTTGGTCTTGGCGAAGCGGGCCTCGAACGCCTCCACCATGGCGGGCAGCGGGCGCACAGTCGCGTTCCCCTGATCGCCATCCAGCAGCAGTTGGTCACCTTCGCGCACCACGCCGCGCAGAGAGCGGACACGCCCCAGCACCGGAATGCCCATCGCCCGCGCCACGATCACCACGTGCGCGGTCAACGAGCCTTCCTCAAGGATCACGCCTTTCAGGCGGCGCTTGTCGTATTCCAGCAGCTCTGCCGGGCCCAGGTTGCGCGCGATCAGGATCGAGTCCCCGCGCAGCCCCATGCTGGCCGCCGTGCCCATCTGCCCCGATACGATCCGCAGCAAGCGGTTGGAGAGATCCTCCAGGTCGTGCATCCGGTCGGCCAGCAGCGGATCGTCGATCTGGCGCATGCGCATGCGGGTGCGCTGCTGCACGCGCTCGATCGCGGCCTCAGCGGTCAGCCCGCTGTCGATCGCCTCGATGATCCGCCGGCTCCACCCCTCGTCGTAGGCGAACATCTTGTAGGTTTCGAGCACCTCTTCGTGCTCTCCACCCACCCCGAATTCGGCCTGGCTGGCCATCCGGTCGATCTGTTCACGCATCTTGTCGAACGCCAGGTAAACGCGCTGCAGTTCCGCATCGCGATCCTCGGCCATCACATGTTCGATGGTGATGCGCGGCTGGTGGAACACCGCCGCGCCCGCTGCCAGCCCCTTGACCAGCACCAGCCCCTGCAAGCGCTGCGGGCCGGACAGCTGGGGCGAAAGACTGGCAACGTCCTCCTCGTCCACCAGGTCGGCGTTGGCGATCAACTCGGACAGCACCATCGCGACGGTCTGCAGCGCCTCGATCTCCACTTCTTCGTACCGGCGCGGATCGACGTGCTGGACGCAGAGCACGCCCACCGCCCGCTCACGCCGCACGATGGGAACGCCCGCAAAGGAATGGAACTTGTCCTCACCGGTTTCAGGACGATACGAAAAGTCCGGATGGGCAGTCGCCTCGGCCAGGTTCAGCATCTCGCTGTTCTGGGCGATCGTGCCGACTAGGCCCTCGCCAATGGCCATGCGGGTAACGTGTACCGCCTCTTGCGCCAGGCCGCGCGTGGCGAACAGTTCCAGCATCCCCTCGCGCAGCAGGTAGATCGAGCAGACCTCGCTGTTCAGGCTTTCCCCGATCACTTCGACCACGGTGTTGAGCTTGGCCTGCGCATGATTGCGCGAGGCCATCACATCATGCAGGCGGGTCAGGATCGTGCGGGCGGCTGAAACGGCAGGTGTAGGCATATGATCACGCTAGCCCAAAGGTCCGGCCTTGGGAACGCGACAGGCCGCGAAAATACGAATTGATGAACTCAGTCTGGAGCCAATGCTCCGGCCTCCGGGCGGCGACCCTTGCGCCTGCCCGGAAACCGGGTGGGCATCAGACGTGGGTGATCGCTTCCTTCAGCTTCAGCTTCTGCTTCTTGAGCGATTGCACCATCGCCAGATCAGGCATTGGGCGGCTCAACTCCTCGTGGATCTTGCGTTCGATTCCCGCGTGCTTGAGCTGCAATGCGCTGACATGCGACTGTTCCATCGACGTACCTCCATCGGTTGCCCGGAGATGCAGCCCCGGGTCTGGCAAAACCACCAGGCGGGTCCGACTCGCAGCCCGCAAGGGGGTCAGTGCAATTGTCATGCAAGCATATTAAGCCTATCTTGCGAAGCGCATTCGTATCGGGGGTGCGGCGGGCTGATGCCGCCGTGCGACCGGCGGGCCGGATACCGGCGGGAATACCGCGATTGCGCGAATTTTGGGGTCCGGTTTTCGGGGAGTGCGTGTGTGAACGAAGAGGAGATGCGCAAGCGTCTGGAAGTGCTCCGGATCGAGCATCGCGACCTTGATGCGGCGATCGACGCACTGACCGCGGCTGGCAGCACCGACCAGTTGCAGATCGCGCGCCTGAAAAAGCGCAAGCTGCGCCTGAAGGACCAGATCGCGCTGATCGAGGACTATCTGATTCCCGACATCATTGCCTAAGTCCCTGAAACCGAACGGTCGAACCGGCTGTCTGGCGCGGGCAAAATCGTCCCCCTGCGGGACAGCGTGAAAATGGTGGGCAAATCGGGCCTGCACGCGGTTGGCAACGGCCACGTTTCGGCCCAATCGCTGCCAACATGGGAACCGCCGCCAGCATCAATCCCCGGATAATCGAGGGGCTGTACTGCGAGTCACTCGTCCTCTCGGACGAGGTACGCGGCGCGTTCGCACTTTCGGGCCGGATCGACACGTTGGCGGGCGATGACGACGAAGTGCGGCTGGCCCTGTCGTGCGAAGCGCTGCGCACCACGACACGGATGATGCACGCGGTCGCCTGGCTGCTCAATCACCGCGCATACTTCAACGGTGAGCTCAGCGAGTTCCAGCTGCGCCGCTATGGCCGGTTGACCGACTTTCCGGAAAGCGATCCCGAAAAGCTGGCCCTGCTGCCCGCGCAGACCTGTGAACTGATCCGCGCGACCGAGCGGTTCCACGCCCGGCTCAAGCGGCTCGACAACGGCTGGCGCGAGCGCGAGGCAACCGCGCCCAGCGCGATCGCCCGGCTGCGCGAGCGGCTGGGACTGGCCGCTCGCAACTAGCTCGCCGCCAGCGCCCGCTCCCAGCCAGCACGGCGTTCCGGGTCAACCTGCAGCCCCGGCGCAAAGGTCCGCACCGCGCCGCGCATGGCCCCGGAGGCAGCGGACAGCGAGGGATAGAGCCCCGCCCCGACGCCCGCCAGCATGGCGGCGCCGAGCGCCGTGGTTTCCACGAAATCGGGCCGCTCCACCGGCACTTGCAGCACGTCGGCAAGGTCCTGCGCCATCCAGTCGTTCGCGCTCATCCCGCCGTCAATCCTGAGCGTAGTCCACTCCGCCCCGTCGGCAGCGAAAGCGCTGGCGAGGTCCTGGGTCTGCATCGCCATCGCTTCCAGCGCCGCGCGAACCAGATGCGCGCGGGTGGTGGAAAAGCTCATTCCGGTGATCACACCGCGTGCTTCGGGGCGCCAATGCGGCGCACCAAGGCCCGACAGCGCCGGGACGATGACCACACCGCCACTATCCGGCACCGAACGGGCCAGCGCCTCGCTTTCGCCCGCGCTGGCGATCACGCCCAGCCCGTCACGCAGCCACTTGATCAGGCTGCCCGCAACAAACACCGATCCCTCCAGCGCATAATCGCGCTTGCCACCCAGCTGATACAGCACCGTGCCAAGCAATCGGTGGCCGGAACGCGGCAAGGCATCGCCCATGTTGGCCAGCACGAACGCACCGGTCCCGAACGTCGCCTTGGTCTGACCGGGCGCCAGGCAACCCTGCCCGATGGTCGCGCTTTGCTGATCGCCAGCCAGGCCCGTGATCGGGATCGCCCGCCCCAGCAGCGCCGGGTCGGTCAGCCCGAACTGCCCGGCATTGTCGACGACTTCACCCAGCGCGCCGCGCGGTACGCCGAACAGATCGCACAGCCCGTCATCCCAGCTGGCCCCGTCCAGCGGCAACAGCAGCGTGCGGCTGGCGTTGCTGGCATCGGTGACATGCGCGCCGCCGGTCAGCTTCCACACCAGCCAGCTTTCAACCGTGCCCAGCGCCAGCCGGCCCGCGGCCGCCGCCGCTTGCACGGCGGGCACGTTGTCCACCAGCCAGCGCATCTTGGTTGCCGAGAAATAGGGGTCGAGCAGCAGCCCGGTCGCCGCCTGTACCACCGGTTCCTGCCCGGCGTTCTTGAGTGCGGCGCAGGCATCGGCGGTCCGGCGGTCCTGCCAGACGAGTGCGTGGTGGAGCGGCTCGCCCGTCACCTTGTCCCACGCCACCACGGTTTCGCGCTGGTTGGTGATGCCGATCGCGGCGACCCGGTCCGCGCCCCCAACCTGCCCGATCACATCGCGCGCGGCGGCCAGCGTCTTGGCCCAGATCTCGCCCGCGTCGTGCTCGACCCAGCCCGCCTGCGGATAGTGCTGGGTCAGTTCCGCCTGCGCGACCGCGCGCATCGTGCCGTCCGGCGCGAACAGGATCGCGCGGGTGGAAGTGGTGCCGGCGTCAAGCACCAGGATCAGGTCGCCCGTGGCAGTCATGCAAGTCTCTCCCGTTTGCGCCTTTCCTAGCGAGGGCATCGGGGCTTGGCGAGGGGGCGGCGAAGCGCCATATGCGATGGGATGAACGCCCCGCCCCAGCCTTGGCCAACCGGCCTGTCCGAACAGTGCGAACCGCTGGTCCGCCGCGTTCTGGCGCCCAATCCGTCGCCCTATACCTACACCGGCACGCAGACTTACATCGTCGGCGCCGGGGCGGAAGTGGCAGTGATCGATCCCGGCCCGGCCGGAACCGGGGTGGAAGGCCATGCCGATACCGAAGGCGCCGGACATGTCGAGGCGATCCTCGCCGCCGTCGGGACGGCTCGCATCACCGCGATCCTGTGCACCCACACGCACCGCGACCACAGCCCCGCCTCACGCGCGCTGAAGGCCGCCACTGGCGCACCGATCGTGGGCTGCGCGGCGCTGGCGCTGGACGACGACGGCCCCCGCGCCGATGCCGCGTTCGATCCCGATTACGCGCCCGACCGGGTGCTGGCCGATGGCGAACGCGTCAGCGGTCCGGACTGGACGATCGCGGCGGTTGCCACGCCCGGCCATACCAGCAACCACTTGTGCTATAGCCTGGTGGAAAGCGGCGCGCTGTTTACCGGCGACCACATCATGGCCTGGTCCACCAGCGTCGTGTCGCCCCCCGACGGGGACATGAGTGCCTACATGGCCAGCCTGCAAAAGCTCTACGACCGCGAGGACCGCATCTATTATCCGGCCCACGGCCCGGCAGTGGAAAAGCCGCGCCAGCTGGTGCGCGGCATGCTGGGCCACCGCCGCCAGCGCGAGGCGCAGATCCTGCGCCTGCTGGGCGAAGGGCCGCAGACGATCCCCGCGATGGTTGCGGTGATGTACAAGGGCCTCGACCCGCGCCTGACCGGGGCGGCGGGGCGCTCGGTGCTGGCACACCTGCTCGATCTGCAAAACCAGCAGCGGGTGCGGGTGGAGAGTGAGACATGGAACCTCGGCGCCTGACCGTCGTCCGGGAAACGGCCCGTTTGCCGTGGACGCTGGCGATTGCCGCGCTGGCGATTTCGGGCTGGATGGCGTGGGAGAAATTCGGCCCGCAGGACATCGGCGACCCGATCGCCACCAGCCTGGCCGCGTTCGAGCGGCAGAACCGCCTCACGGTGTTTTCCGCACAACTGGCCCCGGTCGTCTCCGCCAGCGATGAGCGGATTGGCGGGCTGCTGCAATCCCGGCAGGTCGCGGTCATTCCCGCGCGGGTCGATTACACGCTCGACCTGTCGAAAGTCGGGCGCGACCGGCTGAACTGGGATGCGGCGGGGAAGCGACTGGACGTGCGGCTGCCGCCCGTCACCGTGGGCAAGCCCAACCTCAACGAAGCGAACGCCCAGTATCTGCGCGAGGGCGTGTTCATCACGCGTGAGGCGCAGGCCAAGCTCAACCGCGACAACACCCTGTTGGCCGAACGACAGGCCCAGACAGCCGCCACCAATCCGCAACTGCTCGATCTGGCCCGCAGCGCCGCGCGCGATGCCGTGCGGCAGAACCTGGCCATCCCGCTGGAAGTGGCCGGCTATGGCCCGGTGACGGTGACCGTGCGGTTCGACGGGGAGCAGGTTTCCGACCGGTAAGGCACAGCCTCTTGCGGCGGGCTGATCGTACCCATATTGGCAGGGAGCGGCGCACCGTTGGCGTCCGCCACTGCTAAGGGAACCCGCGCCATGACCGCCCAGCCGACCAACCTTACCGGCCTTGACCTGCGGGCCGAGATCGACCGCCTGCGCAAGGAGCGCAACGCGGTGATCCTGGCGCACTATTACCAGAGCCCCGAAATCCAGGACCTGGCCGACTATATCGGCGACAGCCTGGAACTGTCGAAAAAGGCCGCCGCGACCGATGCCGATGTGATCGTGTTCTGCGGGGTCAAGTTCATGGCCGAAACCGCCAAGATCCTCGCCCCGGAAAAGATCGTCGTGCTGCCCGACATGAACGCCGGGTGCAGCCTGGAAGACGCCTGCCCGCCGGAAAAGTTCAAGGCTTTCCGCGAAGCCCATCCGGACCACATCGCGCTGACCTACATCAACTGCTCGACCGAGGTGAAAGCCCTGTCGGACGTGATCGTGACGTCATCCAGCGCGGAAACGATCCTCGCGCAGATCCCGGCCGACCAGAAAATCATCTTCGGCCCGGACCGGCACCTGGGCGGCTACCTCAACCGCAAGTTCGGGCGCGAAATGCTGCTCTGGCCGGGCGTGTGCATCGTGCATGAAGCGTTTTCGGAAACCGAACTGCTCAAGCTGAAGGCCCAGCACCCCGGTGCACCGGTGGCCGCGCACCCGGAATGCCCGCCGACCATCGTCGACCACGCCGATTACGTCGGTTCGACAAGCGGCATCCTCAACTATGCCAAGACCATGCCGGGCGACACGCTGATCGTGGCGACCGAACCCCACATCATCCACCAGATGGAAAAGGCGCTGCCGCACAAGACCTTCATCGGCGCGCCGGGGGCGGACGGCAACTGCAACTGCAACATCTGCCCGTACATGGCGCTCAACACGCTGGAAAAGCTCTACCTGACGCTGCGCGACCTTGCCCCTCGAATCGAGATCGAGGAAAGTCTGCGGCTGCAGGCCAAGCGCAGCCTCGACAAGATGATCGAGATGGCCGCCGGCACGGTCGGCCAGGGCGACCTCGGCGCTCGTTGAACCGCTCCACCCCCGCCCCGTCTCCCGCAAGCCACTTTGCGCGGACGGGCCGGGACGAGGCCTTTCCTTGCAATCCGGCCGCAGTCAGCCGAGCGCGGCAGCGCCCGGCTGCGCACGCAAAAAAGGCGCGTGAACCGCGCCTGTCAAAAGTCTGTTTTCGCTTGAAAAACTGGAGCGGGCGAAGGGATTCGAACCCTCGACCCCAACCTTGGCAATATACTGACCGATACTATCGTACTGATTAATAACACATAAAAACGACTAAATCTAATTTGTTTATGTTTTGCTTATAATCAGCGGCGAATCAGAGGTCAGTTTTGTGGATGAAAATCCCCCTGACCGACAGCTAGTTTCAGGCTGGAAAACCACCATCCACGCCCACTTCCAAACCAGCCCGATCATCCTAAACTCGTTCCCATGACCGACGAGTATGACCTACCACCTGCCGCTTTCGACCACGTCAGTTCCATGCTGACGTTGGCAAAGCGTAAGCATCAGGAAGCAATGGCTATGGTTGGTTCGCCTGATGCAAATGCCATTCCAAGGCTGCGGCAGGTTTTGCAGCTCTTGGAAGAGGTCGAGCTTCTCGCTGAAGACGCTGCTTCATACGTGGAGACCGATGCAGTCGCAGGTGCTCTCAAGGAGCTTCAGCAGCAACAGGCATCCATCAGATTGGCCATTGAGCGGCTGGAAGCATTGTCGAGGCGTTCACCATGGGCATCGCCGTTGCCGTGGATCGTACTGTTGGTTGTGGCTGTGGTGGTTTTGGGAGCGGTTGGGTGATCGCCTCACCTCTGGCCGCACCCTAACGATCAACGAACTGATCTGATCACTCAGCCTCAACCGCAGGAGCGGCCACTTTCTTCTTCCTGCCGCCCTTTGCGACGACCTTCTCGCCCATCTTGCGGCCCAAGCCAATCGACTTAGCCAGTTCAGCACGTTGGGCCGCATACTTGGGGGCAACCATCGGATGATCCGAAGAGAGGTTCCAACGAGTGCGGTATTCCTGCGGCGTCAAACCATGATCGGTCATCAGATGGCGCTTCAGCATCTTGCCCTTGAAGCCACATTCCATGCACGTCACGAAATCGGGTTTCACGGATGCACGAGCAGAAACAGCAGGAACAAGCTGCTCTTCGATCACTGGCGCAGGTTCGCCTACAGTGGCCAAAGCCTGATAGACTGACTGGATCAGTGACGGCAGATCATTGACGGCCACACTGTTGTTGCTGACGTGCGCCGAAACAATGTCGCTGGTGAGCGTGATGAGCGTTTCGTTGTCCATGGTTTCCCCGTCCCAAAAAATTGCGGCGACTATGGTCAGAAATGCCGGGAATGCAACGGCTCCATGCAGTTTGTGCACTCTGGACCTTACACCATCCTCGCACACGCCAAATCGGCCCACTTGGTGGTGAAGCTAGGCGATAGATTCTCTCGTCTCATGCGCCAATTCTGATCCTTTCCCGCCAAGCCCAACCTAATGCTACCACGCCCATATCGTTGGTTGATGGTGTCCATGGCATTCATAAGCCCATCGTCCTTTGGTGCCACTGCATCAAACAGCGACAAAGGCGCAGTTCCATTAGCGGCTAGGTCCAGCAACAGCACCCCCGCTTTCTTCCAAGCGAAACCTTCACGCCATATTCGGTTGAGAATGCGAGTGGCGGCACCTGCGATAGCTCTGGCGTCATTCGTTGGGTGATCGAAGCTGACAGAGCCTGAGAGGGACTTCTGGGCGGCATTCGGGTTGAAGGGATCGGTCCTGATGAAGACCTGCATCGCACCAGCCACCTGATCAGCCCTACGAACCTTCTCAGCAGCACGTTCTGCAAAGCTCATCAGTGCATCGTGGACCTGATCTTTGTCCCTCACGGTCTCTCCAAAGCTTCGTGAGCAGCACGTCGTCTGTTTCGGTTGCGGCTGATCATCCAAGGCATGGCAGACATAACCACGAAGCTCATGGGCAGTCCTTAGCCCAACCACACCCATTTTCTTCCTGATCCAGCCGTCCTCTGCATGAGCGAAATCATGGGCTGTCGTGATGCCCCGCTCTTCCAGCATCTGGCTCCACCTTCGACCCACACCCCACACGTCACCAATCGGTGTTTTCCGTAAGGCTGGTTCGATCCATTCTGGGTGATGCACTAAATCGATCACACCGCCAGATTTGATCGATCTCTTCGCAAGCCTGTTTGCCAGTTTCGCCAGAGTTTTGGTTGGACCGACGCCGATGGAAACAGGAATTCCAGTCCACTTGTAGGTTTTCTGGCGCAGGTTGCGGCACCAATCTGAAAGGTCAGGAACCCCCAGATTATCGAGGTCGAGGAAACATTCGTCGATGCTGTAGACCTCATGGTTCGGCGCATTCGATCCCAGCAATGTCATCACTCGTTCGGAGATATCGCCATACAGGGCATAGTTGGACGAGCAGACGGCAACACCGTGTTCTTCCACTACATCACGGATTTTGAACAGGGGAGCGCCCATGCCGATCCCGATGGCCTTCGCTTCCTGAGAACGAGCAATCACACAGCCATCATTGTTTGATAGCACGACGACAGGTCGAGTTTTCAGGTTGGGACGGAACAGACGTTCACAGGAAGCGTAGAAGTTGTTGCAGTCCACCAATGCGAAGGTTGCCATCAGCGTCCACAATGCCGCCGAATGCTGTGGGTCACGACACCCCAGATTTCACAGCCTACGTCATCAAGGCGCATCGTCGGGAATTCGAGATTGGCGGGAACCAGCAACCATTGGTCACCAGATTGCTGAAGCCGTTTGACCGTCAGTTCCCCATGGATGGATGCAATGACGATGTGGTCGGATTTGGGCGTGATGCTTCTGTCGATGATCAATAGGTCACCATCGAAAATTCCGGCATCACGCATGGATTCACCAGATGCACGGACAAAGAAGGTTGCCGCTGGTCTCCGGATCAGATGTTCGTTAAGGTCGAGCTTGCCTTCGATGTGATCGTCAGCAGGTGATGGGAAACCCGCTGGAACACTGGACGAATAGACGGGTAACCGCAGCTTTGACGGGGTTTCGGTGAATTTCAGGGCATGTGACGGCAGGGTTAGCATATCGGAACATATAAGGAACAACCTGCCTTGATTCGTCAATGGGGACGTCCACTCCAAAGCCGTCGTCCATGTCCCCAGCCTTTGCCGTAGATTGGCAATTCATTTCACAGGTGAATGCATTTTCGGTGACATGATCTATGCCCCAGCATAGTCTCACGTATGGACGCCGATTCCATGCGTGGCGGCCACAGGGGCAGCGGATATGGTTCAGAGCAGCGAGTTGGTCCTTAATTCGGCGCAGGAGGTTCGTGAAGGCTCTTCCAGTTTCTTGCGAGACATTGGCGCAGGGAAACTGGCTGCCGTTGCCCTGTGCGCCTTGGGCGGCACTTTGGCGGGTAATGCGATCTACGACTTCGCAGTCAAAGCGCAAGCCACCTACGCCTTCATGGAAAAGACCCAACCATCGGCTAGCTATCTGAATGCTACACGGTCACCTGCGGTTGATTATGCTCGGCTTGAGCAAGTCTCGTGGGAATTTAACGAAACTGTCGATGATGCCGCAATTACAGCCATGCTAGCCAATGCTGATCAGTGTTGGATGGCGTATGACGCTGCTCCAAGTTGGAGCCAATTCGATCACTGCGTTGGGTACGATATCGGTCTTCGATCCTACGCAACACCGAAACAGATTGAAGCTCATGCCCAGCAGTCTGGATATTCATCGGTGGCGGATCGCAAGGCGGAGAGCTTTCTCGTGGCAAAATCAGAGGCTTTGGGAGGTGAGCTTGTGGCGGTTCAACGTGCCAACGATATCGCCATGACCATTCAGATCGACAATCGGTGAGAGCAATTCACCACACGCATGTTCGCTAGAAATTTCGAGGTGAGATAGTGTCCGAAAAGAGCCTGTATCAAATCCTCGGGGTTAGCCCTGATGCATCACAGGCAGAGATTCGAACTGCTTACCTGAGACTGGCGAAGGAATGGCACCCAGACCGTAACCCCGACAATGAGGCGGAAGCGGAGCGGCGCTTCAAGGAAATCGCCCACGCCTATGATGTGCTTTCCGATCCAGACAAACGAGCAGCCTATGATGCCGCTGCTGGTACTGGTGACCACACCGCTGGTTTCGAAGGCACAATGGATGAAGATGCCGCCTTTGACCTGTTTATATCCGTCTTGCTCGATCTTGCCTTCGAGTTGGCTGAAAACGGCGCTGATCAGATCACGATCTACCAAGCCCTGATCGATATGGGCTGTCCCAGCGGCACTGCCAAAACGCTTGCCCAAAGAGCGCATAAGCTTGGTGGCAATGGCAAGGTAGCTTCCTCAACTGGTGAGGCTGAAAATGCCAATCAATACGAAGTTTTTAATCCAACCATCAAATCAGATGAGCGCCTTTGGGCGCTATGGTTGATACCTTTTGCATTACTTGGAATAATGCTTTTTGTTATTTCTGTTGCAGATGAATCTACAGAACCAGAAGCCGAAGCCTCAGAGGTAGCTGTTGAAGTAGTTGAAAATGGGCAGGATGCTCCCCTCGCCGTTGAACCAACACAATCGGACGTAGTCAATCAAAATCCACCAATCAATAGTCCGCAATCATATCCACCACAAATAACAGCGGAAAATCTCGACAGAGATGAAAGATTATCATTGCAATTAGCATGTATGAATGCCCAAATGCAGGGCCCCGCTGCATATAATCAATGCGTTCAACAGCAAATTTCCCAGATAAGTCCTTCAAATAGGCATCCAGAAAAGTCTCAACTTGATCGAGATCAGCAACTTTCATTGCAGCTAGCTTGCATGAATGCACAAATGCAGGGGCCGGAAGCATACAATCAGTGTGTGAATTACCAGCTTTCACTAATCGGACGTTAGTTCGAGGAGAGGATTGGGAAAGCTTTCTGACACTTTTTCAAATATATAAAATATATCGATAATATAGGCTAAATAATTATATCACTATAACTCCTTAAATAAATAAGATTCAGCCTCGCCAGATTCTCTTGTTTCTCCTCTTCTGAAACATCCAGCCCGACATCACCGGGCACAAAATCCAGACCACGGCTTGGATGGTTCCATGTCCACCACAGCCACTTTCGGATTTCCAATTCTGTTGCATGGTCAAGAGTGACACTGCCATCGCACAGCACACGGTACAGACCAGCCATGTTGCTAACAGGATGGATCACAGGGATTTTTGGCCACTGATCTTCCACCCGTTTCAGGATATCGGTTAGGCTATCCCGCCTTGGTTTTTTGGATCGCCAACGTGCAAACCATCCTTTGGGCGTAGGTTCTGGCTCTTCATTCGGTTCTGGTTCCGCATCAGGCTCTGTGATGATGGACAGATCGGTCTCATTGGTCTGAAACCATGAGCCTTTCGGCCAAAAGAGTGCTCCACAAGAACAGCCACGCAGTTCTGTTTGCAGGTGGTGAAGGTCACCGTAGCCCCAACCATCAGGCCATTGCTTCCAGCCACTGAGGTTGACAGAAGCGAAAAATCCGATTGCATAGACACGTCCGCAGCCGGGGCATGGAACATTGCGGAAAATCGTCCGTGTCATTGTGAGACTTATCCCATTAGGAGGTGTTCACAGCCTATCTTTAATCATTCTCAAAATGTTAAGTTGATTATTCAAAATATCAATTTCCGAAATTCTCTTCTTTATCTCATCCTCTATGGTGACTGACTCAAACTCAACCTTTTCTAAAGCCTCGAATTTCTTCAAACCCTTCGGCTTGGCAATCGTTTGATTGAGGTGGGAAACACGACGGATGATTGCATTTATGCCCTTTGGCGAATGCACCGCTTTGTCTTTCTTATGCGAGAACCAACCTGATCGAGGGCCAATCACTGTTGATCCACCGTTGTAGTCGCCTTTGCTCACAGGTCCCCCGTCATTTTAGCAATGAGAGCTTACGAATTAGATAGGTTCACCACGAGGCCCGGCGTAAATAGGTTCCATATCGGACCTTCCATCTGGCGAACTGCAATAGGGAGCCATAAAATATAAGATGAGCAGCACGACAGAGGCTTTGGCGTATCCATTCCAAGGCTTCTGCCCATCTTTCCGAGCAATTTCTATAAATGGAAATATAATTATTATTAAGCAAAAAGACAAAGATATTGCACTTAAAATTGCAAAATAAGCATTATCCATGTTCTTTACAAATAGAATTGAGATTGAAAATATAATTATGATCAATTTCCTATAAGAAAATTTTTCGAAATTGTTCCACATACAACGCCCAATATGAAATGGATGGCATGGAATTTGATTAGGAATGTGAAGTGGCATCACGGTCAGGACCACCTTATGCAGCAGCCTTCAGTTTCACATCGTTCAGCACATTCACGATTTGCAGCACGTCAGCTTGCGGGAAGAGACCACCAACTCCTTGATCGTCCAGATCGGTGAAGGGCGATTCATACAACCGCTTCGGCTCCATCGCTCCATTCTCTGTCAGATGGTCGATGATGAGGTTGATGAACTCGATCTGGTTTGCATTCGGGTTTCGCCCCTGAAGGAAACCAGCAAAAGCATTTTTGGCTGCATCACGTTCCAGACCCACTAGCGAACGGATGAACAGACCTAAACCACCTTGGTCTTGAAGGGCCGTCAGGTCATCATTGGTGGCGACAGATTCCTCCACCATAATGCGCTCAAGCTCATCCAAATCCTGCGTGGTTAGCTGCTCATTCCTTCGCAGCTTCAGGATCGTGATATGGTCAGCATGGCTTTGCAGGAAGTGGCGCACCTTCAACTGAAAACGTGCCTTGTCGGTGCCCACACCAGCATCTGGCAATGCTACCGTGGTACCGTCACCAATTTCGTCGGTGAAGTCGGTATAGACGATCTGCTTGGCCTCGCCCTCGATCAATTTGATGAGGTTCCGCAGCCGCCGCCTCAGCGTTTCCAGCATCCACGGGTTTATGTCAGTCCAGTATTCCTCTGTCTGGACCTCAAGGATCAGGGCCATCTCTGCCGCCACCATCGGCACATTGCCCAAGGTTTCCAGACAGGATGCAATGGTGATGCATTTCTCTTTGCAGGTGGCAAAGGATGCACTGGTTTCGAGAAGGTCGAGTTGGCCTTTCAGGATCAGGTAGTCGAACTGTTTGGCAGAGATATCACCGTCACCAACCGCAGATGGCAAACCCGCAACATCATTGACCAGAACATGGCGATCTTCGGGTGTGAGATGGTCCCATGCATCACGGATTTGGAATTGCTCGACAGCCCTGCGTTTCGCCCTGACGAGGAAATTGTCCAAACTCATGCCACTGACTTCATCGAACAGCATGGTCTTGGTATCGCTCAGAAGCGTTTCCAGCCCTTCTGAGCGTTCCTGTGCTGGTATGCCGTCGATGATGCCAGATAGCTCTACACGCCCTGCAAACAGCTTCTGCGACAGGGAAACGGCAACAGCACCATCCTTGGCATTCGGGTTTTGGTTGAAGAACTCGAAATTCTGGCAAAAATCGAAGATCAGGAACTGGTCCTTATGGCGATTGGGACCATAGAGATTGGGGCACAGGCGAGTGCCACGGCCAATCATCTGCCAGAACTTGGTCTTGGACCTGACGATCTTGAAAAAGACCAGATTCACGACCTCTGGAACATCGATCCCTGTGTCCAGCATATCAACGGAAATGGCGATGTGCGGTGCCTTTTCCGCCACCGAAAAATCATCGATGAGCGATTGGGCATATTCCGTTTTGAAATCGATAACCCGAGCAAATTCGCCCTTCAGGTGCGGGTAATTTTCATCAAACCGCTTGGCGATGAACATGGCATGGTCGTGGTTCTTGGCGAAGATAATGGTTTTGCCAAGACGGTCACCTTCATTCACCTTCAGGCCATGGGTCATCAGATGCTCAAGCACCTTGTCCACGGTATCGGCATTGAACAGCCATTTGTTGATGGCTGATGCATCAATCTGGTCCGGTGGAAGCTTGCCTTCTTCCCATTCCAGCATGTCCCACTGCTCTTTTTCCTCGTCGGACAGGTCATCGTACTTGATGCCTTCCCGTTGGAACTTCAGAGGAACGGATATGGCTGTGGGGGGAACAAGAAACCCGTCACCAACAGCTTCATCAAGGTCATAGGCATCAGTCGGAACACCCTTTTCCAACTCGAACAGCGAGTAGGTGTCACGGTCAATTTCATCACGTGGAGTGGCGGTCAAACCAACAAGATAACTGTCGAAATAATCGAAGATTGATCGATATTTCCGATAGATCGACCTGTGCGCTTCATCGATCACGATCAGGTCAAAATGGCCTGAACCATAAAGGCGCTGACCATTCTGCAACTCGTTGATGAGGCCCATCATCGTTGGGTAGGTGGCCACACAGATACGAGCACCATTATGGTCGTTCTTTTTGGGATCGTGGCGTTCGATCAGGTTGGCACTTGGCGTGGTCGGCAGGTGCTGTTTGAAATTGTTATGAGCCTGTTTCACCAGCGCAACACGGTCAGCGAGGAACAGCACACGCTTGACCCAATTCGCTCTCATCAACTGGTCGATAAGGGCGATGACGGTTCGAGTTTTGCCAGAGCCAGTAGCCATGACGAGCAAGGCTTTTCGCTGCTGTTCCTTCTCGAAAACCTCGCCAACACGCTTCACAGCACGGGTTTGGTAGTATCGCTCCACCACCTTGGCATCGATGGGAATATCAGCGAGTTTCCGCTTGGTTTCCCGCCGTTGATGCAGGAGCGTCAGTTCGTCCTTCTTCAGAAAACCTTGCACCTGCCTTGGCGGGGAATTCATATCATCCCACAGCCAATGCTCGTAGCCATTGGTGTAGAAAATGGTGGGCCGAACCCCAAACTCCTGTTCGAGGCAATCAGCATAGAGCTTGGCTTGCTGCTGACCGACACGAGGATCACGCTTTGTCCGCTTGGCCTCGATGACAGCTAGTGGTTTGCCACCATCACCCCACAGCACATAATCGACGAAGCCTTCTTCAGCTTGGTTGGGCATCCCTTTGACAGGGTATTCACGGTCACGCTTCTGATCGAGTGACCATCCAGCTTCTGCCAACAGCAGGTCAATGAAGGCATCACGGGTTTCGGCTTCACTGTAATCGTGATTATCAGGTGTTGCCTGATTGGCCTGTTTGATGGCGGCAATTTCAGCCTGAAGCCGCTTAACCTCTTCATCCAAAACCAGCCGTTCATGGTCACTTTTCAGCCGAGCAGCATGTGCCTCTTCAAGCTGCTTTTTGGCGTCCTCGTGTTCCTTAGCCATGACCTGAAGTTTGGCGAGGCTGGACGCTTCGACCTGAACGGCACGAGGAAGTGCATCCGTGGAGAAGGCTAAGGATGCGTCAGGCTTGGCACCACGAGCATAAGTGCGAACCAACCAATAGCTGAAATGGAAGAGTTCACGGACACAGGTGACAGAAGTTTGTGGTGCAACCGCTCTGGTGTCGTGGACCGCCCTGTTGCCGAAATCCTTGATGATCCTCGCTTTGGCGACAAGCACATTGCCAACCACAGCACGGAATGTGCCTTCGTGGATCAGCGCAGACAGGCTGTTATCGTATGGGGATCGTAGGCTGCGGTCATTATCGTACATCCAGTTGACGGCTGTTTCCAATGCTAGACGACCATAGAAACAGGCAGCACGTGGATCGGACAATGCAGACGTTTCTGCCTTCCTCGCCAGATCGAAGACCGAGGGGAATTCAGGCTTAAGGAAGGCAAACTGCGACATGGTTACAGTTGTCCTGTGAAGGCACGATGTTGTAGGGAGGCGAAGAGGGAAGTGCTGCGTTCCAGTTCCGCATAATTTGCAGATTTAACATCAGAGAGGCCATTCATGCATTCAGAAAAACGGTTTTGAATGCATATTGGAGGCAAGGGTATGGCAAACGAAACAAGTTGATTAGAGCTTACGTTAGGTTGAGCAGCGCCCCAAGCCTGATCTAAAATTCTCTTTTGATAAAATTCGCTCTTAACCAAGTTTACCAGAAAGTTGGCGGATATATTTTTATTATCGAGAATTATGTATTTTCCAACACGCTGATTAAGATAAGCCGTTCCAGAAAATTTTGGGACAGTTCCAGTTTTTCCCGTGGTTGCACCAGACATTGCAATTAAAAGATCACCCTCGGAAATTGTGAAGGAACGACCTTTTCCAACATTTTCTGGTGCAATCTTAACGGATTTTTCAAGATCGACACTTTCCCCATCTATATTGGATATTCTGATGACGGGATCGCCATCCTCACCAAATAAATCAGATTTGAATGCATAACCGCCCTGAACTTTTATCAATTTATCGAGAGCCACAATTGGAAAATTGTGATTGTTGGCATCCAGATCACCAAACATGTCATGAAAAATCGCCTGTCCAAGCTGGTTCAGCCGATCAATTGCATGTTGGCGTTTGTGGCGAATATCATCAGCTTGATCCAGAATGGCCGCTATGCGCTTTTGCTCTTCCAGTGGGGGTACTGACAACTGCATCTGACGCAAATCGCTTAAGGCGACATTGTTGACCAATGCGTGTCTGCCCATCGCTTCGATTTGCGCTAGTGCCCCCCTCAATGAATGCATCAACCAATTACGGTCTATGTCGGATTTGGGAGTGATTTTGACAATTCTCTGATTTAGGAGTGCATCAGGCCCGGTCCAGAATTCAGCACGAAAACTACCGGAAAGAGTCAGCAGCAGGTCGCCCTCTTTGACAATAAAACGGCTGTCATATTCATCTACCCAATATACAAAATCAGACTCTCTTACGGAGTCCACATTTTGTATCCGAATTATGGGAACACCTGACCTGTCATCAGAAAAATTCGCCGCCTTCCAAGCGAATCCCGACAGAAAATCGACAATGTCGCCTAGATTTTTCCTTGGCCAACTCATCACAGCATCGCCTCAAGCTTGGCCAGACCATCACTGATTTCCGCTTCGAGCCGTTTCAAATCTGCAATGATTGCAGCGGGAGACTCATATTCGACCTCCTTATGCTCCACTTCCTTGTAGCGGTTGAGCGAGAGGTCGTAGGTGCCAGTGGCTGCAATCTCTGCCTTGGGGACGCAGAAGCTTTGTGCAGTGCGTGGATTTTCAAGCTCTGATCCATCACGACGGCTAAAACGAAGCAGGGCATCGGGCAGATTGTTTTTGGCATGTTCCTCTGCACTCAACGGAGCCGGAACAAGAACGCCCAGCTTCTCTTCCGGCAGCAGGGCATTGCGCTTGTCGTCCAGTGAGTACCCGTCAGCTTGCAGGTCGTAGAACCAGACATTGTCAGTGCCGCCAACCCCGGTTTTCGTGAAGAGCAGGATTGCCGTCGATACACCTGCATAGGGCCGGAAAACACCAGACGGCAGCTTCACCACCGCATCCAGCTTGTGGCTCTCGACCAGCATCTTCCGCATGGCCTGATGGGCTTTTGACGAGCCAAACAGCACACCATCAGGTACAACCACTGCTGCTCGTCCACCAGTTTTCAACAGCCTTAGGAACAGGGCCATGAACAGCAATTCGGTCTTTTTGGTTTTGACGATCTGCTGAAGGTCTTTGGCTGTCGCATCGTAATCCAGCGATCCTGCGAATGGCGGATTGGCGAGGATCAGGGAATACTTTCCGGCGTCACTGCCATGCTCTTGCGCCAAGCTGTCACGATAGCTCACATCAGGGTTATCGACCCCGTGCAGCGTCATATTCATGGCACCAATGCGGAGCATGGTCGGGTCAAAATCGAACCCGTGGAACATGCCCTGATGGAAATGCTTTCGAGCCTTCTCGTCACGGAAAAGACCGGGGTCATTGTCACGGAGATACTCACCTGCCGCCACAAGGAAGCCACAGGTACCCGCAGCAGGGTCAACGATCACGTCATCACGTGTGGGCTTGGTCAGTTCGACCATCAATTGAATGATGTGGCGAGGTGTGCGGAACTGGCCGTTGGTACCCGCACTGGCAATCTTGCCGAGCATGTACTCATAAAGGTCGCCCTTCGTATCCCGGTCATCCATGGGGATGCGGTCCAGCATTTCCACGGTCTTAGCCAAGAGGGCGGCATTGCTGAATCCCAGCCGTGCATCCTTCATATGTTGGCCGTAGCTGGAACCTTCCTCTCCAAGCTGACGCAGGAATGGGAAAACGTGTTCGGACACAACGTCCATCATTTCCCGTGCTTCGAAGTGCTTGAAACGGGACCAGCGCATGTCGGCATAGGCACGGCCACGGTCATCCGCACCATCAGGGAAGATGCGGCGCTCCATGGGAATGCCGAGGGTAGCCGCCTTGTTCTCTTCCAGCGTGTGAAGGTCATCCAGACGCTTGATGAACAGCAGGTAGGTAATCTGTTCGATCACCGACAGTGGGTTAGAAACACCACCTGACCAGAAGGCATTCCAGATTTGGTCAACCTGATTGCGAATTTCACCCGTCAGCATTGACCGTGTTTTCCTGTTTTGTGTGATTGCTCAGAGACATAGGTTCGCATGAAGTCCCGCAGAATTTGGGCGGCGGGACGATCATTAGCGTGGCAAACGTCAATGAACTGATCACGAAGACTTTTTTCCAGTCGGATTCGAAGGCCAACATCTTTGCTCATGGGGAGATGTGTATCCATTGGGGCCAATGATGGGAAGTCGCCCAAGGCCAAATCCGCCTCACTCCTGAAAACCAGCCGGGTATTCAACTAACCCAAGCAGCATCTTCTCCATGCGGAAGATAGCCACGCAACGATTTTTCACTACATTATCATAGAGTTCAGCGTCATCTTCACACAGATAGACGTTCTTGGAGCAGGTAGGGCAGTGCCGAATTTTCGGATTCCGCTTCTGCTCCAAGTTTTCCCAGACGGCATCGCATTTGAAAGCGAATTGGCAGTTCCGTATCAACATGCCGCTATTGCGTTTGCTGGTCATGATTGAACCGCCTTACCCTTCATCAGAATGCCACATATCCAGAACTTCACCGCTATCGACAGCAATGGCCCTGAAGGTGGTGGAAGTCCCCGCACGGGTAGTCCCGGAAAGCGTCCGGTCCTTATGCATGGACAGGTACTCCATATTGAATTCACTCAGCAATTCCCACTTTCCAGATGGATTGAGGAATTCGATTTTCACTTCCCGGCTCAATCGTCACCACCTTTTCCACGAGCAATCCACCGGGTTATCCACATTACCCATCAATGAACCGTTCCGTCAGCAGCAGCAGCAGCAGCTTCTTCACTGTCATCTGCATCGTAAGGACATTCCGGCAATTCCCGCAACAGGCCCTTGGCAATGCCATCGTGCACGACTTCCTCAAAGATGGCCGTGAATTTCTGCCCCAGCTTCAGGACATGCGGCGGTAGCAAACCAACGTGATACGGATGCGTGTAGTACGCATAATACCTGCCGTATTCAGCGTTGTAATAAAACTGTAACATGATCTTGCTGCCGCTGGTCTGGTTGACGAACCTCAGCATCTCAAGCTCGTCCACTTCCGGCAACGTGTGCCAATAAGTGTACATCACCAGAAGCTTACGGTTCTCATCGACCTCCATCCAGAAATTAAATGGATATCCAGTCACATATAGACCGCCATTGTCAGTGTATTCGATAGCACCGTTATCAAGAATGTCGGTCAACGTGGTTTGTGTTACCTTTGAGGCTTCGATTATGTTGGTTTTCAAAGGCATTTCTCCAATGGCTTACAGGAAAGTGGAAATTCAGATTCAGGACCCGAATTCGGGATATTGGAAAACCGTTTTCAGTGGCGACTTCGTCGAACAGGGCATCAGCCGCATCGTCAGCGATAACAAACGGAGCCATCCGAATTGCCGTGTCAGGGCAATCGATAAGGTGAAGAAGGCGCTGATTGATCTTCAGTGACGTTTCGTGACAGTTTTATGACGAAACGGACTGCATGACACGATAAACGCTAGCCCTAGCTATACCCAACTGTTTGGCGATGGCAGTTGCACCATGCCCTTCGTCCTTGAGGCGCTTGATGGCATCGACATCGATGGTGGGCTTTCTGCCTTTGTAGACACCACGCTCTTTTGCCTTGGCGATGCCTTCACGCTGTCGACGGAGCGTGATCGCTCTTTCGAACTGAGCAAAACTTCCGAGAAGCTGAAGCTGCAATCGAGCAAACGGATCATCATCGTTGGCGCTGAAGGTCAGGTTTTCAGAGAGGAAGCGGACAGTCGCTCCCTTGTCGTTGATCCTCAAAATTATTGACTGCAAATCGGCAAGGTTCCTTGCGAGTCTATCGATGGACCAAACATGGACCTCGTCTCCATTACGAACCCATTGGATCATTCTCTCAAGCTCAGGGCGATCCTTCTTGGTCCCCGATATAGTCTCAACGAACTCTTCAGTGCAGGGAAAATCTTGACGGTCTAGATTTTGGCCAAAACTGCTGACCCTTTTGTAACCTGCAATTTCCATAATAACCCCAAGTGTCTTTTTTGATTCTAGACCCTGAGTATCACATGTCTTTTATGGAGTCAAAACACCCTAATAATACGAAAATTATGTCTCAGCAGATTGTCGCCTTAGCGTGTAGGGAAAAAAGACAGCGGCATCTGACTTGTTGCGCCATAAAGCACTCAATAGTATCGTGTTGTTAAAGGTGGTTACATATTGAGCCTATCGACTGCCACCATCGAAATTTCGAGAACCGTTTCCTCTTCCATAGGCAATAAGGAAATTCGAGTAATGATCCGACGTGCTTTCCCATTAGCCTTTGCACTACTCTTTGTATCTTGTTCTCCTTCCCCGAAAGAGAAGCTTCTTGATGAAGCCCAGAATGCAGTGCGTCAGCAGATGCGTGATCCGGAAACAGTTCAATTTAGAGAATCTGTACTAACTACGATATATCCTGACCAAGGCTTGGTATGCATGGCGGAATTCAACGCAAAGAATGGATATGGCGGTTATGTTGGTTATGAAACTTACAGCTACAGTCGCCAAGATGGTTTAGCCATTACAGGCTCTGAATCTAACTTCCAAACAGTTATGAACGCCTGTTTAGAGGCAATGAAAAGCGAAACTGAAAAGATCAATAAATCACTCGAAAAAACATCAGGCAGCTAATTTTTCAGGTTTTGAAAGTTCTGCACCACGCTCAAGAATGCTTTGAAGCAAGCCGCTCTGAAAAGAGTTTATGAATCTGCTCTGCCAGTGCGTTTCGTTCCCCAACATGTACGTCAGCAGAACGACCAACTCATAGGGTGAGGCATTAGCTATGGGATTGTTTCCAAACAGGCTTTTGCCAATGTTTAGCTCAGCATCAGCATCGATGCGTAGGTCTACCAGTTTCTCGACAATGCAATATGTGACGAAGTCGTTGGCGACGTCGCTGAGAATGAAGAGAGGCTTCCTCGGTCCATTCAGAACCACTGGCATCGCTTGAAAATGGCCCAATTCGAAATTTGGCTGTGAAAATTTTTCAGCGAAGTGACCGAAAAATCTCAGTTGGTACTTGGCGGTAGATTGATCGTGATAGTAGCTATGTTCGGTATCGTTCTGTAGCATAAATATCTGGTTCCTTTAAAAATTGTCTTCATTCCATTGACCTCCATCATCATGTAAAAAGCCGATTGGACCATGGTCGTGGTCCAGCGGCTGTCCCATCAAACGCTGATGGTTTGCTTCTGCTTGCAACAGGTGTTGCTGCGTAAGCGCATGATTCAATTGCTGAAGCTTCTGTTTTCGCTTCTCAACTTCAACCACCTGATCGGCACAAAAATTGCGCATCATCTCCGTCAGGATGGAAGTGCGTGTGCGGCCAATCAAACTGGCTACACCGTCGAAGCGTTGAAGCTCGACCTCTTCGATTAAGAAATTGACTAACGTCTTGGCCAAACATCTCTCCTTTCATAAATTGTTTGTATCCATACCTATTTATACCGGGATGCAGTTCCCCAGAGGATAAATCTGCATCCCGTGAAAAATTAGATTGCTCCCAATGTTAGTTGGTTTCCGTCCAGCGTGAATCCATATTCACGAGCCTTATCTGCAAACTCTTCAAGCACCTCGGAAAAGTCACTCATGGCTTACGCAATTTTTGCATCTGTATCGAAATAGTCGAGGTCGATGCCGCAACCAAAATATAGCACTACAGAGTTGGGATGGATTTGAGCGTTGCAGCTATATCTTTCGCATGTGAATTCACTGGCAAGGCTTTCAAGTGCGCCAATCTCTTGGTTTTTCTGACCAAAAAGTTCATGTGCGAAATAGATGTGGGCCTCTTTCTGACCTGCATAAACATCTATGAAAAATGGATTTTTCCAGTGATCGACCTTGATATCAGTGTCACTGATGATAGTATGTGAGATACCATTTTCCGATAAACACTTCATGGTCAGTGTGTTGGGAAATGCATTGTCGGAAAAATTAGTTTTAGTGAATCTTGATAATTTATTGTCATTCATAATAATTCCTATCTGTATAAATCATTTGAATCTCATGCATTCGTGTAAGATATAAATTATGATGGATTTTACATGATGCATTATGCAGAAACCATAAATCGGTTATCTACATGTATATTTATACAAATAGTATTTTGAATATTTCTGTGATTTAAAATTTTTCACATGAATATGATATATTTCACCACAGAAAACAAAGCGCAGCTTTGCTTCCGGAGGAAGCCACTATAATTGAATGGTTACCTACCGGTGGATCAATGGTACATCATTCGCTTCGCTCATGATCCGTTCGTTCCTCACGGAACTCTTTTTTCTTCATTATATCCATAGTCACTATAACAACCATCACCTCACCAGTATTATATACTGGTGAAGGTGGTGGTGGTGGTGACCATTAATTTGTTGGTGGTTTGTCGTTGTTGGTAGTTGGGAAAGGCTTCGCCCTTTTGACTACTGCATACGATTTTGCATCTACCCCATTTTTCTTCTTTGTTTCAATGATTTTGATGTAACCATCAGAAACCAATTGACTAAGTTTATCATTGATCCATTTTTTATGAAGTTTGCTACTTGTATCGAGGTTCAAGATTCTACCAACAATATGGCCAATCCACTTATCAGCAGTATGGTATTGGCGATCAAATCCATTATCAATTTCAATCTGAATCTCTGCAATTTGACGTTCATTCAAATCTGGGATTCCATGAGCGGTCAAATCTACAGGAACAAGAACCCCTACAGATTCTTCAGTACCATCACTGGTAGCCATCATGACAGATTCAAATTTCATGTATGTAGATGATCTACATGCAGAAATTCTGTTGTTTTTATGGTCGTGCAGCTTGATGTAATTGGCAACCTCATCTTCATCGATGCCAAAGGATTCGCCTACCTCCTTCGTCATCGTGTTGATCGTCATCACTGATCTTGCAGCATTCACAACGGACGATGCACCACGTGATGAGTTTTCATTCACCTGACCAAAACCCTTGTTGGTATGGTGCAACAGGACGATGGAGCAGTTTGCCTCATAGGCTATCGTAGCCAACAGTTTGACCACGGCATCCATGGATTTGTTGTCGTTCTCATTGGCGTCATGACTGGATATGAATGGGTCGATGAACAAAACATCGATGGCTTTGCCCTTCACCTCGGTGACGATGGCTTCGGCAAGCTCATAATCCTCGACCAATTTGCCACTGCGGGTCGATACCAGTTTAAGCTGATCGCCACTCAGTGCACAGCTCAGGAAAAGATTGCCGTGCACATCGGCTTCGGTGATTTGCCAGTATGTGGCAGCAGCCTGAATTCCACGAGATAGCTCTTCAACGGAGTCTTCAAGGTTCCAAATCCATACCTTCTTGGGGCCACCCCAGACCTTACTCCCCATAAACTCACGACCTGTGAGAAGGGATAGGGTCATACCTGTCGCCAGTGCGGTCTTGCCGCTGCCACCCGGCGCAATGATCATAGACACACTGCCACGCAGGAGTTGGTGGCCATATATCCATGGGCGTGGTGGCAACTGCGACGGCTTAAGCCATTGGTACGGCGCTGCTATGATCGGCGGTGTAGGTGTCGTGGTTGGCACCGGTGCGATTGCCGTGTTGGCTGTGCTGATGGGTATCACGTCACCACTGCGCTGTGGAGCGGCACTTGGCTTGGCGGCTATCTGCTCTGGGGTTTGCCCACTTTGAAAATCGGCTGCGGAGATTGCTGTGTTGGCTGATGTGCTCATGCGGCTTTCCCCCCTTCAAATGTGGATGGAGAAAGCGGCGAGTCTTCAAGCCAATTGGCTATCTCTGATGAGAACCAGACTTCATCACCGTTGAATTCAACAGGAGATGGAAACGATCCTGACTTAGTTGCGTAGAGGATCGTGTTGGCGCTGAGGCCAGTTAGGGTGGCAACAGCGGGTAGGCTTAGTAGTGATTCGTATTCAATGTGCTCCATAGTGGGGTGCCTCTAGTCATAATTGTCATACTCAAACTCCTTCAACAAACGTTGGTAGGGCTAGCGGAATCCATACATTTCAAGTGGATAGGCGCAGGTATCCTAACGCCAATCAGTTGCCTGAATATGTATGATGTATCGCCAAACGGCTGCTGCAGAATATTGCAGACACACATGCCCAGCGATGCTCTCTCAATAGCATCGCTGGTGGATTAAAGTCAACAAAAAATATGACTTAAGCGCCTGATAAGAAAATAATTTTCAAAATTATTTCGCCGTCGAACTCCAACCTCAGTACTAGGCCTTCTCAGCCGCCTCCAAACTCACGAATGATAGCCCACCTTGCTGGATCAGGTTAGTATGAGCGCCTTGCATAGAGCCGAACTTATGAGGGCAGTGACATCACCCCGCTTTTGCTAAATCTGCAATCCATGCGAGACTGCCCTCCACACGATTAGCATCCTGAACTTTCACATTTTTCTTTTTGGGCTTTGCAAGCTCATCTGCCATCGCCACGTTAGAAGAGTGGCCATAATATTTCTCAATCATGGCAACCGATGTCCCCATATTTTTAGCTAAAACATAGGCATTCACACCAGCTTCTAGTCGGGAAGTCGCATAAGTGTGACGTAAAGAATAAATGGTCCTAGACCGACCATGAGTGTCTTTTCTTAGATTTATTGAATCAACAAATGTTCTAAAAGAACGTTTGAACGATCCAATCTTCTTCCCTTTAATGTCGCAGAAAATATAGCTGTCAGCCGGAACTGCCTTCAAACCAAAAATATCCGATTCCGGATTTTTGGTATCCTGAAGTCGCTTCCTCATTATTTCATTAAGATATTTGATTATAGCAGAGGTGCTGCAAACAACATCACGATAACCTGTCTTACCATTTACATAGATGATAATGTTTTGCACTTCTGGATTATTTTCACTCTGAACCGGACGAATGTCCTTCCACTTTAATTCACGTGCCTCCCCGACCCTTATTCCAGTATTTTCCATTATCAAAATATAAAGAAACAACAAATGGCGGTCACGCCTCACCGACTTTGGACTATCTTTCAGATACTGACGAAAAGAACCTTTCAGCGTTTTCCATTCCTCTGGATTGAAGTGAGGGCGCCGTTCTTGCTCAGCAGCAATTTTGGGGAAGCGGGGAATGTTTTCAGTGTAGCCGTTGTCAACACACCACTGTAGAAAATGCCTGAAGTCATTCAGGTTACGTATGATCGTATTCGGGGAAAGGATTGGCTTTTTTGAACGCTTGGCCAGTTCGACTATCATTTTTGAGATGAGCGCCGTGTCCAGTTCATCAAAATGTCTTCCCTCAAGGATGGGCTCTAGCCGCCTAGCAAGTTGGACCTTGAGCCGAATGGAGAGGGCGGAATCAGGCTGATCGTGATGTTCAATGTAGGACTTAAGCCCAGCCGTTATTCGTTTGCCACTCGACCTTCCGTTAGTCAGACTTCGCACCAGCGCATCGTCGTACAGGTTTTTAGCAATCCTGTAAGCTTCGGGCACATCTGCCGTACCGCTTGAATGGTGCTGGTAGCCCCTGACGTTGGGGATTTTCAGTCGGATCGACCACTTGCCCTTTTTAGCCCCACCCCGCTGGTAGAGGTATATAGCGCCATCCAGAAATGAATGGCTGGGCAAGGTTTGTTTCTGTGCACGGCGCTTCGGCGCCAACGTTTCCGATTCCACGGCTACAGCGATCCTCACAAACGACTATTTTCGTTTATGATCTGTTTATAGCTTTTTCAGGGAAGTGATAAAAAGGACTATTCGCTAAGTCCTTGTTTTCACTAGGAAAACTGGAGCGGGCGAAGGGATTCGAACCCTCGACCCCAACCTTGGCAAGGTTGTGCTCTACCCCTGAGCTACGCCCGCTCTGACGTTTGCGGCCCGTTGCTTTGCAGCGTTTGGGCCGGGGTGAGGCGCGCAGTTAGCAGCGGGTTTGCACCTTGCCAAGGGGAAAAATGCCTTTGTGTGAATTGCGTGGTTTTTCCCTTCACAAATCGCCGCAAAGCCCCACATTGGCGGCCGATATTCCCTACCTGAATGGAGCGTTCCCTTGGCAAGCATGGGCCTGAGCATCGACGAACAGAAGGCCGTGGACCGGTTCCGCAAGGGCGTGGTCGAACCGTCGATGACGAATCTCGTGATTCTCGATTTCTGGGCCGAATGGTGCGGGCCGTGCAAGGCGCTGACCCCGGTGCTGGAAAAGGTTGCCGCAGACTATGCCGACAAGGGCGTGGTGCTGGCCAAGATCAACGTGGACGAGGAACAGTTCATCGCCGCGCAGTTCCAGGTGCGATCGATTCCCACCGTCTATGCGATGTTCCAGGGCCAGCCGGTGGCGGACCTGACCAATGCGCGCAGCGAATCGCAGCTGAAGGGCATGCTGGACCAGTTGCTGGCCAAGCTGCCGATCCAGCCCGGCGGCGCGCCCGCGCAGGATATCGCGCCGCTGCTGGCGATGGGTGAGGACGTGCTGGCGGGGGGCGACGCCGAACGCGCGGCCAGCATCTTTGCCCAGATCCTGGAAATCGCACCGGATAACGGCCCGGCCCATGCCGGCCTGATCCGCGCCATGCTGGCTGCGGGCGAGGTCGATTCGGCCCAGCAACTGGTCGATGCCCTGCCCCCCGAACTGGCGGGCGATGCCGAAATCGTGCGGGCCAAGGCCGCGCTCGAACTGGCGAAGGACAAGCCGGAGGACAGCGAGCTGGCCGCACTGCGGCTGGCGGCAGAGGCCGATCCGGCGGACATGGCCGCCCAGCTGGCCTATGCCACGGCGGCGTTCGCGGCGGGGAACCGCGATGCGGCGGCGGAAACGCTGCTGGCGATGATCGCGGCGGACCGGACCTGGAATGAAGGCGCGGCGCGGGCCAAGCTGTTGCAGATCTTCGAAGCGGTCGGGCTGGAAGACCCGTGGGTTGCGGCCATGCGGCGGCGCCTGTCGATCATCCTGTTCGGATAAGGCGAGCGCCCCATGCGCATCTCGATCTTCCCCCTGCCCGGCGCGATCCTGTTTCCGGGGATGCAGTTGCCGCTGCACATCTTCGAACCGCGTTACCGCGCGATGGTGCAGGATGCGCTGGCGCGCGACAGGCGGATCGGGATGATCCAGCCGCAGCGGGCGGAAGAGGGCGCGCCGCTGTTCCAGATCGGCTGCCTCGGCAAGATCGTCGAGGTCGAGGCGCTGGACGATGGCCGCTTCAACCTGGTGCTGGAAGGCGAAGCGCGGTTCCGCGTGCTGCGCGAACTGGATGCGATCACCCCGTTCCGGCAGGTCGAGGCAGAATTGCTGGCGGAGGAGACCCATCCGGCACTCGCCCCCGTCGAACGCGCCAGCTTCGAGCGCGAGGCGCGGCGCTTTGCCGATGTGCAGGGCTATGTCGTCGATTGGGACGCGGTGACGCGGCTGGACGATGTCTCGCTGATCGACGGCGTGTCGCAGATTGCCCCGTTCGATCTGGCCGCCAAGCAGGCGCTGCTGGAAGCTGACACGCTGGCGCAGCGGTGTGAATTGCTGGTCCAGCTGATGCAGTTCTTTGGCCGCCGCGACAGCGACGACGGCCGGGTCACCCTGCAATAGGCATCACGTTGCGATCAGCACGGCCTTCACGCCGTCGATCACGTATTGTGCGGCCAGCGCGGCCAGAAGCACCCCGAGCAGGCGGGTAATCACCGCCTCCACCCGCGATCCCAGCAGTTGCATCAGCGGTCGCGCGGCAATCAGCGCGAACATGGTGAGCCCCAGCACCGCCGCCAGCGCGCCCAGGATCACCAGCGTCTGGTCCGTCCCCTGCGCGCGCGACATGAGCAGCATGATCGTGGCAATGGAGCCGGGCCCGGCAATCATCGGCATTGCCATCGGGAAGACCGAAACGTCCTCAACCTCGGGCGTCGCCTTGACCTTTTCCGCGCGTTCCTCGCGCCGCTGGGTGCGCTTTTCGAACACCATGTCGAGCGCGATCACGAACAGCATGATCCCGCCCGCGATGCGGAAACTGTTAAGTTCGATGTGCAGCGCGCCAAGCAACGCCTCGCCGAACAAGGCGAAGATCACGAGGATGATCGCGGCAATGAAGCTTGCGCGCACCGCCATCGCGGTCGCCTGCTTCTGCGTCGCGCCGCTGACCAGCCCGGCATAGATCGGGGCGCAGCCGGGCGGGTCGATCACGACGAACAGCGTAACGAAGGCGGACAGGAACAGCTCCAGCATGGCTCAGTTCCCCGCCGCGACCGTTTCCTGCAACACCACGTCATGCGCGGTGCCGTTCCACAGCCGCACGGTGACCGTACGCGAACCGTCCGGGCTGACGGCGGAGGACCAGACCAGCGTCTGGTCACGCGAAACGCCCTGTTTCAGGTCCACGCCAACGTCCGGCGCGCTGATCGGCACACCCGCCTTGCCGCTGCATTCGGCCACTTTCGAGGCGATCATCTCTGGCTCGGGCAAGGCCACACCCAGCCGGTCGCCATGATCGAGCACCCATTTCAGGCTGCCATCCTGCCCGCGCGCCCAGACTGTGGTGAAATAGCCGGTCGAATCCGGGCGCTGCCATGCGCCGTGCGTCACCGCGACTGAACCGTCGCAGCTGGACCACACCAGATGCGGCTGCCACTTCACGGTATGGGCGGGATCGGGCTTGCCCTTCAGGTATTCCAGCGCCTTGACCCGCTGCGGCACGAACATTTCCGCGTCCGGCGCGGCGGTGCTGCGGAACGCGGTCCACTGGCCCTTTTCCTGCGCCAGTTTGCTGAACGCGATTTCCGCCGCGATCACCGCGCCCGGATTGGCCACCGGGCGCAGCGGCGGCCCCGCGGGGCCGCGCGGCTGACCGCCGCACGCGGCAAGGGCAAGGCTGAGCGAAAGGACAGTCAGAACACGCTTCATGCGCGTCAGTCTAGAGCGCCCCGTCGGCCAGCGCCACCCCCGCATTGCGATGGGCCGCGACCAGCGCGTTGCGCAGCAGAACGGCAATCGTCATCGGCCCGACACCACCCGGCACCGGGGTGACCGCCCCGGCCACTTCCAGCGTCTGCGCGTAATCGACATCGCCGACCAGCCGGCCCTTGCTCTCGCCCTCCGCGGGGGGAAGGCGGTTGATGCCCACGTCGATCACCGTCGCGCCGGGCTTGATCCAGCTGCCCTTGACCATTTCCGGACGGCCAACCGCGGCGACCACGATATCCGCGCGGCGCACCACGTCTTCCAGATTTTTCGTGCGGCTGTGCGCGATGGTCACGGTGCAGCTTTCGGCCAGCAAAAGCTGCGCCATCGGCTTGCCCACGATGTTGGACCGCCCGATCACCACCGCATCAAGGCCCGACAGGTTGCCCAGCTGGTCCTTGAGCAGCATCAGGCATCCCAGCGGCGTGCAGGGCACGAACCCCGGCAGTCCCACTGCCAACCGGCCAGCGTTGGTCACGTGGAACCCGTCGACGTCCTTGTCCGGGTTGATCGTGGCGATCACCTTCTGCTCGTCAAGATGCGCGGGCAACGGCAGCTGCACCAGAATGCCATCGACTGCCGGATCGGCGTTGAGTTGCTCCACCAGCGCCAGCAGGGTCGCTTCGTCAGCGTCGGCAGGCAGCTTGTGTTCAAAGCTGTTCATGCCGCATTCGAGTGTCGCCTTGCCCTTGGAGCGGACATAGACCTGGCTGGCCGGGTCTTCGCCCACCAGCACCACGGCCAGACCCGCCTTGCGGCCCGCCGCCTGCTCGAACGCCGCCGCATGGTCCGCGATCCGGGCGCGCAACCCGGCCGCAAAGGCTTTCCCGTCGATAATCGAAGCTGTCATTGCACACTCGTCATGGCGAATCCGTAAAGGATCTTCTGAAGGATGGTCAGCCCGATGATCAGCACCATCGGCGAAAAGTCGATGGCACCGGTGTTGGGCATGATCCGGCGCACGGGAGTCAGGATCGGGTCGAGCAGGGCGTTCACCGACCGCCAGATTGCCGCCACGAAATCGCTTTGCGCGTTGATCACGTTGAACTGCAGCAGCAGCGACATGATGAACTGCACGATCACGAGGGTGACCACGATCGAGATGAGGTAACCGACGATGTCGATCAACGTATACAGCAGCACAGGCCTATCCTCGTTCCAGTTGGCGCAGCGCTGATAGCCCAAGGGCCTCACTAACGGCAACCGGTACTCCCGGATCAATTTAGTAAGTGTTGCTTACAAATTTGGCAAGGGGAGTCTTGTCGGGTGCGCCAATCGCCTCCGAGATTGGCTTGCGGCACCGGCCCGCTCCCCCGCCCGGCCACCCATTCAGGATACACTTCCGTGGGTGGCCGGGCGGGGGAGCGGGCCGGTACCGCAAGGACAGGCCGGATGGCCTGTCCGGACCAAACAGGGACTCCCTACTTGCGGATCAGCGTGCCCGCCCCGCGCGAGGTGAAGATTTCCAGCAGCATCGCGTGAGGCACGCGGCCATCCAGCACGACGGCGGCTTCGCACCCGGCCTCGACCGCATGGACGCAGGTTTCCAGCTTGGGGATCATGCCGCCGCTGATCGTACCGTCCTGTTGCAGCACTTCGATGTCGGCGGGGCGCAGGTCGGTCAGCAGGTTCTTCTGCTTGTCCAGCACGCCGGTAACGTCGGTCAGCAGGAACAGCCGTGCCGCGCCCAGCGCCGCCGCAATCGCCCCGGCCATCGTATCGGCGTTGATGTTATAGGTATCGCCGTCCTCGCCCACCGCGATCGGGGCGATCACCGGAATCATCCCCGCGTCGGAAATGGTCTTGATGACGTTGGTATCGACATGGCTGGGCTCACCCACAAAGCCCAGGTCGACCACCTGCTCGATCTGGCTGTCCGGATCGCGGGTGGTGCGCTGCACCTTGCGCGCGGTGACGAGACCGCCGTCCTTGCCGGAAATGCCAATGGCCTTGCCCCCGGCCCCGGCGATCCAGCGCACGATTTCCTTGTTGATCGCACCCGACAGGACCATTTCGGCCACTTCCGCCGTCGCCTTGTCCGTCACGCGCAGGCCATCGACGAAGCGCGATTCGACGCCCAGCTTCTTCAGCATGTTGCCGATCTGCGGCCCGCCGCCGTGGACCACCACCGGATTGATGCCGACCGCTTTCAGCAGCACGACGTCTTCGGCAAAGTCATGCGCCAGATCGGGATCGCCCATCGCGTGGCCGCCGTATTTGACGACAAACGTGCGCCCGGCATAGCGCTGGAGGTAGGGCAGAGCCTCGACCAGGGTTTCCGCCTTGGTCAGCATTGCGGGATCGTGGGAACCAGTCATGCGCGCCCTTTACGCCGCTTGCGCCGGATTTGAAGCAAAAACCGCCCCTCAGGCGTCCAGTTTGCGGCCAATCCGCACCACCAGCGCGATGATCACCGGCACCATCACGGCGGACAGCACCACCTTGGCCAGCGCCTGTCCGATCATCAGGTCCATGATCGGACGCACGCCATAGAACGACACGGTGATGAAAATCAGTGTGTCGACGATCTGCGAAAGCGCCGCCGCGATGAACCCGCGAACACCCGCCAACGCGCCCACCGCGCCGCGCAACCGGTCGAAAATCCAGATGTTGAGCGTGACCGACACCCCATAGGCGATGATCCCGGCCCCCATCAGCCGCCAGCCCTGCCCCAGCACGATCGGGAAGGCTTCCTTGGCCGGTTCGTACATCCCCGGATCGGTCGGCAATTGCAGCACCAGCACGGTCAGCGCGATCGCCACGATCAGCGGGATGAAGCCATAACGCACCAGCCGATTGGCAACGTCGCGCCCGTGCAGCTCGGCAATCGCGCTGGACAGCGCAACCAGCGTCAGGAACGGAAAGATGCCCGCTTCCACCGCCAGTGGGCCGATGCCGACCTGCTTGGTGCCCAATACACCCCCCAGCGGGACCATACCGCCATAGAGGACAGCGAAAACGAACAGCGAGCGGGGGATCGAGGTGCCTTGCATGACAGCCGTGTAACGAGGAACACGGGATTGCGAAAGATCGCTATTTGACTGGTGGGCCTTCCCCGGCTTAGGTCACCGGCTTTGGCGACAGGGATTACAAGGGCCGCAAATGCAACATCTTTCCAGCCTGCTCGGGATGGCACTGATTCTGGTGGTGGCGGTGCTGCTGTCAAGCAATCGCAAGGCGATCCGCCTGCGCGTGGTCGGCGCGGCGTTTGCGCTGCAGGCCGGGTTCGCCGCGCTGGTGCTTTACGTGCCGTGGGGCAATGCCGTGCTGCAAGGGGCGGCGCATGGGGTGGAAAACCTGCTGGGCTATGCCCATGCCGGGGTGGAATTCCTGTTCGGCCCGCTGGCCAAGCCCGAAATCGGCGGCAACAGCTTTGCCATCGCCGCGCTGCCGGTGATCGTGTTCTTCGCGGCGCTGATCTCGATTCTCTATTACCTGGGCATCATGCAGCTGGTGATCCGCTGGATCGGCGGCGGGCTGGAAAAGATCACCGGGATCAGCCGGGTGGAAAGCCTTTCGGCGGCATCGAACATCTTTGTCGGCCAGTCGGAAAGCCCGCTGGTGATCCGCCCCTATCTCGCCGCGCTGACCCCGTCACAGCTGTTCTGCCTGATGACGGTCGGCATGGCCGGCGTCGCGGGGACGATCCTGGCGGCTTATGCCAGCATGGGCATCCGCATCGACTTCCTGGTGGCCGCCGCGTTCATGTCCGCCCCCGGCGGGATCCTGATGGCCAAGATCATCATGCCCGATCCGCTGGGCGAAAAGCTGCCCGAACCCGATGACGTGCCGGTGCAGAGCCTGGACGAGGAACGGCCCGCCAACCTGATCATGGCCGCCGCACAGGGCGCGCAGACCGGCGTGAAGCTGGCCGTGGCCGTTGGCGCGATGGTGCTGGCGTTCGTCGCGCTGGTGGCGCTGGCGAATGGCATCGTCGGCGGGATCGGTGGCTGGTTCGGTCAGCCCGACCTCTCGTTCCAGATGATCCTGGGCTACTTCTTCGCGCCGATCTTCCGCCTGCTGGGCGCGCCCGACTGGAACGAGGCACTGGTCGCGGGCAGCTTTTTCGGCACCAAAGTGGTGCTGAACGAATTCGTCGCGTTCATCGATCTGGGCGCGGCCAAGCAGCTGTCGGAACAGACCGTCGGCATCGTGACTTTCGCACTATGCGGGTTTGCCAACTTCAGCTCGATCGCCATCCAGATGGCGGTTACCGGCGGCCTCGCCCCCAACCAGCGGCCGATGATCGCCAAGCTGGGGATCAAGGCGCTGGTCGCGGGCAGCCTCTCCAACCTGATGAGCGCGGCGCTGGCGGGCCTGTTCCTGAGCCTGTAACCGGCGGACTTGCGCGGGTCGTTCCTCCATTCCGGAGGAAACCTGCGTATTTGCCCGGATAGTGTCGCGCGCCCGAATGGCGTGTGGAGTGGCCGATGGCCCTCCTCACCCTCACCGCCGCCGCGTTCGTATTCTGCGCGCAAGGCCCTCGCACCACCTGCGTGGTCGATGGCGATACGTTCTGGCTGAACGGCGAGAAAGTGCGCATCGCCGATATCAACGCACCGGAAACCAGCGGTGCCGCCTGTCCCGCCGAAGCGGCGCAAGGCGAGGCAGCGAAGCGGCGCTTGCTCTCCCTGCTCAATGCCGGGCCATTCGACCTGATCGTGCAGGGCCGCGCGCAGGACCGCTATGGCCGGTTGCTGCGCACCGTCACGCGCGGGGGGCGCAGTCTGGGCGGGATGCTGGTGGCCGAAGGGCTGGCCGAACCCTGGCAGGGCAAGCGCGGTGACTGGTGCGCGATGCTTGCGGGCAGCCGTCCCAGCCGATAGCGCGGCGGCATGCCGTGGCCCCGTCGCAAGTCTCATGATTATGGCCGCGTCCTGCCGACCCACCGCTGGCAGGGGCTTGGCCGGCGCCAGCGGTTCTGGCGCGCCTTCAAGCCGTGGCTGGCGCTGGGCGCGCTGCTGCTGCTCTGGCCGCTGCTCGACGCCGCGCTGGTGGAGCCGCCCGCCGCGCTGTCTGGCGCGCCAGAGCGGGTGACCGGCCCGTTCACGCGCTGCGGAACGGGTAACAGTGCGAACTGCGTGGTCGATGGCGATACCTTGCGGATTGGCACGCGGCGCATCCGCCTGATCGGGATCGACGCACCCGAACTCCATGCCCCCGCCTGCCCCGCCGAAGCCGCACAGGCCGAGTCCGCGACCGAGGCGCTGCTGGCGCTGGTGCGCCAGGGCCCGTTCGACATGGCCGGCCCATTGGGCGATCCGCGCGACAAGTATGGGCGCGAACTGCGCGTGCTGACGCGGGTGAAGCCCGACGGGACGGTCCAGTCGCTTGGCGCAGACCTGCTGGCCACGGGCACAGTGCGCCGCTACCTCGGCGGCCTGCGCGGCGGCTGGTGCTGATTCGCGCGGCAACGAAACGGATGGAGAGAGAAATGCTGCTGATTCAGGGCTGGCTGAAGCTGGCGACCGGCGAATTCGACAAAGTGCAGGAACAGGCCGCCGCAATGGTGGCGGCAACCAATGCCGAAGACGGCTGCATCCACTATGCCTTCGCGCGCGACATCACCGATCCGGACCTGATCCACATTTCCGAACGCTGGGCCAGCGAGGAAGCGCTGGGCGCGCATTCCGCCAGCGCGCACATGGCCGCGTTCCAGCAGGCGATGGGCACCGTGAAGACCGAAGGGGCGGACTTGTGGCTCTATTTGGCGGAAGGCCTGAAGAAGCTGATGTAGGCCTATAATCCGGAATTGCATTCCGGATGTTCGGCACCGGCCCGCTCCCCCGCCCGGCCACCCAACGGAATTGTACGCTGTGAGTGGCCGGGCGGG
>NZ_BMZD01000003.1 GCF_014652615.1 Novosphingobium arvoryzae
CGTCATAGATCATCTGAGCGTGGGAGGGGCTCACGGACGGCACGTAAATGGCCTGATCCTTGGGCGTGATGTCGTTTTCAATGTGGTTTGCGTACCGAGGGAACGGCCATGCGGCATCGTTATGGATTTCACGGTCCATTTTAGGTCTCCGGAATTTGGGTAAATCAAGAAATTGATCAATGTTGGGATGCTGACTGGCAGCATCCCAACAGGGTCAGTTCAAGCCTAGCAGGCCGGGGTGAGCGTGGTCAGGCAACGGTCCTTGACCACGCCCTTGTCGTTGAGGGTCGGCAGGTAGACGCGGTACTCCCCGTACTTGTCGTACCAGCCAACATGGAAAAGGCCCTTGGGGTCAATCGACAACACGAAGTCAGTGGCGTTCTGTTCTGCGAGCAGTGCAAACAGGTCAGCAATGTCACGCGGGCGCATCAGCACGGTCACGACAGGCCCGAGGTTCGAGCCATGCGAAATCGTGAACGTCTTGTGCTTGTCGTGCTCGAAAGTCAGCGTCCGGCCGTCACTGGACACAATGATCGGAAGAAAGGTCTTCTTTTCATCCTCCTTGGCCTTGGCCCACTTGCAGACATAGTCCTCATGCACTTCCTGCACCTTGGCCTTGGAGAGAGTGCCGCAAGCCTTCGAGGTGAATTCGTCAATGCCCACCGGAAGGTGCTTGTGATTGGCCATGCGCTGCCAGACAAAGCGAGGGTCGATGGCGCAATCTTCCAGCGGCTTGTCATTCGGAACGACCTGCCAGATCAGCGTATCGATATCATCGACTGCTTCCATGCCGAACATGACGCGATCACCGATGCTGCCCAGCTGCTTGATGAGATCCTTGCCAGTCTTGGTGACGTTGTCATCCGAACCGCGCTCAGTGGGCAGCATCAGGAACCGGCCGGGCTCGGACAACTGACCGATATTGATGCCCTTCGCAGGGCGAGCAACGATCACTGCCGAAGTGTCCGTATAGCGGCCCGAAACATGCAGATGCGTGCCACGCTCATCGTCGCACAGGGCAAAGGCGCGAGTGACCTTGTGCTTTTCGCCAGAGCTCGAGCCGTCAACGGTATAGATGCTGCTCTTGCCTTCGCGAACAAGGCTGCTGATCTCACAGACCTTGGCGACGAATTCAGACATCGGGTCAAGGCCGGCGAGTGCTTCGGTATCCACCTTGAGCACCAGTGCCTTGGCTTCATTTGCCGAGACATCCAGTTCGCCGATCATGGACACCTTGTCGTTCTGCTTGTGGCCAACCATGAACACGTAGCCATCGCGGGCAAACTTGGCATCGTAATCGATGGTATCGAGCGGTTCGGTCAGATCGATGGCCTTCTTGATGGCAGCAACCTTGGCGTCACGCTTGGCTTCGTTGTCGGCGTTGCCATTTTCCGTGTCATTGCCGCCATCCGTCTTGGCAGCATTGGGATCATTGCCACGGGCAATGTCGAGCGCGGCTTCGAACCCGCCAGCCTTCTTGAGCAGCGCAACAATCGCATCCTCGGTCATGCTGTCGAGCTGGTCACGGTGCTGGTCAATGTATTCCAGCACCTTTGCATAGCGCGAAACATTCGAGGCATCGGAAGCGCGGGCAAACGAGAACACGAACTTGACCACAACCGTGAACGGGCTTGCGCCTTCACGGGCTTCGGCCTTGAGCTTGGCAGCCTTGTCCCAGTCTTCCTTGGAATAGCCGAGATAGTCCTCGATCTTGGCGAACTCCTCAGCGGAAATGTCCTTGCTGTCGCCCGCGAGATAGGCAGCAACACGGGCTTCGAGATCGGGAAGGGCGTTGTTGAAGCGGTCAACTTCGGCGTTGTAGTCGTCAAGCTGCGAGGCAAACCATGCGCGGGCAAAATCTTCGGCAGCTTCGGAAGCCGCGAAGTGCCAGAGCAGGTAGCAGTTTGCAGCGGATTCCATTGCCGCCGTCTTGTACAGCTTGTAAGCCGACTGCGCCTTGCTCACAAAGGCAGTGAGCTTGGCAGCGTCAATGCTGGTTTCGAGGGTTTCATTTGCGATATTCATGACGTGTTTCCCTTCGTCAGTAGAGCGTGTCACTCGGATCACGCATCAGGCCGGTTGGCGCTGACGGGGGCACAATTCTCATAAGGAGCCGCTTGGATTCTTGTGCGACATTGACCTTTGGAAGATGCTGTTCGTAACGTTGGGGCCAATGGTTTCGCTGCAACGGGGATGGGATGGCTGGGCAATGATCCGTTACGATAACGAGCTGTATTATTTCCAATATGCGCCGCCAACGGATCGTTTGGAGGATGCAACTAAGGGCAAGCGGCCCTCAGTGCCGTTTACGGGTGCGCAGCCTTGGCAATGCTCGGTGTACTACTTTTGGTGGCTTTTTCTGCGTGAAAACGAAGCCTATCGAACGGCCTGCGAGACCCGTGGCCAAAGTGAGCTTCGTGCACTGTATTTTGATTTCGGAGATGTTCACGACACTGATTTTCCAACATGGTGGTTGGAAACTGGCCGTGATCTGTTTTGCGAACCTCGCTCGGAAAGCGTTCAAATCGTCAAGCAGGGAGAGCTGCGTTACAGCTACGATGCAGATGACCGGCTGCTCCTAACCATTGATCGAGGCAGCGATATTGAGCGTGTTTTGGCAGAAGTGCGTAGCCTGTTGCGCAAATCTGAAAATAAATTACGCAACAAGGGAGCAAGCCAAGCTCTCTACCAGGTCTTCACGAAACCCGTACTTACGTCACTGTACCAGCATCATAAGGTGTACACTCTGCGCAAATCAAAACCTGATGCTGCGCTATACGAAATAGGCGATGAAGCTGGCGTTATGACCTCTCTCTCACCCAGCGACACCGAAGCCAAAGCAATGTTGGCATCAGTGACAGGGCGCATCGTCCGGCAGGCCGAAAGGATAATTGAATACGTGGGGCAAGGTGTTTTTCCGGTGATCACGGAGGAGCATGAGAAGCTTGTGCCTGCATTTCGTGAGGCCCTCAAAAAATCTAGCCAAAAGCGTGTTCAAGAGGTCACTGCCGGGCCTTATGAAACGACCTTTGGTATCCGACGTCAATTCCTGTGACATTTGAGCGAGCTCTATAACTCGGTTGTCCATATCAGCCCCTGACCATACAATGGGAATGGTCAGGTCCAAATCCATAACACCTTAAGGAACTCAAGATGAGCAAACTTGCTGAGCTGATGGCCAAGAAGGCCGAGCTGGAAAAGCAGATTGAAGCTGCCAAGCAGGCTGAGCAGGCCGATGCGATCAAGCAGATTGTCGAGCTCGCAAAGGCCTATGGTATTTCCTACGCAGACCTGAAGCCGCACATGACCAAGCGCCGCAAGCGCCGTGCTGTTATGGACGCAAGCTGATAACGGATGAACACTGAACGGGCGCTGTAGTCTGCGATTTTAAGCGTCATACAGTGCCCGCAACCCTTGCCTCGCTGCTCGTGTAGCGGGCCCACAGCACACCCAGCCTGCTCGCCGCTGTAAACGCAGATTTGACGGTGGACCTTTAATTGGGCTTGTCGTTGAAGGTCCGGGGAGGGCTATCTGGGCACGGACTTTTATGCCTTAGATGGCAACGGTGCTGTAGCATGGAGCAAGATAATCCAAGGTTATCAGATGCTTGGAATATTTTAACTACACACAAAATCTACACACATTATAAAAAGCTATTAATATCAAATAATTAGATAAAAACGCTATATACTCAAAATCGGTTGGAGAGATCCGTGCCAGTTCGAGTCTGGCCAGGGGCACCAGTCGCCGATAGCGTTGCAGCGGGCGCGATTGCGCTCTAGCGTGCGCGCCATGATCAAGCCTATCTTCACCCCCATCGCCCTTGGTGCCGCCGCGCTCGTCGCGCTTGTCTCGACCCCTGCCGCCGCCGATCCGGTGCGCGCCAAGGTTCAGGCCGACCTGCCGGAGCTGATGGCGATCTATCGCGACCTGCATCAGAACCCGGAACTGTCGTTCCAGGAAGTTCGCTCTGCCCGGATCATGGCCGATGCTGCGCGCAAGGCCGGGTTCGAAGTGACGGAGAAGGTCGGCAAGACCGGCGTGGTCGCGGTGCTGAAGAACGGTCCCGGCCCGGTCGTGCTGATCCGCGCCGACATGGACGGGCTGCCGGTGGTCGAACAGACCGGGCTGGCCTATGCCTCGAAAGCGCGCGGGGTTTCGACCGCGGGGGTGGAAAGCGGGATCATGCACGCCTGCGGGCACGATACCCACATGGCCGGATGGATCGGCGCGGCACGCGCTCTGGCCGCCAACCGCGACCGCTGGTCGGGCACGCTGGTGATGATCGGGCAGCCGGCAGAGGAGATAAATTCCGGCGCAGAAGCAATGCTTAAGGACGGATTGTTCACGCGCTTTCCCAAGCCGGATTTCGCGCTGGCATTCCACGATACGGCGGACCTGCCCTCTGGCACGATCGGGGTGAAGCCAGGGTTCGCGCTGGCCAATGTCGACAGCGTGGACATCACGGTCAAGGGGCTGGGCGGCCACGGCGCCTATCCGCACACCACCAAGGACCCGATCGTGCTGGCCAGCGCCATCGTGATGCGGCTGCAAACGCTGGTCAGCCGCGAGGCCAGCCCGTTCGACCCCTCCGTGGTGACGGTGGGCAGCTTCCACGGCGGGGCCAAGCACAACATCATTCCCGATGAAGTGAAGCTGCAACTGACCGTGCGCAGTTATTCCGACGAATCGCGCAAGCTGCTGCTGGACGGGATCAAGCGCATTGCTGCGGGCGAGGCGCAGACGGCGGGCGTTCCGGCAGACCGGATGCCGGTGGTCACGGTCGATCCCAATCCGGGCCTCGCCACCTGGAACACGCCCGATTTCAGCGAGCGGATGTCCACCTTCTTCAAGGGCCGGTTTGGCGCCGCGCGCGTCGTGGAAACCCCGCCGTCGATGGCGGGTGAGGATTTCGGCGCGTTTGCCCGCACCGATCCCGAACGGATCAAGACGCTGATCTTCTGGGTGGGAGGGCGTCCGCAGGAGGAATTCGACGCGGCCAAGCGGGAAGGGCGCGTGCTGCACGGGTTGCACAGCCCGTTCTGGGCGCCAGAGGCGGATCAGGTCGTCGCGACCGGGGCCGAAGCGCTGGCCAGTGCGGCGATGGAGCTGATGCCCAAACGCTGAGGGCAGTTTTGCGAATTATTCTCATTAAGTTGATCGCTTTTGGCGATTAATCTTCGCGGAATTTCCTGATGGAAAGGACCGGCGGCGCGGCCCATCTAGGGTGCGTCGAATTTCCACCAACAGGAGAGTTATCATGGGACTCAAGGGCTCCAAGACCGAGGAAAACCTCAAGGCCGCGTTCGCTGGTGAAAGCCAGGCCAACCGCCGTTACCTGTACTTCGCCCAGAAGGCCGACATCGAAGGTCACAACGACGTTGCCGCCGTGTTCCGCTCGACCGCCGAAGGTGAAACCGGCCACGCGCACGGCCACCTCGAATACCTCGAAGAGTGCGGCGATCCGGCCACCGGTGAACCGATCGGCGACACCGTTGCCAACCTGAAGGCGTCGATCGCCGGCGAAACCCACGAATACACCGACATGTATCCGGGCATGGCCAAGACCGCGCGCGAAGAAGGCTTCGACGAAATCGCGGACTGGTTCGAAACCCTGGCGAAGGCTGAAAAGAGCCACGCCGGCAAGTTCCAGAAGACGCTCGACGGCCTGCTCGCCGACGCGTGATCATGACTGCGGGCGGCGGGGGCAGCAATTGCACTCGCCGCCCGTAATCTTTTTTGACTGAACGATCTGATCGTTGTCGTGAAATTTACAGGGGAATTCCGCGATGGAAGGCAGCCTTGAAGCGCCCACCCGCCACCCGATTCCGTGGCAGGACGAATCATGGTACGACGAAGCCGCGCTCGAGGCCGAGCTGCGCCGCGTCTATGACATTTGCCACGGCTGCCGTCGCTGCTTCAACTTGTGCGACAGCTTCCCGATCCTGTTCGACGCGATCGACGAGGCGCCCAACGAGGAAGTGGAGGACCTGACCCCGGTCCAGCTCAAGGCCGTCGTCGATGCCTGCACGCTGTGCGACATGTGCTTCATGACGAAGTGCCCCTATGTGCCGCCGCACAGCTTCGATCTGGATTTCCCGCACCTGATGCTGCGCTACCGCGCGGTCGAGCATCGCAAGGGGCAGACCTCGTTCGCCGATACCCAGCTGGCCGAAATGGACCGCAACGGGCGGCTCGGCACGGCGCTGGCGGGCCTCGCCAACTGGGCGACCGACCAGGACAACGGGTTGACCCGGCCAATCATGGAAAAGGTCGCCGGGATCGACCGGCGCGCGCACCTGCCGCCGTTCATGGAAACGCCGCTGGTCAACCAGGCCGCCGGGATCATCCCCGCGCCGAACCCGGATGGCCCGGCGTTTGGCAAGAAAGTGGCCGTCTATGCGGGCTGCCATGACAATTTCAACGACGGCACCCCCGGCCTCGCGCTGGTGAAGGTGCTGGCGCACAACGGCGTGCGCGTGCGGATCGAGCATCCCGATTGCTGCGCCATGCCCAAGCTGGAAAATGGCGACCTGGCCGCTGTCGCCAGCGCTGCCCAGCGCATTTCCGCGCATTTCGCGCCGCTGATCGCGGATGGCTGGGATGTCGTGCCGCTGACCACCAGCTGCGCGCTGATGCTGAAGTTCGAATGGCCGCTGATCGAGGTCGGCAACGACGCCGTCACGCAGCTGTCGAAGCACACGTTCGACGTGTCGGAATACATCGTCGCGCTCTCGAAGGAGACCGGCCTTGCCCCGATCGAGGCGATGCCGGCGTCGATTGCCGTGCATTTTGCCTGCCACGCCCGCGCCCAGAACATGGGGCCGAAGGCGATGGAAATGCTGCGCCTGATCCCCGAAGCCAAGCCCGCGCTGACCGAGCGCTGCTCTGGCCACGGCGGCAAGTGGGGCATCTTCAAGGAAAACTTCGACCGTGCCGTGAAGGTGGGCAAGCCCGCCGCGCGCAACCTGGTCAAAGGCAACCCGGACATGATCGTGTCCGAATGCCCGCTGGCCGGTCCGCACCTGAAGCAGGTGATCGCTGCCAACGGCGGTGAAGTGCCGGAGCGTATCGGTCATCCGATTGAAATCATGGCGAAAGCCTACGGTCTGTAAAGAAATTTACGCAACCGAATGAACTTGTAAGGATAATTGCAATGCCCCGCGATCAGCGTAGCATCACCGCTGCCGACATCATGCCGCTGGACCAGTACGAGCTGATCCGCGCCGACAAGAAGCAGGAAGCGATCGAGCGCAAGAAGCTCACGCGGCTGGCGGTCGGTCCCTATGCCACGGTCCTGTTCGAGAACTGGGATTCGATGTGGCTGCAGATCCAGGAAATGCTCCGGATCGAGAAGGGCGGGGACGAGCAGCTGGTCGACGAGCTGGCGGCCTATGACCCGATGGTGCCCAAGGGCAGCGAGCTGACCGCGACGGTGTTCTTCGAAATCGGCGATCCCGAACGGCGCGATGCGTTCCTGCGCACGATTGGCGGCGTGGAAAACCACATCAAGATCCAGGTCGGCGGCCATGAAATCGCGGCGCGCGCCGAAGGCGATACCGAACGCACCCGCGCCAGCGACAACAAGGCCAGCGCGGTCCACTTCTTCCATTTCGATTTCACGCCGGAAGCCATCGCCGCGTGGAAATCGGGCGAGGGCAGCGCGCTGTTCGTGATCGACCATCCGAACTATGGCCACGCCGCGCTGATCAGCCCGGACGCTCGCGCGTTCCTGAGCCGGGAATGCTTCTGAACTAGTCCACGTCTCCGGAGCCGCCAGAGCGCGCCCTTGACGATTCCAGCAGCGCGGCGGCCTGATCGGCGGTCGGGCTGGTGGGGGCGGGGGTTCGGCTGGAAGCATCTTCCCGCTCGTCGTTCACCGGAATGCCGCGCAGCCTGGCACTGCTGCCGGCCGCGCCGGGTGGCGGCGTAAGGTAGGGCGGAGATCCGCGCATCGGCCCGACCTGCGGGCCGCGCGGCGGCCGGCCTGCCAGCATCGGCGGTGGATTGGGGTCGGTCGATGCGCCGCTGTAACCGGAATTCTCTGGACCGTCGCTGCCCCAGCTGCCCTTGGTGCGGGTGGTTTCCGGCTGGCCGACGTCCTGCGTGCCGATCACTTCGGCTTCGGTTTGCTCCAGCTGGTTGCGGGCTTCGCGCTCGGCCAGTTCCTGCGCGATCTGCGATTGCTCCCCGCCCGCGAACAACGCGATCAGCCCGGTCAGCACGACCGTGGCTGCGGCGAAGTGCTTGAGCAGCTTGGGTGAAATCGGCAGGGGTTGAACCGGACGGCGCATGCGAAAGCTTATCGCACCAACAGGTTAACCATGCGTCGCGCGCTTATGGTTACCATGAAATTAACGGCCGCCGGCGCGAAAGGGGCGCGCCGACGACCGTCGTTACTCCTCCCCAGGAGTTGGTAGTGGCCCAGGAGTTTAGTGGGCGTCAGGCGTAGGAGCCGAGCCGATGATAGAGCGCGCTGATCCGCGCGAGTTCTTCGGGTTCCTCGGTCGAGCGGGCGTGGCTGGCGAGCGCCTGGCGGAGCAGGCGGAAATCGTTGTTGGAGAGCAGCGCGCGGGCCCGGCTCGGCTCGCGGATTTCGTTCATCTGCGCGGTTTCCATGGGGGTATTCCTTCGTTGCTGCGGAGCGGACCCTCTTGTCCGCCTCCCCATCCTGATAGGCCTGGGTGGGCTGGATTGAGTAGTGAAAATTACAAATCATGTTGTGTGGATGGCGCTGAAAATCCAATATTTCTTGTCAAGTTGTAAATAATATGACAAATGGGCGGGATGAGCGATCCGACCATCCTTGCCGGACCCAGCGTTCGCCGCCTGCGCCGCCGCGAAGGGTTGACCCAGGCCGCCATGGCGTCGCGGCTCGGCATTTCTCCCAGTTATCTCAATCTGATAGAACGAAATCAGCGCCCGCTGTCGGCGCGGTTGGTGGTGGTGCTGGCCGAGCAGTTCGACTTCGATCCGCGCAGCCTGCGGCAGGACGAGGCGGTGGGCGGGGTTGACGGGCTGCGCCGCCGTCTGGCCGACGAACGCTTTGCCGATCTGGCCATCGACCGCGACGAGATTGCCGAATGGCTGGCGGCCGCACCGCAGGCAGCGCTGGCCTTTGCCCGGCTGTTCGATGCCAGCGGCAAGGATGTGGCGGCGGCCTCGACCGATCCGATGGACCTTGTCCGGCGTGAAATCGAGCGCTGGCGCAACCACTTTGCCGACCTCGATGCCGCGGCCGAGGCGCTGGCCGACGAATTGCGCCTGTCGAACGCCGATATCGGTGCGGCGCTGGCCGAGCGGCTGCGCCAGAAGCATCAGCTTTCCGTGCGGATCCTGCCGGCCGACGTCATGCCGGATGCCTTGCGGCGGCTAGACCTGCACGCGCGGCAATTGCAGCTGTCCGAAGTGCTGGACGGCCCTTCGCGCAATTTCCAGGTCGCGGTGCAGCTGGCGCTGCTGGAACAGCGCGACGAGATTGCCGCGATTGCCAATGGTGCCCAGTTCACCGACCGGGCGGCCTGGCGGTTGTTCCGCCGCCATCTGGCGGCCTATTTCGCGGCCGCGCTGCTGATGCCCTATGGCCGGTTCATGCGGGCGTGCGAGGCGACGGGGTATGACCTTGACCTGCTGCAGCGCCGCTTTGGCGTGGGCTTCGAACAACTGGCCCATCGCCTGACCACGCTGCAGCGGGTCGGCCAGCGGGGCCTGCCGTTCTTCATGGCCCGGATCGACCGCGCCGGGCAGTATTCCAAGCGTTATGCCGGGGCGAGCGGAACGCTGCTGCTGGAAAGCGAGACGAGCTGCCCGCTGTGGGCCGCGCATGAAGCGTTCGAGCGGGCGGGGCGGACTTGTGTGCAACTGGTCGAGGTGCCGGACGGGGCGGGCCAGCCTTCGCGCTGGCTGACGCTGGCGCAGACCGTGGAGCGCAGCGGGACGCTGGGGGCCGGAACGGCGCGCTTTGCCGTCGTGCTGGGGCTGGAAGCGCGGCTGGCCGGGCAGCTGGCGCAGGCCCGCGGATTGTCGCTGGATCCGGTTCATGCGGTGCCGATCGGGCCGGGCTGCGCGCAGTGCCACCGCGCGTCGTGCCTGCAACGCGCCCTGCCGCCGCGCGGCGCGGCGCTGGAATTCGATGAGCGGATCAGGGGCCTGACACCGTTCAGTTTTCGCGGATAGGTTTCGGCAACCAAGATCTGTAAAATTTACCGACATTTCACCCTTGGCCATTAGGCCGGGGCGGACCATTCACACCGAAGGCCGCCCAAGGGACGATGATCCGCCTATTCAAACACTATATCCCGCACGCGGTGATCCTGCTGGGACTGATCGACCTGGTGCTGCTGTGCCTGGCTGGTGAGATTGCCTGGCGGGTCCGCGCCGGCCAGATCGGGATCGATGCGGGCGAGACACTGACCCGTCTGTGGCAGCTCTCGGCGTTCTCGGTCATTATCCTGACCGCGATGATCGCGGTGGGGGTCTACGGTTCGGACGCGCTGCGCTCGATGCGGTTCGCCACGGCGCGGCTGCTGGTAGCGATCTCGCTGGGGGTGATCGGCCTGGCCTTTGTCGATTTCCTGCTGGGCGGGCACAATTTCTGGCGCTCCACGCTGGCCTATACGATGGGCATCGCGATTGTCATGCTGGTGCTAAACCGGCTGGTGATCGGCGGATTGCTGGGCACGGCCGCGTTCCGGCGCCGGGTGCTGGTGCTGGGGGCCGGGGCGCGGGCGGACCGGCTGCGCAAGCTTTCGGAACGGCCGGAGAGCGGGTTCGTGATCGTCGGCTATGTGGCGATGACCGATAGCCCGCCGGTGGTCGAGGAATCCATTGCGCGCGGGGCGATCCACAACCTGACCCGCCATGTCGAGAACCTGGATGTCAGCGAAGTGGTGCTGGCGCTGGAGGAGCGCCGCAACGCCTTGCCGCTGGCCGACCTGTTGCGGATCAAGACGACCGGGGTTCACGTCAACGATTTTTCCAGCTTCATCGAGCGCGAGACGGGGCGTGTGGATCTCGACACCGTCAATCCCAGCTGGCTGATCTTTTCGGACGGGTTTTCCTCAGGGCGGGCGCTGTCGAGCGCGGCGAAGCGGATTTTCGATATCCTGGCCAGCGCGCTGCTGCTGGTGCTGACCGGCCCGGTGATCGCGCTGTTCGCGCTGCTGGTGAAGCTGGACAGCAAGGGTCCGGCGTTCTTTCGCCAGACCCGCGTCGGGCTCTACGGCCAGAATTTCGACCTGATCAAGCTACGCTCGATGCGGACCGATGCCGAGGCGAACGGGGCGCAGTGGGCGCAGAAGGACGATCCGCGCGTCACCCGGCTGGGCAAGTTCATCCGCAAGGTCCGGATCGACGAGTTGCCGCAGGCCTGGGCGGTGCTGAAGGGCGAAATGAGCTTCGTCGGCCCGCGCCCGGAACGGCCGGAATTCGTGGCCAATCTGGAAGAAAAGCTGCCTTATTACGCCGAACGCCACATGGTGAAGCCGGGGATCACCGGCTGGGCGCAGATCAATTACCCGTATGGCGCCTCGATCGAGGATTCGCGGCACAAGCTGGAATACGACCTATACTACGCCAAGAACTACACGCCGTTCCTTGATCTGCTGATCCTGTTGCAGACGCTGCGCGTGGTGCTGTGGCACGAGGGCGCGCGCTAGGATGACGCTGGCGGGTTCCATCTGGCCCGGCGTTGCGGCGCTGTTGTGGCTGCTGGCCGCGGCGGCGTGCGGCGTGGTCGCGACCTGGCTGTGGCGGCTGGTCGAGCGGTTCGGACCTGCCGCCCGCGCCCTTGCGGTCGCGCTGGCCGCGACCGGGTTCTGGGCGCTGGGGTGCGGTCTGCTGGGGCAGGAAGCGGCGATCACCGCTATGGCCGAATCGGGTCGCAACCTGGGTTGGCTGTTCGCGCTCTATCGCCTGTTCGCGGTCGATGGCCGGCTGGCCAGCGTGCAGCCGGTGCGGCCGATGCTCTATGCGCTGGGCTTCGTCGAACTGGTGCAGGCCTTTGCCCACGCGCTGTTTGGCGCGGCGAGCGCGGACCAGGCGCCGCTGGCGGCTTATGCCTTCCAGTCGCTGACGCTGCTGCACCTGCTGCTGCAGATCGGCGGGCTGGTGCTGGTGCACAACCTCTATGTCGGCGCGCGGGCGGAAACGCGGCTGCTGCTGCGCTGGCCCGCCGGGGCATTGCTCACGCTCTGGGGCTTTGACCTCAACTATTACACGGTCGCCTATCTGTCCCATGGGATGCCGGAAATGCTGGGGGCGCTGCGTTCGGTCGCAGTGCTGGCGGCGGCGTCGACGCTGGCTATCGGGGCCTTGACGGGCCGGGCGCAAGTCAACCTGCGGCCCTCGCGTGCGGTTACGTTCCAGTCGCTGTCGCTGATGCTGATCGGGGGCTACCTGATCGCGATGGTGGCGCTGGCCCAGTGGCTGTCATGGTCGGGCGGGAACCTGGCGATGTCGTTGCAGCTGGGCGTGGTATCCGCGGCGACCGTGCTGGGCGTGGCGGTGATCGCCTCGGCCCGGATGCGCGGATGGATGCGGGTGATGGTGGCCAAGCACCTGTTCCAGCATCGCTATGACTACCGCAGCGAGTGGCTGCGCTTTACCCGCACGATCGCCAAGCCGGGCGGCAGCGATGCCAGCCTGGACCAGCGTGTGATCCGCGCCGTGGCCGACATGACAGACAGCCCCGCCGGCCTGCTGCTGACCGCGGGCGAGGGCGGGCGGCTGGAATTGGCGGCGCGCTGGCAGTGGCCGACCGCCGAAGTGCCGGGACTGGCCCTGTCGGCGGCGCAGTGCCGCTTTTTCGAGCAGCAGGGATACGTGGCCGACCTGGACGAGCTGCGCGCGGGCCGCGCCAGTGCGGAGGCCACGGCAGCCGTGCCGCAATGGCTGCGCGATGAGCCGCGCGCCTGGGCGCTGGTGCCATTGCTGCACTTCGAGCAGCTGGTGGGGATGATCGTGCTGGCCCGGCCACCCCATCCGCGCAAGCTGGACTGGGAGGACTTCGACCTGCTGCGCGTCGCCGGGCAACAGCTGGCCAGCTATCTGGCCGAGCACGCCGGACAGGCAGCACTGGCCGAAGCGGGGCGGTTCGAGGACTTCAACCGCCGTATCGCCTTTGTCATGCACGACATCAAGAATCTGGCCAGCCAGCTCAGCCTGCTTGCAAGGAATGCGGAGCAACATTCTGATAATCCTGAATTCCAGCGGGACATGATGATCACGCTGCGAAATTCGTCGGACAAGCTGCACGCGTTGCTGTCGCGCCTCTCGCGCTATGGTTCCAGTGCCATCGAAACGCTCCAGCCGGTCGCTGCCGATCAGATTGCGGCGCGGGTCGCGGCGCAGTTCCAGGCGTTGCACAACGTCCAGCTGGTGGAAGCCGCGCCGTGCCGGGTGGCCGCGCAGGCGGATTCGCTGGAACAGGTGCTGGTCCATCTGGTCCAGAACGCGATCGATGCCAGCCCTGCCGGCGCGCCGGTGTTCGTGCGGGTGGCCTGCGAAGGGCTGGGCGGGGTGATCGAAGTGCTCGATTCCGGCACCGGGATGAGCCCCGAATTCATCCGCACCCGCCTGTTCAAGCCGTTCGACAGCACCAAGTCCGGCGGGTTCGGGATCGGCGCCTATGAAGCGCGCGAACTGATCCGGGCGATGCGCGGGCGGCTGGACGTGGAAAGCTGCGAAGGGCTGGGCAGTCGCTTCACAATTCACCTGCCGCTCTACGATGCCGCCGAACTGATCGACACCCTTGCCGCGAAACGAGTTGCCTGAAATGTCCGATGCCAAGTCCAAGGTGCTGCCCAAGCTGCTGATCGTCGAGGACGATCCGGGTCTGCAGGCGCAGCTGAAATGGGCCTATCCCGAATTCGACGTGGTGATCGCCGGCGACCGCGCCAGCGCGCTGGCGGCGCTGCGCGCGGACGAACCGCCGGTGGTGACGCTGGACCTGGGCCTGCCGCCCGATGCCGATGGCACCAGCGAGGGCTTTGCGGTGCTGGATGAAATCATGGCGCTGAAACCGGACACCAAGGTGATCGTGGCCAGCGGCCACGGCGCGCGGGAATCCGCGCTGCGGGCCATCGCCAAGGGGGCCTATGACTTTTACCAGAAGCCGGTTGATATCGAGGCGCTGGGCCTGATCGTCCGTCGCGCGCTGGAACTGCACCGGATCGAGGCCGAAAACCGCCAGCTTGCCGCGCGATCGGGTGAGGACAACCGCGTGCTCGGCCGGATGATCACGGGCGCGCCGGAAATGGTCAAGGTGGCCCGCACGATCGAACGGGTGGCCAACACCAACGTCTCGGTCATGCTGCTGGGGGCCAGCGGCACCGGCAAGGAATTGCTGGCGCGCGGACTGCATGACGCCAGCGACCGCGCGGGCGGCGCGTTCGTGGCGATCAACTGCGCGGCGATTCCCGAAAACCTGCTGGAAAGCGAGCTGTTCGGGCATGAGAAGGGCGCCTTTACCGGGGCGGTCAAGACCACCGAGGGCAAGATCGAGCTAGCCCACGGCGGTACGCTGTTCCTTGACGAAGTGGGCGACATTCCGCTGCCCTTGCAGGTCAAGCTGCTGCGGTTCCTGCAGGAACGCGTGATCGAGCGGATCGGTTCGCGCAAGTCCATCGCGGTGGACACCCGGATTGTCTGCGCCACGCACCAGGACCTCGAAGCGATGATCGGCGACGGGCGGTTCCGCGAGGACCTGTTCTACCGCCTGGCCGAAATTGTCATCCGGATCCCCAGCCTGGCCGAGCGGCCGGGCGATGCGGGGCTGCTGGCCCGCGCGTTCCTGACCCGCTTCGCGCGGGAAATGAACCCGGCGGTCAAGGGCTTTGCCGCCGATGCGCTGGCCGCGATCGATGCCTGGCAATGGCCGGGCAATGTGCGCGAACTGGAAAACCGGGTGAAGCGCGCGGTCATCATGGCCGATGGCAAGCTGGTGTCGGCTGCCGACCTCGACCTTGCCGAACCGGACGAGGCGGGCGAGGCAGTGCTGAACCTGAAGGCCGCGCGCGAGGCGGCCGACCGGCGCGTCATCCGCCATGCGCTGGCCCGCAGCGAGGGCAACATCTCGCAGACGGCCAAGCTGCTGGGGATCAGCCGCCCGACGCTCTACGACCTGCTCAAGCAATACGACCTGCAGGCCTGAACCGATGCGCCTGGCCCGCTTCCTGACCGTGCTGGGCCTGGCGGCGGTGCTGATCGCGGCACCGCTGGCGGCCCTGCCGGACGTGCAGCAGGGCCCGATCAATGCCGCGCGCTCCGCCCTGCAAAAGGGCGATGGCATCGCGGCGGAAGCCGCGCTGCGCAATGCCATCAAGGCCGGCGCCCCGCGCGCGGCCATCGCGGCGTGGATGGGCGAGGCGTTCCTCTATCAGGGCGAGCTGCTGAAAGCGCGCGAATGGCTGGGGCCGGGGCAGTTCACGCCCGAATCCGCCGGGCGCGGCTGGCGGGCGCTGGGGCGGCTGGAGCGGCTGGAAGGCAATCTGCCGGCAGCGGGGAAGGCCTATGACCGGGCCTTGTCCTACACGCCGCGCGATGCGCAGCTGTGGGTCGATATCGGCCGCCTGCGCTATCTGGGCGGCGAACAGATCCAGGCCGTCGACGCGGCAGAGCGCGCGCTTGTGGCCGAGCCGGACAATGTCCGCGCGCTGGAATTTCGCGCCCAGTTGCTGCGCGACCAGTCCGGCTGGGCCGCCGCGCTGCCGCTGTTCGAACGCGCGCTGGAACTGGCGCCGGAAGACCTTTCGCTCCTGAGCGGCTACGCCGCCACGCTGGGCGAACTGGGCCGCACGACCGAGATGCTGGCCGTGACCCGCAAGATGATCGAGGTTGCTCCCAAGCACCCCTATGCCTTCTACCTGCAGGCCGTGCTGGCGGCGCGGGCGGGCAAGATCGACCTCGCCCGCAATCTGCTGGCCCGCACCGGCGACCGCTTGCAGGCCATGCCCGCCGGGCTGGAATTGCAAGGCCTGCTGGAACTGGAAGCGGGCAACGCCAACGTCGCGGCCGGCTTGCTGGAGCCATTGGCCCAGCGGCAGGGCGCGAACCAGAAGCTGCAATTGCTGCTGGCCCGCGCGCTCTATGAGGCGGGCGACTATGGCAAGCTGCACGAACGCTATGATGCGCTGGCCGCGCGCCCGGATGCGCCGGCCTATTTGCTGGTGTTGCTGGCCCGCGCGCACGAAGAGCAGGGCAACCGCGCCGCTGCCGCTCCGCTGCTGGACCGCGCCGCCGCCGCGACGATCCCGGCGCTGATGCCAATCCCGGAGCGCGATCCCATTGGCGTGCTGGCGCTGCGCTGGAACAGCGCGCCCGGCGTGCCGGAAACGGCGGTGCCCTATGTCCGCAGTCTGCTTGCCGCGCGTGATATGCGCGGCGCCGTGGCCGTGGCGGAGCGGTTCCGGCAACTGCACCCGGGTTCGTCCGAAGCGCTGGCGCTGTGGGGGGACGTGGCGCTGGCGAGCGGACAGGCGGGTGCGGCGCTGCAGGCGTACGACCAGTCGGCGCAAGTCCGCTTTCCCGAAACGCTGCTGCTGCGCATGGGCGAGGCCTTCGACAAGGCCGGGCGCGGGCGGGACGCGATGATCGTGACCGCCAACTATCTCGCCGCCTTCCCCGGCAGCCGCCTGGCCGCGCGCATGGCGGCCAGCCACCGGGCGTTTACCGGCGATTGGGCCGGCGCGCGCGCGCTGCTGGAAAACCTGCGCCAGCGCGGCGGCAACCGCGACGTACGGTTGCTGGCGGACCTCAGCCTGGCGCAGCTTCGCACCGATGACGTCAAGGCCGCGCGCGAGAGCGCCGAGCGCGCTTATGCCCTGCAACGCGGCAGCGGCGTGGCGGCGCAGGCGTTGGGAATGGCGCTCGCCGCCGCCGGAGAAGAGCCGCAGCGCGCCCGCGACCTGCTCGACAAGGCGCGGCGGATCGGCGGCGACAACCCGTTGCTGGCCGAAGCGCGGACGCAGCTGGCCAAGTAGGCGCGTAACTGACCAGAATGGCCAGACCGGCATCGCCTGACCGGAATTGTTACGCATAAGTCTCGACAGCGCCGCCAAGGCGATTTAATCGAATGATTAAATTCTGGATCAACAGACAAAGGCGAGGCTGCGATGGCGGGTGTTCTGCAAGGCGTGACGGTGATCGAACTGGCGGGGATCGGACCCGGCCCGTTCTGCGGGATGATGCTGGCCGACCACGGCGCGCGGGTGATCCGGGTGGAGCGCCCCTCGAAGGCCGGGCGGTTCGGTGATGGCGGCAACCGCGACATCCTCAACCGCAACCGCGAGCGGATCGAGCTGGACCTGAAGGATCCGGCCGCGATCGCGCAGATCAAGGAACTGGCCAAGACCGCCGACGCCCTGATCGAAGGCTATCGCCCCGGCGTGCTGGAACGGCTGGGGCTGGGGCCGGACGTGCTGCTGGCCGTCAATCCCAAGCTGGTGATCGGGCGGATGACCGGCTGGGGCCAGGACGGGCCGATGGCGCCGCTGGCGGGGCATGACATCAACTATATCGCGCTGTCGGGCGCGCTCCATTCCTATGGCCGCAAGGGCGAAAAGCCCAGTTTCCCGGTCAACGCGGTGGGCGATTTCGGCGGCGGCGGCATGATGCTGGCGTTCGGGGTGGTGTCCGCCATCCTCCATGCGCGCAGCGGCGGGCAGGGCCAGGTGGTCGATTGCGCGATGGTCGATGGCGCGGCGATCCTCTCGGCCATGACCTACACCTTCCTCGGCAATGGCCAGTGGAAGGACGAACGCGGGGTCAACCTGCTCGATTCGGGCACGCACTTCTATGACACCTACGAAACCAGCGACGGCAAGTGGATCTCGCTCGGCTCGATCGAGCCGCAGTTCTATGCGTTGCTGCTGGAAAAGACCGGGCTGGCCGGAGATCCCGATTTCGCCCAGCAGATGAACCCGGCCAAGTGGGACGAGCTGAAAGAGCGCATGACCGCGCTGATCCTGACCAAGACCCGCGACGAATGGTGCGCGATCATGGACGGAACCGACATCTGCTTTGCCCCGGTGCTGAGCCTGAAGGAAGCGCCGCAGCATCCGCACAACGTGGCGCGCGGGACGTTCGTGGAGGACGGCGGCATGGTCCAGCCCGCACCCGCACCGCGCTTTTCCGCCACGCCCGCGCCGCCGGTGTCGCTCGCCGGTCGTTAAGGCGCAAAGCCCCTTTCCAAACCGTGTCATTCCCGCGAAAGCGGGGATGACAAACGGGGGGCGAAGTTGTGAATTTCCTGACACGGCTGGATTTGCTGGTCCGGGTGCTGCTGCTGGCCATCGCGCTGGCGGTGGTGGCCCCGGTTTCGGGCGCGATGCGCGAAGTGGTCCAGTTCATCGCCAACGCGGCGGTGTTCATCCTGTTCTTCCTCAATGGCCTGCGCCTGCCGCGTGATGAAGTGCGCGCGGGACTGACCAACCACCGGCTGCTCTGGCCGCTGACGGCCTGGGTCTATGGCGTCATGGCGCTGTCGGGCTGGGCGGTCTGGCAACTGGGGCAGGGCTGGATGCCGCCGATGATCGCGCTGGGCTTTCTCTATCTGGGCTGCATGCCCTCGACCGTGCAGTCGGCCACCGCCTACAGCTCATTGGGCGGCGGCAATGTCGCCAGCTCGGTGATCGCCGCGGCGCTGCTCAACATCATGGGCGTGTTCGTCTCCGCGCCGCTGTTCTCGCTGCTGGGCGGGGGCGGCGCGGCGGAGTTTCACACCGACAGCCTGATCAAGGTGATTGGCATGCTGCTGGTGCCGTTCACTGCCGGGCAGCTGATGCAGGACCGGCTGGGCGGCTGGGTCAAGGGCCACCGCGCGCTGGTGACGGGCATGGACCGGGCGGCGATTGCCATCGCGGTCTATGTCGCGTTTTCCGGCGCGGTGGAGCAACGCTTCTGGACCCGGATCGACGCGCAGGGCTGGCTGTGGCTGGTGGCGGGCACGGCCGTGCTGCTGGTGATCGGCCACCTTGGCGCGTGGTGGCTGGGCCGGGCCGTGGGGCTGGACCGCGCGAACCGCGTGTCGATGCTGTTCGCGGGCGGGCAGAAAAGCATCGCGATGGGTGCGCCAATGGCGACCGTGCTGTTTCCGCCCGCCGTTGCGGGGGTGATCCTGCTGCCGATCCTGCTGTACCATCTGGTCCAGCTGATCATTGCCGCCCCGATCGCGGTGCGGCTGCGCGGCGGCTGATCAGTCCGCGCGCACCGCGCTTTCGATCTCGCCATCGGGGAACTTGCGCTTGTGGCGGACCGACCACCACAGCGACAGCCCGATCAGCACCGCGCCGATCAGCCCGGTCACGGTTTCGGGGATGTGGAACTTCGCCGAGATCAGCATGATCCCGCCCAGCGCGATGATCGCCCAGAACGCGCCGTGTTCGAGATAGCGATACTCCGCCAGCGTGCCCTTCTGCACCAACATGATGGTCATCGAACGCACGAACATCGCGCCGATCGACAGGCCCAGCGCGATCACGACCATGTTGTTCGACAGCGCGAACGCGCCGATCACGCCGTCAAAGCTGAAGCTGGCGTCGAGGATGTTGAGGTAGAGGAACCCGCCAAGCCCCGACCGCACCACCGCGCCCTGCGCCGCGAGCGCCTGCTCGCGCATTTCCAGCAGCGTGCCCAGCGCCTCGACCGCGATGAAGGTGACAATCCCCAGCGTGCCCGAAACCATGAAGGTCAGCGCGTCAGCCGGGTCCAGCAGCCCCGAAATCAGGTAGATCACCACCAGCAGGATCGCGATTTCCGCCGCCTTGACGTTGGAAAAGACGCTCAGCTTCTCTTCGATCCAGGCGATCCAGTGGACGTCCTTTTCTCCGTCGAAGAAGAATGACAGGCCGACCATCGCCAGGAACGCGCCGCCGAACCCGGCGATGCCGACATGGGCGCTGGACACGATCTCCTCGTACCGCTTGGGATCGTTGAGCGAGAGGTTCACCGCCTCCATCGGCCCCAGTCCGGCGGCAATCGCGACGATGGCCAGCGGGAACACGATGCGCATCCCGAACACCGCGATCAGCATGCCCCAGGTCAGGAACCGGCGCTGCCAGATCTCGTCCATCTCGTCGAGCACCGAGGCGTTGACCACCGCGTTGTCGAACGACAGCGAGACTTCCAGGATCGACAGCACGACCACGATCCACAACAGGCCCAGCGTGCCGGCGATGGTGCCGGTCTGCATCCAGCCATACCAGACGGCAATGGCCAGACAGACGAGGGTGAACAGGATCGAGCCCTTGTAATAGCGCAGCACGGTGTATTCCCTGTTTGGTCGCCCGGAGAGACCGGGCAAGAGCCGCGGCCCTTACTTGGGTTGATAGGTTTGTTCCACCCCCGGAAACGTGCGCGCGCGCACTTCGGCGGCATAACGCTCCGCCGCCCCGGAAATCGTCTCGGCAATCGCTTCATAGCGCTTCACGAAGCGGGGGACGCGCTCGAACATGCCCAGCATGTCCTCGGTCACCAGCACCTGCCCGTCGCACTGGGCGGACGCGCCGATGCCGATGGTCGGGCACTTGATGGCCTTGGTCACGGCAATGGCGATCGGTTCGACCACCCCTTCGACCACCACGGCAAACGCGCCTGCTTCGTCCAGCGCCTGCGCATCGGCGACGATCTTGGCGGCTTCGGCCTCGCTGCGGCCGCGCGCGTTGTAACCGCCCAGCACGTTGACCGCCTGCGGGGTCAGCCCGACATGGCCCATCACCGGGATGCCGCGCGCGGTGAGGAAGGCGACCGTTTCGGCCATCGCCGCGCCGCCTTCCAGTTTCACCGCCGCGCAGCCGGTTTCCTTGAGCAGCCGCGCAGCGCTTTCGAAAGCCTGCTGGGGCGAGGCTTCATAAGCGCCGAACGGCATGTCGACCACGACGGCGGCGTGATAGCTGCCGCGCACCACCGCCGCGCCGTGGGCGGCCATCATGTCCAGCGTGACCGGCACGCTGGAGGGCAGGCCATAGATCACCTGGCCCAGTGAATCCCCGACCAGCAGCAGATCGCAATGCGCGTCGAGCAGCTGCGCCTGCCGCGCTGTATAGGCGGTCAGCATCACCACCGGTTGCGCGGTGACGCCATCCACCTTGCGCTGGCGGATCGCGGGGATGGTCAGGCGCTTCATCGGCGCGGGCGTGGGATTGGCGCGGCTGGTCGCGGTATCGAGCTGGAAGGTCGTAGACATCGAGCCGGTCTAGCGCCTCCCGCAAAGCTGGGGAAGGGGCACGAGTTATCCCTTGCCAATGCGTGGCTTGGCGCTAGCTTCCGCGCCAGGGAATAGCGGCGGCCTGTCCATGCGGCGGGTCGCCCATAAAGTTTAGGGGAACCGCATGTTCGGTCGCGTCAAATCACTCGACGCCATTCTGGCAACTGCCGAAAAGAAATCACTCCACCGCTCGCTGGGGGCATTCCAGCTTACCATGCTGGGCGTCGGCGCCATCATCGGCACCGGCATCTTCGTGTTGACCGCCGAAGCTGCGCAAAAGGCCGGTCCGGGGATGCTGATCAGCTTCATCATCGCCGGGTTCGTCTGTGCCGTGGCCGCGCTGTGTTACGCGGAAATGGCATCGATGGTCCCGGTTTCGGGCTCGGCCTATACCTACAGCTATGCCTCGATGGGCGAAATCGTCGCCTGGATCGTCGGCTGGGCGCTGATCCTCGAATATGCCATCGCCGCCTCGGCGGTGTCGGTCGGCTGGTCCAACTATTTCGTGGGGCTGGTGCAATCCGGGCTGGGGCTGGAACTGCCAACCTTCTTCACCAAGGGCGCGTTTGCGGCCGTGGGCGGCGGGATCAACCTGCCGGCCGTGGTCATTGCGCTGCTCGTCACCGGGCTGCTGGTGCTGGGCACCAAGGAATCGGCCATGTTCAACGCCGTGCTGGTGGTGATCAAGGTGGTGGCGCTGACCGCGTTCGTCGTCCTGGCTGTGCCGGTGATGAAGATGGAAAACTTCGAACCCTTCGCGCCGCTGGGCTTCGGCGGGATTTCGGCGGCCGCGGCCTCGATCTTCTTCGCTTATGTCGGGTTTGACGCGGTTTCGACCGCGGCCGAAGAAACCAAGAACCCGCAGCGCAACATGCCGATCGGCCTGATCGGCAGCCTGGTGATCTGCACCATCTTCTACCTGCTGGTCGCCTCGGGCGCGATCGGCGCGGTCGGTGCGCAGCCGGTGTTCGGCGCGGCGGGCGAAGCGCTGGCGGCAGGCAGCAAGGAACTGCAGCAGCAGTGCGCCGCGCTGGCCGGTGCCGGCAACGTGCCGCTGGTCTGCTCGGACGAGGCGCTGGCTCACGTCCTGCGTGAAATCGGTTACGTCAACGTCGGCAACCTGATCGGCCTGGCCGCGTTCCTGGCGCTGCCCTCGGTCGTGCTGATGATGCTGTTCGGCCAGACCCGCATCTTCTTCGTGATGGCGCGTGACGGCCTGCTGCCGGAAGGCCTGGCCAAGGTCCACCCGAAGTTCCACACCCCGCACATCGTGACCATGATTACGGGCGTGTTCGTGACCATGGCGGCGGCGTTCTTCCCGGTTGGTCAGCTGGCCGACATCTCGAACTCCGGCACGCTGTTCGCGTTCATGACCGTGGCCATCGGCGTGCTGATCCTGCGCCGCACCGCGCCGGATCGTCATCGTCCGTTCCGCACCCCGATCGTCTGGCTGGTCGGCCCGGCGGCGATCCTGGGCTGCGCCTACCTGTTCTTCAACCTGTCGGGCTATACGGAACTGATGTTCCTGGGCTGGGCGGCGGTGGGCCTGGTGGTCTACTTCTCGTACGGTCGCCGCAAGAGCCACGTCGGCCGCGGGCTGGTGGAAGTGCACGAGCGCGATACCGATGCGCCGCCGCAGCCGGTGGCACCGCTGCCGGGCGGGATCGATCTGAACGACTGATCCCGGCCGCACGGCTGACGCACAAGAGGGCCGCTTCCCACCGGGAGGCGGCCCTTTTTGCTGGCCGGGAAGGACGCATAGCCCCGCGCGGCGCACGCGCGCGGAAACGCCCGCCGGGACCGGCAGGGGCGAAAAGGGCAATGCTGCTGTGAAGGGAAGTGGTGGTGACCCCTACGGGACTCGAACCCGTGTTTCAGCCGTGAAAGGGCCGCGTCCTAGACCGCTAGACGAAGGGGCCAAAAGCCAGTTCGCCACGGTGCCAGATGGTGACCCCTACGGGACTCGAACCCGTGTTTCAGCCGTGAAAGGGCCGCGTCCTAGACCGCTAGACGAAGGGGCCATTCCGGCTGGCACCGGAGGCGAGCCGCGCGTTTAGGCAAGCGTTTCGAGAGGGTCAAGCCCCCCGCGCATGATTCTTTCGCAACCCGCCCGATCAGTCGGCCCAGGCCGCGTCTTCGATATGCAGTTCGGCCTGCGGGCGGCTCGACCAGTCGTCGATCTTGGCCCGGCCCGCCAGCCACAGCCGCCGGTCGCGCGAGCGATGGAGCAGCGCCTGCCCCAGGTCCGTGCTGGCGGCGCGAAAGGCGATGGCCTTGAAGCTGCCGCCATCCTCGCCCCGCACGATCAGGCGGACGTGGTCCGTGCCGACCAGATCGGCCTTCACCAGCCGCACCGGCCCCACCGCGATTCGCGGTCCCGGCCAGCCCATGCCGAACGGCCCGGCGGTTTCCATCGCGTCAACCAGCGACGGCGCCAGTCCGCGCGGGGCGAGGGCAAGGTCCAGCAGCATGGCCTGATTCGCCATGGCTGCCGTCACCGTCGCTCCCAGCCGCTCATCCAGCCAGTCGGCCAGCGCATCCAGCCTGTCGGGCGCGATGGTCAGCCCCGCGGCCATGGCGTGCCCGCCGCCCGCCACCAGCAGCCCGGCTTCGCGGGCGGCGATGATCGCGGCGCCCAGGTCGACCCCGGCAATCGAGCGGCCGGACCCCTTGCCGTGGCCGGCCTCGTCGGCGTCGAGCGCGATCACCAGCGTCGGCTTGCCGGTCTTCTCCTTGATCCGCCCGGCGACAATCCCGATCACGCCCGGATGCCAGCCCGATCCGGCGACGCAGATCACCGCGCGGTTGTGCTGGGCGGCCAGCTGCGCCTCGGCGGCTTCCTGCACCGCGGCCTCGATCGCGCGGCGCTCCTCGTTGAGGGCGGAAAGCTGCGCGGCGATCATCTGCGCTTCGTCCGGGTCTTCGGTGGTCAGCAGCCGCACGCCCAGGGTCGATTCGCCCACGCGCCCGCCCGCGTTGATGCGCGGGCCCAGCGCGAAGCCCAGGTCCGAACAGGTCGGCGCGCGGCTGAGGCGGCTGGCGTCGATCAGCGCGGCCATGCCGATGTTCTCGCGCCGGGCCATCACTTTCAGTCCCTGCGCCACCAGGGCGCGGTTCAGCCCATGGAGCGCGGCGACATCGGCCACGGTGCCCAGAGCGACGAGGTCCAGCAGCGAGAACAGGTCCGGCTCCGCGCGGTTCCGGAAGAAGCCCTGCGCGCGCAGGGTCCGCACTGTCGCCACGGCCAGCAGGAAGGCGACGCCGACGGCGGCCAGGTGCCCGTGCGCCGCGCCGATATCGCTTTCATCCAGCCGGTTGGGGTTCACCAGCGCCATTGCGGCCGGGAGCACGGCGGCGCACTTGTGGTGATCGACCACCACCACGTCCACCCCCGCACCCTGCGCCATGTCCAGCGCTTCATAGGCCATCGCGCCGCAATCGACGGTGACGATCAGGCTGGAGCCTTCCTCCGCCAGCCGCACCAGCGCCTCGCCGGATGGGCCGTATCCTTCCAGCAGGCGGTCGGGGATGTAATAGCGCGCCGCGTGGCCCAGGTCGCGCAGCAGCCGCACCAACAGCGCCGCGCTGGTCGCGCCATCGACGTCATAGTCGCCATAGATCGTCACCTGCTCGCCCGTCAGCACGGCCTGCGCCAGCCGCTCGGCCGCCGCGTCCATGTCGCGGAACACCGACGGATCGGGCAGGAACGCGCGCAGCGAAGGGTTGCGGTGCCGCTCCAGGTCTTCGGGCGGAACCCCGCGCGAGAGCAGCAGCTGGGTGACCAGATCGTGTTCCAGCGTGGCGGGATTGGCACCCTGGCCCAGGTCCATGTTCCCGCCGCGCCAGCGCCAGATCCGGCCGGAAAGCGAACGGTCGATGCCGAGGATCGATGGGGATGCGGTGGACATGGCACCCGGCTAGCCCATCGCGGCGGGGAACGGAAGTTTCGCGCGCGCCCTTTCGACAATTGACAAGCGCGGCGGCGAAGGGTCGGTTAGGGGGCAAGCGAAAGGACCCCGCCATTGGCCGCAGACCTGCTGATCGTCTGGCACAGCCGCACCGGCGCGGCCCGTGCGCTGGCCCATGCGGCGCACGCGGCGGCCGGGCAGGGCGCGCGGCTGATCGCGGCGGCGGACGCGACGATCGACGACTTGCTGGGGGCGGGCGGTTACCTGTTCGTTTGCCCGGAAAACCTGGGCGCGCTGACTGGCGCGATGAAGGACCTGTTCGATCGGTCCTACTATCCGTTGCTCGGCCGGGTCGAAGGGCGGCCCTATGCCACAGTGATTGCCGCTGGCAGCGCCGGGCAGGGGGCAGAAACGCAGCTGGACCGGATCGTCACCGGCTGGCGCCTGAAACGGGTCGCCGAAGGGGTGATCGTCAACCTTGGGGCTCAGACCCCGGAGGCGATCATGGCCGAAAAGACGGTTCCGGCCGCAGCGCTGGCGCAGGCGGGCGAACTGGGCGCGGCGCTGGCCGAAGGTCTGGCCCATGGGATTTTTTGACAGGTGCATCCGTTATGGCGGCTTTTACCCTGTCCGGACTCGACTTGTTTGTTCAAAAAATGCCAGTGGTTAAAGGGTATAGGGCGCGTGGGGGGCTATCATCGTTGCAGCGCATGACATTGCGGGCGGGCCCGGCGTAGCAGGCTCTGGCGGAGCGATCCTGTCGCTGCTGTTCGCTCGTGGTCAACGCCCCGATGCCGCGGCGATCGCGGCGCTGGCCGCCGCGAGTGTTGCAAATGACGCACGCTTCCCGGTCGCGTTCCAGGTCACCGCGCAGGGGGTGGAGGAAGAAGGCTGGTTGGAACTGCTGGCCATGGGGCTGGCGTTCGATTGCCTCGAACTGGCACCGCGCCGGGCGATCCACCATGCCGTCCCCGGTCACCCGCTGGGGCTGGAGAGCGTGCCGGGCGGCGAAGTGGTGGTGCTGCAACCCGGGCCGCACCTGATCGACGGGGCGGGCATGCTGCCGGTGGTGCGGATGCTGGCTGGGCTGGGCGCTGCGCTCAGCACGCTGCCCGGTGCGCTGGCGGTGTGCTGGGGACCGGCGGGAACCTGCATGGCCCCCGATTATTATCAGCGGGTGGTCGGCAACTGGCTGGCGGGCGGGGCATTTCCCGCACTGGGGCTGACGATGCTGCACCGGACCGCGGATGGCGCGATGGAATCGCGCGGGCTGGCCTTCATGACCGGGCAGGAACTGCGGTTTGAACCCGCAGCGGGCATTTCGCCGCAACAGGCCGGACAGATCGCGCTGCGGCTGGTTCACGTGCTGGTGGAACATGGGCCGGTGCTGACGGCGCAGGCCCTGTCCGGCCCGGCTGGCGAACATCTGCGGGCAGAGCCTGACGGACCGGTCCTGCGGGTGCGGATGTGAGTGTTCCGGCGGTTCCGGGCAAGCGGGCGCAGCTGTCGTTCCGGGCGGTGAACCAGCGCGACGCGCCCGGCTATGATCCCGGGCTGCAACGCCACCACATCCTCCCGCGCCAGGTGCTGACCCGGCCCAGCCTGACGCCGATGCTGCGCGAACTGGGCAAGGACCGGATCGGGTTTGACGATTTCCGCCGCAATGGCCTGTTGCTGCCCGCGAATGACCAGGCGGCGGTGCGGATCGGACTGCCGCTGCACCGGGGGCCGCACCGGACCTATAACGAGCTGGTGCTGGAACGGATCGGCCAGATCGAGGCGGGCTGGTCCGTGCAGCGCCGCCGCGCGCCGGAACTGGCGCTGGGCGACGCGCTGATGCGGCTGGAGCTGTTGCAGCGGGCGCTGCGCCGGCGCCTGCTCGACCAGCGCCGCCGGATGCGGCTCAACACCCGCGATCCGCTGGGGCAAGGCCCGCTGGGGCAGGGCGTGGACTTTACCGAGCTGGACGCGATGGCCGCGCTGCTCTGGCCGGAAACCGCAGAAGAGTAGCGCTCCCGCCCCGTCAGGAGCGGGAGCAGTGCCGGATCACGCCAGCGTCATGCGGGCCTTGGCGGCCAGTTCCTTGCGGGCTTCGTTGTATTCGGCTTCCAGCCGGTCGACGCGCTGGGCGACGGTTTCGACCGACTTGACCGCGCCGATGCCCTGGCCCGAACCCCAGATGTCCTTCCACGCCTTGGCTTCGGTGTTGCCGCCAGAGCCGAAGTTCATCTTGCTGGGGTCGCTCTGCGGCAGGTTGTCGGGATCGAGGCCAGCGGCGACGATCGACGGGCGCAGGTAGTTGCCGTGAACCCCGGTGAACAGGTTGGAATAGACGATGTCCGAGGCGCTGCCCTGCACGATCGCGTCCTTGTAACGCTGGTCGGCATTGGCCTCTGCCGTGGCGATCCAGGCCGAGCCGATGTAGCCGAAATCCGCGCCCATCGCCTGCGCGGCAAGGACCGAGCGGCCACACGCGATCGAGCCAGACAGCGCGATCAGCCCGCTGAACCACTCACGGATTTCCTGCATCAAGGCGAAGGGTGAGAGCGTGCCGGCATGGCCACCAGCCCCGGCAGCGACCGGGATCAGCCCGTCCGCGCCCTTTTCGATGGCCTTGCGGGCAAATCGGTTGTCGATCACGTCGTGCATCACGATCCCGCCCCACTTGTGGACGGCGGCGTTGATGTCTTCCCGCGCGCCGAGCGAGGTGATCGTCAGCGGCACCTGCCACTTGGCGCAGACTTCCATGTCCTCCTCAAGCCGGTTGTTGGACTTGTGGACGATCTGGTTGACGGCAAACGGTGCGGCGGGGCGATCCGGATTGTCGCGGTTGTGGGCGGCCAGTTCCTCGGTGATCCGGTGCAGCCATTCGTCGAGCACGCCGGAGGGGCGGGCGTTGAGCGCCGGAAAGCTGCCGATGATCCCGGCCTTGCACTGGGCAATCACCAGATCGGGGGTGGAAATGATGAACAGCGGCGATGCGATGACGGGCAGGCGCAGGCGATCAAACGGAGCGGGCAGGGCCATGAAGTTCCTCTCAAAACATGGTTTGGGTTTTAGTATGAGACGTAATGCGGCCTGTCGAGCGGACTTTGGTCCCGCCCCGGCTGCACTTTGGTGTCAGTCCCACGCCTGCGCATAGAGCGCCGCGATCTCCGCCGCGTCCGGCACGCGCGGGTTGTTGGCGGGCGAGCCGGAGGCCAGCGCCTGCGCCGCCATCAGCGGCACCAGATCGTCCCAGCGATCCCTGGCGATGCCATAGGCGGCGGGGGTGGGGACGGATAGGTCGGCGTTGATCCGGTGCAGCGCCTCCACCAGCCGGCCCACGGCAGACTGGTCGCTTTCGCTGTCGTCGGCGATCCCCATGGCCCGGGCGCAGGTGGCATAGCGCGGCAGCGCGGCGGGGGCGGACCACTGCGTCACTACCGGCATCAGCATCGCGTTGGACAGGCCGTGGCTGACATGGAAATGCGCCCCGATAGGCCGGCTCATCCCGTGGACCAGCGCGACCGAGGCGTTGGAGAAGGCGATGCCCCCTTGCAGCGCGCCCAGCATCAGCGCCTCGCGCGCAGGCCGGTTGCCGGGATCGGCGCAGGCCAGCGGCAGGTTGGGCCAGATCAGCCGCATGGCCGAAAGCGCGGCGGCGTCCGAGAACGGATTGGCGCGGCGCGAGACATAGGCTTCGACCGCGTGAACCAGGCTGTCGATCCCGGTATCGGCGGTCAGCCGCGCGGGCTTGGTGAGGGTCAATTCGTAATCGAGGATCGCGATGCTGGGCAGGTAGGCCAGCCCCATGCACAGCATCTTCTCGTCGGTCGCGGCATCGGTGATGACGGTGACGCGGGTTGCCTCCGATCCGGTCCCGGCAGTGGTCGGGATCGCGACGATGGGCAGGGCGGGCGCGTCTTCCTGATGCGGGGCTTTGAGCGCGGTGATGGGCAGATCGCGTGCGGCCTTTACCGCGACGACTTTGGCGGTGTCGATCGAACTGCCGCCGCCCAGGCCGATCACGCAGTCATGGTCGCCTTCGCGCAGAAAGGCCGTCGCCGCCTCGACCGAAGTGACGGTCGGGTCGGGCACGACGCCGGTGAAGGCGCGGGGCTGCAATCCGGCGGCGGTGAGGATCGTCTCCACCCGCTCCAGCACGCCGGACGACGCCATCCACCCGTCGGTGACGATCAGTGGGCGCGACAGGCCGAACTGGGCGAGCGCCTCTGGCAACTCGTCCAGCGTCCCGGCGCCGATCCGCATCGCGCGGGGCAGGTGGATGGCGGCCATCGGCGTTCAGTCCAGCAGGTCTTCGATGCCATAGAACGTGGCCGCGGTCCCGGCGTAGAGCGCGCGCTTTTCGTCTGCCGATGCGCCCAGCGTCAGGCGCTTGAAGGCATTCCACAGGACCGGATAGCTCGCCCCCCACTTGTCGACCGGGTAGTTGCTTTCGAACATCGCGCGGGTCGGACCGAAGGCCTCGATGCAGGTTTCGATATAGGGCCGCCACATCGCCGCCAGCGTTTCCGATGGCAGGCCCGCTTCTGGGCCGTGGTCCGGCATCCCCGCGAACGACATGGCGAGACCGCCCAGCTTGACCGTCACGTTGGGGCAGGCGGCCAGATCGTGGATCGCCTGCCGCCAGCCATCGAAGCGTTCGTGCAGCTTGCCGTGATACGGCCCCATGCCCAGCGGGGTGCCGCAGTGATCGAGCACGATCGGCTGGTTCGGGAAGGCGCGGGCCAGGTCGATCACGTCGGCCAGCTGCGGCTCCAGCACCCACGCGTCAAACGTCAGGCCCAGATCGCCGAGGTGCTTGAACCCTTCGCGGAACGTGGCGTCGCGGTAAAGACCCGGCGGGGCATGGAACGGCGGCCCCAGCGTATCCGGGTTGGCATCCCACGCGCCCTGATGACGGATGCCCTTGAACCGCGCGGTCGTGGCCATCAGCGTTTCCAGCACATCCCGCACGCCGTCGCCCAGCTGCAGGTCGGCGTGGCCAATGATCGCGGCGCAGAGGCGCTGGTTGCCATAGAGCCCGCTGGCGCTCTGCGCGGCGACGCCATTGACGTATTCCACCTCGCCCACGACCTTCAGCGCGTCGCCCGCGCCGCTGCGATAGAATGCGCCGCATTCCATGAACACGGTGCCGATCACGTTATGACCGCTGGTGGTATCGGCGTGGAGCTCGTTGAAGGTGTAGTAGGGGGAGCGCGCGACGGCGGCGATGAACGGGTGATGCGGTTCCGGAAACGCCCCCATCATCGGACGCAAGTCCCACAAGTGGTGGTGCGGATCGATGATGGGCAGATCGGGTTCCAGGATCGCTTCGGTCATCTGTGGCTTCCTCTCTCGGTGTGGCCTCTGTCGGGCCGATGTGGTTTCAGCTTATGGCGGTCATGCGTCCCACTCAAGCATCGCGGCAAGGCTGCAGGCGATGCGGGTGAGGGTGGTGTCGCTGCTCCACATCGGGTGCGGGCGCGACTGGTCGGCCAGTTCGCTCTCGCGGCTGGCCAGGATGCCGCCCAGCGCCGCACCCATGAACAGCAGCCGCTGGTTGAGCAGCGGGCGCGAAACGCCTGGCTTCAGCCGCCGGATATGCTCGAAGCAGCGCAAGTAGCCAGAGTTCCAGCGCCCTTCCAGCGCGTCCATGAACAGCGCGCGGTGCGACAGGCCCAGCACCACGACGAAGCGATTGTAGCACTCACCCCACGGCGGCGGAGCGGGGTTGAGCGAGGTGCGCACCAGCCCTTCCACCACTTCCAGCACGCTGCGCGGGCCGCCCTGCGCCTCGGCCTCGTCCAGCCAGCGGTTGCGCTGGTCGTCGATCAGGCGCGCGCCATCGACGATCAATTCGCGGACCAGGTCTTCCTTGGACCCGAAGTAGTAACCCACCGCCGCGTGGTTCTTCTGCCCGGCGGCCTCGGCGATCTGGCGCACGGTAACGCCATCGATCCCGCGCTCCGCAAACAGCTTGAGCGCCACCGCTTTCAGGTGCTCGGCCGCTTCGGTGCGGAGGGGCGGGGCGGGGTCGGCCATGCCCGATTCATAGTTTGACTCGGGGATACGTCAAATGCATTATCCATCTGGATAAACAAACAGAACGAGAGGATGACCGGGTGGACCTGGGTGTCGACCTTGCCGCGCTGGCGCGCTGGATGGATGGGCGCGGCCTTGGCGCTGGTCCGCTGGAGCGGGCCGAGCGCCTGTCCGGCGGAACGCAGAACATCCTGCTGCGCTTCACGCGCGCCGGCCGGGACTATGTGCTGCGCCGCCCGCCGCCGGTGCTGCGCGCCAATTCGAACGAGACGATGCGGCGCGAGGCGCGCGTGCTGGCCGCGCTGGCGGGCAGTGCGGTGCCGCATCCCGGCCTGATTGCGGCGTGCGAGGACGACAGCGTCATCGGCGCGGCGTTCTACCTGATGGAGCCGATCGAAGGCTTCAATGCCACGGAAGGGCTGCCCGCGCTCCACGCCGGGGATGCTGCCGTGCGCCACCGGATGGGACTGGCGATGGTGGAGGCCATCGCGGCGCTGAGCACGGTCGATTACCGCGCGGTCGGGCTGGAGGGTTTCGGCAAGCTGGACGGCTGGCTGGAGCGGCAGGTCGGGCGCTGGGCGGCGCAGCTTGCCAGTTATGCGGAGCTGCCGGGCTGGAGCGGCCCGGAGGCGATTCCGGGCGTGGAGAAGGTCGCCCGCTGGCTCGACGCGCACCGCCCGGACACGATCCAGCCGGGGATCATCCACGGCGACTTTCACTTCGCCAACGTGCTGTTCCGGCCGGACAGCGGCGAACTCGCCGCCGTGGTCGACTGGGAGCTCAGCACGCTGGGCGATCCGCTGCTCGATCTGGGCTGGCTGCTGGCGACCTGGCCAGAGGGCGACGCGCCCCATGCCACCGATGTGGCGATCACCCCGTGGGACGGCTTTGCCACCCCGGCGGAACTGGCCGCGCATTATGCCGCGCGGACCGGCCGCGACCTTGCCCACCTCGACTGGTTCGCGGTGCTGGCCTGCTACAAGCTGGGGATCATCCTGGAAGGCACCCACGCCCGCGCCTGTGCCGGCAAGGCCCCGCGCGAGGTGGGGGACCGGCTCCACGCGCACACCATCCACCTGTTCGAACGCGCGCTGCGGCGCATTGCCTGAGGGGAATTTCATGCACAGCGATACCGATTTTACCGGCAAGACGGTGCTGGTCGTGGGCGGGTCCAGCGGGATCGGCAACGGCATTGCCCATGCCTTCCGGGAGCGCGGCGCGCAGGTCCACGTCTGGGGCACCCGCGCCGATCCGGCCGATTATGACCCGGCGGACGGGTCCGACCTCAGCGGGCTGGGCTATACCTGCGTCGACGTTGGCGATCCCGACGCGATCGAGGCCGCGTCGCTGCCGTTCGGCACGCTGGACGTGCTGGTGCTGTGCCAGGGCACGGTCGTCTACAAGCGCGGCGAGTTCGAGCGCCCCGGCTGGGACCGGGTCATGGCGGTCAACCTCGACAGCCTGATGCACATCGCGCGGAAATTCAAACCGCAGCTGCTGGACAGCCGGGGCAGCGTGATCGTGGTCAGCTCGATCTCCGGGTTGAAGGCCAACATCGGCAATCCGGCCTATGCCGCGTCAAAGGCTGGCGCGATCAGCCTGACCAAGACGCTGGGGCAGGCCTGGGCGCCAGAGGGCATTCGCGTCAACGGCCTTGCCCCCGGCCTCGTCGATACCAAGCTGACCAAGGTCACCACCCAGAACCCCGAACGCATGGCCGGGGCGCTGGCCAGCATCCCGCAGCGCCGGATGGGCACGCCCGCCGACATGGCTGGGGCCGCCATTTTCCTCGCCTCTCCGCTCGCCTCCTATGTCACCGGTCACACGCTGATCGTCGACGGCGGGCTTTCCCTCTGAAAGGACCGGACGACATGAACTTTGAACACAGCGACAAGGTGAAGGGCCTGCTGGCGCAGATCCAGGCCTTCATGGATGAGCATATCTATCCCAACGAGCAGGCCTACCACGACTTCGTCACCGATCCCGCCAACCAGTGGCAGGAATGGCCGGGGATGGAGCCGCTGAAGGACAAGGCCCGCGCGCTGGGCCTGTGGAACCTGTTCCTGCCGCATGAATACGGCGCGTTTTCGCCCGGCCTGACCAACCTTGAATATGCCCCGCTGGCCGAGTTGATGGGCCGCGTGCCGTGGTCCAGCCAGGTGTTCAACTGCTCCGCCCCCGATACCGGCAACATGGAAGTGCTGGCCAAGTATGGCAGCCCGGAACAGCAGGAAAAGTGGCTGAAGCCGCTGCTCGCCGGCACGATCCGCTCGGCCTATGTGATGACCGAGCCGCAGGTTGCCTCGTCCGACGCGACCCAGCTGGAACTGTCGATCACCCCCGATGGTGACGAATATGTCATCAACGGGCGCAAGTGGTGGATTTCCAACGCGATGCACCCGCGCTGCGACATCTGGATCGTGATGGGCAAGACCGATTTCGATGCCCCGCGCCATGCCCAGCATTCGCAGATCCTGGTCGAACCCAACACCCCGGGCATCACCATCGTGCGCCATCTGACCGTGTTCGGCAGCCACAATTCGCCGGGCGGAGAGGTCGAACTGCGGTTCGACAACGTTCGCGTGCCCAAGGGCAACCTGATCCTGGGCGAAGGACGCGGGTTCGAGATCGCGCAAGGGCGCCTTGGGCCGGGCCGCATCCACCACTGCATGCGCTCCATCGGTCAGGCCCAGCGCGCGCTGGAAATCATGGCCCGCCGCGCCGACAGCCGCGTCGCCTTTGGCAAGAAGCTGTCCGATCAGTCGAGCATCCGGCAGGACATCGCCAAGAGCTTCTGCGAGGTGGAAATGACCCGCCTGCTCACGCTGAAAGCCGCCGACGCGATGGACCGCTATGGCAACAAGGTCGCCAAGGACCTGATCGCCGCGATCAAGGTCGTCGCCCCGCAGATGGCCCAGACCGTCTGCGACCGGGCGATTCAGGTTCACGGCGGGATGGGCGTTTCCGACGATACGCCGGTCGCCCGGTTCTTCACGCTCAACCGCTTCGTGCGCATCGCCGATGGCCCGGATGAAGTGCACATGAGCCAGCTCGGCAAGCAGAAGATCAAGGAATACGTCGCGATGAACGAGCGGTAGGTCGGGGGAGAGGTCGGCATGGGCTGGATCAAGAGCGGCAACCGCACTGTCACCGCGGAGCAATTCGATGCCCGCGCCCGCCGCGCGGCGAACGTGATCGCCGGGTTCGGCGTGGCAAAGGGCGATGGTATCGCGCTTTACCTGCGCAACGACATTGCCTATTTCGAGGCGGTGTTCGGGGCGGGGATGCTCGGGATCTATCCCGTGCCGGTGAACTGGCACTACACCCCTGACGAGGCGAATTACCTGCTGGTCGACAGCGGCGTGAAGCTGCTGCTGATCCACGCCGACCTCTATGAACCGATCAGGTCGGCCATTCCGCCGGGCCTGCCGGTGGTGATTGTCGAGACGCCCGAGGAAGTGCGCAGCGCCTATGGCTTGCCCGATGTGCCGCCGCCCGCCGACTTTCCGCTGTGGCGCGAACTGGTCGATGCTGCCGCGCCGTGGGCGGGGGAAGCGGGCATCGCGCCCAGTTCGATCATCTATACTTCCGGCACCACCGGCCGCCCCAAGGGGGTCAGGCGCCCCGCCTTTACCGAGGAGCAGAACGCCGCCGTCAGCACGATGCTCGGCTGGTCCTATGGCTATACCGACGTGCTGGAAGGGCGGCGCGATCCGGCCAGCATCACGACGGCGGTGATCGGCCCGGTCTATCACTCTGCGCCCAATGCCCATTCGGCATTTTCGATCCGGGTCGGCGCGAACGTGGTGATCTGCCCGCGCTTCGATGCGGAGGAACTGCTGGCGCTGATCGAGCGGGAGAAGATCACTCACCTCAACATGGTGCCGATCATGTTCAACCGCCTGCTGCGCCTGCCCGAGGCGGTGAAGCGCAAGTACGACCTTTCAAGCCTGCAATTCGTCACCCACGCCGCCGCGCCATGCCCCCCGCCGGTCAAGCGGGCGATGATCGAATGGTGGGGGCCGGTGATCTGGGAATATTACGGCTCGACCGAGATGGGCAACGTCACCTGCCTGTCATCGGCGGAATGGCTGGCGCATCCCGGATCGGTCGGGCGGGTCATGCCGGGCGTGACGCTGCGCGTGGTCGATCCAGCGGGCAACGACGTGCCGCCCGGAACCGTGGGCGAAGTGATCGGCAAGGGCCGCCACGGCACCGACTTCACCTATCAGAACGCGCCCGAAAAACGCGCCGCGATGGAAAAGTATGGCCTCGTGACCCCCGGCGACATGGGCTATTTCGACGCCGACGGGTTCCTCTACCTGTGCGACCGGATCAACGACATGGTGATTTCCGGCGGGGCGAACATCTATCCGGCGGAGATCGAGGCGGAACTGCACAAGCTGCCGGGCGTCGCCGATTGCGCGGTGTTCGGCATCCCGGACGAGGAGTTCGGCGAGAGCGTGATGGCCGTGGTCCAGCCGATGCCGGGGGCGGAGCTGACCGGCGATGGCCTGAAGGCGGAACTCAGGAAAGTGCTCACCAGCTACAAGGTGCCGCGCCGGATCGACTTTGCCGACAGCCTGCCGCGCGAGGATTCCGGCAAGATCTTCAAGCGCAAGCTGCGCGAACCCTTCTGGGAAGGGCGCGAGCGGCGGATCTGAACCGAGAGAGGACACACGATGAAAGCCCTGCGATACTATGGCGCGCGCGATGTGCGGTATGAAGGCATGGACGATCCGGCCCCGCAATCGGTCCGCGATGCGGTGGTCAAGGTGGAAGCCTGCTCGATCTGCGGGTCCGACCTGCACATCTATCACGGCCACGGCTTTTCCGAGGATATCGGCTTCTGCGTGGGGCATGAGGCCGTGGGCGAAGTCGTCGAGGTGGGCAGCGGCGTTCACCGGTTGAAAGTGGGCGACAAGGTGATGATCCCCGCTGCCGTGGGCTGCGGATCGTGCCGCGCCTGCCTGGCGGGGGTCGTCAACTTGTGCGAGTTCGGCCAGGGCTCGTGCTATGGCCTGTCGGCCAAGCTGCAAGGCTCACAGGCCGAGGCCGTGCGGGTGCCCACCGCCGATGCCAATGCGGTGAAAGTGCCGGACGGCGTCAGCATGGAACAGGCGCTGATGATGACCGACGCGCTGGCGACGGCCTGGTACGGCGTGCGCAACGCCGATGTCGCGCCGGGTTCCAGCGTGGCCGTGATCGGGCTTGGTCCGATTGGCCTGATGGCCGTCGACAGCGCCTTCGTGATGGGTGCGCACGTGGTCTATGCGATCGACCCGATCCCCGAACGCCGCGCGCTGGCCGAGGCTGCCGGCGCGATTGCGCTCCACCCGGATGAGGCGCTGGACCGGATCAGGCAGGATACCAAAGGCCGCAAGCTGGACTGCGCGGTGGAAGTGGTGGGCAGCGACGCCACGGTCGATTTCGCGCTGCGGCTGGTTCGCCCGCGCGGGACGGTTTCGGTGATCGGCGTGCAGCAATCGCGCCGGTTCCCGTTCCCGCTGGAACGCGCCTTCGCGGCGGGGCTGACGTTCCGGACCGGCACTTGTTCCGTGCCGGAAGAACTGCCCGCGCTGTTCCCGCTGGTGCAGTCGGGCCGCCTCAAGCCCGAAAAGTATATCAGCCACCGCATGCCGCTGAGCGAGGGGGCCGAAGCCTATCGCCTGTTCGAGGCGCGCGAGGCGGGCGCGCTGAAAATGGTGCTGGTGCCGGATTGACCGGGCTTCCCCTCCCGCGCCGGCGGGAGGGGCCACCGTTGTTGTTACCCCGCCACCGCGTTCGCGGCGCTCAGCACGGCGCGGACGCTGGCGGTGGCAACGTCTTCATCGATGCCGACGCCCCAGATGGTCTTGCCTTCCGGGGTGACGCATTCGACATAGGCCGCCGCGCGGGCGTCCGACCCGGCGCCCATCGCGTGCTCGGAATAGTCGCGCACTTCCAGCGCCACGCCAAAGCTGTCGGCAATGGTCGAGACGACTGACGAGATCAGGCCATTGCCCCGGCCCGAAACGCTGCGCTCGGTGCCGTCCAGCTCGATCTTCCCGGCGAACACGCGGGTGCCATCGGCCGCGCGCTTTTCGTCGAAATCGACCAGCTGGAAATGCTGCGGGGTGTTGAGACGATAGACCCGTTGGAACACGTCCCAGATGTCTTCCGCCACCAGTTCGCGGCCCAGCTCGTCGGCCAGTTCCTGCACGTGCTTGGAGAAGTGCGCCTGCATCTTCTTGGGCAGCTTCAGCCCCTGATCCTGTTCGATCACCCAGGCGAACCCGCCCTTGCCGGACTGCGAATTGACGCGGATCACCGCTTCATAGCTGCGGCCCAGGTCCGCCGGGTCGATCGGCAGGTAGGGCACCGACCAAAGCTGGTCGTTGCGGCTTTCCTGCGCGGCGAAGCCCTTCTTGATTGCGTCCTGATGGCTGCCGGAAAAGGCCGTGAACACCAGTTCGCCGCCATAGGGATGGCGTTCCGGCACTTTCAGCTGGTTGCAGTATTCAACCGTCTGGATCACCTCGTCGATGTTCGAGAAGTCCAGCTCAGGGTTGATGCCCTGCGTGTACATGTTCAGCGCGACCGTCACCAGGCAGCAGTTGCCGGTGCGTTCGCCATTGCCGAACAGGCAGCCTTCGACGCGGTCCGCGCCCGCCATCAGCCCCAGTTCCGCCGCCGCAACGCCGGTGCCCCGGTCGTTGTGGGTGTGCAGGCTGATTACCGCGCGGTCGCGGTTCGGCAGATTGCGGCAGAAATACTCGATCTGGTCGGCATAGATGTTGGGCGTTGCCGCTTCCACCGTGGCCGGCAGGTTCAGGATGATCGGATGCTGGGTCGTGGGCTGCAGCACTTCCATCACCGCTTCGCAGCATTCGATGCTGAAATCGACTTCGGCGGTGGAGAAGGTTTCCGGGCTGTATTCGAAATGCCAGTCGGTCTGCGGGAAGCGGGCCGCCTGATCGCGCAGGAACATCGCGCCCTGGCGGGCGATTTCCTTGATCTGCGGCTTTTCCAGCCCGAACACGACCTGCCGCCACAGTGGCGACACCGCGTTGTAGACGTGGACGATGGCCGATTTCGCACCCGCCAGGCTTTCGAACGAGGTCTTGATCAGATCCTCGCGCGACTGGGTCAGGACTTGCACCATCACATCGTCGGGAATGCGGCCGGAATCGACCAGCCCGCGGATGAAATCGAACTCGGTCGCGCCCGCGCTGGGGAAGCCGACTTCGATTTCCTTCAGGCCAACCTTGACCAGCAGGTCGAAGAACCGGGTCTTCTTCTCCGCGCCCATCGGATCGATCAGCGCCTGGTTGCCATCGCGCAGGTCGGTGGAGAGCCAGCGCGGGGCCTGCGTGATGACGCGGCCGGGCCACCGCCGGTCGGGCAGGTTGATTTGCGGGAAGGGCCGGTACTTGGCCGAGGGGTCTTTCAGCATGGTCATAACGGTGTCTCGGTAACTGGCATTGCGACTGTCAGGCGGTGGTTATCCCTTGGGTGCCGCATGACGCGTCACCGGGACACGCCAGCTCACGCCCAAGGGCGGATAAGTCGCAGGGTAAGGCCGGTCCGGAGGATCATGCCCTTGCCTATGGTGACTCACACCGCACTTGTAAAGAGGGAGAGCGCCGTGCCACGATGCGATACGACAACTGGATAAATCCGGACGGGAGAGGGAATGAGCAACGCAGATGCCGCGCAGGATGCGCTGTACGAAACGATGGGGCTGGTGCGGATCGTCACGATGGACCCGGCGGGCCGCGCGGTGCTGGAATATGAGGCGCGGCCCGGCATGTGCCATTCGGGCGGGGTGGTGCAGGGCGGGTTCGTCTCTGGCTGGATCGACGCGGCGATGGCCCATGCGGCGATTGCGCTGAACGGAACGAACGTCACGCCGATGACTCTGGAACTGAAAGTCAGCTTCTTCGCGCCCGCGCGCCCCGGCCGGGTGTTCGCCGAAGGCTGGGTGGAGCGCAACGGACGGCGCACCTGCTTTTACGAAGGCTGCCTGAAGGACGGCACCGGAACCGTGCTGGCCAAGGCCACGACCACGATGCTGCTGATGGACAAGGCCCGCGTGGAGCGCGCCTCTGCCGCCGCGCTGGAGAGTGCATGATGAGCGAAGTTCGCCCCTTCACGCTGGCTGTCCCGCAAAGCCAGCTCGATGACCTGAACGCCCGGATCGACCTTGCCCGCTGGCCGGAGCAGGAAACCGTCAGCGACTGGTCGCAAGGCACGCCGCTCGCCGCGCTGCAGGATTTCGTCGGCTATTGGCGCCACCACTATGACTGGCGGCGGTGCGAGGCGCGGCTCAATGCGCTGGGGCAGTTCATCACCGAAATCGACGGGCTGGACATCCACTTCCTGCATGTCCGCTCATCCCATCCAGAGGCCGCACCGCTGATCATGACGCACGGCTGGCCGGGGTCGGTGATCGAGTTCATGGGCGTAATCGAGCCGCTGACCGATCCGGTGAAGTTCGGCGGCAAGGCGGAGGATGCGTTCCACGTGGTCGCGCCGTCGCTGCCGGGGTTCGGGTTTTCGGGCAAGCCCACCAGCACCGGTTGGGGCGTGGAAAAGATCGCCCGCGCGTGGGGCACGCTGATGGCGCGGCTGGGCTATGACCGCTGGTTCGCGCAAGGCGGGGACTGGGGCAGTGCCGTCACCACCGCGATTGGTGTGCAGCAGGTGGCCGGGTGCGCGGGGATCCACCTCAACATGCCGATCGGGCGGCCGGAGCCGGAGGACCTCGCCAATCCCACGCCGCCGGAACTCAAGGCGCTGGCGGCGCTCAAGCACTATCAGGACTGGGATTCGGGCTATTCCACCCAGCAGCGCACCCGACCGCAATCGGTGGGATACGGCCTGGTGGATTCGCCGGTCGGGCTGGCCGGCTGGATTTACGAGAAGATGTGGGCGTGGACCGACAACGCGGGTGCGCCGGAAGATGCGCTGACCCGCGATGCGATGCTCGACAATCTGATGCTTTACTGGCTGCCCGCGACGGGGGCGTCATCAGCGCGGCTCTATTGGGAGAGCTTCGGAGCCTTCGCGCCGCAGCAGATCGAGCTGCCGGTGGCGGTCAGCGCGTTCCCCAGGGAAATCCTGCCGACCCCGCGCAAGTGGGCGGAACGGAACTTTCCGAACCTGGTCCACTGGGGCGACATGGACAAGGGCGGGCACTTCGCCGCGTGGGAACAGCCCGATGCCTTCGTGGGCGAACTCAGGGCAGCGTTCGCGCTGATGCGCTGAGGAAGATCAAACCAAACCTCGTCATTGCGAGCGCAGCGAAGCAATCCAGAGCGGCTTGCATCAAGGCCCTGGATTGCTTCGCGTTGCTCGCAATGACGAACGGTTGGGGGCGCCTGGCCGTTTACTTCACAAACGCGGCGGCGATTTCCAGCTCGACCGCGTCGGACACCAGCGGGATGGCATAGGTGATGCCGAAATCGCTGCGCTTGATCGTGGCCCGGGCGGTGAAGCCGACGTTTTCCTTGCCGCCCATCATCGCCGGAGCCTTGCCCGCGCCGTAGAACGCGGCGTCCAGCACGACCGGGCGGGTGACGCCGTTCAGGGTCAGGTTGCCCGCGATCTTCGCCTTCAGCTTGCCCTGCGGGGTGACCTTGGTGGAAACGAACCGGGCCGGGGCGGGGTTCGATCCGAAGAAATCGGGCTTGCCGCCCGCTTCCTTGGCATCGCGCAGCATGTGCGCGGTGAGGCCGGCACTGGCGGTGGCCAGCTTCGACAGCGGAATGGTCACATCGACGCTGGCGGCAGCGGGCTTTTTGGGATCGAGGTTCAGGGTGCCGGTGATGTCACCGAACAGCCCGGTGTAGGGCGAGAAGCCGAAGTGATCGACTTTCCAGGCGATCAGGGTGTGGCCGGCATCGGCCTGATAGGTGCCGCCGGAAATCGCGGCGACCGACTTCGAGCCGGGCAGGGTGGGGGCGGGCTGTGCGCCGATCGGCAGGGCGGCGGCAGCCAGCGCGGTGGCGGCAAGGCCGAGAATCAGGTGCTTTTTCATGAATGCTCCGGGGGAAGGTTGCGAATGGTTCGCAATCTTCCCCCAAAGCGGCAGTCAGGTCAATTCTTGCTCTGGTCGACCAGCTTGTTTGCACCGATCCAGGGCATCATGGCGCGCAGCTTGGCGCCGGTTTCCTCGATCTGGTGACGCTTGGCCAGGCCGCGCGCCGCCTTCAGTTCCGGCTGGCCGGCGCGGTTGTCGAGCACGAAGTCCTTCACGAAGCGGCCCGACTGAATGTCGGCCAGAACGCGCTTCATTTCCTTCTTGGTTTCTTCGGTGATGATGCGCGGACCGGTCTTGATGTCGCCGTATTCGGCGGTGTTCGAGATCGAGTAGCGCATGTTGGCGATGCCGCCTTCATAGAGCAGGTCGACGATCAGCTTCAGTTCGTGCAGGCACTCGAAATAGGCCATTTCCGGGGCGTAGCCGGCTTCGACCAGGGTTTCGAACCCGGCCTGGATCAGCGCGGTGGTGCCGCCGCACAGCACGGCCTGCTCACCGAACAGGTCGGTTTCGCATTCCTCGCGGAAATTGGTTTCGATGATCCCGCTGCGGCCGCCGCCGACGCCCGAGGCATAGGCCAGCGCCACGTCGTGCGCGTTGCCGGTCACGTCCTGGTGCACCGCGATCAGGCAGGGAACGCCGCCGCCGCGCTGGTATTCGCTGCGGACGGTGTGGCCGGGGCCCTTGGGGGCGATCATGATGACGTCGATATCGGCGCGGGCTTCGATCAGGCCGAAGTGGATGTTCAGGCCGTGGGCAAAGGCCAGCGCCGCGCCCGGCTTCATGTTGGCGTGCAGGTCATCGGCATAGATCGCGGCCTGGTGCTCGTCCGGGGCGAGGATCATCAGGATGTCGGCCCACTTGGCAGCATCGGCGTTCGCCATGACCTGGAAGCCGGCGGCTTCGGCCTTCTTGGCGCTGGCCGAACCGGGGCGCAGCGCGATGGCCACGTCCTTCACGCCGCTGTCGCGCAGGTTCTGGGCGTGGGCGTGGCCCTGCGAGCCATAGCCGAGGATGGCGATCTTCTTGCCAGTGACCAGATTGAGGTCGCAATCGGCGTCGTAATAAACCTTCATGTCAGTCCCGTTCTCTTGCAATGTGGCCCCGTTGGACAGGGCAAGATTTCAGTTCAAAAAATCCGTCAGGCCGCTTCCGCGCCGCGCATCATGCCGACCACGCCGGTGCGGCCCACTTCCACCAGTCCCAGCTCACGCATCAGGCTGACGAAGCGGTCGATCTTGTCCGGCGTGCCGGTCAGTTCGAACACGAAGCTGCTGGTCGTGGTGTCGACCACCTTGGCGCGGAACACGTCCGCCAGCCGCAGCGCCTCGACCCGCGCGTCGCCCGTGCCGGCCACCTTGACCAGCGCCATCTCGCGTTCAACGTGCGCGCCCATTTCGGTCAGGTCGACGACCTTGTGCACTGGCACCAGCCGGTCCAGCTGGGCATGGATCTGGTCAATCACAGCGGGCGGGCCGTGGGTGACGATCGTGATCCGGCTGATCGAGTGGTTCTCCGAAATGTCGGCCACGGTCAGGCTGTCGATATTATAGCCCCGCGCGGTGAACAGCCCGGCGATCTTGGCCAGGATACCCGCTTCGTTATCGACGGTGATGGTCAGAACGTGGCGTTCCGACTGCTCTTGCTTGATCTTCATCATCGGTCCGGATCCCTTACACCAGCGCCTTGGCTTCATCGTCCATGGTCCCGGCAACGCTGTCGCCGTAAAGGATCATGTCCGTGTGCGCCGCGCCCGACGGGATCATCGGGAAGCAGTTGGCTTCCTTGGCGACCAGGCAATCGACGATCACCGGGCCGGGATGGTCGATCATCGCCTGAATGCCGGCGTCCAGCTGGCTTTCGTCCTCGATGCGGATGCCCTTCCAGCCATAGGCTTCGGCCAGGCGGACGAAATCGGGCAGGCTGTCGGAATAGCTTTCCGAATAGCGGCTTTCATAAGTCAGCTCCTGCCACTGGCGGACCATCCCCATCCATTCGTTGTTGAGGATGAAGACCTTCACCGGCAGGCGGTACTGCGTGGCGGTGCCCAGTTCCTGGATGTTCATCTGGATCGAGGCATCGCCCGCGATGTCGATGACCAGGCTGTCCGGATTGCCCAGCTGCGCGCCGATCGCGGCGGGCAGGCCATAGCCCATTGTGCCCAGACCGCCGGACGTCAGCCATTTGTTCGGGCCAAAGAAGTGGAAGTGCTGCGCCGCCCACATCTGGTGCTGGCCGACTTCGGTGGAAATCACCGGATCGAGGTGCTTGGTCAGCTCGAACAGGCGCTCGATCGCCAGCTGCGGCATGATCGCCTGCGGGTCACGCGGATAGGCCAGGCTCTTGCGAGTGCGCCAGCCGTCGATCCGGGCCTTCCAGTCCGACAGGTTCTGCGGCTTGCGGTTGCCCCAGGCGGCGATCAGCTGTTCCAGCACTTCGCCGCAGTCACCGATGATCGGCAGGTCGACCGTGACGGTCTTGTTGATCGAGCTGCGGTCGATGTCGATGTGGATCTTGGTCGAATGGGGCGAGAACGCATCCAGCCGGCCCGTCACGCGGTCGTCGAAGCGCGCACCGATGCAGACCACCAGGTCGGCCTGGTTCATCGCCATGTTGGATTCATAGGTGCCATGCATGCCCAGCATGCCCAGCCAGTCGGCATGATCGGCCGGAAACGCGCCCAGGCCCATCAGCGTGGAGGTAACGGGCGCGCCAGTCAGCTCCTGCAGCTGGCGCAGCAGGTCCGCCGCATGCGGGCCGGAATTGATCACGCCGCCGCCGGTGTAGAAGATCGGCGCGCGGGCATTGGCCAGCAGCTCGATCGCGCGGGCGATGTCCTTGTCGGACCCGCGCGTCTGCGGGTTGTAGCGGCTTTCCTTCTGGGGCGGCGCGCCGTTCCACTGGGCCGAGGCGATCTGCACGTCCTTGGGAATGTCGATCACGACCGGGCCGGGGCGGCCGGTGGTGGCGATGCGAAACGCCTCGTCGATGATCCCGGCCAGTTCCGCCGGGTCCTTCACCAGGTAGTTGTGCTTGGTGCAGTGCCGCGTGATGCCGATGGTGTCGGCTTCCTGGAACGCGTCGGAGCCGATTAGCCCGGTGGGGACCTGACCGGTGATGACGACCAGCGGAATCGAATCCATGAACGCATCGGCAATGCCGGTGACGGCATTGGTCGCGCCGGGGCCGGACGTGACGAGCACCACGCCGGGCTTGCCGGTGGACCGCGCATAGCCTTCGGCCGCGTGCGCCGCGCCCGCTTCGTGGCGGACCAGGATGTGGCGAATGCGGGCATCGTTGAACAAGGCGTCATAAATCGGCAGCACCGCCCCGCCGGGATAGCCGAACACGAATTCGACGCCCTGACGTGCCAGGCTTTCGACCAGAATAACGGCGCCGCTGCGCTCCTCGCTCACGTCCATTCCTTTCGAATTTCGGGCGCTGTCCCCAGAAAGGACCGACCCGGCACAGGGGGCTGTGCCGGGTCTCCCTCTCCAACTCGCGCAAAAACCGCAAGAGCGGTTGTTGCATTTGCCTCTATGCGACGAAAAATAACGTGTCAACCATCAACTGCGCAATAAATGAACAAACGCATCCTCGATTGCGAAATTATCTCCATCGGTGCGCGGCCATTCGGGCGGGGGCTGGCGGCGGAACCAGGTGTATTGGCGCTTGGCATAGTTGCGCGTGGCCTGTGCCGCCGCGGTTTCGGCTTCGGCCAGCGTTGATTCCCCGCGCAGGAACGCCGCGATTTCGGGCACGCCGATGGCGCGCATCACGGGCAGGGCGGGATCGAGCTGGCGCGCCAGCAGGGCGCGAACCTCGTCAATGGCGCCGCGCTCCAGCATCAGGGCAAAGCGGGCATCGCAGCGGGCGTAAAGCGCGGCGCGGTCAGGCAGCAGGATCAGCGGGTGCAGGGCGATGGCATGGCCGATCCCGCCCGTCTTGCGCGTCTGCCAGTCCGCGATCGAGCGCCCGGTAGAGCGCACGACTTCCAGTGCGCGCGCGATCCGCGCCGCATCCGCCGGGGCGAGCAGGGCGGCGCGGGCGGGGTCTTCGGCCTGCAGCGCGGCATAGGCGTCCGCGACGGGGAGGGCACGCACCGCCTCGCGCACCGCCGCGTCTATCGGCGGCACGGGGGCGATCCCGTCGAGCAGGGTGCGGATATAGAGGCCGGTCCCGCCCACCAGGATCGGCACGCCCCCGCCGGCATGGACTTCGGCAATCACCGCGCGGGCGGCAGCGGCCCAGTCGGCAGCGGAGCAGGCGCGCGCGCCGTCCCAATCGCCAAACAGGCGGTGCGGCACGCCCTGCATCTCCTCTGCCGAGGGGCGTGCGGACAGCACCGCCAGATCGGCATAGACTTGCGCGCTGTCGGCGTTGATGACGGTGGCGGCGCGGCCCTGTGCGCCAAGCGCCAGTGCGAGGCGCACCGCGCAATCGCTCTTGCCGCTGGCGGTCGGCCCTGCGATGAGCGCGACCGGCGGAAGGCCAACTACCGATTCAGGGAATTCAGACGTGTTCATTGCCCGCTTGATAGCAGAACCCGCGCGGCTTGCCGCAAATTGTGACGCGGCGATCCATGCGCTGGAAGCGGCGGGGATGAAAGTGCACCGGGCCGAGCCGCTGAAAGTCCACGACGACGTGCTGGAAGTCGCCGCCGATCACGGCACTGCCGCCACCTTGCGCGGCGTGCTCGACGCCCAATTCTCTCCGGTTGACCTGCTGGTCAGCGATCATGCGCCCGGCGTGCCGGGGGTGTTCGTGTCGGACATGGATTCGACCATGATCTCGGCCGAATGCATCGACGAGCTGGCCGATTTCGCGGGCCTGAAGGACCAGATTGCCGACATTACCGAACGCGCGATGCAGGGTGAGCTGGACTTTGCCGAGGCGCTGACCGAGCGGGTGCGGCTGCTGGGCGGGCTGGGCGAGGACGCGATCCAGCAGTGCCTGGATGAACGCATCTTCGACATGCCCGGCGCGCGCACGCTGGTCGCCACTCTTAAGGCCCACGGCACCGAAACGGTGCTGGTGACCGGCGGCTTTCACCAGTTCGCCGATCCCGTGGCGGAACGGCTGGGGTTTGAGCGCGTCGTCGGCAACCGGCTGGCGGTTGCGCATGGCAAGCTGACCGGCGGGCTGGTCGGCGATATCGTCGACAGCTCGGTGAAGGAGGCGGTGCTGCGCGCCGAAGTCGCCCGCCGCGATGGCGCGGCCAGCCTGGCCACCGGCGACGGGGCGAACGACATTCCGATGCTGATCGCGGCCAGCTATGGCATTGCCTATCACGCCAAGCCCAAGGCCCGCGCAGCGGCGCACGGCTGGGTGGAGCAGGGCGACCTGACCTCGGTGCTCAAACTGCTGGGCGTTGCGCGGGGGGACTGGGTTTCCGTCTAAGCGGCAACCTTGCGCCGGGCCGCGATCCGCAGGCCCAGCGCGGCCAGCGCCAGCGCGGTGCCGATCACCCCTTCGACCCGCGTTTCGACATCGAGGATCCGCACCGCATAGGCCAGCGTGAAGATCAGCCACAGGTAGTGAATGCCCAGGCTGTGCAGCCGCTTCCAGTTGCGTCCCAGCTTGCGCATCGCCGCGTCCGTGGAAGTGGCCGCCATCGCATAGAGCAGCGCATAGGCGAGGGCGCCGGGAATGAGCGCGGCAATTGGCCGGGTCTCGTCACCCAGTTTCAGGAACACGGCCAGTGCGAACAGGTGCACGGTGTGGCAGGCGGCAAAGCCCAGGCCCCAGAACCGGCGGTCGCGCAGGACGGTCCGGCGCCAGCCGCCCGGCCACAGCCGCACCAGCGACGAGGCCAGATAGACCAGCAGGAACAGCGGGAACCCGACCCGCGCGGTCCAGCGCGCGGCCAGTTCCCAGCCGTCGACCGGCAGGATTGCCGAAGCCATCCCGGCCAGCATTGCCGCGAGCCCGATAATCAGGCCGATCAGCAGCGGCCATTGACTTGGTAGTGGCATGAGAAACCCGTAAAAACCCGCATGGTTTGATTCGACTGCCCGATTATCAAAGCCGCGCCGCGATCGCTACTGTATCGCAGTATTGACACCAGTGTTAGTAATTCGCATATTCACCTTCATGGATATGCACGCCGCCCCCATGTCGCCCGTCCTCGACACTGTCGCTGGAACCTCGCCCGCTGCCGACCTGCCGGTGATGGACCCGGCCCGACCCGCACTGCGCTATGACTTTGCGAAGGCCTGGCGCCATTTCAAGGAGCTGGTGAAGGACAAGGAAAACACCGCCGAAGTCGCGCCGATCTTTGAAGCGCTGCCCTGGCGGCAGGGCTATGACGCGGCCAAGGCGTTTCTGGCGACCGAGCAGGGCCAGCGCCTGCGCGCGACCGAGCCGTTCCTGCCGACCTTGCTGGATGACCACGACACGCTGCGCAAGTTGCCCAAGGGCAGCCTGGCCCACGTTTACTGCGATTTCATGGAACGCGAAGGGCTGACCGCGCACGGGCTGGTCGAGGATCTGGCGAAGTATCGCCGGGCGGACCAGTATTACAGCGATCAGGTCGAATGGTATTTCAACCGGATGCGCGACACGCACGATCTGCAGCACGTGCTGTCCGGCTATGGCCGCGATGCGCTGGGCGAACAGTGCGTGCTGGCATTCACCTATGGCCAGCAGCCCGCGCTGGCGCATCTGTTCCTCGGCTATGCCGGGGCGCTGGAAATCCGCAAGCGGATCAAGAGCAAGGCCCCGATCCTGCGCGCCGTGCGCAAGGCGCAGCGCATGGGCAATACCTGCCGCCGGATCATCGAGCAGCCGATCCGGGAACTGCTGGCGATGCCGTATGAAGAGGCGCGCAAGGCCGTGGGGATCACCACGCCGCACTATTACCAGGCGGTGCACAGCCAGTGGCGGAGCGAAGGGATCGATCCCTATGACCTGCTGGCGGCGGTGAAAAAGGCGGCCTGAGACAAGGCCCCACCCGACAAGCCCCTTCGTCATGCTGAACTTGTTTCAGCATCCAACCGTCAGCCCACGCTGATTTGACCGGCTTAGCGCTGCCGTTCAGCTTGAGGCCGGCTACGCGCTGCGCTTCCGGCCCGATGGATGCTGAAACAAGTTCAGCATGACGGTTTTTTCAGAGGCTGTGCCTTACCCTTCCATCCAGTCGCGGAAGAACGCGTCGTTGGCTTCGCGCAGTTCTGCGAGTTCCACCGAGAAGCCGGGACCAGCCACCGCGGTGCCGCCGGTGGTGCCGACGCGCAGCATCGGAATGCCGGCCGCCTGGATCTGGTCCGCGACCGCGCTGGTCACGACATAGCGGGCCTGGTCTTCCCCGAACGCGGTGAAGTGATCGCCGATTTCCTCCAGCGTGCAACCGATCCCGCCCGCCAGCGCCATTTCGGCCAGCGCGACCAGCAGGCCGCCGTCCGACACGTCATGCACGGCCGAAACCTTGCCATCCGCGATCAGCTGGCGGACGAATTCGGCGTGGGCGCGTTCCTTGGCCAGATCGACCGGCGGCGGCGCACCGTCTTCGCGGCCGTGGATTTCGCGCAGCCACAGCGACTGGCCCAGATGGCCGTTCGACTGGCCGATCACGAAGATCGCCTCGCCCGCCGACTTGAAGGCCACGGTCGCCATCGCGCCATAGTCCTGCATCAGGCCGACGCCGCCGATGGCCGGGGTCGGCAGGATCGCCGAGCCGCCGCCGGTGGCCTTGCTTTCGTTGTAGAGGCTGACGTTGCCCGACACGATGGGGTAGTCCAGCGCGCGGCAGGCATCGCCCATGCCTTCCAGGCAGCCAACGATCTGCGCCATGATTTCGGGGCGCTGCGGGTTGGCGAAGTTCAGGCAGTTGGTGATCGCCAACGGCGTCGCGCCGACCGCGCTGATGTTGCGATAGGTTTCCGCGACCGCCTGCTTGCCGCCTTCATAGGGGTCGGCATAGCAATAGCGCGGGGTGCAGTCGGTGCTCATCGCCAGCGCCTTGCGGGTGCCGTGGATGCGCACGACGGCCGCGTCGCCGCCGCTCTTCTGCAGGGTGTCCGCGCCGACCTGGCTATCATACTGCTGCCAGATCCAGCTGCGATTGGCGAGGTCCGCGCAGCCCATCAGCTTGACGAGGTCCGCGCCGAGATCGGCCGAGGGCGGGACGTTACCCAGCGGCGCGACATTGGCCCACGCGGCATAGTCCGCGCGGCTGGCGGCGGGCCGGTCATAGAGCGGCGCGTCTTCGGCCAGCGGGCCAAGCGGGATGTCGCACACGGTTTCGCCCTGCCAGGTCAGCACCATGTGGCCGGTGTCGGTCACTTCGCCGATCACGGCAAAGTCCAGCTCCCACTTCCTGAAGATCGCCTCGGCCATGGCTTCCTTGCCCGGCTTCAGCACCATCAGCATGCGTTCCTGCGATTCGGACAGCATCATTTCATAAGGCGTCATGCCCTCTTCGCGGCACGGCACCTTGTCCATGTCGAGCACGATCCCGGCCTTGCCGTTGGTCGCCATTTCGACCGAGCTGGACGTCAGCCCCGCCGCGCCCATGTCCTGGATGGCAACGATCGCGTCGGTCGCCATCAGTTCCAGGCACGCCTCGATCAGCAGCTTTTCGGTGAAGGGATCGCCCACCTGCACGGTCGGGCGCTTTTCGTCCGACTTCTCGTCGAAGTCCGCCGACGCCATGGTGGCGCCGTGGATGCCGTCGCGGCCGGTCTTGGAGCCGACATAGACGATCGGATTGCCGATGCCGGTGGCGGCGGAATAGAAGATCTTGTCGGTATCGGCGATCCCCACGGTCATCGCGTTGACCAGGATGTTGCCGTCATAGGCCTTGTGGAAATTGGTTTCCCCGCCGACCGTCGGCACGCCCACGCAGTTGCCATAGCCACCGATGCCGGCGACCACGCCTTGCACCAGGTGCTTCATCTTGGGGTGGTCGGGCCGGCCAAAGCGCAGCGCGTTCATGTTCGCCACCGGGCGCGCGCCCATCGTGAACACGTCGCGCAGGATGCCGCCAACGCCGGTTGCCGCGCCCTGATAGGGCTCGATGTAGCTGGGGTGGTTGTGGCTTTCCATCTTGAAGATGGCGGCCTGACCGTCGCCAATGTCGATCACGCCCGCGTTCTCGCCCGGGCCGCAGATCACCCACGGTGCCTCGGTCGGCAGCTTCTTGAGGTGGATGCGGCTGGACTTGTACGAGCAATGCTCTGACCACATCACCGAAAAGATGCCAAGTTCCACCATGTTCGGCTCACGCCCCAGCGCGTGCAGCACGCGGGCGTATTCTTCCTCGGACAGCCCGTGGGCGGCGACAACTTCGGGAGTGATTTCGGCCATGCGCGGCCCTTAGCGCCGCCGGGCGAGTCCCGCTAGCCCGTTCTGGCCGAATTTGCGGCGCTTTTCCCCATCCACCACGCCGCCAGCGTCGCCGCGCCATAGGCGAAGAAGGCCAGCAGGCTGGTGCCGGTGGTGACGTGCGGCTCCACCGGGCCGAACCAGTTGACCGCTTGCAGCGCCAGCAGGACCGCCGCCAGCACGCCGACGCGCAGTGGGGCGGGGCGTTTGCGGCGAACGTAAAGCCACAGCGCGCCAAAGGTCAGCCCCAGTTCCAGCGGCATCTCGATCGTGGGGTAGTTCCACAGCGCAAGGCCCAGCTTGGGCGGACTGCCTGCCAGCGTCAGGTCCGGCACATGGACCAGCAGGTCGAGGAACCAGTGCGACAGCAACACCAGCGCGGCGATCCCGGCAGCGGCGCGGCTTTTCGTCAGGCCCAGCACCAGCGCGCCGAACGCGGCGGCAAACACCGCGCTGCCCAGCAGGCTGTGGGTATAGGGCATGTGATAGAGGTCCATCGGGTTCATCACGCTGACCCCGGGGCGAAACCGCATCGCTTCCGTCCCCGTCAGCAGCAGCCCGAAGAACGCCCAGTCGACCAGCTGCCCGGCCACAAACAGCGTGCCAAGCCCCGGCGCTTTCGGCCGGGCGGCAAGGGCGAGGGCCGGGGCCCAGTGGCCGATGAACATGCGCCGGGTCTCCTCAGGCCATCTGCCGGACCGCGAAGGCCGCGATCCCGCAGGCCAGCGCGGTGGCGGACGCGCCCCACGCGATATCGACCAGCGTGACGTGCACCGGCCAGACCTTCAGCGTCGCCTGGTTGGTCAGGTCATAAGTGGCATAGGCGATCCCGCCCAGCAGCGCGCCGTTCAGCACCGCGTGCGGCACGCCCAGAGCGATCCCGGGGCGCACCGCGAACCACACCATGGCCGCGATGTAGAGCAGGTAGAACACCAGCGCCGGTCCCATCCGGAACTGCTCTGCCAGCAGGTCGCCCAGCGCGGGGCGATAGAAGTTCGGCCCGGCCCAGCGCAGCCACAGCGCATCGAGGATGCCAAAGGATACTCCGGCGGCCAGATAGGCGATAATCCACTGCATCGATTGCTCCCACGGTTTGTCGCAGCTTGACCCTTGGCCGCTGGACGGTCAATGCTTGATCCCATGAGCGAGACTGCTGCCGATATCGCCGCGATGAGCTTCGAAGATGCGCTGCGCGCGTTGGAAGATGTGGTGCGCAAACTGGAAAGCGGCGAAGTGCCGCTGGACGATTCCATCACCCTGTACGAACGCGGCGAAGCGCTGCGCAAGCACTGCCAGGCCCGGCTCGACGCGGCGCAGACCCGGATCGAGAAGATCGTGGCCGGACCGGACGGGCAGGCCGCCGCCGTCCAGCCGTTCGATGCCGAACCGGGCCGCTAGGCGATGAGCGCCAGCCCGCTGCTGAAGGACGCGATGGCGCGCATCGCTGCAGACGTCGCATCCATGTTCGATGCCCTGCTGCCGGTGCCGACCGACCCGCGCGCGCGGCTGATGGAGGCGATGCGCTATGCCGTGCTGGGCGGGGGCAAGCGGCTGCGCCCGCTGCTGCTGACGGCGGTTGCCGACATGTACCGGGTGGACCGCGCCGCCGCGCTGCGCGCCGGGATCGCGATCGAATCGATCCACGTCTATTCGCTGGTCCACGACGATCTGCCTTGCATGGACAACGACGCGATGCGCCACGGCAAGCCGACCGCGCACCTTGCCTTTGACGAGGCGACGGCCGTGCTGGCTGGCGATGCGCTGCACGATTTCGCGTTCGAGGTGCTGGCCGACACCGCGACCAGCAGCGATCCCTTCACCCGCGCCGAACTGATCCTGACGCTGGCCACGGCCAGCGGTTCGAACGGCATGGCGGGTGGGCAGATGATGGATATCGTCGCCGAAACCAGCCAGTTCGATCTACCCACCATCACCCGGCTGCAACAGCTGAAGACCGGGGCGCTGCTGGGCGCGTCGGTGGAAATGGGCGCGATCCTGGGCAAGGTCCCGGTCGAGGGGCGGGCGCACCTGCGCGGCTATGCCCGCGACATCGGGCTGGCCTTCCAGATCGCCGACGACCTGCTCGATTACGAAGGCGATGAAGCCGCTGCGGGCAAGGCGCTGCGCAAGGATGCGGCGGCCGGCAAGCAGACCTTCGTGTCGCTGCTGGGGCCGGACCGCGCGCGCGAACAGGCGCGAATGCTGGTCGAACAGGCGGTTGCGCACCTTGCCTCGCACGGGCAGGAAGCAGACTTGCTGCGCGACATCGCGCGCTACATCGTGGAGAGGGACCACTAAATGGCATCGCGCATCGGGGTCTATCCCGGCACTTTCGATCCGATCACGCTGGGCCATGCCGACATCATCCGGCGTGGGGCCAAGCTGGTCGACAAGCTGATCATCGGCGTCACCACCAACCCGTCGAAAAACCCGATGTTCACGCCGGACGAGCGCATGGCGATGGTCACGCGCGAAGTTGCGGCGATGGGCATCGACAACGTCGAAGTGGTCGGCTTCAACGCGCTGCTGATGAAATTCGCGCAGAAGCAGGGCGCCAACGTGATCGTGCGCGGCCTGCGCGCCGTGGCGGACTTCGAATACGAATACCAGATGGCCGGAATGAACCAGCAGCTCAATTCCAGCATCGAAACCGTGTTCCTGATGGCCGATGTCAGCCTGCAGCCGATCGCGTCGAAACTGGTCAAGGAAATCGCGATGTTCGGTGGCGAGATCCACCGCTTCGTCAGCCCCGCCGTGCGCGACGACGTGATGGCGCGAATTGCCAAGACAGGGACGCTGGGCGACTATTAATCTCGCCGTTCATTGCCACGACAGCGTTGCGGGCGTATCCGCCCACTCAGCGCATTTGCCGCCTTTCAGTTCGAGTATGCACCGCATGATCCGTCGTACCTTCGTTTCGCTTGCTCTGGGCCTGTCGCTGGCCGCCGTTCCGGGTTTCGCCAAGGACAAGCCGCCGGTCACGCCGCCCGCCCCGGTGCTCAGCGCCGCGATCAACCCCGATCCTGCGGTGGAGCCGGAAAACATCCTGGTGCTGGACCTGTCGAATGGCGGGCGCGTGCTGATCCGGCTGATGCCGCAGTGGGCACCGGGCCATGTCGAGCGGATCAAGACGCTGACGAGCCAGGGGTTCTACAACGGGATCGTGTTCCACCGCGTGATCGATGGCTTCATGGCCCAGACCGGCGACCCCACGGGGACCGGCGGCGGCGGCTCGCAGCTGCCCGACCTGAAGGCCGAATTCAACAAGCTGCCCCACGTGCGCGGCAGCGTGTCGATGGCCCGCACCGATGAACCGGACAGCGCCAACAGCCAGTTCTTCATCGTGTTCTATCCGCGTTTCGCGCTGGATAACCGCTACACCAATTTCGGCCGCGTGATCGCGGGGATGGATGCGGTGGACACGATCGAGCGCGGCGAACCGCCGGTGAACCCGACCAGGATCGTGCAAGCCTCGCTCTTGTCCGAAAACAAGCCGCGCCCGGTGATTTCCGCGCCGGTCGCCGCGCCGGAGATGCTCGCGCCGGGGGCTACCGCGCCGGGCACCACGGGCGAGTAATTTCGCAAGCCAGTTCCCGTCACGCCGGACCTGACCCGGGATGACGGTGGGACGAAGTTCCCCTAAGGGCAGTGCCCATGCGCGTTGACCTGTTCGATTTCGACCTTCCGCCGGAAAACATCGCCCTGCGCCCCGCGCGGCCGCGCGATGCGGCGCGAATGCTGCTGGTACCGGGCAGCACCGGGCCGCTGGTCGATCATCACGTCCGCGATCTGCCCGGCTTGCTGCGCGCGGGCGATGTGCTGGTGTTCAACGACACGCGCGTCATTCCCGCCCAGTTGGAAGGCCGCCGGGGCGAGGCAAGGATCGGCGCGACCCTGCACAAGCGGATCGACCTGCGCCGCTGGCAGGCCTTCATCCGCAATGGCAAGCGACTGCGCGCGGGCGATGAAATCCAGTTTCCCGCCGATGTCACCGCGCTGGCCGAAACCCGCCATGCGGACGGCAGCTGGACGCTGGCGTTTGGCGGGGACGAGCCGGTCGAAGTGCTGCTGGAACGTGCTGGACGGGTGCCGCTGCCGCCCTATATCGCGGGCAAGCGCGATTTGGACGAGGCCGACAAGCAGGATTACCAGACGATGTTCGCCGCCCGCGACGGCGCGGTTGCCGCGCCCACGGCGGCGCTGCACTTCACGCCGGAACTGATGGCAGCGCTGGCCGAAGCCGGGATCGGCCACGAAACGCTGACTCTGCACGTCGGCGCGGGCACGTTCCTGCCGGTCAAGGCCGACGATACCACCGATCACCAGATGCACGCCGAATGGGGCCGGATCGACGCCGCCACCGCCGACCGCCTCAACGCCGTGCGCGCGCGCGGCGGGCGCGTGATCGCGGTTGGCACCACGTCACTGCGCCTGCTCGAAAGCGCGGCAGGGGACGACAAGGTGATCCGCCCGTTCGAGGGCGACACCGCGATCTTCATTACCCCAGGCTACCGCTTCAAGGGCATCGATGCCCTGATGACCAACTTCCACCTGCCCAAATCGACGCTGTTCATGCTGGTCAGCGCGCTGATGGGGCTGGAGCGGATGCAGCAAGTCTATGCCCATGCGATTGCGACGGGCTATCGGTTTTACAGCTACGGCGATTCCAGCCTGTTGCTGCCGGAAGGGTAGGGCGCGGGGGCCTTATTGCCCCGGCTGCACCGTCTTCAGCTTGATCTGCTGGCTGTCCAGCTTGTGCTGGTCGCTCTTGAACTTGCCCTGCACGGAATCGAGCTTGTGCTGCCGGCTTTCCACCTTGTGCTGCAAGCTGTCGTGCTTGTGCTGCATGCTCTCGGTCTTGTGCTGCAAGCTGTCATGCTTGTGCTGCATGCTTTCGACGTTGCCTTGGGCGGTCTCCAGCTTGTGCTGGTGGCTGGCGGCGGGGTCCTTGGCGTGGATCGTCGGGCCGGGCGTGGGCGGAGCGGCTTCGGCGCTCATCCCCAGCGAAGCGCTGAGCAGGGTGATCGCCGAGGCGATGGTGGCGCCGGATGCACTGCGCTTGCTGTCGGTCTTGGCCATGCCAGTCGCTCCTGTCCCGTCACGCCTGTGACGAAAGCTTGTCCAGCTGTGCATACAGCAAGGCCAGATGGATGTCCAAACGCTTCGCCGGATCGGCTGGCTCCTCTGCGCCGGTCGCGGCGCAGTGCGCGGCAACCGCTGCGTCGAGGTCGAGCAGGTCGAACACCGCCGCGCCCCCGGCAGTGCCACCGGGCAGCGGCGCCATCGCGTCGCGAGCCACGTTGACCCATTCGGCATAGGCATCCGCCGCCGCAATGAACGGCTGCGCGCCCTGCGCCTCCACGTAGTCCGCAATCGTGCCGTCCGTGCCGAATGTGCCGGCGGAGAGGGGATGCGGATCGAGCCGCAGCCAGTGCTCGGTCCCGTCGCCCGCCCGCCGCCGCCCCAGCGGATAGAGCCGGCAGACCAGCGGCCGCGCCGGGTGCACGGTGCAGCCCTGATCCCCCAGGAACACGCAGACATCCGCCTCAGTCCTCGCCAGCGTGGTTCCCGCGCCGCCTTCGGTCCAGTGCTCGCGGAACTCCGCCGCCGAAACGCCCTTGAATGCCGCCAGCCGCGCGATTTCATAGGGGTTGGTTTGGATCACCTTGTGATGACAACACCGCGAACACGCCGCGCAATGAAACGCGAACGGCTCGCTCCGCGCGGCGGCATGCTGGGCGGGCAGGGCGGTCAACGCCGTCTGCCAAATAATGTCGCCGGATCGATCACCTGGTCGATCAGCGCGTCGTCAGGGGGCAACTGGCCGTCCAGCATCAGCATGGCGAGTCCATGCACCACGGCCCAGGCCTGGACCATCAGGCGGCGGGTTTCAGCCGGATCGCCGCCGGTCGCGGCGGCGGCCTTTTCCTGCAGCAGGCGCGCGGCAAGGGATTCGCCGAACACCGTGTCGCCGGGCGGGGGCAGGTGCGTGAAAATCAGTCGGAACAGGGCCGGGTGGGCAAGGGCGAAGCGGACATAGGCCCGCCCCGTCGCGCCGAATGCGCCCGGACCGCCGCCCGCCGATTCGGCCGCGGCGCGCTGTGCCTCGCCCAGTTTCTCGATCCCCGCGCCCGCCAGCGCCACCAGCAGCGCGCGCTTGTCGGGGAAGTGGCGATAGACCGCAGTGGCGGAAACGCCCACGTCGCGGGCGATCTGGCGCAGCGAAATGTCGCCGATTTCCGTGGTTTCCAGCGCGCGCAAGCCGGCCTCGACCAGCGCGCTGCGCAAGTCGCCGTGGTGATAAGTGCGGACCATTTCGGCTGATGTTGACACTGTTACCATTTGGGTTATGTTTACAGCATAAACATTAAAGGGAGATACGCGCCGTGGCAAGCAACGTCGAAACCGTCATCCGCGCCGTCGTGACCAAGGGGATCGAGAAGGTCGCCAATTTCAACCGCGCCCGCATGGACGAAACCCGCGCCCATCCGTTCCTGACCGGCATTCACGCGCCGATGACCGAGGAACGCACGCTGACCGATCTGGCCGTGACCGGCACGATCCCGCCGGAGCTGTCGGGCCGCTATGTCCGCATCGGGCCGAACCCGTTCAAACCGGATCCGCGCGGGCATCACTGGTTCATCGGCGATGGCATGGTCCACGGGGTGCGGATCGAGGGCGGCAAGGCGCTGTGGTATCGCAACCGCTACATCCGCTCGCAGATGCTGGAGGCCAAGGGCGGCCCGGCTGCCGCGCCTGGACCCCGGCGCGGGCGGCGCGATCTGGTCAATACCAACGTCATCCAGCATCGCGGGCAGACGCTCGCCATTGTCGAGGCCGGGTCGTTCCCGGCGCGGCTTAATGACGAGCTGGAAACGGTTGCCTACACCGATTTCGGCGGCACGCTGCAAACCTCGTTCAGCGCGCATCCGCATGAAGACCCGCTGACCGGCGAACTCCACGCGATCTGCTATGACGGCATGACGCAGGACACCGTGTGGCACGTGGTCGTCTCGCCCGAGGGCAAGGTCGTGCGGCAGGAGCCGATCCCGGTCGAGCATGGGCCGTCGATCCATGAATGCAGCATCACGCAGAAGTATGTGCTGGTGTTCGACCTGCCGGTGACGTTCTCGATGAAGGCGCTGATCGCGGGCGAGCAGTTCCCCTATCACTGGAACCCGGACCACCAGGCCCGCGTCGGCCTGCTGCCGCGCGCTGGCACGGCGGAGGACGTGATCTGGTGCGATGTCGATCCGTGCTATGTCTTCCACGTCGCCAACAGTTATGACACGGCGGACGGCAAGGTGATTGTCGATCTGTCGGCCTATCAGACGATGTTCGCGGGCGGGCCGGACGGGCCGAACGGCAAGTCGCTGGGGATGGAGCGCTGGGAAATCGACCCCGCCGCGCGCCGCGTGACGCGCACCACGGTCGATGCCGCGCCGCAGGAATTCCACCGCCCGGATGAACGCTTCTTCGGCCAGCCCTACCGCTACGCCTGGTCGCTGGGCCTGCCGGAACACGCCGAACAGGCGTTCCTGGGGACGACGCCGATCTATCGCTATGACCTGCACACCGGAGAGCGGCAGGCGCATGACTTCGGGCCGAACCGCGTGCCCGGTGAATTCGTGTTCGTGCCCCGCAGCGCCGATGCCCCGGAAGGTGACGGCTGGGTCATGGGCTATGTGATCGACGCCGCGAACGAGACGACGGACCTCGTTATCCTCGATGCGTCCGACATGGCCGCGCCCCCGGTCGCCAGCATCCATATCCCGCACCGCATCCCGCCGGGCTTCCACGGCAACTGGCTGCCCGACGCTGGTTGATGGGCGCGGTTTGATCGCGCGCAAGACAGGCCCCTCCGCGCCGTGCTAGCCCGTCACCGGGAAAACGGATGCGAGGAGGGGCCATGTCGCGCGAACGACAGGCGGCAGTCGATGCAGCGCTGGAACGCGCGGCCGAACGGCTGGGCGATGTGGTGCCACTCGTCATGGCCGAATTCTATGCGCACCACCCCGCTGCCCGCGCCGCGTTCGATCTGCATTCGCCGCACGGCAATCCGCACCGGCTGGAAGCGGAAATGGTCGATAACGCGCTCTATTTCGTGATGACCTGGTTCGAACGCCGCGCGGAGGTGGAGATCATCGCCTACACCTCGGTCCCGCACCATGCCGAAACGCTGCATGTGCCGGCCGCGTGGTATGCGGGGCTGCTGGATGCCACCATCACCGTCCTGCGCCGCGCCACCCCGCCGGACGATACGGCCGAACTCGCGCTGTGGGATGAACTGCGCGAAAAGCTGTGCGGGCTGGTTCTTTCCGCGCAAGACGGCTAACCGCACGGGCCATGACTGCCCCCCGCTTCCAGTTCACCATCCACGCCACCGATGGCAAGGCCCGCACCGGCACGATTGCCATGCGCCGGGGCGAAATCCGCACGCCTGCGTTCATGCCGGTCGGCACGGCGGCGACCGTCAAGGCGATGAAGCCCGAAACCGTCCGCGCGACGGGGGCCGATATCCTGCTGGGCAACACCTATCACCTGATGCTGCGCCCCGGCGCAGAGCGGGTGGCGCGGCTGGGCGGGCTCCACAAGTTCATGAATTGGGACCGCCCGATCCTGACCGACAGCGGCGGCTATCAGGTGATGAGCCTGTCGGACCTGCGCAAGATCACCGAGGATGGCGTGACCTTCAAAAGCCACCTCGATGGCTCGAAGCATTTGCTCACCCCCGAACGCTCGATGGAAATCCAGCGGCTGCTGGGCAGCGATATCGTGATGGCGTTCGACGAATGCCCGCGCGCCGACGCGCCCTATGACGTGATCGCCGCCTCTATGCGGATGTCGATGCGCTGGGCGCAGCGCAGCCGCGACGGTTTCGACAGCGGCGAGGAACACGCCGAACGCTCCGCCCTGTTCGGCATCCAGCAGGGCGCGCTCGACCAGACGCTGCGCGGCGAAAGCGCCGCCGCCCTGCGCGAGATCGGGTTCGATGGCTATGCCATCGGTGGGCTGGCTGTGGGCGAGGGGCAGGAGGCGATGTTCGCCACGCTCGACTTCGCGCCGGGCCAGCTGCCCGAAGACCGCCCGCGCTACCTGATGGGGGTGGGCAAGCCCGACGATCTGGTCGGCGCGGTGGAGCGCGGGGTCGACATGTTCGATTGCGTGCTGCCCAGCCGCTCTGGCCGCAATGGGCAGGGCTTTACGTGGAACGGCCCGGTCAACTTGCGCAACGCCCGCCATGCCGAGAATATGAGCCCGCTGGACGAGCGCTGCCCCGGCGATTGCTGCACCAAATACAGCCGCGCCTATATCCACCACCTGCACAAGAGCGGCGAGATCCTGGGCGCGATGCTGCTGACCGAACACAACCTGACGTTCTATCAGCAGCTGATGCAGGCGATGCGCGATGCGATTGCTGCGGGCACGTTCGCCGCGTTTTCGGCGGAGTTCCGGCGGGGGTATCTCAAGGGTTAGGTGGTTTGGGCAGATTTTGCCCGGGAAGGGTGGGCGCTTTTGGTAGGCGCTGATGTCAGGTGGGATGGCTGGAATGGCTGTCTGTTGGGATAGCGGAATGGAAAAGCCTTTCGCCCCTCCTCCCCGTCGCCCCGGACTTGATCCGGGGCTTGGCTTTGCGGTTCGCGCAGTGCTGGGGCAAATTTCGTTCCGTGCGGAATACCCGCCCGACCGAAAAATGCCGCGCGACCCAGCCGGTTGTTCTCCAAAATAATCCAGCTTTGACTTGCACTTGCTCACCCCGGCTGCATGATCTTCGCACGATTACGGGCAGGGGCATGGAATGAAGCGCAGGGTATTGGGTGTGGTGGCGGTGCTGATGGCCGGCGTTTCGGCGGTTCCGGCGGCCGCGCAGGATGGGCTCGCGCTGGCGCAGCGGTTTGGGGCGCTGGAGGCGATTCGCTCGATCAGCCTGTCGCCCGATGGTACGAAGATCGCCTATGTCACCCCGCATCCCACGGTCGGCACGGCGGTCTATGTCGCGGACCTGACGACGGGCGCGGCGCCGGTGCGGATCATTGCCTCGGCCAGCAAGGATGAGCAGATCTATTGGTGCGGCTGGCCCACGGCGGCGCGGCTGGTGTGCAAGGTCAGCGTCGATTTCAACCTGGCCGGGCGCTGGATCAAGGTTGCGCGGGCCTATGCGCTGAATGCCGATGGCAGCGATGCCAAGCTGCTGACAGCGGTCAACAGCCGCCAGCTGGGGCTGGATGGCAGCGGCGGGAACGTGCTGGACTGGGACGTGGCGAGCAAGCCCGGCGCGGTGCTGATGTCGCGCTACTTCATCCAGGAAGACCGCGCCGGATCGCTGAAGGCGGAGCAGCGCCAGGGGCTGGGGGTGGAGGAAGTCGATACCGTCACGCTCAAGCGCCGCAACGTCGAGCCGGCGCGCGGCGATGCGCGCGAGTACATCACGGACGGACATGGCACGGTGCGGATATTGGGGACGATTGCCTCCAACCCGGACGGCTACATCCGCGAGGAAATGAGCTATTTCTATCGCAAGCAGGGCGCGCGGGAGTGGCTGCCGCTGTCGAAGCTCAAGCTGGCTGACACCGGCGGGGTGGGGGGCTTCAACCCTTATGCGGTCGATCCGGCGAAGAACGTGGTCTATGGCTTTGACGATCACGAAGGCCGGGCGGCGCTGTTCAGCATTGCGTTGGACGGCACGGAAACGCGGCAACTGCTGCTTAGCCGTGACGACGTCGACGTGGACGGACTGGTGCGGATCGGGCGCGACAACCGCGTGGTCGGGGCCAGTTATGCCACCGAAATGCGGGTGGTCGATTACTTCGATCCGGAGCTGAAGAAGCTGGCGGGGGCGCTCAGCCGGTCCTTGCCGGGCAAGCCCAGCATCGGGTTCGTCGATGCCAGCAGCGGGGAAACCAAGCTGTTGATGGTCGCCGCCAGCGATGTCGATCCGGGGCGCTATTACCTGTTCGACAAGACCACCCGCCAGCTGGGTGAAGTGCTGCCGGTGCGCCCGGAACTGGCCGGGATCACGCTCGCGCCGATGAAGCCGGTGACCTATCCGGCTGCCGACGGTACGCAGGTGCCCGGCTACCTGACGCTGCCGCCGGGCAGCAGCGGCAAGGGGCTGCCCGCCATCGTCATGCCCCACGGCGGACCGGGATCGCGCGACGAATGGGGCTTTGACTGGCTGGTCCAGTTCTATGCCCAGCGCGGTTATGCGGTGCTGCAACCCAATTTCCGGGGCTCCACCGGCTATGGCTCGGCATGGTATCGCAAGAACGGGTTCCAGTCGTGGCGCGATGCGATTGGCGATGTGAACGACGCCGGGCGCTGGCTGGTGGCGCACGGCATCGCCGCGCCGGACAAGCTGGCGATCGTCGGCTGGTCCTATGGCGGCTATGCGGCGCTGCAAAGCCAGGTGCTGGACCCGTCGCTCTACAAGGCGGTCGTCGCCGTCGCCCCGGTGACCGATCTGGAGCGGCTGCGCGCCGGTGCGGCTGGCGCATATAACCAGACGTTGATCCAGAAATTCATCGGGCAGGGGCCGCACATCAAGGAAGGTTCGCCCGCGCAGAACCCCGGCAGCTTCAAGGCCCCGGTGCTGATGTTCCACGGCGACCGCGACCTGAATGTCGATATCGGGCAGGCGCGGTTCATGGCCGAGCGCCTGCGCGGCGCGGGCAAGCCGGTGGAACTGGTGGAGTTTCCGGGGCTCGCCCACAGCCTCACCGATGCCGCCGCGCGCACCCGTCTGCTCAGCGAAAGCGATGCCTTCCTGCGCAAGTCTCTGGGCCTGCCGGCGAACTGAACTTTCCTACACGGCGCGCGGCTGTCATGCTGGGCTTCGCTCCTTGACCGCGTGAACCCCGTTTCCCTTCAGGCCGCATTCCCCGGATGCGGCCTGATCTGCTTTCGCGCGCCCGCCAAAACTTTTCGGCAAAGACCCTCGCGGTTGCACTTCATCAACTAACGTCCGCCGGGCCCAAACGAAAAGGGCGGCCCCGAAGGACCGCCCTTTGCAATTTCGGTATGAAAACCCGAAACTTAGCGCGAATAGAATTCGACGACCAGGTTCGGTTCCATCTTCACCGGATAGGGCACTTCGTCCAGCGTGGGAACGCGAACGAAGGTGACCTTGTCGGTGCCGTCCTGCGCGACATAATCGGGCACTTCGCGTTCCGGCAGGCCCTGTGCTTCGGCGATCAGGGCCATTTCCTTGGCCTTCTTGCCCAGCGACACGACGTCGCCCGGACGCACGCGGCGGCTGGCGATGTTGCACTTCACGCCGTTCACATAGATGTGGCCGTGCGAAACGATCTGGCGGGCCGAGAAGATGGTCGGCGCGAACTTGGCGCGGTACACCACCATGTCCAGGCGCTGTTCGAGCAGGCCGATCAGGTTCTGACCGGTGTCACCCTTCATGCTCGACGCTTCCTGATAGGTGCGCTTGAACTGCTTTTCGGTGACGTCGCCGTAATAGCCCTTCAGCTTCTGCTTGGCGCGCAGCTGGATGCCGAAGTCCGACACCTTGCTCTTGCGGCGCTGGCCGTGCTGACCGGGGCCATAGCTGCGGCGGTTGACCGAGCTCTTGGGACGACCCCAGATGTTTTCGCCCATGCGGCGGTCAATTTTGTACTTAGACGACTTGCGCTTCGACATGACGCATCGTTCCTTCAATTTGCTGGGGGCTGGCGACAACCGCTGGCCCTACTGGTCCGGAACCGCACCATTCCGCCACTTGTGCGGAATGCGACCACCGCTTCACCGGAGTGCGAGGTCAATTGCGAAGGCGCGCCCTTGGCCGGGAATCGCCCGCAAGTCAAGCTTTCGGCGCGCGTTTCTCCAGCGTGGAGAGGATTCCGCGCATGGTCCGCACTTCCAGGTGGTTCCAGCCCGGCTTGGTCAGCATGTTGCGCACGGTCAGCCGCGTGGCCTCGGCGCGGGCCGGGGGGAAGAAATAGTTGCGGGCGTCCAGCATGGCCTCCAGCTGGCCCAGCATCCCCTCCAGCTCCTCCTGCGGGGCGGGGGGCAGCAGGTCCTCGGCCGTGGGCTGGACCAGATTGGCCTGTTTTGACCATTCATAGGCGCACAGGATCACCGCCTGCGCGAGGTTGAGGCTGGCGAAGTCCGGGTTGATCGGCACCGTCAGGATCGCGCGGGCGAGCGCGACGTCCTCGGTTTCCAGGCCGGAGCGTTCCGGGCCGAACACCAGTGCGGAGCGGCCCGCGTCGGCATGGATTGCGCGGGCGGCTTGCTCCGGCGTGACGACCGGCTTGGTCACCCCGCGCTTGCGCACGGTCGTTGCATAGACATGGGCGCAATCGGCCACGGCATCGGCCAGCGTTTCGAACACGGCGGCGTGTTCCAGCACTTCGTCTGCGCCGGCCGCCGCCGGACCGGCGCTGGGGTTGGGCCAGCCATCGCGCGGAGTGACCAGCCGCAGCTCGGTCAGCCCGAAGTTCAGCATCGCGCGGGCCGCCTTGCCGATATTCTCGCCCAGTTGCGGCCGGACGAGGACGATGACCGGCTTGCGCTCAGGACTTGTCGGCATCAAGCCCACCGACGTTCTGGCCACCGACGTCCTGAATCGTGCTGGCGAATTCCTCGAAGTCGCGCGCTTCGGTGAAGTCGCGATAGACGCTGGCGAAGCGGATATAGGCGACCGCGTCCAGCTGGCGCAGGCCGTCCATCACCATTTCGCCGATGTCGCGGGCCTGGACTTCGCTCTCGCCCAGCGTTTCGATCTGGCGCTGCACGCCGGAGACCAGCTGGTCGATCCGTTCCTGCGGCACCCCGCGCTTGCGGCAGGCAAGCGAGACGGACTGTTCGATCTTCCCCCGGTCGAACGGTTCGCGCTTATCGCCGCTTTTGACGACGATGACTTCGCGCAGCTGCACCCGCTCGAACGTGGTGAAGCGCGCGCCGCAGCCTTCGCACTGGCGGCGACGGCGGATCGCGGTGTTGTCCTCGGTGGGGCGCGAATCCTTCACCTGACTGTTGTCATGCGCACAGAACGGACAGCGCATTCAGGGGCGCAACCGCTTGTAAAGCGCGAACCCGGCCCCGGCGAGCAGGCCCAGCGGCCAGCTTACCACCGGGAGCACGGCCCCGGCCACCGCGCCAATGGCCGCGCCGGTCAGCACCGGCTTGGTCGACGGGTGGGCGAGCCCTTCCTTGGCCATGCCGACGATCTCCTCGCGGGCGTTGTCGATCAGGTTATCACCGCGCTTGGGATCGTTCATGGCGTCAAAGCTCCGGATAGATCGGGAATCGGCTGCACAGTTCCTCGACACGGGCGCGGACGCGGGCCTCAACCTGGCCATCGCCTTCCTCGCCGTTGCGCGACAGCCCGTCTACCACTTCCGCGATCAGCGCGCCAATCGTGCGGAACTCTTCCTCGCGGAAGCCGCGCGTGGTGCCGGCCGGAGTGCCAAGGCGGATACCCGAAGTGACGAACGGCGAGCGCGTGTCATACGGGATGCCGTTCTTGTTGCAGGTGAGGTAGGCCCGGTCGAGCCCCTTTTCGGCGGCCTTGCCGGTCACGTCCTTGGCGGTCAGGTCAACCAGCATCAGGTGGTTGTCGGTCCCGCCGGACACGATCCGCAGGCCATTGTCGGCCAGGCTGCTCGCCAGCGCGCGGGCGTTGGCGACGATCTGGGCGGCATAGGCCTTGAATTCTGGCTGGAGCGCTTCCTTGAAGGCCACGGCCTTCGCCGCGATCACGTGAACCAGCGGCCCGCCCTGCAGGCCGGGGAACACGGCAGTGTTGAACTTCTTGGCCAGCGCTTCGTCGTTGGTCAGGATGATGCCGCTGCGCGGGCCGCGCAGGCTCTTGTGCGTGGTGCTGGTGACGACATGGGCATGCGGGAAGGGCGAGGGGTGCGCGCCGCCCGCGACCAGGCCGGAGAAGTGCGACATGTCGACCAGCAGGTAGGCGCCGACCGCATCGGCGATCTCGCGGAACTTCTGGAAGTCCCACACCCGCGAATAGGCCGTGCCGCCGGCGATGATCAGCTTGGGCTTGTGCTCATGCGCCAGCCGTTCGACCGCTTCCATGTCCAGCTGTTCGTCGTCCTTGCGCACGCCATAGGCGACCGGGTTGAACCACTTGCCGCTCATGTTCACGGGGCTGCCGTGAGTCAGGTGGCCGCCGGAGTTGAGGTCCAGCCCCATGAAGGTATCGCCGGGATTGAGCAGTGCCAGGAACACCGCCTGGTTCATCTGGCTGCCCGAATTGGGCTGGACGTTGGCGAACTGGCAGCCGAACAGCTGCTTCGCCCGCTCGATCGCCAGGTTTTCGACGACGTCGGCATATTCGCAGCCGCCGTAATAGCGCTTGCCCGGATAGCCTTCGGCATACTTGTTGGTGAAGACCGAGCCGGTCGCCTCCAGCACGGCCAGGCTGGTGATGTTCTCGGACGCGATCAGTTCGATCTTGTGCTGCTGGCGGCCCAGTTCACCGCGAATGGCGGCGTGCACTTCGGGGTCGGTTTCGGCCAGATGCGCGGTGAAGAAGCCTTTCGACCGGATTTCCGGCTGGGCGTCGGCGATCACGGTCATGCGGTTGCTCCTTCAAGGTCAGGGTTGGATAGCTTGTCGACCCGGGGGCCATGGCGGCCACCGGCAAAATCGGTGTTCAGGAAGGCGTCGATACAGGCCTTGGCCATGTCGACGCCGGTCAGTCGGGCCCCCATGGCAATGGCGTTGGCATCGTTGTGTTCACGGGCCAGCGCGGCCGACAGCGGTTCCGACACCAGCGCGCAGCGCAGCGCCGGGTTGCGGTTGACCGCGATGGAAATGCCGATGCCCGAACCGCACAGCGCCACGCCGCGCTCTGCGGTGCCGTCAGCCACGATGGCGGCCAGCTTGTAGCCATAGTCCGGGTAATCGACCCGGTCGGCAGTATCGGGGCCAAGATCGGCCACCTGATGACCCAGGCCAATCAGGTACTCGCGCAATTCGGCCTTGAGGTCGATTGCGGCGTGGTCAGAGGCAATGGCAATGCGCATGGGCAGGCGCCGTCCTTCCGGGGGAGGGTAGAATCGCGTGCGCCCCCCTTAGTCGCGGATCGCCCGATTTGCCAGCGCCGAGGGCACCGTCCTTTGGTCCAGTGTCGCGGGTTTGACTTTCCGGCAGACGCAGCGCAGCTTTTCGGCAACACACGGTTTGCAGTGCTGACGAAATGCGGGGGAATGGATGAGCAAGGGCCTGGGAACGCTGGTGGCGCTGCTGGCCGCCGTGGTGCTGGCGATCATGGCTACCACCCCGCCGATGCCCCAGGGGCCGCAAACCCCGCCGAGCGAATTCGCCGTGGCCCGGGCGATGCCGGACGTGGTGGCCATCGCGCGCGAACCCCACATCACCGGCACGCCCGAAAATGCCAGGATGCGTGAATACATCGCGGCACGGATGCAGGCGCTGGGAATGGAAGTATCGACCAGTTCCGGCACGGTGGGAGAGCGCGGCACGGCCAAGCGCGACCGATGGACCGGACGCAGCGATCCGCCGCCGACCCTGACCAACGTGATCGGTGTGCTGCCGGGACGAAACCGCTCCCTGCCCGCCGTCCTGTTGATGTCGCACCACGATACGGTCTGGGGCTCGCCCGGCGCGGCTGACGATACGGCCGGAATTGCCGTCAGCCTGGAAGTCGCCCGCGCGATCAAGGCCGGGGGCGGGGCAGAGCGCGATCTGGTGGTGCTGGTCACCGATGCGGAAGAACTGGGTCTGGAAGGGGCAAAGCAGTTCTTCGCCGAACATCCGTTGCGCACCCGCGTTGGTGCCGTGATCAATATGGAGGCACGCGGGGGCGGCGGTCGCACAACCCTGTTCCAGACATCGAGCGACAATGGCAATGCGGTGGCCTTGTTCGCGGATGTCGCACGGCGGCCCGGTGGCAGCTCGCTCGCTGCTTATATCTACAGTGTCCTGCCCAACGATACCGATCTGACCCCGGTGCTGGCCGGATCTTATACGGCCTACAATTTCGCCTTTATCGGCCGGTCGGGCCTGTATCACTCGCCGCTGGCCACCCCGGCGCGGCTGGATCAGGGCGCGGTGCAGGACATGGGCGCGCAAGTGCTGGAGCTGTCGCGCGCGTTGCTCAATTCCCCCGCGATGCCCGCGCCCGCGCCCGATGCGGTGTTTTTCGACCTGTTCGGGCGGATCATGCTGACCTATCCGGTCTGGGCGGGATGGATCATGCTGATCGTGGCGGCGGGTGCGCTGGGGCTGACCGTGCGGGAGCAGCCGGATCTGCGCGCGCTGGGTAGCGGTGCCGGGCGGATGGCGGGCCTGCTGCTGGTGGCTGCTGCCCTCTATTACCTGCTCAACCTGCTGTCCGGCGCGGACGGTCCGACCAATTACTATGACCGGCTGGCCGCGATTCCCCGGCTCGAGGCGATGGCCGCGCTGGGCGGGATGGCAGCGGCACTGGTCCTGCTGGGCGGGGCGCTGTCTCCGGCCGGAAAGGTCGGCGCGGCGTTGCCATTGTTGCTGATAGCGGCAGCGGCGCAAGCGATTGCTCCGACAGCGGCCTACTTCATTGTGATCCCGGTCATGCTGGCGGCCTTGGCCCTGTTGTCGTTGCAGCGGTCAGGCGGCACGGCGGCTCGGGCCTTCGCGGGGGCCGTTGCCGCCTCGGTCGTGGGGTACATGCTCGCGCTGGGGCATCAGGTGATGCAGGGCGTGGGGCCGACCATGCCGATGGCGGCGGCCCTGCCGCTGGCGCTGGGCGCGCTGGGATTGCTGCCCGTCTGGCATGGGGTGACGAGCCGGACGGCACGCATTAGTGCGGCCGGTCTGCTGATCCTGGCCATGGCGGTGGCACTGTGGGTGCGGCTGGATCCGGTAGCGGAAACGGTCGCAGTTTATGCCGACACCAAGCGCTGATGCAGAAAGGCCCCGGATTTACCGGGGCCTTTCGCGTTACTGGTCGAGGAAACTGCGCATCTTGCGCGACCGGCTCGGGTGCTTGAGCTTGCGCAGCGCCTTTGCTTCGATCTGACGGATACGTTCGCGCGTCACCGAGAACTGCTGGCCGACTTCTTCCAGCGTGTGATCGGTGTTCATGCCAATGCCGAAACGCATGCGCAGCACACGTTCCTCACGCGGGGTGAGGCTGGCCAGCACGCGGGTGACCGTTTCCTTGAGGTTCGCCTGAATCGCGGCATCCACCGGGATGATCGCATTCTTGTCCTCGATGAAATCGCCGAGGTGCGAATCTTCCTCGTCGCCAATCGGCGTTTCGAGGGAGATCGGCTCCTTGGCGATCTTCATCACCTTGCGGACCTTTTCGAGCGGCATCGACAGACGCTCGGCCATTTCTTCCGGCGTCGGTTCGCGGCCCTGCTCGTGCAGGAACTGGCGGCTGGTGCGGACCAGCTTGTTGATCGTCTCGATCATGTGGACCGGGATGCGGATCGTGCGGGCCTGGTCGGCAATCGAGCGGGTGATTGCCTGACGAATCCACCACGTCGCATAGGTGCTGAACTTGTAGCCGCGGCGGTATTCGAACTTGTCGACCGCCTTCATCAGCCCGATGTTGCCTTCCTGGATCAGGTCGAGGAACTGCAAGCCGCGATTGGTGTATTTCTTGGCGATGGAGATCACCAGTCGCAGGTTCGCCTCGACCATTTCCTTCTTGGCGATGCGCGCTTCGCGTTCACCCTTCTGGACCATGTTGACGATGCGGCGGAATTCGGTGAGCGCCATGCCGGTGGCCGACGCGATGTCCGCCACTTCGGAACGGATACGTTCAACCGCATCGGCTTCGTTCTCGGCAAAGGCGGCCCACTTTTTGTCGCGCTTCGACATCGTGGCCAGCCAGGTGTCATCCAGCTCGTTGCCGACGTACGTGTCGAGGAAGTCCTTGCGGCTGACCTTGTGACGCTCTGCCAGGCGCAGCATCTGCCCGCCCAGCGCGGTCAGGCGGCGGTTGAAGGCGTAGAGGTTGTCGACCAGGTACTCGATCTTGCTGGCGTGGAACTGCACGCTTTCGACCTGTGCGGTGAGTTCCTCGCGCAGTTCCTGGTACTGCTTTTCCTTCGCAGCCGGGAAGTCCAGCCCCAGGCTCATGGATTCGAGGCGATTGGCCTGAAGCTTTTCGAACTTGCGGAACAGCTCCGTGATCAGCGCGAACTTTTCCAGCGCTTCCGGCTTCAGCTGCGCTTCCATCTGCGCGAGCGAGAGAGTGTTGTCTTCCTCTTCTTCCTCGGCCGGACGGCGGGCGCGGCGTTCGATGCCGTCCTCGTCCTCTTCGTCGGCGGATTCCTCCTCGACGTCTTCTTCTTCCTTGAAGGAGGGGCCGGCGGTGGCTTCGCTGATTTCGCCGTCGCCTTCTTCCTCACCGTCTTCGGTCAGGTTCTCGGGCGCCGGTTCCTTCGACAGCATCGCATCGAGGTCGAGGATTTCGCGCAGCTGCATTTCGCCCGCGTTCAGGGCCTCGGACCACTGGATGATCGCGTGGAACGTGATCGGGCTTTCGCACAGGCCCAGAATCATCGTGTCGCGGCCGGCTTCGATCCGCTTGGCGATGGCGATTTCGCCTTCGCGGCTGAGCAGTTCCACCGCGCCCATTTCGCGCAGGTACATGCGCACCGGGTCATCGGTCCGCTCGACCGTTTCCTTCTTCTTGATCAGGTCGGGGCGTTCGCCAACCGGATCCGGCTCGTCGATTTCATCGACTTCCCGCTCTTCCGGATCGACCGCGTCCTCGTCGCTCTCGACGATGTTGACGCCCATCTCGCTGATCGCGGCCATGATGTCCTCGATCTGCTCGGAGGTCATCTGGTCTTGCGGCAGCGCCTCGTTCAGCTCGTCATAAGTGATCACGCCGCGCTTCTTGGCGCGCGCGATCAGCTTCTTGATCGAGGCTTCGTTGAGATCGATCAGGGGGGCGTCGCCGCCTTCCTTTTCGCCGCCGTTCAGTTCTTCGTCCATCAATCCGCCATGTTCCGTGTTACGCCGCTCCCCCCGGAGCGGCGGATCGCGCGCTGGCCATTTGCCGCAGACGCGAATCGAATTCCAGCTTTCTCTTTAGCAAGCGCTGCTGTTCGGCATATGCCCCTTCCGAAAGGTCCTGCTCGAACCGGGCCGTGGCTGCCGCCAGCGCGGCTTCCAGCGCGGGGCGTTCGACCAGCAGACCAATCGCCTGGGCCAGCTCGGCGCGGGCCTGTTCGGGCGGAATCTCGTCGGCCAGAAAGCCAAATCGCAGCGAGGCGTATTCTTCGGGGGCCGGGGCTGCTAGACCCCGCCCGGCCAATATGGTGGCAAGCGCCGCCATTTCAAGCGGTTCGCCGTTTTCCGCCGCATCGACCAACGCATCAAAGCGCGGATCGGCCAGCTGGGCCTGCACAAGTGCATCGCCATTGCGCAGGATCTCATCCGGGAAACGCAGCAGTCCGGCAATAACGGCCGCCGCCAGTGCATCGCGCGCGCCGCCGGAAACAGAGCGCCGCAACCGCCCGGTCTGCTCTGGATCGGAGCGGGGGGGCGGGGCCTTGCCGCCAAAGCGCGGATTGCCGCCACCGCGCGCGGCAGGCTGCCATGCACGCTCCTCGCGCCGGGGAAAGGCGAAGGCGGAAAACTTTTCCATCAGGTCGCGGCGATAGAGCGCCTTGATGTCCGGGTCCTGGATTGTTTCCACGTGGGCCATCAGCCGTGCCTTGAGGCCTGCCTTGTCTTCCGGCGTTTCGAGGGGGGCGGCCTCGCGCTCGTGCTCCCACAAGAGGTCGAGCAGGGTCTGCGGGCTGGCGAGCAGCGCTTCCATCGCGCGCGCGCCGTCGCGCTTGATCAGATCGTCGGGATCCATGCCGGTCGGCAGGCGGACGATTCGCAGCGAATGGGCGGGGCGCAGCAGTGGCAGGGCGCGGGTCACGGCGCGCATTGCCGCGCGCTGCCCGGCGGCGTCGCCATCGAAACAGAGTACTGGCGTTTCAACCAGCCGCCACAGCATCTCGATCTGCCGCTCGGTCAGCGCGGTGCCCAGCGGTGCGACCGCATCCGCGATCCCCGCCGCCGCCAGCGCGATCACGTCCATATAGCCTTCGACCACCACGATCCGCCCGGTCTGGCGGCTCGCCGGTCCGGCCCGGTGCAGGTTGTAAAGCGTCCGCCCCTTGTCGAACAGCGGGGTGTCGGGGGAGTTCAGATACTTCGGCGCATCGGTCTTTTTCGCATCCAGAATGCGCCCGCCAAACGCGATCACCCGCCCGCGCGCATCCTCGATCGGCAGCATCAGGCGGCCCCGGAACCGGTCGTACGGCTCCTTTTCATCCACCGCGATTCGCAGCCCGGCCTCGATCAGCTTGGCTTCGGGAAATTTCTTCAGCGCCTCTTTCAGCGCCTGCCGCCCATCGGGGGCAAAGCCGAAGCCGAAGCGCTGCAACGTGTGCGCATCGAACCCGCGCGTGGCGAGGTAGGCGCGGGCGCGCTCACCCTCTGGAGCGGCGAGGCGCTCCACGAACCAGGCCTGCGCCGCCGCCATCACGTCGTGCAGCGAATCGCGAACTTGCGCCTGCAGGGCGGCGCGCGGATCGGGTGCGGGTACTTCCATGCCGGCTTCGGCCGCCAGTTCCTTCACCGCGTCCATGAACGACAGCCCGCGCTGGTCGGTCATCCAGCGAATCACATCGCCGTGCGCGCCGCAGCCAAAGCAGTGGTAGAACCCCTTGACGTCGTTGACGGTGAAGCTCGGCGATTTCTCATTGTGAAACGGGCAGCACGCCTTCCACTCATGCCCCGCCTTGATGAGCCGCGTCGTCCGCCCGATCACGCCGGACAGCGTGACGCGGGCGCGCAGTTCATCAAGCCATTGCGGGGTCAGCGCCACGTCAGGCCAGCGCCGCCTTCACCAGGCCGCTGGCCTTGCCCATGTCCAGTTGCGTGCCGTGGCGCGCCTTGAGCTCGGCGATGACCTTGCCCATGTCCTTGATCGAGGTCGCGCCAAGCTCGGCCTTGATCGCCTCGATCGCGGCCTTCGTCTCGTCCTCGCCCATCTGCTGGGGCAGGAATTCCTCGATCACGGCCAGTTCGGCCTTTTCCTGCTCGGCCAGCTCCTGGCGGCCGCCCTGTTCATAAAGCGTGATCGATTCGCGGCGCTGCTTCGCCATTTTCTGCAGGACATCGACGACAATGGCGTCATCATCGGGCAGCTGGCTGGCGGTGCGCAGTTCGATGTCCTTGTCCTTCAGCTTGGCCAGGATCAGGCGGACGGCGGCCAGGCGCGGCTTGTCGCCGGATTTCATGGACGAAATTTGCGCGGCCTTGATCGAATCGCGAAGCATTTTGCGGGGTTTCCTGTGAATACGGTTTCGGTGCTGGGGAAAGGAGACGCCCTAGCCGGAATTTTCCGGTTTTCATAGGTTGACGCTGCGGCTCGACAGGTCTAGCCGCGGAGCCTTAGCAACATCGCCAGAACACCTGCCAACGGAGCGCCTCCCCATGGCCGACGCCGCCACTTTGCACGCACCTCAACCACAGGGTGCGACGGGAGTCCTTGTGCTTGCCGACGGCCACGTGGCCTGGGGCCGCGGTTTCGGGGCCGAGGGCGAGGCCGTGGGCGAAGTGTGCTTCAACACCGCCATGACCGGCTATCAGGAAGTGATGACCGACCCGTCCTATGCCGGGCAGATCGTGACGTTCACGTTCCCGCACATCGGCAACGTCGGCGTGAACGACGAAGACCTGGAAGCCCGCGTCGACGGCGCGGTCGGCTGCGTGGTGCGCGAGGACGTGACGCAATCGTCCAATTTCCGCGCGCAGGGCGAATTCGGCGCGTGGCTGGCGGCCAAGGGCAAGATCGGCCTGGCCGGCATCGACACCCGCGCGCTGACCCGCCGCATCCGCCTGTCGGGCGCGCCCAATGCCGTGATCGCGCATTCGCCCAGCGGCAAGTTCGACATTCCCGCCCTGATCAAGCGCGCCGCCGCCTGGCCGGGGCTGGAGGGGATGGACCTTGCCCGCGTGGTCAGCCGCCACGAAGTGGAAAGCTGGGAAGGCGGTGTCTGGACGCTGGGCAAGGGCTATGCCCGCAGTCCGCGTGACGCGCGCCCGCACGTCGTGGCGATGGATTTCGGCGCGAAGGACAACATCTTCCGCAATCTGGTGCAGGCCGGTGCGCGCGTGACCGTCGTTCCCGCCCAGACCCCGCTCGACGGCGTGCTGGCGCTGGAGCCGGACGGCGTGTTCCTCTCCAATGGCCCCGGCGATCCCGCCGCGACCGGCGCCTATGCCGTGCCGGTGATCCAGGGCCTGCTGCAACGCGACATTCCGATTTTCGGGATCTGCCTGGGCCACCAGATGCTGGCGCTCGCCGCTGGCGCGAAGACCACCAAGATGCACCAGGGGCATCGCGGCGCAAACCATCCGGTCAAGCGGCTGGATGACGGCGTGGTCGAAATCACCAGCATGAACCACGGTTTCGCAGTCGATAACACCGCGCTGCCCGACACCGTGATCGAAACCCACGTCAGCCTGTTCGACGGCTCCAACTGCGGCATCGCGGTGAAGGGCAAGAAGGCGTTCAGCGTGCAATATCACCCCGAAGCCAGTCCCGGCCCGATGGATAGCTTCTACCTGTTCCAGAAATTCATCGAGAGCCTCGCGTAATGCCCAAACGCACTGACATCTCCTCGATCCTCGTCATTGGCGCCGGTCCGATTGTTATCGGGCAGGCTTGCGAGTTCGACTATTCCGGCACCCAGGCGATCAAGGCCCTGAAGGAGGAGGGCTACCGCGTGGTCCTCGTCAACTCCAACCCCGCCACGATCATGACCGATCCGGACATGGCCGACGCGACCTATGTCGAGCCGATCACGCCCGAAATCGTCGCCCGGATCATCGAGAAGGAGCGGCCTGACGCCGTGCTGCCGACGATGGGCGGGCAGACCGCGCTGAACACCGCGCTGGCGCTGTTTAACGACGGGACGCTGGAAAAGTATGGCGTGAAGATGATCGGCGCGGATGCCGATGCCATCGACAAGGCCGAAGACCGCCAGCGGTTCCGCGAGGCAATGGACAAGATCGGGCTGGAATCGGCGCGGTCGGGCGTCGCCCACACGGTGGAGGAAGCCTTTGCCGTGCTGGAACGCACCGGGCTGCCCTCGATCATCCGCCCCAGCTTCACGCTGGGCGGCACCGGCGGCGGCGTGGCCTATAACAAGGCCGAGTTCGAGGCGATTGTCCGTTCCGGCCTCGACGCATCGCCCACCACCGAAGTGCTGATCGAAGAATCGCTGCTGGGGTGGAAAGAGTATGAGATGGAAGTCGTGCGTGATCGCAACGACAACGCCATCATCATCTGTTCCATCGAAAACGTCGATCCGATGGGCGTCCACACGGGCGATTCCATCACCGTCGCGCCCGCGCTGACGCTGACCGACAAGGAATACCAGATCATGCGCTCGGCCAGCATTGCCGTGCTGCGTGAGATTGGCGTCGAAACCGGCGGGTCGAACGTGCAGTTCGCGGTCAATCCGGCGGACGGCCGCCTGATCGTGATCGAAATGAACCCGCGCGTGTCGCGTTCGTCGGCGCTGGCATCGAAGGCCACCGGCTTCCCCATCGCGCGCGTCGCGGCGAAGCTGGCCGTGGGCTACACGCTGGACGAGCTGACCAACGAAATCACCGGGGCCACCCCGGCCAGTTTCGAACCGTCGATCGACTATGTCGTTACCAAGATTCCGCGCTTTGCCTTTGAAAAGTTCAAGGGTGCGGAGCCGCTGCTCTCGACCGCGATGAAGTCGGTCGGCGAAGTCATGGCGATTGGCCGCAACTTCAAGGAATCGATGCAGAAGGCGCTGCGCGGGCTGGAGACCGGGCTGGACGGGTTCAACCGCGTCCTGCACCTGGAAGGCGCGGGCCGGGATGAAATCACCGCGGCGCTTTCACGCCAGACGCCGGACCGGCTGCTGATCGTCGGCCAAGCCTTCCGCGAAGGCTTCACTGTCGATGAAGTCCACGCGATCACGCATTACGACAAGTGGTTCCTGCGCCACATCGCCGAGATCATCGCTGAAGAAGCGAAGATCATGGAAGACGGCCTGCCGACCGATGCGGCCGGGCTGCGCCGCCTGAAGGCGATGGGCTTTTCCGACAAGCGGCTGGCAGTGCTGGCCGTGCGCGGCATCCACGTGGCGGGCGGTCTGGGTGAGACCAACGCGCGCCGTTCGGGCCTGCTCCACGATGCGCTCCGCGCGATGGCGGGCGCCACCAGCGAGGACGAAGTGCGCGCGCTGCGCCAGAAGCTGGGCGTCCACCCGGTGTTCAAGCGGATCGATAGCTGCGCGGCGGAATTTGAAGCCGTCACGCCCTATATGTATTCAACCTACGAAGCGCCCATGTTCGGCGCTCCGGAGGACGAGGCGCGCCCGTCCGACCGCCGCAAGATCGTGATCCTGGGTGGCGGTCCGAACCGGATCGGGCAGGGGATCGAGTTCGACTATTGCTGCTGCCACGCGTGTTTCGCGCTGGAAGACGCCGGGTTCGAAACGATCATGATCAACTGCAACCCGGAAACGGTTAGCACCGATTACGACACCTCGGACCGTCTCTACTTCGAGCCGCTGACGGCCGAGGACGTGCTGGAAATCCTGCGGGTGGAACAGCAGAACGGCGAACTGGTCGGCGTGATCGTGCAGTTCGGCGGTCAGACCCCGCTGAAGCTGGCGCAGGCGCTGGAAGATGCGGGCATTCCGATCCTCGGCACCTCACCCGACGCGATCGACCTGGCTGAAGACCGTGAGCGGTTCTCCGCCCTGGTCGAGAAATTGAACCTCAAGCAGCCGGCCAATGGCATTGCCCGCAGCCGCGACGAGGCCGTGGCGGTGGCGAACCGCATCGGCTTCCCCGTGCTGATCCGTCCCAGCTATGTGCTGGGCGGCCGCGCGATGGAGATCGTCGACAGCGTGGCGCAGCTGGATGACTACATCGCGACTGCAGTGCAGGTGTCGGGTGATTCGCCGGTGCTGATCGACCAGTACCTGCGCGATGCCATCGAGTGTGATGTCGATGCGCTGTGCGACGGTGAACAGGTCGTCGTCGCGGGCGTGATGCAGCACATCGAGGAGGCCGGCATCCACTCTGGCGACTCTGCCTGCACTCTGCCGCCCTACAGCCTGCCCGCCGAAGTGATCGCCGAAATGGAACGTCAGGCCGAAGCGCTGGCGCTGGCGCTGGGCGTCAAGGGGCTGATGAACATCCAGTTCGCGGTGAAGGATGGCGACGTTTACCTGATCGAGGTGAACCCGCGTGCCAGCCGCACGGTGCCGTTCGTCGCCAAGGCCATCGGCCAGCCGGTCGCCAAGATCGCCGCGCGGGTAATGGCGGGCGAAAAGCTCTCCACGTTCCCGCCGTTCAAGCGCGAACTGGATTACATGGCGGTGAAGGAAGCCGTGTTCCCGTTCGCCCGCTTCCCCGGCGTCGATCCGGTGCTGTCGCCGGAAATGAAGTCGACCGGCGAAGTGATGGGCATCGACCGCGATTTCGCGACCGCTTTTGCCAAGTCCCAGCTGGGCGCGGGCATGAAGCTGCCGCAGGGCGGGGTGGTGTTTGTCTCGGTCAAGGATACCGACAAGCCGGTGATCCTGCCGGCGGCAAAGAAGCTTGTGGAACTGGGCTTCCGCCTGATCGCCACCGGCGGGACGGCCAAGTTCCTCGCCGAAATGGGCGTGCCGGTGGAACCCGTGAACAAGGTGGCCGAAGGTCGCCCGCATATCGTCGACAAGATCATCGACGGCGATGTCGCGCTGATCTTCAACACCACCGAAGGCTGGCAGAGCCTGAAGGATTCGCAGTCGATCCGCGCCTCCGCGCTGTCGGGCAAGGTGCCGTACTTCACCACGGCGGCGGCATCGGTTGCGGCTGTGGAAGCCATCGCCGCGCTGCGCGGCGCCCCGCTTGAAGTGCGCTCGCTCCAGGCCTATTATGGATAAGTAATCGCGCTTTCCCCCCTGCCATCGCGATCGTCGCTGCCCGTTGCCATCCTGGCACTGGGGGGCGGGGTAGTCGCCAAGGGGGGCGGCGGAAGGAAGGAAGTGAAGACATGGCGAGCGTTGAAAAGCTGCCGATGCTGGCGGAAGGCTACGAACGGCTGGTCGCCGAGCTGAAGGCGCTGCGCGAGGAACGACCCAAGATCGTGGACGCGATCGAGGAAGCCCGTGCGCACGGCGACCTGTCGGAAAACGCCGAGTATCATGCCGCCAAGGAACGCCAGGGTCAGGTTGAGGCCACCATTGGTGACCTTGAGGACCGGATCAGCCGCGCCCAGATCATCGATCCGACCACCTTGTCGGGCGACAAGATCATCTTTGGTGCGACGGTGACCCTGCTGGACGACGATGACAAGCCGGTGCGCTACCAGATCGTCGGCCCTTACGAGGCTGACGCCAAGGTTGGCCGGATCAGCTACAACTCGCCGCTGGGCCGGGCCCTGATCGGCCGGCAGGTGGGGGACGAGGTGGAAGTCTCGGTCCCGGCCGGAGATCGTTGCTACGCGGTCGAGAAGATCGAGTTCATCTGATCCCGGTCTTTCCCAGACCCATAGCAAAAGGCCCCGCAATCGCGGGGCCTTTTTCGTTGAAGTCTCAGCGCTTCAGCATGTCGGGCTGGAGCAGGCGGTGCAGGTGCACCACCACGTACTTCATCTCCGCGTCGTCCACGGTGCGCTGGGCGGCGGCGCGCCAGGCATCTTCGGCGGCGGCATAATCGGGGAACACCCCGACGACTTCGATCTGGGACAGGTCGGCAAATTCAAGGCCCTGCGGATCCTTGACGCGCCCACCCATGACAAGGTGGAGTTTCTGTTCGCTCATGTCAGTTCCTGGGAGAGAGGAAGCCCGCCAATAGGCATAACGTTACGGCATCGCAAGGCTGCGCATGTCCGAAATCGTTACTTTTGTGCGGTGAGGCGAGTGTTACTTTCCGCGCGCGCGGGCCACCAGCCGAATAGCCTCGCCGGCCAGCATCATTCCGGTCGCACGCGCCGAACCGGCCGTGCGTGTGACGCCGTCCTTAAGCCGGTCGGCAGTGCTCCCACCGTGGGCCGTTTCGGCCGCTTCGGCCGGTCGCGGCGCTGTTCCGGCCTGCTTACTGATGGCCATGCCCAGTTCAGCAGCCAGCGCTGCGGCGGTCATCAGGCGTCCGCCCAGCTTGCTGCCGAACCGCTTGGGCACCAGCGCACCGGCCAGCATGCCCAGTCCGGCACCGGTCGCCACCACCAGCCAGGGATATTCCGCTGCCAGCGATCGATAGCTTTCCGGCGGATAGGCATCGGGCAAGACCGGACGGGCAGGGATCGGGGGCAGGGTATCGGCCCCTTGACGCAGCCGTTCCTGCGAAGCGGCAATTTTGCCGCGAATGCGTTCGCTGCGGGCCTTGGCTTCGCTCACTCGGACGGCTCCTCGGTTGATGGGCTGGTGGCGGTGCTAGCGGCATCATCCTGAACGGCGGCTGGCCGGAGCAAGGCACCAATGGTGCGGCTTACCTGATCGCGAAAGGTCCACAGCGCCAGCGCGCCAATCGCCCCGGCAATGATGCCCTTGCTGTTTTTCGCCACGGTCAGCGCCTGGTCGGCCAGATCCAGTGCATCGCCGGTGACCTTGTCGACCACCCGCCCGCCGACGCTGCGCGCGGCGAGGTCGGCCTTGATCTGGGCCACATGGCCATCGACCAGCTGGCGCGCGGCATTGCGGTTTGCCCGGTCTGCGGCGAGCCGTTCCTCGGCCTCGGTCATGGGGTTTCATCCGGCTGAGAGAGTTGCCCGGCCACATGCTTCCAGCGCCGGGCCGCCGCGGCACCGCACAGCGCAGCGGCGATCAGCAGCGCCACCACGGTCACCAGGGTCGCCAGCCACGGCCCGATCACGCTGGCCAGGCCCAGCACCAGCCCGAAGGTCAGCGCCATCAGCGCAAAGCAGACAAGCACCACCGCCAGCCCGCCCCAGGCCGCGACCGACTTCGCGCCTTGCCCAGCCACTGCCGCACGCGACTTCTGGTAGGCCAGTTCTGCCTCCAGCAGGGTACGGCCATCCGTGATCAACTGCTGGACATCATCCAGCAGTGATCGGTCTGCCGCGTCATCGGCGGCGGGCTTGACCAGCGGAGGGGCCTGATCTTCCATGAGCGGAGGCAACGCGGGCGATTGCGTGGTGATCAATCTTCCGACGAACCGCCCTTGAACAGGCGCGAAAGCATGAAGCCCGCGACAGCGGCGAGGCCAATCGCCAGGCCGGGGCTCTTGCGGACGAATTCCTTGGCGTCCTCGCCCAATTCGGCAAGCTCCTTGGATTCGATCTTCGCGGCGGTTTCCTGCATCGAACGCGCTGCGGTGCGGGCATAGTCGCCGTATTTCGCGCCAAGCTTTTCGTCGATGGTCGGCGCGCTGTCGGCCACCAGCTTGCCCAGGGTGCCGATCGCATCGCTGGCCTTGGCCTTGCCATCATGCGCCAGAACGGTCGCCCGCTCCTTTGCCTGACCGGCAAGATCCTTCGCCTCTTCCACCCAGTCGCCGCTGCGGGCGGCCAGCTGATCCTTGTATTCGCCGGCCCGGGCCTGCGCCTCTACCGTCAGGGCCTTGGCCCCGGCGCGGGCATCCTCGATCGCCTTGCTGAACTTTGCCTTGGCATCAGCGGCGGTGGTGGTTTCGGCTGCGGCAGCCGCGGCCTTGGGCTTGCGGGCGGCGGGCTTCTTGGCCGCAGGTGCCTTTTCGGTTGCAGTCGGGGTCTTCGCCATGGGTCATGCCCTCTTTTCTATGCCACGAAACGTGGGCCTTAAATCGATGTGGTGCCACAATAGACGGCGCGCAAGTGCCTGTCATGCCACAAAGCACGGTGTTTCCGTCCGTCATGCTGCATTGCAACTTGTCTGGCTGCCTTGCGCTGCTAAGGAACGCCGCAATTGACCCCGCAGGAGATGAACCCGCCATGACCGCGATCATTGATATTCACGCCCGCGAAATTCTCGACAGCCGTGGCAACCCCACTGTTGAAGTCGACGTGCTGCTGGAAGACGGCAGCTTTGGCCGCGCGGCGGTGCCGTCGGGCGCGTCGACGGGTGCGCACGAAGCGGTTGAACTGCGCGATGGCGACACGAGCCGCTACCTGGGAAAGGGCGTGCGCAAGGCCGTGGACGCGGTGAACGGCGAACTGCGCGAGGAACTGCTGGGCCTCGACGCTGAAGACCAGCGTGACATCGACCTGACGATGATCGCCATCGACGGGACCGACAACAAGGGACGCCTGGGCGCCAACGCGATCCTCGGCACTTCGCTGGCCGTGGCAAAGGCTGCGGCGGCCGCGCGCGGCCTGCCGCTCTATGCCTATGTTGGCGGGGTTTCGGCCCATGTGCTGCCGGTGCCGATGATGAACATCATCAACGGCGGCGAACATGCCGACAATCCGATCGATTTCCAGGAATTCATGATCATGCCGGTGGGCGCGCCCAGCCTGACGGAAGCGGTGCGCTGGGGCGCGGAAGTGTTCCACACCCTGAAGAAGGGCCTGCACGACAAGGGTCTGGCGACTGCGGTGGGCGATGAAGGCGGTTTCGCGCCGAACCTGTCGAGCACCCGGGCCGCGCTCGATTTCGTGATGGCATCGATCGAAAAGGCCGGCTTCAAGCCCGGCACCGAAATCGCCCTGGCGCTGGACTGCGCCGCGACGGAGTTCTTCAAGAACGGCAAGTACGAGATCAGCGGCGAAGGCCTGTCGCTCAGCCCGGTCGAAATGGCCGATTACCTGGCCGACCTGTGCGCCGGCTACCCGATCCGCTCGATCGAGGACGGGATGAGCGAGGATGACTTCGAGGGCTGGAAGGCGCTGACGGACAAGATCGGCGACAAGGTCCAGCTGGTGGGCGACGATCTGTTCGTGACCAATCCCAAGCGTCTGACGATGGGCATTGGCAAGGGACTGGCGAACTCGCTGCTGGTCAAGGTCAACCAGATCGGTTCGCTCTCTGAAACGCTGGACGCGGTTAGCATTGCCAACCGCAACGGCTATACCGCTGTCATGTCGCACCGTTCGGGCGAAACCGAGGACTCGACCATTGCCGATCTGGCGGTCGCCACCAACTGCGGCCAGATCAAGACCGGCAGCCTGGCCCGGTCCGACCGGTTGGCCAAGTACAACCAGCTGATCCGCATCGAGGAAGAGCTTGGCGATGCCGCCCACTATGCTGGCGAAGGTGCGTTTGGCCGCCTTTCGGCCTGATCGCGCCAAACTGGCCTGAACTAGCGGGGCGCGAGGGGATGACCTTCGCGCCCCGTTTCGTTTCAGATGGTGATCGTTTCGCGATGCAACTGAAGGAAATAGGTCGTCAGCCTGCGCAGCCCGTCTTCCGTCAGGTGCAGGAACACCCGGCGCGCGTCAGCCGGATCATTCTCGCGCCGGACAAGGCCGCGTGATTCCAGAATCACGATCCAGCGCAGCGCCGTGCTGGTCGGCACGGCCGCGCCGATGCAGGCGGCCGTAACCGACAGGCGCTTGCCTTCAACCTCGGCGATGAACAGGTCCAGCAACAAGTCCCACGCCGGTTCACCGAACAGGCCATCGTCACCCAGGATCTGGGCCCGCAGGCGGCGTCCGCGATAAATTGCGCGGGCCTGATCCGCCATTTGCATCAATTCATGGGATGAGACCGACGCTGCCGCATCTGCGAGTGCGACGTTCACATCATCGTCGGCAAACGCATACCCGCCCAGATCCTCGCGCTCGTTCGGGAACAGCGCGTTCTGGTCCAGATCTGCTTTCAGCGCGGATGCGATGGATTCCAGTTTATCGGCAATCGATCGCAATCGCAGCGCCTTGTTGTCACGCGCCACAGCTTCCCTTTCCGACCGGAATCGACCCTTCGACCCCAAAACATTGTGCGACCAAGGGTTAATATGGAACCGGTACGGCTACGTGTCTTTCCGCAAAACGTCGGAAATGAACCAAAGTGAAGCTGACTATACCATTTTGGATCAAGATTTTCTAGAGCTCCGCGGAGACTCCAGTGCCTGGATCGCGGCGTCGAGATGGGCGGCTGCAACAGTCGCGCCAAGCCGGTCCAGTTGGGACAGGCAGCAGACGAGGATAAATCTGACGAGTCTCACTTTTACCACTTCTGTCACTTAACGCCGTTAGCGCGTCACCCGGAAGAATGATTAACACGAAGTTACCCGTATTGACAGCGTTGTCAGCCCAATTTTCCGCCGTTTTCGCTCGTGCGCCATATCGGGACGCTCCGAGGCGGATTCATTGCTTCGCAATCCCGGTTTCACGGCAGTTGCCAGTCCTTCCGATCTGCTTTAACCGTTCGCTTAAATAATAACGGAAGAGGATCAGAATGGCGGATTTTCCGGCACATCCGGATGCCATTACGGCTGGCTGGCTGACCGAACGTCTGCGTGCCGCCGGACAGCTTGCCCAGGGTGAGGTCATCGCGCTGGCATGGCAGCCGATCGGCACGGGGCAAGTTGGCGACAGCGCCCGGATCAGCCTGACTTATGACCGGCCGGGTGCCGGACCAGCCACTATCGCGGGGAAGTTTCCCGCTGCGGATGCCATGAGTCGTCAGACGGCGGGGGCGTTCGGGCTCTATGCCAAGGAAGTGGGATTCTATCGCGAGATTGCACCACATCTTGGCGTGCGGGCACCGCAGGTGCTGGCCGCCGAAATAGCCTCAGACGGGGTCGATTTCATCCTGCTGTTCGAGGATCTGGGGCCGGCGCGCGGGGGGAACCAGCTGGCCAGCTGCTCGGCCGCGGATGCCCGCGCCGGGGTGAAGCAGGCCGCCGCGATCCACGCGCCCAGCTGGGACAACGCCGACCTGCTTGCCACGCCCTGGCTGCAGCCGAACCCGGCGCAAGTCGAGCAGATCAGGGCGCTTTATCCCAATGCTCAGGCGATCTTCCGCGAGCGCTATGCCGATACGCTGGAGCCTGAGTTCATGGCTGTCTGCGAGGCATTGAACGACGCAGGCGAGCTGTGGTTCGGGCGCGAGCCGCGCACGCGGTGCATCGTTCATGGCGATTTCCGGCTGGATAACATGCTGTTCGACATCAAGGGCGGGGCCGAGGAAATCGCGGTGCTCGACTGGCAGACCGTCGCCATCGGCAGCGGGCTGACCGATATCGGCTACTTCCTCGGCACCGGTATCGGCGACGCCCTTCGCCGGGCGCACGAGGGGGAGTTGCTGGACCTTTACTGCGCTGAAATGACGGCGCGCGGTGTGCCGCTGACGCGGGATGCGATCTGGGATGACTATGTGATTGGCGCGCTCCACGGGGTCTCCACCGCCGTGTTCAGTGCCGCCTATGTCGAGCGCACGGCGCGCGGGGACGAAAACTTCCTCTCCATGGCGCGCGGCGGTTGCGCGCTGGCGCTGCAACACGGCAGCATTGCCAAGCTGAAGGGATAAGACGCGATGACTTTGACCAAGGGCGACGATTATCCGCTGCACCAGACGCCCGAGCCGGTGGCCTACGCCGGCACGGACCGGAATTTCTATGACCGCTATTTCTTCAACGGGTATGCCCCGGACGGGTCCGGCTTCTTTGCCGTCGCGTTCGGGATCTATCCGCACCTGAACGTGGCGGACGCGCACTTTTCGGTGATCCGCGACGGGGTGCAGCACAACCTGCACGCGTCCAAGGAACTGGGCATGGAGCGGCTGGACCTGGTGGTTGGGGCGATCCGGATCGAGATCATCGAGCCGCTGAAAGTGCTGCGCGTGACGGTGGACGGGGAAGGGCTGAAGGCGGACCTGACCTTCACCGGCCGCGCGTTTCCAATTGAGGAGCCGCGCTTCATCCACCGGATCGGGCCGCGCACGTTCATGGATTACACCCGGATGACCCAGAACGGGCACTACACCGGCTGGATCGAAGTGGACGGCGTGCGACAGGATTGTGCGCCCGGCACCGCCGGAACGCGTGACCGCAGCTGGGGCGTGCGGCCCGTTGGTGCGCGCGATGAGCAGCCGCACGGCACCGGCGTGGTCCCCGGCTTTTTCTGGCAATGGACGCCGATCAACTTCGGGGATCGCAGCGTGTTCTTCCACGTCAATGCCGATGCCAAGGGCAACAAGTGGAACACCCGCGCCGTGATTGCGCCCGATGGCAGCACTGCCGACGGCTTGTTCGACACCGACGGCGAAATGGTTTCGCCGCTGGAGCCGGGCACCCGCTGGCCCAAGGACGGGATCCTGACCATCGACGGCCCAGATGGCCCCGAAACCCTGCGGCTGGAGCCGGTCGGCCGGTTCCAGATGCGCGGGATCGGCTATACCTCGCCCAAATGGGGGCATGGACTGCACCACGGCCCGCTGGATGTGGAACGCGAAGACTTCGGTCTGGCCCAGTGCAGCCCCGGCCAGATGGACAACTATCACGTCCAGCTGCCGTGCAAGGTCTATAGCGACAAGCACGGGGAAGGCTTTGGCGTGTTCGAGCAGCTGATCCTGGGGCCTTACAAGCCCTATGGCCTGAAGGAGTTCATGGATCTTGGCTAAGCACTGGAAACTGGCGCTGACCATCGTGGCAGGACTGGCGGTTGGCGCCGGGTCCGCCGCATGGAGCATGAAGCGCGGTGGGCTCAGCGGTGTGGGCGCAGGCGGCTGGTATGGCAATTCGGTGACGGGTTCGGTCGATGCCGATCCCTGGACCCGTGCGCGCGTGGCGCTGACCGGGCTGCTGGCGCTGAACAAGAGCCAGGCGATCTACTTCACCACCAACGTCGATGCGGCAGGCGCGCGGCTGCGCGAGGATTGCCGGTATCGTGTGGCGGGGGCGGCGCTGCCCGCGCGGTGGTGGTCGGTCACGGTCTATGCCGACGACGATTACCTGCCGCTCAACGATGACGACGCGCTGTCGTTTGACGCAACCGAAGTGAAGCCCGATGCAGCCGGCCAATGGACCGCGCTGGTCGCGCCGCAACGGGCGGGTGAGGGCGCGTGGGCCTCCAGCCGCAAGGCGGGTGATTACTCGTTGACGCTGCGGCTCTACCAGCCGGCCAAATCCGCGCAGGACGATTATGCATCGATCCCGATGCCCTCGGTCACGCGGATCGATTGTGGAGGTGCGGCATGAACGCGGGCCTGAAGTATGCGCTGGCCTTTGCGTTGGCGGCTGGTGCCGGGCATGTCGGCACGATTGTCGCGGCGCCCTTTGCCATCATGCACGTCGTGACCGGCAAGATGTCGCAGGACCGCACCGCGATAAACCGCTTCGTGTTTGGTGAACGGGTTACCCAGAATTCCCGCAACGTGGTCCGGCCATCGCCGGACCTGGCCTATTCCAGCTGCGTCTATGACCTGTCGGAAGGCCCGCTGCTGGTCACTGCGCCGCCGTCGCCAGACAATGGCTATGTCTCGCTATCGGTGTTCGACGCGCGGACGGACAACACCGCGGTGTTCGACAGCAGCCAGTTCCCGCAAGGCATCCGCTTCGTGCTGGCGCGCGAAGGCCAAGCCGTGGCGGGTGGCGACCCGGTCGTCCGCACAAGCCATGACACGGGCGTGATCCTTGACCGGCGTCTGGCGCCAACGGCGGAACGGTTCGCCGCGGTCGACAAGGCTCGCCGGATGAACAGCTGCGCGCCGCTTTAGGCTCCGCCTAGCCGCGCCAGCTGTTCTTCGCTGAGTTCGAGCGAGGCCGAGGCGCAGAGCTCGGTCACCTGGGCCGCGCTCGTCGCGCTGGCGATCGGCGCACTGATGCCGGGCTGGACCCGCAGCCACGCCAGCGCCACTTGCGCATGGGTTGCGCCGGTTTCGCGCACGATATCGTCCATGACAGCCAGCAGCGGCTGGCCAGTCTCGATCAGCTTGGCCATTTGCGCGCCGCGCACGGATTTGCCCATGTCGGCCGCAGTGCGATACTTGCCCGTCAGGAAGCCGGAGGCCAGCCCGAAGAACGGCAGCATCGGAATGCCCCGCGCTGTGCAGAGCTGTTGCAGGTCAGGCCCATAGGCCGTCCGCACCACCAGGTTGTATTCGTTTTGCAGCACGCTGAAGGGCATGGCCCCCTGTTGCTCCGCCGCATCGAGCGCGGCCGTCAGGCGGGCGGCTGAAAAGTTGGACGCGCCCAGCGCCCGCACCTTGCCAGTCTTCGCCGCCCCATCGAACGCGGCGACGATATCGGCCATCGCCAGTTCTTCGTAATCGCGGTGTGCGTAATAGAGGTCGACATAGTCGGTCTGGAGCCGTTCCAGCGAGGCGTCGAGCGAGGCCAGCACGCGGGCGGGCTGATACAGTTCGCTGCCCCCCAGCATCCCGGTCTTGGTGTGCAGCCGCATTTCGGCGCGCTTGCCGCTGGCGGCGAACCATTTGCCCAGCACCGTTTCACTCTCGCCACCCTTGTGGCCCGGCACCCACGCGGAATAGACGTCGGCGGTGTCGATCATCCGCCCGCCAGCCGCGTAGAACGCGTCGAGCACGGCAAAGCTGGCGTCCTCGTCCGCCGTCATGCCAAAGACGTTGCCGCCCAGAACCAGCGGAATGCCGGCGATTGCGGGGGCGGCTGCCGGGCTCAGGCTCATGCGAACTTTTCCCGCAGCTTGAGCAGGGCCAGCGCGGCGAGCGCCGCTTCCCCGCCCTTGTCCTTCTGCGCCGGATCTGCGCGGACGAGGGCCTGGGCTTCGTTTTCGACCGTCAGGATGCCGTTGCCGATGGCGAGGCCATCCATGGTCAGCGCCATGATCCCGCGCGCGCTTTCGCCCGCGACGATTTCGAAGTGATAGGTTTCCCCGCGGATCACCACGCCGATGGCGACATAACCGTCATAGATCTGCGCGGTGTCGGCCAGGTTGATTGCGCCGGGAATTTCCAGTGCACCGGGAACGGTGATGACATCCACTTCATGACCGGCCTTGGTCAGTGCGGCCTTGGCGCCCGCGACCAGCATGTCGTTGAGGTGGTCATAAAAGCGGGCTTCGACGATCAGGAACTTGGCCATGCGGAATTATCCTTCAAGGATGGGGCGTTCGCCCACGATGTTCAGGCCATAGCCTTCGATTGCGACGATGTTGCGGTGCGAATTGGTCAGCAGGATCATGTCGTGAATGCCCAGGTCCGCCAGGATCTGTGCGCCGATGCCATAGCTGCGCAAGTCCATCGTGGGGCCTTTCACGCCGCCGATCTCATCGGACAGCTGCTCGCCGCTCGACGGCATCAGCAGCACGATCACGCCGGAGCCTTCCTCGCCCACGGTCGCCATCGCGCGTTGCAGCACGCGCTTGCGCGGTCCCGGCTGACCGAGGACGTCCGAGAAGATCGACATCCCGTGCATACGCACCAGCGTCGGCTGGCCGGGTACGACATGACCCTTTTGCAGGACGATATGCGCGGACCCGTCGATCTTGTTGCGATAGGTCTTGGCCGTCCAGTCGCCGCCGTAGTCGGAGGTGAAGGGGGCTTCCGATACGCATTCGACCAGGTGGTCGTTGCGGCGGCGGTATTCGATCAGGTCGCGGATCGTACCCATTTTCAGGCCGTGGCGACGCGCGAACGGAATCAGATCGTCCATCCGGGCCATCGTGCCGTCGTCGTTCATGATCTCGCAGATCACGCCCGCCGGGTTGAGGCCAGCAAGGCGCGCAATGTCGACCGAGGCTTCGGTATGACCGGCGCGGACCAGTACGCCGCCATCGCGGGCGATCAGCGGAAAGACATGGCCGGGCGTGACGATGTCATCGCGGGTCTTGCCCGCATCGATGGCCACCGCGACGGTACGGGCGCGGTCACCGGCAGAAATGCCGGTGGTGACGCCTTCGCGCGCCTCGATTGAGACGGTGAAGGCGGTTTCGTGGCGTGTGCCGTTGTTGCGGCTCATCAGTTCCAGGCCCAGCTGGTCGGTCCGCGCCTTGGTCAGCGTCAGGCAGATCAGTCCGCGCCCGTGCGTGGCCATGAAGTTGACCGCATCGGGCGTGGCCATCTGCGCGGGGATCACCAGATCGCCCTCGTTCTCGCGGTCCTCGTCATCGACCAGGATGAACATCCGGCCATTGCGGGCTTCCTCGATGATGTCCTCGATCGGCACCAGCACGCGCTCGTCCTCGGCATCGGCGAGGAAGCGTTCCAGCTTGCGCAGGGTTTCCGCCGTGGGGTTCCAGTCCTCCTCGGTGCAGTCCCGCAAGGTATTGGCGTGAAGACCCGCAGCCCGCGCCAGTCCGGCGCGCGACATCCCCCCGTCATTCACGAGGCGGCGGACGCGATCAATGATGTTCGTGCTCATGATTCGCGAAGTATCACACTCCGATGTGATTTCCATAGCGGGAAATCACATCGGTGTGAAATTGCTGTGGATCAGTCGCCCTTGAACACCGGGCTGCGCTTTTCGAGGAAAGCACTGACGGCTTCTTCGTGGTCCTTGGTCGCGTGGGCCACGGCCTGCATCGCGGCGGACATTTCCAGCACGGTGGCCAGATCGCTGCGGCGGCCTTCCCACAGCAGGCGCTTGGTCATGCGCACGGCAAAGGGCGGATTGGCGGCGATTTTGGCGGCCAGCGCGCGGGCGGTTTCCATCAGCTGATCGTCGGGGACCACCCGCGAGACCAGCCCGCAGGCCAGCGCTTCGGCGGCGTCCAGCATGTCGCCCGTCAGCGACATTTCCGCCGCCTTGGAAAAGCCCACGACCCGCTGCAGCAGCCACGCGCCGCCATCGCCGGGGATGATCCCCAGCTTGACGAAGCTTTCGGCAAATTTCGCACTTTCGCCCGCGACGCGCAGGTCGCACATGCAGGCGAGGTCAAGCCCGGCGCCGATGGTTGGGCCGTTGACCGCAGCGATGACCGGCACTTCCAGCGCCGCGAAGGCGAGCGGAAGCAGCTGGATTCCGCGCTTGTAATTGCCGCGCGTTTTCGCCGGCAGGCCCGCATTCAGCCCTGCGCCGGGCTTCATCTTGTTGATGTTGCCGCCAGACGAGAACGCCTTGCCCGCGCCGGTCAGGATCGCCACGCGCGCGGTGGGATCGCCTTCCAGTCGGTGGAGCGCGTCCAGCAGCGCCTCGACCACGTCCTGATCGGAAATCGGATTGCGCATTTCCGGCTGGTTGAGCGTGATGGTGACAATGCCGTTGGCATCGGCGTCATACAGGACGGGGCTTTCCATTTGAGCGTTCTCCTGGGTCGGTTTGGCATCGCCATGCGGCGGAAGTACAGGCGCCATGCGGCGGGGTTGGGGCTTTGTCCAGCGTCAGGCGAGCATCCGCTCGATGAACCAGAAGCTGGAGACGATCCCGATGGCGTAAGTTGCGGCCAGTGTGGCGGGGCGCAATCCGCGCGGTGCGGCGCGGCGGATCAGCGCCAGCACTGCGAGCGTGGCCGCGATGATCACCAACTGGCCCAGCTCGACGCCCAGATTGAACGTCAGCAGCGCCAGCGGCACATCGGTTTCCGGCAGGCCGATCTCGCGCAGGGCACCGGCAAAGCCGAAGCCGTGCAGCAACCCGAACAGGAATGCGACGACCCACGGCAAGCGTTCCGATAGGCGCGGCGCGCCTTCGCGCTGCTTGGCAATCTCGACCGCGAGGAAGATCAGCGACAGGGCAATCGTCGCCTCGACCGGTTGCTGCGCCAGCCCGATCAGGCCCAAGCTGGTGCCGACCAGTGTGATCGAATGGGCGAGGGTGAAGGCGGTGGCAGCCTTCACGATCGGGCCCAGCCGGCCGAGCAGCAGCACCAGTGCCACGACGAACAGCAGGTGATCATACCCTTCAAGGATATGGATCACGCCGAGGTGCAGATAGGTCTGCGCCACCTGCCAGCGGTCCGGCACGGCCGTGACTTCGGCGGTCGGGCTGTCATAGGTCAGGCGATAGGCCTGCACCGGGCGGCCCAGCGGTGCAACGCGCAGCAGCGCGTCGGTCATGCTGGTTTCCATGCCCTTCAGGCCGATTACCTGCCCGTCGAGCGGGCGGGTGCAGGTGAAGGTGCCGGTGGCGATCACCGCCGCTCCGACCAGCCGGGTGTCGCCCGGTTCGAGAGAGCAGAAATCGGGCAGCAGCGGCTGGGCGCGGGTGGCGAGGCCGCCTAGCACCGGGGCCTTCCAGACCAGCTTCCACGTCGCCGCGTCCTGCTGGGTCAGTTCCAGATAGCCCGGGCGCAGGTCATCCGCCGCCGCCGGAGCAGCGGGCAGCAGCAGCGCCAGCAAGGCCAGCAGGCAGGCGCGCAGCAAGGTCATGGACGTTCGATCACCACATCGTAGCCTTCGAGCAGCTTCACGTAGGCTTCGCCCACCGCCTTTTGCGTTGCGGCGCTGCGCCAGTCGTTCTCCACCTTTTGGCGGACATCGGCCAGGCGGGGGGCGGGCGGGGGATCGCGCCGGTCGATCCGCACGAGGTGCAATCCGGCACCAGAGGCCACCGGCCCGCTCCACTGGCCGACCGGCAACTTGCCCAGCGCGGCCACGAAGTCATCGCCCAGCACGGCGCTGACGTCGCTGGCGGGAGTGCGGCTGAACGTGGCCGGGATCGGCGCGGGCTGGCGATAGGCATCCGCAGCCCCGCCACCTTGCAACGCCCCGAGTGCCTGAGCCGCTGCCGCGCGGGACGCCGGGGTGTCGCTGCCCAGATAGACCTGGGTGAAATCGAGCAGCGGTTCGGCGGCATAGCGTGCCGGATCGGCGTCAATCAGCGCCTGCAACTGCGCGTCGGTCGGTGTCGCGGCCTCGGCCTCGCTGGCGGCGAGTGCGACCATCTTGTTGCGCAGGCGGCGAATGATCACCTCGTCGTCCTGGTCCAGCCCCAGCCGCAGCGCTTCGCGGTAATAGACCTGGTCCATCACGTAATCGCGGATCAGGCCGTCGATCTCGTCGGCCGTGGGGGCGCGGCGAAAGCTTTGCATCCAGCGCTCGACCAGCCGGTTGGCGACCGCTTCGCTGACCACGATCCGGCGCTCGCCCGGGTCGGGTGGGCGTCCGGACAGGACGGCAAACACCAGCGCGCCCGCCAGCATGAAGTGCACCAGAGGCTCGCGCAGCAGCGTGGCTGCGCGGGATCGCAAGGTCATCGGCAGGGTCCTCAGGCCGTCGGCGTATACCAGATGGCCGAGCTGTAGGCGCGTTCCTGCTGCTTCACCCGCACATCCGGGTTCAGCTTCACCTTGAAGCGCACGGCGTCATAGGCCGGCCAGCTGGGCGTCGGGATCTCCAGCACGCGCACGTAATAGAACGCGCGCTGCTTGGGATCGAATTCCGGATCTGTCCAGACGGTTGCCAGTGTCGGTGCGCCGATGGTGTTCTGGTAGGTAGCGGTCGCCACGTTCACCGTATCGCCCACGGCCGGGACCTTGCCGCCCGCAGCCTTGCGCTTGCCGCCCATGTCGCTCCACACGACGTCGAAGACTTTTTCCTGCGCCTTGCCCGCCTTGTCGACCCAGCCCTTGACCACTTGCACCCGGTCAAGGTTGGCCCCCAGCGGGTCCTTCAGCGCCGAGACGATGAATGTGGGGCGCGCGCCCGGCTTGCCCGCCAGTTCGCCGCCCATGGGCACGCCGCGCTTGTAGCCGGCGCGAACCCAGTCGCCCTTCAGGTCGTCGGCCTTGAAATCCCAGCCGCCAAAGAAGCGCACGGTCATGCGCGGGCCGGTGGTGGCATAGACCTCGCGCCGGGCCATGGCATCCCAGATCGCGGCGCGGGTGTTGGCCTTGGCCCAGACGGCGGCATAACCGCCGGCCAGATAGTGCCAGCCGAACCGGCCCTTGCCGGTGCCCAGGTTCTGCGCCTCGTTCGCACGCAGCGCATTCGGTTCGTTGCCGGTATGCTTGCCGAAGAAGTTGTCCTCGTCGGCGGTGGCAAGGCCCGTATGGCTGTCGGTCGAACCGATCACGCCGAACTTGTAGGGGTTGGCACCGGTCTGCGCCTCGATCAGCAGGCCGCGCTTCAGCGCTTCGCGGACATACTCGCCCGCGAACATTTCGTTTTTCTTGGGCTCCTGCATCAGCAGGTTGTTGAGTTCCCACCCGGCCACGCCGAACCCGGCGAATTCATCGTTGGAAGACAGGAACGGATGGGCCTCGCTGTCACCCTTGATCTGGGTGATTTCGACCACCGGCTCCAGCCGCGCGCGCCGCCGGGCGTATTCAGCGGTCATCGGCCCGCCGCCGGGCGCGGTCAGTTCGAACATCAACCCGTTGGACAAGTTGGAATTGTGCGGAATGGCCAGCACCTTGCCCCCGGTGCTCTTTTCATAGGCCTCCATATAGGCCCAGATCTCGTCCGGGGTGTTCTTGTAGGTCGGGTCAATCGGGGCGACCTTGCCGACCTTGTCGATCCCATCGCGGAAAATGACGTTGCGGTGCAGGTTGTTGCCGCCCTGCATCAGCGTGTATTCGAACCCGGCAAAGGCGGTGAACTTGCCCGGTTCGTTATAGCGCTCGACCGTCTTGAGGTGATCCTTCCAGATCGACTGCGTGCGCTCTGCCGCGGCGTCGGCGTCGGTCAGTGCTTGCGGCAGGTCGTTGCGGCCGCGCGCGTCAAGCAGTTCGGCCATGGCCTGTTGCGATCCGGCCGGCCCTTCGTGCATCAGGTCGTACCAGCGCTTCATCCGTTCGTCGCGGATCAGCAGGCGCGGGGCATCATAGAGCGCCTTGGTTGCGCCCATCGCCTCGGCATGGTCGGCAATCACCAGGAAGTCGAGCGGGCGGGCCAGCTTGGCCTTCATGCCCGTGGTCGCGGTCACTTCCTCGCCCCGGGCAAAGCGCAGCGCTTCTTCCGGCCCAAGCCGCACGCCAAAGCCGAAGGCATCGACCGAATTGGATGTGTGAAGGTGCGTGTCGCCCCAGAACACACGCTCCGGAAACTCCGTTTCCTCGACTGCAACTTCGCTACCACCAGTGACCTGCTTGATCTGGTCGCAACCGGCGGTCAGCATGGTGCCCGCCAACAAGGCAGCCGCCAACGCGATCTTGTGCCGCATCCCGTTCCCCTCCATCACTTTGCCATCGACCCTTGAACGGGTTGTTTTCTGCAATGCGTTACAATGCCATGCGGGAAGCTGGCGTCAACCTGCGGTTTCCATGCCGTGATAAAGCTGATTGCGCTGGGCCGATTCCCCTGCCAATCGACCGGGCATGACTGTAACGCGCGTCCTTCCGCTCACCGGTATCCACAACTTCCGCGATTACGGGCTCTACCCGGTCGCGGGCGGCGGACGGGTGCGCCCCGGCTTGCTGTGGCGCTCTGCCCAGCATGGCGATGCCACCGATGCGGACCTGTCCGTGGTCAGGGATCTGGGGATCGGCACGGTGGTGGACCTGCGCGGCAACAGCGAGCGCGATGCCAAGCCCTGTCGCCGCTACCCCGGCTTTGCCGCCGAAGTGCTGTTCCACGATGGCGAGACGGCGGGGCTGCACGTGCAGGCCGCCGCCAGCAATCCATCCGCCGCCGAAGCCCGCGCCGCGATGCAGCGCCTGTATGAAGGGATCGCCTTCCGCCCCACGCTGGTGCCGATGATCCAGCGCTATTTCGCGGCCTTGCAGGATCGGGATGGGGCGAGCCTGGTCCACTGCGTCGCGGGCAAGGATCGCACCGGGTTTGCCGTGGCGCTGCTGCACCACGTGCTGGGCGTGCACCCGGACGACATCATGGCCGATTACCTGCTGACCAACGTTGCGGGCAACATCGACCAGCGGATTGCCACCGGGGCAGAGCAGATCCGCGCGAAATATGGCGCGATCGATGAGGACACGATCCGCACGCTGATGGGGGTGGAGCCGGAATACCTCGAAGCCGCGTTCGCCGCGATCCGCGACGCGCACGGCACCATGGACGCCTATTTGGCCGACGTGATCGGCCTGGATGACGCCGCGCAGGACAAGCTGCGCGCGCGGTTCATCGCGTAAGGATCCTTACAGGAACGCGCGGATTTCCGCCATGAACCGGTCAAACTGGTCATGGTGCAGCCAGTGGCCCGCGTTCTCGAACTCGATCACGCGCGGGTTGTTGGTAAAGGTCTGCAACCGGCCATCGCGCTCCGGGTTGGAAGCCCAGCTGTCCGCGCCATAGAGCAGCAGCATCGGGCAGGTAATCGCCCGCCACAGCTCGTCCGTGCGCTCTTGCGGCACATCCTCGAACGGCCAGTTGTTGAGGTAGGGGTCGAACTTCCAGCTGAAGGTGCCGTCCTCGTTCCGGCTGGCGCCGTGGATCGTCAGGTGGCGGGCCTGTTCATCGGTAAGGAACGCGTTTTCCTCTTTCATGCGGGCATAGGCCGCCTCGATGCTGGGATACTTGCGCGGCACGCGGCCAGCCGCCTTGCGGCGGTTTTCGATCCATTCGCGGAACCGGTTGGCATAGCCTTCCGCCTCGCGCTCGGCCCGGCGGGCGGGGGAGGGGCCAAGCCCTTCGATGTTGACGAACTTGCGGACCTTTTCCGGATACAGCCCGACGAACCGGGTGGAGATGTTGCCACCCAGCGAATGCGCGACGATCGTTACCTGATCGTGGCCCAGTGTGTGGACCAGCTGCGCGAAGTCATAGACGAACGCGGGCATTTCATAGTTGCCGTCCGGCGCCCAGGCACTGTCGCCATGGCCGCGCAGGTCTGGCGCGATCACGTGCCAGTCTTTCGCCAGCTCCTGCGCCACCCAGTCCCAGCTGCGGCAATGGTCGCGTCCACCGTGCTGCAGGATCAGCGGCGGGGCATCGGGGTTGCCCCAATCGACGTAGTGGAGCCGCAGGCGCTGCGAAATGAAGCTGTTCGATGTGGGTCCGTGTGCTTGCATGACATGGCTTTGCTACCATCGAGGCCCCTCGTCAACTTGTGGGCAACCCCGGCCAAACCGTTTGCAACTGCGGCCCCGCGTTCCTAGATGCCCCGGCAGTTTCTGGCAGGATATGGCAATGACCACGCATACCACGCGCATGTTGATCATCGGTTCGGGCCCGGCGGGCCTTTCGGCAGCGATCTATGGCGCGCGCGCCGGGATGCGGCCGATCGTGGTGCAGGGGCTTCAGCCCGGCGGTCAGCTGACCATCACCACCGACGTGGAAAACTATCCCGGTTTCCGCGACGTGATCCAGGGCCCGTGGCTGATGCAGGAAATGCAGGCCCAGGCCGAACATGTCGGCACGCGGATGCTGTGGGACACCATCACCGAGGTCGATTTCAGCGGCCCGCCGTTCCGCGCCATCGGGGATTCGGGCGATATCTATGAGGGCGAAACGCTGGTGATTGCCACCGGCGCGCAGGCCCGCTGGCTGGGCGCGCCGGGCGAACAGGAACTGTCGGGCAAGGGCGTTTCGGCCTGCGCCACGTGTGACGGGTTCTTCTATCGCGGCAAGAAGGTCGTCGTGATCGGCGGTGGCAACACCGCGGTCGAGGAAGCGCTCTACCTCACCAACCATTCGCAGGACGTGACCCTGATCCATCGCCGCGATTCGCTGCGCGCGGAAAAGATCCTGCAGGACCGTCTGCTGGCGCATCCCAACATCAAGGTGCTGTGGAACAAGGCGGTCGAACGCTTTGTCGGCGAAGGCACCGGCCTGACCGGCGTGGAACTGAAGGACACCGTTACCGGCGAAACGATGATCGAGCCGACCGACGGTGCGTTCGTCGCAATTGGCCACGCCCCCGCGACCGAGCTGTTCAAGGGCAAGCTGGAACTCGACGCGGGCGGCTATATTGTCGTCCAGCCCGGCACCCCCAAGACGGCGATCCCCGGCGTGTTCGCGTGCGGGGACGTGATGGACCACACCTATCGCCAGGCCGTGACGGCCGCCGGCACCGGCTGCATGGCGGCGCTGGATGCGGAACGGTTCCTCGCCGAGCGGGAATTCCTCGCCGCGCGCTAGGCGCGCAGGGCTGCCAGCAACTGCCCCTGCAGCCAGATCCGGGCCTGAGGCTCCACAAAGCTGTGGGTCGCATCCGGGCACGTGCGCAGGCGCGGGTCGGTCTTGTCCCAGTTGGCGCGGAAGGCTTGCGCGGTGCGGTCGCGCTCTGCCAGCAGGATCGTGACCGGGCCGGGAAACGCGGCCATTCCCTCCGCCATCTCCCGGGCGAGTGAGGTGGGGGCGGCATCGGCCTTCGCGGCCTGCGCCAGACTGCCCGCCAGTTGCCCGACCGCGACCTTGCCGGTCAGCAGCCGCCACACGGCGCGCGGGTCGGTCAGTCGCTTCAGGTAGTGGCGGCGCAGCACCGAAGGCGGCATCGGCGTGGGCTCGGGCGTGCTTGGCGCATCCTCGGTGGCTGGCGTTTCCGGCTCGAACGTCCAGGGGTTGGCCAGCACCAGCGCATCCGCGCCTCCGCCGCCCGCCAGCATCAGCGCGCTCGCCCCGTCGCAATTGCCGAAGGCCACCACCCGCTTCAGCGTCGGCACGTGAGACCGAAACGCCCGAAGCGCGGCCGCGATGTCATCGGCGCTGCCGGCAAACCCGGTGTTCTGCCCCTCGCTGTCCCCCACGCCGCGCCGGTCGAACCGCAGCACGGGAAAGCCCGCCGCCGCGATCCGCTCGGCCAGCAGGGCCTGGCTTTGCCAGGGGCCAGAGCGCACCTCGTTGCCACCGCTGACGATCAGCAACCCGGTCGTCGCCGGGGCCAGATCGACTGTCCCGGCCAGCATAGTGCCCTTGCAGCTGAAGGTGAAATGCCGCCGGGTCATGCGTTCAAACTCATCGCAATCACGGCGGCGAGCGCATCGGCTTGCCCCGCATCCTCATCCGGCTCGGCCCGCAGCCACAGCGGGCTGCCGCCCAGCAGGTCCTGATCGATCACTTGCACATTGCTGCGCGGAGTGGGGGCGAGTGCGGACAATTCGCGCACCATCGCGGCGGATAGCGGATAGCCGGCCAGTTCGATCCCGCGTTCGTTGGCCTCTGCCAGCAGCGCCTCAGCGGTTTCCTCGCGCCCCGCTTCGCGCGCGGCGATTACGCGGGCGCGCAGCAGCGTGCGCAGCAGGCTGGCGCCCTTGACCGCACCATAATGCCAGCCGGGCAAGTCCTCGGGCCACAGCAGCCCGCCGCCACGAATGGCCAGCACATGGGTTGCGCCGAACGCGCTGGCAGCGGCCGCGGTGGCGCTGTGCCAGTCTGACGGTGCGACGCTGGCCAGATCGACTGTGCTTTCGTTGGTGCCGGGCAGGTCGGGCAGGAAGCAATCGAACCCCGCGCCGTCCAGCCGCCGCATCACTTCCACGCTGAACCGGCGCATCCGGTTGCCCTCGTCCAGCAGCGCGGGGATCAGCAGGATCCGCCGCATCCGACCGGAATCGAATGCAAGCGCGTATTCGGTGGAACTGCCGCAATGCGGCAGCGGGCAGGGATAACTGGCTGCCTTCACCCGGCGCGCTTCGCCTCGGCAAAGGTGAGCAGCGCGCCATAGCTTTCCAGCAACTCGCCGTCGATTTCATCGTCTTCGATCACGATTTCGAGACGGTCCTCCATCTCGGTCAGCAGGCCGGCAACAGCCATCGAATCGAGTTCGGGCAGATGGCCGAACAGACCGGTATCGGCGTCGAACGAATCCGCCTGTCCGGGCTTGAGGCCCAGCACGTCGGTCAGGATCTTGCGCAGCAGGGTATCGGTTTCGGAACGCATCGTGTCCTCTGGTCAAATAGACGGGTTCGGCCCTACCCGCGCGAAGGGCGGGGGGCAAGCTTGCGCAGGCAATGCCGCGCGATGATCGGCCAGTTTCCCGGCCAGAGCGGGCGAACGGCCTCCAGCCGGAAGCGCGGACGAACCTCTTCCATCCAGTCGCGCTTGTAGCCATCGTTGCCGGTCCCGAAGTCGACGAGGTCCACGCCATCGCGGTCGATCACGTGCTCGAACAGCGCGGCGCTGAGCGTGGTGCCGGGGGAGAGGGGTTTTGATTCCTCGGTATGGGCCAGCTTGTGGATGAAGGCCGTGCCATGCTCCACGGTCCAGAACTGTGCGGCAACCGGCACGCCGTCTGCCCGCGCGATGCCCAGCCGTAGCCGGCCCGCCGCGCCTTCTTCCTGCGCAAAACGGCGCAGGAAGGCCGGGTTGCCCTCTTCGGGCTTCCAGCTGCTTGCGTAGATGGCTTCATACGCCGCCCAGCTTTCGGGATTGAAAGTGGTCTCAATGGTGACGGCCACTTTCGCGGCCTTGCGCTTCAGCGTGGTGCGCAACTGGCCGGGGCGGGTGGCGAGGTATTCGGCGTAGCGGCGCCCGCGCACGTGCAGCACGTGGTTGACGTCGCACGGTTCGATGAACACCAGCCACCCGGCGCGGCGGAATGACGCCGCCAGTTCGGCGGTTTCGCCCTGCTCATCGGGCAGCGGGGAGAGGGTGATGTGGGGCGCCTGTCCGGCGAGATCGGCGGCAAGCTCGCTCAGCAGTGCCACACGGTCCGCCCCCGGCGAAACGATCGGCGCGACACGGAACGAATACCAGTTCGCCAGCGCCTCCATCCGGCGCTTCACGCGGTAGAACGCCAGGGCGGCGCGCTCGTTCCCGTCGCGGGCAACCGCGATCACCGGAAAGTAACCGCATTCCTCCACCAGACCGCGCCACCAGTCCAGCCGGTCGAACGGCGCTGCGGCCGCAGGTGCGCAAAGCAGCGCGGCGAGGTGCGCGTCTTCTTGCACTTCCTTAAGATCATCGTGATAGTCGACGGCAACCAAACGCGAATTTCCCACCCCTGGAGTAAGCCCAACCCGTGCGTGCAGAGCCTGAAACCGCGATCCGGCCGCTTGACCATCTGGCCCTGACCGGGGCGGATGAAGCCCCCGCGCTCGTGCTGCGCGAAGGCACTCTTAACTACAAGGACTTAAGGGATCGTGTCGGTCGGCTGGCGGGCTGGCTGGCGGCGCAGGTGCCGGCGCCGGGCGCTCGCGTCGCGACCTGGGCGGCGAAAGGCGCGCTCACCTGCCTGATGCCGCTGGCGGCGGCGCGTGCCGGGCTGGTCCACGTCCCGATCAACCCCCTGCTCAAGCGCGCGCAAGTGGCGCATATCCTGGCGGATAGCGGCGCGGCGCTGCTGATCGGCACGCCCGCGCGGCTGGCCACGCTGGAGCCGGGCGACGCACCGTGTCTGGCGGTGGCCGAAGCAGATGCCATGACGGCGGCGCTGGGTGCCGATCCCCTGCCGCCCTCCGCAGCCGATCCGCAGGAACTGGCCGCGATTCTCTACACCAGCGGCTCCACCGGGCGGCCCAAGGGCGTGATGCTTAGCCATGCGAACATGTGGCTGGGGGCGGAAAGCGTCGCCAGCTATCTGGAGCTGGGGCCTGATGACCGCGCGCTGGCGGTGCTGCCGCTGTCGTTCGATTACGGCCAGAACCAGTTGCTGTCGCACTGGTTTGCGGGGGGCAGCGCCGTGCCGCTGGACTACCTGACCCCGCGTGACGTCGTGAAGGCGATTGAGCGGCACGATGTGACTACGCTTGCCGCCGTGCCGCCGTTGTGGGTGCAACTGACCGAGCTCGACTGGCCCGCCGAAACCGCCGCGAAACTGCGCCGCCTGACCAACAGCGGCGGAGCCTTGACGCCGGATCTGGTGGGGCGCCTGCGCGCCCTGTTCCCGGATGCCAGGCTGTTCGCGATGTACGGGTTGACCGAGGCGTTTCGTTCCACCTTCCTCGATCCCGCGCTGATCGACACCCATCCGACCTCGATGGGCAAGGCCATTCCCCACGCCGAAATTCTCGTGGTGGCCGATAATGGCGAAATCGCCGCGGATAACGAGGAGGGCGAACTGGTCCATTGCGGGCCGCTTGTCGCCCACGGGTATTGGCAGGACCCGGAGCGCACCGCCGAACGCTACAAGCCCGCGCCCGCCGCCTCGCGCTATGGCGGCATGGCGGTGTGGTCGGGCGACCGGGTGCGGCGCGATGCGGACGGGCTGCTCTATTTCGTCGGGCGGCGCGATGCGATGATCAAGAGCGCGGGGAACCGGATCAGCCCGGCCGAGATCGAGGAAGCCGCGCTGGCCAGCGGCCTCGTCGCCGAAGCGGTCGCGCTGGGCATCCCCGATGTGCGGCTGGGGCAGGCGGTGCATCTGGTCGTGCGCGCGGCCCCTACAGCTTCAGATGCAGTGGAAGCATTGCCGCGTATCCTTATGCAGGAATTGCCAAACTTTATGCAGCCGAAACAGATTCACTGGCGCGATGCGATGCCGATCTCGCCCAATGGCAAGATCGACCGGACCGGCCTCTACGCGGAGTTGACGGCATGAAACCGCTTGGCCCGATTCCCCCCGGTTTTGCGGCGCTGGACGGCGAACTGGCGATTGCCGGGCGCAAGGCGTCCGAACTGGTGGCGCAGGCGGGATCGACTCCGCTGTTCGTATACAGCGCCGATCTGATCCGCGCCCGCGTAACGCAGCTGCGCGCGGCGATGCCGCAGCGGCTGGCGCTGAACTATGCGATGAAGGCCAACCCCTATCAGCCGATTCTTCGGTTGTTCAATGGCTTGATCGATGGGTTTGACATCGCTTCGGGGGGTGAACTGGCGATGCTGCAAGCCGCCGGGATCGATCCGGCGAAAGTCAGCTTTGCCGGTCCCGGCAAGCGCGATGCCGAGTTGGAAGCGGCGATTGCTGCCGGGGTGACGCTCAACCTGGAGTCCGAAGGTGAGGCAGCCCGCGCGCTGACCATCGCGGAGCGGTTGGGGATCACGCCCCAGCTGGCAATTCGGGTCAATCCCGATTTCGACCTCAAAGGGTCGGGCATGAAGATGGGTGGCGGGGCCAAGCCGTTTGGGGTGGATGCCGATCGGGTGCCCGCACTGTCCCGGCAGATCATCGCCAGCGGCGCGGTGTGGCGGGGCTTTCACATTTTCGCGGGCAGTCAGGCGCTAGATGCAGAGGCGATTGCCGATACCCAGCGCCAGACGCTGGAACTGGCCGCGCGATTGGCCGAGGCAAGCGGCGCGGCGCTGCCGCATTGCAATCTGGGCGGCGGGATCGGCATTCCCTATTTTCCCGGCGATGTCCCGGCCGACCTGCCCCGGATCGGCGCGGCGCTGGCGGAACGGTTCGAGCAGCTCCCCGACGTGCTGGCTGACACCCATTTCTGCATGGAAATGGGCCGGTTTCTGGTCGGCGAATCCGGGGTTTACCTGACCCGGATCGTCGATCGCAAAGTCAGCCACGGCGAGGTCTATCTGGTCACCGACGGGGGCCTGCATCACCAGCTGGCCGCTTCGGGCAACTTCGGCACGGTGGTGCGCCGCAACTATCCGGTGGCCATCGCCTCGCGCTTTGACGCACCGGTGGAGGAGGAGGCCTCGGTCGTCGGGTGCTTGTGCACGCCGCTCGACCGGCTGGCCGACAAGGGCGGCTTCCCGCGCGCCGATGTGGGCGATCTGGTCGCGGTGTTCTGCGCCGGGGCCTACGGCGCCAGCGCCAGCCCGGCGATGTTCCTGGGGCAGGGTCCGGCGGCGGAAATGCTGGTTTAACCCATCGCTTGCCGCTCGTCCCGTTTCGAGACTGCGCCCAAGATTTCCGCTCGATTCCGGGAATCTGCGATCAAGGCTAACGCAATATTCACCCTTTTTACCGATAGCGGAGCCTGAATAGCCGGGCCTGCGTGCGGGATCGATGCCCTCAGCGGCGGCGCGGCGATGAATGAAGGACCGCCCGATGCCGATCGACCGCTTTTCCCGACTGCTGGCCGGAAGCGCCATGCTCAGCCTGACGCTGGGTGGCTGCGCGGGCAGCGCCGCCGGACCGCAGTTGCCGCCCGCGACCTTCGTGGCGATGCAGGAAGGGCCGGGCGAGGAATACGTGATCGGCCCGCTCGATGAACTGACGATCTTCGTCTGGCGCAACCCCGAACTGGGCGCGCAAGTGCAGGTTCGCCCCGACGGGCGGATCACCACGCCGCTGATCACGGATATGCCCGCCGTGGGCAAGACGCCGTCGATGCTGGCCGAAGACCTGAAGCTGCAACTGTCGCAGTACATCCAGGAACCGCTGGTGTCGGTGATCGTGAACAAGTTCGCGGGCACCTACAGCCAGCAGGTCCGCGTGGTCGGCGCGACGGAAAAGCCGGCATCGATCCCCTACCGTGCCAACATGACGCTGCTCGACGCGATGATCGCGGTCGGCGGTTTGTCCGAATACGCGGCGGGCAACCGCGCGCGGCTGATCCGGTTCGACAAGGAAAGCGGCAGCCAGAAGGAATACGCCGTCAAGCTGGCCGACCTGCTGCGCAAGGGCGACAGCAAGGCCAACGTGATGCTGATGCCGGGCGATGTGATCATCATCCCCGAAAGCTCGTTCTGATCGCGGGGCGGGGCCGGGGCACCAGATGAACAACATTTACGACGAACTGCGCTCGGCGCTCTATTCGGTCTGGCACCGCCGCTGGCTGGCGCTGGGGGTGGCCTGGGGCGTCTGCCTTCTCGGCTGGCTGGTCGTGGCGATGGTGCCGAACACGTATGAGTCCAAGGCGCGCATCTATGTGAAGCTGGACGACGTGCTGGCCGAACAGATCGGCATTCGCGGCAACCGCAAGGGCGACATCGAGCGCGTGCAGCAGACGCTGACCAGCGCGATCAACCTGGAAAAGGTGATTCGCGGCACCAGCCTGGGGCAGGAAGTGACCAGCCCCAAGCAGATGGAAGGCGCGATCCTCTCGCTCGGGCGCAAGATCAAGGTCGAAAGCGCGCAGGAAAACCTGTTCGAGATCACCGCGCACTATGGCGACGGCAGCAATTCCGATGCCGCCAATGCCAAGCTGGCGCAGGACATCGTCCAGAAGATGATCGACATCTTCCGTGAGGAAAACCTGGCCGGCAATCGCGGCGAAATGTCGCAGTCGCTGGAATTCATGGACCAGCAGCTGGCCCAGCGCCAAAAGGAGCTGGAAGCGGCCGAACAGAAGCGTCTGGCGTTCGAGGCGCAGAACCCCGAACTCGCGCAGGGCGGGATGTCGGTGATGCAGCGGCTGGAATCGAGCCGCGCCGAACTGCGCGGACTGGATGCTGATCTGGCGGCGGCGCAGAGCGCGCTCGCGGCGATCAATGGCCAGCTGGCGGGCACCCCGCGCACGCTGGCGGGCGGCGGCATGGCGGGCGGGGCGCGCGGCGCGCTGGCCGAGGCTCAGGCCGTGCTGGCGGGCATGCGCGCGCGCGGCCTGACCGAAAACCACCCGGACGTGATCGCGGCGAAGAACCAGGTCAACGCGCTGAAAGGCCCGGCGGCCGCACAGGGCGACGCGGGCGGGATGCCCAACCCGGCCTATACCTCGCTGGAATCGATCAAGGCCGAACGCGCCGCCAACGTCCAGTCGCTGATGGCGCGGCGCGCGGCGGTACAGGCAGAGCTGTCGCGCATCACCACCCAGCAGATTTCCAACCCGCAGGTGGCGGCCGAACAGCAGCGGATCAACCGCGACTATGACGTGCTGAAACAGCAGTATGACAAGCTGCTCCAGGACCGCGAACAGCTGCGCTTGCGCGGCGAAGTGGAAACCGAAGCCAACGCGGTGAAGTTCCAGGTCATCGACCCGCCGACGACCCCGCGCGCACCCGCCGCGCCCAACCGCCCGGTGCTGCTGTTTGGCGTGCTGGTAGTGGGGCTGGGCGCGGGCGTGGCGGCGGCCTTTGCGGTGGGCCAGCTGCGCTCCACCTTTGCGACCACGGCCAAGCTGGAACGGGCCATCGGCTTGCCGGTGCTGGGCGCGATCACCACGACGCTGACCGATGCCGGGCGCGAGCTGCGCAAGAAGCGGATGAAGCTGTTCTACGCGGCCACGGCGGCGCTGGGCGGCGTGTTCGTGCTGCTGCTGGTGGTCGAGATCATCCAGGTCAGCATGGTGGCTTGAGGGATATTGCAATGACCGAACACACCAAGATCCCCTTGCCGACCGGGACTGACGGAGCGACCGCAGCGGAGGGTGCGCCCGACAGCGCGACCCTGATCGAGCGCGTCGTGCGCAATTACGATCTGGTCAAGCTGGCCCCGGCGCCGATCCCGGAAAACCTGATTCCCCCAGCCAAGCAGCGCCGCCGCTATCGCAAGGCGCATGAGGTGGAGGATGCGGAAGTTTCGCCCGTGGCAGATGCGCCTTCCGCTTCGCCGCCACCGCCGCCCGCGGCTGCCCAGCCGGTGCAGGAACGGCCCGAAGTGGTCGTGCCCGAAGTGCTGCAGGATGCGCCTGCGCCAGTTCCCGCAGTGGCCGAGCAGCCTGCGCTGCCCGCCGCCCAGCCAGTGCAGTTCACGGGCAAGCGCCACCCGGTCAAGCGGGCGCACTTGCGCGAACAGGGCCTGATCGTGCCGGAAGGCAGCGTCACCGGGCTGCTGGAGGAGTTCCGCATCGTCAAGCGCACGCTGCTGCTCAACGCTTCGCAGCTGCGCCAACAGGGCATGGGCTATGAAAGCCAGCGCGTGCTGATCTGCTCGCCCCATCCGGGCGAGGGCAAGAGCTTTACCTCGGTCAACCTGGCGCTCGCCATTGCGGCCGAAAAGGAATGCGAAGTGCTGCTGGTGGACGCCGATTTCGCCAAGCCGTCGATCCTGTCGATGCTCGGCCTGCCGGGCGGTCCGGGGCTGATGGATGCATTGGCCAAGCCGGACATCGACGTCGCCGATTGCGTGATCGGCACCGACATTCCGGGCCTGTGGGTGCTGCCTGCCGGCAATGCCACCACATCGGACACCGAATGGCTGTCGCACACCCGCGCGCGGGAAGTGCTCGACCGGCTGGTCATGGGCGCGCCCAATCGCTTCGTCATTTTCGATTCACCGCCCGCACTGGCCGCGTCCCCGGCTGCGGAACTGGCCAAGTATGTTGGGCAGGCCGTGGTCGTCGCCCGCGCCGACCGGACCGGGCAGGGCGCGCTGGAAGACGCGATCTCGCTGCTCTCGGCCTGCCCGAACATCCAGTTGCTGCTCAACGCCGTTCACTTCAGCCCCAGCGGTCGCCGCTTCGGCTCGTACTATGGATATGGAGGCTGACCATGTCGTCACCCCGCCTTGCCCGTTATGCCGCGCTGGCCGCCGTGCTGGCGCTGTGGCCGCATGCCGGCCACGCGCAGTCGCTGCCTTATGGCGATGTCTCGGACGGCGACAGCGCGTCGTCTGCCGATAGCGCCGCACCGCGCGGCAGTGGCCGCGCGCCGCGCGTCAAGGTTACGCCCTATATCGAGGCGCAGCAGGTGGTCTTTGCCGAACTGCGGCCGGGTGACGAGGTCGTCACCTATTCGATCATCGCCGCCGGGGTGGATGCCGCGATCCGGGGGCGGAACAACGAAGGTTCCGTCTCGGTCCGGTATGAGCGCCGGTTCGGCTGGGGCAACAACGCGCAGGACAGCGACGCGATCAGCGGCGTGGCGCGGTTCTCCTCTGCCGTGATCCCCAACACCCTGTCGATTGAGGCCGGGGCGCTGGCCGCCCGCAATTCGATCGAAAACAACGGCGCCGCGCTCAACAACGGGCTGAACTTCGGCGATTCGGTGACCCAGATCTACTCGGTCTATGCCGGACCGTCGCTGCGCACGAATGTCGACGATGTGCAGGTCAGCGGATCTTACCGCCTGGGCTATTCGCGGGTGGAATCTCCCAATGCGATCCCTGTCGCGGCGGGGCAGCCGGCGATCGACCTGTTCGATGAAAGCGTGGTCCACAGCGCCGCGATCCGGGCTGGCACGCGCCCCGGCGATTACCTGCCGGTCGGCGTGGGCGTGGGCGCGGGTTATAACCGCGAGGACATTTCCAACCTCGACCAGCGGGTCGAGGACCTGCACGTGCGCGGCGATGTGACGCTGCCGGTGGGCAATGACCTGTCGCTGGTGGGCGGCGTGGGCTGGGAAAAGGTCGAGGTATCCAGCCGCGACGCGGTGCGCGATCCGGTCACCGGCGATCCGGTGGTCGGCAGCGATGGCCGCTTCGTGACCGACAAGTCGGCCCCGCGCATCCTGTCCTACCAGGCCGAAGGGCTGATCTGGGATGCGGGTGTGGTCTGGCGGCCCAGCCGCCGCACCGCACTGGAAGCGCATGTGGGCCGCCGCTATGGCTCCACCACCTATTACGGCAGCTTCGCCTACGCGCCCAGCGCGCGCACCAGCCTGAACGTATCGGTCTATGACACGATCTCCGGCTTTGGCGGGCAGCTGAACACCGCGCTGGCCAACCTGCCGACGCAGTTCCAGGCCCAGCGCAATCCGTTCAGCGGCAACGTTGGCGGTTGCGTCCAGGCCGAAGGCACGGTTGCGGCGGGGCAAGGCACCTGCCTGAATGGCGCGCTTGGCGGGGTCCGTTCGGCGGTGTTCCGTTCGCGCGGAGTGGCCGGCTCGCTGGCGGTGAGTGCCGGGCGGCTCTCCTACGGGATCGGCGCCGGGTATGACCGGCGCAAGTTCATGGCCGCACCGGGCACGGCGCTGGCCGCCGCAAATGGCGTGATCGATGAGAACGTCTGGCTTGCCGCGTTCCTCAGCGGGCGGATCGACCGCAATTCGAGCTTTTCCACCAATGCCTATGCCAACTGGTATCAAAGCGGCGACCCGCTGCTGGGCGATACCCGCGGGCTGGGCGCAACCGCTGCCTACTATCGCTCCATCACCAGCAAGCTGTCGGCCACGGCCGCGGTCGGCGTCGATGGCGTGACGCGCGAGAACCTGGTCGACATCTGGTCGGCGCAGGCGCTGGTCGGCGTGCGTTACTCGTTCTAAGCCTGTCGGAGGCACTGCAAGATGTTCAATGATTTCTATGGCCTGACCGGACGTCCATTCCAGCTGACGCCGGACCCGACGTTCTATTTCGAGAGCCTGACGCACCGCAAGGCGCTGTCCTATCTCTCCTATGGCCTCGCGCAGGGCGAAGGCTTCGTGGTCATCACGGGTGAGGTCGGCGCGGGCAAGTCCACGCTGGTTGCCCACCTGATGGCGACGATTGACCCGGCCCGCCTGACCGCCGCGCAGATCGTGACCAGCAAGCTGGACGGCGAGGAACTGGTCCACGTGGTCGCGCAGGCCTTCGGCCTGATCGTCGACGGGCATGACAAGGCCAGCGCACTGGGCGCGATCGAGGCGTTCCTGCATGACGAGGCCCGCGCCGGCCGCCGCTGCCTGCTGGTGGTGGACGAAAGCCAGAATCTGGAATTCGACGCGCTGGAAGAACTTCGCATGCTCTCGAACTTCCAGCTGGGTGCGCATCCGCTGCTGCAGACGTTGCTGCTGGGCCAGCCGGAATTCCGCGACATGATCCAGGATCATCCGCAACTGGAGCAGCTGCGCCAGCGCGTGATCGCCGCCCATCACCTGGAGGCGATGGAGCTGGGCGAAGTGCAGCCCTATATTGAACACCGGCTGAAGTGCGTGGGCTGGACCGGCAATCCGCAGTTCGACCAGCGCGTCTTTACCGAACTGTATGAAGCATCGGGCGGGGTGCCGCGCCGGATCAACCAGATCTGCAACCGGCTGATGATGCTGGGCGCGGTGGAGCAGCGCACCCGGATCGACGGCGCGATGCTGAGCGGCGTGCTGGAAGAACTGGAGCTGGACGGGACGCTGCAGCTCAAGCGGATCGAGCGCAAGGCACAGGCCGCGGTGCCGCCCGCACCGGCCGTTGCCGAGCCGGTGGCTGCCGTGGCGCCGGCCGCGCCGGTCGCGGTCCCGGCCGATGCCGTGGCGATGGAACAGCTGCTTGGCCTGCTGGCCGAGCGCGACGCCCAGATTGCCGAGTTGCAGCAGGCCGTGATCGAACTGGCGAACGAGCGGGAAGCCCCGGCCGTGCCAGACCAGAGCGCCGCGATGGCCGCGCTCGAGGCGAAGTTTGCCGCACTGGAAGCCCGGACGCAGGAGCAGGAGCGGACCATCCGCCACACCCTGACCATGCTGATCGAGTGGATCGAGGCTGACGACGCCGCGCGCGTGGCGGCCTGAGCGGGAGCCCGTTGGTCGCGCCATGACGCATTCCGCAAACACAGTGGTCAATGGCCTCTCGGTCGACGTCGAGGACTGGTTCCAGGTCGGTGCGTTCGAAGGCGTGATCGACCGGGGCAGCTGGGAATCGCTGTCTGACCGGGTCGAGCGGAACTGCGATGCGATCCTGCGGATGTTCGCCGCTGCCGATGTGAAGGCGACGTTCTTCACGCTGGGCTGGGTGGGGCAACGCCATCCCGCCCTGCTGCGCCGGATCGTTGAGGAAGGCCACGAGCTTGCCAGCCACGGCTGGGACCATGCCCGCGTCTTCACGATGGACAAGGCGGCCTTTGCCGCCGACATTGATCGTGCGCGCAAGGTGCTGGAGGATGCCTCTGGTGCTCGCGTGACCGGCTATCGCGCGCCGAGTTTCTCGATCGATGCGCGCACACCCTGGGCCTATGCCGTGTTGGCGGAGCAGGGCTATGCCTATAGCTCCAGCGTCGCGCCGATTACCCACGATCACTATGGCTGGCGCGATGCGCCGCGCTTTGCGTTCCGGCCGCTGCCGTGGGCCGATCTGATCGAAATCCCGGTCACGACTGCCCATTTCGCGGGCAAGCGACTGGCCGCAGGCGGAGGCGGGTTCTTTCGCGTGCTGCCCTATGCCTTTTCGCGCTGGGCGATCCGGCAGGTCAACACGCAGGACCGGCGCCCGGCCGTGTTCTATTTCCACCCGTGGGAAATCGATCCGGCCCAGCCGCGCGTTCCCGGCGCGCCGCTGCGTTCGAAACTGCGCCATTACACCAACCTCGATGTGATGGCCGAAAAGCTGGAGCAACTGGTGCGCGAATTTGCGTGGGGGCGGATGGATGTGCTGGCCCTGCGCGAAGCGCAACTGGCAACGGAACTGGCGGCGTGAACGCGCCGTTCCATCCGGTGGCTGCCGTGCGCGCAGTCGATCTGTCCGATCCCGGCGAGGTCCGGCGGCTGGAAGCTCATGTTGCGGAACAGCCCGGCGGCACGGCCTTTCACCGCCCGGCCTGGCTGAACGCGGTCGCGCGGGCGACCGACAACCGCGCGTTGGTGCTGGTGCTGGAACGGCGCGATGCCATCGCGGCCTATCTGCCGCTGCTGGAAGTCCATTCCCCGCTGTTCGGGCGGGTCATGGTGTCGAGCGGGTTCGGTGTGGATGGAGGCATTCTGGCGGATCGCCCGGCTGATGCCGAGGCGCTGTTCGGTGCGGTCGAGGAACTGGCGCTGCGCCGGTCCTGCCCGGCAATCGAACTGCGCGGCGGCCTGCTTCCGCAAGGCCGCACGGGGTGGAAGATCCGCCACGATTCGCACTGCGGCTTCAGCACCGATCTGGCGCCTGACGACGACGCCCAGCTGACCGCGATCCCGCGCAAGCAGCGCGCCGAGGTGCGCAAGGGGCTGGCTGGCGAACTGACCGTATCGGTCGGCACCGACGCCGCCCAGCGCGCTGCGCATTACGCGGTCTACGCCGAAAGCGTGCGCAACCTTGGCACGCCCGTCTTCCCCAAGGCGCTGTTTGGTGCCGTGCTGGATGCGTTCGGGGCAGACGCCGACATCCTGACCGTCAGCCAGGGCGAAACCCCGGTGGCGAGCGTCCTCTCGCTGTATCACAAGGGGGCGGTCATGCCCTATTGGGGCGGCGGGACGATGGCCGCGCGGCGGCTGCGCGCCAACGACCGGATGTATTTCGAGCTGATGCTCCATGCCCGGCGGCGCGGCTGCACCCGGTTCGACTTCGGCCGTTCCAAGACCGGGAGCGGCGCGTTCGATTTCAAGAAGAACTGGGGGTTCGAGCCCCAGCCACTGGGCTATGCCGCGTGGACCGCGCCGGGGGCTGAGGCCCGCGATGCCGATCCCACCAGCGCGAAGCACGCCGCCCGGATCGCCTTGTGGAAGCGCTTGCCGCTCCCTGTCGCCAACCTGCTTGGCCCGCATATCGCCAGGGGATTGGCATGACCATGAACGAGATCCTGTTCCTGTCGCACCGGATGCCGTTTCCGCCCGACCGGGGCGACAAGATCCGCTCACACCACATCCTGCGGCGGCTGGCGGGGCTGGCCCCGATCCACATTGCGACGTTTGCCGATGACGAACGCGACATGGCCGAGGAAGTGGAACTGGCGGCGATGGCGCGCAGCTATCGCCTCGTCCGCCGGGTCAAGCCGCTGATCGTGGCCGGGGTGCAATCGCTGCTGCAAGGCGCTCCGGTCAGCCTGCCCGCGTTCCATAGCCCCGAAATCGCGCGCTATGTCGAAGATGCGCTGGCGAACAACCGGATCGGGACGATCTATGTCTTCTCCGGCCAGATGGGCCAGTATGTGCCGGACGATTTCAAGGGCCGGGTAATCATGGATTTCGTGGACGTCGATTCCGCGAAGTTCGAAGCCTATGCCGAAAGCGATACCGGCCCGCGCCGCTGGATCAATGCGCGCGAGGCGCGGTTGCTGCGCGCGGTGGAGGCCCGCATGGCCCGGCGCGCCACGCAAAGCCTGCTGATCTCGCCTGAAGAAGCCGCGTTGTTCCGGGCGCGCCTGTCGCCCGAAGACGCGGTGACCTGCGATGTGCGCGTGCTGCGCAACGGGATCGACAGCCGCCATTTCGATCCGGCCGTCGTGCGGCCCGAGCCGCGCCTGCTGGATTGCGAGGGGCCGCGCCTGATCTTTACCGGGCAGATGGATTATGCGCCCAATGTTACCGCCGCGCTGCGGGTGATGGACCGCCTCCTTCCGCGCGTGCGCGACTTGCTGCCCAAGGCGACGTTCCATGTGGTCGGGCGCAATCCGGCTGACGAACTGCTGGCCCGTGACGGGCGCGACGGCGTCCATGTCTGGGGCGGGGTCGAGGACATGCGCACCTGGCTGAGCGCGGCGGACCTGGCGCTGGTGCCGCTGGAAATCGCGCGCGGGGTCCAAAACAAGGTGCTGGAAGCCATGGCCATGAACCTGCCCGTGGTGCTGAGCAGCGCCGCCGCCACCGGAATCGGCGGGACGGATGGATTGCACTATGCCGTTGCCGACAGCGATGCCGACCTGGTTGACCGCGTGGCGGCCTTGCTGGCCCATCCGCGGCAGGGCTGGACCCTGGGGTTGGAGGCGCGGCGCTTCGTGGTGGACAACCTGAGCTGGCAGGCCACGCTCGCGCCGCTGGCCGAGCTGGTTGGCTATCCGGGCGGGGCGGCCCGCCATGCCGCCTGATCTGGCTGTTCCGGCTCCGACTGCTGGCACAGCCGCCATCCCGGCGCACTGGCGTCCGGCACTGGGCTGGCTGGCGCTGGGTTGGGTCGCGCTGATCGGGCTGTTCGCGGCAGACTGGGCGGCGATGCTGGACCAGTGGTGGAACAGTTCCACCTACAATCACATCCTGCTGATCCCGCCGATCCTGGGCTGGTTGGTCTGGTTGCGCTGGCCGGAATTGCTCAAGCTGGCGCCGCAGGCCTGGTGGCCCGCGCTGGTGCTGGTCGGGGCGGCACTGCTGGTGTGGGTGGCGGGCGCCTTTGCCGGGTTCAATCTGCTGCGGCAGGCCGGCGCGGTGGCGCTGCTGCCGGCGCTGGCGCTGTTGCTGCTGGGGCCGCGCGTGGGGGCGGGGCTGGCCTTTCCGCTGGGCTACAGCCTGTTTCTGGTGCCGTTCGGAGACGAACTGGTGCCGCCGCTGCAGATGATCACTGCGGAAATCACGATTGCGCTGGTGCAACTGTCCGGCATTCCGGCGCGGATCGAGGGGGTGTTCATCGACACCCCGGTCGGGCTGTTCATCGTGGCCGAGGCCTGTTCGGGGGTGAAGTTCCTGATCGCCATGGTCGCGCTGGGCGTGCTGGTCTGCAACGTCTGCTTTCGCAGCTGGAAACGGCGCGCGGGGTTCATGGCGCTGTGCATCGCCGCGCCGATCCTGGCGAACGGCGTGCGCGCATGGGGCACGATCTATGCCGCGCAGTATGTGGGCGTGGAGAAGGCCGCCGGGATTGACCACATCATCTACGGCTGGGTGTTCTTCGCGGTGGTGATCGCCGCCGTTCTGGGGCTGAGCTGGAAGCATTTCGACCGCGCCATCGATGATCCGATGATCGACGCAAAAGCCATCGCAGCGCATCCGCTGCTCACGCGCCTGGCCGCACGTCCGGCCGCGCCGCTGCTGGTGCTGGCTGGCGCGCTGGTGTTGGCGGTGGCCGGGCAGGGCTGGGCGAGGGCGGCCGAAGCGCTCGCCGCGCCGCTGCCCGCGCGCATCGACCTGCCGCTTGTGCCGGGATGGACGCGGGTCGATTACGCCCCGCGCGTCTGGTGGGAACCGCGCGCGGCGGGAGCCGATCATCGCCTGCTGGGACGTTACCGCGACGGGCGCGGGCGGACGGTGGACGTATTCTACGCGCTCTATGCCAGCCAGACCGATGGCAAGGAGGCCGGGGCCTATGGCGAGGGTGCCTTGCGCCCTGACAGTGGCTGGGTGTGGCACAGCGCGGGCGGGTCTGTCGCCGGGGCCAAGACCGACTGGCTGCGCGCGGGCACGGACGTCAACCGCCTTGCCCATACCTATTACCGCACCGGCGATCTGCTGGCGGGCAGCAATGTCCGCCTCAAGCTGGCGAACATCGCCGACCGGCTTCTGCTCCGCCCCCGGCCAACGATGCTGCTGATCGTGTCGGCCGAACAGACGGGCGATCAGGATGCCGCTGCCGCTCTGGCGTCGTTCCATCAGTCCACCGGCGATCCGGGGGAATGGATGGACCGCATCGCCCAGCTTCGTTAAGCGCCTGAAGCCATGTGCGGAATTGCCGGAATCTTTCATCTGACCACGCCCAAGCCGGTCGATCCTGCCCGGCTTGAACGGATGTGCGAAGTCATGGCCCATCGCGGGCCGGACGGGCAGGGCACCTGGACCGCGCCGGGCGTCGGGCTGGGCCATTTGCGCCTGTCGATCATCGACGTGGCCGGATCGCCCCAGCCGATGGCCGCCACCGATGGCCGGGCGATGCTGGTGTTCAACGGCGAGATCTACAACTTCCGGGAGCTGCGCGAGGAACTGCGCGGCGCGGGCGCGACGTTCCACACCGATGGCGACAGCGAGGTCATTCTGGCCGCCTGGCAGCGCTGGGGGCCAGATTGCCTGCCCCGCCTGCACGGGATGTTCGCCTTCGCGATATACGACCTCGATCAGCGCACCCTGTTCCTGGCGCGCGACCGGATGGGCGTGAAGCCGCTGTTCTATGCCCCATTGAGCGACGGCAGCATTGCGTTCGCCTCGGAACTGAAGGGCCTGACCGCACACCCCCTGCTGCGGCGCGAACTCGATCCGCTGGCGGTGGAGGATTACCTCGCCTGGGGCTATGTCCCCGATCACCGCTCGATCCTGCAGGGCGTCCACAAGCTGCCCGCCGGGCATTCGCTGCTGCTGCGCCACGGCGCGCCGCTGCCCGCGCCCAGCCAATGGTGGGACGTCTCGTTCGCGGATCGCCGCGCGGGCCGGGCCGCCGATCTGGAAGCGGAGCTGCTCCACCTGCTGCGCCAGGCCGTATCGTCGCGCATGGTGGCGGACGTGCCGCTGGGCGCGTTCCTGTCGGGCGGGGTGGACAGCTCCAGCGTGGTCGCGCTGATGGCGGAAATCAGCGGCGATCCGGTCAAGACCTGTTCCATCGGATTCGATGTCGCCGCGCTGGATGAAAGCAATTACGCGGCGCAAGTGGCCCGCCAGTTCGCTACCGATCACCGCGCCCGCAATGTCTCGCCCGATGATTTCGACCATGTCGATACGCTGGCGGGAATGTTCGACGAACCCTTTGCCGATGCATCGGCCTTGCCAACCTGGCGGGTGTGCCAGCTGGCCCGCGAATCCGTGACTGTGGCGCTATCGGGCGACGGCGCCGACGAAGCCTTCGCCGGATACCGCCGCCACGCGTTCCAGCATGGCGAGGACCGGCTGCGCGCGATCCTGCCGCAGGCCTTGCGCGGGCCGGTGTTCGGCGGGCTGGGGGCGATCTATCCCAAGGCTGACTGGGCCCCGCGCCCCTTGCGGGCCAAGACCACGCTGCTCAGCCTCGCCGCCAGCAGCGAGGCGGGGTATGCCCGTGCGATCAGCGTGTTGCCGCCGGAACTGCGCGACAGCCTCTATTCACCCGAATTCCTGCGCCTGCGCGGCGATTACCGGGCCGAACAGCCTTTCGAGGAGCTGATGCGCCGTGCGCCCGCCTGCTCTGGCCTGGACCGCGCGCAATATGCCGACATCAAGTTCTGGCTCCCCGGCGATATCCTGACCAAGGTTGACCGCACCAGCATGGCGGTCAGCCTTGAGGCGCGTGAGCCCCTGCTCGATCACCGCCTGGTCGAATTCGCCGCCAGCCTGCCCGAAAACCTCCGGCTCAGGCGGGGCGAGGGCAAGTGGCTGCTGAAGAAGACGATGCAGCGCTATCTGCCGGACAACATCCTGTATCGGCAGAAGCAGGGCTTCGTGACCCCGATTGCGCAATGGTTTCGCGGGCCACTGGCCGAAACGGCACGATCTATCGGGTCGAACGCCGCCTTGGCACGCGCCGGGTGGTTCGACGCACGGGCGATTTCCGCGATGGCCGAGGCACATATTGCCGGCCATTCCGACCATTCGCGGCTGCTTTGGCAGCTGGTCATGCTGGACCGGTCGCTGTCCCGATTGGGGATCGCGGCCTGACCGCGCTTGACCGCGCGGTGACTTTGATTAGCCTCTCCGAATAAGTAATTGAACGGAAACGCCGGGGGAGGGGATACCATGGGCGAAGAGGCCGAACCGCAAGGCAGGCGGACCACGCTGCGCAAGATCGCGGTGGTGCTGGCGGTGCTGGCGGCGCTGTTCTTCGGCGGCAAGGCGCTGGGCTGGTGGGGTTCGGCCGACGATGGTGCCTTCAAGCTCTACGGCAATGTCGAGATTCGCGAGGTTCAGCTGGGCTTTCGCGTGGGCGGGCGGATCGAACGGCTGCTGGTGGATGAAGGGGACAAGGTTACCCCCGGACAGGTGCTGGCCGAACTGGATACCCGTCCCTTGCAGGACAAGCTGGCCCAGGCCGAGGCCCGGCTGGCCGGGGCTGCCGCGCTGGCCAGCCGTGACATCAACGGATCGCGTCCGCAGCAGATTGCCGAAGCGCGGGCCGCGCTGGCCAGCGCCGAGGCCGCGCTGGTCGAGGCGCGCCGCCAGCTGGAGCGGCGCCAGTCGCTCGTCGGCAAGGGCTTTATCAGCCGTGCCGAAGTCCAGACCGCCGAGGCCGGAGTGGACGCTGCCCGCGCCCGCGTGGACGCCGCCCGCGCCGCGCTCTCGCTGGCGCAGGAAGGTGTGCGGGATGAGGAACAGGCCGCCAGCCTCGCCAACCGCAGCGCGATCGAGGCCGAGCGCCGGGCCGTGACCACCGATCTGACCGACGCGGTGATCCGCGCGGCCGAACCGGGGCAAGTGCTGACCCGGGCCCGCGAAGTCGGGGCCATCGTCCAGCCGGGGCAGACCGTGCTGACGCTGGCGCTGACCCAGCCGGTGCGGGTGCGCGCCTATATCGCGGAGCCGGACCTGCCCAAGATCCGGCCCGGACAGGCCGTGAAAGTTCGCGTCGATGGCAGCGACCGGGAATGGGATGGGCGCATCGGCTTCATCTCCTCGGTCGCGGAATTCACGCCCAAGACCGTGCAGACCGAGCAGCTGCGCACCGATCTGGTCTATCGGGTGCGGCTGACGGTCAACGATCCCGGCGGGCAATTGCGACAGGGACAACCGGTAACCGTGATCCTGCCAAGCGGCCGGAACTGAGGCGCAGGGCGTGACCGCGCCACCGCTCCTCCGGCTTGACGGCGTGTCCAAGCGCTTCAAGGGCGCGCGCCGCGGTGCGCCGCCGGTGCAGGCGCTGGATGGAGTCAGCCTTACGCTGGCGCCGGGGCGCTTGCTGGGGCTGGTCGGCCCCGATGCGGGCGGCAAGACCACCTTGATGCGGATCATGGCCGGCCTGATCGAACCGGATGCCGGCGTGGTAGAGGTGCTGGGCGCCCCGGTGGCCGCGCTCGACCGGGGGCGGGTTGGCTATATGCCGCAGGGCGGGGCGCTCTATGCCGAACTGTCGGTGCAGCAGAACCTGGAACTCTATGCCCGGCTGCGCGGAGTGGAGCCGCAAGAGAACCCGGAACGGATGGAGCAACTCTATGCCCTCACCGGACTGGCTGCGTTCCGGGATCGCCCTTCGGGCAAGCTATCCGGGGGGATGCGCCAGAAACTCGCGCTGGCATGCGCTGTCGTGGCCGCGCCGCCGCTGATGCTGCTCGATGAACCTTCGGTTGGGGTCGATCCGGTCTCGCGGCGGGAAATCTGGCAATTGGCGCAGGAACTCGCCGGTCCGGGCAGCAGCATTGTCTGGACGACCTCGATCCTCGAGGATGCGGAGCGCTGCGACGACGTGCTGCTGCTGCATGACGGGCAGGTCCGCTATGCCGGGCCGCCTGCGGGTCTGGCGGAGCGGGCGGCGGGCAAGGTCTGGTTCACGCCGCTGCCCGATGCGGGCCGCCGCCAGTCGCTGCAATCCGCGCTGGAACGGCCGGATGTCGTTACCGCCTCGATCACCGGGGCGGGTCTGCGCGTTGTCAGCCGGACCGGGGCCGCGCCAGCGGGGGCGGGCTGGGAGCCGGTTGCCGCCAGCGCCGAGGAAGGCTTTGCCGCCACGCTCGACGATGGCCTGCCCTTGGCCCCCAGCGCGCTTGCCGCCGGGTTCCCGCTGCGCGGAACGGGCGCGAACAAGGCGGCGATCGCGGCCGTGGGCCTGACCCGGCGTTATGGCAGCTTCACGGCCGCGCAGGACATTTCCTTCACGGTCGCGCCGGGTGAGATTTTCGGCCTGCTTGGCCCCAATGGCGCGGGCAAGTCGACCACGTTCCGGATGCTCTGCGGATTGCTCGCGCCCAGCAGCGGTCGGGGGACCGTGGCCGGGCGCGACCTGTTGACCGCCCGTGCCGCCGCGCGCGAGGCCATGGGCTATATGCCGCAGAAGTTCTCGCTTTATGGCGACCTGACCGTCGCGGCGAACCTGAAATTCATAGCCGGAGCCTATGGCCTGAATGGCAGCGCGGCGAGCGAGGCGATCGAGCGGGTGGTCGGCGCGCTGGGGCTGGAGGAATACTGGGCGAGCGGGGCCGGGCTGTTGCCGCTGGGGATCAAGCAGCGCCTCGCGCTGGGCGCGGCAGTGCTGCACACCCCGCCGGTGCTGTTCCTGGATGAGCCGACCTCGGGCGTTGATCCGCTGGTCCGGCGCGAGTTCTGGCACCACATCAACGCCATCGCCGCGCGGGGCACGGCGGTGCTGGTGACCACGCATTTCATGGACGAGGCCGAGAATTGCGACCGGTTGCTGCTGGTCAACCAATCCGAAGCCATCGCCCAGGGCACACCGGCCGACCTGAAGCGTCACGCCAGCCAGCGTGGCGGCGCGGCCATGCTGGAGGAGGCGTTCATTGCCCTGATCATGGCCCAGCGCGCCGAAGCGGCGGACGCGGCATGAGCGCGGGCGATCCCTTGCTGTGGCGCCGCGCTGCCGCGATCCGGCGCAAGGAATGGGCGCAGGTCTGGCTCGATCCGTCCACCTTCGGGCTGGTGGTGCTGATGCCGCTGATCCTGATGTTCCTGTTCGGCAGCGCGGTGACACTCGACGTTCACGGCACCCGCACCGGCGTAGTCGATCAGGATCACACCCGCGCCTCGCGCGAGTTCATCGCCACGCTCTCGCGCAATTCCTATTTCACGGTCGAGGAAGGCCCGTCCGTCGCCGCGCTGGAGCAGGGGCTGCGCACCGGCGACGTGCGCGGGATCGTGGTGATTCCCGATGGCTTTGAAACCGGCCTTGCCCGCTTGCAGCCGATTGACGTCCAGCTGATCACCGACGGCAGTCAGGTGAATACGGCCACGTTCCTCACCGGCCACTTGCGCGGCGCGCTGAAGGAATGGGTGGAGGCGGAGGCGGGGGAACTGGACATCCCGGTCACGCCGGTGCTGAAGATCCTGCCGCGCTATACTTACAATCCGGGGCTGGAGAGCCGGTTCATGCTGGTGCCGGGCGCCATCGGGATCGTCATGGCGATGATCGGCAGCCTGCTGACCGCGCTGATCATGGCGCGCGAGTATGAACGCGGGACGATGGAGGGGCTGCTGGCCACGCCCATCGCGATTCCCGCGCTCGTGCTGAGCAAGCTCATTCCCTATTACGTGCTCGGCCTCGCCTCGACCGCGCTGTGTGTCGTGGTGGCGGTGTTCGGGTACGGTCTGCCCTTTCATGGCTCGGTGCTGGCGCTGTTCCTCATTGCCTCGGCGTTCCTTGCGGCGGTGCTGGGGCAGGGGCTGCTGATTTCGGCGGGAACGAAGAACCAGTTTGTCTCCACCCAGTTCGCGCTGCTCTCGGGCTTCCTGCCCTCGCTGCTGCTGTCCGGCTTCCTGTTCGAAATCGATTCGATGCCGACGGCGATCCAGTGGCTGACCTACATCGTCCCGGCGCGCTACCTGATCCCCTCGCTGCAGAGCGTATTTCTGGTGGGGGACGTATGGCAACTGTTCCTGCCAAACATCGCGATCCTGTTGTTATTCGGTGCTTTCTTCTTCCTGCGCGTCACCCGCGCGATCACGCGGAGGATCGCGTGAGCTGGTGGACCCGCGTCAAGGCCATGGCGCTGAAAGAGCTGAAGGTCGTCCTGCTTGACCGGCGGGTGCTGACCACGCTGGTCATTTCGCCCATCGTCCAGCTCATCCTGTTCGGCTTTGCGACCACGCTGGAAGTGCGCAATATCGACATCGGCGTGGTCAACCGCGACAATGGCGTTGCATCCGAACAGTTCCTCTCGGCCCTGGCGGGCAGCCGCAACGTCCGGGACATTGCCTTCTATCCCAGCGAAGCGGCGTTGCGCGAGGGAATCGAACAGCGCGAAATTCTGGCCGGACTGGTGATTCCGCCAGACCTCTCGGCCCAGTATGTCAGGCGGGAAACGGCGGAAATGGGCCTGCTGCTGGATGGACGGCGGATCAATGCCGCACAGATCGTGGCCGGATACCTGGCCGATATCGCCAACGATACCGGCACGATGCTGCGACCCGAAAGCGCCCATCCCGAACCCGAAGTGGTCGCCCGTCATTGGTGGAATCCGAACCTGGAGTATCGCTGGTTCACTCTGCCGGGGATGATCACCCTGATCACCACGGTGATCGTCCTGTCGGTTTCGGTCCAGGCGATCGCGCGGGAACGCGAATTTGGCACATATGACGAATTGATGGCCTTGCCGATGCGGCACTGGGAAATCCTGCTGGGCAAATGCGTTCCCGCCTTTTGCGTCGGGCTGTTTAACAGTGGGCTGTATGTGCTGATCATCCCGCTGGTGTCGGATGTGCCCTTCAACGGGTCACTGCTGGTGATGCTGGCCGCGCTCGCCAGCTTCAGCCTCGCCATAACCGGCATCGGGCTTGCGATCTCCACCGTATCGCAAAACCAGCAGCAGGCGTTTCTGGGCGGGTTCCTGGTGATCGTGCCGATGATGCTGCTGTCGGGCTACGCCAGTCCGGTCGATGGCATGCCGCAGTGGCTGCAACTGGTTTCGCGGATTGATCCGCTGAGCCATATGTTGACCATCTGCCATGGCCTCTTTCTGAAGGGGTTGCCGCCAGCGCTCGCGTGGCCGCATATCTGGCCGATGCTGTCCGTGGCGCTGATCGCGCTCGGCGCCGCACTGGGATTGCTGCGGTTGCGGTCCGACTGACCGGAAATGGGACTCACGGGTTGCAAACCGGTTAATATTTCCTTTGCCAACCGACTCCCGCGTAGCATACTCTCCGTTGTGTTGCGGCTCGAAAGTCCCGTCACGGATGGAAATTAGTTTTATTTCAGAGGGGTATATGGATCGTATCTCAAGCGATCTTGGAGATGGCGTTCGCTCCTCTGGCGACCACGCGCAGCCGGCTATCGCCTTGCCGGAAGATCACGAGGAGCTACTTGCCCAATCGGCCCAGCGACTTGCGGTTCCAGCGGAATTGCTCGGCCTGGACGAGCTGGACGTGCTTTACGACGCGTCGGCTGAAGCGCTCTGGACGTTCATGCGGCCAGCTGTCCGGCCCAGTTTTACCCCCACGATGCTGGGCGATTTCGCGGCCTGGCAGCGCCTTATCGCCAGTCATTTCGGGCCGACCGGAGTGCCGTTGAAATACCTCGTGCTGGGCAGCCGCGCGCCTGGGGTGTTCTGTTTCGGGGGCGATCTGGAATTGTTCCAGGGCCTGATCCGCAGCGGCAACCGCGAAGGCTTGGCTGCCTATGGCTATCGCTGCGTGGAAATCCTCTATCGCAACATCACCGCGCTGGATCTGCCGATCCTGACCATCGGGCTGGTTCAGGGACAGGCGCTTGGCGGCGGGTTCGAGGCGCTGCTCTCGTTCGATCACATCATTGCCGAGCGGGGTTCGACCTTCGGTTTGCCCGAGGTCATGTTCGGGCTGTTCCCCGGCATGGGCGCACACGCGATCCTGTCGCGCAAGCTGGGTGCGGCCATGGCCGATCGGGTCATCCTCAGCAACGAAACCTATTCGGCCGAACAGATGTACGATCTGGGGATCGTGCATCAGCTGGCCGAACCCGGCGAGGGGATGGCCGCGGTGCGCGACTTCATGGCGAAGTCCAGCCGTCGTCATGCCGGTCTGATCGGCGCGCGCCGGGCCAGCCGCCGGGCCAATCCCATCACGCTCGAGGAACTGCGCGATATCGTTGATCATTGGGCCGACGCGGCCCTGCAACTGCGGGAACAGGACCTCAAGCTGATGCAGCGGCTCGCCAGCGCTCAGGCGCGGCTTCCGCGCGCCGCCAGCGCCGCCTAGGATCCTGTTCCTCGCGGGTGTCGACCAGCACCACTTCGGCCGGGTCCACGGCTTCGACCGTGATGGCGGCCTCGCCGGTGATCGCAACGCCGTCACGCGGCTGGGCCAAATGGCCATTCACGCGGATCCGTCCGGTCGGGGCAACCAGGTACTGGCGCCGGGCAGGATCGGCTTGATAGGTCACCGTGTCTCCCGCCGCGATCGTTGCGGCCAGCACGCGCGCATCGCAGCGGATCGGCAAGGCGTCATCCTGTTCAGGCGTGCCACTGGCCATGATCTCCCAGCGCCCGGCGCGCTCGCCGCGCGGGAATTCGCGCTGGCCCCAGCCGGGTTGCTCACCCGCCCGGTCGGGCAGGATCCAGATCTGGAACAACGTCGTCGTCTCGTCTTCCAGGTTGTATTCGGCGTGGGTGATCCCTGTTCCCGCGCTCATTACCTGGACGTCGCCCGCACCGGTCCGGCCCCGGTTGCCCAGGCTGTCCTGGTGGGTGATCGCCCCGGTGCGCACGAACGTGACGATCTCCATGTCGCGGTGCGGGTGGGGCGGAAATCCGCTCTTTGACGCAATGACGTCATCGTTCCAGACGCGCAGCCGGCCCCAGCCCATCCGGGCAGGATCGTGATAGTCGGCGAAGCTGAAGTGGTGGGTGGCCTCCAGCCAGCCGTGATTGGCGTGGCCCAGCGTGGCGAACGGTCGAATTTCAATCATGTCTGCAATCCACCTCGGCGGGGTGTTGCCGCCGGAATGGTGTGCAGATGGGGATTGCGCCGGGACGTTCAAGGGAACCGACAAACGTCAACGGATGCTGGAATGTGATGTTGTAACATCTTGCTTCCTGCGCTAGGAGCCTGCGGGACATGGTCGCGCGCTGGATCCTGCGGCCGTTCGGGAGTTACGATGAATACGCAGTTTTTGCTTGGAACGAGTGTTGGTCTGGCGCTGCTGGCGGTTGCTTCGCCGGCACGGGCGCAGGCCGTCGATCACGACGATGCAAACGACATTTATCACACCCATGACGACCGTGACATTGTCGTTACCGGGGCGGTGCAGGTTTCCCGCAAGGACGTGCTGTCGGGTGTTGCGGTCCTGCGCGGTGAGGAACTGACAGCAGCGCTGCGCGCTTCGATCGGCGATACGCTGGCCCACACGCCGGGCGTTTCGGCCACATCGTTCGGTCCCAGCGCTTCGCGGCCCGTCCTGCGCGGTTTGCAGGGGGAGCGGGTGCGCGTGCTCTCCAATGGGATTGGCTCGATCGACGTATCGAACACGTCGGCAGACCATGCGCCTGCCATCAATCCGCTGCTGGCCCACCGGATCGAAGTGCTGCGCGGTCCGCAGTCACTGCAATATGGGTCGGCGGCGATTGGTGGTGTCGTCAACGTGATCGACCACCGCATTCCCGTTGCCGAGCCGGACGAGCCGGTGCACCTGGCCATGCTGGGCAGCTATGGCTCCGCCGCGGATGAGCGCTCGCTCAGCGGTTCGGCCGATATCGCGCTTGGTGGCGGCCTCGTGGCGCATTTCGATGGGTCATACTTCAAGTCGAACGACCTGCGGATCGGGGGCTATGCGCTGACCCCGGCACTCCGGGCGGAAGCCCTCGCGTCGAGCTTGCTCCCGCACGAGGAGGACGAGCACGAGGAGGAAGGGCATGACGAACATGACCATCATGACGAGGAGATCGATTTCGCCGCGAACGCTGGCGTAAAGGATCGCCTGCCCAACAGCGCCGCGCGCACCTGGACCGCCGGGGCGGGGCTGGCCTACATCAACGAGGGCGACAGCATCGGCGTGGCATACAGCCGCTACGACAGCCGCTATGGCATTCCGATCCGCCTGGCGACGCAGCCCGGCCAGCATCAGGAAGCGCCTGTTCTGCATCTCAAGCAGGATCGCATAGACGCCAAGGCGGAAGTGCTGGTCAGCAGTGACCTGCTTGAAAAGGTCGCGTTCCGCTATGCCTACGGCAACTACAGCCACGCCGAAATCCTGCCGGACGGCACGACCGGAACCACCTTTTTCAACAAGGGCATGGAAGGCCGGTTCGAACTGGTTCAGGCTGATCGCAATGGCTGGACGGGTGCCAGCGGCATCCAGTTCGTGATGCGCGATTTCAATGTGGTGGGTGACGAGGCCTATCTGCCGCGCAACGATACGCGACAGTTCGGATTGTTCACCGTCCAGCAATTGCAGCGCGGGCCGTTGCGGCTTGAGGCTGGTCTGCGGTTCGAACGTTCGCGCCTGGAATCCAAGCCGCTGCCCGATCAGGCGCAGTTCGTCCCCACGTCGCTGACGTATGAATCCTATTCCGGCTCGATTGGCGCGGCCTATGATGTGGCGCCGGGCTGGAAGATCGGCGCGAATCTGTCCCGCGCGGAGCGGTCACCCTCTGCCGAGGAGCTGTTCGCCAACGGGCCGCACCATGGCACCGAGACCTATGAAATCGGCAACCTGGCCCTGCGCAAGGAGCGGGCGACCAGCGTCGAGGCGATCCTGCGCGGCAGCGGGAACGGCTTCGATGTGGAAGCATCGGTCTATCACAGCTGGTTCGGCAACTTCATCTACGAATCGCGCACGGGCGCGTTCGAGGATGGCATGCCGGTCTATCAGATCAGCCAGGCGGACGCGAAACTGTACGGGTTTGAAGTGCAGGGCGAAGTGACGCTGGCCAAGCCCGGCATCTGGACGATCAAGGCCGACGCCCTCGCCGACTGGGTCCATGCCGAAATTACCGGACAGGGGCCGGCGCCGCGCATTCCGCCGCTGCGGGTGCTGGCCGGTTTGTCCGCCCATTCGCCCAGGCTGGATCTGCGTGCCGAAGTCGAACGGGTGAGCCAGCAGGACCGGGTGGCCGCGTTCGAGACGGTGACGCCCGGCTACACGACCGTGAATGCCGAAATCGCCTATCGCCCGTGGGGCAAGGAACGGCCGCTCAGCTTCACGCTGGCTGCGCACAACCTGTTCGACGTGACGGCGCGCCGCCATGCCTCGTTCCTGAAGGATTATGCGCCACTGGCAGGCCGCGACATTCGCCTGACGGCCCGGCTCGAATTCTAAGCGAAAGCTGCCTATTCCTCGCCGTGGCCGGCGGCGAGGTAATCGGCGCTCTGCATTTCCATCAGGCGGCTGATGGTGCGGTCGAATTCGAACCGCCCGTCACCGCTTGAGTAGAGTTCCTCCGGTGCTGCATCGGCCGTGGCCAGCAGCTTGACCTTGTGTTCATAGAGCGCGTCGATCAGCGTCACGAAGCGCGCGGCCTCGTTGCGGTTTTCCGGCCCCATGCGCGGAATGCCGACCAGGATCACCGTGTGATAGGTCTGGGCAATGGCCAGGTAGTCGGACGCTCCGCGGGCCTCTGCGCAAAGTCGCTTGAAGCTGAACACGGCCACGCCCTTCAGGCTTTTGGGCACGTGAAGGATCCGGCCGCCGCCGGCGTCCAGATCGGCCGAGGGAACGTGCGCGCTGTCTTCCGGAGGATAGTCGGTCAGCCGGAAGAATGCCTCGCGGACCTGGGCCGTGGCGGCATCGCCCAGCGGGGTGTGCCAGGTGCCAATCCCGCCAAGCCGCTCCAGCCGGTAATCGACCGGACCGTTCAGCGCCATGACGTCCAGTTCACGCTCGATCAGGGCAATGAACGGCAGGAAGTGCTCGCGGTTGAGCCCGTCCTTGTAGAGTTCCGACGGTGCGCGGTTGGAGGTGGTGACGATCGTCACGCCGTGGACCGTGATCAGCGCCGTGAACAGGCGCGACATGATCATCGCATCGGCAGAATTGTTGACCACCATCTCGTCAAAGGCTAGCACGCGCAGGCCTTGCGCCAGCGCGGCGGCCACGGGGGGAATCGGGTCGCCCGTCTCGCCCTTGCGAGCTTCGCGCAGCCGGGCATGCACTTCCAGCATGAACGCGTGAAAATGGGCGCGGCGCTTTTCCGGGATGACCAGGCTGTCATGGAACAGGTCCATCAGCATCGATTTGCCACGCCCGACGCCGCCCCACAGGTAGAGGCCACGCGGGGAGGGGGGCTTCTTCTTGCCGAACAGCTTGCCGATCAGTCCGGTCGGGGCAGGGGCTTCCAGATCCTGTTGCAGGCGATCGAGCCGCGCCGCGGCTGCGCGCTGCTCCGGGTCAGGCCGGAGTTCGCCAGCCGCAACCAGGTCCTCGTACCGCGCCAGGACGCGTGTCATCGGGCCGATGGCTTGCGCACGATCCCGGTGAACGAGGCGACCAGATGTTCGTCCGCTTCGCCCTGCACGACCGTGCCGCGCAGGAACACCAGTCGCTTCGTCTCGCGCATCACTTCAACCACCGCGTCGAGCGGAACGCCGGGTTTGCCCGCGCCGATGAACTGGCTGGAAAGCTCAAGCGTGACCGAACCGCCCGCATCGCCGCCGGTCAGCATCCGCATCGAGGCGAACAGGGCGACGTCGATCAGGGCCAGCGTGATGGCCCCGTGAACCATGTCCAGCAGATTGGTGTGCCGCCGTTCGGGAAACATCCGCACCCGGCACAGCGTGTCACTGTCCTTGCGCACCAGCATGTGGCCCATGGTCTGGGCGTTGAAGCGGGTGTTGTCTGCCAGGTTCCAGGTGTGCCAGCCCGGATTGTCCGGGTCTGGCTCATGCCGGATATGCGGGAATTCGCTCACTTAGACGTGGCGCTCCGCCTGCATCTTCTTGATTTCCGCAATGGCACGCGCCGGGCTCAGACCCTTGGGGCAGACGTTGGCGCAGTTCATGATCGTGTGGCAGCGGTAGAGGCGGAAGGGATCTTCCAGCTCGTCCAGGCGCTCGCCGGTCATTTCATCGCGGCTGTCGGCCAGCCAGCGATAGGCCTGAAGCAGGATCGCCGGACCCAGGAACTTGTCGCTGTTCCACCAGTAGCTCGGGCACGAGGTGGAGCAGCAGGCGCACAAGATGCACTCATAGAGGCCGTCCAGCTTCTCGCGCTGTTCAGGCGACTGCAGGCGCTCCTTGCCCGAAGGCGTGGTCGAGACGGTCTGCAGCCAGGGGCGGATCGAGGCATACTGGGCATAGAAGTGCGTGAAATCGGGAACGAGGTCCTTGATCACTTCCATGTGCGGCAGCGGCGTGATCCGCACCTTACCCTTGAGGTCTTCGATGGCGGTGGTGCAGGCCAGGCCGTTGCGGCCGTTCATGTTCATCGCGCAGGACCCGCAGATCCCCTCGCGGCAGGACCGGCGGAAGGTCAGAGTCGGGTCCATTTCCGACTTCATCTTGATCAGCGCGTCGAGCACCATCGGCCCGCAGTTGTCGAGGTCGATCTCGAACGTGTCGTAGCGCGGATTTTCACCGCTGTCGGGATCATAGCGATAGACGGTGAACTTCTTCACCCGGGCGGCGCCATCGGCCTTGTGGTGAATGCCCTGGCCCTTGATCTTGCTGTTCGCGGGAAGAGTGAAGGTTGCCATATCAATCCCTGTCGCTGCGCGGCGCGTTCAGCCGCTTTGCGCCTCTCTCTAGCGATTCATCGCGCTGGGGCAAGCTAGTCCTTGGGGGAAAATTTGCGTCTCAGCCAAGCCAGCTGGTGATCAGGGCGGCGATTGCCATGCCGGTCATGATGATCGCGGTGATTGCCACGCCCCGCACGAGCGCCGTCCCCCGGGTGTCCCGGGTCAGCCATGACGACTCACCCGGGACAGATGCAGGGGAAAGTTGCGACCCATTTCGTCCAGGCCCATCACCAGAGTGCGACCCGACAGGACCCGACGACGAAATACTTTCCGCGCCTTTCCCCTCGCCGTCGGAGGCCTGTTCGGGAAGCTGGATTTTCTGCCATGTTGGCGGAAAAGTGGCGGAAATCCGCTGAAAATTCTCCAATTCCTGGCGATAGAGCCGCGCCAGTTCGCCGCGCGGGATTCCTCCAAGGCGGCCCCGGATCATCTCGATCCGCTGGTTTACGGCCGACTCGGAAATGCCAAGCAGCGCCGCGATTTCCTTGCTGGTGCGATTGTCGGCCACAAGCGCCAATACTTCGCGCTGCTTTTCAGTCAGCTGCGGCAATAATTTCAAGTCAGTTGAATGGCTTGTCGGCGCTTCCATGCGGTAAGACCTTAGACCCGCCATCGCGCATGCACAATTGCCGGAATGTCGATGCTGTCATTTATGCATGTAATTCCAGAGAGTCCTGGCGGAGCGTAATCCGCCCGGCCGAGGGGGGCTTGCGCGTGTCAGCGCCGGGCATGGACCAAAGGGGGCATGGCGGCGCACCGGGATCAGCTTCACTATGCCGCAATGACAAGGCGTGCGGTAGTGATCGGGGCGAGTGGCGGGATTGGCAGCGCTATGCTGGCAGAGCTGCGGCGACGGCATGATGGCATCATGTTGTATGGTCTGGCGCGTGCGCCCGATCGCGTCGCTCACGCCGGTTGCCAGATTCTGTTTGCCGACCTGGAGGATGAGGGCAGCATTGCCCGCGCCGCGCAGCGCGTTGCCAGCGAAGGCCCGCCGGATCTGGTGCTGGTGGCCACGGGCGCCCTGACGCTGGACGACGGCACCGGCCCTGAAAAATCGCTGCGGGCGCTGGATGCCTCCGCCATGGCCCGGTCCTACGCCGTCAACGCCATCGGACCGGCATTGGTGGCGAAGCACTTCCTGCCCATATTGCCGCGCGACCGGCGCGCGGTGTTTGCCGCCATTTCGGCGCGGGTGGGGTCGATATCGGACAACCGGCTGGGCGGGTGGCACAGCTACCGCGCCTCCAAGGCGGCGCTCAACATGCTGGTCCGGGGTGCCGCAATCGAACTCGCGCGCACGCACCCCCGGGCCCTGGCGGTGACATTGCATCCGGGAACGGTCGATACCGGCCTGTCCGCCCCGTTCCAGCGCGCGGTCGCGCCGGAAAAGCTGTTCAGTCCAGCCCAGAGCGCCGGGCATCTCCTTGATGTGATCGAGGGGCTGGGGCCGGAAGACAGCGGCCATTGCTTTGCATGGGATGGAGCGCGCATCCCATTCTAACTTTCCCTCCTGCCGGAATCTGGCATCATGCCCGGCAACAAGAGCTGAACGAGGGGGCGTCGATGGGACTGGGCAGCTGGTACGAGGAACATGTCGTCCCGCGCTTCATCCAGTGCGCGTGCAGCGCGCCGGGTATCATGAAACTGCGGGAACAGGTGGTGCCGCTGGCCAGCGGAGCCGTATTTGAAATCGGCTGCGGCGGCGGGATCAACCAGCCGTTCTACGATCCCGGCAAGGTCACGTCGTTTTCGGGCATGGACCCGTCTGCCAAGGGGCTGGAGTATGCCCGCGCGGCGGCGTCGGCAAAGGGCTGGGCTGCGGACATCCGCCCCGGTTTTGGCGAGGCCATTCCGTTTGGCGACGCCAGTTTCGACAGCGTGGTCTGCACCTTCACGTTGTGCTCCGTGCACGACCAGGCCCAGACCTTGCGGGAGCTGCGCCGGATTCTGAAACCGGGCGGGCGGCTGCTCTACGCCGAGCATGGGCGTGCACCCGATGCGGGGGTGCGCAAGTGGCAAGGGCGTATCGAGCCGGTGTGGAAGCGTCTTGCCGGCGGATGCCACCTGACGCGTCCAGTCAACGGTGCGGTCGATCAGGCCGGCTTTGCGGTGCATGCACTGGGGCAGCGCTACACACCCAAAGTTCCGAAATGGGCGGGCTGGATGGAGTGGGGCGAAGCCGTCCGGGCCGAATAGGCCATTCCGATTCGAGCAAATGGAAAGGCCGCCGAAGCGTCTGCTTCGGCGGCCTTGTCATCAGGTTCGAACCTGGCGGCGATCAGTCGCCGAAGGTGCGCTGCCACCAGCCGCGACGCGGCGGTTCGGCGGGGGATTCCTCGGCGGGTACCTCGTCCGCGGCGGCAGGCTCGGCGACTGGCTCGGCAGCAGCTTCGGTTGCGGTTGCGGCAACCGGCTCGGCTTCCGCCGCGACATCCGCCTTCTTCTTGCGGGTGCGCTTGGGCTTGGCCGGCGCTTCCTCGGCAGCGGCTTGAGCAGCGACCTCAGCCACCGGTTCAGCAGCAGCTTCGGCCACCGGTTCGGCTTCGACTGCGGCATCCGCCTTCTTCTTGCGGGTGCGCTTGGGTTTGGCCGGCGCTACCTCGGCAGCGGCTTCAGCGGCGACTTCCGCCACCGGTTCAGCAGCAGCCTCCGTCACCGGTTCAGCTTCGGCTGCGGCATCCGCCTTCTTCTTGCGGGTCCGCTTGGGCTTGGCCGGCGCTTCCTCGGCTACGGGAGCCGGGGCATCCGCCGCGTCAGCCACCGGTGCGGCATCGGCTTCGGCGGTTTCGGCAGCAGCGACTTCCGACTGCTCGTCAGCGGATTCGCCTTCGGCCTGCTCGCCGTTCTCGCCTTCACCGCGACCACGGCCCCCACGCCGACGACGACCGCGACGGCGACGCTTGCGCGGCGCTTCACCGTTGTCGCCTTCGTTTTCGGCCTGCTCACCATCGGCGTCTTCGTCGGATTCGCCTTCGCCTTCGGTTTCTTCGCGTTCACCGCCTTCTTCGGCGCCACGATCCTCGTCGCGGCTGCGACCACCCCGGCGGCGGCGCTTGCGACGACGCTTGCCGCGATCCTCGCCTTCGTCCGAATCCCGCTCACGGCGCTCTTCCGCTTCGATTTCGTCGTCGAAATCGTCCTCGATCACCTCATCCTCGACGTCGTCGACGATGGGTTCGAACCGGGGCACGAATTCCGGACGCGGACCGGACGAAACGACGCGCATTTTCGCGCCTTCGTTCTCGCCCTCGGGCAGGACTTCCACGCGCACGCCATAGCGTTCCTCGATCTCGGCAAGATCGGCGCGCTTGGCGTTGAGCAGGTAGACGGCCGCTTCGGTCGACGCATAGAGCGAGATGACCGAACCCTTGCCCTTGGCGGCTTCGTCCTCGATCAGGCGCAGGGCCGAAAGGCCGGCGCTCGACGCGGTGCGGACCAGGCCGGTGCCGTCGCAGTGCGGACAGCTGCGGGTGGTCGCCTCCAGCACGCCGGTGCGCAGGCGCTGGCGGCTCATTTCCATCAGGCCAAAGCTGGAGATGCGGCCAACCTGGATACGGGCGCGGTCGTTCTTGAGCGCGTCCTTCATCGCCTTCTCGACCTTGCGGACGTTGGAGCTGTACTCCATGTCGATGAAGTCGATCACCACCAGCCCGGCCATGTCGCGCAGGCGCAGCTGGCGGGCGATTTCACGGGCAGCTTCGAGGTTGGTCGACAGCGCCGTCGCCTCGATCCCGTGCTCCTTGGTGGAACGGCCGGAGTTGATGTCGATCGACACCAGCGCTTCGGTCGGGTTGATGACGATATACCCGCCGCTCTTCAGCTGGACGACCGGATCGTACATCGCGGTCAGCTGGTCCTCGGCGCCATAGCGCTGGTAGAGCGGCACCGGATCGGAATAGGCCTTCACCCGCTTGGCGTGGCTGGGCATCAGCAGCTTCATGAAATCGCGGGCGGCGCGGTAACCCTGCTCACCCTCGACCACGACTTCCTCGATCTCGCGGTTGTAGATGTCGCGGATCGCGCGCTTGATAAGGTCGCTGTCCGAATGGATCAGCGCCGGCGCAGAGGATTTCAGCGTGTTCTCGCGGATCTCGTCCCACAGGCGGGCAAGATAGTCGAAGTCACGCTTGATTTCGGTCTTGGTGCGCTGGAGCCCGGCGGTGCGGACAATGCAGCCCATCGACTTGGGCAGATCCAGTTCCGCGATGATCGACTTCAGCCGCTTGCGGTCCGAGGCCGAGCTGATCTTGCGCGAGATCCCGCCGCCGTGGCTGGAGTTCGGCATCAGCACGCAATAGCGGCCCGCGAGGCTGAGATAAGTGGTGAGGGCGGCGCCCTTGTTGCCGCGTTCTTCCTTCACGACCTGCACCAGCAGCACCTGGCGGCGCTGGATCACGTCCTGGATCTTGTAGCGGCGACGCAGGGCCATGCGCTTGGCGCGCAGCTCATCGGCTTCCTTGGCGTGGCCGCGGCCATTGCCGCCCTGACGGCGGCGACCGCGCCCGCGGCGGCGGTTGTCGCCCGCGTCGCCTTCGGCTGCTTCTTCGCCTTCGTGGTCGAACGCGTTTTCGATCTGGCCATCCTCAATGGTGGCCACTTCGTCCTTTTCGGCCGTGTCGACTTCGGTCACGCCGCCGAAGTCATCGTCATGATGCGCTTCGTGGCTGGTGCCGGCCATGTCGTCGGCCAGGCTTTCGCCCAGTTCGTCGTCACCGACGAAATCTTCCTCACCCTCGGCGATGGCGCGCAGAGCGGCTTCTTCCTCGGCGTGAGCGGCTTCTTCGGCCAGCAGGGCTTCCCGGTCTTCCTTCGGGATCTGGTAGTAATCCGGGTGGATTTCGCTGAAGGCCAGGAACCCGTGGCGATTGCCGCCGAAATCGACGAAGGCCGCCTGCAGCGACGGTTCGACGCGGGTTACCTTGGCGAGGTAGATGTTGCCTTTGATCTGCTTGTGTTCAGCGGATTCAAAGTCGAATTCTTCAATCCGGTTGCCCTTCAGCACCGCCACCCGGGTTTCTTCCTGGTGGCGCGCATCGATCAGCATGCGCTGCGTCATTATAAATTCTCCGTGCGCGCGGCGGCCGCTTCGGCCTTGCGAAAAGGCCTGAGGCTGGCTGGCCGGCGCGATTGTATGCGAAACAGCCGCATCTGGCCGGGATCATCCCTGGCTGGCGCGCGGCGGTGTGTGACAAGCCGCTGCCTGCAAGAGGCGTTGCGGCGGCGTGTTGCGTGTCTGCGGGAATGACAAGGCGCGGCGATTGCGGCAGCGCAGGACCAGCCATCCACATCGTCCAGCCCGAGGCGGGCTGAGACGGACAGGACGGCAAACGGCTTCTCATTCCAGCATCAACCTGTGTGATTCCGGGGAAACAATCCCGGAATTCTCCCTTGCCGAAGGTCCCTGCCTCCTCAAGATCGAGGGGGTTCTGTCTTCGGTGCGATCGTGCCTAGCACCCGATCGCAATTGCGGCAAGTTCATTACAAAGCGATGAAGATGAAGCGCGAAAGATTGCGCAGGGCGCGCCCTGACTCTAAGTCACCTCGTGATGCGCCGCGCCGTTCTTTTGCTGCTGTTGTTTCTGGCCCCCGTCGCGGTGTTCGCTGGCATGGTTGCGGTCGATCGCATTTACGGCGCGCCGGGGAGGGGCTGGGACTATGTCGTCACGGTCCTGCTACCCTCGACTGAAAACGGCGGCAACCTGCCTGAAATCCTGGGGCCGGCCGATGCGAGCCGCCCCCTGGTGGTCATCGATGCCGGACACGGCGGCAAGGACCCCGGCGCCGGTGCGGGCGAAATCAAGGAAAAGCAGCTTACTCTCGCGCTGGCGCTGGCGCTGCGCGACGAGTTGCTGCGCGGCGGCGGCGTGCGGGTCGCGCTGACCCGTTCCGACGACCGGTTTCTGGTGCTGAGTGACCGCAACAACATTGCACGACGCCTGGGGGCGGACTTGTTCATTTCGCTCCACGCAGACAGTACCGAAGTGGGCAGCAGCGCGCGGGGGGCGACGGTTTACACGCTGTCAGAGCGTGGCAGCAACGAAACCGCCGAGCGCATGGCCGCGCGGGAAAACGCCGCGGACGAAGTCAACGGCGTCAGGCTGGAAACGCAAAGCGCCGCCGTCAACGCGGCGCTGGTCGACCTGTCGCAGCGCCTGGCCAATGCCCGGTCCGAGGAGTTTGCCGCCCTGATCCTGCGCGAGGGCGAGGGCAAGCTGCCGTTTCGGGAGCGCGCCGGCCAGTCCGGCGCATTCGTGGTGCTGAAATCGCCGGATGTGCCCTCGGTGCTGTTCGAAACCGGGTATATCAACAATCCCGAGGATCTGGCCCGGCTCAGTTCCCGCGCTGGCCAGGCGGCGATTGCCGAAGTGCTGGCCAGCGCCATCCGGGTCTATTTCGCGCGGCAGGCGGTGCCGCAGATCGGAACATGAGCCGCCACGCGCGGTTCGTCCCGGCCAGTGGGTAACCGTGGAAGGCGCTGGCAAAACGCGCTTTCGCCGTGCTAGAGGCCGCTGGAGATGTCGGAATCCGAACCCCCTGAGCACCCTGAGCGGGAATCCGTCCGCCTGCGTATCCGGCGCGATGCCCGGAACCTGTTCACGCGGGTGCGCGACTGGCTGGGCGACCTTGCCATCGGCCACTGGGCGCGTGAACAATGGCGCGGCAGTAAGTGGTTCCGCATCGGTGGCTATGCGCTGGGCGCGCTGCTGGCCTTCAATCTGCTGCTCTGGGCGCTGGTTACACGGTCGCTGCCGTCGGCGGACACCCTGCTGACCTATCAGCCGCCGCTGCCTACGATGGTGCGCGGGATCGATGGCGAAATCGTCTATTCCTACGCCCGTGAACGCCGGGTGCAGCTGCGGTATGTCGATTTCCCGAAGCCGCTGGTGAATGCCTACCTTTCGGCGGAGGACAAGACGTTCTGGACGCATGGCGGGGTGGATTACACCGGGCTGGCTGGCGCCGTGATCGACTATGTGACCAAGTTCGGATCGGGTGAGCGGGCCAAGGGCGGTTCGACCATTACCCAGCAGGTCGCCAAGAACATCCTGATCGGGGACGAGTATTCGATCACCCGCAAGCTCAAGGAAATGATCGTCGCGCGCCGGATCGAGGGCGTGCTGACCAAACAGCAGATCCTTGAGCTCTATCTCAACGAAATCCCGCTTGGCCGTCAGAGCTTTGGCGCACAGGCGGCCGCGCGGGCCTATTTCGGCAAGGACGTTGCCGACCTCCAGTTGCACGAGGCGGCATTCCTGGCGATCCTGCCGAAGGCGCCGGAACGCTATGGGCGCGCGCAGTATGCCGATCAGGCACTGGAACGGCGCAATTACGTGCTGGGGCAGATGGTCGACAACGGCTGGGCCACTCCGGCGGAGGCGGCCGCCGCCAAGGCGCAGCCACTCGGCGTGATCCCGCGCCGGGCTGACAGCTACGACGCGTCGGTCGGCTATTTCGTCGAGGAAGTTCGCCGCACCCTGATCGAGAAGTATGGCGAAAAGGCCGAGGACGGCCCGAACAGCGTGTATGCGGGCGGGCTGTGGGTGCGCACGTCGCTGGATACGCAATTGCAGAAATCCGCGCAGGACGCCCTGCGTGCGGGCCTGATGCGCTATCACGCCGGGCGCGCGTGGACCAAGCCGATCGAGCATGTGGACCTGAGCGGGGACAAGTGGCTGGGGCCGCTCGTTTCGCTCAACAAGTCGATCAACTATCAGGACTGGCGCGTGGGTATCGTGGTCAGCCGCAGCGGATCGCAGGCGACCATCGGGTTTGCTGATGGCAAGACCGCGCCGCTTACCGGCTTGCCGCCCGCGCTGAAGGCCGGTGACGTGATTGCCGCCGCACCGGTGGGCAATGCCTGGGCCGTGCGAACCATCCCCGAAGTGTCCGGCGGCATGGTCGCGCAGGACCCGCGCACGGGCAGGGTGCTGGCCATGCAGGGCGGGTTCGACAGCGGCCTTGCCAGCTTCAACCGCGCCACGCAGGCCCAGCGCCAGCCGGGTTCGACGATCAAGCCGTTTGTCTATGCCACCGGGCTGGACCAGGGGATGACCCCGGCCAGCGAAGTGCTGGACGGGCAGTTCTGCGTCTATCAGGGCGCGAAACTGGGGCAGAAGTGCTTCCGCAACTTTGACATGCGCGGAGCGGGGGGCACTCACACGATGCGCTGGGGGCTGGAACAGTCGCGCAACCTGATGACCGTGCGGATCGCCAATGACGCGGGCATGGACAACGTGGTCAAGACCATCTCCGACGTTGGCATCGGCAAGTACCAGCCGTTCCTGTCGTTTGCGCTGGGGGCGGGCGATACCACCGTGTTGCAGATGACCAATGCCTATGCCGCGCTGGCGAACAACGGGGTGCAGTTCACCCCGACGCTGATCGACTTCGTGCAGGATCGTAACGGCAAGGTGATCTGGCGCGCCGATACCCGGCGCTGCAACCAGTGCAACATGGCGCAGTGGGATGGCAAGCCGATGCCGCGCCTGGGCCAGCGGGGCAAGCAGGTGCTCGATCCGCGCACGGCCTATCAGGTGGTGCACATGCTGGAAGGCGTGGTGACGCGCGGAACCGCCGTGGTGCTGCGCGATCTCGGCCTGCCGCTGTTCGGCAAGACCGGGACGACGACCGGGCCGACCAACGTGTGGTTCGCGGGTGGTTCGCAGAACATCGTCGGGGCGGTCTATATCGGGTTCGATCAACCGCGCTCGCTGGGTGGCTACGTGCAGGGCGGCACGTTCGCCGCGCCGATCTTCAAGCAGTTCGTGCAGGGCAGCCGTTCGCGCTGGAGCAGCGTGCCGTTCGTCGCGCCGCCGGGCATCCATATCGTCAAGGTCGACCGGGTGAGCGGCAAGCAGGTCTTTGCCGGCAATCCCACGGACGAGCCGAAGGCCGCGATCATCTGGGAAGCGTTCAAGGCCGATACCGAAGCGAAGCGGACCACGCGGCGCGACGAACTGGCCGCCCAGCGCGACCAGTTGCTGGCCGCGATCCGGCGGGGTTCGGCGCCAAGCGAGGATATCGTGACCGACGGGGAAACCCCGGTCACGTCGCCCAGCATTGCCGCCGACAGCAGCGTTACCGTGCAATAATCACGGCCTTTGGGCGGTCTGGACAAGACGCACGCATGCGCGCAATCTGTGCCGCATGATGAACCTGCGCATGCTGCTCGCCGCTCCCGTCGCCGTCGTGATGGCCCTGTCCGCTCCGGCCTCCGCCGAATTGCCGCAGGGTGCGAAGGCACCGGGCTTTGCCACGCAGGGCGCGTTGGCGGGGAAGGTCTTTGGCTTCAACCTCAGCGCCGCGCTGCGCAAGGGGCCGGTCGTCCTCTATTTCTATCCCAAGAGCTTCACCCAGGGCTGCACGCTGGAAGCACACGGCTTTGCCGAGGCGATGCCGGAATTCCGGAAGGCCGGGGCCAGCGTGATCGGCCTGTCGGCGGACACGATCGATACCCAGGTCCGCTTCTCGACCGAGGCGTGCCGCGATGCTTTCCCCGTTGGCGTTGCCACGCCCGCGATCATCCAGGGCTACAAGGTGGCGCTGACCAAGCCGGATGGTTCGGCAACTGGCCTGACTTCGCGCACCAGCTATGTCATCGGCCGCGATGGCACGGTGAAGATGGTCTACACCAACATGAACTATGCCGAGCACGTGAAGCGCACGCTTGAGGCGGTGCGATCGCTCCAGCCCAAGCGCAAGGGCTGAACTGTCCCGCGATGCGACACTGAAAACTTAAATATTGCAATAATTTGCGGGTGATTGACGCTGGGCTTCCTGACTTATGGGGAGGCAAGCATGAAGGGTCGCATCCTGGTGTTGCTGGCAATGGCGTCACTATCCGCTGGCGCCGCCGCGCAAACGGCACCGATTTCGCGGACGGTTCCGGTCATTTACACGGGAACCGTTACGTCCTCTGCCAGCGACACGATCATGGTGCGACAGCCGGATGGCACACTGGCGCGCTATACCGGTCCGTTGCCAGACTTTCCCTACAAGGTCGGGGATCAGGTCACGATCAGTTTCGACGCGACGCTGCCGACCCGCGCTTTCTATGACAGCGGGGTCTATCAGGGGCAGATCGCGGCCGATGGCATTTATCGCATCGGGATCAGTTCGCCCTATTACAACGGTGGATTGACGCCGGGTGGCGTGGGTTCGGGCTCCATTCCCGAAGTCAGCGGTCCGATCGGGGGCGCGCTCAATGCCGGGCAGCCGACCAATCTCAACATGACAATCGTCTACGATTACAATGCCGATACCTACTCGATTGTCGCGGCTGGCGATTTCAGTTCGGGGGCATACGCGGGCCCCGGCTACAAGTTCGACGCCGCAAGCGGCAGCTATGTTGGCTGCGCGGGTGGTGCCGCTTGCACCACCTATGCCGGGGCGGACCCCATCCTGTTCGGTCTTCGCCAGAACGCGGATGGCTCCATCGCCACGGGCAATGTCGGCATCATGTCGACCGATCCGGGCAGCGGCACCGGCACCGGGTTTTTCAGCCTGTTGTTCAGCGGATCGTGGAACCTGCCATCATTCGGCGGCGGGGGCGGGGCGACCCCGGTTCCCGAACCGGGCATGCTGGGGTTGTTTGCCGGAGCGGTGGCGCTTGTGTTTCGCCGGCGGCGCAAGCGGCCCGACCCTGCCTGAGCGCTGCCTCCGCCCCTTTACTTTGCAGGCAATCCGGCTAGTGCGCTGGTTCGCGATTTGTCGGAGAGTGACCCCATGCGTGCCGAAGGGCAGGCCCATATTGACCGCATCAACGCCGCGCTGGCGCTGGTCCGCAAGTTCCTTGACTGGGAGCGGGCGCTGCGCCGCTTTGACGAGTTGAACGCGCGGGTCGAGGACCCGAAGCTGTGGGATAACCCCAAGGAAGCCGAAGCCGTGATGCGCGAGCGGCGCCGCCTTGAAGCGTCGATCGGCACGGTCAACCAGATCAGCCAGGAAATGGCCGACGCCATCGAATACGTCGAACTGGGCGAGGCCGAGGGCGATGATGCGACCGTGCAGGAAGGCCTGTCGGCGCTGGCCGCACTGGCCGAACGCGCCGATGCCGACAAGGTCCAGGCGCTGCTGGCGGGCGAGGCCGACGCCAACGATGCCTATCTCGAAGTCCATGCGGGCGCGGGCGGGACGGAAAGCCAGGACTGGGCGGAGATGCTGCAGCGGATGTACACCCGCTGGGCGGAGCGGCATGGCTACAAGGTCGAACTGGTCGACTACCACGCGGGCGAACAGGCCGGGATCAAGAGCGCGACGTTGCTGATCAAGGGCGAAAACGCCTATGGTTATGCCAAGACCGAAAGCGGGGTGCATCGTCTGGTGCGGATCAGCCCGTACGACAGCTCCGCCCGCCGCCACACCAGCTTCAGCTCGGTCTGGGTCTATCCGGTGATCGATGACGACATCGACATCGAGATCAATCCCGCCGACCTCAAGATCGACACCTACCGTGCATCGGGCGCGGGCGGGCAGCACGTGAACACCACCGATTCGGCCGTGCGCATTACCCACGTGCCGACCGGCATCGTCGTCGCCAGCCAGAACGACCGCAGCCAGCACAAGAACCGCGCGACCGCGATGAACATGCTGAAGGCGCGCCTCTATGAAGCCGAACTGGCCAAGCGCGAGGCGGAAGCCTCGGGCGAATACCAGGCCAAGACCGAAATCGGTTGGGGCCACCAGATCCGCTCCTACGTGCTGCAGCCCTATCAGCTGGTGAAGGACCTGCGCACCGGCGTGACCTCTACCTCGCCCGACGATGTGCTCGACGGGGCGCTCGATCCCTACATGGCTGCCGCGCTGGCGCAGCGCGTGACCGGTGAAAAGGTGCAGGTGGAGGACGACGATTGAGGCCGCTTGCAGCCTTGCTGGGCGCTGTTCTGGCCCTGGCCGGCTGCACCCAGTCCCCGGACGACAACGCGGATCGGCCGGAAACCTCGCGCGAGTTCCCGCGCGCCTATCGGCCGGTCTCCGCGCTGGGCGCTTATGAGGTTTCGACCGAGGACCAGCGCGATGACCGGGGCGAGGCGCAGGTGGTGATGGACCTGGCGCAGATCGGCGCGGGCACGACCGTTGCCGATATCGGCGCGGGCGAAGGGTACTACACCGTGCGTCTGGCGGAACGGGTGGGGGCCAAGGGCCGCGTACTGGCGGTGGACATCGATCCCGGCGCGATCCAGCGGCTTGGCCAGCGGATCGAGCGCGAGCGGCTCGACAACGTCTCGATCAAGACCGGCGCGCCAGACGATCCACGCCTGCCGGAATCCAGCTTTGACCGGATTTTCCTGGTCCACATGTATCACGAAGTGGGCGAACCATACGCCTTCCTGTGGCGGCTGCGCCCTGCGCTGCGCCCCGGCGGGCAAGTGATTGTGGTGGATATCGACCGACCTACCGACCAGCACGGCATACCACCGGCGCTGCTTTTCTGTGAATTTCAGGCGGTGGGCTTTCGCTTGGTGGAATTTGTCCGTAAACCGGAGCTGAAGGGTTATTACGCGCAGTTCGAGGCGATCGGCGACCGGCCGGAGCCCGCTGCGATCAAGCCGTGCAACACGGCCCAGGGGAAGACGGGAGCGCAATGAGTTTCAAGGGTTTGAAGCCAATCCTTTACGGTGGCCGGGAAGTGTGGCCGCTGGTCGAAGGGGGCAAGGGCGTGGCGGTTTCGAACCACGCCAGTTCCGGCGCGTGGGCGGCCGCCGGCGGCATCGGGACGGTCAGCGCGGTCAACGCCGACAGCTACGATCCCGAAGGCAAGATTGTTCCGCAGGTCTATGATCAGCTGACCCGCAAGGAACGGCACGAACAGCTGATCCAGTACGGGATCGCGGGCGCGGTCGAACAAGTGAAGCGCGCGTTCGAGATTTCGAATGGCAAGGGCGCGATCAACATCAACGTGTTGTGGGAAATGGGCGGGGCCCAGCAGATCCTGGAGGGCGTGCTGGAACGCACCCGCGGGATGGTCGCGGGGGTCACGTGCGGCGCGGGCATGCCCTACAAGCTGTCGGAAATCGCCCAGCGCTACAACGTCAACTACCTGCCGATCATCAGCTCCGCGCGCGCTTTCCGGGCGCTGTGGAAGCGGGCCTATCACAAGGTGTCCGACCTGATGGCCGCCGTGGTCTATGAAGATCCCTGGCTGGCGGGCGGGCACAACGGCCTGTCGAACGCGGAAGACCCGCGCAAGCCAGAAGATCCCTATCCCCGCGTCAAGGCCCTGCGCGACACCATGCGCGCCGAGGGCGTATCGGACAGCGTGCCGATCGTCATGGCGGGCGGCGTGTGGTTCCTGCGGGAATGGGAAAACTGGATCGACAACCCGGAACTGGGCAGCATCGCCTTCCAGTTCGGCACGCGGCCGCTGCTGACGCAGGAAAGCCCGATCCCGCAGGCGTGGAAGGACCACTTGCGCACGCTGGAGCCGGGTGACGTGCTGCTGCACCGCTTCTCGCCCACGGGGTTCTACAGCTCGGCCGTGCGCAACCCCTTCCTGCGCGAGCTGGAAGGGCGTTCGGAGCGGCAGATTCCCTATTCCAAGGTCTCTGCCGGTGAACATACCGCCCAGCTCGATGTGGGCGTGCGGGGCAAGAACTTCTGGGTGGCACCGGCCGATCTGGACCGGGCGCGGGCCTGGTTCGGCGCCGGGTTCACCGAAGCGCTGCGCACCCCGGACGATACCGTGGTGTTCGTCTCGCCAGAGGAACGCGCGGTGATCCAGCAGGACCAGAAGGACTGCATGGGTTGCCTGTCGCACTGCGGCTTCTCGTCGTGGAAGGATCATGACGATTACACGACCGGGCGGCTGGCCGATCCGCGCAGCTTCTGCATCCAGAAGACCCTGCAGGAAATCGCGCACGGCGGCGACATCGACCGGAACCTGATGTTTGCGGGCCACGCGGCCTATCGCTTCAAGCAGGACCCGTTCTATTCGAACAATTTCACCCCGACGGTGAAGCAACTGGTCGACCGGATCCTGACCGGCGACTGATCGTCATCTTCGCGGGACAAACAGAAGGGCGGCGGAACACCGGGTTCCGCCGCCCTTTCTTGTGTGCCCGCTGGCGGTGTGCCTGGACTCAGTCGAGTTCCCAGGCCCGCTCGCCATGGCTGGCCAGGTCGAGACCTTCGCGTTCCTCGTCCTCGCTGACCCGCATCGGCAGGACAAGGCTGACCAGCACGGCGATCACCGCACTGATGACCGCCGACCAGATCGCGACCACGCCCACGCCCACGAACTGCGCGGCGACTTGCGAAGCCATCGTCGTGCCTTCGGCATAGCCGGTTCCGCCGAAATCGGTCGAGAGGAACACGCCCAGCAAGAGCGAACCGATAATGCCGCCAACACCGTGGACGGCAAAGACGTCGAGCGAATCGTCGACGCCCAGCCGCTGCTTGATGATCTGGATCATCGGATAGCAGGCCAGCGCCGCCAGCACGCCGAACAGGATCGCCGCGCCGGGCGAGATGAACCCGGCCGCCGGGGTGACTGTTGCCAGCCCGGCAATGGCGCCGGTGGCAAAGCCGACGCTGGTCGATTTCTTCACGGTCAGCTTTTCGATCAGCAGCCACACCAGCGCGGCCGTTGCCGCCGCGGCATGGGTGTTGATGATTGCGCTGGCGGCGTCATCGTTGGCGGCGAGTGCCGATCCGCCGTTGAACCCGAACCAGCCCACCCACAGCAGCGCCGCGCCAGCCATCGTCAGCGAGGGACTGTGCGGCAGCATCAGGGTCTTGGGAAAGCCCTGTCGCTTGCCCAGCAGCATCGCGGCCACCAGTGCCGAAACGCCCGCCGTGGTGTGAACGACGATCCCGCCTGCGAAATCGAGCGTGCCCATGGTGGAGGCCAGCCAGCCACCGCCCCAGACCCAATGGGCGACCGGGGCATAGACCAGCAGGCTCCACACCGCGCAGAACGCCACGACCCAGCCGAACCGGGCGCGATCGACCCACGCGCCGACCATCAGGGCGGGCGTGATCGCCGCGAACGTCAACTGGAACAGCGCAAAGGCGCTTTCCGGAATGGCGGTGCCATCGCGGACATTGCCCAGATCGATCAGCATCCATGCATTGCCAGCGCCGAACCAGCCATTCGTGACGCCCCCGAAGGCCAGCGTGTATCCGCACACGATCCACAGCAGCGAGCCGATGGCGGCGATGGCGCCGACCTGCACCAGCACCGACAGGAAGTTCTTGGCGCGCACCAGGCCGCCATAGAACAGGGTCAGGCCCGGCATGGTCATCATCAGCACCAGCGCAGAGGAAATCAGGATCCAGGCGGTGTCGCCGGTATCGGCCACGTCCTCCGCGGTTACTTCCACGCCTTGGGCGCGTGCGGCCACGGGTAGCAGGGTGGCAGCGAGGGCAAGCCCTGGAGCCATAAGGTTACGCATCTGGATTGTTCTCCCCCGGTCGCCCTGCCAGCCGCAGGGGCGAACCCTCAGGGCAATGGCTTAGAGCAACGATTGCAGTGTGCGCAAGCCGCGTTTCGACGGGATATTTCAAAACGGCGCGCCACGGCGCACGCGTTGCGCCTTGGGGCCTGATTCTAGGCCCAGCCTTCCAGCACCTGATCGGGCGGACGGTGTCCATCCGCCCAGAAGCGGATGTTGGCCACGACCTTTTCCCCGGCGTGGGCGCGTCCCTCGATCGTGGCGCTGCCCAGGTGGGGCAGGGTGATGACGCTGGGCAGGGCAATCAGACGGGGATCGACTTGCGGTTCACTGGCATAGACGTCCAGCCCCGCGCCGCCGAGGCGGCCGTTCTCGAGAGCCTCGATCAGGGCGGCTTCGTCGATCAGGTCGCCGCGCGCGGTGTTGATCACGCAGGCGTCGGGCTTCATCAGCGCGATCCGCCGTGCATCGAGGATATGGTGGGTATCGCGGCTGGCCGGGCAGTGCAGAGTAAGAATGTCGGATTCCGCGATCATCCGGTCCAGATCGGCCTGGTGGCGGGCACCCAGCATGTTCTCGACGCTGGCGGGCAGGCGGTGGCGGTTGTGATAGACGATGTCCAGCCCGAAGGCGCGGGCGCGGTGGGCCACGGCCTGGCCGATGCGGCCCATGCCGATGATGCCCAGTTGCCGGCCCGCGATACGGTGGCCCAGCAGGCGCGAGGGCGCCCAGCCGGTCCAGCGTCCGTCGCGGACCAGGCGGCTGCCTTCGCCCACGCGGCGCGGAACGGACAGGATCAGCATCAGCGTGATGTCTGCCGTGTCATCGGTGAACACGCCGGGGGTGTTGGTGACGATGACCTTGCGCGCCCGCGCGGCGGCCAGGTCGATATGTTCGATCCCGGCACCGAAATTCGCGATCAGCCCGGTGCGCAGGCCGTCCGCACCATCGGCAGCCTCGGCCAGCATCGCGGCATCGATCCGGTCAGTCACGGTCGGCACCAGCACATCGGCCGTGCGCATCGCAGCGACCAGTTCCGCGCGCGACAGCGGGCGATCTTCCTCGTTGAGCGTAACATCGAACAGTTCCGCCATCCGCGCCTCGACCGAAGGCAGCAGGCGGCGGGTCACGTGGACGCGCGGCTTACCCGCGACGCGGCGGGTGGCGGGAGTATCGGTTACGATCGGCATCACCAATTCGCTAGGCCGGGCAGGGGGGATGGGTCAAGCGGCTTGAACGGCAGGCCATCCGGGGGCTATCTGCATCGCATGTTCAAACCTCGTTTCCTGGCCCTGATGCTGGCTGGCTCAATCCTTCCCGCCGCACCTGCCTTCGCGCAGGATGCCGAAGTTCCCTATTGGGCGTCGATCCGCGCGCCGGAAGTCAACATGCGGGCCGGTCCGGGTGAGGATTACCGCATCAGCTGGGTCTATCGCCGCCCGCAACTGCCGATCAAGGTGCTGCGGCTGAAGGAAGGCTGGCGCCTGGTGCAGGACCCGGACGGGGCGCAGGGCTGGATGCTGGCCCGGTTCCTGACCCGCCAGCGCGGCGGTTACATCACGGGAAAAGGAACGGCCGACATGCGCGAGAGCGGCGAGGCGGGAGCCAAGCTGCTGTGGCGGCTTGAACCCGGCGTAACCGGGCTGCTGGGGGATTGCCAGAATGGCTGGTGCGCGTTCAGCGTCGGTGAACGCAAGGGCTTTGTCGAGCAGGCCCGGATCTGGGGGGCGGGGGAGCCCTGAGGCCCCACCCGCCAACCCGGCGGTCTGATCAGACCAGTTCCACCGCAACGGCCGTGGCTTCGCCGCCGCCGATGCACAGGGCGGCCACGCCCTTGGTCTTGCCGTAAGTCTGCAGCGCGGAAATCAGCGTTGCCAGGATGCGCGCGCCCGAAGCGCCGATCGGGTGGCCCAGCGCGGTCGCGCCGCCGTGGACGTTCACCTTGTCGTGCGGGATGCCCAGGTCGTGCATCGCGAACATGGTGACACAGGCGAAGGCTTCATTGACTTCGAACAGGTCCACGTCCGCCGCGCTCCACCCGGCCTTGTCCAGCACCTTGGTGATCGCACCGACCGGAGCGGTGGTGAACTTGGCCGGTTCATGCGCATGCGCGGCCATGGCGACGATCCGGGCGACGGGCTGCTGGCCCTTGGCGGCGGCCACCGACTGGCGGCTGATGACCAGCGCGGCCGCCCCGTCAGAGATCGACGAGGCGTTGGCGGCGGTGATCGTGCCGTCCTTGGCGAACGCGGGCTTCAGGGCCGGGATCTTGTCCGGGCGGCCCTTCTTGGGCTGCTCGTCCTCGGTCACGGTCACTTCGCCGGCGCGGGTCTTGATCGTGACGGGCACGATTTCGCGGGCGAACTTGCCGGTCTTGGTCGCTTCCTGCGAACGGGTGAGCGAAGCGATCGCGAATTCGTCCTGCGCTTCGCGGGTCAGCTGGTATTCGTTGGCGGTCACCTGGGCAAAGCTGCCCATCGCGCGGCCCGGTTCATAGGCGTCTTCCAGCCCGTCAAGGAACATGTGGTCATAGGCGGTGTCGTGGCCGATCCGCGCGCCAGACCGGTGCTTCTTCAGCAGATAGGGGGCGTTGGTCATCGATTCCATGCCGCCCGCGACGACATAGTCCACGCTGCCCGAAGCCAGCGCTTCCGCGCCCATGATCACGGCCTGCATGCCCGATCCGCACATCTTGTTGACAGTGGTGGCCTCGACCGAAGTGGGCAGGCCGGCCTTCAGCGCGGCCTGGCGGGCCGGGGCCTGGCCCAGACCGGCGGACAGCACGCAGCCCATGTAGATGCGCTCGATCGCCGCGCCATCCACGCCCGCGCGCTCGACCGCGCCCTTGACCGCGATAGCGCCCAGTTCAGGAGCCGGAACATCGGCCAGTTCGCCCTGCATGCCGCCCATCGGGGTGCGCGCATAGGACAGGATGACGACGGGATCGTTTGCCGAGAAAGTGGCCATGTTCGTACCTTTCGCTGATACTGAAAGCGGGATTGCGCGCGGGCATAATGCTGCACTGCGGTAAAGGCAATCGTGCTTGCGCCAGTCCGCCGCTTGCCAAGCTGCGGGCTATCGGCAAGAACGGTGGCAAATCAAAACTGGAGAGCGACCCGTGTCCGATACCGAAATCGCCCGCATGCAGGCTGTTCTGGCCAAGCAGCGCACCGCCTTTACCGCTGCCATGCCCGAAGCGCTGTCCGTCCGGCGTGACCGGATCGACCGCGCGATCGCGTTGCTGATCGATCACAAGGATGCCTTTGCCAAGGCGGTTTCGGCCGACTTCGGGCATCGCAGCACCGAACAGACGCTGATGACCGACATCATGCCGTCGGTCAGCGCGCTCAAGCACGCCCGCAAGCATTTCGAGGCATGGTCACGCGATGAAAAGCGCAAGCCCACGTTTCCGCTGGGGCTGTTGGGGGCACGGGCCAACGTGGTTTACCAGCCCAAGGGCGTGGTTGGCGTGATCGCGCCGTGGAACTTCCCGGTCGGCATGGTCATGGTGCCGATGGCGGGGATCCTGGCCGCCGGCAACCGGGCGATGGTCAAGCCTTCCGAGTTTACCGAGCGGGTGGCCGATCTCATGGCCGAAGTCGTCCCGCAGTATTTCGCCGAGGACGAAATGGCCGTGTTCACGGGCGGGGTCGAGGTCGGCACGGCGTTTTCCAGGCTGCCGTTCGATCACATGATCTTCACCGGCGCGACCAGCGTGGGCAAGCACATCATGCGCGCGGCGGCGGACAACCTGGTGCCGGTGACGCTGGAACTGGGCGGCAAGTCGCCAACGTTCGTCGGGCGCAGTGCGAACAAGACGCTGACCGGGGAACGCATCGCGCTCGGCAAGATGCTCAACGCCGGGCAGATCTGCCTTGCGCCCGATTACCTGCTGGTCGCGAAGGAGCAGGAAGGCGAGGTGATCGACAGCATCACGCGCGGGGTCACCACGATGTACCCGACCCTGCTCCAGAACGATGACTACACCTCGGTCGTCAACGGCCGCAATTACGAGCGGCTCCAGGGCTACCTGGCCGACGCGAAGGAGAAGGGCGCCGAGCTGATCGAGGTCAACCCCGGCGGCGAGGACTTTGCCGCGTCCAACGGCAACAAGATGCCGCTGACCATCGTGCGCGGCGTAAACGATGACATGAAGGTTATGCAGGAGGAGATCTTCGGCCCGATCCTGCCGGTGATGACCTATGATAGCATCGATCAGGCGATCGATTACGTGAACGCGCACGATCGCCCGCTGGGCCTCTATTATTTCGGGCAGGACAAGGCCGAGGAATCCAAAGTGCTGGGCCGGACGATCTCCGGCGGCGCGACGGTGAACGATGTGGTGTTCCACAACGCGATGGAAGACCTGCCGTTCGGCGGGGTCGGGCCATCGGGGATGGGCAACTATCACGGGATGGATGGCTTCAAGACGTTCAGCCACGCCCGCGCGGTCTATCGCCAGCCCAAGCTCGACGTGGCCAAGCTGGCCGGGTTGAAACCGCCCTATGGCAAGTCCACCCATGCCACGCTGGCGCGAGAGTTGAAGAAGTGATCCCGCGCCTGCTCCCCCGGCCGGGTCCGGGGGAGCAGGGCCAAATACGGTAACTTTTGCGGGAATATCCGGGCTTCACCCACTTGCGCCGGGGCCATGCCGGGACTAGGGCGCGGTCAACCGTTTGCAACGCCGAGTCAGGCTCCCAAGAGGGTTATCCGTGGTCGACCTCTCGCAATATCTGCCGATCCTGATCTTCCTGGGGATCGCGCTCGCCCTGTCGTCGCTGTTCGTGTTCCTGCCGATGGGCGTGGCCCGGCTGACCGGCACGCACAACCCGAACGCGGAAAAGCTCAGCGAGTATGAATGCGGCTTCCCCGCGTTCGAAGACCCGCGCAGCCAGTTCGACGTGCGGTTCTACCTCGTCGCCATCCTGTTCATCATCTTCGATCTCGAAGCCGCGTTCCTGTTCCCCTGGGCGGTCAGCCTGGGTGAAACCGGCTGGGCGGGCTGGGTGACGATGATGGTGTTCCTGGCCGAACTGGTGATCGGCTTCATCTATGCATGGAAGAAAGGGGCGTTGGATTGGGAATGAGCACGCCAATGACCACTCCTCTCGTCAACGCTGCGGGTCAGCCGCTGGGCGGTCCTGCCACTGGCGGGGCCGTGACTGCGCCCGATCAGGGCTTTTTCAACGACCTTAACGCCGAAGTGCATGACAAGGGCTTCCTCGTCACCAGCACCGAGGAACTGTTCCAGTGGGCCCGCACCGGCTCGCTGTGGTGGATGACCTTCGGCCTGGCCTGCTGCGCGGTGGAGATGATCCACGTGAACATGCCGCGCTATGACATGGAACGCTTTGGCGTCGCCCCGCGCGCGTCTCCGCGCCAGTCGGACGTGATGATCGTGGCGGGCACGCTGTGCAACAAGATGGCTCCGGCGCTGCGCAAGGTCTATGACCAGATGTCGGACCCGAAGTACGTCATCTCGATGGGTAGCTGCGCCAATGGCGGTGGCTATTATCACTACAGCTATTCGGTGGTGCGCGGGTGCGACCGCATCGTGCCGGTGGACATCTATGTCCCCGGCTGCCCGCCGACTGCCGAGGCGCTGCTCTATGGCGTGATGCAGCTGCAGCGGAAGATCCGCCGCGCCGGCACGCTGGAACGCTGAGGGGGCCGGACCGATGGCAGTACTCCATTCCGCCCCGAAGTTCGCTTCGAACGAAGGCGTGCTCGATGCGCTGACGGCGGCGCTGGACGGCAAGTTCGTCGCCGGCCGCGAAGAACACGGCGAAGTCGTGATCACCGTTGCACGCGCCGAAATCGCCAACGCGCTGCGCATCCTGCGCGACGAGCATGAATACCAGCAGCTGATGGAAATAGCTGGCGTTGACTATCCTGACCGGGCCGAACGGTTCGAGGTGGTCTATTGCCTGCTCTCCGTCACCAAGAACCACCGCGTGATCGTCAAGACCTGCGCCGCCGAGGATACCCCGGTGCCGACCGTGACAACGCTCTGGCCGGTCGCTGGCTGGCTGGAACGCGAAGTGTTCGACATGTTCGGCGTCATTTTCGACGGCAACACCGATCTGCGCCGCATCCTTACCGACTACGGTTTCGAAGGGCATCCCTTCCGCAAGGACTTCCCGCTGACCGGCTATGTCGAGCTGCGCTATTCCGAGGAAGACAAGCGCGTGGTCTATGAACCCGTCCAGCTGGCCCAGGACTTGCGCCAGTTTGACTTCATGAGCCCGTGGGAAGGTGCGGATTACGTGCTGCCGGGCGATGAAAAGGCAGAAGGAGCCAAGTCGTGAGCCTTCAGCTGGAACAGTCGCCGACCACCGGCGACGAAGTCATCACCAACTACACGATCAACTTCGGGCCGCAGCACCCGGCGGCGCACGGCGTGCTGCGCATGGTGCTGGAACTGGACGGCGAGATCATCGAGCGCGTCGATCCGCACGTCGGCCTGCTGCATCGCGGCACCGAAAAGCTGATCGAGCACAAGACCTACCTGCAGGCGCTGCCCTATTTCGACCGGCTCGACTATTGCTCGCCGCTGGGGATGGAGCACAGCTACGTCCTGGCGGTCGAAAAGCTGCTCAACGTCGAAGTGCCGCTGCGCGGGCAATACCTGCGCGTGCTGTTCGCGGAACTGACCCGCATCTGCAACCACATGCTCAACATGGGGTCGCACGTGATGGACGTCGGCGCGATGACGCCGAACCTGTGGCTGTTCGAAATCCGCGAGGATTGCCTCAACTTCTTCGAACGCGCATCGGGCGCGCGCATGCACTCCGCGTGGTTCCGCCCCGGCGGCGTGCACCAGGACGTCCCGGAAAAGCTGCTGGTCGATATCGGCGAATGGCTCGACACGCGTCTGCCGACGCTGTTCGAGGACGCGATGAGCCTGGTGGTCGACAACCGCATCTTCAAGCAGCGCAACGTCGATATCGCCGTGGTTAGCAAGGAAGATGCGCTGGCGTGGGGTTTCTCCGGCCCGATGATCCGCGGCGCGGGCATCCCGTGGGACATCCGCAAGTCGCAGCCTTACGACGTCTATGACCGCATGGAATTCGATATTCCGGTGGGCACCAACAGCGACTGCTATGACCGTTTCATGGTCCGCGTCGAGGAAGTGCGCCAGTCGGCCCGGATCATGAAGCAGTGCCTGGCGCAGATGCCGTCGGGCCCGGTGGCCAGCACCGACCGCAAGGTTTCGCCGCCCAAGCGCGCCGAGATGAAGCAGTCGATGGAAAGCCTGATCCACCACTTCAAGCTCTATACTGAAGGCTTCCACGTTCCGGCCGGTGAAGTCTACGTGGCGACCGAAAGCCCCAAGGGCGAGTTTGGCGTCTACCTGGTGTCGGACGGCTCGAACAAGCCGTACCGCTGCAAGATTCGGCCGACCGCGTTCTCGCACCTGCAGGCGATGGATTTCATGTGCAAGGGCCACATGCTGCCCGACGCCACGGCCATCCTCGGCGCGATCGACGTCGTGTTCGGGGAGTGTGACCGGTGATCCTGCGCGACGCAGCGATCTATGTGGCGGTGTTCGCGGCCTTCGCTTCGGCGGTGGCAGCGTATCTCTATGCGTTTCACGGCACATCGTCGCTGAAGGAAGTATTGTCGACCGCCTTTACCGGCACGGTCGGGGTGGCCCTGGGCCGCATGATTGAACGGAGAATGGCCCGTGGCTGATCTGATCGCCATCGCCGAAGCAATGATTGCCGCGTACAACGCGCAGGATGTCGATACCTATGTGTCGTACATGACCGACGATGCCTGCGAGGCGAACTATCGCGGCGCGGTCGTGCGCGAAGGCAAGGAAGGGACGCGTTCGGGCCTTGCTGCCGCGTTTGCCAAGTGGCCGCAGAACCACGCGGAAATCCGCGAAAAGCAGGCCATCGGCAACTATGTCCTGTTCCGTGAATACGTAACTCGCGGCCCCGCCTCCGATGGATCGGAACTGGTGGAGCCGTTCGAAGTCGTGGCCGTCTATTCGTTCGAGGGCGACAAGTGCTCTCGCGTGGAGTTCATCCGCTAATGGCTGATCGTCATCTCGAACCCGATACCCCCGAACTGCGCGCGCGCTGGGGGAACTTTGCCTGGACCAAGGAAAACGCGGCCAAGGCCAAGGAAATCATCGCGCGTTACCCGGACGGGCGCCAGCGCTCGGCGGTGATGCCGCTGCTCGATCTGGCGCAGCGCCAGGTCGGTGCGGAAACCAATACGCAGGGCTGGCTGCCGATCCCGGTGATGGAATACATCGCCGCTCAGCTCGACATGCCGGTCATCCGTGTGGTCGAGGTCGCCAGCTTCTACACGATGTACAACCTGGTGCCCGTTGGCCGCTTCCATGTGCAGGTCTGCGGCACCACGCCGTGCATGCTGCGCGGCTCGGATGACATCCTGGCCGCGTGCAAGGCGCGCGGGATGCACAAGGGCCATACCACCGACGATGGCCTCTGGACGCTGACGGAAGTCGAATGCATGGGCAACTGCGCCTCCGCGCCGATGGTCCAGATCAACGACGACAACTACGAAGACCTGACCCCGCAGCGGCTCGATGCCGTGCTGGACGCGCTGGCTGCGGGCAAGACGCCCAAGGCCGGGACGCAGGAGCCGGGCCGTCACACGGTGGAGCCGCTGGGCGGGCCGACCACGCTGACCGAAATGGTCAGCGCCAATCACGATTATCGGAAGGAGTGGTAAGCCATGCTCGCCGATAAGGACCGCATCTTTACCAACCTCTACGGCTATCAGCCGTGGAACCTGAAAGCCGCGCAGGCGCGCGGGGACTGGGACAACACCAAGGATCTGCTCGCACGCGGGCAGGACGCGATCATCGACGAGATCAAGGCGTCGGGGCTGCGCGGCCGGGGCGGGGCAGGGTTCCCGACCGGCATGAAGTGGTCGTTCATGCCCAAGGAAAGCAAGGATGGCCGTCCCAGCTTCCTGGTCATCAACGCCGACGAATCCGAACCGGGCTCGTGCAAGGACCGCGAAATCATCCGCCACGATCCGCACAAGCTGATCGAAGGCGCGCTGGTGGCAGGCTTCGCGATGCGCGCGCGCGCCGCCTACATCTACATTCGCGGTGAATACATCCGCGAAGCCGAAACGCTGATGGCGGCCGTGCAGGAAGCCTATGCCGCCAAGCTGCTGGGCAAGAACGCCTGCGGTTCGGGCTATGACTTCGACGTCTTCGTCCACCGCGGCGCGGGCGCTTACATTTGCGGCGAAGAGACCGCGATGATCGAGAGCCTGGAGGGCAAGAAGGGCCAGCCGCGCCTGAAGCCGCCGTTCCCGGCGGGCGCAGGCCTCTATGGCTGCCCGACCACCGTGAACAACGTGGAATCGATCGCGGTTGCCCCCACGATCCTGCGGCGCGGGGCGGCGTGGTTCTCCAGCTTCGGGCGGGACAACAACAAGGGCACCAAGCTGTTCCAGATCAGCGGGCACGTGGAAAAGCCCTGCGTGGTCGAGGAAGCGATGTCGATCCCGTTCCGCGAGTTGATCGAAAAGCACTGTGGCGGCATTCGCGGCGGGTGGGACAACCTGCTGGCTGTCATCCCCGGCGGCTCGTCGGTTCCGCTGGTCCCGGCGGCGCAGATCATGGACGCGCCGATGGATTTCGACGGCCTGCGTGAACTGGGTTCGGGCCTTGGTACCGCCGCCGTGATCGTGATGGACAAGTCGACCGACATCGTCCGCGCGATTTCGCGCCTGTCCTACTTCTACAAGCATGAAAGCTGCGGCCAGTGCACGCCCTGCCGCGAAGGCACGGGCTGGATGTGGCGGGTGATGGAGCGCCTGCGCACCGGTGATGCCGATGTGTCGGAAATCGACATGCTGTGGGACGTGACCAAGCAGGTCGAAGGCCACACCATCTGCGCGCTGGGCGATGCGGCGGCCTGGCCGATCCAGGGCCTGATCCGTCACTTCCGCCCGGAAATCGAACGCCGGATCGCTGAAAATGTGCGCGAGGCCGCCGAATGAAGCCGGTGGTCGCCTTGCTGGCGGTTGCGGTGCTGGCTGCTGGTCAGCCGGCGGCCGCGCGTCAGGCGCGGGCTGCCGATCCGGCGGAAATCCGCGCGGCGCTGGGCTTTTATGGCACCTGCATCGTCAAGCGTGAGGGCGAAATCGCCAGCAAGACCGTGCTGTCGGGCGAATTTCTCGATACCCGCAGCGACGAGGGCAAGCGCCTGGTCCAGAAGGAATGCCTGGCGGACCGCGTGACGGTGGCCCGGTTCAACGATGCGGCGCTGAAGGGCGCGATGGCGGATGCGCTCGTTGCGCGTTCGCTGGACCGGCTGACCGCCACCAGTTTCGACGGCGTTCCGGCGCTGACCTATGCCGAACCCTGGCCGGTGCGCCTGACCGACCGCAACGGCAGCGACCTGTCGCCTGAGCGGATTGCCGCCCAGCAGCGCAAGTATGACGAAAAGCTGGGTGAAGTCGCCCGCGCGAAAATGGCCGAGTGCGTGACCCGCACCGCCGGGACGCAAGTCCGCGCCATGCTGGCCACGCCTGCCGCTTCCGCGGCCGAACTGGCCGCATTGCAGGCCGTTGCGCCTTCGCTTTCTGGCTGCCTTCCGGCTGGCCAGACCATTGGATTTGATCGCATGACCCTGCGGGGCGCACTGGCGGTGGCCTACTACCGCCTCGCCAGCGCCGCGCAGCCCACGGGAGCCGCCCAGTAATGCCCAAGGTTACCGTCGACGGCGTTGAACTCGAAGTCCCCGCAGGCGCCACCGTCCTGCAGGCCTGCGAGCTTGCCGGCAAGGAAATCCCCCGTTTCTGCTATCACGAACGGCTCAGCATCGCCGGCAATTGCCGGATGTGCCTGGTCGAGGTGAAGCCCGGACCGCCCAAGCCGCAGGCTTCCTGCGCGTTGCCCGCCGCCGAAGGCCAGGAAATCCGCACGGATTCGCCGATGGTCAAGAAGGCCCGCGAAGGCGTGATGGAATTCCTGCTGATCAACCATCCGCTCGATTGCCCGATCTGCGATCAGGGCGGGGAGTGCGATCTGCAGGATCAGTCGGTGGCCTATGGCCGGGGCGCCTCGCGCTATCACGAGCACAAGCGTGCCGTGACCGAAAAGTACATGGGCCCGCTGATCAAGACCGTGATGACCCGCTGCATCCACTGCACCCGCTGCGTGCGGTTCAGCGAGGAAGTCGCCGGTGTCGATGAAATCGGCGCGCTGTATCGCGGCGAAGCCACCCAGATCACGACCTATCTGGAACACGCCGCCAAGCACGAGATGTCGGCCAACGTGATCGACCTCTGCCCGGTTGGCGCACTCACCAGCCGTCCCTACGCGTTCGAAGCGCGCCCGTGGGAGCTGAAGAAAACGCTGTCGATCGACGTCTCCGACGCGGTCGGGGCGAACATCCGGATCGATAGCCGGGGCCGCGAAGCCCTGCGCATCCTGCCGCGCGTCAACGATGACGTGAACGAGGAATGGCTGTCGGACAAGGGCCGTTTCCAGGTCGATGGCCTGACCCGCCGCCGTCTGGACCGCCCGTGGATCCGCCGTGACGGCAAGCTGGTTGCGGCCAGCTGGGACGAAGCGTTTGCCGCCGTCGCCAAGGTCAATCCGGGCAAGGACATCGCTGTCATCGCGGGCGATCTGGTCGATTGCGAAACGATGTTCGCGGCCAAGGCACTGGCTGGCGCGCTGGGTTCCACCCTGCTCGAAGGCCGCCAGACCGGCCTGTCCTATGACTGCTCGAACCTTGCTGCGGTCAATTTCAACTCGACGCTGTCGGGCATCGAAACCGCCGATGTCGTCCTGATCGTCGGCAGCCAGGTGCGCTGGGAAGCCCCGCTGGTCAACTCGCGCCTGCGCAAGGCGGCGAAGGCCGGGGCGAAGTTCTTCGTCGTCGGGCCGGAATGGGAAACCACGTTCCCGGCGACTTTCCTTGGCAACGATCTGTCGGTGCTCGACAAGCTGCCCAAGGCGGCAGCCGATGCGCTGAAGGGCGCAGAGCGGCCGGCACTGATCCTCGGCGGGGCCGGGCTTGGCAAGGGCGCGCTGAATGGCTGTCTGGCGCTAGCGGAAAAGTACAAGCTGATCCGGGATGACTGGAACGGCTTCAACGTGCTGCACATGGCCGCCAGCCGCATGGGCGGACTGATGCTGGGTTATGCCCAGCCGGGCGGGATCGCCGATCTGGTCGCGGCCAAGCCGAAGCTGGTGCTGGCACTGGGCGCGGACGAAGTGGACTTCACGAAGTTTGCGGACAGCATCGTCGTCTATATCGGCCACCACGGTGACAAGGGCGCGCACGCGGCGGATATCATCCTGCCGGCGGCGGCATTTAGCGAAAAGCCGGGTACTTACGTCAATACCGAAGGCCGCGTTCAGCGCGCCGACAAGGCCGTGTTCGCGCCGGGTGACGCGCGTGAGGACTGGACGATCCTGCGCGCACTGGCCGATGCGCTGGGCGTTTCGGTCGGCTTCGACAGCTTCGACGAACTGCGCGGCGCGATGGCGACGGCGGTTCCGGCGCTGGGCCATGAAGGCCTGGCTGACTATGGCGCGCTGCCAAAGGCCGCAAAGGCCAAGTCGGAAGGCGTGATCGAAGCCTATCCGATCAAGGATTTCTACCTCACCAACCCGATCGCCCGCGCGAGCGAGACGATGCAGCGCTGCTCGGCCGAGCTGCTCCACGGTGAAGAGTTCGCGGAGGCCGCGGAATGACCGAGTTCTTCCAGACCATTGGGATGACCTATGAGTGGGCGTGGTTTGTCGCCACGATCTGCGGCATCCTGCTGATTGCCCTGCCGCTGATGCTGGCGGTGGCGATGATCATCTATGTCGACCGCAAGATCTGGGCGGCGATGGCGCTGCGGCGCGGGCCCAACGTGGTCGGCCCGTTCGGCCTGCTCCAGTCTTTCGCGGACGGGCTCAAGGTGTTCCTGCAGGAAACCATCATCCCGTCGGCAGCGAACAAGGGCCTGTTTCTGATCGCGCCGATCATCACCTTCACCGTCGCGCTGCTGGCCTGGGCGGTGATCCCGTTCAACTCGGGCGCGATCCTGGCCGATATCAACGTCGGGCTGCTCTATGTCCTCGCGATCTCGTCGCTGGGGGTTTACGGCACCGTGATCGCGGGTTGGGCGTCGAACTCGAAGTATCCGTTCTTCTCGGCCATGCGCGCCTCGGCGCAGATGATTTCGTATGAAGTCTCGATCGGCTTCATCCTGATCTGCGTGGTGCTGTGGGCGGGCTCGTTCAACATGGGCGAGATCGTCGAGGCGCAGAAGTCGCACGTATGGATCATCAACGGCTTCGTCGCGAACCCGCTGCTGTTCCCGATGTGGGTGATGTTCCTGATTTCCGGCATGGCCGAAACCCAGCGCGCGCCGTTCGACCTGACCGAGGCGGAATCCGAACTCGTCGCCGGTTACCAGACCGAATACTCGTCGATGAGCTTCGCGCTCTACTGGCTGGGCGAATACGCCAACGTGCTGCTGATGTGCGCGCTCAACGCCACGCTGTTCTTCGGTGGTTACCTGCCGCCGCTCGACATTCCGGTGCTCTACCTGGTGCCGGGCTGGCTGTGGCTGTTCGCCAAGATCTTCTTCTTCTTCTTCGTGTTCAGCTGGGTGAAGGCGACGGTTCCGCGCTATCGCTATGACCAGCTGATGCGCCTTGGCTGGAAGGTGTTCCTGCCGGTTTCGCTTGGTTTCGTGGTCGTCGTCAGCGGCTACCTTATGTACACGGGGCACTTCGCATGACCGTCGCACAGCTCATCAAGAGCTTTACGCTGTGGGAGTTCGTGAAGGCGCATTGGCTGACCTTGAAGTATTTCTTCAAGCCCAAGGCGACGATCAACTATCCCTTCGAGAAGAACCCGCTGAGCCCGCGCTTCCGCGGTGAACACGCGCTGCGCCGCTATCCCAACGGCGAAGAACGCTGCATCGCGTGCAAGCTGTGCGAGGCGACCTGCCCGGCGCAGGCGATCACCATCGAGGCCGAACCGCGCGAGGACGGCAGCCGCCGTACCACGCGTTACGACATCGACATGACCAAGTGCATCTTCTGCGGCTTCTGCCAGGAAGCCTGCCCGGTCGATGCCATCGTCGAGGGGCCGAACTTCGAATACGCGACTGAAACGCGCGAAGAACTGCTCTATGACAAGGCCAAACTGCTGGCGAACGGGGACAAGTGGGAGCGGGCGATTGCCGCGAACCTTGAAGCCGATGCGCCGTATCGATAGGGGCGCGCTTCCATGATTCAGGTCATTGCCTTCTATCTCTTCGCCACGCTGACCATTGCGGCCGGTGCGCTCACCATCCTGGCGCGCAACCCGGTCCATTCGGTGCTGTGGCTGATCGTAGCCTTCTTCAACGCTGCCGGCCTGATGGTGCTGGCGGGGGCTGAATTCATCGCGATGCTGCTCGTCATTGTCTATGTCGGCGCGGTCGCGGTGCTGTTCCTGTTCGTCGTCATGATGCTGGACATCGACTTCGCCGAACTGCGCGCCGGTTTCGTCAAGAACTTCCCGCTGGGGCTGCTCCTGGCGATTGTGCTGGTCTGCGAACTGGTGCTGGGCATCGGCGCCGAGCGCGCGGGCGGCATCCAGCTGGGCACGCCCGACGGCACTGCCGCGACCGCCGCTGGCGCGTCCAATATCGAGGCGATCGGGGCGCTGCTCTACAGCAAGTACCTGTTCCTGTTCGAAGCGGCAGGGATCATCCTGCTGGTGGCGATGATCGGTGCGATCGTGCTGACCCACCGCCAGCGCGGCGGCGTGCGCGGCCAGAACATCTCGCGTCAGGTCGCCCGCCGGCCTGAGGACGCGACCGTCAACATGCAGCCGGAAGTGGGCAAGGGGGTCCAACTGTGATTGGCGTCGAACACTATGTCGTCGTCAGCTCGATCCTGTTCGTGCTGGGCGTGCTGGGGATTTTCCTCAACCGCAAGAACGTCATCATCATCCTGATGGCGATCGAACTGATCCTGCTGTCGGTGAACCTCAACCTGGTTGCGTTCAGCAGCTTCCTCGGCGACCTGACCGGTCAGATCTTTGCGATGTTCGTGCTGACCGTGGCAGCGGGCGAGGCGGCGATCGGCCTGGCGATCCTGGTCATCTATTTCCGTGGCCGCGGCACGATCGCGGTCGACGACGTCAACCGGATGAAGGGGTAAGCCGTCTTGGATCCGATCCTTTTCATCGTTTTCCTGCCGCTCCTGGCCGCGCTTGTCGCGGGCCTTGGCAACCGGCAGCTTGGAAACGTCCCCGCCAAGGCGATCACGACGGGCGCGCTGTTCATCAGCTGCGCGCTGTCGTGGCCGATCTTCATCGGTTTCCTGAGCGGCAGCGCCGAAGCGCACGTCGTGCCGGTGCTGCAGTGGGTCCAGTCGGGCACCCTGTCGTTCGACTGGGCGCTGCGCGTGGACACGCTGACGGCGATCATGCTGGTGGTCATCACCTCGGTCTCGGCGCTGGTTCACCTCTATAGCTGGGGCTACATGTCGGAAGACCCGGATCAGCCCCGGTTCTTCGCGTATCTCTCGCTGTTCACCTTCGCCATGCTGATGCTGGTGACGGCGGACAACCTGGTCCAGATGTTCTTCGGTTGGGAAGGGGTGGGGCTTGCCTCGTACCTGCTGATCGGGTTCTGGTTCCGCAAGCCGTCGGCCAGCGCCGCCGCGATCAAGGCCTTCGTGGTCAACCGCGTCGGCGACCTTGGCTTCATGCTGGGTATCTTCGGCACGTTCCTGGTGTTCGGCACGGTCTCGATCTCCGAAATCCTTGCCGCTGCGCCGGGCATGGCCGGTTCGACCATCGGGTTCCTCGGCTATCGCTGGGACACGATGACTATCCTGTGCGTGCTGCTGTTCATCGGCGCGATGGGCAAGTCGGCGCAGCTTGGCCTGCACACCTGGCTGCCCGACGCGATGGAAGGCCCGACCCCGGTGTCGGCGCTGATCCACGCGGCGACGATGGTCACCGCCGGTGTGTTCATGGTCTGCCGCCTGTCGCCGATGTTCGAAACCAGCGAAGCGGCGATGAACCTGGTCACTTACGTTGGCGCGGCGACCTGCCTGTTCGCGGCGACCGTCGGCACGACACAGTGGGACATCAAGCGCGTCATCGCCTATTCGACCTGTTCGCAGCTGGGCTACATGTTCTTCGCGGCGGGCGTGGGTGCCTATAACGCGGCGATGTTCCACCTGTTCACGCACGCCTTCTTCAAGGCGCTGCTGTTCCTCGGCGCGGGCAGCGTGATCCATGCGATGCACCACGAGCAGGACATGCGCTATTACGGCGGCCTGCGGAAACACATCCCCCTGACCTTCTGGGCGATGATGGCCGGCACGCTGGCGATCACCGGGGTTGGCGTTTACTGGCTCCATGCCGGGTTCGCGGGCTTCCACTCGAAGGACGCGATCCTTGAAGCCGCGTTCGCCAATGGCGGCGAGGCCGGGCGCACCGCGTTCTGGGTGGGTGTCACCGCCGCGCTGCTGACCAGCTTCTATTCCTGGCGCCTGATTTTCCTGACGTTCTATGGCAAGCCGCGCTGGAACCAGTCGGAGCATATCCAGCACGCCGTGCACGACGATCATGGCCACGGGCATGCGGCACACGGTCATGACGATCACGCGCACGGCCATGCCAAGGATGATGACGGTACCGCCGGTTATCACCCGCACGAAAGCCCGCTGCCGATGCTGGTGCCGCTGGGCGTGCTGACGCTGGGCGCGGTGTTTGCCGGCTATGTGTTCAGCCACGGCTTCCTCGAAAGCGCGGAGTTCTGGGGCAGTTCGCTGGCCTATGACGCGCACCTGATGCACGCGATGCATGAAGTGCCGCTGTGGGTGAAGCTGTCGGCCAGCATCGTGATGCTGCTGGGCCTGGCGACCGCATGGCTTGCCTACATCCGCAAGCCCTCTCTACCCGCCGCATTCGTCGAGCAGTTCGGCGTGCTGCACAGGTTCCTCTACAACAAGTGGTACTTCGACGAGCTCTACAACTTCCTGTTCGTCCGCCCCGCGTTCTGGCTGGGGGACAAGCTGTGGAAGCTGGGTGACATCGGCCTGATCGACCGGTTCGGTCCCAATGGCGCGGCCTGGGCCGTGGTGCAGGGCAGCCGCTTTGCGAAGAAGGTCCAGTCGGGCTACCTCTATAGTTATGCGCTGGTGATGCTGCTGGGCCTGACGGCGGCAATCAGCTGGGTGATGGTGAAGTGATGGCCGATTTTCCCATCCTCTCGGCAATGCTGCTGGTGCCGCTAGTGGCAGCGGTCGCCTGTCTGCTGGTCGAAGCCAAGGCGGCGCGGACCATCGCGCTGGTCGCCACGCTGATCGACTTTGCGCTGGGCGTGCTGCTCTGGGCGAACTACGACATCGGCGGCGCGCAGTGGCAGTTCGTTGAAAAGGTTCCGCTGTTCGCGGGCTTCAGCTGGGCGCTGGGCATCGATGGCATCGCGCTGATGCTGATCATGCTGTCGGTGTTCCTGATGCCGATCTGCATCCTGGCGAGCAATTCCATCGACAAGCGCGTGGGCGAATACATGGCCGCGTTCCTGCTGATGGAAACGCTGATGATCGGCGTGTTCGCGGCGCAGGACCTGTTCCTGTTCTACATCATGTTCGAAGCCGGCCTGATCCCGATGTACCTGATCATCGGCATCTGGGGCGGCGCCGACCGGATCTACGCCAGCTACAAGTTCTTCCTCTACACGCTGCTCGGCTCGGTGCTGATGCTGATCGCGATGCTGTGGATGGTGAACGAGGCCGGCACCACCGACATCCCGACGCTGATGGCCTATGACTTCCCGGTCGAGGCGCAGAAGCTGCTGTGGCTGGCCTTCTTCGCCAGCTTCGCGGTCAAGATGCCGATGTGGCCGGTTCACACCTGGCTCCCCGATGCGCACGTGCAGGCCCCGACCGCCGGGTCGGTGATCCTGGCGGGCGTGCTGCTGAAGATGGGTGGCTATGGCTTCATCCGCTTTTCGCTGCCGATGTTCCCGGAAGCCTCGGCGCATTTCGCCTGGCTGGTCTTCGTGCTGTCGATGATCGCGGTCGTGGTGACGTCGCTGATCGCGCTGATCCAGCACGACATGAAGAAGCTGATTGCCTATTCGTCGGTCGCGCACATGGCGATCGTCACGGTCGGGCTGTTCGCCTTCAACGTGCAGGGCCTCGAAGGCACGATGATCGTCATGCTCAGCCACGGGCTGGTCGCTGGTGCGCTGTTCCTGTGCGTCGGCGTGATCTATGACCGCCTGCACACGCGGGAAATCAGCCGGTACGGCGGCCTGTCGATCAACATGCCGAAGTACGCGCTGTTCTTCATGCTGTTCACGATGGCATCCGTCGGCCTGCCGGGCACCAGCGGTTTCGTGGGTGAATTCCTCGCGCTGGTCGGCATCTACCAGGTCTCGAGCCTGGTGGCGCTGGTTGCCGGGACGGGCATCATCCTGGGCGCGGGCTACATGCTCTACCTCTATCGCCGGATCTGCTTTGGCGAACAGAAGAACGCCGATGCCGCCGCGATGCCGGATCTCGACCGCCGGGAATTCTGGATGCTCGGCGCGATCGGTGCGGTCGTGCTGTGGATGGGCGTCTATCCCGAAAGCTTCATTGCCCCGATGCGGGCGGACATTGCCGCGCTCGATGCGCGCCTTGCCCGCGCCCGTCCGGCTGGCGATGCCGAACTGACTGCCGGCAAGCCGCAAGCTGCCGCGCATTCCCATGAACCTGCTGCCGCGCAACACGAGGGGGCGCATTAATGGACTGGTCGCAGTCACTGCGCCTTGTTGCGCCTGAACTTCTGCTGAGCATTGCCGGGCTGGTCCTGCTGCTCGGTTCCGCCTGGGCCAAGGCCGAGCGCGATGCCCGCGTGATCACCTGGCTGGCGGTGGCCGTGCTGGCGGGATGCGCCGCGCTGGTTGCGCCCGCATTGTGGGATGGCGCGCATGGGCCGGATCGCCTGGCGTTCTCCGGGCTCTACTCGGCCGATGCCTTTGCTTCGTTCGCCAAGTTGCTGATCTATGCTGCGGCGGGCGCCTCGCTGCTGGTCGCCCCGGCCTTCTTCGATCGGGTGCGCGCCTATCGTCCGGAATATCCGGTGCTGGTGCTGTTCGCGGCGATGGGCATGGGGATCATGGTTTCGGCCACGAACCTGCTGACGCTTTACATCGGTCTCGAACTCAACTCGCTTGCCGCATACGTGCTGGCCGCGTTCCTGCGGACCGATGACCGTTCGGCGGAAGCGGGCCTGAAGTATTTCGTGCTCGGTTCGCTCGCCAGCGGCATCCTGCTGTTCGGGATCAGCCTGACCTATGGCTTCACGGGGACCATCGGCTTCACCGGGATTGCCAGCGCGCTGCAGGGCGGGTTGTCCACCGGCGCGATGTTCGGGCTGGTGTTCGTGCTGGCGGGCCTTGCGTTCAAGATCAGCGCCGTGCCGTTCCACATGTGGACGCCCGACGTCTATGAAGGTGCGCCGACCCCGGTGACCACCTTCTTCGCCTCCGCGCCCAAGGTTGCGGCGCTGGGCCTGACGATGATCGTCGCGCTGCAGGCATTCGGCACGCAGGTTGCCGCCTGGCAGCCGATCGTGATCTTTGCCGCGCTGGCCTCGATCGTGGTGGGTGCGCTGGGGGCCATCGGTCAGACCAACCTCAAGCGCCTGCTGGCCTACTCGTCGATCAACAACGTCGGCTTCCTGCTGATCGGCCTTGCCGCCGCGACGCCGCAGGGCGCGGCGGGAATGCTGGTGTATCTGGCGATCTATGTCGCGATGACCATCGGGGGCTTCGTGGCCGTGCTGATGCTCAAGGACGCGGACGGCAATCCGGTTGAGGAACTGGCCGACATCGCGGGCCTCTCGCGCCACCGCAAGGTGCTGGCGGCGTGCCTCGCCATGGTCATGTTCAGCCTGGCCGGCATTCCGCCGCTGTTCGGGTTCTGGGGCAAGTTCGTGGTGTTCCAGGCGGCGGTGCAAGCGGGCCTCATCCCGCTGGCAGCCATCGGGATCGCGGCCAGCGTGATCGGTGCGTTCTATTACCTCAAGGTCGTCAAGGTGATGTACTTTGACGAGCCGGCGAACAAGGCCGTGGGGCAGAGCGACTGGGTCCATCAGGCGTTGCTGGCGCTGTGCGCGCTGTTCATCTCGCCCGCCGGCTACCTGCTGACCAAGTGCCTTGGCGCGCTGGCGGCATCGGCCGCGGCGGTGCTGTTCCACGCCTGACCGGGTGACAACTTTAGAAGTCCTGCCCGAAACCGGATCGACCAACGCGGACCTGGCGGCGCGGATTGCCGCCGGGACCCTGGTTGCCGAGGGACACTGGCTGATCGCGGACCGGCAGACCGCCGGGCGCGGTCGGCAAGGACGGCAATGGTTTGACGGCGCGGGCAACTTCATGGGTTCGACCGTGGTGGAGCGCCGCGCCGGTGATCCACCCCCCGGCACGCTGGCGTTGGTCGCCGGATTGGCGGTGCTGGATACCGTCAGCCCGCTGATCCCGCCGCCACACCGGCCGGAACTGAAGTGGCCGAACGATGTGCTCATTGGCGGGGCGAAGCTGAGCGGCATCCTGCTGGAGGCTGCCGGAAACGGGGTGATCGTCGGCATCGGGGTCAATCTGGCCGCTGCGCCTGATTTGCCGGATCGCGCGACGATTGCACTGGCCCGGTTCGGCCCGGCACCGGACCGCGATGTGTTCGCTGCCGCGCTGGCCCGCCAGTTCGACGCCGAAGTGGAACGCTGGCGCACGTTCGGGCTGGAACCGCTGATCCGGCGCTGGCAACTGGCGGGGCATCCGCCCGGCACACCGCTGCTGGTGGGCGAACCGGGTGAGGAGCCACTGCGCGGCACATTTGCCGGGCTGGCACCGGACGGGGCCTTGCAACTGCGCTTGGCGGACGGCACGACCCGTGCCATCCACGCGGGCGAGGTTCGGCTCGCGGACTAATTGAGGGACAGGATATGCTGCTCGCCATCGATGTCGGGAACACCAATGTCGTTTTCGCCCTGTTCGAAGGGCGCACGATCAAGTCGCGCTGGCGGATCGCCACCGATCCGCGCCGGACGGGCGATGAATATGCCGTGTGGCTGATGCAGCTGATGGACATCGAAGGCTTCGCGCGCGGGGCGGTCGATCAGATCATCATTTCCACGGTCGTTCCGCGCGCGCTGCACAACCTGCAGGTGCTGGCCGACAAGTATTTCAAGGTGCCCGCGCTGGTCGCGGGGCAGGCGCCGGCCGATTACGGTATGGAGATCGATGTCGATGAACCGCGCTCGCTCGGCGCGGACCGCGCGGTCAACGCGATTGCGGCCCATGCCAAGTATCCGGGCGACCTGATCGTCGTCGATTTCGGCACGGCCACCACGTTCGATGCGATCGACTTCAATGGAGCCTACAAGGGCGGCTCGATCGCGCCGGGGATCAATCTCTCGCTGGACGCGCTGGTCGGCAACACGGCCAAGCTGCCGCGGATCGCCATCGAAAGCCCGCGCAGCGATAGCGTGATTGGCCGCAACACCGAAGATCAGATGCTGATCGGGGTGTTCTGGGGCTATGTCGCGATGATGGAAGGCCTGATTGCGCGGATGCGCGCCGAGATCGGCCGTCCGGCCAAGGTCATCGCCACTGGCGGCCTGGCCATCCTGTTCCAGAAACACACCAGCCTGTTTGATGCGGTCGATCCGGACCTCACGCTGGAAGGCATGGCGATCCTCGCCGAAAAGGCCCGAAAGGCGTAAAATTGATATGAAACCCGGCAACGAATTGCTGTTCTGCGCACTCGGCGGCTCCGGGGAGATTGGCATGAACGTCAATCTCTATGGCTGCGAGGGCAAGTGGCTGATGGTCGACCTCGGGATGACCTTCGGCGCCAACGAATACCCCGGCACCGAACTGGTCTTCGCCGACCTCGACTTCATCGAGGAGCGCGCCAAGGACCTGATCGGCATCGTGCTGACCCACGCGCATGAGGACCACATCGGGGCGGTGCCTTACTTTGCCGCCGATCTGGGGGTGCCGCTCTACGCCACGCCGTTCACCGCCAAGCTGGTGAATGAAAAGCTGGAAGAAGCCGGGATCGCCAAGGAAGTGGAACTCAACGTCATCGATCACCTCGATGCGTTCCAGTTGGGGCCGTTCGGCATCCGCTATGTGCCGCTGGCGCACTCGATTGCCGAGGGCAACGCGCTGCTGATCGAAACTCCGTATGGCCGGGTATTCCACACCGGTGACTGGAAGCTGGATGACGAGCCGCTGGTCGGCGTGCCCGCCACCGCTGCGGAACTGACCGAAATCGGCAACCAGGGCGTGCTGGCGCTGGTCTGCGATTCGACCAACGTGTTCAACCCCAAGGCATCAGGGTCCGAAGGCGGCGTGCGCGATGCGCTGATGGCGGAAGTGGCGAAGCATCATGGCAAGCGGGTGCTGGTCACCACGTTCGCGTCGAACGTGGCGCGGCTGCAGACGCTGGGGGAAGTGGCGCGGGCGAGCAATCGCAAGCTCTGCGTTGCCGGGCGCTCGCTTGACCGGATCATCCGCACGGCACAGTCATGCGGCTATCTGGGCGATCTGCCCGATGTGATCGATTTCGACAGCGCGATGAACCTGCCGCGCGGCGAGGTGCTGATCGTCGCCACCGGCGGACAGGGGGAGCCGCGCGCGGCGCTGTCCCGCATTGCCGAGGACAACCATCCGATCTCGCTGGAATCGGGCGATGTCGTGCTGTTTTCCAGCCGCCAGATTCCGGGCAACGAGATCGCCATCGGGCGCATCCAGAACCGCCTGGCAGCGCGCGGGGTGAAGCTGGTGACGGACCGCGAGAGCGGCATTCACGTCTCCGGTCATCCAGGACGGCCGGAGCTGGAAGCGCTCTATAGCTGGATCCGGCCGGAGATCCTGGTGCCGGTGCACGGCGAAGTGCGGCACATGATGGAGCAGGGCCGGTTCGGCAAAGCCTGCGGGATCAAGCAGGCGGTGAACCAGCGCAATGGCGATCTGGTGCGTCTTGCTCCGGGCAAGCCCGGCAAGTTCAGCGAAGTGCGCGCCGGTCGTCTGGTGCTGGATGGCGACATCATCACTCCGGCTGATGGCGAAGCGATCGTCATGCGGCGGCGACTGGCCCAGAACGGGCTGGTCATCGTGGTGCTGGACGGCAAGGGCCGCCCGCAGGTCGAAGGCGTCGGTCTGCCGCTGGACGAGGATTATGACGAGTTCGTGGCCGAAGCGAAGCAGGATGTGTCGGCCGCGCTGGCCAAGCTGAAGGGCGGGGCGCGCCATGATCGTGAAGCGATTACCGAGGCCGCACGGCTCGCGGCCCGCCGCGCCGCGACCCGGTGGTGCGGCAAGAAGCCCCAGGTTCGTGTGATCCTGCCAGAGGTGTGATGCAATGCAGTGGACTTCGATCATCGTCATCTACCCGCTGTTCTGGGTGATGAGCGCGTTTTTCGTGCTGCCGTTCGGGGTGCGCACCCACGACGAGGCGGGGGTTGCGAAGATCCCCGGCCAGGCCGACAGCGCCCCGGTGCGGTTCGAGCCGCGCAAGATCGTGCGGCGCACCACGGTCGTGTCGCTGATCCTGTTCGGGCTCTATTACGCCAACTACGTCAACGGATGGATCACGACAGACGATATCAACATCGTCGGCAAGCTCGCCGGGGTCTGAGCCAACCGCCTATTTGCGCAGGCGCTCAATCGCCTGCGCCAGCGCGACGTAGAGCTTGCCCATGTCGGATGACAGCAGGGTCACGCTCAGCGCATGGCCGTCGCGCGTGGACAGCAACTGGCGCAGCATTGCCTCGAAATCGTGGATGTAGCGGCTGACGTGATCGCGGAAATCGCGGTCCCCTTCGTACAGGCTGGTGATCGCCTTGGCGTCGGGGTTGTCGATCAGGCGAACGGCGCGGCGCGTGAACACGCCGCGATCGCCCTTCAGGTAAGCGGACCACGCCGTGTCGGTTACGTCGGCATCCAGTGCGCGGGCAATGTCGATGGCATTGGAGTTGAGCGATTCGGTGATCAGCGCGACCCGCCGGGCAAAGTCGTTGTCGACCTGCTCTTCGGCGCGGGCGCGGGTCTGGGCCACGCGGCGCTCCAGGTTGTTGGCCAGCTCGTTGACCTTGGCCAGCTGATCGCGCAGCTGCACCGCCGCCTCGCGGCTGATCCCGGCAGCATGGGCAGCGGCCTGTTCCAGTTGTCCGGCGATTTCCGCGGAACGGGTGCGCATGGCCTGTTCGATGGCGTTGCCGCTTTCCTCGCCAAGCCGGGCGGCAAGTTTCGCGATGGCGTCTGCGCTCATCGTTTCGATGCCGCTGACGGCGTCCTGCGCCGCGCCAGACAGTGCCGCAATTGCCTCGCGCAGCTCGCCCTGCGCCTGGCGGGCAAGGGCTTCGCTATCGTCCCGGACCGTCGTCAGCAGGGTGGACAGTTCCGCCAGCGTTGCCGTCTGTTCGCTGCCCTGAGCCCGCAGCGCATGCTGCAATTGGTCGGTTGCGCTGACGGCCTCCGACAGTTCGGCCTTGCTCTGCCGGACATAGCTGTGGAGCGCTTCGCCGCGGCTTTCGGCGACTTCCAGCGTTGCGCGCAGTTCGATTGCCCGGGCTTCCAGTTCTGCCAGCCGGTTGCTGCTGATGCCAATGGCACCGGGCAGGTCGTGCGTGGTCTGCTGCACGCTCGCCTGAAGCAGTTCGAGCAGGCGGACGCTGCTATCGGTAAGCCCGGCAATCGCCGTGTCGGTGCCGGAAAGCGCCTTGCGGCTGTCGGCCAGACGGTCGGTCAGGGTCTGCAGGGCTGCCTCGATCTCGGCCCGGGCATCGCCGCCCTGGCGGGCGATTTCGGCCATGCGCTCCGCGAAGGTCGCCAGTTGCGCGCCAATGGCATCCGCGTGTTCCAGCAACTGGCGCGACTGGGCCTCGTGTTCGGACCGGCGGGTTGAGATTTCGGCATCCAGCTGGGCCATCTGCGCCTGCAGCGCCGTGACAAACTGCGCCTGCCGATCTTCCAGTTCGGTTCGCCGCCGCTCCAGCTCGTCCGCGAACAGCTGGTCGCGCTCCGCCATGCGGCGGTCGACCCCTTCGGCCTCTTCGGCCAGTTGGGCGAGGCGCGAACGGGCGGATTCCATCGCCCGTTCGTCGATCGCCCCGACCCGGTCGATGGCTTCGCGCAGGTCGGTTTCCAGACGGGTGATCGCTTCTGCCCATGCCCCGGTCGCAGCGCTTTCGCCGTCGCGCAAGCTGCGGGCGATGGCCGCGCTTTCGTCGCGCATGGCCGTCAGGCGGGCGCGCAGCGATGTCAGGCTTTCCGCCTCGTGCGTGTCGAGCAGCGCGCGCGTCGCTTCCAGTTCGTCGCCCAGCGCCTTGGCCCGGCTGCGGATTGCCGCCAGCGCTTCCACTTCGGCGGTTTCCAGTTCGGTCCGGAACTGCGCGCCGTTGGCGTTGAGCGTGGCGAACCGCTGCGCCGCGATGGCTTCCATCTGTTCGGCCTGCCGGGTGAATTCCGAAAGCGTGGCTTCGACCAGCTCGCGCAATTGCCGCACCTGCCGCTCGCTGGCCTGGCCGAACTGGTTGAGCTTGTTGAACCCGGCGATCATTTCTTCCAGCTGGGCATGTGCGGTGCGCCCGGCGGTGCCGATGTTGTTGGTTACGTCCTTGGCCGAACTGGCAATGACCGGCAGCTGGTTGCGCAGCTTTTCCATGTTGTCGAGCGCGGCTTCGCTGACGGTGCCAATGGTATCGATTCGCGTTCCGTTGTCCTGGATCAGGCTTGCCAGTTGCGCGGCGTTCTCGGACAGGCGCTCGGCCGCGATCCGCCCCAGCGCTTCAAGATCGCGGGATTGCGCGGCAATGAATTCGCGGGCCAGGCTGAGCTCGCGGTTGACCGCCGTCAGCCGCAGTTCCAGCCGTGCGGATTCATCTGCCAGCAGCCGCGCGGTATCGCCAAAGCGGCTTGCTTCGCGGCGGCTGTTGCGCATCGCCACCAGCCACAGCACGGCCACCAGCAAGACCGGAATGGCCCAATCCCGGATCAGCATGCTCCACTGGGCAAGGGGCGCTCCACCGGTCAACGCGCCCTGATTGACGGAGAAGAACAGGACGCTCCAGCCGATCACGGCGGATAGCGCCAGCACGCCGGCGGTCAGCCCGAACCAGTCACGCCGGGGTGGATGGGGGGTGTCCTCGTCCCAGTCGGCAGCGTCCACTGCGGTGTCGTCGGCACCCGCCATGACAGCAAGGTCTTCTCCAGGTTGGGAATTATCCCCCCCTGCGTCGATCGCAACAATGCGTGTTCCCCCGGACATGACGTCAGTTTACCACGCTCCGCTTGTGGATAAACCCCAGTTTAACCACTTTGGTCTAAACCGTTCGCATGGCCTACGAATCCGGAGCCCTCGACGCGACCCTTGCTGCTGCTGCCGGCGAGGATTCCGCCCTGTTTGCCGAGTTGCGGCAAGCCTTCATCGACAGCCTTGGCAGGCAGGTCGATCTGCTGCGCCGCTCGCGCTGCGATGGAAACTGGCAGATGGCTGCCATGCGCCTGAAAGGCCTGGCTGCCAGCTTTCATGCGGAACCGTTGATCGTGCTGGCGGACGAAGCGCTGGAAGCGGCCCCCGGCGAGCCCACCGTCGTGCGGCGGATCCAGTCCTTTCTGGATGATTTTGCCGCGGCCTGAGCCGATTTGATCCGCAGGGCGGTTTGGCTTGGCACAACCGGGCCGAGCCTCTACAACGCGCGCCTGTTTACCGGAACGCGCGGAGAAGGACGCTGCGGGTCGCCCTGCTATCGATGATGGAACCAGCCGTCCCGGACGGCTATCCGCGCGCATTTGTGCGGGTTGGCGGGCTGACGGTCGCGCGCCAGCAACTGAACCTGGCGCTTTCGTTGCAGGCAGAGCGAGTGGTCTGTCTGGCTGGCCAGATGGCTCCGGAAATCGTCGAATTGCAGCATGATGCCGAAGGGGCCGGTGCCAGCTTTCATGTGATACCCAACGCCCGCGCGTTGCTGGGCCTGGTCACCGCCGGTGACGAGGTGATTGCGCTTGGTGACGGGCTGTTCGCGTCCGCTCCGGCGGCGGCCGCCTTGCTGGGTCAGGGGCCGGCCGTGCTGGTGCAGCCGATCGAGCAAGGACTGGCTGCCGGGTTCGAGCGGATCGACATCAACCACGCCGCTGCCGGCGCGATGCGTCTGCCGGGCCGGTTGGTCGAGCGGATCGCGGAACTGCCGGTGGATTGCGATGCAATTTCCGCCCTGCAGCGGATCGCGCTGCAGGCGGGTGTGCCGCAGCGTCTGTTGCCGCCGTTGGGCCAGGATGGCACGTTCTGGACCCTGGTGCGCGGCGAAGCGGATGCCCATGCGCTTGAGCCGGTGTGGATCCGGCAGCGGTCTGGCGGCGGCGAGCCGCTCAACCTGTCGCGCGGGCTGGCGCGGATGGCGGTGCACAGCTTCGGGCCGGGCCTGTTGCATGCCGGGAGCGGGGCGGGATCGGTGGTTGCCGCTGCGGCAGTAGCGGCGCTGCTGGGCCTGGGGGCGGGGTGGTTCCAGTTCGTCGCGCTGGGCCTGATCTTCTGCGCGATTGGCTGGATCCTGCGCGAAGCGGGCGTGATGCTGGCGAGAATCCAGAGCGATTCGCCGGACCGTGGCCGGATCGGCCTGGGGCGCAGGACAGCTTATGCGTGGCTGATCGACGCGATCATGGTGCTGCTGCTGGCGTGGGACGCGATGCGCGTTCCCGGTGCGCCGGGCTGGTCGCAGTTCTTCGCACCGGTCATGCTGTTCTCGCTGCTGCGGCTCTTGCCGCGCGCCATTAACCATCGCTGGACCGTCTGGCTGAAGGACCGCGCTCTGGTTGGCCTCGCGCTGGCCGTAGCGGTCACCTCCGGCGCCGGAAGTGAGGCGGTTCATATCGCTGCGCTGGCACTTGCCGCGGGCGGGCTTGTCGCCAGCAGTTTGCAGTCGCGGATAACGCCGCCTTAACCAAGGCGCGCTATGGCGTCGCAATGAACGAGAATACTGCCACCGCTCCGGCCAGTCCGCAGGTCGAAATCGCGTTGAGCGATGATCTGGCGCATGGCGATGCCCTGATCGGCACGATTGCGCCGATCTTGCGCCACCTGCTGGCCAACGATGACCATTCCCTGTTCAGCGACGAGATCGTCGCGCGGGTGCGCGGCATGATGCACGATGTCGCCCGGCAACTGCTCGATGCGCTGTCCTCGGCCGCGGGCAATCCTGATCAGCGGGACCATCCGGGCGAGCATTACGACGCCATCGTTCATGCGTTCATCGCGGATCACGCGTTTCTCAGCCATGCCCATGCCCTGGCCCTGGAATGGCAATTGACCGAACGGTTGCAGGGGCGTCTGGCGCTCGATCCGGTGCTGTCGCCGCTGGTGCAGGCACTGATCGCGTCGCCGGATGGTGGAACCAGCGCGATTGCCATGGCCCTGCTGGCCGCGCAGGCCCGGTTCGTGCAGAACCAGCGCCGGATGCAGTTGCCGCTGAGCGAGTTGCCGGCCGATCTGCTCCACACGGCGCTCAAGGCGTTGCGGGCGCCGGAGGGGATCGAGGAGATCCACCGCGTTTCGGCCGAAACCGCGATCCGCGTGCAGTTCGATGAAAGCCGCAGCCGCCTGGGGCTGATCGAGCGCCTGATCATCGGGATGGGCGGCGGAGCCAGTGCGGCGCTGTCGATCACCCATGCGGGCGCGGCCATGTTCCTCAGCGCGCTGTCGCTGGCATCCGGGCAAAATCGCGATACGGCGGTGCTCTCGACCAACGAGGGGCAACTTGCCCGGTTGGCGCTGGCGCTGCGGGCTTCCGGCCTGAAGGCGCAGGCGGTGGAGGAGCAGTTCCTGTCGCTGCACCCCGAGGTCAGCCTGCCGGAAGGTTTTGATATGCTGGGGGCAGACCGTGCCGCCGCCCTGCTGGCCCGATCCGCCGCATATCCCGGCAGCTGATACCACGTGTCCGATCCGACCATCCTGGCTTCTGCACACTGCGACGATGCGGATTGCCTGACCAGCGCGGACGAACCGCTGGCAGGGCTGCAGCGGCGCTGCGGCGGTGAAATTCCGGGGACGGTGGCGATCCCGGCACTGCTGGAAGTGGTGCGCAAGGCCCGGGTCTACGGACTGAAGCTGGCGCGGACGATCAAGGCCACCGACGGGCAGGATGCAATCACCGCGTGGGTCGAAGTCACGCCGGGCGAACCGGGGCAGGGATGCCAGATCGTGTTGCGCAGCTGGCAGGCGGCCCCGCTGCCTCCGGAAGATCTGCAAGTCGTGGCCGAGCGCCGCGCGGCGATCGACCGGGCCGTGGCGGAACTCGTGGCCCGGCTCGATGGCCAGCAGGCGATCCTGTCGGTTGATGCGAGTGCGCCGGACCTGGCCGATGTCGCCGCGGCGATGCGCGCCGGTACGGGGCGGCCGTGGACGGATTTCGTGACCATCGCCGGCAGTGCGCACCGCCAGCCGCTGCACTGGCGCCTGCTGGATGGCGCGGTGGTCGAGCTGCCAGGTTCCGAGCGGACCTGGCGCGCCAGCCTGTTCCCGCAGGAGCAGCCCGGCGGCGATCCGCTGGGATTCGAGCTCTGCCTCACGGCCGAACAGCCGCTGGCCGCCGCGCCGCGCCAGTCGGCGGTGCTGCCGGCCAACGTGATGCCGCAGAACGGGCCGGGACTGGTCGGGCGCGACATTGCCCCGGTGCTGCGCCAGCCGATCGCCCGCATCATTGCCAACGCCGAGACGATCCGCACTCGGCTGGCCGGGCCGCTGGCCGATGAATACAGCCAGTATGCCGCCGATATCGCCGCGGCAGGCCAGCATCTGCTGGCGCTGGTCGAGGATCTGGCCGACCTGGAAGTCGTCGAATCGGAAGATTTCAACACCGCGCCGGACCGGATCGACCTGGCCGACGTCGCCCGCCGCGCTGCCGGCATTCTGGCGGTGCGGGCGCAGGAGCGCGGGATCACCATTGATGCGCCGCGTCTGGGCGAGCATCTGCCGGCCATCGCGGAATTCCGCCGCGTGCTGCAAGTGCTGCTCAACCTTGTCGGCAACGCGATCCGCTATTCGCCCGACAATTCGCAGATCTGGATCAGGCTGGAAGATGCCGGCGCGCGGGCGCGGCTGATCGTGGCGGACCAGGGGCCGGGGCTGGATGCGGACCAGCAGGCCCGCGTGTTCGAGAAGTTCGAGCGCCTGGGGCGCAGCGATGAGGGCGGTTCTGGCCTGGGCCTCTACATTTCCCGCCGTCTGGCCCGGGCAATGGGCGGCGATCTGGGCGTCGAGAGCGCGCCGGGGCAGGGCGCGCGCTTCATCCTGGAAGTGCCCGCCGACCTCCTGGCGCAGGCACCAACCACCGGTCACGATGCCGCAACGGAAAACGGCCCAGCCGGGGGCTGAGCCGTTGGTTCCTCAATCGATGTAGCCAAGCCCTCTGGCGATCCACTTTATTCCAACCGCGATTGCCACGAGGGCAAGGGCGTAATGGACGACTCGCAACAGGTTGAGCATGGCCGGCCAGCCCTGCGGCTACCCCATCGGCAGCCACAGGGCCTTCACGATCAGCGCTGGCCGATCGGCACGTAATCGCGCTGCGTCGGGCCGGTGTAGAGCTGACGCGGACGGCCGATCTTCTGGCCGGGGTCCGAGATCATTTCGTTCCACTGCGCCACCCAGCCCACAGTGCGCGCCAGCGCGAACAGGGCGGTGAACATCGTGGTCGGGAAGCCGATCGCCGAGAGGATGATGCCCGAATAGAAGTCCACGTTCGGGAACAGCTTCTTCTCGATGAAGTAGGGATCGCTCAGCGCGATTTCTTCAAGCCGCAGCGCGGTTTCGAACAGCGGATCGGTGACCTTCAGCGCATCGAACACTTCGCGCACGGTCTTCTGCATGACGGTCGCGCGCGGGTCGTAGTTCTTGTAGACGCGGTGGCCGAAGCCCATCAGGCGGAACGGATCGTTCTTGTCCTTCGCGCGCTCGATGTAGTGCGGGATCTTGTCGGGCGTGCCGATTTCCTTGAGCATGTTGAGCGCGGCTTCGTTCGCGCCGCCATGCGCCGGACCCCACAGGCAGGCAATGCCGGCCGCGATGCACGCAAACGGGTTGGCCCCCGACGAACCGGCGAGGCGCACGGTGCTGGTCGAGGCATTCTGTTCGTGGTCGGCATGGAGGATGAAGATCCGGTCCATCGCCTTTTCGACCGCCGGGATCACTTCATATTCCTCGGCCGGAACGCCGAAGGTCATGCGCAGGAAGTTGCCGGTGTAGGACAGCTTGTTGTCCGGATAGACGAACGGCTGACCGACCGAATACTTGTATGCCATCGCCGCGATGGTGGGCATCTTGGCGATCAGGCGGTGCGAGCTGATCTTGCGGTGGGTCGGGTCGGAAATGTCGGTCGAGTCGTGGTAGAACGCCGAGAGCGCGCCGACCACACCGCACATGATCGCCATCGGGTGCGCATCGCGGCGGAACCCGCGATAAAACGTCGACAGCTGCTCATGCAGCATCGTGTGGCGGGTGATGGTGTTCTCGAACTTGGCCAGTTCGTCCGCGCTGGGCAGCTCGCCATTCAGCAGCAGGTAGCTGACTTCCATGAAGCTGGAATGTTCGGCCAGCTGGCCGATCGGATAGCCACGGTGCAGCAGGACGCCTTCGTCACCATCGATATAGGTCAGCGCGCTTTCGCAGCTGGCCGTGCTGGTGAAGCCGGGGTCATAGGTGAACATGCCCGTCTGGGCGTAAAGCTTGCGGATATCGACCACATCCGGACCGACACTGCCCGAAAGCACGGGATAATCGAACTCACCGCTGCCGGTGCTCAGCTTCACCTGATTGCCCACCTGTCTCACTCCATAAAAACTGTTTCGTCCTTAGGCGGCGATTGCCTGCGCGGCAATCCGCGCCAGACTTTCGTCCCGCCCAAGCAGAACCAGCACATCGAAAATACCCGGGGAGGTTGACTGCCCCGTTAGCGCGGCCCGTAGGGGTTGCGCAAGCTTGCCCAGACCAAGGCCCAGTTCTTCCGCCATCGCCTTGAGCGCGGCTTCCAGCGCTTCGAGCGACCAGTCGTCCTGCGCGGCCAGCCGGGCGTTGATCTGGCCGAGCAGCGCGCGCGCCTCGTCGGTCAACAGGGCTTCCGCCTTGGGCTCCAGCGTCAGCGGGCGCTGGGCGAACAGGAACGCGGCCCCGGCGGCCAGTTCGTTCACGTCCTTGGCGCGGACCTTGAGCACGGGCATCGCGCGGGCCAGCAGGTCCAGATCGACCGATCCCGTCATCCGGGCGCCGACCAGTTCGGCCAGCCGGGCATCGTCGGCTTCGCGCAGGTAATGCCCGTTGAGGTTCTGCAGCTTGGCGATGTCGAACCGCGACGGGCTCTTGCCGACATGGTCGATATCAAACCAGGCGATCGCCTGTTCGCGGCTGATGATCTCGTTGTCGCCGTGGCCCCAACCCAGTCGGAGCAGGTAGTTGAACATGGCTTCCGGCAGGATGCCCAGCTCATCGCGATACACGTCCACGCCCAGCGCGCCGTGGCGCTTCGACAGCTTGGCCCCGTCCGATCCGTGGATCAGCGGGATGTGGCCATAGGCCGGACGCGGCCAGCCCATCGCGTCGATGATCGCCAACTGGCGAAAGGCATTGTTGAGGTGGTCGTCACCCCGGATCACGTGGGTCACACCCATGTCGTGATCGTCGACGACGACGGCCAGCATGTAGGTCGGCGTGCCGTCGGAGCGCAGCAGCACGAAATCGTCCAGCTCCGCATTCGCGACCGTGACCGTGCCCTGGACAAGATCCTCGATCACCGTCTCACCCTCACGCGGGGCCTTGATCCGGACGACATAGGGCTGGCCTTCGGGCCAGGTCGCCGGATCGGCATCGCGCCATTCGCTGACGATGCGGAACGGACGACGCTCCGCCTGGGCAGCTTCGCGGCGGGCGGTCAGTTCTTCCGGGGTCAGGTAGCAGCGATAGGCGTGGCCAGCCGCGAGCAGCTGGTGAGCGACTTCGGCATGACGGTCCGAGCGCGAGAACTGGAACACGGCCGGCTCGTCACCCCCCAGGCCCAGCCACTCCAGCCCGTCGAAAATCGCCTCGATCGCCGGCTCGGTCGAGCGGGCGCGATCGGTATCCTCGATCCGCAGCAGGTACTTGCCGCCATGGTGGCGGGCGAACAGCCAGTTGAACAGCGCGGTGCGGGCACCGCCGATATGCAGGTAGCCGGTGGGCGAGGGGGCAAACCGCGTCACGACGCCGCGACCGTCCGCCGCTGCTCCGCCAGTTACGCTTGTGCTTGCCATTGACCCTTCCATCCTGTCATTTGCGGGCATGGCCAGCAGCGCGCCGCCAACCATCCCCATGGGCAACGAGCCGCCTGACGGCGCTGCATTGCAGCATAGCCCTTGGCGCAACCGCGCCGACTTGGCAAGCGCACTTGCGCGCCTTGAGCAATTCCTTGAACGCAGCGGCTTCGACCGTGCGCCGTGGCTGGTGGTGGCATTCGGGGCGGGGATCGCCGCATGGTTCCTGCTGGATAACCGGTGGCAGTGGCTGGGCCTGCTGGCCGCCTGCGGTGCAACGGTGCTGGCCGCCATGGCAGCCCTGCGTCCGGATGGTCGTTTTCCCTTTCTGCGGCAGGCCGTGATCGCACTGGCGATCATGCTGGCGGGCGGCTGCATGCTGGTCTGGGCCAAGTCCGAACTGGTGGGAACGCGGCCAATCGAGCGCCCCATGGTGACCGTGCTGACGGGCACTGTGCTGGACCGGGTCGAACAACCGGCGGAAGGGCGGGTACGGTTGCTGCTGGCGACCCGTGAGCCGGAGAGCGGGCGCGCGATCCGGGTGCGGATCAATCTGCCGCTGGAGCGTGACGCGCCGGCCATCGCGGAGGGCGCCAGGTTGCGCTTGCGCGCGCGGCTGATGCCGCCGGCGCCGCCGATGTTGCCAGGCGGCTATGATTTCGCCCGGGCGGCCTGGTTTTCCGGGCTCGCGGCTACCGGCAGTGTGCTGGGAGACGTCACCGTGATCGCCCCTGCCGGGCAGGTCAGCCCCCTGCGCGCGGCCCAGCGCGCCCTTTCGGCCCATGTCCGCGCGAATCTGGATGGTTCGCCCGGCGCGATTGCGGCGGCCTTTGCCAGCGGGGATCGCGGCGCGATTGCCGAAGCCGACGAAATCGCGATGCGGCACGCCGGGCTGACGCACCTGCTGTCAATTAGCGGCCTCCATGTCAGCGCGATGATTGCCGCGGCCTATTTCCTGGCCAGCCGGCTGCTGGGGCTGTGGCCCTGGCTGGCGCTGCGGGTGCGCATACCCCTGATTGCCGCCGCGGTCGGCGCGATAACCGGGGTCGGCTATACCCTGCTGACCGGGGCGGAGGTGCCGACCGTGCGCAGTTGCATCGGTGCGCTGCTGGTCCTGGCGGCGCTGGCGCTGGGGCGTGAGCCACTCTCGCTGCGGCTGCTGGCCGTGGCCGCGTTCGTAGTGCTGCTGTTCTGGCCCGAAGCGCTGGCGGGGCCGAGCTTCCAGATGAGCTTCGCGGCCGTGGCGGCGATCATCGCGCTGCACGGAACGGCGCGCATGCGGGCGTTCATGGCCCCGCGCGACGAGCCCTGGTGGACCCGGCTGCTGCGCAACCTCGCCGCGGTGACCGCCACCGGCCTGGTGATCGAGCTGGCCCTGATGCCCATCGGCCTGTTTCACTTTCACCAGTCCGGTGTTTACGGCGCTCTGGCCAACGTGGTTGCGATCCCGCTAACCACGTTCCTGTCGATGCCGCTGATTGCGGTGGCGCTGCTGTTCGACCTGTTCGGAGCGGGGGGGGCGTTCTGGTGGCTGGCGGGCAAGTCGCTGGAGGCCCTGCTGGCGCTGGCGCACGGCACGGCGGCCATGCCGGGCGCGGTCAGCCGGATGCCGGCGATGGGGGAGGGGGCCTTTGCGCTGTTCGTGGCGGGCGGGCTGTGGCTGGCGCTGTGGAGTGGCAGGGTCCGGCTGCTGGGCGCGGTGCCAGCGGCCGCAGGTGCCATGCTGCTGACCGCCCTGGCGCCGCCAGACGTGCTGATTTCCGGCGACGGGCGCCATGTCGGCATTACCGGCGAAGTGCCTGGTGCGCTGCTGGTCCTGCGCGAATCGCGCAGTGACTTTGCGCGCGACAATCTGACCGAACTGGCCGGGATGGACGGCGATACCCGGCCGCTGACGGCTTGGCCGGGAGCGCGCTGCAACCGCGATTTCTGCGCGATCCGGCTGGTGCGGGACGGGAAAGCGTGGAACCTGCTGATGACGCGCGGAATGGACCTGGTGGCCGAGCGCGAGCTTGCCGCCGCCTGTGAGCGGGTCGATATCGTGATCTCGGACCGTTACCTGCCGCGCAGCTGCCGCCCGCGCTGGCTGAAAGCGGACCGGCGCATGCTGGATCGCAGCGGGGGACTGACGATTGACCTGGCGGCCCACCGCGTGCGCGGCGTGGCGCAGAGCCAGGGTCAACATGGCTGGTGGAGCCCCCGCACTGCCTATCCGTCGCAACTGCGCGGCCCGGTACCGCCGGGGTCCACACCCGCACCACAAGCGGATCAACCTGAAACCGGACCAGACGCGAAAACGCCCGCAGCGGGGGCTACGGGCGCTTCGTAAACCGGGCGGGATCGTCCCGGATCAGTGATAGCGGCGCAGCAGGCCCGCCAGCTTGCCTTGCACCAGCACTTCGCCGGGGCTGTAGATCTGCGGTTCATAGGCAGCGTTGGCGGGATCGAGCCGGACCTTGCCGTTCTCACGGCGCAGATACTTCAGCGTCGCTTCCTCGCCGCGCACCAGCGCCACCACGATTTCGCCGTCGCGGGCGCTGTCGGTGCGGCGGATCAGGGCGTAGTCGCCATCGAGAATGCCCGCTTCGATCATCGAATCGCCGGAGACTTCCAGCGCGTAATGTTCGCCCGCGCCGAGCAGCGCGGCGGGGACCGGCAGGGTTGCCGAGGTTTCCAGCGCCTCGATCGGGACACCGGCGGCGATGCGGCCATGCAGCGGGATCTCGATCACGTCGTTGGCCGGAGCGGGCTTTGCTTCCGGCGGGCGCACCACGGCGGCGGCGCTGTTGACGTTCGCGGCGCGCGGCGAAGCCTTGGTGCCGACGTCTTCGGGCTGACGCAGCACTTCGAGCGCGCGGGCGCGGTTGGGCAGGCGGCGGATGAAGCCGCGTTCCTCCAGCGCGGAGATCAGGCGGTGCACGCCCGACTTCGACTTGAGGTCCAGCGCCTCCTTCATTTCCTCGAACGAGGGGGACACGCCGGTTTCCTCAAGGCGGACCTGGATGAAGCGGATCAACTCGTGCTGCTTGCGGGTCAGCATGCGCGCATCACTCCTTTGCAAACGATGCGCGGTAACCGGAATGTTCCTGCATCGTTCAGTGAACGAATGCGGAACAAGTAAGCAACTTCGATTCGCCCGTCAAGCAATTCCGCCATTTCCGAGCTATCTGGCGGAACCGTGGAACCGTCAGGCCGGTGCGCGCCAATCACCCGACTTGCCGCCGCGCTTTTCGATCAGGCGCACGCCGTCGATCACCATCGCCTTGTCGACCGCCTTGGCCATGTCATAGATGGTCAGCAGCGCGACGCTGGCGGCGGTCAGGGCTTCCATTTCGACCCCGGTCTTGCCGGTCAGGCTGGCAGTGGTGGTGACGCGCACCGCATCGGCTTCCACCTCGAAATCCACCGTCACGGCATCCAGCGCGAGTGGATGGCACAGCGGGATCAGGTCTGCGGTTTTCTTGGCGGCCATGATCCCGGCAATGCGCGCGGCGGCGAGGACGTCCCCCTTGGGCACGGTCCCGTCGCGGATCGCCGAGAGGGCTGCCGCGTTCATGGTAATGCGGCCTGATGCGACCGCGACGCGCTGGGTGGCCGCCTTGCCGCCGACATCGACCATCCGCGCGTGTCCGGCGGCGTCGAGGTGCGTGAGATCAGCCATGCAGCAGTGCGCGGGTCGCGGCGGCAACGTCAGCCTGCCGCATCAGGCTTTCCCCCACCAGGAACGTACGCGCGCCGCACGGGGCGAGGCGCAGCAGATCGGCATGGCTGTTGATCCCGCTTTCGCTGACCAGCAGGGTGCCTTCAGGGGCCAGCGGGGCGAGCCGCTCGGTCGTACCGATATCGGTGACGAAGCGCTTCAGATCGCGGTTGTTGACGCCGATCAGGCGCGATTTCAGGCGCGCGGCGCGTTCCATCTCAGCCTCGTTGTGGACTTCGACCAGCACGTCCATGCCAAGCTCCAGCGCGGCGGCTTCAATCTCCGCCATCAGCGCGTCGTCCAGCGCGGCCACGATGATCAGGATCGCGTCCGCGCCAATCGCGCGGGCCTCTGCCACTTGCCAGGTGTCGATCATGAAGTCCTTGCGCAGGACCGGCAGGTCGCAGGCCGCGCGGGCAGCGATCAGGTAATCCTCATGCCCCTGGAAATAGGGCGCGTCGGTCAATACCGACAGGCACGCCGCGCCGCCCGCCTGATACGCCCGGGCGTGGTCCGCCGGGTGGAAATCGGGGCGGATCAGGCCCTTCGACGGGCTGGCCTTCTTAATCTCGGCAATCAGGGCAAACCCATCCGCCGCTTTCGCTTCCAGTGCGGCGCGAAACCCGCGCGGTGCGGTCTGCGTAGCGGCGCGTGCGGCAAGGTCAGCGAGGCTTGCCAGCGGCTTGCGCGCGGCGACTTCCTGGCGCTTGGTGTCGCAGATTTCGGTCAGCTTGTCGGTCATTGTACGGTATCGATCCAGCAGTCGAGCAGGCCCTTGGCCAGCCCCTTGTCGATGGCCTCGGCGGCTTCCTCGACCCCTTCGAGCCAGTCCTCGACCTCACCGGCCACCAGCAGCGCGGCGGCGGAATTGAGCAGGACGGCATCGCGGTAGGCGCCGGGTTGGCCCAGCAGCAACTGGCGCAGCGCGGCCGCGTTATAGGCCGCATCCCCGCCGCGCAGCGCATCGAGCGGGTGCGGGGCAAGGCCCGCGTTATCGGGCGAAATCTCGGTGCCAATGCCGCTGAGGCCGATGCTGGCCATATAGCTGGTCCCGGCAATCGACAGTTCGTCCAGCCCTTCGGCCCCGGACACGATCAGCGCGGCCTCGGTATCGAGCAATTGCATCGCATCGCGGTAGAGCGCGATCAGCGATGGGTGCGCCACGCCCACCAGCTGGCGCGTGACGCCCGCCGGATTGGCCAGCGGCCCGCACAAGTTGAAGATCGTGCGCCGCCCCAGCGCCTTGCGGATCGGGCCGACGCGGGCAAGGGCCGGATGGTGCGCCTGCGCGAACAGGAACGCGATGCCAAGGTCGGGCAGGGTCTGTTCGGCCAGTTCCGAGGCGCGGGCGAGGTTCAGGCCCAGCGCTTCCAGCGTGTCCGCGCCGCCCGCCTTGCTCGACGCCGCGCGATTGCCGTGCTTGGCCACGGGCACGCCGCAGGCCGCGACGACCAGCGCCACGGCGGTCGAGACGTTTAGGCTGTGCTGGCCGTCACCGCCGGTGCCGCAGACGTCGATCGCGCCGGCGGGCGCGGCAATCCGCTGCATCCGCGCGCGCATCGCCCGCACGACCCCGGCCACTTCGGCGGCGGTTTCGCCCCGGTCGGCGAGTTCGATCAGGGTTGCGGCGATCTCGCCGTCTTCCATCTCGCCATCGAGCATCCGCCCGAACAGCGCCTCGGCGTCGGACAGCGACAGCGTCATGCGAGCTCGCGCGCCTCGATCCCGCAGATGTTCAGGAAGTTTGCCAGCATCGCGTGGCCGTGTTCGGTGGCGATGCTTTCCGGGTGGAATTGCACGCCGTGGATCGGCAGGTCGCGGTGGCGGAAGCCCATGACGTGCTCGTCATCGCTGGTGGCGTTGACGATCAGCGTATTGGGAATGTCCTGCACGATCAGCGAGTGATAGCGCGTGGCAATGAAAGGCGAGGGCAGCCCCTTGAACAGGCCGGTGCCATCGTGGCTGACCGGCGAGACCTTGCCATGCATCAGCCCGCCGCGCACCACCTTGCCGCCGAAATACTGGCCGATGGACTGGTGGCCGAGGCACACGCCCAGCAGCGGCAGCTGCGCATCCGCGCACGCACCGACCAGATCGAGGCTGATCCCGGCCTCATTGGGCGTGCAGGGGCCGGGCGAAATCAGGAAGCCTTCCGCGCCAGTGGCCAGGGCCTGCGCGGCGGTCATCGCATCGTTGCGCACGACCTCCACCTCGGCCCCCAGTTCCATCAGGTAATGGACGAGGTTCCAGGTGAAGCTGTCATAATTGTCGATGACCAGGATCATGGCATTGGCCTCTAGTCGCGGACGGGCGGTTTCGCCAGCAGTTTTGCCAGATCGCGCTTCCAGAATTTGGCCCAGGTATGGGTGCCATGCCCCTTGGTTTCGGCGCTGGCGGGGATCAAAATGAAGCGCGCGCGGGGCATTTGCCGGGTGTGCTTTTGCGCCAGCCCCAGTTCGGGCGGATTGATGAAATCGTCCGCCGAATTGATCCATAGCGTGTGCACGGTGATCTTCGCCAGCAACGGGGCGGGATTGTAACTGCGCGAACTGTCGAGCTGATAGATCTGGTCGTTGGCATCCGCGCCCCCGGCCGCCGCGGCCGCATAGGCCGAGCCGAGGTAGGCGTCTGCTTGTGCGGCAGTCGGATGCTGGGCCTGCAACGCGACCGGGTTCGCCCCGGCAATCAGGGTGAGATAGCGGGCCGTGCGCAGCCCTTGCTCCGGCGGGCTGGCATAGTTGCCGCCGTTCCAGACCGGATCGGCCTTGATCGCCTCGATCGACATGCGCCGCCACGCCCGGTTGCGCCCCGCGATTTCGACGGCGTTGCAAGCGAACGGAGCGAGGCGCCGGGCAAAGCCGGGGCGCGTGGTGCCCCACACGAAGGCGTGCATGCAGCCCATCGACGTGCCGAGGATCAGCTCCAGCCGCTTCACGCCCAGCCCTTCGGTCAGCAGGCGGTGCTGGGCGGCGACCATGTCGTCATAGTCATAGCGCGGAAAGCCCATGCGCAGGCCGTCGCTGGGCTTCGACGATCCGCCGTGGCCGATATTGTCGGGCAGGATCACGTAGTATCTGGTGATGTCGAGCGGCTGGCCGGGGCCATAGAGCTCATCCGCGAATTGCGGGCGGAAGAACTGCTTGCCGGTGCCGCCCGTGCCGTGGAGGACCATCACAGCATTGGTGATTTCCCCGCTGGCGTCACGGCGCGGGGTGCCCAGCGTGGTGACGCGCAGCTTCAGTTCCGGCAGTGTTTCCCCGCTGCCAAAGCGGAAATCCTTCAGAACGATATCGCGCTCGCTGGCCCGTGCGGCCCAGTCTTCAGCGGTTGCCGGAACGGTAAGCGTGGCGGCCAGCAGGGCGGCGGCGAGGGCAGGAATCTTGCGCATGGGCGGCATTGCTAACCGCCATGCTCGTGCGGTCAAGGTTCCGTTGGTCCAGCTGTTGGTCCAGCTGTTATTGGCCGAACTGCGCCTCGCCCGCCACGCGCACGGCTTCCCGCGCGGCGGCGATCAGGGCGCTGGCCTTGGCTTCGCATTCGCGCTGTTCATAGGCGGGATCGCTGTCAGCCACGATGCCCGCGCCCGCCTGCACGTGCAGCAGCCCGTCCTTGACCACCCCGGTGCGCAGCACGATGCAGCTGTCGAGATTGCCGTCCGGCCCGAAATAGCCGACCCCGCCGGCATAGGCGCCGCGCGTTTCCGGCTCCAATCCGGCGATGATCTCACACGCGCGAACCTTGGGCGCGCCGCTGACAGTTCCGGCGGGAAAGCCCGCGAACACGGCGTCGATGGCATCGTGATGCGCGGCGTCGAGCCGCCCGACCACGTTGGAAACGATGTGCATCACATGGCTGTAGCGTTCGATGGTGTAGCTGTCGGTCACGCGGACGGTGCCGGCCTCGGCCACGCGGCCCACATCGTTGCGGCCCAGATCCAGCAGCATCAGGTGTTCGGCGCGTTCCTTGGGATCGGCCAGCAGGCTGATCTCGTTGGCCTTGTCCTCTTCCGCCGTCTTGCCGCGCGGACGGGTGCCGGCGATAGGCCGGATCGTCACTTCGCCGTCGCGCACGCGGACCAGGATTTCGGGGCTTGAGCCGGTCAGTGCAAAGCCCGGCAGGTCGAGGAAATAGAGGAACGGCGAGGGGTTCACCCGGCGCAGCGCGCGGTAGAGCGCCAGCGGGGGCAGGGTGAACGGGCAGGTAAAGCGCTGCGCCAGCACCACCTGAAAGATGTCACCCGCCTCGATGTAGTCCTTCGCACGGGCGACCATGCCCGCATACTGGCCGGGGGCCATCGTCGGAATCAGCGCCGGTTCGGGCAGGGTGGGGGCGCTGGCGACCACGGGCGCGGCCTGTGCCAGCTTGCGCAGCGCCGCGTCGATCCGCTCCTGCGCCGCTTCGAGCAGATGTTCGGGCGCGGCGGCTGCCGGCCAGACCGGCGCGACGCAATAGAGCGCATCGCTCAGCCGGTCGAACACCAGGATCAGCGCGGGGCGGACAAACAGCATGTCCGGCAGGTCCAGCGGATTGTCCGCCGGGCGCGGCAGCTTTTCGACCAGGCCATAGGTTTCATAGCCGAAGTAACCGACCAGGCAGGCCAGCACCGGCGGCAGCGCGGCAGGAACGTCGATCCGACAGGACGCGACCAGCGCGCGCAGCTCGGTCAGGCTGTCACCCGGCAGCGCCTTGAACGCCGCGCGGTCATGACGCCAGTCGGCGTTGACTTCGCAGGCCGCCCCGGTCGCCCGGAACACCAGGTCGGGGTCGAGGCCCAGCAGGCTGTAGCGCCCGCGCACCTCGCCGCCTTCGACGCTTTCCAGCAGGAAATCGCCGCGCCCGTCCTCGATCAGCTTCACCGCCGCGCCGACCGGGGTTTCCGTGTCGGCGATCAGTTGCCGCCAGATCAGCGCAGGCCGTCCGTCCGATAGCGCAGCTCTGGCTGCATCCCAGTTTTCAGGCCGCATGCCGGACATCGTGCAACTCCGGATCAGTTCCCGCCCTTGAGGCGGTTGGCGGCGGCCTTGATCGCGTCTTCGTTGCGCTTCACGCCCACTTCCTTGCGCATGGCGGCGACCAGCTGGGCGGAGTATTCCTGGCCCGTGATCTGCTGGAAGGTCTGGCGGAATTCCGGCAGGCGCGGATCGGCGGGATCGACCTTGCCGGGGATCACGTCGGTCACCTTGACCACATACCATCCGCGATTGCGCGGCGCGGCGAGCAGCCCGACCTTGCCCTTGGCGGCGGCAAACAGCAGCGCCAGCGGCGGCGGGGTCTGCTGGCCCATCGCCTGCAGCCGTTCGCGCTCCATGTCGACCTTGTCGACCGGGGGCAGCGGCAGGCCGAGCTGGGCGACGGCGGCCGAGAGGTCGGTGCCCTTCTTGGCGGCGGCTTCCAGCTTCTTGGCGGCTTCACGCGCGGCGACCGCGCCCTTGGCCAGCTGGTATTCCGCGATCACCTGCGCCTTCACTTCAGCCAGCGGCGGGGCGCTGGAGGTGTTGATCTGGCCGACGTCGAAGATCACGAACGTCTTGCCGGCCTCGACTTCGGCCAGCTGCGGCTGCCCTTCGGACTCCATCGCGAAGGCCGCCTGAACGACCTTGGCGAGCACGGCCGGGGCGGTTTCACCCGGCTTGCCCAGCACGTTGCCATCCGCCGTAAGGGCAGCGGTGCTGGCCAGCGTCAGGCCCATTTCCTTGGCGACATCGGCGAGGCTGCCACCGTTGTCGAACTCTTCCTCGATCCCGGCGGAAAAGTCGGTGAGCGCCGCGCGGCGCTTTTCGGCGGCGATGGCGGTGACCAGCTCGGCGCGAACCTGCTCCAGCGAACGGGCCGGCTTGCCGTCGATCGCGTCGACGCGCAGCAGCGCGAAGCCGAGCGGGGTCTTGAGCGGGCCGATGACCTTGCCCTGCGCGGCGGCAAAGGCGGCTTCGGCCACGGCCGCGTTGGTCTGGCCAGAGAGCTTTTCGCGGCTCAGCAGGCCCAGGTTGGCGACGGCCAGCCCCTTGGAGGAAGCCGCCGCTTCCAGCGACTTGCCACCTGCGATTTCCGCCGCAACGGCCTTTGCGGCTGCGTCGGTCGGCAGCACCAGCTGGACGATCCGGCGCGATTCCGACGCCGCGTACTGCGCCTTGTTGGCGTTGTAGCGCGCCGCGATTTCCGCCTCGGTCGGGGCAGGCACGGTTTTCAGCACGCTGTCATCGAACACCGCGTAGCGCAGGATCCGGCTTTCCGGACGGACATAGTCCTTCTGGTTGGCCGCATACCATTTACCCAGTTCCGCGTCGTTCGGCACCGCCTTGGGCGCAAACACGGCAGACGGCAGCAGCGCGATCTGGCCGGTGCGGCGCTCGGTATTCACGCCTGCGTAGCGGACGGCCAGTTCGTTCGGCACGGCCAGACCCAGTTCGGTGCCGCCGACCAGCTGGCGGGCCATCAGGCGCTGCGCGATCTGGTTGCGCAGCTGGGCATCGGTCAGCCGACGCTGGGCCAGGAACGCCCGGTAGCTGACATCGCTGACCTTGCCGTCGATCCCGCGCGCATCGGGAATCTTGGCGATTTCACTGTCAATCAGACGGCTGGAGATGTGAATGCCGTGGGCCTCGCCAAAGGCGCGGATCGCGTTCATGTCGATCAGGTTGTCGAGCACGCGGTTGACGCCGTTCTGATTGACGAAGGCAGCCATCGACAGCGTCGGATATTGAGCACGTAGATTATTTACCTCACGGGCGCTGGCCTGTTCCAGTTCGGCCGTGTCGATCCTGCCCTTGCCAACGGTCGCCACGCGGTCACCGCCGCCCACGCCGCCGAACGAGCCTGTGGATGAAATGTCCCCGCCGGCAAACGCCACGGCGATCAGCGCCACGAAACCAAGCGCGAGGATCGCGCCCAGCTTGGAGGAGAACATGCTGCGAATGAACTGGATCATGTGTTTGTCGTCAAACCCTTGCTGCCGGAATCGAACCGCAATTCCCGCACTGTTGCGGCGGCTTTAAGCACCATTCGCGCTTCCCGCAATGGCGCAAGGAGCCGGGGCAGGGGGCGTGCGCTTCACCGTGTTGCGGTGCGGCAGGGCTTTGACAAGCGCGCCCAAGCTTGCTTAGGCGCTTGCGCACGCAATCCGCCCGCATTCGAACCGGCGGAAACAGAATCGGCAAAACAGGGACAATTCATGGCTAACCGCCCATACATCGTCGGCAACTGGAAGATGAACGGAACCCGCGCGCTGCTGGCCGAGGCCAGGGCGATCGATCGCGGCGCGGCACGGGCCGCCGGGGTCCGCGTGGCCATCGCGCCGCCGTTCACGCTGATCAACCCGATGGCGGACGCCGTGCAGGAAATCGGCGTTGGCGGGCAGGATTGCCATGTCCAGCCGTCGGGCGCCTACACCGGCGACATTTCCGCGCCGATGCTCAAGGATGCGGGCGCCAGCTTCACCATCGTCGGCCACAGCGAGCGTCGGGCCATGCACGGCGAAAGCGATGCCGTGGTCCTCGCGAAGGCCGGGGCCGCGCTGGCGGCCGGGCTCGATGTGATCATCTGTGTCGGCGAGACCGAGGCCGAGCGTGATGCCGGCCAGGCGGAGAGCGTGGTCTGCGCGCAATTGCAGGGATCGCTCCCCACGGGTGAGGATGTGGCCGCGAAAGTGACGGTCGCGTATGAACCGGTCTGGGCCATCGGCACGGGCCGGGTTCCCTCGGTGGACGACGTCAGCGCCATGCACCGCGCGATTCGCGACCGGCTGGTGGCGATCTATGGCGAGGACGGCGCTGGCGTGCAGATCCTCTATGGCGGCTCGGTCAATGCCGGCAACGCCGCCGAACTGCTGAGCGCGGACGAAGTGGGCGGCGCGCTGGTCGGCGGGGCCAGCCTGACGGCCGAGAGCTTCCTGGCCATCGTCGTTGCCGCGGGCGGCTCCGTCAGCGAATAATCCCCTTCGGCTTGCAAGCCGGGCCGCGCGCGCCTAGATGCGCGGCTATTGCTGTTATTCGCAGGAAAGCCATGTCGCTGTTCATCTTCCTTACCGTCGTCCAGGCGATCGTTGCCACCCTGCTGGTGACGGTCATTCTCATGCAGAAGTCCGAAGGCGGCGGGCTGGGCGTTGGCGGCAGCCCCACCGGGCTGATGTCGGCGCGTGGCGCGGCGGATTTCCTGACCCGCTCCACCGCCATTCTGGCGACCCTGTTCGTCGTGCTGAGCATTGCGCTGGCCGTCATGGCGGTGGGCACCACGTCCAGCCGCGAACTGGACACGTCGCTGGAACGCGGCGCTGCGCCGGTGCAGAGCGCCCCGGTCGATCCGCTGGGCGCGGCAGCGCAGCCCGCGCCGGGTGCATCTCCGGCAGCGGCTCCGGCGGCTCCGGCCGATCCGCTCGGCAGCGCGACCAAGCAGTAACTCCGCTTTTCCGCCCGTCTCCGCCCGCGCGCAGCCGCTTGCTGGCGCGCGGGGTGCGGCGGGCTGTTTCATTTCAACTGTGGATTGCCGCAAGCCTGGCTTGCGGTATCCCCCCTGTTCGGATTAAGGCGCAACTCCCATGGCGCGGTTCATTTTCATCACCGGCGGCGTGGTCTCCTCGCTCGGCAAAGGCCTCATGGCGGCAAGCCTCGCAGCGCTGCTGCAGGCGCGCGGATTCAAGGTCCGCATTCGCAAGTTCGATCCCTATCTGAACGTCGATCCGGGCACGATGAGCCCGTATCAGCACGGTGAAGTGTTCGTGACCGACGATGGCGCGGAAACCGACCTCGACCTGGGGCATTACGAGCGTTTCACCGGTGTTTCGGCGCGTCAGGCGGATAACATCACCTCGGGCCGGATCTACCGCGACATCATCGCCAAGGAACGCCGGGGCGACTACCTGGGCGCCACCGTGCAGGTCATCCCGCACGTGACCGACGCGATCAAGGACTTCGCCAAGGCCGATACCGACGACCTCGATTTCGTGCTCTGCGAAATCGGCGGCACCGTGGGCGATATCGAAGGCCTGCCCTTCATCGAGGCGCTGCGCCAGCTGCACAACGAGCTTGACCGCGACCAGACCTGCTTTGTCCACGTCACGCTGGTGCCCTACATCGCCGCGGCGGGTGAGCTGAAGACCAAGCCGACCCAGCATTCCGTGCGCGAGCTGACCGGCCTTGGCATCCAGCCCGACATCCTGCTGTGCCGCTGCGAAAAGCCGCTGCCGGATAACGAGCGCGCCAAGATCGCGCTGTTCTGCAACGTCCGCAAGGAAGCGGTGATCCCCGCGCTCGATGCGTCCAGCATCTATTCGGTGCCACTGCAGTATCACGCCGAAGGACTGGACGCCGAAGTGCTGCACCACTTCGGGATGACCGCACCGGCGCCCGACCTGGCGCGCTGGGACGATATCGTCGACCGCCATCAGCACCCCGAAGGCGAAGTCACCATTGGTGTGGTCGGCAAGTATGTCGGCCTGCCCGATGCCTACAAGTCGCTCAACGAGGCACTGGTCCACGGCGGCATGGCCAACCGGGTCAAGGTCAATATCAAGTGGCTGGACGCGGAACTGTTCGAAGCGGACGACGAGGAAATCGCCGCCCGGCTGGAGCCGATGCACGGCATCCTGGTGCCCGGCGGCTTCGGCATTCGCGGATCCGAAGGCAAGATCGCCAGCGTTCGCTTCGCGCGCGAGCGCAAGGTTCCGTTCTTCGGCATTTGCCTGGGCATGCAGATGGCCTGCATCGAAGCCGCGCGTAACACCGCCGGTATTGCCGGGGCCGGATCGACCGAGTTCGGCGAAACGACCGAGCCGGTGGTCGGCATCATCACCGAGTGGATGAGCCCCGAAGGCCTGCAAACGCGCGGGGCGGATACCGATTTGGGCGGCACGATGCGGCTGGGCGCCTATGAGGCGAAGCTTTCGGCCAACAGCCATGTCTCGGCCATCTACGGCGGGGCAACCAGCATCTTCGAACGCCACCGGCACCGCTATGAAGTGAACAGCGCCTACCGTGACCGGCTGGAGCAGGGCGGACTGGTGTTTTCCGGCATGTCGCCTGACGGCCTGTTGCCGGAAATCGTGGAGCGCCCGGACCATCCGTGGTTCGTCGGCGTGCAATTCCACCCGGAACTGAAGAGCCGTCCGTTCGATCCGCATCCGCTGTTTGCCGGCTTCATTGCCGCTGCGCTGCGTCAGGCGCGACTGGTCTGAACGCGCGCTCGATTGCCCCCGGCTGGCTCGGCGCGGGGTAATTTGTGAGAAGGTTTCAAGGCAATCGGTTGCAACTTGATGCTAACCAAAGAAACATCTTGCCAAAGCGGAGGCCAACCCCGTAGCGACAGTTTCGTTAAGACGGATTCGCAATAACACCGGAAAAACCGGGTTGGGTCACAAGGAGTTGTCGAGACGTCCGAAATGCGGGTTACCCGTTCGTAACCCCGTTCGTTGTGTTTTCCTTGCGGACCTGAAATGCAGTACTGCCGGTGAAATACGGATCGGTTCGTGACCAGATTTTCAGCTTGTGGCGCTCTGATCGTCTTCTGCGACCCGGACGATCAAGGTAGCGACAAGGCGGTGCGAAAGCATCGCGGGGGCGGAACCGCAAGGCTCCGCCCCCAACGCGTTTCAGTCACACCGGAAATTGGGTCAGCGACGCCCGCTGCGGTCAGGCAGCGGCGCTTTCGGCATCGGTATCGCGCACCACGCTGAGCGATTTTTGCGTGCCGACCGGGATCGTCTTGGGCTTCATCGCTTCGGGCACTTCGCGCACCAGATCGATCGCCAGCAAGCCGTCTTCAAGGTTCGCGGCGTCCACCCGGACGTAGTCGGCCAGCTCGAACCGGCGTTCGAACCCGCGCTGGGCGATGCCGACGTGCAGGAACTGGCCGGCGGGCGCTTCCTCGCTCTTGCGGCCCTGGACGACCAGCAGGTTCTGCTGGGCGGTAATCTCGATGTCCGACGGCTTGAACCCGGCGACGGCCAGGGTGATGCGATAGGCGTCTTCGCCCCGGCGTTCGATGTTGAAGGGCGGGTAATTGTCGCCACTGTTCAGCCGCGAGTGGTTCTCGAGCAGGTCAAACAGGCGGTCAAAGCCGACCATGGTGCGGCGATAGGGGGTGAAATCGAAACGGTTCATGGCAAAATCCTCCAATGAGCAATTCTGTTCAGTTCAGGAAGCCCGAAACCCGGCGCTTCCGCTGGCGTCATCCCCTTGCGGGCCATGACACCTCTCCACAGATATGATAGCGCACAGCCGTTTCAAGGGGTGATCGCCAGCCCCGCCGGAAAGGACCGCCAATGCCGACGCCGAAGATCGAGATCTATACCAAGTGGGGCTGCCCCTATTGCGTGCGGGCCAAGGCGCTGCTCGACGGCAAGGGCATGACCTACACCGAATACGACATCACGATGGGCGGGCCGAAGCGGGACGAAATGCAGGCCCGTGTCCCCGGTGCGATGACCGTGCCGCAGATCCTGATCGACGATCAGCCGGTCGGCGGCTGCGACGATCTGCACGCGCTGGACCGCGCGGGCAAGCTGGACCCGATGCTGGGGCTGTGACCGGCCGATGACCCGGATCGCGTTGTTCCAGATGACCACCGGCATCGATCCGGCCACCAATGCGCGGGCGCTGGTCGAAGCTGTGGAAGGTGCCGCGGCGGGCGGGGCGGCGATGCTGTTTACGCCCGAAATGTCGGGCCTGCTCGATCGCGACCGCGCGCGAGCCAGCGGACACATCGTGGCCGAGGCAGACAATCCCGTGCTGGCGGCCGTGCGCGATGCCGCCGCCCGGACGGGCACCTGGGTGCACCTGGGCAGCCTGGCCGTGGCGCGCGAAGGCGATGACCGCTGGGCCAATCGCGGCTTCGTGATCGACGCCAGTGGCAACATCGCGGCCCGGTATGACAAGATCCACATGTTCGATGTCGATCTGGCCACCGGCGAAAGCTGGCGCGAATCGAATGCCTATACGCCCGGCGAAGCGGTCGTAACGGTCGCCACGCCAGTCGGGCGACTGGGGCTGGCGATCTGCTACGACTTGCGCTTTCCGGCCTTGTTCGAGGCGCTGGGCCGCCAGCAATGCGATGTTATCGCCATCCCGGCCGCCTTCACCGTGCCGACGGGCGCGGCCCATTGGCACGTGCTGCAACGGGCCCGCGCGATCGAGGCCAGCGCCTTTGTGGTCGCCGCCGCGCAAGTCGGCCAGCACGAGGACGGCCGGGCAACTTATGGCCACAGCCTGGTGATCGATCCGTGGGGCGAGGTACTGACGGACATGGGGGGAGATGCCGCCCGCGTGGAATGCGTCGAGCTCGACCTCACCCGGCTTGCCGAAGTGCGCGCCCAGCTGCCAAGCCTGTTCAACAAGCGGTCCATCCCATGATCGTGTTCGACCTGACCTGTGCCGATCACGGCCACCGCTTCGAGGGCTGGTTTGCCTCGTCCGAAGATTTCGAGGCGCAGCAGGCGCGCGCGCTGGTGACCTGCCCGCAGTGCGGCTGCGCCAGCGTCAGCAAGGCGCCAATGGCGCCGGCCGTGCCCCGCAAGGGCAATCAGGCCTCGGCCCAGCCAGCCGCGCCGCCGCTGGCCGGCGGTGCCTTGCCGCCCGAAGCGCAGGCCATGCTGGCCCGGCTGGCCGAGTTTCAGGCCGAAGCGATCAAGCAATCGCAGTGGGTGGGGGACAAGTTCGCGGACGTTTCCCGCGCCATGCATTACGGCGAACAGGATCCCGCGCCGGTCTATGGCCAGGCGAGTGTGGACGAGGCCAAGGCGCTGGTGGAAGAGGGCATCCCGGTCCTGCCGCTGCCATTCCCGGTGGCTCCGCCAGACAAGCTCAACTGATTGCGGCGGCCTGCATCCACCCGATTGCCAACTGCACCCACCGCCGCCTATGAGAGCGCCGGGCGCCCGTAGCTCAGCAGGATAGAGCACCAGATTCCTAATCTGGGGGCCATGGGTTCGAATCCCGTCGGGCGCACCAACTTTTCCGCCAGCACTTTTCTCGTTCACGCTATCCGAGCCAGCACTAGCCGCGCGTTAGACCCATCGGCCGAACCAATCAGTCTTGCTGGATTTTGGGGAAGGGTGGTGGACGCACTAGGGCTCGAACCTAGGACCCGCTGATTAAGAGTCAGCTGCTCTACCAACTGAGCTATGCGTCCACACGGCGGCTTTTCCGCGGCCCCCGACGCGTCGGGGAGCGCCTCCTTTAGCGGAATCTTCGGGTAAGGGAAGGGGGGATTTGAACTTTTTTTCGCCAGCGCGGAAACCGGCCCGGATTATGGTGCAACGTCTTGAAAACAGGCGCTATCCGGGGGCGGGCTGGGGGGCGGGCGTGGCGACCGGCGCCGGTGCCGGGGCTGCGGCCGGGGGCGAATCCGGGCGCGGCGCGGGCGCGCTGGCGGGAATGTCCGGTTCGGGGCGAGGCTGGGTCGCTTCGGTGTTGATGGCCTGGGGCCGCGCCGCCTCTGAATCGGCACGGTCGCGCACGCGTTCCAGATCCGCTTCATCGCCGGCCCGCGGGGCGGTCACGCCGTAGCGCTCGGCATAGCTGCGATATTTGGCGGCCTGGCGTTGCTGCGGCGTGCCACCCCAGCCGGCCTCCATCTCGAGCAGCACCTGCATCGCCTTGGCGGGATCGTAGAGGAAGGTCATGACATCGCGCGCGATCGGATAGGCGGCGGCCGAACCGCCGCCATGCTGTACGATGACGGCGCAGGCATAGCGCGGCTTGTCGAACGGCGCGAAGCAGACGAAATGGCCGTGGTCGCGGTATTTCCATGCCCCGCTCTTGCCGTCGCTGATGTTGAGGCTGACGACCTGGGCCGTACCGGTCTTGCCGGCCATCAGCACGTTGTCGATCGGCAACCGCGCGCGACCGGCGGTGCCGGGGCCGTTCACGACGTCGCTCATCGCCTTGTGCACGAAATCGAGATGTTCCTGCGGGATGCCCAGCGACTTGGGCTGCGGCGCCTTGGGATCGAACAGCAGGCGCGGCTGCAGTTCCAGCCCGGAGGCGATGCGGGCCGACATCACGGCCTGTTGCAGCGGATTAACCAGCATATAGCCCTGGCCGATCGTGGCGTTGACCGTATCGAACACGGCCCAGGGCTTGCCGTATTTCTTTTCCTTCCACGCCGGGTCGGGCACGGTGCCATAGGATTGCCCCAGCACCGGCAGGTCGAACGACTGGCCCAGGCCAAGGCGGCGGGCCATGTCGGCGATCTTTTGCATCCCGATCTGCTGGGCGAAGTGATAGAAATAGACGTCGCAGCTCTGATAGATGCCCTTGGCCATGTCGGTATGGCCGTGGCCGCGCCGCTGCCAGCAGTGGAACACGCGGTTGCCCACCCGCAAGCCGCCACTGCAATTGACGGCGGCATTCGGGTCCAGCCCGGCTTCCAGGAAGGCGAGCGCGACGGCAGGCTTGATCGTCGAGCCCGGCGGAAACAGCCCGCGCAAAACCTTGTTGCGCAACGGAACATGGTCGTCGTCCGACAGCATCTTCCATTCGATTCGCCCAATGCCGTCGGAAAAGTTGTTGGGATCGAAGCTGGGCATCGAAACCATCGCCAGCAGGTCGCCGGTCTGGCAGTCCATCACCACGACCGCGCCCGATTCCGGCCCCATCCGCCGCGCGGCATAGTCCTGCAGCGGGGCGCTGATCGTCAGCTTGAGCGGCTGGCCGGGCACGTCCTCGCGCATTTCAAGATCGCGCACCACCTTGCCGGATGCGGTCACTTCCACCCGGCGCGCGCCCGGTTCGCCGCGCAGGCGCTGTTCGAAGTGCTTTTCCAGCCCGTCCTTGCCAACCTTGAAGCCCGGCGTGATGAGCAGCGGGTTGCGCTCCTTCTCGTAATCCTCGGCCGAGGCGGTGCCGACATAGCCGATCAGGTGGCCCACCGACGGGCCGGTCGGGTACCAGCGCGAGAAGCTGCGCTGCGCCAGCACGCCCGGCAAGTCCGGCAGGCGCACGCTGACGGCGGCGAACCGATCCCAGTCCAGCCCGGCGGCGACTTCCACCGGCTGAAACCCGTGGGCCTTTTCCAGCTTGTCGCGCAGGTCGCGCAGTTGCACGTCGGTCAGCGCCAGCAGTTGCCCCAGTTCCGTCAGGGTGCGATCGGGATCGGTCAGGCGGTCCGGGATCAGGTCGACGCGGAAATCGGCGCGATTGGCGGCGATGGGGGCATTGTTGCGATCGAGGATCGCGCCGCGCCGGGGCGGGATCAGGGTGAGGTTGACCCGGTTGCTTTCCGACAGGGTCGTATACTTCTCGTTCTGGAACAGCCCGATCCACGCCATGCGCGCGGCCAGCAGCACGCCGACGCCCAGTTGCAGGCCGCCAATCACCACTCCACGCCGGTCAAAGCTGTTGCGCAGCGTCCCGGAACTGACGTGCTGGCTACCGCCGAGCATCAGACCGCCCGCACCGGGATCAGCCGGAACCGGTCAACCGCACCGACGATCCGTGCGGTCAGCGGGTAGATCAGCACGGCGACGGCCAACTGGGGAGCCAGCACGAACAGCGGCGTGGCCCCACCAGCCAGGTTGGCGACCTGCAGCGACAACGCGAGGTAGGCGGCAATCACCAGCGCCGCCAGCAACCAGTCGAGCGCAAACCCGCGCCAGGGAAACCGTGCCTCGAAATAGTCCATGCCGATGACCGCAACCGACCACAGCGCCATGGCCGATCCCAGCGGTTGCCCGCTGAACAGGTCATCGAACAGGCCCAGCGGCAATCCCGCCCAGACCGGAAACAGGCCCGGCCGCAATTGCTGCCAGGCCATCAGGAACAGAAAGCCCAGCGGCGGAACTACCGGAGCCGAAGCGATCAGCGGGAGGAGCGGGGCCAGGCTGCCCAGCATGACCAGCAGCCACGGCATGACCACGGCCAGCACCGGCGAAGGAGCCCGGTTGATCCGCTGCCGCGGGAATTCGTGCCGTTCATCCAGGTACGGCCCCGGCATCAGCGCGGCTCCGCTGCCGGTGCGGCGGTAGCGGCGGGCTGTGCGGCGGCGGGCGCGGGCTGGGTCCAGAGCGGTTGCACCTCGACGAACTCGGTGCTGCCGGGATCGCTCAGCGGCCGGGCGATGGCGCCGTCGCGCGTCACTTCGGTGACGACCGCGATGGCCGTGCCCGGCCAGTAGAGGCCGCCCGAACCGGACGTGACGAAAGCGTCACCCTGCTTGAGCGGATTGATGCCCAGCGTGATGAGGCGCAACTGCAGCGTTCCGTCTGCCCGGCCAGTGGCGAAGGCGGGAATGCCATCGCGGGCGCGCCGCACGGGCACCACGCTTTCGGTATCGGTGATCAGCAGCACCCGTGCACTGGAATTGCCCACTTCCAGCACCCGGCCGACCAGTCCCATCGGCGAACGCACCGGCATGCCCACCCGCACGCCGTTGTCGGTGCCCACCCCAAGCGTGGCGAACCGGCGGCTGCTGGTAGAGGTCGAGCCGATCAGGCGTGAAACCGCCACCGGTCGCGGCTCCTCGGTGCTCAGCTTCAGCATCGCTTTCAACTGGGCGTTTTCGTGCTTCAGCGCTTCGGCTTCGGCCAGCTGCACGCGGGCAATGCGCACTTCACGGTCCAGATCGGCCATCCGGCTGCCGAACGTGAAAAACCCGCCCACGGCCGCAAGGAATCCGCGCGCCTCGGTTCGGCCCTTGGCGGCAACTTCGCCGACCGGCGCGGTCGCATCGCTGGCGGCCATGCGCGCACCGGAAAACGCGCCGGTGTTGCCGGTTGAAATCAGCAACACCGCCACGCCAACGGCCAGGCCGATGAACGCGATGATATAGCCCAGGAAGTTGCCGTACTGCGCCCTGCGCGAATAGCCGGGACGCCGGTTTGCGGGCGGCACCATGCCAGCCTTACTCCTTCCGCCCGGCGATGCTGGGGCCAGGCGCGTGCATTCAGGCCGTCGTCAGCACGCCGCGATAGATCGGGTCTTCCATGGCGCGGCCCGTGCCGAGCGCAACGCAGGACAGCGGATCTTCCGCGATGCTGACCGGCAGCCCGGTTTCCTCGCGCAGATACTCGTCCAGCCCCTTGATCAGCGCGCCGCCGCCGGTCAGGACGATGCCTTGGTCGACGATGTCGGCGGCCAGTTCCGGCGCGGTGTTTTCCAGCGCGATGCGCACGCCTTCGACGATGGCGCCGATCGGTTCGGACAGCGCCTCGGCGATGTTCGCCTGCGTGATCGTGATTTCCTTGGGCACCCCGTTCACAAGGTCGCGGCCCTTGATCTGGATCGTTTCACCCACGCCGTCTGCCGGCACCGTGGCGACGCCGTAATCCTTCTTGATCCGTTCGGCGGTTGCCTCACCGATCAGCAGGTTGTGGTGGCGGCGCACGTAGGACACGATGGCTTCGTCCATCTTGTCGCCGCCGACACGGACCGAGGTGGTATAGGCCAGCCCGCGCAGCGACAGCACGGCGACTTCGGTCGTGCCGCCGCCGATGTCCACCACCATCGAGCCGACCGGTTCGGTCACCGGCATGTCCGCGCCGATCGCGGCGGCCATCGGTTCGAGGATCAGGTAGACGGCGCTGGCGCCGGCGTTGCTTGCGGCATCGCGGATCGCGCGCTTTTCGACCGAGGTCGCGCCCGAGGGGACGCAGATCACGATTTCGGGATAGCGCAGCAGGCTCTTCTTGCCGTGGACCTTGCGGATGAAATACTTGATCATCTCTTCCGCGACTTCGATGTCGGCGATCACGCCATCGCGAAGCGGACGGATCGCTTCGATGCTGTCGGGGGTCTTGCCCATCATCATCTTGGCATCGTCGCCCACGGCCTTGACGCGCTTGATCCCGTTGATCGTTTCGATTGCCACGACGGAGGGTTCGTTGAGCACGATCCCGCGATCCTGGACGTAGACCAACGTGTTGGCCGTACCCAGGTCGATCGCCATGTTCTGGGAGCCGAATTTCAGGAAGCGCGACAGGAACGAAGACATTGAGAAGTCCGTATTTTTTACCCCCACGACCAGGTGATTCGCAGCCGCGCATGGGAAGCAGGTGAGCAATGAAGGCGCCCCCTTAGCGCAAGGCATGGGCGAATGCCAAAAATTTGTGCGGAATCCGGGGGTTTTCCCCACTCTTGATCTCGAATTTCCGGCAACTCGTCGCTAGGCAAATCCCATGCCCACGATCCGCCGCCTGCCCGAGACCCTGATCAACCGCATCGCGGCGGGGGAAGTGGTCGAACGTCCGGCCTCGGCGCTCAAGGAACTGGTCGAAAATTCGCTGGATGCGGGCGCGCGGCAAGTGACCGTGCGGCTCAGCGGCGGGGGGCTGGACGGGATCGAGGTGACGGACGACGGTTGCGGGATGCGCCCCGATGAAATCGCGCTGGCACTGGAACGCCATGCCACCTCCAAGCTGCCTGACGAACACATCGAACTGGTCGCCACGCTGGGTTTTCGGGGGGAGGCGCTGCCCTCCATCGCCAGCGTGTCGCGCCTGACGCTGGAAAGCCGCCCGCGCGGCGCTGACGCGGGCTGGCGCCGGGTGGTCGATCACGGCACGGTAACGGCCGAAGGACCGGCCGCGCTGCCGCCGGGCACCCGCATCCGGGTGGAGGACCTGTTCGGCAAGATCCCGGCCCGGCGCAAGTTCCTGCGTTCGGCCCGCAGCGAATATGCCGCCTGCCTCGATGTGGTTCGCCGGCTGGCGATGGCCCGGCCGGAAGTGGGCTTCGTGCTGGAACACGATGGCCGCCGCGTGCTGGCCGTGCAGCCCGGCGACTCCCTGCCGCACCGCGTGGCGCAGCTGGTCGCGCGCGAGTTGGCCGATGACGGCGTGGTGATCGAACTGGAGCGCGGGGCCGCACGCCTGTCTGGCGTGGCGGGGCTGCCAACCTTCAACCGGGGCGTGGCCGATCACCAGTACCTGTTCGTCAACGGCCGTCCGGTGAAGGACCGGCTGCTGGTCGGCGCGGTGCGCGGGGCCTATGCCGACATGCTGGCGCGGGACCGGCACGCGGTGCTGGCGCTGTTCCTCGACATTCCGCCCGAAGACGTCGACGTCAACGTCCACCCCGCCAAGACCGAAGTGCGCTTCCGCGACCCGGCGTTCGTGCGCGGTTTCATCGTGTCGGGGCTGCGCCATGCGCTCGACAGTGCGGGGCAGCGCAGCGCGCAGGCCCCCGCCGCCCCGGCGATGGCCAACTGGCAGGCGGAACCGATTGCCCGCCCGGGCGAGCCTGCCCCGGCGCTCTCATCGCTGTTCGCGCGCCAGTATGCCCCGCCGAGTGCCGCCGTGCGCGATGCGGGGGCGGCCTGGCGTGGCTACGAGCAATCCGTCATGGCGCCGCCCGCCGCCCGTGCGGAAGTGGCCGACGACGCACCCGCGCCCTCGGCGCAGCACCCGCTGGGGGTGGCGCGGGGGCAAATCTCCAACACCTATATCGTCGCCGAGGCGGAGGACGGGCTGGTGATCGTCGACCAGCATGCCGCGCATGAGCGGCTGGTGCTGGAGCGGTTGAAGGCGGCCGGGGCGCAAGGTGCGGTCACGGCCAGCCAGGCGCTGCTGCTGCCGGAAGTGGTTGAACTGGACGAGCCGTCCTGCGACCGGCTGGAGGAGCGCGCGGGGCAACTGGCGGAATACGGGCTGGCGCTGGAACGCTTCGGCCCCACCGCAATGCTGGTCCGCGCCGTGCCGTCGGTGCTGGGCAAGGGCGACGTGCAGGCGCTGGTGCGCGATGTGGCGGACGATCTGGCCCACAACGGCGACGCGCTGCTGCTGGGCGAGCGGCTCGATCTGGTGCTGGCGACGATGGCCTGCCACGGCTCCGTCCGGGCCGGGCGCACGCTGTCGGTTGCGGAAATGAACGCCTTGCTGCGCGAGATGGAAGTGACCCCGCGCTCAGGCCAGTGCAACCATGGCCGCCCGACCTGGGTCAAGCTGGCGCACGGCGACATCGAGAAGCTGTTCGGGCGGAAGTAGCGGTTCAGGCCCCGCGCACGCGGATCAGGCCGATGGACTTCATGCTCATCACCATCACGTCGTCCTGGTTGAACACCCGCACGACCGACTGGAAACTGCCCATTTCCGGGCGTGACTGGCTTTGCTTTTTCGAGGTCAGTTCCGTTTCCACCCGCAGCACGTCACCCGGAAACACCGGGCGGTGCCAGCGCAGCTCGTCCAGCCCCGGCGAGCCGAGCCCGGCCTGCTTACGTTCGGTAATGTTGTCCACCAGCATGCGCATGACCATCGCGCAGGTATGCCACCCGCTGGCCGACAGGCGCCCGAAGTGGGTGGCGGCTGCGGCGGCATCATCGAGGTGGAAGGGCTGGGGATCGTATTTCGACGCGAAGTCGATCACTTCCTCGCGGGTGACCTCATAGCGGCCAAACGCGGCTTTCGCCCCGATTTCCAGATCCTCGAAATAGACCAGCCCGTCATCCATCCGCTGTTTCCCCCGATCAATCAGACGTTGAACTTGAAGTGCAGAACGTCGCCATCGGCAATCACGTATTCCTTGCCTTCCTGGCGCAGCTTGCCCGCTTCCTTGGCACCGGCCTCACCGCCCAGCGCGACGTAATCGTCATAGGCAATGGTTTCGGCGCGGATGAAGCCGCGTTGCATGTCGGAGTGGATCTCGCCCGCCGCTTCTGGAGCCTTGGCACCCTTGTGCACGGTCCAAGCGCGGGCTTCCTTCGGGCCGACGGTGAAGAACGTGATGAGGTGCAGCAGCTCGTAGCCAGAGCGGATCACGCGGGCGAGCCCGGTTTCGTGCAGGCCCATTTCCTCCAGGAACACCATGCGTTCCTCGGCATCCATGCCCACCAGTTCGGCCTCGATCGCGGCAGACACGATCACGGCCTCGGCGCCCTCGGCCTTGGCCTTTTCGAACACGCGCGCGGAGAATGCGTTGCCGTTGGCTGCGCTTTCTTCCTCGACGTTGCAGACGTAGAGTACCGGCTTGGCGGTAAGCAGCTGCGCCTGCTGGAAGACGCGGGCTTCTTCTTCATCCTTGGGCTGGGTCAGCCGGGCGGGCTTGCCCTCGCGCAGCAGGTCCAGCGCCTGGCCCAGAACCGAGGCGATCAGCTTGGCTTCCTTGTCCCCCTGCGAGGCTTTCTTCTGGGCGGCGGGCACCCGCTTTTCCAGGCTTTCCAGATCGGCCAGCATCAGCTCCGTTTCGACCGTTTCGGCGTCGGACACCGGATCGACCTTGTTGTCGACGTGCTGGATGTCGTCGTTTTCAAAGCAGCGCAGCACGTGGACGATGGCATCGACTTCGCGGATGTTGCCGAGGAACTGGTTGCCCAGCCCTTCGCCCTTCGACGCGCCGCGCACCAGCCCGGCGATGTCGACGAAGCCCAGCTGGGTCGGGATGATCTTCTGGCTGCCGGCGATTTCCGCCAGCTTGTCCAGCCGGGGATCGGGCACACCGACGTTGCCGACGTTTGGCTCGATCGTGCAGAACGGATAGTTTGCCGCCTGCGCCGCCTGCGTTTCGGTCAATGCGTTGAACAGGGTGGACTTGCCAACATTCGGCAGCCCGACGATCCCGCAGCGGAAACCCATTTCATTCTCCGGTATAACTGTTGCGGCGGCCCATAGCGGGGGGCGGACGGTTTGGCCAGTTTCACGAATTGTTCAGTGCCTGATGGCAGGATCGGCGCATGAAAACCCGCGCCGCCTCCGCCGCCGCAACCGCTGCCGTTGCCGCCATCCTGCTGCTGTCCGCCTGCGCGAAGAGTCCAGAGGAGCTGGCCGGGCAGGCCCGCGCCGACTTTGCCGCCAACGATTACAGCGCCGCCCGCACCAGCCTGCAGGCTGCTCTGACCGTGCTGCCCAATGACCGGGCCTTGCAATTGCTCCAGATCCGCACCCTGCTGGCACTGGGCGATGGGGAAGGGGCGCGCAGCGCGGTGGAGCGACTGGCTGGCGGCCAGCCGCCGCAGGGCGAACTGGCTGAATTTGCCGCGCAGGCGGCGCTGCTGCGCAAGGTGCCGGATGTGGCGCTGCAACTGCTGGCCGGGCGCGATTCGGTGGAGGCGGATCGCTTGCGCGCCGCCGCAGCCCTGCAGCAACAGGATCCTGCCGCAGCGGCTCGTTATCTCGACCGGGCGGTTTCCGCCGGGGGCAGTGCCGCTGCTTATGCCGATTACACCCGCCTGCTGCTGCTGAACGGCGATGTCGCCGGGGCTGCGGCGATGCATGCCAAGGCGCAGGCGCAGGGGCCGAACCTGCTTGCCACGCTGCTGAGCGGGGGTGAACTGGCCATGCGGCAGGGCGATCTGGCGCGGGCGCTGGCCGCCTATTCCAAGGCCGACCAGACTTATCCCGGCAACCTTGCGGCGATGACCGGCAAGGCCGCCGTGCTGGGCGATCTGGGGCGCTTCGACGAGATGGAGCCGGTGCTCAAGGCGCTGGCTGCAGCGGCCCCGAAAGACCCCACCGTCGCCTACCTGCGCGCCCGCCACGCTGCCGCGCGCAAGAACTGGGACGGGGTGCGTCAGGCCATCCTGCCGGTCGAGGCCGGACTGGGTCAGCAAGACCCGGCCCGCCTGATCTATGCTGAAGCGCTGACCAACCTGGGGCAGGCGGAGCTTGCCATTGCCCAGGCCGCCCCCATCGCCCGCGCCAATCCCGGCAACCGCGAAGCCCTGCGGATCCTGGCCGAGGCGCAGTTGCGCTCTGGCGATCCGCGCGCGGCGATGCAGACTTATGCGCCGGTGGTGCGCGGCAGCGCAGTGCGGCCAGAGGAGCTGGCGCTCTATGCCCGCTTTGCCAAGGCGGCGGGGACCAGCGATGCCGAAGCGCTGGCCAATCGCGCCAAGGGGCCATCGCCGCGGGCACTGGGTGCGGACCTGGCCGAAGGCGATGCCGCGATGAAGGCGGGCAACTGGGCACGCGCGGCGGTTGCCTATGATCGCATCCTGACGGTTACGGATGGCAGCAACGTGCTGGTGCTGAACAACATGGCCTATGCCCAATCCATGCTGGGTAATCATGGCCGCGCTCGCGAACTGGCGGACAAGGCGCTGAAGCTGGCGCCGGATAATGCCTCGGTGCTGGATACGGCGGGCTGGGTGCGGGTTCAGTCCGGCAAGGACGTCGAGCAGGGCAGGCAACTGCTGCGCAAGGCGGCCCAGAAGGCCCCCGGCAACGCGGCCATTCGCGCACACCTGGAACAAGCCGAACGCCGGGGCGGCTGAACCACCCCGGCGTTATGGTTGCTGGTTCCGGTGGCTGTCGTCAGGCCGCCGCGAACACCGCCCGGCGACGGCGCGAGCGCATCGCCAGCAGCAGCAGGGCGCCGCCCATCAGGCCGACCATGCCCGGTTCCGGCACCGAGGTGCCGCCCGACGAAGTGCTGCCACCCGAAGTGGAGCCGCCCGAGGTCGATCCACCCGTCGAGGTGAGCGTGCCCGCGCCGCTGGCCGACGTGACATTGCCCGCGCCAGTGATCGACTGATACCGCACGAAGAAGTCGCTCAGCGTCAGCGAAGTCAGCGGCTGGCTGAAGTTGAGGGTCAGCGAGCCAGTGCCGGTCGCGCCGGTCAGCAGACCGCCGCTGCCGCCGCCTGCGCAGCTGCCGGTCTTGGCATCCTTGAAGCAGACGTCGATCGCGCCGATCCCGTTGGGGTAGCTGGAATTCAGCGTGGTATAGCTGAATGCCCCGGTCGAGGAGGCGCTGGAGATGTTCGGATCGGTGTTGAAACCGAACGAGGACACGCGCGAGGTCAGCGGGCTGCTGGTCGTGTTGCTCAGCGAATAGTTGAAGGTGTAGCTGGTGCTGGTCGCACCGGTCAGCGTGAAGGTCGCGGTCGAGGTGAGGTTCGCGATCTCCATGCTGTCGGCAAAGCCGTTGAAGTTGAACGTGAACGACTTGCCGATATCGCCCGATCCCAGCGAGATGGCGTCGGCCATGGCTGGCGTCGCGGTAAACATCAGGCTCGCGGCAAGGGCGGGCAACAGCTTGGCGGTCATGGTCATGTCGATCCCCCAACGGAATGGTTGACGTAGGTGTTGCGCTTACCAACGCAACGCCTGTGCCAACCGGGGATTTCCTACCACCTCACTGGTTAACGGCCCGTCGCCCGCGCCGCAGGTGTAAAGCGGTTCGACAGAAAAACCGGTTAATCGTGAACCGCCTTGATCCAGGGGCCGACCGGGGAATTGCCCAGCCAGGCCAGCTGGGTTTCGGCGGCAACGCGGTTGATCGCTTCCTGCGGCTTGTTGCCCGGATGCACCGCGCGGCGCAGTGGGCGACGACCGGCGGGCATGGCGGCGATTTCCGCGATGGCACGCGGCACATCGGCGGGATCGGCGGTGCGGCCCGCGCCAGTTTCGGTTCCCATTCGGGCAACCAGTTCCGGATAACCCGCCGCGCGTTCCGGTTCGATCCGGGCCTTCAGTTCCAGGTTGTAGCGGTTGCGGTTGACCCAGACCTTGGTGGGATAGCCGCCGGGCTGGATGATGCAGACCTCGACCCCGTGCGGGGCAAGTTCATAGGCCAGCTGCTCGCTCAGCGCCTCCAGCGCGAACTTCGTGGCCGAATAGTGCCCGCCCGCCGGGCTGATCACGCGGCCCAGCTGCGACGAGATGTTGAAGATCACGCCGGACTTGCGCGCGCGCATCGCGGGCAGGGCGGCGCGGATCACCCGCTGCACGCCGAAGACATTGGTGTCGAACGCCAGCTGGGTCGCGGCCATGTCCTGCACTTCGACCGGCCCGGTCATCCCGATCCCGGCGTTGTTGATCACCACGTCCAGCGCTCCGCCGGCCATGGCCTCGGCATCCCGGACCGCGGCGGCGACCTGTTCGTCGGACAGGACGTCCAGCGGCAGGACCGTGATGTCCAGCTGTTCGCGCGCGGCCAGGTCGATCAGCTCGCTGGCTTCCGGGCGGGGCAGGCCGCGCATCGTGGCAAAGACTTTCGCGCCAAGCCTTGCGTAATGCTCCGCGCCGACCCGGCCAAACCCGCTCGACGCGCCAGTGATGAAGACGGACTTGCCCTTGAGACTGGGGGCAGGGGCTTCGCTGGCGCGGGCGGGCAGCGTGGTGGCGGCAGCGGCGGCAGTTGTCGCGGCCAACAGCGAACGGCGGGTCAGATCAGGCATGGCGCTCTCCCGTTACGGTTTGCGCCCAGAATATCCGGTGGAAGCGGGCTGTCGAGCGGACTTTAGTCTTGCCGCCGCCTAATCCTGTTGGCGCAAGGCCACGTCGCTCATGAAGCGGGCGTTGTCGCCCCTGGCCAGCCACTCGGCCTCGCCGGCGATGGCGCCCAGCATGTCGGCGAGCGGGTCCATCTCGGCCTTGGCGAAGTTGCCCAGCACGTGGCCGGTTACCCGGTCCTTGTGGCCGGGGTGGCCAATCCCCAGGCGCACGCGGCGGAAATCTGGGCCCAGATGCTGGTCGATGGAGCGCAGGCCGTTGTGCCCCGCCGTGCCGCCGCCCTGCTTGACCTTCACCTTGAACGGGGCAAGGTCCAGCTCGTCGTGGAACACGGTGAGCGCGTCGGTGCCCAGCTTGTAGAAGCGCAGCGCCTCGCCCACCGAACGGCCGCTTTCGTTCATGTAGGTCGCCGGTTTCAGGAGCAGGATCTTGTCGCCGCCGATCCGGCCTTCCTGCAGCCAGCCCTGGAACTTCTTCTGGACCGGCCCGAAGTCGTGGAATTCGGCCAGGGTGTCCATCACCATGAAGCCCACGTTGTGCCGGTGCAGCGCATACTGCGGGCCCGGATTGCCCAGACCGACCCAGAGTTGCATCGCGGCGCTCCTTCTCGAAACACGGGTGAAAAACACAGCTGTAAAACACTGCGCCCCCGCACGGGCGGGGGCGTGGCCGGTCAATCCGGCTTCGGCCCCCTGCCTGGGCAGGGGCGGCAATGGTTGTCAGGCATCGGTTCTGGCCATCAGGCCATTAGCCGCCTGCCTGTCCGCTCAGGCGCGCAGGAAGTCTGCGTGCAGCGGGCGGTCGGTGACGGGGTGGAAGGCGACGTCCTTCGGCTGCGTCTTCACGGTCTTGCCGCCAATTTCGATCTCGATCGCGGATTCGAAGAAGTGGCCGGTGCCCAGCAGGCGAACCAGTTCCTTTTCTTCGACGTGGATCGCGAGGGGCTCTTCATTGCCACCATAGACGACAGCGGGGACGCGGCCTTCACGACGCAGTGCACGGGAGGCTCCCTTGCCAGCCCGTTCGCGCGCCTCGGCCGGCAGGTGCAGAGTATCGCTCATTGCATTTGCCTTTCAAAACGAGATTGTTCCGTTTCCTCCGGTCACGCCTCCAGGGATGACCATGCCGGGGAAGGGCGGGCCGTTAACCGCAGGCGCGGCAAAAGGCAAGGAAATTGCGGTTGCCGCCGCTAGCGGAAACGCACCCACAGATACGTCGCCACGCTGACCGCCAGCGCGCCCAGCATCATGGTGACGTGCGATACCGGCTCGATCAGGCGGGCTAGGGTGAGCGTTTCGACGATCATCGCGGACGGGATGACGGTGTAGAACCCCGCCGTGTTGCCCCACAGGATCGCGCGTTCTTCCTGCTCGTCGATGGCCCGGTGGTGCCAGATCGCGCCGATCAGCGCGAACAGTGCGACCACGACCGAGAACACGATCGCGAAGGTCGGATGGACCTGCCCCTGCGCGTCATAGATAGACCCGCCGAGGCCTTGCCTGACTGCATAGAGCACGGCCACGGCGGCGAGGCCGGGGACAAGCATGGCCCGCCAGACCCGCTGCTGGCGCAAACGCGCGCGCTGTTCACCGGGAAGGGCGGGATTGGGTTCAGGCCTGGTCATCAAAGATCTCCTCGATCGAAGTTTCGAACAGGCGGGCGATCCGGAATGCCAGCGTCAGCGAAGGGTCGTGCTTGCCGGTTTCGATGGCGTTCACGGCCTGGCGCGACACATCGATCCGGCCAGCCAGTTCGGCCTGGCTCCAGCCGCGCGCCGTGCGCAGTTCTCTTACGCGATTGTGCATTCAGGTTCACTCGTCATGTCAGGTAAACATGACATAATCCGATTGGCCGCGATGTCAAGTTAACCTGACACAAGGGCGCGCTATTGCACGCGTCGCACCGTATAGCCCTGTGCCGCAAGCAGGGCCGGAAGCCCCTCGGGCCCGGCCAGATGCGCGGCGCCAACCGCGACAAAGGGCTGCTCGCCCGCCGCCATGACCTGCCGCAAGCGCTGCGCCCAGGCCTTGTTCCGCCCGGTCAGCAGCGCCGCGCGCAGTTCCGGATCGTTCAGGAAATCGCGGTTCGTCTCGGCAGTGATCGCGGCCATGTCGCCCTTGGCCCAGGCCTGCTCCAGCCGCCGCGCATCGTCCAGCGAGGCCCCCGCGCCGCGCACCACCGCGCGCAGCAGTTCCAGCTGGTCGGCTTCGGCTAGCCGGTCGAAAATGCCCAGCTGCCGCTCCGCCCCTTCGAATTCGCCAAGCGCCTTGCGATAGTCCGCGACCAGCGCCCGGTCGACGCCATTGCCGCTATCCAGCCCCGACCGCGCCGAGATGACCTGCTGGATGGTCAGCGCCGCCGCCCAGGTTTCCAGCCCGTCGAGCTTGCCGGTCAGCCCCAGGTCGGCCAGCACCCGCTCCAGCCCCGCGCGCTCACCCGCCGGAATGCGCGCCGCCAGCGGTGGCAGCCCCGGCGACTGGCCCAGCCGCGCAAACGTGCCTGCCAGCCCCGCGCCGTCGTCGATCTTCGCCACTTCCAGCATCAGCCGGTCCGATGCGGCCAATGCAGCCTCGACCTTGTCGGAGCGCCAGTCGACCGGATCGGGCAGGGCGTGGATTGTGCCGAACAGCCACGCCCGCTGGCCGCCCGGACCGGTCACTTCCCACATCGCGGGGGTGACGGGCGGCGCGGGCTTGCACGCCGCCGCCGCCAGCGCCAGCGCGGCGGCCAGCCAGAACCGCTTACTGGACACGCTGCGAAACGACCCCGCCACGCGCGAGGTAATCCTGCACGCTGTCCTTGCCGCCCAGATGGCCCGCGCCGACCGCGACAAACACCCTCCCCGGCGCATCAAGCCGCGCCTTCAGCCACTGCGCCCACGCCTTGTTGCGGTTGGTCAGCAGCGCCTGCATCATCGCCGGATCTTCCTGATCCGCGTTCATCAGCCCGGCCAGCCCCTCGGCGTCGCCCGCGCTCCACGCGCTGACGATCTTGCCAACTTCGGTGTCGATCGTGGGCAAGGCATCCACCACCGACAGCAGGTATTCCTTCTGCACCCTGGGCGAGAGGCCGTCGAACAGGCCCAGCTGGTAGTCCAGCGTTTCCAGCCCGATCCGGGGCGCCCCACGCGCCTTGTTGCGGGCGGCCAACTGCGCTTCGACGCCGTTGGCGAGATCGAAGCCGCGCTGCTGCAAGGGCAGGGTGGAGAGGATCACCGCGGCATACCACGGCTTGTAGGTGTCAAACGCGTTCAGCGGCAGGTTGAACCCCATCAGCGCCGTGTCGAACTTCGCCAGTTCCTTCTTGCGCATCCCGCTGCGCAGCGATTTGCCCTTGGGCAGGATCGCACGCCGCACGACCACTTCCTGCGTTTCCCCGGCGGTCAGTTCCGGAATTTCCGTCACGAGGACGTCCGATGCCTCGAACGCCTGCGCCACCGGGCCGGAATACCACTCGATCCCCGGCGGCAGCAGGTGGATCGTGCCGAACAGATAGATCGTGGTGTCCGCATCCGCGACTTTCCACAGCGCGGGCCGCGCCTCCTGGATGGTGACGGCACCCGCGGGATCGAGCGCCTCCAGCCCGTGCCCGGCCTGCTGCGCCGCCGTGGCCGAACCCAGTGCAAGTGCGCCAACCAGCGCCAGCGCGGCGGAAAATGTCCGGAAAATCCTGTTCATGCGCTGCATATAGCGCGGCTTTCCTGCCCGTCGATGAATCAAAGCGGATATTGACCCTGCAAGGCCGGTGCGCCAAAGGCCGCAGCCATGTCAGACCCGGCAAAACCGCTCAGCTTTCAGGACATGATCCTGCGTCTCCATGCTTTCTGGAGCGCGCAAGGCTGCCTGATCCTGCAACCCTATGACATGCGCATGGGCGCGGGCACGTTCCACCCGGCGACCACGCTGCGCGCGCTGGGCCCGGAACCGTGGAGCGCGGCCTATGTCCAGCCCAGCCGCCGCCCGACCGACGGGCGCTATGGCGAAAACCCCAACCGGCTGCAGCATTATTACCAGTATCAGGTGATCCTGAAGCCGAACCCGGCGAACCTGCAGGAACTGTATCTCCAGAGCCTTGCCGCCATCGGCATCGACCCGCTGGCCCATGACATCCGCTTTGTCGAGGATGACTGGGAAAGCCCGACGCTGGGCGCGTGGGGGCTGGGCTGGGAAGTCTGGTGCGACGGGATGGAAGTCACCCAGTTCACCTATTTCCAGCAGGTCGGCGGGTTCGATTGCAAGCCGGTCGCGGGCGAGATCACCTACGGGCTGGAACGTCTGGCGATGTATATCCAGGGCGTCGACCGGGTTTACGACCTGCGCTTCAACGACCACGGCGTCAGCTATGGCGACGTGTTCCTGAAGAACGAGCAGGAGCATTCGAAATACAACTTCGAAGTGGCCGACACGGCCAGCCTGTTCGACGGATTCGCCAAGGCCGAGGCGGAATGCATGCGCTGCATCGATGCCGCCGTGCCGCTCGCCGCCTATGACCAGGCGATCGAGGCCAGCCACCTGTTCAACCTGCTGCAGGCGCGCGGCGTGATTTCCGTGCAGGAACGCGCCAGCTACATCGGCCGCGTGCGCGATCTGGCCAAGGGCAGCTGTCAGGCGTGGATCGAAAAGAACACGCCCGAATGGGAAGCCAAGTTTCCGGGGTGGACGGTATGAGCGATTTTCTTCTCGAACTGCGCTCGGAAGAAATCCCCGCGCGGATGCAGGCCGGTGCGCGCGCCGATCTGGAAAAGCTGTTCCGCAAGGCGATGGCCGACGCGGGCGTGACGCTGGGCGAAGTGACCGTGTGGTCCACCCCGCGCCGTCTGGCGCTGATCGCGCGCGATCTGCCCGCCGCGACCGCTGCCGTCAGCGAGGAAGTGAAGGGCCCGCGCGTCGGTGCGCCGCCGCAGGCGCTCGAAGGATTCCTGCGCAAGACCGGCCTGACCGCAGACCAGCTGGTTGAGCGCGACGGCGTGCTGTTCGCCGTGTCCGAAAAGCCGGGCCGCGCGACTGCCGAAGTGCTGGCCGAAGCCATCCCCGCGATCATCCGCGCGTTTCCGTGGCCGAAATCGCAGCGCTGGGGCGCGGCGTCGATCTCCACCGAATCCTTGCGCTGGGTCCGCCCGCTCTCGGCCATTGTCGCGCTGCTCGATGGCGCGGTGGTGGATTGCGAAGTCGGCGGGATCGCTGCCGGACGCGTCACGCGCGGGCACCGCTTCCACTCGGACGGCGAGATCGTGATCGATGGCGTCGATGACTACGCCGCCAAGCTGCGCGCCGCACACGTGATCGTCGATCACGCCGAGCGGCAGGACCTGATCCGCGCCGCCGCCAAGGCCGCTGCCGCCGCCGAAGGCCTGACTCTGGTCGAGGACGAAGGGCTGGTGATCGAGAATGCGGGCCTCACCGAATGGCCGGTGCCGCTGCTCGGCCGGTTCGATGAAGCCTATCTGGAAGTCCCGCCCGAAGTCATCCAGCTGACCGCGCGGACCAACCAGAAGTATTTCGTGTGCGAAGCGGACGGGAAGCTCGCCAACGCTTTCGTCTGCACCGCCAACATCGCCGCTGCCGATGGCGGCACCGCGATTGTCGCGGGCAACCGCAAGGTGCTGGCCGCGCGCCTGTCCGACGCCAGCTTCTTCTGGCAGCAGGACCGCAAGACCACGCTGGCGGATCAGGCGAAGAAGCTGGAGCGGATCACGTTCCACGAAAAGCTGGGCACTGTCGCCGACAAGGTGGAGCGCGTCGCGAAGCTGGCCGAATGGCTGGCCAGCGAAGGCATCGTGCCGAACTGCGACCCCGCGCTGGCGCGGCAGGCGGCAGAGCTGTGCAAGGCCGATCTCGTCACCGAAATGGTCGGGGAATTCCCGGAATTGCAGGGCCTGATGGGCGGCTACTACGCCCGCGCCGAAGGCTTGCCGGATGCGGTCGCCGATGCGATCCGCGATCATTACAAGCCGGTCGGGCAGGGCGATGACGTGCCGACCGCGCCGGTGACGGTGGCGGTGGCGCTGGCGGACAAGCTGGATACGATCCGCAGCTTCTTCGGCATCGATGAAAAGCCGACCGGTTCGAAAGACCCGTTCGCGCTGCGCCGTGCTGCACTCGGCATCATCCAGATCATCACCGCGAATGGCCTGCGGATGGGGATTGGCGAGGGCGACGTGCTCAACTTCTTCGCTGACCGCCTCAAGGTCCAGCAAAAGGAAGCGGGGGTTCGCCACGACCTGATCGACGCTGTCTTTGCACTGGGCGGCGAGGACGATCTCGTCCGCCTGCTGGCCCGCGTCCATGCACTCCAGGCGTTCATGGGTACCGAGGATGGCACCAACCTGCTGGCCGGGTACAAGCGCGCCGCGAACATCCTGAAGAAGGAAGCGTTTGAGGGCGGGGCGGTCAATCCGTCGCCCGAACCGGCTGAGGCCGCCTTGATCGCTGCGCTCGATGCGGCGGCACCGCGCGCGGAAGCCGCTGTCGTTGCAGAGGATTTCACCGCCGCGATGGCCGCGCTGGCAACGCTGCGGGCGCCGATCGACGCTTTCTTTGACAGTGTCACGGTCAACGCCGATGATCCGGCAGTGCGCGCGGCGCGACTGGGGCTGTTGTCCAGTTTCCGTGCTGCGGTGCACAAAGTGGCTGACTTTTCGCGTATCGAAGGCTAGGGACGCGCCACACCGTCCAGTGAGTCGGCGGTTCCTGATAAGTGGCGGATTTCCATGACTGCATACGTATTCACATTCGGTGGCGGCGTTACTCATCAGGACCCCCGGGCCAAGGACAAGACGATTGTCGGCGGCAAGGGCGCGAACCTGGCCGAAATGGCCGGAATTGGCCTGCCGGTGCCGCCGGGCTTCACCATCACCACCGAAGAATGCGTGCGCTATCTGGCCGAGGGCGGGGACTTCTCCGCTGATGTCCGCGCCGAAGTTGCCGCTGCGCTGACCCACATCGAAACCGCCGTGGGCAAGAAGTTCGGCGATGCCGCCGATCCGCTGCTCGTCTCGGTCCGCTCTGGCGCGCGGGTGTCGATGCCGGGGATGATGGACACCGTCCTCAACCTTGGCCTCAATGACGAAACGGTGAAGGGCCTGGCGGCTTCCTCCGGCGACGACCGCTTCGCCTGGGACAGCTACCGCCGCTTCATCCAGATGTATTCGGACGTCGTGCTGGGCGTGGACCATCATCTGTTTGAGGATGCACTGGAAATTGCGAAGGAAGACAACGGTTTCTACGCCGATGTTGAGATGGGTGCTGAACATTGGCAGGCGCTCGTCGCCGAGTACAAGTCCATCGTCCAGACCGCCCTTGGCGAACCCTTCCCGCAGGATGTGTTTCATCAACTTTGGGGCGCGATCCGCGCCGTGTTCGACAGCTGGGACTCCGACCGCGCCAAGGTCTACCGCCGTCTGAACGACATCCCCGGTGACTGGGGCACCGCCGTCAACGTGCAGGCGATGGTCTTCGGTAACATGGGCGATACCAGCGCCACCGGCGTCGCCTTCACCCGCGATCCCGCGACCGGCGAGAAGGCCTACTACGGCGAATGGCTGGTCAACGCCCAGGGCGAAGACGTCGTCGCCGGCATCCGCACCCCGCAGTACCTGACCCGCTATTCCCGCGAACGCGCCGGCGCCAAGCCGCTGTCGATGGAAGAAGCGATGCCGGAAGCGTACGCGGAACTGGCCGCCGTGTTCGAACTGCTGGAAAAGCACTACCGCGACATGCAGGACATCGAGTTCACCGTGGAGCGCGGCAAGCTCTGGATGCTCCAGACCCGCTCGGGCAAGCGCACCGCCAAGGCCGCGCTCAAGATGGCGGTCGACATGGTCGCCGAGGGCCTGATCGATGAGCGCATGGCGATCAAGCGCATCGACCCGATGGCGCTGGATCAGCTCCTCCACCCCACGCTCGACCCCGATGCCCCGCGCGACCTGCTGACCAAGGGCCTGCCGGCCTCTCCGGGTGCCGCTTCCGGCGCAATCGTGCTCGATGCCGATACCGCCGAGAAGCGCGCCGAGCGCGGTGAAGCCGTGATTCTCGTCCGCGTTGAAACCAGCCCGGAGGATATCCACGGCATGCACGCCGCGAAGGGCATCCTGACCGCGCGCGGCGGCATGACGTCACACGCCGCCGTGGTGGCTCGCGGCATGGGCCGCCCCTGCGTCTCGGGCGCGGCGGCGGTCTCCATCGACATGGCCAGCCGCACGCTGAAGATCGGCAATCGCGAGCTGAAAGAAGGCGATGTAATCACGCTGGACGGCGCGGCGGGCGACGTCATGGCTGGATCGGTCCCGACGATCGAGCCGGAACTGGTCGGCGATTTCGGTACGCTGATGGAATGGGCCGACAAGCACCGCCGGATGAAAGTGCGCACCAACGCCGAAACTCCGGCGGATTGCCGCACCGCGCGCCAGTTCGGGGCGGAAGGCATCGGCCTGTGCCGGACCGAACACATGTTCTTCGACGACCAGCGCATCGCTGCCGTGCGCCAGATGATCCTGGCCGAAGACGGCGCTGGCCGCCGCGCTGCGCTCGCCAAGCTGCTGCCCGAACAGCGCGCCGATTTCCACGCGATCTTCGATGAGATGGCTGGCTTGCCGGTTACCATTCGCCTGCTCGATCCGCCCCTGCACGAGTTCCTGCCGCATGCCGACGCGGAGTTCGAGGAACTGTCCGATGTGATCGGAATCGGCGTGGCCACGCTCAAGCGCCGCGCGGAAGAACTGCATGAAATGAACCCGATGCTCGGCCACCGCGGTTGCCGGCTGGGGATTACCTTCCCGGAAATCTACGAGATGCAGGCCCGCGCGATCTTCGAAGCGGCTTGCGATGTAGCGGTCGCATCGGGCGCGGCGCCCGTGCCGGAAGTGATGATCCCGTTGGTCGCCACGCGCAAGGAACTGGAGATCCTCAAGGCGCTGGTCGATCGTACCGCCGCAGAGGTCTTCGCCGAGAAGGGCAATTCGGTCGCCTATCACGTCGGCACGATGATCGAGTTGCCACGCGCGGCGCTGATGGCCGGGGAAATTGCCGAAGTGGGCGAATTCTTCAGTTTCGGCACCAACGACCTCACCCAGACGACGCTGGGTGTCAGTCGCGACGATGCGGCCAAGTTCCTCACCCCCTATGTCGAACAGGGCATCTATCCGCGCGATCCGTTCGTGAGCCTCGATATCGAGGGCGTAGGCCAGCTGGTCGAGCTGGCTGCAGAGCGCGGGCGCAAGACCCGGCTGGACATCAAGCTGGGGATCTGCGGCGAACACGGCGGTGACCCGGCATCGATCGCGTTCTGCGAAAAGGTTGGGCTCGATTACGTCAGCGCCTCCCCCTTCCGCGTGCCGATCGCGCGTCTGGCGGCGGCGCAAGCGGCGCTGGGCTAACGCCGCCAGCCGGAAAGCGTTAGGATCTCAAAGCGCTCCACCGTGCGTACGCCAAAAGCGGCACGCGCGGTGGCCAGCGCGGTCCGACCGAGTGCGGGACCGGCGCGCATGAGGACGTTGCCAAGCGCTTGCGCGCGCAAGTCTGCGACCAGACTGTCCAGCGAACGGAAGCGTACGTCGAGCGAGCGGCTGTCCACCACCGGATCGGACCAGCCGGCGCGCTGCAGCAGTTGCCCGCCGGCCCGCACGTCGACCATCGGGTGCAGCCGCGGGGCCGGGCGCTCGCCGTCAGCGTCAAGCATCGCCGCCCTGAGTTGCGGCAGGCTGCCGGCGCCCATGAAGCTGGCAATCGCCAGCCCCTCCGGCGCGAGCGCGTTGCGAATGTGGATGAGTGCGCCGGGCAGATCGTTCACCGTATCGAGCGTTCCGAGGCTTGCAACCAGATCGAACCCGTTCTCGGGAAATGGCTGCTCCTCAATAAATCCGTCTGCCGGTTCGGCCACGGTAACATCGCATCCCGTTGTGCGAAGCTGCACGGCAAGTGCGCCGGTCCAGTCACCAATGATCAGCGCGCGGCGCGGGTTGAGCCGCAGAAAGGCGAGACGTTCGAGCACGTCCTCAACCATGTCATCCAGAATGTAACGCGCAGCGTCCGGCCGGCGCTGCAGGCTGCGGGACCGGCGGCGGGCGGCGGTCCGGCGATTGTCTGAAAAAACCTTGGGCGGAGCAGGCGTGATCATGTTGGGCTCCTGCCTTGCCGGGGGCGTTGGCGCAAGCGATACACGGGTGCGATGCGAGTCCCGACATTTCTTGCGCCGCTGGTCGATCTCGTGTTCCCCCCGCGCTGCCCGTTGTGCGGTGACATGATGGTCGAGCAAGCGGGCGTTTGTCCTTCCTGCTGGAGCGGGCTGGCGATTCCGGGGGAGCCATCCTGCAAGCTTTGTCAGCGCCCGTTTGCTGCGGGGGTCGCGGATGGATCGATATGCGCTCCCTGCCTGGCTGTGCCTCCCCGGCATGGCGGGGTTGCTGCGGGAACACTCTACAACGATGCATCGCGTTCACTGGTCCTGGCGCTGAAACACGGCGGCCGAATCGCGCTCGCTCCATTGATGGCGCGTTTCGTCAGCGCGCGACTGCCGCAGCGGGTCGATGCCGACTGGCTGGTTGTGCCAGTGCCGCTGCATCGCTGGCGGCTGTGGCGTCGCGGCTACAATCAGGCGGCACTGTTGGCACGCGGCATCGCGGAATCGCGCGGTTGCAGCGTGCTGGTGGACGGGCTTGTCCGAACCAGGCCAACCCCGACGCTGGGTGGTTTGGGGCGCCGTGCGCGAGCGCGGGCGCTGTCTGGGGCGATCACGGCTCATCCCCGGCGGAGCGAACAGATCAAGGGGAGGCGGATCGTGCTGGTGGACGATGTCCTGACCAGCGGCGCCACCAGCGATGCCTGCACACGGGCCTTGTTGCGGGCCGGAGCGCAGGAGGCCCTGATCGCCTGCTTCGCCAGAGTGATGGACGAGGCGCTGGACCTGACCTGACCGTCCGGGCAATCAATCGTGCCCTTCAACGAAAAGCGCCCGAGGGATAACCTCGGGCGCTCTCGTGACGAAACCGCTGGACTCTGCTTGCGCAGTTCGGCGATCCCCCTCGATCGCCTGGTCCAATCCCTCATGCGGCCGTCCGACGTTGCGGACGATGGCCTGACCCTGAACCTAAGCCTTCAGCGCTTGCGCGCCACCGGTTGGCGGGCGGATGAAAACCGCATCTGCTCAATCGAAGAAACCGCCGAAAATTGAAAGGGCGATGCGTGTTCGCCGAAGATTTTGGTCGACACATGTGGTTATCGTGCAACAAAGGGCAATCATGGCCAATTCCGATACACTCGAGCGAGAGCAGGGCAGGGCTTTCCTGCCGAAATTCGATGCCAATGGACTTTTGACGGCGGTCGCGTGCCATGCCGACAGTCGCGAAGTTCTGATGCTGGCGTTCATGGATGATGAAGCTCTTACGAGGACGCGGGAAACCGGGCTGGCGCATTTCCATTCCCGGTCGCGTGGCAAGCTGTGGTGCAAGGGTGAAACATCCGGTCATTTCCTGCGCGTCGAAGACATTCTGGTCGATTGCGACCAGGATGCGCTGGTCCTGATGGTTCGCCCGGAAGGTCCGGCCTGCCATACCGGCGCGCCGAGCTGTTTCTATCGGCGGCTGGACGGTGACGTTCTCGTAACCGTCAAAGATTGACGCTTACGTAAGGGGAAGCTATTTCACGCGCCATGGAACACCTTGGCGCAACCACGGCCGCGCATGATGGCGCGCATATTGATCGTCCCGACGCCTTGCAGCGTGAGCAGTTCTCGATTTCCGACCTGACGGCGGAATTCGATGTCACGGCGCGCGCCCTGAGGTTTTACGAGGATGAGGGCCTGATCGCCCCGGCGCGGGTTGGGCTGACTCGGGTCTATTCCAAGCGGGACCGGGCCCGGCTGGCGTGGATCATGCGGGCCAAGAACGTCGGGTTCAGCCTGACCGAGATCAAGGAGATGATCGATCTCTACGATCTGGGCGACGGCCGGGCCGAGCAGCGCCGGGTGACTATCCAGCGCTGTCGTGACCGGGTCCAGCGCCTGCAGGATCAGCGGGCGGATATCGATGCGGCGATTGCCGAGTTGTCCGATTTCATCAAGCTGATCGAAAACCTCGAACCGGCCGCCCGGCGCGCCTGATCTCTCTCCAGCATCCAAGGATACACTCATGCCCGTTTACAAGGCACCCGCCCGCGATACGCGCTTCGTCCTCAACGAAGTGCTGAAGCTGGAGCAATATGCTCACCTGCCGACTTTCGCGAATGCCGGCCCGGAAATGGTCGACACCATTGTCGAGGAATGCGGCAAGTTCGCGTCTGAAGTGCTCGCGCCGCTCAACCAGTCCGGCGACCAGCAGGGCTGCGTGCGCAATCCGGACGGTTCGGTCACCACGCCGGACGGGTTCAAGGAAGCGTTCGCCAAGTATCGCGAATCGGGCTGGGGCACGCTGGCCTCGCCCGAGGAATGGGGCGGGCAAGGGCTGCCGCACGTGCTGGGCTTCGTGGTCGAGGAATTCGTCGCCACCGCCAACCATGCCTTCGGGATGTATCCGGGGCTAACCAATGGCGCCGTTTCCGCGATCCTCGCCAAGGCTTCGCCGGAATTGCAGCAGAAGTATCTGCCCAAGATGGTGACCAACGAGTGGCTGGGCACCATGAACCTGACCGAGCCGCACTGCGGCACGGACCTGGGCCTGATCCGCACCCGCGCGGTGCCGAACGCCGATGGCAGCTATGCCATCACCGGCACCAAGATCTTCATTTCGGCGGGTGAGCATGACCTGACCGAGAACATCATCCACCTGGTGCTGGCCAAGACGCCGGGCGCGCCGGAGAGCAGCAAGGGCATCTCGCTGTTCATCGTGCCCAAGGTCATGGTCAATGACGACGGTTCGCTCGGCGCGCGCAATGCGGTGTCGTGCGGCAGCCTCGAACACAAGATGGGCATCCACGGCAACGCGACTTGCGTGATGAACTATGACGGGGCGACCGGCTTCATCGTGGGTGAGGAAAACAAGGGCCTGGCCGCGATGTTCATCATGATGAACGCCGCGCGCCTCGGCGTCGGCATTCAGGGACTGGCGCAGGCCGAAGTCGCCTATCAGAACGCGGTCAAGTATGCGCAGGAACGCCGTCAGGGCCGCGCGCTGACTGGCCCGGCCGAGCCGCAGGAAAAGGCCGATACGCTGTTCGTCCACCCCGACGTGCGCCGGATGCTTATGGACGCCAAGGCGTTTACCGAGGCGATGCGCGCGTTCTACCTGTGGGGCGGGCTGCTGGTGGACCTCAGCCACAAGGCCGCGACCGAGGAAGACCGCGCGCTGGCCGACGACATGATCAGCCTGCTGACCCCGGTGCTGAAGGGCTATGGCACCGACAAAGGCTTCGACACCTGCGTCAACATGCAGCAGGTGTTCGGCGGACACGGCTACATCGAGGAATGGGGCATGAGCCAGTTCGTCCGCGATGCCCGGATCGCCCAGATCTATGAAGGCGCGAACGGCGTGCAGGCGATGGACCTGGTCGGCCGCAAGCTGGCGCTGAACGGCGGGCGCGCGGTGCAGGCGTTCTTTGCCGAAGTCGATGCGGCCTGCACGGCGGCCAAGGCCGATCCGGCGCTGGCCAGCCTTGCCGCCGGGGTCGAAAAGGCCAATGGCGAGCTGAAGGCCGCGACGATGTGGTTCATGGCCAATGGCATGACCAACCCCAACAACGTCGGCGCCGGTGCGCATCACTACATGCACATCATGGGCATCGTCGCGCTGGGCTTCATGTGGCTGAAGATGGGCACGGCCGCCAGCGCGGCGCTGGCTGCGGGCGCTGAGGACAAGGCGTTCTATGAGGCGAAGCTGACCACGGCGCGCTATTACGGTGAGCGGTTTACCCCTGATGCCGGGGCGCTGCGCCGCAAGATCGAGACCGGGTCGAACAGCGTCATGGCGCTGCCGGTAGAGGCGTTTGCCACCGCCTGATTCGGCCCGATTCGGGGGGTTAGTTGATGAAAGTCATGCGCGGGGCGTGCTTTTGGGCACGCTCCGTTGCTGTTTGTGCGGGTTCACGGTTTGAAAGAGCCGATGCGAAGGTAGCAGGCGGCGGGGATGTAGGAAAATCGGGGGTTGGAGCGCCCTTGCGCGGTGCTTGGATCTTATGGTCCATCTGCCCCCAAACCCGCCCATCCTGAGCTTGTCGAAGGATCGCTTTTTTTCTTTGATTGAGACTGCTTCGGCAAACCAGAACAAGGCAGTGCTTCGACAAGCTCAGCATGGACGGGTTTGGTTCAGATTGTCGGTTCGAGGTCGGGGTGCTCAGTATGGCGCGCGAGGTTCAGGGCATCGCGGTGGCGGCCCCAGGACCAGCCGGTGACCGCGCCGCCCAGCGATCCGGGTATGGCGAAGTAAAACAGGCCCCCGGCCGCCTGCCCCGCCAAGATGCTGATCGCGACCGGCAGGACACCACCGAAGAACAGACCGGCGACCACGTAGAGTTCCCCTTGATCACGCCCGGCGCGGCTGAGCAGATAAGTTAGCGGCAACCCTATCAGGATACTCGCCCCCAGCACGATTGGCAGGGTGATAATCAGTGGAAAGACCGCGATCAGCAGTCCGTTGAGACCGCCCATCGGATCGCCAAAATCAAACAGGAGCACGATGCCGGCCGGGACGCTTATCAGGAGTAACGGTGAACCGGCGGCGCAAGCTCCGGTGAGCACCGCCTTGGCAAAGGCGATCACCGCGACGCGATCTATCGCCACGCTCAGCCCGCAGCCTCGTCAAGCAGGCCCATCAGCGCGGCCCAGCTTTGGCGGTCGGCACTGGGGTCATAGGCGATGGCGGGCAAGCCGCGCGCGTCGCTGCCGGGGTCGGTGAAGCCGTGCTTCACGCCGCTGTAGCTGTGGAAGTGCCAGTTCGCCCCCACACCGTCCATTTCCTGCCAGAACGCCATGACCGCTGCGCGCGGGGCCATCGGGTCGGCATCGCCGTGGCAGACCAGAATGCGCGGGGTGATCGGCGCGGCGGCGGAGCGCTGGGTATCGAGCAGGCCGTGGAAGCTGGCAACCAGCGCCAGATCCGCGCCCGCGCGGGCCAGTTCCAGCACGGCCTGTCCGCCCATGCAGAAACCGATGGCGGCGAGCGGCAAGCCCTGCGCCGCGTCATGCCCGCGCAAGGTGGTGAGCGCGGCGGCCAGCCGGGTGCGGTAGTGATCAACATCCGCGCGCAAGGCCTCTGCCAGCGGCCGCGCCGCTTCGAAGCTGGGCACCGGCGCGCCATAGAAATCGGCGATCATGGCGAGGTAGCCGGCATCGGCCAGCATGCGCGCGCGGCGTTCGATCGCCGGGGTGACATTGGCGATGGTCGGGAACACCAGCACTGCCGCGCGGGGGTTGCCTGACGGGCGGGCCAGCCAGCCGGTCAGCGCGGTATCGCGGTCGGTGTAGGGGATGGGTTCGAGCTGGATTGTCAAAGCCATTGCCTCATCTCAAAACCGTCACCCCGGACTTGATCCGGGGTCCCGCTGCCTTTTTTTTCAATGCGGCGGCTGTTGAAGAAAAGCTGGACCCCGGATCAAGTCCGGGGTGACGTTAAGTGGTGAGGGGAGGTGCAATGAATCACAGCTCCCCCATCAACCTCACTCCGGCAGGAAGTCCGGTACCGAGAGGTACCGTTCGCCGGTGTCATAGTTGAAGCCCATCACCCGGCTGCCGGCGGGCAGATCGGCCAGCTTTTGCGCGATGGCGGCCAGCGTTGCGCCGGAGCTGATGCCCACCAGCATCCCTTCCTCGCGCGCGCAGCGGCGGGCCATTTCCTTGGCGTCGCTGGCGTCAACCTGAATGGCCCCGTCAATCGACTGGGTGTGCAGGTTGCCGGGGATGAAGCCCGCGCCGATGCCCTGAATCGGGTGGGGGGAGGGTTGGCCACCGGAGATGACCGGCGAAAGCGCCGGTTCCACCGCGAAGGCCTTCATCGACGGCCAGTGGCGCTTCAGTTCCTCGGCGCAGCCGGTCAGGTGGCCGCCGGTGCCGACGCCGGTGATCAGCGCGTCGATGGGCGTGTCGCGGAAGTCGTTCAGGATTTCCTGCGCGGTGGTGCGCACGTGGACGGCGATGTTGGCGGCGTTTTCAAACTGCTGCGGCATCCACGCGCCGGGGGTGTCCTGCACCAGCTGGTGCGCCCGTTCCAGCGCGCCCTTCATGCCCTTTTCGCGCGGGGTCAGATCAAAGGTCGCGCCGTAAGCGAGCATCAGGCGGCGCCGCTCCAGCGACATCGATTCGGGCATGACCAGCACCAGCTTGTAGCCCTTGACCGCCGCCGCCATGGCAAGGCCAATCCCGGTGTTGCCGCTGGTCGGCTCGATGATCGTGCCGCCCGGCTTCAGGCTGCCGTCCGCTTCGGCGGCCTCGATCATTGCGAGGCCGATGCGGTCCTTGATCGAACCGCCGGGATTGGCGCGCTCCACCTTCACCCACACTTCATGGTCGGGGAACATCCGCGCCAGGCGGACGTGCGGCGTGTTGCCAATGGTGGCGAGAATGCTGTCGGCCTTCATCGAACCTGCTCCTTCTGGCGATATTGGGGCGCAAAGGTCTTTGCCCTGCGCAGTTCGGGGAAAATGACGGTCCAGATCGCGGTGACCACGATAGCCCCCGCGCCGCCGAGCGCAACCGCCCAGACCGGACCGAGCAGCGCGGCGGCAAGGCCGGACTGCATCTCGCCCAGCTCGTTGGACGCCGAAATGGCAAGGCCCGAAATCGAGGACACGCGCCCGCGCTTGTCGTCGGGCGTGTTGAGCTGGATCAGGGTGCTGCGGATGAACACCGATACCTGATCAGCCGCGCCCAGCAGCGCCAGCATGGACAGCGACAGGACGAAGCTGGTGGACAGCCCGAAGGTCAGCGTAGCGCCGCCATAGACCGCGACTGCCCACAGCATCTTTTCACCGACGTTGCGGTGCATCGGGCGAAAGCCCAGCCACAACGCCACAAGGGCCGCGCCAACGCCCGGGGCGCCGCGCATCAGGCCCAGGCCTTCATCGCCGACGTGGAGCACGTCATAGGCAAAGGCGGGCAACATGGCGGTTGCGCCGCCCAGCAGCACCGCGAACAGGTCCAGCGTGACGCAGCCGAGCAGGAACCGTTCCCGCCAGACGAACTGCGCGCCCTCGGCCATCTGGCGCACGGGATGCAGCTCGGACTTGGGCGGGATCGGGATCGGGCGGATCATCAGCACGGTGATCATGCCAACCGCCAGCAGCACGGCGGCATACCAATAGGGCATGGCGGGATCGCGGGCGAGCAGGAAGCCGGCAACCGCCGGGCCGATCACCGAGCCGCTTTGCCAGGCAATCGAGCTGAACGCGACCGCGCGGGGCAGCGATTCGGCCGGGACCACGTTGGGAATGATCGCGCTGACCGACGGGCCGATAAACACCCGCGCGCCGCCGTGGCACGCGGCCAGCGCGAACAGCAGCGGCAGGCTGAGGAATTCGAAGGTGTTGGCCAGCGCCAGCGTCAACGCGATGCCCAGGTCCACCGCGGTCGAGGCAGCGGCGACGAAGCGCCGGTCGAGCCGGTCGGCCAGCAGGCCGGCAACCGGGGTCAGCAGCAGGAAGGGGATGAACTGCGCCAGCCCCAGCAGCCCCAGCAGGAAAGCGGCCTCCTTGGGGGCCATGCCTTCGACCGTGCGGGCGTATTGATAGACCTGCGCGCCGATGATCACGACCACGGCAACCGTGGCGTTGACGGACAGGAACCGGGTCAGCCAGATCAGGCGATAGTCACGGATGCGTAAGGGGTGGATGGCGTCGCTCACCCGGCGGGCATGGCAGCGCGCCCGCGCCTTGCCAAGCGGTCAGATGCTTGGGCTGTGTAAAGTTATGCTGTGCAGGCCGCCGCCGCCGCGCCTCAACGCTTGCGGCGCAGGCGCGGGTTAGGTTGCAGGGTGTCGATCATCCGCATGAAATCGTCGAGCCGGATGATTCGCTCGAACTGAAAGCCCGAGCGGTCGTCGGTGGTCCAGATCAGGTGGGCCTCGATCCGGCCGACTTCGGGCAGGCGAATCACCACGCGCTCACCGCGCGACAGATCGAGCGGACCGTTCGCCATGAAGCCATGCGCCGAAATGTTGACGATGTGGATGTGCACGTCGCCCAGGCGCCGATGCTCGCCGATCACCTTGTGGTCGACGGGATGCCGCGTGGCGCGGCGCATGTCGGTGACGGTCAGTTGAGCTCCGGCTCCCATGCCCGCAGGGCCTCCTTGCGTGATTACAGCAAGGGCCCTTTTGCCGCTTAAAGCCCAACAAAGGGTAAAGCGGAGGGGAACGATCCGTTTACCAAAGTTACAGCCGTTCCCCTGACCGGTCAGGGGCGCAGCACGCCGTGCTTTTTCTTGCCCGCGGAAATGCGCACTTCCGCGCCGCCGGGGATGTGCAGCGCCTCGTCGCTGACCGCTTCGCCATCGATCCGCGCGCCGCCGCCCGCGATCAGGCGCTTGGCTTCGCCCCGGCTGGCGGCAAAGCCGATCCCGACCAGCGCGTCGATCAGGCCGATGCCATCGGCGGGCAGCGCCAGCACCGGCAGTTCCTGGCCAACGCCGCCGCCCGCAAAGGTGGCGGAAGCGGTCGCCTCGGCGGCCTTGGCGGCTTCCGGGCTGCGGCACAGGCTAGTCACTTCGTTGGCCAGCACGATCTTGGCCGCATTGATCTCGCTGCCCTGCAGGCTTTCCAGCCGGGCGATCTCGTCCAGCGGCACATCGGTGAACAGGCGCAGGAACTTGCCGACGTCGCGGTCATCGACATTGCGCCAGTACTGCCAGAAGTCATAGGCGGGCAACTGCTCTTCGTTGAGCCAGACCGCCCCGGCGGCGGTCTTGCCCATCTTGCCGCCGTCGGCAGTGGTCAGCAGCGGGGTGGTCAGGCCGAACAGTTCGGTCCCGTCCATCCGGCGGCCCAGTTCCAGCCCGTTGACGATATTGCCCCACTGGTCCGACCCGCCCATTTGCAGGCGCACGCCCATGGTCTTGGACAAGTGGCGGAAATCGTAGCCTTGCAGGATCATGTAGTTGAATTCGAGGAAGGTCATCGGCTGTTCGCGTTCCAGCCGCAGCTTCACCGAATCGAACGTCAGCATCCGGTTGACGGTAAAGTGCGTGCCGACTTCCTGCAGCAGCTCGATATAGCCCAGCTTGCCCAGCCAGTCGTGGTTGTTGACCATGACGGCGTCGGTCGGCCCGTCACCGAACTTCAGCAGCTTGGCAAAGATCGTGCGGATCGAGGCGATGTTGGCCTCGATCGCCTCGTCGGTCAGCATCTTGCGGCTTTCGTCGCGCCCCGTCGGATCGCCGATCCGCGTGGTCCCGCCACCCATCACGACGACGGGCTTGTGCCCGGTCTGCTGCAGGCGGCGCAGCATCATGATCTGGACGAGGCTGCCGATGTGCAGCGATGGCGCGGTCGCGTCGAACCCGATATACCCCGGCACGACCTGCTTCGCCGCCAGGGCATCAAGCCCTTCGGCATCGGTCAGCTGGTGAATGTAGCCGCGTTCATCAAGCAGGCGGAGCAGCGAGGAATTGTAAGTCATGGGTGCCTTCCGGTTTCGGGCGCGCGCCTAGCACGAAAGAACCGCGTTTGGAAACGTATCGCCTGATCCCTCATCCCGATCATCCGCCCGCCAGCGCCAGCGCGATCACCGCGCGGATCATTTCGGCGGCGCCCAACTGGCTGCAACTGCGCTTTTCGCTGGAAGGGACCGCGGAACTGGTCGTGCCGCCGTTCGCGGGGAAGGGACGGGCGGATGGACTGTGGCAGACGACCTGCTTTGAACTGTTCGTGCGCCAGCCGGGTAGCGACGGTTATGCCGAGTTCAACCTCTCGCCGTCCGAGCGGTGGGCGGCTTACGACTTCACCGGATACCGCGCGGGGATGGCTGAGCGGGCCATGCCGCGCCAGCCGGATTGCACCCTGCGGCGCGGGCGCAGCATGGCGATCTTTGACGCGGCGATCCCGCTCGCCGCGCTGCCGCCGCTGCCGTGGAGCTATGCCCTGACCGCCGTGATCGAAGAGGCGGGCGGGCGCAAATCCTACTGGGCGATGGCGCATCCGGACGGGAAGGCGGATTTCCACCATCCGGCTTGCTTCGCGGGCACACTTGCGGCACCGGAAGCGGCATGAAATTCGGCCCAGTGAACTTCGGCATCGACCGCCTGCTGGCGGACCCCACCTTGCGCGCACCGCTGGATGGCAAGCGTGTTGCGCTGATCGCCCATCCGGCCTCGGTCACGGCGGACCTCACGCATTCGCTCGACGCGCTGATCGCGGCAGGGATCAACGTGACGTCCGCGTTCGGGCCGCAGCACGGGCTGAAGGGCGACAAGCAGGACAACATGGTGGAAACGCCGGACGAGCTGGACCCGCTCTACGGCATCCCCGTGTTCAGTCTCTATGGCCAGGTGCGCCGCCCGACCGCCGCAATGATGGACACGGCCGATGTGTTCCTGTTCGATCTGCAGGACCTGGGCTGCCGGATCTACACCTTCGTCACCACGCTGCTTTACGTGCTGGAAGCCGCCGCGGCGCAGGGCAAGGCGGTGTGGGTGCTCGACCGGCCCAATCCCGCTGGCCGACCGGTCGAAGGGCTGACGCTGCGCGACGGGCAGGAAAGCTTTGTCGGCGCCGGGCCGATGCCGATGCGCCATGGGCTGACGCTGGGCGAAATGGGCCACTGGTTCATCCAGCATTTCAACCTTTCCGTCGATTACCGTGTGATTGCGATGGAGGGGTGGGAGCCGGACGGGCCGGAGCTGGGCTGGCCGCAGGACCGGATCTGGATCAATCCCAGCCCGAATGCTGCGAACCTCAACATGGCCCGCGCCTATGCCGGGACGGTGATGCTGGAAGGCACAACCCTGTCCGAAGGACGCGGGACTACCCGCCCGCTGGAAGTGCTGTTCGGCGCGCCGGACGTGGACGCCAAGGCCGTGCTGGCGGAAATGCGCCGTCTCGCGCCGCACTGGCTGGCAGGCTGCGCGATCCGCGAATGCTGGTTCGAGCCAACGTTCCACAAGCACGCCGGCCAACTGTGCAACGGGCTGATGATCCATGCCGAAGGCGGGTTCTACGATCATCAGGCGTTCCGCCCCTGGCGCTTGCAGGCGCTGGCGTTCAAGGCGATCCGCGCGCTCTATCCCGATTATCCGCTGTGGCGCGATTTCCCCTATGAGTACGAGTTCGAGCGGCTGGCGATCGATGTGATCAACGGCGGCCCGGACCTGCGCACCTGGGTGGACGATCCCGCCGCCACCCCGGCCGACCTAGACGCGTTGACCGCGCCGGATGAAGCGGCCTGGCGCGCGCAAGTGGCCCCGCTGCTGCTCTACTGAACCGGCATTTCCGCCAGTCGCAGATTCCGGCCGGTCGTCGATCAGGATCAACGGCTGGTCTGATTGCGCGCTTGACGGCGGCAGCACATCCGGTGACACCACCGCCAAACCACAAGGCGGAACGATCCCGCCGGGCGAGGAGGATTCATGTCAGCGAGTGCTGCGACCGCAACCGATAACCGTGCCACCCGCCTGATGCTCTGGACGCTGCTGGTCGTCTATGTGTTCAATTTCCTGGACCGGCAGATCGTCAACATCCTCGCCGAACCGATCCGCAAGGACCTGAACCTGTCGGACACCCAGATCGGGTTGATGACGGGCCTCGCGTTCGCGCTGTTCTATACCGTCCTGGGCCTGCCGATCGCCCGCTATGCCGACAAGCCTTCGACTGACCGGGGCCGTCTGATCGCCATCGCGCTGGCGATCTGGTCGGCCATGACGGCGCTGTGCGGACTGGCGCAGAACTTCGTGCAACTGCTGCTTGCCCGCATCGGCGTCGGCGTGGGCGAGGCCGGGTGCACCCCGGCAGCGCACTCGCTGATCGCGGACCGGGTTCCGGCGGAAAAGCGGGCCAGCGCGATGGCGTTCTATGCGCTGGGCATTCCACTCGGTTCGCTGCTGGGGATGGTGATCGGCGGCTACCTGGCGGACGTGCTGGGCTGGCGCAAGGCGTTCCTGCTGGTCGGTGCGCCGGGCGTGCTGCTGGCGTTCTTCGTCGTCATGGCAGTGAAGGACAAGGGGCGGCTCGCTGCGGCTGCCAACAAGCCGGTCCATGCGCCGGAAAGCATGGCCGTCACGCTGAAATCGCTGCTGGCCTCGCGCACCTTCCTGATCCTGCTGGCGGCGGCGTCGGCCTGTTCGTTCCTGTCCTATGGCAAGACCACCTGGACCACGATCTTTTTCCAGCGCACCCACGGGATGACGCCGGGCGAGGTCGGCTTCTGGTTCGGCTTGTGGGGCGGGCTGGCCGGGATGCTGGGCACCTGGCTTGGCGGCTGGCTGGCCGACAAGTTCGGCAAGCAGGACCGTCGCCACGTGATTACCGCCCCGGCCATCGGTATGGCGATTGCGGTGCCCATCGCAATTTCGGCCTACTTCGCCACCGATTGGCGGATCGCGCTGGTGCTGCTGATGCTGCCGACAGTGCTCAACTCGCTTTATTACGGGCCGGTGTTTTCCTCGACGCAGGGGCTGGTGCCGCTGCGCCACCGGGCGATGGCCAGCGCGGTGCTGCTGTTCTGCCAGAACCTGATCGGGCTGGGGCTGGGGCCACTGTTCTTCGGGATGCTGTCAGACTTCCTGAAGCCGGAATTCGGGGCGGAATCGGTGCGCTATGTGCTTTATGGCGCGGCGTGTCTGGGGTTTGTGCCCGCCGTCCTGTTCTGGATGCTGCGCCCGCGTCTGCACGCGGAACTGGATCGTCACACGTAAGTCGCCAGCCAGGCGATGACCTGGGCCGATGGCAGGAACAGCCCTTGCGCCAGCAGCGTTCCCGCCAGTCGGCTGAGGCTGATCCACACGATGGTGCGGCGGAACAGCGCCTCGCTGACCCGGCCTTCGATCACGTCGTCGGTCATGACGGACAGCTGCGGATCGATCAGCGCGAACAGCAGGATCGTGGCAAAGCCGTTGATGACGGCGGACAGCTGCGATGCGGTGACGCGGAATTCGGGGTTGAGATACCCGGCGTAGAGCGAGGCCAGCACGCCCACCGTGATCAGCGCCTGCGCCAGGCAATTGGCCAGCAGCACGCTCCAGCTGACGCCGCGCGGCTTGCCCAGGCCGCGCAGGTGCGCCAGCGAGGGCGGGTGCAGGGCATCGCGCACGGTTTTCAGGCCCGTAGGCGTCGCCGTGCGCAGGATCATCCGCGCGGTTGAGCGGTGCTCCTGAAAATAGCCGATGGCGCGGGCAAACAGGCGCTGCCCGGTCGGCACCAGCACGATCCCCAGCGCCACCGCCAGACTGGCCGAGAGCAGCACCAGCTGGAAATCGCCATACAGCGCCTCGCCCCCGCCGTCCGCGATCCGGGTCTCGATCCGCTTGGCCAGAAACGGGCCGAGAAAGCTGTTGGACGTGCGGCTGACCAGCACCAGGATGTTGAACAAGGCAAAGCTCATCGCGATCCGCCGCGTGCGCACGCCCGCGATCCGCGCCGAATAGGCCAGCGTTCCGATCAGGTTGATGCCCGCGGTCAGCAGGCAGATCACTAGCAGTTGGACGTCCATCCGCGCGGGCTTACCCCCAGAACCCGCGCCGCGCCAGTGTCAGGCGATGGCGGCCAGCGGCGCGGTATCGCCGATGACATAACTGGTCATCGACAGCGCGCCGCTGATGGTGTCGTTGAAGATCCCCACATCGTCACCGGGCAGCCGCGCCCCGGCGATATAGAGCAGGGGCAGGTAATGCTCGGCCGAGTTGATTGCCGCCGCCGCTGCCTGATCGTCTGCGCCGAACCGGGTGAGGGCGGCGTGATCACCTGCCGTCACGGCGGCATTGATCCGGGTCTGGAAATCCACCGCCCACTCTGGCCGGGTTCCGGCGTATTGCCGCCAGAGCGCCAGGTTGTGGATCACGTTGCCGCTGCCAACGATCAGCACGCCCTCATCGCGCAGCGGCGCCAGCGCGCGGCCGAGCGCGATATGGGCATCGGCCTCCAGCGAGCGGTCGAGGCTGATCTGGACCATCGGGATATCGGCAGCGGGATACATCGGCAGGATCACGCCCCACGCCCCGTGGTCAAACCCCCAGCTGTCATCGCGCTGCACGCGCTCCGCCCCGAGCAGTGCCTCGATCCGCGCCACCAGTTCGTCCGATCCGGGGGCGGGGTATTGCACCGCGAACAGCTCGTCCGGGAAACCCCGGAAATCGTGGATCGTGCGCGGCTGCGCGCCCGTGGTGACGTGGGTCTTGCCCTGCGTCTGCCAGTGCGCCGACACCACAAGGATCGCCCTCGGGCGGGGCAGGGCCGCCCCCAGCGCCACCCAGGCGGCGCGTTCAGGCACATCGGAAATCACGGTCATGGGCGAACCATGACCCAGGAACAGGGCGGGGAGGCGGTTGGTCATGCGAACCATATGGACCGCCGCCCGCACCAATCAAGCAAAGGAAATCTTGGCTGTGCTCAATGCTTCTTGCGCGTCAACTCGCGCATCGCATTGTCCAGCCCTTCCAGCGTCAGCGGATACATCGATCCGCCGACCAGTTCCTTGATCATCTTGGTCGACTGCGAATAGGACCATTGCTTCTCCGGGACCGGGTTGATCCACACCGTCGCCGGATAGACGCTGGCCACGCGCTGGAGCCAGACGGTGCCCGCTTCCTCGTTGAAATGCTCGACCGAGCCGCCCGGATGGGTGATTTCATACGGGCTCATTGCCGCGTCGCCCACGAACACGACCTTGTAGTCGTGGCCGTACTTGTGGAGGATGTCCCAGGTGTTTGTCCGTTCAGACCAGCGGCGCCTGTTGTCCTTCCACACGCCTTCGTAGAGGCAGTTGTGGAAGTAGAAGAACTCCAGGTTCTTGAACTCGGCGGTGGCGGCGCTGAACAGCTCCTCGACCAGCTTGATGAACGGGTCCATCGATCCGCCCACGTCGAGGAACAGCAGCAGTTTCACCGCGTTGTGCCGTTCCGGGCGCATCCGGATATCCAGCCAGCCCTGCCGCGCGGTACCCTCGATCGTGCCTTCGAGGTCGAGCTCGTCCGGGGAGCCTTCACGCGCAAACCGGCGCAGACGGCGCAGCGCGACCTTGATGTTGCGGGTGCCCAGCTCGCGCGTGTTGTCGAGGTTCTGGAACTCGCGCTTTTCCCACACCTTCAGCGCGCGCTTGTGCTTGCTCTCGCCGCCGATCCGAACGCCTTCGGGATTGTAGCCATCGTTGCCATAGGGCGATGTTCCGCCCGTGCCGATCCACTTGTTCCCGCCCTCGTGGCGCTTCTGCTGCTCCTCGAGCCGCTTCTTCAGCGTCTCCATGATCTCTTCCCACGAGCCGAGCGACTTGATCGCCTCCATCTCCTCGGGCGTCAGGAACTTTTCGGCGACGGCCTTCAGCCATTCTTCCGGGATGTCGACCGGGTTCTGGCCATAGTTGGTCAGCACGCCCTTGAAGACCTTGTTGAACACCTGGTCGAACCGGTCGAGCAGGCTTTCGTCTTTCACGAACGTCGCGCGCGAGAGGTAGTAGAACGCCTCGGGCGTCTGCTCGATCACGTCCTTGTCCAGCGCTTCCAGCAGCACCAGATGCTCCTTGAAGCTGGCCTGGATCCCGGCAGCGCGAAGCTCGTCGACGAAATTGAAGAACATCTTAGCGGACCTTTTCCTGCGGCTTGTGGAGCGCCGCGACGAGAATGAACGAGATATACATCAGCAAATACCATGCGCCCAGCTTGGACGGGCTGACCAGCGCCCAGCCATCGATCTGCGAGGGATAGAGCCACGCGCGCGAGAAGGTGGCGATATTCTCCGCCAGCCAGATGAACAGCGCGACCAGCAGCCAGCCCACCAGCAACGGCATCCAGCGCTCCTCGCGCCAGACCCGGAACCACACGCGCGTGCGCCAGAACAGCGCCCCCAGCGCCGCGAACAGCACAAGGCGGCCATCGGGCAGGAAGTGGTGGGCGAAGAAGTTCACATAGATCGCAATCGCCAGCACGCCCGCCAGCAGGGGCGAGGGGTATGCGGTGAAGCGGAAGTCGAAGATCCGCCAGACCCGCGCGAGATAGCTGCCCACGGCGGCATACATGAAGCCGGAAAACAGCGGCACTTCGCCAATGCGCAGCAGGCTGGGTTCCGGATAGTGCCACGATCCATAGGCGGTCTTGAACAGTTCCATCACCGTGCCGACCACGTGGAACGCCAGAATCACCCGGGCTTCCTCCAGCGTTTCGAGCCGGAAGGCCAGCATGCCCAGCTGGATCGCCAGCGCCGCCAGCGTCAGGAAGTCATAGCGCGCAAGCGCGGCATCCGCCGGATAGAACAAGTGCGTGCCCAGCAGCAGCGCCAGCATCAGTCCGCCAAACAGGCAAGCCCAGCCCTGTTTGAAGCCGAACAGCAGGAACTCATAGGTCCACGCCCGCCAGCCGGGGCGCGGCGCGAATGCTTCCAGTCGCGCACGGATCGCCGCGAAGCGGGTATGGGCAAGGGGGCGGGGATCGCTCATCCGCAAACGCCACTTGTATGTATTGCATACAATTGATAGCCTGTGCGGGATAACAGAGGATGCCCCCCAAGATGCTCAAGCTTTACAGTTTCGGCCCCGGCGCCAACTCGCTGAAACCCTTGCTCACGCTGTATGAAAAGGGCCTGCCGTTTGAGGGCCACCGGCTGAACCCCGCCGCGTTCGAACATCACAGCGACTGGTTCAAGGCAATCAACCCCAACGGGCAGGTCCCCGCGCTGGTCGATCAGGGCCGGGTCATCACCGAATCCACGGTGATCTGCGAATACCTGGAGGACGAACACCCCACCGAAGTGCGCCTGCGCCCGGACAATTCCTATGACCGCGCGCAGATGCGGATCTGGACCAAGTGGGTCGACGAATACTTCTGCTGGTGCGTGTCCACCATCGGCTGGTCGCGCATGGTCAGCCAGATGGCCAAGGCAATTTCGGCGGAAGAGTTCGAAGAACGCGTGAAGGCCATTCCCATTCCCGAACAGCAGGTCAAATGGCGCCGCGCACGCGACGGCTTCCCGCAGGATCTGCTGGACGAGGAAATGCGCAAGATCGGCGTCTCGGTCCGCCGCCTCAACGATCATCTGGCCGATAACGAGTGGCTGGCGGGCGGGATGTATTCCCTGGCCGACATCTGCAACTACGCCATCGCGGGCGGCATGCAGTTCGGCTTTGCGGAGCTGGTCAACGCCCACGACACGCCCCACCTGGTGCGCTGGATCGAGCAGATCGCCGCCCGCCCCGCCGTCAAGCGGATGTACGCCGAAGTGCCGATGGAAAGCCTGAAGCCGCAAGACTGATCCCGCCTGTTCAACGCCCCCTCCTCGCGCGAGGAGGGGGAATCCGGGATCAGTTCTGGCGCCGCGCCATGAAGGCCAGGCGTTCGAACAGCATCACGTCCTGCTCGTTCTTGAGCAGCGCGCCGTGGAGCGGCGGGATTGCCTTGGTCGGGTCCTTCTGCTGGAGGACGTCCAGCGGCATGTCCTCGTTCAGCAGCAGCTTGAGCCAGTCGAGCAGCTCGCTGGTGCTGGGCTTCTTCTTCAGGCCCGGCACTTCGCGCACTTCGTAGAACACGTCCATGGCCTTCGACACCAGCGTCTTCTGGATGCCGGGGAAGTGGACGTCGATGATCGCCTGCATCGTCTCCCGGTCGGGGAACTTGATGTAGTGGAAGAAGCAGCGGCGCAGGAACGCGTCGGGCAGTTCCTTTTCGTTGTTCGAGGTGATGACCACGATCGGGCGCTCCTTCGCCTCGATCCGCTCACGCGTTTCGTAGACGTCGAAGCTCATCCGGTCGAGTTCCTGGAGCAGGTCGTTCGGGAACTCGATGTCGGCCTTGTCGATCTCGTCGATCAGCAGCACCGGCAGCTTGGGCGCGGTAAACGCTTCCCACAGCTTGCCTTTCTTGATGTAGTTCGAAATGTCGTGGACGCGCTCGTCGCCCAGCTGGCCGTCGCGCAGGCGGGCGACCGCGTCGTATTCGTAGAGGCCCTGCTGCGCCTTGGTGGTCGACTTCACGTGCCATTCGATCAGCGGCGCGTCGAGCGCCTTCGAAATCTGGTGCGCCAGCACGGTCTTGCCGGTGCCGGGTTCGCCCTTCACCAGCAGCGGCCGCCGCAGCAGCACGGCGGCGTTGACCGCAACCTTCAGATCGTCGGTTGCCACATATTCGCTGGTGCCTTCAAAACGCATGGGAACTCCCCGCCGGTTGTTTAATCGTTCGGTTAAGCGGGATAAGTCGCACTTTGAAACGTGGCAAGCGGGATTTGTACCAGCCCGCCGCGCCTCAGGCGTCGATCAGTTCCGGATCGAGTTCCCCGGCGCGGTTCTGGATGAACATGAAGCGTTGGGCAGGGTCCTTGCCCATCAGCCGGTCGACCAGATCCTTCACTGCCGCGCGGCCTTCGTATTCGGGGGGCAGGGTGATGCGGATCAGGCTGCGCGTGGCCGGGTCCATCGTGGTTTCGCGCAGCTGCTGGGGGTTCATTTCACCCAGCCCCTTGAACCGGCCAACCTCGACCTTCTTGCCCTTGAACACGGTGGCTTCCAGCTCGGCGCGGTGGGCCTCGTCGCGGGCGTAGGCGCTCTCCTTGCCGGCGGTCAGCCGGTAAAGCGGCGGCTGGGCGAGGTAGAGGTGGCCGCGCCGGACGATCTCGGTCATTTCCTGGAAGAAGAACGTCATCAGCAGCGTGGCGATATGCGCCCCGTCGACGTCGGCATCGGTCATGATGATGATGCGGTCATAGCGCAGGTTATCGGGGTTGCAGTCCTTGCGCGTGCCGCAGCCCAGCGCCAGGCCGAGATCGGCGATTTCGGCATTGGCGCGGATCTTGTCCGCCGTGGCGCTGGCCACGTTGAGGATCTTGCCCCGGATCGGCAGGATCGCCTGCGTCTTGCGGTCGCGCGCCTGCTTGGCGCTGCCGCCGGCCGAATCGCCTTCGACGATGAACAGCTCGGTCTCGCCCTCGCCATCGCCCGAACAATCGGTCAGCTTGCCGGGGAGGCGCAGCTTGCGGGCGTTGGTTGCGGTCTTGCGCTTGACCTCGCGCTCCGCCTTGCGGCGCAGGCGATCATCCATCCGCTCCAGCACATGGCCGAGCAGCGCCTTGCCGCGTTCCATGTTGTCGGTCAGGAAATGGTCGAAGTGATCGCGCACCGCGTTCTCGACCAGCCGGGCGGCTTCGGGCGAGGTCAGGCGATCCTTGGTCTGGCTCTGGAACTGGGGATCGCGGATGAACACCGAGAGCATGATCTCGCTGCCGGTGAAGATGTCTTCCGGCGCGATGTCCTTGGCCTTTTTCTGGCCGACCAGATCGGCAAAGGCGCGGATCCCCTTGGTCAATGCGGCGCGCAGGCCCTGCTCATGCGTGCCGCCGTCCGGGGTGGGGATGGTGTTGCAGTAATAGCTGTAGGCCCCGTCAGACCACAGCGGCCAGGCAATCGCCCATTCGACCCGGCCCATCGCGTCGCCCGCCTCGTTCGCGGGGAAATCCTGTGCGCCGGCAAAGAACTGGGTGGTCACGCATTCCCGCGCGCCGATCTGTTCCTTGAGGTGGTCGGCCAGACCGCCGGGGAACTGGAACACGGCCTCGGCCGGAACGTCCTCCGCCGTCAGGCTTGCGGCGCATTTCCAGCGGATTTCGACACCGGCGAACAGGTAGGCCTTGGACCGGACCAGCTTGAACAGCCGGGCGGGCTTGAACCTGGCATCCGCGCCGAAAATCTCCGGATCGGGGATGAAGGTAACACTGGTGCCGCGCCGGTTGGGCGTGCCGCCAAGATGCTGGAGCGGCCCCAGCGGCACCCCGCGCGAAAATTCCTGCGCATAGAGTTCCTTGCCGCGCGCCACCTCGATCCGGGTGAGGGTGGACAGCGCGTTGACCACGCTGACGCCGACCCCGTGAAGACCGCCCGACGTGGCATAGGCCTTGCCCGAGAACTTGCCGCCCGAATGGAGCGTGGTCAGGATCACTTCCAGCGCAGACTTGCCGGGATACTTGGGATGCTCGTCCACCGGGATGCCGCGCCCGTTGTCGACGATGGTCAGGCGGTTGCCTTCCTCCAGCGTCACCTCGATCCGGTTGGCATGGCCGGCGACGGCCTCGTCCATCGCGTTGTCGAGCACTTCCGCGGCGAGGTGGTGGAACGCGCGCTCGTCGGTCCCGCCGATATACATGCCGGGGCGGCGCCGGACAGGCTCAAGCCCCTCCAGCACTTCGATTGCGGAACCATCATAGCTTTCACCGCCCGCCGGGGGCAGCTTCTCGAACAGGTCATCTGCCATGAGAACGGCTATAGAACGCGGCGAATCCCCCGCGCAAGCACGGCGGTGCCCTTATTGGCGAGTTATCGTCAGTCCGCGAACTTGTCGGGCGCGGGGCTTACGATCACCACGCCGCCCGCGCGGGCCTCGCGCACTTCCAGCGCGCGCTCGATCACGCCATTGGGCGCAAACCGGAACGGCCCGTCCAGCCCCAGGAACCCGCCCCGGTCGGACAGGCGGGCGAGCGGGAACGCGGTTCCCGGCTTCCAGTCGCGCGCGATGCGCACGGCCAGCAGCACGCTGTCATAACCGAACGTGGCAATGCGATAGGGCGCGGCCTCGAACCGGGTCTTGTAGCTGTCGGCGAACTGCTTGAACCGGCCGTCGGAAATCGCCGCGAACCATGCGCCGCGCAGGGCCGGGGTCGTGCCGATGACGGCCTCGCCGCTCCACAGCTCGGTCCCCAGGATGCGCGGGCTGGCAGCGCCCGGCGCCTTGAGCTGCGGCGCGGCTAGCGCGCCAAAGCGGGCGCCGTCGGCAATCAGCACGGCATCGAACCCGCCGCGCGCCTTGAGCCGCCGCGCGGCACTGACGACCGAGGTGTTGGAGCGGTCATAGGCCTCGGTCTGGGTCAGCGTGCCGCCTTGTGCCGTGATCGCTTCGGCATAGGCGCCGCTGGTGCGTGCGCCGTAATCGCCGCCGGGGGCCAGCAGGGCAAAGCGCGCCGCGCCCTTCGCGCGGGCATAGCGCACGGTGCGGTCAATCGAGTTGGCCGGGACCGTGCCCATCACGAACACGTCGCGCGCGGCCACCGCCGCATCGCTGGTATAGCTGATCAGCGGGACCTTGGCGGCGCGGGCCACCGTGGCAATCGGCGCGACGTCTTCCGCCTGCACGGGCCCCAGGATCAGCTTGTTGCCATCCTGCACGGCCTTGGTCGCAGCCGCCGCCGGGCCGCCGAACGTGTCGTAGGTGGTGATGCGGATGGTCTGCGCGTTGGTATCGAGCAGCGCCATCGTGGTGGCATTGGCAATAGACTGGCCCACGGCCGCGTTCGGGCCGGTCATCGGCACCAGCAGCGCGATGCGGTGGCGCGCCTGATCGGCCGGCAGGGCGTCGGTCGGGGCCGGGGCGGGGGGGGGAGCCACTTCGGGCGCGCCCTGCGGTATCACCTTACACCCTGCCAGCAGCACCACCGTGCCGAGCATGACGATCCTGCGCCGATCGATCCTGCCTTCGAACATCACTTGTCGCTCCCCTCTGGTGCGTCCAATAAGCCTTGATGGATACACCGCTTTCTCCCGGGCTCTATATTGTCGCGACCCCGATTGGCAATCTTGGCGACATCTCGCATCGTGCCGTAACGACACTGCGTGGCGTGGCTGCGGTAGCCTGTGAAGATACCCGCGTGACCGGCAAGCTGATGCAGCACATCGGGCTGAAGCAGCGCCTGATCCGCTATGACGACCATGCCAGCGACGCGACGCGCGACCATATCCTGTCCCTCGCCGCGGCCGAGCCGATCGCGCTGGTCAGCGATGCCGGGACGCCGCTGATTTCCGACCCCGGCTACCGGCTGGTCCGCGCCGCGCGCGAGGCGGGAATCGCCGTCACCAGCATTCCCGGCCCCAGCGCTGCCATCGTCGCGCTGACGCTGGCCGGTTTGCCGAGCGACCGGTTCCTGTTCGGCGGGTTCCTGCCCAACAAGGCCAAGGCCCGCGCCGATGTGCTGGCCGAACTGGGCGCGGTGCGCGCGACGCTGGTATTCTATGAAACCGCGCCGCGGCTGGCCGATGCGCTCGCGGCGATTGTCGAAGTCCTGCCGGGCCGCGAAGTGAGCGTGGCGCGCGAGTTGACCAAGAAGTTCGAGGAGTGCCGCACCGGTCTGCCCGCCGAGCTGATCGCCCACTATGCCGCGCATCCGCCCAAGGGCGAGATCGTGCTGCTGGTCGCCCCGCCGGGCGATGGCCCCGCTGCCGGCCTCGATCCCGATGCCCTGCTGATCGAGGCGCTCAAGACCCAAAAGGCCTCGCAAGCCGCCGCCGAAGTCGCGCGGGTGACCGGGCTGGACCGCAAGACGCTCTATGCCCGGGCGCTGGACCTGAAGTGAAACCGCGCGCGCTCCGCGAGGCGCAGGGGCGGCGCGGCGAATGGCTCGCGGCGTGGTTCCTGCGGCTGAAGGGCTGGCGGGTGCTGGCCAGCCGCGTGAAGACCCCGCGCGGCGAGGTGGACCTGATCGTCCGGCGGGGCCGCACCGTGGCCTTCGTCGAAGTGAAGTGGCGGGAACGGGCCGCAGACCTCGATACCGCCATTGACGCGCACCGCCTGCGCCGGGTCGCTGCGGCGGCCGAGGCGCTGGCGCACAAGTATGCCAGGCCGGGCGATGTGCAGCGGATCGACGTGCTGCTCCTTGCGCCGGGGCGCTTCCCGCGCCACATGGCGAATGCCCTGATGCTGTGATTACGAATGGATACTCGATGAGCCTGCGCGTTGCCGTCCAGATGGACCCGATCGAAACCATCAACATCGCGGGCGATTCCAGCTTTGCGCTGATCGAAAGCGCGCAGAAGCGCGGGCACACCTGCTATCACTATGACGTGAAGTCGCTGGCGCTGGACGAAGGCCGGCTGACCGCGTGGGCCGCGCCGGTCACGGTCCAGCGGGTCGTCGGCGCGCATTTCACCAAGGCCGAATACCGCAAGATCGACCTGGTCAAAGATGTCGATGTCGTGCTGATGCGGCAGGATCCGCCGTTTGACCTCAGCTACATCACCGCCACCTTCCTGCTGGAGCGGCTCAAGGGCCAGACATTGGTGGTCAACGATCCCGAAAGCGTCCGCAACGCGCCGGAAAAGGTGTTCGTGCTCGATTACGCGCGGTTCATGCCGCCCACGCTGGTCGCCCGCCGGATCGAGGACGTGCGCGAATTCCACGCCCGCTTTCCGGGCGACCTGGTGATGAAGCCGCTGCACGGCAACGGCGGCAAGGCCGTGGTGCGCATTCCCGCCGATGGCAGCAACCTGGGCGCGCTGATCGAGCTGTTCGACAATGCCTGGGTGGAGCCGCACATGTTCCAGCCGTTCCTTCCCGACATCAGCGAAGGCGACAAGCGGATCGTGCTGGTCGACGGGGTGGTCGCGGGCGCAATCAATCGCCGTCCGGGCGAGGGTGAGTTCCGCTCCAACCTTGCCGCCGGGGGCTATGCCGAACCGACCACGCTGAACGCGCGCGAAGAGGAAATCTGCGCTGTGCTCGGCCCGGAACTGAAGGCGCGGGGGCTGGTGTTCGTGGGCATCGACGTGATCGGCGGCAAGTGGCTGACCGAAATCAACGTGACCTCGCCCACCGGGATCATGGCGATCGACAAGTTCAACGGCACCGATACGCCGGGGATGATCTGGGATGCAATCGAAGTGCGCCATGCTGCAATGCAGCGCGGTTGAACTGCGTAGTAATCCTGAATAGAACAGCCACCCATGACCGAATTCATTATCCGCCTGATCGAACAGGGCGGCTATCTGGGCATCTTCGTCCTGATGGTCGTGGAGAACATCTTTCCCCCGATCCCGTCCGAGTTGATCATGGGCATGGGCGGCGTGGCCGTTTCACGCGGGTCGATGGCGTTCTGGCCGCTGCTGGTGGTGGGGACGCTGGGCTCCACGCTGGGCAATTACGTGTGGTATCTGGCGGGTGAGAAGCTGGGCTATCGCCGACTGAAGCCGCTGATCGACCGCTGGGGCCGCTGGCTGACGGTTGACTGGGAAGACGTGGAGAAGGGCACGGCGTTCTTTCAGCGCCACGGCCACTGGATCGTCTTCGCGCTGCGCTTTTCGCCGCTGCTGCGCACGATCATCTCGCTACCCGCCGGGCTGATCCATATGCCGCGCGCCAAGTTCCTGGCCTTTACCCTGGTTGGCACTGCGGTGTGGAACACCGGGCTGATCCTGGGCGGGCAATGGGCCGCGGGCTTTTTCGAAACGTCTCAGGCCGTGGCCGAATGGGTGGTCGGCGGGATGCTGGCGGCCACGCTGATTGCCTATGTCTACCGCGTGGTCACCTGGAAACCGCGCGTCTGATCAGTCCTGCTCACGCGGGTGCGCACTGCGATACACGTCCAGCAAGGTTGCCGCATCGACGCGGGTGTAGATCTGGGTTGAGCCCAGACTGGCATGGCCCAGCAGCTCCTGCAAACTGCGCAAGTCCGCGCCCGCGCCCAGCAGGTGCGTGGCAAAGCTGTGCCGCAGCGCGTGGGGCGTGGCCGTGGGTGGCAGGCCCAGCACGGCGCGCGCGCGGGCCACGGCCTTTTGCACCATGCCCTGTGACAGCGCGCCGCCCTTCGCCCCGCGAAACAGCGCTGCTTCGCGGGTGAGCGGCCAGGGGCATTGCGCGGCATAAGCTTCTACCGCCGCCCGGACCAGCGGCAGGATCGGCACCGCGCGCTGCTTGCCGCCCTTGCCGGTGACGACCAGCACCTCGCCCAGCGGCAGCGCGCCGCCGGTCAGCGCCAGCGCTTCGGCAATGCGCAAGCCCGCGCCATAGAGCAGCAACAGCACCGCCCGATCGCGCGCGCCGATCCATTCCTCCGCCGCCTCGTCCGCGACCAGCGCCGCAAGGTTCACCGCATCGTCCGGGGTCACCGGGCGCGGAATGCCTTTCTTGACGCGGGGGCCGCGCATCCGGGGCGGGGCAGGGTCGGGCATCCCGGCCTGTTCGCGGGCGAAGCGGATGAAGGCTTTCAGCGCCGAAAGCTCGCGCGCGGCGGAGGCATTGCCCAGCCCTTCGGCCCGCCGCCGCGCCAGCTGCTGGCGCAGCGCAGCCGCATCGAGCCGGGCGAGGGCGCCCCAGTCATCGACCGCGACCGCGTCCAGCAGCCGCGCCGCCGTGGTCCCATAAGCCCGGACGGTGTGGTCCGACCGCCGCCGCCCGTGCGACAGATGCGCATGCCAGGCCGCGAGCAGGTCGGCGCGGGTCATGGTGCCACCAGTTCGGCGGGGACCAATTCGCCCAGCAAGGCTTCGAGCAGTGGCATCCCCTGCGCGCTGGCCCCGATCCGCGCACCGCGCTGCCAGACCAGCCCTTGCGCGCGATAGAACGCCAGCTTGGCCGGATCGCACAACTCGGCCTCGGTCAGTCCGAACCGGGTTGCGAGCACCGCCAGATCGACCCCTTCGCGCAGCCGCAAGCCCATCAGCATGGCTTCCGCCGCCTGTTCGCGCAGGCCCAGTTCGCGGGTTTCGCAGATGCCATGGCCGTTGGCGGACAGCCCGGCCAGCCAGTTTTCCGGCTTCTTGTGCCGCACCGTCGCCACGCCGCCGCGCCGCCCATGCGCGCCGGGGCCGATCCCGGCGTAATCCTGATAGCGCCAGTATGTCAGGTTGTGGCGGCTTTCCTCGCCGGGGCGCGCGTGGTTGCTCACCTCATAGGCGGGCAGGCCCGCCGCTTCGGTCAATTCGCGGGTCAGCGCGAACAGGTCGGCTGCGGCATCGTCATCCAGCGGTTCAAACTGCCGCTGGCGCACCATTGTCGCGAACTTCGTCCCCGGTTCGATGGTCAGCTGGTACAGCGAAAGGTGGCCGGTGCCGAACCCCAGCGCGCGTTCCAGTTCGGCCTGCCACTGCTCCGGCGTCTGGCCGGGGCGGGCATAGATCAGGTCGAACGACACCCGGCTGAACAGCTGTTGCGCCATGTCGAGCGCGGCCAGCGCCTCATCCGCGTTGTGGAGGCGGCCCAGAAACCGCAGCACATCGTCGTCCAGCGCCTGCACGCCCAGCGAGACACGGTTGATCCCCGCCGCGGCCAGCTCGGTATAGTTGCGCGCCTCCACCGAGGAGGGATTGCCTTCCAGTGTGATCTCGATGCCAGGCGCAAAGCCCCACAGCTGCTCCGCCCGTTCCAGCAGCTTTGCCACCAGCGCGGGCGGCATCAGCGATGGGGTGCCGCCGCCGAAGAAGATGCTGTCCAGCGGCGCGCCGCCCGCATGTTCCGCCTCGAACGCCATGTCGGCCAGCAACGCATCCTGCCACCGGGCGTGGTCCACGGAATCGCGGACATGGCTGTTGAAGTCGCAATAGGGACACTTCGCGAGGCAGAACGGCCAGTGGATGTAAAGCGCGCGGGCCATGCCCCGGTCTTACCCGCCGAACTGCTCGGCGACCAGCTTGGCAAAGGCATCGGCGCGGTGGCTGATGCGGTGCTTTTCCTCCGGGTCGATCTCGGCAAAGGTCTGCGTCGCCCCCAGCGGCACGAACACCGGGTCATAGCCGAACCCCAGCGCGCCGCGCGGTGGCCAGGTCAGCGTGCCATTGACGCGGCCTTCATAGACCGCGCTGTCCCCGTCCGGCCAGGCAATCGCCAGCACGCAGGCGAAGTAGCCGCTGCGGTCGACGTCCGGGCCTTGCTCGGCCAGCAGGCCCTCGACCTTGCCCATCGCCATGTACCAGTCGCGCCCCGCCGGGCCTTCGAACCACTGCCGCTCCGCCCAGTCCGCGGTATAGACGCCGGGCCGCCCGCCCAGCGCCGCCACGCACAGCCCCGAATCGTCCGCCAGCGCGGGCAGGCCCGATGCCTCTGCCGATGCCCGCGCCTTGATCAGTGCGTTCTCGACGAAGGTCGTGCCGGTTTCCGCCGGTTCGGGCAGCCCCAGCGACCCGGCGGAAATGCATTGCAGCCCATAGGGCGCCAGCAGGGCCCCGATCTCCTTCAGCTTGCCCGCGTTGTGCGTGGCAATCACCAGCGTTTCGGAGCCAAGTCGCCGCATCTGTCACCTGATCCTTCGTCATTGCGAGCGTAGCGAAGCAATCCAGAGCGATTGCGCGTTACGGCTCTGGATTGCTTCGTCGCTGCGCTCCTCGCAATGACGAAAGTTTAGCGCTTAACAGCCTCGCCCTGCGCGGAGAAGATCCGGTCGCAGCCGATGCGGGCCAGACGCAGCAGGCGCAGCAGGCCTTCCTCGTCATAGGTCGCGCCTTCGGCGGTGGCCTGGACTTCGGCAATCTGGCCGCCTTCGATCAGCACGAAGTTGGCATCGGCATCGGCCGAGCTGTCTTCGTCATAGTCCAGATCGAGCACCGGGTTGCCCTTGAAGATGCCGCACGACACGGCGGCGACCTTGCGGGTCAGCGGGTCTTCGGTGATCGCGCCCGCCGCCATCAGCTTGTCCACGGCGATGCGCAGCGCCACCCAAGCGCCGGAAATCGCCGCCGTGCGGGTGCCGCCATCGGCCTGGATCACGTCGCAGTCGAGCGTGATCTGGCGCTCGCCCAGTTTCTTGAGATCGGTCACGGCGCGCAAGGACCGGCCGATCAGGCGCTGGATTTCCTGCGTGCGCCCGCTCTGCTTGCCCTTGGCCGCCTCGCGGCTGCCGCGCGTGTGTGTGGCGCGGGGCAGCATCGAATATTCCGCCGTTACCCAGCCTTCGCCCTTGCCGCGCAGCCAGGGCGGCAGACGCTCTTCCACGCTGGCGGTGCAGATCACCTTGGTATGCCCGAACGACACCAGCACCGACCCTTCGGCGTGCTTGGTGAAGTGGGGTTCAAAGCTGATGGCGCGCATTTCATCAGGCGCGCGGCCGGAAGGTCGCATCGGGTATCCTTTTTCTGTTTCGTGATGCGCGTTAGGCGCATTGGGCTTGAGCCTGCAAGAGCGAGGGTTAAATTGGGCGGCGATGGCCAGTCTTCCGATCACCGAACTCAACGCCCGCGCCCGCGAAATCTTCCGCCTCGCGGTGGAGGGCTACATCGCGTCTGGCCAGCCGGTGGGATCGCGCACTCTGGCGGGTGCGGGAGGCCTGAACCTCTCGCCGGCTTCGATCCGCTCGGTCCTGCATGAACTCGAAGGGCTGGGTCTGCTCGCCGCCCAGCATACCAGTGCGGGGCGGATGCCGACCGAGCTGGGGCTGCGCCTGTTCGTCGACGGGATGATGCAGGTCGCCGAACCGACGGCTGAGGAGCGCGCCGCGATCGAGCGGCAAGTGACCCAGCCCGGTCCGATCGAGGCGGCGCTGGCGGCAACCAGCGCGATCCTGTCGGACCTGTCGGCCTGCGCGGGCGTGGTGATGGTGCCGCGCCGCGACCCGCGCCTCGCGCAATTGCAGCTGGTTCCGCTCGCCCGCGACCGGGCGCTGGCGGTGCTGGTGGGGGCGGACGGCTCGGTCGAGAACCGGGTGGTCGAAGTGCCGCTGGGCATTGCCCCCGGCGCGCTGGAGCAGGCGTCGAACTACATTTCCGCGCATCTTGGCGGGCGCACCCTGACCGAGGCGGTGCAGGCGATTGCCGCCGAAATCGCCTCTGGCCGCAGCGCGCTTGACGCCGCCAGCCGCGATCTGGTGGAGCGCGGGCTGGCGGTGTGGAGCGAGGACGCCGCGCGCCGCCCGGTGCTGATCGTGCGCGGGCAGGCCAACCTGCTGGACGAAACGACCCTGACCGACCTTGAACGGGTGCGGCTGCTGCTGGAGGACCTGGAAAGCAAGCAGTCGGTCGCCGACCTGCTGGATTCCGCCCGCGAGGCGGAGGCAACCCGCATTTTCATCGGCGCGGAGAACCGCCTGTTCGCGCTGTCGGGCAGTTCGGTGATCGCCTCGCCCTATCGCGACCGCGATGGCCGGGTGGTCGGCGTGGTGGGGGTTATCGGCCCGACGCGGTTGAATTATGCGCGCGTAGTCCCCATGGTGGATTTTACCGCCCAGTCGCTGGGCAAGTTGATCGGATAACCGGAACTTTTTTGAACATGAGCGAAGATACCAAACCGCAGGGCGATCCCGCGGTCGAAGCCGAATTGAAGGGTGTGCCGGAAGACATGATCGACCGTGATGAAGCAGGCGCTGGCGATTCGCTGGGCGATGCGCTGGCGCAATTGCGCGGCGATCTGGAAGCGGCGAAGCAGGACGTGCTCTACGCCAAGGCCGAAACGCAGAACGTGCGCCGCCGCCTGGAAAAGGACATTGCCGACGCTCGCGCCTATGCCGCGACCGGCTTTGCCCGCGACATTCTCTCCGTGGCCGACAACCTGTCGCGCGCGCTGGAAGCCATCCCCGCCGAACTGCGCGAAGATGACAAGCTGAAGAGCCTGATTGCCGGGATCGAGGCCACGGGCCGCGAGATCGAGAAGGTGTTCGGCAACCACGGCATCACCCGCATTGCCGCCAAGGGTCTGCCGCTTGACCCCAACCAGCACCAGGCGATGATCGAAATGCCCTCTGCCGACGCGGAACCGGGCACCGTGCTGCAGGAACTGCAGGCCGGCTACATGATCAAGGACCGCCTGCTGCGTCCCGCCATGGTGGCGGTGGCGAAGAAGCCGGATTGATCGGGGGGGGGGGCGAAGCCTCATCAGCAAACCCCTCAAGCCATAAACCGTCCGTCCTGAGCTTGTCGAAGGACTGTCTTTTCTTGGACGCACAGCGTTGCGCCCGCAAGGAAGAACAGTCCTTCGACAAGCTCAGGACGAGCGGGGTTCGGGGCGGGATTGATGGTAACGAGTGAGGGGCAGGTGAAACCCGCTCAGTAATCCGCGCCCGGAAAGTTCACCAGCAGGTCATAGGCGCGGGCGTCCGATATGCCCGCCACGGCGTAGCCGCGCCGCAGCAGGAAGGCATGGCGGACGATCTCCGCCTGTTGCTCGATCCCATAGCGTTCCAGCGGCCAGCCGGGTTTCAGCGTATAGTCATAGCGGCACAGCGGATGGCGGCGCAGCATCAGGTGCCAGCGGCCGCGCGTCTGGGTCTGCCAGACGTGGGTCATTTCGTGGATGAAATGCCCCTGCAGATCGATCCCCGCCGCGCTGAAATCGTCGCAATAGCTGTCGGACGCGGGGTGAAAGTGCAGGTGGCCCATCGGCGCCATCGTCACGTGGCGGGGCTGGAACGGCAGCCAGCGCCGCCGCCGGATCCGCACCGGAGCGGGTTCCAGCGCGGTGCCGAATACCGACCGGACCAGCGCGGCCTCGCCATCGGTCAGCGGGCGTTCGCCCCCGGCCGGGCAATACGCATCCGGTTGGATCAGTGACCGCTCCCGTGGTCCATGCCCTCACCGTGATCCATCCCGGCCATGCCGTCGCCGCCGGTGCGGCTTTCGATCTTGAGCGGGGCGGACAGCTTGTCGCCATCGACAAAGGTCAGCGTCATTTCCGCCATCCCGCCCGCAACCAGCTTGGCGTCCAGATCGAACGCCATCACGTGCAGCGCGCCGGGCTCGAACTTTACCGTACCGCCCGCGGGCACCTCGATCTGCGGAACCGGGCTCATCGTGCCGCCCTTGGTCTCGTGCATTTCCGCCTTGGCCGCGCCGTCGATCGACACGGCGGCGAGCGTGCCCGGCTTGTCGCCGGTGTTGGTCAGCGTGAAGTAGATCCCTGCCGGGTTGCCGCCCACCACCGGCAGGATCAGCCGCCCATCGGTGACCGCCAGCCCCGGCTTGGCTTCGGGAGCGGCCGTCGCGTCGGCGGTTTCGGCGGGCTGCTGCTGGCAGGCCCCCAGCGACAGGGCCGACAGCCCCAGCAGGGCAGGGGCGAGAATCAGGCGGGCACGAACCACTGTTTTCAATCCTTTGCGGCACATTGCGTAACGTCCGCACAGCTAATGCCGCGCTGCCCTTGTGCCAAGCAAAACCGCACCTATATCCGCCCATGTCATAGAGCCGCCAAGGCGCTTCGCCGGGACTGGGAAGCGCATCCGCGGTGTCACACACGACCTAAGGATGGGTAAGAGATGGGTAAAGTTATCGGTATCGACCTTGGCACCACCAACAGCTGCGTTGCTGTTATGGATGGGGGCAAGCCGAAGGTCATTGAAAACTCGGAAGGTGCGCGCACCACGCCGTCGATCGTCGCTTTCACCAAGGATGGTGAGCGCCTGATCGGCCAGCCGGCCAAGCGCCAGGCGGTGACCAACCCCGACAACACGATTTTCGCGGTGAAGCGCCTGATCGGCCGCCGCTTTGACGATCCCATGACCAAGAAGGACATGGAACTCGTCCCCTATACCATTGCCAAGGGCAAGAACGGCGACGCGTGGGTCACGGCGGGCGGCGAAGACTATTCGCCCAGCCAGATTAGCGCCTTCACGCTCCAGAAGATGAAGGAAACGGCGGAAAGCTATCTGGGTGAACCCGTCACCCAGGCGGTCATCACCGTGCCGGCCTACTTCAACGACGCGCAGCGCCAGGCGACCAAGGACGCCGGCCAGATCGCGGGCCTTGAAGTGCTGCGCATCATCAACGAGCCGACCGCGGCGGCGCTGGCCTATGGTCTCGACAAGAACGATGGCAAGACCATCGCCGTGTACGACCTTGGCGGCGGCACGTTCGACATCTCGATCCTCGAAATTGGGGACGGCGTGTTCGAAGTGAAGTCGACCAACGGCGACACCTTCCTGGGCGGTGAGGACTTCGACACGCAGGTCGTCGAATACCTGGCCGAGCAGTTCAAGAAGAAGGAAGGTCTGGACCTTCGCACCGACAAGCTGGCGCTGCAGCGGCTGAAGGAAGCCGCCGAAAAGGCCAAGATCGAACTGTCGAGCGCGCAGACCACCGAAATCAACCTGCCGTTCATCACCGCCCGCATGGAAGGCGGGGCGACCACGCCGCTGCACCTGGTCGAAACGATCACCCGCGCCGATCTGGAGCGCATGGTGGCCGACCTGATCAAGCGCACGATGGCCCCCTGCCAGAAGGCGCTGGCCGACGCTGGCCTCAAGGCTGCGGACATCGATGAAGTGGTGCTGGTCGGCGGGATGACCCGCATGCCCAAGGTGCGCGAAGCCGTGAAGGACTTCTTCGGCAAGGAACCGCACACCGGCGTGAACCCGGACGAAGTCGTGGCGATGGGCGCGGCCATTCAGGCCGGCGTGCTGCAGGGCGACGTCAAGGACGTGCTGCTGCTCGACGTGACCCCGCTGTCGCTGGGCATCGAGACGCTGGGCGGCGTGTTCACCCGCATGATCGACCGCAACACCACGATCCCGACCAAGAAGAGCCAGGTGTTCTCGACCGCCGAGGACAACCAGCAGGCTGTGACGATCCGCGTGTTCCAGGGCGAACGCGAAATGGCCGCGGACAACAAGATCCTCGGCCAGTTCGACCTGGTCGGCATTCCGCCCGCACGGCGCGGTGTGCCGCAGATCGAGGTGACCTTTGACATCGACGCCAACGGCATCGTCAACGTCAGCGCCAAGGACAAGGGCACCGGCAAGGAACAGCAGATCAAGATCCAGGCTTCTGGCGGTCTGTCGGATGCGGACATCGACCAGATGGTCAAGGACGCGGAAAAGTTCGCCGAGGAAGACAAGAAGCGCCGCGAACTGGCCGAGGCGAAGAACAACGCCGACAGCCTGGTCCATGCGACCGAGCGTCAGCTTGAGGAAAATGGCGACAAGATCGATGCCGCGCTGAAGGCCGAGATCGAAGCCGCCATTGCCGAAACCAAGACCGCCATCGAAAGCGGCGATCCGGCTGAAATGACCGCCAAGACCCAGGCCCTGACCGAAAAGGCCATGAAGATGGGGCAGGCGATCTATGAAAAGGAACAGGCCGCTGCGGCCTCGCCCGGCACCGATGGCCCCGCCGCCGATGGCGACGATGTGGTCGATGCCGAGTTCTCGGAAGTCGACGAGAACAACAAGGGCTGATGAGGCGATGAAACAGGCCGCCGCCGTGCCACGCAGCGCGGCGGCGGCCTTGTTTTAAGGGTGGGCCATGTCTCTGGATATCGACTTTTACGAGCTGCTGGAAGTGGAGCGCGGCGCGGACGACGCGAAGATCAAGTCGTCCTATCGCAAGCTGGCAATGCGCTGGCACCCGGACCGCAACCCCGGCGATGCCGAGGCGGAAGCCCGGTTCAAGGCGATCAGCGAAGCCTATGAATGCCTGAAGGACCCGCAGAAGCGCGCGGCCTATGACCGCTACGGGCACGAAGCGTTCAAGAACGGCGGGATGGGCAATCCCGGCGGCGGGGCTGGCGGACACGCGGGCGGCTTTTCCGACATCGGCGACATTTTCGAGACGATCTTCGGCAGCGCCTTTGGCGGCGGTGGCGGGCGGCAACAGGCCCGGCGCGGCGCGGACCTGCGCTATGACCTCGAAATCACGCTGGAAGATGCGTTCCACGGCAAAGCCGCCGAAATCGAGATCGACGTGTCCGCCAAGTGCGAACCGTGCGATGGCTCCGGCGCGGAACCCGGCACCGGCACGCGTCGCTGCAACTTGTGCGGCGGCCACGGCCAGGTCCGGGCGCAGCAGGGCTTCTTCATGGTCGAGCGCACCTGCCCGACCTGCCACGGCCGCGGCGAAGTGATCGAAAAGCCCTGCCGCGCGTGCGGCGGGGAAGGGCGCGTGGACAAGCCGCAGACGCTGGAAGTGACCATCCCACCGGGCGTCGACACCGGCACCCGGATCCGGCTGGCGGGGAAGGGCGAGGCCGGCCCCTTTGGCGCGCCGGCGGGCGACCTTTACATCTTCATCCATATCCGCCGCCACGCCGTGTTCGAGCGGGACGGGACCACGCTGATTACCCGCGTGCCGATCACTTTCACCACGGCCGCGCTGGGCGGCGAGATCGAGATTCCGGGTCTGGACGGCGAACATCACACCATCGCGATCCCGGCGGGAATCCAGTCGGGCAAGCAGCTGCGCAAGCGCGGCGCGGGCATGCCCGTGCTGCAGGCACGCGGGCGCGGCGACATGGTGATGGAAATCATGGTCGAAACCCCCACCAAGCTGACCGCCCGCCAGAAAGAGCTGCTGCGCGAGCTGCAAGCCACCGAAACCGGCGACGAATGCCCTCAGTCCAAGGGCTTTTTCGACCGGATCAAGGAAGCGTGGAACGACCTGACCGATTGACCGGTCAGGTCGCTGCCTTGGCCAGCACTTCGTCCCTGATCCCGGCGACCAGCCCCGGATCGGTCCGCAACCGGCTCTCCTCGGCATCGAGGATCGCCAGGAACGCCTCATGCTTGAACCGGGCAACCTCCGCCGGGTCGAGCAGCTGCCCCGGTGGCAGGGCCGAGGCGATGAGATCGATCATCCGTTCCGCTCCGTGGAGCCGCCCCCAGAGGTAGTCGTTCTCGCGGTAGGCGCGGCTGAAGAACGCGCCGAAATTGTAGAACTCCACCCCGCGCAAGCTGGTCTGCGCGCCGCCTTCGCGGATGGCATTGCAGTCCTCCGGTGAGATCCGGTCGACCTTGGCCGGTTCCAGCTCGCTGCTGCCCAGCCCGCGCAGCAGCGGCAGCGTGACCGTGTCGTAGAAGGGGAAGCCGAGGTAGGTCAGCAGGATGCGCCGCCGCAATTCGCGCGGGAGCGGGGCCATCGCCTCGACCAGCAGCGCATCGACGACGAGGTCGGTCGCGGCCAGCTGGCGGCGGTTGGCCATCGTTTCCAGCACCAGTCCGGGCTGTTCGAGCACCTGACGGGCAATGGCGTGGAAATCACGGCCCAGCGCGCTCGTCGCCTCGCGATCGAAATAGAGCGCCAGCGCGCGATAGACCGCATCACGCGCCGTTTCGCGCGCGCCGGGGGCGCTGGCCTCGATGTCCTCCCAGTCTTCCGACAGCCGCCGCGCCAGCAACCGCAGGCGGCGGATCCGGTAGCGCAAGTCGTGGTCGCGGAAAAAGTCGATGGCCTGGGGCGAGGCGCCGCGCGACAGGGCGGAAATCCGATCGAGCCCCTGCGCGGCCAGATGTGCCGCCAGCCGCTCCGCAATGGGCGCTGCCCCCTGCGGATGGAGTTCGGGCACGGCCGCGTGGATATCTTCCGCCAGCGCGTCGACGATCCCGGTGAACTTGACCTGGCCATAGGCATGGTAGGCAAACCCGGCCCGCTCCGCCGCGGCCTGCTGCGCCTTGGCCCGCCACGCGCCGAGGCGCTTCACGGTTGGCCGGTCAAGGAACAGCGTGCGCCCGAACAGGCGTTCGACCGCTTCCTCCACTTCGGGGCGCAAGGCATCGATCATCTGGCGCAGCGCGATCAGCTCGCGTGAGCGGCGCTCGATCTCCTCCAGATTGTCCCGCACCGGCTGTTCGCGCGGGATCGACGAGAGCGAGCCGAAGATCACCGGGAAAAATCCCGGCGGGCGCGGATCGCCCCGGCGCAGGCCGCCCACCCGGTCTGGCCGGGGGTCGATGTAGACGAAGCGGCGGTCCACCTCGCGCTGCGCGGGCCGGTCGCGCAGCACCTGCATGGCCTCGGCAAAGGGGGCGTTGACCAGCACCGACCCGTCGATCAGCGCAACCTGCTCGGCCGTGCCGCTGTGGCTGTGCTCCGGCATGATGCGCTCGACAAAGGCGGTGCGGCTCGGCCAGGCCTGCCCGCGTTCCTGCGCGAGGGCGTCGATCTCGGCCAGTTGCAGCGCCGGAAAGGCACCGGGAAAACTGGCCGTGGCGCGTGCGGCGAAGACCAGTTCAAGCGGCGCGGCCAGCTTGCCGCCGGGGGCTGCGGGCGTATCTGCCCGAAACCCGATCGACAGGCGGTGCTCGCTCTCCTCGGCCACGGCGGGGCTGTGCAGTCGCAGCTTTTGCAGCCGCCCGCGAAAATCGGTGGCGGTGACGAACAGGTCGAGCGGATGGCCCGGCGGCAGCAGCGGCGCGCTGGCCTGACTGGCGGCCATCGCTTCCAGCGCTTCCGCCAGCAGGCGCGAGAAGCCCAGCCCCCCGAACGGCGGTTCAAACCAGCGCGAGCGGATCAGGCGCGACAGTTTCGCGCGCACTTCGCCGCGCGTTTCCGGCGCGACGCTGGATGACACCGCGTTGCCGGGGCGCTTCAGCATCCAGTAGACCAGCGGCATCGCCCAGAACTTGGTTATGCGGGAAAGGGGCCGCGCATCGGGATCGGTCAGCACGTCGACATCGGCGCGTTCCAGCCAAAGGTCGGTCAAAGGCTCCAGCGACTGGCCGGAATGGATCGCCTGCGCCAGGAAGACCCCGTTGATCCCGCCCGCGCTGGCCCCGGCGATGATGTCCGGCAGCACCCGCAGGCGCAGGCCGTGGTGGCGCTCGATGGTGTGGAGCAGCTTGCAATAGACCGCCTCGGTATCGCCCTCGGCCGGCGGGGTATCGTCATGCAGCGCGCGGCTGGCGCGGGCCAGTTTCCACAGCTCCTTGGTGACGCCGTGCATGTAGACGGCGAGGCTGACCCCGCCGTAGCACACCAGAGCGATGCGAAGTTCCTTCTGCCGCATGGATCAGGCCGTAAACTCATCAACGGCACCATCGAGGCGGCGGAATGGCAAACAGATCGGGCGAAGCCGCACGCCGGAAAGGCTGGCTGCCTTTTCAAGGGCGGGTTTGTTCGAGATGGAAGCCATTCCGCCGTCCCGAAGGGATTTGGCCAAAATGGCCCATTGCTGCGTCAGGAAAGCTCGAAATATCGACATATTCCCCACGCTTTCCTTCCTTGCACTGAGCCATTTTGACTCAAACCACGATGGTGCCGTTGATGAGTTTACGGCCTTAACTTGTGGCAGATAATGATGAACGGCGCCAATCCATCCCTTGCGGGAAAATGCGCGGCTGATGGCAAAAGTGTCGGCGAGGCGCTTGCGTTCCACTTTCGTTCCATTTATCGACCAGCCATGGCCAAGCCGAAACGCCGATATGTCTGCGCCGCCTGCGGCAGTGAAACCCACCGCTGGCAGGGGCAATGCCCCGACTGCGGTGAATGGAACTCGCTGACGGAAGAAGCCCCGCAGACGGTGTTCTCGCAAAAGCATGACCTGTCCTCCGGCGGGCGCGCGATCCGGTTCGAACCGCTCGACGCGCCGGGCGAGATGCCGGTGCGGCGTACCACCGGGTTGCCGGAATTCGACCGGGCGCTGGGCGGCGGCCTTGTCCCCGGATCGGCGATCCTGATGGGCGGGGAACCGGGCATCGGCAAATCGACCCTGCTGCTGCAAGCCACGGCGAAGATTGCCATGAGCGGCGGCGCGGCGGTCTATATCAGCGGGGAAGAAGCCGCCGGGCAGGTGCGCTTGCGGGCTGAGCGGCTGGGGCTGGCAAAAGCGCCGATCCAGCTGGCGGCGGCAACCTCGGTCCGCGATATCCTGACCACGCTGGGCCAGATGGAGCCGCCCGCGCTGCTGATTATCGATTCGATCCAGACGATGCATTCCGACCAGATCGAAGGCGCTCCCGGCACGGTCAGCCAGGTGCGCGGCTGCGCGTTCGAACTGATCCGCTATGCCAAGGAAAACGGCGTCGCGCTGGTGCTGGTCGGCCATGTCACCAAGGACGGCAACATTGCCGGGCCGCGCGTGCTGGAACACATGGTCGACGTGGTGATGAGCTTCGAGGGCGAACGCAGCCACCAGTACCGCATCCTGCGCAGCCTGAAGAACCGGTTCGGTCCGGTCGATGAAATCGGCGTTTTCGCGATGGAGGGGCAGGGGCTGACCGAAGTGGGCAACCCTTCGCTCCTGTTCCTGTCCGGCCGCGAGAACCCGGTTGCGGGCAGCGCGGTGTTCCCGGCGATGGAAGGGACGCGGCCGGTGCTGGTCGAAATCCAGGCGCTGATCGTACGCCTGGCCAGCGGCGCCACCCCGCGCCGCGCGGTGGTGGGCTGGGACAACGGCCGCATGGCGATGCTGCTGGCCGTGCTGGAAGCGCGCTGCGGCCTCAGCTTTTCCAGCGCGGAAGTGTACCTCAACGTTGCGGGCGGTTACCGGCTGGCCGATCCGGCAGCAGACCTTGCGGTGGCCGCGGCGCTGATTTCCGCGCTGGCGGACAAGCCGCTGCCCGCCGATGCGGTGTGGTATGGCGAAGTTTCGCTGGCGGGAGAGATCCGCCCGGTCGCGCACTCCTCCATCCGCCTGCGCGAATCCGCCAAGCTGGGCTTTGCCCAGGCGTTCGGCCCCGGCGATGCGCCTGAACGGACCGATGGTGCGCGCTACAAGGGCCTGTCAGTCCTGCCAAATCTCGTTGACCGGATCATGGGCGGAACCTAGATTCGCGGGCATGACGGGTTTTGACATCGCCGTGCTGGTCCTGATCGGGATGGGCGCAATCACCGGGTTCCTGCGCGGCTTCGTGCAGGAAGTGCTGGCGCTGGCCGCGTGGGTCGTCTCGATGGTGGCGATCCGCAACCTGCACACCCCACTGGCGGAAGCCCTGATCCCCCATGTCGGCACCGAATCCGGCGCGGCGGTGCTGGCTTTCGCGCTGCTGCTGCTGGTGCCTTTCGCCATCTTCAAGCTGCTCGCCACCCGCATGGGCGAGGCGAGCCGCAATTCCGTGCTGGGTCCGATTGACCGGCTGATCGGGTTCGGGTTCGGCGCGATCAAGGGCGCGCTGATTACCGTGGTGGGCTTTTCGGTGCTGGTGCTGGGCTATGACACGGTCTGGGGGCCGGGCGGCCGGCCCGACTGGATCAAGCTGTCGCGCAGCTACCCCTTCGTCAACGCGGCCAGCGAGGAGCTGGTCCAGATGATCGCCGAGCGCCGCAAGGCCGCGGCCGAGGAAGAAGCCCGCCAGCTGAAGGAAGACGAGGCCCGCGCGGCCCGCAAGGATTGAGCTATGGCATCGGCTGCGCGGCTCTATTCGCCAGAAGTGCTGGCGCTTGCCACCAGTCTGGCAAACTGGCCGCTGACGGCCGACCTGCCGCTGACCGGCAGTGCCCGTTCCCCGGCTTGCGGCAGCACGCTGACGGTCGCTCTGGCGCTTGACGATCACGGTCGCGTGGCCCGCATCGGCCTGAAAGCGCAGGCCTGCGCCATCGGACAGGCCGCCGCGGCCATCTTCGCCAGCCATGCCGCCGGGGCGGACCGCGCCGCCATCACCCGAACGCTGGCCGCGCTCGAAGGCTGGCTCACCGCCAGCGGTCCACAGCCGGACTGGCCCGGACTGGACGCGATTGCCCCGGCGCGCGATTTCCCCGGTCGGCACGGCGCGATGCTGCTGCCGTGGCGCGCCGCGCTGGAGGCGCTTCCCACGGCCTGAAACCCTCGCTAGAGCAGGGGCAAAGCGAACTTATCGGGGGAATCCATGGCCGAACCGGCGCAGCACGTCGAACCAACCGCATCGGACATGCGGCTGGTCATTACCGCCTCGTCGATGGGGACGGTGTTCGAATGGTATGATTTCTTCATCTACGGCACGCTCGGGGCGATCCTGTCGAAGACCTTCTTCCCGACCGGCAACGCCACGCTGGAAATGCTGCTGTTCTGGCTGGTCTTCGCGGTCGGGTTCGGCTTCCGCCCGCTGGGCGCCGTGCTGTTCGGCTATCTGGGCGACAAGCTGGGCCGCAAGTATACCTTCCTCGTCACGGTGACCCTGATGGGCATCGCCACGGCGGGCGTCGGGCTGGTCCCCTCGGCCGATACCATCGGTTACTGGGCGCCCGCGATCATCATTATCCTGCGGATCCTGCAGGGGCTGGCGCTGGGCGGCGAATATGGCGGCGCGGCGATTTACGTGGCGGAACACGCCCCGTTTGAAAAGCGCGGCTATTTCACCAGCTACATCCAGGCCAGCGTGGTGGGCGGGTTCGTGCTCAGCCTGGTCGTGGTGCTGGGCTGCAAGGCGGCGATGAGCCCGGAAACCTGGAGCGAATGGGGCTGGCGCGTGCCGTTCCTGCTCAGCCTCGCGCTGCTGGCCATTTCGCTGTGGATGCGCTTCAAGTTGTCGGAAAGCCCGGTGTTCCAGGCGATGAAGGAAGAGGGCGAGATCGCCGGCAATCCCTTCGTCGAAAGCTTCACCTATCCCGGCAACAAGAAGCGCATCTTCATTGCCCTGTTCGGCATCGCCGCGGGCCTGACCGTGATCTGGTACACCGCGATGTTCAGCGGGCTGTCGTTCCTGAAATCGGCCATGCACGTGGAGGATACCACGGCTGAAATCATCGTCGGCATTTCCGCCATGCTCGGGATGCTGTTCTACCTCTATTTCGGGCACCTGTCGGACAAGGTCGGGCGCAAGAAGCCGATCGTGATCGGTTACGCGCTGACCTTGCTGCTGCTTTTCCCGACCTATTGGTTCATGGGCTATGCCGCCAAGAACCCGGCGCAAAGCGCGGCGATCGAGTGGACGCTGCGCGGACCGGATTGCGATTACAATCCGTTCGCCACGGTGCAGGAAACCAACTGCGGCAAGCTGATGGGCGACTTCGCTGGCGCGGGGGCAACCTACACGCTGGAGCAGGGTGCCGCGCTCGAACTCGTGACGGCCGAGGGCAAGGCCTATCCGCTCGATAATCTGGACTGGGCCGACGCCAAGGTGCGCAAGGCGCAGATCGAGGAACTGGTCGGCAGCACGGTGTTCAACTTTGAAAAGCACAAGCCCTCGTTCACCCAGTCGGCCCTGATAGTCGCCGCGCTCATGGTGCTGATGGCGCTGTCCGCCGCAACCTATGGCCCCGTTGCCGCGCTGCTCGCGGAGATGTTCCCGCCGCGCGTGCGCTATAGCTCGATGTCGATCCCCTATCACATCGGCACCGGCTATTTCGGCGGGTTCCTGCCGTTCATCGCCAGCTACATCGTCGCGCGCACCGGCGATCCCTATTCGGGGTTGTGGTACACCTGGGCGGTCGTGCTGATGGCGCTGGTGGTGGCGATGTGGGGCCTGAAGGGCGGATTGCCGCGCGACTATGCCGACGATGCGGCCTGACGCACCCACGTCACCCCTGCGCCTCTCGATCGATGCGTCTGCCCTGACCGCCAACTGGCGCGCGCTGGACCGGTTGTCCGGTCCGGCGCGGGCCGGAGCGGCGGTGAAGGCGAACGCCTATGGCGTCGGCGCGGCGCAGGTCGCGCCCGTGCTGCGCGCGGCGGGCTGCGATGATTTCTTCGTCGCGCACTGGTCCGAAGTTCCCGAGCTGCTGGACCATGTCCCCGCCAGCCGGATCGCCGTGCTGCACGGCCCGCTGACTGCAGCAGATGCAGCATGGGCCCGCGCGGCGGGTGTGCGCCCGGTGATCAACTCGCTGCATCAGGCCCGTCTCTGGCAGGAAGCGGGGGGCGGGGCGTGTGACCTGATGGTCGATACCGGGATCAACCGGCTGGGCGTCAGCCTGGCCGATCTGTCGGATCCACTGCTTGCCGCGCTCGACATCGACGTGCTGCATTCGCACCTCGCCGCGTCGGAGGAACCCGACAATCCGCTGAACGCGTCTCAACTGGAACGCTGGCAGGCCGCGCGGGCGGTGGTCCGCCACCGCCGCGCCGCCCTCGCCAACAGCGCGGGCATTGCGCTGGGCGGGGCCTTTCTGGGGGACCTGACCCGGCCCGGCCTCGCGCTCTATGGCGGGGTTCCCTGTGCCGCGCTGGCCGGGGAAATCCGCCAGGTGGTCTGCCCGCAGGCCGCGATCATGCAGGTGCGCCAACTGCAGGCGGGGGACAGCGTCGGCTATAACGCCACCTTTACCGCAACATCGCCGATGCGGGTGGGGGTGGTCAGCATCGGTTACGCCGACGGCTATCTGCGGTGCTGGTCGGGCAAAGGGCTGATGCGCGCGGGCGGCGCGGACCTGCCAGTGCTGGGGCGGGTCTCGATGGACATGACCGTGGTGGACCTCGGCGGTGCCCCGGACTTGCGCGAAGGCGATTGGCTGGACGTGGCCTATGCCCTGCCAGAAGCCTCCGAACGCAGCGGGCTTTCGCAATACGAGCTACTCACCCTGCTGGGCCGCCGCTTCGCCCGCTGATCGCGGGGAATGCCCATCATCCAAAGCTTATGTTGCAATGCCGTTGCTGCAAGTGCTAACGTGCACAAAATTAGGCCTAGGGGATCAGGCATGAGCGAGGCTAAGGGCGAAACCGTCGTCATCAAGAAATACGCCAACCGGCGGCTCTATAACACCCAGTCGTCCAGCTATATCACGCTAGACCATCTGGCGAAGATGACCCGCGACGGCGTCGATTTCAAAGTCGTCGATGCCAAGAGCGGCACCGATATCACGCACCAGATCCTGACCCAGATCATCATGGACGAGGAAAGCGCCAGCGGCGAACAGATGCTGCCGGTGAATTTCCTGCGCCAACTGATCTCGATGTACGGCAATTCGATGCAGGGACTGGTCCCGCATTACCTCGAAGCGTCGATGGAAAACTTCCGCTCGAATCAGTCCAAGCTGCGCCAGGCGTTCGAGGACAGCCTGGGCAACAACCCGCTGGCCAAGCTGGCCCAGCAGAACATCGCGATGTTCAAGGCGGCCGCCACGGCCTTTATGCCCGCACTGGGCGATGACAAGCCCAGCAGCCACGACAAGGAGCAGGACGACGAGATCGCCGCCCTGCGCGCGCAGATGGCGGAAATGCAAAAGCAGCTCGACAAGCTGGGGAAGTAAGCGCGGGCCTGCGCCATAGCGTTTGAACCCGGCGTCATGTCCCGCTAACAGCGCGGACATGACTCAAGCCAAAATTCGCCACGCCCTGTCCGTCACCCGCGAAGCCGATTTCGCCGCCTGGTATCAGGAAGTCATCGCAGAAGCCGAAATGGCCGAGGAATCGGGCGTTCGCGGCTGCATGGTGATCAAGCCGTGGGGCTATGGCATCTGGGAACGCATCCAGCACCTGATGGACGCCCGGATCAAGGCGGCCGGCGTGCAGAACTGCTATTTCCCGCTGTTCATCCCGCTGTCCTACTTCGCCAAGGAGGCCGAGCATGTTGACGGCTTTGCCAAGGAAATGGCCGTCGTCACCCATCACCGCCTGATCCAGGACGGGAAGGGCGGGCTGGTGCCCGATCCCGAGGCCAAGCTGGAAGAGCCGCTGATCGTGCGCCCGACCTCCGAAACGGTGATCGGCCAGGCGATGAGCCGGTGGGTCCAGTCGTGGCGCGACCTGCCGCTGCTGACCAACCAGTGGGCGAACGTCGTGCGCTGGGAAATGCGCACCCGGATGTTCCTGCGCACCAGCGAATTCCTCTGGCAGGAAGGCCACACCGCGCACGCCGACCGCGCCGACGCCATGGCTGAAACGCTGCGCGCGCTGGAAATGTACCGCGATCATGCCGAAAGCGATCTGGCGATGCCGGTGATCGCGGGCGAAAAGCCTGAGAATGAACGCTTCCCCGGCGCGGTCGCGACCTATTCGATCGAGGCGATGATGCAGGATGGCAAGGCGTTGCAGGCTGGCACCTCACACTACCTCGGCACCGGTTTCGCCGAGGCGGCAGGCATCAAGTACCAGGACCGCGAAGGCGGCCAGCAGCTGTGCCACACCACCAGCTGGGGCGTCTCGACCCGCCTGATCGGCGGCGTCATCATGACCCACGGCGACGATGACGGCCTGCGCGTGCCGCCGCGCATCGCGCCGCAGCAGATCGTGATCCTGCCGATGCTGCGCGATGATGACGGCGACGAAGCCCTGCTGGCCTATTGCGAGGAACTGCGTGCAGCCCTTGCCAGCCAGTGGGCGCTGGGCGAGCCGGTCCGCGTGCTGCTCGACAAGCGCGCCGGCAAGGCCACGCAAAAGCGCTGGGGCTGGGTCAAGAAGGGCGTGCCGCTGATCCTTGAAATCGGCGGGCGCGATGCCGCTGGCGGGCAGGTTTCCGTGGTCCGACGCGACCGCCTGTGGCGCGAGGACGGCAAGGTCAACTTCGTCGCCCAGTCGCGCGAGGAGTTCCTCGCCGCCGCCGTGGGTGAACTGGAATCCGTCCAGGCCTCGCTCCATGCCGAAGCGACCGCGCGGCGCGATGCGCAGATCCATCGCGGGGTGACCGACCTTGCCGGGCTGGAAGCATTCTTTGCCGAAGACAAGCGCTATCCGGGCTGGGTCGAGCTTGGCTGGTCGCGCCCGACCGGGGCCGCGCTCGACGCCGTGGTCGCCACGCTGAAGGCCTTGAAGCTGACCATCCGCAACACGCCGATGAACGCCGAGCCGGTTTCCGGCACCTGCCCGTTCACCGGGGAGCCCGCCGTGGAGCGCATCTATGTCGCCCGTGCGTACTAAATTTGCCGCGCTGCTGGCGCTCTCGCTCGCCAGCCCGCTGGCTGCCGCTGCGCCGGAAGTATCCGAAGCGCGGCTGCGTGCCGACGTGGAGCGGCTCGTGTCGTTCGGCACCCGCCACACGATGTCCGTGCAGGACGATCCCAAGCGCGGGATCGGTGCCGCCCGGCGCTGGGCTGAAGCGGAATTTCGCAAGGCGTCAACGGCCTGTGGCAATTGCCTCGAAATCGCCTTGCCTGAGCGCATGGTCACGGCCGAGCGCGTCCCCGTGCCGACCCGCCTCGTCAATGTCGTCGCGATCCAGCGCGGCACCGAGCGTCCCAGCGAGGTCGTGATCATCCAGGCGCATATCGACAGCCGCGCCTCCGATGTGATGAACGCCACCATCGATGCCCCCGGTGCGAACGACGATGCCTCCGGCACGACGCTCGTCTTGGAAGCCGCGCGCGTGCTGTCGCAGCGCACGTTCCCGACCACCGTAGTCTATGCCGCGCTTTCGGGCGAGGAGCAGGGCCTGCTTGGCGGACGGCTGCTGGCGGATTACGCCAAGGAACAGGGCTGGACGGTCAAGGCCGTGCTCAACAACGACATCGTCGGCAATTCGCGCGGGTCGGACGGACTAATCGACGATGGCAACGTGCGCGTGTTCTCCGAAGGCCCGCGCGCCGATGGCGATGACCGCCTGCGCGCGCAGGCCCGCCGGTTTGGCGGTGAAAACGACAGCCCTAGCCGCAATCTTTCGCGCTATATCAATGATGTGGCCAGCACTGTTCCGACCGGTCTGAATGTCCGGCAGGTCTGGCGCGCGGACCGGATGGGCCGGGGCGGGGACCAGTTGCCGTTCCAGGAAGCGGGCGTTCCGGCGATCCGCTTCTCGGTTGCAGTCGAAGATTACGACCACCAGCATCAGGATCTGCGGACGGAGAACGGCACGGTCTATGGCGACACTATCGACGAGATGGACTTTCCCTATCTCGCCCGCGTCACGCGCCTGAACATCGCGGTGGCGGACCGCCTGGCGCGCGCGCCGCTGCCACCCGTGACCTCGGCCGAAGCTGCCGTGCAGACTTTCACCACGGTCAAGTGGCAGCCTGCCGCCGGTGCGGTTGCCTACCGCGTGTGGCGCCGCCGCACCGATGTGCGCGACTGGGGCGAACCGGTGCGGATCGACGATCCGGCCGCCACCTCGCTGAAGCTGGATGGCGTGCGCGGGGATGACTGGCTGTTCGGGGTCAGCGCGATTGGCGCAGACGGCACTGAGAGCCCGGTTTCTTCCGCCGTTCCGGGCGGCGCCTTCCTGCCGCGTGCGGGCTGAGCGGGTGGCCAGTTTCAAATCCTCAAAGGGCGCCAACACTCCCAAGGGAAAGCTCCCGCAAGGTCTGCCATCTCGCCAGCAGGTACTTGATTTCATATCAAATTCCGCCGAACCGGCCGGCAAGCGCGAGATTGCCAAGGCGTTCGGGTTGAAGGGGCAGGAGAAGATCCAGCTCAAGGCGTTGCTGCGCGACATGGCCGATGAAGGCCTGATCGACGGCAACCGCACCGCCTTCCACCGCATGGGCGGCGTGCCCAAGGTGACGGTGCTGCGCGTGGTCGACATCGACGAGGGCGAGGCCGTTGCCGTGCCCGACAACTGGCAGCCCGATGATGCCACGCCGCCGCCGCGCGTCCGCCTGATCGAACGGGTGCGCGGGCAGAAGCCGCGCGGCAGCGCCGCCGTGAAGAAGGGCGACCGCGTGCTCGCCCGGACCGAAGAAACCGCCACCGGCTGGATCGCCTTTCCGATCAAGGTGCTGCCCGCGATGGCCGATCAGGTCATGGGCGTGGTGGAGATCGATGGCACCGGCAAGGGCTGGCTTGCCCCGGTCGACAAGCGCGAACGCCATGCCGCGCCCATCGCCGACCTCGGCGGGGCCGAAGCCGGGCAGCTCGTGCTGGCAGAGCCTGCCGGGCGCAGCCCGCGCGCGGGTGTGAAAGTCACCGCGATCCTGGGCGATCCGCTGGCACCCAAGGCGTTCAGCCTGATCGCTATCCACAAGCACGGCATTCCCAACGTGTTTTCCGGCGAGGTGCTGGAGGAAGCCCAGCTTTCCGCGAAACTGCCGCTCAGCGAGGAGCGGCGCGAGGACTTGCGGCATTTGCCCATCGTCGCGATCGATCCCAGCGACGCGCGCGACCATGACGATGCGATCTGGGCCGAGCCGGACGGTGCGGGCGGTTTCCGCGCATTGATCGCGATTGCCGACGTCAGCTTCTATGTCCGCCCCGGCAGCGCGCTCGACCGCGAAGCGCGCAAGCGCGGCAATTCGGTCTATTTCCCGGACCGGGTGGTGCCGATGCTGCCCGAAGTGCTGAGCGCCGATGTCTGCTCGCTGCGCGCGGGCGAAGACCGGGCGGCGATGGCCTGTCATCTCGCCTTTGATGCCACGGGCAAAGTGACGTCATGGCGTTTCACCCGTGCGATTGTCCGCATTTCCGAAGTGATCGCCTATGAGGAAGCCCAGCGGCGGATCGACGAGGGCGAGGCGGCGGACAATCTGACGCACCTGTGGGCCGCATGGCGTGCGCTGGAGGAGGCGCGCAAAGCGCGGGAACCGCTCGACCTCGATCTGCCGGAACGCCGTGTGGTGCTGGACGAGCAGGGCAAGATCACCCAGATCGCCCTGCGCGAACGGCTCGACGCACACCGCGTGGTTGAAGACTTCATGATCGCGGCCAACGTCGCGGCGGCGAAGGCGCTGGAAAGCAAGGTCGCCCCGGTGGTCTATCGCATCCACGAAACCCCCAACCGGGAAAAGCTGGTCGCGCTGAAAGACTATCTCGCCACGTTTGACCGCAAGCTGGCGCTGGGTCAGGTCATAACTCCAAGCATTTTCAACCGCTTCATCAAGGATATTGCAGACGAATCTGAAAAAGCGCTGATCATGGAGGCGGTGCTGCGCAGCCAGACCCAGGCCTATTACGGGCCGCGCAATGCAGGCCATTTCGGGCTGGCGCTGGGCAGCTATGCGCACTTCACCTCGCCGATCCGCCGCTATGCCGACTTGCTGGTGCACCGCGCGCTGGTGGATGCGTTGCATCTGGAGCAACCCGCACCCAGGGACGATCTGCCGCCGTCGTCTGGCCTGTCCGACCGCGACCGAGCGGATCTCGGCCGGGTGAGCGAGGCGATCAGCGCCGCCGAACGCCGCGCCATGGAGGCCGAGCGCGAGACGATCGACCGCTACGTCGCGGCCTGGCTGGCCAGCCGGGTGGGCGAGGTGTTCGACACGCGCGTGTCGGGCGTCCAGAAATTCGGGCTGTTCGCCACGATCATCGGGCTGGGCGGGGATGGCCTCGTGCCGATCTCCACCCTGGGAGACGAGCGGTTCTCATACGATGAGAAGGCGCAAGTGCTGGTCGGTGACAGCAGCGGCACCCGCTATGCCATGGGCGATATCCTGCGGCTGCGGCTGGCGGAAGCCAACCCGCTGACCGGCGCGCTGAAGTTCGAGCCGGAGGACAGCCACGCCATCGAACCGCGCGGTCGCAGCCCGTTACCGCTCAAGCCGCGCGGCAAGCATCTGGTCGGAAAGCGCGGACGGCCGGGCAATATCCGCCATCAGGGCAAGCGGCGCTAGAGCACTTTCGGACCAATCCGGGTTACCGGGACGGTGCCGATTTTGGCCCGGCGCAACGCTTCTTGCCGAAAACCTTCCTGACGCAATCACGGGGACCCGGATTGGTCGGAAAGTGCTCTAGGCTCAGCAGAGTCGTTCGAGGTCGGCCTCGCCGATGTTGCCGGGAATTATGTAGAGCGGGCAGGGCAGCTGTCCGGCCGTGCCGGTAAAATGCTGCACCAGCGGGCCGGGGCCGCCACTGGCCGCCGCGCCCAGCACGAGTGCGGAGACTTCTGGGTGCTCGGTCAGGTATTCGCGGATCACCTGCACGCCGTCTCCCTGCCGCACCGCAATCGCGGGCGGATTGGGCGCATCGCCCATCAGGCTCCCGGCGGCCGAAGTCACCAGCGCTTCCGCGCGGGCGCGGGCTTCTTCCTCGATGGTGGCCTGCACGCCGCTGAATGCAACGAACGGCTGGCGCGGGATGAGCGCGAGGAGATGCACCGTTCCGCCCGTGCGAGCGGCCCGGCGCGCGGCAAAGCGCAAGGCCACGCTCGCCTCGTCGGTTTCATCCATGATGACCAGATAGACGCGCATTCAGCCTCCCCTTGGGATTGACATATCCGATACAAACGTATTCGGCGCAAGCACCTTGCCCTGAGCGACCATTTTGGCCAGAGACGTAGCGTCAAACGCGCCCCCTCAAGAGGACCGGAACGAAAATCCATGCCGATCGAAATCAAGATGCCCGCGCTGTCGCCGACCATGGAAGAAGGCACCCTGGCCAAATGGCTGGTCAAGGTGGGTGACAAGGTGTCGTCCGGTGACATCATGGCCGAGATCGAGACGGACAAGGCGACGATGGAATTCGAAGCCGTGGACGAGGGCGTGATCGCCTCCATCGCGGTGGCCGAAGGGACCGAGGGCGTGAAAGTCGGCACCGTGATTGCCACGCTGGCCGGGGATGGCGAAGGTGCCAGCCCCGCGCCCGCCGCCAAGCCCGCTGCTGCGGCATCGGCGCCGGCGCCGGTGGTTGCCGCCGCGCCTGCGCCGGCAGCCGCTCCGGTTGCCGCGCCCGTCAAGGCGAGCGGGGACCGCGTGGTCGCTTCGCCGCTGGCCAAGCGGATTGCCGCCACCAAGGGCGTTGACCTGGCGGGCATGAAGGGCAGCGGCCCCGGCGGACGGATCGTCAAGGCCGACGTCGAAGCCGCCACGCCCGGTGCAGCGCCCGCACCGGCGACTGCCACACCTGCCAGCACTGCGCCGGCTGCGGCCGCCCCGACCCCGGACTTCGGCATTCCGTTCGAGGCGGAAAAGCTCAACAACGTGCGCAAGACCATCGCGCGCCGTCTGACCGAAGCCAAGCAGACCATCCCGCACATCTACCTGACCGTCGACGTGCGGCTCGACGCGCTGCTGAAGCTGCGCGGCGAGTTGAACAGGGCGCTGGAAGTGCAGGGTGTGAAGCTTTCGGTAAATGACCTACTTATCAAGGCCTTGGCAAAAGCACTTGAAGTCGTTCCGAAGTGCAATGTCAGCTTTGCCGGCGACGAACTGCGCAAGTTCAGCCGCAGCGACATCTCGGTCGCGGTGGCTGCGCCGTCGGGCCTGATCACGCCGATCATCGTCGATGCCGGGGCCAAGACCGTCTCGCAGATTTCGAAGGAAATGAAGGTGCTGGCCGACAAGGCCCGCGAAGGCAAGCTGATGCCGCACGAATATCAGGGCGGCACGGCCAGCCTGTCCAATCTGGGGATGTTCGGGATCAAGCAGTTCGACGCTGTCATCAACCCGCCGCAGGCGATGATCCTGGCGGTCGGTGCGGGCGAGCAGCGGCCTTACGTGGTCGATGGCGCGCTGGCGGTGGCCACGGTGATGTCGGTCACCGGCAGCTTCGATCACCGCGCAATCGACGGGGCGGACGGGGCGCAGCTGATGCAGGCGTTCAAGACCCTGGTCGAGCAGCCGCTCGCGCTGGTCGCCTGATCCGCCGGTGGCCGAGGAACTGGTCATCCGCGTAACGGCCATGCCGACCGACCTCAACCCCTACGGGGGCGTGTTCGGCGGCTGGCTGATGAGCCAGCTGGCGCTGGGCGCGGGGTCGCTGGCCTCGCGGCGCGGGCAGGGCAAGGCCGTGGTGGTCCATGCCACGGATTTCACTTTCCCCGGCGTGATGGCGGTGGGCGACGAGTTGTCGGTCTATGCCGAAATCGTCGCCACCGGGACCACTTCGCTGACGATCGCCGCGCGCGGGGTCGGCCGGGAACGCAATGGCGAGGCCACGGTCGATGTGGCGCGCGGTCAATTCAAGTTCGTGCTGCTGGGCGAAGATGATCGCCCGCGTGCGGTCACGCAATCGGAGTAGGTATGGCTGAACAATACGATGTCGTGGTGCTGGGTTCGGGTCCTGGCGGGTATGTCTCGGCGATCCGCTGTGCGCAGCTGGGCCTGAAGACCGCGATTGTCGAACGCGAGAACCTGGGCGGGATCTGCCTCAACTGGGGCTGCATCCCGACCAAGGCGCTGCTGCGTTCGGCCGAAGTGTTCCACCAGATGAAGCACGCCAAGGACTATGGCCTGGCGGCAACCGGGATCAGCGCGGACCTCAGCGCAGTGGTCGCCCGCTCGCGCGGGGTGGCCAAGCAGCTCAACCAGGGCGTCACGCACCTGATGAAGAAGAACAAGATCGCCGTCCATATGGGTGAGGGGCGGCTGACCGCGCCCGGCAAGCTGGAAGTGACCGGCGCGAAAGGCACGGAAACGCTGACGGCGAAGCACGTGATCATCGCCACCGGCGCGCGGGCGCGCGATCTGCCGTTCGCCAAGGCCGATGGCAAGCGCGTATGGACCTATCGCCACGCGATGACGCCGTCCGAATTGCCGAGCAAGTTGCTGGTGATCGGATCGGGTGCGATCGGGATCGAATTTGCCAGCTTCTACAATGACATGGGAGCCGAAGTTACCGTCGTTGAGATGATGGACCGGATCGTTCCGGTGGAAGATGCGGACGTTTCGAGCTTCCTTGAAAAGGCACTGGTCAAGCAGGGCATGACGATCATGACTGGGGCCGGGGTCGAGGCGCTGGACGTGACGGCCACCGGCGTGAAGGCCAGGCTGAAGGACAAGGGCGGCAAGGTCACCAGCGCCGATTTCAGCCACGTGATCGTCGCGGTCGGGATCGTTCCGAACACCGAGAACATCGGGCTGGAGCAGCTCGGCATCAAGGCGGAGCGCGGGATTATCGCGATTGACGCCATGGGCCGCACCAACGTTCCGGGCGTTTGGGCCATCGGTGATGTCACGCCGGGGCCGTGGCTGGCGCACAAGGCCAGCCACGAAGGGGGGATCGCTGCCGAAGCCATCGCGCAGGCACTGGGCAACAAGGATGTCCACCCGCACGCCATGGATCGCCGCAACATTCCGGGCTGCACGTATTGCCACCCGCAGATCGCCAGTGTCGGCCTGACCGAGGCGAAGGCCAAGGAAGCGGGCTACACCGTCAAGGTCGGCAATTTCCCGTTCATCGGCAATGGCAAGGCGATTGCCCTGGGCGAGCCCGAAGGCTTCGTGAAGACGGTGTTCGATGCCGCCACTGGCGAGCTGCTGGGCGCGCACATGATCGGCGCGGAAGTGACGGAACTCATCCAGGGCTATGTCGTGGGCAAGACGCTGGAAACGACCGAGGCCGAGCTGATGGCCACGGTGTTCCCGCATCCCACCCTGTCGGAAATGATGCACGAAAGCGTGCTGTCAGCCTATGGCCGGGCGCTGCACTTCTAGAATGGTGACGGCCAGTCCCGCCTAGAAGGTGGGATTGGCCTTCCTGACCAGATGATCGAACACCGCGACGTGCAGCGGTTCCGCAAACGCGCAGCCGATCGCGGCGTTCGACTGCCAGCGGATCTCGGCTGAGAGCAGCTGCATCCCCGGAATGCGGATGCGCAGCGGCAACTCGGTCGTGACGTTGGGAAACCACGCGATCCGGAAGCCTTGCGGAGACAGGTCGTCAAGCCGCACCATCCGCCACGGCCTGGTGCCCTGGCGCACTTCGCACAGCAGGGTGAGGGCGGCGCGCTCTTCGCGTGCGCGGGGCGGATCGCCGCTATTGTCGGCTGAAACGCTGGACAAGGAAAACTCCCGGTATTGATCGGACCCAAAGCGGAATCGCTGTCGCGCGATTCTCGTTGCAGCCAGCATTGGCGCACGCGGGGTTAACGATTGTCGAAGATCGTGCGCGGCAGAGGGGAAAAGACGCTTTCGATGTGACTTCAGCAGCTTGGCGGTGACGTCATGCCGCCCGAACTGCTGATTTTCGGGTCTGTTTAACACCGTATTTACCCTTATCGTCCAGTTAACCGCGACATGAGGTCGCAACTCTTCCAGAATCCGCACGCGGTGATCCGCGCATGCACGGCGCTGTTCCGGCTGCTGGCGATCGCGCTGGCCGTCCTGTCCTTCGGATCGGTCGCCGGGGCGCAGACCGTAACCCGCTACACCAACACCACCGACAGCGCGGCGGGCGGGATCAACAGTTCGGCAACCCCGTGCACCAACACGTTCAAGCGCACCTTTTCGGTGGGGACGAGCTTCACCGTCGCCGACGTCAATGTCGGCGTGCTGGTGGCGCACACCTATCGCGGGGACCTGGCGATGTTTCTGCGCTCACCAGCAGGTACGCGCATCCAGCTCACCGACAGCGCCACCGCCGGGGCCGCGCAGAACTTCAACGCGCTGTTCGACGACGAGGCGAGCGCCGGCATTCCCACTTACACCGCCAATGCCACCGCCACCGCCACCACCAGCGTCCCGCCCTATGCCGCAACCTTCCGCCCGCTCAATGCCCTCAACGCGTTCGACGGGCAGAACGCATCGGGCACCTGGACGCTGGAAATCTGCGACCAGTATTCGGGCGATTCGGGCACCTTCTACCAGGCCGATCTCTACCTGACGCAGCCGCCGGCCAGCTATGCCGACCTGTCGCTGGGCATGACCGCCAGCAATACCGCGCCCTCGGCCGGATCGAACGTGACGTTTACCCTGACGGTCACCAACGCGGCGGCATCGCCCACCGCGGCCAGCGGCGTGACGGTTGCGGGCCTGCTGCCGCCGGGCCTGACCTATGTCAGCCACAGCGGAACGGGCACCTACAACAGCGCGACCGGGCTGTGGTCGGTGGGTTCGCTGACGGCGGGGCAGAGCCGCTCGCTGAGCATCGTCGCAACGGTCAATGTCGGGGCGGGCACCAGCATCGCCTTCGACGCCGAGGTCAGCGCATCGTCGGTGGTCGATTTCGATTCGACGCCCGGCAACGGCTCCACCACTGAGGACGACGATGCCTCCGTCACGCTGGCCGTGCCGGGCACCCGCACCGCCGGTACGCCGCCGATGCTGATCTGCCCGAACGGGTCGAGCCTGTTCGACTGGGACAGCCAGAGCTGGGCGGCCGGGAACACCACGGGCAGCTACAGCCTAGCCGGGTTCGGCTCGATCGGCTTCACGATCGTCAACCCCGGCCTGTTCCTCAACAACGCCACGTACGGCGGGCAGTCCCCGGCGCTGACCAACGCGATCACCGGCGGGCTGGCCGTGCCGCAGATGGCACTGATCCAGCTGGTCGATCTGCCCAGCCGGAACACGGTGGTTACCTCCACCATCGCGCTGGGCAACGTTGCGGAAGGCGCGCAGTTCACCATTTTCGACGTCGACTTTGCCGCCAACCAGTTTGCGGACAAGGTAACCGTCACCGGCCGCCTGAACGGCGCGACGGTGTTGCCGACGCTGACCAACGGCATTGCCAACTATGTGATCGGCAATTCCGCCTATGGCGATGCGCTGTCGACGGACACCCAGGCCAACGGCAATGTGGTCGTTACGTTCGCCGCGCCGATCGACACGATCGTGCTGGAATATGGCGACCATGCGCTGGCACCCGGCGATCCGGGCCAGCAGGGGATCGAGATCCACGACATCACCCTGTGCCGCCCCAGCGCCAGCATCAGCGTGACCAAGGTCAGCGCCGTGATCAGCGATCCGGTCAACCTGGCCAGCGCGCCCAAGGCGATCCCCGGTGGCGTCATGGAATACTGCATCCTAGTCAGCAACACCGGCACGGCGACGCTGACCAACGTGACGGCAACCGATCCGCTGCCGCCCCATGTCACATATGTGCCCGGCAGCCTGACGTCAGGCCCCAGCTGCGCGGCCGCGACCACCGCCGAGGACGATGACGCGACCGGTGCCGATGAGGGCGATCCCTTCGGAGCCGGAATCAGCGGCACCACGATTGGCGCTGCAGCCGCCACGCTGACCGGTGGAGCCAGCTTCGCGATCAAGTTCAGAACCACCATTCAGTAATATATTTCTGATATTTAGATCATCATTCTCGTATTGATTCGAGCAAGCCGATGCAAAGTTCTGGATATGGCCGAGCGAGCAAATCCGCCGGCGCCTGACGCCCTTCCTTTAATTTCTTCCGAAACCACCGTTCTTTGAATGATTTCAAGGTGGAATTGGGGGTTCGTTAACCACTTAACCCTATGGGAAACAGCATGAAACAGGGTCACATCACCATTCTTCGCCTAACCTCTGCGGTTACCGCCGGGTTTACGTTTGCCATCGTTCCCCAGGCCGCGCAGGCCGCCGGGGTGCTGGCGGGCACTTTGATCGAAAATACCGCTTCGGCGACGTACTCGTCCGGCACCGCCAGCGGGTCGGTTTCGTCGAACACCGTCACCGTCAAGGTGGACGAGCTGCTTGACGTCGCCGTCGCCGGGCTGACGACCACGCCCGTCACGGCGGGATCGACCAGCGTGGTGCTGGAATACTCGATCACCAACACCGGCAACGGTGGTGAGGCCTTCAACGTGACGGTCGATCCGGCCGTGGCGGGCAACGGGTTTGACGCGGTGGTCCAGACCATCGCCTATGACAGCAACGGCAACGGCACGTACGATGCGGGCGTCGATACCGTGATCACCAATGGTGGCGCGACGTCGAGCCTGGCGGCCGATGCCTCGCTGAAGGTGTTCGTGATCGTCACGCTGCCCGCCGGGGCCACCGATGGCCAGAGCAGCCAGGTCCGCCTGACCGCCGACGCGGTAACCGGCACCGGCACGCCCGGCACCGTGTTCACCGGGCAGGGCGAGGGCGGCGGCGACGCCGTGGTTGGCGCGTCCGGCGCGAGCGACAACGCCACCGACCAGATGATCGCCAGCCTGGCGACAGTCGCGCTGGCCAAGTCGGCTTCGATCGTAGACCCGTTCGGTGGTTCGCAGCCGGTTCCGGGCGCGGTCATCACTTATACCCTCGTCGCCACGGTGAGCGGCACCGGCCAGGCCGAGGGCCTGCACGTGACCGATATCATCCCGGCCGGCACGACCTACCAGGTCAGCAGCCTGAAACTCGACGGCGCAAGCCTGACCGACGCGGCCGATGCGGACGCCGGCGTGGCCGGTGCCAGCGGCATCGACGTGGATCTGGGCACCGTTGCCGGTGGGACCACCAAGACCGTCAAGTTCGACGTCAAGATCAACTGAGGAGCATCGCCATGAAGGCCAACTGGATCGCTTCGTTCATCGGCATGACCGCATTCGCGGCTTGCGCCCTGACCACCCCGGCCCTGGCCGTGGCCAACCCGCAGCCGGTCGAACTGATCGGCGACGTGAAGGTCGAGAAAGTCGTGGTCGAGAACGGCAAGGAAACCCGCAGCTGGATCAAGCCGCAGGTCGTCGTGCCGGGCGACCGGCTGACCTTCTCCACGCAGTATCGCAACACCAGCACGGACAAGGTCGACAACTTCGTCGTGACCAATCCGATCCCGGCGGGCGTGATGCTCGCTCCGGACGGCGCGGCCACGTTCGACGTGTCGGTCGACGGCGGCAAGACCTGGGGCAAGCTCGGCGCGCTCCAGGTCGCCGATGGCAAGGGCGGCCAGCGTGCCGCGCTCCATTCCGATGTCACGCACGTCCGCTGGACGCTGCCGGTGCTGAACCCCGGCACGACCGGGACGCTCACCTACAACGCTATCGTCCGCTGACCAGCGGTTGAACCGCCGCGGCCCCAGGGCGGAAGGGATCGGGGCCGAAACTGAACTATGGGGACCATGCAATGAATAAGTCAGTGAGACTGCTGGGAGGAGCCGGGGCGATCGCCCTTGTTGCCCTCGGCGCGAGTCCTGCGCTGGCGTCGGGTACGCTGGCAGGATCTTCCATTACCAATACCGTGACCGTCAACTATCAGGTCGGCGGGATCAGCCAGACCTCGACCGGTGCGAGCGATACCTTCACGGTTGACCGCAAGGTCGCGTTCGTCGTCGCCGAAAGCGGCGACATGACCACGACGACCGTTTCGCCCGGCCAGGAAGCCGCGGTGACGACGTTCCAGGTGACCAACCAGTCCAACGCCACGCTCGATTTCGCGCTGGCGGTGGCCCAGGTGGCGACCGGCGGATCGGGCGCCCACACCGGCACCGACAGCTTCGACACGAGCAACGTCGCGATCTATGTCGATACCAACAACAACGGCGTCTACGATGCCGGCACCGACCAGCAGGTGACCTACCTGGACGAGCTGGCGCCGGATGCCAGCAAGACGGTGTTCGTGCTGGCCGACATTCCGCTCAGCCTGACCAACGGCGCGTTCTCGGCCCTGACCCTGACCGCGACCGCGCATGGCAGCGCCACGGCGTCGAGCGGGACGGTCGGTTCGCTGGATGCCGTGCTGGCCCAGACATCGGGCGCCAACACCTCGGGCATGGACACTGTCTTTGCCGATGTGGCGGGGGCAACCGACGCGGCCAACGATGGCAAGCATTCGGCCAAGGACGACTTCACCGTCTACACCGCCTCGCTCACCATCACCAAGACCAGCCGCCTGATCAGCGACCCGGTGAACCTGACCACCAACCCCAAGGCGATCCCGGGTGCAGTCATCGAATACTGCATCATCGTCGCCAATGCGGGCGGCAGCCAGACCGCGACCGACGTGGCCATCTCTGACCCGTTGCCGGGTGAGGTGACCTACATCACCAGCAGCACCTATCTGAACGGATCGGTGACGGGCGGCGCTTGCAACGAGGACGGCAGTGCCGGCGGCTCGTTCGCTTCCAACACTGTCAGCGGCACGCTTTCCAGCGTGGCCGGCGGTGAAACCAAGACGCTGCGCTTCCGCGCAACGATCAACTGACGAAAGTGGCGGAGCAGGACGGCACAGCCGGCTGCTCCGCCATTTACAGACAAAACCATGGTCGCACCCAAATCCATCAGCTCTGTCATCGCCGCCCTGCTGCTGGCGGTCATGCTGCTGATCGCGCCTGCATCGCAGGTGCGGGCGCAGACCATTACCAACATTGCCGGGGCGAGCTGGTCCGAGCAGGGCCGCGATTTCTCGGTCCGTTCCAATCCGGTGGCGATCGAACTGGCCCCCGTCGGCGGCGGGACGATCGACACGTTCGTGCCCAAGGGCAATGGCGGCCAGCAACTGGCCTTCAACCCCTCGCGCTGCGGCGGTGCCACCGTGACCGTCCCCGGCGGACTGGACGGCAACACTGTCGTCGCCTCGCTTGAACAATCGACCACGCTGAAGATCGGCACCACGCTGTTCTTCCGCCTGGTCGCACCTGCTGCCAACACCAACCCCAATGCCATCGACAGCGTCACCGCGACCCTGACGACCGCATCGGGCGACCGTGAACAGCTGCAGGTGTTCGAAACCGCGTCCAACAGCGGTGTGTTCATTGGCGCGATCCCGACGGCCGCGATCCCGCCCAGCCCGGTGCAGGGCGATTGCCGCTTGAGCGTTTCGCCCGGCGATACGATTTCCATCGAATGCGTGAAGACCGGCAACACTAATGTGCTGGCCACCGCGCAGGTCGAAGTGCTGGCCGATCCGTTGGGCCTGGTGTTCGATAGCGAAGACGGCCGCCCGGTTGACGGCGCGCGCGTCTCGCTGGTCGATGCCGCCACCGGCGCCCCGGCTCGCGTGTTCGCGGATGACGGGGTGACCCCCTGGCCGTCGAGCGTCATTTCCGGCCAGCCGATCACGGACGGCGCGGGCAATGTCTGGCCGATGCTGCCGGGCGAATACCGTTTTCCGCTGGCGCCGCTGGGCCAGTACCGCCTGGTCGTCGCGCCGCCCGCACCCTACAGCGCGCCGTCCGCCACGACGCTGCCGCAGCTGGCCGGCCTGCGCCGCCCCGATGGCGGTCCGCTGGAACTGTCCGATGCTTCGTGGGGCCGCGCCTTCGCGCTGACGAGCCCGACCCCGGTGCGGGTCGACATTCCGGTCGATGCGCCGCCGGTCTCGGTCGCGCTGACCAAGTCCGTCTCGCGCCCGCTGGCGCTGCCGGGCGATGTCGTGTTCTACACCGTCACCGCCCGCAACCCTGATATCCGCACCAAGCGGGCCGTCACGCTGGTCGATACGCCGTCCGCGCTGCTGCGCCTGCGGGCCGACACGGTGCGCCTTGACGGCGCTGCTGCGCCGGGCGCGGTCCGGGTCAGCGCCGATGGCCGCGTGTTGACCGTCGCGCTGGGCGACGTTGCCCCCGGCGCGGTGCGGACCGTTACCTATGCCATGACCGTGCGCGCCGATGCCCCGGCGGGCCAGGCGCTGAACCGCGCGGTCGCCAGCGATGCGCTGGGGCGCAGCTCGGTCGCCAGCGCGATGCTGCGGATCGGACAGGACAACCTGGCCGCGCGGATGACGCTGATCGGGCGGATCACCGATGGCGGCTGCGATGCCAGCGCCGAGCCGGTCGGCATCCCCGGTGTCCGGCTGGTGCTGGAAGACGGCAGCTTCGCGGTGACCGATGCCGATGGCCGCTATCACTTCGACGCCCTGACGCCCGGCACCCATGTCGTGCAGGCGCTCAGCAACACTCTGCCCAAGGGCGGCGAGTTCGTCGATTGCGCCCGCTCCACCCGCAGCGCGGGCAGCGCCAGCTCGCGCTTCGTGATCGGGCAGGGCGGCAGCCTGGTCGTGGCCGATTTTTCCGCCACATTGCCTTATAAGCTGGCAGCAAAGCGCTCTGACGAAACGAAAAAACAGGACGAAAAGGCCGCTGCGGCAGAAGATCGCGCGGCTGCGGGTGGCGATACCGACTGGATGGCGCTGGGCGATGGCCCGACCGAGTTCCTGTTCCCCGCGCTTGACCACAACCCGCGCGCGCCGGCCGTGCGCGTGGTGGTGCGCCACCGCGCCAACCAGACGGTGGAACTGCTGGTCGATGGCCAGCCGGTCGACAAGGTGGCGTTCGATGGCCTCAAGAAGTCGCCGCGCGGCTTTGCGGTCAGCGTCTGGCGCTCGATCCCGCTGGAAGGCGACGTTACCCGCCTGACCGCCCGCGTGATCAATGCCGATGGATCGGTTGCCACCGAACTGCACCGCCCGGTGCATTACGCTGCCAAGCCCGCGCGCGTGGAATGGCTGCCCGCGCAGTCGCGCCTGATCGCCGACGGCACCAGCCGCCCGGTGCTGGCGCTGCGCATTCTCGACCGCAATGGCCGCCCGGTGCACGATGGCATTTCCGGCGAGTTCAAGCTGAGCGCGCCCTATGAAAGCGCCGAGGCGCTGGACCTGATGCAGGCGCGCGCGCTGTCGGGGCAGGGCCGGGCCGCGCCGCGCTGGGTGGTGAAGGGTGACAACGGCATCGCGCTGGTTGAACTGGCTCCCACAATGGTCAGCGGCAAGCTGCACCTCGACTTCACCTTCACCGACGATACCCAGCGCCGCCGCCAGCAGCTGGACGCGTGGGTCGTGCCGGGCGAACAGCCCTGGACGCTGGTCGGCCTGGCCGAAGGTTCGGTCGGCGCGCGCACCGTGGCGGACAACATGCAGCGCACCGGCCGGTTCGACAGCGACCTGGGCCAGAACGCGCGCGTCGCGTTCTATACCAAGGGCCGCGTGCTGGGCCGCTTCCTGCTGACCGCTGCCTATGACAGCGCCAAGCAGCGCGACGACCAGCGCCTGCTGGGCGCAATCGATCCCAAGGCCTATTACACCGTGTTCGCCGATGGATCGGACCGCCGGTTCGATGCCGCCAGCCGCGAAAAGCTTTACGTCCGCATCGAAAGCGCCGCGTTCTATGCGCTCTATGGCGATTTCGACACCGGCTTCGACCAGACCCAGCTGGCCCGCTATCAGCGCGCCGCGACCGGGTTCAAGGCCGAAGCCAACCTGGGCGGCTTCCACGCGCAGGGCTTTGCCGCGAAGATCGCCTCGACCCATCGCCGGGACGAGATCCAGGGCGGCGGGATCAGTGGCCCCTATCGCCTCTCCAGCCGCGCGATCATTGCCAACAGCGAACAGGTCAGCATCGAAGTGCGCGATCGGTTCCGCTCCGAAGTGCTGGTCAGCCGCCGCACCCTGTCGCGCTTCATCGACTATGACCTCGACCTGCTGGCCGGGACCATCACCTTCAAGGAACCGGTGATGAGCCGCGATGAAGCGCTCAACCCGCAGATCATCGTCATCGACTACGAACTCGACGAAACGGTGCGTGGGGGAGAGATCAACGCGGGCCTGCGCGCCGACTATACCAGCGCCAACGGCAAGCTGCGGATCGGCGCCAGCGCGATTACCGATACCGGCGCCAGCGCGGGCAACACCGTGCGCACCAACCTGGGCGCAGTGGATGCGCGGCTGCGTCTCGGCGAAAACACCGAACTGCGCGCCGAAGCGGGGATGAGCTTTGCCAATGGCGGCAACGCCAGCGCCTGGCTGGTCGAGGCCGAGCACCATGACGGCAAGCTGGACGTGATCGCCTATGCCCGCTCCGCCGCGGCCGATTTCGGCGTCGGCCAGATGAGCGGCGCGGAACGCGGCCGCCGCAAGATCGGCGTCGATGCCCGCTATCAGGTCAATGAGGCACTCGCGCTCACCACCAGCAGCTGGCACGACGACAGCCTGACCGACGCCGCCAGCCGCACCGCGGTGCAGCTCGGCACGCTCTATCGCTCCAAGCGCACCGACGCGCGGCTGGGCGTGGCGATGATGCGCGATCGGCTTGCCGATGGCACCACCGCCAGTTCCACCGTGCTGGAAGGCGGCGTGACCCAGCGCTTGCTGAACAACAAGCTGGAAGTCACCGGATCGACCAGCATCGCGCTCGACAACGCGGAATCGATCGACCTGCCGGAACGTCACCGCCTGACCGCCCGTCTGGCGCTGACCAGCGCGGTCAAGCTGGTCGGCAGCTATGAAATCGCCAAGGGCGCGGATCTCGATGCCCGCACCGCGCGCGTCGGGTTCGAACTGATGCCCTGGCACGGCGCGCGGGTGCTCTCCAGCGTCGGCCAGCAGGCAATCACCGAATATGGCAAGCGCAGCTTCGCCGCCTTCGGCCTCGCGCAGTCGCTTGAGGTGACGAAGACCCTGACCATCGATGCCACGCTGGAAAGCAGCAAGACCCTGGGCGGCATTGACGCGGCCCGTCTGGTCAACCCCGCACAACCCGCCAGCAGCGGCGGCGCGCTGGGCGAAACCGGCACCGTGGCGGAAGACTTCACCGCGATCACGCTGGGCGGTTCGTGGCGCAAGGATCGCTGGACCAGCACCCTGCGCGGCGAATGGCGCGATGGCCAGCTGGCCGACCGCAAGGGCGTGACGTTCGGCACGATCCGCCAGCTGGGCGAGGGCAGCATGGTCGGTTCGGGCGTGATGTGGACCCGCGCCAGCACCGCCACCGGCATGAGCAGCGAGATCCTCGACGGGGCCGTCGCCGCCGCCTATCGCCCGGCCAAGTCAGCCCTGGCGTTCCTCGCCAAGGCCGAGTTCCGCAGCGATGCCGTGACCGGCGCCGTCGCGGGCGAGGCCGGCCCCGCCGGGCGCAGCGCACTGACGGTGAATGGCGATGCGAAATCCCGCCGCGTGATCGGTGCGCTTTCGGCCAACTGGTCGCCCAAGGGCACCGTCGATGGCCAGCGCGTCGCTCGCCATGAGCTCGGCCTGTTCGCCGCCGTGCGCCACAACTTTGACCGCTATCAGGGCTTTGACCTGGCGGGCACGACCCTGATCGGCGGGATCGACGCGCGCCTTGGGCTGGGCGAGCACGTTGAAATCGGCGGGCAGGCCACCGTTCGCCGCAACCTGTCAGACCACACCACCAGCTTCGCCTTCGGCCCGCAGATCGGGATCAGCCCGACCAGGGACGTGTTGCTGACCGTGGGCTACAACATCTCCGGCTTCCGCGACCGCGACTTCTCCGCCGCGCGCAGCACCGACAAGGGCCTGTTCGCGACCCTGCGGATGAAGCTGGATACCGATACGCTGGGCTTCCTGGGGCTGGGCCGCCGCTGAGCCGCAACCGGCTGATCCCGATTGCCTATCCACCGTCATGGCCTTAGCCTTGGCCGTAGAGGCAATCAGAGGAGAACCGTGATGCGTATTCGACTGTTCCTGGCCGCTCCGCTCGGCGCGCTGGCCCTGGCCGCGTGCAGCGACCCGGCAGAAACCGGCAAGTCTGCGGACGACGCGATGACTGCCCCGGAAGCAGCGCAAACCGATCTCGCCGTGGAACCCACCGGACCGAAGGTCGACGTCAATCTGCCCGAAACGCCGATGACCAACACCCCGGCGGAAGGCGCGAAGGCGCCCTGACCGGCCACCCCGGCGAGCGGTCAGCGCAAGCCGTTGGCCAGCTCGTCGCGGAACTTCGGGTGCGCCAGCGCGATCAGCGCGTCGGCGCGCTGGTGCACTGATTTGCCGCGCAGGTCGGCCCAGCCGTATTCCGTCACCACGATGTGGGTATCGTTACGCGGGGTCGTCACCGGGCCGTCCAGCGTCGGCACGATCCGCGATACCGTGCCGCCGCTCGCGGTGGACTGGCAGGCGATGATTGACTTGCCCCCGCGCGATGCGGTGGCTCCACGCACGAAATCCAGCTGGCCGCCCGATCCGCTATACTGCCGCCCCAGCAAGTGCTCCGAATTGCAGGCTCCGCCCAGATCGATCTGGAGCGTCCCGTTGACCGAAACGACATGGTCGTTCTTGGCGATGTGGCGCGGATCGTTGACCAGGTGGACCGGCAGCGAATGGAACGCCGGGTTGTCATCGATGAAGTCATAGAACGGCGCATCGCCCATCGCGAACGTGAACACGCTGCGCCCGCGATAGGTCGTCTTGGCCTGGTTGGTCACCGCGCCGCAGCGGATCAGCCGGACCAGCGCCGGGGTCAGCAGCTCGGTATGGATGCCCAGGTCCCGGCGGTCCTCCAGCCGGCTGCAGACAGCGGCGGGCAGCGTGCCGATGCCCATCTGCAGGCAGGCGCGATCATCGATCATGCCGGCGATGATCGCGGCAATCGCCTCCTCCTCGGCGCTCGGCTGGCCGGTGGAGATTTCCGGCAGCGCCTGATGATGCTCGACGATGGCATCCACTTCGGAGACGTGCAGCAGCGATTCCCCGAACACGCGCGGCATCGCCGGGTTCACTTCCACGATCAACCGCCGCGCGCTGCGCGCCGCGGTGGAGGTGTAATCGTTGCTGGTTCCGAACGTGAACCAGCCGTGCCGGTCCATTGGTGAAACGGTGGTGATGCACACGTCAAGGTCCGCCTGCTCCGCCAGCACGCGGGGCGAGGCGCTGAACGCCACCGGCACGAAATCGATCGGCCCATAGCCGCTCCGCCCCGGATCGCCCTTGATCAGCGCGCGTTCGATCCCGCTCAGGAACATGCAGCGCGGGGTGACCCGGTCCAGCAATTCCCGCCGCAGCACGGTCTTGCCCGCCGCCTCCAGCGAATGGAAATACCACAGCTTCAGATCGCCAATCCCCGCCGCCTCCACCCGCCGCGCCAGCGCGCCGAGCAGGGCAGGGGGCTCGGCCACGGCCATGCCCATGGCGACGTTCATCCCCGACGCGATCCCCGCCACCGCCGCATCGGGCGTGGTCAGCTTCGCGGCATAGAGGTCTTGCGGGGTCATGGGGGCTTCTTCCAGATCGGGTGATATCGACGGCTAGCGCATCGCGGCTGCAACGCTAGTCCTTAGCCGAACGGCTGCCAACCGGCGCGGCACTCGTAGTTCTACGAGATGGCGGCATGTTGCTGTTTTGATGAACTTAACTTCATGCCACCAGAAATCATCGCCCTCATCGCCAAACCGCATTTGCTGATCCTGCTGCTGGCAGTTGGAGCCATTTCAGGGATGCTGGTTGAACGCATCGCCAACAAGCTGCGCTGGCAGAGATGGCGGCAACGCAAAGGCGCGGGCCCCGCAAAGTTTCGGAAGAATGCTCCGCCACCGCAGAAGTGGGCAAGGCCGGAAACCTACCTGAAACCCGATCAACCCGATGCGGCCGATCAACTGCGGATTGTGATGGGGGCGGATTTCGCGATTCAGCCATTGTTGAATAAAAGCGAAACAAGAGTCTTCAAGGAACTGGACAAGTACGTAATCGCCCGCAATCCGGATTGGCAGGTGATGGCCCAGGTTTCACTGGGAGAAATATTGCGCAGCAAGGACGCTGCCGCCTACCGATGCATCAATTCGAAACGTGTCGACCTGTTGCTGGTGGATGGCTCTTGCACGCCGCGCCACGCGATTGAATATCAAGGCACCGGACACCATCAGGGAACGGCTGCGGCGCGTGACGCGGTCAAAAAGGAAGCCCTGCGCCGTGCCGGGATTGGCTATCACGAAGTGGTTGCCGGACATACGGCGCCAGTTGAACTACGCCGACTGGTGGAAAAGCTGGTCCAATGTCCGGTGGGTGAGCGATAACTGCAATATGGCGGACAGGGTGGGATTCGAACCCACGGTGAGCTTGCACCCACGGCGGTTTTCAAGACCGCTGCCTTAAACCACTCGGCCACCTGTCCGGTCTGGCGCGGCTAGCGCGCCTTTGGGCGAATGTCACGCCCTTTGCCGTTTCCATTCCTGCGATGCTGTGCGAAAGATCGCGCATGGGTCTGATGCGCAATCTGAAATTCGCGGTGCCGCTGGGGCTGGCCGCGCTGGTGTTTTCGCCGCCAACGGCGCCGGTCGCGGCGCAGACGTATGACGAGGCGGGGTTTCAGGGCTACCTCCAGCTGCTTGCCGCCCGCGCGCGGGGCGAGGGGGTGAGCGAGGCGACGATTGCGCGGATGACCAGCGGGTTGACGCTCAACCAGCGGGTGATCGCGCTCGACCGGTCGCAGCCCGGCTCCACTCCCGGCACGCCGCCCGCGCTGGCGCCCTATATCCGCACCCACGTTGACGCCGCGCGGATCGCGGGCGGGCGGGCGATGCTGCAGAACGTGGCGGGCATCGTGCCGGGGATCGAGGCCGAATATGGCGTGCCCGCGCCGATCATCATGGCGATCTGGGGGCATGAGACCAATTACGGGCGCTACAAGGGCGATTTCGATCTAGCCCGCTCGCTCGCCACGCTGGCCTATGAAGGGCGGCGGCGCGAGCTGTTCGCCAGCGAATTCATCGCGCTGCTCAAGATGGTGGACCGGGGCGTCCCGCGCGAGCGGCTTTATGGCAGCTGGGCGGGGGCGTTCGGCAATCCGCAGTTCCTGCCCAGCGTCTACTTGCGCCTTGCCCGCGATGGCGACGGGGATGGCGATGCCGACATCTGGAACGACCGCGCCGATACGCTGGCCTCCATCGCCAACTACTTCCGCGATTCCGGCTGGCGCACGGGAGAGCCTTGGGGCGCGAAGGCGGTGGTGCCCGCCGGGTTCGATGCCACGCCGGTTGCCACCCGGCTGGATTCGCCCAGTTGCCCGCGCGTCCATGCGCGTCATTCAGCCTGGAAAACGGTGGCGGAATGGCAGGCGCTGGGGGTGCGCCCGCTGCGGCCGATGCGGGCCGATACGCTGGCCACGCTGATCGAACCGGACGGGCGCGGCAATTCCGCATTCCTGTTAACCGGGAATTACAGGGTTATCCTGCAATACAACTGCTCGAACTACTACGCATTGTCCGTGGGGTTATTAGCAGATGAGATTGCCCGTTAACCGAAGCCTGCCGTTCATGGCCCTGATTCTGCTTGCCGCGTGTGGCGGCGGAGGGGGCGGCGCGAACGATCTGCCGCCACCGCCGCGCGCCAGCGGTCCCGCCGGGGATTACCCGATGGTGCTGGGGCCGACGTATACGGTGGAAGGCGTCAGCCACACCCCGGCCGACGTGATGAACTATGACGCAGTGGGCTATGCCGGCGTGGCCGCCGATGCGGGCGCGGGCGTATCATCCTCGCACCGCACCCTGCCGCTGCCAAGCTATGTCGAGGTAACCTCGCTCGATTCCGGCAAGACGATCCTCGTCCGGGTGGAACGGCGCGGGCCGATGACGAACGCCCGGCTGGTGGACCTGTCGCCCGCCGCCGCCGCGCAGCTGGGTCTGACTGGTGGCAAGGCGCCGGTGCGGGTGCGCCGGGTCAATCCGCCTGAACAGGAGCGCGCGCTGCTGCGCATGGGCCAGGCCGCGCCCGCGCGGATGGACACGCCGCAATCGCTGCTGGGCGTGCTGCGCCGCAAGCTGGACGGACCGGGCCTGCCGGCCCCACAGCCGGCGGCGACGCCAGTGCCGGTGCCGACACCGACGCCCTCGACCGCGCCGGTGGCAAAGCCCGCGCCCAAGGGCAAGATCCCGCGCATCGCCCCCGAAGCGCCGCCAGCGGTGGAGCGGATCACGCCGCCGCCCGCCATGCCCGCGAATGCTTTGGTAGTGCAGGTTGGCGCCTTTGGCGACCGTGCCCGCGCCGATGCCGTGGCCAAGCGCTCCGGCGGTCAGGTCAGCAAGGCCGGATCGGTCTGGCGCGTGCGGATGGGGCCGTTCGCGTCGCAGGCCGAAGCCCAGGCCGCGCTGGCGAAGGCCAAGGCGGCAGGGTATAGCGAGGCGCGAATCCAGCGCGCCAACTGACCCGCCCCTGTGGCCGGGCCGGGCGCGTTTCCGGCCCGCCTCAGGAGTGAACTTGGCCAGGAAAACCGTGCTGTTGCTGCTGGCGCTGATGCTGCCTGCCGGAGTGGGCGCCAGTGGTGCGCCCATGCCGCTGCCGGCCGCCGTCCAGCAGGCTCCGGTCGCCTTGCTGGTCGATCTCAGCGCCGGCCAGACACTCTATGCCCGCAATGCGGAGCGGCGCCTGCTGCCCGCGTCGATGACCAAGGCGATGACCGCGCTGCTCGCGTTCGATCTGATCGCGGCGGGCGAGCTGGATGAGAACGCCGAAGTCACCGTCCGTCCGGAAACCGCCGCGCAGTGGGCGGGGCAGGGGACCAGCCTTTACCTCAAGCCCGGCCAGAAGGTGCGCGTACGCGAGCTGCTGCTGGGCGTGACGACCGTGTCTGCCAACGATGCCTCGGTTGCGCTGGCCGAAGCCGCGCTGGGCAGCACGGCGGCATGGACGGCGCGGATGAACCAGCGCGCTGCCAGCCTGGGGATGCGCGGGAGTGCGTTTCACACCCCCAATGGCTGGCCCGACGGGGGCAAGACCTATGTCACCGCGCGCGACATGGTCCGCCTTGCACGGGCGCTGATCCACGAGCACCCGCAGCTCTACCGCCGCTATTTCGGCCACCGCGCAATGGACTGGCAGGGGCAGCGTTTTCCCAACCACGACCCCTTCGCCGGGGTCGTTACCGGGGCGGACGGGATCAAGACCGGCCACACGCGCGAGGCGGGCTACAACTTCCTTGGCGCGGTGGAGCGCGACGGACGGCGGTTGGTGCTGGTGGTGGGCGGCGTGCCGAGCTACGCCGGACGGGCCGAAGCCGCGCGGGCGCTGGCCGAATGGGGCTATGCCGCGTGGGACAGCCGCCCGTTCGTGGCGCAGGGCCAGGTGATCGGCCGCGCGCGGGTCCAGGGCGGTGCGGCGCGCAGCGTTCCGCTGGCGCTGGCCCGGCCCTTCAGCCTGACCGTGCCCAAGGGCACGCAGCCGCGCATCGCCACCCGCATCGTCTATGATGGCCCCGTCCCCGCGCCGATTGCCAGCGGCACGCCCCTGGGGGCACTGGAAGTGCGGATCGACGGGCGGCCCGCGCATTTCCTGCCGCTGGTCGCCTCGGAAAGCGTCGGCCGCGCCGGGCCAATCGACAGGCTGGTCAATGGGCTGCTAGGGCTGGCGGAATGACCAAGGGGAAATTCATCGCGCTTGAAGGCGGGGAAGGGGCGGGCAAGTCCACCCAGGCCCGCTTGCTGGCCGAAGCATTGCGCGCGCGCGGGCTGGACGTGGTGGTCACTCGCGAGCCGGGCGGCACCGCCGGGGCCGAGGCGATCCGCGCGCTGCTGCTCGGAACCGAGGGCGAGGGCTGGCACCCGCGGGCCGAGGCGCTGCTGTTTGCCGCCGCCCGCTCTGACCATGTCGAGCGCCTGATCCTGCCCGCGACCGAGCGCGGGGCGTGGGTGATCTGCGACCGCTTCGTCGATTCGAGCCGCGCTTATCAGGGCGGGGGCGGGGGGCTGTCCGACGCGGAGGTGATGGACCTGCACCGGATCGGCAGCGGCGGCTTGCTGCCCGACCTGACCCTGCTGGTCGAAGTCTCGCCCGAAACCGCGGCAGCCCGGCTGGACTTGCGCGATGCGGGCAATGCCGACCGGATCGGCGGACGCGGTGCGGACTATCACGCCAAGGTCTCCGCCGCCTTCGCCCGCTTTGCCGAGGCGGAACCCGCACGCTTTGCCCGGATCGATGGCAATGGCAGCGCCGAGGACGTCCACCGCGCCGTCATGGCCGCACTCGCGGGCCTGCTGCCATGACCCTGATCGGCCACGACAATGCCTGGCGCAGCTGGCGTGACGCCATGACGTCAACCCGGATGCACCACGCCTGGATTCTGGCCGGAATGAAGGGGGTGGGCAAAGGGCTGTTCGCCCGTGCCGCCGCTGCCGAACTGGTGCGCGAGGCGGGTGTCCCCCAGCCCGATCCGGCCAATCACCCCGACATCATCGTGCTGGACCACCTTCCCGCCAACGAGACGGAGGAGGAGAAGAAGGCCGAGGGCAAGCCCTATGCGGTCAAGCGCAACATCACGATCGACCAGATCCGCCGGATGCAGGGGCGGCTCAATACCCGCCCGACGCTGGGCAGCCGCCGGGTGGTGATCATCGACCCCGCCGACAGCCTGGAAACGGCGTCGTGCAATGCCTTGCTCAAGAGCCTGGAGGAACCGCCCGCCGGCACGTTCTTCCTGCTGGTCGCGCACCGGCCCGGACGGCTGCTGCCGACGATCCGCTCGCGCTGCCGCACGCTGCGGTTCGATCCGCTGCCCGCCGACGCGATCGACCGCATCCTGCGCGCCGAAGCGCCCGAGGCCAGCGCGGCGACCCGCGCCGCGGCCCTGGCAGCGGCGGAAGGATCGCCCGGCGCGGCGCTGGACTTTGTGGCGCAGGACCTGGGAGCGCTGCACACGCTGATGCTGCGGATTCTGGCGGAAGGCGACCACGGCTTCACCCTGCGCGGCGCGCTGGCCGAGGAAATCGGCGCGCGGCCTGACCGGGAGCGGCAGGTGGCCGTGTGCGAGCTTGCCCGCGCGGTCATCGCGGCGCAGTTGCCGCTGGGGGACCGCGCCCGGCAGGCCCGCGTGATTGCCGCGCACGGCGAACTCGTACGGCTGGGGGCGCAGTTGCCGACCTACAACTTCGATCCCGCCCTGGTGGCGATGGAAATTGGCGGGTTGCTGGCATCGGCCGCGATGCCTAGAGAGGCGGCTCACTGACCATTTGCGAAAGACCTGCCCCGGCCATGGCCGAACCGTTCTATATCACCACCGCGATCAGCTATCCCAACGGCAAGCCGCACATCGGCCATGCCTATGAAGCGATTGCCGCCGATGTCATCGCCCGCTTCCAGCGCCAGCTGGGCCGCGACGTGCGGTTCCAGACCGGGACTGACGAACACGGGCTGAAGATGGCGCAAAAGGCGCGCGACCTGGGCATCACGCCAAAGCAGCTTGCCGATGAAATGTCGCAACATTTCATTGATATGTGCGATGCACTGAATGTGTCTTATGATGTGTTCATCCGCACGTCCGAACCGCGCCACCATGCCGCGACGCAGGAACTGTGGCGGCGGATGGAGGCCAATGGCGATCTCTACCTCGACCGCTATGAGGGCTGGTACTCGGTCCGCGACGAAGCCTATTACGACGCTAGCGAGCTGGTCGACGGGGAAGGGGGCGAAAAGCTCTCGCCGCAGGGCACCCCGGTGGAGTGGACGGTCGAGGAAAGCTGGTTCTTCCGCCTGTCGAAGTATGCGCAGCCGCTGCTCGACCTGCTGAACGCCAACCCGGATTTCCTGCAGCCCGACAGCCGCCGCAACGAAATCCTGCGGTTCATCGAAGGCGGGCTGCGCGATCTGTCGGTATCGCGCACCAGCTTCGACTGGGGCATCAAGGTGCCGGGCAGCGACGGCCACGTGATGTATGTCTGGGTCGACGCGCTGACCAACTATATCACCGGCCTGGGTTTCCCCGATGAAACAGGAGATTACGCCAAATACTGGCCAGCCAACTTGCACCTGATCGGCAAGGACATCGTCCGGTTCCACGCGATCTACTGGCCGGCCTTCCTGATGAGCGCGCAGCTGCCCGTGCCGCAGCGCGTGTTCGGCCACGGCTTCCTGCTCAACCGCGGGCAGAAGGAATCGAAATCGCTCGGCAACGTGACCGATCCGATTGCGCTGGCGGAGCAGTTTGGGGTCGATACCCTGCGCTATTTCCTGATGCGCGAAGTCGCCTTCGGGCAGGACGGCAGCTATTCGCCCGAGGCCATCGTCACCCGCGCCAATGCGGAACTGGCGAATAGCTTCGGCAACCTGGCGCAGCGTTCGCTGTCGATGATCTTCAAGAACCTTGACGGCAAACTGTCCGCCGATCAGCCGCTGGCCGACGCGGACCGCGCCTTGCTGGCCGAAGTGGACGCCGGTGTCGCCGCGCTGAAAACGGCGTTCGAGGACCTGGCCTTCAGCGACGGGCTCGACAGCTGGATGCGCGCCGTGTTCGCCTGCAACCAGTATGTCGACGAACAGGCCCCGTGGACCCTGCGCAAGACCGATCCGGCGCGAATGGAAGCCGTGCTGATGGTGCTGCTGCGCGCCGTGCGCACGCTCGCGATCGCGGTGCGTCCGGTGGTTCCCGCCTCGGCCGACAAGTTGCTCGACCAGCTCGGCATCGCTGCCGATGCGCGCGATTTTGCGGCACTGGGCAACGCCCATTGGTTCGAACAACTGGTCGCGTCCGGCTTTACCGTGGCGCAGCCGGTCGGCGTGTTCCCCCGGCTTGAACTGCCTGCCGAGCCGGCCTGATGCTGATCGATTCCCACTGCCATCTTGAATACAAGGGGCTGGTCGAGGATCAGGACGCCGTGCTGGACCGTGCGCGCGCCGCCGGGGTGGGGGGCTTTCTTTCGATCTCGACCCGGCAGCGCGAATGGGCACAAGTCGTCGCCACGACCGAACGGCACGATGACATCTGGGCCAGCGTCGGCATCCACCCGCATGAGGCCGATGGCCACGCTGACCTCGGCGAAGCGGCTCTGCTGGCGGCGGCCGAGCATCCGCGCGTCATCGCCATCGGGGAAACCGGGCTCGACTACTATTACGATCATTCGGACCGGGCGATGCAGCAGGCGCTGTTCCGGCGCCACATCGCCGTCTCGCGCCAGACGGGGCTCCCGCTGATCATCCACACCCGCGATGCGGAGGCCGATACGGCCGCGATCCTGACCGAGGAAATGGAGCAGGGGGCCTTTCCGGCGCTGATCCACTGCTTCACCGCTTCGGCGGAGTTCGGGGCGAAAATGCTCGATCTCGGCCTGACGATCTCGATTTCCGGCATCGTGACATTCAAGAATGCCAAGGACTTGCAAGCCGTAGCCGCGCAGGTGCCTGAAGACCGGCTGCTGGTCGAAACCGACGCGCCGTTCCTGGCGCCGGTGCCGCACCGGGGCAAAGTCTGCGAACCGTCGTTCGTGGCCGATACCGCCCGGTTCGTGGCCGATCTGCGCGGAACCAGCGCCGAGGCGCTAGCAGAGGTGACCACCGCCAACTTCCTGAAACTGTTCAGCAAGGCGCGGCTGTGAAGCTGATCATGCTCGGCTCCGGCACGTCGACCGGCGTGCCCCGGATTGGCAACGATTGGGGCGATTGCGATCCGGCCGAACCACGCAACCGCCGCACGCGCGCGTCGATCATCGTCGAAAGCGCGGCCGGCAACCGCCTGCTGGTCGATACCTCGACCGATTGCCGCGCGCAGTTGCTGGCCAACGATATCGACCGGATCGATGGCGTGTTCTGGACCCACGATCATGCCGATCATTGCCACGGCATCGATGACCTGCGCCCGTTCCGCTATGGCCGCGCGGGGCCGATCCCCGGCTATGCCGTCGATGAAACCGCGCGGCGGCTGCGCCAGCGCTTCGGCTATGTCTTTGCCGGGCAGTTCGGCTATCCCACGATCATCACGCTGGAAACGCTGGACCGGCTGCGGATGTGCGCCGGGTTTGGCGTGGGCTGGTGCCAGATGCCGCACGGCCACGCGCAAAGCACCGCGTTCCGGTTCGATGCGGACGGAAAATCAATCGGTTACGCGACAGACTTCAGCGAGATCACCGGAGAAATGGTCGATCTGCTCTACGGCGTCGACCTGCTGGTATCGGACTGCCTGCGCCGTGAACCGCACCCGACGCACGCGCACCTGGGCATGGCGCTGGACCTGATCGAGGCAACGCGGGCCCGCCGGGCCGTGCTGACGCATCTCGACAAGAGCCTGGATTATGCCACGCTCAGCGCGGAAGTGCCGCCGCACGTAACGGTCGGGCATGATGGCTTGCAGGTAGAGCTATGAACACGCTGGTCTCGCTGATCGTCGCTGCTGCATCGCTGTTCCTGGCGGTGCGCGCGCTGCGCGGCGAAGGCCTGAGTTTCGAAAGCAAGGCGCGGATGGCAGCGGCCTGGGCAGTGATCATCCTGGTCGTCGCGTTCGTTGCCAGCCGCGTCATGGGGTGATGGGGCTCACCCGCCACGCTAGACCGGTCCAGCATTTAACATAATATATATTATCAATCCAACGGAGCCGCCGAACCGATGCCGCCACTCGACCGCCTCCTCCGGATCATGGCCCGCCTGCGCGATCCGCAGCACGGTTGCGATTGGGACCGCGCGCAAACCTTCGCCACCATCGCGCCGTACACGATCGAGGAAGCCTACGAAGTTGCCGACGCGATCGAGCGCAACGATCTGGCCGCGCTCAAGGAAGAACTCGGCGACCTGCTGCTGCAAGTCGTGTTTCACGCGCGGATGGCCGAAGAACTCGGCGCATTCGATTTCGCCGCCGTGGCCGATACGATCGGAGCCAAGATGGAAGCGCGCCACCCGCACATCTTTGGTGACGCTGCCGGCGAAGACCACGCACGCGAAGAACGCTGGGAACGCCTCAAGGCCGAGGAACGCGCGGCCAAGGGCGCAACCAGCGCGCTCGATGGGGTCGCCCTCGCCCTGCCGGCGCTGATGCGCGCGGAAAAGCTGCAGAAGCGGGCCGCGCGGCAGGGCTTCGACTGGCCCGATGTGGCAGCCCCGGCAGCCAAGGTCCGCGAGGAACTCGATGAACTCGCCGCCGCCGAAACAGATGCGGAACGACTGGACGAGGCCGGCGACCTGCTGTTCGCGGCGGTCAATGTCGTGCGCGCCTATGGCATTGCCCCGGAGGACGCGCTGCGCGGAGCCAATGCCAAGTTCGAACGCCGGTTTCGCGCGATGGAACAACTGGCGACCGACCGCGGCACTGCGTTTTCCAGCCTGACACTCAATCAGCAGGACGCGCTGTGGGATGCGGTCAAGGCATCAGAGCCGGGTAAAGCGCCCTAGCTCGCGCGGGTCGAGCCGCACCTGCAATCGGCGCAGCGGCCCGCGCTCATCCTCACCGGCTTCGGTTTCCGACAGGACCTCGCCGTGGGCATGCAGCCAGGCCAGCCGCTGGCCATCGCTGACCGGCAGCACGAAAGTGTGAACCTTGGCCCCCGCCGTCAGCAGCCGCCCGACCGTTTCCAGCAGATCGTCGCAACCCTCGCCCGTCAGCGCGGACAGCGGCACGACCACCTCTTCGCCGCGCGCGGCAATCTGCTCGCGCAGTTCCTCGGCGCGGTCGGGTGGCAGCAGGTCCCACTTGTTCCACGCCTCGATGATCGGCACCGTCGGCTCGCCGCCCTCGGCTTCCAGCAGGCCAAGGTCGGCCAGCACGTCGAGCACCTGGCGTTTCTGCGCCTGGGTATCGGGATTGGCGATGTCGCGGACATGGACGATCACATCAGCGGCGGTCACTTCTTCCAGCGTGGCGCGGAACGCGGCGACGAGCTGCGTCGGCAGGTCGGAAATGAAGCCCACCGTGTCCGACAGGATCGCCTTTTCCACGCCCGGCAGGCGGATGCGGCGCATCGTCGGGTCAAGCGTGGCGAACAGCAGGTCTTCCGCCATCACCCCTGCCCCGGTCAGCCGGTTGAACAGCGTGGACTTGCCCGCATTGGTATAGCCCACCAGCGCGATCACCGGCCAGGGCGCCTTTTCGCGGCGCGACCGGTGCAGCCCGCGCGTGCGGCGGACCTGTTCCAGTTCCTTGCGCAGTTTGGCCATCCGGTCGCGGATCAGGCGGCGGTCGGCCTCGATCTGGGTTTCGCCGGGGCCGCCGAGGAAGCCGAAGCCGCCGCGCTGACGCTCAAGGTGGGTCCAGCTGCGCACAAGGCGGCCGGCCTGGTAGTCGAGGTGCGCCAGTTCGACCTGCAGACGCCCCTCGGCCGTTGCCGCGCGTTCCCCGAAGATTTCGAGGATCAGCCCGGTCCGGTCGATCACCTTGCGCTTCAGCTTGTCTTCCAGGTTGCGCTGCTGGATCGCGCTCAGCGAACCATCGACGATCACCAGTTCCGCATCGCCCTGATTGCAGGCGACGTCGATGTTCTGGATCTGCCCTTCCCCGAACAGCGTGCCTGCGCGCGCCTCGCGGATGGGGATCGCGAAGGCATCGACCACTTCGAGCCCGATGGCCAGCGCCAGCCCGCGCGCTTCTTCAAGCCGCGCGGCCGTGTCCGTGCCGTGGCCGCCGCGTACCCGGAATTCCGGATAGACCACCACCGCACGGGCACCGCGCGTAACCTCGCCTTCGAGGTCTTCTCCGAACGTGAGGGTCAGGCGTCGCCTTCCTCGCCGTCCCAGTCACCGGTCAGGTCGACCGGCGACAGCGGCTGAATGGTCGAAACGGCATGCTTGTAGGCCAGCTGGACATAGCCTTCGCGCTCCAGCAGCATGCAGAACAGGTCATAAGCCGCCACGCGGCCCTGCAGCATCACGCCGTTGACCAGGAACATCGTCACCTGCACGCCCGAACTGCGCACGCTGGACAGGAACACGTCCTGCAACAGGCGCACTTTCTTGCCGCCTTCGGCGCTGCTGAACTGGCCCGCGTCAATCGGCTGGCTGGGCATGATCGTGGACACGGCGTGCTTGTAGACCAGCTGCGACTGGCCATCGCGGCGCAGCAGGATCGAGAAATTGTCGAACCAGGTAACGATGCCCTGCAGCTTCACGCCCTTCACCAGGAACATGGTGACGGGAACCTTGTTCTTGCGCAGCAGGTTGAGGAACTGGTCCTGAAGGTTCTGGCCCTTGGCGCCGCCGGTGATCGGAACGGGCGCAGCTTCGGCCGGTTCGACGATTTCAGGTTCAGGCTTGGGCGGGCGCGGGCGCGCGGTCAGCGTACGGGAAGTCATGGTTCAGCTCCTTCTTGTTGGCGACCGCTTGTGCGGTTCGCATTCTGGCTGCGCGGATCGGAAAATCCCCGCAAACCGGTATTCGAAAGCCTAGAGTAACCCGAACCGGGCCATGCTGCAACGCGGAATCAGCCGCGGTTTCTCACCCGTCGAGATCCTCCTCGTCCTCGCGCCGATCGACCATGCCGAGCAGCTTGAGCTTGCGATGCAGCGCGGACCGCTCCATCCCGATGAAGGCTGCCGTGCGCGAGATGTTCCCGGAAAACCGGCGGATCTGCACCCGCAGGTATTCCCGCTCGAAGTTCTCGCGCGCTTCGCGCAGGGGCACGCCCATCAGCGCCGAAATGCCCGAATCGCCCGCGATCCGCCCGTTCAGGATTTCCGGCGGGAGCATGTCCGCCTCGATCCGGTCGAGCCGTTCGCGCGGGGTCAGGATGATCGTGCGCTCCACCACGTTGCGCAGCTGGCGCACGTTGCCGGGCCATTCATAGCTTTGCAGCGCGGCCATCGCCTCGACCGAGACTTCCGGCGGGGCAACCCCCTGGTCGGACGCAAACCGGGCGAAGAAATGATCGACCAGCGCCGGAATGTCCTCGCGCCGTTCGGCCAGCGAGGGGATCGTCACCGGAACCACGTTGAGCCGGTAGAACAAGTCCTCGCGGAAGCGCTTTTCGGCGATTTCCTTTTCCAGGTCGCGCGCGGTGGACGACACCACCCGCACGTCCACCCGGATCTGGCGGTGCCCGCCAACCCGCACGAAGGCCTGATCGGTCAGCACCCGCAGGATCCGCGCCTGGGTGGAGAGCGGCATGTCCGCCACTTCGTCGAGATAGAGCGTGCCGCCATCGGCCATTTCCAGCAGGCCGGCGCGCACCAGCTTGCCGCCCTGCTCCTCACCGAACAGTTCCTGCTCGAACCGTTCGGGGGTGATGCGGGCGGAATTGACGGTGACGAAGGCATTGCCGGTGCGCTGGCTCCAGCTGTGGAGCAGCCGCGCGGCCACTTCCTTGCCCGCCCCGGCCGGACCGGAGATCAGCAGGCGGCTGCCGGTGTTGGACACCCGCTTCAGCGTGGCGCGGACCTGGTTGATCGCGGTGCTGTTGCCGGTGAATTCGTCGGACGTGACGAACCCTTCGCGCAGCCGGGCGTTTTCGCGGCGCAGGCGCTCGGTCTCGGTCGCCCGGGCGACCAGCAGCAGCAGCCGCTCCGCCTCGAACGGCTTTTCGATGAAGTCCATCGCCCCGCGCCCGATCGCGGATACCGCGGTGTCGATATTGCCGTGGCCGGAGAAGATGATCACCGGCAGTTCCGGTTCGCGCTGCTTGATCGCGTCCAGCACTTCCAGCCCGTCCATCGGGCTGCCGTGCAGCCAGACGTCCAGCAGGACCAGGCTGGGCCGGCGCTGGTCGATCATGTCCAGCGCGGTAGTGCTGTCGCCCGCCGTGCGGCATTCATAGCCTTCGTCGCTGAGCACGCCAGCCACCAGATCGCGGATGTCGCGTTCGTCATCAACGATCAGGATATCGAGCGCCATATTCAGTTTTCCCGCATCTATTCAGCCGCTTCGCTCGACCGCCGCTCTCCCAGCGGGTCGCGTGCGAAACGCATGGTCACGATTGTTCCGTCCGGATCGCCCGGCGCAAAGGTCATGTCGCCGCCGTGTTCCTCGACGATCTTGTTGACGATGGCGAGGCCGAGGCCCGTACCCTTTTCCCGCGTGGTGACATACGGCTCGACGATCCGTTCGCGGTCCTGCGGCAGGCCGATGCCATTGTCAGCCACGGTCACCACGACGCTGTCTCCCGCATTGCGCAGCGTCACGCGGATGCGCCCGCGATAGTCCGCATCGGCGCCCTTCTGCCGGGCCTCGATGGCTTCGGTCGCGTTCTTCAGCACGTTGGTCAGCGCCTGGCCCACCTGGTGCCGGTCGCACGCAATGATGCCGATGCCGGTATCGGCGTTGAAGGTGAAGTTGATTTCCGGCCGGGCCACTTCCTGCAGGAACAGGGCCTGCCGGGCCAGATCGACCAGATCCTCGCCCCGGAACACCGGCTTGGGCAGCCGCGCGAAGGACGAGAATTCGTCGACCATCTTGCGCAAGTCGCCGACCTGCCGGATGATCGTGTTGGTCAACTCGTCAAACAGTTCGCCGTCGGCGGTAATCAGCTTGCGATAGCGCCGCTTCAGCCGTTCGGTCGCCAGCTGGATCGGGGTGAGCGGGTTCTTGATTTCGTGCGCGATGCGCCGCGCCACGTCCGACCACGCGGCCTGACGCTGGTCGATCAGCTGGCGGGTGATGTCCTCGAACGTGATCACGTGGCCGGATTGCTCGCGCGTTGCCTTGACCGCGAGGGTTAGCAGCTCCGGCCCCTTGGAATATTGGACAATGCCGCCATTGTTGCCGCTGTCGATCAGCTGCGCGATCGGTGCGGCAACATCCGCCAGCCGCGCGCCGATCGGCGCGGGCGCGCCGGGTTCCAGCAGCAGCTTCTGCGCGGACCCGTTCATCAGCAGGATCTCGCCCGCGTTGCTGGTGGAAATGACCCCGGCCGTGACCGATTCCAGCACCGCCTCGATAAAGGCGCGGCGTTCATCCAGTTGCTGGTTCGCGCCAACCAGCGCCTGGGTCTGGCGCTCCAGTTGCTGGGTCATGCGGTTGAACGCACGGTTGAGCAGGCCGACCTCGTCCGCCCCGGTGCGTCCTTCGACACGCATGGAGAAGTTGCCCGCCCCCACCTCGCGCGCGGCATCGACCAGGTCATAGAGCGGCTTCACCTGCCGGTCGGCAAAGCGCAGCGCGAACCAGATCGACAGGCCGACCAGCGCCAGCGAAGCCGCGAACAGCGCGACGTTGATCTGCAGCTGCAGCACCCGCGCCCGCTTGGTCAGCACGTCATAGGCCAGCACGATGTTCTGCGCGCGCTTGCCCTGGCTGAAGGCCAGCAGATCGGACTTGCGGGCGGTGTAGAGATAGATCCCGGCGCGCTGGTCGATCGGCGTGACTGCCTCGATCCGGTCCGCCTTGGCGCTGGTGACGATGGCCACGCCGCTGTCCAGCTTGCGCAGGATGTCGGCGGAAACCTGCTCGGACAGGGGGTTGTCGCCGCGCGCGAACGCCGCCTTGCGCAGGATGCCGTCGTTGCCCTTTTGCAGGATGGTGGATTCGTTGATCTTCCGGTGCACCACCTGATATGAATAGTATTCCGGAAACGCCGGGCTGCCGAGCGACTCCTGGCTGAGGAAGTCCCGCAGATCCCCCGCCATGGCGAGCGATTCATACTCCATGTCGCGCTGCGTCTGTTCGTAATAGCCGCGCGCCAGCTTGTTCGCGTTTTCCAGCAATCCGCGCGAGTTGTCGGAGAACCAGAATTCCACGCCGTACTGGAACAGCCACGAGGCAAAGATCACCACCAGCAGCGTCGGAATGGCGGAAATCAGCGAAAAGAAGAACACCAGGCGGACGTGGAGCTGCCCTGCCCCGCCCTTGTTCGCGGCCGCGCGCTGCAGCGCCAGGCGGCGCCCCAGCAGCACCAGGATCGCCATCGCCGGAACCAGCGTGCCGACCAGCAGGGTGGCGGTCAGCTCGGTCGGCATCATCTGCCCGCGCTTGGCCTGCGCGGCGACGAGATACCAGGTCAGCCCGGTCATCAGCAGAAAACCGAGGACCGAGGCAATTTCCATGATCGCGAAGAAGTTGGCGCGGCGCGCGGCAATCTGCACCCGCCGCCACCAGCGCGGCCAGGCCCGGTTCCTGTCGGAAAGGTTGCGCACGGCATCCATCGTTGCGCTGTTACAACACTACTGTTGCAGGAATGCAAGGCGCATTCCGCCAGAACGTCGCCAGCTTACGACAAACGATGCAGATCCGCCGGATCGATGTCGAGTTCGTGCAGCCGCTTGCGCAGGGTGTTGCGGTTGATCCCCAGCAATTGCGCCGCGCGCAGCTGGTTGCCCGCCGTCTCGCGCAGGGCGTGCAGGAACAACGGTCGCTCGAACGCCGCCAGCGCCGCGTCATAGACGTTACCGGCGGAGGGCCGGTGGGTGGCCAGCCAGTCCGTCACCGCCCCGTCCAGACCGGAACCGATCGCCTCGCCCTCGTTGCGTGCGGTTTGCGCCAGCAGCGGAGCGACGCTCTCCGCATCGATCAGCTCCTCGCGCGCCAGCAGGGCAAGCCGGTAGATGAAGTTGCGCAGTTCCCGCACGTTGCCGCGCCACGGCTGGCGCGACAGCAGCTCTGCCGCATCGGCCGCCAGCTGGTGGCGGGGGAGCCCCTCGCTCATCGCCAGTTGCAGGAAGTGCCGGGCCAGCGCGGGCACGTCATCGGCGCGTTCACGCAGCGGCGGCAGGGTGATCGGCACCACGTTGAGCCGGTAGAACAAATCTTCGCGGAAGGTTCCCGCCGCGATCATCGGCTCGAGGTCGCGGTTGGTCGCGGCGATGATCCGCGCGTCGACCTTGATCTCCTCGCGCCCGCCGACCCGATGAATGGTGCCCGATTGCAGCGCGCGCAGCAGCCGGGTCTGGGCCTGCATCGGCATGTCGCCGATTTCGTCGAGGAACAGCGTGCCGCCATTGGCCTGCTCGAACTTGCCGATGGAGCGCGCGACCGCGCCGGTGAAGGCGCCCTTTTCATGCCCGAACAGCTCGCTCTCGATCAGCTCGGCGGGAATCGCGGCCGTGTTGACCGCGATGAACGGCCCGGCGCGGCGATGGCCCAGCTGGTGGATCGCCTCGGCCACCAGTTCCTTGCCGGTGCCGCTTTCGCCCAGCACCAGCACGGTCAGGTCGTTGCGCAGGACGCGCGTGATCATCCGGTACACCGCCTGCATCGCCGCGCTGCGCCCGACCAGAGGCAGCCCGGCCACGGGGGCTTCCTCGTCCGGACCGGTGCGCGCCGCGCTGCTGCCCACGGCCTGCCGGACCGTGCGGGCCAGCTCGTCGATGTCGAACGGTTTGGGGAAATATTCGAACGCCCCGGTATCGCTGGCGCGCACCGCGGTATCGAGCGTGTTCTGCGCCGACAGGATGATGACCGGCATGTCCGGCGCGAGTTGGCGCACCCGGCCAATCGTCTCGATCCCGTCACCGTCGGTCAGCATGACATCCGTCACCAGCGCCTCGAACGGCTGGTTGGCGAGCAGCCGGTCCCGGTCGGCAATGCTGTCGCAGCGGGTTACGGCAAACCCTTCGGCTTCCAGCGCGGCGGTGATCACGATCGAGATCGAGGGATCGTCCTCGACCAGCAGCACGGTCATGCCTGTTCTCCTGCGGCTGCATCGCCGCGCCTGTCGCCGCGCCGCTCCACCGCCATTGGCAGATGCACGCGGAAATGGGTCCAGCCACCCGCCTCGTCGCGGTCGTGGCCGATCCGCCCGTTCATGTCGCGCACCAGCCGCCGCACCAGCGCAAGGCCAAGGCCCTGCCCGCTCTTCTTGGTCGTCACGAACGGTTCGAACACGTGTTCGCGCATGGCCGGATCGATGCCGGGGCCGTTGTCTGACACGCGCAGCTCGATCGGCAGGCGCACCGGCTTGCCATCCTCGCCCGCGTGCAATTGCAGCCCGCTGGCAAAACGGGTGCGGATGATGACGTTCGGCAGGCTCGCCCCCCGGCAAGCGTCGACCGCGTTGGCGATCAGGTTGATCAGCACTTGCACCAGCGCATCGGGATTGCCCAGCACCGGCGGCAGCGAGGGGTCGAACTCCTCGATGATCTGCGGCGCGCCGCCCCCGGCCTCGATCACCGCGCGGGCGCGGCGGACAGCTTCGTGGAGGTTGCACGGCGTCACCGGCTGCGGCGTGCGGCGCGACAGCGACTGCATCTGGTCGATCAGCTTGGCGATGCGGTCCACCTCGTCCGCGATCAGCCCGGTCAGCGCCAGGTCGCCGCCCTGCACCTTGCGGCCCAGCAGCTGCGCCGCGCCGCGGATGCCCGCCAGCGGGTTCTTGATCTCATGCGCCAGGATGTCGGGCGCGCGCAGCACGCTGTCCTCGCCCGCGCGGGGATCGTCGCTCATCGACTGGGCGCCGCTGATGTCGTTGAGCGTCAGCACCTGCCAGCCCGGCTGGTCGATCAGGGGCGCGGCCGTGACGTCAAGCCGCCGCGGCCCCTGCCCCGGCACGATCACGCTGGTCGCGCGGGCCGACACTTGCGCGTCGGTTTCCAGCAGGCGGGCGGCCAGACGCGGTTCCTCGAACCGCAGGAGCTCCGTCAGCGGACGCCCCTCCAAGCGGCGCAGGCTCTGCCCCAGAAACTGTTCCGCCGCCGGATTGGCCGCCGCGATCCGCTGCCCCGGGGCCAGCACGACCACGGCCAGCGACAGGCTGGAAAGCTGCCGCTGCGCGTCTGCCATCATGCCGCCGCGCGTTGCAGGGCGGCGCGTTCCAGGAACGGGTCGTAGAAATCGCGCAGCGCCTGCATCACGGCCTGCGGATCGTCGATGAAGTTCACGCCGTTGCGGAAATTGGCCGAGCCGTGCAGCCCGCGCGTGTACCAGCCCAGATGCTTGCGGGCCATGCGCACGCCGGTATCCTCGCCATAGAGGTCCAGCATCCACTGGTAGTGTTCGAGGATCAGGTCGAGCTGCTGGTCCAGCGTCGGATCGGCGAGTTCCTGCCCGGTCTTGAGCCAGTGCATCACCTGCGCCAGCAGCCATGGCTTGCCATAGGCCCCGCGCCCGATCATCACCCCGTCCGCGCCGCTCTGTTCCAGCGCGGTGGCGGTGTCCTCCACCCCGCAGATGTCGCCATTGACGATCACCGGGATCGAGACGGCTTCCTTCACCCGGCGAACGAAGGCCCAGTCGGCGCTGCCCTTGTAGAGCTGGTTGCGGGTGCGTCCGTGAACGGTCACCATCTTCGCGCCAAGGTCTTCGGCAATCCGGGCGAGTTCCGGGGCGTTCAGGCTGTCATGACACCAGCCCATCCGCATCTTGACCGTGACCGGCACCTTGACCGCCTTCACGGTCGCCTCGATCAGGCGGGTGGCCAGCGGCAGGTCGCGCATCAGCGCCGATCCGGCATCGCCGTTCACGATCTTGCGCACCGGGCAGCCCATGTTGATGTCGATGATCGCCGCGCCGCGATCTTCCGACAGCTTGGCGGCTTCGGCCATCTGTTCGGGCACGCAGCCGACCAGCTGCATCGAGACCGGCTCTTCCGCCGGGTCCCATGCCGCCTTCTGCACCGACTGGCGGGTTTCGCGGATCGCGGCGGGGCTGGCGATCATTTCGGTCACGTTGAGGCCGGAGCCGAACCGGCGCACGAGGCGGCGGAACGGCAGATCGGTAACCCCGGTCATCGGGGCGAGGATCACCGGGCAGTCGATCTGGACCGGGCCGACCTGGATCGGCGAGAGGCTGGGCGGAACGGGAAGCGTGGTCATTGCGGGGCGTGCCTAAAATTTGGGCAGCACATAGGGAATTGCCGCGCGCTCGGCAAGGCTTTACCCGCAACGCCAGCATGACAGACCAGACGCCTCCCCTGAACGATGTTGCCGCCGTGATCGTCGCGGCCGGTGCGGGCCTGCGCGCGGGCCAGCCAGTGCCCAAGCAATTCGCCCGGTGGCGCGGCAAGCCGGTGGTGCGCCACTCTGCCGAAACGCTGGCCGCCGCCGGGATCAGCCCGATCGTGGTCGCCATTCCCGATGGCGCACACGACGTTGCCGGAGCGGCCCTGGCAGGCATTGCCGGCGTGCGGCTGATAACGGGCGGCGCGACCCGGCAGGAATCGGTGCGCCGCGCGCTTGAGGCCCTGGCGGATGCTGCCCCCGGCGCGGTGCTGATCCATGATGCCGCCCGCCCCGTTCTGCCCCGCGCGGTGATCGACCGGCTGGTGAGCGCGCTGGCGGCTCAGCCCGGCGCCATCCCGGTGCTGCCGGTGGTGGACAGCCTGTGCGGTGCGGATGGCGCGGTGATGGGCGCCCCTGCCGCGCGGGAGGAATTGCGCCGGGTCCAGACCCCGCAGGCGTTCCGCTATGCCGATATCCTGGCAGCGCATCGCGGCTGGCGCGGCGCGGACACAGCCGGTGACGATGCACAAGTCGCCCGCGCGGGCGGACTGGCCGTGGCGCTGGTCGATGGAGACGAAGCCTTGCACAAACTGACCTATGCCGCCGATTTCGCCGCCGATCTGCCGCCGATGCGGGTCGGCACCGGGTTCGACGTCCACCGGCTGGCCGAGGGCGAGGAAATGTGGTTGTGCGGGGTGCGGATCGATCACACCCACGGGCTGGCCGGGCATTCGGATGCCGACGTGGCGATCCACGCGCTGGTCGATGCGATCCTGGGGGCGATTGGCGATGGCGATATCGGCAGTCACTTCCCGCCCAGCGATCCGCAATGGCGCGGGGCCTCGTCCGACCGGTTCCTGGTCCATGCGGTGAAACTGGCGGCGACGCAGGGCTACCGGATCGGCAACGTCGATGTGACGATCATCTGCGAAGCGCCCAAGGTCGGCCCGCACCGCGCCGCGATGCGCCAGCGGCTGGCCGGACTGCTGGACGCGCCGCTCAGCAGTGTCAGCGTCAAGGCCACTACGACCGAACGGCTGGGCTTCACCGGGCGCGGCGAAGGGGTGGCCGCGCAGGCCGTGGCGACCCTGCTGCGCGACTAACCGATCGGCCATTGGCGTTTCCGCTATGGATTCCACCGCAAAAGCGGTGCAAGCGCGCGGCCGAATTCAATTCCAGGTGCTGAAATGTCGATTCTCCCCGCTGATATTGCCGAACTCGCGGCGCGCGTGATCGCGGAAAACCGGGCGGCGGGCCGCACAGTCGCGCTCGCGGAGAGCTGCACCGGCGGCCTCGTTGCTGCCGCGCTGACCGAAATCGCGGGGTCCTCGGCCGTGCTCGACCGGGGCATGGTCACCTATTCGAACGAGGCCAAGCAGGAACTGCTGGGCGTGCCGGTGGACATCATCGACACCTTCGGGGCCGTTTCCATCGCCTGCGCATGGGCCATGGCGCAAGGCGCGCTGAAGCGCAGCCGGGCCGACGTGGCCGTGGCGATCAGCGGAATTGCCGGCCCGGACGGCGGATCAGCGCAAAAGCCCGTTGGAACCGTGGTTTTCGCCCGCGCGATTCGCGGACAGGATGAGGAAGACGCCCTGGCCGAGGAGCGTCTGTTCGAAGGCGCCGACCGCGACGGCGTGCGCCATCAGGCCGCGCTGGTCGCGCTCGAACTGCTGCTGCCGTAAAGCTGCTCGGCCCGTTCCTCGAACGCGCCGACCATCTTGCGGAACGCGCGGTCGAAATACTGCCCGGCCAGCCGTTCGAACATGGCGTTGCGGAACGTGAACGACACGTGGAAGTCCACCTCGCACCCGCCGCCCTCGACGTCGCGAAACTCCCACACGTTGTCCAGATCGCGCATCGGCCCGTCGACGTAGTGCACCTTGATCCGGCGCGGACGCTCCTTGACCACGCGCGAGGTGAACTTTTCGCGCAGCGCCTTGAAGCCGACCAGCATGTCGGCAACCATTTCCGTTTCGCTGTCGGACTTCACCCGCGTCGCCACCACCCACGGCAGGAATTCGCCGTAACGGGCGACGTCCGCCACCAGGGCGAACATCTGGTCCGCGCTATAGGGCAGGCGGCGGGTTTCGCTGATCCCCGGCATCAGCCGCGTTGTGCGGCCTTGGCGAGCTGCGCTTCCCGCGCGGCGCGCATTTCGCGGAAATCGTCGCCCGCGTGATAGCTGGACCGGGTCAGCGGGGTCGCCGCGACTTGCAGGAAGCCCTTGGCCCGCGCAATCGCGCCATAGGCGCTGAACGCTTGCGGGGTGACGAAATCGATCACCTTGGCGTGCTTGGGCGTGGGTTGCAGGTATTGCCCCATGGTCAGGAAATCGATCCCGGCGCTGCGCATGTCGTCCATCACCTGGTGGACTTCCAGTCGCTCCTCGCCCAGCCCTAGCATCACGCCGGACTTGGTGAAGATCAGCGGGTTGTGGCGCTTCACCTCTTCCAGCAGCCGCAGCGAGGCGTAATAGCGCGCGCCGGGGCGGATCGTGGGATAGAGCCGCGGGACGGTTTCGAGATTGTGATTGTAAACGTCCGGCCCCGCCGCGACGATGGCTTCCACCGCCGCCTGCATCTTGCCGCGAAAGTCCGGCGTCAGGATTTCGATGGTGGTCTGCGGCGTGGTGCGGCGCAGCGCCTCGATCACCTTCACGAACTGCCCCGCTCCGCCGTCCGGCAGGTCATCGCGGTCGACCGAGGTGATGACGATGTGTTCCAGCCCCAGCTTGGCCGCCGCCGTGGCGACGTTTTCCGGCTCCAGCGGATCGACCTTGCGCGGCATCCCGGTCTTGACGTTGCAGAACGCGCAGGCGCGGGTGCAGACATCGCCCAGGATCATCACCGTCGCGTGCTTCTTGGTCCAGCATTCCCCGATGTTGGGGCAGGCCGCTTCTTCGCACACGGTGTTGAGCCCCAGGCCGCGCATCAGCTGGCGGGTCTCGCCATAGCCCTTGCTGGTCGGGGCCTTGACCCGGATCCAGTCCGGCTTGCGCTGGCGTTCGGGGCGGGCAACCGACTCGCCAGTGGGAGCGGGCGCGTTCGTCATGTCGTTCATGGCGCCCACTTAGGCGCTTGCCCCCGCACTTGCCAGAGGCAATCTGGAACGGCATGGGGACCGCATGACTGACAGCTACTCCCCCGAACTCGACCGCCTGATCGCCGGATACCGCCGCTTCCGCGAAACCGGCTGGAGCCCGAATCGGGAGCGCTGGGCCACTCTGCGCGACGGGCAGCAGCCCGAAGTGATGGTCATTGCGTGCAGCGACAGCCGCGTTGACCCGGCCCAGATCTTCGATGTCGATCCGGGCGAGATCTTCGTGGTGCGCAACGTCGCCGCGATGGTTCCCCCGTTCGAGACGACCCCCGGCCACCACGGCGTGTCCGCCGCGCTGGAATTCGCGGTGCAGGTGCTGAAGGTCAAGGAAATCGTGGTGATGGGCCACGGCATGTGCGGCGGCTGCAAGGCCGCGTTGACGCGCGAACTACATGGCACCGAACCCGGCGAAGGCGGCTTCATTGCCGATTGGATCGCCCTGCTCGACGAAGCGCGCGAACCGGTGATCGCCCAGCACGGCACCGAAGGCCGCGTGGCCGAACGCGCCATGGAACAGGCCGGCGTTCGCGTGTCGATCCAGAACCTGCGCACCTTCCCCTGCATCCGCCGCAAGGAACGCGACGGCGAGCTGAAACTGCGCGGCGCGTTCTTCGCCATCAGCGATGGCGTGCTCCACGTGCTGGACGAGGAAACCGGCGATTTCGGTCCGGTGAGCTGATCGTCGCGGTTCGTTTTTGCGATCCCGTCACCCAGCACCACCAACGCAAAAGGGCGGCAGTTTCCTGCCGCCCTTCGCATTTCAACCGGTAACCCGCCCGATCAGGCGCCGTTGACCACCTTGCCAGAGGCGAGGACCGCCCACAGCTTGGCCAGCGGTGCGCGCGGACCATCGACCTTGGCAAAGGCAGCCTGCGCTTCGGCAGACTTGCCCTGGGCCAGCAGGGCGATGCCCAGGCGCAGGTTGGCGGCAGCGGCATCGACGCCCGGCTTGGCCAGCGCGATCGCGTAGAGGTCCGCCGCCTTCTCGTTCATGTCATAGCTGAGGAAGGTGTCAGCCGCGATCATGGCCGTGCGCGCGGTGGCGTTGGCGGCGCGGGCGTCCTTTTCCAGCCCCGGCAGGGTGGCCTTGTCCGGAGCGACGCGACGCTGCGCTTCGGCCAGCGCGTCACGCACGAACGGATCGGTCGCGTCGAGCGCCTTCACCGCCAGGCCCTGATTCACCACCTTAACCACTTCGCCCGGGAACAGCACGCCGGCCTTGCCGACCGCCGACTGCAGGTATTCGATGTATTCGCGCTGGGCCGACTGGGTGTTGCTCTTCAGCGCACCCGCGCGGTCGAGCAGGCGCGACACGTCGATCGCGTCGTTCGAGCCGTAGTTGGCCTTTTCGCGCACGATCTGCGCGGCGCTGATCCAGTTGAACTCACCCGGATAGCTGTCGAGGCGCAGGGTCGCCCATTCCATCGATTCCGCGGCCAGCTTGGCCGAGTACGACATCTGCACACCGCGATCGAGCCACTCGGCCGGAACCGGCTGGCCGGCGGCCTTGGTTTCCTGCACCAGCGCCTTCAGCGTGGCCAGGCCCTCGGCGCGCTGGCCGCCGTTGTACTGGGCTTCGGCCAGCAGCGTCTTGGCGCTGGCATCGGTGTAGCCGTTGGCAATGGCCGACTGCAGCGCGGTGGCCGCACCGGCGTAATCCTTGAGGTCATAGGCCAGGCCGCCGACGAAGTAGTAGTACTTCGGGACGTTGGCGGCCGGCAGCTTGCCGCTGGCCAGCATCGCGTCGAGACCCTGACGCTGCAGCCCCTTGTCGAGCGCGATGTTGCCAAGGTCCAGCGCGAACTGGCCGGCGAACAGGCGGTCATCCTCGATCTGCACCTTGGTGAAGGCATCGGCGACCACGGCCTTTTCCGCGGCCAGCAGGTTGCCGAGGTCGGCGACCGACTTGTCATAGGCGGCCTTGGCGGCTTCGCGGGCCGAGCGGCCCTGCGCGGCGCGATAGGCGCTTTCCATGGTGGTCACGTTGGCCTTGGCAGCGACCACGTCGGGGCGCTTGCCCGCCTTGTCGATGGTGTCGCGGGTAGCGATGTACACGGGCGTGAAGGCCTTGGACGGCGCAAGCTTGGCCTGCTTTTCGTCCTTCTTCTTCTTGTCCTTCTTTTCCTCGGCCATCGCCGGATTGGCGATCAGACCGGCACCGGCCACGGTCGCCAGACCCAGCGCGAGCGCATAGGCGGGACGGGTCAGGAACGAGGTGCGGATCATGGGCAGTACTCTCCTTGGGCAACCGGCCTTGTGGACCCTTTTCCGCAAGCAGCCGGGGCAAAACTTCCGGCAGTGCTAGTGGCGGGAAACGGGCCCTTTGGCAACTGTCCGCCGCACTAGTTTCCCGCCACTGAACGGCGATTGAATGCGCTTCGTCCCATTCGTTCAGAAATCGGGCCGCAAGTGTGGAAAAAAGGGCCGTGCGGCGGGGTTGTGGTGGCTATCCCCGCCGCTTTGGCCTAGGGCGGAACGATACCCGACATTCCCGCCAACAACAGCGATAAACCCGCGTGAGCGACGACACCCAAATCCCCGAATCCACTGGTCCCCTGGGCGAATTCCAGCGCGTCGACATCGTCGACGAGATGAAGACCAGCTATCTCGATTACGCGATGAGCGTGATCGTCAGCCGCGCGCTGCCCGATGTGCGCGACGGGTTGAAGCCGGTGCATCGCCGCATCCTGTTCGCCAGCCAGGAAGGCGGCATGGTCGCCGGGCGGCCCTATCGCAAGTCGGCCAAGATCGTCGGCGACGTGATGGGCAACTATCACCCGCACGGCGACAGCGCGATCTATGACGCGCTGGCGCGCATGACGCAGGACTGGTCGATGCGCCTGCCGCTGATCGACGGCCAGGGCAACTTCGGCTCGATGGACCCCGATCCGCCGGCCTCGATGCGCTATACCGAAGCGCGGCTGGCGCGCGTCGCCAACTCGCTGCTCGACGATCTCGACAAGGACACGGTCGACTTTACCGACAACTACGACGGTTCCCGCAAGGAGCCGACGGTGCTGCCGGCGCGCTTCCCCAACTTGCTGGTCAACGGCGCGGGCGGGATCGCGGTCGGCATGGCCACCAACATTCCGCCACACAACCTGGGCGAAGTGATCGACGGCTGCCTGGCCTACATGGAAAACCCGGCCATCACCTCGGAAGAGCTGATCCAGTTCATTCCGGGGCCGGATTTCCCCACTGCCCCGCTGATCCTGGGCACGGCGGGCGCGCGCTCGGCCTATCTCACCGGGCGCGGTTCGATCATCATGCGCTGCAAGCACGAGATCGAGGAAGGCCGGGGCGACCGCCGCTCGATCGTGCTGACCAGCATCCCCTACCAGGTCGGCAAATCGAACCTGGTCGAGAAGATCGCCGAAGCCGCCAAGGACAAGCGGATCGAAGGGATTTCCGACATCCGCGACGAATCCAGCCGGCTGGGCGTGCGCGTGGTGCTGGACCTCAAGCGCGATGCGACGCCCGAAGTCGTGCTCAACCAGCTGTGGCGCAACACGCCCGCGCAATCGAACTTCCCCGCCAACATGCTGGCGATCCGGGGCGGCCGTCCCGAGACGCTGGCGCTGCGCGACATCATCGCGGCGTTCATCACTTTCCGCGAGGAAGTGATTACCCGCCGCACCAAGTTCGAGCTGAACAAGGCGCGCGACCGGGCGCATATCTTGCTGGGTCTGGTCATCGCGGTGACCAACCTCGATGAAGTGGTGCGGATCATCCGTGCCGCGCCCAATCCGGCCTCGGCCCGCGCCGCGCTGCTGGCGCGCGAATGGCCGATCGGCGAAATCGCGCAGTACATCAAGCTGGTCGAAGCGATCGAGCCGAGCGCGGATCAGGAAGGCGGCACCTATCGCCTGTCCGAAGCGCAGGTAAAGGCGATCCTCGACCTGCGCCTGCACCGCCTGACCGCGCTGGGCCGCGACGAGATCGGGGACGAGCTGAAGATTCTCGCCGCCGCCATCGCCGAATACCTTGCGATCCTGGCCGACCGGGTGAAGCTCTATGCCGTGATGCGCGAGGAACTGGTCGCCATCCGCGAGGCCTATGCCACGCCGCGCGTCTCGCAGATCACCGCCGCCGCCGACGGGATCGACGATGAAGACCTGATCGAACGCGACGAGATGGTCGTCACCGTGACGATGGACGGCTATATCAAGCGCACCCCGCTTTCCACCTTCCGCGCCCAGAACCGGGGCGGCAAGGGCCGCGCGGGCATGGCGACCAAGGACGAGGACGTGGTGACGACGATGTTCGTCACCTCCACCCACAACCCGGTGCTGTTCTTCTCCACCGCGGGCAAGGTCTATCGCCTGAAGGTGTGGAAGCTGCCCGAAGGCGGCCCGGCCACGCGCGGGCGTCCGATCGTCAACCTGCTGCCCGCACTGGACAAGGACGAGACGATCCAGACCGTCCTGCCCCTTCCCGAGGACGAAGCCGAATGGGGCAAGCTGTCGGTCGTGTTCGCCACGGCCAAGGGCAACGTCCGCCGCAACAACATGGATGCCTTCGCCAACATCCCCAGCAACGGCAAGTTCGCGATGCGGTTTGACGAGGACAGCGACGATCGCCTGATCGGCGTCGCCCTGCTCGAAGCCAGCGACGACGTCCTGCTCGCCACCCGCGCGGGCAAGGCGATCCGCTTTGCCGCCGACGAAGTGCGCGAATTCACCAGCCGCACCTCCACCGGCGTGCGCGGCATGACGCTGAAGGGCGATGACGAGGTGATCAGCCTGTCGATCCTCCACCGCGTTGGCACGACCAGCGAGGAGCGCGAGGAATACGTCAAGTTCGCGCCGTGGAAGCCGGACCGCGAGGGCGAGCATTCGCTCTCCGCCGAACGCTTCATCGAGCTGCAGGAGCGCGAGCAGTTCATTCTGACCGTCTGCGCCAACGGCTATGGCAAGCTGTCCTCGGCCTATGAATATCGCCGCACCGGTCGCGGCGGACAGGGCATCACCAACATCGACAACATCGCCCGCAACGGCCCGGTGGTGGCGAGCTTCCCGGCGGTGCAGGCCGACCAGCTGATGCTGGTGACCGATCAGGCCAAGCTGATCCGCCTGCCGCTGGCCTCGCTGCGCGTCATCGGTCGCGGCAGCGCGGGCGTTCGCCTGTTCAACGTCGCGGACGAGGAACACGTGGTCAGCGCCGTGCGCCTCGCCGAGAGCGAAGGCGATGAGGATGCGGGCGATGAGGCCGCTGCCGAAACGCCCGCGGCGGAAGGCCCGACCACGCCGGAAGGTAACGCCGACTGATGGCGCTGCGGGTCGAACCTTCCGGTCAGGCGTGCGGTGCGCGCGTGACCGGGGTCGACCTGTCCCGTCCGCTGGACCCGGCCACCGTCGCGGAACTCCGCGCGGCCTGGCTGGAGCATCACGTGCTGGCCTTTCCCGACCAGCGCATCGGCGATGACGATCTGGAACGCTTCACGCTCGCCTTCGGTGGGTTCGGGGACGATCCGTTCTTTGCCCCGATTCCCGGCCGCCGGCACATCGCGGCGATCCGGCGCGAGGCGGACGAGACGACCCCGCTGTTTGCCGAAAACTGGCATGCGGACTGGAGCTTTCAGGCCCGTCCGCCCGCTGGCACCTGCCTGATGGCAGTCGATATTCCGCCGGTCGGCGGGGATACGCTGTTCGCCAACCAGCACAGGGCGTGGGAAGCGCTCGGCCCGGACCAACAGGCGCGCTACGCCGATCTCGTCGCCATTCATTCAGCTCGCCTGCCTTATGCTCCCGATGGCACGTATGGCGCGCGGGACAAGGGCCGCAGCATGGACATCCGCCCCAGCGAGGCCGCGCTGGCAACGCAGACCCATCCGCTCGTCCCCGCGCACCCGGAGACCGGGCGGCTCGGGTTCTATTCCACGCTAGGCTACATCATCGGGATCGAGGGGCTGGCACAGGATGCCGCCATCGCGCTGCTGATGGAATTGCAGGCCTGGCAGGGCGATGACCGGTTCGTCTATCGTCACCGCTGGGAGCCGGACATGCTGGTGATGTGGGACAACCGTTCGGTCCTGCACCGCGCGACCGGCGGCTACGAAGGCCACCGGCGCGAACTGCACCGCACCACTATTGCGGCGTGGAGCGGCTCCTGAGCTCGCCAATTACCCCGGTGCAGATCAGGAACTGGCCGAAGTAGTAGAGCGGCCAGATCAGCAACCCCGGCAGCGCACTGTCCGCCAGCGGGCCAAGGTCGGCAAAGATCAGCAGGTCCGACACCGCGAACATCACCGCGCCCAGCCCCACCCGGTAGCGCGGGAAGCTGCTGGTCCACGCCGCCGCCGTCATCGCCCCCAGCCCGCTGGCATAGAGCGCGATGCCCGGTGCCGCCGCGCGGTCGGCCGGGAGCAGGAAGCTGATGAGCGGGATCAGGACCAGGAACGCCAGCGCCGCCGCCTTCTGGCTGAAACTGGTGCTGGCGCGGCGGTGCTGCCAATAGAGCCGGATCGCGATGAGGTGCCCGATCAGGAAGGCAATCGCGCCCGCTTCCAGCCTGATCTCGATCAGCACATCGCCCAGCGCGCCCAAGGCCATGACCGCCGCGATGGTCCGCGCCTCCGCCCCGCCGTGCCGCGCCAGCGCATAGACCGCCAGCAGGGCCACCCCCGCCCCCTTCCACGCCATCTGGAACAGCCCCGGCAGGTCCGTATCCTTCACGAACCAGAAGCTTATCCCGGCGGCCAGACTGGCCAGCAGCCACGGGCGCTGCTCGATCAAGGCGCGGTGCGGCATGGTCAATTCCCCCTCAAATCCCCTGCCCCCATGCTTGGCGTTGGAAATTCCGCCGCGCAAGCGTTAGTGGCGGCGCATGGCATATGACATTCACATCATCGGCGGCGGTCTGGCCGGCAGCGAAGCAGCATGGCAGCTGGCGAAACGCGGGCTGAAAGTGCGCCTGTCGGAAATGCGCGGCAGCGGCGACATGAGCCCCGCGCACCAGACGACGGGGCTGGCCGAACTGGTCTGCTCCAACAGCTTCCGCTCCGACGACCACGAAAAGAACGCCGTTGGCCTGCTCCACCACGAAATGCGCCAGCTCGATTCGCTGGTGATGGCGGCGGCGGCCAAGGCCGAAGTGCCCGCCGGATCGGCGCTGGCGGTGGATCGCGACGTGTTCTCCGCCGAAGTCGAGGCCGCCCTCGCCGCGCAACCGACGCTGGAGATCGTGCGCGAGCGGATCGACACCCTGCCCGCCGCAGGCCTCACCATCGTCGCCACCGGGCCGCTGACCGCCGCCGCGCTGGCTGACAGCATCGGACAGGCGACCGGCGCGGACAGCCTGGCGTTCTTCGATGCCATTGCCCCCATCGTCTACCGCGACACCATCAACATGGACGTCTGCTGGATGGCCAGCCGGTGGGACAAGGGCGAAACGAAGGACTACATCAACTGCCCGATGACCAAGGAGCAGTATCTCGCGTTTCACGCCGGCTTGCTTGCGGGGGAAAAGACCGAATTCCGCGAATGGGAAGCCAACACCCCCTATTTTGAAGGCTGCATGCCGATCGAGGTGATGGCCGAACGCGGCGTCGATACGCTGCGGTTCGGGCCGATGAAGCCGGTCGGGCTGGACAACCCGCACGAGGCCACGCCCGAATTTCCCAACGGCCGCTGGCCCTATGCCGTGGTCCAGTTGCGGCAGGACAACAAGCTTGGGACGATCTGGAACATGGTCGGTTTCCAGACCAAGCTGAAGCACGCCGAACAGGTCCGCCTGTTCCGCACCATTCCGGGGCTGGAAAACGCCGAGTTCGCGCGGCTGGGGGGCCTGCACCGCAACACGTTCCTGAACTCGCCCGAACTGCTCGACCGCCAGCTGCGCCTGAAAACGGCGCCACACATCCGCTTTGCCGGGCAGGTGACGGGCTGCGAAGGCTATGTTGAAAGCGCCGCCGTCGGGCTGATGGCGGGCCTGATGACCGCGGCCGAGGCGACCGGCCGTGACTGGACCGCTCCGCCGCGCACCACCGCGCTGGGCGCGCTGCTTTCCCACATCACCGGCGATGCCGAGGCGGAGAGCTATCAGCCGATGAACATCAACTTCGGCCTGTTCCCCCCGCCCCCGGCCGAAGTGAAGAAGAAGCAGCGCAAGGAAGCCTATACCGCGCGGGCCAAGCAGGACATGGCGGAGTGGCTGAAAGCGGCGGTGTGAGCTTGCCCACTGACGCCTCCTGCACACCCGTCACCCCGGATCCCTAACACCGACAGGCCGGTTTCTTCGGCTCCTTGGGCCGGGTCTTGACGAATTCCTGCCGGGTCAGCTGGGCATCCCCGTTGGCATCCGCGCCCTTGAACCGGTTCGAGGTGGCGACGGCCCATTCCTCGAAACTGAGCAGGTTGTTGCCATCCGCATCGAGTTTGCGGAACGCCGCGACGCGCGGCATCAGCGCCTCGTTGCGGCTGATCAGGTTGTCGCGGTTGCGGTCGAGCCGGTTGAAACGTTTTTCCTCGCGCGTATCCTCGTCCACTTCGGGCAGGGCCGGGCCGATCAGGCCCTCGCCGTCCTCGTCCGGAATATCATCGAACGCCGGGCGCGGGTCCACTTCGGCCACGGTGGGCGGCGGCGGAGCGGCCGCTTCGGTCGCGGCCTGACCTTGCCACCAGAACAGTCCGGCAGCGACCATCAGCAGCGCGGAGACCGCCCCCAGGATCACGCGGTTCATCCAGCCTCACCCCTCTCCTACAATCCCAGCAGCCCGATCCGCGTTGCCGCCAGCAGCGCGCCTGGACCGTCCAGCAACGGCCCCTGCCCGCGCCTGCGCCGGGCCAGTCCATGCAAAACCTGCAATGGGCGCAGCCGCCGGGGCAAGGCCATGCGGCCCCAGTCATGCGCTGCAGCCAGATCGAGTGCGGCGGCGCGCTCCTGCGCCTGCCCCAGCTTGACCGCGAGGTCCGCTGCCGCCCAGCCGCGCCCAGCCCGCTGCGCCGCCGCTGCCGCTTCCGGCAGACCCAGCGCGCGGGCCAGCGCCCCGAACGCCGCGCCGCGCCCGGCGGCGAATTCCTCCAGCGCCGAAGGGGGCAGCGGCGAATCGCCCAGCAATTGCTCCCACCCGTCAACCAGCCGGCCCAGCGCCGCGCCCTCATCCGCCAGCGGAGCCAGCATCGCCAGCAGCGGTTCCCCCGCCGGTCGATCCCCGGCCGGTTTAGCCAGCTGTTCGCGCCACCATGCCAGCTTGATCTGGGCCAGCACCGGCTCCCGCCCGCCGCGCACGGTTGCCGCCAGCCGGGTGTCGAGCAGAAAAATGCCCAGCATTAAGGGTTTGTCCGCAGGCCGGGCATAGGCCAGCGCCAACCGCTGTTCGACCGGGATCGCATCAAGAAGGGCTGAATCGGGCATGTTTGCGGGGCTGACGCTACACCCCGGACCGCCCAATGCAAAGCGCTGGAACGCTTGGAAAACCGCTGCGCGCTAACGCGGTGTTTACCTTGTTGCTTGAAGGAGCGGATACCACGCCGGCGTATGACCTGCGCGTTGATGAACTTTTTCGGGGGCACCATGCTCGGCTCGATTCGACGTCAGATGCACCGCCTGCGCGGCGACAGGAGCGGCAACGCAACCTTGTTGCTGGCCGCTGGCCTGCCCGCGCTGATCGGCACCGCCGGGGCCGCGATCGATTTTTCGCAGTGGTATGCCTGGAAACAGGAACTGCAGATGGCGACCGACCAGGCCGCCCTCGCCGCCGCGTGGTCGCTGAGCGAGGACGCGCCGGCATCGACCTATGAACTGCGCGGCGAACAGAACTTTCGCGCCAACCTGGCGCTGACCCGCGATTTCGCGACCGATCCGGAATTCGAATTGGCCGACTATGGCAACGGCAACGGCAACAGCATCGCCGTTACCGCCAGCGCGACGCGTTCGCTGCCGTTCTCCAGCTTCCTGATGAACCGGGCCGTGACGGTCAGCGCCTATTCGCAGGCCAGCTTCACCGCCGGGCAGAACTTCAACGCCTGCCTGATCGCGGTGGGTGACGATGGCACGACCTTCAGCGTCGGCGGCAACGCCAACGTGGTGGCGCAGTGCGGCCTCGCGGCGCTCTCCTGCTCGGACGATGCGATCGTGATCGACGGCTCGGCCAGCGTCACGACCGACAGCATCGCGACATGCGGCACGGCAACCGTGCCCGCCGCCAACGAATCCGTCCTGACCGAAAAAGTCCAGGGGCTGGAGGACACGTTCGCGGACCTGACCCCGCCGACCAACACCACGGCGCGCTCCTACAAGTGCAACGGCAACGGCAACAAGGCGCTGGCGACCCCGCTGCCGGGGACCTATTCCGACTTTACGGTCAAGTGCAAAACCACGATGGCCAAGGGCATCTACGTCATCAACGGCGGCACGCTGGACCTGACCGGCAACTATGCCGTCACCGGGACCAATGTGATGTTCGTGCTGAAGAACGGCGCCACGCTGAAACTTGGCGGCAGCGGCGCGGGCAACGTGCTGACGCTGACCCCGATGCAGGCGTCGGACTTCACCGCGCTGGGCTATTCCGCAACCCTCGCCAACCGCTATGCCAACATGCTGATCTTCGAGGATCGCGCCAGCAACCCGACCCAGAACCACATCATCAACGGCAACTCCAATTCGCTGTTCGAGGGCACCATTTACCTGCCCAAGGGCACAGCGCGGATCAACGGTACGGCCAGCATCGACAGCTCGTGCCTGCAGATCTCGGCCTGGAAGATCAACGTGCTGGGCAACGCCGCGCTGGATACCCGCTGCCCCACGGCCCAGACCAACAGCGCCGGTTCTTCCGCCGCGTCAGTCAAGCTGGTGGTGTGATGACGATCCGGCGCAAACTCCATCGCGCGCTGGTGCGGCTGGCCGGGGATGAACGCGGCGCGGCCGTGGTCGAAACCGCGATCATTGCCCCGGTGCTCGCACTGCTCGCGCTGGGCAGCTACGACATGAGCCGGATGATCGCGCGCCAGCACGATCTGCAGGGCGGCGCCTCCGATGTCGAAGGGATCATTCTCGCGGTCGCGACCGGCCCCGGCACCAATGTGAATAAGATCGAGGCCGTGCTGGAAAGTTCGCTGGACCTGTCGAACAGCGGATCGGTCACCGTGGTCAAGCGGTTCCGTTGCGGGGTGTCAGACACCTTGGTCGCTGCCGCCAACGAATGCACCAGCGACGATACCGTGGCGACTTACGTGCAGGTCACGCTGACCGAAACCTATACCCCGACCTGGACGAAGTTCGGGATCGGCAGCGACCTCGACTACAACTTCACGCGGACGATCCAGATCTCATGATGCCCGCCCCTGCCCTGCTGCGCCGCTTGCGCACGGACCGGACCGGCGGCGTGCTGGTGGAATTCGCGCTCCTCTCGCCTGTGATCTTCGCGCTGCTGTTCGGGGTGATGCAGATGGGCCTGCAGATGTTCAGCTATAACGCCTTGCGCGCGGTAGCGACCGACACGGCCCGTTACACGTTCGTCGAATACCAGAAGAGCAACCGGGTCTCCACGGAGCAGATCGAGGACCAGGCGCGGGCCATCGCGGTGGCGCCGCCTTACGGCCTGCAGTTCAACAACCTGACGGCGAACGTCACCACCCCGGCATCGACCATCGCCGGCACTACGCTGATGCGGCTTGAACTGACCTATGTGCCAATGAACTTCCTCGACTTCATCGGCGTCGGTTCACCCTCGATTACGGTCACGCGCGAAATCTACGTCGCGAGTTAAGCGGATTTCCGCGTAAATTCGGGCCGTTATCGATTTTGTTAACCATACCCGTTCGCCATATCGTCAGACCCCGCCCCTAGGAAATACACTGATACTTCCGCAAGATGGGCGTAACTGATGGATCGCAGCCGTCATACCCACTCCCCACCAGTCCAGCACGGCGTGCTGCGCCGGTTGGCCCGTGATACCAGCGGCAACACGCTGGCGCTGATCGCCGCCGGGGTCGTACCCCTGCTCGCCCTCGTTGGCGGCGGCGTGGATATGGGGCGGTCCTATCTGGCGCAGTCGCGGCTGCAGCAGGCCTGTGATGCCGGGGTGCTGGCCGCACGCAAGAAGCTCGGCTCAGACATCGTGGTCGGCGGTGAAATGCCCACTGCGGTGGCGGAAACGGGCCAGCGGTTCTTCAACGTCAACTTTGGCGATGGTTCCTATGGCACGCGCAACCGGGCGTTCGCGCTGACCCTGGAGCCGGACAATTCGATCAGCGGCACGGCCCGTGTCGATGTGCCGACCACGATCATGAACCTGTTCGGCTATGCCAACGTGATGCTGGCGGTCGAATGCCAGGCCAAGCTGAACTTTTCCAACACCGACATCATGTTCGTGCTGGATACGACCGGATCGATGCTGGAAGTGAACCCCGGCGACAGCCAGCCGCGGATCGACGTGCTGCGCGACACGGTGAAATCGTTCCACGCGCAGATGGAATCGAGCAAGGCGACCGGCACCCGCATCCGCTATGGCTTCCTGCCCTATGCCAGCAACGTGAACGTCGGCGGATTGCTGAAATCGGACTGGGTGGTGGACAGCTGGACTTATCAATCCCGCCGTCCCAAACCGCTGCCGGACGCCACCTATTCGTTCTACTACGTCAACTATGAGCGGCAGAGCGGCGACACCTCGTCCATTCCGACCTACACCTCATCCACTTGTCCGGCCAGCACCTATTCCGTCAGCTACAGTGACACGACCACGGTCAGCACATCGCCGCACACCTATTACTATTACACGACGGAAACCGGGACGAATTACTGGTGCAACAACAGCGATGGCAATTTCATCGTCAACGGCATCACCTACAACAACCTTGTCCAGAAGGTGACCTGGACTTACGCCTACGACAAGACGGTCAAGGAATACACCTACGAATACCGGCCGATCACGCATGACGTTTCGGGCGTAAAGGGCGCCACCGGCGACGAGCTGGTCCATGCCGCCCCGCTTGAGGCCGGCACCGAAAAGCCCAACTGGGACGGCGTGCCCACCTCCTACCAGGTCTGGCCGAACGGCTGCATCGAGGAACGCGACACCTACGAAATCGACGACTACGACAACATCGACCTGACGCGCGCGCTCGATCTGGATATCGATCTGGTGCCCGTGCCCGGACAGCCCGCCACCCAGTGGCGGCCGCAATATCCCGATCTTGTCTGGGCCCGCGCGATCTGGTGGGACGGAACCGGAGCGTTCAGCCCGGACCCGGTGGAGCAGTATTCCAATTACCTCAACCCGTCCTGGGCCGGCCATGCCGCCTGCCCGACACCGGCGCGCAAGCTGGCCGAACTCGATGCCGCGACGGTTGCATCCTATGTCGACAACCTCGGCGTCGGCGGTTCCACCTATCACGACATCGGGATGATCTGGGGCGGGCGGCTGCTGTCGGGCAGCGGCATCTTCGCGGGAGACAACGTGGACGAGCCGGGCAAGCCGACCGCGCGCCACATGATCTTCCTGACCGACGGAGAGACCCAGGCGCTGGACGTGACGTATGGGGCCTATGGCGTCGAACCGCTCGACCGGCGTCGCTGGGATCCCGCCGCGCCCAAGCTGGGGCTGAGCCTGACCGGCGTGGTCGAACGCCGCTTTGCCGCCGCGTGCAAGGAAGTGAAGAAGAAGAACATTACCGTCTGGGTGATCGGCTTTGGCACCTCGCTCAACCCGATCATGACCGAATGCGCCGGCCCCGGCCGCTCGTTCGAAGCGGCAAATGCGGCGGAGCTTAGCGAAGTCTTCAGCAAAATCGCCGAATCTCTGGGCGATTTGAGGATTTCGAAGTGATTCGTCACCGCATGACCACGGCGCTGAAGCGCCTCGGACAGGACCAGACCGGCGCGACCATCGTGGAATTCGCGCTGATCACGCCTGCGCTGATGGTCGTGCTGATGGGTTTGTTCGATCTGGCCTACAACATGTACACCAACGAGATGCTGAACGGTGCGGTCCAGCAAGCCGCGCGGATGAGCACGGTCGAGGGCGCGGCCGGGCGGCAAGAGCAGATCGACAGCGGGGTTGTTGCCGCAGTCCGGGCCGTGGCGCCGGGGGCGAACATGACCTTCTCCCGCAAGGCCTATGCCGGGTTCTCCGACGTCAACCGCCCCGAAGACTGGGACGATGCCGACAACGATGGCACCTGCAACAACGGTGAAGCCTTCGAGGACGCGAACGACAACGGCACCTGGGATGCCAGTGCCGGCACCAATGGCCTGGGCGGTGCGCGCGACGCGGTGCTCTACAGCGTGTCCATCGATTACCCGCGCCTGTTCCCGATTTTCGCCTTCCTGCCGGGGCAGACCGAAACCTATTCGCTGAGCACCAGCACGGTGCTGCGCAACCAGCCCTATGACGCGCAGGCGGTCAATCCCAACCCGCCGACCGGGAACTGTACCGAATGAGCCTGCGCCGCCTTCTGCGCCGTCTGCGCGACACGTCTGGCGTTGCCATGACCGAGTTCGCCCTGGGCGCGCCGTTCCTGCTGATGGCGGGCCTGTGGGGTGCCGAAAGCGCCAACTATGCGCTGGTCAACATGAAGATGTCGCAGCTGGCGATCCAGCTGGCCGACAACGCCTCGCGCGTGGGGGACACGTCCACGCTCCAGAACCGCAAGATCTATGAATCCGACATCAACGACGTGCTGTATGGCGCGCAGTTGCAGGCGGCCAGCATGGACATCTACGGCAATGGCCGCGTGATCATCTCCAGCCTCCAGGTCGACGACGACACCGGCTACCAGTTCATCAAATGGCAGCGCTGCCGGGGCGTGATGGAGGCCGGGTCCAGCTTTGGCGACGAGGGCGACGGGCTGGACGGCTCGATGACCGGGATGGGGCCGGAAGGGAACGAAGTCTTCGCCCAGCCGGGTGACGCAGTGATTTTCGTGGAGCTGATCTACAGTTATCAGCCGCTGATTTCAGGCCGCTTTGTCGGCAACCGGGAAATCCGGGCGATCGGATCTTTCACCGTGCGCGACAAGCGCGACCTGACGCGGATCTACCAGCGCGACCCCGATTCACCTGATCAGGTCCAGACCTGCGACACGTTCCGCGGGCAGGCGGTGCTGTCATCGACCGGGAAGATGAGCTGACACCGCGCGCGGTGCCAGCCCCTCCCCCAGATCTTCAGCCCCTTATTCTCAGCGATAGCAGACCTTGCGCACGGCGGCGGCGATGCGCGAAGCATCGATGATCGCGGCCTTTTCCAGGTTCGCGGCATAGGGCAGCGGCACATCCTCGTCGCACACGCGCAGCACCGGGGCGTCGAGGTGGTCGAACCCATCTTCCATGCAGATCGCCATGATTTCCGAGGAAATCGAGCACTGCGGCCAGCCTTCTTCCGCCACCACCAGCCGGTTGGTCTTGGCCAGCGAGGTCAGCACCGCTTCGCGGTCCAGCGGGCGCAGCGTGCGCAGGTCGAGCACTTCGGCATCGATCCCTTCGGCGGCGAGCGTTTCTGCCGCTTCCAGCGCCAGCCCGACGCCGATGGAGTAGCTGACGATGGTCACGTCGCTGCCTTCGCGCATGATCCGCGCCTTGCCGATCGGCAGGACGTGGTCATCCAGTTCCGGCAGCTCGAAGCTGCGGCCGTAGACCAGCTCGTTTTCGAGGAACACGACCGGGTCCTCGCAGCGGATCGCCGCCTTGAGCAGGCCCTTGGCGTCCGACGCGTCATAAGGCGCGATCACCACCAGGCCGGGGACGTTGGCATACCACGGGCCATAGTTCTGGCTGTGCTGCGCGCCGACGCGGCTGGCCGCGCCATTGGGGCCGCGGAACACCACCGGACAGCGCATCTGGCCGCCCGACATGTAGTTGGTCTTGGCCGCCGAATTGATGATGTGGTCAATCGCCTGCATGGCGAAGTTGAAGGTCATGAATTCCACGACCGGACGCAGCCCGCCCATCGCCGCGCCGGTGCCGATGCCGGCAAAGCCGTATTCGGTGATCGGCGTGTCGATCACGCGCTTCGGCCCGAATTCCTCCAGCAGCCCCTGCGTGACCTTGTAGGCCCCCTGGTACTCGGCCACTTCCTCGCCCATCACGAAGACGCGCGGATCGCGGCGCATTTCCTCGGCCATCGCGTCGCGCAGGGCTTCACGGACGGTCGAGGTCTTCATGTTGGTGCCGGCCGGAATGGCGGGATCGTCCTTGCGCCGCGCGGGGGCCGGACGTTCGGCCGCAACCGGCGCGGGGGCGGCGGCGACAGGAGCGGCGGCGGGCGCCGCCTGAGCCGGGGCGCCATCCGCCCCGATCACCGCGATGACCGTGCCGACCTTCACCCCTTCGGTGCCTTCCGGCACCAGGATTTCGCCGATCACGCCTTCATCGACGGCTTCGAATTCCATCGTCGCCTTGTCGGTCTCGATCTCGGCCAGGATGTCACCCGACTTCACTTCGTCGCCGACCTTGACCAGCCACTTGGCCAGCGTCCCCTCTTCCATGGTGGGGGACAGCGCGGGCATCTTGAGTTCGATGGCCATCAGTAGCTCTCCACCAGAACGTCGGTGTAGAGATCGGACATATCAGGCTCCGGCGAATTTTCTGCAAAGTCGGCGGATTCGGCCACCACGGCGCGGATCCGCTTGTCGATTTCCTTGATCCGCTCCTCGGCCACGCCGCGCGCCAGCAGCTCGGCCTTGGCGCCTTCGATCGGATCGTGATTGTCGCGCATTTCCTGCACTTCCTCGCGGCTGCGATACTTGGCAGGGTCGGACATGGAATGCCCGCGATAGCGATAAGTCTGCAGTTCCATCAGCACCGGCCCATTGCCGCCGCGCACGTATTCCAGCGCGATGTTGGCGGCCTGGCGCACTTCCAGCACGTCCATGCCGTTCACGCTCATGCCCGGAATGCGGAACGCGGTGCCCCGGCGATAGAAGTGCGTTTCGGCGCTGCCGCGCTTGACCGCGGTGCCCATCGCATAGCCGTTGTTTTCGACCACGAACACGATCGGCAGGTTCCACAGCGAGGCCATGTTGAACGCCTCGTAGACCTGGCCCTGGTTGGCCGCGCCATCGCCGAAGTAGGCCATGCAGACGCCGCCATCGTCGTTGTACTTGTGGGCAAAGGCCAGCCCCGCGCCGAGCGGCACCTGCGCGCCGACGATGCCGTGGCCGCCGTAGAACTTGTGCTCGGTGCTGAACATGTGCATCGACCCGCCCTTGCCGCGCGAGATCCCCGCGGCGCGGCCGGTCAGTTCGGCCATGATCACCTTGGGATCGATGCCATAGGCCAGCATGTGGCCGTGATCGCGATAGCCGGTGATCACGCTGTCCTTGCCCGGCGCGAGCGCCGACTGCAGGCCCACGGCCACGGCTTCCTGGCCGATATAAAGGTGGCAGAAGCCCCCGATCAGACCCAGGCCGTAAAGCTGGCCCGCGCGTTCCTCGAACCGGCGAATCAACACCATCTGTTCGTAGAAGTGCAGCAATTCATCATCGCTGGCAGCGTAACGCTTGTTCGCCTCATGCGCGTCCTGCAGGCTGCGCAGGGCGAAGTTTTCTTCGCCAGCGGCGGCCTTCGCGGGTGCGGCCTTGGAGGATTTCGGGCGGCTTGAAACAGGCTTTGCCAAAGTCAGGTCCCCTGGGGAGTGGTCCGGTGGACCGAGCCTATAGGGCCAAGCTGCCGTAAGGGAAACCGTCCCATACGTATTTTGTGATCGATTTGCTGAACAATTGTTGCCGCTCAATCGAGCAGCATCACCACTTCGTCCGGGTGCACGACGTTCAGATTGCTGCGCAGCAATTCACCAGCGATGTCGGGATCGACCTGCTTGGGATCGAGCAGCGCCACGCGGTTGCGCAGTTCCTGACGCTCAACCTGCAGCTGGGCGAGTTCCTTCTGCCGCTCTGCCAGCAGGCGGTTGTTCTCGCTCCACGCGAGCAGGCCGCTGGGACCGGCAATCGCCAGCCCGCCCATCAGCAGCAGGCACGCCAGTGCCAACCCCTGAGTCAGGCTTTTTCCAACCAGTTTCGGATTGCTGTTTCCACCCCGCATGGCTTTAAGAATCACAGTTAACCGCGCCTTTCAAGCGCTAATTGCACAAACGGCCACAAACGGGCCAATCCGGATCATTCCGGGCGCTGGCAAACGGCCCCGGAGGCCTCCAATGCGGCCAGTTCCGCCGCATCCAGCGCCAGCCAGTCACCCAGCACCACGCGGCTGTGCTCTCCCACGCGCGGCGGGATGTGGCGATAGTCTGCCGGAGTCGCGCCCAGCTTGCCGGGGAACGCCACGGTCGGCACCTCCACCCCGTCCTCGCGCACGAAGCGGTGGACCACTTGCCGCGCGGCAATGAACGGGTCGGCGAAGACCTGCGGCACGGTGTTGACCGGCCCGGCGGGCACATTGGCCCGCGCCAGCCGTTCCAGCAGATCGTCGCGGCGCAGCGGGCGCACCATGTCGCGGATGGCCTGTTCCAGCACCTCGCGGTTGCGCACGCGGTCGCGCGCCAGCACGAAGCGCGGATCATCGGCCAGGTCCTGCCGCCCCATCTCGAGGCAGAACGCGCGGAACTGGCTGTCGTTGCCAATCGCGATCAGCGCCGTCCCGTCGGCGCAATCGAACGTGGTATAGGGGACCACGGTGGGGTGGCGGTTGCCCATCCGGCGCGGCTCGCTGCCATCGACGAGGTGAGTCGAACCCTGGTTGGCCAGCATCGCGATCTGCGTGTCGAGCAGCGAGATGTCGATCTGCTGCCCCTCGCCCGTCCGCTCGGCATGGCGCAGCGCCATCAGGATCGAGATGGTGGCCATGTTCCCGGTCGAAAGGTCGGCCATCGCCACCCCGGCCTTCAGCGGCCCGCCGCCTTCCTCGCCGGTGATTGCCATGAACCCGCCCATGCCCTGCGCCAGCACGTCATAGCCGGGGCGGCTGGCATAGGGCCCGGTCTGGCCGAACCCGGTGATCGAGCAATAGACGAGGCGCGGGTTGATCGCGCGCAGCGTTTCGTAGTCCAGCCCGTACTTCTTCAGCCCGCCGACCTTGAAGTTCTCCACCACGATGTCCGCCTGTGCCGCCAGCCGCCGGATCAGCGCCGCCCCGTCCGGATTGGCCAGGTCGATCGCGACCGAACGCTTGTTGCGGTTGCAGCACAGGTAATAGGCGCTTTCCTGCGGATCGTCGGAGCCATCGGGCAGCTTCAGGAACGGCGGCCCCCAGCCGCGCGTATCGTCGCCCTTGCCCGGCAGTTCGACCTTGATGACGTCCGCGCCGAAATCGGCCAGGATCTGCGTCGCCCACGGTCCGGCCAGCACGCGCGAGAGGTCCAGCACTTTCACCCCGTCCAGCGCCCGCCGGGGGCCGGCTGCGTGGTCCGATGCCGCATTGCCTGTCACGCCGTCACTCTCCTGCCGTGGTCATCCCGCGCCTGCCGATAGCCGCGCCGCGCGCGCGGGCAAAGGGAAACCCGACAGATGACGATTGCCTTGAAACGGATTTGGAACATATAGTGAACATTGTTCCCGTGATTCGAACCCAGCGTGATGCCAGCGTGATGAATGTGCCCCGCCCCGAATTGTCCCTTTCCCTGCCAGACAAAGCCGCGCCGCTGCGCTGCCCGACCGGCGTCGCCTCGCTCGACGCGGCGCTGGGCGGCGGGCTGGCGGCGGGGCGGATCCATGAAATCCACGCCGCCGAACCGGACGACGGGGCCAGCGCCGCCGGCTTTGCCGCGCTGCTTGCCGCCGGGGTGCTGGGGCGCGGCAAGCCGCTGGTCTGGCTGCGCGAACGCGGCGCGGTGCGCTCCAGCGGGATCGTCCAGGCCGAAGGCTTGCTGGAACTGTGCGGCACCTTGCCGCGCGATTGCCTGTTCGTTCTGGCCGACGATGCGCCCGCGCTGCTGCGGGCCGGGCACGACGCGCTGCGCTGCGCCGATCTGGGCGCGGTCCTGCTGGAGGCGCGCGGGCCGATGCCCCGGCTCGACCTGACCGCCAGCCGCCGCCTGCTGCTGGCGGCAGAGCGCACCGGGGTGACGCTGCTGCTGCTGCGGATCGGCGCGCAGCCAGCCCCCAGCGCGGCGGACACCCGCTGGGCGATCAGCGCCGCCCCATCGCGCGCGCTGCCCGCCAATGCCCCCGGCGCGCCGACTTTCGACCTTGCCCTGCTGCGCCAGCGCGCAGGCCCGTCTGGCCTCAGCTGGCGGCTGGAGTGGAACCGTGACCAACGCATTTTCCAGGACGCGGCGCTATTTGAGCCTGTGGTTTCCGTTCCTGCCGACCGACCGGCTGCGGGCGGAGCCGTCGTCTCCTTCCCAAACGCCGCCTGACGCGCCGCTGGTGCTGCACGCGCGGCAGGGCAATGCGCTGCGGCTGGTCGCACTCGATGCAGCAGCGGCGCGGCTGGGGCTGGCGCGCGGCATGACGCTGGCCGATGCCCGCGCGCGCCACCCCGATCTGGCCGCGCAGGAGCATGACCCCGCCGCCGATGCCCTCTGGCTGGAACAGCTGGGGCAGGACTGCATCCGCTTTACCCCGCACGTCACGCTGTTGCCGCCCGACGGGATCGGCCTCGACATCACCGGCACCGCGCACTTGTTCGGGGATGAGGCCGCGCTGGCCGAGCGGGTGGAGGACCACTGCGCCGCGCTGGGCCTGACCGTGCGCAGCGCCTGCGCCGGAACGCTGGCGGCGGCGCGCGCGCTCGCCCGCCATGCCCCCCTGCCCGTCACGGACGAAGCCGCCGCGATCCGCGCGCTGCCGGTCGGCGCGCTGGGGCTGGACGCAGAGGCGACCCGCGCCTGCCTGCGCGCCGGACTGAAGAGCGTGGGCGATCTCGCCGCCCGCCCCGCCGCGACTATCGCCGCGCGCTTTGGCATGGGCGCCGTCACCGGACTGCACCGGTTGAGCGGGGACGAGCAGGCCCCCAGCACGCCTTTGCAAGTCGAAACGCCGCTGCACTTCACCCGCCGCTTTGCCGAACCCGTCGCCCATCAGGACAGCATCGCCGCCGCGCTGGCCGAGTTGCTGGACCGGGCCGTCGCGGCATTGCGAGAGCGCGGGCACGGCGGGCGTGCATTCCGGCTGGAACTGCACCGCAGCGACGGCGCGGTTCACGCGCTGGAAGTCGCCGCCGCCGCGCCGACCCGCGATCCCGCCCGCATCCAGCGACTGTTCGCGGAACGGATCGGCGCGCTGGCCGACCCACTCGACCCCGGCTTCGGCTATGACAGCATCACGCTGGCAATCCCGGCGGTGCAGCGACTGGACGCAGCGCAAGCCGCCTTTGCCGATGCGGGCGAAGGCGATCCCGCATCGGCACTGGCCGAACTGGTGGAGCAGCTCAGCACCCGGCTTGGCCCCGGCCGCATCCGGCGACTGGTGGCGCAGGACAGCCACATTCCCGAACAGGCGCAAGCGGCCCTGCCCGCGCTCACCCACCCCGCCGCGCCGCTGCGCCTGCCCGCGCCCGCACCGGGCGAGCCGCCGCTGCGCCCGCTGCTGCTGTTCGATCCGCCGCAGCCGGTGGAAGTCATCGCCGAAGTGCCCGACGGCCCGCCGCTGCGGTTTCGCTGGCAGCGCAAACTGCTGGAGGTGCGGCGCTATGAAGGGCCGGAGCGGATCGCGGCGGAATGGTGGCGGCGGCGCGGCGGCGAGGCACCGGGCGGCGGCGGGCTGACCCGCGATTACTACCGCGTGGAGGACCAGCGCGGGCGGCGGTTCTGGATCTTCCGCCACGGGCTCTACACCGAACGCGCCGATCCGCGCTGGTTCCTGCACGGGCTGTTCGCCTGATGGCCGCTCCTTTTGCCGAGCTGATCGCAGCCACCAACTACAGCTTCCTGCGCGGGGCTTCACACCCGGCGGAGATGGTCGCGCGGGCGCATTACCTGGGGCTGGCGGGGATCGGGATCGCGGATCGCAACACGGTGGCAGGCGTAGTGCGCGCCCACACCGCCTGGCGTGAACTGGGCGGGGCGCAGAGTGGCCTCAGGCTGGCGGTCGGCGCGCGGCTGGTGTTTGCCGATGGCACGCCCGATGTGGTCGCCTATCCCGCGACCCGCACCGGCTGGGGGCGGCTGACCCGGCTGCTGACCCGGGGCAACCGCCGCGCCGACAAGGGCGACTGCATCCTGCATCTGGACGACTTGTGCGACTATGCGCAGGACCTGCTGCTGATCGCCACCGGCGGCGACACGGCACTGCTGGGCCGCTTGCAGGAAGTATGCCCCGATGCCGTCTGGCTGGCCGCGACGATGCCGCGCCGGGGCCGCGACGCGCGCCTGCTGGCCGCGCGGCAGGCGCTGGCGGAGGCGGCGGGCGTGCCCCTGCTCGCCACCACCGACGCGCTCTATGCCAGTGCGGACGCGCGCCAGCTCCACGATATCCTGACCTGCATTCGCGAAGGCACGGCGATCCACACCGCCGGAAAGCGGCTGGAGGCGAACGCCGAGCGCCACCTCAAGTCCCCCGCCGAACTCGCCCGCCTGTTCCGCCCCTGCCCCGCCGCGCTTTCCGCCAGCACCGACCTTCTGGGGCGGATCGACTTCACGCTCGATCAGCTGCGCTATGAATACCCGCACGAACCGGTGCCGGATGGCCGCGATCCGCATGACTGGCTGGAACAGCTGGCGCAGGAAGCCGCCGCGCGCCGCTTTCCCGATGGCATCCCCCCCGCCTACCGCGCGACGCTGGACGAGGAATTCCGCCTGATCCGCTCACGCAGCTATGCCAGCTATTTCCTGACCGTCCATGACCTCGTCCGCTATGCCCGCAGCCTCGATCCGCCGATCCTGTGTCAGGGCCGGGGCAGCGCGGCCAATTCGCTGGTCTGCTATCTGCTGGGGATCACCTCGGTAGATCCGGTCCGCGAAAAGCTGCTGTTCTCGCGCTTCCTGTCCGAAGAACGCGACGAGCCGCCCGACATCGACGTCGATTTCGAGCATGAGCGGCGCGAGGAAGTGATCCAGTACATCTATCGCCGCTATGGCCGCGAGCGCGCCGGGATTGCCGCGACGGTGATCCATTACCGCCCGCGCAGCACCGTGCGCGAAGTGGGCAAGGCGCTGGGCCTGACCGAGGACGTCACCGCCCGCCTGACTTCCACCGTCTGGGGTCAGTACGACCGCACCGTGCGCGCGGAGCGCATGGCCGAGGCCGGGTTCGATCCCGCCAACCCGGAAATCGCCCGCCTCTCCGCACTGGTCGAGCGGCTGTTGTGTTTCCCGCGCCACCTGTCGCAGCACGTTGGCGGGTTCGTGCTGACCGAGGGACGGCTGGACGAACTGGTGCCGATCCACAACGCCGCGATGCCGGAGCGCACGTTCATCGAATGGGACAAGGACGATATCGACGCGCTGGGGCTGATGAAGGTCGATGTGCTCGCGCTGGGGATGCTGACCTGCATCCGCAAGAGCTTCGACTTGCTGCGCGCGCAAGGGCTGGGCGACCACGACCTGCAGAACGTGCCGCTGGAAGACCCGGAGACCTACGCCATGCTGCGCCGGGCGGACAGCATCGGCACCTTTCAGGTCGAAAGCCGCGCGCAGATCAACATGCTGCCCCGGATGCGCCCGCGCCGGTTCTATGACCTGGTGATCCAGGTCGCCATCGTCCGCCCCGGCCCGATCCAGGGCGGCATGGTCCACCCCTATCTGCGCCGCCGCAATGGCGAGGAAGTGCCGGACTACCCCTCGCCCGCCCCGCCGCACGATCCGCACGAGTTGCGCGATGTGCTGGAAAAGACGCTGGGCGTGCCGCTGTTTCAGGAACAGGCGATGAAGCTGGCGATCGTTGCCGCCGGCTTCACCCCCGCGCAGGCTGACGGGCTGCGCCGGGCGATGGCGACGTTCCGCAATGTGGGCACGATGCACCGCTATCAGGAACAGCTGGTCGGCGGGATGACCGCGCGCGGTTACTCGGCCGACTTTGCCGAGCGCTGCTTTGAACAGATCAAGGGCTTCGGCGAATACGGCTTTCCCGAAAGCCACGCGCAGGCGTTTGCCTGGCTGACTTATGTCTCGTCCTGGCTGAAGTGCCACCACCCGGCGGTGTTCACGTGCGCGCTGCTCAATTCGCAGCCGATGGGGTTCTATGCCCCGGCGCAGCTGGTCCGCGACCTGAGCGAACACGGGGTGGAAGTGCGCGCCGCCGATGTCTGTGCCAGCGCGTGGGACTGTACGGTGGAGCGGCGCGGCAACGCGCTCGCGCTGCGGCTGGGGCTGCGCCAGATCGGCGGATTCCGGGAAAGCTGGGCGGCGGCGATCGTGGAGGCCCGCGCCGCCGCGCCGTTCGCCGGAATCGAGGACCTCGCCCGCCGCGCCGCCCTGCCCCCGCCCGCGCTGCGCAAGCTGGCCGATGCCGACGCGCTGGGATCGCTGGGCAAATCGCGGCGCGAGGCGCTGTGGGACGTGCGCCGCACCCCGCCGGGGGAACTGCCGCTGTTCGCCTTCGCACAGGCCGCCGAACTGGGCGAGGAACACGCTGCGCCGCTCCCCGCGATGCCGCTGGCAGAGGAAGTCGTGGCCGATTACCAGACCACCCGGCTGTCGCTGAAGGCCCACCCGATGCAGTTCCTGCGCGCGCGGCTGGCGGCGGACGGCGTGATCAGCTGCGCAGAGGCCAATTCCGCGCCGGATGGGCGCAAGGCCGTCGTCGCCGGGATTGTCCTGATCCGCCAGCGCCCCGGCAAGGGCAACGCGGTGTTCATCACGATCGAGGACGAGACCGGCGTGGTCAACGCCCTGCTCTGGACCCGCGAGCTGGAAAACCAGCGCGCCGCCGTGATGGGCGCGCGGATGATGCGGATCGAGGGCGAAATCCAGCGCAGCAAGGAGGACGTCGTTCACCTGATGGCGCGGCGGATTACCGATGCTTCGGCGCTGCTCGACCAGCTGGCCGACCCGGACCGCGCCCCCGGCCGCGCCCCGCCGGTGCGGACGCGCGGCCATCCCCGCGCGGCGCGGATCCTGCCGCGCTCACGCGATTTTCATTAAGCGCGATGCCCCTTGAAGGGACGCGCGCTCAGCTGCGTTCACGCGCCAGGCGCTCCTGGCGTTCGATCTCGGTTTCGGCCTGCACGAAGCTGTTGGACGTCACCTTCAGCCACATCAGGATCGGCGCGGCCATGTAGATCGAGCTGTAGGTGCCGACGAAAATACCCAGCGTGATCGCGGCGGTGAAGCCGAAGATCACGTTCGGACCCAGCACCAGCAGCGCCACCAGCGTGATCAGCAGCGACAGCGTGGTCACGATCGTGCGGCTGAGCGTTTCGTTGACCGACAGGTCGAGCAGCTCGGCCATCGGCATCCGGCGATACTTCTTCAGGTTCTCGCGGATACGGTCATAGACCACGATGGTATCGTTCAGCGAATAGCCGATCAGCGTCAGGATCGCGGCGACGATGTTGAGGTCGAACTCCATCTGGGTCAGCGCGAACAGCCCCAGCGTCAGCGTCACGTCGTGCAGCAGGCTGAGCAGCGCGCCCACCCCGAACTGCCATTCGAACCGCACCCAGATATAGACCGAAATCGCCAGCATCGCCGCGAACAGCGCCTGCATCCCGGTCTTGAACAATTCGCCCGAAACCTTGCCGGACACCGAATCCACCCCGTCGATCCGGGCATCGGGATGCTCGGCCTTGATCGTGGCGGTGATCTTGCGGGCCATCGCATCGGCCAGGCTGGCATCGGCTTCCGACCCTTCGGGCAGCTTCATGCGCACCGAAATCTCGTTCGGCTTGCCGAATTGCTGGATGATCGGCTCACCATAGCCAAGCTCACCCACTTGCGTGCGCAACTCGGCCACGGGGGCCTCGGCGCTCTGGGTAAAGGTCACGCGGATCATCTGGCCGCCGACGAAATCGACCCCCAGGTTCAGGCCCTTGGTGAACACCAGGAAGATCGAAGCCGCCATCAGCAGCGCGCTCATCGCGTAGAACGCGTTGCTGAGCCGCAGGAACTTGATGTTGGTGTTGTCCGGGACAAGCTTGAGCAGTTTCATGGGCCGGTTCCCTTACAGCACGATATCGTTGGGACGGGTGCGGCGCAGCCAGCCCGACACCCACAGGCGGGTCATGGTCACGGCGGTGAACACCGAGGTCACGATCCCGATCATCAGCACCACGGCAAAGCCGCGCACCGGGCCAGAGCCGAACAGGAACATCAGCACCGCCGCGATGACGTTGGTGATGTTCGCGTCAAAGATCGCGCGGCTGGCTTCGGTATAACCCATCTCGACCGCCTGGATCACCCGGCGGCCGCGCGCGCGTTCCTCGCGGATGCGCTCGTTGATCAGCACGTTGGCGTCCACTGCCGCACCGATGGTCAGCACGAACCCGGCGATGCCCGGCAGGGTCAGCGTGGTGTTCATGATCGCCATCACGCCCAGGATCATCAGCACGTTCAACACCAGCGCCGAATTGGCGTAGATGCCGAAGCGGCCATAAGTCGCCATCATGAACAGCACCAGCAGGCCGGTGCCGACGCCGAACGCGATCATGCCCTTTTCGATGGAGTCCGCGCCAAGGTCCGGTCCGACCGAACGTTCCTCGACCACCTTGAGGTCCACCGGCAGCGCGCCGGAGCGCAGCGAAATCGCCAGCTGGTTCGCGCTTTCCACCGTGAAGCTGCCGGAAATGCGGGCCGTGCCGCCCAGGATCGGTTCCTCGATCACCGGCGCAGACAGCACCTTGCCATCCAGGATGATGGCGAACGGCTTGCGCACGTTCTCGGTCGTCAGCTTGGCGAACTTGGCGCCGCCCTGCTGGTCGAACGTGATGTTCACGACCGCCGCATTGGTCTGGCTGTCAGTGCTCTGCTGCGCGTTGGCAAGCTGATCGCCCTTGATCCCGCCCAGCCGCTTCACCGCCAGCGCGGGCACGCCGCCGCAGGCCCCGGCATCGAGACACGGCACGATTTCGCTGCCCGGAGGGGCGATGCCCTGCGCCACGTCGGCCGGAATGGCCGAGCCATCGACCAGCTTGAACTCCAGCTTGGCGGTCTGGCCCAGCAGGTTCTTCAGCGCGGCGGGATCCTTCAGGCCCGGCACCTGCACCACGATGCGGTCCGCGCCCTGGCGGATGATCGTCGGCTCGCGCGTGCCGAGCGCGTCGATGCGCTTGCGCACCACTTCGGTCGCGGTGTCCATCGCCTGGCTGATCGCCAGGTCGATCCCGGCCTTGGTCGGGGTCAGGACGATGCGGTTGCCATCCAGCACCGCCAGGTCCCAGTCGCGCTGCCCGGTCAGCTGCGCGCCGCTGGTCAGCGTCTGGAGCTGTTCGCGCGCGGCATCGACCTGGGCCGGATCGGCGACCATGAACGACACCCGGCCATCCTTGGACGAAATATCGCCGATGCGGATCTGCGGATCGGCCTGGCGCAGCCGGGCACGGACGTCTTCCTCCATGCTTTCCAGGCGCTGGCGGCGGACCTGTTCGGGGTTCGCTTCCAGCAGGATGTGACTACCCCCGGCAAGGTCCAGCCCCAGGTTGATCCGGGGCGCGGGCAAGGCTGCCGGCCAGGACAGCCCGGCCACCGCAAAGATCGACGGCAGCGCGGCCAGCGACAGCACCAGTGCCAGCGACCAGAGCCAGAGCTGTTTCCAGCGGGGAAAATCAAGCATCGACAGTGCCTTGCTTCATCAGGAGTAGGAGGGACGAACCAGCCGCGCGGCGGTTCAGTCGTTGGCCGGAGCCGCGCCTGCGGGCGGGATCACATCGGCGATGGTGGACTTCACCGCCTTGACGCGCACGTTGGGGCCCAGTTCGAGCTCGGCATAATGCTCGTCCACCTTGACCACCTTGCCGATCAGGCCGCCGCCCGTCAGCACCTGGTCGCCCTTCTTGATGCTGGCGATCTTGGCGGCCTGTTCCTTCTGGCGCTTCATCTGCGGGCGCAGGATCAGGAACCAGAACACCGCGACCATCGCGACCAGCGGGAGGAACTGCACCCAGGCCGGCGGAGCATCGGCGGCAGCGGCGGCGAGCATGTTGAGGATGTGGCTGTTCATGGACAGTCTTGCCTTCTTGCGTAATGCGTTGATCCGGCAAATGCCGGACAGAATTGCGCGCGCCTAGCAGCTAAGCCGCGCCTTCGCAACGCGCCGCCCCCCGGAACGCAGTGGTTAAGTCACCGCTAAGTGGGGCCTCTCCCCCGCGCTTCAACCCCGCAAGGCGAAAAGCGCATTAAGGTGCGCTGCGCCCTTGCCATCCCCGCCCGTCCTGCATATAGGCCGCCTCCACGGTCGGGACGTAGCGCAGCCTGGTAGCGCATCACACTGGGGGTGTGGGGGTCGGAGGTTCGAATCCTCTCGTCCCGACCAAGATTTTCCAGACATCACGGAAATTCACAGCGGGCGGCGAAAGCTGCCCGTTTTGCCGTGGGCGCAAGAAAATGGCGCCCCGGTTTCCCGGAGCGCCTATTCCTTGCCAGCAACCCTGCGGGCGGGAGCGCACCGCCCCCGCCCGCTGGTGCGGGTTATTCCAGTTCCAGAATGATCGCGTCCACAGCCAGGCTGTCGCCGGCCTTGGCGTTGACCTTCTTCACCGTGGCGCTCTTTTCGGCGCGGAGGATGTTTTCCATCTTCATCGCTTCAACCACGGCCAGCGGCTGGCCGGCTTCGACCTTGTCGCCTTCGGCCACATGCAGCGCCACCAGCAGGCCCGGCATCGGGCAGATCAGGAACTTCGAAAGATCCGGCGGGACCTTTTCGATCATGTGCCGGGTCAGATGCGCGATGCGCGAGGGCAGGATCTGGACGTTGTGGATCGCCCCGCGCGTGGTCATGCGCAGGCCGGAGCGGGTCGGCTCCACCTTCACGCCATAAACGGTGTCGTCCACTTCGGCCTGCACCAACCGGTCGCCGGGGGTGTATTCCAGCGCGAGGTCGATGACTTCGCCGTTGACGGTCACGTCCTCGTCCAGCGCAACCTCGAACGACTGATCGCCGATCGTCACCGTCCAGTCATAGGGCGGCTCCAGCGCGCCATCCAGCTGTCCGCTGATCTGGCGGGCGCGGTCGGCGCGGGCGGTGGCGATGAACCCGGCGATGGCTGCCAGGTGCTTCTTCGCCGCGTCCGAGGCCGCCGCGCCGGTGAACCCTTCCGGGTATTCCTCGGCAATGAAGCCCGTCGTCAGCTCGCCCGAGCGGAAGCGCGGGTGCTGCATGATCGCGGAGACGAAATCGATGTTGTGGCCCAGCCCCTCGATCTCGAACGCATCGAGCGCGGCGATCTGGAGGTCGGCGGCTTCGTCGCGGGTTTCGCCCCAGGTGATCAGCTTGGCGATCATCGGGTCGTAGAACATCGACACTTCGCCGCCTTCATAGACGCCGTCGTCCACGCGCACGCCGTCCACGCCGCGCCGTCCGTTGGCGCTGCCGTCATCGGTCCAGCCTTCCACCGGGGGATTGTAGCGCACCAGGCGCCCGGTCGAGGGCAGGAACCCGCGATAGGGATCTTCGGCATAGACGCGGTTTTCAATCGCCCAGCCCTCGATCTTCACATCATCCTGCGTGAAGGCCAGCTTTTCCCCGGCGGCCACGCGGATCATCTGTTCGACCAGGTCGATTCCGGTGATGCATTCGGTGACGGGGTGTTCCACCTGCAGGCGGGTGTTCATTTCGAGGAAGTAGAAGCTCTCCCCGCTGGGGTCCGCGCCCGACACGATCAGTTCCACCGTGCCGGCGCTGTAATAGCCCACCGCACGGGCCAGCGCGACGCACTGTTCGCCCATTGCCTTGCGCATCTTGGGCGTGACGAACGGCGACGGCGCTTCTTCCACCACCTTCTGGTGGCGGCGCTGGATCGAGCATTCGCGCTCGTTCAGGTAGAGGATGTTGCCGTGCTGGTCGCCCAGGATCTGGATTTCGATGTGGCGCGGATTGAGGATGAACTTTTCGATGAACACGCGGTCGTCGCCAAACGAGTTCAGCCCTTCGCGCTTCACCGCTTCAAAGCCTTCGCGCACGTCCTGTTCGGTGTAGGCGAGGCGCATGCCCTTGCCGCCGCCGCCGGCCGAAGCCTTCATCATCACTGGATAGCCGATCTCGTTCGAGATGCGCACCGCGTGCTCGGTATCCTCGATCTCGCCCACGAAGCCGGGGACGACGTTCACGCCCGCGGCCTTGGCCAGCTTCTTGGATTCGATCTTGTCACCCATCGCGGCAATCGCGCCCACCGGCGGCCCGATAAAGGCGATGCCCTCGGCGGCGAGCTGCTCGGCAAAGCTGGTGCGTTCCGACAGGAAGCCATAGCCCGGATGGACCGCTTCCGCCCCGGTCGCCTTGCACGCGGCGATGATCTTGTCCGCGATCAGGTAGGACTGCGCGGCGGGCGACGGGCCGATGTGCACGGCCTCGTCCGCCATAGCCACGAACGGCGCGCGGGCATCGGCGTCGGAATAGACGGCCACCGTCTGGATACCCATGCGGCGGGCGGTCTTGATCACCCGGCAAGCAATTTCGCCACGGTTGGCGATGAGGATTTTCTTGAACATTGGTTTCTATTCCAATCGCTTAAATCTGTTCGAGCGCCTGCGCGAGGTCGGCCACGATATCGTCGATATGTTCGATCCCGACCGAGATGCGCACCACGTCTGCCCCGGCTCCGGCAGCGGCAAGCTCCTCTTCACCAAGCTGGCTGTGCGTGGTCGAAGCGGGATGGATCACCAGGCTGCGGGTATCCCCGATGTTGGCGAGATGGCTGAGCAGCTTGACCGATGAAACGAGCTTCACGCCCGCCTCGTAACCACCCTTGACGCCAAAGGTGAACACTGCCCCGCCCTTGCCACCAAGGTAGCGCCTGGCGAGCTGGTGATAGGGATCATCCGGCAGCCCGGCATAGCGCACCCAGGCCACCTTGGGATGGTTCTGCAGCCATTCGGCCAGGTGCTGCGCGTTGGCGCAATGACGTTCCATGCGCAGGGCCAGCGTTTCCATGCCGGTCAGCGTCAGGAACGCATTCATCGGCGCGAGCGCGGGGCCAAGATCGCGCAGGCCCAGCACACGGCAGCCAATGATGAAGGCCATCGGCCCCACCGCATCGCTCAACACCGCACCGTGATAGGACGGGTTGGGCTGGGTCAGCGAGGGATACTTGCCGCTCTTGACCCAGTCGAACTTGCCGGAATCGACGATCAGCCCGCCAACCGAGTTGCCGTGCCCATTGAGAAACTTGGTGCACGAATGCACGACAACGTCCGCGCCATGTTCGATCGGGCGGCACAGCAGCGGCGTGGCCATCGTGTTGTCCACGACGAGCGGCACCCCGGCGGCATGGGCCACATCGGCGATCGCGGCGATGTCCTGAACCACCCCGCCGGGGTTGGCCAGGCTTTCGATGAACACCGCACGGGTCCGCTCGTTGATCGCGGCGGCGACATTGGCCGGATCGTCGGCATCGACGAACACCGTCTTCCACCCAAACTTGGCGAAGGAATGGGCCAGCTGGTTGAGGCTGCCACCATAGAGCTTTTTCGCGGCCACGATCTCGCAGCCCGGCTCCATCAGGGTGTGGAACACCAGCATCTGCGCGGCATGGCCCGAAGCCACGCCCAGCGCGCCCACCCCGCCTTCCAGCGCCGCGATCTTGCCTTCCAGCGCCGCGTTGGTGGGGTTCATGATCCGGGTGTAGATGTTCCCGAATTCCTTGAGCGCGAACAGGTTGGCCGCATGTTCAGCGCTATCGAACACATAGCTGGCCGTCTGGTAGATCGGCGTGATCCGGGCCTTGGTGGTCGGATCCGGCTCGCACCCGGCGTGGATGGTCAGCGTTTCGAGTTTCTGGGTCATCAGTCCCTCCTCAGGCATCCAGCGGCGGCATGTTGTGGCCCAGCAGGCGCAGCATGTCCGCAGCGCATTCGACCACGTTGCTGCCCGGACCGTAGATCCCCTGCACCCCGGCTTCGCGCAGGAAGTCATAGTCCTGCGGCGGGATCACGCCGCCCGCGACGACCTTGATGTCGGCGCGGCCAGCGGCTTTCAGGTGGCCGATGAGTTCGGGGATCAGGGTCTTGTGCCCGGCCGCGAGCGAGGAGGCGCCCACCGCGTCGACATCGGCTTCCAGCGCCAGCTGCGCGGCTTCTTCCGGGGTCTGGAACAGCGGACCGCTGGTCACGTCAAAGCCCATGTCGGAGAACGCGCTGGCAATCACGTTCGCGCCGCGATCGTGGCCGTCCTGGCCCATCTTGGCGACCAGCATCCGGGGCTTGCGGCCCAGGCGGCGGGTCACGGCTTCGACGCCGTCGATCACCTGGTTATAGCGCGCGTCCTCGGCATAGGCGGCGCCGTAGATGCCCTTGACCGGGGTCGGCACAGTGCCGAAACGGCCGAACACCGCTTCCATCGCGTCGGAGATTTCGCCCAGCGTCGCCCGTTCACGCGCGGCATCGACCGCCAGCGCCAGCAGGTTGCCGCCCGACTTCGCCCCTTCGGTCAGCGCGGCCAGCGCGGCGCGGCACTTTGCCTCGTCGCGGGTTTCGCGCACGCGCTTCAGGCGAGCGATCTGCCCTTCGCGCACGGCGTGGTTGTCCACTTCCAGCGTTTCCAGCTGGTCTTCGGATGCGAGGCGATACTTGTTGACGCCGACGATCACGTCCTCTCCCCGGTCAACGCGGGCCTGGCGGGCGGCGGCGGCTTCCTCGATCATCGCCTTGGGCCAGCCCGCGGCAACCGCCTTGGCCATGCCGCCTTGCGTCTCGACGCGCTCGATGATTTCCCACGCCTTGTCGACCAGTTCCTGGGTCAGCGCCTCGATGTAGTACGACCCGCCCAGCGGATCGACCACGTTGCACATGCCCGTTTCTTCCTGGATCACGATCTGGGTGTTGCGGGCGATGCGGGCCGAGAAATCAGTCGGCAGCGCGATCGCTTCGTCCAGCGCGTTGGTGTGGAGCGACTGGGTGCCGCCCAGCATCGCGGCCATCGCCTCGATCGTGGTGCGGATCACGTTGTTGTAGGGGTCCTGCTCCTGCAGGCTGACGCCGCTGGTCTGGCAGTGGGTGCGCAGCATCTTGCTGCGTTCGTCCTTAGCGCCCAGGTTCGTCATCACCCGGTGCCACAGCACGCGCGCGGCGCGCAGCTTGGCGACTTCCATGAAGAAGTTCATGCCGATGGCGAAGAAGAAGCTCAGCCGGCCCGCGAACTTGTCGATGTCCAGCCCGCTGGCGACACCGTATTTCACGTATTCCATGCCGTCGGCGATGGTGAAGGCCAGTTCCTGCACCTGCGTCGCCCCGGCTTCCTGCATGTGATAGCCAGAAATCGAGATCGAATTGAACTTCGGCATCTTCGCGCTGGTGTAGGCGAAGATGTCCGAAATGATCCGCATGCTGGGCTCAGGCGGATAGATGTAGGTGTTGCGGACCATGAACTCCTTGAGGATGTCGTTCTGGATGGTCCCGTCGAGCTGCTCGGTCGGAACGCCCTGCTCCTCGCCCGCGACGATGAAGAACGCCAGGATCGGGATCACCGCGCCGTTCATGGTCATGGAGACGGACATCTTGTCGAGCGGGATGCCGTCGAACAGGATCTTCATGTCCTCGACGCTATCGATGGCGACGCCCGCCTTGCCAACGTCGCCCACCACGCGCGGGTGATCGCTGTCATAGCCGCGGTGGGTGGCGAGGTCGAACGCCACAGACAGGCCCTTCTGCCCCGCCGCCAGATTGCGGCGATAGAACGCGTTCGATTCCTCTGCGGTCGAGAAGCCCGCATACTGGCGGATCGTCCACGGACGGCCCGCATACATCGATGCGCGCACGCCGCGCGTGAACGGCGCGAAGCCCGGCAGGCCGGGATCGGCCTTCACGTCATCCGCCGTGTAGAGCGGCTTTACCGCGATGCCTTCGGGGGTATTCCAGGTCAGGTCCTTGCCCTTGACCTCTTTTGCCGCCGCGGCCTGCCAGTCTTCGATCTTTGCCATTTTTCACCTCATTGCCTCTCCCCCACCGGGGAGAGGGACTGTCATTACTTGCCCTGGAAGTTGGGCTTGCGCTTTTGCAGGAACGAAAGCCCGCCCTCGGCCGCATCCGCGCTCGACCCGGCGATGCGCTGGCCTTCGGCTTCGGCCAGCAGCGTGTCGGACAGGCTGTTTTCAAGGGCGATCAGGATGTTCTTGCGCATGGTCGCATAGGACAGGGTCGGGCCGGTCGCGAGACGGGCGGCCAGCGCGGCCGTTTCGGCCTCCAGCTCGGCATCCTCGACGCTCTTGTAGATCATGCCCCAGGCTTCGGCCTGATCGGCACCGATCTTTTCGCCCAGCATCATCATGCGGGTCGCGCGCGCCTTGCCGACCAGGCGCGGCAGGATCCACGTGGACCCGCCATCCGGCACCAGCCCGATGTTGACGAACGCCTGGAGGAAGTAGCCGGCCTTGCCCGCCAGCACGAAGTCCCCCACCAGCGCGATCGAGCAGCCAACGCCCGCCGCTGCACCGTTCACCGCGGTGATGATCGGCATGTTGAGCCGCGCCAGCTTCATGATCATCGGGTTGTACTTCTGGGTGAGCGCGATGTAGCTGCCCTGCCCGCCAGTGACGGGACGATCGCCGCGCGCCTGCAGGTCCGCGCCCGAACAGAACGCCCGGCCCGCGCCCTTGATCACCAGAACGCGCGCATCGTCCAGCCGGTCCAGGGCGTCGGAAATGTCATCCGCCATATCCAGCGAGCAGGCGTTGAGCCGGTCCGGACGGTTGAGCGTGATCGTGGCGATCTGGTCGGCAACGTCCAGCGTGATCGTTTCGTAGGTCATTCGCGGTCCTCTCTCCAACGGGCGCTCAATGCGCCTCTTTCGGCGTTTCCATGATTTCGGTCAGCACACCCTGCATGTCGCGCGGGTGGACGAAGAAGATCAGCGTGCCATGCGCGCCGATCCGGGGCTCACCCAGCACGCGCTTGCCCATCGCCTCGAACTCGGCCTTGGCGGCGTGGATGTCGGGCACTTCGTAGCACATGTGATGCTGCCCGCCCGCCGGGTTCTTCTCCAGGAAGCTGGCGATGGAAGTGTTGCCGGGCAGCGGCTCGATCAGCTCAATCTGCGTGCCGTTCAGCGCGCCATCGGCACCAGGGGTGTCGACGAAGCAGACCTTCACGCCCTGATCGGGCAGGTCGAACGGCTCATGGATCTTCGTCGCGCCCATGACATCGCGATAGAACACGATGGAGTCCGCGATAGACGGGGTTGCAACCCCGATGTGGTTCAAACGGCCAAGTTTCATGGAGCAATCCTTACAGCGGAATGTTGTCGTGCTTCTTCCACGGGTTCTCGAGCTGCTTGTTGCGCAGCTTGCGCAGGCCCAGCGCGATGCGGCGGCGGGTGGAGTGCGGGTGGATCACCTCGTCGATGAAGCCCTTGCTCGCCGCCACGAACGGGTTGGCGAAGCGGTCTTCGTATTCCTTGGTGCGTTCCGCGATCTTGTCGGGATCGCCGATGTCGGAGCGGAAGATGATCTCCACCGCGCCCTTCGCGCCCATCACCGCGATCTCGGCCGTCGGCCAGGCGTAGTTGAGGTCGCCGCGCAAGTGCTTGGAGGCCATCACGTCATACGCGCCGCCATAGGCCTTGCGAGTGATGACGGTGATCTTCGGCACGGTGCATTCGGCATAGGCGAACAGCAGCTTCGCGCCGTGCTTGATGATCCCGCCCATTTCCTGCGCGGTGCCGGGCAGGAAGCCGGGGACGTCGACGAAGGTCAGGATCGGGATGTTGAACGCATCGCAGAACCGCACGAACCGCGCGGCCTTCTTCGACGAGTTGATGTCGAGCACGCCCGCCAGCACCATCGGCTGGTTGGCGACCACGCCCACCGTCTTGCCCTCGATCCGCCCGAACCCGCAGATGATGTTCGCGGCGTGGCCCGGCTGGATTTCAAAGAAATCGCCCTCGTCCAGCACCTTCCTGACGACTTCGTGCATGTCGTAGGGCTGGTTGGCATTGGCCGGGATCAGCGTGTCGAGGCTGTCTTCCAGACGGTCCCACGGGTCTTCGGTCGGCCGCTCGGGCACTTCCTCGCGGTTGTTGAGCGGCAGGAAATCGAAGAAGTCGCGCGCCGTCAGCAGCGCCTCGATATCGTTTTCCAGCGCGAGGTCGGCCACCGAGGTCTTGGTGCTGTGCGTGATTGCCCCGCCCAGTTCCTCCTGCGTGACCACTTCGTTGGTCACCGTCTTGACCACGTCCGGGCCCGTCACGAACATGTAGGAGCTGTCCTTCACCATGAAGATGAAGTCGGTCATCGCGGGGGAATAGACCGCCCCGCCCGCGCACGGCCCCATGATGAGGCTGAGCTGCGGCACCACGCCGCTGGCCAGCACGTTGCGCTGGAAGATCTCGGCATAGCCGCCCAGCGACGCCACGCCTTCCTGGATGCGCGCACCGCCGGAATCGTTGAGGCCAATGACCGGCGCGCCAACCTTCATGGCGTTGTCCATCACCTTGCAGATCTTCATCGCGTGGCGTTCCGACACGGCGCCGCCGAACACGGTGAAGTCCTGCGCGAAGACATAGACCAGACGGCCGTTGATCGTGCCACTGCCGGTAACCACGCCGTCACCCGGGATGACCTGATCGGGCATGCCGAAGTCGACGCAGTTATGCTCGACATACATGTCCATCTCTTCGAAGCTGCCTTCGTCGAGCAGGATTTCCAGCCGCTCGCGCGCGGTCAGCTTGCCCTTGGCGTGCTGGGCATCGATGCGCTTCTGCCCGCCACCCATGCGGGCGGCAGCGCGGCGCTTTTCCATTTCGGCGATATTTGCGGACATGATCTTCCCCGTCCCGGTAAACTGCAAGCCTTCCCTCTGCGCGCCGGGCCACGCAAAGTCCAATGTGAATTTGCGAAGTTGCGAAGTGCCAGTTTGCAAACTATCCTCCCCGCACCGGGGAGGGGGACCACCCGCAGGGTGGTGGAGGGGCACGGGCGCATTTGCCCGAACCTGCCCCTCCACCAGCTGCGCTGGTCCCCCTCCCCATGCTGGGGAGGAATCATGTCACGCCGCATCTTCGCCGGAACCCAGCTGCGCGCAATCCGCGCCGAACGGTCGCTCAAGCAGGCGGAGCTGGCCGCGCGGCTGGGGATCAGCACGTCCTATCTCTCGCAACTGGAAAACGACGATCGCCCGCTGACCCCGGCGCTGGTCGAACGGCTGAGCCAGTCCTTCCCGCTCGACTGGCGCGAGATTGGCGCGGGCGATACCGAGACCCGGCTGGCCGCCCTGCGCGAAGCCAACGCCGACCCGCTGTTTGCGGAGCCGATGGATGCCGCGCAGCTGGCCCGCTTTGCCGAACAGCAACCCGTGCTGGCCGAACGCTTCATCGCACTGCACGAAGCCTATCGCCGCACCGGCCAGCGCCTGCAGATGGTGGACGAGGCGCTGTCCTCCGAAACAGGCGGGATCGCCCGCCTGCCGTGGGAGGAAGTGCGCGACTGGTTTCACTTTGCGAACAACTATGTCGACAGCCTGGACCGCGCGGCGGAAACGCTGGCGACCACGCTGTCCGGCCGCTCGCTCACCCCCGATACCGCCGCGCTGGAAGCGCACTTGCGCGACGCGCTGTCCGTCTCGCTGGTCTACGAAACCAACCATGCCTTGCGCAGCTTTGACGCGGAAATGGGCCACCTGACCATCGACCCCGGCCAGCCTGCCGAAAGCCGCCGCTTTCAGCTGGCGCACCAGCTCGCCGCGCTGGCCCTGAAGGACGAGATTTCGGCCGTGATCGAAGGCGCGCGGCTGAACAGCGCGGCCTCGCGCCAACTGCTGTTCGTCGGCCTGTGCAACTATGCCGCCGGGGCACTGCTGATGCCCTATCGCCGGTTCCGGACCGAGGCGCGCAGCGTGCGCCATGACATCGACCGGCTGGCGCAAAGCTTCGGCACCAGCTTCGAACAGGCCTGCCACCGCCTGTCCACCTTGCAGCGCGAGGACGCACGCGGCGTGCCGTTCTTCTTCTGCCGGGTCGACATGGCCGGGAACATCACCAAGCGCCACTCCGCCACCCGCCTGCAATTCGCGCGGTTCGGCGGGGCCTGCCCGCTGTGGATCGTGCACGAGGCCGTGGCGATTCCCGACCGAATCCTGGTGCAGCTGGCCGAAACGCCGGACGGGGTGCGCTATGTCTCGATGGCCAAGGGGCTGGTGAAGCCCTCCGGCTCCTACGAACGCGCGCCGCGCCGCTATGCCGTGGCGCTGGGGTGCGAGGCGGAGCACGCCAGCGAATTCGTCTATGCCGACGGGCTGGACCTCGCCTCCCCCCGCGCGGCCACCCGCATCGGCATATCCTGCCGCATCTGCCCCCGCCCGGACTGCGACCAGCGCGCCTTTCCGCCCAGCGACCGGGCGATTACGGTCGATCCGGACCAGCGCGGGGTGGTGCCATACCGCCTGGCGTGAACAGCAATCCAACGTCACCCCGGACTTGATCCGGGGTTCAGCTTCTTCCTTCCAGCACTGCGCCAACCAGAACAGCGGGACCCCGGATCAAGTCCGGGGTGACGGTCTGGATGCTTTCTCCCGCTAAACCTTCACGATCCCCAGCCGGATCATGTCGCGCGCGGTGTCGAGGATCGTCTGCTCCTCCGGCCGGGTGGTCCAGCCCAGTTTCTGGCGGGCATGGCTGGTGTCGGCGTCGCGCTCGTTGCCCAGTTCGCCCAGCACCTGCCGGATCAGCGGATCGAACAACGCCGCGATCCGCACCAGCCAGTCGGGCAGGCGGCGGGTGGGCACCTTGCGCGCAGAATCGCCCAGTCCGGCCTTCAGGATCGCCGCAATGTCCTTCATCCACAGGAACCGGCCAGAGCACAGGAACCGCTCCCCGGCCATGTCCGGCGCGGTCAGGCAGCGCACGTGCATGTCCGCCACATCGCGCACATCGACCACGCCGAAGCCGAAGTTCGGCAGGCCGGGGATCGAGCCTTCGAGCAGCTTCTTGATCGCTTCCAGCGAGGTCGAGAAATCGGCCGAGTGCAGCGGCCCCAGCACCAGCACCGGATTGATGCTGACGAATTCCATCTCGCCGCCTTCCGCCGCGACCCAGTCGCGCGCGGCGCGTTCGGCGATGGTCTTGGACTTGACGTAGGCATAGGCATCGGGGCTGTCGACATTGGTCCAGTCCGCCTCGGTAAAGCGGTGCTGCCCGCGCCCGTGGCCATAGGCAACCGCCGCCATCGACGAGGTCAGCACCACTCGCCGAATGCCCGCTCCCTTGGCCGCCCGCAGCGCCCGCAGCGCGCCGTCGCGCGCCGGGACAATCAGTTCGTCATGGTTTTTGGGCGCGCTGGCGGGCAGCGGCGAAGCCATGTGGCACAGGTGCGTGCAGCCCGCCGCCGCCTCGGCCCAGCCCGCATCCGCCATCAGGTCGGCCGCAAAGAACTTGAGCGTTTCCGGCGTGCCGCCCAGCAAGGGCCGCAACTCCGCCTCGCGCGCCAGATTGCGCACCGTGGTGTGGACGGTCCACCCGGCGGCCAGCAACTGCCGGATCGTTTCCCCGGCAATATAGCCGCTGCCGCCTGTAACCAGCACTGTTCCAGCCACGCTATTCTCCCCGTTTGATTTCGAGGGAGAGTAGCGGGTTAGTGGCGGGATACAACATGGCCTCACTTGCCACTCGTCATTGCGAACGAATGGGTTCAGCGCATCAGCACCAGTTCTTCCGCCATCGACGGGTGCAGCGCGATGGTGTCGTCGAACTGCGCCTTGGTCAGCCCGGCCTTCACCGCAATCGCGGCGGCTTGCAGGATTTCAGGCGCATCGGGGCCGATCATGTGGATGCCGACAACCTTGTCGGTGCCCGCGTCCACCACCAGCTTGTAGAAGCCCCGCTCCGCCTGGGTCGCGAACATGTTCTGCATCGGCCGGAAGTCCGAGGTGTAGACCCTGACTTCGCCCAGCTGCGCGCGGGCATCGGCTTCGGTCAGGCCGACCGAGGCAATCGGCGGCTGCGAGAACACCGCGCTGGGGATCGCATCGTAATGGGTGGAGCGCGGCTTGCCGCCGAACACGGTGTCGGCAAAGGCGTGGCCTTCGCGGATCGCAATCGGCGTCAGCTGCACCCGGTCGGTTACGTCGCCCACGGCATAGATACTGTCGCACGCGGTCTTGCTGAAGGCATCGACGGGGATTTCGCCGCCCTTGCCCAGCGTGATGCCGGCGTTTTCCAGCCCCAGCCCGTCGGTCTTGGGGCGGCGGCCGGTGGCGACCAGCACGACGTCGGCGGGGATCGGATCACCCTCGCCCGCATGGACCAGCAGCGAACCATCGGCCAGCTTCTGCACTTCGCGGATCGGGCGGTTGAACCCGAATTTCACGCCGCGCGCTTCCATGATCGGTTGTAGCCGTGCCGTCAGGTCGTGGTCATAGCCGCGCAGGATCACGTCGCTGCGGTTGACCACCGTCACATCGCTGCCCAGCGCGTTGAAGATCCCGGCGAATTCCATCGCGATATAGCCCGCGCCCTGGATCACGACCCGGCGCGGCAATTCAGGCAGGTGGAACACCTCGTTCGAGGTGATGCAATGCTCCGCCCCGACGATCTCCGGCATGACCGGCCATGCACCGACCGCGATCAGGATGAACTTCGCGGAAATCTCGCGGCCCGATGCCAGCCGCACGGTGTTCGGCCCCGCCACCACGGCGCGTTCGGCAAAATGCTCGACGTTATTGGTATTGAGCGTGGAGGTATAGGCCCGCTCCAGACGGTCAACGTCGCTCGCCACGAAATCGCGCAAGGTCGCCCAGTCGAACGTCGCGCCCTCGATGGTCCAGCCATACTGCGCCGCATCGTGCAGCGAATGGGCAAAGTGCGAGCCATAGACCAGCAGCTTCTTGGGCACGCAGCCCCGGATCACGCAGGTGCCGCCGACCCGGAACTCCTCCGCCACGGCGACCCGTGCGCCATGCGACGCGGCAATCCGGCTGGCGCGCACGCCGCCCGAACCGGCGCCAATCACGAACAGGTCATAGTCGAACTCAGCCATCATGTGCTCCCTGGTGTGGGCGCGATATGGGGCGGCCAAGCCGGATTCGCCAAACGGTTTTGCTGGTCAGTGTGATAGGCGATCTTGCCCTACTTGATCCCGGCTTCGGCCAGCAGCGCCTCGGTGCTGGGATCGAACGTGGTGCTGCCGGCCTCGATCGCCTTGGCGATTTCCTTGCCCAGTTCCACGCCGAACTGGTCGAAGCTGTTCACTTCCAGCAGCACCCCGTTCGCGAAAGTGCGGTGTTCGTGGAACGCGATCAGCGCGCCCAGCGTGCCGGGGGTCAGGTCGTCGCACAGGATCGTGGCCGAGGGGCGGTCCCCCGGATAGGCCCGCGCAGGGTCCTTGGCGTCCTTGCCCGCCATCAGCGCCGCGCCTTGGGCAAAGCAGTTGGCCAGCAGGTTGCGGTGGTGCGCCGGGTCCAGCGCGTCGCCGGGCGCGATGCTGGCAATGAAGTCGACCGGGACCAGGTTGGTGCCCTGGTGCAGCAGCTGGAACACCGCGTGCTGCGCGTCCGTCCCCACCCCGCCCCAGGTGATCGGCGCGGTCGCCCCGTCAACCGGCGAACCATCGGCCTTCACCGATTTGCCGTTCGATTCCATTTCCAGCTGTTGCAGGTAATCCGGGAACAGGCCCAGCCGCTCGTCATAGGCAAACACCGCGCGGGTCTGGCAGCCCTTCAGGCGAGTGTAGAACTGGTCGGCAAAGGCCGCGCGCAGCGGCAGGTTGGCCGCGCCGTCGGTTTCCAGGAAGTGCTGGTCCATCGCCGCCGCACCGTCCAGAAACTCGGCAAATTCATCCCAGCCCAGCGCAAGCGCGACCGGAAAGCCGATCGACGACCACAGCGAATAGCGCCCGCCGACGCTTTCCGGGAACGGCAGGACGCGGGTTTCATCGACGCCCCATTCGACCGCCTTGTCGGGATAGGCGGTCAGCGCCACGACGCGCCCATAGGGATCGTCGACCCCATTCTCGCCCAGCCAGGCCAGCGCGCTGGCGGCGTTGGTCATCGTCTCGATCGTGGTGAAAGTCTTGGAAGCAACCGCGATCAGCGTGGTGGCCGGATCGCACCGGGCAAACGCGGCTTCCAGCGCGCAGCCATCGATGTTGGAAACGACATGGACGTCCACCACCGCCCCGTCACGGGCCAGCGCGTCAATCGCCAGTGCTGGGCCGAGCGCGCTGCCGCCGATGCCGATGTGGATGAGGTGCTTCACTTCGCCCAGCGCGCCGCCGTGGATCGCCTGGACCAGGCTACGCATCCGGGCGTGGAGCGCCCCCGCTTCCTCGACGCTGGTGTCGCGGCCCACGCCGCGCAGCGCGGTGTGTTCGACCGCGCGACCCTCGGTCACGTTGATGGCCTCGCCCGCGAACATCGCGCCGCGCTTCGCCTTGAAGCGCACCACCTCGGCCAGTTCCTCGAACGCGGCCAGATGCGCGCTATCAAGGTGCGTCTTGGACCAGTCGAACCGGATCGCACCGCCCGGCAGGTCCAGCCGTGCGGAGAGCAGGTCCAGCCGCGCCGGATCCGCGAACAGCGTCTGCAGGGTCGGCTTTGCCAGGGATTCCAGCTTTGCCCATGCTGCCTTGACCGCTTCGCTCATCTCATTCGCTCCTGTTGCACCTGCGAAGGCGCTATGCCCGCACAGCCGCCGCGCGCCAAGGCCAGAAATCGTATGCGGAACCGGACATTGCACCGAAGCTGACTTATTCCTATAACACACCCTTAAGACTTGACTGGCGAGACGCGGCCCAACATGGACACTGTGATGCAAGACACCTCCCCCGCCCCCGCTGCCCAGAAGCCGGAAAAGAAGGAAGACAGCTTTCCCGTCTTCCTGCTGAAGCTGGTCGTGCTTGTCGCGATCTTCCGCAGCTTCATCTTCTCGCCGTTCAACATCCCCAGCGAATCCATGCTGCCGCGGCTGCAGAACGGGGATTACCTGCTCGCGGCGAAGTGGCCCTATGGCTATTCGCGCCATTCGCTGCCGTTCAGCGTGGGGCTGCTGCCGGAAACGCGGGTCATGGCCTCCACGCCAGAGCGCGGGGACGTGGTGATCTTCAAGCAGCCGCCGTTGAATGACATCGACTACATCAAGCGCGTGATCGGCCTGCCGGGCGATACCGTGGAAATGAAGGCGGGCGTGCTCTACCTCAACGGCCAGCCGGTGCCCAAGGAACGGATCGAGGACTTCGAGATTGCGGTCAGCCCGAACACGCGCTGCTATTCGGTGCAGTTCGCGGCCAAGCTGGCCGATGGCAGCGACGTCTGCCGCTATCCGCAATACAAGGAAACCCTGCCCGGCGGTCGCAGCTACAACGTGCTGGACCTGGGCCCGCGCGCGCAGGACGATACGCCGCCGGTCGTGGTGCCGGAAGGCCACCTGTTCCTGATGGGCGACAACCGCGACAATTCCGAAGACAGCCGCTTCCCGGCCGAACCGCGCCGCGGCATCGGGCTGGTCCCGCAGGACAACCTGGTGGGCCGCGCCGCGATCATGATGTGGTCGACCGATGGCGGCGCGGAATGGATCAAGCCGTGGACCTGGTTCTCCGCCGCGCGCTGGAACCGGATCGGCGGCGGGTTCTGAGGCCGCTGTGCTGCACGCTGATACCCACGCCTTCCTGTGCCGGATCGCCGGGCGACCGCCCGTGGATGAGGCGCTGTGGCTGGAGGCGCTGACTCACGGCAGCACCGGCGCGGCGCGTGATTACCAGCGGCTGGAATTCCTGGGCGACCGGGTGCTCGGCATGGTCATCGCCGAATGGCTCTATGCGCTGGAAGGCGGCGCGGAAGGCCGCCTGTCGCAGCGGCTCAACGCGCTGGTCAGCCGCAGCACCTGCGCCAAGGTGGCGCGCGCGATCGACCTGGGGCCGCACATGCTGCTGGGCAAGCAGGCCCGCGACGACGGCGGGCAGGACAGCGACAATATCCTGGGCGACGTGATGGAAGCCCTGATCGGCGCCAGCTTCGTCACGCACGGCTTCGACGCCACGCGCGCGATGGTTCGCGAGCTGTGGGGCGATCTGGTCGCGGGCAAGACCGGCCAGAAAAAGCATCCCAAGTCCGCCCTGCAGGAATGGGCCGCCGGCAATCGCCGCAAGATGCCCGAATACCGCCTGATCGACCGCTCCGGCCCGGATCACGCGGCCAAGTTCACCGTCGCGGTGGGCGTCAAGGGCGTGGGCGAGGTCGAGGCGACCGGCTCCAGCAAGCAGGAAGCCGAAACCCTCGCCGCCGCCGCGTTCATGGAGCGGTTCGGGTAAATCACCACCAACCCAACTTCCCCGTCACCCCGGACTTGATCCGGGGTCCAGCTTCTTTCAAAGCGCCGCGCTGTGCCGACCAAGCGGGACCCCGGATCAAGTCCGGGGTGACGGAAAGGGTGCTACCCTCGTTTGACTCGCGCTCCGCCGCCAGAACCCGTAAAGCAACCTCACAATATCCGCCGCCGCGCTGATCGCGCGGGCGCATCACAACTGGAATACAAGCAATGACCCAACACTGCGGCCTCGTCGCCGTCCTCGGCGCCCCCAACGCGGGCAAGTCCACGCTGGTCAACGCGCTGGTCGGCCAGAAAGTCGCCATCGTCAGCGCCAAGGCGCAGACCACCCGCGCCCGGCTGATGGGGATTGCGCTGGAAGATGAAACGCAGATCATCCTCGCCGACACCCCCGGCCTGTTCGAACCGAAGCGGCGGCTGGACCGCGCGATGGTCAACGCCGCATGGGAAGGCGCGCAGGAGGCCGACGCGATCCTGCTGGTGGTCGATGGCCGCAAGAAGAAGCTGACCTATCTGGAACCGATCCTGGAAAGCCTGAAAGGCCGCCCGGAGCGCAAGATCCTGGTGCTCAACAAGGTCGACGAAACCCCCAAGGAACCGCTGCTGATCACCGCGCAGGCACTGGCCGCGCCCGATGAGGACGGCAACGCCGCGTTCGACGAGGTGTTCTTCATCTCCGCGCTGACCGGCGATGGCGTGCCGGAACTGAAGACCCGGCTGGCGCAGCTGATGCCCGAAGGCGCCTGGCACTACCCCGAGGACCAGGTTTCCGACGCCTCCGAACGCCTGCTGGCCTGCGAAATCACGCGCGAGCAGCTCTATCGCCAGCTGCATGACGAGCTGCCCTATGACAGCGCCGTGCGCCCGGAAAGCTACACCCATCGCAAGGATGGTTCGGTCGAGATCCACCAGCAGATCGTGATTGCCCGCGACAGCCAGAAAGGCATCGTGCTGGGCAAGGGCGGCTCCAAGCTGAAGTCCATCGGCGAGGCCGCGCGCAAGGAACTGACCGAGTTGCTGGGCGTGAAGGTGCACCTGTTCCTGCACGTGAAGGTCGAGGAGAACTGGGCCGACAGCAACAAGGAAATCTACGAGGAAATCGGGCTGGAATGGGTGCGCTAAAGGCCGCTCCGTTTCAAATCGGGAAAACTCGCCCGACATGGACTGAAGCCCGGTTGTCTTTCCGGTAAAAGTATTATTAACCGCTCGCCTTACTTTCTTGAACAGGGCGGGAACGGGCGTTGATTGAGAGTGGTTCGCTGACACCGGGCATCGATCCCGCCCGGTTCGGCCTCCCTGAACATACCGCCGTGCGCTATGAACGGCCCGCTCCCGCCCTGGAGCGGATGATCGCCGATTACCACATGTTCGATTCCGAGGAATTCGCGGTCAATCGGGCGATCGAATGGATGCTGCCGAATGCCCCGTCGGTCCGGGTCATCCTGGCCGAACGGCCGATCCGCCTGCGGCTGGCCGGGCGCTATTACGATCCCCTGCCCACCGCCTGCTTCTTCGGCCCGACATCGCAAGCCATGGAGATCGAGGTCAGCGGCGGGTTGACCATCGGCGCCACCCTCACCCCGATCGGCATGGCCCGCCTGCTGCAGACCAGCGCGGCGGAACTGCGCGACAACATCTTTCCGCTGGAACACCTGATGCCGCGCGACGCGGTCGCGGGACTGGTGGAGAGCCTGCGCGATCATGACCGGGGCCGACGGGTCAAGGCGATCCTCGACGCCTTCTTCCTGCCCCGGATGGAGCGCTCGCACCGCGACGAGCCGGACCTGGCCCGGATCATGGCCGCCTTGCAGGATGACAGCGTCACCAGCCTCACCGACATTGCCCGGCAGATCGGCATCCCCGGACATCGCCTGCTGCGGCTGTGCCAGCGGCACTTCGGCTTTCCGCCCAAGACCCTGCTGATGCGCGCGCGGCTGCTGCGCTCGATCCTCGCGCTCAAGCTGAGCGGCGGCAGCCAGACCGGCTACAGCGCGATCGACCCGGCCTATTTCGACGATTCCCACTTCGTGCGCGATGCCCGCCGGTTCCTGGGCATGACCCCGCGCCAGTTCCTGCAACTGGAAACCCCCTACCTCAACGCCTCCATGCGCGCCCGCGCGATGGTCTTCGGCGTCAACGTCGCGGCCCTGCAACCGGCGGCATAGCAGGCCGTCAGGGTAACAGGGCGTCAGCGCAGCTTGGCGATGCCGATGCCGTCCTGCTTGGCCCGGTCCTTGGTCGATTCCTCGCTGCGGTTCAGCGCCTTGGCGATTTCCTTCAGGCCCTTGCCCTTGGCAGCCAGCGTGCGCAGCTTGGCCACTTCATCGGCTTTCCAGGGCTGGCGGTGACGGGTGAAATTTTCGGCCATTCCGGCGCGATAGCGCAGAAGTACCCCTCCGTCACGCCCTGCGGGCGCGCCACCTCCCCATTTGTGCCTGCGGCAAAAACGGGGAGGAGCATAGCCTGCCAACTCCTCCCCGTTTTGCGAAGCCAAATGGGGAGGTGGCAGTCGCTCCAAGCGACTGACGGAGGGGCAATTTTCCTACATCGCCCCCGCCTGTTATGTTCGCTGCGGCTCTTTCAAACCGTCAATCCGCAGACCTCGACGCGAGGGTTCCGAAAAGGTTCCCCCGCGCCTGACTTTCATCAACTAAACCCCAAAATAGCCGCGAATCAGTCCTTTGCGGCCTTCTTTGCGGGGGCCTTCTTCGGGGTATCCTTCTTGGCGGCAGGGGCCTTTTTGGGTGCCGCCGCCTTCTTCTTCGGCGCGGCCTTCTTCTTGCCCTTGGCGGGGCCCTTGGCGGCGCGTTCGGTGATCAGCACCACGGCTTCTTCCGCCGTCAGCGTTTCCGGCTGCTTGTCGCGCGGCAGGGTGGCGTTGGTGGTCCCATCGGTGACGTAGGGGCCATAGCGCCCCGCCATCAGCTTCATCTCGCCGCCGCTTTCCGGGTGCGGGCCGAAGGTCTTGAGCGGTTCCGCCGCCGCCCGTGCGCCGCGCCCGCCGCCAGCCGCCGCTTCGGCCAGCCGCACGACCGCCGCGTTCATGCCGGTGTCGAACACTTCGGCAGTGCTGCGCAGCTTCGCATACTTCCCATTGTGCGCCAGGTAGGGACCATAGCGACCAATGCTGGCGGTAATCGGTTCCCCCGTTTCCGGGTGGTTGCCGATGGTGCGCGGCAGGTCGATCAGCTTGACCGCCCAGTCGAGCGAGAGTTCGCCGATATCCTTCGGGATGTTGGCGCGCTTGGCTTCCTTGCCCTCGCCCATTTCGAGGTAGGGACCGAACCGCCCGACCTTGCGGGTGATCGGCAGGCCGGTTTCGGGATGGGTGCCCAGCTCGCCATCCTCGCCGCCATCGGCGCTGCCGCCGGGCTGCGCGAACTTGCGAGTGAACTTGCACTCCGGATAGTTCGAGCACGCCACGAACGCGCCGTAACGCCCGCCCCGCAGCGAAAGCCGTCCGGCCTCGCACTTGGGACACTTGCGCGGGTCCGTCCCGTCCTCGCGCGGGGGGAACAGGTAATCGGACAGGAACTCGTCCAGCGCCTCGGTCACTTCGCTAGGCTTGCGCTCCATGACCTCGTCGGACTTGGGCTTGAAGTCCTTCCAGAAGGCCTCGAGCACAGCCTTCCACGCCGCCCGCCCGCCGGACACGTCATCCAGCTCGTCCTCCATTCCGGCGGTGAAGTCATAGGCGACATAGCGTTCGAAGAACCGTTCCAGAAACGCGGTCAGCAGACGGCCGGATTCCTCGGCGAAGAACCGGTTCTTCTCGGTCCGCACATAGTTGCGGTCCTTCAGTACCTGCAGCGTGGCCGCGTAGGTCGAAGGGCGGCCAATGCCCAGTTCTTCCAGCCGCTTGACCAGGCTGGCTTCGGAATAGCGCGGCGGCGGCTGGGTGAAATGCTGCGCAGCATCGACGCCCTTCTTCGCCGGAGTATCGCCCGAATTGAGCGCGGGCAGCATTGCGCCATCCTCGTCATCCCCATCGCGCGACTGGTCGCGGCCCTCCTCGTAAACCGCGAGGAAACCGGGGAACTTCACGACCTGCCCGGTGGCGCGCAGCTCATGCTTGCCGGTGCCGTCGCGCAGCGTAACGCTAGTGCGCTCGATATTGGCGGAGGCCATCTGGCTGGCCATCGCCCGCTTGTAGATCAGGTCATAAAGCCGCGCCTCGTCGCCGCTGCCATACTTGTCCTTGGCAAAGTCGGTCGGGCGGATCGCCTCGTGGGCTTCCTGCGCGTTCTTCGCCTTGGTTTCGTAGTGGCGCGGCTTTTCGGGCAGGTAGTGCCCGCTGTAGCGGTCCGAGATCGCCTTGCGCGCATCGGAAATCGCGCTGGGGTCCATCTGCACCCCGTCGGTCCGCATGTAGGTGATCGCACCCGCCTCATACAGGGTCTGGGCCACCCGCATGGTGTGGCTGGCGGAAAAGCCCAGCTTCCGCGCCGCTTCCTGTTGCAGCGTGGAGGTGGTGAACGGCGGATAGGGATTGCGCCGGGTCGGCTTCGTCTCGACTTCCTCGACCCGGAAGGTCGCCGCTTCCACCAGGGCCTTGGCGCGCAGCGCGATGCCTTCCTCGCCAAGGCTCAGCTTGTCGAGCTTCTCGCCCTCGAAGCGCACCAGCCGTGCGGGAAATTCGGTCCCGCCCTGCTCCAGCCGGGCAATGACCGACCAGTATTCCTGCGGGCGGAATGCCTCGATCTCGCGCTCGCGCTCGACGATCAGGCGCAGCGCGACCGACTGCACCCGGCCCGCGCTCTTGGCGCCGGGCAGCTTGCGCCACAGCACCGGGGACAGCGTGAAGCCGAACAGGTAGTCCAGCGCGCGGCGGGCAAGGTAGGCGTCGATCAGGTCCTGATCCAGTTCGCGCGGGCGGGTCATCGCCTCGGTCACGGTCTGCTTGGTGATCGCGTTGAAGGTGACGCGCTGGACGTCCTTGGGCAGCGCCTTGCGCTTGGCGAGCAGCTCGCGCACGTGCCACGAAATCGCCTCGCCCTCGCGGTCAGGGTCAGTCGCGAGGATCAGGCGGTCAGCGGTCTTGGCGGCATCGGTAATGGCCTTCACCTGCCGCTGCTTGTCGCCGTAGAGTTCCCAGTCCATCGCAAAGGCCTCGTCCGGGCGGACCGAGCCGTCCTTGGGCGGCAGGTCGCGGACATGGCCATAGCTGGCGAGAACCTTGTAGTCCTTGCCGAGATACTTCTCGATGGTCTTGGCCTTGGCGGGGGATTCTACGATGACAAGTTGCATGGCGGTAAAGCGAATTCCTCACGTGTATACGTACGCGCGAGGGTGGGAGGGTTCTGCCCCCAGCGTCAAGAGGGGCTGACGGGCGTCTTTCGCCACGCCAGCCAGAACCCCAGCCCAAGTGCCACATCGATGCCCGCGAACACCGCGACCGGAGCCACGACCGCCCCTTGCGCGAACAGCACCAGCGCGGGCAGGCCGAACACCAGCTTCTCGGCTACGGCGGGCAGCATCAGCGCCCGGTAGCGGACCGGATCGCCGCCGATGATCCAGAATACGGCCTGGAACACGAGCGCCAGCCCGACAAAGCCCAGGAACACTTCCGCGCCCTGTTGCGGCAAGGGGGTAAGGTAGAGCGGGGTGAGCACGACCACGCCATAGATCGCGGCCCACCGGAACATCCGCGCCGGAAACTTGCTCATGCCCTTGCCCCCCTGTTGCCTTATCTTAGCCGTTGCCGAAATCCGGCGGAATAACGCAGCGCCCATTGTCCGGCTGACCGACCGTGCGGATCACCTCCTGCTCGGCCGGCTCGATCCGCCGGCCGGACAGCTGGCTGTCGATCACCCGGCGGATCAGCGCGTCCAGCCGCGTGACCTGATAGCAGTCGATCGCGGGCGGCGCATGCGGGTTGCCGATGCCGCTGTCATCGGTGAGGAACGTATAGCGCGACTGGGTGGCCGCCGCCATCGCCCGCATCACGTATTCCGCCTTGTCCGCAACGCCGGACGCCGCAACGGGCACGATATGGACACGGCTGGCGCGCAAGTGCTCCGCCGCCAGCCAGGTCTTGCCAAAGTTCCCGTCGTGCGGCGGCGCATCGGCGACCAACAGCAGCGTCTTGGCCGCATCCGCCCGCCAGGCCTGCCCGGCAGCGCGGATCAGGGCCTGGTCCATCGCCTCGGGATAGTCCCCGCCCCCGTTGGCCGATTGCTGTCTCAACGCAGCCTGCCCGGCGGCAATATCGGCGGACAGCGGCACGGTGCTGGTGACGTAATCGTCCCCCGTGTCGCGGTAGAAGACGAAGCCCAGCCGCAAGTCCAATTGTGGATGCCGCGCCTTGACCCCATCAATGATCGCGGCGAGCTCCGACTGGAGATAGCGGATCTCGTCTCCCATCGATCCGGTGGTGTCGATCACCAGCATCAGGTCGAGCTTGCGCACGGTCTGCGCCGCGCGATCCACCGTGAAGTCGATCCGCTGCGCGCCGCGCGTGGCCGGGATACTTACCGTGCGCCAGTCCTCGCCCTTGGTCCGTACCCAGACATCGCGGCCGAGCTGATCCACTTCGGGGAAGAACGTTACCTTGCCGTCCGCCGTGGTCGCCAGCGCGATCCGCCCACCATCGGCGCAGGCCAGCTCAACCGTCGCAAACGGCACGGGTCGGCCGGCTCGGTCGCTCACTGCAACGGTCAACGTGCGCTGGGTATCGACGCGCGGCAGATCGGGGATCGCCTGGCCCAGATCGGACCGGCGCACGTAATCGGCGTACAGCTCGGGATTGAGCAGGTCGTCATGCTCCCCGGCAGTCAACTGTCCGGCCTGCGGCTGCGGGCGCGGGCGGGGATGATGCCGGGGTGGCATGCCGGTCGAACCGATCCGGTCCCCGGTGGATACGACAGCTCCATCAGGCATAGCCGCTACTTCCGATGCATCACCGACCCGCGAACCGGAAACGGCCAGCCCGGATTCACCGACCATCACGGCGGCGGGCGGCGGCGCAGGCGGTGGCGGTGGCGGCGCCGCGGCACTCGGCGCGGCCATTGCCACGGGCACGGGCGATGTGCGCTTTCCGCTCGCCTCAGCTCGCGGATGATGCGGCGGATGGCGCTGGGCTGGCGCTTCTGCTTCGAGCATCGGCAAGGCGGATGGCTTCCGGCAGAGGCCCTGCAATCCGCCCGCCCCGGCTGTGGCTTTCGCCGGAACAGGCGGCGATACGGCCAAAGCCGGCCCCTGAGCCAGAACGGCCATTATCGCGATCAGTGACAATCCCTTGCGCATTCGCTCCCTCCAACACCAGTTCCAGGGCCGGACGCTGCGCCGGGTTCGATGAACGGAAAATGACCGGGAGATATTGTTACATTGACGGTGAGGCCGGGGATCAGCCGTTGAGCGAGACACGCCCACCGGCATGGCGGACCAGACGGCCCGCCAGTTCGAGTTCCAGCAGCGCGAGCTGCACCGCAGCCGGGCTCTCGCCGCTTTGCCGGATAAGCTCATCCACGGCGACCGGCGCAGTGGTCAGCAGGCCCGCGACATCGGCCGGATCGGCCTCGGCATTGTCGGCCAGATCGGTCCACCCGGATGCGGCAGGCTCGCGGAAGGTGGAGCGCGGCGAGCCATCGAACGCGCAGAGCAACTCGATCACATCGGCAGCGGACTGCACCAGCACGGCGCCTTCGCGAATCAACTGGTTGCAACCCTGCGCCCGGGAATCGAGCGGCGAGCCGGGGATGGCCATCACTTCGCGCCCAAATTCCCCGGCCAGCCGTGCAGTGATCAGGGAGCCCGACCTGGGCGCAGCCTCAACCACCAGCGTTCCCCTTGCCATTCCCGCGATGATCCGGTTGCGTGACGGGAAATGTCGGGCCAGCGGCTCTGTTCCCGGCGGCTGTTCGGCGACCAGCAGACCCTGGCTGGCGACGGCTTCCTGCAAGTCGGCGTGTTCGGGCGGATAGATCACATCGATCCCGCTGGCGATCACACCAATGGTGCCGCCAGCCAGACTGGCCTGATGCGCTGCCCCGTCGATCCCGCGCGCCAGACCGGACACGACGGTGAAACCGGCTTCGGCGAGTTCACCCGCAAACATCCGGGCCAGCTTTACCGCCGCTGCCGAGGCATTGCGAGCGCCGACGATCGCCACGGTTGGCCGCGCCGCCAGTGCCAGATCGCCGCGCACCATCAGGATTGGCGGGGCGCTATCCACTTCGGCGAGCAGCGCAGGATACTCCGGAGAATCATGGAACACATACCGCCCACCGGCCGCCCGCAGGGCCGCCACCTCGGCCGACACCCGGGCCTCTGGCGCTGCGCGATAACCCTTCCCGCCCCTTGCGGCGAGGTCGGGCAAGGCATCCAGTGCGGCGCACGCCGTGCCGAACCGGGCCAGCAACTGGCGAAAGCTGATCGGGCCAATGTTGGGGGATCGCAGCAGCCGGATACGCGCGAATGCTTCGTCCTGGGTCAGCACTGGCGCGACGGGGTTCATCAGCCCTTGCTGCCGATCTTCGGTTCGGTTCCGGCCCGCAATCGGGCAATGTTGGCGCGGTGCAGCACCAGCACGATCAGGGCAATCGCACCCAGCACCGGGACCAGTTCGGTGTTTCCGGTTGCCCAGGCGACCACTGGCACAGCCAGCGCCGCTGTCATCCCCGAAAGAGAGGAAATGCGCGTCACCGCCAGCATCACCAGCCAGGTTGCCGCATAGGCCAGCCCCAGCGGCCACGCGAGGCCAAGCGAGACGCCCATCGTCGTCGCCACCCCCTTGCCGCCCTTGAACTTGAGCCAGACCGGGAAACAGTGCCCCAGCACCGCGCCCAGCGCCGCCATGCCCGCAAACTCGGGAAACCAGCGCCACGCCAGCCAGACCGCCAGCAGCCCCTTGGCCAGATCGAGCAGCAGGGTTGCCGCCGCCAGCCCCTTGTTCCCGGTGCGCAAGACGTTGGTGGCGCCGATATTGCCCGAACCGATGCTGCGCAGATCCCCGGCGTTGAAGGCCTTGGTCAGGATCAGGCCAAACGGCACCGATCCCAGGAGGTATCCCAGCGCGAGTGCGGCAAAACTATCCATCGGCGTCCCTTCCCTTTACAGCCCCCTCGTAGCTACAAGGCGGGCCGCCGGGCAAGTCCGGTCAGGGGGATTGCAACGGTTATGGATGCGGATGCGCCGCTCTTGATGTTCGACTCCGGGGTCGGAGGGCTTTCAGTGCTGGCCGAAGTGCGCCAGCTTCTGCCAGATGCCCCGGTCATCTATGCCGCTGACAACGCCGGATTGCCCTATGGCACCAAGACCGAGGCCGAAATCGCTGCGCGAGTGGCGGGACTGCTGGGCCGGATGACCGAGCGGTTTCGCCCGCGGCTGGTGTGCATCGCCTGCAACACCGCATCGACCATTGCGCTTGGCATGGTCCGCGACGTGCTCGAAATCCCGATCGTCGGCACCGTACCCGCGATCAAGCCTGCTGCCGCGATGACCCGCACGGGGACGATTGGCTTGCTGGGAACGGCGGCCACGATCCGGCAAGGCTATGTTGACCGGCTCGAGGCGGAATTCGCCGCAGACAAGCGCCTGCTCCGCGCAGCAGCGCCCGAACTGGTCGAAGCGGCGGAGCGAAAACTCCGCGGCAAACCGGTGGACCCGGCGATTTACGAGCGGGCAGCGGCCGCGCTGCGCCAGCAGCCTGGCGGAGATCGGATCGACACGGTCGTGCTTGCCTGCACCCACTTTCCTCTGGTTGAGGACGAGCTGGCCCGGGCGTTCGGGCCAGACGTACGGTTTGTGCACGGGGCACCGGGCATTGCCCGGCGCATTGCGGCGCTGACCGCCGGTCAATCCTTTGCCCGCAGCAAACCAGACCTTGCCTTGTTCACGCGCAATGAGGCACAGCTTGCTGAACTGGCTCCGGCACTGCAACGCCATGGCCTGCTCGAAATCGAGGTTTTTTGACGATGGCCAGGCGGTTGAACCTGTTCTTGCTGACCATGATCGTGCTGGTGGGCGTTCCGTTCTACTGGCTCATGATCGACAACCGCCCTGGCGACGTAGCCGCCAAGCCGGTTTCCATGGCGCAGCTGCGCACCCTGGCCGCCAGTCTGCCGGGGCCGTCGCCGATTGCCGTGGAGTACGAGCCGTCCGCCTTGCGGCTGCTGCCACGCGGCCTGTTTGCTGCCGGTTACGGGATCAAGCGCCACCCCATCATCGTCACCGCGTTCCGCCTTCCGGTTCCCGGCGGCAAGCCAATCCTGATCGATTCCGGCATTCACCCGGATGATGCCGACGCGATGGGGATGGACATCCGTTATCCCGGCGCGCAGTCGCGGATCGACAAGGCGCTGAAATCGGCTGGAATGATCCTGTTCACCCACGAGCACCCGGATCATATGGGGGCGGCACTGCGGCTTGGCGGGGCTGTCATGCAATCGGCGCGGTTCAACGCCGCCCAGTTGCCGGCCGAGCCGCTGGCCGGGACGCTGAAATGGCCAAGCGGCTTCACCCCGCGCTCCACCATCGCTGCCAAGGCGCCGCAAGCCGTTGCTCCGGGCGTGGTGGTCATTCCCGCCCCCAGCCACACCCCCGGATCGCAGATGATCTTTGTCCGACTGGCCGACGGCAAGGAGTTTCTCTTTGCCGGTGACATTGCGACGCTGGACGTCAGCTGGCAGGAGCAGCGGGCCCGCTCCCGGCTGGTCGGTGATTTCATCGCCAAGGAGAACCGCGCGGAAGTTCACGCGTGGCTGCGCACGATTGCCCGGCTGAAGGCCGAGGCACCGGCTTTGAACATCGTACCGGGGCACGACATCCGCCAGACCGGCGATGACGACGAAGCCAGCCAGGACGAGGCATCTGGAGTTCCGCTGCAACCTGGCTGGACAGCCGCGGCCAAGCGCGGGTTCAGTGCGGATTTACCGATCTGAGTGATGGAATTAACCGGCTGGCGCAACTGCGCCAGTTGGAGTAAGGCCGCCCCCATCGGCAGGGACGACGGCAATCGCCGCCCGGCGCGGAGGTCATACGCCAAGTGAACTACGATCAGATTTTCGACCAGGCGATCGAACGGCTGCATTCCGAAGGCCGCTATCGCGTGTTCATCGACATCCTGCGCAACAAGGGCGCCTATCCCAACGCCCGCTGCTTTGCGGGGCACAACGGCCCCAAGGACATCACCGTGTGGTGCTCCAACGATTACCTCGCCATGGGCCAGCACCCCAAGGTGATCACCGCCATGGAAGAGGCGTTGCACGATGTTGGCGCCGGCTCTGGCGGTACGCGCAACATTGGTGGCAACACGCACTACCACGTCGATCTGGAGCATGAGCTGGCCGACCTGCACGGCAAGGAAGGCGCGCTGCTCTTCACTTCGGGCTATGTCTCGAACGACGCGACGCTCTCGACCCTCGCCAAGATTCTGCCGGGCTGCGTGATCTTCTCCGACGAGTTGAACCACGCCAGCATGATCGCGGGCATCCGCAATTCCGGTGCGGAAAAGCGCGTGTGGCGCCACAACGATCTGGAGCATCTGGAAGAGCTGCTGGCGGCGGAATCGCCGGACGTGCCCAAGCTGATCGCGTTTGAATCCGTCTACTCGATGGAAGGCGACGTCGCCCCGATCCACGCGATCTGCGATCTGGCCGACAAGTACAACGCGCTGACCTATATCGACGAAGTCCATGCCGTGGGCATGTATGGACCGCGCGGCGGGGGGATTACCGACCGTGATGAAGCGGCCCACCGTATCACCATCATCGAAGGCACGCTGGGCAAGGCATTTGGCGTCATGGGCGGCTACATTGCCGCCGATTCCAAGATCATCGACGTGATCCGCAGCTATGCGCCCGGCTTCATCTTCACGACCTCGCTTTCGCCGGTGCTGGTTGCGGGTGTGCTGGCCAGCGTCCGTCACCTGAAGAGCTCCTCGGTCGAGCGCGAAGGCCAGCAGGCGGCCGCCGCCACGCTCAAGCGCCTGTTTCGTGAGGCAGGACTGCCGGTGATGGATTCCACCACGCACATCGTCCCGCTGATGGTGGGCGACCCGGTGAAGGCCAAGAAGATCAGCGATATCCTGCTGGCTGAATACGGCGTCTATGTGCAGCCGATCAATTACCCGACGGTCCCGCGCGGGACGGAGCGGCTGCGCTTTACGCCCGGCCCGGCCCATACCGAGCCGATGATGGAAGCACTGACCAAGGCGCTGGTGGAAATCTGGGACCGGCTGGAACTGCGCCTCGCCGCCTGAACAGGCTGCACTCTGGTCCTGAAAGCCAAGCGAACAAGACAAAACGGGCCGGGAACCCCATCAGGTCCCCGGCCCGCTTTGTTTTCCGGTCAACGCAAGATCAGCGCAGCGACACCACGTTGTCGCTATGGCGGGGATCACGGCGATCGCCGCGATACTGGCTCGCCATCGGCTCGTCGCTCGATTCGATCGCTTCTGCCTGACCAAAGCCGTTGAAGGCGGTTTTCATGGCCGCGCCATACGCGCCCAGCATGCCAACCTCGATGTAATCGCCAGCCTTGATCCCGGCCGGAAGGCTGAACGGCCCCTCCATGTAGTCGGCATCGTCGCAGGTCGGGCCGTAGAAGGCAAAGTCCTCCTCCTGCACGCCCTCGGCATCGTCAGCCAGGCTGCGCACCGGGAAACGCCAGCCCACGTGGGCCGCGTCATACAGTGCGCCGTAAGCACCGTCGTTAATGTACAGCTCGTTCCCGCGGCGCTTTTCAACGCGCACGATCATCGAGTTGTATTCCGCGCAAAGCGCCCGGCCCGGCTCACACCACAGTTCGGACGAATAGGACACCGGCAGCGATTCAGCCGCACGGTGGATCGCGCCAAAGTAGTCTTCCAGTGGCGGCGGCTCCATGCCGGGATAGATCGACGGGAAACCACCGCCAACATCCACGATGTCCACCGTGACCGAGGCATCCACGATCGCTGCGCGAACGCGTTCCAGCGCCTGGACATAGGCAAACGGCGTCATCGCCTGCGAACCGACGTGGAAGCAGATGCCCAGGGCGTCAGCCACCTGGCGGGTCGCCTGCAGCAGCGGCGCCGCGTCAACCAGATCGACACCGAACTTCGATGCCAGGCTGAGCTCCGAATAGTCGGACGACACCCGCAGCCGCACGCACAGCGACAGATCGGTCGCCGGCTCGCCCGCCTCGTTGGTCGTGGCGGCAACGATCTTGTCCAGTTCCTCATGGGTATCGAGGCTGAACGTGCGAACGCCATGCACACGGTACGCCTCCGCAATGGCCGCGCGGGTCTTCACCGGATGCATGAAGCACAAGGTCGCTTCAGGCAGCGTGGCCCGCACCAGACGCACTTCGGCGATCGACGCGACATCGTAATGTGTCACGCCCGATGCCCAGAGCACCTTGAGTAGTTCGGGAGAAGGATTCGCCTTCACCGCATAAAGCGACTTGCCCGGAAACTTCTCGACAAAGAAGCGGGCAGCGCGCGCAGCGGCATGCGGGCGATTGAGGATTACGGGTTCGTCAGGCGCCAGCGCGCGAACTACAGCCGATGCGTCAGGATAGCTGTGCAACTCAAGGGACCCCCAAACGGATAGTTTCGAACAAGCTGCCTTGCGGTTTGGAAGTCCCCATGGGGCAGCGGATGGCCCCTATAAAACAGCGCGGGTGAACTGCAAGTGAAAACGCATCGTTTCCAGCAGGAATCAGGTGGGTAAAATCACCCCTGCATCAACCGTTCGGCCATGGCCCGATAGGCTGGCAAGGACACCGGATCGTTGCCGGAACTGGCGGCAATCGGGTGCGAACCGAACCGGGCAATGACCATTTCCGCAACCGGATCAATGTAGATCCCCTGCCCATGAATGCCGCGCGCGGCATAGGCGCCGTGGTTGCCCGGCATCGTCCACCACTGGCTGCGATAGGAACAGTCCGGCAAGTAGACGTATCCCGCCTTGGCAAACGCCGTGCGACTCGCCCCGCCGCGAATCGATTCAACCGCCGCCAGCGGGATCGCCGCGCCGCCATGCCCCACCCCATCACAGCGCATGGCCTCGCCAAATCGGGCAAGGTCGCGCAGCACGGGGTTCAACCCGCCGCCGGCAAAGGGCATTCCGGTCGAATCGATCAGGAAATCGGCATCCTGCTCCATGCCCAGCGGTTGCCAGATCCGCTCTGACAGCACGCGGTCAAGGCGCTTGTTCTCGGTCCGCGCCACGATCCAGCCCAGCACTTCGGTGTTGCAGGTCCGATAGGTGAAGCGCTCGCCGTGCTCCCCCGCCTTGACGATCGTCGGCAGGAAGGCATAGATATCAGTCGGCCCAGTGTAGCCGGCCGGACGCGGGGTCAACCCCAAAGCCAGACTGAAGGCACCGATGCCCGAAGCGGAGTCGGTATAGTCCTCCGAAAAGTCGAGCGCCGTGGTCATGTCCATGACCTGCCGCAGGGTTGCATCGGCAAAGCCGCTGCCCAGCATTTCAGGCAGCAGATCCCCGACCGGAGCCTCCGGGTCGAGCCGCCCTTCCTCCACCAGCATTTCCGCCACCGTTCCAACAAAGCTCTTGGTTACGGAAAAGGCGATATGGGGCGTATCGCGCCGGGTTACCCCAAAATAGCGTTCATAAACCACCTGACCGCGGTGCAGCACCAGGATCGCATCAGTGAAGTTGGCGGCAAGCGAGTCGCCCCAGCTCATCTCACGCCCGTCATCCAGCGTCGTGAAGCGCACACTATCCAGATCGTCGCGCGGTGATTCCGGCAACTCCCACACTGCACCGCCCCCTCTGGAAACCCGTGCCGAGGGCAGGAACTCGCGCATGTGCGAGAATGCATGGCGATGCGTGGGAAAGCGCATGTGCCCGGCCGCAGCCGCCAGAATGCGCTTTTCCGGCGCTGGCGGCAGTCCCTGCATCCAGCCCATGGTTACCGGGTCGCTGGTATGGGCATCCAGCACGATGCGCTGTTCGGTCATGACAATCCTCTCCCGCCAGGGGCTGTTGCCCAGCCCTCTGGCCATCACCCCGCCGGGCCGCCGACAACCGCCGACGAAACGGCGTGGGCGCTATTTCTTTTCCGACTCCGGGAAGACGTATTTCAGGGTCGAAGCCTGAACGTCCAGCAGAACACGCAGGTTCTGGCGCAGGTTCAACCAGGTCACGCCATCGTCCATCACGACGTAGCGGGTAAAGCCGACGGTCTTGTCTTCCTTGTCCCACCAGGTACCGATGGCGGCTTCTTCCATGTTGGCCTTGTTCACGCCCTCCAGCGTCACGCTTTCATCGTCGTCATAGCGGACCTGCATCATCGCCCCCTGGCAGCCCTTCACCTTGCCGATATCGCAGGCCGTGCCAATCAGCAGAAAGTACAGGCCATCCGCCGTCTTGCCGCGCACGCTGGGAGCCTCAAACGGATGCAATTCGTCCACTGTGTGCCCTTCAGCCAGCACCAGTTGCTGCAAGTCACTCTCGGTCACCGCCTTAAGCACCTTGCCATCGGCAACCTTGGCTGGCGCAGCCTGCGCTCCAGCCGCAGCCGCCAGCGCCACAGCGGACAGCAGAACCGATTGAAATTTCATGATAAACCCTTCAAGAACCGGACGCGCGCCCATATCGTGACGGTATGAGAGCGCATTCCGATTGGCAAGGCGGTTCAACTCAGCCGATCACGGAAATCCGCATATGAAAACCGCCGGACACATTCCAGCGCATCCGTCTGACTGTCCCACAGCCAGATCGAAGGCAGCGGCACACCGTTGAAGGTGGTCGTCTTGACCATCGAATAGTGCGCCTGATCCAGAAACGCGAAGCGCTGGCCGACTTCCGGCCCCGACGGGAACCGGTAATCGCCGATCACGTCTCCTGCCAGACAAGACGGCCCGCCCAGCCGGACAGCACCGCCGGCCGTTTCATCGATCTCGGTATCGACTGGCTCCAGTTCGCCCAACATCGCCGGTCGATAGGGCGCCTCGATCACATCGGGCATGTGGCAGGTCGCCGAGATGTCTGTGATGGCCAGTGGCATGCCGTTCCACTGGGTGTCGAGGATCGTCCCAACCAGGACCCCCGCATCGAGCGCCACCGCTTCGCCGGGTTCAAGATAGATTTCGCAGCCCGTCTTGGCTTTGACCTCGTTGAGGAAGTCGACCAGATCATCGCGCTGGTAGTCGGCCCGGGTGATGTGGTGCCCGCCACCGAAGTTCAGCCACTTCAATTGTCCCATATAGGGCGCCAGACGCGGTTTCACGGCCTCCCATGTGCGCTTCAACGGCTCGAAATCCTGCTCGCACAGCGTGTGGAAGTGGATGCCCTCCACCCCGGTCATCAGTTCCGGCGTCAATTGATCGACCGGAAACCCCAGCCGGGAATGCGGCGCGCACGGATCGTAGCGCGGCACTTCACCTTCGGCATGGAGAGGATTGATCCGCAGACCGACGTGGAACGCCTCCCCCGCCGCCCGTGCCGCTGCCACAAGCGGCGCGAACCGAGCGATCTGGCCGGGCGAATTGAAGATCACATGGTCAGAAAGGCGGAGGATTTCCGGCAGATCATCAGCCTTGTAGGCCGCGCAATACGTCGCGACCTCACCCTTGTAATGTTCCGCCGCAAGCTGAGCCTCCCACAGTCCACTGGTGCAAACGCCATCGAGGTACTCACCGACAATCGGTGCCACCTTCCACATGGAAAACGCCTTCAGCGCTGCCAGCACCTTGATGCCCGCCCGGTCCCGGATATCGGCCAGCACGGCCAGATTCTGCCGCAACCGGGCGGCATCGACCACGAAAGCCGGGCTGTCGACGCGCGACAGGTCGAAGTGGGCGAATGCTCCCGGATCACCGGCGCGGGTTTCCATCGATCTGATTCCTTCAACCGAACGGGGACTTGAACACGAACCACGCGCCCAGCGCGATCAGCACGAAACCGATCGCCTGGCTGATCGTGGGCCGGGTATCGAACAACAACCACGCAACGCCCACGAACGTCACGAGCGAGAGAACTTTCTGGATCGTCTTGAGCTGCGCGAGCGAATAAATCTGGCTACCCAGGCGATTGGCCGGAACTGCCAGACAATATTCGAAGAAAGCAATGCCCCAACTGGCCAGAACCGCCAGCCAAAGCGCCCTCCCCGGCGCCTTGAGATGACCATACCATGCCAGGTTCATAAGCACGTTAGAACCGGCCAGCAGGCCAATCGGGGCAATTGCGGACCAGTTCATTCGCAGCGGTTCAGAACGTCAGCGGCCCGGCCAGTTCCTTGACCTGCCAGGGCAAGCCATGCTGGTTGAGCATGTCCATGAACGGATCGGGATCGAACTGTTCCATGTTGAACACGCCCTCACCCGTCCAGGCCCCAGTCAACAGCATCGCCGCACCGATCATGGCCGGAACGCCGGTGGTGTAGCTGACCGCCTGATTGCCGGTTTCGTGGAACGCGTCCTCATGATCGCAGATGTTGTAGATGTAGAACGTCTTTTCGCCGCTGCCGTCCAACGCCTGGCCAGTGGCGATATCGCCGATATTGGTCTTGCCCTTGGTCGTCGGCCCCAGCGTTTCCGGCTTGGGCAGCACGGCTGCCAGGAACTGCAGCGGAATGATGTCCTTGCCCTGGAACCGCACCGGCTCGATCCCCGTCATACCGACATTCTGCAGCACGGTCAGATGCGTGATGTAGGCATCGCCAAAAGTCATCCAGAACCGGATACGCTCGATCTCGGGCAAGTGGGTTTTCAGGCTTTCGATTTCCTCATGATACATGAGGTACATGTTCTTCGGACCGACGCCCTCGAACTCGAAGTTCTGGCGGATGGTGAGCGCAGGGGTCTCCACCCATTCCCCGTTTAGCCAATGCCGCGCCGGAGCGGTCACTTCGCGGATATTGATTTCCGGGTTGAAGTTGGTGGCAAAATGCTGGCCGTGATCGCCGCCGTTGCAGTCAAGAATGTCCAGCGTACGAATGGTCTTGAGCTTATGCTTCTTCAGCCAGGTCGCAAAAACGCTCGTCACGCCAGGATCAAAGCCGGAACCCAGCAGCGCGACCAGACCCTGTTCCTTGAACCGATCGTGATAGGCCCACTGCCAATGATACTCGAACTTGGCCTCATCCTTAGGCTCGTAATTGGCGGTGTCCATGTAGCTGACGCCCGCGGCCAGGCACGCGTCCATGATCGGCAGATCCTGATACGGAAGCGCCAGATTGACGACCAGCTTCGGGCCGATCTGCTGGATCAAACGGGTCAGGGCGGGAACTTCTTCGGCGTCGATTTCGTACGTGTGGACCGTTTGGCCCGTGCGCTCCTTGACCGAGGCGGCAATGGCATCGCACTTTGCCTTCGTGCGGCTGGCGAGGTGAATCTCGCTGAAAATCCCGGCGTTCATCGCCATCTTGTGGACGCAGACCGAGCTGACGCCGCCTGCACCGATCACCAGAACCTTGCTCACCTGCGAATCTCCTTTGGCCCGACACTTCCTATGGGGCGAAGCCGCGCATATAGGATTGTTTCATGACAGCACAACAAATGCGCAGCCCTACCCCGGAAGGCGTGGCCCGTGCAGCCGCCAAGATAGCCGATCTTTTGCCGCGCACGCCACTGCTGGAAACCGAAATCCACGGTCACTCCGTTTGGATCAAGGCCGAGAGCCTGCAACCCATCGGCGCGTTCAAGATCCGCGGCGCGTGGCATCGGCTGTCGGACCTCACCGAGGAGGAACGCGCGCGCGGCGTAGTTGGGGTATCCAGCGGCAATCATGCGCAGGGCGTTGCCTGGGCGGCCCGCCGGCTGGGCATTGCTGCCACCATCGTCATGCCTGTCGACGCACCGGCCGTGAAACTGGCCGCGACCCGGGCGCTGGGAGCGGAGGTGGTGCTGTATGACCGGCCCGGCGGCGAAGATCGCGATGAACTGGCCCGGCGGCTGTGCGCCGAGCGCGGTGCAACACTGGTCCATGCCTATGCCGACCCTTGGGTGATCGAGGGCCAGGGCAGCGCAGGCACCGAAATCATCGCGCAGATGGCTGAGCGAGGCATGCGCCCCCCAACACGGGTGATTGTCTGCTGTGGCGGCGGCGGGTTGACGGCTGGTCTGGCGCTGGCCTGCCCGGATGCAGAGATCATTCCGGTCGAGCCCGAAGGATGGGACGACGTATGCCGCAGCCTGGCAACCGGGACCATCCAGCGCGTGATGGCTGACGCTCCGGCCACGGCGTGTGACTCGCTGCAGACCCCAGCCACGTTTCCGATCAACTTTGCGATCCTGAAAGAGCGCTGCACGCATGGCGTTGCCGTGACCCCGGCCGAAGTCCGCGCTGCCCAGCGCTTTGCCTTCAGCGCATTGCACCTGGTGGTCGAACCCGGCGGCGCTGCCGCGCTTGCAGCCGCATTGGCCGGCAAGGTCCCGCTTGATGGCCGGACCGCCATCCTCGTGACCGGCAGTAATACCGACCCGGCAGACTTTGCAAAGGTGCTGGCGAGCACCGATTAGTTGCATTTGACAATCGGCTGGGGTCTGCCAACTTCCCCGAACTCGCAAAAGCGGGGACATAGGGGGAGAATTCGATGCAAGCGCAAATACTCGCGCCTGGCGCCGCGCTGGTGCTGTGGACAATCGTCATGCTGTTCTGGATGGCGGCGACCCGGCTGCCCGCGATCGCCAAGAACGGCGGACTCGGCGCGGCCAAGCCTGGTGGCCGCGGTCAGGATCTGGAGGGCGTACTGCCAGACCAGATCAACTGGAAATCCCATAACTATTCGCACCTGCTGGAACAGCCAACCCTGTTCTACGCCACGCTGGCCACGCTGGCGATCCTGGGTGCGCATGAGCACGATGTGCTGTTCGCCTGGGGTTACGTCGGGCTGCGGGTGGCACATTCACTGTGGCAGGCAACGGTGAACACCATTCCGGTGCGCTTTACACTGTTCAACCTGTCAACGCTGTGCCTGCTTGTGCTGGCTGTTCGCGCGGCCATGCTCACACTGGGCGCCATCTGATCAAAAAAGGGGAGATTGAGTGATGATTGGGATGGATATCCTGCAACCGCTGGCCGTTCTGGCTGGCTGGACGATGTTGATGTGGCTGTGGATGTACGTCACGCGGATTCCGGCAATGAACGCCGCGAAAATCGACGCGAAGACCATGACTGGTGGAACAGGAAAGGATCTGGACGCAGTCCTGCCGGGCAAGGTTCAATGGATTGCCCATAACTACAACCACCTGCACGAGGCGCCGACCGTGTTCTACGCGGTTGCGCTGGCGTTGGCCTTGATCGGTCAGGGCGATGGGCTGAATGCCACGCTTGGCTGGGCCTACGTGGGCCTGCGCATAGCGCATTCTCTGGTTCAGGCGACGGTCAACAAGGTGATGCTCCGCTTCCTGCTGTTTGCACTTTCCAGCTTCGCGCTGATGGGGCTGACCTTGCACCTGGTCATCGCGGTATTCCACAGCGCTGCGTGAGCGTCTGAACGTGGGTCGGCCGGAAACAATCCGGCCGGCCCACATCCGGAACTCCGACAATCCGCTCAGAACATCTTGCGGAATTCCACTTCGATCACGCGGCCGCGCGGATCAAGGTAATCAGGCTGGTAGCTGAGCGGAACCAAGCCGCTGGAATCGGTGACTTTCTGACGCGAATCCAGCAGGTTCTCGAACCGCAGCGAAACCCGGCTGCCCTTGAAGAAGGGCGCCGATTTGACCAGACCGGCTCGCGCGCCCAGGTCCGCGAACATCGAGATTCCGATCTTTGTAACACTGCCAAAGCGCAGGTCACTGGAACCCGGTGCCCCGGTCGCACTGATGGTGGCGGGTGCAATCCAGCTGCCATTCATGAACATGCCGAAACCGTTCTTGAACAAGCCGCCGTTGAACTCCAGCGAATGTCGTGGAGTCCCCCCTGCTGCCAGTGCATCCCCGGCCAGAAGATCAAGCAACGGCCCGCCGGGTGCAACCAGCACCGAACTGTCGAACTGAACAGTATGATACATCCCGAAGTTCCAGCGCCCCTGACCGCCGCCGGGACCGCCCATCATTCCCATCATCATCCCGCGACCACTGCCGCCAGCGCGTGCGGGACCACCGCCGGGCGCAGGTGGGCGAGCACCACCTGCCATCATGCCAGCCCCGCCCGGGCCGGCCTCTGGCGCCTTGCCGAGCGTGCCCGAGAGGTTGAGCCCCCATCGCAAACGGGAGCTTTCCTGCTTGGCAAATGTCACCGGCCGTTGATCCACGGCAACGATGCGACCGCCAGCATCCCGCACGACCCGGCCCGGAAAGGCCGCTTCGATTTCCGGGGTGAGTAGCGGAAAGGCTGCTGTCACTTCATTGGAGCGGTTGCGGAAGTATTCGGCCAGCAGGTTCGAGTTGGCGAGGAAGGGCAGCTTCCAGTTGGCTCCAAACTTCAGATCGCGCTGACGCTCCTTGCGTAAAGCAGGATTGCCACCGCCAGCGATTGTCGCGAGGACCGTTTCACCGCGCGTAAAGTCATAGACCGGCACATTGAACGTTACCGTCTGCGGATTGCCCAGTTGTGCCAGTCCGGGGGCCGCCTCATTGACCAGATAGCTGGCCTGCAACCCCAGCCCTTCCAGCGGAGACCAGGTCAAACCGGCGCTCCAGTCCTTGATCGAGCCAAAATCCGACAGGTGGTTGAGCCCGGCGCTGAAATTCAGCGAAATATCGCCAAGGCCTGCTCCAAACCCCTCTCGGCGGCTGGTGATCGGGATGCCCAGGTTCATCCCTGCCGATGCATCCCCACGGGTCAGCGAAATCGGACCAACCTTGCTGCGCGTGTCGCTGCTTTCGATATTCGACCACGCAAAACCGGCCTTGAAGGTTGCCGTGACTTCTCCACCGGGCAGGCGCACAGGGCGACCAACCAGAGTGATCAGGCTGTTCACATTCTCCGTGTTGCTGCGCACCGTATCGCGGCCTGGATCCGCCAATACCGGCAATGCCCCGTTGATGGGCAGACTTCCGCTCGCAGCCGCTGCGACGAGCGCCGCGGTATCTGCCCGGCGGTCAATGAGTGTACGGCTTTCACCATGGCTGCCATCGACCGTTGCGTTGAACTGCCAGTTTCCGAAAAAGGTGTTGATCCCCGCACCGACTTGCAGCGCCGTGCTGCGCGTCAGGCGTTCCAGTGGATCACCCACAGCGCGGACCGCGCGGATCGCATCGGGCGCAGTCAGAGCGACCAGCGTCAGCCCGGACAGGCTGCGGCTGTCACTGCGGGTCACGTTGCCGCTGAGCGAAATCTGCCCGCCCAACCCATCCTTGCCCAATCCGCGCGACCAAGCGGTATTGAGTGACAGTTCGCGGGAATCCGCAATCAACGTCCGCGCCGCAGCCGGGTCCGGATCAGTGCTGACACTCAGGCTGGAAGACTGGATCACGCCACGCTCGGCCTCGGTCAGCGGCGAGGTATCGTCGATCTTCGCGGTCACGTTGAAACGCTGTTTACCCGCGATACGCAGGGCCGTCGCTTCCAGCTCGTAAGCCTGAAACCCGCCGCGCGTCGGCACAGCGGTTTCAGCCTCGATCGTTTTGCTGGCAAAGCTGTCCTTAAGGATGAAGTTGACCACGCGCGCATCGGCCGGATAGCCGAAGCGCAGAGCCACTTCTTCCGGCAGGATCTCCACCCGGCGCACGGCCTCGGGCGGATAATTGCGCATTTCACGGAAATTGGTGATCCGTTGCCCGTTCACCAGTACGATCGGCATTCCCCCCCCGCGCCCGCGCCCGGACGTCGTCTGCGGGCTGATCCGGGCCAGCACATCGGTCAGATTGGCCGCCCCCAGGGACTGAAGGTCTTTCTCATCCAGCGTGGCAATCGGGGGCTGTGGAGCTTCGACCTGCCCCGCCACGCGGGTGGCAACCACAACGATGTCACCACCGGCATCGCGCGGCGCATACTCGTCATCTGCCTGATCTGTTCCGGCCGGGGCCTCCGAAGTTTGCAGATCGTCCAGCGCAAGCGCTGGCTGGGCGATCATGGCAATGGCAAGGGCCGAGAGTGAGAGTGCATGTCTGTGGCTGGGCATGGCGTCCAAATTGCTTGAGAAATTTCCGCACCTTGAGCAGGCGGCCCCTGTCCCCGGGGTGTCAGTTGGGGCCTGCACCGGGCCTTGGCAAGTCGCACCACGTAACAATTTGTCGCGCCCCTGAAATAGTGCTGCAAACGTGCCACACGCCAAAGGCTTTCCTTTTGCGCCGCGCGGAGCTATGGGGCGCCCCAAGCACACCGAAATGTATGGATATTGATCGCGGATGGCGAAAGAAGAACTGCTCGAAATGCGTGGCCAGGTGGTGGAACTGCTGCCCAACGCCATGTTCCGTGTCCGGCTGGAAAACGACCACGAAATCCTTGGCCACACGGCGGGCAAGATGCGCAAGAACCGCATCCGCGTTCTGGTGGGCGATGAAGTGCTGGTCGAACTGACCCCTTACGATCTGACCAAGGGCCGGATCACCTACCGCTTCATGCCTGGCCGTGGCGGCCCCGGCCAGTACTGAGCGAACCTTCGGGCGAAATGACGCCCTCCCTGATCCTTGGCTCGGCTAGCCCTCGCCGCCGCGAATTGATCGCGCGGCTAGGCGTTGAACTTGCTGGCGTGGCCGCCGCCGACATCGATGAAACGCCACTCCGCGCCGAACTTCCGCGCGTCTATGCCATGCGCATGGCCCGCGAGAAGGCCGCTGCGGTTGATGGCGGCACAGCGTTTGTGCTGGCAGGAGACACCGTGGTCGCCTGTGGCCGACGGATCCTGCCCAAGGCCGAAGATGAAGCCACTGCCCGCGAGTGCCTGGCCACGCTGTCCGGGCGGCGTCACCGCGTGTTGTCGGCCATTGCGCTAAAATATCCCGACGGAACCCTGCGCGAAAAGCTGTCAGAGACAATTGTGCGCTTCAAGCAGCTCTCCCCGGCCGAAATCGATGCTTACATCGCGGGCGGGGAATGGCACGGCAAGGCAGGGGGCTACGCCATTCAGGGTAGCGCAGAGGGGCTGATCGCGTGGATCGGTGGAAGCCATTCCGGCGTGGTCGGCCTCCCGCTGTTCGAAACGCGCAGCCTGTTGAAATCGGCTGGTTTCCCCATTGCCTGAGTGGCTGGTCGAGGAGGGGATTGGCGAAGAACGCGCCATCCTGCTCGATGGAGGCGAGGTGCTGGCGGCACGGTTGCGCTGGCCAGGCGGGCTGGAAGCCGGCCTGGTGGACGATGCAGTGCTGGTTTCCCGATCCAGCGGATCGAGGCGCGGCACCGCCCGTTTTGCCGGTGGTGAAGAAGCGTTGGTCGATGGTTTGCCACGCGATGCCCAGGAAGGCGGAGCGCTGCGTCTGATCGTGACTCGCGCCGCGATCGCCGAACGAGGGCGACTGAAGCGCGCACAGGCGCGCCCGAGCACGGCGCAACCCCGCCTTGCCCCGGGCCTGGCGGACCAACTCGATGCCAAAATCGTCCACCGCTTCCCCTCCGGCGCATGGGAAGATGTGTTTGCCGATGCCTGGACCGGCGCGATCGAGTTTCCCGGCGGGAACCTTACCGTGAGCCCCACCCCTGCCATGACGCTGATCGACATTGATGGCACCCTGCCTCCAGCGGCGCTGGCGCTGGCAGCCATCCCTGCCATTGCCGCCATGGTGGGGCGGCTTGATCTGGCCGGGTCAATCGGCATCGATTTCCCCACGCTGCCCGACAAGGCAGACCGGAGGGCGGTGGATGAGGCGCTGGACGCTGCCCTTGACCATTGGCCGCATGAGCGGACCGGCATGAACGGGTTCGGCTTCGTCCAGCTGGTTGCAAGGCTGGAACGGCCATCATTGCTGGCCCTTCTGACCCGGCAGCGGGCAGCTGCTGCTGCGCTACTGCTGCTCCGGCGGGCCGAGGGCGTCACAGAGCCCGGTGCATTGCTGCTGACGTGCCATCCCGCCGTCCGCGCAGCCGTTCTGCCGGAGTGGGAAGCGGAACTGGCGCGTCGGTCGGGACGGACGGTTCTTTGGGCACAGGACGCGAATCTTGCACTCGACGGCGGATTCGCGCAGGCGATCGCGGCATGACGACTCAGACCCGCAAGTGCCCGATCTGCGGCAAGCCCCGCAGCGCCGAACACGCCCCGTTTTGCTCGAACCGCTGCCGCGACCGTGACCTGATGCGCTGGCTCGACGATGGTTATGCCCTGCCCGGACCGGTTGCCGGACGCGAAGAAGGCGACGACTGAAAATTCATGCTTGCCAAGCGCGACGCGCTTCGCCATAGGCGCGCTTCCAGCCGCTGGCGGGACCGTTTCAGGCCTCGTCGCAGCATTGCCCGGATAGCTCAGTTGGTAGAGCAGCGGATTGAAAATCCGCGTGTCGGTGGTTCGAATCCGCCTCCGGGCACCACTTTCCCACATTGCGAAAGAATGCGTCCCTGTTGCAGGGACAGGTGCACCTACGTGCCTTCAAAGTGGCACAAGGCGGCCAACCGGAACTTCCGGTCGACCGCCTGCCACCTGCGTTCGCGTCGCGCCGGGTTTACAGCGTTAAAGGTCCGTGCTGGATGTGCGGCAGGACATGACGGGCAAACATGTCTGCCTCCTGCATGTGTGGATAGCCGGACAGGATGAACGCCTCGATCCCTTCGGCCTGATAGGCGCGGAGCTTGGCCAGCACCTGATCCGGCGTACCGACGATGGCCGCTCCGCAGCCGGAGCGGGCACGACCGATTCCGGTCCAGAGGTTGTCCTCGACAAACCCGTCGCCACCCGCTGCGCTGCGCAGTTCCTGCTGGCGCTGCACGCCATAGTTCTTCGCATCAAGCGATTGTTCACGAATCGCCTTGCCTGCATCCTCGTCCAGTTTGGAAAGCAGGCGATCCGCATACATCCGCGCTTCCTCCTCTGTTTCGCGCACAATCACGTGGGCGCGGTAGCCGAACTTCAGCGTGCGGCCGAACCGGGCAGCGCGCTCCTTCATGTCGGCGATGGTTTCACGCACCTTGTCCATCGTGTCCGGCCACATCAGATAGACATCGCACCCTTCTGCGGCGCATTCGCGTGCTTCGTGGCTCAGGCCGCCGAAGTAGAACGCCGGGCACTTGCCGGACAGGGTCGTGATCCGCGGCGGGTCCAGCTTGAGCTTGTAGAATTCACCTTCGTGATCGAGCGATTCCCCATTGAGGAGCGTGCGCACGATCTTCATCACCTCGGTCGCGCGGGCATAGCGCGGGCCAGAGGCAATCGTCTCGCCCGGCATATCGGACGAGATGATGTTCACATTGAGCCGCCCACCCGTACCGGCCGCGTTCGGGCCAAGAATACGGTCGAGCGTGGCAATGCGGCGAGCCAGCTGCGGCGGCCAGTCCTCACCGATCCGCGTTGCCCAGAGCAGCTTGATCCGTCGCACCTGCGTGGCCACCGCGGCGGCAAATGCGGTCGTATCGAGGCCCAGCTGATAGCCTGACGGAAGCAGGATATTGTCGAACCCGCCCTCCTCCGCGCGCAGCACGATATTGCGGCAATGTTCCCAGCTGGACTTCAGATAGGGGTCCGATACCCCGAGAAACTCGTAATCGTCATCGCAGAGGGCGGAAAACCAGGCGATCTCACACTGTTGGTCGGTCATGTAGCGCTCCTCACAAGCTCTGGACGCAGCGCCGCGCGCAACGCGGCCGCGTGGGCGTCGTTGGTTCGATCATTCTCTTGTCGCCAATGCGCCACCACCCGGCGCCATTGGCTGCTTCATGTTTATGTCTGTCAGCGCCGTCAGGGCAGCCGCTCACCGCGCGCCGCGACGAGCACGGCGTACCAGTCTTCACGGGTCCAGCGCACCTGCATGGCCGCCGTTCCTTCGGCAATGCGGCCAGCCTGTTGCGACCCGATGATCGGCACGATCCCGGCCGGATGCGCCATCAGCCAGCTATAGGCCGCCACGGTGCGCGAGACACCCTGCGCCGCTCCAACCCGGTCCAGTTCGGCCGCGACCGCCTTGTCGCGCGCGGTTTCCGGCTTGGCCAGACGGCCGCCACCGAGCGGAGACCACGCCAACGGGGCAAGCCCCAGCATCATGGCCTGATCCAGTTCGCCGTTTTCAAAGCAGGTGATCCGCAGCGGGCTGATTTCCGGCTGGGTCGAAACCAGCTTGTGGCCAAGAAACTGGTTGAGCGCGGCGGTCTGGTGCACGGTGAAGTTGGATACCCCCAGGGTGCGGATCTTGCCCGCCGTCACCGCATCATCCAGCACCCGCGCCACTTCCTGCGGGTGCGCCAGGATATCGGGGCGATGCACCTGCCACAGATCGACACTGTCCACCTTCAGGCGGCGGAGCGAGGCGTCGATCGCGCTGCGCAGATAATCCGCACTCTGGTCATAAGGCAGTGGCGGCAGAATGCCGCCCTTGGTGGCCAGCACCATGCGACCGCGCAGCCCCGGTTCAGCGGCCAGCACTTCGCCCAGCAGCGCCTCGGCATCGCCAAACCCGCTGGCGCCATCGAAACCATAGATGTCCGCCGTGTCGAGCAGGGTGATCCCGGCATCGAGCGCGGCATGCACCAGCGCGGCGGCTTCGGACACGGTCCGGCCATCTTCGGCCAGACGCCACATCCCCCAGGCGATGGGCGAGATCGCGATATCGCTGGAACCCAGCTGGCGGGTCGACGGAGGTGCGGGCAGTTCGCTCATCATGGTTTCCTGTATGGGGGCGCGACCGATGCGCGCTCGACTAGGGAATGGGGCAGGCGACGGTGCGTAATGTCGCCGCCCGCAATCAGGATTTCCGTCGCCGTGCGGGCCAGTTCGGCCATTGGCTGATGGATGGTGGTCAGCGGCGGCCAGACCGTGCGCGCCAGCGTGGTGTCATCGAATCCGGCGACCGAAAGCTGCCCCGGCAACTCGATGCCCCGATCGTGGGCAACCGCCAGCACCCCGGCGGCCATGTCGTCATTCGAGGCGAAGATTGCCGTGGGGCGATCCGCCATGTCGAGCAGGCGATTGGCTGCCCGCACACCGCTTTCGAAATCGAACTCGCCGTCGCAGACCAGTTCCGGTTCATAAGCGATACCGGCGCGGTCCAGCGCGCGGCGATAGCCGAACAGGCGATCATCCGACGCCATGTGATTGGGATGGCCCCTGATGAAACCGATGCGGCGATGCCCGGCATTGATCAGGTATGTGGTCATATCGTCTGCCGCCTGGGCATCGTCCATGAACACCGAACTGGTCAGGGCATGATTGGTCCCCGGCGAAATCCGCACGAACGGCACGTCCATCGCCTCCAGCGCGCGCAGCACCGGGACGCAATCGGTCACCGGCGACGACAGGATGATTCCGTCCACCTGAGTCTCAGACACTAACCCGCGCACTTGCTCGCCCACTTGCGGATCGGCCACATCAACGGGCTGCGCCAGCAGGCGGATGCTGTTCTCCTTGCAGAACTCCCAGCAGCCGGTCTGGATCTGGAACATGTAGTACGGGCTGTGGTTGTCATAGATCAGCGCGATCTGGTTGGACTTTGCCCCCGACAGGATGCGGGCCGCGATGCTGGGACGAAAATCCAGATCCCGCATCGCCTCCTCTACCCGCGCGCGCGTCTCGGCGCTGACATAAGGGTGGCCGTTCAGCACGCGGCTGACGGTCTTCACCGCCACCCCCGCCTTGGCCGCCACATCGCGGATATTGGACCGCTCGCTCATCCCTCCAGCACCCCCGCAAGACCCGCAAACAACGGCGCAAAAGCGCTGTCCGGGCGATAGAATACTGGCGGCTGACCGATCGGGGCAGGCACTTCATGAATGCCGGCGGGATAGTCCGCCCCCGTCCAGCAGTGCCGCCACGGCCCCTCGCCCGGCAGGATCACCGAGCGCGATTTCGCGCCTTCCTCGATCACTGGCGCCACCAGCAGATCGGCACCGTATAGGTATTGATCCTGCACCGTAAAGAGCGCCGGATCATCGGGGTAATGCAGGAACAGCGGGCGCTGCACCGGCAGGCCCTGATCGGTCGCTTCACTGCACAACTGGCGCACATACGGGGCCAGATGGGCATGAACGCGGCTCCACCGGGCGAAACAGGCCAGCAGATCGGCACTGGAATCGTATTGCAGGTTGTCGTCGGGGCGGTTGCCTTCATGGCTGCGCATGACTGGCGCAAATGCCGACAGCTCGCACCAGCGCTCCATCAGCTCCACCGTCCGCACATTGCCATGGAGCGAGGTGTAACCGCCGCAATCCGAATGGCTGTAGGCATTGCCCACCAGCCCCGCCGAGAGTGCGCCGGTAATCACCGTGCCGATCCCGTCATGCCGGGTGAAATCGACCGACTGATCGCCCGCCCACAGCAGCGGGCAATACCCCTGCACCCCGGAATAACCGGCCCGCATGAAGAATACCGCGTCGCCGGTCTTGCCCCGGCTGGCGACGGCCTGCGCATTGACCTCGGCCCAAAGCACGGGCCAGCGGTTATGCGCTTCCATCGGATCGGATCCATCGGCCAGCCTGACATCAGTGGGCAGATACTCGCCAAAGTCGGCCATCCAGCCCGAGATGCCGATGTCGAGCATTTCGCGGCCCAGCACCTTTTCCGCAAACCAGTCGCGGGTTTCGGGGCGGGTGAAATCCAGCACGCCGCAATCGAATTCGCCGAAATCGACGAGGTACACCTCATCGCTGTCCTGGCGCAGGCAGAAGTGCCCTCCTTCCGCAGCTTCCTCATACAGGATGCCATCGACCGCCAGGTAAGGATTGGCGTAGGCGAGGAACCGGATGCCGCGCGCTTCCAGCGCAGCAATGCGTTCGGGCAAGTCGGCGTAGCGCTGCCGGTCGCGCCGCCAGTCCCAGAACAGGCGGCGGCCAAAGCTGGTTTCGCGAATGCCGGCCCAGTCCTCGCACCACAAGCCCGATACGGCAGCCCCGGCCTTGATGAAGCCCTCCAGCCGTTCGAAACTGCGCAGACCGTCTTTCAGGCCAACGATGGCCCCGCCGATCGCCCAGTCAGGCAGCGGCGGCTGGCGACCGAACCGGGCGGAAAGCGCGCCAACCAGTTCCTGCGGGCAATCTTCCGCGTAGAGTTCAAACACCGTGCGCGGCGACCACACTTCCACCGCATGGCGTGACGGGTCGGTGAAATCCAGCACGCTGTAGCATTCCGCCGTGAAATGCACCGCCAGCCAGCGCGACGTCAGGAAGGTCGGCTGCGGATAATTGGTATTCCAGTAATCGCCCCCGGCCATGCCGGTTTCGTCCATCAACCGGGTCAGCGCGGTCGACTTGTCGCGCCCCACTCCCGGCTCGCTGGTCCACATCGGGAAAGCGCGGCCATTGAGCGCGAAGTAGCTCATCTGCTCCCCGCCGCCCCATACCGTTTCATCGGGTTCGGCGTGAAAGCTCAGGTGGATCCGGTCATACCCGTCACGCAGCAGTTCGACGGACAGTCGCCCGTCCACCAGCGCCAACCGCGCGGCGGGTATGCCGCCCTCCAGCAGCATCACGCCATCGGCTTCGACCTGGCATTCCGTCGGCACGATCCGATCGGTCGGCGCATCCTCGATCCGGAAGTTGCCGCGATACATCTCGACGCTGGGTGCGCCGCGCGCCATGGCCAGCGCCGGACTCTCTGCCCGGTGGGCCAGCACCAGTCGCCCCGCGAAATGCAGGTCAAACCCATCACCATGCTGCGTAAACCGGTCTTGCACGCCGATTCGTTCCCTCTCCGGCCCTAGCTGTGGCGCGTTTGCCACTACTCGGCCTTGTCCGTATGACACCGCTTGACATATCGAGCGCCGCAACGCAATTCAAGCCGCACAAGTGGCAGGGCAATCGTATGGAACGGGCCTGAGCCACGGTACGCAGTGCCGGGCCACGGAAGGTCCCCGCCCGGCTTTCGAGGGAGGAATTTCTCATGAAATCAATGCTTCGAGCATCAGCCGCTGTGCTGGCGCTGTCCGTTTTCGCAACCCCGGCCCTCGCCCAGGACGCTGCCAACGAGGCGGATGCTCAGGCTCCGGGCGAAATCGTCGTTACCGCGCAAAAGCGCTCGGAAAGCCTGCAGTCGGTGCCGGTTGCAGTCTCCGTGCTCAGCGGCGAATCGCTCTCGGAAGCGGCCCGTCCGAGCATCGAGAGCGCGACCCAGATGGTCCCCTCGCTGAACTTCCTGAAGTCGGGCACCACCCTGAACCAGACGATCTTCCTGCGCGGCGTCGGCACGGCCACGTTCTCGATTGCAGGCGAACCGTCGGTTTCGACCGTGGTTGACGGCGTCGTCTATGCCCGCTCGGGCGAAGCGTTCAGCGACCTCGTCGATGTCGCCCAGATCGAAGTCCTGCGCGGCCCGCAAGGCACGCTGTTCGGCAAGAACGCATCGGCGGGCGTGATCAACATCACCACCCAGATGCCCAAGAACGAGCTCGGCGGCACCGTCGAAGCCAGCTATTTCGACCGCAATGAAGTGCGCGTGAAGGGCTCGGTCAACCTGCCGATGGGCGAGAGCCTGGCCGGCCGGTTCAGCGCCTTCTACGGCTCGTATGACGGCAACATCCGCAACGTCACCACCAACGAATGGGTCAACGGCTACAAGCACTGGGGCGCCCGCGCCCAGTTCCTGTACGATCCCAGCGATGACCTGCGCATCTACGTCGCCGCCGACTACTACAAGAACGACGACGATTGCTGCGCCGACATCATCGCCACCGCACCGCTGACCGGTGCCGGCGTGCCGACCACCAGCCTGGCGTTCGCAGTTCTGCCCAACCAGGACGGGGCCAAGACCCGTGCCGTGGCGCAGAACCTGGTCACCGCGACCAAGGAAGAAGGCTGGGGCGTTTCGGCGCAGGCCGACATTGGCCTGGGCGACCACACGCTGACCTCGATCACCGCCTATCGCGGCTGGGACAACACCGAAATCCGCGACGGCGACTGGCTCGACAAGGCCTATGTCGGTTTTGCGCAGCTGCATGACAGCGGCCCGCAGACGTCGAACACCTTCAGCCAGGAACTGCGCATCACCTCGCCGGGCGATACCGCGCTGTCCTATGTCGTGGGTGCGTATTACTCGCGCGCCTATTCGGAGCGGACCTTCACCCGCAACGTGACGCAGTGCACCGCCGCTACCGGCGCTCCGAACAACGTGCTGATCCCGTGCGGCAGCGTGAACGCCAACCCGTCGACCTTCCCGTCGGGCACCGCCACGTTCGGTTCCACCTTCAACAACTTCGCGCTGTTCGGGCAGGCCACCTTCAAGCTGAGCGATGCCGCGCGCATCATCGGCGGCCTGCGCTACACGCATGACAAGCTGTCGGTCTTCCACAGCCGCAACACCACCCTCGCCGGTCCGGGCATCCAGCCCAGCTTCCCGGTGACCACCACGGGTACCGGCGCCCCGGCGGCTCCGTTCACGGCTGAAACCAGCAACGACAACCTGTCGGGCAAGGCCGTGTTCCAGATGGACTTCAGCGACGACGTGATGGGCTATGCCAGCTATGCGCGTGGCTACAAGGGTCCGGCCTACAACGTGTTCTACAACCTGACCGCCACCGGCACGAACGTGATCGAACCGGAAACTTCGGACTCGTTCGAAATCGGTCTGAAGAACACCCTGCTGGACGGCGCGCTGACGTTCAACATCGCGGGCTTCTATGCGAAGTACAAGAACTTCCAGGCCAACAACCCCGATCTGGTGGCTGGCGTGGTGGTGACCCGCTTTACCAATGCAGGCACGATTTCGACCCGCGGGATCGAAATGGACCTGAACTGGCGCGCGGGCCGCAACACCAACATCATGGCCGGCCTCGCGCTGACCGATGCCCACGTCAACCAGTTCAAGGTCGCGCCGGGTGCGGCCGCCTCGGCGATCATCCCGTCGGGCACCAAGCTGGGCTATGCGCCGACCTGGAAGGGTTCGATGGGGATCGATCACCGCATCGAAACCGGCAGCTTTGCCGACATCACCCTGGGCACCACGATGAACTTCCAGAGCAAGCAGCTCTCGCTGTTCTCGCCCAACGATGTGCAGCGCCTGCTGGGCACGATCCCGGCCTATGCGCTGGTCAACCTTTCGGTCGGGCTGGTGTCGCCGGACGACAAGTGGAAGATCACCGCGCAGGTCCGCAACCTGTTCGACAAGGCCTATCCGGCCGCGATCATCAACGGCGGCGTCAGCGGTTCCTACCGCTATCAGATCCCGCGCGATGCCGATCGCTACTGGGGCGTGAGCGCGCGCTACAGCTTCTGAACCACCCACCGTACGCGGTGAAACTTGAAGGGCCCCGGATTGCGATCCGGGGCCCTTTTTTGTGTGGGTTTGTGGATGCGACACGATCTGCCGCACCGTCATGCTGAACTTGGTTCAGCATCCATCGTGCCTCACTGCGGGAATCCAGCGGGGCGAGAGATGGACCCTGAACCAAGTTCAGGGTGACGACTTTCGAGGCAGCGATGCAGAATGCCGAACGACAAAAGCGGTTCCGCATTCAAGTAGCCAGTCCGTCAATCATTTGCCAATGCATCGCGGATGGCACTCAGCGCAGCTACCAACCAGAGCCCGCACCAGCCAACGATTGCACCAAGACTGTACCAGTTAGTCAAATCGCTCTGACCAGCCAGTTCAACACCGATGCACAACGAACCAGCAAGTGCGACCGAAACCGCTATGCGTGCAATGCCTTGCTTGCGGCAGTAAAGGTTCTTCTCAATTGCCCGCCAGTCCGCTGGGTAGCTTGCATGGGGCGTCAAACCGGGCAGAATACGAGTTCCCAGACACCCGTCCAGCAACAGCAGCACACCCCAAAGATAGAGTGCGGATTCAATGGATTGCCGCGCTCCGATCGTGCTGGCCGCAATGACAACCCCTAGGCCAGCGCAGAAAGCCCACCAAGGTAGACGAAATGTAATCATCAACCGATGATGTCACGCCCGTTGAGCGAGCACAATCAGAGCGCCCCCCCTACTGCGCCTTCGCCTTGCCCAGATCCGGCACCACCAGATGAATGAACAGCAGCGCCGCCAGATAGGCCCCGCCGCAGATCGCGAACATCGGGGTATAGCCGTGATCGTTCTGCAGCGACCAACCGGCCAGCTCGATGATCCCCATGCCCGACAGGTTGCCCGCGACCGCGCCCATCGCGATCACGCTGGCGATGCGGACGGTGGGGACGATGTCGGTGCTCATCCCGAAGATGTTGGTCGAAAAGCCCTGATGCGCGAACAGGCCCATGCCGATCAGCACGGCGGCGATCCACGGGCTGTGCGTGAACAGCGCCAGCGGCATCAGCAGCACCGCAATGGCATAGAACAGCATCGAGGACTTGCGCGCGCGGTTCATCGACCAGCCCCGCGACAGCAGGATCGGATAGAGCCCGCCCGAAGTGATCGCGCCCAGCGCCGCGAGCGAAAAGATGATAGCGATCGGCCAGCCCAAATCGCCCTGGCCCAGCTTGAACACCCGATTGAAAAAGTCCGGCATCCAGAACAGCACGAACCACCAGACGCAGTCGGTCAGGAACTTGGCGCCAATCACCGCCCAGCTGCGGCGGTCGGCGAACAACTCACCCCAGTTGACCGGCGCGCGTTCCGGCGCGGCGGTAACCGGCTTCAGGTTGCGGGTGCCCATCCACCAGCCGACCAGCCAGAACGCCCCCAGCGCACCGGTGACGACGAACGCCGCCTTCCAGCCAAACGCCAGAGCGAACGGTGGGATCAGCAGCGGGGTCAGGATCGCGCCGATATTGGGCGCCGTGTTGATCAGCCCGATCGCCATGTTACGGCGTTTTTCGGGGATATAGAGCGCGGCCGATTTCATGCCTGCGGGTGTGCTGACCGTCTCGCCAATCGCGAGCACGACGCGCGCCGTCACGAACTGCTGCACCGTGGTGGCCAGCGCGTGGGCTGCCCCCGCCGCACTCCACACGGCAACGGCAATGGCATAGGACCAGCGCACGCCCAGCCGGTCGATGAACCAGCCAACCCCCAGCAGCGCGGCCGCGGCGGCCAGCTGGAACGCGGAACCAAGGTGCGCGTAATCGTCGTCGCTCCAGCCGAACTCGGCCTCCAGCGTCGGCTTGAGCAGCGCCAGCACCTGCCGGTCGACATAATTGAGCGCATTGCCAAGAAACAGCATGACGATCAGCAGCATGATCGCCCGTTCGCTCACCCCATCGCTCCGGGTGCCATTCATCCGCGTCTCTCCCATTGCTTTGGCGCTTGTTTCACGCCCTTCCTGCTTGCAGAGTAACGCCTTCGGGGAATAAGGAAAGCGGGATATGACACCGCAGGACATAAAAAAGGGGGCGGGACGCGAAAATGGGGCAGGACATGAATAGCGGGCCAGACAAGAGCAGCATGGCCCGGGTCGACTGGGACGCCCTGCCCTATGGCGGCGACCTCTACGGCGAGATGCATCTGGCCGAAACGACGAGCGCCGCGGCACAGCCCAAGGACACCCTGTTTCCCGGTCTGGCGATCTGCGGCGTCGCGGCGGCGGCGGCGGCCTGGCTGTCAGAACACTACGGCTTTCCGATCATCCTGCTCGGCCTGCTGGTGGGCCTCTCGCTCAACTTCATCGCGCGTGATCCGCGCACGCACCTTGGGCTGGACTTCGCCTCGCGCACCTGCCTGCGCATCGGCATCGTGATGCTGGGGCTGCAAGTTACCTTCGCCCAGATCGGCGCGCTGGGCCCTGCCCCGTTTGGCGCGCTGGTGGTGGTCATGGCCGCCACGATCCTGGCCGGCGTGCTGGGCAGCCGGGTTGGCGGGCAATCGACTTATGCCGGGATGCTGGCGGGCGGCGCGACCGCAATCTGCGGCGCAAGTGCCGCGCTCGCGCTCTATGGCGTCATCGGCAAGCACCGGCTCAGCCAGGCGCAGTTCGCGCTGACGCTGGTCGGCATCTCGCTCGCCAGCGCGTTTGCGATGTCGGTCTATCCTGTGCTGGCCGAGGAATTCGCGCTGTCTGACCGGCAGGCCGGGTTCCTGATCGGCGCGTCGATCCATGACGTCGCCCAGGCCATTGGCGCCGGCTATGCCTTTTCCGACGCGGCCGGCAGCTATGCCACCATCGTGAAGCTGGCCCGCGTTGCGTTGCTCGCCCCGGTCGTGGCGCTGGTTTCGCTGGCGCTGACCCCCGCAGACGGATCAGTCGGTCAGCCATTGTGGAAACGGCTGGCGCTGCCCTGGTTCATCACCGCGTTTCTGGCCACGGTTGCGCTGAACAGCGTGGTGACCATGCCCCCGGTTCTGGCACACTATGCGCTGGTCGGGTCAAAGGCGCTGCTGCTGCTGGCCGTGACAGCCACCGCCATGCGCAGCCGGATGGACCTGCTGATGGAAATGGGCTGGCGGGCGACTGTGCCGGTCCTGGCCGCCACCCTTGTCAGCTTCGGCGTCGCGCTGGGGTTTGCTCTGCTGCTACTGTGATTCCGCGATCTGCGTTTGCCACAAACGTTCATATATGCGAATGTTTCACGAAAGCGTTTGCGCGAGAGGACATCGCATGACCCACATTAAGACCACCCACGTCGGCAGCCTGCCGCGCGGGGACGAGTTGACCCCGCTGTTGCTTGCGCGCGATGCCGGCAAGCCCTATGACACGGCGGAGTTCGATCGGGTCGTCAGCGCCGCCGTATCCGAAGCCGTGCAGCAGCAGGTTGCCGCAGGGGTCAGCATCGTCTCGGACGGCGAACTGGGCAAGGTTGGCTATTCCACCTACATGATCGAGCGCCTCTCCGGGTTCGGCGGCCATACCGACCGCAAACCGGCCGCCGACCTGGCCGAGGTCCCCAACCTTGCCAAGAAGCTGTCCGCAATCATGGGCAGCCAGGAGTTTGTCCGCGCCAGTTGCATCGACGCGGTCAAGCTGGTCACGCTGGAACCGCTGCACGATGATATCCGCCGCTTCCGCGCCGCGCTCGACGCCTATGCCGCTCCGGACACCGAAGCCTTCATGAACGCGGCCTCGCCGGGGCTGATCACCGCTTTTCAGGTCAACCGGTTCTACCCCAGCCACGAAGCCTACCTCGCCGCGCTGGTCGATGCGATGCGCGAGGAATACGAGACGATCGTGAACGCGGGCTTCTACCTCCAGCTCGATTGTCCGGACCTGGCGATGAGCCGCCATACCGGCTATCAGGACGCGACCGAGGAGGAGTTCCTCAAGATCGCCGCCGCCAATGTCGAGGCGCTCAATGCCGCGACCGCCAACATTCCGCCCGAACGGATGCGGATGCACGTCTGCTGGGGCAACTACGAAGGCCCCCACGATCACGACATCGCGTTGGAAAAGGTGATCGACATCGTCATCAAGGCCCGTCCCGCCACCGTCCTGTTCGAAGCCGCCAATCCGCGCCACGAACACGAATGGAAGGTATGGCAGGATGCCAAACTGCCGGACTGGAAGATCCTGGCCCCCGGCATGATCGATACCTGCTCCAACTATGTCGAGCACCCGGAACTGATCGCGCAGCGGATCGAACGCTTCGCCGGGATCGTCGGACCCGACCGCGTCGTTGCCAGCACCGACTGCGGGTTCGGCACGTTCGCCGGCTATGGCAAGATCGATCCGATCGTGACCTGGCGCAAGCTGCGCAACCTGCGCGAAGGCGCCGATATCGCGGCGAGCCGCCTATGACCGAGGATCAGCGCCGCGCGATCGAGGCGGACTGCGCCCGTCTGATCGCGCTCTATGCAAACCTCAACGACGAAGCCCGCTGGGAGGATGTTGCCGCGCTCTATACCGATGATGGCCTGATGACGCGCCCGACCGCACCGGATGCGCCCATCGTTGGCCGCGCGGCAATCCTTGCCGCGTTTCAGGCCCGTCCGCCGCGCAAGACGCGGCATGTCTGCTCCAACGTGGTGATCGATGTAGAGGATCATGCCAGTGCGCGCGGCACCAGCGCGATGGTGCTGTTTACCGAGGGCGGCGTGCCGCTCGCGGGCTCCTTTCACGACCGGTTCGTGTTGACCGCCGACGGCTGGCGGTTTGCAGAACGGCGCGGCAGTCTGGCCTGGTAATGCCGCAGTCATCGGCCTCGGCGGCTCCGTCCAACACCGTCAAGTCGGCGATGCGCACGCTCGACATAATCGAGTTCGTGGTCGCTCATCCACAAGGCCCGATCGCGCAGGATATCGCCGCCGCGCTCGACATTCCGGTATCCAGCCTGTCCTACCTGCTCAGCACGCTGGCAGAGCGCGAATACCTGGTCCGCGACGGCCGGCGTTATCGCCCTGGGCCGGGCCTGCATCGCCTGATCGTCCCGCGCGCCAGCCTGACCCTGGCCGAACGGGTCGAGCCGCTGGTGAAAGTGCTGCGCAGCGAGCTGGACGAAACCGCCAGCTTCATGGTCCGCACCGGCTGGGAAGTGGAGGCGCTGGTCACCGAAGCCAGCGGACAGGCGCTGCGCTATGCCATCGAACCGGGTCACCGCAAGCCGCTCCACGCACTGGCCGCGGGCAAGGCCATCCTTGCCGCATTGCCCGAACCGGAACTGGCGCGCTATTTCGCGGAATGCCCGCGGCCCCGCTACACTGCCCACACGCTGTTGGACGAGGCAGAGCTACGCCCCGCGCTGGAGCAGATCCGGCGCGATGGCGTGGCCGAAGCGCACGAGGAAAACACCATCGGCATCTGCGGCCTCGGTGCTGCGGCATGGCTGAACGGTGAGGTCGTCGGCGCGTTCGCCGTTGCAATCCCGGAAGTGCGGTTCAACCCGCAAGTGGCGACCAAGGCCCGGGCCGCGCTGTCACGCGCGGCCGCGAGCCTGACCGGGGCCTGATCAGGCCCCCTTGGTCCGCCACCCTTCGGCGTAGTTGTCGCGCGCGGCCTCGACATAAGGCACGGCCGCAACAACCGCCTTGATCGGGGTCTGAACATGCGGCTCCACGGTCGGCTTGCGGGTGCCGCCGTTCGGCTCGCCCCAGATCAGGGAAACCTTGGTGCCGGGTTCGGCATACTGCGGCTCCAGCATCGCCAGCGTCAGGAACTTGCCTTCGTTCGCCGTGTAGCCAATCCACGTCGACAGCCCCGCCAGGCTGCCATCCTCGGCGCGCACTTCGTCAAACGGATGCATCGCATAGACCGCACTGGGGTATTCCATGAACTTCGCGCGTTCGCCCTTCGACAACGCGGAGGACTGCACCCGCATGACATCCTCGTTGTCGAGCGCCAGCGTCACCTTCTTGCGGTGCGGACCGGCGGCGATCTTTTCCAGTGCCTCGCGCCCGATGAAATCGTGATCGAACTTCACGAACGGGCCATAGCCGAGATCCCAGGGCGTCAGGTAGTAACCCTCGATGCTGTCGGGGACGTAGGAGCCACCGATCGAGCACATCCCGGCATAGGACCTGGCCGAGAGCCATTCGCGGAACGGCTTCAGTTCCTCACCCGTGTAGATCGCGGGCAGCGGCGACGGAATCCAGCCCGATTCCAGCGTGTTGGACGAATAGGCCCGGCCGCCGACCAGCGCCATGCCGTATTCCTTGCCGGCTTCGACCAGCGCGGCGTGGACCGCGCTATAGTCTTCCCAGGGACCGTAAAGTTCCCAACCCGGCTGGCCGGCCATCCCGTGGCGCAGCGCGTGCACGGTCTTGCCCGCGATGGTCAGGTGCGTGATGTTGAAGAACTTGAGATCCGGCGGGGTGATGCCGGTGGCCTTCTCGATGATCTTCATCGCGTTCGGGCCCTGGACCTGGAAGCGATAGTTCTTGCGCTTGCCGTCGTTACGCATCGCCCAGCGTTCATCGCGCTCGACTTCGACGTTCCACTTGCCCGATGCGGCGTGAAATTCCACCCACTCGATCGAGGGCGCGCGGCCGACCAGATTGAACCGCTCTTCCTCGAGATAGAACAGGATAACGTCGCCGATCACGTGTCCGGCGGGAGTGCACGGCACGAACTGCTTCGCCTTGTCCGGCACAAAACCCTTGAAGCTGTTGATCGCCAGATAGTTCAGCATGGCGAAGGCATCCGGGCCGCGCACTTCCAGGTCCACCATGTGGTAGCTCTGGTTATAGAGCACGGCCGTGTGCTGCCAGGCCCACTGCTCGCTGCGCCAGTTGGAATATTCCGCAGGAACGCCCGGATACACGTTCGGACCAACCTGCTGGTTGCGCAGCAGGTCAACGATATCGCCCGTCCCGGCGAGCATGGATTCAAGCGATTCTGCCATGATGCATCCCTCTCTCACGTATCATCGGGGCGCACAGCAGCGCCCGCTCCCGAATCCTTCTGGCACATTTTCGTGTGCGTGAAAAGTTCGCAATTGTGAAAAGGGCGAGGGTGATATCTCGGGAGCCCAGGTCCATCTCGTTAAACACCGGGCACCTGCAAGCTGACGATACATCATTCGTCATTCTGACTGTGTATTTTATATTCTAGAATGATCACTCTCACTATTGATGAATTTTCGTTCCATATCGAGTGTAACGGTCGGCTTGGACATTCACCTGACCCAATGCAGCCATGGCAACAGAACGTTTATCGAAATTTCAGCGCCTTGCCCTGCCACAACCAATCTTAACAGCACGCAATCGCACCAACACTTGATTCATCGCCACCAAGAGATGGACCAGCAGGCTCGGCGAAACGAAACCTTCGCACGACGAACAGAATCCGCTCACACCAAAATGAACCAAACCCGGCTCGAACTTCGGATAATACCTAGGTATTCGTTAGCACGAATTAATATTTTAACCGTGCCTTATCCTTACCCCGGCGCGATAAACCGCGCCCAAGACTGAAGAAAGCCGAACCTACGGGTCTAAACAATATAAAGAACCGGAGAAACGGGTGAGATGAACGAATTCACCATTCGGGTAAATGTGCCGGGTGCGCCTGAGGATGTAACGACGTTATTCCTCGAAAACCCCGAGTACATGACCCTGCGAATCCGATATATCGAGATGAACGATACGGAGGCCGAGCACCGCCGCAGCTGGCTGGACAAGTCCTTGTTGCATTACAGCATCAACGACTTCAGCACGCGTCCCGACATTCTCCTTTCCACCGCCAAGATGGACTACGACGTCATCATCTTTGGCGGTGAGGATCACCGCCGGATCGCGGAATTCATGAAGGAGCATTCCTCCATGATGGTCAACAAGATCAAGATCTGCATCTGCATGAAAAGCGATCCGAAACGTCGTGCCAAGCTGATCATGCTGGGCTTCGATGATGTGATCGATATCGGCCGGACCCATTACCTGGAGTTCATGGCCCGCATCTTCTCGTTCTGGAAACGCTATCAGGACAACGCCTTTTCGCGCAAGAAGGACAACGAATTCCAACGGTCGATGACCAAGGCCGCCCATGCCTACAATCTGCCGCCGCGTTTGCGCTCTGTGCTGCAGCATCTGCTGAAATCACCCGGCAATACGGCGACCTACAACTCGCTGTGCATCGCGGCGAGTTCGGATTCCAACCCGATCACCAGAGAGAACCTGAAAGTGATCATCAGCAACCTCAGGAAATTCCTGAGGCCAGGCTATCGGATCACTTCAGACAGGCAATCGACCTACACGCTCATTCAGCCCAAGTAGCCCACCGGCCTGGCCGTCACGTGAGCAAGTGGCGCGCCAGGTAGGGCAGACCTGCGATGCTCATCCAGCCCAGCTTGCCCCAGAACGCCAGTTTCGGATTCTGGTGATTCCACAGTCCCAGTGCGCCGCTTGCACCGATCGCGCCGGCGCCGGGAATCCAGAAGCCGACCAGACCGACAAGACCGAACAGACCCAGCAATCGGATTTCACTACCTGGCCGGCTCTTATCGACTGGCTGCCTGATGCCGGCCAGACCAGCGAAACCGATCAGTCCGATCAGGCCCACGAACGGGGCAAGGGTATCCATCATGATTGCTATGATCCTCTCCACAGATCACGCGATCATGCCCGAAGCCATGGCCCGGTCAAATGAATTGACCATTCGCCCCGGCGCACCTGCAATCGGGCACGATCCAATCCGTGGGTCAGGCAATCAGCCTGGCATCATGAACCGCCGCGACATAGTTGCCCAGGATCTCCCGCAAGACCTGAAGGCCATGGTCCGTCAAGCGCACCAGGGTCACACGGCCATCTTCCGGATCCGGTGCGCGCATCACGAATCCTGCCTGCTCAAGCACGCCCAACCAGCGCAGCCCGGTGGTTGGTGGAGAGGCACTGGCAAGACAGGCGCTGGTAACGCTGACCGACTTGTCCTGAACATGATGGATAAACAGGTCGAGCAGGATGTCCCAGGCCGGCTCCCCGAAGAAACCCTGCCCTACGCGCCGGTCGCGCTGGCGCCGCGTGGTGTAGATCTGGGCAGCCTTTTCCGCCAGCACCTGATCTGAATATCCGGCGCTGCTCTCACCCGATTTGACCGGCGGCTGAAGCAATTCGTGACCGCCCTGCCCGGAATCGCCATGTGTTTCACAATCCCGGGCGATACTTTCCAATTCGCGAATAATGCGTCGAAGTTCTTTGCCTGCCTTACTTTTCGGCTCATTCATCGCGTCTATCCCATAATCATCCTTACCCAGTGCAAGCCGGTTACAGACGAAGATTTCAAGCACAACCTGGACGCATGAAGCCTGCCTCTGATCCGGGCACAGCACACTTACACACACCTGTCCTCATGTCCGGCGTAACCGGCATCCGGAGTATTGCGTAGTTTAGTGCAAACTCAAAGCATCGACTGCAAATAATGCCCGGTGAAACTGCGCGGATTGCTGGCAACTTGTTCAGGAGTGCCTTCCGCCACGATCTCCCCACCACGCACGCCCCCCTCGGGACCAAGATCAATGATCCAGTCGGCGGTCTTGATGACATCGAGGTTGTGTTCGATCACGACCACGCTGTTGCCCTGGTCAACCAGCCGGTGCAGCACCTCAAGCAGTTTGCGCACGTCCTCGAAATGCAGGCCGGTGGTCGGCTCGTCGAGGATATATAGCGTCTGTCCGGTGGAGCGGCGGCTGAGTTCCTTGGCCAGTTTCACGCGCTGCGCCTCGCCGCCCGACAGGGTCGTCGCCTGTTGGCCGACCTTGACGTAGCCAAGGCCCACCTCGTTCAGCATCGCCATCTTGTCGCGGATCGGGGGGACCGCCTTGAAGAACTCCTCCGCATCCTCGATCGTCATGTCGAGCACGTCGGCGATCGAGTGGCCCTTGAACTTCACTTCCAGCGTTTCGCGGTTGTAGCGCTTGCCGTTGCACTCCTCGCAGGTCACATAGACGTCGGGCAGGAAGTGCATCTCGATCTTGATCAGCCCGTCGCCCTGGCACTTCTCACAGCGCCCGCCCTTTACGTTGAAGCTAAACCGCCCGGCCTTGTAGCCGCGGGCCTCGGATTCCGGCAGACCGGCAAACCAGTCGCGGATCTGGGTGAACGCGCCGGTATAGGTCGCCGGGTTGGAACGCGGCGTGCGGCCGATGGGCGACTGGTCGATCTCGATTACCTTGTCGCACAGCTCGAGGCCGGTGATCCTATCATGCGCCCCTGCAATCACCCGCGCCCCGTTGAGCGCGCGGGCGGCCCCGGCGTGGAGTGTGTCCAGCGTCAGGCTTGATTTGCCGCTGCCCGACACCCCGGTGACGCAGCAGAACGTACCGAGCGGAAAGCTGGCGGTGACGCCGGTCAGGTTGTTGGCCCGCGCGTTGTGCACGGTGATGAAGTGGCCGTTGCCCTTGCGGCGGGTCTTGGGCACCTCGATCTTGCGCGCGCCGGACAGGTATTGCCCGGTCAGGCTCTGCTTGGACTTGAGGATGTCCTTCAGCGTTCCCTGCGCGACGATCTCGCCGCCGTGCACGCCCGCGCCGGGGCCAAGATCGACGATGTGGTCCGCCGTACGGATCGCGTCCTCGTCATGCTCCACCACGATCACGGTGTTGCCCAGGTCACGCAGACGGCGCAGCGTTTCCAGCAGACGGTCGTTGTCGCGCTGGTGCAGGCCGATGCTGGGCTCGTCCAGCACATAGAGCACGCCTGACAACCCGCTGCCGATCTGGCTGGCAAGGCGGATGCGCTGGCTTTCCCCGCCCGACAACGTGCCACTGGTCCGGTCAAGGTTGAGGTAGTCAAGCCCGACGTTGTTGAGGAAACCCAGACGCTCGTTGATTTCCTTGAGGATGGCCTTGGCGATCTGGCGTTGCTGGTCTGTCAGGTGCGCGTCGAGGTTGGAAAACCACGCCAGCGCGTCGGCCACCGACAGGCGGGTGCGCGAGGAGATGTGCTCTCCCGCCACCTTCACCGCCAGGGCTTCAGGCTTCAGGCGGGCGCCGTCGCAGGTTTCGCACGGTTGCGCGGCCTGGAACTTGCCCAGTTCCTCGCGCATCCAGGCGCTTTCGGTCTGCAGCATGCGGCGGTTGAGATTGCCGATTACCCCTTCGAACGCCTTCTTGACGGTGTAGGTCTTCTTGCCATCGATGAAGGTCAGCGGCACGGCCTTGCCGCCGGTGCCATAGAGGATCACCAACTGCACTTCCCCCGGCAGATCCTGCCACGGCGTGTCCAGGCTGAAGCCGAACTCGGTCGCCAGGCTGGCCAGCACCTGCATGTAATAGGGCGATGGCGGGTTGGATTTCGCCCACGGCACGATCGCCCCCTGCTTGAGGCTGAGCGCCTCGTTCGGCACCACCAGTTGGGGATCGAACAGCAGCTTTTCGCCCAGCCCGTCACAGGCCGGGCAGGCCCCCTGCGGCGCGTTGAACGAGAACAGGCGCGGCTCGACGCTTTCGATAGTGAAGCCGGACACCGGGCAGGCGAACTTTTCACTGAACACGATCCGGTTTGGCGGCAGGCCAGCGCCCTTCATGGCGCCTCCAACGCTAACAGGGGCCTTCTCCTCCTCGCGGCCCGGCACGACGCCGTCGGCCAGATCGACAAAGGCCAGCCCGTCGGCCAGTTTCAGCGCCTGTTCGAAGCTGTCCGCCAGCCGCGTCTCGATCCCTTCGCGCACGGCGATGCGATCGACCACGACCTCGATGTCGTGCTTGTACTTCTTGTCGAGCGCGGGCGCGTCCTCGATGGCATGGAATTCGCCGTCGATCCGCACGCGGGTGTATCCGGCGCGCTGCCATTCGGCCAGTTCCTTGCGGTATTCGCCCTTGCGCGCGCGCACGACCGGGGCCAGCAGATAGGCCCGCGTGCCCTCCGGCAGGGCCATGACCCGGTCGACCATCTGGCTGACGGTCTGCGCCGCGATCGGCTCACCCGTGGCGGGGGAATAGGGCACCCCCACCCGCGCCCACAGCAGGCGCATGTAGTCGTAGATTTCCGTTACCGTCGCCACCGTGGAGCGCGGGTTGCGGCTGGTCGTCTTCTGCTCGATCGAGATTGCCGGGCTGAGGCCATCGATGTGCTCCACATCCGGCTTCTGCATCATTTCCAGAAACTGGCGGGCATAGGCACTCAGGCTCTCGACGTAGCGCCGCTGCCCTTCGGCATAGATCGTGTCGAACGCCAGGCTGGACTTGCCGGAGCCCGACAGGCCGGTGATCACGATCAGGCTGTCGCGCGGAAGCTCGACATCAAAGCCCTTGAGGTTGTGCTCGCGCGCCCCCCTTACGACGATTTTCGGCACCACGATTTTGCTTAGCGACATGGTCGCGTCTGTTCCATATCTGTTCACGGGAGGCAAGAGGCACTGGCCAGCGCCTTGTGGGCAATTTGCAGCGCGCGGCCGGTTTGGCAATGCGGCACTTCGGCCCGCCCCCCCGGGGGCCGACCAACGCGCCATCCCGCTCGGCCAACGACATTGACTTCCCCGCCCGCGCGCGCGACCCAAGCGACAGCATGGCCGGGGGCGGATGGGCGCCCGCTGGCCGCAACCGTTCTGAGGGGAACACGCATCATGAAGACCCGCCTTCTGCTGACCGCCGCCGCGCTGGCCCTGACCGCCGCGCCCGCACTGGCCCAAACCGCCGCAGCCCCTGCCACAACCCCCGCCGCAACCCCCGCCGCAACCCAGCCCACTGCGGCCAAACCGCACTTCGGCACCTGGGGCGTGGACCTTTCGGCGATGGACACTTCGGTCAAGCCGGGTGACGATTTCCAGCGCTATACCAGCGGCAAGTGGCTCGACGCGACCGAGATTCCGGCCGACCGGCCCAGCGTGGGCGCCTTCAACGACTTGCGCGAAACCACCCAGGAACAGCTGCAGAAGCTGATCACCGAAGGCCCGGCCGACGCCAAGTATCGCGCGTTCTATGACAGCTACATGGATGAAGCGACGGTCGAGAAGCTGGGGCTGGCCCCGCTCAAGGCCGACCTTGCGGTGCTGGACGCGATCACGACCAAGCGCGATTTCGCGCGGTTCATGGGCACCACGGCCGGGCAGTTCGGGATTTCGCTGGTCGATGCGGGGCCCTATGCGGACTCGGCCGATCCGACCACCAACGTGCTGTGGATGAGCCAGGGCGGCATCGGCCTGCCGGAGCGCGAATACTACTTCTCGGACCAGTTCAAGGCCCAACGCAGCGCCTATGTCGCCTATATCGAGCGCACGATGAAGGCGATCGGCCATGCCAACCCCAAGGCTGCGGCCAAGACGATCATGGCGTTTGAAACGGCCATCGCCGAAGTCAGCTGGAAAGTGGCCGACCGCCGCGACATCGACAAGGTGAACAACCCGATGAGCAGCACCGAGCTGATGAGCTATGCGCCGGGCATTGAATGGGTGGCGCTGATGGACGGCGCGGGGATCGGCCTGCAGCCCCGGATCATCGTCAACGAAAATACCGCGATCCGGGACATCGCCTCGCTCTATGACAAGACCCCGCTCGAAACGCTGAAGCTGTGGCAGGCGTTCCACATCGCCGATCAGGCCGCGCCCTACCTGACCAAGGCGATGGTCGACAGCCGGTTCGAATACGTCAAGACGCTGAGCGGCCAGACCCAGCAACGCCCGCGCTGGCGGCGCGCGGTGGCGCAGGTCGATGGCGCGCTGGGCGAACTGGTAGGGCAGGACTATGTCGCGCGCTACTTCCCGGCTTCATCGAAAGCCAAGATGGAAGCCCTGGTGGCCAACCTGAACCTCGCCATGGCCGACCGAATCAAGGCCAATGACTGGATGAGCGAACCGACCAAGGCCGCCGCGCTGGAAAAGCTGGCCCGGATGGACGTGATGGTCGGCTATCCCGACAAGTTCCGCAACTATGACGCGCTGGAAGTGAAGGCCAGCGACCTGTACGGAAACATCAAGCGCGCGGGCAAGTTCAACTATGCCTACATGATGGCCGACCTGGGCCAGAAGGTGGACCGCAAGAAGTGGGGCATGAACCCGCAGACGGTGAACGCCTATAACGGCGGGCTGGAAAACAAGATCGTGTTTCCGGCCGGCATCCTGCAGGCCCCGTTCTTCGATCCGGCAGCGGACGATGCGGTCAACTATGGCGCGATCGGCGCGGTGATCGGGCACGAGATCATCCACGGCTTTGACGATCAGGGCCGCAAGATCGACGCCCACGGCGCGGTGCGCGACTGGTGGGCCGAAGGGGACGGCAAGCGGTTCGAGGAACGCGCCAAGGTGTTCGGCGACCAGTATGCCAAGTATGAGGCCGCCCCCGGCGCTTTCGTCAACCCGGACCTGACGATGGGCGAGAACATCGCCGACCTCGCCGGGCTGCTGGTCACGCTCGACGCCTATCGCAAGTCGCTGAACGGCAAGGCTGCGCCGGTGATCGACGGGCTGACCGGGGAACAGCGCCTGTTCCTGGCCTTTGCCCAGGTCTGGCGCGGCAAGGCGCGCGAGGACGCGATCCGCAACCAGGTGGCGACCGATCCGCACAGCCCGCAGCGCTTCCGCCTGCTTGGGCCGACGCGCAATATCGAGGCGTGGTATCAGGCTTTCGGCGTGAAGCCGGGCGATGCGATGTACATCGCGCCTGAACAGCGCGCGAAGATCTGGTAAACACGGCTATCCGAATTGTCCGGGGCGGCTGTCACGCTGCCCCGGCATGGCCATTGCAAGGACGTTTCATGCACAAGCTCGCACTCGTTTCGCTCTCCGCGCTCGCCATGGCCGGTTGTTCCGGCAAGGTTGAACCCGTCGCTTCGGTTCCCCCGGTCGCGGCGGCGCCGGAACCGGCGCCCTATGCCCCGGTGATCCCGGAAGGCACCGGAGTGTTCGCGCAGCCCTCCACCCTGCCGTTCCAGACCCCCGATTTCAGCAAGATCAGGGACAGCGATTTCCAGCCCGCGATCGAACAGGGGATCGCGATCAATCAGGCAGAGATCGAGGCGATTGCCAACAACCCGGCCGAGCCGACCTTTGAAAACACGATGGTCGCGATGGAGAAATCCGGCCAGATGCTGACCCGCGCCTATTACGTGTTCAGCGCGCTGACCTCTGCCAACACCAACGACACGCTGGACAAGGTCGACAGCGCCACCGCGCCGAAACTGGCTGCGTTGCGCGACGCGATCTACCTCAACGACAAGCTGTTCGCGCGGGTCAAGTCGCTGTACGACCGCCGGGACAGCCTTGGCCTGGCCGCCGACGAGCAGCGCCTGCTCAAGCTGACCTATGACCGCTTCGTGCAGAACGGCGCGATGCTGCAAGGCGCGGACAAGGAAAAGCTGAAGTCGCTGAATGGCCGCATTTCCACGCTTCAGACCGAGTTCGGGCAGAAGCTCACGGCTGGCACGCGCGATGCCGCGCTGGTGGTGAACACCAGGGCGGAACTGGCCGGACTGTCCGAAGCCGAAATCGCCACCGCGGCCAAGGCGGCTGCGGATCGGGGCATGAAGGGCAAGTTCCTGCTGCCGCTGCAGAACACCACCCAGCAGCCCTTGCTCGCCAAGCTGTCCAACCGCGCCACGCGCAAGGCGCTGTATGAAGCCAGCTGGAACCGCAGCGAGCGGGGCGGAGCGAACGACACCCGCGCGCTGATCTCCGAGCTGGCGCAGCTGCGCGCTGAAAAGGCCCAGCTGCTCGGCTTTGCCGACTATGCCAGCTTCACCATGTCGGACCAGATGGCCAAGACCCCCGGCAATGCGCTGAAGTTCATGGAAGGCCTCGTCCCCGCCCTCGCCGCTGCGCAAAAGCGCGAGGCCGAGGAAATCGACGCGCTGATCAAGCGCAGCGGCGGCAAGTTCAGCGTCGAGCCGTGGGACTGGGATTACTATGCCGAGCGCCTGCGCAAGGAGAAGTATGCCTTCGACGAAAGCCAGGTGAAGCCGTACTTCGAGATCACCAACGTGCTGGAAAACGGCGTATTCTTCGCGGCGAACCAGCTTTACGGGCTGACCTTCAGGAAGCGCGACGACCTGCCGGTCTATCATCCGGACGTCACCGTCTACACGGTCTATGACAAGGACGGCAGCGAGATGGCGTTGTTCTATTTCGACCCGTGGAAGCGCGATAACAAGCAGGGCGGCGCGTGGATGTCGAACTTCGTCGACCAGTCGCACCTGATGGGTACCAAGCCGGTCGTGTTCAACGTCCAGAACTCGCCCAAGCCCGCGCCGGGGCAGCCGCTGCTGATCAGCTTCACCGATGCGGAAACGATGTTCCACGAATTCGGCCACGCGCTCCACGGCATCCTGTCAAACCAGCGCTATCCGTCGATTTCGGGGGCCAGCACCGCACGCGACTTCGTGGAATTCCCCAGCCAGTTCAACGAAAACTGGATGACCGAGCCGCGCGTGTTCGCCAACTTTGCCAAGCATTACCAGACCGGCGCACCGATGCCGAAGGACCTGGTCGCCAAGGTGGAGCGCGCCGCGCGCTTCAACCAGGGCTATGCGCTGGGCGAGGCGCTGACTGCCGCGATCCTCGACCAGAAATGGCACGCCCTGCCCGCCAGCGCCGGCCGGCAGGACGTCAACGCGTTCGAAAACCAGGCGCTCGGCTCGCTCGGCCTGCTCACCGCCAAGGTGCCGCCGCGCTATCGCACCAGCTATTTCCGCCACATCTGGGGCGGCGGCTATGCGGCGGGCTATTACGCCTATCAGTGGACCGAGATGCTGAACCACGACGCATTCCAGTGGTTCGTCGAGAACGGCGGCATGACCCGTGAAAACGGCCAGCGTTTCCGCGACATGGTGCTGAGCCAGGGCAACAGCAAGGACTACGCCGAGATGTACCGTGCCTTCGCGGGCCGCGATCCCGGCGTGGACCCGATGCTCAAGGCCCGCGGCCTGAAGTAACGCAACCGGGAAGCAATGCCCGTGCGCCCGGCTCTCCCAGCCAGCGCGCGGGTACGCCCCACACCGCGCCGATCAGCTGCTCGGTCAGCACCGCTTCGGGCGAACCGTCGGCAACCAGCGCGCCGCGGTCCAGCACCAGCACGCGGTCGGCAAAGTTCATCGCCTGCGCCAGGTCGTGCAGCACCAGCACCACCCCCAGCCCGCGATCCCGCGCAAGGGCGCGCAACTGTCCCAGCAGCGCCAGCTGATGGGCCAGATCCAGATTGGCCAGCGGCTCGTCCGCCAGCAGCCAGCGCGGTTCCCCCGCCAGCACCCGCGCCAGCAGCGCCCGCGCCCGTTCGCCGCCTGACAGCTGCGACAGTGGACGGCTGCGCAAGGGTTCCAGTTGCAGCGCCGTGAGCGCGGCCTGCACCGCCGCAGCATCAGCCGCCGCACCGCTGCGCCACGGCAGACGACCCAAGGCGGCAAGCGTTTCGACGGTAACGTCCCATGCCACTTCGGCACTCTGCGGCAGGTAGCCGATGGCTTGGGCGCGGGCAGTGGCCGCCATCCGGCGAAGCGGAGCATCTTGCAGCGAAACGCTGCCGCGATCAGGCATGACCAACCCGGCCAACGCCCCCAGCAGCGATGATTTGCCAGCGCCGTTCGGGCCGCAAATGACTGTCATCTCGCAGGGATTCAGCGTGACCGAAACATCGGCCAAACGCCCCGCCAACGTCAGGTTTGCGCCGCCCAGCATCATGCCAGCTCCCGCCGCAACCGCAGCAGCAGGTGCAGGAAAAACGGCGCGCCCAACAGCGACAGCGCGATACCGAGGCGCAGTTCACCGCCCGCGAGCGGCACGATCCGGCACAGACAGTCGGCCACCAGCAGCAACAAGGCACCGGCCAGCGCGCTCGGCACGATCAGGCTGGACGGGCGGCGGTCGGTCAGCGGGCGGACGAAGTGCGGCACCATCAAGCCGACGAACCCGATGATCCCCGCGACGGCCACCCCGGCCCCGACGGTCAGCCCGATCCCGGCGATCATCAGTCGTTGCAGGCGCTGCGGATCGATCCCCAACGAGCGCGCGGCGACTTCGCCCAGCGTCAGCGCATCGAGGCTGCGCCCGGCGCGCAGCAGCACGGCGATACCGGCGAGGGTCAAGGGCGCGGCAATCCACACATCCGCCCAGCCGCGATCGACCAGCGCGCCCATCAGCCAGGTCACGATCTCGCTCATCGCGAAGGGCGTGGGCGAAAGGCTGATCGCCAGGCTCATCAGCGCGCCCGCCAGGCTGGCGATCATCATCCCCGCCAGCGTGAACAGCAGCACCCCGCCGCTGCGGCCCGCAATCGCGCCGAGCAGTGCCATCGCCCCGCCCGCGCCAGCCAGCGCGAACAGCGGCAGCGCCCAGCCGCTCGCCGCCCAGCCGGTCCAGAAGCTCAGCACCGCGCCCAGCGCCGCGCCGGGGGCAATCCCGAACAAGCCCGGATCGGCCAGCGGATTGCGCAGATAGCCCTGCATCGCCGCCCCCGCCGCGCCCAGCCCCGCGCCGAGCACCAGCGCCAGCACCGCGCGCGGCAGGCGCAATTCGGCAAAGATCACCGCAGCATTGGGGAGCTGCGGATCGAACGGATCGATCCACACCCGGCCAGCCAGCAGCGAGAGCGGCACGGCAATCGCCAGCGCCAGCAGCAGCCATGCGTTGAGCCGGGTCACAGCGCCCGCCGCACTTCGGCCAGCCGCCCGGCAGCACGGATGATTGTCGGCCCGCCGCACCACAGCAGGTTGGCGTCCAGCGGCGCGCGCGTGGTCTTGTCCCCCAGCGCACCCAGCGCCGGATGGCGCAGCAGCCGGTCCTCGTTGCCATGCAGGCTGCCCGCAGTGAGGATCACGCGCGGCGGATCGGCCAGCACCTGTTCCAGCGGCAACAGATCCGCCTGACGCAAGCCGCGCGCGGCGGCAGCGTTGGTGAAGCCGGTGTGGGTCAACAGGTCCGCAATCAGGGTGTCCGGCCCCGGCACCATCCCGCCCGATTGCCAGACCAGCGCGGGCACCGGCGCGCCGCCCGTGGGCCGCGCTGCCGCCAGTGCGGCGTCGATCCGTGCGACCAGCGCCTCACCGCGCTGCGGATGTCCGGCAAGCGCTGCAATCTGGCGCACTTGCGCGCGGCTATCGGCCACCGTCTGGGCAATCGGCAGCAATTCCAGCCGCGCGCCCAGCCGTTCGAGCGCGCCGCGCGTGGCGAGGGCCATGAAGTTGCCGGACAGGACAACGTCAGGCCGCAGTGCCGCGACTTCCTCCACCGTCCCGCCCACGGCGCGAAACCGGCGGGCCAGCGCGACGTCCATCGAACTGGACGCGGGATCTTGGCTATAGCTGGACAGCGCCAGAACTTGCTCCGGATCGGCCACTTCGGCCAGGATCGCGTCGGTGCAAGGGTTCAGGCTGACGATCCGCGGCAACGGCGCCGCCGCCTCTCGCGCCGGGGCCACGGTGCAAGCACCCAGCGCCAGCGCGATCAGCGGCGGCAGTGCCCTTACCACCGCGCCCGGACCCCGGCATAGGCCGAGCGGCCATATGTGCCGTATCCGGCGACCGTCTGGTAGCGCTTGTTGCCCAGGTTCTCGACCCGGCCAAACAGCTCAACCTGCTCCGTCACCGGCAGGCTGGCCCGCACCGTTACCAGCGCGAAGCCATCCAGCCGGGTGAAGTTGCCCGCGTCGTCAAAGCTTTCCGACACGACGCGCAAGTCCGCGCCCAGCTTCAACCCGGCCAGCGGCGTGGTCCAGTCCAGCCCGGTGCTGAACGCGTGGCGCGGGCGGCGGGCCAGATCCTTGCCGGTCTGGCGGTTCACGGACTTGGTGTAGCTGTAGCTGGCATAGCCGCGCAGCCCCTCGGTCAACTCGCCCGTCAGTTCCGCCTCAACCCCTTCGGCGCGGGCGCGGGCGGTGTTGAAATAGCCGGAAGGCCAGACGTAGTCGATCAGGTTGCGGCTGTCGCGGCGGAACAACGTGACGGCGAAGTGGCGATAGCCGCCCCGGTCGCCCAGCTCGATCCCCGCGTCAAACGCGGTGGACGTTTCCGGACGCAGCGCCACGTTCCCGCCATAGCCATAAAGCTGATACAGCGTCGGGGCCTTGAACCCCTCGCCAAAGCTGGCGCGCAGGCGCAGGTTGTCGCTCAGATCGACCGCGCCATTGGCCCCGAAGGTCCAGTGCGAACCGAACCGGTCGTGATCGTCGAGCCGCACCCCACCGGTCAGATGCACCCCGCCGCCATGATAACCCAGCAGCGCGTGGCCGCTCGACAGGCGGGCTTCCTGCCGCGCGTCAAACGTGGTCGAAAACCGCGTCCATTCGCTGTCCGCGCCGAAATCGAGCACGAACTTGTCGCTGAGATCAGCCCGGCCCTTGACGTCGGCGCGCCAGCTGCGACCGGTGGTTTCAAAATTCGGTGCGGCTCCGAACGTCGGATCGTAATAGGCGCGGCGCGTGTCTGACAGGGCAATTCCCGCCGCCAGCTTCAGGTCGTTGCCGGAGTAATCCAGCCCGACCCGGCCCGAACCCTGCCGGGTGGTCTGGTATTCGGGCGTATCGGCAAAGGTATAGTTCGGCGCGGGATAGCCATCGAAGTGGACCTTGCTGTCCGCATAGCGACCCACCGCCCGCAGCCACAGGTCTGGCACCAGCGCCACCCCGCCCTGCACCGTGCCATGCCACTGGCGAAACCCGTCCGGCTCCGTCCCGGCGGCATAGGCGGAAATCCCGTCGGTCCGGGCATAGCCACCGCTGACGGCAACGTTATAGCCATTGCCCGCAGTCCCCGCGCTGGCCCCGGTAGTCAGACTGTCATGCGCGCCGTATTCCAGCGATCCGGTCACGCCGTTCGGCACCTTGGTGGTCACCGCCAGCACGCCGCCCATGGCATCGCTGCCCCAGGCCACGCTGTTCGATCCGCGCAGCAGTTCCAGCTTGCCCACGCTGCCGGTCAGCAGCGTGCCCAGGTCGAACCCGCCGCCCGGCGAGGCGACATCGGCCATGCGCACGCCGTCAATCGTCACCAGCAGTTGCTGCGAATTGGCGCCGCGCACGAACAGGCTGGTCTGGCTGCCGAGGCCACCGCTGCGCGCGGTGGTCACGCCGGGTAGGCGCTCCAGCACGCGGGTCAGGTCTGGTCCCTGCACCGCCTCGATCTCGTCCCGGCCGACCACGCTGATCGACTGGCCAGAGCGCACCAGCGGTTCCACCTGGCCGGTGGCGACCACGGTGATGTAGGTATCACGGTAGGGGTGATAGAGGACTAGTTCCTCACCGCGCTCATCATCGACTGCGGTATCGGCAGCGGCATCCTGGGCCACCGCCGGAGCGGTGGACAGCAGCGAACAACCCAGCAAAAACAGATATTTCAAACGCAATACTCCCGTCATGAACGAATGCCGTTCATGGCGAGAGGACCCGCACGAATTCGCGGGACCACGCTGCATTCCGGTACACCCCGCCCGGCGCGGAACGACCGTCATCGGCAGGTCTCCTGGCTCCCGGATCAACGCTTGCCGCCTGCCTTCCCGGTTGCCCAGTGGCGTGGGTGGCGGCTCGCTCCCCGGTCACAGTTGCGGGGGCAGCGCGGGCATTCCACCCGCTTCCCTCTTAGGCCAGCTTGCGCTGGCAACCCATGACGTGGGGTGGCCTTTAGGCCGGGTTGCCGCCGCGCGCAAGGGCGGCACCGAATAGTGCGATTTCTTAACCGCTTAACGGATAGAGCCCGCCTTGTCCCGCAACGGCACGGCGCGAACCACGTGGGTGCGCGCACGGCCAAAGCGGGTTACGCGCCATGCGCGTAGTGCCGCAACCGAAAGTGCCGATGATCCACGCTCTCGCCCTGCCCCTGGAAGCCCGCCCGCGCGATTTCACCGCGCGGCTGGGCCGGACGCGGGCGCGCACGCTGGGAATGCGGATGCGGCGCCGGCACCTCGGGCGGCGGGCGCTGGTCCTGCTGGTGGCGGTCGCGGTTCCCGCACTGGCCGCGCCGGATCAATGGGTTCGATTCGACATCGGCAACGCGGGGCACAGCACCGTCACCGTCGAACCGATGCCGTTCGAGAAATCGGGCGAGAGCTTTCCCGGCTCTGCGTTCTACTATCTGGCGGCGGAAGACCCGCTGCCGATGCTGGGCGATGGCATCACATCGGATGCCGGCGGCGCGGTTGGCGCGGGCGCGGTGGCCCGCGCAATGCGGATCGACAATTCCGGCGTGGACCGGACCCGCGCACTCGAATGCCTGACCGCGGCAATCTATTACGAAGCCGCCAGCGAATCCGATCAGGGCCAGCGCGCGGTGGCGCAAGTCGTGCTGAACCGCGTGGCCCACCCCAGCTATCCCAACACCGTCTGCGGCGTGGTCTATCAGGGATCGGAACGCGTCACAGGCTGCCAGTTCAGCTTCACGTGCGATGGCGCGCTGGCGCGGCGGCCCAGCCGGATGTTCTGGCTGCGCGCGATGGACACTGCCCGCGCTGCGCTGTCCGGCTATGTCGAGCGCAGCGTGGGCCTCGCCACGCACTATCATACCATTGCGGTCCATACCTATTGGGCGCCGTCGCTGTTCCACATCACCACGATCGGGGCGCACCGGTTCTATCGCTTCAACGGTGCGGCGGGTCAGCCGGCAGCCTTCCGCTTTGCCTATGCCGGGGGTGAGCCGCTGCCCGCCCCCCATCCGCGCAGCATGGCGGCCAGCCAGCAATCCGATCCGGCACTCGATCCGCTGGCCGTGCAAAAGGCCTTCGAAGCGGGGCTGAAGTCTGCGCAAGGCGGCGCGGCGCTGTCCGGCAGCGCGGTGCAGGCCCCGGCTCCGACGTATTCTGCCGAAATCCAGGGGCGCGGCGGCGATGCGATCTATCGCGGCGAAAAGCTGCCCGACAATACCCAGGTTCGCCCGGAATATCAGCATTCCGGTCGCTGGATCAGCCAGCCGGGAACCTGACCGGCGCGCCTTCGGCAACAGGTTAAGGCACGGAAACCATGTTGTTACACGCATACCTTACCGTGATCGCTCTAGGGAAATGGCCCAGATAACAATCACACCGGGCTTCACTCATGACGATACGCTTTGCGTCTGCCAATCCTGCCGCCGGCGCCTTCGTCACTTCGGCGCATGGTACCGCACTCATCAAGCGGGCAGCCAACGACAATGCCCGGGTCCGCTCGCATGGCCAGCATGACGATCTGCTGCGCGATGCGCTGAAGCACTTTGCGCGGCATGGGCTGCGCGCGGCCGAAGTGGCTCGCCAGAACGCGGAGCAGGCATTCTTTGCGGCGGACCGGGCGACCTATCATCACTGGCTGGAGATCTGCCGGACGCTGGATCGGCGCATGGCACTCGCCTGCCACGCCCGGATCGAGGCGCGCGGCAACTGAATTCACCGCATAGCGGCCACGGCAACCGGCCGAAACGCGGTAATTGCCGCATTAACCATTCAGTGACCTGCTGCCGCTAAAGCAGTCCAGTCGAGAACGGAGCGCGCTATCAAACGTTGGCGAACCATGTTGCGAGTGCTGCTGCGCACCAACGCACTGGACGACCGGGTCAGGAAGACCCTGGTCGATACGCTCTATACGCAGCCCACCAATCTCGCGATCGGGGCTATCACCGGGGTGCTGTGCAGCCTGGTTGCCGCCAGTTACGCGCCGGACCGGATCTTCCTGGAACTCGCGCTGCTGCTGACGGCGATCGCGGCCGCGCGCATCGTCATGGCCGTGATGCTGCCGCGCCTGCGCAACCGCGATGCGCGGCGGATGGAACTGCTCTACGAATTCGGGGCGTTCACTTACTCGGCGGTGCTCGGCGTGTTTGCTGCCATGACCGTCTGGTATCAATTGCCGGCGACCGCGCAGTTGCTGATGGTGGCCTATGCCATCGGCTATGGCACCGGCATCGCCGCGCGCAACGCGGGGCGGCCGTCGATTTCGATCGGGCAGATGATCCTGATCTTCACCCCCATCAACGTCGCGCTCTGGAACGGCGAGGATCTGGCGCACCGGGCGCTGGCGGTGGCCATCGTGCTGCTGTGGATCGGGATGATCTCGATCACGATGACAGTCTTCCACACCTTGCGCGATTCCGTCGCGGCGGCTGAAACCAGCGCGCGGCTGGCGGAAAAGATGCAGCACCTTGCCCGCACCGACGTGGTGACCGGGCTGCACAACCGCGCCGGTCTCAATCACTACCTGGTCGAATACATGTCCCGCCGCCGCGCCATGCCCAATCTGGCGCTGTTCTGGCTGGACCTCGACAAGTTCAAGGACATCAACGACGCGCTGGGCCACCAGGTGGGCGACCGGGTGCTGTCCGAAGTCGCCCAGCGGCTGCGCGCGCAGGCCAAACAGGAAGCCGTGATCGGCCGCTTCGGCGGGGACGAGTTCATCCTCGCCTGCGACGTGCGGGACCGGCGCGAGGCCGAGACGATCGCGCTGGCGGTGCTGGCCGATGTGACCCGCCCGATCCGGATCGACGATGACCGCCTGGAAATCGCCTGCTCGATGGGGATCGCGCTGCAACCCGATGATGGCGAAGACCTGGAAACCCTGTTCCAGGGCGCTGACCTTGCGCTCTACCACGCCAAGGTCAACGGGCGGAACCAGATTAGCTTCTATGATCCGTCGATGTCGCGCAACCTGGTCCGCCGCCGCGAGATCGAGGCCGAGTTGCGCCTGGCCCTGCAACGCGACGAGCTGTCGATCTTCTTCCAGCCCATCGTCGATCTCTCGACCGGCCGGATCCGCGCGTTCGAGGCGCTGGTGCGCTGGTTCCATCCGGTCAAGGGCGAACTACGCCCCGACGAGTTCATCCCAGTGGCCGAGGAAACCGGCGCGATCATCACGCTGGGCAACTGGATCACCGCGCAGGCCGCCCGCGCCGCCGCGCAGTGGCCCGATGACGTCACCGTGGCGGTCAACCTCTCCCCGCTCCAGATCAAGGCCCCCGGCGCGGCGATGGGTATCCTCAACGCCCTGCGCGAGGCACGCCTGCCCGCGCACCGGCTGGAACTGGAAATCACCGAAACGGTCCTGCTGGACCACTCCAAGCAGACCGAGGACTTCATGGCCGAACTGTCCGCCGCGGGCGTGCGCTTTGCACTGGACGATTTCGGCACCGGCTATTCCTCGCTCGGCTATCTCAACAAGTATCCGTTCGGGAAGATCAAGGTCGACCGCAGCTTCGTGTCCGGCGTCAACGCGGGCAAGAAGAGCGACGCGATCATCCGCGCCGTATCGGGCATGGCGTCCACGCTGGACATGCAGATCGTGGCCGAAGGGCTGGAGACGATCGAGCAGGTCCAGGCCGTCCAGGCCGCCGGCTGTACGCTGGGCCAGGGCTATTACTTCAGTCGCGCCGTTCCCGACTATCTGGCGGGCATGTTGCTGGCGCGCGAGCGCGAGCGGCTGGATGGACCGAAGCGCGCGATCGCCTGATTGCGCATCTCCCGATTTGCTTTACGTTACGGCAGGGCGCGTCCCTGCCGTTTTCGTCTGGGCGGCAAGCACCGTCAAATCCCGTAAATGCAATTGCGAACTATTATCACAAAATAGTTGGACAACCAGCCGTTTACCGGGTTGCATTCGTATCCGCGCGGGCTTAGGGCGGCTAGCATTCGCCGGTTGGCCCGGATTCCAGCGGGATGGTATGGGCCGGCCGTTTTGCCAGACGTGATCCCGCATTCAGGGAAGGAAATCGTCGGATTATGGCCAAGACCACTTCGCGCAAGAAGATTGCCCTCATCGGTGCCGGCAACATCGGCGGCACGCTTGCTCACCTCGCCGCGCAGAAGGAACTGGGCGACATCGTCCTGTTCGACATCATGGAAGGCGTGCCCCAGGGCAAGGCGCTCGACCTGTCGCAGTGCGGTCCGGTCGAAGGCTTCGACGCGAAGATCACCGGCTCGAACGACTATGCCGACATCGCGGGCGCCGACGTGATCATCGTCACTGCCGGTGTCGCCCGCAAGCCGGGCATGAGCCGCGACGACCTGCTGGGCATCAACCTCAAGGTGATGAAGGCCGTGGGCGAAGGCATCAAGAACCACGCCCCCAACGCGTTCGTGATCTGCATCACCAACCCGCTCGACGCGATGGTCTGGGCGCTGCGCGAATTCTCCGGGTTGCCGCACAACATGGTCGTCGGCATGGCCGGCGTGCTGGACTCGGCCCGCTTCAGCCACTTCATCGCCGATGAATTCAACGTTTCGGTGCGCGACGTGAACACCTTCGTGCTGGGCGGCCACGGCGACACGATGGTCCCGGTGGTGCGCTACTCGACCGTCAACGGCATTCCGGTTCCCGACCTGGTCAAGATGGGCCTGTCGAGCCAGGAAAAGATCGACGCGATCGTCAAGCGCACGCGCGGTGGCGGCGGCGAGATCGTCGCCCTGCTCGGCACCGGTTCGGCATTCTATGCCCCGGCCGCCTCGGGTATCGCGATGGCCGAAGCCTATCTGAACGACCAGAAGCGCATTCTGCCCTGCGCGGCCTACGTCGATGGCCAGTATGGCGTTGACGGCCTCTATGTCGGCGTTCCGGTGCTGATCGGCGCTGGCGGCGTCGAGCAGGTCATCGAGATCGAACTGGACGAAGCCGACAAGGCCGGCCTGCAGATCTCGGTCGATGCGGTCAAGGAACTGCTGGTCGCCTGCAAGGGCATCGACCCCTCGCTGGCCTGATCCACGCCCGTGGCAATCTTCACCCTGCTTGCTGCCTCGGCAGCCGCGGCAGCGCCCCTCCCCTCCGCGGGGGACCGGGCGCTGTTCGCGGGTTTCAAGCAGGTGTGCAGCCAGGTGCGTGACCTGGGCAAGATGGAGCGGGCCGCCCGCAAGGGCAAATGGCAGGCGGTTGGCGCAGACGCTCATCCCCTGCTGGCCCAGCTGGTCCGCACCGGGCGCGAAGCCGCGCTCAAGGATGAGCCGGAAGCCACCATCAGCGGGGCGCAGTTCACCCGGCAGCTGGGTGGCCGCACGCTGTGGCTGGTGACATCGCGCTATCAGGACAAGGAAGGGTACTGGGGTAACGGCTGCCGGATCTATGATTTCGACGCCGCCGCGCCCCTTGCTCTCGAACAGCTGATAACCCTGATGGGCAAGCCGAACACCGGTTCGGCTCCCCTGCCCGACGGCAACATCAAGCACTTGTGGGAACCCGGCTGGAAGTCGGGTCACAGTGTCGAAGTGGTCTATGTTTCCGGGACCGATCCGGTCTCGCAAAAATTTGGTCTGAAAGGCCAGGTACTTATGGCGCAAGCCATCGGAGGATTTTGAACATGTCGATTCTCGTCAACAAGCATACCAAGGTCATCACCCAGGGGATGACCGGCAAGACCGGTGAATTCCACACCCAGGCCGCGCTCGATTACGGCACGCAGATGGTCGCAGGCGTTACCCCCGGCAAGGGCGGCATCACCCACATCGGCCTGCCCCAGTTCGACACCGTGGCCGAAGCCAAGGCCGCGACCGGCGCGACCGCTTCGTGCATCTACGTTCCGCCTCCGGGTGCGGCTGACGCCATCCTCGAAGCGATCGACGCCGAGATGGAACTGATCGTCTGCATCACCGAAGGCATCCCGGTGCTCGACATGGTCCGCGTGAAGCGCGCCCTGCAGGGCAGCAAGAGCCGCCTGATCGGCCCGAACTGCCCCGGCGTGCTGACCCCCAACGAATGCAAGATCGGCATCATGCCCGGCTCGATCTTCAAGAAGGGCTCGGTCGGCGTCGTCTCGCGCTCGGGCACGCTGACCTATGAAGCGGTGTTCCAGACCACCAACATCGGCCTGGGCCAGACCACCGCGGTGGGCATCGGCGGCGACCCGGTGAACGGCACCAACTTCATCGACGTGCTGGAACTGTTCCTGGCCGACGACGAAACCAAGTCGATCATCATGATCGGTGAAATCGGCGGCAGCGCGGAAGAAGAAGCCGCGCAGTTCCTGAAGGACGAAGCCAAGCGCGGCCGCAAGAAGCCGATGGTTGGCTTCATCGCCGGCCGCACGGCGCCTCCGGGCCGCCGCATGGGCCACGCCGGCGCGATCGTGTCGGGCGGCCAGGGCGGCGCGGAAGACAAGATCGCCGCGATGGAAGAAGCTGGCATCCGCGTCAGCCCCTCGCCGTCGCTGCTGGGTGAAACGCTGGCCGGGCTGCTCAAGGATCTCGCCTGAGCCAGCGCCTAAGCAGCGGTTAAGCTGGTAACGGGTATGGCCGCACTCCCTGCGGGTGCGGCCACCCCCAGAAATTGAAGTGCATGTAACGGGTGACCGTGCGGTCACCGCCAAAGGGTCTGTTCCGATGGGCAACGAAAGCCACGATTTCCTCCCCGACGATCCGCAACCCGGCCCCAGCTGGGGACGGTCGAACTGGCCCGCCGTGGGCGGCGCGTTCGAAGACGACCTGACCCAGGCGATGGACCCCACCGCCATGCAGGCCCGGATCAAGGCAGCGACCAAGGGTGGCCCTGCCCCCGATGGCCGCGCGATCGAGGAAGCCGCGGCGGATTCGATCCGCGCCATGATGCTGATCCGCACCTTCCGGGTGCGCGGGCACCTGGCTGCCGACCTCGACCCGCTGGGGCTGGCCCGGCAGAACCTGCCGGCAGACCTCTCGCCCGAATACCACGGCTTCGTCGGCGCGGCGCTGGACCGCAAGGTCTATCTGGGCGGCACGCTCGGCCTGCAGTGGGCGACCGTGCGCGAACTGGTCGACATCCTGCGCGCCAATTACTGCGGCAAGGTCGGCCTGGAATACATGCACATTTCGGACGTGGAGGAACGCCGGTTCCTGCAGGACCGGATCGAAGGCGGCGACAAGCACATCGACTTCACGCCCGAAGGCAAGAAGGCCATTCTGGCCGCCGTCATCCGGGGGGAGCAGTACGAAAAGTTCCTCGGCCGCAAGTATGTCGGCACCAAGCGGTTTGGCCTCGACGGTGGGGAATCGATGATCCCCGCACTGGAAGCGGTCATCAAGTACGGCGGCCAGCTCGGCGTGCGCGAGATCGTCTATGGCATGGCCCACCGTGGCCGCCTCAACGTGCTCGCCAACGTGATGGCCAAGCCCTATCGCGTGATCTTCCACGAATTTTCCGGCGGCACGGCCAACCCGGAAGACGTCGGCGGTTCGGGCGACGTGAAGTATCACCTCGGCACCTCGGCAGACCGCGAATTCGACGGCATCAAGGTGCACATGAGCCTGGTACCCAACCCGTCGCACCTGGAAACGGTCGATCCGGTCGTGCTGGGCAAGGTCCGCGCCAACCAGGCGTTCCGCGACGATCTGGGTGAAGGCAAGCACAAGCAGGTGCTGCCGGTGCTGATCCACGGCGACGCGGCCTTCGCCGGCCAGGGCATCGTCTGGGAATGCTTCGGCTTCTCCGGCGTGAAGGGCTACAACACCGGCGGCTGCATCCACTTCATCATCAACAATCAGATCGGCTTCACCACCAGCCCGCAGTTCTCGCGCGGGTCGCCCTACCCGTCCGACGTGGCAAAGGGCGTGCAGGCACCGATCATCCACGTCAACGGCGATGATCCGGAAGCGGTGACGTTCGCGTGCAAGCTGGCGATCGACTATCGCCAGACCTTCGGTCGCGACATCGTGGTCGACATGTGGTGCTATCGCCGCTTCGGCCATAACGAGGGCGACGAGCCGGGCTTCACCCAGCCCCTGATGTACGCCAAGATCCGCCAGCACCCCGGCGTCAGCAAGATCTATTCGGAGCGCCTGATCCGCGAAGGCGTGATCGACAAGGATCATGCCGGTGAAGTGGAAAGCCACTTCGTCGCCACGCTGGAGCAGGAATTCGAAGCGGCCAAGAGCTACAAGGCCAACCAGGCCGACTGGTTCGCCGGTCGCTGGACCGGGCTGCACGCTCCGGCCGACCCGGAAACCGCGCGCCGCAACGTGCCGACCGGGATCGAGACCAAGCTGTTCGAAAGCCTGGGCCGCACCCTGACCACCATCCCCGAGGGGCTGACCGTTCACAAGACGCTGGCCCGCGTGCTGGATGCCAAGCGCGAAATGTTCGCCACCGGCAAGGGCTTTGACTGGGCAACCGGCGAAGCGCTGGCCTATGGCAGCCTGTGCACCGAAGGGTTCAACGTGCGCCTGTCGGGCCAGGACTCGGGCCGCGGCACGTTCAGCCAGCGCCACGCGGTGTGGGTCGACCAGACCGACGAGCACAAGTACATCCCGCTCTCGACCGTGCCGCACGGCAAGTTCGAAGTGCATGACAGCCCGCTGTCGGAATACGGCGTGCTGGGCTTCGAATACGGCTATGCCAGCGCCGATCCCAAGACGCTGGTGCTGTGGGAAGCGCAGTTCGGCGATTTCGCCAACGGCGCGCAGATCATGATCGACCAGTACGTCGCCGCATCCGAAGCCAAGTGGCTGCGCGCCAACGGCCTCGTCATGCTGCTGCCGCACGGGTTCGAAGGCCAGGGTCCGGAACACTCGTCGGCGCGTCTGGAACGTTTCCTGCAGCTCTGCGCACAGGACAACATCCAGGTCTGCAACATCACCACCCCGGCCAACTACTTCCACGTGCTGCGCCGGCAGATGCACCGTCCGTTCCGCAAGCCCTTGATCATCATGACGCCCAAGTCGCTGCTGCGCCATCCGCTGGCCAAGAGCGAGGCGGGTGAGTTCATCGGCGATGCGCACTTCATGCGCATCCTGTCGGACACCAACGGCGCGGCCGATGCCAAGACCAAGCGCGTCGTGCTGTGTTCGGGCAAAGTTGCCTATGACTTGATGGAAGCCCGCAACGCCGCCGAGATCGACGACACGCAGATCATCCGCCTGGAACAGCTCTATCCGTTCCCCGGCGAACCGCTGGCCCTGCGCCTGTCGCGCATGCCCAACCTGGAAGAAGTGGTGTGGTGCCAGGAGGAGCCGAAGAACAACGGCGCCTGGTTCTTCGTCGAACCCTTCATCGAGGAAGCGCTTGCCGCCGCCAAGAGCAAGGTCGGCCGTGCCCGCTATGCCGGCCGTGTCGCCAGCGCCTCGCCCGCCACGGGCCTGGCCAAGCGCCATGAGAGCGAACAGGGCGCGCTGATCAGCCATGCACTGGGCCTGTCGGTCCGTTCCGAAATCCGTCGCCGCAAGAAGGCCTGAGGAAAGTCACCATGTCCACCGAAGTCAAAGTCCCGACGCTGGGCGAATCCGTTGCCGAAGCCACCATCGGCGAATGGCTGAAGAAGCCGGGCGAACCGGTTGCGCTCGATGAGCCGATCGCCAGCCTTGAAACCGACAAGGTCGCCGTCGAAGTCGGCGCGCCGGTCGCGGGCGTGATGGGCCAGTACATCGCGCAAGTGGGTGACAACGTCGCCGTCGGCGCGGTGATCGCCACGATCGAGGCCGGCTCCGGCGCTGCCGCCGCCCCGGCTGCTGCCCCCGCTGCCGCCCCGGCCGCGGCTCCCGCAGCGGCTCCGGCCGCCGCCCCGGCTGCTGCGGCCCCGGCTGCCGGCAACGAGGCTGCGGTCCTCTCCCCCGCCGTGCGCCGCGCGGTGCTGGAACACGGGATCGACCCTGCCACGATCAAGGGCAGCGGCAAGGACGGCCGGATCACCAAGGAAGACGTGCTGGCCGCCGCCGCCGCGAAGAGCGCCGCCCCGGCCCCTGTCGCCGCCGCTCCGGCTGCCGCGACATCGGGCGACCGCGGCGAGGAACGCGTCAAGATGACGCGCCTGCGCCAGACGATCGCCCGCCGCCTGAAGGACGCGCAGGATACTGCCGCGCTGCTGACCACCTTCAACGACGTCGACATGTCGGCCGTGATGAAGGCGCGCGAAACCTTCCGCGACAGCTTTGAAAAGAAGCATGGCGTGCGCCTTGGCTTCATGTCGTTCTTCGCCAAGGCCGCCTGCCTGGCGCTGAAGGACATCCCGGCGGTCAACGCCCGCATCGAAGGCGACGAAATCGTCTATCACCCCTATGTCGATCTCTCGGTTGCGGTGTCCGCGCCCAACGGGCTGGTCGTGCCGGTTGTCCGCAACGTCGACAAGATGGGCTTTGCCGACATCGAAAAGGCCATTGCAGACCTTGGCAAGCGCGCCAAGGAAGGCACGCTGACCATGGCCGACATGCAGGGCGGCACCTTTACCATCTCCAACGGCGGCGTGTTCGGCGGCCTGATGTCGACCCCGATCATCAACCCGCCGCAGAGCGCCGTGCTGGGCCTCCACCGGATCGAGGACCGTCCGGTCGTGCGCGACGGCCAGATCGTGATCCGGCCGATGATGTACATTGCGCTGTCCTATGACCACCGCCTGATCGACGGTCGCGAAGCGGTGACCGCGCTGAAGACGATCAAGGAAGCGATCGAAGATCCCACCCGTCTGCTGATCGACCTGTAAGGGACGCGAACCATGGCTGATTACGATTACGACGTCCTGTTCATCGGTGCCGGCCCCGGCGGCTACGTCGGCGCGATCCGCGCAGCGCAGGCCGGGCTGAAGACGGCTTGCGTCGAAGGGCGCGAGACGCTGGGCGGCACCTGCCTCAACGTCGGCTGCATCCCCAGCAAGGCGCTGCTCCACGGCTCGGAACTGTTCGAGGAAGCCGCCCACGGCGTGCTGGCCAAGTACGGGATCAAGACCGGCAAGGTCGAGCTGGACCTGGCCACCATGCAGGCCGAAAAGGCCGCATCGGTGAAGGGCCTGACCGGCGGGATCGAGTACCTGTTCAAGAAGAACAAGGTCGACTGGATCAAGGGCTATGCCACCTTCAAGGATTCCAGCACCGTCGAGGTTGCGGGCAAGACCTACACCGCGCGCGACATCGTGATCGCCACCGGTTCGTCGGTCACCCCGCTGCCGGGCGTGGAAGTGGACAATGACAAGGGCGTGATCGTCGATTCCACCGGCGCGCTGGCGCTGGACCGCGTGCCGGACCACCTGGTGGTGATTGGCGGCGGCGTGATCGGGCTGGAACTCGGCTCGGTCTGGCGGCGCCTGGGTGCCAAGGTCACGGTGGTCGAGTTCCTCGACCAGCTGCTGCCGGGCATGGACGGCGACATCCGCAAGGAAGCCGGCAAGATCTTCAAGAAGCAGGGCATGGAACTGCGGCTGTCGACGAAGGTCACGGGCGTGACGGTCAAGGGCAAGCAGGCCACGCTGACGGTCGAGCCGTCCGCTGGCGGCGCGGCCGAGACGATCGAGGCCGACTGCGTGCTGGTGGCCATTGGCCGCCGCCCGAACACTGCCGGTCTGGGGCTTGAGAATATCGGCCTTGAAGTCAACGCGCGCGGCCAGATCGAAACCGACCACGATTTCGCCACCAAGGTGGACGGCATCTGGGCCATCGGTGACGTGATCCCGGGGCCGATGCTGGCCCACAAGGCCGAAGACGAAGGCATTGCCGTGGCCGAGAACATCGCCGGGCTGACGGGCATCGTCAATCACGCGGTCATTCCGGGCGTGGTCTATACCATGCCGGAATTCGCGGGCGTTGGCCTGACCGAGGAAGCGGCGAAGGACGCGGGCCTTGAGATCAAGGTCGGCAAGTTCCCGATGATGGCCAACAGCCGCGCCAAGACCAATGGCGAACCGGACGGCTTCGTGAAGGTCATTGCCGATGCCAAGACCGACAAGGTGCTGGGTGCCTGGATGGTGGCCAGCGTTGCCGGAACCATGGTCGCGCAAGTTGCGCAGGCGATGGAATTCGGCGCGACGAGCGAAGACATCGCCTATACCTGCCACGCGCACCCGACCCATTCGGAAGCCGTGAAGGAAGCCGCGATGGCCGTGCAGGGCAAGCCGATTCATATCTAGGCCATTGCCCATCTGATCGGCGGCCAACGCCAAGCCTGTATATTCGGGGCCATCCGGCACGGTCGGGTGGCCCCGATCACTTTACCCCCAATTCCATTTTGCAAGGACCAAGCCCGTGGCCAAGACCATTGCCGTCAAGCTGACCAGCGACGAAATCGAAATGATCGTCGATGCGCTGGAAGTCGATCTGGAAGGCTATGCCGAAGCCGCGAAGGAAGCGCGCGGCAACAACAACCGCGAAGATGTGGCCACGTTTACCGAGGCCGCGACCCGCATCCAGGCCCTGATGAGCAAGCTGCAGGACCTGATCGAGGACTGATTTGCCGCACGCGGCGCCGGGGGCTAAGACTGCGGCATGAAGATCAGCAGGATCATGCGGCACTTCGCCCGTTGGCACATCTGGCTGGGTTGGCTGATCGCCATTCCACTGCTGCTGTGGACGGCCAGCGGCCTGCTGATGGTGCTTCGTCCGATCGAGGAGGTGCGCGGCACCACGCTGCACCGTGATCACCCGCCGCAGCCCGTGCGCATTACCCTGTCCGGCGGGCAGACTGGCGCGCTCCTGCTGCGCGAGGGGCAACTGCTCAACCAGCGGGGCAAGTCGATCCTGCTGGCAACCGCGATGGATGGCACGGTCACCCGGATCGACCTGTCGGACGGCAATGTCCCCCTGCCCCCTGTCGATGAAGCCGAGGCCCGCCGCGCGGTCGCCCACGCGATCAAGGGCGGCGATCGGGTTGCGGCGGTGCGGTTCTATCCCGCGAACGCCGTGCCATTCGATTTCCGCAGGCCAATGCCGGTCTGGCAGGTGACGCTGGACGATCAGACCCGCGTCTATGTCGGGCGTGCCACGGGCGAGATCGAAGCGGTGCGCACCCGTTGGTGGCGGGCGTTCGATTTCATGTGGGGCCTGCACATCATGGACCCGGTGGAGCGCGAGGATACCAGCCACCCGCTGCTGATCGCCAGCGCGGCGCTGGCGTTGCTGGGCGTGCTGCTGGGCTCCGCCCTGTTGTTCCGGCGACGGCGGGCTCCGCGATCATGATCCCGATCATCCCCGCCCCGCTCGACCTCCTGGGCACTGCGGTGTTCGCGCTGACCGGGGCGCTGCTCGCCGCGCGGCTGCGGCAGACGTTCGTGACGATGGCCTTTTTCGCGCTGATTACCGGGGTTGGCGGCGGTTCCGTGCGCGACCTGCTGATCGGCGCGCCGGTGTTCTGGGTACGCGATCCGTGGGTGGCCCCGGTCTGCCTGACCGTCGCGCTGGTGGCGTGGTTCACGCCGCGCAAGTGGTGGGAAGGCCAATTGCTGGAGTGGGCGGATGCCGCCGGCCTTGCCGCCTATGCCGTGCTGGGAACTGCGAAGTCCCTAGCGCTGGGGGTCGCACCGGTCCCCGCCGTGCTGATGGGGATCATTACCGGCTGTGTCGGCGGGATCATCCGCGACGTGCTGGCCGGGCGCCCATCGATCCTGATGCGGCCGGAACTTTACGTGACCGCCGCCGCCCTCAGCGCCGGGCTCTGCGCGGCGGGTGATCTGCTGGACCTGCCGCGCGAAATCGCGTGGAGCGCGGCTGCACTGGCCGGGTTTGCGCTGCGCGGGGCGGCGATCCGCTTTGGGATCCACCTCCCCGCCTATCAGCGGACAGAGGATTAGGCGCGCGGCAGCTCCTTCAGCGGGCGCGAGGCATCCGCCAGGTCCTCCGGCGCGATCACCGCGCCTTCTTCCACCAGCTTGCGGGCCTGGACATAGTCCTTCATCGCGTTGACCGCATCGATGGCGATCAGCCTGCCCTGCTTGAGGTACAGCACCGAGAAGCTGCGCGCCGCCGGATCGCCGCGCAGCACGGTCGCGTCATGGCCGCCGGACAGACCGACCGTCTGCAGCTTCAGGTCATACTGGTTCGACCAGAACCACGGCGTCGCGGCATAAGCCTGCGGATTGCCCAGGATCGACTTCACCGCGGTCGCGGCCTGATCGTTGGCATTCTGGACCGATTCCAGGCGGATCACGGCGCCACCGGCAAAGCCGTTGGCGTGGGCCGCGCAATCACCGATGGCATAGACATCCGGCAGGCTGGTACGGCAGAATTCGTCCACGTCCACGCCGTTGCCACCCGCCGCGCCAGCCGCCAGCAGCGGCCCGACCGCCGGGATGATGCCGATGCCGACGATCACCAGCTGGCATTCGATCACGCTGCCGTCGGCCAGCTTCACGCCGGTCACCCGGGTGTCGCCCAGAATTTCATCAACTCCGGTTTCGGTGCGCAGGTCCACACCGTGGGCCCGGTGTTCGGCTTCGTAGAACTCGGACAGCTGCGGCCCCGCCACGCGGGCCAGCACACGCGGCAGCACTTCCAGCAGGGTCACGTCCTTGCCCAGCTTGCGCAGCACGGCGGCCGCTTCAAGGCCGATGTAGCCGCCGCCGATCACGACCACGCGCGACACAGCGCCCAGTTCAGCTAGGATCGCATCGGCGTCTTCGCGGGTGCGCACCCCGTGGACGCCGGGCAGTTGCGCGCCGGGAATGGTCAGCTGGCGCGGATCGCCGCCCGTCGCCCAGATCGCGCTGCCGTAAGTGCAGGTTCGCCCGTCCGACAGGGTGACGGCCTTTGCCGCCGGATCGATGGCGGTCACTTCCACGCCCAGCACCAGGTCGATGCCCTTGCCTTCCCAGAAATCGGGCTGGCGGATGTAGAGCCGGTCGAACGTCTTGTCGCCAAGCATGTATTCCTTGGACAGCGGGGGGCGTTCATAGGGCGGTTCGTGTTCGCGGCCGATCATCCCGACCGAACCCTCGAACCCCTGCTGGCGCAGCTGGATCGCGGCCCCGGCCCCGCCCTGCCCCGCGCCGACAATCAGAACATCATAATGCATCGCTTGAACCCCTCGTCCGGTGCCAATCGCCTAGGCTGCGCACCGCGCGCCGACAAGGGTGCAGCGCTACATTTTCGGCCATCCACACGCAACAAACGAAAACCCCTCCCCGCGAGGGGGAGGGGCATTCTTGCGCCCGGACCGTGGTCCGGACATCGCGGCGTGGATCAGATCCGTTCGATGATCAGGGCCGGGGCCATGCCGCCCGCCGCGCACATCGTGATCAGGCCATAACGGCCCCCGGTCCGCTCCAGCTCGTCCAGCGCGGTGCCGATCAGGATCGAACCGGTCGCGCCGATCGGGTGGCCCAGCGCCATCGCGCCGCCGTTGGGGTTTACCTTGGTGCGATCGAGATCGAGATCGCGGATGAACTTTTCCGCGACGACCGCGAAGGCCTCGTTGATTTCCCAGTGATCGATGTCGTCCTTCTTAAGGCCGGCCTTTTCGAGCACCTTCTTCGCCGCCGGAACCGGGGCGTTGAGCATCAGGGTCGGGCAATCGCCCTGGTTGGCATAGGCCACGATCCGGCCGCGCGGCTTCAGGCCGTGCTTCTCGGCGTATTCCTTGCTGGTGATCAGCACGGCAGCCGCGCCATCGACCACGCCAGAGCTGTTGCCGGCATGGTGCACGCCCTGCCAGTCCAGTTCCGGATAGACGCGCTGGATCTGCTTCTTGAAGGTCACGCCGCCGCCGAGGTCGAAGTTGGCGAGGCCATCAAAGCTGGCCTTGAGCGCCGAGAGGCCTTCCATGGTGGTTTCCGGACGCGGGAATTCCTCGCGGTCCAGCGCCACGCTGCCGTCCTCGTTGTAAACGGTGACGAGCGAGCGGTCGAAGCGGCCTTCGCGGATCGCGCGGTCGGCCCGTTCCTGGCTGACCAGCGCCAGCGCATCGAGCGCCTGACGGTCAATCCCCTCACGCGCGGCGATCGCATCGCCGCACACGCCCTGGTGCGACTGGGGATGGATCGCGTCGAGCGCCATGTTGCCCGAACCCATGCCCAGCGGCTTGATGCCCGCGTTGGCTTCCTCGGCGCCGATGGTCTGGGTATAGCTCATCATCTCGGTCCCGCCGGCGATGACGCAGTCTTCCATGCCCGACATGACCGACGCAGCCGCAAAGTTGACCGAGCTGATCCCGCCGCCGCAGAACCGGTCGAGCGTGGTGCCCGACGCCTTGATGTCATAGCCCGCAGCCAGCGCGGCCATGCGGCCAAGGTCGCCGCCCTGCTTGCCCTTCTGGGTGCTGGTCGACCAGACGATGTCGTCCACGGTCGCGGTGTCGAGGTTGTTGCGATCGCGGATCGCCTTGAGCACGGTGGCGGCAAGGTGCTGCGGGTGCAGGTGCGAAAGCGCGCCCTTGCCGGGCTTGCCAACGCCGCGCGGGGTGCGGCAGGCGTCGATGATATAGGCTTCGGCCATTGGTGTTCTCCTTTAGCGGTCGGGGTCAGGCCAGCATGCTGGCCATGCGGCCCCGGATGATCGTTTCGGCATCGGCGACGATGCGGCTCACAAGGTCCTGGCAGGTTGGGATGTCATGGATCAGGCCCTGGATCATGCCGGCCGTCCAGATGCCGTGTTCGGTATCGCCCGAATCCAGCCCTTCCTTGCCGCGCACGCCCTTGACCAGGTGGGCGACTTCCTCGAACGGCTTGCCCTCGGCCTCGGCCGCGACAACCGCCTGCGCGATATTGTTCTTCGCCACGCGCGCGGTGTTGCGGAACGTACGGAAGATCAGCGCGGTGGAACGCTCGTCATTGTCCACCATCGCCTGCTTGAAGTTCTGGTGGATCGGCGCTTCGACCGTTGCGCAGAACCGGGTGCCCATGTTGATGCCTTCGGCCCCCAGCGCCAGCGCCGCCGCCAGACCGCGCCCGTCCCCGAACCCGCCAGAGGCGAGCAGCGGGATCCTGACCTTGTCGGCCGCAGCCGGGATCAGGATCAGGCCGGGAATGTCGTCCTCACCGGGGTGACCGGCGCATTCGAACCCATCGATGCTGATAACGTCCACGCCCGCCTTTTCCGCCGACAGCGCGTGACGCACCGCGGTGCACTTGTGCAGGATCTTGATGCCATGCGGCTTCATCATCTCCCAGAGCTCGCGCACCGCCGGGGTGCCGGCGGTTTCCACCACCTTCACGCCGCTGTCGATGATCGCCTGGGTATAGGCCTTGTAATCGGGCGGGTTGATCGTCGGGAACACGGTCATGTTCACGCCGAACGGTTTAGACGTCATGCCCTTGCACCGCTCGATCTCGTCACGCAGCGCCTGGGCGCTCGGCTGGGTCAGGCCGGTGATGATCCCCAGCCCGCCCGCGTTGGACACGGCGGAGGCCATTTCGGCGGTCCCCACCCACTGCATCCCGCCCTGCACGATGGGATGCTCGATCCCCAGCAGCTCGGTAATCCTGGTCTTGATAGCCATTGGTTCCCCCTCCTCAGGCCGGAATCTGGTTGAACGGCACGCCCTTGTCCGGCCGGTGATCCTGCGGCAGGCCGAGGATGCGTTCGGCAATGGTGTTCAGCAGCACTTCGTCCGACCCGCCCGCGATGCGGCCCGTCGGAGCGTTCAGCCAGCTCGCACCCCAGTCTTCCTTGACGTAGGCGTGCGGATCGAAGTGCAGCGAGAGATTGCCCTGCAGGTCCATCGCCAGCTCCGACAGCTTCTGACGGCTGCGCACCGCGACCAGCTTTTGCAGCGAACCTTCCGGCCCCGGCTCCATCCCGGCCTGCATCATCTGGAACGCGCGCTTGGTGATCGAATCCAGCCCGCCGCGCATGGCGTGGTTGCGGGCAATGGCCGAACGGACGCGGCCATCGGCCAGCGCCGGACGCCCGTTGATGTCGAGCCCCTTCACCAGATCGGTGAACACGTCGAGGTGCGGACCAAACCCGCCGCTGTCGGTCGCGATGTAGCGTTCAATCATCAGCGTGGTCAGCGCCACGCCAAAGCCGCCGCCAACCGGGCTCATGCGCTGGGAATCTTCCAGGCGAACATCGTCGAAGAATACTTCGTTGACGTGGCTGTCGCCGCCCGCCAGCTTGATCGGGCGCACTTCGACGCCCTTGGCCTTCATGTCGACCCAGAAATAGGTCAGGCCCTTGTGCTTTTCGACGGTCGGGTCCGTGCGGACCACGATCACGCCATAGTCGCAATACTGCGCCCAGCTGGTCCAGACCTTCTGCCCGTTCATCTTCCAGCCGTTGCCGTCCGGCTCGGCGCGGGTGCGCAGGCCGGCAAGGTCAGAACCGCCCGCCGGTTCGGAGAACAGCTGGCACCAGATCTCCTCGCCGCGCAGCGCCTTGACCACGCGTTCCTTGACCCAGGCGGCATGTTCGTTGTTCGCGCCCAGCCCGAAGCGCATCAGGATCGGCACCGGCATCCCCAGCGAGATTCCGAAGAACACCGTCGGCATGCCGAACTGCATTTCTTCCGAATCGTAGGTGATCTTTTCGAGGTGGCCGAGGCCCTGACCGCCCATGGCCTTGGGCCAGTTGATGCCGGCATAGCCCGCTTCATACTTCAGCGCCTGGAATTCACGCCCCAGCGCCAGTTCTTCCTCAACCGTCATGCCCCGGCGCGCGTCGCGGCCATACTTGGGGTTCATGCTCTCCAGCCAGGCGCGCGCCTTGGCCCGGTAGGCTACCAGATCGGTCATGCCGCCACTCCCGTCAGCTGTTCGACCAGCAGGTCTTCCCAGAAATACAGATTGCCCGTTTCCACGGCCAGGCTGCGCGCCCGGCGCATGTGCAGGTGCAGCCCCTGTTCCCATGTCACCCCGATGCCGCCATGGATCTGGATGCAGTCGCGAGCGTTGGTATCATAGGCTTCGGTCGCGGAAATCCGCGCGTCGGCGGCGGCGATCAGGAAATCATCCTGCCCTTCGCGCGCCGCGGCGTGGATGCAGTTGGCGCGGGCGATTTCCACCAGGCCATACATTTCCGCGATGCGGTGCTTGATCGACTGGAACGCGCCGATCAGCTGCCCGAAGGCCCGGCGCGTAACCGCATAGTCACGGGCAATGTAGAGCAGCGCCTCGGCCCCGCCGACCTGCTCGTGCGCGGTGACAACCGCCATCCGCGCCAGCACATCGCGTGCCAGAGCCAGCGCGGCATCGCCTTCGGCCAGCAGCGTGGCGGGCGTTCCGGCAAAGGCCAGGTCGGCATAGAGCCGCGAATTGTCATAGCTGTCGACCGGCGTGCGCGCGGCGTCTTTCAGTTCGGCAAGAACCATCGCGGGCTTGCCATCATGCGTGGCCCAGACCACGGCGACATCGGCCTTGAGCGCGCCCGGCACGCCTTCCTTCGCGCCCGACAGCTTGCCACCGGCGAACGTGGTGGTCGGCAGCGGCGGCAGCGGAGCGGCGCCTTCGGCAAAAGCCACGGTCGCCAGGGCTTCGCCAGCCGCCAGTCGGGGCAGCCATGCGGCCTGCAGTTCGGCATTGCCCGAACCGATCAGCGCCTGCGATGCGCCATAACCGATGGTCAGGAACGGCGCGCCAGCCGTCGCCGCGCCGGTTGCCTGGGCGACGAGGCCCAGCTCGACCAGACCCAGCCCAAGCCCGCCATGTTCTTCGGGAATGGCGAGCGCGGTCCAGCCCTGCTCCACCGCCGTATCCCAGAACGGCTTGTCGTATTCGCCAACCTGTTCCAGCAACTTCAGCAGGCGGTCTTTCCCGACCCGCGCATCCAGCACGCGCCGCGATTCGGTCGCGATGGCTTGCTGGCCTTCGTCATACAATATCGACATGGGCGATTCTCTCCCTATTCCGATTCCCGGTTTAATCGCTCGATTAAATTTGGCAATGCGCTACGTTGAGTCGGAACGCAAGGGAGAGCAATGCGATGCTGGATGAACGGCTGCCGGTGATTGTCGGCGTGGGTCAGATCAATGATCGACCGGCAAACCTGCTGGACGGAATGGACCCGGTAGAGCTGATGGCCGCCGCGCTGGAAAAGGCCCAGGCCGACGCTGGCGCCGACCTGCTGGGCGATGCCGATTACCTGGGCGTGGTGCAGCAAATTGCGTTCCCGGCCATCGCCAATGCCTGCGAACCGCTGGCCGCGCGGCTAGGCGCAAGCCCGGCCGTGATGTTCCAGAGCCACGGCCCCAATGGCGACAGTCCGGTCATGCTGCTGAACGAGGCCGCCAACCGGATCGGCGCTGGCGAAACCCGGATTGCGATCATCGCCGGAGCCGAAGCTCTGCGCACCGCCGGGGCGCGGGCGGCGGCGGCAGCGGCGGACGGGCAAAAGCCCGATGCCCTGCGCCAGGCCGCACACCGCAAGATGCTGGGCTATGCGCAAAGCTACGGGCTGGTCGCGCCGGTCGATGTCTATCCGCTCTATGAGAACGCCCTGCGCCACAGCCTGGGGCAGACGCTGGCCGAGGCGCAGGCTGAAAGCGGCGCAATCTGGAGCAGGTTCAGCGAAGTGGCCGCCGCGAACGAGAACGCCTGGATCCGCAAGCCGGTCAGCGCGGCAGAGATCGTGACGCCATCCGACAGCAACCGGCCTATCGCCTTTCCCTATACCAAGCTGCAGGTGGCCAATGCGGCGGTGAACCAGGGCGCGGCGTTTATCGTCACCAGCGTGGGCGAGGCGCGGCGGCGCGGCATTCCAGAGGCCAAATGGATCTATGTTGGCAACGGCGCAGCCGCGCATGAGCATGACAGCTGGCTTGAGCGCGACACATATGACCACAGCGCCAGCATGGAAGTCTCGATCCGCCGCACGCTGGACCTCAACGCGCTCACGCCGGCCGATCTCGATACGGTGGAGCTCTACAGCTGCTTTCCCTGCATTCCCAAGCTGGCGCGGCGGATCATTGACTGGCCGCTCGACAAGCCCGCAACCGTGTTTGGCGGGCTGACCTTTGGCGGCGGACCGATCGGCAACTACATGAGCCACGCGATTGCCAGCATGGTCGATCAGCTGCGCGCCCGGGGCGGCACCGGGCTGCTGTTTGCCAATGGCGGCTTTGCCACCCACAACCACACCATCGCGGTATCGAGCCAGCCGATCGCCGCTGCCAGTTTCCCGCGCAGTTATGATTTCCAGGCCGAAGCCGATGCCCTGCGCGGGGCCATTCCGGCGCAGGACCGGGACTATGCCGGACCGGCGACGCTGGAAACCTACACGGTGTTCTATGGCCGCGACGGGCAGCCCCGGTCGGGCGTGGTCGTCGCCCGCACGCCGGATGGCAAGCGCACGCTGGGGCATGTGCCGGGCAGCGACGAGGCAACTCTGGCGCGGCTCACGGCCAGCGACGGCGACCCTGTCGGCGCGGCCGGCACGATTGGTGCGGGCGATCCGCTCAACCTGTGGGCGTTTGCCTGAACCAGCCGCGCTCCCGCCGGAACCGCGACGGTTCCACCCCGGCCCGCCCCTTGAAGAAGCGCGAGAAATAGGCCGGATCGGCAAAGCCCAGGTCGTCCGCGACCTGGGCAACGCCAGCGGCGGTAAAGGTCAGCGCGCGCATGGCTTCGCGCAGGAGGCGGTCCAGCGCGATGTCGCCCGGTGACTTGCCGGTAACATGGCGGCAGGCCCGCGTCAGCGTCTGCGGCGTGGTTCCCAGTTCGGCCGCATAGCGCGCCACCGCCCAATGTTCCCGGAACCGCGCCTCGACCAGCGCGGTGAAGCGCCGCACCAGCAGGATGCGCCGGTCCACCGGCCCGTGCGCGGCCGCCGCCTGTGCGGCCGCGGCTTCGTCCACCATGGCCAGGATCAGGGCCAATGCGGCCAGCGTGGCGGCATCGGGGCGTCCCTGCCGCATGTGCAACGCCGCCATCAGGCCCGCGACGAGCGCGTCAACCGGCAGGCACAGCGCCTGCCCGCCCCGGACCAGCGCCGCAACCCCGAACCCGGCGAGGCGCGGATCGTCGAGCAGGGCATCCGCCACCGACAGCACCCAGCCCTGCGTCTGCGGCGCGAACCGGAAGGCGTGAACGACTCCGCCCGGCACGAGCGCCAGCTGCCCCGGCTCCAACCGGGTCTCCCCCACCCCATCCGCCAGCGCCCCCTGCCCTTCCGTGACCAACAGCAGCTGGAAAATGCCGGGGTGCGAATGGGGCGAAATGGTCCATTCGTACAGGCTGGAACGATCCGAGATCGGCTCAACGTGCACGAACTCCGGCGCAATTGTCCGCGCAGCTTCGCCATAGAGGGCGAATTCGGCAATCGACTGCGATCTGTGCGCCATGGCCGAAGTTTGGCGCATTGTCCGAAAAGTGCAAGTCCGCCGCTCCGGCCAAGCACTACACCATCACATTAAGTCTGGACATTCTAAGCCTGCTTATTAAAAGCGCGGGCATGGACATGCCCACGACCTACCTCATCAGCGACAGCTCGCGCCTGCTGCGCCGCGCGTTCGACAACCGGGTGCGCACACTGGGCGTGACCGGACCACAGGCCCGCCTGCTGCTGGTGCTGTCGGTGACCGAGGGCGAGAACCAGGGCTATTATGCCGAGCGGCTGGACGTGGAGCCGATCACCCTGTGCCGCATGGTCGACCGCATGGAAGAAGCCGGCCTGCTGGAACGCCGGCGCGATCCGGCCGACCGGCGCGCCTGGCAAGTCCACCTGACCGAGCGCAGCCGCCCGATGATCGAACGTCTGCGCGAATGCGTAGAGCAATTGAATGATGACATGCAGGCCGGGCTTGATGCCAATCAACGCTCCTTGCTCGCCGATGCGCTTGAGCGCGTGCGAATGAACCTGGGGGGCAATCCCGCCCCCGCCTATCGGACCAGTGCCAATGGCTGAAGCAGATCCCGTCTTCCCCGAAACCCGGCCGTCCGCTGCTGCCGGAACCGATCACCAGCCGCCCAAGCGCCAGTTCGGGCGGTTGCTGGCGATGCTGTCGGTCCCGGTGCTGATCCTGATTGGCGGCGGATACTACTGGTACAGCCTGCAGGGCCAGGTTTCGACCGACAATGCCTACGTCAAGCAGGACAAGGTGTCCGTAAGTTCCGAGATCAACGGCCGGATCGTGGAAGTCGCGGTCGGCGACAACCAGGTGGTCAAGGCGGGCGACCTGCTGTTCCGGATCGATCCGGAACCCTATCAGTTGCAGATCGCCCAGGCCGATGCGGCGATTGCCGCCGCGCAGGCCAACGTTGTCGCCCTGTCCAACGCCAGTGAGCTCTCCGGCGCCGACATTGCCGCCGCGCGCGAAAGCGTGGCCTTTGCCCAGTCCAACTTCGTACGCCAGCAAGCCCTGATGCAGCGCGGATTTACCACCAAGGCCGCTTTCGATGCTGCGCAGCATGCCGTGCAGCAAGCGCAGGAGCAACTGAACCTGGCGCAGGCCAAGGCGCGCGAGGCTTCGGCCCGGCTCGCCACGGGCGCGCAAGTGCCCGGCGTCAATCCGCAAGTCGCGCAGGCCCGCGCGCAACGGGCGGAAGCGGAGCTCAACCTGCGCCGCACCGCCGTGCGTGCGCCCATCGCCGGCCGCCTGTCGCAGACCAGCCGCCTGCTGATCGGGCAGCAGGCGATTTCGGGGTTGCCTGTGGTGACCATCGTGGCCAGCCAGGGCGGCTATGTCGAAGCCAACTTCAAGGAAACCGACCTTGACCACATGCGCCCCGGCCAGCGCGCCGAAGTGCGCTTCGATGCCTATCCCGGCGTGACGCTGAAGGGCCATGTCGGCTCGATTGGCGCCGGCACCGGCAGCGAATTCTCGATGCTGCCCGCGCAGAACGCGACCGGCAACTGGGTGAAGGTGACCCAGCGCGTGCCGGTGCGGATCGAGCTTGACGATGCCAGCCCGCGCCAGTTGCTGGCCGGACTGTCCGCCAAGGTGAAGGTCTTTACCGACGAGCCGGCCAAGCGCTGATCCCGCGCCCATGGCCAGCGCCCCTGCCCTGCTCGCACCGGAACAGGACGTTCCGCTCTATCCGGTCCGCAACCACGGCCTGCTGATGCTGGGCGTGATGATCGCGGCGCTGCTGCAGATCCTCGATTCCACCATCGCCAATGTTGCCGTGCCGCATATGCAGACTTCGCTCGGCGCGAATGCGGATACGATCAACTGGGTGCTGACGAGCTATATCGTCGCAGCTGCCGTCGCGATGCCGATCACCGGCTGGCTGGCGGAACGGGTCGGCACGCGGCGCCTGTTCATCTGGTCGGTTGCGGGCTTCATCCTGTCATCGATGCTGTGCGGCATGGCCCAGAACATGACCAGCATGGTGATTTTCCGCGCGATGCAGGGGATTACCGGATCGTTTATCAGCCCGCTGAGCCAGGCCGCGATGATCGACAGCACCAAGCCTTCGCGCCAGCCGCAGATGATGTCGCTGTGGGGGATGAGCGTGATGATCGGTCCGATCCTGGGGCCGATCCTGGGCGGCTGGCTGACCGAGGAATGGAACTGGCGCTGGGTATTCTACGTCAACCTGCCGCTGGGGATTGTCTCGCTGGTGATCCTGATCGCCGAACTGCCGGACCGCGCGAAAAGCGAGCGGCGCTTTGACCTCATCGGGTTCGGGCTGGTCGCGCTGGCGCTGGGATCGCTGCAACTGATGCTGGACCGCGGCAACCATGTCGACTGGTTCGAATCGGTCGAGATCTGGATTTACACCGCCGTCACCGTTTCCGCCGCCTGGGTCGGCGTGCTGCACCTGACCAGCACGCCCGATCCGCTGTTCCGCCGCGAGCTGTTCGCCAATCCCAATTTCGCGATCTCGCTGCTGCTGATGGTCGTCGTCGGGCTGGTGATGATGGCTTCCATCGCGCTGCTGCCACCGATGATGCAGCACCTGTTCGGCTATTCGGTGATCGATACCGGCTGGGCGCTGATGCCGCGCGGGGTCGGCACGCTGGTTTCGATGCAGGTGTCGGGCTGGCTGGTGCGGCGGGGCGTCGATGCGCGCCCCATCGTCATGCTGGGGTTCCTGCTGGCCGGCGTTTCACTATGGATGATGTCCGGCTGGTCGCTGGACGTCGATAACGGACACATCATCATCACCGGCCTGATCCAGGGCCTGGGCATGGGGCTGGTGTTCATCCCGCTGAACAACGCGGCGTTCGCCACCCTGCCGCCCACGCTGCGGACCGAAGGCGCCAGCCTGCTCAACCTGACCCGCTCGCTGGGGGCGTCGGTGGGGATCTCGGTCTGCACCACGCTGTTCGCACGCAGCGTGCAGGTCAGCCACGCAGACCTTGCCGCAAACGTGGACGGATCATTCACCGAGGCCATCGACGTGACCACGATCGACCGGTTCCAGGCGCTGGGCGATGCCGTGCTGCGCATGATCGACGGGGAAGTCACCCGGCAGGCGATGATGATTGCCTATATCAACGATTTCTACGCGATGATGTGGGTGACGCTGGCAGCCATCCCGCTGGTCCTGCTGATGCGTCCTGTCACGCCGCCCCGGCAGCCCTGACGCGAAAGGCCCGCCACGCCGAAAGCGTGACGGGCCAATGCATCCTCCCCAGGATCTGGTGCGCGGCTTTATGCTGCGAATTGGTTCATCGTGTTGGCGGCGCCACCGGCCTTGAGCGCGGCTTCACCGGCGAAGTATTCCTTGTGGTCGTCGCCAATGTCGCTGCCCGACATGTTCTGGTGCTTCACGCAGGCGATGCCCTGGCGGATTTCCTGACGCTGGACGTTCTTGACGTAGCCCAGCATGCCCTGATCGCCGAAGTATTCCTTGGCCAGGTTATCCGTGCTGAGCGCGGCCGTGTGATAGGTCGGCAGGGTGATCAGGTGGTGGAAGATCCCGGCCTGCGCCGCCGCATCGCGCTGGAAGGTGCGGATGCGCTCGTCCGCCTCGTTCGACAGTTCGCTGCCGTCGTAGTCCACGCTCATCAGCTTGGCCCGGTCATAGCCGCTCATGTCACGGCCTTCGGCGGTCCAGGCATCGAACACCTGCTGGCGGAAGTTCAGCGTCCAGTTGAAGCTGGGCGAGTTGTTGTAGACCAGCTTGGCATTCGGGATCACTTCGCGGATCCGGCTGACCATCCCGCCGATCTGGCCGATGTGCGGCTTTTCGGTTTCGATCCACAGCAGGTCCGCACCGTTCTGCAAGGACGTGATGCAGTCCAGCACGCAGCGGTCCTCACCGGTTCCGGCGCGGAACTGGTAGAGATTGCTGGGCAGGCGCTTGGGACGCATCAGCTTGCCGTCGCGGCTGATCAGGACGTCGCCATGCCCGACATTGGCCGGATCGACTTCGTCGCAATCGAGGAAGCTGTTGTACTGGTCGCCAATGTCGCCAGCCTCGCGGGTGAAGGCGATCTGCTTGGTCAGGCCGGCCCCCAGCGAGTCCGTGCGGGCAACGATGACGCCGTCTTCAACGCCCAGCTCCATGAAGGCGTAACGGACCGCGCGGATCTTCGCCAGGAAGTCCTCATGCGGGACGGTAACCTTGCCGTCCTGGTGGCCGCACTGCTTTTCGTCCGACACCTGGTTTTCGATCTGGATGCAGCAGGCCCCGGCTTCGATCATCTTCTTCGAGAGCAGATAGGTCGCTTCCGCATTGCCGAAGCCGGCATCGATGTCGGCAATGATTGGAACGATGTGGGTCTGGTGACCGTCGATCGCCTGCTGGACCTGCTTGGCCTTGACCTCGTCCCCGGCGGCACGGGCGGCATCGAGATCGCGGAACAGCATGCCCAGTTCACGGGCATCGGCCTGGCGCAGGAAGGTGTAGAGTTCCTCGATCAGCATCGGCACGGTGGTCTTTTCGTGCATCGACTGGTCGGGCAGCGGACCGAATTCGCTGCGCAGCGCGGCGACCATCCAGCCCGACAGGTAGAGGTAACGGCCCTTGGTGGTGCCGAAGTGCTTCTTGATGGAAATCATCTTCTGCTGGCCGATGAACCCGTGCCAGCAGCCCAGCGACTGCGTGTAGTTGGCCGGATCCGCATCATAGGCGGCCATGTCCTGGCGCATGATCTTCGCGGTATAGCGGGCAATGTCCAGCCCGGTCTTGAACCGGTTCTGAAGCCGCATGCGGGCCACGGATTCAGCTTCGATCCCGTTCCAGGTCTGCTGGAAACGGCCGATTTCCTGCCCCGCTTCGGTGATGGTCTGCTGATAGGTCATTGCACGGTCCCTTGGCTTTCGCCCCTCGGCGGGGCACGGTCTGTGAGACGCCCAATGCCGCGCCGCGCCGCACCCCGGAAGGCCGGACGGAGTCAGCCTGTAAGGCTTTACAACTTTTCCTTGTAAAGTTGTGCAGAGATGACAGAATGGCCCGCATGGCCGAATCCCGCCCCCTTTACCTTGGCCCGCGCCTGAAGCGCCTGCGCCGTGAGCTGGGGCTGACCCAGCAGGCGATGGCGGGCGACCTGGGCATTTCCCCCAGCTATGTCGCCCTGCTGGAGCGCAACCAGCGCCCGCTGACCGCGGACCTGCTGCTGCGCCTCGCCAAGAGCTACAAGTTCGATCTCGCCGAGTTCGCGGGCGAGGACAGCGACGATTACGCCCGCCGCCTGTCCGATGTGCTGCGCGACCCGATCTTTGCCGATATCGACCTGCCCGCGCTGGAAATCGCGGACCTCGCCTCCAGCTTTCCGGGCGTAAGCGAGGCGCTGCTGCGGCTGCATGGCGCCTATACCAAGGAACAGCGCGCGCTGGCCGAACAGCGCGATGCGCCCGGCGCGTCCGATCCGGTGGCGGAAGCACGCCGGTTCGTCGCCAGCCAGCGCAACTACTTCCACAGCATCGACACCCGCGCGGAGGAAATTGCCGCCGAGATCGCCAAGGCCGGCAGCGCGGCGGAATGGCTGCGCGCCACCACCGGCGTGCGCGTGCGATTCCTGCCGCCGGACGTGATGATGGACGCACTGCGCCGCTATGACCGGCACAACGAACAGCTGCTGATCGACGATACGCTCGATGCCGCCAGCCGCGCGTTCCAGATCGCCACGCACATCGCCTATACGTCGCTGCGCAAGGAGATCGCCGCCATCGTCCGGGCCGAGGACTTCGCCAGCCCCACCGCGACCAGCCTGGTCCGCCGCGCGCTGGCCTCTTACGGCGCGGCGGCAATCCTGATGCCCTATGACCGCTTCGCCCGCGCGGTGGAGGCGCGCAGCTATGACATCGAGGCGCTCAGCCGCCAGTTCGGTACCAGCTTCGAACAGGTCGCCCACCGGCTGACCACGCTGAACAAGCCGGGGATGCTGCGCATTCCGTTCTTCTTCATCCGCGTGGATCAGGCGGGCAACGTGTCAAAGCGGCTGGACGGTGCGGGCTTTCCCTTTGCCGCGCACGGCGGCGGCTGCCCGTTGTGGAGCGTCCATTCGGTATTCCGCACGCCCGGCGAAGTGGTGACGCAGTTCCTCGAATTGCCGGACGGTCAGCGGTTCTTCTCGATCGCCCGCACCGTGCGCGCTGGCGGCGGCACGTTCGACCGGCCCAGCGTGACCCGCGCGATCGCGCTGGCCTGCGCCGCCGAACACGCGCCCAAACTCGCCTACGCCCGCAGCGTGGCCGCGCCGGAGCCGACTCCCATCGGCGTCACCTGCCGCCTGTGCAACCGCCCTGCCTGCACCGCCCGCGCCGTGCCGCCAGTCGGCCGCGAGATCCTGCCCGACGATTACCGCCGCGATACCGCGCCGTTCGGATTCGACAGCGACTAGCGCCCTTCCCCTGCCCGTCCGTTCGTGGTTGATTGCCTCCAAACAGGAACAAGGCCAAAAGCCGGAGAAGGAATGGGATGATGGAACTGAACCTCAGCCGCTCGGTCGCGGGCAAGACGGTGCTGGTGACGGGCGCGGCGAGCGGCATGGGCCGCGCCACAGCGCAAGTGTTTGCCGCTGAAGGTGCAAACGTCGCCGTGACCGACCTGCCCGGACCCGCGCTGGAACAGGTCGCGGCGGATCTGGCCGCGCAACGGCACAGCGCGAAAGCCTGGGCGCTGGACGTCAGCGACCATGCCGCAATCCGGCAGGTGGTGGACGATGTCGCCGCGACGTTCGGCGGGCTGGACGCGGTGGTCAACAACGCCGGGATCAGCGCCTTCTGTCCGATCGACGACGCTGGCTATGACCTGATCTGGGACCGCGCCGTGGTGGTGCTGCTGACCGCGCACCAGCGGATCATCCGCGCCGCCCTGCCCCACTTGCGCCGCTCGACCAGCCCGCGCATCGTTAATATTGCTTCGACCGAGGCGCTCGGTGCCACCTCGCGCGATAGCCCCTATTGCGCGGCCAAGGCGGGTGTCACCGGCCTGACCCGCGCGCTGGCGGTGGAACTGGGGCGCGAAGGGATCACCGTCAACGCGATCTGCCCCGGCCCGATCGACACCGGCATGACCGCCAATGTGCCCGACGCGGACAAGGCCACGTTCGCCCATCGCCGCACCGCGCTGCGCCGCTATGGCGCGCCGGAGGAAGTGGCGCACATCACGCTCAGCCTGTGCCTGCCGGCGTCCAGCTATATCACCGGGGTGACGATCCCGGTCGATGGCGGGCTGATGGCGAGGAACGCCTAGCCGAACAGCGCGCCCCAACTGCGGTAGATCGTATAGGCCGCGACCAGCATGATCATGCCCGCGAACACGGTGCTGAGCATGCCCTTGTGCGCGGCCAGACGGGTTGATGCCGCCGTGCCCGCGATGCTGCCGATCACGCCGCCGCTGATGAAACTGGCGGCGACCGGCCAGTCGACCAGCCCGGACGCGGCATAGTTGAACGCGGTGGTGAGGCCAAAGGCACTGACCGCGACCAGCGAGGTGCCAATGGCGCGGTAAACCGGCATCGACGTCGACCGCACCAGCCCCGGCACGATCAGAAAGCCGCCACCGATCCCGAAGAAGCCCGACAGCGCCCCGGTGCCGAACCCGAACGCGCCGACCTTGGGGAAATTGTCGCGGTTGCAGACCACGCCTTCGACGCCCGCATCGCCGCGCTGGCGGAACATCAGCGCACCGACGACGACCATCAGCAGCGCGAACAGGAACAAGAGCTTCTGCCCGTCGAACGCCTTGCCCGCGCTCGACCCGGCGAACGCGCCCAGCACACCCGCCAGCGCATAGGCCCCGCCGCAGCGCCAGTTGACGTTGTGGGCGCGGGCGTGGCTGGCAAGGCCGGCCAGCGCGTTTGCCGCCACGGCCAGCGCGCTGGTGCCGATCGCCACGTGCGGGCTTTTGACCCCCACGACATAGACCATCAGCGGCACCGCCAGGATCGACCCGCCGCCGCCAACCAGCCCCAGGCTGAAGCCGACAAGGATGCCGCTGAGGGCAGACAGGATGTATTGCAGGTGTTCCATGCCCTTACAGCAGGTTCAGCGGCAGCTTGAGGTAGCGCACACCGTTCTCCTCCGGCTCCGGGAAATGCCCGGCCCGGATGTTGACCTGCACCGACGGCAGAATCAGGCGCGGCATTCCCAGCGTGGCATCGCGCGCCTCGCGCATCATCACGAAATCGTCCTCGGCCACGCCGGTGTGGACGTGGATGTTGGCCGCGGCTTCCGCCCCGATAGTTGTTTCCCACACGAACGTATCGCGTCCCGGTGCCTTGTAATCATGGCACAGGAACACGCGCGTCTCCGCCGGCAGTTCCATCAGGCGGCGGATCGAGCGGAACAGCGTGCGCGCATCCCCGCCCGGAAAGTCGGCGCGGGCGGTGCCATAATCCGGCATGAACAGCGTATCGCCGACGAACACCGCATCGCCGATGGCATAGGCCAGGCAGGCCGGGGTGTGGCCCGGCACGTGGAGCGCGATGGCCTCCATCTCGCCCAGCGCGAAGCGTTCGCCATCGGTGAACAGGTGATCGAACTGCGATCCGTCGCGCGCGAAACTGGCGGGCTCGTTGAACACCTGCCCGAACACGCCCTGCACGGTGCGGATTTCCGCCCCGATGGCGATCCGCCCGCCCAGCTGTTCCTGCAGATAGGGTGCGGCAGACAAGTGATCGGCATGGGCGTGGGTTTCCAGCAGCCAGTCCACTGTCAGCCCCTCGGCCCGGACATAGGCGATCACCGCGTCGGCCGAGGCATGGCTGGTGCGCCCTGACGGCTGATCGAAGTCCAGCACGGAATCGATGATCGCCGCCCGCCGGGTAACCGGATCGTGCACCACGTGGGTCGCGGTGAAGGTCGGCTCATCGAAGAAGGTCCGGATCACCGGCACACGCCCGGCCGCGCGGGCGGCATCGATCTGGGTAATGGCAGTCTCAAGCACGGTATCGGTCATGTTCTCAGGTCCATCTGGGCAGCGCGCCGCTTGCCTGACATCGAACGGCGATCCCGGTCCGGCTCCGTGTCGGGCCGGGATCGCCGCCGAGGTGTTCCGCCGCACCGGAAATTGGGGGGAAGCGCGGCGGAACGGGGGGCTCGACTCGCGAACTCATATCGTGTAACCCTAATATGCATTGAGCTTTATATTAGCAATAGCAAATATAAATTGACCGGAGCGCTTAGCCACACATGACCCCCGCCGACCTCACCGAACTGAAGTCGAATGCCAACCGCATGGCCGCGCGCCTGCGGATCATGAGCCATCCCGAACGGCTGCTGATGCTGTGCCGGATGGACGAGGGCGAGGTTTCGGTCAGCGAGTTGATCGCTCTGACCGGATTGTCGCAGTCGGCCGTATCGCAGCACCTTGCGATGCTGCGCGACGAGGACATCGTCGGCATCCGGGCCGAGGCGCAAGTGCGCTATTACCGGCTGACCGACCCCGTGGTGCGCGCGATCATCCATTCACTGTGCGAAATCTGCGCTACCGAACACGCCTGAAACCGGGCACCTGCCCCGATCCCTGGCCCACTCTCGATCTGGCCCGCATCGGGTTGCGTAACCGCCGGTAATTGCTAGGCTCCGCAACGGATTTGGGGAAGCGGGGGCGCGATGGAGTTACGGACGGCAGCCTTGCTTGCGCTGGCGCTGATCCTGGTGCTGTTCGTGCTGGCCGCATGGGTCGAAGCGCGCGGTGCGCGGCTGGACCGGCACACGCGGCTGCGGCATGCCACTTACACGCTGGCGCTGGGGGTCTATTGCACCAGCTGGACGTTTTACGGTGCCGTCGGCAGCGCGGTCCGCGATGGCTGGAACTACCTGCCGATCTACGCTGCCCCGATCCTGCTGCTGATCGCGGCCCCTCGCTTTCTGCAGCGTCTGGCCGAGGCCGTGGCCGAAGAGCAGGCCGCCACCGTATCCGATTTCATCGCCGCCCGCTTTGGCCATGACGTGGTGATTGCCCGGCTGGTGACGGTCATCGCCCTGCTGGGCACCATTCCCTATGTCGCGCTGCAATTGCGCTCGATCGGCACCGCGCTGTCGGTCGTATCGGGCCAGTCGGGCACCAGCGGGGTCATGATTGCCGCCGCCATGCTGCTGGCCCTGTTTGCCATCCTGTTCGGCGTCCGCCGGTTCGAACTGGCGGGCCGCAGCGAAGGGCTGCTTTATGCCATCGGGCTGGAATCGGTCGTCAAACTGGTTGCGCTGGCAGTGGTTGCCGGCGTGGCGTTCATGCTGCTGGACTGGGCCGCTCCGGCCACCGAAGCCGGTCTCGCGGAGTTGGGGAACCGGTTCGATCCGGCGCGGCTGTCCAGCGAAACGCTGGTCATCGCGTTGATTTCGATCTTCGCGATCATCGCCCTGCCCCGTCAGTTCTACATGGCGCTGGTCGAGGCACGCGCGCCGGATGATCTGGTGCGGGCCCGGTTCGGCCTGGCGGCTTACCTTGGCGTCATGGCGCTACTGGTGCTGCCCATCGCGCTGGCCGGAATCGTGGTGCTCGACGGGCGGACCTCTCCAGACCTTTACGTCCTGCAACTGCCGGAGGAAGCCGGATACCGCTGGGCCATGATCGCGGCGCTGCTGGGCGGCATCGCGGCGGCGGCGTCGATGGCGATTGTCGATTCCACCGCGCTCTCGACGATGGTGTCGAACGACCTGATCTTCCCCACCCTGATGCGCGGTGCACGGCGGGCCGAGGCTGGCGCGATCGGGCGGCGGATGCTGGCCGTGCGGCGCGGATCGGTGCTGGGCATCATGGTTCTGGCGCTGGCCTGGGCGCTGCTGGTATCGCCCACGGATTCGCTGGCCTCGATCGGCCTTATTGCCTTTGCCGGGATGGCGCAGTTCACCCCGCACCTGATCATGGCCGCCTATGGCCGGGGCCGCGATCCGCTACCCGCCCGCGCCAGCCTGAGTGTGGGGCTGGTGCTGTGGCTCTATACGCTGGCGCTGCCGCCGATCCTGCCAGAATCCTGGCTGGCGTGGCTGGAACAGACCCCGTTCGACCCGCTGCACCTGCTGGGCGTGGGCGACATCAGCCCGCTGGTGCACGGCGTGATCTGGAGCCTGGGCGCCAATCTGGCGGTGCTGGCCGCGTTTGCCGCGCGCAAGGTTTCCGCCGCCCCCCTGCCCCGGCTGGTCCGCGCCGCACGGCCCGTGACGGACCTTGCCGAACTGGTCCAGCTGACCGCCAGCTTCGTCGGGCGGGAACGGGTCGAGACGGAGTTTCCCGGCGTCCAGCGCGGCCAACCCATCAGCCGCGCCGCCGCGCAGCGTGCCCAGCGGCTGATTGCCAGCGTGGTTGGCGCATCCTCGGCCCGCTCCCTTGTCGCCTCGGCGCTGGCTGGCGGAACGATGAACCTGGCCGAGGTTACACAGCTGCTCGACAAGGGCGGGCAGAGCCTGCGCTTTTCGCGGCAGTTGCTGGCCTCCACCTTCGAGAACGTCGATGCCGGAATCAGCGTGGTCGACGCGGAAATGAACCTGATCGCGTGGAACAGCCGCTACGAGGATATCTTCCGCTATCCGCCGGATCTCCTGCGCGTCGGCGTCCCCGTCGCGGACCTCATCCGCCACAATGCCGCGCGGGGGGATTTTGGCCCCGGCGACACCGAATACCACGTTGAAAAGCGGCTGGGCCACATGCGGCGCGGGCAGGAGCACAGCTTTGAACGGCGGCGCAACGATGGCCGGGTGATCAAGACCGTGGGCGGGCCGATGCCCGGCGGCGGCTATGTGATGAGCTTTACCGACATCACCGAGGAGGCCCGCGTGCGCGAGGAATTGCGCCGCACGCTGGACGATCTGGAGACCCGCGTCAGCGAGCGCACCCGTGAGCTCAGCGAAGCCAATCGCCGCCTCGCCAAGGCCGACCGCGAGAAGACCCGCTTTCTGGCTGCCGCCAGCCACGATCTGCTTCAACCGCTCCACGCCGCACGGCTGTTTACCGCTGCGCTGAACCGGGATGTCGATGGCCGCGCCGGTCTGCTGGTGCGCCGCGTCGACAACGCGATCGTCGCCGCCGAGGACTTGCTGCGCGCATTGCTGGACATCAGCAAGCTCGACGCGGGCGGCGTCACGCCCCGGCCAGAGCCGGTGCAACTGGGCGCGTTCCTGACCGACCTGGCCGACAGTTTCCGACCCCTGGCCGAGGAAAAGGGGCTGGAACTGCGGCTGGGGCCGGTGCCCGGCATGGTGCTCACCGATCCGGGCCTGCTGCGCTCGGTCATGCAGAACTTCGTCACCAACGCGGTGCGCTATACACCCGAAGGCGGCATCGTGATCGGAGTGCGGCGGCGCGGGGACGAATGGCGGATCGATGTCGTCGACACCGGCGTCGGGATCGCGCCGGAACAACTGGGCACGGTGTTCGGCGAATTCACCCGGCTCGGCCAGGTCGAGGTCGAGGGACTGGGCCTGGGGCTGGCACTGGTGGAGCGGATTACCCGGCTGCTGGGCGGGCGGGTCGATGTGGCGTCCAACCCTGGCCGGGGTAGTCGGTTCAGCCTGATCCTGCCTGCGCTCGACGGCGTCGAAGTGGCCGTTTCTGTTCAGGGCGAGCCATCGGCCGGCAGCCATGGGCGGGCCTTGTCAGTGCTGGTCATCGACAATGATGAGCGGATCGTGGAGGCCAGCATGGCCCTGCTCGAAGGGCTGGGCCACCATCCGCTAGGCGCGGCAGACATCGCGGGCGGTCTGGCGCTGTGCGACCGCGCGGACGTCTTGCTGGCCGACTATCAACTCGACAATGGCGAGAACGGGCTGGACCTGATCGCTGCCGTGCGCCAGCGCCGCCCCGCTCTGCCCGCGCTGCTGGTGACGGCGGAAAGCGGCGCGGCGATGAAGGCGCGCGCGGCCGCGCTGGGCGTGGCGATCATGGCCAAGCCGGTCGATCCGCAAGCGCTGGCGCGCTTTCTGGACGAATTGTCAGTGCCTGAGGTCAAGCCCTAGCGACCGCGCCACCAGCGCCGCCTGCGTGCGATTGCGCACGTCCAGCTTGCGCATGATCGCGGTCATGTGCGCTTTCACCGTCGCCTCGCTCATCCCCAGCGAATGGGCGATCTGCTTGTTGAGCTGGCCGTCCAGAACGGCAAGCAGCACTTTCAGCTGGGTCGGCGTCAGCCCCGCCACCGTCTCGCGGATGGCGGCGATCGGCTGTTCGTCAGGCGCGGGCGCGGCGGTGGGCGGCTGGGCCTGAATGGCGCGGGCAATCGCGTCCTCGATGGCACCGAGGTCGCTGTCCTTGCGCAGGAAGCCGATGGCCCCGAACGCGCGCACTTCCTCTGCCGCGGCCGCGCCTTCGGCGCTCGAGACGACCAGGATCGGCACGTCCGGCCGCTCGGCATGGAGCAGCGCGATGCCGGAATAGCCGACCGCGCCGGGCATCTTCAGGTCGAGCAAGATCAACCGCAAGCCATCCGCCGCCTCCACCGCGCGCGCGGCGGCGGCGAGCGTTCCGGCCTCCACGATGCGCGCGTCCGGCACCGCCCGCTGCACGGCCAGCATCAGCGCCTGCCGGAACAGCGGGTGGTCGTCAGCAATTAGGACGGTGTCGGTCACGCCGCCGTCAGCCTCCTGAATCAGGCCGTCGCCAGTTGCGGACGGTTGGCCAAGAGATGATCGACAACCGACGGATCGGCAAGAGTCGAGGTGTCCCCAAGGTTGCTGACGTCATTCTCGCCGATCTTGCGCAGGATGCGGCGCATGATCTTGCCCGACCGGGTCTTGGGCAGGCCCGGCGCGAACTGGATCACGTCCGGCGTGGCGATAGGACCGATTTCATGGCGAACCCACTGCACCAGCTCGCGCCGCAGCGCCTCATCCGGTTCGACGTTGGCGTTGGTGGTGACGAAGGCATAGATGCCCTGCCCCTTGATGTCGTGCGGCATGCCGACCACGGCGGCTTCGGCCACCTTGGCGTGGGCGACCAGCGCGCTTTCGATTTCCGCCGTGCCCATCCGGTGTCCGGACACGTTGATCACATCGTCGATCCGGCCCGTGATCCAGTAATACCCGTCCTCGTCGCGGCGGCAGCCGTCGCCGGTGAAGTAGGTGCCGGGGAACGTGCTGAAATAGGTCTGGAAGAAGCGCTCATGGTCGCCCCACACGGTGCGCATCTGGCCCGGCCAGCTGTCGGTGATGACCAGGCAGCCATCGCCCGCGCCCTCGATCGGAACGCCTTCGTTGTCGACCAGCGCGGGCTGGACGCCGAAGAACGGCCGGGTCGCGCTACCCGGTTTCAGCGCAGTCGCGCCGGGGAGCGGGGAAATCATCACGCCGCCGGTTTCGGTCTGCCACCAGGTGTCGACAATCGGGCAGCGCCCCTCACCCACCACCTTGTGATACCATTCCCATGCCTCGGGATTGATCGGCTCGCCCACGCTGCCCAGCAGGCGCAAGGTCTTGCGGCTGGTGCGCGTAACCCACTCGTCGCCTTCGCGCATCAGCGCCCGCAGCGCGGTCGGCGCGCCATAGAATATCTCGACGCCGAACTTGTCGACCACCTGCCAGAACCGGCTGGCATCGGGATAGTTCGGCACGCCTTCGAACATCACGGTCGTCGCGCCGTTCATCAGCGGGCCGTAGACGACATAGCTGTGGCCCGTGACCCAGCCGATGTCCGCCGCGCACCAATAGATCTGCCCCGGTCGGTAATCGAACACGTACTGGTGGGTGATCGATGCCCAGACGCTGTAGCCGCCGGTCGTGTGAAGCACGCCCTTGGGCTTGCCGGTGGAGCCGGAGGTATAGAGGATGAACAGCGGATCTTCCGCGCCCATTTCCTCCGGCTCGCAAACCGTGGACTGGGCGGCTGCGACTTCCGCCCAGTCCACGTCGCGACCCGGCACCATGGGCACAGCGGCCCCGGTGCGGCGGAGAACGATAACGGTTTCCACCGCCGGGCAATGGCCCAGCGCCTCATCCACGTTGTCCTTCAGCGGCACCTTCTTGCCGCCGCGCAGGCCTTCGTCGGCGGTCAGCACGATGGTGCTGTCACAATCGGTAATCCGCCCCGCCAGAGCCTCCGGGCTGAAACCGGCGAACACGATGGAATGAATCGCCCCGATCCGCGCGCAGGCGAGCATGGCGACGGCGGCTTCGGGCACCATCGGCAGATAGATCGTCACCCGGTCGCCCTTTTGCACGCCCCGGCTTTTCAGCACGTTGGCAAAGCGGCAGACATCGGCGTGAAGCTCGCGGTACGTGATGCGGCGTGCGGCGTCGGCCGGATCGTCCGGCTCCCACAGGATCGCCACCTGATCCCCGCGCGTTTCCAGATGGCGGTCAAGCGCGTTGGCCGACAGGTTCAGCGTGCCGTCGGCAAACCATTCGATCCCGAAATCGGCTTCGTTGAAGCTGGTCTGCTTCACGGTCGTGAACGGCTTGATCCAGTCGATCCGCTGCGCGGCGTCGCGCCAGAAGCCTACCGGGTCTTCCACCGAGCGACGGTGCATCGCGTGATAGGCGGCTTCATCGACCAGGGCATCCTGCGCCCAGTTCGCGGGGACGGGATAGACGGTTTCGGCCATGCTCCGGGTGCTCCTCTCCAGTGGCGGCAATCGCCTTTTGTGGCGCAGCCTAGGCGGTCGGGGCAGAGTCGCACATTAGACCATGGTCGTAGAGCTTCGACCTATGTCGGGATGGTATCCCACCCCCCTGACACCAGAAGGTGGCGACACCCCGAGGAGTGACATCGGGGATCATGGAGTGGGATCATGCAACGAGGGACGAAGGCTCTATTGGGCACCCTGCTGGCCGCATCCGCACTGGTCGCCCCGCAGGTCGCCAGTGCCCAAACCGCGCGGGAAGCGGAACTGGAAGCGCGGCTGGCCAAGCTTGAACAGGAAATGCAGGCGCTGAAGGCCGATCTGGTTTCGGCCCGCAGCGAACAGGCCGCCACGGCCGCGCAGGCGCAGGCCGCCGTCACGACGAGCACCGCCGCTGCCACCAAGGTGGCCGCACTGGAGGCCAAGCCGCCCGTGCAGCAGGACGGCTTCCGCGCCGGATCGACCACGATCAAGGTCGGCGGCTACATCAAGCTGCTGGCCGCCAGCACATCCTACAGCGAAGGCGAAGTCGCCACCAACTCGCTCGGCCGCGACTTCTATCTGCCGCAGAGCATTCCGACCGGGACAGGCCCGGCCAGCACCGTCACCGATTTCACCGCCAAGCAATCGCGCTTCTGGGTCAACTTCGCGACCGACATTTCGGGCCACACGCTGAAAGGCTATGTCGAGGCGGACTTCCAGACCGCGCCCGGCACGCAAGGCTCGCAGCGCACCACCAATGGCTACAACCCGGCCCTGCGCCGCGCCTACATCCAGTTCGACAAGTGGACCTTCGGGCAGGACTGGTCGACCTTCCAGTACACCGGCGCGCTGCCGGAAACGACCGACTACGTCGGCGGGGCGGAGGGCACGGTGTTCGTCCGCCAGCCGCTGATCCGCTATTCCACGCCGCTGGGCAACGGAATGACGCTGCACCTGTCGGCTGAGAACGACGAATCCGGCACGGCCAATCTGGGCGCACCGGCGCTGATCGAGAACGGCGATGATCGCCTGCCCGATTTCGCCGCACGGCTGGCCTGGGCAGGCAAGGCGGGCGAGCTTTCGCTGGCCGCGCTGGGCCGCCAGGTACGGGTGCAGAATGCCGGCGTGACGGCCAGCACCGGCGGCTTTGGCGTCAGCGCGGCGGGCAAGCTGTTCCTGAACGAAGCCAAGACCGGCGACCTGCGGTTCATGGCCACTTATGGCAACAACATCGGCCGCTATGTCGGGCTGAACTTCGCACCGGACGCGGTCTATGTGCCCGCCACCAACCGGCTGGAAGATGTGCGCGTGTTTGCCGCCATTGCCGCGCTGCGCGTGCCGCTGGCGCCGGGCGTACGGGCCAACCTGATGGGCAGCTATCAGTCGGTGGACTATGCCGACGCGCTGCCGCTGGCGAGCATTGCCAGCTTCAACCAGCGCGCGTGGAGCGCGGCGGCGAACCTGTTCTGGTCGCCGGTCAAGAACATCGACCTCGGTGTCGAATACCGTCATGGTGAGCGCAAGCTCGTCAACGGGGCAGACGGGGCCGTGAACCGCATCGAATTCGCCGCGAAATACGGCTTCTGACGAGATAACAAGGGAGAGTGCAATGGCTACGTCGTATGAAGACGCCCTGCCCAAGCATCACGAGGCGACCCAGAGCGAAAAACTGGTCATCACCGCCTCGTCGCTGGGGACAGTGTTCGAATGGTATGATTTCTACCTCTACGGCCTGCTGGCCACGATCATTTCCGCCCAGTTCTTCTCGGGCGTGAACGAGACGACCGGCTTCATCTTCGCCCTCGCCGCCTTCGCCGCCGGGTTCGCGGTGCGCCCGTTCGGCGCGCTGGTATTCGGGCGGATCGGCGATCTGGTCGGCCGCAAGAACACGTTTCTGGTCACGATGGGCCTGATGGGCCTGTCGACCTTCGTGGTCGGCGTGCTGCCGTCCTATGCCTCGATCGGCGTCGCCGCGCCGATCCTGCTGCTGGTCATGCGGCTGGTTCAGGGCCTGGCCCTGGGCGGCGAATATGGCGGGGCGGCAACCTACGTGGCCGAGCACGCCCCCAACAACAAGCGCGGGCTCTACACCAGCTTCATCCAGACCACGGCGACGCTGGGTCTGTTTGCCGCGCTGCTGGTGGTGATCGGCACCCGCACCCTGATCGGTGAGGAAGCCTTCAAGGACTGGGGCTGGCGCGTGCCGTTCCTGGTTTCGATCATCCTGCTGGCCGTTTCGATGTGGATCCGCCTGCAGCTGGCCGAAAGCCCGGTTTTCCAGAAGATGAAGGAAGAAGGCACCACGTCGAAGGCGCCGCTGACCGAAGCGTTCGGACAGTGGAAGAACGCCAAGTGGGTGCTGGTCGCACTGATCGGCGCGGTCGCCGGCCAGGCGGTCGTCTGGTACACCGGCCAGTTCTACGCGATGTTCTTCCTGGAAAAGATGCTGCTGGTCGATGGTGCGACCACCAACATCCTGATCGCCATTGCGCTGGGCATCGGCACGCCGTTCTTCATCTTCTTCGGCTGGCTGTCTGACCGGATCGGGCGCAAGCCGATCATCATGTTGGGCTGCGCGCTGGCCGTGCTGACCTATTTCCCCGCGTTCAAGGCGCTGAGCGAAGCCGCCAATCCGGCGCTCGCCCATGCCCAGGCCAACGCACCGGTCACGGTCATCACCAACGAGAACGACTGCTCGCTGCAGTTCGACCCGGTCGGCAAGAACAAGTTCGACTCCAAGAGCTGCGACATCGCCAAGGCGTTCCTGGCCAAGAGCTCGGTCAGCTACACCTCGACCGAGGCTCCGGCCGGCACCGTGGCGCAAGTCACCGTGGGTGGCGAAACCTTCACCGCACCCGATCCGGCCAAGGTTTCGGGCGATGAACGCAAGGCCGCGATCAAGGCATTCCAGGACGAAGTGAAGGCCGCGCTGACCAAGGCTGGCTATCCCAGCAAGGCCGACCCGGACCAGATCGACAAGCCGATGACCGTGCTGATCCTCACCTACCTCGTGCTGCTGGTGACGATGGTTTACGGCCCGATCGCGGCGCTGCTGGTGGAACTGTTCCCCACCCGCATCCGCTACACCTCGATGTCGCTGCCCTATCACATCGGCAACGGGTGGTTTGGCGGGTTCCTGCCCACCACGGCCTTCGCCATGGTCGCCGCCACGGGCGATATCTACTACGGCCTGTGGTATCCGATCGTGATCGCGGGGCTGACGCTGGTCTGCGGCCTGCTGTTCCTGCCGGAAACCTTCAAGCGCAACATCGACGACTAGAACCTTCCCCCCGGGAACTGCGCCGCGTCTTGAGCACGATCAAGGCGCGGCGTAGCCTGTTCCGCCAAACCAGAGTTCAATTCCAACCGGATGGTAATGCCAACATGAGCGAAGCCTACGACAGCGCCTGGCGCGCCAGCATCGACAATCCCGCCGCCTTCTGGGGCGAAGCGGCCCAGGCGATCGACTGGTTCACGCCGCCCGCCGCGACGTGGGACGATGCCGAAGGCTGGTATGCCGGGGGAACGCTCAACACCGCCTGGAACTGCCTTGACCGCCATGTCGCCGCCGGGCGCGGCGATGCGCTGGCGCTCTGCTATGACAGCCCCGTCACCGACGTGGTGCAGCAATTCACCTATGCCCAGCTGCTGGAGGAAACCGGCCGCGTCGCCGCCATGCTGACCCGCCTTGGCGTCGGCAAGGGCGACCGGGTGATCATCTATATGCCGATGATCCCGCAAACCGTGTTTGCCATGCTCGCCTGCGCGCGGCTGGGAGCGGTTCATTCGGTCGTGTTCGGGGGCTTCGCCCCGCTCGAACTGGCCAAGCGCATCGACGATGCCCAGCCCAAGGTCCTGCTCACCGCCAGTTGCGGGATCGAAGGGGCACGCACCATTGCCTACAAGCCGATGGTCGATGAGGCACTGGAACTGGCCCGGCACGCGGTCCACGACATCGTGGTGTTCCAGCGCGACCGTCTCCCCGCCGACCTCGGCGACACGCGCGACCATGACTGGGAAATGCTGCGCGCCGCCACGGCGGCCGATCCGGTGCCGGAATGCGTGCCGGTCGCCGCGGCCGATCCGCTCTACATCCTCTACACCTCCGGCACGACCGGCACGCCCAAGGGCGTGGTGCGCGAAAACGGCGGTCACGCGGTCGCGCTCGCGTGGTCGATGGCCAACATCTATGGCATCGGCGCGGGCGATCCGTTCTGGGCAGCGTCGGACGTGGGCTGGGTCGTCGGCCACAGCTATATCGTCTACGCCCCGCTGCTGGTCGGCGCGACAACCGTCCTGTTCGAAGGCAAGCCGATCGGCACGCCCGACCCCGGCACGTTCTGGCGCGTGATGACGCGCCACCGGGTCAAGACCTTCTTCACCGCCCCGACCGCGATCCGCGCCGTGCGCAAAGAAGACCCCGACGCGACCTTCCTCAAGGAAATCGGCACCGGCGATTGCCGCGCCATCTTCCTCGCGGGCGAACGCGCCGATCCTGACACCATTGCCTGGCTGGAGGAGAAGTCCGGCCTGCCGGTGATCGATCACTGGTGGCAGACGGAGCTGGGCTGGCCCGCCATCGCCAGCTGCTTCGCGCTGGGCGACCTCAGGCGGCGGAGGGGGTCGGCCGGGTTCCCGGTGCCGGGCTTCGAATTCGCGATCCTGGGTGAAGACGGGCAACCCGTTCCCGCCGGGGAAAGCGGCGCGGTGACCATCAAGGCCCCCCTGCCCCCCGGCGCGTTCCGCACGCTGTGGAACAACCAGGCCGGGTTCGACAAGAACTTCACCACCTTCCCCGGCTATTACGAAACCGGGGATGCCGGGCATTTCGATGCCGATGGGTTCCTCAACATCATGGGCCGCACCGACGACATCATCAACGTCGCCGGGCACCGGCTGTCGACCGGCCAGATGGAGCAGATCGTTGCCGCGCAGGACGGCGTGGCCGAATGCGCGGTGATCGGGGCCGACGATCCGATCAAGGCCATGGTCCCGGTCGCCTTCGTCGTCGCGCGCGCCGGAGCGGGCAGCGAAGCTGATCTCGCCGGCCGGGTGATCGCGGCGGTGCGGCACGAGTTGGGCGCGGTTGCGGCCCTCAAGACCGCCTATGTCGTCCCGCAACTCCCCAAGACCCGATCCGGCAAGATCCTGCGCAACCTGCTGCGCACGATCGTGAACGGCGGAGCCTATACCACGCCACCGACTATCGAGGATCCGGCAGTTCCCGCCCTGATCGAAGCTGCCGTAAGGCCCTGATTCTCCGCAGCGCGGGCACGCGCCCGCGCTGCCGGAATGAACATTATCGGCCAAGATCGCCGCCACTCCGGACCGTCCTGAGCGCACCGCCGCCGCCTGGCACCCCCGCGAAAGCAAGGGATTTCGGCGGTGCCGCCTGTTCCCGGCATCATCCGCCCCGAGCCAGCGACACTCGCAACACTGATTTGCGCATTTACAATTCTCACTTGTTACGCAATTCGCGCCGACCTGCCGGACCATTGGCTTAAAGAATGGGTGACAAGGGAGTGATCATGACGATTTCGAGCAATGCACGTTTTGCAACACGGTTCCTGCTTGGGGCCAGCCTGATCGCGGTGGCCAGCCCCGCGCTGGCACAGGACGGCACCGAAGAGGACGCGGGTCTGGGCGAAATCGTCGTCACCGCGCAGAAGCGTGAACAGAACCTCCAGGACGTGCCGATCGCGATCAGCGCGCTGAGCGCCGAAAAAGTCGAGCAGCTCGGCATCAATGACTCGCGCGACCTCAGCGGTCTGGCCCCCAACGTGACCATCGTGCAGGGCACCACCAGCAGCGGCGCAGCAGTGATCTCGATCCGCGGCATCCCCACCCCGGGCAGCGAAACCTTTGGCCTCGATACCGCCAACGGCCTCTATGTCGATGGCATCTACATCGGCCGTTCGGGCGCCAGCGCGCTGGACGTGATGGACATCGAGCGCGTCGAAGTGCTGCGCGGCCCGCAGGGCACGCTGTTCGGCCGCAACACCACCGGTGGCGGCATTGCCTTCATCTCGCGCAAGCCGTCTGACGAACTGCGCGTCAAGGCTGAGGCCGGTTACGGCAACTATGGCGCGTGGAACGGCCGCATCACGTTCGATCCGGGCCGGATCCTGGGCATCGACACCAGCTTCACCTACAGCCACCGCGAACGCAATGGCGTGGTCGACAACATCCTGCAGGCCGACAAGAGCCGCGATCCGGGCGCGCGCCAGAGCGACGCCTTCCGCTTTGCCGCCCGCACCGAACTGGGCGGCACCGGTTCGATCCAGTACATCTTCGACTGGTCCAAGACCGATGCGGCGCCGATGAACTTCCAGCTGACCAACGTCGCTGACGGCACGATCCGCGCGCCGATCGTGGTCGATGGCAAGCCGGTGGTCGTCACCTCCGGCGCGGCGGTGCAGCAGTACCTGGCCGGCGCGACCTTTGCGCAGGCCGCCTGCCGTGCACTCGCCACCCCGACGCGCGAATGGCGCGACGAGGTCTGCAACGACATCTCCAACAGCTCGATGGACAAGACCTGGGGCCACAACCTGCAGGTCGAGAATGACTTCGAAGCCTTCAAGGTCAAGCTGACCGCCGGTTACCGCTTCTGGAACAACGACAGCAACACCGACCTCGACGGCATCGGCGCGTTCCGCGGCCCGCAGTTCACCAACACCACGCTGTTCAACGGCTTCCCGTCGGCGCTGCTCCAGAACCTGGGCTTCCCGGCCGGCACTTCGAACTTCCTGGCGGGCGCGGCCGTTCCGACCGTGTCGCAGAACCTGTTCGACACCAACAACCAGCGCCGTCACAAGCAGTTCAGCCAGGAACTGGAAATCTCAGGCGATACCGATACCCTCGACTGGGTGCTGGGCGGCTTCTACTTCTGGGAAAAGGGTTCGGAAAACAATCCGCAGAACAGCGGCTTCGTGCTGGACACCAACGCGGCCGTGTTCTCTGACGCGGCGTTCGTCGGCGTGCTGCGCGGCGTCGGCTTCCCGGCCACCGCGGCGGCGACCTTTGCCCCGCTGCTGGCCCCCAGCTTCCGCGCGACCAACCCGGCCCGCTACCGCCTGGTCCAGACCCTGGCCCGGCTGAAGTATACCGCAACGTCGGAAAGCACCGCCATCTACAGCCAGGTGACGCTCTACCCCGGCGGTCGTGACAGCGGTCTGCGCCTGACGGCCGGCGGTCGCTACACCTGGGACAAGAAGTCGATGTTCCGCACCCAGAACGGCGCGGTTGCCAGCGCGGCACCGGAAACCGGCAAGGCCAGCTTCAGCAAGTTCACCTGGAACCTGATGCTGGGCTACGATGTCGCGGATGGCATCTCGACCTATGCCCGTGTCGCCACCGGCTATCGTTCGGGCGGTTACAACGCGCAGGATCCGATCAACACCACGACCAACCAGCTGGATGCGTTCAAGCCGGAAAACGTGACTTCGTATGAAGCCGGGGTGAAGACCGAGCTGTTCGGTCGCCGCCTGCGCCTGAACGTGGCCGGATACTACAACGAGTACAAGGATCTGGCGGTCAACATCCCGCGCACCGATGCCCCGGCTGGCACGTTCGCAACCCGCGTCGGCAACGCCGGCAAGGTGACCTACACCGGGTTCGAAATCGAAGCGCAGGCCAAGCTGACCCAGAACTTCACGCTGGAAGGCAACCTGGGTTACGTCGACATCAAGATCAAGGAACTGCTGGCCGGTCAGTCGACCACGCCGGGCGCTCCGCCGGTCAATGTCGCGTCGATTTCCAACCCCGGCTACACTTCGCCGTTCACCGCCAACGCGGCGCTGAACTTCCAGTTCCCGTTGAACTGGGGTGATGCCCGCCTGGTTGGCCGCGTCAGCTATACTTACGAAGATGGCAAGTACAGCTTCAGCAACATCATCGGCACGCCGTTCAATGACCTGCTGAAGGGTGACAACCGCAACGTCGTCGACGCCCAGATCGGGTTCGATCGCATCGCGATCGGCGGCGGCGAAGGCGAAATCAAGTTGTGGGCCAAGAACCTGACCAACAGCCACGATTTCGTCCGCGCGATCGATTTCGGCGCGCTGGGTTACGGCGGCGGCTACTTCGCCGATCCGCGCACCTATGGCGTGACGGTCGGCATCAAGTTCTGATCTGATCGGACAATCTGAAAATCCCGGTGCCAGCCTGCTGGTGCCGGGATTTTTGCGTATGGGGCGATGCGGGCAACCAGATTGCCATTTCCCGCATATTCAGTCCGCAAATTGCCACCGAATAGCGCATACCCGTCGGCATATGCGTTTATGTGAGTCACTTTTTCTACGCATTCGACGATTAGTTTGATTCTCGTCAAATACCACTCCCCCCTTCCCGGCATAGCCTTTGGCCATAACCGCAGCCGGAGGGATGAGCATGGAAGTGGCAAGCCTCAGTTACGTCGTGGTCTCCGCCACCTCAACCGCCGCCTGGCGCGCGTTCGCGCAAGACATCCTGGGGATGAGTGCCCACGATGCTCCCGGCGGCCTGGCCCTGCGCATGGACGAACGGGCTGGCCGGGTCTTCGTGATGCCGGGCGCCACTGACGGCTATTTCGCTTCCGGCTGGGAACTGCGCTCCGCCGCCGAGTTCGAGGCCGCGAAGGCCGATCTGACCCGCCACGGCGTCACCTTCCATCCCGCCACGCCAGCGGAACGCGCGCTGCGCCATGTGTTCGACATGGTGTGGTTCACCGATCCGTCCGGCAACCGCCACGAACTGGCTTACGGCTACGTCACCGATTTCGCCCGGTTCGTCTCGCCGCACGGGGTGGACTTCGTCACCGGCGATCTTGGCCTGGGCCATATGGTCCTGCCCGCCCCGCAGATCGACGCGACCCGCGATTTCCTGATGGACGTGCTGGGCTTTGGCCTGTCGGACATCCTGGTCCATCGCCCCCTGCCCGACCTGGCCCAGCGGATCGATTTCATGCACTGCGCCAATGGCCGGCATCACAGCCTGGCCCTGTTCGAGGGCGAAGTTCCTTCGGGCTGCGTCCACCTGATGTTCGAGGTCGCCAATCTCGACGAGGTCGGCCGCGCCTATGACCGGATGCAGCGCAGCGGCGCACGCCTGATGGCGACGCTGGGCAAGCACACCAACGATCACATGACCAGTTTCTACCTGATGTCCCCCGGCGGCTTCGCGATCGAATACGGCTGCGGCGGGCGGACCATCGATTGGGATCACCACACCGTTTTCGAAAGCACTTCCGTCAGCCTGTGGGGCCATGACTTCAGCGTCGGGTTCGGCGCTGACGAGCAGGCCCAGCTGGCCAACGCGGCCTGATCAACCTTTACACCGGGAGACACACAATGCCCCAGACCATTCCCGCCTCTTCCGACCTCGCCGCCGAGCTGGTCGAGCGCGCGCGCGCCATGATCCCCGCCCTGCGCGACCGTGCCGCCTGGTGCGAACGCGAATGCAAGGTCCATGACGACACGATCCGCGACTTTCAGGACGCCGGGTTCTTCAAGATCCTCCAGCCCGAGCGCTACGGCGGATACGAATTGGACCCGCAAGTGTTCTACGCCGTGCAGATGACCGTGGCCGAAGGCTGCATGTCCTCTGCGTGGGTGCTGGGCGTCGTCGCCGTGCACAACTGGCAACTGGCGCTGTTCGATGCCCAGGCGCAGGAAGACGTGTGGGGCCAGGACCCGACCACGCTGATCTCGTCCAGCTACATGCCCCGCGCGCAAGTCACCCCGGTCGAGGGCGGCTATCGCGTCTCGGGCCGCTGGGGTTACTCGTCGGGCGTCGATCACTGCGAATGGGCGTTCCTGGGCGGGCTGGTGCCCGATCCCGAAGGCGGCGCCCCCGATTACCGCACCTTCCTGATCCCGCGCAGCGACTTTGAAATCGACTACGCGTGGAACACGCTGGGCCTGCGCGGCACGGGCAGCCAGGACGTGGTGGTGAAGGATGCCTTCGTCCCCGCCTATCGCTCGCACCGTTCGAAGGACGGGTTCGCCGCGACCAGCCCGGGCCTGAAGGTCAACGACGCGCCGCTCTACAAGCTTCCGTTCGGCCAGATTTTCGTGCGGGCGGTGTCGTCCTCGTCGATCGGGGCGCTGCAAGGTGCGCTGAACGATTTCACCGGATATGCCGGCAACCGCGTCAGCAACAACGACTTCGCCAAGCTGGCGGACGACCCGGACGTCACCATCATCCTGTCGGACACGGCCTGCGCCATCGACGAGATGAAGACCACGCTGAACCGCAACTTCGATGCGCTGATGGCCGCGGCCCGGGCCGGCAAGGACATCGATCTCGATGACCGCCTGCTCTACCGCCACCAGTCCGCCCAGGTCGTGGACCGCTGTGCGCAGCTGATCACGCGGATGTTCTACGCCAGCGGGGCCGACGGCATCTACCTCGACCGGCCGCTTGGGCGGACCTTCGTCGACATTCACTGCGGCCGCACCCACGTCGCCAACAACTTTGCCAAGACGGGCCGCAACATGGGTGCGGTCATGCTGGGCAAGCCCAACGCCGACACCTTCATCTAAGCCAACGGGGAGAGAGACGATGGCTACTACTGCTGAATACGGGCTGGGCCCGCACACATTTCCACGCGGCTGGTTCATGATCGCGACGTCCGAGGACGTCGCCGACAAGCCGGTTCCGCTGCACTTCTTCGGACGCGAATTCGTGGCCTATCGCGGCGAAAGCGGACGGGTCTATCTGGTCGACGCCTATTGCCCGCACATGCGCATCCACATCGGCCGCAACACCACCAGCTATGTCGTCAAGGACGGTGAGCAGATCCAGGGCGAATCCATCCGCTGCCCCGGCCACGGCTGGCGCTTTGGCCCGGATGGCAAGGCCGACGACATCCCCTATTCCACCCACGGCATCCCCAAGGCCGCCTGCATCAAGACCTTCCCGGTGGAAGAGCGCGCGGGCTGCATCTGGATGTGGCATGATGCCGAAGGCGGCGCGCCGGACTTCGACCTGCCCGACTTCGCCGAATGGGACATGGAGGAACAGGGCTGGGTCCGCTGGCGGCTCGATCACCTCGGCACCCTGCCGATCCATCCGCAGGAAATCGTCGACAACATGACCGACGTTGCCCACTTCATCCCGGTTCACGGCAGCAAGGACATCGTCTGGTTCGAGAACGAATTCCGCGATCACAAGATCTTCCAGCGCTTCGGCGCCGGGCATCGCACGCTGGTGTCCGACAGCGAGCACGACGTGCTGGTCACCGACACCTGGTATACCGGCCCCGGGATCCTGCTGTCGCGGATGGAAGGGCAGCACCCTTCGATCATCATGATCTGCAACACGCCGGTCGAGGATGGCGAAGTGCGCGTCTGGTATGCGCTGATGGTCAAGGTCTCCGACACCCGCGCCGATGAGGCCGGGGTATCGATGGCGCGCAGCTATCAGGACGTTGCGCTGGATGCCTTCGCGCAGGATTTCGAAGTGTGGCAGCACAAGGAAGCCGCGATCAACATCATGCAGATCCCGGACGACGGCCCGTTCCACAAGGAACGCATCTGGTATCGCCAGTTCTACAACCCCCGCGACAAGGCAGCGGAATTCCAGGGGCGCGTCAACGGCGTCCATACCACCATCGACAAGCGGCCCGGCGCCAAGTCCAAGGCTGCGTGAGCAGGAGCAACAGCAATGACCACTCCCAATCCCGCAAATGACGCCCGCACGCCGCCCGTTGCCGTCTGGCAACTGCTGGAAAAGCTGCGCGGCCAGGACCTGACCGACTGGCGCGTTGCCCCGCTCGATGGCCGCCCCTCCCCCGCCGAACGCGGGCTGGACATCGGCTTTCCGTTCGGCTGGTACGCGGTCGAGATGGCGGACTTCGTGGCCGCCGGACAGGTCAAACCGCTGCGCTATTTCGGAACCGACCTGGCAATCTGGCGCGGTGAGGACGGCAAGGTCCGCGTGACCGATGCCTGGTGCAAGCACCTGGGCGCGCACATGGGCCATGGCGGCAAGGTTCACGGCAACCTGCTGGAATGCCCCTTCCACGCCTGGCGCTATGACGGTGACGAAGGCACGGTGAAGGACATTCCCTATGCCAAGGCAATCCCGCCGCAGGTCAAGCGCAAGTGCCAGCGCACCTGGCCGGTGACCGAAGCGAACGGCTGGATCTGGGTATGGTATCACCCCGACCAGAACGTTGCGCCGATGTGGGACGTGGTGGTGCACGATGAAGTTGGCGATCCGGAATGGACTCCCTTCGACACCATCGAATGGACCGTCTACGGTTCGATCCAGAACATGGCCGAAAACGGCGTGGACGTGGCCCACTTCAAGTACATCCACGGCACTGCCGACGTCCCCAAGGCGGAATTGCGCTGGGGCGACTGGGGCCGCGGCGCAGACGTCAAGGCGCAGATGGGCACCCCCGCCGGGATCGTCGATGGCCTGATCAGCTATGACACGATGGGACCGGGGCAAAGCTGGGTGCGGTTTCGCGGGATCTCCGAAACGCTGCTGGTCGCCAGCCTGGTCCCGGTCGAGGAAGACGTCCTGCGGGTGCGCTATTGCTTCACCCAGCCCAAACAGCAGGCCGATGGCCCCGGTGCCGGCCTCGCCCGCGCGCTGATCCGGGACATCTGCAAGCAGCTGGACCAGGACAAGGTGATCTGGGACCGGATGCGGTATGAACCCAACCCGATCATCTGCGACGGCGACGGCCCGATCCCGCAGTTCCGCCAGTGGTACAGCCGCTATTACGCGCAGCCCCAGGGCGACACGAACCTGCGCGCGGTTGGCTGATCTCTCCACAGCCTGCCAGCGCCGCAGCGGCCTCCGGTCTGATGACCGGGGGCCGTTTTGCTTATAACTCCGCCTTTACCAAGAGTCGTCATGCTGAACTTGGTTCAGCATCCATCGCGCCGCCCGCACGAGCTGCGCAGGACGAGAGCTGGACCCTGAACCAAGTTCAGGGTGACGAAACTTGAATGCGGAGCAGACGGATTACAGCGTCGGATAATCCGTATAGCCGCGCTCTTCCCCGGTGTAGAGCAAGCTGAAATCGGGTTTCGCCAGGGGCGCGCCAGCGGCGATCCGCTCCACCAGGTCCGGGTTGGCGATATAGGCCCGGCCAAAGCTCACCGCCTCGGCCTGACCGGCATCGAGCAGCGCCCGCGCACTGTCCGCCTTCAGGTTGTTGTTGGCAATGATCGGCCCGCTGAAGTTGGCGCGCAACAGTGCCAGCGTATCCAGATCGGGCAGCCCCATGTCGACCACGTGGCAGAACGCCAGCCCCAGCGCATTGGCCGCCTTGACGAATGGACCGAACGTGGCCGCCGGGTCAGACGGGTCCATCCCGTTGTAGGGATTGCCCGGCGAAATGCGGAAGCCCACCCGGTCAGCCCCGATAGCATCGGCCAGCGCGCGCAACACGGCGATGGGGAAGCGGATGCGGTTTTCCGCGCTGCCGCCATAATCGTCGGTGCGCTGGTTGCTGGCCGGGTTGAGGAACTGGTTGATCAGGTAACCGCTGGCGCAGTGCAGTTCCACCCCGTCGAGGCCGGCGGCAATCGCGTTGCGCGCGGCCTGGGCATATTCTTCCAGCAACGCGGGCATTTCCTCGACCGTGATTTCCCGCGGCGTGGCGGTCGGCACCGGCACCCCGTCCGGTCCCGGCACCGGCGCGGGGCAGGCAATGGCCGACGGTGCGATGACGTCCGCGTCGAACCCGCGATTGGCGGGAACGACCACGCGTCCGCAATGCATCAACTGCATTACGATCCTCCCGCCGCGCGCATGGACCGCATCGGCCACCGCGCGCCAACCTTCGATCTGCTCGGCCGAATGGATGCCCGGCGTGCGCCAGTAGCCCTTGCCCACGGCGCTGGGCTGCGCCCCTTCGGTCACGATCAGGCCGGCACTGGCGCGCTGGGCATAATACTCTACCATCAGCGCGGTCGGCACGTCGCCCGGACCGGCGCGGTCGCGCGTCATGGGTGCCATGACGATGCGATTGGCAAGTTCGATGGCGCCCAATGCGACCGGCGTAAACAGGCTATCAGACATTCGAGATTCGCTCCATCAATCGCGGATTGACCGGTGTTTGCGTTATCCTGTAAGCAATTTCTTACGCATATCAAGGAGAGGCAGGATGAATTACGGATTCGATGGCAAAGTGGCGCTGGTAACCGGGGCGAGCGGCGGGATCGGCCGTGCCACCGCTGTTGCCTTTGCCGCGTCGGGCGCCGCTGTCGTCGTGTCCGACGTCAACGATGCCGGGGGCCAGGAAACCGCGGCACTGATCACCGCGGCGGGCGGCAAAGCCGTGTTCCAGCACTGCAACGTGGCGAACAGCGATGAAGTGAAGGCGCTGGTTGCCCGCGCTGTCAGCGAATTTGGCCGCCTCGATTTCGCGCACAACAACGCGGGCATCAACAACATGGGCGCCAACGAATACGACGATGACGTGTGGGACCGCGCCATTGCCATCAATCTGTCCGGCGTGATGTATTGCATGCGCGAGGAAGCCGAAGTCATGCTGAAGCAGGGCAAGGGCGCGATCGTGAACACCGCCTCGATCAACGGGCTGGTCGGCAACGGCGCGCAGCCGGGCTATACCGCAACCAAGCATGGCGTCGTCGGCCTGACCCGCCACGGTGCGCTGCGCTGGGCGGCGGCAGGAATCCGCGTCAACGCGGTCTGCCCCGGCGTGATCGAAACCCCGATGACCGCACCGCTGGTGGCCAATCCCGACATGCGCAAGATCCTGGACGGAATGACCCCCATGGGCCGCATGGGCAAGGCGGAAGAAATCGCATCCGCCGTGCTGTGGCTCTGCTCGGATCAGGCCAGCTTCGTCACCGGCCACCCGATGGTCATCGACGGCGGCGCAACCGCAGTCTGAGGCCCGTAGCCGGGGTGCCGCCATCGGCAGGCACCCCGGATGCTACTCCTCGTCGTCGACGGGGCCACCCTTTTCGGTGATCCGCACCACGCGTGCGTTGTACTTCATCGTCTTCACCGCGATCGATGTCTCGACGTGATGCACGCCGGGGATCGCCAGGATCTTGTCAGACGTCAGTTCGATCAGCGTTTCCAGCGTGTCGAACAGGCAGAACGCCAGGATATTGAAACGGCCCATCGTGATCATTAGCGCATTGATCGGCGGGATTTCCGCAATCTGCGCAGCCACCTCGCGGACGCTTTCGACGTCGGCCTGAATGCCGATGAAGGCCATTTTCGCACTGCTGGTCAGACCGAAGCTGGTGATCGCGGTAAAGGCGATCAGCCCTTCCTGCTGCAACCGCTTGATCCGGCCGCGCACGGTTCCTTCGGTCACGCCCAGGTCACCGGCGATCTTGCGGTTGGAAACGCGGGCATCACGCGCCAGCACTTCGATCAGCTGGCGGTCAAGATCGTCAAGTTGCGGCGCGCTCATTGCTGGCTCCGGGCTTCGAGGGGCGCGACATCGAACTGGTATTTCAGCACGTCAACCGCGATGGCCGGCATCATCGAACGAATGCCGCGAACCTTGGAAAACTTGTCGAGCAGCAAATCGGGCAAGTCGCTGAAATCGCGCAGCACCACCAGCATGTCGATGTCATAGCGCCCGGTTACCAGGTGCGCCGCGAACACTTCGGGAAATTCGGCCAGTTCGGCAGCGACTTCGGACGCCGGGCGACCATCCACCTCGATCGCCAGCTCCATCAGCACGTTGTAGCCATGGGCTGAAAAGTCAGACACCGCGACCACACGCAGCTTGTCGGCATCTTCCATCCGGCGAATGCGGGTCGAAACAGTCGCGGCGGTCAGCCCCAGGTTGTTGGCAATCTGCTGGTTGGTCGCGCGCCCGTTGATGCGCAGCTGCTCCACGATCGCCAGATCGATATCATCGACTGAAAAGTTGTCGCCCATGCCGCGAACAGTCCCCTCTGCAAGAACTTCGATCCCTGCCGTCCGCCCTTGGCGCGGTCAATCGCAAATTCGTCGGTATTCACACGGTGTTTGACGCAAGTCGGGACTGCGACGGCGCAAAACGCGCCAAAAAGCGCAGCCGGAATGCCCGGCGGCAGCTTTAATCGTTGCGCTCGGTGCCTGCTAAGGGCTTAGCGAGACGGACAGGGCGATGGAGGGGACGAGCCAATGACGGGCAGATTGACAGGCCGCCGCGCGGTGGTGACGGGTGCGGGTGACGGCATCGGCAAGGGCATTGCCCGGCGCTTCGCCCAGGAAGGCGCCACTGTGATCGTCGCGGAATTCGATCCCGCCAGCGGCAGCGCAACCGCAGCCGAAATCGAGGCTGACGGTGGATCGGCCCGGTTCGTCACGGTCGACGTGACCGACAAGGCCAGCGTGCTGGCGATGATGGATGCGGCCGGGCCAGTCGATATCCTGGTCAACAACGCCTGGCGCGGCAGCGGTGTCTCCCGGTTTGAACGCAAGACCGACGAACAGATCGACACCGCGCTTCGAATGGGGCCTTATGCTGCAAAATGGGCGATGGACGCCGCCCTGCCCCACATGAAGGCGCAAGGATGGGGCCGTGTGGTCAACATGGCCTCGCTCAACGGCGTGAACGCCCACATGGGCAGCCTCGATTACAACCTCGCCAAGGAGGCGCTGCGCGCACTGACCCGCACGGCAGCGCGCGAATGGGCACCGTTCGGCATCTGCTGCAACGTGATCTGCCCCGCCGCCCTCTCCGCCTCATCGCGGCGGATGATGGCTATGCAGCCCGGTATGATCGAGCGGATCGAAGCCGCCAACCCGATGGGCCGGATGGGTGATCCCGAAGCCGACATTGCCGGGGTCGCGCTGTTCCTGGCCAGCGACGATGCGCGCTATGTCACCGGAAACACCCTGTTCGCGGACGGCGGCGCGCACATCAACGGGGTGGCCTGGGCGCCGGACCTCGGGGACTGAGCCGATGGCCCAGGCAAAGCTGCGCCGCCGCGCCCTGCTGACCGGCGGTGCGGTGACACTCGGCGCAGGCCTGCTGGGCGCGCGCTGGTGGAAGGGCTACCCCGATCTGCTCACCGCCGACGCTGCGGCGCAGAATGAAGCCGATCTGTTTGAGCGCGGTCTGATCGCCGTCGAACGCAGCGGCTGGACCAGACCGCCGGCCGTCATCCCCGCCTATCCGGAACTGACCGGCGACCTGACCACCGACGTTCTGGTCATCGGCGCCGGGCTGGCGGGATCGTCGCTGGCCCTCCATCTGGCGGAAGCGGGCGTGGCCGTGACCGTGCTCGAAGCGCGCCAGCCCGGATGGGGAGCTTCGGGGCGTAATGCGGGGCATGTCCTGCCGACCCTGCGCGATCCCGGCGTGTTTGCGAGCTTCCCGGATCGCGGCAAGACGTTCCTCGAGGCGTTTCGCGCCCACCACACGCTGCCCTATGACCTTCAGGCCCGTCATGGCTTTGCCGCCGATGCAGTGCGCAGCGGCTATCTCAACGTTGCGGCGGATGCCGATGGAATCCGGACGTTTCGCGCGCAGACTGCATGGATGGAGCAGCAGGGTCTGCTGTCCGTCGTCGAAATCGGCGGAGAGGACCTGCACCGCGCCACCGGCAGCAAGGCGTGGGACCGGGCACTGAACTATATCGATGGCGGGCGGGTCAATCCCTATCGCCTGACCAACGGGATGGCCGCCACTGCCGCGCGGCTGGGTGCCAGAATTTACGGCCAGTCACCCGCGCTGGCGATAGCCGGAAACGGGGGACGCTGGACTGTACGGACCGCCAAAGGCAGCGTCACGGCCGACCGGGTGGTCTTCTGCACCAATGCCTATCCCGGTGGGATCGTGCCGGAATTCACCGCCGCATTCTATCCGCTGACCGCCTATGCCCTGACGACCGAGCCTCTGCCCGACGATGCCCGGGCCGCAATCATGCCGGGTGGCCAGACGCTGGCGCAAGTGCCGATCGACCTGAACCCGCTGGTGCGGGATGAACAGGACCGGCTGATCCTGTCTTCGATCCCGACCGTATCATCACCGGCCGATGCCCGCTGGCACTTTGCCAACCAGCTGGACTGGCTGCACCGCACCTGGCCCGAAACGCGCGGCATGAAGATCGAACTGCAAGCCTATTGGACGGGACGGGTCGCGATGCGTGACCGGCAGTTCCCCGGCGTGTTCGAACTGCAGCCGGGCCTGTTCGGGCTGATGTATTTCAACGCCTGGGGCAATGTCATGGCCCCATTGATGGGCAAGCTGCTGGCCGAAGGGCTGGCTGCCGACCGGCTCGACACCCTGCCCTTCCCCATCGAAAAACCGCTGGCGGTGAGCAATCCTGGCAAGATGGACCGGATCATCCGCCACGTGATGATTCCGGCAGCGCGGACCGGCCAGCGGATCGGTTTGCTTTAGACGCTCGGCCGCCGATCCCGCCACGGCGCGGCGCGTTCCAGCTGGCCGGCCAGCCGGTACAGCGTCGCCTCATCCCCGAACCGACCCGTGAACATCACACCGATGGGCAAGCCGCCGGACGATTGTGCCAGCGGAACCGACATGCTGGGTTGCCCGGTCATATTGGCCATCTGCGTGAAGGGCGAGAACACCGCCGCGCGCTGCCCCCATTGCTGGAAATCGCAATCCGGCGTCAGGTTGATCCGGCCCAGCGGCAGCGGCGGTGCAGCAAGCGTGGGCGCCAGGATCACGTCGAACCGCTCCATGAACTGCGCCACGTTCAGGGCCAGCGCCTGGAGCGTATTGTTGGCGCGGGCGAAGTCCATGCCGCTGAAGCTCTTGCCGACTTCGATGAACCCCAGCGTGATCGGTTCCAGCACGTCAGGTCCCGGGACGATACCGGTTGCCTTCGCCCGGTCGGCAATGTCCGCGGCAATTGACGAACCGATCAGCACGAAGCTGGCCATGCCGATGGCCGCTGTGTCCCACTTGGGCTGGGCCACTTCAACGTGATGCCCCAGGCTTTCGCACAGCTTGGCCGCTTCCAGCGCCGCCGCGCGGCATTCCGGATCGACCGGGCTGCCCGAGGGAGATTCCACCATGACCGCGATCCGTAACTTGCCCGGATGCTTGCCCACTTGCGCCAGAAAGCCCTCGGCCGGAGCCTGCACGCCATAGCGTGACCCTGCCTCCACGCCGTGGGTCGCATCCATGATCGCGGCATTGTCGCGCACGCTCCAGCTGACGGCATGATGCGCGGACATCCCGCCCCAGCCTTCGGTGCGCGGCGGCCCCATCGGGATGCGCCCCCGGCTTGGCTTCATGCCGAACAGTCCGCAGCATGAAGCCGGAATGCGGATCGAGCCGCCGCCGTCAGTTGCGTGGGCGGCCGGCAAGACCCCTGCCGCCACCGCCGCAGCCGCCCCGCCGGACGAGCCGCCCGCGATGTGCGCCGGGTTCCACGGGTTGCGCGTGTCGCCGGTCAGCTTGTTCTCGGTCGTGCCGGTCAGCCCGAATTCCGGTGTCGTGGTCTTGCCGAAAACCACGAACCCGGCCCGTTCGATCCGGCGCACCAGTTCCGAGGTTACGGGGGCGCGATTGCCCTTGTAGAACCGGCTGCCCCCCTCGCTCAATTCCCCGGCGATATGGGTGTTCAGGTCCTTCAGCAGCCACGGAACGCCGGTGAACGCGCCTTTTGGCAAACCATCGGCAATGGCCTTGCGGGCACGATCGTAGTGCCGCTGGGCCATGAAATTGAACCGCGGATTGAGTGCCTCGGCCTTGCTGATGGCGGCTTCCAGCAGCTCGGTGGGCGAAACTTCGCGCTTCGCCACCAGAGCCGCCAGCCCCACTGCGTCATAATCGACAAGCAGGTCGGTTCCGCTGCCAGTCGGCCTGGCCTTGGCGGCACCGGTCAAGCCGGCCGCCGCCACTGCCGCACCGCCCGCGACCACTTCGCGCCGGGTCACCACGGCCCCCTATTCCGCCGCCTGGGCGTAGTAGCGCGAATAGAACTTGCGGAACCGCGGGATCGGCCCGTCGCCGTCGCAGATGATCGGGTTCGGTTCATACTTCTGCCGGTCCCAGACGACCTTGTCCTGATCGAACTGCTTGCAAATGTCGCGGATGATTGCCTTGGCAACACCGGCCCGCTCGCCTTCAGCCTGCGATTTGGGCTGGGTGAAGCAGAACCGGGCATGGACATGGTCCAGCTCGACCGGAGTGATGCAGGCCACCAGCAGCGTTTCGGAGATGCCGGTGAAGCGCGTCCAGCTCTGCCCCGGCCCCATCGTGTCATAGCTGATGCAGCCATCGACCTCGCCCCACGGTGTGCCCATCTTGGCGCGGACATCGGCGCCGCGGCCCCAGTCACCCCAGCGCAGTTCGCCGAGCGGCACGTTGGCGGTACCGTGGATATAGCGGAAATGCGCCACGTCGACGCCGTTTTCAGCCATGTTCTGGATCGAGCCCCAGACGTTCCATTCGTAGACGTCGAAATCGGTCCAGTCCGGGTCGGAGCATTCCGGCAGGTGCTGCACTTCGAACAGCGGCGCGACATCCTGCGGGTGATACCACGCCCAGATCCAGCGGTTCGCCTCGGTAATGTGCCAGGTGCGCGTGCACTTGCGCTTGACCTGCGGCGGGATCGCCTTGGCATAAGGGATGTCCTTCACCACGCCTTCGTCGCCGTCATAGCGCCAGGCGTGGAACGGGCATTCCAGCAGGTTGCCGTGAACCTTGCCGCCGTGCCCCATGTGCGCGCCCAGGTGCTTGCAATAGGCGTCCAGCATCCGGACCTGCCCATCCTCGCCCCGCCACATGGCCAGGTCCTGCGAGAAATAGCGCAGCGGCTTGACCTCGCCCACGGCCAGGTCCTTGGACAAGGCAATCGGATACCAGCCGAACGGGATGCCGATATCGAGATTGCGCTCGGCAATGCTGGCCCGGCCGGTGACTTCCGCCATACGCCAGTCGATCAGGTCCTGTCCGCGCAGTTTTTCAAGGATCTGCCAGACCGCGACCGGCGCGGTGCGGGCATCGGTGGCTGCTTTTTGATCAGTGGCTGACATGGCCGTTCTCCCAGAACAAGCGCCCGCGCATTGCGGGACACGACCGGACGGATCGGGTTGTCTCACCCGCCCGGATTTGCGTTGTGGATGGAGCAGACTTCCCGGCTCCAATCATGATAACCGTTGTGCTCATGCCGCCACCGGCGCGAGCGGCCCACCGTCCAGCGCACGGATCGGCACGCCCAGCCGCTCCAGCAGGGGCAGGCTTCGCGCCACCTGCCCGCTCAGCTCGCTGGCGGGACGGTGGCAGAGTTGCAGCGCGGCTTCGGCCATGGCCTCGACCGGCTCGATGTGGTCGCGCTCGTCCCAGCCGCCCACGGCCAGCGCACCCTCGCTGGCCACGGCACCAACCGGTGCCAACGCGTTGACCGCAATGTTCTCGCCACAGAGTTCCACTGCCCAACCCGCACTCAGCCGGTCCAGCGCGGCCTTGCTGGTGCCATAGACCGTGGGATGCCCATCGCGGTTATAGGCAACCTTGCGATCTGCCGGGTCATAGGGGGCTGGCGGCGGCAAGTCCGCCGTGGCGCTGGAGATGTTCAGAATCCAGCCAGCCCCGCTTTCTCGCATATACGGCAGCACGGCCTGCGACAGTTCCTGCGGGGCGTGCAGGTTCATCTGGAACGCCAGCGCGATCTGGCGCGGCTGCGCCTCCCAGATCGGGATGAAGCGCGACCAGGCAGCGTTGTTGACCAGAATGTCGACCCGGCCAAACCGGGCGACCGCTTCGGGAACGATCCGCGCGCGGTCCTCCGGATCGGCCAGGTTCGCCTGGATGGCGATCGCTTCGCCGCCCGCTGCCGTGATCGCGGCGATAGTCTCGCTCAGCGATCCGGCCAGCGGACCGCCCGGTTCCGCGGTCCGGGCGACCAGTGCAACCCGGGCGCCCTCCGCCGCGAACCGGCGGGCAATCGCCGCGCCGATACCGCGGCTGGCGCCGGTCACGATGGCCACGCGGCCTTGCAGGATACCGGGCATCACCGCTTACAGCTTGAACAGCTTGGTGGCGTTGTCGCGCAGGAACTTCGGCCAGACTTCATCCTTGAAGGGCACGTTTTCCATGTCCGACATGATCCGGTCCAGGCTGAGGCCCATCGGGAAATACCCGGCGTAGATCACCTTGTCCGCACCGCGCGTGTTGGCGTAGTCGATGATCGCCTTGGGATAATGCTTGGGCGCGAAGGCGCTGGTCGAATAATACAGGTTCGGCCACTTGAGCATCAGCTTCACGGCCAGCGCTTCCCACGGTTCAGCCCCGTGGCGCATCACGATCTTGAGGTCGGGGAAGAACCAGCACACCTCGTCCAGATGCTCGACCTTCTGGGTTTCCATCGGAATGCGCGGGCCGGGGATGCCGACGTTCAGCAGGATCGGAATGTCCAGTTCCACCGCGCAGGCATAGAGCGGGAACATGTACTTGTGGTTGATTGCCACCTGCGGCAGCGTCCCGCTGGGGAACACGCTGATCGCGGAGAGGCCGACTTCGGCGTGGATCCGCTTGATCCGGCGCACTTCTTCCATGCCCTTGTTCGGATCGCACGGCAGGTCGAAGAAGAACCGGTCGCCATAGAGTTCCTTGGCGCGGTAGGACGTCTCGTTCTCGTTCCAGCCGACCAGCGCCTTGCGGACATTGTGCTTGTCCATCTGGTCGACGGTCCACTTGATGTAGTCGTCCTGCTGGCCGGTCTGCGGAATGTCCTTGAACATGTACTGCGCCGGCATGGCGAATTGCTGCAGCGTCTGCGCGTCCTTGATCAGCGGGCGGAACGGCGCAAACCATTCGGCGCGGTCTTCCGCCTCCGGAATGCCCAGCATGCAGTCGATGATTCCGATGTCCTTGGGAAAGGCCATTTCATTGTACTCCGAAAAGGTGCGGCCACATGGCGCGCAGCTTGATCTTGTCGACCTTGCCGAGGTGGTTGCGCGGCAGGCTGTCGGGGCTGAAGGCGACGTGCGCGGGCGCCTTGTAGCGGGCAAGGCGTTCGCCCACCCATTGCTTGATAGCCGCCTCATCGGTGTCCTGCGCGACGACAACCGCAACCAGCAGTTCACCAAGGCGCTCATCCGGGATGCCGAACGCGGCACACTCGATCATGCCGGGCATCTCGCCCATCACGCGCTCGACCTCGGCGCAGTAAATGTTCTCGCCGCCGGAAATGACCATGTCCTTCACGCGGTCGACGATGAAGACATAGCCTTCCCCGTCGACGTAACCGACGTCGCCCGTGCGCAACCAGCCGTCAGCAGTGAACGCGGCGGCGGTTTCTTCCGGGCGGTTCCAGTAGCCCTGCATGACCATCGCCCCGCGGACCTGGATCTCTCCGCTGTCGCCCTGCGGCATCAAGGTGCCGTCCGGCGCGGCGATGCGCACATCGGCCAGTTGCAGCACGCGGCCGGCAGACGCGCGGTTGCGAATGAAATCCTCACCCACCGCCTGCGCCACGGCGCCCGAAGCCTCGGTCATGCCATAGCCCGTGCCCATCACCGCCTGCGGACAGACCGAGCGGATCTCGTCCAGCAGGTTGACCGGCAGCGCCTGTCCGCCCGATGCGATGTTGCGCAGCGAAGACAGGTCGGCCGCGCCCAGCTTGGCCTTGTGGAGCATGTCCCACAGCATGGTCGGCACGGCAGAGAACTGGGTGATCTGTTCGGCCTGGATCAGCCGCACCGCCTCATCCGCGTCCCAGCGGCGCATGATCACGACCTTGGTCCCCGCAAACAGCGGCGAGAGGAACGACGACCCCAGCCCCGACACATGGAACAAGGGATAGACCAGCAGCGTCGCCTGCTGCGGCAGGTTCGCCATGATCGTCTCGACCGGGATACCGTGCGCGCGCGCCATGTTGTGCAGCACCATCACCCCGGTCAGCTGGGTCGCCATCAGCCCGGTGATCAGGCTGCGATGGGTCAGCACCGCGCCCTTGACCCGGCCAGTGGTGCCGGACGTGAACAGGATCGCGCAAGGGTCTTCGGGCTTGGCCAGCCCCGGATCGGGGACCGGCTCGCCCGCGCGGCGATCAATCTCTTGCCCGTCGAACGGTTTGGTCAGATCGAGCATTCGCCCGGCAAAGCCGCCCGCGCGGATCAGCTCGGCCCGCGCCGTATCGGCCAGCACCAGCGCGGGCGTGACGTCTTCGATCATCGCCACCAGCTCGGCAGGCGAACCCCGGCTGTTGAGCAGCGCTGCGACCCCGCCTGCCTTGATCGTGGCCATGAATGCCACCATCCATTCGGCGCGGTTGCGCATGCAGATCGCCACCCGGTCGCCGCGCTGGATGTGCAGCATCGGCACCAGCTGGTCGCGCCAGGCAAACATCTGGTCAAAGCTCAGCCGGCGCTCCTCGCCCGCCGAGGAGAAGTCGACCACGAAGGTCTTGTCCCCGTGCCGCCGGGCGGATTCGATCATCAGGTTCAGATCGGGCGCGGCGTTGGCGAACTGGCGCAGGCCATCGCGCTCGACGATTTCGAACGGAGTGCCCGGCGCCGTTACGGCGGCGAAAACGGGATCAGTCTGGCTCATTGTGCTCCTGCCGTGTCTGCCTTGGCCGTAACTGCATTGGCCGCAATTTCCTTGGCCCAGCGATAGTCCTGCTTGCCGGCTGCCGAGCGCTTCACCGCATCGACCCAGACCAGCGCCTTGGGCAGCTTGTAGCCCGCCAGGCGTTCCGAGAGAAACGCCCGGACATCGGCAAAGTCGGGCTGCGCCGCACCGGGACGCAGCGAAACGACGCCGACCACCCGTTCACCCCAGCGATCGTCGCTTTGCCCGGCCACGACCGCATCGAAGATAGCCGGATGCGCGCGCAGCGCTTCCTCGACCTCTTCGGGAAAGACCTTCTCGCCGCCGGTGTTGATGCAGGTCGATCCCCGCCCGAACACCGTGATCTTGCCGGAAGCGTCCACCCGCGCGGCATCGCCCGAAACTGCCCAGAGCTTGCCGTCGATGGTCCGGAAAACTTCCGCGGACTTTTCGGGATCGCCCCAGTAGCCCACCGGCGTATGACCCGACCGCGCCAGAAAGCCGGTCTCGCCGGGCCGGGCGAGCCGGTCATCGATCACCACCTGCTGAACATCGTTCGCGTCCAGTTCCATCACGCCCTCGGCGCTCCGCGCAGCCTGGCCGGAGATGCCGGTTTCGGAACTGCCCATCCCGTCGGTGATGGTGCAATTGGCCGGCAACAGAGCGCGCAGATCGTCCTTCACGTGGGCCGAGAACACCGCCCCGCCCGAGCCGAAGTTGACGACATGCGCCAGGTTCCAGCGCCCCGGATGATCGCGCAAGGCATCGCGCAGCGGGATCGCCATCGCATCGCCCACGAACTGCACGATGTTGGCCCCGGTCCGCTCCACCTTGTCCAGCACGGCCACGGGGTCATAGCTGCGCGCCTCGTCCAGCACGATGGTCAGGCCATTGAGCAGGCCCGACCACATCGCCCAGACCGCCGCCGCGTGCATCAGCGGCGCCAGCGGCATCAGTTTCAGCGGATACCCGTGCGTCGCGCGGTCGGCGATGTCTTCCGGACAGGTCAGCGGCCCGTGCGGATTGAAGTATCCGGCCCCGCCCGCGCAGGCAAAGACAAAGGCCTTGTGCGGCCACATCACGCCCTTGGGCATGCCGGTGGTCCCGCCGGTGTAGATCAACAGCAGGTCATTCTCGCTGCGCTCCCACGGACCGGACGGCGCGGTGGCGGCCAGGTCCTCGAACGGAACCGAACCCGCAATATCGGTGCCGGCGCCATCATCAACCGCAACCGACAGCTTCAGGTCCGGCAGGCTGCCGTACAGCTCGCGCATCACCGGGCTGAACTCTGCCCCGTGGAAAATCGCGGCCGCGCGGGCATTGGTAAAAATGTAGCGCAGCTCGTCCGCGCGATAGCGGTAATTCACGTTGAACGGCACCGCGCCCAGCTTCAGCGTGGCAATCAGCGCCTCAAGGTGCGCGGCGCAATTCATCAGGTACAGGCCAACCGTATCGCCGCGCCCGATCCCGCGCGCGGCCAGGCCGCTGGCGATGGCGTCGGCGCGGGCATTGAGCTGCGCGAACGTTTCGGTCCGGGAATCCGTGATCAGCGCGATGCGGTCCGGCACGGTCGCCGCGACCGTCTCGAACAGGTCGGCCAGGTGATACTGGTGCGCCATTTCAGATCCGCCCCCGATTCTGGCGGGCAAGTTGCACTCTGGCCATGCTCTCTCCCACACGATTCGACGCGATAGTTCGTCGTTTTTTCCAACTTGTCACAATTTGCGGATTCCAAACAGTCAATTTTTACGCAAGATGCCAGCATCCCGGCGTAATTGGCCGAAAACGCACAACCCCCCAGATCGCGCCGATTGCGGAACATTTTGTGCCATACGGCCCAGCTACGGACAGGCATTCCGGCCTCGCCAGGGGTGGGTGATAGTCTGGCTTGCCCGGCTCAAGGATTTGCTTTGTGGATTCCACTGCCCTTGCGATTAGGGAAACGGCCATGCATAGAAGGCAGCCATGTCGAACACTCTGACCCATCTCCAGCGGCTCGAAGCCGAAGCGATCCACATCCTGCGCGAAGTCGTAGCCGAGGCCGAACGCCCGGTCATGCTCTATTCCGTGGGCAAGGACAGCGCCGTGATGCTGCATCTGGCGCGCAAGGCGTTCTATCCCTCGCCCCCGCCCTTCCCGCTGCTGCACGTCGACACCACGTGGAAGTTTCGCGCAATGTATGAGCTGCGCGACAAGATGGCCCGGGAATCGGGCATGGACCTGATCGTCTACCAGAACCCCGAAGCCGCCGCCCGCGGCATCAACCCATTCGATCACGGCGCGCTCCACACCGACATGTGGAAGACCGAGGGGCTGAAGCAGGCGCTCGACAAGTACGGCTTTGACGCGGCCTTCGGCGGGGCACGCCGGGACGAGGAAAAGAGCCGCGCCAAGGAACGCATCTTCTCGTTCCGCACCGCCAACCACGGCTGGGACCCCAAGAACCAGCGACCGGAGCTGTGGAACCTCTACAACGCCAAGAAACACAAGGGCGAAAGCATCCGTGTCTTCCCGATCAGCAACTGGACCGAACTCGATGTGTGGCAATACATCCAGCTGAACGACGTGCCGATCGTCCCGCTCTATTTCGCGGCCAAGCGCCCCACGGTGATGCGCGATGGGATGCTGCTGATGGTGGACGACGACCGCTTCCCGCTCCAGCCCGGTGAAGTGCCGGTGGAGCGTTCGATCCGGTTCCGCACGCTGGGATGCTATCCGCTGACCGGCGCGGTGGAGAGCGAGGCGGCGACCCTGTCCGAAGTGATCCAGGAAACGCTGCTGACCACCACCAGCGAACGCCAGGGCCGCGCCATCGACAAGGACGCCAGCGGCGCCGGTATGGAAGTGAAAAAGCAGCAGGGATATTTCTGATGACCGACACCCCCGTTTATCAGACCGAGGCCCTGATCGCCGAGGACATCGACGCCTATCTCGACAAGCATCAGCACAAGACGATGCTGCGCTTCATCACCTGCGGCAGTGTGGACGACGGCAAGTCCACGCTGATCGGGCGGCTGCTTTATGACAGCAAGATGATCTTCGAGGACCAGTTGGCCGCGCTGGAAAACGACAGCAAGAAGCAGGGCACGCAGGGGCAGGAGATCGACTTTGCGCTGCTGGTCGATGGCCTTGCCGCCGAACGCGAACAGGGCATCACCATCGACGTCGCCTATCGCTTTTTCGGCACCGAGAAGCGCAAGTTCATCGTCGCGGACTGCCCGGGCCATGAGCAGTACACCCGCAACATGGTGACCGGCGCCTCGACCGCCGATTTGGCGGTGATCCTGATCGACGCACGCAAGGGCGTGCTGACGCAGACCCGGCGGCACAGCTTCCTGTGCCACCTGATCGGCATCCGCCATATCGTGCTGGCGGTGAACAAGATGGACCTGGTCGATTACAGCCAGTCCCGCTTTGACGAGATCGTGGCCGATTACCGCGCCTTCGCCGAAAGCATCGGCATCACCGCCTTCACCGCGCTTCCGATTTCCGGGTTCAAGGGCGACAACATCACCGCCCTGTCCGCGAACACCCCGTGGTTCACCGGCCCGACGCTGGTCGAGCACCTGGAAACGGTGGAGCTGGACAATACTGCCGATCAGGCCAGGCCGCTGCGGATGCCGGTGCAATGGGTCAACCGCCCGAACCTGGACTTCCGGGGGTTTTCCGGCCTGATCGCAAGCGGCTCCGTGCGCCCCGGCGATGCGGTGCGCGTACTGCCATCGGGCAAGACCAGCACGGTCACGCGGATCGTCACGCTCGACGGTGATCTGGACCAGGCGGCCGCCGGCCAATCGGTCACGCTGTGCTTCGCGGACGAGATCGACTGTTCGCGCGGGGACGTCATCGCGGCAGCCGATGCCCCGCCCGAAGTCGCAGACCAGTTCGAAAGCACACTGGTCTGGCTGGATGACGACGCCCTGCTGGTCGGACGGTCATACTGGTTGAAGCTGGGCACACAGACCGTGTCGGTAACAGTGCAGGCCCCCAAGTACACGATCAACGTCAACACACTGGACAAGCTGGCCGCCAAGACGCTGGAGCTGAATGCCATCGGCGTGGCCGAGATCACCACCGACCGGCCGCTGGTCTTCGAACCCTATACCGACAGCCGGACGCTGGGCGGGTTCATCCTGATCGAAAAGCTGTCCAACCGCACGGTGGGTGCGGGCATGCTGCACTTCAGCCTGCGCCGGGCGCAGAACGTGCACTGGCAGGCGCTGGACATCACCCGCGCCGCCCATGCCGCGCTGAAGCACCAGAAACCCGCCGTGCTGTGGTTCACCGGGCTGTCCGGTTCGGGCAAGTCGACCATTGCCAACATGGTCGAAAAGCGCCTCCACGCGCTGGGGCATCACACCTTCCTGCTGGATGGCGACAACGTCCGCCACGGGTTGAACAAGGACCTCGGCTTTACCGAGGCCGACCGGATCGAGAATATCCGCCGCGTTGGCGAAGTGGCCAAGCTGATGACCGATGCCGGCCTCATCGTGCTCACCGCCTTCATCAGCCCCTTCGCCGCCGAGCGTGAAATGGTGCGCGCGATGCTGCCTGCCGGAGAGTTCATCGAGATCTTCGTCGACACCCCGCTGGAAGTGGCCGAAGCGCGTGATGTGAAGGGCCTCTACAAGAAGGCCCGGAGCGGACAGCTGAAGAACTTCACCGGGATCGACAGCCCCTATGAAGCGCCGCGAAATCCGGAAATCCGGGTCGACACCACGCGCGAAACGCCCGAAGAGGCCGCTACACGGATCGTGGACATGATTACAGGGAATCGCGACGACTCATGAATGCCGACCATATGACGGATGCCCAGCTGGCCGCGCACCTTGCCGAAGTGGCCGGGCGGCTGCTGCTGGACGTGCGCGCCGCCGGGGTGCTCTCGCTCAAGGCGCTGGGCAAGGCGGGCGATGCCACGGCCAACCAGTTCCTGTGCCATGCACTGCGCGAGCTGCGCCCCGATGACGGGCTGCTTTCGGAAGAGGAAAAGGACAACTTCGACCGGCTGGCCAGCTCGCGCGTGTGGATCGTCGATCCGGTCGACGGCACGCGCGAGTATGGCGAGGAACGGACCGACTGGGCCGTCCACGTCGCGCTGGCGATCGATGGCCGCCCGGTCCACGGCGCGGTCGCGCTGCCGGGCGCGGGCCTCGTGCTGCGCAGCGATCAGCCCGCCCCCGTCCCCCCCGCCCCCGACCGGCTGCGGATGGTCGTCAGCCGCACGCGTCCGGCCGCCGAGGCCATGGCCGTTGCGGCCGCGCTCGATGCCGAAGTGATCCCCATGGGCAGCGCCGGAGCGAAGGCGATGGCGGTCGTGCTGGGCCAGGCCGACATCTACCTGCATACCGGCGGCCAGTACGAATGGGACAGCTGCGCCCCTGCCGCCGTCGCGCTCGCCCACGGGCTGCACGTCAGCCGGATCGATGGCAGCCCGCTGGTCTATAACCAGGCCGATACCTACATGCCCGACCTGCTGATCTGCCGTCCGCAGCATGCGCAGCCGGTGCTGGACTTGCTGGCCCAGCAATAGCCCGTTTGGGTTATGCGAAGCGCACTTCGAATCGCTAGCCTCCCCGCCAACCGGTAAGTGCCGGACGGGTAGGGAGAGGGATCGATGAAGTTTTCGATCATTTACGAAGCGCAGATGGTGGATACCAGCCGCGCCAATGAACAGGCCGTGTTCCTGCAGATCGTCGAGCAGGCGAAGCTGGCCGAGCAGATGGGCTTCGACTGCATCTGGTGCGTGGAACACACCGCACTGACGCAATATGCGCACATGTCTGCCCCGGAAACGGTGCTGGCGTTCATCGCTGGGGCGACCAGCCGCATCCATGTCGGCCACGGCGTGGTCTGCCTGCCGCCCGCGATGAACCACCCGGTCAAGGTGGCCGAACGGATCGCCACGCTGGACATCCTATCGCAAGGGCGCCTGCACTTTGGTGTCGGCAAGGGCGGGACCGAGCAGGAAGCCGGCACCTTTGGCTACAGCCTGGCCGAACTGGGGCCGATGATCGATGAATCGATGTACCTGATCCCCAAGATCATGGTTCAGGACGAGATCGAGCACGACGGGCAATACATCAAGATCCCCAAGCGCCCGATCCATCCCAAGCCCTACCAGGATCCGCACCCGCCGATGTACATGGCCTGCACGCGCGAAGCGACGCTGACCGCTGCCGGATCGCGCGGGATCGGGGCGCTAGTGCTGGGCTTTTCCGGGCCGGAGGAAATCGCCAAGAAGAACGCGATCTACCGCGAGGCCTTCCGCACCCGCAAGCCGGAGGACCAGGTTGGCTTCCGCCCGACCGAGCATCTGGCCGCGCTGTGCGCCGCGACCGTGCTGGACGACCGTGAAAAGGCCCGCAAGATCGGCCTGCGCGGGCAGCGCTTCTTCGCCGAATCGATCGCCTACTGGTATCAGGGCGGCCCGCGCCCGACCGTCGATGACGATCTGACCGCAGAAGATCATGCCAAGGTGCTCGAACAGGGCAAGCAGGCGACCATCGCCTATCTCTCCGAAGAGGCGATCCCGGTCGGCGACGAGCACTTGTCGAACTATACCGTGGCGCAGGATGCCTATGGCACGCCGGACGACTGCATCCGCTATGTCCAGCGGCTGGCCGATGCGGGCGCGGACGAGATCCTGTTCATTTTCCAGATGGGCGGCATTCCGCACGACGTGATCATGGAATCGATCCGCAACATCGGGGAAAAGGTCATCCCGCATTTCCGCGCGAAGGCGCTGGCGGCGGAATAACCGGAATAGCCAGGGGACTGCCCAAGCCGGCCGAATGGTCCTATGCACCGGGGATGGACGTTTCCGTCGATCCCCGGTTTTCCGATCTGCTGGCCCGCCTGTTTGGCGGGATCGATGCCCCACAGCCGTGGGAGAGCTTTCTGGAGGCGCTGGCGAGGTGGCTGGACGCAACCTTTGCCACGCTGATCATTGCCGCCCCCGGACGCGGATTGCCCGGCACGTTCATCACCCCTGGCGCCGACCCGGACCATGCCCGGATGTATCTGGGCAATTACTTCACCGACGATCCGTTCCAGAACCTGCCGGAAGGACGGGTCATATCGTTCGGGGAATTCATCGCGGGCAAGCCGCCGGGTGAGCACGCGGCCTATCGCGAATACCTCGTGCTGGCAGGCGGGGAACAGGTGCTGGCGGTGGACCTGCGCTTTGGCGGGCAGTTCGAGGCCCGCTTTCGTGCAACGCGCACTTCCGACCGGCCGGACTTCACCGCCCGCGAGCGCGCCCGCTTCCAGGAACTGGTGCCGCACATGCGCATCGCGGTGGGACTGTTCGAAAAGCTGCAGTTCGCCAATGCCCAGCACGGCGTGTTCCGCAGCGCCACCGATGGGCTGGGCCTGGCGCTGCTGGTGCTGGACCGGCAAGGCCGGATCGTCAGCAGTAACCTGCTGGCAGAGCGCATCCTGGCCGAAGGCGAAGCGTTGCGCCGCGCCGGCGATACGGTGCGGTTCGATGCCACCGCGCTAAAACAAAAGGTCGCGGACCTGCTATCCAGCGGCAGCGATGCGGGCGGGGTTTCGCGTTTCCGCATTCCCCGGCCGGAACATGGCGATCTGGTGGCAACCGCCCGCGCAATCGATCTGCCCGCGATCCATTCCGGCACTGGCGCGCTGGCGCTGTTTCTGGCCCGCCCGGAAAATGACCGCGTGCTGGACCCCGAAGCCATCCGCGATCTGCTGGGCGTCACCCGCGCCGAAGCCCGCCTCTGCGCCGAACTGGCCCACGGCCATTCGCTGGTCGAAGCCGCCCGCCTGCTGGGCATTGCCCACAACACCGCCAAGGCGCAGCTGCGCTCGGTCTTTGCCAAGACGCAGGTTCACCGGCAATCACAGCTGATGAACCTGCTTGGCGCGCTGTCGGGCTAGGCGATCAGCGCGTAATCTTCCATCACCGGCCGGGACATGGCCTTGTCGAAATCGTCATAGCTCCACGGCCAGGTCGCGGGCACGCCTTCATCATCGAGATACCAGCTGGTGCAGCCCGATCCGAAGATCGTCTTTTTCGCCGCCGCGATCCGCCGGGTTTCGTAATCGTCGAAGGCCGCCTGCGTTGGCACGACCCCGCGTGCTTCGCCGCTACGCAGCCGCGCGATCAGCTGGTCGATGTACGTCCACTGCCGTTCGGCAATGTCGATCAGCGAGAAGTTGCCGACCGGCCCGGTCGGGCCATTGAGCATGAAGAAGTTCGGGAAGCCGGGAATCGTGACCGCGTAATAGGCCGTCGGGCGGCGCTCCCACACGGTGTCGAGCGAAACTCCGCCCGCGCCCAGCACTGTCGTCGGCCGGATGAACCGATCGGCATGAAAGCCCGTCGCCAGGATCAGCGTGTCGAGTTCATGGAACGTGCCATCCTGCATCCGCACGCCATTGGGTTCGATCCGCTCGATCCGGCCGGTTTCGACGAACACCGCCGGATGCTGGACCTCCTCGTAATAGCACCACGAATAGATCAGCCGCTTGCAGGCCGCGCGGTAGTTGGGGCGCAGCTTCTCGCGCAGGATCGGGTCCCGGATGCTGTCCTCCAGATGCTGGCGGCACACTTCCTCGATCTGGTGCATCGCCTCACCTTCGATGTCGGTGACACCATCGGTGAACCGCTTGATCGCGCCGATGTATTCCTCGTTATAGCGGATCGCATCGATCAGCGCCGGGTCCTTGCGGAATGCCGCACGGTCCTCGTCGGTATAGGCGAACTGCGGCACCGGCATGACCCACTGCGGGCTGCGTTGGAAGTGGACCAGGTTCTTCACCCGCTTGTTGATCGCGGTGACGATCTGGATTCCGGTCGAACCGCACCCGATCAGCCCCACCCTGGCGCCATCGATCGGCGCGGCATCATCCCAGCGCGCGGTGTGGAACGCCGGACCGGCAAAGGTGTCCAACCCCGGAATATCCGGCGTCTTGGGATGGTGCAGCACACCCGATGCGGCAATCACCACATCGACTTCGATCCGCTCGCCATTGCCCAGCGTCAGGGTCCAGGTCTGGCTGGCATCGTCGAACACGGCCCCGACGACTTCGGAATTGAACCGGATCGAGGGCAGGAGGTCATACTTGCTGGCAACGTATTCGAAATAGGTCTGAATTTCCCCGCCGGTCGCGTAGTAGCTCTGCCATTCGGCGTAGGGTTCGAACGAGTAGGTATAGGCGTGGGCCGGCACGTCGCAGGTCAGCCCCGGATAGCGGTTCTCGCGCCAGGTCCCGCCCAGCTTGGCGGCCTTTTCAAACACGGTGAAGTTTTCCCCGCGCTCCTTCAGCTTGATCGCGGCCAGCAAGCCCGCCATCCCCGCACCAATGACCGCATAGCGCAGTGCCTTTGTTGAATCGGTCATCAATGCATCCTCTTTGCTCTGGTTCGTGGCCATCATGCTTATGTGTCCGAACCTGCGCCAACATCACCCGATAGGGTTATGTTCACCGCCTTCCGCTCTGGCACACTGCCGGGGACAGACAGGATAAGGTGGGAGACGGTGATGGCAGGCGACTTTCCGGCAGGGGCGTGCGTGGTGTTTGGCGGCAGCGGCGGGATCGGCCAGGGCGTGGCGCTGGAATTCGGCCGCGCGGGCAGCGATGTGGCGATCTGCTATCGCTCCAAGCAGGACGTCGCCCAGCGCACGGCCGATGCGATCCGCGCGCTGGGCGTGAACGCCACGATCCACCAGGTCGACGTGCGCGACCGCGCGGCCGTGGACGGTGTTGTTGCGGAAATTGCTGCGCAGCATGGCCGTGTTCATTCGATGGTCTGGGGCGCCGGACCGCTGGTTGCGCAGACCCCGCTGGCGGAATGGAGCGAGGACCAGTTCCGCAATGCGATGGAGGTCGAGGTCTTCGGCTTCTACAACGCCACCCGCGCGCTGATCCCGCACATGCGCGAGCAAGGCGGCGGCAGTTTCGTTCACCTCGGCTCGGCCGGGCATGACTGGTTTCCGAAACTGGATGGCCTGTCGGTCGTCCCCAAGGCCGCGAACGAAGCCCTGATCAAGGGTATCGCCAAGGAGGAAGGCGAATACAACATTCGCGCCAATTCCGTGCTGGTCGGCGTGATCGACGCGGGCATGTTCCATGAACTCTCCGCACAAGGCGTTTTCGACGAAAAATGGGTGGAGGAAACGCACAAGCTGCTGTGCCTGCGCCGCTGGGGACAGGCCGCGGACATCGGCGCGGCAGCGGTGTTCTTTGCCTCGGCCAAGGCCGGTTACGTGACCGGGCAGACGATCTCGGTTTCGGGCGGGTTCGGTGTCTGACAGCCTGACTCCCGCGCCGATGGAACTGGCCGAGGCGCTGGACCGGATGGCGCTGCAAAAGCTGGTCTGGACCTATTGCCATGCCATCGACCGGCACGACCTGGCGCTGGTGCGCAGCCTCTATCACGACGATGCGGTGGACGACCACAGCCCGATGTTCATCGGCTCGCCCGACGAATACGTCGCCTGGCTGCCCGCGATGCTGGCCAACTGGCAGCTGACGGCGCACACGATCACCGCGATGCAGTTCCTGATCGCGGGCGACCTGGCGGAAGGCGAGCTGGCAAGCACGGCCTATCACCGCACGGCCGATGGAAGCCGCGAGGTTATCGCCCACGGCCGCTACCTCGACCGCTATCGCAAGGCCGATGGGGTGTGGAAATTCCAGCACCGCTCGCTCGTGCTGGACTGGCTGGAGGACCGCCCGGTCCAGCGCGGCGATGGTCCCGGCATCGAGCAGGGCCTTGCCACCGGTCAGCCGGGGCGCACCGACCCGATCTATGCGCGCCTGCGGCTGTTCGCGGCAGACCGGCTTACGCGGGCATGAGCGATCCGCCGTTGACGTGAATGACCTGGCCGTTGACCCAGGCCCCATCGCCCGACAGCAACAGCGCCACCATCGCCGCAATATCGTCCGCACACCCCACGCGCGTGCTGGGGGCGCGCGCCAGGTAACCGTCGATCAGGGCCTGCGGAACCTGCCCGCCCGCGATCATCTCTGGCGTCATCACGAACCCCGGCGCCACGCAGTTCGCGCGAATGCCCGCACTGCCCCAGCGCGTTGCGACATGGCGCATCAGGGCGTTGAGCCCGCTCTTCGATGCGGCATAGGCCGGACGCTGGCCATCGCCGGCATGGGATGCCCCGGAACTCGTGTAGACCAGCGCCCCGCCCCCGGCCGCCAGCAGGTGCGGCAGGGCCGCGCGGGTGCACAGCAGGTGCCCACGCAAGTTGACTGCAAGGGTGCGGTCGAACACGGCCAGATCCAGATCGAGCGCGTCGGTATCCTCGAAAATGACGCGCAGATCGGCCGCGTTGACGTGCACCCCGTCAAGCCGCCCCAGCCAGGCGGTCGCATCAGCAAAGGCGGTCTGCACCGCACCCTCGTCGGCAATGTCGATGGCCACCGCATGCGCCGCCGCGCCGAGTTCGGCGGCGACCCCGCGCGCCGCCGCCAGGTTGATGTCGGCAACGCAAACCCTGGCGCCTTCGCGCACCAGCCGCCGCGCCGTTGCCGCGCCGATCCCGGTGCCCGCCCCGACGATCAGGATCGCCTTGCCCTGCATTCGTTCCGTCATCGTCCCCTCCGTGTTGTCGTTTATCCCAGCAAGTGGCCGGTCAGGTCGCCCGCCATGTCGAAATGGCTGTAATCCCGGCTGGCAAAGTGCCACTCGCCGCCATGGCGCCGAAAGGCGTCATGATACCGCCCCGCTGCAATGACCTGGATCGGTTGGCCGTCCAGCTGTTGCAGCACGGTGTAATACGATCGGCAGGTCGCCGTGCCGCCAGACTCGTCCACCGCGAAAATCGGATTGGTGATGACGTGCTTCGAGCGCGGAGTACCGCAGGGATAGAGCACGATCCGGGTGCGCCAGATGCCCAGCAATTCCGCCCCATCGGTTGCGCGCCCACCCGCGAGGATGATCGTCGCCCGGTCAAACAAGGCTGCCGCGCCTTCGAAATCGCCCGCGTCAAAGCGTTCGGCATACGTGTAGAGCAGGTTGGCAATCGCGGTTTCGGCAAGCATGGACGCGCCCCTTTCCTGGGCTTGATGCAGACTGTGGCCGAATGTGTGCCACCCGGCCCGGACTGCGGATTGCACCGCCTCTCGCATGATGCTTAGTCATGGTCTGGCCCCGGTGGCAACGGCCACCTGGCAAGGGAAGGAACGCTGGCGGACATGAACGGGCGGCACCGCGTGCTCTATGCGGGATCCCGGCTCCACACCCCGGTGCTGGAGCGGCTTGCCCCTGCCCGCGCGGCCGGATTTACCGCCATTTCGATCTGGCCCAGCGACGTGCGCGGGATGGAGCTGGACGCGGTCCGGCAACAGGTGAACGCTGCCGGTCTGGTGGTTACCGAAGTGGAGATGATCGGCAACTGGCTGCCCGCCCACGCCGCCGCGCCCGATGGTGTCTGGCGGGCAGTGAAATGGCAGACGGCGGATCGCCTGCTGCCGCTTGCCGCCGCGCTGGGCGCGCAGACCGTTTCGGCCAGCGAGCTGTTCGGCGTATCCGATCCCCTCCCCGAAATCGCCCGCCATTTCGGCACACTCTGCCACCACGCTGCCGACTACGGCCTGCGGATCGCACTGGAATTTGTGCCAACCGGCGCGGTGCCGTCGCTCGCGGCGGCCTGGGAAGTGATCCAGCGCGCCGATTGCCCCAATGGCGGGCTGATGATCGACAGCTGGCACTTCCATCGCAGCGGATCATCGCTGGATCAGTTGTCGCGGATTCCGGGCGACCGGATCTTCTCGGTCCAGCTGTCCGACGCCAGCGCAGGACCGGAAGCGGACCTGACCGCCGGCATGACCAATCGCCTGCGCCCCGGGGCCGGGGTCATCCCCTGGCTTGGCTTCATGCAGGCCTTGTCCGCCACGGGCACCACGTGCCCCATCGGCATCGAAGCTTTCGCAAGGGACATCGATGCCCTGCCCACCGACACCGCAATGCAGGCCTGCGCCGATGCGCTGGACGCCTGCCTTGCTCTTTCCGACATGACCATGGAAGCTCTGCAATGACCTCGAACCGCTATCCCCACCTGCTCTCCCCCGGCAAGATCGGCACGTTGGAGCTGAAGAACCGCATCGCCGTGACGGCAATGGGCGTCAGCCTGTCGGAAGATGATGGCACCGTTGGCGAACAGCTGATTGCCTATCACGAGGAGCAGGCGCGCGGCGGCGCGGGCCTGATCATTTCGGGCGTGGCCGGGGTGGCCTGGCCGGTCGGCCAGGTGGCGTGGCAGCAGACCGCGATTTCGGATGACAAGTTCATTCCCGGCCTCAAGGCGCTTACCGACCGGGTCCATGCCCACGGCGCGAAAATCGCGGTGCAGCTGCACCACGGCGGGCTGGTCGCGGGTTACTCGCATGCACGCTATGGTCACCCGCTCTGGGCGCCCAGCCTGCCCCCCGCCCCCAAGGGCAACTTCACCGAGCATTTCCTGATGGAAGAGCTGGCCGGGATGGCGGGCATGAAGCCGCCGGAAATCAAGGTGCTCGAACAGGCCGACATCGATCTGGTCGTCGCCCAGTTCGGCGCTGGCGCGCGCCGGGCCAAGGCCGCCGGGTTCGATGGGCTGGAGATTCACGCCGGGCATGGCTATCTGCTGTCCAGCTTCGTCTCGCCCTATACCAACAAGCGCACCGACCAGTACGGCGGCCCGCTGGAAAATCGCCTGCGGCTGTTGCTGGAAGTATTGGCGGCGGTCCGCGCCGAAGTGGGGGCTGACTATCCGGTATGGGTCAAGCTGGACTCGCGCGAGATCGGCAAGGACGGCATCACGATCGAGGACAGCAAGGCCGCTGCCCGCATGCTGGAAGCCGCCGGGGCCGACGCCATCACCGTCACCACCTATCACGAAACCGGCAAGGGCGCGCTCCATTCGGAATCGCACACCCCGCACGTGGAAAGCTTCAACCTGCCCGCCACGGCAGAGATGCGCAGCGCAGTCAGCATCCCGGTGATCGGATCGGGCCGGGTCGAGCCGGAGACGGCGGACAAGGCCATTGGTTCGGGCGAGCTGGATTTCGTGGCAATGGGCCGCAAGCTGCTGGCTGACCCGGCGCTGCCCAACAAGCTGCTGGCGGGCAACCCGGACAAGGTGCGCCCCTGCGTCTATTGCTACACCTGCATCAGCGCGATCTACATGGGCGGCGGAGCGCGCTGCGCGGTCAACCCGGACCTCAGCTTCGAACATGAACCGGCTGAACTGAAGGCTGCCGCGCCCAAACGCGTGGCCGTGATCGGCGGCGGTCCGGGCGGCATGGAAAGCGCCCGGCGTCTGGCCGCGCTGGGCCACAAGGTGACGCTGATCGAACAGAGCGAACGCCTGGGCGGCACGCTCCGCTTCGCCAGCCTGGCCTATCCCGCCAACGAACGCCTGCTGGACTGGCTGCGCCAGGAAGTGGCCGAAGCGGACATCGACGTGCGCCTGTCCACCACGGCCACGTCCGAATTGCTGCGCAGCCTGAACGTCGACGACGTGATCGTGGCGACTGGCGCCATCCGCGGCATGCCTGAGATTCCGGGCGGCGAATTGGCGCACGTGTTCTCTGGCGACGACATGCGCCGGATGATGCTGGGCGAAAGCTCTGAAGAACTGAAGCGCAAGACCGGCCTGTTCACCCGCCTCGCCACCAAGGTCGGCGCGGCGACCGGGGCAACCGCCAATCTGGCGCTAGTGCGCAAGGCCACCCATGCGTGGATGCCGCTGGGTGACAACATCGCCATCATCGGCGGCGAACTAGTCGGCATCGAACTCGCCGAGTTCCTGGCCGAGCGTGGCCGCACCGTGAACGTGATCGAGGAAGCCCCGCGTCTGGGCAAGGGGCTGACGCTGGTGCGGCGCATGCGCATCCTGACCGAACTGGCCGAACACGGCGTCGGCCTGCATGGTGGCGCCAGCGCGGTGACCATCGGGCCGAAAGAGGTCACGTTCACGGACATGCAGGGCAATGTGCAGACCGTGCCGGCCGACAACGTGATCGTCGCCAAGGGCGCGGCGGGCGACCTGAAGCTGGCGGACACGCTGAGCGCAGCGGGATTCCGGGTCCACCCGATCGGCGATGCCACCGGCGTCGGTTACATCGAAGGTGCCATGCACGGCGCCCGCGCGGCGGTGCGGGCAATTGCCGGGGTCGCGGCTTGAGCCTCGACCTGCTGCTGGCAGAGCGGGCCATCGCCCGCGCCCTCACCCGGATCGCGCGCGCCATGGACGCGCGCGACTGGGATGGGCTGGCGGCGGAGCTGACCGAAGACGCAACCGCCGAACTGGGCACCGGGCCACTCACCGGCCCGGCCGCCATCATCGGCCTGATCCGCAGCTATCTGGATGCATGCGGCCCCACGCAGCACCTGCTGGGCAACCTGCTCGTCGAAGTGGACGGCGACCGGGCCAGCAGCCGCTGCTACGTCAGTGACATGCACCTTGGCCCAGCCGGACAGCAGGACATTACCTTCGCCACACTGGGCGACTATCACGACGAGTGGCGCTGCATCGCCGGCACATGGAAACTGGCCCACCGTACCAAGCTGAACCGCGCGCACATTGGCAGTTTTGCGGTGTTTGGCGGGTAACGCTTTACCCGCGCAGTTCGGTTTTCAGCACCTTGCCGCTGGCATTGCGGGGCAGATCCTCGACGAAGGCAAAGCTGCGCGGCACCTTGTAGTTGGCCATGTTCTCGCGGCTCCAGCCGATTAGTTCGGCCTCGGTCGCGGCCGCACCGGGGCGCAGCACGACATAGGCCTTGCCGACTTCGCCCATGCGCTCGTCCGGCACGCCGACCACCGCGACCATGGCAATCGCCGGATGGACCGCCAGCAGCTTCTCAACTTCGGCCGGATAGACGTTGAAGCCGCCGGAGATATACAGGTCCTTCATGCGGTCGGTGATCCGCACGTATCCGGCCTCGTCCATCGTCCCGACATCGCCGGTGTGGAGCCAGCCGTCAGCGTCGATCGCTTCCGCCGTCGCCTCCGGATCGTCCAGGTAGCCCAGCATCACGCCCTGCCCGCGCACCAGGATTTCCCCGGCCTCGCCGCGCGGCACTTCGCGGCCCTCGGCATCGGCAATGATCACTTCATTGCCGGGAATGGCCGCGCCACAGGTCTGCGCGATCAGCTCCACCGGATCGCCGGGGCGGCAGCCGGTGATGTTGACGCATTCGGTCATGCCATAGGCGGTGATGATGTCGCGGATGCCCAGTTCGCTGCGGATGCGCTCCACCAGCACTGGCGGCACGGTGGCCGCGCCCGTCGTTCCGCCGCGCAGGGAAGAGGTGTCGAACGGAGCCTTTTCCAGCTCGGTCAGCAGCATCTGGAACACGGTCGGTGGCCCGGGGAAGAAGTTGATCTTCTCCCGCTCAATCAGGTCAATCGCCTGTCGCACGTCGAACTGCGCCATCGGCACGGCCACTGCGCCCGACAACAGGCAGGCCACCCAGCCCACCTTCATCCCGAACGAATGGAAGAACGGATTGGCGATCAGGTAGCGCTCGCCGAACGCCAGTCCGGTGTTGCCGATCCACACCGCGCACTGCGGCAGCACGCGGCCATGCGTCATCAGCACGCCCTTGGGGCTGCCGGTGGTGCCGCTGGTGAACAGGATATCGCTGATGGTGTCCGCATCGATGCCGGCAAGGGCCGCATCGACTGCCAGATCGGCCGCGCCCTGGCCGCTGGCGAGGAAGGCCGCGAACTGCGTGTCCAGCATGACCGTTTCACGCAGGTCCGGCAGATCCTCATCCGCCAGCAGCGCCCGGTAGTCGATCCCAAGGAACCCGGTCACCGTGAACAGCAGCTTGGCATGGGTGCGGCGCAGGATATCCCCGGCCTCGCGACCCTTCAGTCGGGTGTTGAGCGTCACCACCGCCGCGCCGACGCTCATCGCCGCCAGCGCCGCGACGATCCATTCACGGCAGTTCGGCGCCCAGACCGCCACCCGGTCTCCCGACCCGATGCCCCGCGCCAGCAGCGCGGAGGCTCCGGCCCGGGATTGCTCCCACAGCTGCGCAAAAGTCCACGTTTCCCCGCCCTCGATTACCGCGGGGGCATCGGGCCAGGTCCGCGCGGCGGCTTCGGCTGCGTGGGGAATCGTCGCGGGCAGCGGACTGAGCATCAGGCGACCTCGAACAGACCAGCCGCGCCCATGCCGCCCGCGACGCACATGGAGATGACGACATACTTCACGCCGCGGCGCTTGCCTTCGATCAGGGCGTGGCCGACCAGGCGGCTCCCGGTCATGCCAAAGGGATGGCCCAGCGCGATGCCGCCGCCGTTGACGTTCAGCTTGTCGGGATCGATCCCCAGCTTGCGCTGACAATAGATCGCCTGGCTTGCGAAGGCTTCGTTGATTTCAAACAGGCCGATATCGTCAATCGACAAGCCCGCACGATCTAGCAGCTTGGGGATCGCGAAAACCGGGCCGACGCCCATTTCATCCGGCTCACACCCGGCAACCTGGAAACCGCGATAGATGCCCAGCACCGGCAGGCCTTCCTTCTGCGCGGTATCGAGATCCATGATCACCTGCGCCGACGCGCCATCCGACAGCTGCGAGGCGTTGCCGGCCGTAATGTGGCGGCCTTCCTTGATGACCATGCCGTCCTTGAACACCGGGCGCAGGCTCGACAGACCCTCGGCCGTCGTGTCGCCGCGCACGCCCTCGTCGGCGGTCACGGTGACGGTTTCGCGGCCGGTTTCGTTGCCTTCCTTGTCCTTGAGCGACTTTTCGACGGTGATGGCCGCGATTTCGGTATCGAACCGGCCCGCCGCCTGCGCCGCGCCCGCACGCTGCTGGCTGAGCGCGGAGAAGGCGTCCTGGTCCTCACGGCTGATGCCATAACGCTCGGCCACGATTTCCGCCGTCTCGATCATCGCCATGTAGGCATAGGGATCAGCCGCGATCACCGCCTTCGAGCGGTTGCGCCACGCGGGCGCGAACTTGTTGAGCGTCATCGAGATCGTCTCGACCCCGCCCGCCACGGCCACATCGACCTCGTCGCAACGGATCGCCCGCGCGGCGAGTGCAATGGCGTTGAGGCCCGACGAGCACTTGCGGTCCAGCGTGAAGCCGCTGGTGGTGTTGGGCAGCTTCGACGCATGGACCGTCAGGCGACCCAGATTATAGCTCTGCGTGTTCCAGTGGTTCCCGCAACCCAGGTACACGTCATCCACGCGGGCCGGATCGATGCCCGCGCGCTCCAGCGCGGCATCGACGACATGGGCCGACAGCACGGGGGCCTCGGTGTCGTTGAACGCCCCGCGATAGGCTTTGCCGATCCCGGTACGGGCAGTGGAAACGATGGCGGCATCACGCATGGTCTGGTTCCTTGGCAAACGGGTTCACTTGGCAATCATGTTGCCGGGGCCGAAAAAGGCCCGCATTTCGCGCACCTTGCCATCGGCATTGAACGCGAAGGTATCGATCACGTGGATTTCCATGTCCTTGCCGTCAAAATGAAGCGGCACATGGAACGCAAATGCGGCGTGGCCTTCCGCAAGGCGGATCGGGCCGTCGAGCACCAGCTTCGCGCCGGTGGCCATCGATGCCTGGTAGAATTCGCGGATCGCCGCATGGCCCACCTTGGGCGGGGTACCAACCGGGTCTTCCACCACGGCATCCTCGGCAAAGATCGCCACGGCCTGCTCCGGATCGCCGGCCGCAAAGGCGGCGACATAGGCGAGAACCGCGGCTTCCATCTGTTCAGGCGTGGCCATCATGCTTACTCCGGGAAATAGCGGCTGATGGTATCGACCACGCAAGCCGGCTTTTCGCTGCCCTCGATCTCGACCGTGACGCGCACAACCGACTGGATCGCACCCTTCACTTCCTCGACGCCGACGATCTCGCCTACGCCGCGAATGCGGCTGCCGACCTTTACGGGTGCGAGGAAGCGCAGGCGGTCTGCCCCGACGTTCACCGCATGGGTAAAGCCGCGCACCTCGATCAGGTCTGGCAGGAAGTAGTTCACCAGGCTCATCGTCAGATAGCCATGGGCGATGGTGCCGCCGAACGGCCCCTCCTTCGCGCGCTCCACATCGACGTGGATCCACTGGTGATCGCCGGTCACTTCGGCAAAGCCGTTGACCCGGTCCTGCTCGATGGCCAGCCACTCGGTCGGGCCAAGGACGGTGCCCTCTTGCCCGATCAGGTCGCGCGGGGATGCATAGATCTTGGTCATGGTCAGGCCCGCTGGCTGGAAACCGACAGCACTTCGCCGGTCATGTAGGACGACAGGTCGGAGGCCAGGAACATCATCACGTTGGCGACTTCCCAGACTTCGGCCGGACGCCCGAAGGCTTCCTTGGCCGACAGTTCGGCCAGCAGGTCATCGGTGGTCACCTTGGCCAGGAACGCGTGCATCGCGATCGACGGAGCAACCGCGTTGATCCGCACATTGTGCTCGGCCGCCTCCACCGCCGAGCAGCGGGTGAACGCCATCACGCCCGCCTTCGCGGCAGCATAATGGGCCTGCCCCTTTTGCGCGCGCCAGCCAAGCACCGAGGCGTTGTTGACGACCACCCCGGTCTTGCGCGCATACATCGCGGGAAGGAACGCGCGGCTCATCCGGAACACGCTGTTGAGCGTGACGTCGAGCACGCGGAACCATTGCTCGTCGGTCATGTCGACCACATCGACTTCACCGCCAAGGCCCGCGTTGTTGATCAGCACGTCGACGTGGCCCAGTTCGGCAAGCGCCGCGGCGTGGAGCGCATCGACCTGGTCCTGGCTGGTCACGTCGCACACGAAGGTCGCCGGGCGCTGGCCGCATTCGGCGGCGATCCGGTCGGCAGCTTCGCCCAGCCGGCGCTCATGGAAGTCGCTCATCAGCACGGTCGCGCCTTCTTCCACCGCACGCTTGGCAGCGGAGAAGCCGATGCCGGTGCCAGCCGAGGCGGTCACAACCACAGTCTTGCCGGCCAGCAGATTGCGGCCCTGCGGATAAGCCGGGATCGGAGCAGCCATCAGACGTCACCCCGCGGTTCGCGCGGCATGCCCAGACCGCGCTCGGCGATCAGGTTGCGCTGGATCTGGTTGGTCCCGCCATAGATCGTGTCGGCGCGGCTGTAGAGGAACAGATTGGGCAGCGTGTCCCATTCATACTCTGCCCCTTCGGCCACTTCGGCAGCCTGCCCCAGCACGTCCATCGCCAGTTCGCCCAGGTTGCGCCGCCAGCTGGCCCACTGGATCTTGTAGGTCAGCGCCGCGCCGTCGATCTTGGAATGATCGGTCTGCGACAGCATCCGCAGCGCGCCATAGCGCATCAGGTTGAGGCCGATTTCCGCCTTGGCGATACGCTGACGGATCAGCGGATCCTTGGCCGCGCCATTCGCCTTGGCCGCCGCGATGATTTCGTCCAGCTCGTTGCGGAAGCCCATTTGCTGGCCCAGCGTGGAAACGCCGCGTTCGAACGCCAGCAGACCCATCGCGATCTTCCAGCCTTCACCCGGCGCGCCAATCAGGCTGTCCGCCGGGCAGCGCGCATCGGTGAAGAAGGTTTCGTTGAATTCGGCATCGCCGTTGATCTGCTTGATCCCGCGGATCTCGATCCCCGGCTGGTCGATTTCCATCATCAGGAAGGTCAGGCCCTTGGGCCCCTTCGACCCTTCCTCGCTACGGGAAACGACGAAGATCCAGTCGGAAATGTGCGCCAGGCTGGTCCAGATCTTCTGGCCGTTGACGACCCATTCCCCGCCCTCAAGCCGCGCCTTGGTGCGGACCGAAGCGAGGTCGGACCCGGCACCCGGTTCCGAAAAGCCCTGGCAGAAGATGGTCTTGCCCGCCGCGATATCAGGCAGGAAGCGCTGCTTCTGCGCTTCGGTGCCGAATGCCAGAATGGTCGGACCGGCCAGTTCGACGCCGATGTGATTGACGCGGCCCGGAACCCCGGCGCGCGCATATTCCTCGGCAAAGATCACCTGATGGGCCAGGCTGGCGTTGCGGCCACCCCATTCCTCGGGCCAGCCGATGCACGACCACTTGTAAGCGGCCAGTTGCTGTTCCCATTCCTTGCGGCGTTCGGGGCAGGCAGTCAGCTTGGTGATGCCCTTGATGTCCTTGAACTCGCCAGCCATCTGGCCATTCAGCCAGTCGGCGCATTCGGCCCGGAACAGCTCGTCCTCGCGCGAAAAGCCCAGCTTCATGCGGCGTCTCCCAGAATCATGCTGGCAATCCGCTCACGGTGCCAGTTCCCGCTGCCCAGCATCGACTGGATCGCGCGGGCGCGTTTGAAATAGAGGTGGGCGTCATGCTCCCACGTGAAGCCGATCCCGCCGTGCAGCTGGATCATGTTGCCCGCGCACATGAAGTACGTGTCGGCGGCAAAGCTCTTGGCCGAATGGACCGCAAGTTCGGCCTCGTCCGAGCCCTCGTCCACCGCGCAGGCTGCCCAGTAAACGGCAGAGCGGGCCTGCTCGATTTCGATCATCATGTCAGCCAGGCGGTGCTTGTAAGCCTGGAACGAACCGATCGCGCGGCCGAACTGGACACGCTCCTTGGCGTAGCCCACGGTGCGGTCCAGCGCAGCCTGCGCCCCGCCCAGTGCTTCCGCCGCCACGGTAACGAAGCCTGCACGGTGCGCGGCTTCGATTGCGGCGGCCGGATTGCCCAGCGGCGCGCCCTGCACACCGGCCAGTGCCACTTGCGCATAGGGACGCGTCTGGTCCATCGTGGTCTGCGCCGTGACGGCAAGGCCAGCCGCATCGACCGGAACAATCCACGCGCCGGTATTGCTGGTCACCACGAAGACTTGCGCCGAAGCGCCGTGGGCGACGAACCGGTCCCCACCGGTCAGCACATCGCCATTGGCGGCCAGAGCCGCATCATGGACATAGCCAGCAACGACTTCGCCCGAAAGCAGCCGGGGCAGCCATTCGGCCTGCTGCTCAGGCGTCCCGCCAGCCGCAATGGCCTGCGCCGCCATGGCCAGAGAGCCCAGCATCGGCAGGGCCGCCACTTGCGCGCCCGCTGCTTCGGCGATGATTGCCAGCTCGACCAGCCCCAGCCCGGCTCCGCCCGCGCTTTCCGGGATACCGATGCCCGACAGGCCCAGTTCCTGGCAGAACGCGGTCCACAGCTCGGCATCGATACCGTCCGCCGCCATCGCCTTGCGCGTGCGCTCGGACGTGGCGTTTTCGGTGAAGAAGGCGCGCGCGGTTTCCGCGATCATCGCCTGTTCGTCGGTAAATACGAATTCCATGTCAGGCGGTCCCCCACACCTTGCGCGGCGGCACACGGGTCGCCAGCAACTTTTCAACCGCAGCGCCGACTTCGGCCGGTGCCCACTGCGCGCCCTTGTCCACCATCGGACCTTCGCGCCAGCCGTCTTCCAGCATGATCTTGCCGCCTTCGAGTTCGAATACGCAGCCGGTCACGTCGGCGCTTTCGCCACTGCCCAGCCAGACAACGGTCGGCGCAATATTCGCCGGGTCCATCACGTCAAACACCTGGCCTTCGGTCGCCATCTTGTCGGCAAAGGCCTGTTCGGTCATGCGGGTGCGGGCCGACGGGGCGAGCGCGTTGGCAGTGATGCCATAGCGCCCCAGTTCAGCGGCCTGGACCAGCGTCAGCGAGGCGATCCCGCCCTTGGCCGTCGAATAGGCGGCCTGCGCGATAGAGCCTTGCAGCCCTGCCCCGGACGAGGTGTTGATGATCCGCGCATCGGGGTTGGTCCCGGCCTTCTGCTTGGCGCGCCAGTAATCCACGGCGTGCCGCGACAGGCAGAAATGCCCGCGCAGGTGGACGTGCATGGTCGCATCCCACTCTTCCAGCGTGGCAGACACGAACATCCGGTCGCGCACGATCCCGGCATTGTTGACCACCACGTGCAAGTCGCCGAACGCGGCCACGGCGGCGTCAACGATGCGCTTGGCCGCATCCCAGTCGGTGATGTCTTCGTAGTTGGCGATGGCCTTGCCGCCAGCGGCAATGATTTCAGCAACAACGCCATCGGCGGCGCTGGTATCGCGCCCTTCGCCGTTCAGCGAGGTGCCAATGTCGTTGACCACCACGTTCGCGCCCTCGGCCGCAAAGGCCAGCGCATAGGCGCGGCCCAGCCCGCGGGCGGCACCGGTGATGATGACGGTGCGATTTTCGCAAATACCCATTACAGCCTCTCGATAATCGTGACGTTGGCCTGACCGCCGCCTTCGCACATGGTCTGCAGACCATAGCGCCCGCCGGTGCGTTCCAGCGCATTGAGCAAGGTGGTCATCAGTCGAGCGCCGGTCGCGCCAAGCGGATGGCCCAGGGCGATCGCGCCGCCGTGGATGTTGACCTTCTCGTGCGGGATGCCCAGTTCTTTCATCCACGCCATCGGCACGGATGCGAACGCTTCGTTGCATTCGAACAGGTCGATGTCGGCAACGGTCATGCCCGCCTTCTTCAGCGCATACTCGGTCGCGGGGATCGGCGCGGTCAGCATCCACACCGGGTCGTCCGCACGGACGGAAATGTGATGGATGCGCGCACGCGGCGTCAGGTTGTGTTCCTTCACCGCGCGTTCGCTGGCGACCAGCATCGCGGCCGCGCCATCGCAGTTCTGGCTGGAAATCCCCGCGGTGATGATCCCGCCTTCCTGCACGGTGCGCAGACCGGCCAGACCTTCAAGCGAAGTCGTCGGGCGGATCGTTTCGTCGGCGGCCAGTTCCGCCATCGGCGCGATCTCGTTCGCGAACCAGCCGTTGTCCGCCGCCGCCTGCGCGCGCTGGTGCGATGCGACCGCAAACGCTTCCATCTCGGCGCGGGTCAGGCCCCACTTCGCCGCGATCATCTCGGCCGAATTGATCTGGTTCAGGATGCCGTCGCCATAGCGCGCGACCCAGCCGGGCGAGGTGTTGAACGGGTTGGAAAAGCCGTAAGGCTCCGCCGCCAGCATCGCCGCCGAAATGGGGATTGCGTTCATCGCCTGACTGCCACCCGCGACGACGAGATCCTGCGTCCCGCTCATCACGCCTTGCGCGGCGAAGTGAACGGCCTGCTGGCTCGATCCACACTGGCGGTCAATCGTGGTGCCCGGCACATGCTGCGGCAGGCCAGCCACGAGCCACACGGTGCGGCCGATGTCTCCGGCTTGCGGCCCGATGGTGTCGCAGCAGCCCCAGACGACGTCGTCGACAAGGTTGGCGTCGATCCCGGTGCGCTCCACCAGTGCCTTGATCGGATGCGCGCCAAGGTCCGCCGGATGGAGCCCGGCCAGACTGCCCTTCTTGCGCCCGATGGGCGTGCGGACAGCGTCGATAATATATGCTTCAGCCATGGTGATCCTCAGGCAAAGGTGTGTTCGGGGCCGATCGGCAGGGAGCCGCCCAGCACGGCTTCGTCGATCCGCTTGAGATGGAACGCGCGGTCGCCCCAGGCGCCGCACAGCGCCCAACTGCGCTTCATCCAGAAGTGCAGGTCGACCTCATAGGTGTAGCCCATGGCGCCGTGGACCTGGATCGCGGTTTCGGCCGTCAGCATCGCCGCGTCGCTCGCGGCCAGCTTGGCGTGGCTGACGTGGGCAGCGGCGCTGTCCAGTCCGTCCTGCATCGCCGCGGCTGCGCGCCAGACGACCGGCTTGGCGAACTCAATCGCGACCGAGCAGCTGGCCAGCTGGTGCTTGATCCCCTGGAATGCGCCGATCGGTTGCCCGAACTGGGTGCGGATCTTGGCGTACTCGACGGCCTGATGCAGCATCGCATCGGCCAGACCGACCAGCTGCGCCGCGCTCATCAGTGCGCCGAGGTTCAGCAGGTGCGGATCATCGCTGACGGTCGCGGGTCGCGCCGTCAGCTGGCGGAGCGGATCGACGCTGACCAGCGCCTCCCCCTCGCCATCGGCAACCCACGGGTTAATCGCGTGAGCCGGTGCCAGCTTGCGCGTGCCTGCCACCACATCGGCCAGACCGTCCGTCTGCCCTTGGGAGAGCAGCCACGGCACGCCCACAAAAGCGGTATCGACCAGCGGCTCGGCCAGACAGGCCCGGCCGCATTCCGCCGCGATCAGCGCGGCTTCGACCAGTCCCATGCCAAGGCCGCCATGCTCTTCCGGCACGAGCAGCCCGGTCAGGCCCATGTCGACCAGACCCTGCCAGATCGCCGGATCGCGCGGACCCGCTTCGTCCAGTCGCCGCAAGACTTCGGGGCCGTGCGTCCCCGTCAGGTAATCGCGCACGCCCTCTGCCAGCGTCAGCTGGTCTTCGGAAAACCGGAAATCCATCAGCCCGCTCCCACGCGAGGAAGGCCGAGCAGGCGTTCGGCCGTGATGTTGCGTTGCACCTCGTTCGAGCCGGCATAGATCGGGCCGGAGAGCGAGAAGATGTAGCCTTCGAGCCACTGGTTGATGCGGCCATCGTCAAACCGCTTCAGCTCTGCCGCCGCGCCCAGCAATTGCATCGCGGTGCGGTGCATCGAGCGGTCGAGTTCGGACCAGAAGATCTTGTTGAGGCTGGCCTCCGCTCCGATCTTGCCCCCGGCCATGATCTTCGCCGCCACGGCATAGGTGTTATAGGCATAGGCCTGCGCCGCGCCCCACGCCTGCACCACGGCCTCGCGCGCCGACGGCGCGGCATGGTCGGCGTGCTGGCGATAGAGTTCGACCAGCCGCTTCGCCGTCGCCTGAAACCGTCCGGGCGAGCGCAGCATCAGCCCGCGTTCGAACCCGGCAGTCGCCATCGCCACGTTCCAGCCCTGCCCTTCGCCCGCCAGGCAGTTTTCCACCGGTACGCGCACTTCATCGAAGAACAGTTCGGCAAAGCCGGTATCGCCGTGCAGCTGGCGGATCGGACGGCGGGTAATGCCGGGGCTGTTCATGTCGAACAGGATGAAGGTCAGCCCCTTGTGCCGCTTGCTGTCCGGGTCGGTGCGGAAAATGCCAAAGCCCCAGTCGGCAAAGGCCGCGCGGCTTGACCAGGTCTTCTGGCCGGTGATGACGTAGTGATCGCCATCGCGCACGGCCTTGGACTGGATCGCCGCCATGTCGCTGCCCGCGCCGGGTTCGGACCAGGCCTGCGCCCAGATCACTTCGCCTTTGGCCATCGGGGTCAGGAACCGGGCCTTCTGCTCCTCGGTCCCGAATTCCATGATCGTCGGGCCGAGCAGGAAGATGCCGTTCTGGTTGGCCCGGTTGGGACCGCCAGCACGGAAATACTCTTCCTCGAAGATCAGCCACTGGATCAGGTCCAGCCCGCGCCCGCCATAGGCTTCGGGCCAGGTGACCATGCCCCAGTTGCCGCTGGCCAGGGTGCGCTCCCACTCGACGTGCTGGTCATAGCCTTCGCGGCATTCCAGCGTAACGAGCGGTTCCTTCGGCACGTGCGCTTCCATCCAGGCGCGCACTTCGGCCCGGAACGCCTGCTGTTCAGGAGTGTATTGCAGCTGCATCAGAACGCATCCATCAGAATTGGGCCGCCTTGCCGGTTTCAACAAAGGCATCGCGCGCCTTCTGGCTGTCTTCGTGCATGTACATTTCCAGGGTGAAGCCCTGTTCCCAGCGATAGCCGCGATCGACGTCGCGCGGTTCCAGCCCGTTCAGCGCTTCCTTGGCGATGACCAGCGCCTTGCGGCTCTTGCTGGCGACGATCGCGCAGAACGCGCGCGCCTCGGCCACGAGGTCGGCCCGCGGCACGACCTTCTCGACCGCGCCAAGCCGATAGGCTTCCTCGGCCGGGATGTTGCCGCCCGTGAAAAAGGCCGCGCGGACCTTGTGCAGCGGCAGCATCCGCGACAGGTGGCTAGCCCCGCCCATTGCCCCGCGATCGACCTCCGGCAGCGAGAAGAACGCATCGTCTGCCGCGATGATCGTATCGGCCGCGCCGCAAATTCCGATCCCGCCGCCGATCACGAACTTGTGCGCGGCGACCACCACCGGCACTTCGGCATCGCGAATGGCCTTGAAGGTCAGGTAATTGCCGCGGTTCAGCACGGTGATGCGCTCCGGGTGGGCCTGCATCTCCTTGATGTCGACCCCGCCGCAGAACCCGCGCGATTCCTCTGCCGCGCGGATCAGCACGCAGTTGACGTCCGGATTGCTGGCGACCGCCGTGATGATCGCGGGCAATGACATCCAGGTCTGGCTGTCGAACGCGTTGACCGGCGGAACATCGAACACGATTTCCGCGATCCGGTCCTTGATGGTGGTGGTAATGCCCATGTCTTACTCCTGGGTGCCAAGGCCGCGCAGCGCGGTCAGCCGCGCTTCCGCCTCGGTCATGATGCTGTCGATCAGCGCGGCGCAGGTCGGCAGGTCGGCCAGCCGCCCGCCCACCACGCCAGTGGCCATCAGGCCGTCCGCGTCGGCGCCATCGACCACGGCGCGCTGGATCATCATCGGCGCGGCCGCGGCCATCATTGCCTGCATCAGCGAAAGCCCGCCGTGCGAGGTCATGCCCTTGGCCGCGTGGTAAAGGTCGATGAACGAAGCGCCGGTCTGGCGCTTCATCGCCAGCCCTGCCTCGACCGCGCGCAGCCACATGCCGATCCGGCCGGACTGCTCGATGCGGGCAAGCGCTGGGTTCAGGATCATCCGCTGCGGGATCCCGTCGACCTTGGTGGTCACGACAATGTCATTGGTTCCCGCCTTGACGTAGCGCCCCTTAGTGCTGGCCGGCACTGGGCTTTCCGCCGTCATCAGGAAGCGCGTGCCCATCGCGATGCCGCAAGCGCCATAAGCCAGCGCCGCCGCCAGCCCGCGCCCGTCGCCAAAGCCACCCGCCGCGACGACCGGCACGTTCACTGCGTCCAGCACTTGCGGCAGCAGCACGGTGGAAGGGACCGAACCGGTATGCCCGCCACCCTCGCCGCCCTGCACCACGACCATGTCGCAGCCCAGCTGGACCATCTTCTCGGCGTGCTTCACCGCCCCGACCGTGGGGATGCACAGGATGCCCGCATCCTTGAACCGGGCGATCATCTTGGCATCCGGCCCGCGTCCGAAACTGACGGCCCGCACGCGATCGCGGTTGGCCAGGATCACTTCGACGATTTCCGCAGCACCCGGTTGGAAGCTGTGGAAATTGATGCCGAAATTGTGCGGCGTCAGGTCACGCAGCCGCGCCACCTCCTCGCGCGCCTCGGCCGGAGTCATCACCGCGCAGGCCAGAAAGCCGAATGCTCCGGCATTGCTGGACGCGGCGACGAGTTCAGGCGTCGCCACCCAGCCCATTGCGGTCTGGATCACGGGAACGCGGCAGCCTAGCGCCTCGGTGAGCGGGGTGCAGATCACTTGGCTCAGCCTTCCTTGGCCTGCTGCTTGTTCTGTGCGGCCATCGCCTTGCCATCAAGGCCGCCGATGGAATTGCCCAGCACCAGATCGTTCTGCGCATGGGCGAAGTGGTGCATGTGGAACACCGCATCCATCGCGCTGCGCTTGCCGCGCAGTTCCTCGACGTGATTGATCGCCTGCTTGGTCAGCCAGTTGCCAAGGCGCGGCTGGGCAACCAGCTTCGCCGCCATCGCTGCGACGGTATCGCGCAGCTCGGCGCGGCTGACGATCTTGTTCACCATGCCGAACTGTTCCGCACGCTGCGCGCTCATGCGTTCACCCAGCAGCAGGAACTCCTTGGCCACGCGCGGCGGCAGTTCGAATGCGTGGGCGAAGTATTCCACGCCGGGAATGCCCATGCGGTTGACCGGGTCCTGGAAGAACGCGTCATCGGTCGCCACGATCAGGTCGCAGACCCATGCCAGCATCAGCCCGCCCGCGATGCAGGCGCCCTGCACCATCGCGATGGTCGGCTTGGCAATGTCGCGCCAACGGCGGCACATGCCGAGATACTGTTCCTGCTCACGCGTGTAGAGCAGTTCGGCACCGGGACGCGTCACGTGCGGCGGCACCATCAGGCGGTTTTCGAACTGCGTGTAAAGGTCGCGTCCCGGCGTGCCGATGTCGTGGCCCGCGCTGAAGTGCTTGCCATTCCCGGCCAGCACGATGCACTTGACCGCATCGTCGTTGGTCGCGCGCATGAACGCGTCGTCCAGCGCATAGGTCATCTGCCCGTTCTGCGCATTGTTGAAGTCCGGGCGGTTCATCGTCACCCAGGCTACGCCGTCGATCACTTCGTACAGCACCGGCTGATCGGTTTCGTAAACGACGTCCACCTGTTTCGGCTCGACTAGATCGCTCATGGTTCTCTCTCCCCTCAGGCCTGCCCGACACGGGCTGGCGGGTTGTCCTTGATCACGCTGGCGCGGATATTGTGCGGGTCGAGCCGGGCGATGATCGCCAGTTCCTCGGCCCCCGGCAGCGCCGTTTCGACGATGTCGCCGCGCTCCAGTTCAAATCCGGTGGCTTCCTGCACCTGTTCAAAGGTCACGCCCGGATGCAGCGACACCACGCGGATCGCGTTGTCCTTGCCACCAAAGTCCATGACGCACAGATTGGTCACGATCACGCGCAGGTCGACGGCGGAATAGTTCCCGCCCGGCACGCGCTTGGCCGGGTTGTAGCCGACGCCCGACACCATATCGACTTCGCCCGCCACGAACACGCGGGGCGTGTGGCTGGGGAAGAAGAAGCTGTTGGGGTGGTAGATCGTGTTGCCGGGGAACCCGCGCACGCCCAGCATCTGGGTCTTGGGCTGCTGGTGGGTTCCGCCCAGCTGCGAAAGGTTGATCTGCCCGAACCGGTCGATCTGCGTCGGCGTCACCATCGCGTGGCGCCGTCCGCTCCACACCGCGCTGTCGAAAAAGCGCGAGAACGGCAGGTGGCCGGCGAACTTCGGCTTGTAGTCACCGCGCGGGCCGATCGGCACCGGCTGCTCGACCAGATAGGCCTCGCCATCGGTCATCATCAGTTCCGGCGTGTGCGTCAGCTTGGCCAGGCTCGCGCCCAGCCGCGGGACCGGGCCAACGCCCGTTGCCACCACTTCACCATTGCCCCGGAACGCTTCCGAAGCTGCGAAAATGCAGAGTTCTGCCAGGGTCACTTCGCTCATCAGAACACCGGCAGCGGCAGAGCCGCGACCGCCTCCTTTCCGCCAACGGATTCCAGATATGCGGCTTCGTCCGCGCCGACGAAACGGTCCTTGACCGCGTTCCAGTCGCCCGGATCCTTCGCCGCGTCGGTGTAGGCCTTGAACGCCTTCATGTCCCAGCCATAAGCCGGCGGCATCGAGCTGGGATGCGCGCCGCACGGGATATGCGTGACGCCGCTGACAAAGCAGCGTTCGAACACATTGGCCTGCGCGGTGTCGGGATAGTGGTCCTCCATCTGGTCGACCAGTTCCTCGCAGCTGACATAAGTCCTGGCCGCCGCCTTCGCGAACCATTCGTCGTAGTAGACGTCAGGCCCGAACAGCTGGACGTTACCGCGCCAGTCGCTGCGGTTCACATGCAGCAGCGCCGCATCCAGCTTCAGCGCGGGCATCGCGATCAGCACTTCGCCATCGTCATAGGGCGACTGGACGTGCTTCAGGCCGCCAAGGTCAGCCAGGTCGGTACCCAGGCCGACGCGGGTCGGCAGGAACGGCAGGCCGAACGCGGCGGCCTTGAGGCCCCACTGGAACATGCCTTCGTCGAGTTCGAGCACTTCGATCTGCCCCGCTTCGCGGGCCTTGCGGAACCAGGGCTCCAGCGGAATTGCATCGAGGCTGACAAAGGCGAAGACCAGCTTCTTTACCTTGCCCGCCGCGCAGAGCATCCCCACGTCCGCGCCGCCATAGGCCACGATCGTCAGGTCCTTCAGGTCCGAACGCAGGATTTCGCGCACCAGCGCCATCGGCTTGCGCCGCGGCCCCCAGCCGCCAATCCCCAGCGTCATTCCATCTTTCAACTCGCCGACGATTTCCGCCGGGGTCATCCGTTTGTCCAACATGCTCATTCCGCCGCTGCCTGCTGTTGTTCGCTCATCGCCTTCATCCAGGCCCATTCGTGGCCCCAGACGCTGATCGCCTCGTGCCGGGTGGTTTCCCAGTTCTCCGGATCGATCACCAGGCTGTCCCAGCCGATTTCCAGGTCGAACCCGCCTGGGGTCTGGACATAGAAGCCGGTCGTCTCGTCATTCACGTGGCTGCCCAGCGTCGCGCTTTCGGGGTAGCCATAGCGCTTCATCCGGTCATGCGCCTTGCCGACCTCGTTCATCGACGGCATTTCCAGCATGATGTGGACCGCGCCCGATGGCGGGATCGGGCCTTCGCCCAGCGCGATCGAATGGTGGCGCCCGTTATCGGCGTGCATGAAGGCAAAGCCCATCGACGGCCCGTCCGGACCGAACAGTTCGAAGCGCGGCATATCGGTTTCATGGAAGCCGACCACATCGCGATAGAACGTCACGCATTCGTCGAAGTTGGGAGCGGAAAACACCGCGTGGCCCATGCCCATTTCACCGGTCACGAACGAAGGCACGCCAACCGGGGACACGAAAGGAACATCGGTCACGCTGTCGCCGTGGAAGAATTCCAGCCCGTTGCCAGCGGGATCGCTGGTGCGGAAGAAGGCCGCAACCCCGCGCTGCGCGGCCTCATCGGCACTGCCCTGCACCACCGGGCGACCAGCCTTGGCGATCGCACCCGCCAGGGCATCGAGCGCGGCCGCATCGGCCACCTCATACCCGGCTGCCAGGAAATACTCGCGCTTGCCATGCTCGATCCGGAACCGGAACGGCCGGGCGTCCACGCGGTAGAGCGCCGCGCCATCCGCCGCATCGGGAGCCCGCATCACCCCTGCCACTTGCGTGAGGAAATGATCCCACTTGTCCGGCTGCGCAGTCTCAATCACCACATAGCCGAGCGCCTTGATGCCCATGGCCGTCAGTTTCCTTTCACGAGGTCGAGGAAGTAGGGACGCTCGCCCCCGCCATCGACATTGATTCTTGCCCCGCTGACCCAGCTGGCGAGATCAGAGCAAAGCCACAGCACGGCCCCGGCCAGATCCGAACCCAGGCCCATCCGGCCCAGCGGCATCGACCGGCCGACCGCAGCCTGCGCCTCGGCGTCGCCGTAAGTCGTTTCAGCCGTTTCGGTCTGCATCAGCCCGGCGATGATCGCGTTGACGCGCACCCCATGGGGGCCCCACTCCTGCGCCAGGCTTTGCGTCAGGTTGAGCAGCCCCGCTTTCGCCGCGCCATAGGCTGCGGTGCCGGGCGACGGGCGGATGCCCGAAACGCTGGCGATGTTGATCACATTGCCGCCGCCAGCCGCCACCATGTGCGGATAGGCAGCCTGCGCCATGTACATCGGCGCATGCAGATTGAGCTTGAGGATGGAGTCGAAAAAGCGCGGGCTGGCCGTCGCCGCCTCGGTTGCCGGAGAACCGCCCGCGTTGTTGACCAGAATGTCGAGCCGCCCATGCGCGGCCACCGTCTGCTCGACCAGCGCCCTGGCCTGGTCCGGATCACGGATGTCCGCCGCGATGAACGACACGCCTGCCGGCAGATCATCCGGCGCATTCCGGCCACAAACCACCACCGCGCAGCCGGCATCGGCCAGCGCTGCGGCAATGTCCTTGCCCAGCCCGCGCGTGCCGCCGGTGACGATCGCCACCCGCCCATTCAGATCGATGGCATTGCTGCCTGCCACTGCCCGCTCTCCCCATCACACCACCAAAGCGGGATTTGCCCGCTCAGCAGATTCGAAAATCGTCATTATCGAAAGCTGGAATGCTTTTCAATTGACGATTTGCGTATTCGCTGGCAGAAAAAATTACGAATGCTGACCGATCAAGGCAGCACGATTCGAGCTAGGGAGAGCCGCAGTCATGGCAACCGCCGCCATTTCCGTTTCCGCAGACCAGCACACCCCCACGCCGGAAGAACTGATCGCGCGTGCGCACGCGATGATCCCGGTGCTGAAATCGCGCGCGAAGCAATGCATTGCCGACCGCGACGTCTCTGCCGAAACCATCGCCGAGATGAAGGAGGCAGGCTTCTTCAAGATCCTCCAGCCCAAGCGCTGGGGCGGCTTTGAAATGCACCCCAACGTGTTCTTCGAAGTGCAGAAGGCGCTGGCCGAGGGCTGCATGTCGACTGGCTGGATGTACGGCGTGGTCGGCTGCCACCCCTACGAGCTGGCCCTGTTCCACAACGAAGCACAGGAAGAAGTCTGGGCATCGGACAGCGACATGCTGGTGTCCTCCACCTATCAGCCGGTGGGCAAGGTGACCCGGGTTGAAGGCGGTTTCCGCCTGTCGGGCCACTGGGGCTTCTCGACCGGTTCGGTGCATTGCGGCTGGGTGCTGCTGGGCGCGATCGTTCCGCCCGAGAACGAAGGTGATCCCTTCGACATGCGCACATTCCTGCTGCCGCGCAGCGATTACACGATCGACCGCGAAGCCTGGCGCACGTTCGGCCTGCAGGGCACCGGCAGTCACGACATCATCGTTGATGACGTGTTCGTGCCGGAATACCGCACACACAAGGCCAGTGACGGCTTCCTGTGCCAGAACCCCGGCCAGAAGGAAAACGACGGTCCGCTCTATTCGCTGCCCTGGGCGCAGGTCTTCGTCCGCTCGGTTTCGACCGCGGCGTTCGGCGGTGCGCGGGCGGCGGTGAAGGCGGCAGCCAACATCATGGCCAACCGCGTTTCCACCAACACCGGCAAGGCTTCGAAGGCCGATCCCCATCTGCAGGCGGCAGTGGCCAAGGCCCATGCGCAGATCCTGGAGATGGAAAACACCCTGCGGCTCACCTTCGAGGACCTGATGGCCCATGCCGAGCGTGGCGAGGCGATCCCGATGGAGAAGCGTTCGCTCTATGCCTACAACTCTTCCACCGTGGTGCGCCGTCTGGCCGATCTGGTGGATGACATGGTGCAGTTGCTGGGTGGCCGCGCGATCTACATGACGAGCGACATCATCCAGCCCTGGCTGGACATCAACGCGGGCCGCGCCCACGTCGCCAATGACCCCGGCAACCGCTATGGTGATGTCGTCGGTTCCATGTTCGGCGAAGCGCCGACCTTCACGTTCCAGTAAGGAGGCGCGACATGGCCGATCTGAGGCAGGCAACCTACCAGGTTGCGGGTGGCTACAGCATTGCCCTGGCAGAGGCCGGTTCTGGCCCGGCTGTCGTGTTCCTGCACGGCAGCGGCCCGGGTGCATCAGGGGCGTCGAACTTTCGGCAGAACATCGATGCCTTCGTCGATGCCGGCTACCGGGTCATCCTGCCCGACCTGATCGGCTATGGCGCCTCGTCGAAGCCCGAAGGCATCGACTACACGCTGCAACTGTTCACCGACACCGTGTATGACGCGCTGCGCCAGCACGGGATCGAGCGGGCGGCACTGGTCGGCAATTCGCTTGGCGGCGGGATCGCGCTGCAACTGACGCTGGACCACCCCGAATTCACTTCGTCGCTGGTGCTGATGGCTGCCGGCTGCGTGGCGGAGCGGGAAGCCTATTTCGTGATGCCGGGCATAGCCAAGATGGTTTCCAACTTTGGCGGGCCGGACTTCGATCTGGCCGAGCAGAAGCGTCTGGTGTCCAATCTGGTCCACCCGGACTTCGCGCCGAAGATCACCGATGAACTCGTGGCGGAACGCTTTGCCGTCGCCCGGACCCAGCCCAAGGACGTGCTGGTGCGAATGCGCACGCCGGACCTGTCGCCGCGCCTGGGCGAGATCACGCAACCGATCTTCGTGCTGTGGGGCCTCAACGACGAATTCTGTCCCGAGGCCCATGCCCGCCTGTTCCTGGATCGTTGCCAGGATGTGCGCGCCATCACCTTTGGCCGCACCGGCCACTGGGTGCAGGTGGAGCGCGCGGCCGAGTTCAACCACTATGCGATCGACTTCCTGAACACACGCGGAGCCTGATCCGATGCCCGAGATTTCGCTGCACAAGCCCTATCCCGCGTCGGCCGTGACGGAGTGGGATTACACCACCGAAGTCGCCGTGATCGGGTTCGGCGCGGCCGGGGCCTGCGCCGCCATCGAGGCGGCGGATGCGGGCGCGCAAGTCATGCTGTTCGAACGCAATTCGGGCAGCGGCGGGGCATCCGGCCTGTCCGGCGGTGAAATCTACATTGGCGGCGGCGGCGGCACGGATGTGCAGCGCGCTGCCGGGTTCGAGGATTCCACCGAGGATTTCGCGGCCTATCTCAAGGCGGCGGGCGGCCCTTGCGCCGATGAGGCAAAGTGTGACCTCTACGCTGCCGAGGCGCTCAACCACTTCGCCTGGCTCAAGGCGCAGGGCGTGCCCTATCGCGGCAATTACCTGCCGGGCAAGCACATCGAACCGACCGACGATTCCACGCTGATCTGGTCTGGCAGCGAAGCCGCGGCACCGTTCTGCGATCTGGCCAAGCCCGCCCCGCGCGGACACGTGATCCAGCACATGGGCTGGGGCGGCGGCAGGCCGCTGGTCGATATCCTCGAAGCCAGCGCCCGCGCCAAGGGCGTGGAGGTTGTTGCCGATGCCCGCGCCGTGGCCCTGATCCGCGACGATGAGCGGATTGTCGGGGTGGTCGTGCGCATCGACAACCAGAACCGGTTCGTGCGGGCCAGCAAGGGCGTGGTCCTGGCAACCGGCGGGTTCGTGTTCAACGAGGAAATGCGGCGCAAGCACTGCCCGGACACCTTCAAGCTGAACGATCCGATTGGCGACAAGGACGATGGCGCCGGCATCCTGCTGGGCATGGGCGCGGGCGGCGATGCGATCCACATGGACCAGTTCTTCACCACTTGTCCGTGGACCATGCCGGAAAGCCATGCCTATGGCGTGTTCGTCAACGCGCAGGGGCAGCGCTTCATCAACGAGGATTGCTATCACGGCCGGGTCAGCCGCTGCGCGGTCGATCAGCCGGGTGGCAAGGTCTACCTGCTGCTCGACAACGCGCACTTCGTCCAGCCGATGGACTTCGCCCGCATGTCGATTGCCGGCACCGGCGACACCTGGGAAGAGGTCGAGGGCGAGCTGGAACTGCCGAAGGGCACACTCAGCGCCACGATGGCGGTCTATAACGACCACGCCCGCGAGGGCCGTGACCCGCTGTTCGGCAAGCGCCCGCCGATACTGACGCCGCTGGACCAGGGGCCGTTCGTGGCGCTGGAGCTGAATTTCCAGACCAGCTACTTCAGCTTCTTCACGCTGGGCGGCTTGCGCACCAGCACCCGCGGTGAAGTGCTGGACCGCGCTGGGCAGCCGGTTTCGGGCTTGTTCGCCGCCGGTCGTTGCACGTCTGGCCTGCCGGCATGGGGCCATGGCTATTCGTCGGGGATGAGCCTGGCCGATTGCACGTTCTTCGGGCGGCAAGCCGGGCGCGCCGCAGCGGGCTGACCGGCGCATGGCGGACCTTGAGCAGCGCCTGCAAGCACTTGAGGACCGCGAGGCAATCCGCAACCTGATTGCCAGCTATGGCCCCCTCGCCGATTGCGGCGCGGCAGATGAACTCGCCGCGCTGTGGAGCGAGGACGGGCGCTATGGCGTGAGCGGATTTGCGGATGCGCACGGACGCCCGGAAATCGCCGGTCTGATCGAAGGCGCCTATCACCAGCAACTGATGGCGGATGGCTGTGCCCACCTGCTCGGCCCAGTGGCCATCGACCTTTCGGGCGACACTGCGACCGCACGGGGACACAGTGTCGTGCTGCGCTGGAACGGTGCAGCATTCGAAGTGCTGCGGGTAGCCGCGAACCGCTGGACGCTCGCGCGGATCGACGGAGGCTGGCAGGTCACCCGCCGCGACAACGCCCTGCTCCAGGGCGATGCCGCAGCGCGTGAATTGCTGCGCCCCTGACCAGCGTCAACCGGCCAGTTGGCCACCATCGATGGTGAACAGAGAGCCCGTCACCTTGGCCGCGCGATCGCTCGCCAGATAGGCGAACAGCTCGGCAATATCCTCTGGCTCGCACGATCCGTCGGGCAGCTTGGGCGCGTTACGCATCACCAGCGACCAGTCAACATCGCCTGGCGGCGGCGCGCTGTGCCCCATCGCGGTGTTGACCTGCCCAGGACAGATCGCGTTCACGCGCACGCCCTTGCTGGCGAATTCCACCGCGAGGCTCTTGGTCAGCGCGGCCACGCCGTGCTTCGACGCCGCATAGGCACAGGTATAGGCGATGCCCTGCAGCGCGGCGGTGGACGCGGTGTTGACGATGTTGCCCTTGCTTTCGATCAGGTGCGGTAGCGCCGCGCGCGACAAGCACCACACGCTACCCAGGTTGATACGCAGCACACGGTCGAACCGGTCTTCGTCGAAATCCAGCGAATTGCCCCAATCCAGCACCCCGGCGACATTGGCCAGGATATCGAGGCCGTCCTTGGCGGCGCTGGCCACCAGTTCCCGGCACGAGGCATAGTCCGCCGCATCGAAGGTCAGCACCGTGGGCGCAGCGGCCATCAGTGCTGCGGTTTCCGCCAGCCCTTCCGCGTTGCGGTCGGCAATGGTCACGTGTGCGCCTTCCGCCGCGAACCGGATCGCGGTGGCACGCCCGATGCCCGATGCCGCGCCCGTCACCAGCGCCTTCTTGCCTGCAAGTGTCATGTTGTCTCTCCCATAGGAAAAGGGCGCCCCGGTTTTCACCGGGACGCCCCTTTGCCGTCCAGCTTAGAAGCGGACCGCGCCGGTCACGCCGAAGGTGCGCGGATCGGGGAAGTACCCCAGCGTCAGGCCGCCGAAGCCGGGGCCGAAGTCGATGAAGTTCGACGGGTTGGCTTCCTTGGTCAGGTTGCGCACCCAGCCCGCCAGTTCCACCGAAGCACCGCCCAGCGGGATATCCGCCACGGCGAGGCGCAGGTTCACCATGGTGCGGCCCTTGGACTTGGTGTTGAACGCATCCTGATCCGAAGCGGTCGGCGTCGTCAGCGCATACGGGAAGGTGTAGTAGGACGACACGTGGTTCACGTCGGCATAGAAGTTGACCTTGCCCCAGTCACCCTTCGCCAGCCGCACGTCCAGACCGGCCGAAGCGGTTGCCTTCGGCGTGTGCGGGAAGGCGCGGTTGCCCGCCACGTCCACGCCGCCGTCGAGGTAGCTCTTGTACTTGGCATCGAGGATGGCGAGCGAGGCGTTCAGCGTGATCGCTTCGACCGGGCGCACCACGGTTTCGAATTCCAGGCCGCGAATGCGCGCCGCCGCCGCGTTGCGGACGATCGACGAAGCCGCACCGGAAGCCGTGAACACCGACAGCTGGATGTCCTTGTGCTCATCCTGGAACGCGGCAACGTTGAAGATCACCTTGCCGTCGAGCAGGCGGGTCTTGAGGCCCAGTTCATAGCTGTCGACCTTTTCCGGGCGATAGGGATCGCACAGTTCCAGCGCGCCGGTCGGGCAGGCGGCGGTCGGCGCGGCGAACACGTTGGTTTCACCGTTGAAGCCGCCCGACTTGAAGCCGCGCGCATAGCGGGCATAGACGTTGACGTTGTCGTTCACCGCGTAGCTGAGCGTCGCGGCCGGCGAGAAGTCGTTATACTTCGCGTCGGGGATCACGCCGTAGGGGATGTTCGCCACCACCAGCGGGCTGGTGATGCCGTTCGCGGCATCGAAGTTGATCCGCAGATACCGGCGGATGTCCTTCTTTTCGTGCGTGTAGCGCGCGCCCAGGGTCAGCTTCAGCGCGTCGGTGAAGTTGTAGTCCAGCTGGGTGTAGAGCGCGAAGGCTTCGGTGTTCGAGCCATACTCGGACTGATAGTCCGCACCGCCGCCGAAGAACGACTGCGGGTTCAGCGTTTCCGCCTTTTCCTTGAAGTAGAACGCGCCCAGCACATAGGCGAGACGGCTGTCAAACGCCTTGCCGGCCAGCTGCAGTTCCTGGCTGTAGGCATAGTAGTCCGTGATGCGCTGGGTGAAGGCCACCGGGGTCGGCGAGCCATCCAGGTCCAGACCGTCCGACCAGGCGAGGTCGCGATAGGCCGAGATCGACTTCAGCGTGGCATCGCCCAGTTCCGCCGTCAGCGTCAGCGCGTGGCCATAGCTGCGCGACTTTTCATAGACCGCGCCGTCCATCGACGCCGTTTCGACGCGATTGGGGTTGGTATACTTGTCGAGCGGGAAGAACGCGCCGCCGAAGGCGTAGCTGGGCGACTTCGGATCGAAGATGTCGCGCGGGTCGCCGTTGCGGTTGACGCTGATCAGCTGGGCAAACGGCGGGCGCTGGTCCTGCTTGCTGTAATCATAGGTGTAGTCGGCAGTGATCGTGTCGCTCAGCTCGGCGCGCAGCTGCACCATGAAGCTGCCGCTATCGATGGTGTCCGTATCGGCGAACTTGTTCGGCAGCGCGGTAACCACACCGGCAACCGGGTTCGGCACCAGCTTCACCAGACCATCGCGCTTGCGATACTGGCCCGAAACCTTAGCGGAGAAGATCCCCACTTGCGGCAGATCGAGCGAGCCGCGCACCTTCCATTCGTTGAAGCTGCCATAGGTCAGCTCGGCAAAGCCGCCAGCCTGACCGCTGGGCTTCTTGCTCACCAGGTTCACCGCACCGGCCAGCGCGTTGCGACCGTAGAGCGTGCCCTGCGGCCCGCGCAGGATTTCCACGCGCTCCAGATCGGCGACGTCGAAGATCGAACCCTGCGCCTTGGCGATGTAGACGCCGTCGATGTAGAGGCCAACCGCCGGTTCCCAGGTGATCGCCGGGTTGATCGTGACCGAGCCGCGAATGGCGATCTGCGAGATCGTCTTGCTCGACGGGGCGCGCTCGATCTTCACGTTCGGCGCGATGGTGCCCAAGTTGTCGATCGAATCCACGCCGCGGCTTTCGATGAACGCGCTGCTGACCGCGGAAATCGCGATCGGCACGTCCTGCAGGTTTTCCGAACGCTTCTGCGCGGTGACGACGATATCACCGATCCCGGCGGATTCGGCATCGTCCTGCGCATCCTGCGCGAACGCCGGAGCGGACAGCAGGACAAGGCTGGTGGACAAGGCAGTAGCAAAGGCAAGGCGGCGCATAGGTATCCTCCCGTTATGGCCACGCGAACCGCAATTCGCGTAAAAATCTTGGCGCGCCGATACGACTTTCAATTATATCTTGCAACCATTGCAATCGATCCACTAGATTGCTGCGCACAAATTTCCGCATTGCGTTGCCGTGATGCCACAGCAGGAAACCGCCTTCATGACCACCTCCGCCACCTCGCTCGAAGCCCGGATCGACCGGCTGGAATCGCTGGACGCGATCCGCCAGCTGCCCGCCAAGTATGCGCTGGCACTCGACATGCGGGATATGGACGCGATGGTCTCGCTGTTCCCCGCCGATGTCCGAGTGGGCAAGGACGCGTCCGGGCGGCAGGCCTTGCGCGCCTACATGGACCGCACGCTGCGCTCCCCCTTCACCGGCACGTCGCACCATATCGGCGGGCACGTGATTGAATTCGACGATCCGGACCACGCGCACGGCATCGTCTATTCCAAGAACGAGCACGAAACGGGCGATGAATGGGTCATCATGCAGATGATGTATTCGGATGATTACGTCCGTCAGGATGGCCGCTGGTATTTTGCCCGCCGGCTGCCGCTCTACTGGTATGCGACCGACCTGAACAAGCCGCCCATCGGCGACCGCAAGATGCGCTGGCCGGACACCGAATGGGTCGAAGGCAACTTCCACAAGCTGTTCCCCAGCTTCGCCGAGTTCTGGTCGCGCGAGGGCGACAGTGGCGCCCCGGTGGCGGAGCCCGCCCCGCTCGAAAAGTTCCTCGAAACGATGCGCCGGGGCCAAAGCGCGCCCAAGGTCAAGGTACGCGCCGATTGAGCGCGTGACCTGCGCCGCAAAGTGATGTTACCCCTTCCGGGAAAGAGGGGAGAGATCATGAAAGTTCGCGCCGTTTCCATTGGCCTGCTGGCCCTGTGCAGCACGGCCGTCGTGGCTGAACAGGCTGGCACTTCGCCGCGCTTGCCGCCCGGCATGGCCCCCGGATACCTGGCACTGGATGCCGTGCCCGACAGCGCGGCCCTGCTGCCTCCCGCACCGGCCAAGGGATCGGGCACGGAAGCGCGCGACAAGGCCGCCGCGAAAGCCGCGCTGGCAGCACACAACACCCCGCGCTGGACCTTCGCGACCAGCGATGCGGACCTGTTCGGCCCCAAGGCAACGGGCGCGCTGTCGTGCGCGGCGGGATTCGAGATTTCGCCGCAGACCACGCCGAAACTCGACAAGTTGCTGCGCCGCACGATCATCGACTTCGGCTTTTCCACCTACCGCGCCAAGCAGAAGTTCAATCGCGACCGCCCGTTTGAAATGAACAAGCGGCCGATCTGCACGCCCGATCAGGACGCGATGCTGCGCAAGGACGGTTCGTATCCGTCTGGCCACTCGGCCATCGGGTTCGGCTGGGGGCTGGTGCTGGCCGGGCTGGTGCCAGAGCGCGCCACGCAGCTGGTGTCGCGCGGTCGGGCGTTTGGCGAAAGCCGCCGGTTCTGCAATGTCCACTGGCAAAGCGACGTCGAGGAAGGCCGGGTTGTGGCCGCAGCGGTCTATGCCCGCTTGCAGGCCGATGCGGCCTATCAGGCCGACCTTGCCGCCGTGCGTGACGAGCTGGCCGGACCACGCCAGCCCCCGGCGCGCGATTGCGCGGCAGAGGCCAGCGCGCTGGCCAGCGGCTGATTACATCCGCTGCGAGGAAATGTTGCCGCCGTCGACCACCAGTTCCGCGGCGGTGACATAGCTGGCCTCATCCGACAGCAGGAACCGCACCGCACGACCGATTTCTTCCGGCGCGCCCAGCCGCTCCAGCAGGATGCGCCGCTCGAACGTGCCTTTGGGCAAGTAATCGACGGTGGGCTTCAGCATCGGGGTCAGGATCTGCCCCGGCGAAACGGCATTGATGCGGATGCCATCCTGCGCCAGCCGGTCCGCCAGCGAACGGATCATCGCCAGCATCCCGCCCTTGGCCGCGCTGTAAACCGGGTTGGCCATGTGGCCGAGCGTGGCGTTGATCGAAGCGATGCCGACAATGGCCGATCCGGGGTTGGCCTTGAAATCGGGCAGCAACGCTTTTGCCAGCATGGCCAGGGGGCGCAAGTGCGTGTTGATCCCGGCCGCCCAGACGCCTTCGTCCAGCCCATCGAGCGAGCCGGTATCGACCACGCCTGCAGCATGAACCAGACCGCCCAGCGATCCCAGCGCGGCGCGGCTGGCGTCAGTCGCGGCGGGATAGGCCGACAGGTCGATCAGGTCGATGGCGACCCCGATTGCAGCCACGCCGGTCTGCGCATGCAGCGCTGCCGCTTCGGCCCGCGCCTTGTCGCCGTTGATGTCCCACAGCGCCACTCCGCGCCCCACCGCCGCCAACGCCTGCGCGCAGGCAAGGCCGATGCCCGACGCACCGCCGGTCACGATCACGCCGGTTCCGGGCTGGCCGAGGCGCGGCTGCAGGTCAGAAGAAATAGCTGCCTCCATTGGCGACCAGCACCGACCCGGTGACATAGCTGGCGTCATCGCTGGCCAGGTAAGCCACCGCCGCCGCGATTTCCGCCGGATCGGCCATGCGGCCCAGCGGCACGCTCGATTCCATTGCCGTGATCCATTCCGCCGGAATGCCCTGCATGATCGGCGTATTGGTCGGCCCCGGCGCGACCGCGTTGACGCGGATCTTGCGCGGCGCGAGTTCGCGCGAGAGTTGGCGGGTCAGACCGATCACCGCCGCCTTGCTGGTGACGTAGTGCGCACTGCCCTCACCCGATTGCGCGCTGGTCGAGCTGATGTTGATGATCGCGCCCGGATTGCCATCCTGCGCCAAGACGCGGGTAAACTCCCGGCAGACATAGAATGTGCCGTTGAGGTTTACGGCCAGCACGCCGGCCCAGCCCGCATCGCCCATGTGGATTAGGTGATCGACGATCACGTCGCTCTTGCCATGCTCTGCCAGCTCGGCGTTGCGCTGCCCCATCGCGGCATAGAATTCGTCCGAACCATCGCCATCGGCGCGCCCGATCCCGGCGTTGTTGACCGCGATGTCCAGTCGTCCAAACGCGGCCCGCGCTGCCGCGATGCAGCGCGCGACATCAGCGGAGTCGGCCACGTTGCAGGCCAGGCCCAGCTCCGCACCGCTGGCTTTCGCCGCGGCTTCGTCCATGTCGAGCGCGGCAACGCGCGCGCCATCTGCCGTCAACCGCTCAACAATCGCCTTGCCGATCCCGCGCCCCGCGCCGGTAACAATCGCCCCGCGCCCGGCCAGCCGTCCGCCACTCATGCATTCGCTCCCGTCATGTCCTGTGCGGCAATGAAGCCGAACGTCATCGCCGGCCCGATCGTCACACCCGCGCCCGGATAGCTTTCACCCATCGACGAAGCCGCGTTGTTGCCGATGGCGTAAAGCCCCGGGATCGGCTTGCCGTCCTGTCCAACGACCTGCGCCTTGGCGTTGGTCAGCAAACCGCCATTGGTGCCGATATCGCCCGGATAGATCGGCAGGGCATAGAACGGCCCCGTGTCGAGCGGACGCAGGCATGGATTGGGGGTCTGCGACGGATCGCCGTACATCTTGTCATAGGCCGCCGCACCGCGCTGAAAATCAGGATCTTCCCCGTTCGCGGCGTGCTGGTTGAAGCGCTGCACGGTGGCCGAAAGGCTGGCCGGATTGACGCCGATCTTACGCGCCAGTTCCTCCACCGTGCGCCCCTTTTTCAGGATCTTGCGCACGCGCGGGTTCAGCGCGAAATCGGGCACGCCCGGATAGACCGGCCCCATCGGGAACTTCGCGCGATAAGTCGCGTCGAACACCATCCAGCTGGGGCTGGTGTTGCCATGTTCCAGTTGGTGACGGGCCATGACCTGCCCGGTCACGTGATAGGATGCCGCTTCGTTCAGATAGCGTTCGCCCGCCTGGTTGACCATGATGCAGCCCGGCAGCGCGCGCTCGATCGTGCAGAGCCGCCCGCGGTCCTCGCCCGGAATGTAGAACACCGGCGCAGCCCAGGCCGATTGCATGTTCAGCGTCTGCGCGCCCAGTGCCATCCCGGCGCGGATGCTGTCGCCCGTATTGCCGGTGATCCCGCCCGAGTACTGCGCGGAAGGATAGAGCGGCGCGTATTGCTTGCGCATTTCGGGGTTCTTGTCGAAGCCCCCGGCGGCCAGCACCACGCCCTTGCGCGCGCCGATCCGCAGCGTCTTGCCCTTGTGGGTCACCACCACGCCAGTCACCCGGTCGCCGTCGCGGACCAGATCGGTCATCGGCGTTTCCAGCCACAGCGGCACGCCGCGCTGGTTCAGCGCCATGCGCAGCCCCCCGGCGAGCGCGTTGCCCAGTGTCAGGCGGCGGTCCTTGCGCGAGGTCAGGCGGAACGGCAGATCGAGCCAGTACTTCGCCAGCGATTTTACCAGATGGGTGATCCAGCCCTTGCCGCGATAGAGCAGCAGGTACGTCTCGTCGAAATGCCAGTTCAGATAGCCGAACAGGTTGGCGGCCGGCGAGGAGAAACGCAGCGTCCTGACGTCATCGCCCAGCGCGCGGCCGTCCAGCGGCATTGGCATGTGGGTACGGAAACCGGTGGGCGACCCGCCCGGATTCTCGGCATGATAATCGGGATAGGGAAACGCCATGTACTGGATCGGCGTGTTCGCCATCAGCCAGCGCAGCATCGGTGCAGCATTGTCAACAAAGGCGCGGATGTTCTCATCCGGCACGTTATCCGCCGACAGCGCCCGCACGTACGTGAACGCGTCATCCAGATCGTCGACGAACCCGGCGGCCTTGGCCACATCACTGTTCGGAATCCAGATGCCCGCGCCCGACGTGGCGGACGTGCCACCCCACAGCGGTTCCTTTTCGATTACCAGCACATCGGCATGGCGGTCCGCCGCGGCCAGCGCGCACAGCATCCCGCCCGCGCCAGAGCCGACCACCAGCACATCGACTTCCTTGTCCCATTGAGCGGCCATGATCAGTCTTCTTCCACCAGGAAAAACTGCGGCGGCCGCCGTTCGGCGATCACCGCGTTGCGGTTTGAAAAGCCCGGCTCCATCGCTTCGGGCTGCGGAATGATCCAGTACTCGCCCCGCTCGATTGCGTCGAACACCAGGGGCGCGAATTCATCGCCGGTCAGGCCGTTCGCTTCAAGCAGATCCACCATCGCGCGATGGAACTGCTCGGCCACCCCCGGCGGGGGCTCGCGGAAGATGCCGGACTTGACCGGCCCCGGCGCCAGCAAGGACACCGCGATCTGCGATTTCACGATCTTGAGTTCACCCGCGAGACACTCGGTCAGCGCCACCGCGGCGAACTTCGTCACCGAATAGGGCGCCATCAGCGGTGACGGCAGGAACCCGCCAACGGATGCCGTGTTGACGATCCGCGCGGGCCGGTCCGCCGCTAGCAGGCGCGGTACGAAAGCGCGGATGCCGTTGATGATGCCGGTCACGTTGACGTCCAGCGAACGCTGCCAGGTTTCGGCCGGGATCTCCCAGCTGAACCCGGTGCTCAGCACGCCCGCGTTGTTGAACAACAGGTCGACTTGCCCATGCGCGGCATAGGCGGCCTCGGCCAGCGCCTCGACCGATGCGGGATCGGTAACGTCGGTCGGCACGGCCAGTGCCGCCGCGCCAATCCCCGCAGCGACCTCCCGCAGCGCGTCCGCGTCACGGTCGGCCAGCACGACCTGCATTCCGCGCCGCGCAGCCTCGCGCGCAAGCCCGGCGCCAATGCCGCCGGCCGCGCCGGTAATGACGGCAACCGTCATCCTGCCGCACCGCCAAACTGCGCGGCAACATCGGCCACGGCCTGGGCCACGTCATGGCGGCGGTAGCCCAGCAGCGCCACTTCGTCAGCCGGCGGATCGACCCGCACCCAGTTGCCGCGCCCTTGCGGGATCGCGATGTCGGGCAGGAGCGGCATTTCCTCGTCGCGTTCCTCCACCTGCACATCGCTGCCGACGGCATCGAAGAACAGCTGGAAATATTCGCGGAACGAGAGGTTCTCGTCACCCACCAGATAGGCCTTGCCGGGCTCACCGCGTTCCAGCGCGCCGAGAATCGCCTCGGACAAGGACAGGAACGACATGAAGTTGGTTCCACCCGTCGGCGCGAACGCCGGGATCGGGATCTGCCCCTTGGCCCACTGCACATAGGGCTCGAAGATCGCGCTGGGCAGGCCCGGAACCGATCCGACCATGAACGGCGCATTCACGCTCATCACGTCGAAACCGGCAGCGCCCTGGGCGCGCGCCCCTTCGCAGGCGGCCTTGCGCGAGCGGATATAGCTGTTGCCTTCCAGCAGGTGCGGCGCGGCCTGGTGGTAATAGCTGCCCAGCTGGACCGCACGGCTGACCCCGGCCTCGCGGCAGGCGGCGAAAAAGGCGGGCACCGCCTCGTGGTTGGCCTTGATCAGGAATTCGGCAAAGTCCGCGCCTTGCGGCACGTGGCGGGGGTCGTTCCCCGCGGCGAACACCACCCAGTCGAACCCGGAGAGCCGATCCGGCGTGTAATCCCCCGCCACATAATTGCCCTGCACGAACGGCATGGCCGCCATCGGCGTGGCCGGATTGGCCGGGTTGCGCCCGCCGATCGACACATCATGGCCCTGCGCCGCCAGATGGATCGCGGCATGGCCGCCCAGAGCGCCCGTGCCGCCTACTACCAATACCTTCATGCCTGTTCCTCTCCCGTCGCGGCGGCGCCTTTTGGCGTGACCGGCCGTGTTTCTTCCCATTCGACGATCAGTTCGCGGCGGGTAAAGCGCCACGTGCCGTCTTCGCGGCGCCACTCGTCCTGATAGCGGATTGCCCAGGCCAGCACCGCATCGGCATCGTTCAGCAGATGCTCGGCGATGCAGTACGTCTCACCCCGCGCGGTGTCGCCGGTGATGGTTGCCGTCACCTGATGGACCTGATGCAACGTCGCGCGGAACATCTGCCCCAGCGTGTCGATCAATCCCAGGATCGCGTCGCGCCCTTCGGTGCGAAAGCCCGGCCCGATCATGACGCAATCGCTGGCCAGCACGGCAGCCCATGCTGCCTTGTCCTTGCGATCCGCACCCTGCGCATAGAGCTCCGCCACGCGGCGCAGGCGGGCGAGGTCGGCCAGTTCGGCGTCAGAGGGCGTCATTGGCCTGGAATCTTCAGGCCATTGCCGGTTACCATCGGCACGACCGTCCACTCACCCGACGGTGTCCGCGTCCAGCCGGCTGCGGCCAGCGCCCCGCCATCGACATGGATCGCAGTACCCGTAACCCAGCTCGCCAGCGGACTGGCCAGATAGAGCGCCGCGCCCGCGCAGTCCTCGGGCCGTCCGAACCGGCCCAGCGGAATCCACTTGTCGGCATTGGCGCGATTTTCGGGCGGGATCATCACGTCCAGCGCCACTTGCGGCGTGTCGGTGGTTTCGGGCGCGATGTCGTTTACTCGGATGCCCTCCGGCGCCAGCTCCAGCGCCAGGCTCTTGGTGAAGCCGGCAATCCCGGCCTTGGCCGCGGCATAGACGCTGCAATAGGGAATGCCGCGATACGCCTCGATCGAGGTGACGTTGATGATCGAGCTGCCCGGCGCGGATTTCCTTAGCAACGGCAGCATCGCCGCCGTCATACGCAGCAGCTGCCCCAGATTGACGTCCAGGATCTCGTCCGCCTGATCGCCACTAAGCATTGCAAACGGCAGCGCGTGGACGAAATGGCCGACATTGTTGACCAGCACGTCCAGCCGCCCGGCCTTCGCGTCGATCCGCTCGGCCAGCATGGCCGGAACCGAGCGGTCCAGCACGTCGCACACGATCACGTCAGCGGAAGGGATGGCTGCAGCGACATCGGCCGCGCGCTGCGGATCGATTTCGGCGATGAACACGTGCGCGCCGGCCGCTGCAAACGCTTCGGCGATGCCGCGCCCGATACCGACGCCGCCGCCCGTGACCAGCACGTGCTTGCCCGAATAGTCAATCATGTTTGTCCCTCCCCCTCTCTTGCCTCAGGGCAAGTACAGCTGGACAGCCTTGCCGCCATCGACCGGCAAGGCGACGCCGGTGATGTAGCTCGCCTCATCCGAGAGCATGAAGGCAATCGCCTTGGCCACTTCGACCGGATTGGCCCCGCGCTTCATCGGGATCGCGTCCATCGTCTTCTGGCCGTGCTCTCCCGCCTTGGCGAGATAGTCCTCGGTCGCCGCGGTCATGATCATGCCGGGAACAATGGTGTTGACCCGCACGCCATAGGGCGCGCCTTCCATCGCCGCGACAGCAGTGAAGTGGATCAGCGCCGCCTTGGAAGCGGAATAGCTGGTCATGTAGGGCGCAGCCTTGAGCCCGTTGGTCGAGGCGATGTTCACGATGGAACCGGAACCCTGCTTCAGCATGATCCGCATCGCCGCGCGCGTACCGGTGAACACCGCATCGGCGTTGACCGCAAAGTCCTTGCGCCAGTGGTCCATCGTCAGCTGGGTCAGCGGCGCGTAGTGCACCGACATGGCGTTGTTGACGAGCATGTCCAGCCGGCCGTGGCGCTTGGCCAGATCCTCGATCAGGGCGTTGTAGGCAGCCTCGTCGGTCACATCCAGCTGGTGCGCCTCGAACGTGCCGAGCGAGCTCAGCGCGGCTTCCGCTTCATCCAGCTTTTCCTTCCTGCGGGCGCAGATCGCGACAATTGCGCCACGTTCCAGCAGCAGCTTGGCCGTAGCGAAACCGATACCGTCGCTACCGCCGGTCACAAGGGCAACGCGCCCGGTAAGATCACGAATCACGAATATGTTCCTCCCCGACTATCCATCAACGCAATTTGCGGTTATATAGGTGACAAAGTCAACGCCATGCGTAAATATGGCGGACGAAAATTACGTGATCGGGGGATGAATGACTGAGTTGCAAGGCAAGACCGCGATTATCACCGGTGCCGGACAGGGCGTGGGTCAGGGCATTGCGCTGGCACTCGCGGCGGCTGGGGCTGCCGTTGTGGTCGCCGGGCGCACGCTCGGCAAGGTGGAAAGCACCGCCAAACTGATTGAATCGCGCGGCGGCAAGGCGCTGGCAGTAGCCTGCAACGTCAAGGATGCGGCCGACCTGGCAGCCCTGGTAGCAGCCGCGCAGAACGCCTTTGGCGGGGTCGATATCCTGGTCAACAACGCGCAGGAAGTGCCCCAGGGCAAGCTGCTCGACGTTACCGACGAAGCGTTCCTGGCCGGATTCGAATCGGGCCCGCTGGCCACGTTCCGGCTGATGAAACTGGTCCAGCCGATCATGGCCGCGCGCGGCGGCGGCACCATCATCAACCTGGCCTCGTCCGCAGGCATCCGCTGGGACATGACCGGCTATGGCGCCTATGCCGCCGTGAAGCAGGCAATCCGCTCGCTCACCCGCGCCGGTGCGGCGGAATGGGGCCGCGAGAACATCCGCGTGCTGACGATCGCCCCGCACGCCGAATCGCCGGGGCTGAAGTGGTGGGTGGAGAACAACCCGGAAGAAGCCGCCGCGTTTTTCCGCACGATCCCGCTGGGCCGGATCGGCAAGCTGGAGGAAGACATCGGCCGCGCGGTCGCCGCGCTGTGCGGGTCTGATCTCAGCTACCTGACCGGCGCGACCATCCCGCTCGACGGCGGGCAGGCGAACTTCGACTGACCGGCGGGGGAGCGGCGCGATGGAAAAGGTGATTGCCGCCCTCTGGGCCGCTCCGGATCAGGACCGGGATGCGTTCAACGAACGGTTGCGCACCACCCTGCCCGCCGCCCTCCGTGCCGCCGGTGCCAGCACGGTGCGGATCAATCTGCGCGACGCGGCGGTCGCCCCCGCGCACAAACTGATCCAGCAGTGGCAGGATCCGCAGCAGGACGCCGTCGTGCAGTTCTGGCTGCCCAGCGCAAATGGGCTGTTCCGGGCTGAAGCCGACGCCGCGCTGGCCGCGCATTCCAGCAGGTTCGCGGCCTGGCTCGTCGCCGAATCGACCATCATCCCCAACACTGCCCATCCAGTGCCCACCGGGGAACGCGGCTGGGGCTGGTCGCAGGCGAGCTTCATTTCCTTCCGGCCAGACCTTTCGCGGCTGGATGCGATCAAGATCTGGCATTCGCACCACACCCGCGTCGCGATCGATACCCAGGCCAATTTCGAATACGTCCAGAACCTGGTCGTCCGCCCCCTGACCGAGGGCGCACCCGGCTATGACGCGTTTGTCGAGGAATGCTTTCCGGCCGAGGCCATGGACGATCCCGCAGCGTTCTTCGACGCGGTCGGCGATCCGGCGAAGCTTCAGGCCAATCTGGCCACGATGATGGACAGTTGCGGCCGCTTTATCGATTTCACCCGGATCGATATCATCCCCACCAGCCAGTACGATTGCTGAGGTATCATGCAGAGCATCCAGCAGCAGACGACGCATTCGCCCACCGGCAACCACTTGCCCGGCACGGTCTTTGTCCGCCCTCCGGCGGCAATGCCCAAGCGCGCCAGCGATTCCAAGGTGGCACAGGAAACCAGCATTCCGCCGCTGATCCTGGCCGAGGTCGTCACGCCCGATGCGCTGGTGCAGGTGCTGGAATGGCATTGGCCGGAAGTGGCCGAACACGTGATGGTCGAACATGACCTGATGATCGAATTGTTACTGCCGCCGCTGGCCAACCAGGCGTCCGCGATGTTCCCGACGCTGGCACCCGGCACCAATTGCCACATGGGCACGCTGTTCATCCGCTACCCCGGCCTGGCCATCAAGACCCGCGCGCAAGGCGGGCAGTTCCGCATCCTGCGCTGCACGTTCAGCGAAGCGAAGAAGCGCGAGATGCTGGGCAATCGTCATCACCCGTCGCTGGTAATGATGCAGACGCTGATGAACATCCGCAACGACACCATCCGCGCGGTGATGCGGATGATGCTGCGCGAAGTGGAAAGCCCGCACCTTGCCTCGCCGACCGCGACGGCAGCGCACGTCAAGCTGCTGGAGATCGAGATCACGCGCCTGCTTGACCAGGATCTGGAACCCAAGGCGGGCGGACGGCTGGCTCCCTGGCAGTTCCGCCGGGTGCGCGAACGGCTCGAGGCCGGGGGCACCCGCCCCAGCGTGCCGGAACTGGCCGCGCTCTGCGGGATCAGCGTGCGCCATCTGCACCGCCAGTTCCTGAACCTGACCGGGGTGACGATTTCCGACTATGTCGAAACGCATCTGGTCAACCAGGCCAAGACCATGCTGGGCAGCACCGCGCTGACCGTGAAGCAGATCGCGCAAGCCGCCGGCTTCGATCATGCCAACAGCTTCTCCCGCACCTTCCGCCGGGCAACGGGCATGACCCCGCTGCAATACCGCCAGCAGAAGGTGGGCAAGGCCTGCAAGACGCGCTGAACCGGCACAGATCGTGCCACGGCGTAACCGCGGGCCGTTGCGCCGGGCAGCAAAGATCATAGACGAACAGAACGAATATTCAGGAGAGACATGATGGGCGATGGCAAAGTGGGGAGCGGCAAAGTTGCACTGGTTACGGGCGCAAGCCGCGGCGCTGGCGCCGGGATTGCGCGCGGGCTGGGTGAACTGGGCTACACCGTCTATGTCACCGGCCGCACTGTCACCCCGGGGGATGCCAAGGGCTGGGACGGCACCGTCCTCCCCGGCACCGTGTCCGAGACCGCCGCGATCATCACCGAGCGCGGGGGCAAGGGCATTCCGGTGGTTTGCGATCATGCCGACGATGCGCAGGTCGCCCGCGTGTTCGAGCAGATCAAGGATGAGCAGGGCCGACTGGACGTGCTGGTCAACAACGCCGCCTACATGCACCACCAACTGATCGAGAAGAAGCCCTTCTGGGAGAAGGAGCTGGACGCGATGAAGATCCTCGATGTGGGTCTGCGTTCGGCCTACGTCGCCAGCTGGCACGCGGCGCGGATCATGGTGCCGCAGGGCAGCGGCATCATCGCGATGGGATCATCCTTCGGGGCGACCTGCTATATGCACGGCCCCGCCTATGGCGCGCAGAAGGCCGGGCTGGACAAGCTGGCCCACGACATGGAGCATGATCTGCGCGGCACCGGCGTGATTGCCGTGTCGATCTGGCTTGGCCCGCAAGTGACCGAGCGCGCCATGATCGCCAAGGACGTGAACCCGGAACAATACGAAGGGTTCATGGCCATGGCCGAGAACCCCGAATTCACCGGCCACATCATCGACGCCATCGACCGTGCCCCCAACCGCGACGAACTGTCCGGTCAGACCCTGATCGGCGCGGAAATCGCGCGCGAACTGGGGATCAAGGATCGCGGCAACGATCGTCCGTCGCACCGCGAGATGCTGGGCAGCCCGCACCCGAAGAACCCGGCTGCGGTTTACTGAGGCAAACCCCTCGCTTGCCAGGCGTAGTGGGGGGGGACGCGTTGCTACCCCGCCCTGCCCGCCTGCAGCTCGCTCAGGTCGAACGGGCGCATTGCGCATAGCATGCCATACCAGCCGCGCTGGAGCACGCTCTCCTCACTGTCGCGTTCGGCCAGCGCCTGCACCGCACGGCGGTGCTGCTCGATCATTTCCGCCAGCTCGGCCGCGCCGCGGGCAGACAGCTTGATCAGTTCCGACGCGTAGACCGCATCGGGCGCGGCGAAGTCCATCTCCAGGAACTGCGGTTTCATCCGCTCCTCGAACAGGGTGCGCATCGGCGTCTTGCGCCACACGATCGTCCGGTCGACCAGCGGCCGCACTCGCCCGCCAGGCAAGCGGTCGATCAGGGCCAGCCGCTCCAGACGGGAGAGCCATTGTTCCATTGCGAGGGGCGGAACCGCAAAGTCGCGGGCTATCTCGTCCGGGCTGTAGCCGCCCAGAATGGTCATGAACAAGAACGAGAGGAACGTGTCGCTGGACAGCGCCCGCTCCTGCGCCAGGGTCAGCTCTTGCGCCAGCCCGGTCACCGGATGCTCGGCCTCGCGCGCCAGGTCTGCCAGCGTCAGGCCGACCAGCGCGGCCAGCCGCTCCAGCCGCTCCAGCGACAGGCCCTTGCCCGCCAGCCAGCGTTTCGCGGTCGCCTCACCAATGGCAAATTCCGCCGCGATGCGCCGCGCGGTCCACCCTTCGTGCCGCAACGCGCGGCGCAGGATCGCAAGCATGGCGGCGCTTGTGGAATCGGATCGCATAGTGATCCGAATGTCGCGCAAAAATGATCCGTTTGGCAAGCCCTCCATTCGGTGCGAATCCAGCTTCGCGATATGCTCCCCCCTGTCGCGGCCGAGAGTTGTCCAGCAACCCGCCGCAACCTGATGACCTGGGAGAGACAAATGACTGGCATGCTGATCAAGAACGGAACCGTCGTGGACGGCACTGGCGCCCCGGCCTTTGCGGCCGACGTGCGCGTCCAGGATGGCTTCATCACCGAAGTCGGCCCGAACCTTGCCCCCAAGGGCGAACGCGTGTTCGACGCGAGTGGCTGCCAGGTGACGCCCGGCTTCATCGAAAGCCATACCCATTACGACGGCACGATGTGGTGGCAGCCTGATCTGGACCCGCTGCCGGGCTATGGCGCGACGACCATGATCATGGGCAACTGCGGCTTCTCGCCCGCACCGCTGCACAAATACATGCCCGCCCAGCGCGAAATGGTCGGCATCTTCAGCTTCTTCGAGGATATTCCCGAAGGACCGTTCCTGCAGAACCTGCCGTGGGACTGGAACAAGTGGTCGGAATACCGCGCTTCGGTCGAGCGCAACGTGAAGGTGCCGCTCAACTACGCCGCCTATACCGGCCACATCGCCATCCGCCTTGCCGCGATGGGCGTCGAGGCATGGGAGCGCAAGGCAACCCCGGAAGAAATCGCGGTGATGGCCGACCTGCTGGACGACGCGCTGGCCGCCGGCGCGCTCGGCATGTCGGACAACATGCACGACCATGACGGACAGAACCGCCCGGTGCCGACCCTGCTGGCCTGCGACGATGAATTCGCCGCCCTGTTCGACGTGATGGAGCGCTATCCCGGCTGCTGCTATCAGGTGATCGTCGATACCTTCATGCGCATGACCGGCCCGGCCAATCTGGAGCGCCTGTCCAAGCTGCTCGCCGGTCGCCCGATCAAGGTGCAGATCGCCGGCGCGATCCCCACGCTGGACTTCCAGAAGGGCATCCTGCCAGCCATGCAGGCCAGTGTGAACGCGATGCGCGAAGCCGGCGTGGATGTCTGGCCGGGCTTTGCCCACGTCTCGCCGACCTCGACGCTCAGCCTCGTCAAGTCGCTAATCTTCGCGCAGTCGAACGACTACGTCTGGCACGAAGTCGTGCTGGCCGACGACCATGCCGAAAAGGCCCGTCTGCTGGCCGATCCGGACTGGCGCGCCCGCGCCCGCGAAAGCTGGGATACGCAGGCGTGGGATCACTCCCCGCTCAAGAACCCGCAGGAACTGTTCCTGCTGGATAGCGAGAACGGCACCGGCCCGATTGGCATCACGCTGAAGGAATATGCCGACAGCAAGGGGCTGCACCGCAGCGACGCGATGGCGGACTGGATCCTGGCGAACGGCACCCGCTCCACCGTGCACATGGCCCCCTTCCCCAAGGACGAGGCACTGACGATCGAGCTGATGCGCGATCCCAAGACCGTCGGTAACATCTCGGACGCGGGCGCGCACTTGCAGATGCTGTGCGGCGGCGGCGAAAACGCCCTGCTGCTGACCCAGTACGTCCGCGATGAAAAGAAGCTGACGCTGGAAGAGGCCATCCACGTGATGACCGGCAAGCTGGCCCGCCACTTCAACCTGAATGACCGTGGCGTGATCGCACCGGGCAAGCGCGCCGACATCGCCGTGTTCAACATGGACGAAATCCAGCGCCGCGAAATGGTCAAAGCGCACGACGTGCCCGATGGCCGGGGCGGCACGACCTGGCGCTTCACCCGCGCGCCGATGCCGACGCGCCTGACGATGGTCAATGGCGTGCCGACTTTCGAAGGCGGCCAGCCAACCGGCGCAATGCCCGGTCAGTTCCTGTCCCCTGGCAACGATGACACGGCCCTGGCCGTCGCAGCGGAGTAATGGCGATGGAAGTCAAGGTTGGCGCCGGAGAGCGCGAATACTTCAACGGGGCGATCCGCAAGGTCGAAACCGAAAGCTCGGTGCTGGTCAGCAACTCCGCCTATCTCAACAATGCGGAGCTGCGCCACCTGATCGCGCAGGAAATGCTGCGCCGCAACGGATCGGACCTGCCCAATACCGCCTTCATCCCCGAAGTCGCCCAGATCCTGATGACGCTGGAAGACTGGGGCCGGATCATGGCCCTGTTCGAGGAGGAAAAGGCCCGCCTGCCCCGCTTTGCCGAGTGGTGCGAGCGCAAATCGCTGGCCGATTTCAAGAAGGACGAGGTGAAGGACTGCGCCCCCGGCACGCTGGGGGCCGCGCTCCACGATTTCATGGTCAACAGCGGCTATGAACTCGACATCTTCTACCGCGAAATCCAGGTGGTGAACGACCTGACCTATTACCTGCGCCAGACCGCGCTGACCCATGATATCGAGCATATCGTGTCAGGTTTCGGCCCGAACCACGGCGGGGAAATCGCGCTGCTCAACGCCAACATGCACAGCAAGGCGCGCTATTTCCATCCGGAACTGGCCGCGTTCTTCAGCCGCGTGCAGAGCTATCTCAAGGCCAAGACGATCATGAAGGACGGCCTCTATTACGCAGAGGCCGCCGCGCTGAACCTTGAGGCCGAGTATCAGGGCGCCGTGCAGGGTCGCAACTGGAAGTATCCGCTGATGCTGGCCGACTGGCGCGGCATGGTCGACTGGCAGATCGCCGACATCCGCGAGGAACTGGGCATCAACCCGGTCCCCGCGCCAGACCTGTGGGCCGACACCAACCGGCTCTGCGACGAAGGCGATGCCAACTATGGCATGCCGCTGATGCAGGCCGCCGAATAGGGCCGGAACAGCATCGGACATGCATCAGGGCGTCTATCCCCGGCGGGATTGACGCCCTGTTTGCGGTCTGAAATGCCCTGCAACCAACGATTATCTGGTTTTATCGGGAGAATGAGCATGCGCGGTCTGGCAGGCAAGGTGGGCATCGTCGCGGGCGGTGCACGCGGGATCGGCGCGGCAACGGCACGGCGACTGGCGCAGGAAGGCGCGCATGTCGTGATCGGCGACCTGCTGGTCGAACAGGCTGAGGAAACCGCCGAGGCCATTCGCGCCGCCGGTGGTTCTGCCCTTGCCGTGGCGCTGGATGGCACGAATGCGGATTCGCAAGCCGCCATCGTCGCCGCCGCCAAGGAAGCGTTCGGCGGGCTGGATTTCTATCACTCCAATCTCGCGGGCGGCACTGGCGGCGATATCGACGCGCTCGACTGCCCGGTCGAGGTGCTCGACAACAGCTTTGCGATCAACACCAAGAGCCATTTCCTGGCGACCCAGGCCGCCCTGCCCTCGATCATCGCACGCGGCGGCGGGGCGATGATCTATACCTCCAGCGGCGCAGCGACCGGCGGCGCGGCCTGGCAGGTTGCCTATCCGATGACCAAGAACGCGATCCACCCGCTCGCCCGCCATGTCGCGGCGCGCTATGGCAAGCAGGGCGTGCGTGCGAACGTGATCTGCCCCGGCCTGGTGCTGACCGAAGCGGTCAAGATCCACCTGACCGACGAATATGTCGAAAAGGGCCTGAAGGCGATCCCGCACACCCGCCTGGGCCAGCCGGAAGACATTGCCGCCGCCGTCACCTTCCTCGCCTCTGAAGATGGCGCGTGGGTCAACGGGCAGGTCTGGCACATCAATGGTGGAGCGCAAATGCGTGACTGACCGGGCCACTGAAACGCATAATGCTCCGGGGCGCGCGCCAACCAATGCCTGGCTTGTGCTGGCGCTGCTCTTGGCGATCTACATCTTCAACTTTGCCGACCGCTATCTGATCACCGGCCTCGTCGGTCCGATCAAGGCCGAATTCGGTCTGGGCGACGACTTCATGGGCCTGCTGATGGGGCCGGCGTTCGTCGCGCTTTATGTCTTCGCGGGCGTGCCCATTGCGCGGCTGGCAGACCGCAAGTCGCGGATCGCCATCATTGCCGCGGGCTGCGTGGTGTGGAGCGCCGCCACCGTCGCAACCGGTCTGGCGACCGGCCCCGTCTCGCTTGCACTGGCGCGGGTTGCGGTAGGTATTGGCGAAGCCGCCTTTGCCGCCCCGGCCTATTCGCTGCTGGCGGATTACTTTCCGGTTGAAAAGCGGGGCCGCGCCTTCGCGATCCTCGGCCTTGCGACCTATTTCGGGCAGATCGCCGGACAAGCCGGCGGCCCTGCCATCGCCGCGCTCTATGACTGGCGCACGGCGTTCTTTGCGATGGGCATTCCCGGCGTGTTGCTGGGGGCGCTGGCCGTGCTGACCATTCGCGAACCGGCGCGGACCGTGCCGGTCAAGGCCGTCCCGGCCATCCCGTTCGGCCAGATGCTTGGTCACTTGCGCCGCGCGCCGTCCTATGTGCTGATGATGATCGGCATGGGGCTGGGTTCGCTGTCTGGCGTCGCCTTCGGCTATTGGGGCCCGGAACTCTTCACGCGCAGCTTCGGCATCGACCCGACCGTCGCCAAGACCGCGTTCGCGGTCAATTTCGGGATGGCCGGCCTGGTCGGGATGCTGCTGTTCGGCACGCTGTCCGACAAGCTGACCACGCGGGGCCGCGAATGGCCGATCCGCCTGACCGCCGCCGCCATGGCATCGGCCACGGCGTGCATCCTGCTGGTCACATGGTCGGACACCTTCGGCATGGCAACCGCGCTGGCGATCCCGTCGGGGCTGCTGGGCGGTGGCTGGGCGGTCGGCGTGCTGTCGAGTCTGCAATACATCCTGCCCGAACGCTTCCGTGCCACCGCGACGGCCAGCTTCATCATGGTCACGACCTTGCTGGGCTATTTCGTCGGCCCCTGGCTGACCGGGGCGGTCAGTCAGGCGCTGGGCGGCGATGCCTGGTCGCTGCAAGTCGGGCTGTCGGTAGCGATCCCGCTGGGCTTCGTCGGCGCCCTGTGCTGCCTGCTCGCCGCGCGCACGCTGGAGCGTGACCGCGCAGCCCTGTCAGACGCCTGATCCACTGGGTTGAACGCGCAACCGGCCCGCTCCCCGGCCCGGCCACCCCTCGATTACGATCGCGGGGCGGCTGGCTGGAGGGCGGGCCGATAGCGCAGTTGCTTCAGTGCAACTGAACCAGCGCCTAGGCCGTCGGCTTGGGCGATCCGGGGAGCCCCATGTAATAGTGCCCGGCATTCAACCCACCATCGACCGACAGTTCCGTGCCCATGCAGTAGCGCGCGTCTTCCGACGCGAGATAGGCTGCCGCCGCGCCGATGTCCTTGGGCTCGCCCGCATACTGCGCGGGATAGATCCAGTAGCCCTTGTCGTAGGTGGCCTTGTCCACGTTCATCGGGTTCGCCAGCGGGGTATAGATCCCGCCCGGATGGATCGAGTTCACGCGAATTCCGCGCGGCCCCAGTTCCAGCGCAAGCGCCTTGGTCAGCCCGCGCACCGCAAACTTCGTGGCACAATAGACCGATACGGCATTGGCCCCGGAGATCCCGTCAGCCGAACTCATGTTGACGATGGCACCGCCCCCGGCGCGCTCGATCGCGGGGATCGCCAGCTGGCAACCGATGATCACGCCGTTGAGGTTGACGTTGATCAGGGTCGCGATCTCGCTTTCCGAGTAATCCTCGAACCCGCGGAAGAACAGCACGCCCGCATTGTTGACCAGCGTGTCGAGCTTGCCGAACCGCGCCTCGGTGGCGGCGATCACGGCGCTCCATTCCGACCGGCTGGTCACGTCGTGGTGATGGAAAGCGGCATTTGCGCCCAGTTCATCGGCCAGCGCCTGACCGGGCGCGTCGAGGATGTCGGTGATCATCACCCGCGCCCCTTCGGCGATGAACCGCCGCACGATCCCTTCGCCAATCCCGCGCGCACCGCCCGTCACGATGGCAACCTTGCCCTCCAGCCTGTTCATTCCCTGCTCTCCCACTCGATTCGTCGCCAGATCATGGCTGGCGCAGCGGCCAGCAATACGCAATCATGGCGACGAAACATAACCCGTTCGGGTAACGCGAATCACATCGCGCTGCCCGTAACGCAAATCGACAACAGGATCGGGAGAGTTCCACCCATGCCGCTTAACCCCCAGGTCGAAGCCCTGCTCGCGATGTTCGCGGCCATGCCCGCGTGGGACTATGCCACCCTGACCGCGCCCGAACTGCGCGCGGTGAACGACAACCCGATGGCCTTTGGCGAACCGCCTGCAGTGGCGCGGGTAGAGGATCTGGCGCTTGATCTGCCGGGGCGGACCCTGCCTGCCCGGCTCTACGTTCCCGGCGATGCCGCCAATCCCGCACCGCTGGTGGTATTCTATCACGGCGGCGGCTGGGTGATCGGCACGCTGGAAACCCACGATGCAACCTGCCGCGCGCTCGCGCGGGCCAGCGGTGCGGCGGTGCTCTCGGTCGGCTACAGGCTTGCCCCCGAACATCCCTACCCCGCCCCGGTCGACGATTGCTACGACGCGCTGGTCTGGGCGGCCGCCCATGCGGACGAACTCGGCTGTGATCCCCGGCGGCTCGCCGTCGCCGGCGACAGCGCAGGCGGCAACCTCTCGGCGGCGGTGTCGATCATGGCGCGCGATCGCGGCGGGCCGGCGCTGCGCCATCAATTGCTGATCTATCCGGTAACCGACGACGACTTTTCGCTGCCGTCCTATGCCGAGAATGGCGGCGGGGACTTCTTCCTGAGCAACGCCATGATGCGCTGGTTCTGGGACCGCTATCTGGGCGATGTTGCCGATGCCCCGCTGGCCCGGGTCGGGCGCACCCCGGACCTGTCCGGCCTGCCTTCCGCCACTGTCATCACCGCCGAATTCGATCCGCTGCGCGATGAGGGCATGGCCTATGCGGCGCGGCTGGAACAGGCCGGCATTGCCGTGGACGCTGCAGTTGCGCCGGGGATGATCCACGGCTTCTTCTCGATGTTCCAGGCCGTTCCGGATGCGCTGCCCTGGATCGAGCGAGCGGGAGCAAATCTGGCACGCGCGCTCGATTGAGCGGCCGGCAAGGTGCGCAGGCATGCCCCACCACCGGGACTATTCATTCATATGCGTAACACAATGTGCCATATGGTGCGCAAAGACAGCCCCCTTTGCGTGTTGCCCGGAGCAATCCGCTAGGCTATGATCGTTACATTACGAATGAAGGCCCCTCAGGCGGCTTCGGGAGAAAGACTTTCACATGGCAAAGACCGCTGACTACGCCTTGGGCGAATACACCTATCCGCGCGGCTGGTTCATGATCGGCACCTCGGCCGATGCCACCACCACGCCTGCCGCCGTGCGCTACTTCGGCGAGGACATGGTGATGTATCGCGGCGAAAGCGGAAAGGTCTTCCTGATCGAGGCCTATTGCCCGCACATGGGCACGCACCTGGCCAAGAACACGTCGTCCTATGTCGTGGTCGACAAGAAGCACGTCGAGGGCGATGGCATCCGTTGCCCGTATCACGCCTGGCGCTTTGGCCCGGACGGCCAGTGCGACGATATCCCCTACTCGCCGGTCAAGCCGCCTAAGGCCGCCTGCGTGAAGAGCTGGAAGGTCGTGGAACGCGCGGGTTGCCTCTGGACCTGGTACGATCCGGAAAACGGCCTGCCCGACTACGAACTGCCCGCGTTCGAGCAGTGGGATAAGCCCAGCTGGGTCAACTGGAACGTCGAATGCCTCGGCGAACTGGCCTGCCACCCGCAGGAAGTGGTCGATAACATGGCTGACAAGGGCCACCTGGAACCGGTTCACGGCTCCATCGACATGATCCAGTTCGAGAACGAGTTCGACGGCATCCTGGTCCGCCAGATCCTCACCGCCGGCCACAAGACGCTGGCTGGTTCGGGCGCGGAGCCGATGACCAACGACACCTGGTACACCGGCCCCGGCATCCTGCAATCGACCATGATCGGCGAATACCCGTCGCACATGTTGATCGCCCATACCCCGGTCGACGATGGCGTGATCAAGGTGTGGTATGGCCTGTTCGTGAAGGTCAAGAACGACCAGCCGACCGATGCCGACCGCGAACTGGCGCGCGGCTATGAACAGGCCGGCGTTGCCGCGTTTGCGCAGGACTTTGAAATCTGGGCCAACAAGCGCCCCTGCATCAATCCGCTGATGGTGCGCGGCGACGGTCCGTTCGACAAGGTGCGCATCTGGTATAAGCAGTTCTACAACCCGCGGGCGCGCGCCGGTGAATTCCAGAACCGCGTCAACGGCCGTTACGTCACGCGCGGTACCCAGCAGGCGCCGTGGGACACGGCTGCGTAATCGTCGGCGATGGCATGAACCCATTGTGCCATCGCCTCAACCCGCGATTTTGAGGCCTCGAAGTTCAGACAGGAACATTTTCGGCCTTATTATCAGCTGATCCACTTTTGTTTGCGTAGAACAATTTGACGAGTTCTACGAACTTTGACAGGCTCCCCTTCTAAGGACAGCACCAAGCCTGTCCGGTGAAGGAGAGGGCAGAAAATGATCGTTAAGCGATTTGCAGTTCGTCACGCCTTGCTGACGACTGCGGCAGCCGCCGCGCTGGCCATGCCAGCTTATGCGCAAAACGCCGAAGATGCCGATGCACCCAGCGGGGGCCTGGGCGAAATCGTGGTTACCGCCAACAAGCGGTCGGAAAACCTGCAGAAGACCCCGATCGCAATTTCCGCCGTCCCGGCCGAAGCGCTTGAACTGCGCGGCCTGACCGAAGCCAAGGATCTCTCCGCAATCGCGCCGAACGTCTCGATCGTGGGCGCGACGACCAACGCCACCGCCGCGGTCGTGACCATTCGCGGCATTCCCACCCCGGCCGACGAAACCCAGGGCTTCGATTCGCCGATCGGCATGTATCTCGACGGCGTCTACCTCGCCCGTTCCTCGGCTTCGACCTTCGAAGTCGCCGACATCGAGCGCGTCGAAGTTCTGCGCGGGCCGCAGGGCACCCTCTTTGGCCGCAACACCACGGGCGGCGCGATCAACTTCATCACCAAGAAGCCGTCCAGCGAAGCCAGCCTCAAGCTGCGCGCCGGCGCGGGCAACTATGGCATGTGGACCGGCCGCATCCTCGCCAACTCCGGCGACATGAACGGCCTGCGTCTCTCGCTGGGCTACCTGCACCGTCAGCGCAATGGTGTGGTCGACGACCTGCTCGAGCCGAAGAAGAGCCGCGACCCCGGTGCGACCAAGGTCGATTCCGTGCGCGCCGCGATCGACTGGGACGTGACCGACACGTTCAACGTCTACAACGTGTTCGACTATACCCGGATCAAGGGTGCGCCGATGGTCCAGCAGCTGGCGGCGGTCGGCGATGGCACGTTCCGGCCCAACGTGACGCTGGCCGGCAATACGTTCAGCCAGGTCCAGCCGGCCAACGTAGCGGGCTATCTCAATGCCTCGACCGTGGTCGAACCCGGCTGCAACAAGACCGTGTCCCGTGCCTATCGCGACACGATCTGCCTCAATTTCGGCAACCAGTCGGATGACAAGATCTGGGGCAACATGTTCCGGATGGAACTGAACCTGCCGACGATCACGGTGCGCTCCACCACGTCGTATCGCAAATGGTCGAACGACATCCAGGGCGGCGATCTTGACGGTCTGGGCACCATTCGTGGTCCGCTGTTCAACATCGGCAGCCCCAGCGCGCCGCTGGCAACCTTCACCGGCTTCCCGACTTCGGTCCTGACCGGTGTCGGCATCCCCGCCGGCACGGCCGCGTTCCTGACTGCCGGGTCCGTGCCGACCACCACGGCTCCGCTGTTTGCCGCGCAGACCCAGCGCGGGCAGAAGCAGTTCAGCCAGGAACTCGAATTCGTCTCGTCGACCGATGGCGATTTCCAGTGGGTCGCCGGCGCGTTCTACTTCCATGAGAGCGGCTACGAGAACAACGTTCAGAACTTCGGCTTTGCGCTGGATACCAACCAGGCGGTCTACATCCCGTCGACCATGCAATCGATCCTGACCGGCTTCGGCTATCCGCTGGCCACTGCCCAGGCGCTTGCGCCCGGCATGGCCGCCGCGTTCCAGGCCGCCAACCCGGCCCGGTTCCGGCTGGTACCCGGCGGCGCGACGCTGAACTACAAGTCCAGCGGCGACTCCATGGCGCTCTATGGCCAGGCGAGCTATCGTCCGGGCGGCCAGGACAGCCCGTTCGGCGTTACGCTGGGCCTGCGCTACACCTGGGACAGCAAGGAAGTGAACCGCACCCAGAACGGCGCTGCGCCGTTCAGCGCGGCCGAACTGGCGCTGAACCAGCGCAAGGCCACCTTCAGCGCGCCTTCGGGTCACCTGACGCTGGATTACCGCGCCACCGAGGACATCAACCTCTACGCCCGCGTGGCCCGCGGCTATCGTTCGGGCGGCTTCAACCTGCGCCAGTCGACCAGCGTCGCCAGCAACATCGGCCTGCTTCCCTTCAACGAGGAAAAGATCTGGTCGTATGAACTGGGCGCCAAGATGGAGTTCATGGATCGCATCCGCCTGAACCTGGCTGCGTTCCACAACGTCTACAGCGACCAGCTCGCCACCATTCCGATCCCGATCCAGGGCGGCGGCAGCTTCGGCACCCAGGTCGTCAATGCCGGCAAGACCACGTACACCGGCTTTGAAGTCGAAGGGGCGTTCCAGATCACCGACAACTTCTCGATCGACGGGAATTTCGGTTACATCGACATCAACATCAAGGACTTCCCCGGTGCCGACATCAACCGCGTGACGCGCAACATCGCGCCGCTGATTGCCGGGTCCGGCTATGCGCCGAAGTACACCGGCTCGATCGCCGGCAACTTCACGGTGCCGGTGGGCGATGCCAAGCTGAACGCGCGGCTGGGTTACAACTACACCTCCGAGTTCGAGATGTTCCCGAACACCCTGACCGCCCCCTTCTCCAAGGAAGGTCGCGGCGATGCCCGCGGTCTGTTGGACGGCCAGATCCGCTTCTCCGGGTTCGGCCCGAACGGCGGAATGGGGCTGACCATCTGGGGCAAGAACCTGACCGACAAGAAGTATGTCGTGCGCTCGGTCGACTTCGGCGCACTCGGCTTTGCCACGGTCATCTACGGCGATCCGCGCACCTTCGGGGCAACGTTCGACGTGGAGTTCTAAGACCAAATCAGCTTCGGCGGATCCGGGGGGAACCGCCTCACGCTGGCGGGGCGGCTGTGCAAACAGCCGCCCCGTTCTCACTATATGCCCCTTATTCGGACATCAAATGGACCAGGGGGAATTGCGGTTTCTGACGCCCCGCGTATGGAACGCAGACCGTCAACCCAACCAGAGGATCCGCCCGGCATGACCCAGGCCGCAGCCCCCGCCCCCTTTGCCGACCAGCTCAAGCAGGTTCTGCGCTATCTGCCCGCGCCGGTGGGGATCGTGACCAGCTTTGATCCGGAAACGCGTGCGCCGGTCGGGTTGGCCATGTCGGCACTCATGCCGGTGGCTCTCGATCCCTGCTCGATGGTGATTGCGGTCAACCGGTCCGGGTCCAGCCATGCCAGCATGCTGGCGGCCGGGCGCTATTGCATCAACCTGCTTGACCCCGCGTCCCACGGCCACATGACGCCGTTTGCCAGCTTCGACGCGCGCGACCAGCGCTTTACCCAGTCCGACTGGAAACAGCACGGCGACGTCTGGTACATCGACGGCGCCCCGGCCAACATCTTCTGCGACGTGCGCGAAAAGCTGTCGTTCGGCACGCACGACCTGCTGGTTGGCGAAGTCTATGACCTGCGCACCAGCGGCGGACAGGAAATCCTGGGCTGGGCCAACGGCGCGCTGGGACGGCTGACCCCGCTCTAGGCGGCGTGGACAAACCGGACGAACTGAACCGGCAGCGCCATAATCCGCATCGACCGTTCCTTTCCGGTTGCCGCGCGCCGCGCGGCATGGCGAACTGCGCCCGACGCACGCGGCAGAACGCGGCGGCGAACGGAGAGGCCCGATGAACATCCCCTATCTTCTGCGCGGCGTCATGCCCGTCGGAACCGACAGCAGCGTCCTGGTGTCGTCGTCGAAATACCTCAACAACCCGCGCCTGCGCGAATGGCTGGCGATGATCCTGCTGCGCAAGAACGGGCCGGATATGCCGCCACAGGCGGAAATGCACGAATTCCTGGGCATCCTCGACGAGTTGCGCGACTACGCCGAGATCGAGGAGCGCTTCACGGCCGAGCGCAAGGTCAACCCTCGGCTCGACGCGTGGTTCAGCGAAGGCCACGTCTCCAACTACAAGATCGATGATTTCGCGCAGTATGCGCCCGGCACGCTGGGCGGCATCTTTTACGCGCAGATGACCGGCGGAAACTATGAAATCCAGATCGTGCCGTGGTCGGAACCGAAAACCCAGCTCGAATTCTTCAACCTGCGCTCTGGCCAGACGCATGACTTCGAGCACATCCTGACCGGGGGCGGATTCAATTTCATGGGGGAACTGGTGCCCTACTGGTACCGCCTCACCAACGTGCCGCGCTTCTTCGTCGATCAGCACCTTGCCACCGAGGTCAACCTGATCCAGATTTTCGGCTCGCTGCGCTATACCATCCGCACCGCGCTGCATTACCCGGAAGTGTGGGACACTGCGGTCCGGTGCATCCAGCGCGGGATGAAAGTGGGACAGGAGAGCGACGCGCTGTTCCTGATGAAACTGGAGGACGCGTTCCACCTGCCGCTGGAGGAAGCCCGTGCGGCGCTGGGCGTGCGCGGTGCGGTGGACGTAGATACAGACCGCGAAGGCGCCTTCTGGGCCGAACGCGGCGAACTGTGAGAGGAATGAACGGCATGGCGGATTATGACCTGGTGGTGCGCGGTGGCACCATCGTCGATGGCAGCGGCGGCGCGCCGTTCGCAGGCGATATCGCCATCCGGGGCGACCGGATCGTCGCGGTGGGCGATTGCCCCGGCACTGCCGCCGAAACCGTCGATGCCAGCGGCAAATTCGTGACCCCCGGCTTTGTCGATGTGCACACCCATTACGACGGGCAGGCGATCTGGTCAGAAGAACTGTCGCCCTCGTCCTCGCACGGAGTGACGACGGTGGTGATGGGCAATTGCGGCGTCGGCTTTGCGCCCTGCCGCAAGGAAGATCACGCCACGCTGATCAAGGTGATGGAAGGGGTTGAGGACATCCCCGGCGTCGTCATGGCCGAAGGGCTGCCGTGGGACTGGGAAACGTTCCCCGAATACCTCGACGCGCTGGATTCCCGCCGCCGCGATATCGATGTTGCCGCCTATCTGCCGCACAGCCCCTTGCGCGTCTACGCGATGGGCGCCCGCGGGGCGCAGCGCGAACCGGCAACGGCGGAAGACCTGGCCCGGATGCAGTCCATCGCGCGCGAGGCGATGGAGGCCGGGGCGCTGGGCTTTGCCACGTCCCGCCTGATGATCCACAAGACCATGGACGGCCAGCATATCCCGTCCTTCGAGGCCGACAATGCCGAACTCGTCGCCATTGCCCAGGCGCTGAAGGACACCGGCAAAGGCGTGGTCCAGATGGTGCTGAACCTCTACTCCGGTTGGGATGCGGAACTGTCGCACCTCATCAAGGTCGTTGAAAGCTCCGGCCGACCGGCGACCTTCACCTACGCCGTCGCCAATACCGGCCCGGTGACGCCGGACACCGATCTGGCGCTGGTCAATGCCGCCAATGCCGCAGGCGCAAAGATCAGCCCGCAGATCCTGCCGCGCCCGATCGGGATCGTCGCGGGGTTTGACCTGTCGACCCACCCGTTCTGCCTCTGCCCCAGCTATCTGCCGATTGCGACGCTGCCGCTGGAGCAGCAGCTGGAACACCTGCGCGATCCCGAATTCCGCGCCCGGCTGATTGCCGAAGTGCCGGAGGAAGGCCACCCGCTGGCGCAGCTGTCGCGCAACTGGGACTGGCTGTTCCCGCTGTCCGACCCGCCGAACTACGAACCCGCGCCTGAAACCAGCGTCGGCGCGCAGGCCCGTGCTCAGGGACGCTCCCCCGAGGATGTGGCGATGGACCTGCTGATGAACGGGGGCGATGGCCAGGGCATGCTCTACAACGCGCTGGGCAACTTCAACAACGGCAAGCTCGACGCGCTCTATGACCTGATGCAGCGCGATGACGTGGTGCTGGGGCTGGGCGATGGCGGCGCGCATTACGGCGCGATCTGCGATGCCAGCTATCCCACCTTCCTGCTGACTTACTGGACGCGCGACCGCGACGGGCCCCGGCTCGACTGGGCCAAGGCAATCCGCGCCCTTTCCGCCACTCCGGCCGAAGCGGTCGGCCTGCATGATCGCGGGCGGCTGGCTCCGGGCTACAAGGCCGATCTCAACGTAATCGATGCCCAGCGGCTCGCCCTGCACCGCCCGGTGGTCAAGCGCGACCTGCCCGGTGGCGGACGGCGGCTGGATCAGGGGGCAACCGGCTTTGCAGCGACAGTCGTTTCCGGCCAGGTCATCCGCCGCGACGATCGCCCCACCGGCGCCCGTCCCGGTCGGCTCGTGCGCGGATCGCAGGCGGTGGCGGCATGACCGTCACGCTCGAAGCCCTCGCCGCCCGCATTGCCCGGCTGGAGGATCTGGAAGCCATCCGCCAGCTGAAGGCCCGTTACTTGCGCGGCTGTGACCTGAAGCAGGTGGACATCGTGCGCGATACCCTGCTGCCGAAGGGCGCGGTGATCGCCTACGAGGGGTTCCCGCCCTTCGATGACCGCGAACCCTTTGTCGAAATTTTCGCGGCAATGGGCTGCCAGTCCGGCGTTTACGACATCCATCACGCGACCAATTCCGAAATCACCTTCACCGGTCCGGACGAGGCGGTGGGCAAGTGGTCGCTCAATTTCCACAGCATCATCCTGGCCAACCGCAGCGTGACCCACATGGGGGTGGAATACGAAGACCGCTATGTCCGCGAGGACGGCCGCTGGTGGATCGCCGAAACCCGCAGCCGCCGCCCGTTCTGCCGGGTCGAGCAAGTGGACGAGAGCGGTCACGCCGTGACCGTTGCCCTGGGCGATCCGCCGGCGACTTACGGCGCATAGCGCGCAATCTTCTGGATAAATCGCTGCCTGCCCTTGGTGCGGGCGGCGCCGGTTTCTAAGGAGCGGGAGTGAGCGCTCCGATTGTCATCGGTGCCGGACCAACCGGCACACCTGTCACCATCGACATGGAAGAACTGCTGGCGACCCGCCTGCTGGTTCAGGGTAACAGCGGCTCCGGCAAATCGCACCTCCTGCGCCGCGTGCTCGAAGAAAGTGCCGCGATCGTCCAGCAGGTGGTGATCGATCCCGAAGGCGATTTCGTGACGCTGGCCGAACCGTTCGGCCATATCGTGATCGACGCCGCCGCCTATTCCAGCGCCGAGATCGGCCGATTGGCAGCGCGCATCCGTGAACACCGCGCCTCGGTCATTCTGGCGCTCGACGGACTGGAGATCGAAGCGCAGATGCGCTGCGCCGCGCTGTTCCTCAATGCGCTGTTCGATGCCCCGCGCGAACAGTGGTATCCTGCGCTGGTCGTGGTCGACGAAGCGCAGATGTTCGCCCCCGCCGCCGCTGGCGACGTCAGCGATGAGGTGCGCCGTCTCTCGCTCTCGGCCATGACCAACCTGATGTGCCGGGGCCGCAAGCGCGGGCTGGCCGGCGTGATCGCCACGCAGCGGCTGGCCAAGCTGGCCAAGAACGTCGCGGCGGAAGCGTCGAACTTCCTGATGGGGCGCACCTTCCTTGATATCGACATGGCCCGCGCGGCGGACCTGTTGGGGATGGAGCGCCGCCAGGCCGAACAGATCCGTGATCTGGAGCGTGGGCATTTCCTGGGGCTTGGCCCGGCGATCAGCCGCCGCCCGGTGGCGGTGCGGATCGGGTCGGTCCAGACCGGCACCCGCGCGATCAGCCATGCCTTTGCGCCGCCGCCCGTCACCCCGGCGGACGATCTGTTCGCGCTGCTGCATGATGGGCTGGAGGCTGAACCGGCCTCTCCCAGTGCGCCCGCCCTGCCCCTGCCCAAGCCGGTCGCCGCCGAAGTCCTGCTCGACCAGATCACCCTGACGGCCGAAACCGCCCCAGTGGGTGAGCATGACGCCCCGCGGGAGGACCCGGAACCGATCATCGCGGAAATCCTGGCACAAATGGCCGAGGAGCCGGACGCCCCGTTCCAGTCGCCCGCCGACCTGTTCCAGGATTTCACCGTGCGCTGCCGGATGCGGCGGATCATGGTGCCGGGGCTGGACGTCACCCGGTTCCGTCGCCGTTTCGCGATGGCGCTGGCGGGCATGGCCGATCCTGGCGATGAACGCTGGGCCGACGTCCTGCAGGTCGCGCACGCCGTACCGGAAGACCTGCTCGCTCCGTTCCTCGTCCTCGCCCGCGCGGCGATGGACGGCGCGCCCTGCCCCGATGACGAGACGCTGGCGCGGATTTACGGCACCCATTCATCGGGCCGCATCCGCCGCCTGCTTGACAATTTCGAGCGGCAGGGCCTGATTGTGATGCGCACCGATTTCAGCGGTCGGCGCACCGTAACTATCCCCCAGCTGGGCCTGACCAGCGCCGCAGAGGACGCCTGAACGGCAGCCCCCTTCCCGCCTCCGTACCGGGCGGGAAGGGCGCCATACCAATCAGTGGCCGTGACCGTCCGTGTTGGCGCGGGCCTGACCGGCGGCGGAATTGCCGCTGCCTTCCCACCAATAGGCCGGCCGCACGCGGGCGCCGGTGGCTCTGTCGTTCAGCGTCGCCGCATCGTACAGCCGCCCGCCCAGCATCACCGCGTTGACCTTCTCGGTGTTGCGGATGTTTTCCAGCGGGTTGGCGTCCAGTACGACCAGGTCGGCCAGCTTGCCGACTTCCAGCGAGCCGATGTCGCGGTCCATGCCCAGCGTCTTGGCCGGGGAAACCGTCGCGGCTTGCAGCGCCTGCAGCGGGCTCCACCCGCCCTTGACGAAGCTCCACATTTCCCAGTGCGCGCCGATCCCGTCCTGCTGGCCGTGGGCGCCAATGTTCACCTGGATGCCCCGGTCGGCCAGCTTGCGAGCTTCGCGCGCGGCCCAGGTGTCGGCATAGTCCTCTTCCGGCGCCAGTTCGCGCCGCGCATTGGCGGCCGCGAGCGTGCCGGGCGGGATATGCGCCTTGAGCAGCGGCTGCTCCCACACGTTGGTACGCGAACGCCAGTAGGGATCGCCGCCCGGCCCGCCATACGTCACCACCAGCGTCGGGGTGTAGTTGGTGCGGGTCTGCGACCACAGTTGCAGCACATCGCTGTAGAACGTGCTGCCCGGAACGTTGTGTTCCACCGTGGCGTTGCCATCCTGGATCAGGGTCATGTCCATGTTGAACAGCGAGCCACCTTCCGGCACGACCAGCATGTTTTCGGCCTGCGCGGCGGCCACCACCATCTGGCGCTGTTCGCGGCGTGGCTGGTTGTAGTTCTTCACGCTCTGGGCGCCCTGCGCCTTCAGGCGGCGGACATGGGCCAGCGCGTCCTCGTACTTGCCGATATCCGCAAACACCCCGGCAGCCTTCGCGCCATAGATGATCTCCCCGGTCGAGAAGATGCGCGGGGCCAGGATCAGTCCGGCACGCTGCATTTCGGCGGCGGCGAAAATCTCGCTCGCCCGGCTGGAGGGATCGTGGATCGTCGTTGTGCCTAGCGCGAGGTTGGCCTGCGCCGACCAGTTCTGCTGCGGGACCAGCCCGTCCACGCCCTGCGGCCCGTGGGCATGGGCATCGATGAAGCCCGGCACCACAGTCTTGCCGGCCAGATCAACGCTGGTGGCTCCGGCCGGGATCGCAACGCTGCCGCGCGGTCCCACGGCAGCGATCCGGTCACCCTTGATCAGGATCGTCGCATCCTCGATCACGCCGCCGTCCGCGCCAGCCATCGTCACCACCCGCGCGCCGGTCAGCGCCACGGTGCCGGTCGGCTTGGCCGCCGGAACCGTACGGCTGAGCGAAAGGCCCGATTGCGGCGGCTTGTAGCCTTCCACCAGCGCCTTGGCCGTTTCAGCCCCGAATAGCACCGGGCCGATGCTCCAGTGCACCTTTTCGCCGCCGGCGGAGAAATGGATGAAGTCCCCGCCGCCCTGACTGAGGCGAACGTTGGGCAGCGCGGTTTCCTTCGCGCCCGCGCCCACGTCCTGCGCGCCGAGCATCAACGGCATCAGCCACGCTTCGTAGTTCTGCCGGAACGCCAGCGCGCGGCCATCGGGCGAGACCACGAATTCGCTGGTCATGTCACCGGATGCGTGGACCCGGCGCTGCTGTCCGCCCATGTCAGTGCTGACCAGTTGCAGCTTGCTGTCGGACTGGGCGACGGTGAACAGCCGGTCGCTGCTCGCGCCGAACTGCGGATTGCTGCCGCCCCGCACCACCAGTTTCGGCGCGCCGCCACTGGCCGGAACGGCATAGACGCCGCCATCGCGGCTCCACTGGTCGGACGTCAGGTAGCCACCCGAGCCCGCCTCGAACACCACGGTCTTGCCATCGGGCGAGAAGCGCGGGGTGGAATAATGCCCCGGTTCGCTCGTCACCACGCGCGGCGCGCCGCCGCCGGCAGCCACCACCTGCACCCGGCCCAGCGTCTTGTCGTTCCAGGCGACGAAGACCAACTGCTTGCCGTCGCGCGACCAGCTCGGCCAGGCTTCAAAGCTGTCCTCGTTCCCGCGCGTCAGGCGCCGTGCCTCACCCCCGGCAGCAGGCTTCAGCCACAGCTTGCCCAGCGATTCGAACACCACCTGCTTGCCATCGGGCGACACCTGCGCCCAGCGGACCATTTTCGTCTGCACCGTGTCGGGCGAAACCTCCACCACCGGGTGGACCGATTCCGCGACCACGCGGTCATCCTTCACGCGGAAGGGGATGTTGCGCACCGTGCCGTCCAGCCCGATCCGGGCCAGCTTGCCGCCGGTCCACAGCACCACTTCGCGGCTGTCCGCCGTCCAGTCCATGTTGGGATAGACGCCAGTGACGGCCCAGGTTTCCTGCATGTCCTGATCGGGCAGGTCATAGAGCTTGCGCTCGTTCCCGCTGGCGAGATCGCGGACATAGAGCTTCGACTTCGCGCGCTCGCGCCGCACGAAGGCCAGCTGCTTGCCATCCGGCGAAGGGGTCGGTCGCACCGCCCCGCCATTGCCGCCGGCCACCCGCAGCGTCTCCCCGGTTTCCAGGTCGTAGCGCTCGATCGCGAACAGCGCGCCGTTCGAATCCTGCGCGTATTCAAAGATCGGGCCCGGCGTGACGTTGCGGGTGAAATAGACCCCCTTGCCATCGGCGGAGAACGTCGGCTCGCCCAGTTCCTTCTGGTGGCGGTCGTTCACCCGCTTGACCAGCGGCACCCCGCCGCCGCCCTCGACGTGGAACAGCCACACCTCGCCCGTGCCCAGCGAACGCCCGGTGGTAAAATGCTTCTTCGCCACGATGTAACGCCCGTCCGGGCTCCAGCTGGGCTGGTTCATCAGGCGAAAGTCTTCCTTGGTCAGCTGCTTGCGGTTGCCGCCATCGGCATCCATCAGCCAGATATTGTCGCCGCCGCCCCGGTCGGACACGAAGGCGATGCGCTTGCCATCGGGCGACCAGCGCGGCTGCTGTTCATAGGCCAGCCCTTCCGCAATGCGGGTCGGCGCGCCGCCGCCGATCGGCATCGTGTAGATATCGCCGAGCATGTCGAACGCGATTCGCGTGCCATCGGGCGAGACATCGACGTTCATCCACGTCCCCTCGTCCGTTTCGAGCGGGACCTTGCGGGTCTTGAGCCCCGCAGGCGCTTCGACATCCCATTTCGGCGGGGTCGCGGGCGCGGCGGTGGAAGCGGCGTCCTGCGCCGATGCGAGCGAGCTGCCCGCAAGCAGCGCGGCGGCGAGCGAAAGTCTGGCAATCATGTGGGCTGTGTTCCCTGGCATTTTCACACCGGCAAGCCGGCAATGCCCGGAAACTGGCCCGCCGTGCCGCGCCGCGCAAGAGGGACTTCGACCGTAGTTGTGCATGCCCGCGCCGCAGGAGCGGCGCTGCCGATCAGTGCGTCATGCTGCGCCGCATCCGGTAACGCCCGTCGGCGAAATCCTCGAACAGTTCCGCCACCGAGGGGTGATCGATCGGGCCGCTATCGCCGTCTTCCGCCAGGTTCTGCTGGCTGACATAAGCGATGTAGCTGCTCTCCCCGTTCTCCGCGAACAGGTGATAAAACGGCTGCTCGCGATTGGGGCGCACTTCCTTGGGGATCGATTCGTACCATTCCTCGCTGTTGGCGAAGACCGGATCGATATCGAACACGACCCCGCGAAAATCGAAGAATCGGTGCCGCACGACATCGCCGATCCCGAAGCGCGCCTTGGTACGGCGGGGTACTTCGATCCGGCGGCCAGCCTGGGGTGAAAAGAACGACGCCTTGTCCATGACCCCTGTATAGGGATTGTGCGACTGCGAAACAACGCCGCGCCGGCCGCCCTCCCCCGAATTTGCCAGAAAGAGGGCTTGGCAAGCCCGCCAACATCCGCTAACCGCGCGCTTCTTCGACCGAACGGGCCCGTCCCGCTCACATGGCGATCTCGCGGAGAGGTGGCAGAGAGGTCGAATGCGCCGCACTCGAAATGCGGTGTACGGGTAACCGTACCGTGGGTTCGAATCCCACCCTCTCCGCCACTATATAATTGAAAATTAAAGAACAGTCCCAATTGGGGCTTCGAAATGGCGCAGTTCTGCGCCGTTTTCGCGTGGACTCCTAAACTGTTCAGACTAGCGAGACCCCCAAGATCTGTCTCAGATCGGCTTCCATCTCTTTTCACCTAAACCACGCCCCAAAAGGTTTAGGCCAAGAAAATGTCAGATTTCTGGGGTTTTTGCTTTCTACCCTGCCTTTTCTGTTCGGGCGCAATTTTGGCGCGCGAGAGACTCAAAACCGGCAGTATAGTAGGCGCCGCAGGGTATTCGAACCCGCCCGAATTGGAGATCCTGCTTCAACTAAGTCGCCAGAAATCGCCCTCAAATCCATGCTTCTCGAAGAGTGCTTTTGTTTCTGCTACAGAGCGTTTCCGCCATTGCTTCTCTAAGTAGCTTCCATACCAGTCGGCCGCAAACCGCCACATTTGCTGGATGGGTACGACTGCACCACGAGGCAGGCCATGGCGCGCGCACCAGTCCTCAACGTCAACCTCGGAGTGAAACGGCTGAAAGCTGGCGCAAGCGTGAATGACATTATCCCACCACTCTCGAACCGGTGTTGACAGGTGGAAGAGGAGTTCGGTTTCCTGTACCTCGCCTCCACAAACGTGAACGACTATCGGTTCTCGCTCCCCGCCAATCCGAGTGTGGATGCTCACATCCTCATTGAGCGCCGCTGCGATACCCATACCGCAGTAGAGGCAGTTGGCCCACCAACCACGACCGGAAGTCTCAACCCAACAAGAACCCGGAGAAAGGGCGAACGGGTGAACTACCCAAGGGGCACAGCGGTGCGGATGAAGCTGAAGTGCGTGGGCGTCGTGCAATTGTCTTAGAGATTGCTCGACTGCAATGACGTCAGCATCAAGTCGCTGAGCAAGCTGCTCATTGCTGGGTGCGCGGCCTAATTCCGCTATTGCGCGAGTAAGTTCGCCCCTAACATTGAGATCGAATGGCAGGAGATCGTTGGTGTCCATGCCTTCTAGCATCGCACGATCCGTTTTTGTCGGCAATGCTGAGGAGTTTCGAGTGCTTAAGCGCACTAAATCCTATGGCAGAAGCCTTCAGTGGCTGCCAGGCGTCCGAAAAATCGCGACCTCCTGCTCAGCCCAAGGAAGATCGATCGCATACCATAGGTCCTTAAGCCGCACGGCTGGCGCGTTCCGCTCGATCAGCAGTTTGTGCAGCACATTGGGCGCGAGGTAAGTCAGCCTCACAACCCGTCCGACGTAGGCAGCCGTACCACCACCCGCTTGTCCGAAAGATCGATATCTTCGGGCCAGGCCTGCGGATGGATCAGCCGTCCGGCGAAGTCGGCAAGTCCCGGCCAGTCGGGCGTGTAGCCCTGATCGTGGCGATAATAGCCCGCGCAGGACCACAGAAAATGCGCGGTACATTCCTCGATCTCCTCCGACCCTGCGACAGCGACGCGCACCGCCCAGTGCCGCTCGGCGCTGCGCCAGTCGGCCGAGATGACGCGGCGGCCATAGCGGATGTGAGGGTCAAGCCCGTATTCCTCGATCACCTCGCCGAGGTAACGCATGATCTCGGCGCCGCTGGCGATCGGCGGCCCCTCCCACGGCTTGAACCGGTAGCCGAAGGTGAACAGGTCGCTGTCCGAACGGATGCCCGGATAGCGATGGATCAGCCATGTGCCGCCGAAGCTCTCGTGCGCTTCCAGAACGGCGAAGCTCTTGCCCGGCAGCTGGGTCTTGAGATGGCAAGCCGAACCGATGCCTGAAATGCCTGCGCCGATGATCAAGACGTCGAAATGCTGGGCCATTTTGTGGGCTCTCCCGTGTGGATTCCGCCATCGGATAGACGCTCCGGGATAAAATAACAACTGTTGTGACTGAAGCGGAGTCGTTAACACCCGGTGCCCGCGATTCGCCGCGGGAGACCAGATAGGGAGTGGAAGAGATGACGAGTGATGCGCTTGCCCAGGTGACCGCCGGGCTCAAGGATGCGGTGGGCGAGGATTGCGGCCTCGGCGCGGTGGTGAAGTTCGACTTCGGGTCCGAGGGCGTCGTGGTGATCGATGCGACCGCGGTGCCCAACATCGTCGATAACGAGGACCGCCCTGCTCAGTGCACGCTCAAGCAGAGCATCGCCGATTTCGCCGCCATGAGCGAAGGCACCCTCGGCGCCGCGCAGGCGATGATGACGGGGCGGCTGAAGATCGAAGGCGACATGGGGCTCGCCATGCGGATCGACGGCGCGTTGTCCCGCGGTCGCTGACGGCCCGACGTCTGTGCGCCTCGTCCTCGTGCGTCAGCGCGGGGCGAGGCGCGCCAGCGCGGCCTCGACGATCGCCATCTGGTAGTCGTGCGAATAGAGCTCCGGCGAGATCAGCGCCTGAATGCCGACCCCGTCGACGATGCACAGGATCACGTCGGCCTCGAGCGCCGGATCGAGTTCCGCCGCCACCTCGCCGCGCGCCTGCATCGCGGTCAGCAGCGCCGTCCACATGCTGCGCATCTGGGCGTAGAGCGAGCGGTGCTGTTCGGCCTGCTTGCTGTCCGACAGCGCCGCCACGGTGAAGGCGAGCCACACCCGCCACCACAATTCGTTATCCGCCGCACCCGGAAGATAGCGGCCGAGCAGATTGCGCACGTCTTCCAACGATGCCTCGACGCTGCTCGGGTCGATCCGGTCGAGTTCCAGCTTGGCGATGATCGCCTTGAGCACGAAGCCCAGAAGGTCGTTCTTGTCGCGGAAATAGTGGGTGAGCACCCCGGTGGTGCTGCCGAGCTCCTGCGCGATGGCGCGCATCGAAGCGCGGTCGAGCCCTTCGCGGGCGATCACGGCACAGGTGGCCTGGACAACCTCGTCACGGCGGCTGTCGGCAGGGGTGGCGTTGGGTTGGGCGCTCATGATGTTCCCATACACCGGACTAGCGCCTCACAACAAGTGTTATGCAGCTCTTGACAACATAACAACCGTTGTGATGCTATCATGATCCTGACGCAATGAAGCGCGGGACAAGGGATGGGGACGATTCGATGAAGGTGCTGGTTCTCGGGGGTGCAGGCGGCATGGGGCAGGTCGCCGTGCGTGAAGCGGTGCGGTTCGATTTCGTCGAAAGCGTGACGGTCGCTGATCTCCATGCCGAGCACGCCGCCGAGGTGGCGGCGCTCTATCCCGGCAAAGCGGGCGCGATCGGGCTCGACATCAATGATCGCGTGGCGATGGGCGCTGCGATCACCGCGCATGACGTGGTCCTCAACGCGGTGGGGCCGTTCTACACCCATGGGTTACCGGTGCTCGAACAGGTGATCGATGCCGGGCGGCACTACGCCGATATCTGCGACGACTGGGAGCCGACGCTCGACATGCTGGCGCTCTCGCGCCGCGCCGAGGAGCGCGGGGTGACGGCGGTGATCGGCATCGGCGCCAGTCCCGGCGTCACCAACATGATCGCGCTCAAGGCCGCGCGCGCGCTCGACGAGGTCGACGACTTGCTCACCTGCTGGTCGATCGAGGGGAGCGACGAGGATCTCGAGGCGATGCGCAGCCAGCGTCCCCGCGCGACCGGGGCCAGCGCGGCCGTCGTCCACTGGGTCCAGCAGCTGACCGGCACCATCCGGGTGCTGGCGGATGGCGGGTTCCAGGATGTGAAACCGCTCACCAGCCGGACGATCCACTATCCGGGCCGGGGCGAGGTGGTCACGTGGTCGGTCGGCCACCCCGAGGCGGTGACCTTGCCGCGCGCGGTCCCCGGGCTGCTCCACTGCGCCAACGCAATGGTCGGCCCGCCCGAAAGCTTCGAAGGTCTCGCCATGATCGCCCAGCTGGTCGACAGCGGCGCGCTGACCATCCACCAGGCCGCCGACGCGATCCTGGCCAGCATGCAGGAAAAGGCCGCCGCGCCGGTCCAGCAGGAGGAAAAAGCGCGGGTCGTGGCGCCGCCGCTGTTCGCCTGGGCGAGCGGTCGCCGCAATGGCCGGCCCGCTATCGCCACGGCCGAAGTCCACTCCATGCCCGCAGGCGGCATGGCCGGCTCGACCAGCGTGCCCTTCGCGCTGGTGCTGCCGCTGTTCGCCAACGGGCTCGGCACGCGCCACGGGGTCTTCGCGCCCGAGGAAATCATCGATCCCGACGACTTCCTCGACCGGCTTGCCCCGCTGTGCGCGGGCAACTTCGCCTCGGGCCGCGAGCTGGTGAGCGTCACCTGCGAGGAACAGGACGGCTGAGGGCACTGTCAAAGCAAATGCACCTGCTGGTAGCGAGGGCGTTTGAAGGCTAAGCGGCGTCATGTCTCGACGCCGCAAATCCGCCAGTCCCTTCCGCTATTTCAACTCGTCACCGGAGATCATCCGTCTCGCGGTGATGCTGTATGTCCGCTTTCCGTTGTCGCTGCGAAACGTTGAAGACCTACTATTCGAGCGCGGCATCGACGTGTGTCACGAGACGGTGAGGCTGTGGTGGAACAGGTTTGGTCCACTGTTTGCTGCAGACATCCGGCGCCAGCGGGTAAACCGGATGCGCGGCTTCAAACACTGGCGTTGGCACCTTGATGAGATGTACGTCAAACTCAACGGCGAGATGGTTTATTTATGGCGTGCTGTAGACCACGAGGGTGAGGTTCTGGAAAGCTACGTCACTCGGAAACGCGACAAATCCGCAGCTTTACGCTTTCTGAAGAAAGCCATGAAACGCCATGGACAGGCAGAAGAAATCGTTACTGATGGACTACGCTCCTACCCTGCCGCCATGAAGGAACTGGGCAATGTAGAGCGGCGGGAGATGGGACGCTGGCTAAACAACCGAGCTGAAAACAGCCACCTCCCCTTTCGACGACGAGAACGGGCGATGCTGCGATTTCGGCAAATGAAGTCCCTACAGAAATTTGCTTCAGTCCATGCTTCCTTCCACAACCACTTTTCCCAGGAACGCCACCTCGTCGACCGAACCACATTCAAGCTTCGACGCTCGGCCGCACTGGTCGAGTGGCAAAACCTTGTGAACTAAAGAATTGCAAAGTTGAGGATCATTGCATCCAGTGGAGAGCGGTTCGCATTAGACTGACAGCACCGGTTGGCGAAGTCGAGGAAATTCTGACGTCAGTTTGAGGGCACCGTCCGTGTCTTGTAGATCGCGGCATCCTGTTCAGCCCAAGGCAGATCGATTGCATACCATAGATCCTTAAGCCGCACGGCTGGGGCATTCCGCTCGATCAACAGTTTGTGCAGCACGTTGGGCGCGAGGTAAGCCAGCCGCACAACCCGCCCGACGTAGGCAGCAGTCAATCCCTCAGCAGTGGCGATGTCCTGGTTGCAGGAGGCTTCCCCGGTCCCCAACTTACGTTTCCAGCTCCATGCCAGCGCTAGTGCTCGCATGATGTGGGGGTCCACACCGCCATTGTCGTCGTTCGCAACATAGTCGTCTGGCGGCGCGATGCGCGGCCGTCCGTTCCGCTTTCGGATTACGAGCGGGATAAAGACCGTGGTGATGCCGGCGGCTTCACTCATGCAGCTTTGTCCAGCTTGGGCAATTGCAACATGTCGCTTACCAACGAGCTAAGCCCGCTGGTGCGAAGATCGAGTGACATGCCTTCCTGGCTGACGACAACGCGTTCGATGAGCAGCCGGGCCGTGCGGTCCTGTTCGGCCGGGAACAGGTTATCCCAGAAGCTGTCAAAGGTCGCCAATGCACCCGCTACATCGTTCTCGGTAAAGCCCGACCTCGCTGCCTTGAGGGCAGCACAAGCTTTGGCTGCAATTTCGGGCGCGCGCAGCAGCTGGCGGATCTTCTGAACGACCGCGCTTTCGATGACGCCCGCGTTGAGGCGCACGATCGAGTCCTGGCCTTCGGTGCCACGGTTCCGCAAGGCGTCCATTGAGATGTAATAGCGATAGAGCCGCTCCCCCTTACGTGTATGCGTCGGCGTCATCGCAATGCCGGTGTCGGTGAAGATAAGTCCCTTGAGCAATGCGGGGGTTTGCGCACGGGTATTGTTGGCCCGAACGCGGGGACTGATCTTCAAGATCGAGTGGACCTTATCCCAGAGCGGCTGGTCGATGATCGCTTGATGCTCGCCCGGGTAGCTGGTGCCCTTGTGAACAGCTTCACCAAGATAAACCCGATTGCGGAACAGCTTGTAGAGGAACCCCTTGTCGATGGGCCGACCTCGCTTGTTGGTGATGCCCTTGCGGACAAGCTCGCGGGTCAGCCTGGTGGCTGATCCCAACTCGACAAATCGCTCGAAGATGAAGCGGATCTGTGCCGCTTCTGCCTCATTGATAACCAGCTTGCGATCGACTGCGTCATAGCCCCATGGCACGAACCCACCCATCCACATGCCCTTGGCGCGGCTGGCCGCAATTTTGTCGCGGATGCGCTCGCCCGTCACCTCACGCTCGAACTGCGCGAATGATAGGAGGACGTTCAGGGTGAGGCGCCCCATCGAAGTCGTCGTGTTGAATGACTGGGTGACCGACACGAACGTCACCTTGTGCTTATCAAACACCTCAACGAGCCGGGCAAAATCCATCAGCGAGCGGGACAAGCGGTCGATCTTGTAGACCACGATGACGTCGACCAGGCCTGCACGAATGTCTTCCAGCAGGTTCTGCAAGCCCGGACGATCAAGGTTGCCGCCGGAAAACCCTCCGTCGTCATAGCCTTCGCGCATGGTGAGCCAGCCTTCGTGACGCTGGCTCGCGATGTAGGCTTCACAGGCTTCGCGCTGCGCATCGAGGCTGTTGAACTCTTGCTCAAGGCCTTCCTCTGAGGACTTCCGGGTGTAGATAGCGCAGCGGATGCGTCGTCGTGCTTCAGTCATCGCGCGCCTCCCTCGGCTGCACGAAGGCCAAAGAAGCGATATCCGTTCCAGTTGGTGCCGGTGATGGATTTGGCAATCGCCGAGAGCGATTTGTAGCGCTGCCCATTCCAGTCGAACCCATCTTTGGCAACAACGACCGTGTGCTCGGTCCCTTTCCAATCCCGGATCAGGCGCGTACCGATGATCGGGTTGCGGGGGTCTGAGATCACTGACTTCCTGACCTTTTTACCCTCGACCTCGTCGGCCAGCATATCCAGGGTGCGGATGATGGGTTTGGAAAGGCCGCCGAAGGCCAGCTCTTGGATCCGGTGGGCGAGGCGCTGCTCGAGAAACGGGCGGCTGTTGTTGGGAGCAGCGGCATCAAACAGCTTCTCCCACTCCTGCCGTAGCTGCGGCATTGTCATGGTCTTTAGCGCGGCAAGGCGTGCAAGCACCTGTGGGTCGTCATAGTTCTGCATTAGCGTTCTCCAACTCGGGGGCGTCCCCGGGTTCGACACACGCTCTTGGGCCGCGAGATAGCGAGTGAACTATCTGCGTCCCCTGCAGATATAGAACTGGACTTTGCGTGCATCCGGATGATGCCTGCCGCGATGATCTGCCCCAACTCGGTGAAGCGCTGGTCGTCGGTCATGGTGTTGATGGGAGACGGGCTGCTGCCCGCGGAGATGTCGTGCATGTTGGCTCAGTCCTCTAAAGGCATGAACCCTCCTACTGATGACATACTAGATGCGTCCCAAGTGGAACCCTTTGGTAGCGAATTGCATACCGTTATGTAATCCCGCGACTTCTAATCGCAGCTAACACCTTGCGGTTGATACTATGGCGTGTGGCAAGTTGCCTTGCAGTAAGATCGCGCTTGCGATGCGTGTCCTGTTGAAACTGGTACTCCCAAGCGTTGATGATCCCCTGGCGGTGGAATAGCGCCGCTGCATCAGGGCCTATGCTCTTGTCGGGATTGCTTTTGATCCGCTTGATCGAGGCAAAGATCAAATCAGAGCGAAAGCCCAGAAACCTCTTCACACAGACATTGCCAACGTCGACCGACTGGCCAGTTACGCCGTTCTTGATTGTGCAGAGGTCGATGATTGGAAAGTGACCGCAGAGGCAGGCTTCGGGTTCATCAGCTTGGCTGATACTAACGAGCCTCCATTCTTTACGAGCTGTCTCCCAATCCGTCGCCTTACTCAGCTTCAGGATCTCAGTCTTCAGCTGGGCAAAGTTGTATCCATCACTCATCGGCCACCTCAGCCATCAAAACATCTCCCGCCCATACCAGCGTATGCGACCGATGATGTTCACCTCGTCGGCCAAGCAGTCGTAGGGCGGATAACGGGTGTTGTCCGAAATGATCTGCACGCGCGGCGGATCGCTCATAGGGACGTGCTCTAAGCGTTTGGCCACCAGCCCGAGGCCGTCGTGGAGCACAAAGATCCCGGGCGGCTGGGGGATCTTCTGGGACATGTCGACCAGCACCGTGTCCCCATCTTCGAGAGTCGGCTTCATGCTATCGCCCTCCACCTGCATGACCCGCAGCATAGACGGGGCCGCCTTCAAGCGGTCCTTGATCCACGACCGCCGAAAATGGAAATCACGCCCCGGCTTTGCCTCTTCATCCAGAATGGAGCCGCCCCCCATCGACGGGCGAGCATTGACATAAGCAATCCCAATGAAGTCGGACTGCGCGCCCTCATCTAGCGGGGTTTCGCCCTGGACGTCTCCCTGCCCGTGAAGCAGCCATTCGACGTCGACCTTCACCGCAGCGGCCACGCTCTTGAGACGCTCCAGATTGGGCGTCTGCGATCGGCCGCGGATGATATCGTACAAGAACGACCGGTTCACACCGGCCAGTGAGGCAACGTCAGCGACGTTCATGCCCAGCTGGCGGATGCGTGCGCGGAGGCGCCTAAAGCGCATCGAACAGGCGCTCGCCAAACAGCTGCTCTCGCCAGCCGACCGGCAGGCAGGGCTCGTGATTGAGTTCAACCTCGAAGGCCTGCTGCGCGGTGATAGCGCTGCGCGCGCCTCCTTCTACCAGCAGATGCTGACCAATGGTGTGATGGCCATCAACGAGGTCCGTGCCCTTGAAAACCTGCCGCCTGTCGAAGGCGGCGATCCCTGACACCCTGACGGAGACATTCCATGTTTGACATTACCAAGCTTGCCGCCACCGAGACCTCGATCGTCGAGCTCGTCGGCGGCGATGATGCCCCGCTCTATGACGACAAGGGCAAGCGGCTGACGATCACGGTCTATGGCCCGGGAACGAAGGTCTATCAGCGCGCGCAGCAGCGCCAGCAAAACCAGCTGATGGACAAGATCAAGAAGCGCGGGAAGATGGACCAGACGGCCGAGGAAAAGCTCGCCGAGCAGGCTGATTTCCTCGCCGCCTGCACGGTCAGCTTCAACGGCTTTGCCTATCCGCCCGCCGATGGCCTCGAAGGCCAGGACCTGTTCCGTAAGGCCTATGCCGATCCCTCGATCGGCTTCATCGCCGCCCAGGTTGCCGCCCACATCAATGACTGGGCAAATTTTACGAAGAGCTCGGCCGAGAGCTGAGCCTCTACGTCCGGCAACTGGCGTGGCTAGGCACCGCGCCCAGGCCGCGCAGCAGCAGTAAAGCCCGGACAGACGCCGACACCGAACCACTGACCCGCATGCAGCGTATGGCAGTGGACGATCTCACACCCGACATGCCGCCGATCCGCACGCCCTGGATCATCGATCACCTGATGGATCTCGGGCCCAGCGAGGCCGGCGCCATGGGGCCGGTGCCCATCTCATGGGCGTCCATCGATCATTGGCAGCGCTGTTCGGGACACGATCTTCCGCCCTGGACAACGCGGCTCCTGCGCCGCCTCTCGGTCGACTTTGTCGCCGAGACGGTTCGGGCCCGCGAACCCGATTGTCCTCCGCCCTGGACGGCAACTTCCAGCCTCAACCGCGATGAAGTCTCCCGGAAAGTGACCAATGCTTTCCGGGCGCTCATGATCTCGAAGGAGCCAAACCCATGAAGGCCGGCACCCTCGAGATTGAGCTCATCACCAATGTCGCCCGTCTCCAGAAGGAGATGGCTGACATGAAGCGGTCGGTGGCAGGCGCGATGGGCGATATTGCTGAATCCGCCTCGCGCGCGGACAAGGCGCTGGGCTCGGCAGGCGGCGGCGGGCTCACCCGTATGGGCGGATCTGCCAAGCTTGCCAGCCACCATGTGCAGAACCTCGTCTTCCAGCTCAATGACATGGTTGTCGGTCTGTTCTCGGGGCAAAAGCCGCTGACCGTGTTCATGCAGCAGGGCACGCAGATCGGTCAGATCGGCATGCAGGCCGGGATGGGCATCGGCGGCATGGCGCGGGCTCTGGTCGGCCTTGCCGCAGGCGCGGCCGCGGCCGCGCTCACTAACCCCTACCTGTTGGCAGCGGCGGCGGCCGCGGCGCTGGCATTTGGCCCATTCAAGATGTTCCAGTCCAGCGTCAAGCAGACGGGCGAGCTCGACAAATACGCCCAGAGCCTCGGCCTCACCAAGAAGGAGATGGAGAAGCTCGGGCCGGTCGGGATCACCGTCGGCGACACCATGAAGGGTCTCTGGAAGACCGTCTCCGACGGCCTGAACCTCGGCTCGGTGTTCTCGACCCTCAAGGACTGGGCCACGACTGCGTTCGATGCGATCATGCAGGTCGGCAAATACGCCATCGCCTTCATCTACGCAGGCTGGGTCGGCGGGTTCGGCGCGATCAAGATCCTCTGGGCCTCGCTCCCCGGTGTCATCGGGGAAGCGGCCGTGGGCGCCGCAAACCTCGCGATCAGCGGCGTCGAGTTCATGGCGAACAAGGCCATCGCTGCGATCAACTGGCTTGTCGACCGGGTGAACCCGCTCCTCGACCGCGTTGGCCTCACCACCATCTCGCGCGTCGAGAGCGTTGCTCTGCCGCGCATGGAAAACAGCTTCGCCGGCTCGACCGCGCGCATGGCGGGTCAGATCCAGAGCGAATTCTCCGCTGCCTTTGGCGATGCTATGTCGATGATGAACAGCTTCTCGGCCAAGTGGCGTGAGAACACCATCGCAGCCGCCAAGGCCCGGCTTGCCGCCAAAGCTGACGAGATCCGCGGTGATCCCAAAGAGAAGACAGCCAAGGCGCATAAGGACACTGAGGCGGAAAAGGCGCTCAAGGCCGCGCAGGATTTTGCGCGCAACCTTGAGCTCGAGACCGCCAAGATCGGCAAGACCCCGATCGAGATCAAGCGCATGGAAGTCGCCATGGCGGCTCTGAAGGCGCCGACCGACGAGGCGCGCATTGCGATCCTGCAGGCGGGCGAAGCCTGGGAAAAGGCAACGAAGGCGCAGGCCGAGAAGGAGTTCATTAAGAATACGGTCGCCCCGCTTGAGCTCCAGGTCGCTATGCTCGGTAAATCCACCAAGGCGCAGGAACTGGCAAACCTTGAGGCCGAAAAAGAGCAGATCGTGCTTGAGCGCGGTGCGGCTGCCTGGGAACGATACCGGGCGGCCAAGACCGCGCTCATCGAGCACGATTTTCAGGTCAAGGAGCAGGAACAGTTCCTTCAAAGCCTCGAGGACATGGTCTCGGCGACGCAAGCGGCTGCCAGCAACATGGCCGATGCCTTCGGTTCGGTGGGCGGCGCGATTGGCGGCATCACCGTCGAGATCGCCCGCTTTGCCTCGGCGCAGGCGGCATCTGCCAAGCGGGTCGCCGATGCGGAGCGGGAATACGGCAAGACCTCGTTCCAGTATGCCGATGCGCGCGCGGCCCAGGCCTCAGCCGAGATCAACCACTATGGCAATCTGGCTTCTGCGGCGAAGGGGTTCTTCGAGGAAGGCTCGGATGGCTACAAGGCGATGCTGGCGGCCGAGAAGGTGTTCCGTGCCTTCGAGCTCGCCATCGCGATCAAGAATGCCGCGGTGAAGATCGGCCTTATCGGTGCGCAGACTGCTGCCAAGGTCACCAGCGACACCGCCATGGCTGCTTCCGACACCGCACGCGCCGGGGTTGAACAGGGCAATTCGATCATCACGACCGGCATCAAGGCGGTGGAAGCGGTGGTGAACGCGATCCGCTCACTGCCGTTCCCGCTCAACATCGCTGCAGGTGCTGTCACCGCTGGCGTGATCGCTTCGCTGGGTGTTGCCATCTCGGGAGCGTTTGGGGGATCGGGCAAGGCGCCTGTCACCAATGATGGCACCGGCACGATGTTCGGCGACAGCGCGGCGAAGTCCGAGAGCATCTCAAAATCCATCGACCATCTGCGCGAGATCGATACACTGACCATGCGGTATTCCGCCGCGATGCTGGCCTCGCTCAAGAACATCGAAGCCAATATCGGCGGGCTCACCAATCTTATCATCCGCACCAATGGTTTTGATGCCTCGGCTGCGGGCATCCAGACCGGGACCAAGGCGACAGGTATTCTCGGCGGGCTGACCTCGGCTCTCACCGGCGTCTCGAACTTTGTCGGTGGCAAGACCGGTTCGCTGATCGGTGCGGGCATCGGTCTTGCCATTGCCGGGCCAATCGGTGCGGCCATCGGCTTCCTGGGGGCAAAGCTTCTGGGCGGGCTTGGCAAGGTGCTGGGTAGCGTGGTCAATGCGCTTTTCGGCACCAAGACCAGCATCATCGGTCAGGGCATTTATGGCGGCGCGCAGTCGCTCGGCTCGATTGTCTCTGGCGGCTTTGATGCGAGCTATTACACCGACATCAAGAAGACGAAGAAGTTCTTCGGGATCAGCGTCGGCTCGAGCTATTCGACGCAGTACGCTGCGGCGAGCGCGGAACTGGAGCAGCAGTTCAGCCTGATCTTTTCAGGCTTCTATGACGCCATCTCGGCTGCAGCCGGGCCTTTGGGCATGTCACTGGATGAGGTGCAGTCGCGGCTCGCGGGCTTTGTCGTCAACATCGGCAAGATCGATCTCAAAGGCCTTACCGGCGAGCAGATCCAGGAGAAGTTGACCGCTGTCTTCGGAGCTGCTGCCGATAGTATCGCGCGGGCAGCGATCCCGGGCCTCGAACAGTTCCAGAAGGTGGGCGAGGGCTATTTCGAAACCCTGGTTCGGGTGGCTTCCAGCATCGAAGCGGTGGCCTCCTCGCTTTCCCTGCTCGGGACTTCAGTGGAAGGATTGAGCCTTTCGGCCAAGATGAACCTCTTCGACCTGTTCGGTTCGGCAAGCGACATGGCGTCGGCCACCGGCGACTATTTCTCACTCTTCTACACCAAGGCCGAGCAGACCGCCGCGCTCACCGCCCAGATGAACCAGGTCTTCGGCAGCCTCGGCCTGACGCTCCCCGACAGCATTGCGGGTTTCCGCGCACTGGTCGACGCCCAGGACCTTACCACCGAGGCCGGGCGCGCGGCCTATGTCGCGCTGATTCAGCTGGCGCCTGCTTTTGCTGATCTCATTGGCGCGGCGCAGGATGCAGCAAGTGCAGCCGCCATTGTCGACGAGCGCCTTGGCCTCGAGCGCCAGCTGCTCGAGCTCCAGGGCAATACGGCGGCGCTGCGCGCCCTCGACTTGGCCCAACTCGATGAAAGCAACCGGGCGTTGCAGGAACAGATCTGGGCGCTGCAGGACCAGCAGAAGGCCGCCGATGAAGCGGCCGCTGCTGCCGAAAAGCTGCGCTCGGCCTGGACCCAGATCACCGACGGCCTGCTCGCGGAAGTTGCCCGGATTCGTGGCAGCATGGATGGCGGCACCAAGACCTACGCTCAGGCGCTCTCCGAGTTCAACGCGGCAACCCTTGCGGCCCGCAGTGGTGACCAGGAAGCGGCCAAGTCGCTCCCCGGGCTCAGCCAGACCCTATTGAGCGCAGCCGCCGATGCGGCCACCTCTGCGCAGGATCTCGCCCGCATTCAGGGGCAGACGGCCGCCAGCCTCGAGCAGACGGTGGCGATCATCAACGCGATGGCCGGGCTGCCGGCCGAGACTGCGACGGCGGCAGCGTCGACCAACCCCAGCTGGTGGGAGCAGTTTGCCTCTACCCAGACAGCAACAGCGACCACCTCGGCCAATGACAGCGCTACCGTGCTGATCGATGGACTGGCATCGCTGAAACAGGAGCTTTCTGATCTGCGCGACGAGCAGCGAATTGCCTCTGCCACCATTGCCTCCGGAACGAGCAAGACCGCCCGCATCCTCGAGCGCGTGACACCGGACGGCGATGCGCTCGCGGTGAGGACTGCGGCATGAAGCTGATCCGCCCCACCGCGCTGATCGATGCCATGCTCACCAGCAGCACGGCCCCGGAAAATGACTATCCGGTCTGGGCAGCCGGTACGGTTTATGCGGTCGGCGCCCGGGTCATCCTGACCTCGACGCACCGCAAGTACGAAGCCCTGGCGGCATCGACGGGCGTGAACCCGGCTTCCGATCCGACCAAATGGCTCGACCTTGGCCCGACCAACCGCTGGGCCATGTTCGACGCCCGCGTGGGCACGGCAACCACACGTCCCGGTTCGCTGCAGGTCGTGCTTGCTCCGGGCGCTGCTGATGGTCTCGCGCTGATCGACATCGAGGCGGAGAGTGCCAGCGTTACGCTCACGGTCTCTGGTAATCAGATCTACAGCCGGACGCAGAGCCTCAACATCGGCGGGAATGCGATCGACACCTGGTTTGCCTGGTTCTTCGAGCCGCTTGGCAAAAGGACCGGGCTGCTGTTCCTCGATGTGCCCGTTTACGAGACGGGGGTCCTGACTGTGACCCTGACGCGGGACAATCCAGCCGACGCCGTCAAATGCGGGACCCTGCTGGTTGGCCGTCAGTTTGACATTGGCGATACCGAGCACGGGGTAGATCTCGGGATCATCGACTATTCGCGCAAAGAGACCGACCAGTTCGGGGTGACCTCGGTCGTGGAGCGCGCCTTTGCAAAGCGCATGTCAGCCCGGGTCGTCATGCAAACCGATGCGCTCGATGATGTGCATCGTACGCTTGCTTCGATCCGCGCGACGCCGGTGCTCTGGATTGGCTCGGAGAGCTTCGAAAGCCTCACCGTCTTTGGCTTCTACAAAGAATTCTCGATCGACCTTGCCTATCCCACGGTCAGCTACTGCAGCCTGACCATCGAAGGCCTCACTTAACCTTTCATCCCTCAGCGCAGGATCTGCCATGCCTATCACGGCCTTGCCCGCGCCGCCCACCCGGTCGGACGCGACGAACTTTAATGCGCGCGCCGATGCCTTCCTTTCGGCGCTGCCAACCTTTGCTACAGAGGCCAATTCGCTGGCCAGCGAAGTAAACGGCTAACATCGGCGGCACGCTAGGCGTGGCCAAGGGCGGCTCGGGCGCGACCACTCTTACTGGCTACCTCAAGGGTAATGGCACCTCCGCCTTCACCGCGTCGGCAACGATCCCCAACACCGATATCTCCGGGCTCGGCACCATGTCGACCCAGGCGGCGAGCAACGTCGCCATCACCGGTGGCTCGATTGATGGCGTGACGCTGGATGGTGGAACCTTCTGATGCCGAGCACCATCCTGCTCAAACGATCTTCGACTGCCTCCAGCGTGCCCGCGGCGGCTTCGCTGCAGGCGGGCGAACTCGCCGTCAATCTGGCTGACCAGAAGCTCTATTCGAAGACTGCGGGCGGCACCGTCGTTCAGGTGGGCTTTGGCAATCTGACTTCGGCGATGGTGACGACTGTGCTGGGCTTCACGCCCTATAATTCGACCAACCCCAGCGGTTATATCACGGCCAGTGGGTCGATCACCGGTTCCTCAGGATCCTGCACCGGCAATGCCGCGACAGCAACCAGGTGGGCGACTGGGCGCACCATTGCGCTGACCGGTGATGTGACAGGGACGAGCGGCAGCTTCGATGGCTCTGGCAATCTTTCGTTCGCCGCCACGCTGGCCAACAGCGGCGTGACGGCCGGGACCTATCTCAAGGTCACTGTAGACGCCAAAGGACGGGTAACGGCCGGCTCCTCTATGACTTCGGGCGATGTGACCGGTGCACTGGGCTTCACGCCTGCCAACAAGGCGGGCGAAGGCTTCACCGGCAGCATCTCGGTCTCGGGAACCATCACCGCTACTGGCGACGTGACGGCGTTTTCCGATGCGCGGCTCAAGACCGACGTGGAGACGGTTTCTGACGCCCTGGATCGCGTCCGCAAGCTTCGCGGAGTGACCTTCACTCAGCGTGACACGGGCAGTCGCGGTATCGGTCTCGTTGCCCAGGAACTGGCTCCCATCGTGCCCGAAGCAGTCATGACCCATGACGATGGGCTCATGTCTGTCGCCTACGGAAACCTGGTGGGACTGCTCATCGAAGCGGTCAAAGAGCTCGCTGATCTCAGCGACACCCAAGCGCGTACCATTGCCAAGCTTGAGGCGCGACAATGACCCTGCAAACAACCGGCCCGATATCTCTGGGCAATGTCGGCGCAGAGCTCGGCCGCGCGGCCGGCACCACCACTTCACTAGGCGAAACCGCGGTCCGCAATTTGGCTGGTATTGCCTCCGGGGCGATCAAATTGTCCAACCTCTACGGCAAATCGTCTGTCGCATTCACGCCCGCGGGCGGGCTGTCGAGTGGATCGCCGGTCGCACTCAGCGACTGGGCTGCCGGAGGAGGAAATGCGGCGGTTACAATCCAGTGCACACAGTCCGCCGTCTGGACCTGGTCTGGGTCGGGTGGGACTGGGTCATTTGTGAACGTCGCGTCTGGGGGATCATCAACGGCGATCACCTTCCGCCTTTCGAATACGGGCTACTCGATCCGGCAGAGTTTCTGGACGGTCAGTGCGACCGCTGGAGGTGTAACCCGATACTGGCAGGTTGAGCTGATCAACGAGGGATATGCGTGAACCAGCGATTGCTCGGGCCGGTGCCTCGATCGATATCCCGCAGATGAATGCTGCAGTCAGTCCGCCACCAAAAATGAGCGCGGTATTAGTCGAATACATCAAGACATATTACAACCTCGATCGTTTATAAGGCTTGGCCACTCCGCCACAACATATAGGCCGCAACCACAAAAATCAGTGCGGCGAAAACCGAGTTAAGTGCGCCCTTAACTGAAGAAAGACGTTGTGAAAGCAAGGCTCCTGCAAATCCTCCTACAATACCGCCTGCAATGAACACTCCAGCCAACCACCAGTCCACGAAACCGGAAAAGGCATAGTTGATGGCGGCCGTTAGCCCAAAGACGGTCACGGCTACCAGAGATGAACCAACGGCATTGCGCATCGGCATGGCAGTTGATGCCATCAGGGCCGGTACGATGAGAAAACCGCCACCGATGCCGAAAAAGCCCGAGAATAAGCCGGTGCCGAGCCCGTAGCCCATAACTTTTGGCGCATTCTCGCGGCGGCACTGGACATCAGGATTGCCGGGATCCTTGCGATTGCGGATCATCAGTGCGCCCACTACCAGCATGAGCAAGGCGAACAGGAACAAAAGTCGTTGTCCGTCCATGGCCTTGCCCAGGGTCGAGCCGGCGTAGGCGCCCACAGCCCCTGCCGCAGCAAACATTCCGGCGCACCGCCATTTGATCGCCCCGGCCCGGGCGTGCGGAACGAGGTTAGCTGCGGCATTGGCCGCGACTGCAAGGGCGCTTGTGCCGATCGCGATGTGCGGCTGAGGCACGCCTACCAGATAGACCATGAGCGGGACGGCGAGGATCGAACCGCCCCCTCCGACCAGGCCAAGGGTAAAACCGACCAGTCCACCGGACCCTGCGCCCAGCACATACTGGATGGTGTCGAGCGCCATCGCGTCAGAGCCTATTCAGCGGCAGCTTGAGGTAGCTGACCCCATTTTCTTCGGGTTCCGGGAAATGCCCACCGCGCATGTTGACCTGTATCGATGGCAGGATCAGGCGCGGCATGTCGAGCGTGGCGTCGCGTGCCTTGCGCATGGCCACAAAATCGTCTTCGCTGATGCCGTCGTGGAGATGCACGTTGCCGCTGCGTTGCTCCGCGACAGTGGTTTCCCAGGCATAGGTATTGCGGCCTGGCGCCTTGTAGTCATGACACAGGAAAAGTCGGGTGCTTTCGGGCAGGCTCAGCAACCGCCGCACAGACCGGTAGAGGACGTGGGCATCCCCGCCGGGAAAGTCGGCGCGGGCAGAGCCATAGTCCGGCATGAACAGGGTATCCCCGATGAACACGGTATCGCCGATGACGTAGGCCATGTCCGCAGGAGTGTGCCCGGGAACATGCAGCGCAATGGCTGGAATGGAGCCGACCGAGAAACGGTCACCCTCGTCGAAAAGGTGGTCGAACTGTGAACCATCGCGTGCGAAACGGGTGCCCTCATTGAAGATCTTGCCAAAGGTCTCCTGCACGGTAAGAATGTGGCGTCCAATCGCCAATTTGCCGCCAAGCTGTTCCTGCAGGTAGGGCGCGGCTGACAGATGGTCGGCATGGGCATGCGTTTCCAGCAGCCATTCAACTTCCAAGTCCTGCTCGCGGATGTAAGCGATCAAGGCATCGGCCGAACTCGTAGAAGTGCGTCCTGACGCCGGGTCGAAATCAAGTACGCTATCGATGATTGCGGCCTTGCCGCTTGCAGGATCGGACAGCACATGGGTTACAGTAAAGGTCGCTTCATCGAAGAAGCTCCGAACCTGGACCGCCGCCGGATCGGCCTGCTGCACGATCTCTGCTGCGGCGGCAATGACGGGGTCTGACATACTCATTCCTCTCGTGGACGGTTGTCGGCGGCACCGAGGTGCCGCCGATTGCCTAACCCGGTTTAAAGGGTCTTGGTGCTGAAATACCAGTCGACATAGTCGTAGCCCTCGCCGGCGCGAGCTTCGGCTGCCGGCGCGGTCTGCGGCGGCGGCACGATCACCTTGTCACCGGGCTGCCAGCCTTCGGGCGTCGCAACCTTGTTGGCGTCGGCCGTCTGCAGGGCCTGCATAAGGCGGACAAATTCGGCAATCGAGCGACCATTCGACATGGGGTAATAGACCATGGCGCGCATCGTGCCTTCGGGGTCAATGAAGAAGGTGGCGCGAACGGCCTGGGTGTCGGACGCCCCCGGGTGGACCATGCCATAAGCGGTTGCCACCTTCATCGAGATGTCCTCGATGATCGGGAAGGGGATCTCGACGCCGAACTTCTCCTTGATCGAACGGACCCAGGCAATGTGGGCATAGTTGGAGTCGATCGACAGGCCGAGCAGTTCGGTGTTCATTGCCTTGAATTCATCGGCATGGCGAGCAAAGCCCATGAACTCAGTGGTGCAGACCGGGGTGAAGTCGGCCGGGTGAGAGAACAGAACGAGCCACTTGCCCCGGTAATCCGTCAGCGAACGTTGGCCATGGGTGGTCTTGGCACTGAAATCAGGGGCTGGCTCGTTGATCCGCGGCATGGCAGCGATAGCAATCTTTTCTTCGGTCATGGATACCTCCTTGGCTTGATGAGCGTTAGGTATCTCAGTTCAGTAAATTAGCAAAACATGATATTTTATTTACTGTGATCGAGTTTCTCAATCCAAGTTCGGCTGATACTGCCACAATCAACCGTATCCTCGCTCCTAAGGCTGCAAATTCCCGCTGAGTGCATTGAGCTGCCAAGCCGCAACAGTCTGCATACCCTCAGCTTGTAGCAGCGCAGCTTCAGCTTCGATTGCCTCACGCTCAGCATCAAGAACAGCCAGCGTTGGCCGGGCTCCGACCTGAGCCTCCAGCCTAGTTCCGCGCAGCGCTTCTTCCGCTGCATCACGGCGAAGGCGGGAAGCCTCGGTCATTCGGCGCGCTGTAGCAAGGCCTTGCCAAGCATCGATGACCATGCCTTCTAGCGCCTGATCCGCCTGGCGCAGCCTCGCCTCGCTGGCATCAAGATCCGCGTCAGCTGCCCGAGTCTGCGCCGCCACGCGGCCACCGGCCCAGAGCGTCCAGCGCCCACGAACGCCGACCGCGACGGAATCCGCCCTGTAACCTGGGAAGAACTGGTCGCGGACATGGGCCGCCTCGGCGAAGGCGCCAACCGAGGGTAGGCCTTCCGCCTTCGCAGCCCGAACCCCGGCGCGCGCCGCATCAACCCCGGCTCGTGCCTGCTGCATTGCGGGATTGGAAGCACGCGCCATGTCCAGCGCATGATCGAGCGACGGGGGAACAATCGGCAGGCCTGGCAAGGGGGTTAGTTCACCTGCAGGCGAACCGACCAGACGCTGGTATGCAGCTTCGGCTGAAATGCGGCGACCCTGCGCCTGCGCAAGCCCCGCATCGGCTTCGGCCCGGCGCGCCCGCGCCTGAGCAAGTTCAGAGCTGGCAATCTCGCCGGTCCGATAGCGCAGTCCGGCCTGCCGTTCGGTTTCAGCTAATGCGACAGCCAGTTTGTTATACCGCTCCTCCAGTTTCCGGGCGGTCAATAGCTCGGTATAGACGCTGACCGCACTCACGATCGTCTGGAGCCGGGCTTGCTCTGCACCGAAGCGCGCGATGTCCGCGCCGCTCCGCGCTTGAGCGACCGCAGAGGAAATCCGCCCGCCCGCATAGATCGGCATTTCTGCCGTCGCCTGCGCGGCCAGCGGCGAGACATTGTCGGCGGTAATGCCGAAGAAACCGCCATTGTCGATGCGGCCTGCGCCATAGGAGCCTTCGACCCGCAGTAACGGATTTCCCTCCGCCTTGGCGCGATCCAGTCGCGCTCTCGCCGCTGCCTCTCCGGCTTGTGCTTCGGCAAGCGTGGGGGCGTTTGACAAAGCACCGGAGATAGCAGCGGCGAGGTCCTGCGCCTGTGCGGAGGGGCTGCACAGAACGCAGGACAAAGCGATAAAGGAAGCGATATGGCGGCGCATCAATGCCTCGATCAGTTGAAGGCTTTACCGGGGCGAACGCCCAGCTTCTTGAAGATCATCGCTGCCGGGCAAAAACCGGTGAAGCTGGCTTGCAGCATATTCAGCCCGGCAAAAATCGTCAGCCCGATCCACCACGGGTGGACATAGATCGAAAGCACAACACTAAGCAGAACGACGAAGCCGGCAAAACGCAGGACAGCGGTATCAAGGGTCATGTCCCTATCTCCTTATTTGAAGCGGAGCTTGCGGATACCCAGAGCGTGCATCGCAAGTTTTTCGTAGAATGGTTCACTGGTGCCGCGGCGGACCTTGTGGAGGAAGTATTTCTCGAATCCGATCTTGGCCAGGTGGACCCACTTGCCGCTAGATGCCCAGTTCACATTGCGCGGGGGGATCTGCGGCTGAGCGACAAAGGCAACGCCGCCATCACCAAAGTCGGCGAGGCAGACGGCGTTCCAGGTCGCTTCTTCGGCCGGTTCCTTGCCAGCCAGTTCGAGCGCAAGGTTGGCCGCGATGGCGGTGACCATCGATTCGATCATGAAGCCGGTCTTGGGTACGCCGACCGGAACCGGTGTGGGACCAACCGGTGGGATCGCCACGCAAACGCCCAGTGAATAGACGTTCTTGAAGGTCGGGTTGCGCTGATGCTTGTCAGCCAGGATGAAGCCGCGCGGGTTGGTCAGGCCTTCGATCCCGTGGACCGCCGCGATTCCGCGAAATGCGGGCAGGATCATCGAATAGCCAAACGGCAGCGCATGTTCAGCCTTGAGGGAGCCGTCTTCTGACACCTCTTCGACGTGCATAGTGCCCTCTTCAACCTTGGCGATGCGAGCATTGGTGATCCACTTGATGTGCCGATTGCGCAACTCACTTTCGAGCAGGGACTTGGTATCGCCCACCCCGTCGAGTCCGAGGTGGCCAACATAGGGCTCTGGACTGACATATGTCATCGGCACCCGGTCACGGATCTTGCGCCGGCGCAATTCGGTGTCGAGGATCAGTGCAAATTCGTAAGCCGGGCCATAGCACGATGCCCCTTGCGCGGCGCCAATAATGATTGGCTTCGGGGCCTCGCAGAACCGGTCAAAGGCGTCGGCCGCATGTGCCGCGTGATCCGTGCGACAAACTGACTGTGTAAAGCCATCCGGTCCCAATCCTTCGACCTCGTCAAAGGCCAGTTCCGGGCCCGTGGCGATTACGAGGTAGTCATAGTCGAGCGAGGTTCCATCGTTCAGCTCGATCCGGTTCTCGGAAGGGTGAACGCGCTTTGCTCCGATTGAGGTAAAGCCGATGCCCTTCTTTTCCATGATCGGCGGAAGGTGGACCTTGATCGCATCAGGTTCCCGCCAGCGTACTGCTACCCACGGGTTGGACGGCACAAACCAGTAATCATCCTGGTCGTTGACCACCATGACCTCGGCCTTGCCTTTTACGGCGTCGCGAATCTCATAGGCAGCAATCGTGCCACCCAGCCCTGCTCCCAAAATAACAATCTTCGGCAACGCCATCAGTTTTCTCCCATCGACCCCCCCAGTTTGTAATGACCCTGCGGGACTAGACTGGCGCGAGTATGATATCGGCATTGACTTATATAAGAGTCGTACGATATGTACAAGTCATAAAGTGAGCGTCTTGGCCCTTGGGCTCGGATCACCATCGACAGGAGTGTCGCAACATGTTTGGTTTTGGAAAGTCAAAGCACAAGGAAATCAACGCTAAACAGCTCGCCGAAATGCTAGGCAAAGGCGAAGCTTTAGTGGTAGATGTTCGTGAGGCTAGTGAGTTTGCTGATGGCCACATTCCTGGCTCCGTAAATATGCCACTTTCCACTTTTCAGCCGAGCAAGCTTCCGCCGAGTGGCGGCAAGGCCATCGTCCTTACCTGCCTTGGAGGTAGAAGGTCCGGTATGGCCTTGGATAAATGTAGTGTCGCGCAAGAGGCAGTTGATACTCACCTCGCCGGTGGCTTCGGGGCTTGGACCTCGGCTGGCCTTCCGGTCGAACGATAAACAAGAATTTGGGCGGGGCTTGCAACATGCGAATCAAACTGAACGGGATTGCGGCAATCGGTCTGCTGCTGGCCTTGCCTCTGGCAGGCTGCAGCTCTGGCGAAGAAACCGCCGCGGTTCAAAAAGCCCCCGCCGGTCCGCGACTGGTTCTGGCCTCCACCGATGCGGCTGCGTGGCAAGACGTGGCGGCAGAGATTGCCACGGTCGATCAGGCGCAGGTCCTTGCCCGGATACCCGGCATCCTCACCTCCCTCTCCGTGCGTGAGGGGGATATGGTGCGCAAGGGGCAGGTGATCGGACGGATCGTCGACAGCCAGCTTGGCTATCAGTCCGGAGCCTATGGCGCCCAAGCCGCTGCGGCACAGGCGCAGGCCGCCCAGGCGGCAGCCGAGTTGGAGCGCGTGCGCTTCCTTCACCAGAACGGCGTCTATGCCAAGGCGCGGCTGGAACAGGCGCAGGCCGCAGCTTCGGCTGCGCAGGCCCAGGTCCGCGCGGCACGCGCCCAGCAAGCCGCCGTAGGCGCTGTTGCCGGACAAGGCGAGGTTGTCGCGCCGACCGATGGCCGGGTGCTGCGCGCCGATGTCCCCGCGGGTTCTCCGGTTGCTCCGGGCATGCCCATCGCCGTAATCACTGCTGGCCCCACCATCGTGCGCCTGACCATGCCGGAATCGCTGGCCGATAAGGTCCGCCCCGGTGCGCAGGTCATGGCTGACGGAAGGTCTGGCCGCGTGGTGAAAGTCTATCCAGCGATCACTGCGGGTCAGGTCATCGCCGATGTCGACATGCCCGGCATCGACAACAGCACGATCGGGCGCCGCGTGGCGGCCAAGGTCGAAACCGGCAGCCGCAAGGCCCTGCTGGTTCCGGCCAGCTATGTCACCAGCCGCTATGGCATCGATTACGTTACGGTTCTCGCCAAGGACGGCAGCGCGGCGCAGGTTCCGGTCCAGACCGCCCCCTCGGCGGAAACCGGTAAGGTAGAACTGCTTTCGGGCGTTGCTGCGGGCGATACGCTGATCGCGCCGGCCAAGGGGGGCTGAACCAATGGACCTGGGCATTTCGGGCAAGCTGACCCGGGCGACGATCCAGTCGCCGCTGACGCCGTTGTTTCTGCTTGCCGCGATCATCGTCGGCCTGATCGCGACCATCTCGATCCCTCGCGAGGAAGAGCCGCAGATCAAGGTGCCGATGGTCGACATCATGGTCCAGGCACCCGGTCTGGCCGCAGCCGATGCGGTAGAACTGGTGGCCAAGCCGCTTGAGACCATCGTGCGCAGTGTGGACGGCGTGGAGCACGTCTATACCCAGGCGCAGGATCACGGCGTGATGGTCACCGCCCGCTTTCTGGTCGGTTCCAACCCGGAAGATGCCGCGATCCGCATCAATGAAAAGATCGAGGCGAACAAGCACCGCATTCCGGCCGGGATACCATTCCCGCAAGTCACCGTGCGGGGGATCAACGATGTGCCGATTGTCGTCCTGACATTGACCCCGAAGCCGGGGGCGGCAGGGCAATGGAACGATCAGGCTCTGGCCGAACTGGCCGGTAAGCTGCGCACCGAAATGGCCAAGGTTGATGATGTCGGCCTCACCTTCCTGACCGGGGGCCAGCGCATGGCCCTGCGCGTGGTGCCTGATCCGGGCAAGCTGGCGACCTATGGCGTGCCGCTGGGCAATCTGATCGAAGCCGTGACCCAGGCCAACCGCGCCTTCCCGGTCGGCAACGTGCGCGAGGCAGGTCAGGCAACCTTGGTCGTTGCCGGACATAGCCTGGGTGACGCGCAGGAACTGGCGAACATTCAGGTCCGTAGCGCCCGCGGCGCGCCGGTGCTGCTGTCCGATATTGCCCGGGTCGAGCAGGCCCCCACGCAGGACCAGGCCCGGTCATGGCGCTGGGCCAAGGACGACAAGGGCCAGTGGAACATGGCACCCGCCGTCAGCCTGGCCATTGCCAAGCGTGCCGGGGCCAATGCCGTGACCGTATCGGAACAGGTGGTCGAACGCGTCGAAGGCCTGAAAGGCAGTCTCATCCCCGCTGGGGTCGAAGTTGCGGTGACTCGCAACTATGGCGAAACCGCCAATGAAAAAGCCAATGAGCTGATCTTCCACCTTGCCTTGGCCACGGTATCCATCGTGGCCCTGATCGGCTTTGCCATCGGCTGGCGCGAGGCAGGCGTTACCGCAATCGTCATCCCGACAACGATCATGCTGACCATGTTCGCTTCGAACGTGATGGGCTTTACCATCAACCGCGTCAGCCTGTTCGCCCTGATCTTTTCCATCGGCATTCTGGTCGATGATGCCATCGTCATGATCGAGAACATCGCCCGCCATTGGGCCATGGGGGATAAGCGGAGCCGGATCGACGCCGCAGTGGAAGCCGTGGCCGAAGTGGGCAACCCGACGATCATCGCCACCCTGACCGTGGTCGCGGCGCTGCTGCCGATGCTGTTCGTCTCGGGCCTGATGGGCCCCTATATGGCGCCGATCCCGATCAATGCTTCGGCAGCCATGATCTTCTCGTTCTTCGTGGCGGTGATCATTGCCCCCTGGTTGATGATCCGCTTTGCGCGCAAAGCTCTGACCCATGGCCATGATGCCCACGGCGGCAAGCTGGGCGCGCTGTACAAGCACTATGCGCTGAAAGTGATTGCCACGCGGGAAGGAGCCAAGCGGTTCCTGATCGGTGTCGGCGTGGCGACGCTGGTTGCCTGCTCGATGTTCTACTTCAAGGCAGTCACGGTGAAGCTGCTGCCGTTCGACAACAAGAGCGAAGTGCAGATCGTTGCCGACCTGCCCGAAGGCACCAGCCTTGAGGCCACTTCGCGGGTGCTGGAGCAGGCCGCAGCGGTTGCTCGGCAACTGCCTGAAGTCGTTTCGATGGAAGCCTATGCCGGCGCTTCGGCTCCGTTCAATTTCAACGGGCTGGTGCGGCACTATTTCCTGCGCAACCAGCCGGAAATGGGCGACCTGATGGTCACCCTGCTGCCCAAGGGCGATCGCTCGCGAGCCAGCCATGACATCGCCGTTGATCTGCGCGAACGGCTGAAGAGCCTTCCTCTGCCCGCAGGAACGTCGCTGAAGGTGGTGGAAACCCCGCCGGGCCCGCCGGTGCTCGCCACGCTTCTTGCCGAGATTTACGGCCCAGACGAAGCAACGCGCCAGAAGACTGCGGCCCAGGTGGAAAAGCTGTTCCGCTCGGTGCCCTTCGTGGTTGACGTGGACAACAGCTTTGGCCAGCCCCGACCCGTGCTCCGCCTCGTGCCTGATAGGGCCAAGCTTGACCAGTATGGCCTGTCCGAGCGGCACCTGTTCGATTCCATCGGCGCGCTGATGGGCACCCAGGTCATCGGCTATGCTCCGCGCGGCGGCAATGAGCGGGAACCGCTGCCGATCGAAATTGCCCTCGATCAGGCGCAGCGCCAGTGGTCGGCCACCCTCGCCGCAACCCCGGTTGCTGCAACGCCCACAGGTCAGTTGATTGCCCTGGGCGATCTGGTCACGGCGAGCATCGAACCTGGCAGCCCGGCGATTTTCCGCCGCGACGGGCGCGGTGCGGCCATGGTCACGGCAGAGCTGGCCGGTCGCTACGAAGCGCCCATCTATGGCATGCTGGCGGTCAACGACGCGGTGGACGGCTTTGACTGGAAGGCGGCTGGGCTGTTCAAGCCCGAGGTCCTGCTCAACGGCCAGCCCGCTGACGAAAGCAAGCCCAAGCTGCTGTGGGATGGCGAATGGGAAATCACCTGGGTGACGTTCCGCGACATGGGCGCGGCCTTCATGGTCGCACTGCTAGGCATCTATGTCCTCGTCGTCGGCCAGTTCCGCAGCTTCACCCTGCCGCTGGTAATCCTGACCCCGGTTCCGCTGACCCTTGTCGGCATCGTCCTTGGCCACATGCTGTTCCAGGCGCCCTTTACCGCCACCAGCATGATCGGATTCATCGCCCTAGCCGGGATCATCGTGCGCAATTCGATCCTGCTGGTCGATTTCATTCGCCACACCCGCTCGGCGGACAAGTCACTGCGCGAAACCCTGCTTGAGGCCGGGATGATCCGGTTCAAACCGATCGTGCTAACTGCCGCAGCGGCGATGATCGGGGCGGCGGTCATCCTGACCGACCCGATTTTCCAGGGTTTGGCGATCTCGCTGCTGTTCGGTCTTGCCAGTTCGACGCTGCTGACGGTCCTAGTGATCCCCGCCATTTACGTGCTGCTGCGCGACGACGGAATTGCCTACACGGAAGAAACCCAATGAAGCCCGCTGACCTTTCCGAACTCAAAGCCAACGCTGCCGCAATGGCCTCGCGCATGAAACTAATGAGCCATCCAGAGCGACTTCTGATGTTGTGCCGGATGGATGAGGGCGAAGTGTCTGTTGGTGAGCTGGTTGAGCTATCAGGCCTGTCACAGTCATCGGTGTCGCAGCATCTTGCCATGCTGCGAGATGAGAATGTCGTCACTATCCGCGGCGAGGCCCAGACGCGGTTTTATAGTCTTAACGATCCGACCGTCCGGGCCATTATTCATGCGCTCTGTGATCTTTGCGGGGAAACGGTTCGGTAAGGGTGTCAGGAAAAATGGCAATCGAACCGCTCCTGATCATCTGCCCGAACTGTACGACAGCCAACCGCGTGCCACGCGACAAAATCGCCGCGAACGGCAAGTGCGGTCGATGCTCGGGCCCTCTGTTCAACGGCCATCCGGTCACCCTTGGGGCGACAAATTTTGATGCTCATGCAACCCGCAGCGATATCCCACTACTGGTTGATTTCTGGGCTTCCTGGTGCGGGCCTTGCTGCCAGATGGCGCCCGCGTTTGAAGCAGCTGCAGCACAGCTGGAACCACAAGTCCGGCTTGGTAAACTGGATACCGAGGCTGAGCAAGCTATTGCCGGACGCTTCGGGATCCGCTCGATCCCTACGCTCATCATGATTCACAAAGGACGCGAGATAGCCCGTCAGTCGGGAGCCATGTCGCACGCAGCTATCGTAACGTGGGCGCAGCGCATTATTGGAGCGTTGTGAAGCACTCGGCCTATTGGACTTTAATTCAGGGATTTCTGCGATGACCACTTCCTCCGAACACCATGGCGATGCCCTCAAGTATGAAGACTGGGCCGGCGAAATGGGGGCGCGCTGGCTCGCCAACCTCACGGGCTTTGAAAGCACGATTGCTCCGGCCGGCGCGGCGCTGCTGGCCCATGCCGCCTATCAGCCGGGAGAACGCGTGGTGGACATCGGTTTTGGCGGCGGGGCGACCAGCCTTGCCATTGCCAAGGCCGTCACCCCGGAAGGGGAAGTCGTTGGCATCGATATTTCTCCTGACCTTGCCGCTGCCACGACGCGCCGTGCGGCGGCTGCCGGAATTGCCAATGCGCGCTTCATCTGCGCCGATGCGGCGACCGTTGCCGTACCCGAGGCGCCGTTCGACCGGCTGTGTTCGCGCTTTGGCTCGATGTTCTTTTCCGAGCCGGTCTCGGCCTTCGCAAACCTGCGCGGTTTGCTGAAGCCGGGTGGACGGCTCGATCTTGCCGTCTGGGGGCCGCCGCAGCAGAATCCATGGATGCTCGAAGGCATGGCCGTCGCCCGCCGTCATGTCGAAATGCCCGCGCCCGTGCCGCGCGCGCCAGGGCCGTTTACCTTTGAAGAGCACGATTACATGGAAGAAACGCTGATTGCGGCAGGCTTCAGCAATGTGAACATCGTTGCGGCCAAGGGTGAGCTGCCCGTCGGCGGTCCAGGCGCCACGCCGGAACAGGCGCAAGCCTTCGTGCGCCACGCGCTCGCCTTTGGACAGGCGCTGCTCGATTACCCACCGGTGGTCCAGGAGGCGGCTGCCGCGGAGCTGACATCACTTTACACCAAATACTATCGCCCAGGCGAAGGGGTGATGATGGGTTATGCCATCTGGCTAGTCAGCGCCAATGCCTGACAATCGCGGCTTTGCCATACGTCTATGGGGCGCGTGCCTGCCAGCAGTCCTGCTTTTTGCCGCACCGGCATTGTCTGAACCCACACCGGTTACGGTGCGGGTCATCAGCCAAGACGCCAAGTTCGTTGGCGATAGTACCGGCGGGGCGCAGGTGATCCTGCGCGATGCGGAGAGCGGGCGCATTCTCGCCGAGGGCATAACGGCAGGCGGCACCGGCGATACGGATCGGATCATGCAGTCGACCGGCCGCAGTCCGCTGCGCGCGACGGACGATGCAGCCGCCTTTTACGCAACGCTGGATCTCGTCAGGCCAACTTTGGTCGAACTGGAGGTCAAGGGCGCGCTTGGCCGCCCAGGTTCAGCCGTCAAGGTTACTGCGCAGCGCTGGATGATGCCCGGAGTGCCGATGACCACCGGCGATGGGTGGAGCATCGAATTGCCCGGCCTTGCTGTGACTCCCACGGCCAGCATTGAGCCAGAGGGCTTGCGGATTACGGCGAAGGTCGAGCCGATGTGCGGTTGTCCGCTGACCCCTGGCGGCCTATGGGACTCTGCCGATTACGAGGTTGAGGCAAGCCTCTGGCAGGGTGGTCAGCAGCTTCGCAGGGCGGAACTTGCATTCGTGTCATCGCCGGGTGGCTTCGCCCGGACGCTCCCGCTGCAGGCGAGCGGGCGCTACACCCTCGTCCTGTTCGCGCGCAACAGGGTTACCGGAAGTTCGGGGTTGGGACGGATCGAAGTCCAGGTTCCCTGATCTCCACCGCAAGGAAAGGCCTTTGCTGCCATGATCCTGTTCTGGGCCCTGCTGATTGCCTTTGCGACCGTGGGATTGTGCGTCATCGTCCACTATGAGGCGCTGCGCCTCACCTCGCTGTTCATTCCCCGGCTGACCATTCCGCCGCGACCCAAGGTCCTGGTGGTGATCGCGGCAGTTTTTCTCGCTCACCTGGCCGAGATCGTTATCTTTGCGGTTACGTACCGGTTGATGCAGCCTTTTCCTCAGCTGGGCGAGATCGCGGGCCACTTTTCCCGAAGCGCGGTCGATTATTTCTACTTCTCGATCACCAGCTTCACGACGCTGGGCATTGGCGACCTGTTCCCGCATGGTGCCTATCGCATCGTGGTCGGTTTTGAATCCCTGACGGGCTTCGGGCTGATCGGCTGGTCAGTGTCTTTCACCTATCTTGTCATGCAGGAATTCTGGACCCAGCATGGGCCCAGGCCCAAGCGCAAAATTGGCCGTGATGGGCGATGAACGCGCGGCTCACTCAGGTCTCCAAGGAGTGCCAGCATGCCTAACATCAATCTGGAAGCTGTCTTGCTGGAAGCGCTAGACGACGAGCGCAAGGCTGAGGCGACTTATGGTGCCGTCATTGAGAAATTTGGCGAGGTCAGGCCCTTCATCAACATCATCGAGGCCGAACGGCGCCATTCCGCAGCGATTGAGCGGCAGATGACACGCCTAGGTTTCGCGATCCCGGCCAATCAATGGCAAGGCAAGGGCATGGCCCCTGCTACGCTGGCAGAGGCTTGCCGTATGGCCATCGAGGCCGAGGTCGAGAACATCGCCCTTTATGATCGGCTGCTACCCGCCATCGCCGACGCTTCCGTCCGGCATGTCCTGCAGAACCTGCAGGATGCATCGCGAGATAATCACTTACCGGCGTTTCGCCGCTGCCTTGAACGTGAGAACGGCGGGGGCGGAAGTGGCGGCGCCAGAGATGGACAGGGAAGTCAGGGTCGACATGGTCGGGGTCGGGGCCCTCGCGGCGGATGCTCGACCTGATCACGCGGCAGCATCGCCTCCCCAGCTGGAGCAAGATGCGGCCTCTGCAGTAGGCCGATCGGGCAGGCTTTGATGCGATGCTAGTCGCCAGACCGCAATGTCCCGGCTCTTGCGTAAAGGGGCTAAGGTTACGGCCGTTCCAGCGCCCGGATCGCAATGTCGAGCTGAACGCGGGTAATCTCGCCCGTGTGGACCTGGCGGACCGTGCCATCGCTGGCAATGAACAGGGTCGTCGGCAGCGCTCCGGCGCCAGTCATCTCGCTCAGCAGCCCTGACGGATCGCTGGCGACATGGGCAGGATCAAGCCCTTGAGCGCGCAGGAAAACCCTGATCTGGGCGGACGTTTCGCCCTGGTTCACCAGCAGGATTTCGGCCCGGCGCTCCGTTGCGGCCGCCCGCGTCAGCATCGGCATTTCGCGGCGGCAGGGTGGGCACCAGGTGGCCCATAGGTTCAGCACGATGGGCCGCCCCCGCAGGTCTCCAATCTGCCAGTGCGGCGAAACGCCGGGCTCCGCTGTAACCCGCTCCAGGGTCAGGGCCTGCGGCAGGCGGAGCGACGATTTGCTCTCTCCGGCAGCTAGGAAGCCGGCCCAAGCTAGAGCCAGGCCGGCCAGCACACCCAGCCCGGCTAGTACCGGTCTGCTTTGGCGCAAGGTCACGATTACCACCAGTCCGGCGGCTGCCACGCCGGCACGCCAGTCCCAACCGCCCAGCCATGCCTGCAGAGCCGCGACCGGCTCCAGCGCATAGCTTTCGCGATACTGCCAGACGTGGCCAGCCCGTGCGGCGATGATGCCCGCCAGCAGGGCCAGGCCTGCCGGTTGCCAGGCAGCCACGCGATAGCGGCGCGCGATCCAGTCCAGTGCCGTCAGGAAAGCGAGCATCAGGCCCACTGCCAAGAGGCGGTCCAGCGCCAGTGCTAGCGGGCCAATCTGGATGATGGTGTCCGGGTTCAAGGTGCTTTGCCGATCATGACGAATATCAATGACGTTGTAACTGCCACGTCTAGCAGGAACGCTTCCCCGATTGTCCAGAGCGGGAACATTGCCATGAATGCAACATTTATCTAAAACGATCAAACAGGGGCGGATCAGGAGGGGAATATGGACGATAGTGACGGTAAGGCTTGTTACGCCCCGGTACGCATTGGCGAAGCCGCGCCGGATTTCGTTGCTCGTTCGACCGAAGGAATGGTTCGCCTGTCCGACTATCGCGGCCGCTGGCTGGTGTTCTTCTCGCACCCTGGCGACTTCACCCCGGTCTGCACCAGTGAATTCGTGGCTTTCGCCCGTACCTTTGACCGCTTCGAGGCTTTGGGTTGCAGTCTGCTTGGCCATTCGGTCGACAGCTTGTTTTCCCATCTCGCCTGGATCCGCGCCTTGCATGACGACTTGGGCGTCACTGTGCCGTTTCCCATCGTCGAGGATCCCAACCTCGAGATCGCGCGCGCCTTTGGCATGGTTTCAGCCGAAGCACATAATGCAGCATCAGTGCGTGCAGCCTATTTCATCGATCCGGCAGGCATTGTCCGCGCGATGAACTGGTATCCGATGGCCGTTGGGCGTTCGGTTGATGAGATCTTGAGGATCGTTACTGCACTCCAGCGTACGGAAGATGGGCAATGTCTGGCGCCTGAAGGCTGGCAGCCGGGCGATCGGTTGCTGGCGCCGCCGGGGTTCAGCAAGGACGACGCCCTGGCCGCCGACAAGGCGACGGAATGGTTCTATCGTCCAGTTACGGACCAGCAGTCATGATGGCGCCTGACACTTCCCAGACTGCGACCAGCACCGAGGAGCAGGCTGAACTGCTGCGCGTGCTCGGCCACCCGATGCGCCTTGCGGTTCTCAAGGAGTTGACCGGGGGCGAGCGCTCGGTGGGCGACATCGCGGAGCGCACGGGGCTTGGTCTCTCTGTGCTCAGTCAGCAACTGGCGATACTGCGCAAGGCGGCGCTGGTCTCTTCGCGGCGTGAAGCCAAGCAGGTGTTCTACACGATTGATGCCGATCAGATGAAAGTGGCCCGAGCCGTTCTTGATGACTTGGTTCCCGCAGGCGAGGTGAATGTTCCGAAGGAGAATATTGGCTTCGGTAACGCCCGGCTCGGCGCGGCCATGTTTGCCCGTGTCAGCCGCGTTACGCGCTGACAGGGACGAGCGTGACCACCTGACGAGCGAGCGCGTGCAGTCCGCTGCGGTGGCTGACCAACACCAATCCAGTTTCGGTGCGGTCCAGCCAGGCGGACAAGCGCTGATACAGCGCGTGCTCCGTTTCGGGATCCAGGCCCTCACTCGGCTCATCGAGCACGAGCCAGGGTTTGCCCGCTAGCAGCGCACGGGCCAGCACCAAACGCTTGCGCTGGCCGCCCGACAAGCGCGCGCCATTGTCGCCGAGCCACTGAGTAAGCCCTTCGGGAAGGTTGCGGACCGTTTCAGCAAGGCAAGCGGTTTCCAGCGCAGCCCACATTTCCGGCTCGCTAATGCCCTGGCGGGCCAGGCGCAGATTGTCCGCGACGGTGCCGGCAATCAGTCCGGCATCCTGCGCAGCGTAGGCAAAGAGCGGGCGCAGGCCTGCTAGCCCCAGGGTGCGAACGCCCTGCCCGTCCACGGCCAGGCCCTCCGGCGCATCGCTGCGCAAGCCGATGAGCGTGCCCAGCAGGCGCGACTTGCCTGACCCCGAAGGCCCGCCAATCAGCAGGCGCCCGCCCGGCGGCACGACATAGGATTGACCCTCGATGGTGAGGGCAATGCTCCCGCCGTTAGTGGACAAAGCCGCATCGATCTCGCGGGCAGGCAGCGTGGCGATGCTTTCCAGGCGGATGATGGCATCCTGCACGCGCAGGCGCTCCATGTCCGTCCGGGCCAGCACCGACCAATTTTCCGCCGCGGCTGCCGCCGCAAGCGCTGCCAGGGCAACCAGCGCTGCGCCGCCATCGGCAAGCGCCAGCACGCTCGCCACGGTCAAGCCGGCCAACACCAATTGCGCGCCCTGTATCACCGCTTCGCCCCGGACCACCGCACTGCGCGCCGCGTCCAGCGCGCGGGCGTGCGGCTCCAGCGCGGCGATGACCTGCGTGCCAAGGTTATAGACCGCGATTTCGCCGGAACAGGCGGCATAACTCGTATAGTCAGCCTTGAGACGATTGAGAGCTGCAGCATGGTCCTGACGGGGCTTTGTCAGCAGCCGGGGCGCCAGCACCCGCGAGGATAGCCGCATCGCCGCAAGGCCCGCCAGCAAGGCAAGCGCCGCCGGCAAGCCTGCAAGGCTTGACGCGATCAGGCCCGCACCTGCTCCGGCCAGCGCACCCGGAACCGTGACCTTGCGTACCACGCTGTCCTCTAGCGCATCGACATCGGAGCCAAGCCGCGCTGCCATATCACCGCTGGACTGGGCCAGAGCGCGGGATGGGTCGGTTCCTGCAAGCTTTGCAAACAGCGTAGGCCGCAAGTCCGCCAGGGCAAAGAGCGCGGCCCGGTGGCTGTACAAGCGCTCACTATAGCGGCTGAGCGTGCGGGCGATTGCCAGCCCCCGGATCCCGGCACTGGGCAGTAGGTAGTTGAAGGCGCGCACGCTGGCGATGCCGCTCGCCCCGGCAATGGCAGCGCCGGTCAGGAACCAGCCGGACAAGGCCAGAAGCGCTACTCCGGCCACCGCCGCAACCATGGCCAGGCTGATGGCAATGACCGTGCTTCGGCGCTGCCTGCGTGTTGCATCGCGCAGGAGACGTTCGATCATGCCATCACCATGCGGCTTGTCGCACAGGCAATCAGCGCCGGATCGTGCGTCGCCGCGATCACCAGGCGGCTGCGGGCAGTGTCTTGCAGTAAGGCAATGACCTTGGCAGCGGTTTCGGGGTCGAGATCAGCGGTCGGCTCATCGAGCAGCAGCACTGGCCGCTCGCTGCCAATAGCGCGCACCAGCCCGATCCGGCGCCGTTCGCCGCCGGACAGGCCGGAGCCGCGCGGATCGATCGTCAGGTCTTCACCTCGCGCGGCGATCAGGGCGGACAATCCGCTTGCCTCGGTTAACCGGGCCAGTTCCTGCGGTGCCAGGCTCTTGTTCCCCAGTTGAAGGTTGTCAGCCAGCGTGCCTGGCAGCAGCAGAGGGCGTTGCCCGGCCCAACCGGTAAGAGCCAGCAACTCTTCCGCGGCCACCGGCGTACCATCATGGATAATCTGCCCCCCCGATACAGGCGCCAGTCCGATCAGAGCATGGAGCAGCGAGGATTTACCGACCCCTGTTGGGCCAGTGACGACATGGAGGCCGGGCCCCCGCCAAGACGCGGTGATCGGGCCAATAGAATTGCCGTCATCGTAACGGATCATAAGGCCTTGGGTGCTGAGCTCGCCGATGCGATCGGGCAGAGGGGCTGTAGCGGGCGGCGTGGTACGATGAGCTTGTTCTAGCGCTGCGGCCACGCTGCGTTCTGCCGCTTGACCCTGCTGCTTGTCATGGTAGGCCGCCGCTAGCCGCCGCATGCCCAGATAGAATTCCGGGGCGAGCGCGAGGGCGAAGAAGGCCTCGCCAAGGCTCAGGTCTTCCGGGGCCGGGAACGGTAGCAGCCCCAGTAGCGAGAAGCCGCAATAGACCGCCACTAGTGCGACAGATAGGGCCGCGAAGAACTCCATCATGGCGCTGGATACGAAGGCGATTTTCAGGATCTGCATGGTCCGGGCCGCAACATCGCGGGCGGCTCCGCCGATCTGGCGCGTAACGCGATCCTCCGCCCCGAAAGCCAGGATCGCCGGAAGCGCGGCTACGCGATCGACGAACAGGCCGGACAATCGTGAAAGGGCCAGGAACTGCCGGTCCGCCTCCGCTTTGCCGGCGAGTCCCGCCAGCGCCATGCCCGCCCCGAAGGGGATCAGCGTTGCCAGCAGGATCAGGGCCGAAAACCAGCTGGCCAGAGCGACCGCTGCTGCGATGATCAGCGGGGATAGCATGGCCGCCATCCGCAGCGGCTGAAAGCGGGCGATTAGTCCTTCATGCGCTTCCACGTCGTCGATCGCTACGCGCAGATCCTCGCCAATCAGGCGGCCGCCCATTTGCCCGCTTGGCAGCAATGCGGTCATCACACTGGCTCGCAATGCAGACTTCGCATGAGTGGCTGCCTGTTGGCCTTTCAGCCCCGCTAAGGCCTGAGCGCCGGCGCGAAGCAATCCGCTTAACCCTACCCCGGCCAGCAGCCCCCAAGCCTGATTTGCAAGCCCACCAGCTGTCCACGATGCGATAAACGCGGCCAGACACCCGGCGAACAGCACGGCGCCTACTGTGTCACCCAGCCACCATAGTGTTGCGATCTGGCCGGTCAGGCTTGACGACCTTATGAGAGAGGATCGAGGCTGGTGCAGGGGCATGGATACTTTCAGATCACAATTGACGACAGTGTCATGTTAGCATATTCGCAAATTCAATAATTGAGTGGATGCGCTGAGTCGAGTCCCGTCCGGCAATAGGGCCGGTGAAGGAGCGTGCATATGGATATGGCTGTTGTCGAGCTTAGTCGGCTCCAGTTCGCGCTAACCGCGATGTATCACTTTCTTTTTGTTCCCCTGACACTTGGCTTGTCGTTCTTGCTGGTCATTATGGAAAGCATCTATGTGATGACCGGCCGGGAAATCTGGCGGACCATCACGCGCTTCTGGGGCAAGCTGTTCGGCATCAACTTCGTGCTCGGCGTTGCTACCGGCATCACCATGGAGTTCGAGTTCGGGACCAACTGGGCTTATTACTCGCACTACGTTGGCGACATTTTCGGGGCGCCGCTGGCGATCGAAGGGCTGATGGCCTTCTTCCTTGAAGCGACGTTTGTGGGCCTCATGTTCTTTGGCTGGGACAAGCTGTCGAAGGTTGCGCACCTGGTAGTCACATTCCTCGTCGCGCTCGGCTCCAACCTTTCGGCGCTGTGGATCCTCATCGCCAATGGCTGGATGCAGAACCCGGTCGGTGCGCGCTTCAATCCTGAAACCATGCGCATGGAAGTGATCGATTTCTATTCGGTCCTGTTCAACCCGGTCGCGCAGGCCAAGTTCGTACACACCGTCAGCGCGGGCTATGTCGCGGCATCGGTCTTCGTCATGGGCGTGTCCGCCTACTATCTGCTCAAGGGCAAGTGGACCAATGTGGCCCGCCGATCTATGATGGTCGCCTCCGCCTTTGGTCTGGCTTCCTCGCTCTCTGTCGTCGTGCTGGGTGACGAATCCGGCTACGCACTGACTGACAACCAGCGCATGAAGCTCGCCGCGATCGAGGCCATGTGGCACACCGAGGAGGCCCCTGCCGGCCTCTCGATCTTCGGCATTCCGGACATGGAAGCCCAGGAGACGCACTTTGAAGTGAAGGTCCCCTATGTGCTGGGCCTGATTTCCACCCGCAGCCTGACCGGCGAGGTCATGGGCATCAACGAACTGGTGCTGAAGGCGGACGAACGTATTCGTAGCGGCATCGTTGCTTATGACGCGGTCGAGAAGCTGAAGGTCAACCGCACGGATATGGCCGCGCGCGAGCAGTTTGAACGGCACAAGGCCGATCTTGGCTATGCCATGCTGCTCAAGCGTCACGTGGCCGATCCGCGCGCTGCCAGTGATCAGCAGATCTTGCTGGCCGCGAAGGATACCATTCCCAACGTGCCGGTGATGTTCTGGCTGTTCCGTATCATGGCGGGGCTCGGCTTCTTCTTCATCGGGTTCTTCGCGTTGGCCTTCTACTGCGCCTCGGCGTGTCAGTTCAGCAAGCCTTGGTTCTTGAAGATCGCGGTCGCCATTATCCCGCTGCCGTGGATCGCGATTGAGTTCGGTTGGATGTTGGCGGAGATCGGACGGCAACCCTGGGCCGTGGAAGGCGTATTGCCGACGTTCCTTGCCGCATCCTCGCTCTCCATCAGCCAGATCTGGACCACGATCATCGGCTTTACGTTACTCTACGGTACTTTGGCTGTCATCGAGGTGCGCCTGATGATCGCCACCATCCGGAAGGGTCCGGTAGAGCACCATGAACCCGAAATGTCGCGCGGCCAGGCGGGCTATGCTCCGCTGCCGGCGGAATAAGGGAGGAACACGAAATGGAAATCCCTCTCGACTACGAAACCCTCCGGGTAATCTGGTGGGGTCTGATGGGCACCTTGCTGATTGGCTTTGCACTGACTGATGGATATGACCTCGGCGTGGCCTCACTGATGCCCTTCATCGGCAAGACGGACGAGGAACGCCGCATGGCGATCAACGCCATCGCGCCGCACTGGGAAGGCCACCAGGTTTGGTTCATCCTGGGCGGCGGGGCGATCTTTGCGGCCTGGCCGTTCGTCTATGCGGTCAGCTTTTCCGGCTTTTACCTCGCCATGTTCCTGGTGCTGTCGGCCCTGATCCTGCGCCCCGTGGCGTTCAAGTACCGGTCCAAGCGCCCGGACGCCGCCTGGCGCAGTCGCTGGGACTGGGCGCTGTTCATCGGAGGCTTCGTGCCCGCGCTGGTGTTCGGCGTGGCAGTGGGCAACGTGCTGCAGGGCGCGCCGTTCCGGCTCGATAGCGACTTGCGTAGTTTCTACGAGGGCTCGCTGCTGGGCCTGTTCTCGCCCTTTGCGCTGATGACCGGGCTGCTTTCGGTCGCGATGGTGGTGATGCATGGCGCCGGCTTCCTCTCGGTCAAGATCGAGCGGGGGGCCGTGCTGGACCGTGCCCGGCGGATCGGCAGCGTGGCAGCCATCGCCAGCGTCATCCTGTTTGCGGCCGGCGGCCTGTGGGTTGCCAATGGCGCGATGGGCTTCCGGCTGGAAGGCGTGGTCGATCCGAATGGTCCCTCCAACCCCCTGTTCATCAAGACCGTGGCCGCTCCGGGTGCGTGGATTGACAATTACGGTCGCTATCCCTGGATGGTGATTGCGCCCATTCTGGGCCTGGTCGGACCGCTTGTTGCGCTGCTGGGTATCCGCCACCACAGCCATGTGCTGCACTTGGCCGGATCGTCGCTGGCCACTGTCGGCATCATCGCCACGGTCGGCCTGTCGATGTTCCCCTTCATCCTGCCCAGTTCGATCGATCCGCAATCGAGCCTGACAGCGTGGAACGCCTCGTCCAGCCACCTGACGCTGTGGATCATGCTGATCGTGACGGTGATCTTCCTGCCGCTGGTTCTGACCTACACCGCCTGGGTGATGAAGGTCCTGTTCGGCCGGGTGACCCTGCGCGACGTGCGCACTAACCCCGACTTCTATTAAGGAGCCAAAACGATGTGGTATTTCGCATGGATCTTGGGGCTCGGCCTGGCGCTCGCCTTTGGTATCATCAACGGGATGTGGCATGAATTCCAGTCGCCACTGGATGAGGACCCTAACTTGTGATGCGCCTGATGTTCGCCGGCGCGGCCCTGGGGCTCGCCGGATGTGCGGCACCTGCGCCGCAACCGGTGGATGTTTCAGCCAAGTCGGCAGCGCTGGTCGACCGCTTTCAGGCTGATCTTCAGGGACAGTTGCAGGAGGCGATGAAAGCCGGCGGCCCGGTGGGCGCTATCGGTGTATGCCAGCAGGCAGCACCGGCCATCGCCGCCAGCCTGTCTAAGGAAAGCGGGGCCGAGGTGCGTCGGATCGCGCTGAAGGAGCGCAACCCTGCCGCAGCGCCGGATGGTGAAATGCGCAAGCGGTTGGAGCAGCTGGCAGCCGCACCTTTGACCGCAGATGGGAAACCGTCAACGCTGCAGTGGACCAGCGGTTCGGGTTCTGGTGCCAAAGCGCATTATATGCGCGCGATTCCGATGAAGGAGCAGCCCTGCGCCGCCTGCCACGGCACTAATATCGCGCCCGATGTGAGTGAAAGGTTAGCGGAACTCTACCCGTTTGATCGGGCGACCGGGTTCAAGCCGGGCGACTTGCGCGGAGCAATCGCGATAAGCTGGCCAATCGCAGAAGATGCACAATAACGGATAGGAGCAGATGGCATGAAGGGCTTTGTCGACAACATCGAGAAGCTTACGGAAGAGAACGACGATTTTCGGCGTGTGCTTTACACCGGCCACAATCTCCAGCTGGTCCTCATGGCCATCCAGCCCGGTGAAGAGATCGGCGAGGAAGTCCACGACGATCGTGACCAGTTTTTTCGCATAGAAGGCGGCGAAGGCGAAATCTGGATCGACGGCGTCTGCAACAAAGTCAGCGCTGATGACGGCGTAGTTGTCCCACAGGGCGCGCGCCACAACGTGATCAGCACGGGAAAGGAGCCGTTGCGGCTCTACACTATCTATGGTCCGCCAGAGCACATTGATGGCACGGTCCACAAAACCTGTGCCGCCGCTGCTGTCGATCACAAACACTTTGATGGGCGCACGACCGAGTAAGGCCTCTCGTATTTATAGCTTTATTCGATGATGGAAGTCCTGATCAGGGGAAAAGCGATGCACAAAGACTGGAACGCAATGGCAAGTGAGCTCTCTTCCGCCATAAAAGAGGTGCGACTTGGCTCACCTGAGGTAACGAAAGCTTTCTCGGCTATGGCTAAGGCCGCCACGGAAGATGGTGTGCTCAATACCAAAACGAAAGAGCTAATCGCACTTGCAATATCTGTTGCTATCCGTTGCGATGGTTGCGTTGCATTTCATTCGCAGGCGGCAGTGAAGCACGGAGCAACTCGGGAGGAAGTGATGGAGGTCATGGGCATGGCGCTCTATATGGGTGCCGGTCCAAGCCTTATGTATGCTGCGCAAGCAGTTGAGGCATTTGATCAATTTTCTTGCAAGGACTAGCGCGGTCCCGAAGTTATTCATGCCAAATTGATACAGCCAAAAACTGGCGCCACAAAATGCGGCGCCAGTTCTTCGAATTTCAACGAACTGCCCAGCGCAGTTTCACAAATGCCGACCGACCAGAACCAGGCAGCCGCATGCCCAACGGCACATTGGACCCGCTGATGCGGTTGTAGCCTGCGAGATGTTCCAAATAGTACCGGTCGAACAAGTTCTCGATGCCAAAATCCAGACGCAGGCCATCGCGTACCAGCCAATGCCCATAAAGATTGGCCAAGAAATACCCCTTGCTCGGTGCTTCTCCATTCGTGGATGATAGCTTCTTCTGAGCTGTAACAGCTTGGCCCTCAAGCGATAAGGACCAGCTTGCCGCTTCCCATGCGAATGCCAGTCTGCCATTCGCTGGTACCATACGGTAAAGGTTGTCGTTTATGTCTTGCCGCTTGCCCCTGACGTAGCTGGCAACACCATCGATCCGCAGCGGACCAGCTATCTTCGCACCGAATGCGAGGTCAGCACCCCAGATATCGGCTTCTGTATTAGCAAAACGCAGCGGCGTAGCATCACCGCTAGCCTGTGCAACCATCTCGACCGATGTGTTGACCAAGCCTGGCGTCGCATCGAAGGGAACCCCTTGGATGAAGTCGTCGATCCGCCGATAGTAGACCACTGGACGAGCGTAGGCGATTGCACTTGACCAGTCGAAGCCAGCTTCGGCGACCCAGGCCTTTTCAGCTTTTAGCGATGGTGATCCGACATAGATGTTGCCGTCTGCGAGGCCTCCGCTTGCCTCGGTAGGAAGCCATGAAAATCGTTCGATCAGGCTTGGCGCTCGGGTCTTTCGTGCGAGTGTAAGGCGAGGAGTGATCGCACCAAAATCTGCCCAGAGCCGAAGAGAAGTATCGAATGTAGTGCCAGACCAGTCTCGATCGGCGTTAGCGAAGGCCAGGGCAAGATTGGCAGGTCCGAGTGGTACGCCAGGACCAAAGCGGGGCGCACCAGTTTCCGCCCCGTGCCGGTCGAGCCGCGCGCCCAGTTCTACCTCGACTGGGCCGAGGCCGCCGCGCCATTCTGCAAATGCACCCAATCGATCACTTTCTGCGTGATCCAGAGGATGAATAAAGAAGTTTGTGGAAAGCGGGTTGTAGAGCATATAGCCCTTGTCGATGAGCTCGACATCGGCACCTAGCCGAACATACCGTGATGCTGAGCCAAATCGAAGCGAGATGTCAGCGCCAATCGTGTCGGCATATGTGTCTGATTGACGGGTCATAGCTGTAGTCGGTGCGGGGCGCAGTTCGAAATTGTTCATCCGGTGGCTGACCCCGGCATAATCTGCATGCGCTTCGAGCCGGAAGCCATCAGCCAGGTCGCCTTCAAAGCCGATCCGGACGAAGTCCGTGTGGAAATAAATGATGTCCATGGCGAACGGTGGGTTGCCCGAACGGCCGGTTTCCTGCCGGCGATATTCCAAACTCAATTCGCCAGACCCGGCGCGTAACCCAGCATGCACACCATAAACCGCGCGTTCATATCCTGTGGTGGCGATACGACCGCCTGGGAAGCGCGTGTCATCGCCTTTTTCTCGAGATGCAATCAGGCCAATGCGGAAGGTGTCGTTTGCAAGACCAACCAAGCCGCCCAGCGCAATGCTGTCATCTACGCTGCGATATTGCCCGGAGATGTCGGCTTGCGGAGCCATGGTATTGCCCTCGCTGAATCTAACCTGCTTGAGGATTGTGTTGATCCCTCCGCCAAGGCCCGGTCCATCGCGAACCGGAGAAATGCCCCTCGCGATCTCTACCCTATCGATTAGCGCCATAGGCGCGTAATGCATTGCCGGATCCATGGCGTTGGGACCGCCTGTGGCAAAATGCTGGCCATTAATCCTGACAGCGATGCGCTCGCCGAACAGCCCTCGCATCTGCACCTGACCTGAAAGAGCACCGTTGTCTACGAGTGCAGCGCCTGGCTGACGGGCAATAAAAGCGGCGCCATCCGGGCTGGTAGCGTGTTCATCTTCAGCTGCCGCAGTTTTCTGTAAGGCGGTGATCCTGGCGGCTGTAACTACGATGGTTTCGGCAGAAGGTGTTTCACCTTCGGCAGCAAGCACTTGGGTTGGCGCTGTCAGAGCCACCGCGATTGCCAGCAAGGAAGCTTTCATTGTGTTTCTTTCTTCAATCTAATTTCCATGCAGACACCGCTACGGCGCGCTCCACGGCGGCCAAATTTGCCCATGTATCTACAGAGATGATGAAACCTGTTCACTGAAAAGCCTGACCAACCGAAGCGGATGTCAGACACGCGCACAGGCAAAGCCTGAGCGCAGGTCAGCAGCGAACGAGGTGTCTATTGTCCGCTGCGCGAGCTTAGCTCAGCGCAGGCGGGCCTTGGGAGGGCGGCGGCGGTGCCGCAAGACGACTGATCGTCAGGTCTGCAATTGCCGTGCCGACAAAGATTGTCAGACCGTAAACAAACGGCTGGATGGTGGGCAGCTCAGCACTTGTGAGCAGGCCATGGCCCAAACCCGCCGCGAAAACGCACGGACTATCAGCAGCGTGCTTCTGCGTCTCGCTAGGAAGCTTTTTGCCAAGGTCAATCGTAACTGTCTTACCGGAGACGCCGGAGCAGAGTTCTACAACCAGACCTTGGGCACTGACCGTTGGCATAAAGCCAGTCGGGATCAGAATCCGCAGGGAGAGTGCGAGCAGAACGGTAATCGCGAACAGCGATTTTCCTGCTTTCGATTCTCGGACCCATGCGTTCATGGCCGGGCGCGGTAGCGAAAGATTATTACTTTGTCACCCTCTCAGCCGAACTTTGGGTGCGGACTGCATCCCCTGTTCTGAGAGGATATGTAAATGAGCCCCAAATGCTCGATAATGAGATTCGAAATGTTATGACAGTTAATAAAATTCAATAACTTATGGTCCAGAGATGGGGTGGATGCCGCTCTCCCCAACGGTGTCATAATGCACCAGCATTACGGTGCATTAGCCATCGGGATAGGAGAGGCAACATGACGGACGTA
>NZ_BMZD01000004.1 GCF_014652615.1 Novosphingobium arvoryzae
GCTGTACTTGATCGACCAACGCGCATCGCGGTCCTTTTGTCGGGTCTTGGCCGGCTTCCAGTCCTCGGGCACACGGCCTTCCTTGATGGCTGCCTTCTCTGCTTCAGTGTTGCGCTGTTTGGGCGCCGGCACCACCGTAGCATCGATGATCTGGCCGCCCATGGCGAGATACCCCCGATCCTTCAGCGCAGCGTCGAAGCGGGCAAACAATCGGTCGATCGCCTTGGCCTGGACCAGACGCTCCCGGAACAACCACACCGTCGTCGCATCCGGCACGGTGCCATCGAGCCCAAGGCCGAGAAACCGCTGGAACGACAGCCGATCCTTGATCTGAAATTCCGTCGCTTCGTCCGACAGCGAATAAAGCGCCTGCAGCACAAGAATCTTGAACATCAGGACCGGATCGAACGGGGGGCGCCCGCCCTTACCTCGGACGCTCCGGCGCAAGGCGGCAATCAATGGACCGCGGAACACCTCAAAATCAACCACCGAACCCAAGCGCTCCAGCGGATCGCCCGCCGCGCTCAGCGCCTCGTACCGGTCCGAAAGATCAAAGAAACCCGGCTGCCCTGCCATCACCGCCTCCGACGCCTCGTCGGCGAAGTGAATCAAATCCGACCTTCAAACGCCAGAGTTTTTCGAGGCGTCCAGCTTGGAACTCCGCCTACCTCCGGCACTGCGGTTTCGAAGCCTGCTCAGGGTGATAAGAAGTGATTGAGTGAAGGGACTGAGTTGTGAATAGTAAAAGCAACCCGAATTCAAACACCAAAGCCAATGTGACGCCGGGTAATGTGAATCTTGGCTATCAAGGCCCACGAGGGAGCTTGGGGACACCGCCTGCAGGTAATGGCGGAAACGGAAACGCGGGCAGTGGTAACTCCGGCGCAGGGAGTCCAAAGAAGTAGTCGTTCACCTGACGCTGGACCGGGTGCATCTTGAGCGCCGCATCCGCGAAGAAACGATAGGCGAACATGGAATCGCGGCGCTTGAAGACTGATCCGGAAGAAACCGCCCCGGCATAGACCGGGCGCCGGGCTGAACTGGCCGAGCCGGATCTGTCCCGCAATTCCGGCACAAACCGCACCCCGTCCAGGCGCGCCTTGCTGACGGCGATCAAGGACGCCGGGGGCGAGTGTTAGACTCTCTGCGGCTCCGCGTCTCTCCGCGCGCCCATTTTCCTACACCGCCCAAACCCGTTAGGCTGGCCAGTTCCGTCCCGTCCATCGGAGGAATTGCCGTGCCGTCGCCTCTCTCCCTGCTCTCCCGCCTCGTCCCGATCCCGCCCGCGCCGGTCCGCGCCGGGGGCGGGGTGCGATTTCGGTTTGGGAAAGAGTGCCCAAAGCATGACTTTCATCAACTTGCGTTTTTTGCACCTGCCCCGCGCGGGAGCCAAAGCCGCAGGAAACGGGGGTTTGGCGCGCGCGGGGCGGGCCGGGCCGGTGGGGGGCAGGGTGCGCTGGTTGATACCCGCGCAGGCCTAAACGGGCGCGGAATGCCCCCCGAAGGCGCGGTTTGCGGTTCTTTAGGACTATTTGACCATACTGCGTCCACCACGAACGGAGGCACCGCCTTGGCGGCGATACAGACGATCCAGTTGCTGGGAATGCTCGGCACGTTCTCCTATGTCCTCGCCCGCGCGGCGCAGGCATCGGGCGTGGCCGCGTTTCACCGCTATGCGATCGTCTCGCAGCCGCGCGCGCAACTGCCGGACATGCCCGCCGGATACCGGGTGGAGGCGCTGGACGCGGCGGCGCTGGGCGCGCTGGCGGCGGCGGGGCAGCGGATCGATGCTCCGGCCGAGGTGCAGGCGCTGCGCTTTGCCGCCGGGCTGACCTGCCTGGGGGCGTTCAACCGCAAGGACCAGCTGACCGGCGTGATCTGGCTGGGGACGGGGCGCTATGACGAGGACGAGGTGCAGGTGCGGTTCCTGCTGCCAGAGCATTGCTGCTGGGACACGGGGTTGTGGATCGCGCCGAAGTTCCGGCTGGGCCGCGCCTTTGCCGCGCTGTGGGCCGGGACGGGGGCGTGGATGGCGGCGCGGGGGCTGACCCACTCGCTCAGCCGGGTGAGCGATTACAACCTGTCCGCGATCCTCTCGCACAAGCGGATGGGCGCGCGCACGCTGGCGCATCACACCTTCATCCGCGTGGGGACGTGGCAATGGTCCACCCACACGCGGCCCCGGCTGGTGCGCGGGGGCATGGTGACGGCGCCGGAGCTGGATTTGCGGGGCGTGGCCTATAGCTGAACGGCCGCGCCATCCGGGTTGGATGACGCGGCCGTCACGTGGTGTTTTGGGTTGAAGGCTTACGCGGGCAGCGTCAGCGCCTCATAGCGTTCGAGGTGATAGTCGGCGGTGCCGAACTGACTCTCGATCATCGTCGCGCGCTTGAAGTAGTGGCCGATGGCCAGTTCCATCGTGATGCCGATCCCGCCGTGGGTCTGCACCGCGCTTTGCCCGGCGATCTTCAGGCCGCGCGATACCTTGGCCTTGACCAGGCTGACCGCCGCCTTGCGCTCGGCCGCCGGAATGTTGAGCCGCAGGGTGCCCATCAGCGTCATCGAGGCGATCTGCTCCGCCTCGATCAGCATGTCGGCCATGCGGTGCTGGAGCGCCTGGAACTTGCCGATCGGCTGGCCGAACTGCTTGCGCTGCTTGGTGTATTCCACCGTGCCTTCCAGCAGCTTGCGGGCAATGCCGGACCCTTCGGCGCAGACCGCGACGGTGGCTTCATCGACGATCCGCTCAATCAGGTCGATCCCGCCGGGCAGCAACGCATCGCCGGGGATGGCGCAGTTTTCGAAGTAGACTTCCGAGGCCCGGAAGCCATCGACCGTGGCATAGTCGCGGCGGGAAATGCCGGGGCTGTTCGCATCGATCAGGAACAGCTCCACCCCCGCGCGCTCCCGCCGGCTGCCGCCAGTGCGGGCAGTGACCAGCAGGTGCGTGGCCCACGGCGCGGCATAGACGCTGGCCTTGTGGCCATTGAGGACATAGCCCGCGCCGTCCGCCTTCGCGGTGGTGCCGATGTCGGCCAGGTTGTAGCGGCCCTGCGGTTCGGCATAGGCGAAGGCGATGGTGGTATCGCCCGCGATGATGCCGGGGATCACCGCATCGGCCACCGCGCCGCCCACGGCCTTGAGCGCGCCGCCGCCGATCACGACCGTCTGGAGCCAGGGTTCGATCGCGATGACCTTGCCCAGTTCCTCCATCATGATCATGTTCTCGATCGCGCCGCCGCCCATGCCGCCGTGCTCCTCGGCAAAGGGGGCGCTGGTCAGTCCCAGCTCGCTCGACAGCGCGCGCCAGATGCCGGGATCGCGGCCTTCGGGACTGGCCAGCATCTTCTTGCGGGTTTCGAAGTCATACGTATCGGCCAGAAAGCGCGCGAGCGTGTCGCGCAGCATGTCCTGGGTTTCGGTGAAGCTCAGATCCATTGAAAGTCCCTCTCGTTCCGCGCGTCGCGGCGCGCGTTCACCCGGAATGGTATGTTGCAGCGCTGGCGGCCCGCCACCCGCTTGTGCGCGGGCGGCGGGCCAGCCGGGTCAGAGCCCCAGCACCATCTTGGCGATGATGTTGCGCTGGATTTCGTTCGAGCCGCCGTAGATCGTGGTCTTGCGGGTGTTGAAGTAGGTCGGCGCGGCGCGGTTGGCCCAGGCCGGGCCGATGCCATGCTCGTTGTCGCCCTCGCCAAAGCTGCGGAAATAGGGGGCGCCGTAATGGCCCGCCATTTCGAGCGTCAGTTCGGTCAGCCGCTGCTGGATTTCGCTGCCCTTGATCTTGAGGACCGAGCTTTCCGCGCCCGGACCCTTGCCCGCCGCTTCACCGGCCAGCGTGCGCAACTCGGTGTATTCCAGCGCGGTCAGGTCCATTTCCAGCTCGGCCACCTTGCGGCGGAAGAACGGGTTGGCGAGCAGCGGCTTTTCACCGTCCAGCTCGTTCGCGGCGATCTGGCGGATGCGTTCGATCCCGCGCTTCGATGCGGCGACGCCGGCAATGCCGACGCGTTCGTGGGCGAGCAGGAACTTGGCGCAGGTCCAGCCCTTGTCTTCCTCGTACACGCGGTTCTCGACCGGCACGCGGACGTCTTCGAGGAACACTTCGTTGACTTCGTGCTCGCCGCCCAGCGTGATGATCGGGCGCACTTCGATGCCGGGGGTCTTCATGTCGACCAGCAGGAACGAGATGCCTTCCTGCTGCTTGGCATCGGGGTTGGTGCGGACCAGGAAGAAGCCCCAGTCAGCGTGCTGGGCCATCGTCGTCCAGGTCTTCTGCCCGTTGACGATGTAGTGATCGCCATCGCGCACGGCGCGGGTGCGCAGCGACGCAAGGTCAGAGCCCGAACCCGGTTCGGAATAGCCCTGACACCACCAGTCCTCGCCCGACAGGATGCGGGGCAGGAACTTCGCCTTCTGCTCAGGCGTGCCGAACGTGTAGATCACCGGGCCGACCATCGTCAGGCCGAACGGCATCAGGCGGATGCAGTCCGCACGAGCGGTTTCTTCCGACCAGATGTAACGCTGCGTCACGGTCCAGCCGGTGCCGCCGTATTCCACGGGCCAAGCCGGGGCGACCCAGCCCTTCTTGTAGAGCACCTTGTGCCACGACAGGAAATCTTCCTTGGAAAGCTCGTCCCCCTCGTCCTGCTTGCCGCGCAGTTCGGCGGGATAGTTTTCGGCGATGAAGGTGCGCACTTCGTCGCGGAAGGCGATGTCCTCCGGGCTGAATTCAAGGTCCACGGTCTCTCTCCGGTTTGTGATGTTGCCGTGCAAAGTGGCGCGGAAAAGCGCGTTTCGCAAGGCATGCGTTGCAGTAACGGCCGCTTTCCTGCCAGCGCGAAGGGCGGCAATCAGCACGGTCTTTCTGCCGTCTCCGGCGCTGCCGTTACGGCATGCTGATGGTTTGCATGCTGCGGGCCGGCATGAGCAGCCGACAGGACAATTTTTGTGCGCTTGTGTCGAAGCCTCCGACTGACGCTCTGGCACGGGAAATGCGGCGAATCGCAGTCCGCGCGCCGGCATTGGCAGAAGCGGTTGCGGCTGTTAGCGTTCCGCCGCGGTCTTTACGAAAGGCAGGATAGCATGCGCATCTCGATTGTGATCGGACTCGCCGGGGCAGCGCTGCTGGGTGCTTGCCAGCAAGCCAAGGACGAAGCGGAATCTGCCGAGATCATGCCGACAGAAGCAGCCGCGGCCGGGATCGCCCAGCCGCAGCCGGGGCAGTACCGCATGGTGACGAAAATCACAGATCTGGCGATCCCCGGCATGCCGCCCGAAATGGCCGCGCAGGCCAAGGGCATGTTCAGCGCAACGGGCCAGACCGTGGAATACTGCCTGACGCCTGAAGATGCCGCCAAGGGGTTCGAGGAGATGACCCGCCGCAGCGCCGAGGGCAATTGCACTTATGAGCGCTTCAGGGCGCAGGATGGCAGGCTGGACGCGGCGATGACCTGCAAGACCGGGCAAGGCATGGTTACGAAGTCCGAAGTAGCGGGCACGTTCACGCCGACCGGATCGGAATTGACGATGAAGTCTGAAGCAAGCGCACCCGATATGCCGGGTGAGACGATGAAGATGTCTGGCTCGATCAGCACCCAGCGCATCGGCGACTGCAAGTAAGGAACGTCATGTCCCGCATCTTCGATTTCACCGATGCCATCGTGCGCCGCCCTGGCGCCAGCGTGGTCAAGGGTCTGCGCGCGGGCGGGGGAGACGATCCCACGCTGGATGGCGTGCTGGCCGAACATGCCGGATATGTCGCGGCGCTGCGCAGCGCCGGGCTGACGGTGGAGGAACTGGAACCGCTGGAGGACTTCCCCGACGCGATCTTTGTCGAGGACCCGGCGCTGGTGTTTACGCAAGGGGCGATCCTGCTGCGCCCCGGCGCGCCCAGCCGCGAGGCGGAGGGGCAGTATCTGCGAGATGCGCTCAACCGCCGCTTCCCGCGCGTATTGCAGCAGGCCGATGGCTATGCCGATGGCGGCGATGTGCTGGTCATGCCGGATCGGGCCTGGATCGGCCTGTCCGCCCGCACCGACCGGACCGGCGCGGCAGCGCTGGGCGCGTTGCTGGAGGAACTGGGCATTCGCTGGCAAGTGGCCGAAACCCCGGCGGAGGTGCTTCACCTCAAGACGGCCAGTTCGCTGGTGGATGAGGAAACCGTTCTGGCCACCGCGCCCCTCGTCGCCAGCGGGATCTTTGCCGGTTACCGCGTGCTGGAGGTCCCGGCCGGTGAAGAGGGCGGAGCCAACGTGCTGCGCGTGCGTGATACGTTGCTGGTGGGAACAGGCTATCCCCGGCTGGCGGAGATGCTGGACGGTTATGGGGCGAAGGTCACGGTGTTGCCCAACGCTGAAATTGCGAAGATCGACGCCGGGTTCACCTGCATGTCGCTGCGCTGGCGAGCCTGACCGCACTTCTTTTCGCACTTGCAGCATTATTGCGCTTGACTTCGTTCCGTCACGCGGCAGTCATAGGCGGCGAAGGGGACGCAAGCCGATGAGTCACTTGCCCTCGTCGTTTGACGAGATGATCGCCGCCGATGGATCGATCCGCGAAGCCTATACCGGCTACCGCGAATGGTATGACGGACAGGACCAGGCGGTGCTGCGGCGCAAGGGCAAGGAGGCCGAAGGGTTCTTTCGCAAGACTGGCATCACCTTCAACGTTTATGGCGACGACGCGGGCGAGGAGCGGCTGATCCCTTTCGACATGATCCCCCGGATCATCACCGCGCGCGAATGGCGCAAGCTGTCCAAGGGGATCGAGCAGCGGGTGCGGGCGCTTAACGCGTTCCTGCACGATATCTATCACCGCCAGGAAATCGTCCGTGCGGGGCGTTTGCCACAGCGGCTGATTGCGGAAAACGCCGCGTTCCTGCCGCAGATGGTGGGAATGGTGCCGCCGGGCGGGGTCTATACCCACATTGTCGGGATCGATCTGGTCCGCACCGGCCCCGACGAGTTCATGGTGCTGGAAGACAATGCGCGCACGCCGTCGGGGGTCTCCTACATGCTGGAGAACCGCGAGACGATGATGGCGATGTTCCCGGAACTGTTCAGCAAGGTTCCGGTTCGTCCCGTGCAGGACTATCCGCGCCGACTGGCGAAGAGCCTCGCGGCCTGTGCGCCCAGTTGTGCGGGGGAGAGCCCGGTGGTCGCGGTGCTGACGCCGGGGATCTACAATTCCGCCTATTTCGAGCACTCGTTTCTGGCCGACCAGATGGGTGCGGAACTGGTGGAGGGGAGCGACCTGCGCGTGATCGATGGGCGGGTCGCGATGCGCACCACGCGCGGGTACACGCCGATCGACGTGATCTATCGCCGGGTCGATGACGAATATCTCGATCCGCTGACGTTCAATCCGGAATCGGCTCTGGGCGTGCCGGGGATCATGGACGTTTATCGTGCCGGGCGCATCACGATCGCCAATGCCCCCGGCACCGGGATCGCCGACGACAAGGCGATCTACAGCTTCATGCCGGAAATCGTGGAGTTTTATACCGGCGAAAAGCCGCTGCTGGCGAATGTGCCGACGTGGCGCTGCAGCGAGCCGGACAGCCTGGCCTATGTGCTCGACAATCTGGCTGAGCTGGTGGTCAAGGAAGTGCACGGCTCGGGCGGATACGGGATGCTGATCGGGCCGACTTCCTCGAAGAAGGAAATCGCCGATTTCGCACTCAAGCTGCGCGCAAAGCCGGACAACTACATCGCCCAGCCGACCCTGGCGCTATCGACCGTGCCGATCTTCACCAAGGCGGGCCTGGCTCCCCGCCATGTCGATTTGCGCCCGTTCGTGCTGGTAAGCCCGCAGGGGATCGACATCACGCCCGGCGGGCTGACGCGCGTGGCACTGAAAAAGGGGTCGCTGGTGGTCAATTCGTCGCAGGGCGGCGGGACCAAGGATTCCTGGGTGCTGGAGGACTGATGGCCATGCTCGGACGCACTGCCAACGGCACTTTCTGGATGGCCCGCTATCTGGAGCGCGCGGAAAACACCTCGCGCCTGTTGGAGGCGGGATTCCGCATGGCGCTGACCCGCGATGCGATCACTGCTCATGAGGAGTGGCGCTCGGTCATCATCACCGTCGGCGCGACCGCCGCTTATGAAGCGGCGCATGGCTGCGATTACAGTGGCGACAAGGTCTGGAATTTCCTGCTGCGTGAAAAGGCTAACCCCGGCAGCGTGCTGGCGATGATCGAGGCGGCGCGCACCAACGCCCGTTCTGTCCGCACCGCGCTGACCCGCGAGGTTTGGGAAGCGGTCAACGAAAGCTGGATGTCGTTGAAGGACGTGCTGGCCCGGCCCGTGCGCGAAGCCGCGCTGGGCGAAGTGCTGGGCGCGGTGCGGCGGCAGATGACGCTGGTGCGCGGCGCGATGGACGGATCGATGCTGCGCAACGAGATCCACAACTTCACCCGGATCGGCACGTTCGTGGAACGCGCCGACAATACCGCGCGCATTCTGGACGTTAAGTATTACGTGCTGCTGCCCTCGGTCGCGTGGGTCGGCTCCAGCCTGGATAACGTGCAGTGGGAATCGGTGCTGCGCGCCGTGGCGGGGGAGCGGGCCTATCGTTGGCTCAATGCGGGCAAGATGGACCCGCGCGGGATCGCCAGCTTCCTGATCCTGGACCAGCGTTTCCCGCGCAGCCTGGCGTTCTGCGTCGACAAGCTGCGCTCCAACCTGTTCGGGCTGGCGCACGAATACGGCTGCGAATCCACGGCCCACCAGTTGATGCGCGAACTGGGAACGACCTTTCACCAGAGCAATATCGAGACGATCCTGGAGGGCGGGCTGCACGAATTCATCACCGCCTTCATCGCCAGCAACCAGCAGGTGGCGCAGGCGATCGAACAGGATTACAGGTTCTACGCCTGATGCGCCTGAAAGTTGCCCACACCACCCGGTATGAATTTTCGCAGCCGGTCTCGCATGGGCTGCAACGCCTGCGGCTGACTCCCAAATCGACCGCCGGCCAGCAGGTGCTGGACTGGCGGATGCAGTATGATGGCGCGGTCGAGGAAGTCAGTTACGAGGACCATAACCACAACCGCGTGACGCTTGTCTCGGTAGTCCCCGGGGTCAGCGAGGTGGTGGTCCACTGCGAAGGGCTGGTGGCGACGGCGGACAACCACGGAATTACCGGCCATCATTCCGGGCATATGCCGATGTGGAGCTTTCTGGCGCAATCGCCGCTGACCCGGCCGGGGCCACGGATGCGCGCAATTCTGTCGCAGCTGGACGTGTCGAAGGACGAAACGCTGGCCGCTTTGCACCGGCTTTCGGCGCTGGTGCTGGCCAATGTCGCCTATGCGCCGGGCGAGACCGGGGTGCATACCTCGGGTGAGGAAGCGGCGGCGCTGGGGCTGGGGGTGTGTCAGGACCATGCCCACATCTTCATCGGCGCGGCCCGCGCACTGGGCGTGCCCGCGCGCTATGTCAGCGGCTATCTGATGATGGATGACCGGATCGAGCAGGAAGCCAGCCATGCCTGGGCCGAGGCTCATGTCGATGGACTGGGCTGGGTCGGGTTCGATGTATCCAACGGCATCAGTCCTGACGAGCGTTATGTCCGCGTCGCCACGGGCCGTGATTACGCCGAGGCGGCACCGGTGACCGGAATGTCGTGGGGCGCCCATGAAACCCGGCTGGCGGTGCAGCTTGCGGTTGAACAACAGCACGCCAACCAGTAGGCGCGGGGCAAAAGGGGGCTGCGCGTGACGTATTGTGTTGGCATGATGCTCGACAAGGGTCTGGTGTTGATGAGCGACACCCGCACCAATTCGGGCGTCGACAACATCTCCACCTTCCGCAAGATGCACCACTGGTCTGTGCCGGGTGAGCGGATCATTTCGATCATGACGGCGGGCAACCTGGCGACCACGCAGTCGGTGATCAGCCAGTTGGAAGAGCGCAACAAGGCGCCTGAAGACCGGCATAACTCGCTGCTGGAAGCGCCGACGATGTTCCAGGTCGCGACGATCGTGGGCAAGTTGCTGCGTGATACCATTGCCCGGATCGATGCGCACAACGGGCAGGAAGGATCGGCCACCTTCACCGCGTCGATCATCCTAGCCGGACAGATCAGGGGAATGGAGCCGCGCCTGTTCCTGATCTACCCCGAAGGCAATTTCATCGAGGCAAGCTTCGACACGCCGTTCTTCCAGATTGGCGAAACCAAGTATGGTCGACCGATCCTGATCCGGGGGTATGAGCCGGGGATGAGCTTTGAAGACGCGGTCAAGCTGCTGATGGTCAGCTTCGACTCCACGATCAAGGCGAACCTCTCGGTCGGGATGCCGCTGGACCTGCTGGTGATTGCCCGTGACCGATTCGAGGCCGCCCACGCCCGCCGGATCGCGGCGGATGATTCGTATTACCGGGCGATTTCTGCGGGCTGGAGCGAGGCGTTGAAACTCGCGTTCGAATCCCTACCTGACTATAGCTTTTATCACCGTAGCGGTGGGTAAGCGGCCATGCTCATTCGCGGCGTTGCCTCAATACGGTATTTAGGGCATTGCTCGCCGCATGACGGCGAATGCAAGCGGGACGATGGAACAAGAAATGCAGTCCGGTGACGCTGATGCGCCGCTGCCGGCCCTGATCCGGCAAAGCCCGATGGCCATGTGCCTGACCAATCCGCGTCTGCCGGACAATCCGGTGATCGCCTGCAACCAGGCCTTTACCGATCTGACCGGCTATCGCGAAGAGGACATCATCGGGCTCAACTGCCGGTTCCTTTCGCGCGAACCGACTCGCCCCGAAGTGCGCGCGCAGATCGAGATCGCGAGGCGCGAAAAGCGCGGTGTGCTGTTCGAAACGGTCAATTACCGCAAGGATGGCGTGCCGTTCCGCAACGTGGTGATGGTCGCCCCGATGTTCGACGACGACGGGGAACTGGCGTTCTACCTGGGTTCGCAGGTCGAGGTGCCGCTCGATCGCGACAATGGCGGATTTTCCAGCGATCGCCGTGCTGCCGCCCTGGCGAAGGTTGACAGCCTGACCCCGCGGCAGCGCGAAATCCTGGTGCTGATGGCGCAGGGGCGGCTGAACAAGCAGATCGCGCACGAACTTTCGCTCAGCGAGAAGACTGTGAAAATGCACCGGGCGCTGTTGTTGCAGCGGCTTGAAGTTGCCACCTCTGCCGATGCGGTGCGTCTGGCGGTCGAGGCTGGGCTTTAGCCCTACCACCTTAGGTCCGGGTTGGATCAGCCGGGTTGCTGGCCCACCTTGCACCTGTCCGGATCACCCACGGACAGGTCAAGCCAGCCTGCATAGCCCCTCCCCTCCAGCGTGCAGACCGGGCAGGCCATTTACCTACCCAAGCTCGGCTGGTGACGAATCTTCAGGCGTCGCCAGCCGGGCGCCCTTTCCGGGGTGGTAGTGATCAGCGGCAGAACGATCTGCCCGACAGTTCCAGATGCAGGTGATCGCGATGGGCCGCATTGTAGGCGGGGCCCAGCACGGTACCGAACCGTTTGCATGCGCTGGAATGGATCGCGGTCAGGAACTGGCGCTCGGCGGGGGTGCCGCCGTGCCAGTCACCGGTAATCGTAATCCGGCGCCCATCCGCCAGCACGAACGCGGCGATGTCGATCGCGTTGGCGGTCGCGTGGGCGCTGCGGCGGTCCGACCCCGCCACGTTCCGGCAGTTATAGCTGCCCATCGTTTCGATTCGCACCAGTGGGCTGCCCAGGATCTGCTGTGCTGCCCGGTCGACGCCAAAGCGCGCCCACGCAGCAAAGGTTTCCGCCAGTGGGCAGGTAACCGGCCCCAGGTTGGTCAGGGCCAGCTGCGCATCGTCGCTGCGCAAGCTGGCGAGCTTGACCGTCCCCAGCGTGGAGCAGCCAGCCCCAAAGTACTGGTCGGGCAGGGGGGTGAAAGCGGCGCGGGCTGCACTGAGGCTTGACAGGCAGGCCCGCATTTCCGGGCGCGGTGTCACCTGAACGGTCGATTGCGAAATCGCCTGGCGCGCGGGCTTCGACGCCTGCGGGATCGCGCCGCACGCTGCCAGCAGGGCTGACAAGGGCAGGATCAGGAGCAACTTGCGCATGGGCTCAATATTCCCCGCACGTGGTTAAGGCGGGATACCATGATGTGGTTAATTTTTCCGTAAGCCTCGCGCCTTGAGAGGTCTGCTGACGTATTCAGTGCAGCATTCGCTTGACTTCCCGCTGGCCGCCACTACCTGCGGCTCCGGGCCACGCGGTCCCAACGCCGCGCGTGCTCTCTGCAAGGAGAGACTACAAATGACTGCACCTGTTCCGGCTCGCAAGCCTGCGCGCCCCTTCTTCTCGTCCGGCCCGTGCGCCAAGCCGCCCGGATACGCTCCCGAAAAACTGGCTACCGAATGCCTCGGCCGTTCGCACCGTGCCAAGATCGGCAAGTCGCGTCTGGCCTATTGCATCGATCTGATGCGCGAAGTGCTGGGCCTGCCAGATACGCACCGCATCGGCATTGTGCCGGGATCGGATACCGGCGCCTTCGAAATGGCGATGTGGACGATGCTGGGCGCCCGCGGCGTTACGGCTCTGGCCTGGGAAAGCTTTGGTGAAGGTTGGGTCACCGATGCGGTTAAGCAGCTGAAGCTGGAACCCAAGGTGCACCGCGCCGATTATGGCCAGCTGCCCGATCTGTCGAAGGTCGATTTCGCCGATGACGTGCTGTTCACCTGGAATGGCACGACCAGCGGCGTGCGCGTGCCGGATGGCGAATGGATCCCGGCTGATCGCGAAGGGCTGACTTTCGCTGACGCGACCAGTGCGGTCTTCGCTTACGACATTCCGTGGGACAAGATCGATGTCGCCACCTTCTCGTGGCAGAAGGTGCTGGGCGGCGAAGGCGGCCACGGTGTTCTGATCCTGGGCCCGCGCGCTGTCGAGCGGCTGGAAACCTATACCCCCGCATGGCCGCTGCCCAAGGTGTTCCGCCTGGTCAGCAAGGGCAAGCTGGCCGAGGGCGTGTTCAAGGGTGAAACCATCAACACCCCGTCGATGCTGGCGGTAGAAGACGCGATCTTCGCGCTCGAATGGGCGAAGTCGGTTGGCGGGCTGGAAGGCCTGAAGGACCGTTGCACCGCCAATGCCGACGCGCTGAACAAGATCGTGGCCGAACGCGACTGGCTGAGCCACCTTGCGGCGGACAAGGGCACCCGTTCCAAGACGTCGGTGTGCCTCTCGGTCGAAGGCGCGGATGCGGACTTCATCAAGAAGATGACCGGCCTCCTCGAAAAGGCAGACGCCGCCTACGACATCGCGGGTTACCGCGATGCCCCGGCGGGCCTGCGCATCTGGTGTGGCGCGACGGTTGAAACCGCCGACATCGAAGCGCTCGGGCCGTGGCTCGACTGGGCTTACGAAGCCACCAAGGCTGCCTGATTTTCCGGGCGGGCCATGCGCCCGCCCGCATTCCCCATTCTGATTGAAAGAGGCTTTCCATGACCAAGCCCCGCGTACTCATTTCCGACAAGATGGACCCCAACGCCGAAGCGATCTTCCGCGATCGCGGCTGCGATGTGGACGTCATCACCGGCGAAACCCCCGAACAGCTGATCGCCCGCATTGGCGACTATGACGGCCTTGCCATCCGCAGCTCCACCAAGGTGACCAAGGAAATTCTGGCGGCCGCCAAGAACCTCAAGGTGATCGGCCGCGCCGGGATCGGCGTGGACAACGTCGATATCCCGGCTGCCTCGGCGCAGGGCGTGGTGGTGATGAACACCCCGTTCGGCAACTCGATCACCACCGCGGAACACGCCATCGCGATGATGTTCGCCCTCGCGCGGCAGATCCCCGAAGCCAACGCGCAGACCCAGGCGGGCCTCTGGCCAAAGAACGGCTTCATGGGCGTCGAAGTGACCGGCAAGACCCTGGGCCTGATCGGCGCGGGTAACATCGGCTCGATCGTTGCCAGCCGCGCACTGGGCCTGAAGATGAAGGTCGTTGCGTTCGACCCGTTCCTGACTCCGGAACGCGCGGTCGAAATGGGCGTTGAAAAGGTCGACCTCGACACACTGCTGGCGCGCGCGGACTTCATCACGCTGCACACCCCGCTGACCGACCAGACCCGCAACATCCTGAGCCGCGAAAACCTGGCCAAGACCAAGAAGGGCGTGCGGATCGTCAACTGCGCGCGCGGCGGGCTGATCGACGAAGCGGCGCTGAAGGACGCGCTGGACAGCGGCCAGGTAGCCGGGGCCGCGCTCGACGTGTTCGAAACCGAACCGGCCAAGGAATCGCCGCTGTTCGGCACGCCCAACTTCATCTGCACCCCGCACCTGGGCGCATCGACCACCGAAGCGCAGGTCAACGTGGCGCTGCAGGTGGCCGAGCAGATGGCCGACTATCTGGTCACCGGCGGCGTCACCAACGCGCTCAACGTGCCGTCGCTCTCGGCCGAGGAAGCGCCGAAGCTGAAGCCTTACATGGCGCTGGCGCAGCAGCTGGGCAGCCTGATGGGCCAGCTGACCACCGGGTCGATCCCGCGTATCTCGATCCACGCCGAAGGCGCGGCGGCGGAACTGAACATCAAGCCGATCGTCGCCGCCGTGCTGGCCGGGTTCCTGCGCGTCCAGTCGGACACCGTGAACATGGTCAATGCACCGTTCCTGGCCAAGGAACGCGGCATGGAAGTGCGCGAGGTCAAGACCGAGAAGGAAGGGGATTACCACACCCTGATCCGCGTTTCGGTGAAGACCGAGGCCGGCGAACGTTCGGTTGCCGGCACGCTGTTCAGCAACGCTGAACCGCGCCTCGTCGAACTGTTCGGCATCAAGGTCGAAGCCGAACTGGCAGGCCACATGATGTATATCGTCAACGAGGACGCCCCCGGTTTCATCGGCCGGATCGGCACTCTGCTGGGCGAGAACGGCATCAACATCGGCACGTTCAACCTGGGTCGGCGCAATGCGGGCGGGGAAGCCGTGCTGCTGCTGTCGGTCGATAGCCCGGTTCCGGCCGAAGTCATCGCCACCGCGCGCACCCTGCCGGGCGTGAAGCGGGTGATGGCGCTGTCCTTCGCCTGAGGTAAAAGGCTCCCCTCCCGGTCTGGGGAGGGGAGTTTCATGTGTGCCACCCGTCGGGGCTTGAGGAATATGGATACCGATCGCGATCTGTTGCCCGAAGGGCTTGAGGACCGGCTGCCCGCCAGCGCTGCCGCTGCGGCGCGGGTAACGCGGGCGATCATGGACGTGCTGGACAGCCACGGTTACGACCGCGTCCAGCCCCCGACGATCGAGTTCGAAAAGTCGATGGCCAGCCGCATGGCAGGCGTGCAGCCGCGCCGGATGTTCCGGTTTGTCGATCCGGCTTCGCTGCGGATGATGGCGCTGCGCAGCGACATGACCGTGCAGATTGGCCGCATTGCCGCCACGGGCCTTGGCGGCGCTTCGCGGCCCCTGCGGCTGTGCTATGCGGGCCAGGTCATCACCATCAAGGGCGACGGGCTGGACCCCACGCGTGAGCGCTTGCAACTTGGCGCGGAACTGATCGGCAGCGATGCCGTCAGCGCAGCGGGCGAAGTGCTGGCCGTGGCGCTGGAAGCCCTGCGCGCGGCGGGCGCAACCGGCCTGTCGGTCGATTTCACGCTGCCCGATCTGGTCGATACGCTGGCCGCCAAGGCCTTGCCGCTGGACGCGGACAAGGTCGAGGCGGTGCGCCGCGAACTCGATGCCAAGGACGCGGGCGGACTGGTCGCAGCCGGGGGTGAGGCTTACCTCCCGCTACTCACCGCAATCGGCCCGTTCGACGCCGCGATCGAGCGGCTCGCCGCGATCGATGCGGGCGGCGCTCTGGCCTCGCGCATTGCCGCTCTGCGCGAGATCGCGGGGCGGGTGAAGAGCCTTGCCCGGCTGACGCTGGACCCCAGCGAGCGCCACGGGTTCGAATATCAAAGCTGGTTCGGCTTCACGATCTATGCCGCCGATGTGTCCGGCGCGCTGGGCCGGGGCGGCAGCTATACCATTCTGGGCGCGGACGCGGGTGCGCAGGAACCGGCCATCGGCTTCTCGCTCTACCCCGACGAGTTGATCGACGCGCTGGCCGCAGCCGATGCCCCGCGCGACACGCTGTTCCTGCCGCTGGGCCATGACGCCGAGGCTGCCGCACGGCTGCGCGCGGTTGGCTGGCGCACGGTTGCGGCGGTCTGCGCGGATTGCGATCCGGCGGCGCTGGGCTGCACCCACCGGCTGGAAAATGGCGAGGCGGTGCGGGTCTAACCCCCGAACACCCGCTTCAGCCACGCATCCACGACCGGTGTTGCGGCATAAGCCGGATCGCCCATGCTGCGGTTGATTTCGGCGTGGCCTTTCAGCCCGGTGCCATCGAAACTGGCGGTTTCCGCCCGCGCCCCGGCGCTGCGCAGCGCAGCTGCCAGTGCGTCGGACTGGCGGATGCCGTCGGGCCGCTGGACGTGCGGGATCAGGAACGCGGGCGCATTGGGCGCGGCAGCTTGCAAGGTGGGGGAAAGTGCCCGTTGGCGGGCCGGGTCGTTGCCGAACGCCTGGGCATAGGTATCCTGCATGATGGGCGGCCCATCGCGCATTTGCGCGGGCACGTCATAGGCCGCTCCGTCAATCGGGATCACCCCGTCCACGTCCGCGAACGACAGCCCCGCGCCGCGCAAGTATTGTTCGTCCGTACCGACCAGTGCCACCAGGTGCGCGCCGGCGCTGTGGCCCATCAGCACCACGCGGCCACGATCGATCCCCAGCGCATCGGCCCGCTTCAGCAGGTGCGCCAGCGCGGTCGCCACATCGGCGGCTTGCTGTTCCACCGTGGCATCGGGCACCAGTCGGTAATTGATCGAGGCATAGGCATAGCCGCTGGCCGGATAGTGCACCTGTTTCCATCCGCCCGCGGCATTGTCCTTGCTGCCCCGTTTCCACCCGCCGCCGTGGACGAACAGCACCAGCGGCGCCGGCTTGGCGGTGCCTTGCGCGCGATAGAAGTCCAGCACTTGCAGCGGGTTGCTGCCATAGCTCAACGTTTGCGGTGCGGCTGCCGCCGGGGCGCTGGAGGCCTGGCTGCGTGCGGCGATCCGCTCGGCGATGCGCTCACGCCATTTTCCGGCGGGGCGGGCATCGGCCACGCTGGCGCCGATCAGGCCCAGCGCGGCGAGGGACAGGATCACGGTGTTTCGCATCGACAATCTCCACGGTAGCATGGCGTTGATGCCCCGCCGCACCTGAACGCGGCACGAATAGTTACGGTTTATGCCCCGCCGCGCCTTGCCCTTGTGGGCTGCATCCCCTACGGCCCGCGCGGATTTTCAGTCGGATAAGGATTCTTTCCGCCGTGGCCAATGTTACCGTGATCGGCGCCCAGTGGGGCGATGAAGGCAAGGGCAAGATTGTCGACTGGCTCGCCAGCCGCGCCGATGCCGTGGTGCGTTTTCAGGGCGGCCACAATGCCGGCCATACGCTCGTTGTGGGCGAACAGGTCTATAAGCTCAGCCTGCTCCCGTCGGGCATCGTCACCGGTACGCTGTCGATCATCGGCAACGGCGTGGTGCTGGATCCCTGGCACCTCAAGTCGGAAATCGAAAAGCTGGAAGGGCAGGGGGTTGTCATCAACACCGACAACTTCGCCATTGCCGACAACTGCCCGCTGATCCTGCCGCTGCACCGCGATCTGGACGGTCTGCGTGAAGCGGCTGCCGGTTCGGGCAAGATCGGCACCACCGGGCGGGGGATCGGCCCGGCTTATGAAGACAAGGTCGGCCGCCGCGCAATCCGCGTGTGCGATTTGGCGCACCTCGATGCGCTGGACAGCCAGCTGGACCGGCTTTGCGCCCATCACGACGCGCTGCGCGCGGGCTTTGGCCAGCCGCCGGTGGACCGCGCCGCGCTGCTCGCCGAGCTCAAGGAAATTGCGCCGTTTGTGCTGCAATACGCCCAACCGGTGTGGAAGCGGCTCAACACCGTTCGCAAGGCTGGCGCGCGCATCCTGTTCGAAGGTGCGCAGGGCGTGCTGCTCGACGTCGATCATGGCACCTATCCCTTCGTTACCAGCTCCAACACCGTCAGCGGCACGGCCGCCAGCGGTTCGGGGCTGGGCCCGTCGAGCACCGGCTTCGTGCTGGGCATCGTCAAGGCCTACACCACCCGCGTCGGCTCCGGCCCGTTCCCGACCGAACTGGAAGACGCCACCGGCCAGCGGCTGGGTGAGCGCGGCCACGAATTCGGCACCGTTACCGGGCGCAAGCGCCGCTGCGGCTGGTTCGATGCCGTGCTGGTGCGCCAGTCCTGTGCGATTTCGGGCGTCACCGGCATTGCGCTGACCAAGCTGGACGTGCTGGACGGATTTGAAACGGTGAAGATCTGCACCGGCTATCGCCTGCATGGCAAAGTGCTGGACTACTACCCCAGCCACGCCGCCGATCAGGCCGCTGTCGAGCCGATCTACGAGGAAATGGAAGGCTGGAGCGGCACCACCGCCGGGGCGCGTTCGTGGGCCGATCTGCCCGCGCAGGCGATCAAGTATATCCAGCGCGTGCAGGAACTGATCGAAACGCCGGTGGCGCTGGTTTCCACCAGCCCTGAGCGCGAAGACACGATCCTGGTGCGCGATCCCTTCGTGGATTGAGCGCGCCTTCGCTCCATTCTTGACATAATCCCGGTTTGTTCTACTCTTGTTCGTATCGAGCAGGAGTCGGAACGCCATGCCCCCAGCCAATTTCGCGTATGCCCCGGTGGAAGCGGGCGACGCGGTGACCTTGCCGCTGGCCTTGTCGGTGTTTGCCGACCGGGCAATGGTGCGAACGCAAATGTGCGAAGACGCCGAACTGGCTGGCTTTCGGATCGTGGCGGCAGAGCCGGTCGACAGCCTGCTGGATGACGCGATCCGCCCGCTGGGGGACGTGGTCTTGCTGGATTGCCCGGACATGGCCGGGGCGCGGCTTGCCGCACTGGCGCGGCTGGACATGCGCGTGGCAAATGCCGGGGCGCAGCTGATCGTTTCCACCAGCCTCGATGCGCTGGATGCGGTGTTCGGGTGCCTTGATCAGTCCGCGCCGCAGATCCTGATCGCCCCCAGCCGGGCCGAACGGATGATCGCCCTGGGGCGGGCGCTCGCCTATGCGCCAGGGCTGCACGTGCGCGAACTTGAAGAGCAGGACCGGCTGACCTTGCTGCGCCTGACCGAGCAGGTGGCCCAACTGGCCCAGCGGCTGGGCGGACTGGAAGGTGCGCCGGCCACAGCGGGGCGGGCTAAAGGCGCATTCCGCTTTGAAAGCCCGCGCCCGGCCTTCGCCGCGCAGGGTGACGATCCCGGTGACCGATTGGTTGCCCCCGCGCGGTCTGCCCTGCCGGATGCGCGCATGATCCGCCAGATCATCCGCAACCGGCAGGCCCGCGCGCGGTTCTTCGACGGGGAACTGTTTGCCGATCCGGCCTGGGACATCCTGCTGGACCTGACCGCAGCCCGCGCCGAGCACGCACAGGTTTCGGTGACCAGCCTGTGCATCGCCAGCGGTGTTCCGCCCACGACCGCGCTGCGCTGGATCGGGCAGATGACCGATGCGGGCCTGCTCAAGCGGGTGGAGGACCCCTCGGACCGCCGCCGGGCATTCATTGCCCTGACCGATAGTGCTGCCGACGGCATGTTCCGCTATTTCGCGCAAGTCGGGGCGGGGGGACTGGCAGTCGTCTGAGTGCAAGATACGGGGTTATCCGTAATTTGGGGGAAACGGTTTCTTCCGGTTAACCACGTTATATCAAGGCCATGCGGCGCTCTTTCGCCATTCTTGCGGGCCTGTTCGCAGCGGTGCTGGCGCTGATCGCGCTCGTTACCCGTGCCGATGCGGCGCTACGGTCATCGCCTGGCTGGTGGGACCCGGATGGTGTGGGCACTGGCTCGGACTGGCACTACCGCGTGCCGGTGACACTGCCTGCCGGGTCAAGCGTGAACAGCACCGCGAAAGTCGACGTCGATTTCGCCGCCTTGATGACCCAGATGGGCATCTCCGGCACGTTCGATGCCAACTCTGTGCGCGTTGTGCGCCCGGGTGGCACGCTTGCGGCCACGCAGGAATACAACGACAGCATCTATGCCGGAGCGACCGATACCACTGCCACGCGCGGCGAAGTGCGCTGGCTGGTCGAGGATGGCGGCGCACAGACCTACTACGTCTATTTCGACATCACCCAGAACGGTACCAAGGCCGCTTCCACCCAGACGCGGATCAACGGCAATTTCGAACACAGCGCTGCGGGCACCCAGCTCCCCACTGGCTGGACCAGCGCCACCCGCAGCAATGCACTCTACGACTTGCAGGTCCGCCCTGCCGAAACGCTAAGCATTACGTCCGATGGCTCGCCGATCAACGACAACCCGCGCAACGTCACGGGAAATCCCCGGACCGGCAATCTTTCCTACCTGCTGGGCGCGCGGACCAACAATGAACCAACGACCGGGGCCTATCAGGTCGACGCCGCGGTCCTGACCCGTCAAATCTCGGTGCCCGCCGTAAACCCCGGTAATCTGACCGTAAACTGGCGAACCCAGGGCTGGGATGCGGAGAGCTTCGACAATCTGGTGATCAGCGTCGTGACGTCCGGCGGCGCGGTCACCGAAATCGTCGGCAATAGCCTGGCTTCTTATACCACCTACCCCAACTCACCAAACATCGGAGCCAACGCGGTCGGACTTCTCGCTGCCGGTTACGGGCATTACAACGGCTTCGACATGACGTCGGCCGGGGTCCACACCGCCGGCATGACGGTGGCCTATCGTGCGGAAGCGTGGTGGACGCGCAGCTATTCGCTCGCCGCGTTTGCGGGGCAGACTGTGACACTGCGGATTTCCACCAACCAGACGGAACTGTTCCGCAGCTGGTTCCATATCGACGACGTGGAATGGTCGGTTGTCACAGGCACAGTCGGGGCCGCGCAGGGCTTTGGAGTGGCGGTGACCAGTCCGCTTGGCAATCTCGCCCCCGGGCAGAGCGTTCGCGTCCTCGCGACCGTCGATGCCCGCCCGACCGGCGCTGGCAATCCGGTGCTGGCAGACATCTTCAACCCTGATGGATCGCCCTATTTGACCGGCGTGGTGCTCTATAACGACGGCGCGCACGGCGATGGGGCCGCTAACGATGCCGTATGGGGCAGCTTCCAGCAGATCATTCCCCTCAATACGCCCAGCAGCACAGGCTGGCTGGTCAGGGTCTATGCCCGCGATGCCAGTACCAGCACATTCGGTTCGGGCAACAACGGTCTGGTCCATCGCAACGGTCTGGGAACGCCGCAGATCATGGCGAACTGGTGGAACATCGATGAAGGCAGCTTTGCCGTGCAAGGGGCATCGATCGGCGTCAGCAAGACCATGACACTGGTCAGCGATGGGGTGAATGGTTCGGGGTTCAAGGCGATTCCCGGTGCACGGGTGCGCTATTGCCTGACAATCACCAATGCCGGCCCGGCTACTGCGGGCACAGTGCTGGCGACCGATCCCTTGCCCCCGACGCTGACCTACGTGCCGGGCTCCATGCTGAGCGGCACAACGTGTGCGGCGGCCAGCACGGTTGAAGATGACAACGCCACCGACGCCGACGAGAGCGATCCCACCGGTGCCAGCATTTCGGGCACCACGATCACGATTGCCCGGCCGACCCTGAGTGCCTCGGCCAGTTTTGCCGTCACCTATGACGCGACGGTCAATTAGGCCGATTGACGGACCCGCCAAACCCGGTAATAGCGCCCCTTCTCCGCAAGGGGGCGCTTAGCTCAGTTGGTAGAGCATCTCGTTTACACCGAGAGGGTCAGCGGTTCGAGCCCGTTAGCGCCCACCACTTGTCCGGGGACACTGCTGGTGTAATTTCTTGTCGGCACCTCTTGTGTTGCGATTTGGCAACACTACCTGAGGGTGTGACAGGAGGCTGACACACCATGAACCTCGAAAAATTTACCGACCGCGCCAAGGGTTTTCTCCAGAGCGCACAGACTGTTGCGATCCGTATGAACCATCAGCGGATCACGCCCGAGCACGTGCTCAAGGCGCTGCTGGAAGATAATGAAGGCATGGCGGCCGGGCTGATCACCCGCGCGGGCGGCAACGTGGGCATCGCGCAGGCCGAAACCGACAAGGCGCTGGCCAAGATTCCGGCGGTGACCGGTGGCGGCGCGCAGCAGACGCCGGGGCTCGACAACGACACGGTGCGGATGCTTGACCAGGCCGAGCAGCTCTCGGCCAAGGCGGGCGACAGCTATGTTGCCGTGCAGCGCATCCTGCAGGCGCTGGCGCTGGGGTTGACCAACCCGGCGGGCCAGGCGCTGAAGGCCGCGAACGTCGATCCGCGGGCGCTGGAAACCGCGATTCAGGAAGTCACCGGCGGGCGCAGCGCAGACAATGCCAGCGCCGAAAATGCCTATGACGCGATGAAGAAGTATGCCCGCGATCTGACCCAGGCCGCGCGCGATGGCAAGCTGGACCCGGTGATCGGCCGCGACGAGGAAATCCGCCGGACGGTGCAGATCCTCGCCCGGCGGACCAAGAACAACCCGGCGCTGATCGGCGAGCCCGGCGTCGGCAAGACCGCGATTGCGGAAGGGCTGGCGCTGCGCATCGCCAACGGCGACGTGCCCGACAGCCTGAAGGACCGCCGCCTGATGAGCCTCGACATGGGGGCGCTGATCGCGGGGGCGAAGTATCGCGGCGAGTTCGAGGAGCGGCTGAAGGCCGTGCTCGACGAAGTGAAGGGCGCCGAGGGCGAGATCATCCTGTTCATTGACGAGATGCACACCCTGATCGGGGCGGGCAAGGGCGAGGGCGCGATGGATGCGTCCAACCTGCTCAAGCCTGCACTCGCGCGCGGCGAACTGCACTGCATCGGCGCGACCACGCTGGATGAATACCAGAAGCACGTCGAGAAGGACCCTGCGCTGCAACGCCGGTTCCAGCCGGTGTTCGTGGGCGAACCCACGGTCGAGGACACGATCTCGATCCTGCGGGGGCTCAAGGACCGCTACGAGCTGCACCACGGCGTGCGGATCGCGGACAACGCGATTGTCGCGGCGGCGACGCTGTCGAACCGCTACATCGCGGACCGGTTCCTGCCCGACAAGGCGATCGACCTGATGGACGAGGCTGCCAGCCGCATCCGCATGGAAGTGGAAAGCAAGCCCGAGGAAATCGAGGTGCTCGATCGCCGGATCATCCAGCTGAAGATCGAGGAGATGGCGCTCGCCAAGGAGACCGACCAGGCATCGAAGGACCGTCTGGCCGCCCTGCGCGAGGAACTGGCCAACCTGGAGCAGCAGTCGGCCGAACTGACCACGCGCTGGCAGAACGAGCGTGACAAGATCGCCGCCGAGGGCAAGATCAAGGAAGCGCTGGATGCCGCGCGGCTTGAGCTGGAACAGGCGCAGCGAGCGGGCGACCTCGCGAAGGCGGGCGAGCTGTCTTACGGGCGCATTCCGGAACTGGAACGCCAGCTCGCCGAAGCCCAGGGCCAGGCTGAAAATGCCTTGCTGCGCGAGGAAGTCACCGCTGACGACATCGCCGCCGTGGTCAGCCGGTGGACCGGTGTGCCGGTCGACCGGATGATGGAGGGCGAGCGCGAAAAGCTGCTCAAGATGGAGCAGGTGATCGGCCAGCGCGTGATCGGCCAGCAGGACGCGGTCGTGGCCGTGTCGAAGGCGGTGCGCCGCGCGCGCGCCGGTCTGCAGGATCCGAACCGGCCGCTCGGCAGCTTCCTGTTCCTTGGCCCGACGGGCGTCGGCAAGACCGAACTGACCAAGGCGCTGGCAGGCTTCCTGTTCGACGACGATACCGCGATGGTCCGCATCGACATGAGCGAGTTCATGGAGAAGCACTCTGTCAGCCGCCTGATCGGCGCGCCTCCGGGCTATGTCGGCTATGACGAGGGCGGCGTCCTGACCGAGGCGGTGCGGCGGCGGCCCTATCAGGTCGTGCTGTTCGACGAGGTCGAGAAGGCGCACAGCGACGTATTCAACGTGCTGCTGCAAGTGCTGGACGATGGCCGTCTGACCGACGGGCAGGGCCGGGTGGTGGATTTCACCAACACGCTGATCATCCTGACCAGCAACCTGGGCAGCCAGTATCTGGCGAACCTGGAAGAAGGGCAGAGCGTGGAAATGGTCGAGCCGCAGGTGATGGAAGTCGTGCGCGGGCATTTCCGCCCCGAATTCCTGAACCGGCTGGACGAGATCATCCTGTTCCACCGCCTGGGCCAGGAGCATATGGCCCCGATCGTCGATATCCAGGTCGGCCGGGTCGCCAAGCTGCTGAAGGACCGCAAGATCGTGCTGGACCTGACCGATGCCGCCAAGCGGTGGCTGGGCCGGGTCGGTTACGATCCGGTCTATGGCGCGCGGCCGCTCAAGCGGGCGGTGCAGCTCTACTTGCAGGATCCACTGGCGGAAAAGCTGCTGGGCGGGGAAATTCCCGATGGCAGCACCGTGAAGATCGACGAGGGCGACGGCGCGCTGAACATCAGCGTGGCCTGATCCGGTTCAACCGCCAGGACCAAAGAGAAAGGGCGGCGTGGCTGGTGCCACGCCGCCCTTTTCATGTGTCCCGCGCTGGGGCGGCGAACTTAGAAGTTCGCCTTGAACCCGGCGTACACATAGCGACCGAAGGTGTCGTACGGATCGCCGCTGGCAGTGCCCAGCAGGCCGAACGGCGGCTTCACGTCGGTCAGGTTGTCGATGCCGACATAGAAGTTGAACTTCTTGTCGGGCAGCTCGTAGTTGATCCGCATGTTGTGATAGATGCGGCCCGGATAGTAGACTTCCGGGAACTGATCGAGGTTCTGCGGATCCAGCGTGGCCAGCTGGCCGGGGGTGCAGCTGCGGCCCGACAGGCCGGTCAGGCCACGGCCCGCACCGGTCGAGGGGCACAGGCCCGTGTACTGGTGCTGGGCTTCCCAGGCGCCGATCGCCTGCTTGCCGATGTAGCGCACCGAATAGCCGACATCGACCGCGCCGAAGTCATAGGCGACCGAGAAGTTGGCAGCCCACAGCGGGTCACCCAGTTCGCCCAGCTGACGGTTCGGCACAGTCGGGTTGGTGGGATCGGTGTAGTTGTCCAGCATGGTCACGCGGGTGGCGATCGCACGCACGGTCAGCTTCTGGCCGTTGTCGAAGGTCTTGCGATAGCTCAGGTCAAGGTCGATGCCGCGCGTTTCCTGCTTGGCAAAGTTGACCCCGCCCGAGATCACCGCCGGCTGCACGAACAGGCCGGTGGCCGCATCGCGGTTCACGGTCGCGCAGAACGGGTTGTTGATGCCCGTTGCGCTGTCATAGCACAGGTTGACGATGGTCTGGGCGCCCAGGGCGGCGATCAGGTTCGTCACCTTGATGCGATAGTAGTCGACCGTCAGGTTCAGGCCCGGAATGAACCGGGGCTCCAGCACCAGACCCAGGGTAAGGCTCTTGCCGCGTTCCTGCACCAGGGTGGGGTTGCCGCCCGAAACGAAGCCGGTCGACGAAGTCCGCGCGGTGCAGTTCACCCAGGGATCGCCCAGCTCACGCTGGTCGGCCGGAACCGAGCTGCCGGTGCACGCAGCCACCGTGGCGGCGTTGAACGTGGTCGGCACGCCGGCTGCTGCGCAGTTTGCGGCCCGGTTCGGGTTGCTGGAGATGTTGATCGTGTCGCACGGATCGCCCAGCTGCGCGAAGTTCTGCGTTTGCGGGGAGAACAGGTCGCTCTGCGTCGGGGCGCGGACCGAGGTCGCGTAGGCGGCGCGGAACCGCACATCCGGGATCGGCGCATAGATGCCCTGAACGTTCCACGCCCAGACGGTGCCGGCTGCGGTGTTGTAGTCCGACACGCGGCCAGCGCCGCTGACGGTCAGTTCATGGGCCAGCGGCATTTCGCGCAGCAGCGGGATGCTGACTTCGCCAAACGCTTCCTTCACCGTCAGCTTCGGCGGCGCGAAGGTGGAGAAGCGGTTGAAGAAGAACGCGCCGTTCTTGGAGGCGGTGTCGTAATCGCTGAACGCGGTTTCTTCGCGATATTCGCCGCCCAGCGCGAAGCTGATCGGGCCGCCCGGCAGTTCGAACAGCTGCGACAGGTCGCCGCTGACGCTGCCCGAAGCGACGAACTGGGTCGCCTTTTCGTTGCGGGTCGCGGTGCCGTTGGAGAACGCGCGGGCCGCTTCGGTCGACTGGCCATAGCCGAACAGGTTCAGCGGCACGCAGTCCGTGCGGGTGTTGGTGACCGCATTGACGCGACAGATCACCTTCTGCCCATCGCCGTTGAGCACGAAGTTGCTGCCGGCGAAGCCGACCGGGGCCAGCACGGCATCGACCGCCAGCGCCATGCCGTCCGGCGCGGTGCCGGCGTCATTGCGGATGCGCGCGACGTTGATCGCGTTCATCTTGGTCTTCAGTTCGCCGTAGTTCAGCGAGAGTTCGTAGCTCCAGTCATCGTTGAACGTGCCTTCAGCACCGCCGACGATGCGATAGGTTTCGCGAGTGTGGGTTTCGCCACGGCCGCCCAGGTCAACGTTGAAGCGCGACAGCGGGAACGTGCCCGCATTGGTCGCACCGGTCGTGCAGACGCCGTTGGCGACCAGCGTTGCGCGGTTGGCAGCGGTGATGAAGCCGTTGTCGCAATACCAGGTCGGGTTGAAGGTGGCCGAGGCAATGAACGTCGGCTGGCCTTCCTGATTGGCGCGGGTGCGCACGTACTTGGCTTCGAGGAACGGACGGAACGCTTCCGACACGTCGAAGTGGGTCAGCAGGTTGAAGGCCATGCGCTCACCCTTGGGCAGCATCTGCCCGGTGTTGCGCAGGGTCGAACCGTTGCCGCCCTTGATGTTGGTCGAACCACCGAGTTCGTAATTGCCTTCCGGCACGTCAACATAGAGGCGGCCCGCGTCGTTGAAGCGCAGGTACTGGCCCACGCCGACGCGGCCGATCGTGCCGCCGTCCGAGATCGAGCCGTTCTTCACGCCGCATTCGAAGGCGGTATCGAAGATGCCGTCGGTGCCGTTGGGCTCACCCGCGGTCGGTTCGACCGTCTGGAACTGGCAGCGGCCCGAGAGGGCGCCGGTCAGATAATCGCGCGACAGGAAGCGCACTTCTTCCTGGCGGGCATATTCGGCCGAAACGGCGATGTTGCCGCGGCCATCGGCGAAGTTCTTGCCCCAGGTGCCGGCCACGAAGTAGCTGCCACGGTCCCCGCGCGACGAGATACCGCCCTGGCCGCGCAGCGAGAGGCCCTCGAAGCTGCGCTTCAGCACGAAGTTGACGACGCCGGCCACGGCGTCCGACCCGTACACGGCCGAGTTACCGCCGGTCACCACGTCGACGCGTTACAGCAGGTCGACCGGGATGGTGTTCACGTCAACCAGATAGTCACCCGGCAGCGCGGTGATGTGGCGTTTGCCGTTGACCAGCACCAGCGTGCGCGAAATGCCGAGGCCGCGCAGGTCGAGGATGTTGAGGCCCGAGGTGCCGATGAAGCGGGTCGAGTTGCCCTGGCTGAAGGTCGAGCGCAGCGACGGCAGGTCGTTGAGCGCGTCACCCAGCGAAACGTCGCCGGTGTCGGTCAGCTCGGCCACGTTGACGGAAGTCAGCGGCACGGGCGAGCTCAGCGTCGGGCGGGCGATGCGCGAACCGGTGACGACGATCTGCGTGGTTTCTTCCGAATCGCACACGCCGTTGTTGTTGGTGTCTTCGCATGCGGCGGCATCGGCAGCGGCTTCCTGCGCAAAGGCGGTGCCGGTGGTGCCAAGGCCGAACAGCGCCACGGCAAGCGCCGCGCTGGACAGGCAGGTCGCGCTGTTGAGCGCAGACTTCCGGATAAACTTCATACTTTTAAGCCCCTTGATCTTCAGCCCGCTATGCACGGGAAAAGTCTGGAAAGGAGTTGCGGGGAACCAGTCCGTTCGCGAGCAACCCAAGGACTTTCGGATAAAAGCCCAATGGCGACACATTGTTGCACGTGCGGGTGGGTTGCAAATCAGGATTTCCTGAATGGCGGATTTACGGCATTGCTGTGTCGTTTCTGCAACAGCGCTGCTGCGGCGGCGCGATTGTCCGCCTGTTGGCAGTCCCGCTTGACGCTCGTCGCCCGGACCTTTAATCGATCGATTAAATTGCTTTCGGAGAAGGAGTCGGAACATGGCGACAGCCTATATCGTTGATGCAGTGCGCACGGCCGGTGGTCGCCGTGGGGGCCGTCTGGCGGGGGTCCATCCGGTCGATCTGGCTGCCGCCGCGCTCGATGCGCTGGTTGGCCGCACGGGGGTGGACCCGGCGGGGATCGAGGACGTGATCATGGGCTGCGTCACGCAGGCGGGGCAACAGGCCGGGCAGGTCGGCCGCAATGCCGTGCTCGCGTCGAAGCGGCTGCCGCAGTCGACCCCGGCGGTGACGATCGACCGCCAGTGCGGTTCCTCGCAGCAGGCGATCCAGTTCGCCGCGCAGGCGGTGATGTCGGGCACGATGGATGTGGTGATCGCGGCGGGCGTCGAAAGTATGACCCGCGTGCCGATGGGCACCAGCGCGATGTTCCACGCCAAGGAAGGGCTGGGCACGTACAAGTCGCCGGGCCTCGAAGCGAAGTATCCCGGCGTGATGTGGTCCCAGTTCATGGGCGCCGAAATGATCGTCAAAAAGCACGGCTTTACCAAGGACGATCTCGACCGCTTCGCCCTGACCAGCCACCAGCGCGCGATTGCCGCCACCAACGCAGGCGCGTTCGCCAACGAAATCGTGCCGATCGAGATCGAGACGCCCGATGGCCCGGCCATGCACACCCAGGACGAAGGCATCCGTTTCGACGCGACGCTGGAAAGCATTTCGGGCGTCAAGCTGCTGTCCGAAGGCGGCGCGCTGACGGCGGCCAGCTCCAGCCAGATCTGTGATGGTTCGTCGGCCGCGCTGGTGGTGTCGGAAGCGGCGCTCAAGCGTTACAACCTGACCCCGCTGGCCCGCATTCACACGCTGACGGTGACCGCGGGCGATCCGGTTATCATGCTGGAAGAACCCCTGTTCGCCACCGACAAGGCGCTAGCCAAGGCCGGCCTCAAGATCGGGGACATCGACCTCTATGAAGTGAACGAAGCGTTCGCTTCGGTCCCGATGGCCTGGCTCAAGCACACCGGCGCGGACCCGGACAAGCTGAACGTCAACGGCGGCGCGATCGCGCTGGGCCATCCGCTGGGGGCTTCGGGCACCAAGCTGATGTCGACCCTGCTCAACGCCCTCAAGGCGCGCGGCGGCAAGTATGGTCTGCAAACGATGTGCGAAGGTGGCGGCGTCGCCAACGTCACGATCGTCGAAATGGTCTGAACGCATCCGGCAGCCCCTGCCGTGTGCGGGGGCTGCATTCCCTTCCATCCAAGAGGATACCAAACATGAAGCTCGACAACACTGTTGCCGCCGTCGTTACCGGTGGTGCTTCCGGCCTTGGCGCCGCCACGGCCCGCGCGCTGGCCGCCAAGGGCGTGAAGGTCGCCATTTTCGATCTGCAGGAAGAAAAGGGCAAAGCCGTTGCCGCTGAAATCGGCGGTGTGTTCTGCGAATGCAACGTGACCGACGACGCCAGCGTCGATGCCGCGTTCGCCAAGGCGCGCGAAGCCCACGGGCAGGAGCGCATTCTGGTCAACTGCGCCGGCACCGGCAACGCGATCAAGACCGCTAGCCGCAGCAAGGAGGACGGTTCGATTAAGCACTTCCCGCTCGATGCGTTCAACTGGATCGTCCAGATCAACCTGGTCGGCACGTTCCGCTGCATCGCCAAGTCGGCCGCCGGCATGATGACGCTGGAGCCGCAGGAAGACGGCGATCGCGGCGCTATCGTCAACACCGCCTCGGTCGCTGCCGAAGACGGCCAGATGGGCCAGGCTGCCTACTCCGCCTCGAAGGGCGGCGTGGTTGGCATGACCCTGCCGATCGCCCGCGACCTCGCCAGCGAGAACATCCGTGTCAACACCATCCTGCCGGGCATCTTCGATACCCCGCTGCTGGCCGGTGCGCCGCAGAACGTGCGCGATGCGCTGGGCGCTTCGGTGCTCAACCCCAAGCGCCTGGGCAACCCGGCGGAATATGCCAACCTCGCCATGTGCATGATCGAGAACGGCTATTTCAACGGCGAGGACGTGCGCCTCGACGGCGGCATTCGCATGACCCCGCGCTAAGCGGGAAACTGGCCCGTCCGGACGCCGCTCTGCCGGAGTCCGGACGGGGAACCTGACGATGCCCGGCCAAGCGGGCGCGCAGGCAACATGACTGGGAGAAGGCAATGGGTTATTCGCAGATCAGCCTCGACATCAGCGAGGGGATCGCCACGCTGACGCTCAACCGGCCGGAAAAGCTCAATGCCTTCACCGGCACGATGATGGCGGAAATCAACGACGCCATGGACCGTACCGACGCCGATGACAGCGTGCGGGCGGTGATTTTCACCGGGGCAGGGGACCGCGCCTATTGCGCCGGTGCCGATCTGACGCCCGAGGACGGCCGCGCGGTGTTCGCCAGCGGCGAGGCGGTAGAGGACCTGTCCGATCCGCGCGTGCGCGATGGCGGCGGGTTGCTGACGCTGCGGCTCTATCAGTCGAAGAAGCCGCTGATCGGCGCGTGCAATGGCGTGGCCGTGGGCGTGGGCATCACCATGCAGCTGCCGATGGACATCCGGCTTGCCTCGGAAAATGCGCGCTATGGGTTTGTCTTCGCACGGCGCGGGATCGTGCCGGAAGCCTGCTCCAGCTGGTTCCTGCCGCGCCTTGTCGGCACCAGCCAGGCGCTGGAATGGTGCATGACGGGGCGCATTTTCGACGCTCAGGAAGCGCTGCGCGGCGGGTTGGTGCGTTCAGTCCATCCGCAGGGCGAACTGCTGGATGCGGCGCGCGGGCTGGCGCGGGAAATTGCCGACAACACCTCGGCCGTGTCGGTGGCGATGACCCGCGCGATGCTGTGGCGCATCCCGCCCGGCGCGCACCCCATGGAAGCGCACAAGGTGGACAGCCGCGCGATCTATCGCCTGTCGAAGGGGGTTGACGCGAAGGAAGGTGTGCAAAGCTTCCTGGAGAAGCGGCCGCCCGCCTTCCCTGGCCGGGTTTCTGCCGATATGCCCGACTTTTACCCGTGGTGGGGTGAGGAGCCGCCGTACGAATGACCGACAGCGCGCACAAGACCGACGGCGAGGCCGGCGCAGGTGCCCGCGAGCTGCTGTTGCAGACCGCATCGGACATCATGCGCGAGGGCGACATCGTGGATATCTCGCTGTCGGAACTGTCGCTGCGCTCCGGGCTCAATTCGGCGCTGGTGAAGTATTACTTCGGCAACAAGGCCGGACTGATGCGCGCCCTGCTGGATCGGGACATGGCGGATATCGTCACCTCGGTCGATGCGCTGATGGCCAAGGACATGGCACCCGATGCCCGGCTGCGGCGGCACATCGGGGCGATGGTCGATACGTTCTTCAAGACGCCCTACCTCAACCGGCTGCTGATGCGGCTGGTGCGCGAAAGCGATGACGAGGAAGCGCAGCGGATCGCCAATGCCTACCTCATGCCGCTGCACCGCGCCTATGACCGCCTGATCAAGGACGGGGTGAAGCAGGGTGTATTCCGCAACGTGAACCCGCAGCTGTTCTATTTCACCGCCACCGGCGCGGCCGACCGGTTCTTTTCCGCCCGGCTGGTGCTCAAGCACTGCTTCGATACCGACACGCTGACCGACGAGTTGCGCGAAGCGTACCGCGAGCATTGCATCGACTTCATCATGGCAGGCATCCTGGCGCATCAATGAGCGCGCCCTGGCATATCGGCGTGATCGGCGGGTCCGGGCTGGCGGCCGGGATCGGGCTGGACGATGCGCAGGAGATAGATGTTTCCAGCCCGTTCGGCGCGCCTTCCGCGCCGGTGACGACCGGGACGCTGGCCGGGGTACGCTTTACCTTCCTGCCGCGCCACGGACCGGGGCACCGGACTCCGCCCGCGCTGGTCAACTACCGCGCCAACATCGATGTGCTGAAACGCTGCGGCGTGACCGACGTGATCGCGCTGTCGGCCATCGGCTCGTTGAACGAGGCGATGAAGCCGGGCCATTTCGTGGCGGTGGACCAGTTCATCGACCGCACCAGCAGCCGGGAAAACAGCTTCTTCGAAGCAGGCATCGTCGCGCATGTCAGCATGGCCGATCCGGTCTGTCCGCGCCTGTCGGCCGGGCTGGCCGATGCGGCCGAGGGCGAAGGCGGAATGGTGCACCGGAGCGGCTGCTATCTGGCGATGGAGGGGCCGCAATTCTCGACCCGCGCGGAAAGCCGGATGTACCGGACCTGGGGCGCGGACGTGATCGGGATGACCGCCATGCCCGAAGCGCGCCTCGCCCGCGAAGCGGAGCTGCCCTATGGGCTGCTGGCCATGGTGACGGACTATGACAGCTGGCGCGAGGGCGAGGCGGTGAGCGTGGAGGATGTGCTGGCGGTGATGCACCGCAACGTCGCGCTGGCGCATCGGGTGGTGCGCCGCTTTGCCGCGTCACTGCCCGCGCAGCGCAGCGCCAGCCCGATCGATACGGCACTGGACAACGCGGTCATGACCGCCCCGGCGCAGCGCGATCCGGTCTTGCGGGCCAGGTTGCATGCGGTTGCAGGAAGGGTGTTGTGATGGCGGACGAAGTCGTGCTGCACGATTACTGGCGGTCCTCTGCCGCCTATCGCGTGCGGATCGCGCTGAACCTGAAGGGCGTGGCCTATCGTGCGGTGGAGGTGGATCTCGTCGCCGGAGACCAGCGCGGGGACGATTATCGCGCGCTCAACCCGCTGGGGCTGATCCCGCTGCTGGAGATTGACGGGCACCGGATCAGCCAGTCGCTGGCGATCATCGACTATCTGGATGCCCGCTTTCCCGAACCGCGTCTGTTGCCCGCCGATCCGGCGGTGCGGGCGCTGACCTGGGCGCGGGCGCTGACCATCGCGGCGGAAGTCCATCCGTTGCAGAACCTGCGCGTGCAGCAATACTTGCGCCACGAGATGGGGCAGGACAAGGCGGCGATTGACGGCTGGCTGCAGCGCTGGCTGGGTGACGGGCTGGCAGCGCTGGAAGCATCCGCGCCGGAATCGGGGCTGCTGGGTGGCAGTGCGCCCGACCTTGCCGATGTCTGCCTGGTGCCGCAGATGTTCAGCGCCCGTCGTTTCGGCGTGCCGGTCGACGCCTATCCCCGGCTGGTGCGGATCGATGCCGAACTGAACGCTCTGCCCGCCGTGGCGGCTGCGGCGCCCGATCGGGTCAAACCAGCCTGAGTCCGCGCGTTTCCCGTTGCGCTTTGCTGCGGCAGGGCGTAGCCATCTGGTTGCAACAGGAACCAGTTTGCCATGCCTGCCCGATCATCCCGTCTGTCTGATTTCCTGCCCTACCTGATGTCCGTCACCACCAATGCGGTGTCGGATCTGGTGGCGGGCAAATATCGCGAGCGCTTTGGCCTGAAAATTCCCGAATGGCGGGTGATGGCGGTGCTGGGCGATGCCGGGGCGCTGACCCAGCGCGATCTGGTCGGGGCCACCCGGATGGACAAGGTGGCGGTCAACCGCGCGTGCAAGGTGCTGGAGGACCGGGGGCTTGCCGCGCGCAGCCCGAATGACCGCGATGGCCGTTCGCACCATCTGGAACTGACGGCGGCGGGCAAGGCCATGCATGCCGAAATCATGCCGCTGGCGCTGGGCATGGAAAAGCAGCTGTTCGCCGTGCTGAGCGCGCAGGAACGCCGCGATTTCAAGGCTGTGCTGGCCCGGATCAACGATCAGGTGCACAAGCTGGAAAGCATGACCCCCGGCAAGAAGGACGATTGAGCGATGAAACTTGCAACCCTGCCCGCACGCGAAGGACATGGTCGGGATGGGCGGCTGGTCGTCGTTTCGCACGATCTGGCCTGGTATGCCGATGCGGACCATCTGGTGCCCACCCTGCAGGCCGCGCTGGATGACTGGGATCGGTACGAACCGCTGTTGCGCGCGCTGGCGACCGACCTCGAACATGGCGCGATCCCGCGTGAGCGGTTTCACGAGCGCCACGCGCTGGCGCCATTGCCGCGCGCCTACCAGTGGGCGGACGGTTCGGCATACGTCAATCATGTCGAGCTGGTGCGCAAGGCGCGTGGGGCGGAACTGCCGGAAAGCTTCTGGCACGATCCCCTGATGTATCAGGGCGGCAGCGACGATCTGCGCGGCGCCAGGGCACCCGTCACGCTGGTGGACGAGGCGTGGGGCTGCGACATGGAAGCGGAAATCTGCGTCGTCACCGGCGACGTCCCCCAAGGGGTGAGCCCGGCCGAGGCGCTGGCGCATGTGCGGCTGATCGGACTGGTCAACGACGTGTCCCTGCGCAACCTGATCCCTGATGAGCTGGCCAAGGGCTTTGGCTTCGTTCAGTCCAAGCCCGCAACGCACTTCTCACCGGTGTTCGCCACGCCCGACGCGCTGGGCGCGGCGTGGGACGGCGGGCGGCTGCACGGCGTGCTGGCAGTGGACCTGAACGGTCAGCCGTTTGGCCGGGCCGAGGCGGGCGAGGAATGCACGTTCGATTTCGGCACCCTGATTGCCCATCTGGCCAAGACGCGGCGGATCGGGGCAGGATCAATCATCGGGTCGGGCACGGTGTCCAACCGCGATCCTGACGGTTCCCCCGGCCGTCCGGTCAGCGCGGGCGGGCGGGGCTATTCCTGCATTGCCGAGCAGCGGATGATCGAAACCATCGCCACCGGGGCGGCGTCGACCCCGTTCCTGCGGCATGGCGATGTGGTCCGGATCGAGATGAAGGACGCGCGCGGCCACACCATCTTCGGGGCGATCGAGAACGAGATCGTGCCGGGCTGACCCATCGCATCTTACGGGCTGCAATGAGAAAGGCCGCCGTGGAGATGTCCCGCGGCGGCCTTTCTGCTGGTGTAAGGGCTCGGCGCTTAGTCCTTCGAAAAGGCGTCGGCGATGGAGCAGGCGGCCGGGCCAAGGATCACGATGAACAGCACCGGCAGAATGAACAGGATCAGCGGCACGGTCATGATCGCGGGAAGGCGCGCGGCCTTCTCCTCGGCGCGCATCATGCGCTCGTTGCGGAATTCGGCCGACAGCACCCGCAGCGCGGAGGCCAGCGGCGTACCATAACGCTCGGTCTGGACCATGGTCGTGGTCACGCCCTTCACCGCTTCCAGGTCGACGCGGTAGGCCAGGTTCTCGAACGCCTGCCGGCGCTCGGTCAGGAACGACAGCTCGATCGCGGTGAGCGCGAATTCATCGCCGAGTTCTGGATAGGCGCGGCCCAGTTCCTTGGCGACGCGGTTGAACGCGGCGTCCACGGTCAGACCGGCCTCGGCGCAGATCACCAGCAGGTCGAGCGCATCGGGCAGGCCCTTGCGGATCGCGTCGGTGCGCTTGGCGATCATGTTCTGCAGAACCAGTTCCGGCCCCTTGTAACCAAGGCCGACGGCGGCGGCGAAGCCCATCACGCGCTTCATCCCGCCCCAGGCGGGGAAATAGTTGATGCCATAGATCATGAAGGCGGCGATCCCGCCCAGCACGATCGGCAGCACCATCCGCGCGAAGATGATCGCGACGCCCAGTTCCTTCTTGCGGATCCCGGCCTGTGCCAGCTTCTGCTGGATCGTTTCCAGCTGGCTTTGCTGCAGCACCTTCAGCGAGGACAGCGTGTCCCGCATCTTGTCGGTGGTTTCGTTCTTGCGCACCAGCTTGGCGCGCTTCTTGGTCGCCGGAGTGATGATCCCGGCCTTCAGCTGTTCGCGCCGCTCGTTGAGCGACTTGACGCGCTTCTGCATCGGATCGCGAATGGTGACCGCGGTATAGATCGCGAACATCACGGCCATTGCGGCAAGTCCGGCAAGGATCGAGCCGACCCAGATGACGTCGACGCCAAGCAGTGTTGGTCCGGGCGGGGTGTTCATAGCGGTTGTTCCTGTCCCTCGCTCAGATTTCGAAGTTGACCATCTGGGCCATGATGAACACGCCGATGCCCATCCACGTCAGGCCACCCAGGCCCGTCACGATCAGGCGGTCATCGGTGAAGAACCCGCCCAGGTAAGTCGGATTCATCCAGTAGACGAGCCCGAACACGATGAACGGCAGCGAGCCGACGATGATCGCGGATGCTTTCGATTCCGAGCTCATCGCCTTGATCTTCAGCTTCATCTGCGCGCGTTTGCGCAGCACATCGGCGAGGTTCGACAGCGTTTCGGCCAGGTTGCCGCCGGTTTCGCGCTGGATTGCCAGCGTGATGCAGAAAAAGCTGAATTCGGGCGTGTTGAGCCGGTCGGCAGTTTCCTGCAGCGCGTCTTCCATCGTCTTGCCGACGCGGATGCGGTCGGTCACCAGCTTGAATTCTTCGCCCACGGGGCCGGGGACTTCGGTGGAGACCACGCCCAGCGTTTCAGTCACCGGCAGACCGGACCGCAGACCGCGCACCAGCAGCTCGATCGCATCGGGGAACTTGGCGGTGAAGTCGTTGCCGCGCTTCTTGATGAAGTGACCCACGATCATGTGCGGTAGCCCCGCGCCGACCAGCAGGCCCACCCCCAGCGACAGCATCGCCGCGCCGGATTTCAGGTAGACCAGCACTGTCACCGCCAGTCCCAGCCCGACCGAGGCATAGACATACTGCGACAGCGTCCAGCCCTTGCCCGTGCGGTGCAGGCGCAGCGCCAGGGCGGCGATGCGCGATTCCGAACCGGCAATCTGGTGCATCTTCGGCTTGCGCGAGGCCACGGCCTTGCGCAGCTGCGCCTCGACCCGGTCCGTGGTGCTTTCCGAATGGCGGAACCGCACGGCCTGAAGGCGGCGGGCGCTTTCCTTCGCGGCCGACGGCCCGGCAAACGCCATGTAGCCGATGACCATGAATGCCATCAGGCCCACGCCGATCAGCAGGATCTGGAACATGTTCATCGTCGGATCACGCTTTCCCTAGCGGGACCCCGTCCGCCGCGGCGGCGCGGGAGTCCCAAGATCATTCCGGTTCCCGCGCTCAGCCGTTGGCTGGAGCGGGAGCCTTGGCCTTGTCCTTCTTGGGCAGCAGCGACTTGAGGTCGAACTTGCCCAGCAGCGAGGTCTTGGCCTTGACCACTTCATCGGCCGCCGCGCCATCGCCCACGCCCAGCACGGCCTTGGAAATGTCGCGCATGACGGTGCCGGCCTTCGACGAGCGGTTGGCATCGGCGAAGGTCTGGCCCAGCTTGGCTGCGTTCGAGGCCGCCTTGATGTCGTAGGGGATGGTGAAGCCGATCTTGCGTTCGATCGAGGCTTCGAAATCGGCCTTGCTGATTTCGGCCACGCCCGGCTGCACCTTGTTGGCGATCACGATCGGCTGGACGTGGGCGGCGTTGGCCTTCAGCCAAGAAAGGATGCGGATCGCGTCGCGCGCCGATGCCAGCGTCATTTCCGTGACCAGCAGGACGACGTTCACGTCGGCCAGCAGGTGCGGGAAATTGATCAGCATGTTGCGCGGCAGGTCGATCACGGTCATTTCGAACGCCTGGCGGAATTCCTCCTCCAGCTGCACGAAGGCCGCGCCGTCGGTCATCAGCGGTGAGTTCATCGGCGCCTCGGCGGAGAGGATCGCGAGGTGATCGTTGGCGCGGATCATCGCGCGTTCGATGAACAGCCCGTCGATGCGGCCCGGATTCTCGATCGCGTCGGTCAGGCCGCGGCCCGGCTCCAGGTCCAGCGCCAGCGCGCCGGTGCCGAAGTGGACGTCGAGGTCCAGCAGCGCGGTCGGCATCTTGTCATCCGCACTGAACAGCCAGGCCAGCGAAGTGGCGAGCGTCGAAGCGCCAACCCCGCCGCGCGTTCCGATCACCGCGGTGGAGATGTGCCGCTTGGCGGCGGACACGTCCTGGTTCTTGGGCGCGGTGAAGATCGCCTGCGCGTTGACCAGCGCATCGCGCACCTGACCCGGCGAGAGCGGCTTCAGCAGGTAGTCCTGAATGCCGCTGGCCAGCAGGTCGCGGTACAGGCGCACATCGTTGACCTGGCCGACCGCGATCACGACCGTGCCCGGTTCGCAGACTTCCGCGAGCGCGTTGATATCGCTCAGCGGGTCGCCGCTTTCCGACAGGTCGACCATCAGGATGTTCGGGCTGGCGGTGATCGAGAGCGACTGCACCGCATTGCGCAGGCCGCCCTTGTTGCACTTTTCAGGCTGCCAGCCCATTTCGATCACGACCGGGCGCAGGACGTCCAGTGCCGCATCGTCGCAGATGAACGCGTTGAAAGCGTCGCGATTGCCCGGGGTGCCGGGTTTCCAAGGAGCATTCATGGTTTACTTCCCGCTCTGGCTGGACTGGGCCTTCAGGCCGCCTTCACCGGTCGGCGTGGCCCCGCGATAGGTTTCGATGGCCTTGGTGGAGCTCATGATCGTGGTCTGGCCCTTGGCCGTCGCGCCCTTGATCAGGTGTTCCGGATCCGCGACCATGCCGGCCAGGTTGCTGTTCACGGCGCAACCGTAGTTCGGATTGGTCGCGTTCAGCGGGTTGGCGTCGGAATTGGCGGACCAGTCCGGGCAGTTCGGCACGCTGGCGGTGGAGCGGGTCAGAACCACGCGCACCGACCCGGCGTTGACGTATCCGGCGGTAACCGGCGCTTCGTCGCCCAGCAGCATGCCATAGCGCCCGGCCACGGCTTCGATCGCGGCGCGGGTGGCTGCGTTCTTCAGCGGATCGTCGATCGCGATCCGATCACCATAGCGCAGGTCCATCGCCTCGAACCAGCCGGCCAGACGGCGCTGTTCGGGCAGCGACAGCCCGCCGGGGCCGGCGGTGATGTCCAGCGTGTAATTGGTGCGCTGGACCACCGGCTGGCGGTTGCTTTCCAGGCCACGGTTGGTGGGAATGCCGCCACAGGCGGACAGGCCCAGCGAGAGGGTGATCGCGGCGGCAAGGGCCGTGCGGGTCGAGTGAATGCGCATGATGGTCACCTCTCTCAGTTCAGGCCAAAGCCGGGGGCGGCAGCGGCGGCATCCGCGCTGGCGGTGCGGGTCTTGCTGCGCTTGGGCTTCTTGCCGGTCGGCACGGCGGCCGGGGCGGCGGGTTCGATCAGGTCGCCGACCTTGGGCGACTGGACGGCGTCCGGGGCGGCGGTGGGCACGGGGCGCTTGCCGCCCATCTTCCCGTCGCTGCCCATGTTGCCCAGCACGCGCTGGATGTCGTCCGGGCTCTGATAGCCGTCGGTCGGCAGCTTGATGTCGTTCGCGTCGACCGGGTTGACCAGGTACGGCGTGACGATGATCACCAGCTCGGTTTCGCCCCGCCGGAAGTTGGTGGAGCGGAACAGCGATCCCAGGATCGGCAGGTCGCCTGCGCCCGGCAGCTTTTCAACCGTGTTCTGCGCGCTGTTGCTCATCAGCCCGGCGATCATGAAGCTCTGGCCAGAGCCGAGTTCGATGGTCGTCTCGGCGCGGCGCACGGTCAGTGCGGGCACCTGGAAGCCGTTGATGGTGATTGCGCCCTGGCTCGAAAGTTCGGACACTTCCGGGCGGACCCGCAGCGAGATCCGGCCATTGGCCAGCACGAACGGGGTATAGGCCAGGCTGACGCCGTATTTCTTGTATTCGACCGAAGTCGTACCCAGGCCCTGGCTGATCGGGATCGGGTATTCCCCGCCCGCCAGGAATTCGGCCGTCTCGCCCGACAGCGCGGTCAGGTTCGGATTGGACAGCGTGGTGACCAGGCCGACCTTTTCGCCCATGTCGAGCCCGGCCAGGATGTCCATGCCGAACAGCTTGCCCGCCAGCCCCAGCGCCGTCTGGGACGCCTGGTTGCCGGCAAAGGTGTAGGACGTTCCGCCGACGATGAACTGACCGGTCTGCGGGTTGTAGGGCAGGGCAATCGACCCGGCCGGCAGACCCAGCGCGGTCGACGCGTCAAGCCGCGGGAACATCGTGGTGTCGATCATGTTGCCGATCACGCCCGGGGTGCGGCCGCGCGACATCCCGAAGGTGAAGCCCCCGGTAAGGTCGCGCGTCGCCAGGTTGCTGCTGAATTCCTTCACCAGCGACCGGCTGACTTCCGCGAACCGGACCTGCAGGTTGACCTGCAGCGGGGTCGACATCTTCAGGCGCGAAATGACGTTCGCGTCCTTGCCGACATAGGCCTGGACCAGGCGCTCGGCCTCGGCGGCGTCTTCCGGCGCGCCGACCGTGCCGGTCAGCAGGAACGTGTTGGTGCCCATCGTCGAAACGGCGACCTTGGCGTCCGGCATGGCCAGGCGCAGCATCTGGTCGACGCTCTCGATGTTGGAGCCGACGCGGACGTTGGCCGACCAGATGATGTCGCCCGCCGCGTTGCTGGCATAGACGGTGGTTTCACCGCCGGCCTTGCCGAACACATAGAGCTGGCGCTGCGATTTCACCTGCACGTCGGCGATCTGGTCGTTGGCGACGAACACGTCGGCCATCGCCCCGCCAACGGTGATCAGCTGGCCGCGCCCGATGGACAGGACGACATCGCTGGCCGGGCGGCTGACCGACTGGGCCTGGGCCGCCACGGGCAGCATGGCCAGCGGCGCGGCCAGGCAGGCGGCTGCGGCGAGGTTGGAGGCAAGGCGCTTCATCGGGGTGCCTTTCTGGGCGCCGGTAACGGCGGGGATGGAATTGCGCTTCATGTTAACGGCCCACCTGTTCTTCGACGGTGTTCTTGCCGCGCGTCACGCGGACCACGGGTCCGGCCGGAGCGGCGGGCTTGGCGGCTGCGGCGGGCGGCATGCCCGCGCGGTCGGCATAGGCGTTAACGGCAGCCTCGGCGACCTGCTTGGCCGCTTCCAGCCGGGTCGGCGGAACGGTGCGGCGCTGGAAGCGCGACACGTCGCCGCCGGTCACGAAGGTGGTGCCGCCATCATTGGGACGGCCCAGCGCGGTCTTGAGCAGGGCTTCTTCCTGCTCCTTGGTCGCGCCAGCCGGCACCTTGACGCTGCCGTTGGCAATCGCGCGATCCAGTTCGGCCTGGTTGTCCGCGATGGAGCGCAGGGCGAGGCTGATCGTGCCGAGCGTCTGGGCGACGGTGATCTTTTCCGCGATCTTGGGCGTCACTTCCAGCGTGACAGTACGGAACGCGCGGACCACGGTCTTGCCGTTGTCCTTGGTTTCGCTTTGGGTCGACTGGTCGGTGGCCAGCACGCGGACGTTGCGCAGGATCGTCTCGGCGGTCTTCAGCGATTCCCCGCCGTCGGTAGCCTTGACGGTCTGGGTCAGCATCAGGTCGACATGGTCGCCCGGAAAGACGAACCCGGCCACGCCGGTCTTCTGCGAAACGGGAATGGTGATGGCCCGCATGCCCGGCCCGAGGGCGGCGGCCAGGAAGCCGCGGTCACCCGGCGCGACGAGCGCGCCCTGGGTCAGCGGCTGGCCGGCGGTGATCGGATAGCGCACGACCGTGCCGAGCAGCTTGTTGATGTCCGCTTCGCCATCCAGGAAGTAGGCGTCCTGCACCATTTCCTTCGGCCACTGCTGGAAGGAAACGGAATCCGCCGTCAGGATGGTGCCGATCGGCAGTCCGCGCTGGGCGACCAGCACTTTGGGGCCCTTGGGCACTTGCTGGGCCGCTTCCGCATCGGGGGTGGAGCCACCCGTCAGCAGGTTCCGCGCAGCCGTGGCCGTACCGATCGCAATGACCAGTGCGCCAAGCAGCAGCATCAGCTTCTTCTTATCCATGGCTGTGCAAGCCCCCTAGAAAAAATCCCGACATTCAGACGTCTCAATCGGGCAAACTGGTTAAAATCCGGTTCACCCGAACCCGGCCGCATTGACCGGTAGGTGAAACAGTGCGCGATGCTGGGCAAACAGGGCCCACAATCCCGCACTGGCGATGGCTACTCCGTAGGGAATGGCGAGGCGGCCGGTCCGCTTTGTGGCGCGGTGGTGGATCCACATCGCCAGCGTCAGCAGCCCGCCGATGATCGACATGACGATCACCAGCCGCATGAACCACAAGGGCGCGATCCACAGCGCCACGGCGGTCAGCAATTTCACGTCGCCGCCGCCCATCACGCCCAGCGCGAACATGGCGAACAGAACGGCAAAGGTCAGCGCGGCCAGCCCCAGCTGCCAGGCGATGCCGGGCATGAAGCTCATGCCGCTGGCCCACCAGTACAGCGGTGCGCCGGCGGCGATGGTCAGCGTCAGCCAGTTGTCGATCTGGCGGCGGCGAATATCGGTAATCGCCGCGATCAGCAGCGCGATTGCCAAGCCCCCCAGCAATAGGTAACGAAATTCGAAGTCCGGCATTGCGCCCCCCAAGGTCATCAGGGGGTGTACAGGGCAGGGCTTACCAAAAAGTAACCACCCCCAAGAGGCTGGAATTAGCCACGTGACAGACCCGTTCGACCGGCGCTCCATCCCGATTTCCGCGCGCGAAAGCCGCTGGTCCGCACCCGATGGCCATGTCATCCGCCGGATTGACTGGCCGACCGCCCCAGAAGCCGCCAGGGGTTCGATCCTGTTCCTGCCGGGGCGGGGGGACTTCTACGAGAAGTATCTGGAAACGCTGGATCACTGGCATGGCCTGGGCTGGCACGTCACGGCGGCGGATTGGCGCGGTCAGGCCGGGTCAGGGAGGCTCGGCAACGATGCCGTCACCGGCCACATCGATGACTTTGCCACCTGGGTAAACGATCTGGCCGCGCTCTGGGCCGATTGGCGGGCGGCCACGCCGGGGCCGCATGTACTGGCCGGCCACTCGATGGGCGGGCACCTGGCACTGCGCGCGGTGGCCGAAGGGCGCCTCGATCCCGCCGGATTGCTGCTGTCCGCGCCGATGCTTGGCTTTACTGCCAGTGTCCTGCCCGATCCGGTGATGCACACTGCCGCGCGGCTGATGAAGGCACTGGGCGATCCGCGCCGTCCGGCCTGGAAGTGGAGCGAGAAGCCCGGCGAACCGCTGGAGGCGCGCGCCCACCTGCTGACCCACGATGCGGATCGCTACGCCGATGAACTGTGGTGGCGCGAGGCGCGGCCCGAACTGGTGATGGGGCCGGGCAGCTGGGGCTGGGTGGAACGGGCCTATGCCTCGATGCGCGGGCTGTTTGCGGGGCGGTCGCTGGAAGGCGTGCGCCAGCCGGTGCTGATCCTGGCGACCGACAACGACAAGCTGGTCGGCTATGGGGCCATCGCCCGCGCGGCGGCGCGGCTGCCGAACGCGCAGCTGGTCAACTATGGCACGGCTTCGCACCACGAGGTGCTGCGTGAGGCGGATGCGGTGCGGGTGCCAGCACTGGCCGCTGCCGATGCCTTTCTGGACCGGATTGCCGGGGGCGGGGAGCAGTAACCACGATGGCCGAGCAGTTTGATTTCGCGGTCATAGGGGCCGGGATCGCAGGCGCGTCGCTTGCCGCCGGACTGGTGGCGCATGGGCGCGTCGCGCTGGTGGAGGCAGAGGCGCAGCCGGGCTATCATTCCACCGGGCGGTCTGCGGCGTTCTGGACCGAAAGCTATGGCGGGCCGGGGGTGCAGCCGCTGACCACCGCGTCGGGACCGTTCCTGCACAAGCACGGATTCCTGACGGAACGCGGCGCGCTGACTCTGGCGCGCACCAGCGAACTGGCCGAGCTGGACAATTTCATCGCCACCTACCGCGCGCTGGGCGTGCGGGTGGAACGGCTGGAACGCGGAGCGCTGGAACTGCGGCTGCCGGGGCTGCATGGCGAATGGGCAGCCGGCGCGCTGGAGCCGGACTGCTGCGACATCGACGTGGCGGGGCTGCACCAGCACTGGCTGGGCGAAGCGCGGCGCGGCGGGGCCGAGCTGCTGTGCCATGCGCGGCTGACCGGTGCGGTGCGGGACGGCGATCACTGGCGGATCACGCTGGCGGACGGGCGCGAGCTTTGCGCCGCGGTGCTGGTCAACGCTGCCGGAGCCTGGGCGGACGAAGTGGCAGAACGGGCCGGGGTGCCGCGCATCGGCATCCAGCCCTATCGCCGCACGGTGGCGCAGTTGCGGCTGGAACCGCCCCCGCCGGCCGATCTGCCGCTGGTGCTGGGCATCGACGAGCTGTTCTATTTCAAGCCCGAAGCGGGCAAGCTGTGGCTCAGCCCGCATGACGAAACCCCCAGCCCGCCCTGTGATGCCGCGCCGGAGGAACTGGACGTGGCACTGGCGATCGACCGGTTCGAGCATGTCGTCGATTGGCGGATCCAGCGGATCGAGCACAAGTGGGCCGGTCTGCGCAGCTTCGCGCCCGACCGGTTACCCGTCTATGGCTTCGATCCGGCGGTGGATGGGTTCTTCTGGTTTGCGGGGCAGGGCGGGTTCGGCATTCAGACCGCTCCGGCAGCTGCCGAGGTGGCGCTGCGCCAGTTGCTGGGGCAGGCCGCCGGAACGGTTGATCCCGCGCCATACACGCCTGCGCGCTTTCGCTAGCGAATCCGGATATTTACGGTAAGCTGTGCCATCACCCGCGAAGGAGGATGGCATGGCCCACCGTTTTGAAATCCGCAAGAACAAGGCTGGCGAGTTCGTGGCCTATTTCTGCTACAATTCGGAAACGATTTTCTGGACCGAAGGCTACAGCAGCAAGGCCAGCGCGAAGAACGCGATCGAATCGATCAAGAAGAACGGACCTGAAGCCGAAGTGGTTGACACGACGGTTGAATAAATGACTTGGCCGCCCGTCCTGCCAAGGCCGGGCGGTTGACCGCCGCGCCTTACCGCCGCAAACTCTCTGCCGCGTCACTGGCCAGCTTGTCGGCGCGCTCGTTCTCGGGATGGCCCGCGTGGCCCTTTACCCAGATCCACTTGATCTTGTGCGGGCGGGTGGCGGCCAGCAGGACTTGCCACAAGTCGGCGTTCAGCACCGGCTTCTTTGCGGCGGTTTTCCAGCCGTTCTTCTGCCAGCCGAAAATCCAGCTGGTGATGCCATCGATCACATAGCGGCTGTCGGTGTGCAGGTGCACCTCGCAGGGCTGCTTGAGCGCGCCCAGCGCCTCGATCACCGCGGTCAGTTCCATGCGGTTGTTGGTGGTGCCGGGTTCACTGCCCGACAGTTCCTTTTCATGCGGGCCCATGCGCAGCACCGCGCCCCAGCCGCCGGGGCCGGGGTTACCCTTGCACGCGCCGTCGGTGAACACCTCGACCCGTTTCATGCCGGCGGCGTCGGTCATCCTTGCTCAAACACGCCTGCGTTGGCCGGATCGCCATAGAACGCCAGCCGCCGGGCATAGGCCAGCGGGTCCTTGCGCATCACCAGCGCATCTGCCGGCGTGTTCATCCAGTCCCACGCCCGCGTCATGGCAAAACGCATGGCCGCTCCGCGCGCCAGCAGCGGCAGGGCCGCGCGTTCAGCCGGAGTGAGCGGGCGGACGCTTTCATAGCCTGCCAGCAGGGCGCTGGAGATCGCGGGGTCGAAATCGCGACCCGTGCCATCAAAGCACCACGCGGCGTGGGTCACAGCCACGTCATAGGCCAAGAGGTCGGTGCAGGCGAAATAGAAGTCGATCAGCCCGCTGACCGTATCGCCCAGCATCAGCACGTTGTCGGGAAACAGGTCCGCATGGATCACGCCGCGCGGCAGGTCGGCGGGCCACTGCGCGACCAGTTGCGGCAATTCCTGCGCGACTTGCGCCGCAAACCCGGCATCGATGCTGGCCAGGCCAGCTGCCCCGCAGGCATCGGCCAGCCGCAGCCATTCGGCCGGACCCATGCCGTTGGCACGGGCCTGCGGAAAGTCAGCGGCGGCGAGGTGCAACTGCGCCAGCGCCTGACCCACCGCGCAGGCCTGTCCCGGGGTGGGTTCGCTCACCGAAACGCCGGGCAGGAATTCGATCAGCGCCACCGCCTTGTCGCCCAGCTTGCGATAGAGCTGGCCCGACCGGTCATGGATCGTGCGCGGCACCGGGCAGCCCTTTGCGGCCAGATGATCCAGCAGCGAGAGGAAGAACGGCAGATCCTCCAGCTCGATGCGGTATTCATACATCGTCAGGATGAAGCGTGCGCCCGCCCCATCGCGGCCGGTGGTGTCGATCAGCCAGTTGCTGTTGGAAATCCCCTCGGCAATGCCCTTGGCACTGATCAGTTCACCGACGTCGAATTCGGCGATCAGGCTGGCCAGCGTTTCCGCCCCGAGATGAGTGTAGACGGCCATGGTGCGCGCTCAGTCCAGCAGCTGACGAGGAAGCTTGAACACCATGTTCTCCTCGGCCGAAACGACCTGTTCCACGGTAACATCGCGCAGCTGCGCAATCCGGTCGACCACTTCGTTGACCAGCGTTTCCGGCGCAGACGCCCCGGCGGTCAGGCCCATGGTTTCCACCCCGTCGAACCACGCCGGGTCGATCTCGGTCGCGCGCTGAACCAGATATGCGCGCGCGCCGCAGCGTTCGGCCACTTCAACCAGCCGCAGCGAATTGGAACTGTTGGGCGCGCCGATCACCAGCACCAGCTGGCACTGCGGGGCGATCGCCTTGACCGCCGCCTGCCGGTTGGAGGTGGCATAGCAGATGTCCTCGGCCTTGGGCGCCACGATCTGGGGAAAGCGCGCCTGCAGCGCCGCGACGATTTCCGCCGTGTCGTCGACCGACAGCGTGGTCTGGGTGAGGAAGGCCAGCGGCGTGCCGGCGGGAAAGTCCAGCCCGGCCACATCGGCGACCGTTTCAACCAGCGTGATGCTGCCAGCCGGCACCTGTCCCATCGTCCCGATCACTTCGGGGTGGCCTTCATGGCCGATGAACAGGATGTGCCGCCCCGCCTCGATCTGGCGTTCGGCCTGCCGGTGAACCTTGCTGACCAGCGGGCAGGTGGCATCCAGCCAGTCCAGCCCGCGCGCGGTGGCGGCGGCAGGGACCGACTTGGGCACGCCGTGGGCGCTGAACACCACTTGCGCGCCATCCGGGACCTGATCCAGTTCCTCGACGAACACCGCGCCCTTGGCCTTCAGCCCATCGACGACATAGCGGTTGTGAACGATTTCGTGCCGGACATAGACCGGCTTGCCGAACCGTTCGAGCGCGCGCTCGACAATCTCGATCGCACGGTCGACCCCGGCGCAAAAGCCGCGCGGGGCGGCCAGCAGCAGGCGGAGGGAGGGCTTTTCGGAAGCTGGAAAGGGCGCGTTCATGTTCGCCCCACTAGCGCTTTGCCGCGCGCACCGCTAGGGCAGGCGCACGCATCCGCGTGAAGGACCGAATAGATGAAGCTTCGCACCCGCCTGACTACCGCCACCGTTCTTGCCATTGCCCTGGCCGGATGCCGGGGGACCGGGGACATCGTGGTTGACGAAGGCGTGGGCATCACCGCGGTCCGCACCGCCTGCCCGGCAGTTGGGGTGCCCGATTACACTGGCGATATCACCCTGTTCCGCACGCCCGGTGTGACCACGGCGGACAATATCGATCTGGTCGCCGCGCTGACCAACGTGCGCAACACCTGCAACGATTCGGGCGACAAGGTCTACGCGACCGCCACGTTCGACGTGCTGGCCCGCCGCACCGACACGCGCGGCGCGCGCAGTGTGACCGTGCCCTATTTCGTCACCGTGCTGCGCGGCGGCACCGCCGTGATTTCCAAGCGCGTGGGCGAAGTGACGCTGAACTTTGCCGATGGGCAGGAACGCGCTTCGGCCAGCGGGGCGGGTTCGGCCTATATCGACAAGGCCGAGGCGACGATTCCGGCCGATATCCGCGAACAGATCACCCGCAAGCGCAAGGCGGGCGATGCCGATGCGGCGGTCGATCCGCTGTCGCGGCCCGAGGTCAAGGCGGCTGTCACCCGCGCTACCTTCGAAGTGCTGGTGGGCTTCCAGTTGTCGCAGGATCAGCTGACCTACAACGCCACGCGGTGATGGAGCGCTGACGCGGAGGATTTGCAAGCGGGCCGAAACCCGCTAACCGCCGCGCCATGACACAGCAGACCACTCTTCACGCGGCCTTTGCGGGCCATGTTGCCGCTGCGCTGGATGCGCTGAAAGCCGCAGGCACGCTGCCTGCCGGGCTCAGCCGCGCCGCCGTGGCGGTCGAGCCGCCGCGCGATCCCGCCCATGGCGATCTGGCCACCAACGCCGCGATGGTGCTGGCCAAGCCCGCCGGCCTGAACCCGCGCGCGCTGGCCGAGGCGCTGGTGACGGAACTGGCGAAGATCCCGTCCGTCACTGCCGCCGAGATTGCCGGGCCGGGCTTCATCAACCTGCGCCTGAACGCCGCCGCCTGGCTGGACGAGCTGCGCACGATCGCCGCGCTGGGCAACGACTATGGCCGCTCCACCGTCGGGGCGGGCACCACGGTCAACGTCGAATACGTCTCCGCCAACCCGACCGGGCCGATGCACATGGGCCACTGCCGCGGCGCGGTGGTGGGCGATGCGCTGGCCAGCCTGCTGGAAGCGGCCGGGCACAAGGTGATCCGCGAATACTACGTCAACGATGCCGGTGCGCAGGTCGACGTGCTCGCGCGCTCTGTCCATGTTCGCTACCGCGAGGCGCTGGGCGAGAACGTCGGGGACATTCCCGAAGGACTCTACCCCGGCGAATACCTGATCCCGGTCGGGCAGGACCTGGCGCGCGAGTTTGGCGACAAGTATGCCGCCGCTCCCGACAGCGAATGGCTGGCGCTGTTCCGCAACCGCGCGGTTGCGGCCATGCTGGTGATGATCAAGGCCGATCTGGCGCTGCTTGGCATCCATCATGACCTGTTCAGTTCCGAGGCTGAACTGCAGGCCGCGGGCAAGCCGGACGAGGCCGAAGCGTGGCTGCGCGCGCATGATCTGGTCTATGACGGCCATCTGGAAGCGCCCAAGGGCAAGACCCCCGAAGACTGGGAACCGGTCGAACTGCCGCTGTTCCGCTCCACGAAGTTCGGCGACGATCAGGACCGCCCGATCAAGAAGTCGGACGGCAGCTGGACCTATTTCGGCGCGGACCTGGCCTATCACTTCCAGAAGGCCCAGAGCGCCGATGCGCTGGTCGATATCTGGGGCGCGGACCATGCCGGCACGGTCAAGCGGATCAAGGCCGCGGTTGCCGCGATGACCGGGGCAGAGGGCAAGCCGACGCCGTTCGAGGTCAAGCTGGTGCAGATGGTCCAGCTGATGAAGGGCGGCCAGCCGTTCAAGATGTCGAAGCGGGCGGGCAATTTCGTCACGCTGGCCGACGTGGTCGAAATGGTCGGCAAGGATGTCGTCCGGTTTACCATGCTGACCCGCAAGCCCGATGCGCAGATGGACTTCGACTTCGACAAGGTGGTCGAAGCGAGCAAGGACAACCCGGTGTTCTATGTGCAGTATGCACACGCCCGGATCCGTTCGACCCTGCGCAAGGCCGCGGGTGAAGGCATGGCCCCGTCTGCTGATCATCTGGAACTGCTGGGCGAGGAGGAGCTGGGCCTGATCAAGCTGGCCGCGCAGTTCCCCCGCCTGATCGAAGCCGCCGCCGCCGCGCGGGAGCCGCACCGAGTGGCCTTCTACCTCTACGATCTGGCCGCCGCGCTTCATGGTTACTGGAACCTTGGCAACGATCGCCCGGAAAAGCGCTTCATCGTGGCACAGGATATTAACCTTACTGGTGCAAGGCTTTATCTTGCCACGCAAATCGGGCAACTGATCCGCAACGGACTGGCGCTGCTGGGCGTCGAGGCGGTGGAGGAAATGTAGGAATGATGGGCGCGACCGACGATCGGAACCGGGATGACGAACTCCAGCCTTGGGAAACCGGGGATCAGGAGCACGACGATCAGCCGCTCGAAACCGAGCAGCTGACCCTGGCCGAAGAGGAAGAGCGCCTGCCCTGGCTGGAATCGCCCGAGGATGACTGGGACGAGCCGCAGGATTCCGCTAACGGCAAGCTTGCCGGGTTCGTGCTGATGGGGCTGGTGGCGCTGGCAGCGATCGTCGGCGGCATCTGGTGGATCACCAATCGCGGCCCCGATCCGGATCTGGTGGCCGATGGCAGCGTGATTGAAGCGCCCGACCAGCCTTACAAGGAGGCACCGCAGGATCCGGGCGGCAAGACGTTCGATGGCACCGGCGACAGCAGCTTTGCCGTGTCCGAAGGGCAGAACCGCCCGCCGCAACTGGGCGGTGAGGCTGGTGCCCCGGTTGCCCCGGCGCCCGCGCCGGCGGTGGTCCCTGCGCAGACAGCGGCTCCCGCTGCTGCACCCACGGGCGCACCGGCTGCGGCCAGTGGCGGGGTTGGCGTGCAGGTTGGCGCGTTCTCGTCCAAGGCGACGGCGGAGGCAGGCTGGACCAAGCTGGTCGGCCAGGCCGGGGCCGTCCTGTCGGGCGTGCCGCACCGCGTGATCGCGGGCAATGCCGATATCGGCACGGTCTATCGCCTGCAGGCGGTGGCGCCCGACGCGGCCTCGGCGCAAGCGCTCTGCGGCAAGCTGAAGGCCGCCGGGATTTCCTGCCAGGTCAAATAAGGCGCGACCGGCCGGGGCTTTTGCACATTCCGGTGCGCGCCTGCGCTTGCGAAATCGGCCGGTTGCTGCGAATCGATCGTCCATGACGCCCGCTATCTTCGGCCTGTCCGGTCTGACCCTGACCGCTGACGAGCGCGCCTTTTTCAAGGACGCGGACCCGGCGGGCTATATCGTGTTCGGCCGCAATGTCGAAAGCCGCGCCCAGCTGCGCGCGCTGACCGACAGTTTGCGCGACTTGCACGGACGGGACCGCCTGCTGATCACGATCGATCAGGAGGGCGGGCGGGTGGCCCGGATGAAACCGCCGGAATGGTTGTCCTATCCGGCCGGTGCGGCATTCGACCGGCTGTTTGACCTCGCCCCCGCTTCCGCGATTGAGGCGGCCCGCGCCAATGCCGAGGCGCTGGGTCATGACCTTGCCGAAGTCGGCATCACTTGCACGCACGCCCCCGTGCTCGATGTGCGCCAGCCCGGCGCCCATGATGTAATCGGCGATCGCGCCTATGGCAGCGAGCCGCTGCGTGTGGCGGCGATTGGCCGGGCGGTGCTGGACGGGCTGGCCCGCGCGGGCGTGGTCGGCACGATCAAGCACATGCCGGGGCATGGCCGCGCCATGGCCGACAGTCACAAGGAATTGCCGACCGTCACCGCCAGCGCGGCTGAACTGGAAAGCGATATCGCCCCGTTCAAGGCGCTTGCCGATGCGCCGATGGCGATGACGGGGCATATCCGCTTTACCGCGTGGGATGCGGATCATCCGGCCACGCAGTCACCGTTCGTGGTGGCGGAGATCATCCGCAAGCGCATCGGGTTTGACGGGCTGCTGCTGACCGATGACCTTGATATGCAGGCACTGGACGGCACGGTGCCGCAGCGGGCGGAAGTGGCGCTGGCGGCAGGCTGCGACATTGCGCTCAACTGCTGGGCCAAGCTGGACGACATGGCCGGGATCGCCGCGCGCTGTCCGGCGATGAGCGCGGCGGCGGCGCAGCGGCTGGACCGCGCGCTGGCCGTGACCCGGCTGGACGGGGCATCGGGCATTCAGGTTGAATTGCTGGCAAAGCGCGATGCGCTGCTGCGGTTGGTGGAGGCAGCGGCGTGAGCGAGTTGATCGACGGCCCTGCCATCACGCTGGACGATGACTGGCAAGGCGTCGGCACGGCCGCTGCGCCGGATGATGCCGCGCTCTATCTGGAACTGGACGGGTGGGAAGGGCCGCTCGACCTGCTGCTCGATCTTGCCCGGCGGCAAAAGGTCGATCTGCGGCGGATTTCGATCCTCGAACTGGTCGATCAGTATCTCACCTATATCGAGCGGGCGACCGAACTGCGGCTGGAACTGGCGGCGGACTATCTGGTGATGGCCGCCTGGCTGGCCTACCTGAAATCGGCGCTGCTGCTCCCGCGTGAGGAGCAGCCTGATCCCAGCCCGGAAGAACTGGCACTGCGCCTGCATCTGCGGCTGCAACGGCTGGCGGTGATGCGCGATGCGGCGGCGCGGCTGATGGGGCGGGACCGGCTGGGCCGCGACGTGTTCCTGCGCGGCGCACCCGAGGGACTGCGGGTGGAGCGCAAACACAAGTGGCAGTGCGACATGTTCGCGCTGATCCAGGCCTATGGTCAGGTCAAGGCGCGCACCGCGCCCGTGGTGCACATGGTCCGCGACCGGATGGTGATGACGCTGGATTCCGCGCTGTCGCGGGTGTCTTCGCTGCTGGGGGTAAACCTGGACTGGATGGAGCTGCGCGATTTCCTGCCGCCCCATGCGGACCCGCGCCTCAAGCGCTCGGCGCTGGCGTCCAGCTTTGTTGCCGCGCTGGAACTGGCGCGGCTGGGCAAGGCTGAGCTGCGTCAGGAGGAAACTTTTGGTCCGTTGCTGCTGAAAGGCATCCGGGCATGACCACGCCGCCGCCCGATGATCTGGTCCGGGCGGTGGAGGCCGCGCTGTTTGCGGCAGGAGAGCCGATGAGCGCCGAGGCGATTGGCGCGCATCTGGGTGGGGCCGATGTCCGGGGGGCGCTGCTGGAGCTGGCGCGGCACTATGACGGGCGCGGGATTCACCTGGTGGAGCGCGGCGGGCGCTGGCATTTCCAGACCGCGCCCGATCTGGCGCACCTGCTGCGGCGCGAGAAGGAGGACGTGCGCCGGCTGTCGCGCGCCGCGACGGAGGTGCTGGCAATCGTTGCCTATCACGAGCCGGTCAGCCGCGCCGAGATCGAGAGCATTCGCGGTGTGCAGACGGCCAAGGGCACGCTCGACGTGTTGCTGGAGGCAGGCTGGGTGCGGATTGCCGGGCGGCGTGAAGTGCCGGGGCGGCCGGTGATCTATGCCACCACCGCGGATTTCCTGACTCACTTCGGGCTTGAATCGCGCCGCGACCTGCCGGGGATCGACGAATTGCGCGCTGCCGGGCTGCTCGATCCGGTGGAGGACGCGCTGGCTTCGGCCATGGAGGCCGGGGATGAGCAGGCGGCTTCACCTGACGAAGAATCGGCAGACTGACTCGCAATGCGGGGCAACATCGCCTAAATGCACCCGGGCAGGGGTAAACCGGCAGGCGCCTTGTCGCCGTGCCCCGTGATTTGCAGGAGTTGTTTCGATGGGTCTGTCGCTTCCCCACCTGATCGTTCTGGCGCTGGTGGTGCTGGTGCTGTTCGGCCGTGGCCGCATCTCCGAAATGATGGGTGACTTTGGCAAGGGCATCAAGAGCTTCAAGCAGGGCATGGCCGATGAAGCCAATGCCCAGCAGCCGCCTGCTCCGCCGGCCCAGCAGATTCCGCCGCCCGCCGCCAGTCCGGCTGCCCCGGCCAGCGAAACCGTGATCGACGCGTCGAAGCCGTCGAACCCGCAGTAATTCCGCCGGTTCCGGCGGAGACACGCCATGTTCGATATCGGCTGGGATGAAATGCTGCTGACGGTGATCATCGCGATCATCGTCATCGGTCCCAAGGAACTGCCCCGCGCGCTGCGCACGGCGGGGCGCTGGATTGCGAAAGTGCGGCGCGTTTCCGGCCATTTCCGCACCGGCATCGAAACCATGATCCGCGAAGCGGAACTGGAAGAGATGGAAAAGCAGTGGCGCGAACAGAACGCGCGGATCATGGCGCAGCATCCGCCCGGCTCGGCGGAAACCGCGCTGGTCGGGACAGATCCCGGCACTGGCACGGCCACGCCGGTCGAACCGGCCGCCCCGCCGCCCGCAGAGCAGCGTTGAGAGCGCACACACATGGTCTTCAACGTCCGCGACATCGATGAAACGCAGGCCCCGCTGCTCGACCATCTGATCGAGCTGCGGACTCGGCTGGTGCGTTCGTTCCTGGCGCTGGGGCTGGCGTTCTGCGTGTGCTTCTATTTTGCGGACGATATCTTCAGCTTTCTGGTCAAGCCACTGACCGCCGCTTTCCCGGCGGGCGAGGGCAAGCTGATCTACACCAAGCTCTACGAAGCGTTCTTCGTGGAGATCAAGGTGGCGCTGTTCGCGGCATTCTTCGTCAGCTTTCCGATTATCGCCAACCAGCTCTGGGCGTTCGTCGCGCCGGGGCTCTACGCGCGGGAAAAAAAGGCGTTCCTGCCGTTCCTGATCGCCACCCCGATCCTGTTCACCGCCGGGGCGGCGCTGGCCTATTACCTGGTGATGCCCACCGCGTTCCGGTTTTTCCTGACGTTTGAAGGCAACAAGGGCGGGCTCAGCCTGGAAGCCTTGCCGGGGACGGGGGATTACCTGTCACTGGTGATGCAGTTCATCCTGGCCTTCGGAATCAGCTTCCTGCTGCCGGTCCTGCTGCTGCTGCTCAACCGCGCGGGGATCGTCAGCCGTCAGCAACTCACGGCGGCGCGGCGCTATGTGATCGTGGCGATCACCGCACTGGCGGCGGTCATCACGCCGCCGGACGTTGTTTCGCAGCTGATGCTGCTGGTGCCGATGTGGCTGCTGTTCGAAGGCTCGCTACTGATCATGCGGCTGGGCGAGCGCAAGGACGCCGCCGAAGCGGCCGCGGCCGAGGCCGAGGAAACCGCTGCTCCTTGAGGTCGCTCAGCGTTTGGCCGTTGCCGCATCCCAGGCCAATCGCCCGTTGATCCAGACCTGCCGCACTTGTGTGGCCCGCAAGTCGGACGGGGTGGCGAGCAGCGGATCGCGGTCAACCAGCAGGAAGTCGGCGCGTTCGCCCCGCACCAGGCGCCCGAACCGGCCTTCCGCAAAACCGGCATAAGCGCCGTTCATGGTATAAGCCGCCAACGCTTCCTCTCGGGTCAGGCGCTCCTGCGGCTGCCAACCGCCAAAGGGCTGGCCGTCCGGTCCCTGCCGGGTGATCGCGGCGGCGAGGCCCGCAAACGGGTCCGGCAGTTCAACCGGCGCATCCGATCCGAACGCCAGCTTTGCGCCGGTCGTGGCCAGCGATTTCCACGCATAGCCGCCCGTCAGGCGCTGCGGCCCCAGTCGGGCTTCGGCCATCAGCCGGTCGGAGGTCTGGTGGACCGGCTGCATCGAGGCAATGATGCCATGCCGGCCGAACCGCGCGAAATCCGCCGGATCGACGATCTGCGCATGCTCGATCCGCCAGCGTCGGTCACCTGTGTAGGTCGCGCTCATGTCCTCGATCGCGGCCAGCACGCCGGCGTTGGCCTCGTCGCCAATCGCATGGATCGCAAGCTGGAACCGGTCGAGCGCGGCACGGCTCATCAGGTTTTTCAGCTGGGTGTCGCTGGTGATGCGCAGTCCCCGCGTGTGCGGCGCATCGGCATAGGGCGCCTTGAGCGACGCCCCGCGCGATCCCAGCGCGCCATCGACATAGAGCTTCACGCCATTGAGGCGCAGCTTGTCGTCATAGAGCCAGGGGGAAGGGCCGGGGCCACCGATCAGTTCCATCGCCTCGGTCCCGCCGGCATAGGCCATGATCCGCAGCCGCAGCGTGCCGTTGTCGCCCGCCCGGCGATAGGCTTGCCAGTCCTCGATCGTAGTGCCCATGTCGGCCATCGCGGTCACGCCGCGGGCCAGCAGCAGGTCCTGCGCCGTGGCGAGCGCCAGATCGCGGTCTTCGGGGCGCGGGGTGGGCACGAATTTCTCCACCAGGTCCATTGCGGCATCGACCAGTACACCGGTCGGCTTGCCGCCCGTCGCCACGCGCTCGATCTTGCCGCCCGCCGGGTCTTTCGTCAGTGCGGTAATGCCCGCCGCCGCCAGCGCCTTGCTGTTTGCCCAGCCGGCATGACCATCGACGCGGGTCAGCCAGACCGGCTTGTCGCCCACCACCGCGTCGAGTTCGGCAGCGGTCGGAAACCGGCCAAGGCCCCAGAGTTCCTGGTTCCAGCCGCGCCCCAGAATCCACGGGCGGTCTGGATGCGCGGCAGCATAGGCGGCGATCTTTGCCTGCGCCTGCGCCAGCGAAGTCGTTTCCGACAGGTCCAGCGTCAGCGCGCCAAACCCGATCCCCATGACGTGGCCGTGGCTGTCGATCAGCCCCGGCATCAGGAACTGGCCCTTGCCGTCGACGAAGTAATCGACTTTGCCCGGTCGCTTGTCACCCCGGCGCAGCACTTGCACGATGCGGCCATCGTCGCCCACCAGCAGTCCGGTGAAGCGATCAACCCCGCCCGTTGCGTCCAGGGTCATGCCGTCCACGTTATCGATCAGCGTGTCAGCTTGGGCGGGGGCAGCGAGGGCAAGCGCGAGTGCGCTCGTGATCGCGAGACGGATCACGCTTTCCCCCGGCGTGGCAGGCGGCGCACGAGCGCGGAGGTATCCTGCCGCCCGCCGCCCATGGCCTGCACTTCGGCATAGAACTGGTCGATTAGCGCCGTCACGGGCAGGGAAACGCCCAGCGAGCGGCCTTCCTCCAGCGTCAGGCCCAGATCCTTGCGCATCCAGTCAATCGCGAAGCCGAAGTCGAACTCGTCGCGGGCCATCGTGTGCCAGCGGTTGTCCATCTGCCAGCTTTGCGAGGCACCGCCGGAAATCGCCTCGTAGACCTTGTCGAGATCGAGATGCGCGGCCTCGGCAAAGCGCAGTGCTTCCGACAGGGTGGCGAGGATGCCGGAAAAGGCGATCTGGTTGACCATCTTGGTGCTCTGACCGGACCCGGCCTTGCCGACGTGGACGATCCGCTTGGTATAGGCTTCCATGATCGGGCGGGCCGCCTCGATCGCGTCGGCACGGCCGCCGCACATCACGGTCAGCTGGCCGTTTTCCGCGCCCGCCTGCCCGCCGGTGACGGGCGCGTCGACGCAGTGCACTTCCAGATCGCGCGCTTCGACGGCGATCTGGCGGGCAATCCGTGCGGACACGGTGGTGTGGTCGATAAAGGTCGCGCCGGGCTTCAGCGCGGTGAACACGCCGGTCGGCCCCAGCACGACGTCCGCCAGGTCATCGTCGTTGCCGACGCAGGTCAGCACCACGTCCGCGCCCTCGGCTGCTTCGGCGGGGCTGGTGGCAACGCGCACGGTCAGGCCGGGGTTGGCCGCCTGCCACTTTTCCGCGCGCGCAGGCGTGCGATTGTAGATGGTCAGGGTGTGCCCGGCATTGCCGATATGGCGGGCAATGGCGCCGCCCATTACGCCCAGGCCCAGGAACGATACGTTTTTCGGTTCGGTCATGCCACGCGTGTTAATCGGGCCGGGCCGACAAATCCACCTTGGCGTCAGTGGTATTCCAGATCGATCGAGAAATCGCCGCTGTAGACGCCGGGCGCCTGCAGCGGATTGATGTGCAGCCGCGCGCCGAACTTCACCGTGCGGGCGCCGCCCGTCAGGTTGATCACCGCGCCGGGGCCGCCGGGAAACTGCGGCTCCACCAGCATCGGATCGCCGGGGCCGGTCAGCGTGAAGGTCGGGGTAAAGTTGACCTGCACGTTGGCGTCGGAGCCGGTCAGATGCAGCTGCGATACCGCAAAGCTGCCGGTGCAGATCAGGCCGCTGTCGCACATCCGGTTGTTGCTGCCGGGGTCCAGTTCGACCACGCCGCCCGCGCCGTTGACCGCGATCCGTCCGAAATCCATGTCGAGCAGCACGGCGAACTGGATTTCTTCCAGCACTTCCGCAGTGACAGGGCCGGTCACGGTCGCACCAGCCTGCGCGGTGGCCGGGGTGCCTAGCAGCGCCAGCGCAACGCCGGTGGCCAGCAGGGGGTCTGGACGCTTGCTGATCATGCCGGGCGCTTCCTCATGGTTGTGCGACCCATGGGAACGGACGGCAGGTTTAGCCACTGGAGGTCGCGATTACCTCAACCAACACGGTTAATTCGCCAAGCCTTCTCGCTTAACGATAAGTGGCAAAAGAGCGTCACTGCCCAAGCCGTTTGCATGCCAACCCCGTTTCCGTTAGGGCCGCCGGGATATGACCAAGCCCGCTCCCCTTGCCGCAGGCACTGCGGCTTCGCTGCTGACGATCGACGACGTACGCGCGGCGGCGGGGCGAATTGCGGGCGCGGTGGTGCGCACGCCCACGCTCTATTCGCGCACGCTCAGCCAGATCACCGGCGCGGAAATCTGGCTGAAGTTCGAGAACCTGCAGTTCACCGCCGCCTACAAGGAACGCGGTGCGCTCAACGCGATGCTGCAGCTTGATCCGGAGCGGCTCCAGCGCGGGGTGATCGCGGCATCGGCTGGTAACCATGCGCAGGGCCTGTCCTATCACGGCACCCGGCTGGGGCTGCCGGTTACTATCGTCATGCCGCGTCCGACGCCGACGGTGAAGGTCATGCAGACCGAAGCGGTGGGCGGCAAGGTGGTCTTGCATGGCGAAACGTTCGACGAAGCCTATGCCCATGCCCGCCAGCTGGAAGCCGAACTGGGCCTGACGTTCGTCCACCCGTTCGACGATCCGCACGTGGCGGCGGGGCAGGGGACTGTCGCGCTGGAAATGCTGGAAGACGCGCCAGAGATCGACACGCTGGCGATCCCGATCGGCGGCGGCGGACTGTCCACCGGGATGGGTGTGGCGGCGCGGGCGATCCGCCCGGATATCCAGCTGGTCGGCGTGCAGGCCAAGCTGTTCCCGTCGATGTACAACAAGCTGAAGCACCAGCACTTGCGCTGCGGCGGGGATACCCTGGCCGAAGGGATCGCGGTGAAGGTGCCGGGCGATTTCACATCGCGGATGCTGGGCAACCTGCTCGACGACGTGGTGCTGGTCAACGAAAGCCAGCTGGAAAGCGCGCTGGCGCTGTTGCTGCAGATCGAAAAGACCGTGGTTGAAGGCGCGGGGGCTGCCGGCCTGGCCGCCGTCATGGCCAACCGCGAGATGTTCGCGGGCCGCAAGGTTGGCGTGGTGCTGACCGGTGGCAACATCGACACCCGCCTGCTGGCCAACGTGCTGCTGCGCGATCTGGCCCGGTCGGGCCGCCTCGCGCGCCTGCGGCTGACTTTGCAGGATCGCCCTGGCGCGCTGTTTAAGGTGATGGGGCTGTTTGACGCGCACAACGTCAACATCATCGAAATCTATCACCAGCGGATCTTCACCACGCTGCCAGCCAAGGGCCTGATCACCGATATCGAGTGCGAGGCCCGCGACAAGGAGCAACTGGACGAGCTGGTCGTCAGCCTCAAGGCGGCTGGTTACGCGGTGACTCAGGTCGAACTTAACTAACACGGCCACTGCTGTCCCGTTTTGCACGGCCGGAGCCGCAGGTTTGCGTCCGCCTGTGCAAAATAAGACTCGGTTAACCGTGATTTGTGGTTAAAACTCTTTCAACGCCGAGTCCGGCTGTCCATATCGGTCGCATCGCGTCGTACAGAAGGATTGCCCAGCCCCGTGACGGCTCCCGTTCGCTTCCCCCGGTTCTTTGTCACCAGCCCCGCCCCGTGCCCCTATCTGCCGGGGCGCAGCGAGCGCAAGGTGTTCACCGAACTGAAGGGCCCGCACGCGGGGGAACTGAACGACGCATTGGGCCGGATCGGCTTCCGCCGCAGCCAGACGGTGGCCTATCGCCCGTCCTGCGCTGATTGCACGGCCTGCGTGTCCGTGCGGGTGGTGGCAGAGGAATTTCGCCCTTCGTCCACCCAGCGCCGCAACCTGAAGCGCAATTCCGACCTTGTTGCCACGCTGTGCCGCCCCTGGTCCACGGCGGAGCAGTTCGAACTGCTGCAACGCTACCTGGGTGCCCGCCACCCTGGCGGCGGTATGGCGACGATGGACGAGGTCGATTTTGCCGACATGGTGGAGCACACGCCGGTCGACAGCTACGTGATCGAATACCGCGAACCGTCGATTGATGGCACGCCGGGCCGTCTGGTCGGGGCCTGCCTGACCGACAAGCAGGGCGACGGGCTGTCGATGATCTACAGCTTCTACGAACCGGACCAGACCAACCGGACGGGGCTTGGCACTTACATCATCCTTGACCACATCCGCCGCGCGGCCGAACTGGGCTTGCCCTATGTTTACCTCGGCTACTGGGTCGATGGCTCGGCGCGGATGCAGTACAAGGTGCGCTATAGGCCGCTGGAAAAGCTGGGCCGCGACGGGTGGGAACGCTTCGATGAGCAAGAACAGGACCGCCTGATCGCCGCCGCCGCCGCCAAGCGCTTCGATGGCAAACCGCTGGTGGATGGAGCGACCAAGGATGGCGCCCACGGCGGGCAGGGGCAGTACAAGCTCGACCTCTGATCCGCGCCGATCGCTGGAATTCCAGGCATTTGGCGGGTCTGCCCGCGCGGTGTTTGCGTGTCTGTTTCACTCGCAAAGCAGAACCCCCTCCCCGCGCGGGCGGGAAGGGGGCTGCTGTTGGCTCTTGCGAGATCGGGATGATCAGGCGGGCAGGCCGCTGATCGCCTTCATTTCCATGAAGTCCTTCAGGCCGGCCAGACCGCCTTCGCGGCCGTTGCCCGACTGCTTGTAGCCCCCGAACGGTGCGCCGGGGGTGGGGCCCCAGTTGTTGATCGCCACCATGCCGGCGCGCAGCTTGGGTGCCACTTCCGCCGCCTTGGCCGGATCGCCCGAAATCGCCGCCGACAGGCCGTATTCGGTGTCGTTGGCCAGTTCGATCGCCTGGTCGAGGTTGTCATAGGCCATCAGGGTGATGACCGGGCCGAAGATTTCCTCCTTGGCGATGCGCATGTCCGGGGTCACGTCGGTGAAGACGGTCGGCTGGATGTAGTAGCCACGGTTGACGTTGGCCGGCAGGTCGGGGCCGCCGGTAACCAGCTTTGCGCCTTCGTCGATGGCCGACTGGATGAGACCGCGGACCTTTTCGAACTGGGCCTTGTTCACCACCGGGCCAAGGTGGTTGCCTTCGGCCATCGGGTCGCCCACCGGGGTGGCCGAATACATCGCCTTGGCGAATTCGGCTGCTTCACCCATGCGCTCGCGCGGGACCAGCACCTTGGTCGGCGAGATGCACGACTGGCCGGTGTTGACCAGCGGGCCGCTGAGCGTGGGCGGGAGGTGCTTGGCGAAATCGGCGTCGGGCAGGACGACGTTCGGCGACTTGCCACCCAGTTCCTGGTGGACGCGCTTGACCGTCGGCGCGGCGGCGATTGCCACGGCGATGCCGGCGCGGGTCGAGCCGGTGAAGCTGACCATGTCGACGTCGGGGTGGCTGGAAATCGCGTTGCCGGTGGTCGGGCCATCGCCCTGGACCAGGTTGAACACGCCCGGCGGCACGCCGGCGGCGTCCAGGATCTCGGCAAAGATCTTGGCGTTGGTCGGGCATTCTTCGGACGGCTTCAGCACCATGGTGTTGCCACCGGCCAGCGCCGGGGCGACCTTCAGGGCGATCTGGTTGAGCGGCCAGTTCCACGGCGTGATCATGCCGACGACGCCGATCGGTTCATAGGCGACCTTGTAGCCCGGGCCGTCTTCGAGGAAGTTGAAATCCTGCAGCGCGGCAATCGTGCCCAGGAAGCCGCCGATCCCGGCACCGACCTGCGCCGTCCCGGCGAAGGAGACCGGCGCGCCCATTTCCTCGGCCATCGCGACGGCGAGGTCAGCGCCGCGCTTCTTGTATTCCTCGACAATGCGGTTCAGCACGGCGAGGCGTTCCTCGCGGGTGGTCTGGCTCCAGGTCTTGAACGCGCGCTTGGCAGCGGCAACGGCCTTGTCCACGTCGGCCTTGGTGCCGACCGAGATGACCGCGCAGGGTTCTTCCGTGGCGGGGTTGATGACTTCGCGGCGCTGGCCGCCTTCGCTGTCCACCCACTTGCCGTCGATGTAATGTTGCAGCAGTTCGCGCATCCTCGAATCTCCCTTAATGGATCGATTAATTGCGTGATATGTCGGGTCGCACGCGCCGGATTGCAAGTCGGTTTTTGTATGCATTACTAACAATCGACGCAATTGCCTGCATAGAGCGCGGCTTCGGCCGCGCGGCGGCGCACCAGCCCGGTCAGTTTTCGGCCTCCGGCATGCACCCACCTGCCAAATTCGGCCGCCGCGCCCGCGTGATCGCCGGCGCGATGCAACCGCATCAGCGTCGATCGCGCGATGGCGCCGGTGTTGTAGTGAAAGCTGACCAGCGCATCGAACTGGTCTTGGGTGGTTGGCGCATCGCCCAGCGCGCGGTTCACTTCGGCGGCAAAGCGCTCAAGGTCGGATGCCAGCCGTGCATCGCATTGCGCCTGGGTCCAGATCGTGCCGGGCCCGATGCCCGGGCCGGTCGCTCCCCAGCCAATGGTCCACGGATCGCCACCGGTGCCGGGATCGGGATAGGCGGCAAACGTGCCGTCGCCCAGCGCCCGGGCGCAACCTTCAAAGCGCTGGATCAAGGCCAGCCCCGCCGGACTGACCGCGCGCGGTGGCGGGTCGTGGGGGCGGTGTGCTGCCGCGTGGTCCAGCGCGGCGTCGAGCGCCTGCACCTCGCGCGCCGTAAAGCTGCGGCGCAGCATGCGGCGCACGGCATCGAACACGGGTTTGCGATCAATCTGGGGAATCATGGCGGGCCTCCGCATGCGGGAAAAGGAGGCGATTCAACTAAGCCAGACGGACCCCTGTAGGAAAATGAAATGTCGCGCCGCCGGCATGACAAAAAGGGCGCCCGGATCGCTCCGGACGCCCTTCCTGATACCCTCTGACCGGGTCGCAGAGATCAGAGGCTATAGTACATGTCGAACTCGACCGCCGACGGCGTGGTTTCCCAGCGCATCACTTCCGGCCACTTCAGTTCGATATAGGCTTCGATCTGGTCCTTGGTAAAGACGCCGCCCTGCAGCAGGAAGTCGTGATCGGCTTCCAGGGCTTCCAGCGCTTCGCGCAGGCTGCCGCAGACGGTCGGCACTTCGGCCAGTTCGGCCGGCGGCAGATCGTACAGGTTCTTGTCCATGGCTTCGCCCGGGTGGATCTTGTTCTTGATCCCGTCGAGACCGGCCATCAGCAGCGCGGCATAGCACAGGTAGGGGTTGGCCATCGCGTCGGGGAAGCGGAATTCCACGCGCTTGGCCTTGTCACCCGCACCGTACGGAATGCGGCACGAAGCCGAACGGTTGCGGGCCGAATAGGCCAGCAGCACGGGGGCTTCGTAACCCGGCACCAGGCGCTTGTAGCTGTTGGTGGTCGGGTTGGTGATCGCGTTCAGGGCCTTGGCATGCTTGATCACGCCGCCAATGAAGTAGAGGCACATGTCCGACAGACCGGCATAGCCGTTGCCCGCGAACAGGGGCTTGCCGCCGTCCCAGATCGAGATGTGGGTGTGCATGCCCGAACCGTTGTCGGCCTTGATCGGCTTCGGCATGAAGGTCGCGGTCTTGCCATAGGCATGGGCAACCTGCTGCACGACATACTTGTAGACCTGCATGCGGTCAGCGGTCTGCACCAGCGTGCCGAAGGTCAGGCCCAGTTCGTGCTGCGCGCTTGCCACTTCGTGGTGGTGCTTGTCGCAGGGCAGGCCCATTTCGAGCATGGTCGAGACCATTTCGCCGCGCACGTCGACCAGGCTGTCGACCGGCGCCACCGGGAAGTAGCCACCCTTGGCGCGCGGACGGTGCGCCATGTTGCCGCCTTCGTACTGCTTGTTCGAGTTGGTCGGCAGTTCGATATCGTCGATGCTGAAGCCGTTGCCGTTGTAGCCGTCGTAGAAGCGGACGTCGTCGAACACGAAGAATTCGGCTTCCGGACCGACATAGACGGTGTCACCGAAACCGGCCGAGCGGACATAGGCTTCAGCGCGCTTCGCGGTCGAGCGCGGGTCGCGGGCATAGAGGTCGCCGGTCGAGGGCTCGACGATGTCGCAGCAGATGATCAGCATCGGCGTGGCGCTGAACGGATCGGTGTAGACCGCGTCCAGATCGGGCTTCAGGATCATGTCGGATTCGTTGATGGCCTTCCAGCCTTCGATCGACGAACCGTCGAACATCAGGCCGTCTTCCAGCTCATCCTCGCCCAGCACCGAGGCGACCATGGTCAGGTGCTGCCACTTGCCCTTGGGATCGGTGAAGCGCAGATCGACCCATTCGATTTCCTCATCCTTGATGCGCTTGAGGATGTCCTTCGCGTTAGCCATTTGTCGTCCTTCTGGATGCCCCGCCCGGCAATGGTCGGGGCGGATGATTGAACTGGAGTGGTGTGGGTAATCAGATCGCGTCGTCGTCGCGCTCACCGGTGCGGATGCGGATCGCGCTTTCGATGGCGCTGACGAAAATCTTGCCGTCGCCGATGCGCCCGGTCTGGGCGGCGGCGGCGATGGCTTCGACGGTGCGTTCGGCCATGGCGTCGGGAACGACGACTTCAAGCTTCACCTTGGGCAGGAAATCGACCACGTATTCCGCACCGCGATAGAGCTCGGTATGGCCCTTCTGGCGGCCAAAGCCTTTCGCTTCGGTGACGGTGATGCCGGATACGCCCACTTCGTGCAGCGCTTCCTTCACTTCGTCCAGCTTGAACGGCTTGATGATCGCTTCGATCTTTTTCACGTTCCAAATTCCCCTGCGCAGCTACGCCGGATCCGCTCTCGCGGCCCGACTGTCCGAATGCCACTCCAACCCCGGAATCAAGAATCGTGCCAGTGGCGATGACCAGGCTCTAGGCGATCCACAACCCACGGAAAAGAGCGGAATTTGCAATATCCGGTGCGAAACGGGGCAGAGGGTGACAAGATTTGTGCGCAAACAGACCGCAAGGAACGCCTAAATTTTCAGCACGGCATGCCTAAAATTTAGGCGTGCACGCGTTCTAGAGGGACAGGCCCGCCGTTTCGGGCAAGCCCGCCATTAGGTTCAGGCTCTGCACGGCCGCGCCGCTGGCACCCTTGCCGAGGTTGTCCAGCTTGGCCACCAGCCGCGCCTGCGAACCGTCTGCCGCACCGAACACCCACAGGTCCAGCCGGTCGCTCGGCTGCATCGAGCAGCGCAGCAGCAGCTCGTCACGCGGCTCGTCATGCACGGTCACCAGTGCGCTGCCGGTGTAGAATTCCACCAGGGCCAGCCGCAGCACTTCGGGCGAACCGGTCATCGGCATCGCGGCCAGCGGCACCGGCACTTCGACCAGCATGCCCCGGTGCGCGGGGATCACGGCCGGGGCAAACAGAGGGGCGTGGGTCAGGCCGGCATAGCGCTGCATTTCGGCCAGGTGCTTGTGCCCCAGGCCCAGTCCATAGGCGCGGAACGCGATGTCGCCATCATCCTCGAACCGCTGGATCAGCGCCTTGCCGCCGCCGGAATAGCCCGACACGGCATTGACGGTATAGGGCCAGTCGGCTGGCAGCAGTCCGGCGCGCACCAGCGGCGCGACCAGCGCGAGGAAGCCGGTGGGATAGCAGCCCGGATTGGACACCCGCGTGGCGGCGGCAATCGCATCGCGCCCCACCAGTTCGGGGAAGCCATAGGTCCAGCCATCGGCCACGCGGTGCGCGGTCGATGCATCGACGATGCGGACCTTGCTGCCTTCGGCCATGGCCACCGCTTCGCGCGCGGCATCGTCGGGCAGGCACAGCACCGCGAAATCGGCCGCGTGGTAGGCATCGCGGCGCGCATCCGCGCTCTTGCGCTGCTGCTCGTCCAGAATGATCAGTTCGAATTCGCTGCGCGGGCTGAGCCGTTCGACGATCTCTAGGCCCGTGGTGCCCGCCGCGCCGTCGATGAAGACCGAATGGGTCATGCCGCTTCCAGCACGTCCAGCGGGAGGTAGCCGACGAAGCCATCTTCGCCGACCTGACCCCAGGCCCAGCCGCCCGCCATGTCGAGCACGTTGAACACGGTGCCGCCCGGCAACCGGTCGCGCACATCGGCATCGGTGCGGTTGGCCGCAAGCAGGTCTGCTCCGGCCGCGCTCACCCGGTGTTCCATCGGCACGGCATAATGCGGGACGAACACCTTTCCCGCCAGGCGGATGTGCGCCAGATCCCCGCGCACGGGCCAATGGGCCGCGTCGAGCGGCAGGCTTGGCCCGGCAAGATGAAGCTGCCCATCGGGAATTGCGCTGGTCGTCAACTCGATCTGTCCCCAGTTCCGGAAAAGCGGGCGCTTAGCCCCGCTTGGCCCGGCTATCAAGTCGTCCATTGACCGCGATCAGGCGGCCGATTGGCGAAACAGCTTGCCCGCGCCCAGCCACAACAGGACGTAGAACAGCGTGAACACCGGAGTGAAGCCGATCCCGGTCACCGCCAGGCCAAGGCCCAGCAAGGCCTGCGCCGCCGCCAGCATCGTCATGACCCGGGCCATGCCCGCGGCTTCGAACCGCACTGCCAGTGCGCCGAACGCCCCCATGGCCAGCAGCGCGAAGAACAGCAGGTTCACCGGGTTGCCCTCGTTACCGATGATGCCAACGGCCAGATTGGCCATGACCATCAGGAACGCTCCGCCAATCGCAAGGCAGGCGGCAACGCGGTAGGCGGCGTTGGCGGCGCCCAGCCGCAGCACCACTTCAAACCCGGCGCATCCGGCCAGCAGCATGGCCGCGAACACCCCGAAGTCGAACGCGTCCCAGTTCATTCCGGTCACGGTCAGCTGGGCAATGACCGGCACCAGCATGACCAAGGCAGCCAGACTCCAGATCGCCAGCCGCCATTTCGCGGTGGTGGTGGGCAGGGGGGAGGTCAGCGGCATGGCTCATCCTTTGGAGCGAAAGCGGGAAACGGCCTATTGTGGCGCAGTTCGGATCAGTTGGAAACTGTCTCCGCCAGCATCCTGGCGGTTTCGGCATTGGCCCAGTCATGCCCGCCGACAAACCGCCACACCTCGCGCCCCTCGGCGTCGTAATAGATCGTGGTCGGCAGAGTCTGCACTTCGTAGTGCATCGCCAGGGCGTTGTCGGGGTCGAGCCACGGCTCGAGGTTCTTGACGCCGCGCTGCGCCAGGAATTCGCCCACGCGCTCCGGCTGGCCCAGATCCTGGCTGATGGTCAGCACTTTCAATTCGCCCGCGCGGTCCGCCGCAAGCTTGTCCAGCGTCGGCAGCTCCGCCACGCAGGGTGCGCACCAGGTGGCCCACAGGTTGATCAGCACCGGCTTGCCCTTCAGGCTGGCCAGCGTCAGGCTTTTGCCCGCCGGGTCCTTGAAGGTGAAGTCTGGTAGCTGGCTGCCCCGCTTGGACCGGTCGATGGTGCCGTGCAGTTCCTTTGACGCTGCGTCCGCGGCGGTTGATGCTTGCGGTTGCGCCTTGTCCCCGCTTTCCCTATCGCACCCGGCGATCAGGACAGTGCAGCCGAGGACAAGGGCTTTGAACGAGCGGGACGACAGCAAGAGCGGCTCCAATCAGATGTGGGGCGGGCGGTTCGCCGAAGGGCCTTCCGCAATCATGCGGGAGATAAATGCCTCCATCCCGTTCGACAAGGCGCTGTGGCGACAGGACATCACCGCATCGAAAGCCCATGTCGCCATGCTGGGCGCGCAGGGAATCGTTTCGGCCGAGGATGCCGCCACGATCACCACCGGACTGGACCGGGTCGCCGCCGAGTATGAGGCGCACGGGGTTCCCGAAAACTGGGACCTTGAAGACATTCACATGACCACCGAGAGCCGGCTGGCCGAACTGATCGGCCCGGTCGCGGGGCGCCTGCACACCGCGCGCAGCCGCAACGATCAGGTGGCAACCGATTTCCGCCTGTGGGTGCGCGAGGCGATGGAGCAGGCCGACGCAGGGCTGCACGCGCTGCAAGTCGCGCTAGTCACCCGCGCGGACGAACATGCGGATAGCATCATGCCCGGTTTTACCCACCTGCAGACCGCGCAGCCGGTTACGCTGGGGCATCACCTGATGGCCTATTACGAGATGGCCGCGCGCGACCGGTCGCGCTTTGCCGATGCGCGCGCGCGGATGAACCAGTCGCCGCTGGGGGCGGCGGCGCTGGCGGGCACCGGCTTCCCGATTGATCGCCATGCCACGGCCGCCGCGCTGGGGTTTGACGCGCCGACGCGCAACAGCCTCGATTCCGTATCGGACCGCGATTTCGCACTCGATTACCTGATGGCCGCGGCCCAGACCGCGCTGCACCTGTCGCGGCTGGCGGAGGAATTCATCATCTGGGCCAGCCAACCGTTCGGCTTTGTGCGTCTGCCGGACAGCCTCTCCACCGGCAGCTCGATCATGCCGCAGAAGAAGAACCCCGACGCGGCGGAACTGGTGCGCGGTCATGCCGGGCGGATTGTGGGGTGCCTGACCAGCCTGATGATCACCATGAAGGGCCTGCCACTGGCCTATTCGAAGGACATGCAGGACGACAAGCCGCCGGTGTTCGAAGCCGCCGGGCTGCTGACACTGTGTATCGCCGCCATGACCGGGATGGTCGAAGCCACGACATTCCGCACCGACCGGATGCGCGCCGCGGCGGAGCTCGGCTATGCCACCGCCACCGATCTGGCCGACTGGCTGGTGCGGCAGGCGGGCATCCCCTTCCGCGAGGCGCACCACATCACCGGCAGCGCGGTGAAGCTGGCGGAAAGCCGGGGCATCGCGCTGGACCAGTTGCCGCTGGCCGACTTGCAGGCCATCGACGCGCGGGTGGATGAGCGGGTCTATGCCGCGCTCTCGGTCGAGGCGTCGGTCGCCGCGCGCGCTAGTTATGGCGGAACCGCGCCGGAACAGGTAAAGGCCCGCGTGGCCGAAGCGCGCGTGGCGCTGGGCCTGGAGTGACCGTGATGCGCCGCCTGCTCTTCCCTGTTGCGGTTCTGGCCCCGGCCCTGATGCTGGCCGCCTGCGGCCAGCGGGCCGACCTGAAACCGCAGGCTGGCGAATCGCTCCCGCCCGCTCCCTATGGCCGCGACGTGCAGCCCAAGGCCGAGGCCTTGCTGAAAACCACGCCCCAGTCAGCGCCGGAACGCAGCGTGGAACTGCGAAAAAGCTCGCAGCCGCGCACCGACGATCCGTTTGACCTGCCCCCTTCCGAAGACTGAGAATTACCCATGGACCATTTCGAACTTCGTGGCGGCGTGCTTTACGCCGAGGACGTCCCCTTGACCGCCATTGCCGAGGCGGTTGGCACTCCCGTCTATGTCTATTCGCGCGCCACGCTGGCCCGCCATGCGCGCGTGTTCCGCGAGGCGCTGTCCATCCTGCCCCGGTTCGAGGTGGCCTATGCGATCAAGGCCAACCCCAACCTGTCGGTGATCAAGGTCGTCGCGGCCGAAGGGTTTGGCGCGGACGTGGTGTCGCAGGGCGAGATGGAACGGGCGCTGGCCGCTGGGGTTCCGGCATCGGGCGTGGTCTTTTCGGGCGTGGGCAAGAGCGCGGTAGAGATGATCGCCGCGCTGGAAGCCGGGATTGGCCAGTTCAACCTGGAAAGCGAGGAAGAAGGCGTCGAGCTGGCCGCACTGGCCGCCGCGCGCGGCAAGGTTGCGACGTGCGCGCTGCGGGTGAACCCGGATGTCGATGCCGGCACGCACGGCAAGATCTCGACCGGCAAGGCCGAAAACAAGTTCGGGGTGCCTTATGACCGCGCTGGCGGCATCTATGCGCGTCTGTCTGCCCTGCCGGGGATGAACCTGCGCGGGCTGGCCGTGCATATCGGCAGCCAGTTGCAGAGCCTCGACCCGCTTGCAGCGGCCTTCGCCAAGATGGGCGACCTGATGCGCGCGATCCGCGCCGAGGGCCACAGCGTGACCCACATGGACCTGGGCGGCGGCGTGGGCGTGACCTACAAGGCGGGCGACGTCTATCCCGATCCGCAGGACTATGCCGCGATGGTCGCCCGCGTCACCGCGGACTGGGACGTAACGCTGATGTTCGAACCGGGCCGGGTCATCACCGGCAACACCGGGGTGCTGCTGACCGAGGTGATCCGGGTGAAGCAGGGCGTGGTCGCACCGTTCGTGGTCGTCGATGCGGCAATGAACGATCTGGCCCGTCCGGCGATGTATGACGCATGGCACGATTTCGTGGCGGTCAGGCCCAATGGCCGCACGATGACCGCCAATATCGTCGGTCCGATCTGCGAGAGTTCCGACACCTTTGCGATGGGCCGGGTGATCGACGAAGTGGCGCAGGGCGATCTTGCCGTGTTCCGCACTGCCGGTGCTTACGGCGCGACGATGGCCAGCACGTACAACAGCCGCGCGCTGGTGCCCGAAGTCATGGTCGATGGTGACAAGTGGGCCGTGGTGGCCGACCGCATCCAGCCTGCCACGATCCTGGCGGCGGAGCGGGTGCCCGACTTCCTGAAGGACTGAGACGCGATGCACAGCCTGCCGCTGCTTCATCGCCTGAACGGCCAGCCGGTGATCGTGCTGGGCGAAGGCGAGGCGGCAACGGCCAAGGCACGGCTGCTGGAACGGGCTGGCGCGCGGATCGTGGGAGAGGATAACCCACACGCGCGGCTGGCCTTCGTGGCGCTGGACGATCCCGATGCGGTGGTCGCGCGGCTCAAGGCGCGCGGCCTGCTGGTCAATGCGGTCGACCGTCCGGACTTGTGCGATTTTACCGTGCCCAGCCTGCTGGAACGCGGGCCGGTGCTGGTGGCGGTGGGCACGGGCGGGGCGTCCGCCGGCCTTGCCAAGGCGCTGCGGCTGCGGCTGGAAACGCTGTTGCCGGCATCGCTGGGCGAACTTGCCAACGGCCTGGCGACAGGGCGTGCCAGGCTGCGCGCGCGCTGGCCGGATGCGGGGCAACGTCGGCGTGCGCTGGATGCCGCATTGGCGGAAGGGGGCGCGCTGGATCCCTTGGCGGCAGGCAGTGCTGCGGCGCTGGAGGCATGGCTGGACGGCGCGCAACCGGGTGAGGGCGGGGTGCGGGAATTCACTGTCCGCTCGGACGATCCCGATGACCTGACGTTGCGTCAGGCCCGCTGGCTGGGCAGCGCAGATGTGGTCGCGCATGAACCCGGGACAGCGGAGGCGATCCTGATCCGCGCGCGCGCCGATGCCGTGCGGGTGGAACTGCCCCCTGGCGCGGCAGCGCCGGATGGGTCCGGTCTGACCGTGGTTATTCGCCGTCAATCGGGCTGAGCAGGATCTTCATCTGCGCCAGCGCGATCGGCCTCTTGCGGTCGTCCTGCCAGGCTTCGGCATTGACCAGCGCCACGCGCCGGCCCGCGCGGGTGACGTTGCCCAGCGCATAAGTGACCTGCTGGGTCCCGCCGCGCATGAATTCGACCTGCACGTTGACGGGCTTCAGCCGCATATTTTCGCCGCGCCGCTCCATTTCGGCGCGCAGGGCGGCCACGGCGGCCATTTCCATCAGCCCGCTCATCGCGCCGCCATGGAGAAAGCCGGGGCGGCCCATCATCCGGTCGGTGAAGTCCACCGCCAGCACGGGCATGCCATCTTCCTCGCGGTCGATGTGGATGCCCAGCGCGGTGGCATAGGGCGGCAGGGTCGATCCGATCGTGCTCACAGGTAGGTTCCGTGCGTTGCCATGAACGTGCCGGTGACGTGCGCCACCGGGTCTTCCGGATCGCCATCGTGGGCGATGCCGCGAATGAACGAGATCGTGCGCGTCAGCTTGTAGCATTCGCCGCGCCCGATCACGGTGCGCCCCGGCACGGCGGCCCGCATGTAGTCCACCCGCAAGTCCAGCGTGGCATGCGGCACGAACTTGCCGCACAGCGCCCAGACCGACATCGATGTCGCATTGTCCATCAGGCTGATGATCGGACCGGATGCCAGCACGCCGGTTTCCGCCACGCCGACCAGTTCCTCGCGCCAGGGCAGGGCCAGCTCCATCCAGCCGGTGCCGTGTGCGTGATACGTCAGGCCCAGCCAGCCACCGTGGCCGTGTCGGGTCATCAGCTTGGCCGCGCGGGCCGGATCGAACACGCTGCCCGGCGGCAGATCGTGCAGACTCTTGGGTGCGGACACTTCACTCATGCGGTTTCTCTGCGCAGCCGAAGGCCGGATTACAATCTTTTAATTTAAGCTGGCGGGCTGACCCGGCGATGGCTGCAAGGGCGAGGCGCAGTGTCTCGCGATTGCAGGGGAATGACCATGAACCTTCCGAAAATCGACGTGTCCGCGCTGCCCGATCTGGATCACCTGATCGGCGTGTTCGGCAGCATCGCCAGTCCGCTGGCACCGGCCCAGGCTGACGATTCGGTCATCATTGCGATGGTGTTCGTCTGTGAAATCCTGATGCCCTGAGCCGGGCGGATTCCGGATGCACATTCGACCGGAACTGGCGGCGCTGCGGAGTGATGACACTCCGCAGCGCCACGCCCAGGCCCGCCTGATCGCGGCGGTGGATGGCTGGCGGGCGACCCCGCCGGTCGCCGCCGCCACGGCCGAACTGGAGCGCTTCGGGCAGGGGCGCGCGCTTGACGAGTTGCCCCTGCTTTCGGCGCTGTTTGCCGCGGATGATCCCTCCGCTCAGCAGTTCACCAGTGCGCTGGTGAACGTGCTGGTCGCAGAGCTGGGGGCTGATCCGCTGGGACAGGTGCCTATGCGCCACTTCAGCGATGGCCTGCTGGCCTCGCTGGTGCTGGCGCGGCGGGGCAGCGCGGTGCTGGCACTCCAGGCCATCGACGGTGCGGCGCTGGCCCGCCGGCCAGAGCCGCTGTCGGCCAGCTTCGCAGCGACAGAGACCTGGGAGCACGTGCTGGCCGGTTCCGCCACGGTGGAGCGGGTGCGGATCGAGCAAGTTTTGCCCGACCGGGCGGTGCTGCAGCGAGATTCTCGGCAACTGAGCGCGGGAACGACCGGCCACCGCTATTGTGCGGAAGAGGCCCAGGTTCTGCGTCAGGTGCCGGGGACGATGGTGGTGCTGAAGCTGCAGCGCACCCTCGATCCCAGCGCGCCAACGCGGGAATACCGGATGTCTGACGGGGTCTTGCTTCATCAGGCCGCGGGCAGTCCGCGCGAAAGCCGGCTGGAACTGACCGCGGCGCTGCTGGGGCGGATGGGGCGCAGGGATGCCGCCCCGCTGCTTGCCGCCATGGCGGAGGAACAGGGCGGGGTCGGCCTGCGCTGGCAGGCGCTGCGCGAATGCCTGGGGCTGGATACCGCGCTGGGGTTCGCTGCGCTGCGGACCGTGGCCCAGCGCGGCGACGATCCGCTTGCCGCACCGGCGGGTGCCCTGCTGGCGCAGTTGCTTGAACAATACCCTGAACTGGCCGGAGTAGCCCGATGCCCCGCGTAATCGAACTGGAAGATGCCCAAACCGCCACGCTCGCAGAGACGGTGGAGGCCATCGCGGGCAGCGGCTTCGATCCGCACGATGATGCCAGTCTGAGCCACGCCGCACTGTGGTTGCGGCGGCTGGGCAATGATCGGGATTTCCTTGGCGATATCCTGATCCGCGAATTGGCCCAGCGCCACCGCGATGACGTGCTGGACAATGCCTATGGGCCGCAGGTGGTCATGCTGGCGCCGCCATGCGGGCAGTTCTTCATTCGCGCGAACCTGTGGCCTTCGCCCGATGAGCACATGGTGCGGGCGAGTGGCGGGCCATCGTTTGCCTATGGTTTGCCGCACGATCACAACTTTTCGTTTCTGACGCTGGGCTATTTCGGGCCGGGGTATTGGAGCGATTATTACGAGTTCGATTACGCGGAAGTGGCCGGTTTCCGGGGTGAATCGGTGCCGTCATTGCGGTTTGTCGAGCGGGCGCGGCTCGAGCCGGGGAAGCTGATGCTCTATCGCGCCCACGTGGATGTCCATGCGCAACTGCCCGCCGATGCGCTGTCCGTTTCCCTGAACGTGATGCATACCAGCGGGGCACAGGGCTGGCTTGACCAGTACCGCTTCGACCTTGAGCGGCGCGAGATCGGCGCCATCATTTCACCGGGGCCGAGCGAGGTGTTCCTGAAACTTGCGGTGGGCCTGGGCAGCGACGAGGCGCTGGACCTGGCGCACCGGTTCGCCCGCCGCCACCCCAGCGACCGGCTGCGGCTGGCCGCATGGGATGCACTGGCCGGGCGCGAGGAAGCACCCGAGGCGCGCGATGCCCTGTGGCGCGAGGCGGAAGGGGCCGGAAGCCTGCTGGTGGCGAAGGAAGCGCAGGGGCGGCGGGCCGAACTGGCCGGGGCTTAGGCGAACCCGCCGGCCAGCGCGTCGATCGCGGCCTGGAGGATCACCGCTGCGGCCGCCGAATCGATTCGCTCGGCGCGCTTGGCGCGGCTGAAATCCTGCGCGATCAGGGCGCTGGTGGCGCTGGCGGTGGACCAGCGCTCGTCCCACAGCAGGATCGGCAGGCCCAGCACTGCCAGGTTGCGGGCATAGGCGCGGCTGGACTGGCTGCGCGGTCCTTCGCTGCCGTCCATGTTCAGCGGCAGGCCGATGACGATGCCCTTGATGTCGCGCTCGGCAATCAGCGCGGCGAGCAGCGCCTTGTCCGCGCCGAACTTGCCCCGCTTCAGCGTCTTGCCGGGCGAGGCAAAGCGCCAGCCCGCATCGCAGAACGCGGTGCCGATGGTCTGCGTGCCCAGGTCCAGCCCCAGCAGCGCTCCGGCGGCGGGCAGGGCATCGCGCAGTTCGAGCGCGCTGGTGGTGATCAGCGGGTCACTCACCGGGCCGCCTGCCACGCCGCGACCCGGCGGGTGAAGTCTGCCCGCACGTTCATCCAGAACAGCGGGATGTCGTAGACGTGATAATTGTTCCCCGGCAGCACGTAATCGCCCATTTCCGGGGCCGATTGCAGCGACAGCATCCCGTCGGGGCGGCAGGTGGCGGGGACGAAGGCGGGCTTGATCTCGCCATTCTCAAGCTTGTCGTCGGGCACCAGTGCGCCAAGGTTGGCGCTGGCCGGGGCCGTGCCGCCCGCGCTGCCGGTGAGCGGGTTGGAGCAGAGGAACGCGCTGCCCTTGAGCGACTGGCCATCCAGCCCCTTGTCGGCTTCGTAGGCGGCAATCGTCATCGCCGGATCGGCCGGCTCGCCGTAGCTCAGCCAGCTCATCACGCAGCCGGGCTGCTCGGCAATGTTGCACGGTTGCAGGCCCATTTGCGGCAGATCATGCTTCAGCGACAGCGGCCAGCCGACCAGATAGGCGGCGGCAATCCGCTGGCCAAGCGGCTGGTCCTTCACCCGCTCGGCCATCAGGCGGCGCAAGTGCAGCGCGCCCTGGCTGTGCCCGGCCAGCACGATCGGCATATCCGCCGGGATCTGGCTGACAAAGTGATCAAAGGCCTGCAGCACGTCGCCATAAGCCAGATCCAGCGCCTTCGCGCGGTCCTCGCCCTGCGTCAGGAACGCGCCGAACGCGGCCTGGCGATAGCGCGGGGCCCAGATCTGCTCGGCCCCGGCGAACGGGCTTGCCATGGCGCGAATGAACGTGACGGCGCGGGTGCGGGCCTCGTTATCACCCAGCGGCGCATTCCAGTGCGCCTTGGCGAGGTAGCTGGTGGGGTGGACGAAGAACACCGCCGCGCGGACCGGGGTGGGGGCGGGCGGGCCCTTGGGCGCCCAGCGCGCCGGATCGTTGCGTGAATTCGGGCTGACCAGCCACATCCCCGGTTCGGCATATTGGGCTGAGCTCAGCGCACTCTGGGATTCGAACTGCCCCGATGGCTTGAACGCCAGCCGGCTGAGCGTGTCGGGATAGAACGTCAGCGCAAGCCGTCCGGCGATGAAGATCGCAATGCAGACCGCGATGAAATACAGGAACTTGCGAGCCATTCTTCAACCTTCGTTGGGGGCATTGCGGAGCGACTGGCGCTCCAGCGCGACCTTGATCATCGCAACCAGCGGGTCGGCCAGCATCAGCCCGATGATCCCGAACAGCGCGCCCATGATGAGCTGCGCGCCCAGCACCAGCGCCGGGGCAAGGTCCGCCGTGCGCTTGGCCACCATCGGGACGATGATGTTGCCGTCCACCGTCTGCACCACGATGTAGACGATGATGCAATAGATCCCCATGTCGACGCCGCCGGAAAAGCCGACGATGACCATCAGCAAGCCGGAAATCGGCGCGCCGATATTCGGCAGGAACGCCAGCAGGCCGGTCAGCAGGCCCAGCAGCCCCGCCATCGGCACGCCATAGATCGCCAGCATCGCCCAGGTGGCGATCCCTTCGACGAACATCCCCAGCAGCCGCCCGAACATCAGCATCCGCAGCGTCTTGCCCATTTCGGCGGTCGTGCCGGCAAAATGCTCACGCTCGCGCACGGGCAGCATCCAGGCGACGCCGCGCCGGTAGAGCTGCGGCTCGGCCGCGAAATAGATGCCCATCACCAGGATCAGGAACGCCGTGGTCAGCCCGCCCAGCACCCCGCCGACCGCGCTGGTCAGCTGGCTGACGCCGCCCAGCGCCTTTTCCGCGATGCCCTGGATATTGGCGGCGTTGATCGCGAAGCCGTGGCTCTGCAGCCAGTCGATCGCGCGCAGGGCCTGCGTCTCGACAATGGCGGGCAGGGCGGCGGCTTCCGCCGCGATCTGCTGCCCGGCGAACATCGCGGTCCAGCCCAGAAACGCCACGCCGGCCAGCAGGACGATCGTGACCCGGATGCCGCGTGGCAGCGGCAGCACCCGGCCAAGCAGGCGGGCGCCGCCATCGATCATCGCGGCAAACACCATGCCGCCGAAAATCACCAGCAGGGGCTGGGCGAGGAACGCCACCAGCGCGACCAGCACCGCCATGCCGATCCACACGGCGGCGCGCTTGGCCTCTTGCCGCATCAGCGGATCGCTGATGTCGGTCGGACCCGCCTTTTCCAGATCGGCCATCATTTCCCTCCTTCAGGCACGTGCACCGGCCGCAGGCTGCGCCACGCGCGGCCTTCGCGCAAGGCGCCCCACCAGCTCAGCGGGTTCCAGCTTTCGCTGCCGTTGAGGCTGAATGTCGTGAATTCGGCGCGCCCGCCCACATCGGACAGCGGCACTGGACCGCCCAGACCGCTTTCCTCCAGCGACACGCGGCTGTCGGCGGAATGATCGCGGTTGTCGCCCATTAGGAACACGTGCCCCGCCGGAACCGTCACTTCGGCCATGTTGTCGAGCGTCTGGCGGACATGATCGATCACGATGAAGCTGGCGCCGTTGGGCATCGTTTCGCGGTAGGCGGGCAGTTCATAGACATCGCGTCCGCTGGGCAGCCGGGTGCGATAGGGCCCGAACGCGTCGTAGCAGTGCGACTGGTAGACGGCATCGCCGCACATCAGCTGGTCGTCGGCGGGCAATTGCACGGTCGGCACGATTTCGCGCCGGATCGGCTTGCCGTTCAGGATGATCAGCCCTTCCTTCAGCGCGATCCGGTCTCCCGGCAGGGCCACGACGCGCTTGATCAGGTCCTCGTTGCGGTTGCGCGGCACGGCGATGACGATGTCGCCATAGTCCGGCGTGCTGCCTGCCACGCGCCAGTCCGAGCGCGGCAGCAGGTGGAAACTGACCGAGGCCCAGTTCCAGCCATAGGGGAACTTCGACACGACCAGCCGGTCGCCGACCAGCAGGTTCGGCATCATCGAGATCGAGGGGATGTAGAACGGCTTGGCAATGAAGCTGTGAAACGCCAGCACCGCCAGCAGCATCACCGCAAGGCTGCGAATCTCGGCCAGCCAGTCCACCTTATCCTGGGCCTTAGTCGGGGTATCCGCAGTTGCGGGCGCGGCAGGATCGGAAACAGTCTCGTCGGTCATGCGTCAGTCGGTTCCGGCAATTTGCGGGCTTCGATCACCACGAAAGCCTGGGCCCAGGGGTGATCGTCGGTCAGGGTCAGGTGGATGACGGCGGCGTGTCCGGGCGGGGTGATCGCGGTCAGGCGCGCCGCCGCGCCGCCCGTCAGCGCCAGCGTCGGCGCGCCCGAGCGGGCATTGACCACGCCGATGTCCTTCATGAACACCCCGGCCTTGAACCCCGTGCCGACCGCCTTGGAAAAAGCTTCCTTCGCGGCAAAGCGCTTGGCCAGCGTGCCCGCCTTGGTGAAGGGGCGGCTGTTGCCCTTGGCGCGTTCGATGTCGGTGAAGACCCGGTTCTCGAAGCGCTCGCCAAAGCGGGCCAGCGAATTGGCGATCCGGTCAATGTTGCAGAGGTCGGACCCGATGGCGATGATCACCGCGCCGCGTCCATCAGTTCGCGCATCTTCACCACCGCATTCTCCAGCCCAACAAATACTGCCTCGCCAATGAGATAGTGGCCAATGTTCAATTCCGCCAGTTGCGGAATCGCGGCCACGGCCTGGACGTTGTCATAAGTAAGGCCGTGCCCGGCGTGGGGTTCGATGCCGTTGCGCGCGGCGAGCGCGGCCATGTCGGCAATGCGCTTGAGCTCCACCGCGCGCGCTTCGCCGTCCGCATGGGCATATTCGCCGGTGTGGAATTCCACCACTTGCGCACCCAGCCGGATCGCGGCGTCGAGTTGGCGCACTTCGGGGGCGATGAACAGGCTGACCCGGATGCCGGCATCCGCCAGCTTCTGCACGATGGGGTAGAGCCGGTTGTGCTGCCCGGCCGCGTCCAGTCCGCCTTCGGTGGTGCGTTCCTCGCGCCGTTCGGGAACGATGCAGGCCGCGTGCGGCTGGTGGCGCAGGGCGATCGCCAGCATTTCCTCGGTTGCGGCCATTTCCAGGTTGAGCGGCAGGTTGGTCGCCGCCTGGATTCGGGCCAGGTCCTCGTCGCGGATATGGCGGCGATCCTCGCGCAGGTGCGCGGTGATCCCGTCGCCGCCGCAGGCCGCGACGATTTCCGCCGCGCGGACCGGATCGGGATGATCGCCGCCGCGCGCGTTGCGGATCGTCGCGACGTGGTCGATGTTGACGCCCAGGCGGAGGCGGGAAGGGATCATGGCAAAGTCCTGTGCGGAGTCCTGTAATCAGGGATTTGCGCGGCTGCCCGGCTTGACCGCAGGGGTTGCGGCCAGTTCGGGCGGCAGCTCGTCCTCGGCATAAGTCGGAAAGTTGATGGCGATAAGCGGGTAGAAAGGCACCCCCAGGTCGACCGATCCGCCCGACCGGTCGACCAGCGCGGCTTCGGCGATCACTTCGCCGCCGGCTTCCTGAACGGCCTTGATCGCCTCGCGGCTCGACAGGCCGGTGGTGACGACGTCTTCCACCATCAGCACTTTCTCGCCCGGTTCGATGGTAAAGCCGCGGCGCAGTTCGAACGTGCCGGTGGGGCGCTCCACGAATACGGCCTCTAGACCTAGTGCGCGGCCCATTTCATGGCCGATGATCACCCCGCCCATGGCCGGCGCGACCACCTTGGTCAGCTCCTTGCGCAGCTCGCGCGGGAGCTTTGCGGCCAGCGCGGCGGCGAGGCGCGAGGCCCGCATCGGGTCCATCAGAACCCGCGCACATTGCAGGTAGTGCGCGCTGTGGCGTCCCGACGAAAGCAGGAAATGCCCCTCCAGCAAGGCCTTGCTGGCGCGGAACTCGGCCAGAACGTCTTCGTCCTGCATATTGGTTACGGTCCTTTTCCGATATTGCATCGCCCGGGCGAAGGGCGTCGTTGCGATCTGTCAAAAATATCCCCTAGAGGCGCTTGAGTGCCCTCGCAAGCGCGCGTATAGGCCCTCCCAAATTGTGACTCCCATGGGGCAGGAGGGGGCATGCTGTTCTCTTGCCGACAAAGGAAAGCGAAAGCACAAGAACGATGAAATTCGGCCAATCTGCCCGTTCAGCGGGTCGCACGATCAAGGCGATCGGACTTTCCCTGGCGCTGCTCGCCGCGCCGCAGGTGGCGAATGCCCAGGCGGCTGCCGCCGAAGCGACCGCCACCGAAGCGGCTGCGGTTGCGACCGATGCCGCCGCGGCAACGGCTGCCCCGGCGGTCGCCGCCCCGGCTCCCGCTCCGGCGGCTCCGGCGGTTGATCCCAACGATCCGCGCTTCAAGGTTGCGCCCGGCGGCTACACGCCAATGCAGCCGACTCCGGGCAAGGGCATGCCGGTGGATGGCGGCCTGGGCACCCAGACCCAGTTCTCCGACGTCGGCGATCAGGCCAACGCCCTGCACGACGCGCTGCTCTATATCATCGTCGCGATCACGATCTTCGTGTTCCTGCTGCTCGCCTTCGTGGTGCTGCGCTTCAATAAGCGCGCCAACCCGGTGCCGTCTAAGACCAGCCACAACACCGCCCTCGAAGTGGTGTGGACGGCCGTGCCGATCCTGATCCTGCTGGGTATCGCGGTGCCCTCGATCTCGCTGATCGCCAAGCAGTTCGAACCCGCTCCAGCCAAGGCCCTGACGATCAAGGCCACCGGCAACCAGTGGTTCTGGACCTACACCTACCCCGACAATGGCGGGTTCGAAGTGATCTCGAACATGCTGCCGGACGAGGAAGCGGCCAAGCGCGGCGAACCGCTCAAGATGGGCGTCGACTATCGCATGGTCGTGCCGGTGGGTGAGCCGATCCGCCTGCAGGTGACCGCAGCCGACGTGATCCACTCGTTCGCGATCCCCTCGCTGTGGTACAAGATCGACGGCGTTCCGGGTCGCATCAACGAAAAGACCCTGACCATCCGCGAACCGGGCGTGTACTACGGCCAGTGCTCGGAACTGTGCGGCGTCCGCCACGGCTATATGCCGATCGCGATCGAAGCGCTGCCGCGTGACAAGTTCAATGCCTGGGTGCTGACGCAGTCGGGCGGCAAGATCGACGGGCTGCCCGAAGCGCCCGCCGCTGCTGAAGCCGCTCCCGCTGCCGCCGCGCCCGCTGCCGAAGCCGCTCCGGCTCCTGCCGCCTGAACCCGATTAGACAAGGACAAGGTTTAGCCATGGCTACTACCGCAGACCATTTCCAGGCGCACGACGACGGGGCGCATGCACACGACGATCATGATCACCTGCCGGGTTTCTTCGCCCGCTGGTTCATGTCGACCAACCACAAGGACATCGGGACGCTGTACCTGATCTTCGCGATCATCGCGGGGATCATCGGCGGCGCCTTCTCGGGCATGATGCGTTTCGAGCTGGCCGAGCCGGGCATCCAGTATCTCGACATGTTCGCCAAGTGGTTCGGCAACCCGAACCCCAGCTTTGACCAGCAGCTTCACCTGTGGAACGTGCTGATCACCGCGCACGGCCTGATCATGGTGTTCTTCCTGGTCATGCCGGCGATCATCGGTGGCTTCGGCAACTGGTTCATCCCGATCATGATCGGCGCGCCGGACATGGCGTTCCCGCGCATGAACAACATCTCGTTCTGGCTGACTGTGGCGGGCTTCGTCTCGCTGCTCTGCTCGGCGTTCGTGCCGGGCGGCGTGGCCAACGGTGCCGGCGTGGGCTGGACGGCCTATGCACCGCTGTCGACCTATGGCTCGACCGGTCCGGCGATGGACTTCGCGATCTTCTCGCTGCACCTCGCCGGTGCCGCGTCGATCATGGGCGCGATCAACTTCATCACCACCATCTTCAACATGCGCGCGCCGGGCATGACCCTGCACAAGATGCCGCTGTTCGTGTGGTCGGTGCTGGTCACCGCGTTCCTGCTGCTGCTGGCGCTGCCGGTGCTGGCCGCCGCGATCACCATGCTGATCACCGACCGTAACTTCGGCACCACCTTCTTCGATCCGTCGGGCGGTGGCGATCCGATCCTGTACCAGCACCTGTTCTGGTTCTTCGGTCACCCCGAAGTGTACATCATGATCCTGCCGGCCTTCGGCATCATCAGCCAGATCGTCTCGACCTTCTCGAAGAAGCCGGTGTTCGGCTACCTCGGCATGGCCTACGCGATGGTCGCCATCGGCGTAGTCGGGTTCGTCGTGTGGGCGCACCACATGTACACCTCGGGCCTGTCGGTTAACACCAAGATGTACTTCACGGCCGCGACGATGGTGATCGCCGTGCCGACCGGCGTGAAGATCTTCTCGTGGATCGCGACGATGTGGGGCGGCAGCCTCGAGTTCAAGTCGCCGATGGTCTGGGCGCTGGGCTTCATCTTCCTGTTCACCGTGGGCGGCGTGACCGGCGTGGTCCTGGCCAACGGCGGCGTGGACGACGTGCTGCACGACACCTACTACGTGGTGGCGCACTTCCACTACGTGCTGTCGCTGGGCGCGGTGACGGGCCTGTTCGCGGGCTTCTACTACTGGTTCCCGAAGATGAGCGGCCGGATGCACTCCGAGTTCCTGTCGCACCTGCACTTCTGGGTGTTCTTCGTCGGCGTGAACCTGATCTTCTTCCCGCAGCACTTCCTGGGTCTGCAGGGGATGCCGCGCCGCTATCCGGACTACACCCCGGCCTATGAATACTGGAACGCGATCTCGACGCTGGGCTACAAGATCATGGCCGCAAGCCTCGTGATCTGGTTCATCAACATCATCTACGCCTTCACCGCTGGCAAGAAGGCTCCGGCCAACTACTGGGGCGAAGGCGCGACGACGCTGGAATGGACCCTGTCGAGCCCGCCGCCGTTCCACCAGTTCGAAACCCTGCCCGTCATCGACGACAAGGGTCATCACTGAGAACGGTCTGACGGCAAGCTTGCCTGATTGCTGAAACGAACGCGCCCCGGCCCATAAAGCCGGGGCGTTTTCGTGTGCTCGTGCGCTTTCCGCATTGCGGGCCGTGCAGGGACGCGGCAATCCATTGGCGAAGCGCCAAGATGCGCCGGATCGCGGTGCGGTGGTGCTGCACGCGATGACGACAGGGGAAGGACGAACGATGCCCGAATTGCGCCAGATCGACTGCGGCGAAGTTACCTTGCGTTGCGCCATCGAGGGGCCTGTCGTCGGTACCGCGCCACTGGCGATCATGGTCCACGGCTTTCCGGAAAGCTGGTATTCGTGGCGTCACCAGCTGGGGCCGGTCGCGGCGGCCGGGTTTACCGCATGCGCCATCGACGTGCGCGGCTATGGCGGGTCGGACAAGCCCCATGCGGTCGACGCCTATGCGATGGAGCGGCTGGTCGGCGATCTGGTCTGCCTGCGCGATGCGTTGGTGCCGGGCCAGCAGGTGGTGCTGATCGGGCACGATTGGGGCGCACCGATCGTCTGGAATTCCACGCTGGCCCGGCCGGACGTGTTCCGCGCGGTGGCGGCGATGTCGGTCCCGTTCGCGGGCGTGCCGGACCGCCCGTTTACCGAGGTGTTCCGCGAACACTTCACCAGCCAGGGCCGGTTCTTTTACCAGGAGTTCTTTCAGGAACCCGGCGTGGCCGAGGCGGAGGCCGAGGCCGATCCGCGCGCGTTCCTGCGCAAGATGCTCTATTCAATCTCGGGCGATGCGCCGCTGGGCAACCACTGGGACAAGCCGCTGGGCGCGACGTTCCTTGAAGGGTTGCCGGATGTCGCCGACCCGGACGGGCTGCCCGGCTGGCTGAGCGATGCGGACCTGACGTTCTATGCCGGTGAAATGACCGCTTCGGGCTTTCGCGGTCCGCTCAACCGCTATCGCAACCACGAGGCCGATTTTGCCTGGGCACAGCAGTTCCGGGGTCGGCGAATCGAGTGCCCGGCGCTGTTCATCGGCGGCACGCGCGATCCCGCCACGTCGCTGTTCGGCGCCGTGGCAGACCCGGTGGCGATGATGCGTCCGCTCGTTCCCAACGTGGAAGGCCACATTCTGGAAGGCTGCGGCCACTGGACCCAGCAGGAGCGACCGGCAGAGGTCAATGCGCTGCTCGTCGATTGGCTCGAAAGACTGTAGCAATCGGCCTTTCCAGCGACGCCGCGGCAGACTATAGCGCCGACGATCATGACTGCCCAAGCTGCCCCTGCCGTGCATCCGCTGCCCGCTGACTGGCGCGATTTCTTCGCGCTGACCAAGCCGCGCGTGATGACGCTGGTGATCTTCACCGGGCTGTGCGGGCTGCTCGCCGCGCCGGGGCCGGTCAACCCGCTGATCGGGTTCACCGCGATCCTGTGCATCGCCATCGGCGCGGGCGGATCGGCCGCGCTCAACCAGTGGTGGGAAGCCGACCTTGACGCCCTGATGAAGCGCACGGCTGATCGTCCGCTGCCATCAGGTCGGATGCAGCGCCACTCCGCGCTCAGTTTCGGCCTGATTCTGGCGCTCGCATCGGTGTTTGTCATGGCCGTGGCAGTGAGCTGGCTGGCCGCGCTGATCCTGGCGATCTCGATCGTCTATTATTCGGTCGTCTACACGATCTGGCTCAAGCCGCGCACGCCGCAGAACATCGTGATTGGTGGCGGGGCCGGGGCATTTCCGCCGATGATCGGCTGGATCGCCGCGACCGGCGAGATCACGCTGATGCCGATCCTGCTGTTCGCGATCATCTTTTTCTGGACCCCGCCGCATTTCTGGGCGCTCGCGCTGTTCGTCGAGACGGACTATGCCAAGGCGGGAATTCCGATGATGCCGGTTGTGGCCGGGCATCATTCCACGCGCCGCCAGATCCTGGTCTATGCGGTGCTGCTGCTTCCGCTCAGCCTGGCACCGTTCTGGTTTGCCGGGGCTGGGGCGGTCTATGGCGCTTCGGCGCTGCTGCTGTCGGCAGTGTTCCTGCTGCTCAGCTTACGTGTCGCGGTGTTCCGGGGGGACGCGACGGACATGGACATGCGCCCTGAAAAGCGCCTGTTCGCCTTCTCGGTCATCTACCTGTTCGCGCTGTTCGGCGCGCTGGTGGCCGACCGTTGGATCATGGGATAAGTCGATGACCCTACCGGAAAACAACGATGCCGAACGCCGCCGTATCCAGAAAGGGCGGAACATTGCGCTGGGCCTGGTGCTGCTGGGCTTTGTCGTGCTGTTCTATTTCCTCACCTTTGTGAAGATGGCTCCGCAAGGCAATGCTGGCTGACGCGCTCCCCCGCAATCGCAACGCCCGCACCGGCCTGATCGCGCTGGGCGGGGCCCTTGCCATGCTCGGCCTGGGGTTCGCCTCGGTCCCGCTTTACCGGCTGTTCTGCCAGGTTACCGGCTTTGGCGGCACGACCATGAAGGTCAGCGAGGCGCAGGCCTCGACCGTCAAGGTTGCAGCCGGAAGCATCTCGGTCCGTTTCGATGCCAACGTCGACCGTGGCATGCCGTGGAAGTTCGCGCCGCAGCAGGTCACGCAGGAGATGCGGATCGGCACGCGCAAGATGGCGTTCTACAAGGCGGAAAACCTGTCGGACAAGCCGGTGACAGGTGTCGCCAGCTTCAACGTCGAGCCGGAATACGTTGGCAAGTACTTCAACAAGATCCAGTGCTTCTGCTTTGAGCGGCAGACGCTGCAGCCCGGCCAGTCGATCGACATGCCGGTGATCTATTACGTCGACCCCAAGATCCTCGACGATCCGGAAGCGAAGAACGTCGAGCAGATCACGCTGAGCTACACTTTCCACGTTGCTGCGGAATAGCCGCGCAAAGACACTGGACCGGGTGAAGTCAGCACGATAAGGGCGTCTGGAATTTTGGCCCGCGCGTTCGCGGTGGGCAGAGGGATAAACGGGGACCAAACCATCATGGCCGGAACCAAGAATCACGATTTTCACATCCTGCCGCCCGATCTGGTGCCGCTGATGACCACCATCGGCGCGTTCACCTTCACGACCGGCATGGTGCTGAACATGCACGACATGGCCGGTGGCAAGGTCGTGCCCTGGCTGGGGCTGGCGCTGCTGATCGCTTCGGCCTGGCAGTGGTTCGCCAAGATCATCCAGGAAGCCCACGCGGGCGATCATACCCCGGTGGTGCAGTTGCATCAGCGCTACGGGATGATCCTGTTCATCGCTTCGGAAGTGATGTTCTTCGTCGGCTGGTTCTGGGCGTTCTTCGATTTCGCGCTGTTCCCCTCGGAAGTGGCCGAAGTGGTGGGCGGGCAATTCCCGCCGGTGGCCATCGAGGAAGTGATCAACGCCTTCGATCTGCCGCTGCTGAACACCCTCATCCTGCTGTGCTCGGGCACCACGGTGACCTGGGCGCACCATTCGCTGATCCACGGTGATCGCGACGGCCTGAAGAAGGGGCTGTGGGCCACGGTGGCGCTGGGCCTGCTGTTCACCTCGATCCAGGCGTATGAATATGCCGCCGCTCCGTTCGGCTTCGGTGGCAACACCTACAGCTCGGCGTTCTACATGGCGACCGGCTTCCACGGGTTCCACGTGATCATCGGCACGATCATGCTGATCGTCTGCCTGAAGCGCGCCTACAACGGCGACTTCACGCCCAAGCAGCACTTCGGTTTTGAAGCCGCTGCCTGGTACTGGCACTTCGTCGACGTCGTGTGGCTGTTCCTGTTCGTCGCGGTCTATGTCTGGGGCGGCTGGGGCTATCCCACGCACTGATGCCTGACGGCAGCAACCAAGCATCCGAAGGGCAGCCGGGACTCGTTCCGGCTGCCCTTTTCGGTCTGTGCCCGCAATGCGGCGCGCGCACGCTGTTTGCCGGACTGGCGCGGTTCGCACCGCGTTGCCGGGTCTGCGGTCTGGACTATGGGCAGTTCAACGTGGGTGACGGACCGGCGGCGTTCCTGACGCTGCTGATCGGCGCGCTCACGCTGGTGCTGGCGCTGTGGCTGGAGTTCAGCTGGCATCCGCCGGTCTGGGTCCATGCCCTGGTCTGGATCCCGTTCGTGGCCGGGACCACGCTATGGGGCCTTCGCGTCGCCAAGGCGGCACTGCTGATAACGGAATTCCGGCGCGATGCCGGTGAAGGGCGGTTGAAGGATCAATGAGGCGGATTCCGGTTCTTGCGACGCTGCTGGTGGTCGGAGCGATTGGCGTGATGATCGCGCTGGGCGTGTGGCAGCTCGGCCGCGCGCAGCAGAAGGAAGCCCTGCTGGCAAGCTATGCGGCGGTCGGCGGCAACACGGCCGAAGTGCCGTTCCCGGCCACGGCCAAAGCGGCCGAGCCGGTGCTGTTCCGCCGCAGCCGGGTGGATTGCCGACCGAGCGGACCGGACGCGCCGGTTGCAGGGCATAACGCCGCTGGCACCACCGGCTGGGCCCATGCCTTCATCTGCCCGCTGCCGGGTGGGGGCAGTGCGGAAGTGCTGATCGGCTGGTCGAAAGATCTGCAGCCCCGCGTGTGGACCGGCGGCGTGGTGACCGGCACCGTCGCGCTGGGGGCCGGGGAAACGGTCCGCCTGATCGCCGATCCGCCGCTTGCCGGGCTGGATGCCAACGCCCGGCCCGATCCGGCCAGCATTCCCAACAACCATCTGTCCTATGCGATCCAGTGGTTCCTGTTCGCACTTACCGCGCTGGTGATCTACGCGATCGCACTGCGCAAGCGGATGGCGCTCTAGGGTTTCAATTCGCGCAAACTCCGGCTAACGCCCGCCGCGCGATGGAATATATCTCAACCCGTGGAAGCGCCCCGGCGCTCGATTTCGAAGGCGCAACGCTCGCCGGTCTGGCCAGCGATGGTGGTCTGTATGTGCCGCGCGAATGGCCGCGTTTCTCGAAAGAGGAGATCGCCGGGTTTGCCGGGCTGTCCTATGCCGAGTTGGCGCAGCGGATCATGCTGCCTTTCGTGGGAGACAGCCTGACGCCGGAACGGCTGCTGGAACTGACTACCCAGGCCTATGGCCGCTTTGCGCATAAGGCGGTGACCCCGCTGAAGCAGCTGGACGAGCAGCAGTGGCTGCTGGAGCTGTTCCACGGCCCGACGCTGGCGTTCAAGGACGTCGCGCTGCAACTGCTGGGCCTGTTGTTCGAGGAATTCCTGGGCCGGGGCGGCGATCCGCTGACCATCGTCGGGGCGACATCGGGCGATACCGGTTCCGCCGCGATTGACGCGGTCGCGGGCCGTGCGCGGGTCGATATCTTCATGCTGCACCCCAAGGGGCGCGTGTCGGACGTCCAGCGGCGCCAGATGACCACGGTGCTGGCTCCCAACGTCCACAACATCGCCATCGAAGGCACGTTCGACGATGCGCAGGCGATGGTGAAGCGGATGTTCAACGATCAGGGCATGACCAGCCGGTTCAGCATCGGCGCGGTCAATTCGATCAACTGGGCACGGTTGATGGCGCAAGTGGTCTATTACTTCGCCGCCGGGCTGCAACTGGGCGCGCCGCACCGCGAAGTGGCCTTTGCCGTGCCGACCGGCAATTTCGGGGACGTGTTCGCGGGCTATGTTGCGGCGCAGATGGGCCTGCCGGTGGCGAAGCTGATCGTGGCGACCAACGTCAACGACATCCTGCATCGCGCGCTGACCTCGGGCGACTATTCCGCCGGTACGGTCACGCCCACGGCGGCGCCGTCGATGGACATCCAGGTTTCCTCCAACTTCGAACGGCTGCTGTTCGACCTCGGCGGACGCGATGGCGCGGCGCTGGCGGCGCAGATGGCCGGGTTCGAATCGACCAAGGTGATGCAGCTGACCAACGCGCAGCGCGAAGGCGCGGCCCGGTTGTTCACCAGCGCCCGTGCCGATGCCAGCGACATGGCCAACGCGATTCGCTGGGCCTGGGAAGAATGCGGTGAGCTGCTCGATCCGCACACCGCCATCGGCCTGCATGCGGCGCGGAACGCGGGGCTGCCCGCGGATGTTCCGGTTGTCACGCTGGCGACGGCCCATCCGGCCAAGTTCCGCGACGCGGTGGAACGGGCAACCGGCCAGCGGCCGACCTTGCCCGCGCGGATCGGCGACCTGTTCGAGCGCGAGGAGCGCCTGATCGAGTTGCCCGGCGATTATGACACGATTGCCGCCCATGTTGCGGCCCATGCGGTCGCGCGGGGATAATGGCCGATCTCGATCCGCAGGCCCGCTTGCTCTGCGGCGAGGGCTGGTCCGATTATGGCCTGATCGACAGCGGCGACGGGCGCAAGCTGGAACGGTACGGCCCGCACCGCTTCATCCGCCCCGATGCGCAGGCGCTGTGGGCGCCCCGGCTGGAACGCTGGAAGTCTGATGGGGAGTTCGTGCCCGGATCGGACGAGGACGGCGGCGGGCGCTGGCAGTTTGCCAACCCGGTTCCGCGCGACGGTTGGCCGCTGGGCTGGCCCAACGGTGAGGACGCCGTGCGCTTTACCGCGCAGTGCACCCCGTTCCGCCACCTGGGCTTCTTCCCGGACATGGCCCCGGTGTGGGACTGGATGGGGACGCAACTGGGCGAGCGGCGCGATGCGTCGACGCTCAACCTGTTCGGTTACACCGGCGTCGGTACTCTGGCGCTGTCGCGCTATGGCGCGGTGACGCACGTCGATGCGTCGAAGAAATCCGTCACCCAGGCGCGCGCCAATGCCGCGCTGTCAGGCATGGACGGGCGGCCGATTCGCTGGATCGTGGACGATGCGGCCAAGTTCACCGCCCGCGAAGTGCGGCGGGGCAAGCGCTATGACGGGATCATCCTCGACCCGCCCAAGTTCGGTCGCGGACCGGAAGGCGAAGTCTGGCGGCTGGAGGATCACCTGCCGGGGCTGGTGCATGATTGCGCCAAGCTGCTCGATGCGGACAGCAAGTTCCTGTTCCTGACGGTTTACGCGGTGCGCATGTCGTCGCTGGCGATCGGCGGCCTGCTGGCCGAAGCCTGTGCGGACCTGCCCGGCGTGGTCGAGCACGGCGAACTGGTGGTGCGCGAAGAGGGCGAGGGCGGAATCGGCGCAGGCCGCATGCTGCCCACGGCCATTTTCGCCCGCTGGCGGAACGGCTAGATGACTTGTCCGTTTCGGCGGGCCGGTGCCGCAACTGCTATCTGGACGGCCCGCAATTTAGTAAGTAAAGCATACTAATTATGACCGACAGTCTGATCCTTGAGGTTGCTGATTTCGAACACGATGTCCTGACTGGCATCTATTCGGAGGAAACCGGCCGCCCGCAGCCGCTGCGCTTCACCATCACCGTGCGGCTGAAGCCCGCAGACCGGTACGAGCCGGACACGCCGCTCGACGCCAGCAAAAACTACATGGACCTGAAGTTCGCCGCGTCCGAAGCCCTGCCGCAGGGCGTGCATTTCAAGCTGATCGAGGCGGTCGCGGATCACATCTGCGAAACCCTGTTCGTGCAGGACGCGCGGGTGGAGGCCGTGACGGTGAAGATCGTCAAGCTGGCGATCAGCGAGAATGGCGAACGGATCGGCATGACCCTGACGCGGGAGCGCAAGTGATGCAGCCGGTGCGGATCGCGGGCTTGCCGGATGATCCCCTGGCTGCCGCCGCGCGGTTCCACGCCGAACTGGTTCCCGCCCTGCCGACAGAGGGTGACGTGTTGCTGGTATTCGCCCCGGCCGAGCACCCGCACCGGGGTTGGCGCGAAGCGGCGGTTGGCGCGCTGGGCCGCGCTTTCGCTCCGCGCCGGATCAACGCCATCGCCAGCGACAATCCGGACGCAGTGGATTCTGCGCTGGCCTATCTCGCCACGGCGCAGGGGCTGACCGGGCAATATCTGCCACTGGATGACGCCGGGGCCGGGGCTGTGTTACCGTCTGGCGCATGAGCGAGCCAGTACCCTTAATCGACCAGTTCCAGCGGCGCATTTCCTATCTGCGCCTGTCGGTGACCGACCGGTGCGATCTGCGCTGCGGCTATTGCATGCCCGAACGGCAGGAATTCCTGCCGCGCAAGGACGTGCTCAGCCTTGAGGAACTGCACCGGCTGGCACTGGGCTTCATCGCGCGCGGGGTGACCAAGCTGCGCCTGACTGGCGGCGAGCCGCTGGTGCGGCGCGACATGATCGAACTGGTGCAGGCGCTGGGGCGCAAGCTGGGTGATGGGTTGGAGGAGCTGACGCTCACCACCAACGGCACCCGGCTGGCCGAGTTTGCCGATTCTATCGCTGCGGCGGGGGTGAAGCGAATCAACGTTTCGCTCGATACGCTGGACCGGGCCGGGTTTGCGCGGCTGGCCCGGCGCGATTCGCTGCCGCAGGTGCTGGAAGGGATCGCGGCGGCGCGGGCGGCGGGCTTGCGGGTCAAGCTCAACACCGTGGCGCTGAAAGGCATCAACGAAGCGGAACTGCCCGAACTGATCGCATGGGCGCACGGGCAGGGGATGGACCTGACCCTGATCGAGGTCATGCCGCTGGGCGAGGTAGAGGCCGACCGGTTCGACCACTACCTGCCGCTGACCGCTGTGCGCGCCGCGCTGGAGGCTCGCTTCACCCTGGCCGACAGCCCCCACCGCACCGGCGGTCCGGCGCGTTATGTCGAGGTGGCCGAAACGGGCGGGCGCTTGGGGTTCATCACCCCGCTCACCAACAACTTCTGCGATGGTTGCAACCGGGTGCGGGTGACCGCGACGGGGCAGCTTTTTGCCTGCCTGGGCGGGACGGAGCAGGTGGACCTGCGCGCCGCGCTGCGATCCGACGATCCCGATGCGGCATTGTCGGCGGCGCTCGATACGGCCATGCGGATCAAGCCGCTGCGCCACGCCTTTGCGATCGACCGGCCCGGCGCCGCCCCGGCGCTGGCGCGGCATATGTCGATGACCGGAGGCTAGGCGATGGCACGGCTGGTGTTCCTGGGGCGGCTGACCGACTTGGCGGGCTGCGCAGAGCTGGAGGTTGCGCCCGGTCCGCTGGAAACGGTGCTGGCTGGGCTCGATCCGGCGCTGGCGCTGGCCCTGCTGGATGAACGCGTGCGAATCGCACTCAACGGCGACCTGATCGGGGATCGCGGCGTGGTGCTAGCTGCCGGGGATGAGCTGGCATTCCTGCCGCCGGTGAGCGGGGGATAGCATGGCCGACGATGTCCGCCTGCTGACCGCTGCCTTCGACCCTGCCGAGGAACTGCGCCGGTTCACCGCCGCCCATCCCAGCGCCGGGGGCGTGGTCAGCTTTCTGGGGCAGGTCCGCCAGGACGACGCGGTCGAGGCGCTGGAGCTGCAGCACTATGGCCCGTTGACCCTGCCGGGGATGGAACGGCTGGCCGGGATCGTGCACAGCCGCTGGGCGCTTGACGGGATACTGATCCTGCATCGTAGCGGTGTGATGCGGCCGGCCGAACCGATCGTGCTGGTGGCGGCCGCATCGCGCCACCGCCGCGACTCCTTTGCCGCGGCGGACTTCGCGATGGACCACCTCAAGGCCGAAAGCTGGTTCTGGAAGCGCGAGCAGACGGGCGGCGTGTGGCGCTGGATCGAGCCGCGCCCGCAGGACTATGCCGATCTGGACCGTTGGATCTAGCGCGCGAGTCGCTCGCCCAGTTCGCCCACCACATGGTCTTGCCGGGCCACCAGCGCGATGACGGTATCGCGGGCAGCCGCAATCGCGCGGGCGTCAGCGGCGTCGATTCGCGCGGCGGCATAGAGCTCATCCAGTTCCGCCAGCGCCACCATTGCATCGCTGCGGGCCGATTCTAGCTGCGACAGCGCAACCGACGCCACCGCCCAGCTTTCACTGCCCAGCGCCGCGCCGGTGGCACTGCCGACCAGCGCGCGGGCCTGCGCCTCGCGCGCGGAGAAGCGTTCGTCCGCGGCGCGGGCGGTGGAGACCAGCGAATCGAGTCGGCCCAGAACCGCCGCCGATGGGGCCGGGCCGGGCTGCGTGCTGGCGGCAGCGGGCAATGCCGCGCCGCTCACCCGTTCGGCCGGACGCCGCGCGAGCGAGGGATATTCGGCAATGTCATTGGCGCAGCCGGCCAGAGAAAGTGCGCTTGCGGCGAGCAGCAGGATGGGGGATGAGCGGTGCATCGTCCGGCCATAGCATGCCGGGCGCGGACTGCCATAGGGCGTGACTTTCCGGCGCTTCCAGCGTTGACAGCACGGCGGCCTTGCACTATCGGCGGCCCTTCTTCCGGACCCCTGCCGTTCAGGTGGGGCGTCTGGCGCATTGTCCGAAACCGGGCGGTGCGGTCAGGATTAACGAACGGATACGATACGATGTTCGCAGTTGTGCGCACGGGCGGCAAGCAATACCGGGTTGCCGCCGGAGACAAGATCGCGGTTGAAAAGCTGGCTGGCGAAGCTGGTGAGACCATCACGCTGAGCGACGTTCTGCTGGCCGGCGACGGCGGCGAAGTGAAGGATGCTGCGGGCGTTGTCGTCTCGGCTGAGATCATCGCGCAGGCGAAGTCGGAAAAGGTGATCGTTTTCAAGAAGCGTCGCCGTCACAACTATCGTCGTCGCAACGGCCACCGCCAGCAGATGACCCTGCTGCGCATCGTCGCCGTGGGTGGCGCCGAAGCCAAGGCTGCGCCGAAGAAGGCCGCCGCCAAGAAGGCCGAACCGGCCGCAGCTGCTGAATAAGATTCCGGAGTAGTTCGAGATGGCACATAAGAAAGCAGGCGGCTCTTCGCGTAACGGTCGCGACTCAGCAGGCCGCCGCCTTGGCGTGAAGAAGTTCGGCGGTCAGGAAGTGATCGGCGGCAACATCATCATCCGTCAGCGCGGGACCAAGGTGTACCCGGGCGCCAACGTCGGCATGGGCAAGGATCACACCCTGTTCGCGCTGACCGAAGGCCGCGTGCGCTTCCACGATGGGAAGCTTGGCCGCAAGTACGTGTCGGTCGACATGGCTGTCGCCGCCGAATAAGCGGATGGTCGATAAAGGGCCATCCTGACGGGATGGCCCAGTCGGCACCAGAAGCCGACTTTACAAGGGAGCGGGCCAGGCCTGTCTCCCTTTTTTCGTGCTCCCTTTGGCTGGTTTTCCGACTGGTATCGGTGCGGGCTGGTGCGGCCCGGCTCCGCCGAGGAAAGCCGTAATGGCAATGTCACGCAAGGCCCCTACGCGGGCTGCGGGGCGACGAAGGGAGTGCGATCAAATGTTTATTCGCAGCGAACGGCTGTTCCTGCGGCCCGGCTGGCCGGAGGATTGGGAAGAACTGCTGGGCGGCATCGCTGACGAGGCGGTGGTCCGCAATCTGGCGCAGGCACCGTGGCCCTACACCGCGGACGACGCCCGCGCCTTCCTGCGCCAGCCGCAGGATCCGCGCCTGCCGAACTTTTTCGTGACCCTGCCGACCAGCGCCGCACCGGCCGAAATCATCGGCGGGATTGCGCTGATGCGCGGTGAGAGCGGGGCGGAACTGGGCTACTGGATCGCGCCTGACCATTGGGGGCAGGGCTATGCCACCGAGGCCACGCGCGCGGTTCTGGGTCTGGCGCGGACGCTGGGGCATCGCCGGGTGACGGCGGGGCCGTTCACCGACAATCCCGCTTCGGCGCGGGTGCTGCGCAAGGCCGGCTTTCGCCCGACCGGCGAAATGCGCGCCTGCTATAGCCGCGCGCGCGGGCGCACGGTGCCAGCCGCCATCCACGCGATCGAGCTGGGGGAACCCGGCAGCTGCGACGGCGGCGACGATGGCGTTCCGGCCATGCGCGCCGCCTGAACCCAACAAAAAGGCCCCGAACCAGCGCGGTTCGGGGCCCTTTCTTTTCTGAGGAATACGCTCAGGCCGATTGGAGCCGGGCGTCCTGAAACTCGCTGTCGGCCTTGCCGATGAGGGCGCGGTCGTCGTGGTTCCACGGGTGGAAGCCGGGCATGAAATAGGCGAACCAGGCCGGGATGATCCGGCGCAGCACGCCGGGAGTGCCCAGCAGGTACCAGGCCAGCTTCAGCTTCACTTTCGGACCGGTCAGCCCGTCTTGCGCCAGCAGTTCCAGCGTGTCGTTCCAGCGGTTGCGGATGAAGTTCACGGTGATGACCAGCATCATCAGCGACTTCAGCTTCCAGCGGCGCCAGCGGCTCCAGTCGCGCGTGGCATGGCGGAAGGTGTCGAACGCGACACCCTTGTGCTCGATCTCCTCGATCGCGTGCCAGCGCCACATCGCCACGGTTTCCGGCTCACCGCCCGCGAAGTGCTGCGGGTTGGCCAGGAATTCGTGCGCCATCATCGCGGTGTAGTGTTCCAGCGCCATCGTCGCGGTCAGGTTCACGATCGCCGGGCGCTGCTTGATCATCGCCATCAGTTCTTCCAGCCGCGCGTCGATCTTCGAGAGGTCATAGCCGGCATCCACTGCCGCCTTGTTGAACACCACGTGTTCGCGGGTGTGGTTGATTTCCTGCTTCACGAAAGCGCGGATTTCTTCTTCCAGCTTCGGCGGCACGCCATCGCGGTGGGCCTTGACCGCTTCGATGAACATGGCCTCGCCGCGCGGGAACGTGGCCGACAGGGCGTTGTGCCAGGCGGTGGCGATGGGATCGTTGTTCAGCCACCAGCGGCTGGGCTGCCTGGTGCGGCCAAAACGCTGGTCGCGAATGGTGATCACCAGATCGTCCGGGGTCGGCGTGACCAGATCGGCCACAGGTGCCTTGCCCGACGGGGCGGTGGGTTCTAGGGCGGAGTTGGGTTCCAGCGGGAACTTGGTCGGTGCGTTCATGCCGCTAAAGATAGAGTAACTGACACCAATGTCAATAAGGAAGCGTCTCACCCAGGAAGAGAGCCGCACTGCGGCCCTGGAAGCCGCGCGCGCGCTGCTGATCGAACTGGGGCCGCAGGCGGTCACGCTGAAGGCGGTTGCCTCGCGAATCGGGCGTACGCACGCCAACCTGCTCCACCATTTCGGCTCGGCCGCAGGGCTGCAAAAGGCGCTGGCCGAACACCTGGCCGTCACCATCTGCGCCACGATCGAGGACGCGGTGATCGCCAGCCGGACGGGGCAGGGCAGCCCGCGCGACGTGGTCGACCTGACGTTCGATGCCTTCGACAAGGAAGGCGGTGCCGCGCTGGCCAGCTGGATGTTGGTCAGCGGGAACGAGGATGCGCTCGATCCGATCGTCGATGTGATTCACGATCTGGTGACCGGGCTGGATGATTTCGGATCCGGGCAGATGCGCGACACGACTCACGCCCTGTGCCTTCTCGCGCTGGGCGATGCGCTGATGGGCGGCGCCCTCACGCACTCGCTGGGCCTGCCGCGCAGTTCGGCGCGCGATACGGCGGAAAAGATGCTGGTCGAAGCGGCAGTCCACGCCGGAATCGTGGTGCCGGGGCCGATTGGCTAGGCCAGGTTCAGCCACTCCGGCAACCATTCGGGGGCGATGTCCTCGACCCGGCGATGATCGACGGCAAGCCCTAGCTCCGGGTAGGTCGTCCGTTGGCGGGCCGGATCGGATGCCGCCAGCGGCAGCACCACCAGCCGCCGGTTGACCTTTTGCCGCCAGTTCATCCGCGCGGTGTTTTCCTGCCCGACATAGCAGCCCTTGGTGAAGCTGACGCCGCCCAGTTCGGCCGCGTTGCATTCCAGCCAGAGCAGGTCGGTCAGTTCTGCCGCGCCTTCGCACACGCCGTGGCTCAGCCGGTGCGCGAGCCACGCCGCATCCGCCGCTTCGCCTTCCTGCGCGCCCAGCCAGCGCTGACCAAGTGCGGACAGGCGCGGATCGGGGGCGGGGCCGGTGCCGGCCTGCCAGTGAACCGCCAGCGAATCGTCCCGGGCGATGGCGATCTTGCGGCGCAGGCGGTAGAGCGACAGGCGCCTGGCCAGCGCATCGGCATGGGCGGCTTCGCAGTCGATCAGCAGGTCCGCGCCGTCACCGTGGACGATGAAGTCGAACAGCACTTTGCCTTGCGGCGAGAGCAGTGCCGCCCAGGCCGGCAGCGCGCCGGTCACATCGTTCGTCACCAACCCCTGCAGAAAGGCGCGGACATCCTCGTCCGGCTCACTCGGGGACAGGCGGATTACGGCGCGAGCGGTGAGGCGGGTTGCAGTCATGGATGACAGATAGGGGGCGCTTTGCCTAAGGGGAAGGGATGACCATCCCGACTCGCCTGACGATCCGCCGCCCTGATGACTGGCACGTGCACTTGCGCGATGGAGCGCTGCTGGCCGGGGTCGCCCCGTGGACCGCGCGCCAGTTCGCCCGCGCCATCGTGATGCCCAATCTTTCGCCGCCGATGACCGACGTGGCGGGCGTTGCGGCTTACCGCGACCGGATCCTGGCGGCGCTGCCGGAGGGGAGCGACTTCACCCCGCTGATGACGCTCTATCTGACCGATTCGACCGACCCGGAGGAGGTCGCGCGCGGGTTTGCGGCGGGCGTGTTCGTTGCGGCAAAGCTCTATCCGGCGCATGCCACCACTGGCTCCGCCCACGGGGTGACGGACATCGCCAACATTCGCGCGGTGCTGGAAACGATGCAGAAGATCGGCATGCCGCTGCTGGTGCATGGCGAAGTGACCGATGCGCACGTCGACATCTTCGACCGCGAGGCCGTGTTCATCGACCGCACGATGACCGCGCTGGTGCGCGACATGCCTGACCTGAAGGTGGTGTTCGAACACATCACGACCGAGGAAGCCGCGCAGTTCGTGGCCGAGGCGAGCGACAAGGTGGCCGCGACCATCACCCCGCAGCACCTGCACCTCAACCGCAACGCCATGCTGGTCGGCGGCATTCGCCCGCACGCTTATTGCCTGCCGGTGGCCAAGCGCGAAAAGCACCGGCTGGCGCTGCGCAAGGCGGCGACTTCGGGCAGCGCGAAGTTCTTCCTGGGCACCGATACCGCGCCGCATGCCAAGCACCTGAAGGAAGCCGCCTGTGGCTGTGCGGGTCTGTTCAATGCCCCGTTCGCGCTGGAAAGCTATATCACCGCGTTCGATCAGGAAGGGGCGCTCGACAAGTTCGAGGCGTTCGCATCCGAAAACGGCCCACGCTTCTACGGCTTGCCGCTGAACGAAGGCACGGTGACGCTGGAGCGCGGGGACGTGGTGGTGCCAGAGGTGATCGACGCGAATGGGACCGCCATCGTGCCGTTCCACGCGGGCGAAACGCTGGGCTGGCGGCTGGTTTAGATTCTGTTCCACTAGCGTGGAAGCGGCACCGGCCCGCTCCCCCGCCCGGCCACCCAACAATAGTACCCTATGGGTGGCCGGGCGGGGGAGTGGGCCGGTGCCGCGACTGTTTCAGTGTAACTGAAACAGACTCTAAGCCGCCCGCGCGGCCTTGCGCTTGGCCAGCAGGTCCCACACGAACAGCGCAATCGCGCACCAGATCAGGATGAAGCACACGACCTGCGTGGTGCCGAGCGGCTCGGACGACAGGAAGAAGGCCTGCACGAACACCATCGTCGGGTCGATATACTGGACCATGCCCAGCACCGAATAATCCATCCGCTGCGCCGCCACCGCGAACAGGATCAGCGGCACGGCGGTTACCAGCCCGGCGCAGGCGAGCAGCGCGCTGAGCGACCATTCGTGGCCGAACGAAATGCCCTGCGGGGTCGTGGCCGCCCAGCCGATCAGGCCCACGGCCAGCGGCAGCAGGACGATGGTTTCCACCGTCAGCCCCGGCAGCGATCCCACCGGGGTCAGCTTGCGCACCAGCCCATAGCCGCAGAACGAGACCGCCAGCGCGAGGCTGATCCCCAGCATGTCGAGCGCGTCCCATGCCAGCAGCGAAACCCCCGCCGCCGCCAGCGCCACGCCCCCCCACTGGCGATGGCTCAGCCGTTCGCCCAGGAACAGCGTGCCCGCCAGCACGTTTGCCAGCGGGTTGATGTAGTAACCCAGGCTGGCGGCGAAGACGTGGCCCTGCTGGATCGCGACGATATAGGTCAGCCAGTTGGTGGCGATCAGCAGCGCGCTGAGCGTCAGCAGCATCAGCACGCGGCGATTGGTCAGCGCGGCCCACAGTTCCTTTGATTGTCCCGCGACGGCCACGAACAGCGCGCAGACCGGCAGCGTGAACAGGATCCGCCAGCCGACGAATTCGAACGGTGGCACCGTTTTGAACAGCACCAGGTAGAGCGGCAGCAGACCCCAGATGAGGTGTGCGCCCAGCGCGAAAGGCAGGCCGCTTTTGCGCGGCACGGGCTGATCGTGTTCCATCCGCTGGTCGCGCTAGCGAAGAAAAATCACCGCGACACGCAAAATGTGCGTTCCTGACAGCGCGGTTGCCGCTCGTTCAGGTTGAGGGGCTTATAGCTGAACGCAAGAGATCAGGAGAACGATCATGTCGAAGTTCCTCAAGACTGCCGCCCTTGCCCTGACCGTTCCCGCCGTGCTGGCAACCGCGATGCCTGCCGCCGCCCGCGACCGCGACTGGGACGATCGCGGTGGCCGCTGGGAACAGCGGGACCGGTATGACCGCTACGAAGGCCGTTACGAAACCCGTCGGGGCGATTACCGCCGCGATCGGGGCTATGGCGACTATGGCCGCTACCAGACCCGCGTGCGTTATGACGAGCCGATCTATGCCAACACCCGCGTCTGGCATGGTGACGATGGCCGCTATTACTGCCGCCGCAGCGACGGCACGACGGGCCTTGTGATCGGCGGCGTGGCGGGTGCGCTGATTGGCCGCGAAGTCGCTGGCCGCCGGGGCGACCGCACGGTTGGCGCAATTCTCGGCGCTGCGGGCGGGGCACTGCTGGGCCGCGCGATCGATCGCGGCGGATCGAGCTGCCGCTGAGTTTTTTCACGGGACTTCCCTCTCCCTGAACCTTGCGCCTCCGGGTCCGTGCGATCCGGGGGCGCTTTCTTGTTAACCAGCGGTGGGTTAGAGGTGCGGTGATGTCCGCCGCCCGCGCCATGCTTCTGCCCGTCGTGTTGCTGCTCACCGCTTGCGGTTCGGGCGCGCCGGAGGCCGACCCGCTGGCCGAGCGCGACCCGGCAGTCACCGCTGCGCTGGCCGACCCGCTGATGGCCGACCCGGACCTGACCAGCCAGAACCGGGGCAACGCTGCGCTGACCGGGGGCGGACCGGCGGCGGGTGAAATCCCGCCCTTCAAGCGCGGTCAGGCCGAACTCGACGCGGCCCGAGCCGCTGCACTCGATCTGGTGGGCGGGGCCCTGCGCGCGGCCCCTGCGGCCAGTGCGGAGCAGGAAACTTCGCCGGCCGATGCCGCCACTGCCGCAGCCTTGGTGCGCGCGCTCCCGTGGGGCCGCAGTTGTGCCGACAAACTGGGCTATACCGCCGCATGGGCCGCGAAACTGCCGCCAGCCCTGCCGGTCTACCCGCGCGGACACGTGCAGGAAGCGGCTGGCAGCGATGCCGCCGGGTGCCGCATTCGCGCCGTCAATTTCCAGACGCCGGTTCCCGGCAGCGAAGTCGTGGATTTCTATGCCACCGTGGCGGGCAAGGGCGGCTTTGCCCTGACCGCTGGCCGGGCGGGTGCCGACCTGACGCTGACCGGGAAAGCGGGCGGCAGCGTGTTCGCGCTGTTCGTGCGTGAGCGTGCGGGCGTGACCGAGGTCAACCTGGTCACCAGCGGCGGCTGATCAGCTTTCGCGCAGGCCCACGCCGATCATCGCGCGCGGCTGTTCCATCTCGTTCGAGGCCACCGGATAGGCGCAGTAATCCGCGGCGTAATAGGCGCTGGGGCGATGGTTGCCCGACAGGCCCACGCCGCCGAAGGGCGCGGCCGAGGAAGCGCCGTTGGTCGGGCGGTTCCAGTTGATGACCCCGGCGCGGATGTTGGCCCAGAAGCGGTTATATTCCGCCGGGGTGCCGCCCACCAGCGAGGCGGACAGGCCGAAGCGGCTATTGTTCGCCTCGGCAATGGCTTCGTCGAAATCGCCCACGCGGATCACTTGCAGCAGCGGGCCGAACAGTTCGACATCTGGCCGGTCCTTCACCCCGGTCACGTCGATGATCGCGGGGGACAGGAACGGCAGGTCGTCGCGCGGGCGGACCAGGTGCTTGATCGCCTTGCCGCCGTGGCTGAGCAGGTAGAGGAAGCTTTCGGTCAGCCCGTCGGCGCTCTGGTTGTCGATCACCGGGCCCATGAACGGGGCGGGATCGTCAAACGGGGCGCCCACGATGATCCGGTCGGCCAGGCGCTTCACCTCGGCGATCACGGCGTCATACATGGTCGACTTGATGATGAGGCGGCGACCGGCGGTGCAGCGCTGCCCGGCAGTGGTGAAGGCCGATTGCACGACCAGCGCCGCGGCATCGGTGATCTTGGGCGTGTCCCACAGCACGATCGGGTTGTTGCCGCCCATTTCCAGCGCGACGATCTTGTCCGGCCGGGCGGCGAGCTTGCGGTTGATCGCGATCCCGGCGTGGGCACTGCCGGTGAACAGCACGCCGTCGATCCCGTCATGCGCGACCAGCGCCTGTCCTTCCTCCGGGCCGCCGACCAGCAGCTGCACGATGGCGGCGGAAATCCCGGCGCGGTGAAAGCACTGCACCAGCGCCTCGCCCGTGGCGGGGGTTTTCTCGCTCGGCTTGAACACCACCGCGTTGCCCGCGATCAGCGCGGGGACGATGTGGCCGTTGGGCAGGTGCGCGGGGAAGTTGTAGGGGCCCAGCACCGCCATCACGCCGTGCGGCTTGTGGCGGAGTGCGGCGGTGCCCTGCAGCGCGCCGTCCAGTTTGCGCTGCGAAGTCCGCTCGGCATAGGCACGGATCGAAATCTCGACCTTGTTGACCACGCTCTCGACTTCGGTGCGGGATTCCCACAGCGGCTTGCCGGTTTCCCGGGAGATCAGGGTAGCGAGCTTTTCCGCGTCCTTGCGCACTTCGTTGGCGAAGCGGCGCATCAGTTCCATGCGGTTGGACAGCGGCTGCGCGGCCCAGGCCGGCCAAGCCCGGCGGGCGCGATCCACGATATCGTCCACGTTGCCGCGCTTGCCGCGCCACAGTTCCGCCCCAGTGGCGGGTTCAAAGGAAATGATCTGCGAAGTGCCCAAAATTCCCGTCCCAGTTCTGGTATGCCGGTTGCGACCCCGGGGAGAGGCCCAGCCTTAGCTGGTCCGCTTGTCCAAGAAAAGCCTTGCGCCCCTGATAACCGCAAACCCTGACTTTTTGCTTACCACGGCACTCCGAGTGCTTCGCCCAGCCGCCGGATCGCAGCAATCTGCTCGGCCAGTGGCGCCCAGTCGTCCGCCGTATCGATGGCTGACCAGATCCGTTCGACCTCGTCGAGCACCAGGGTTGGCGGAGCCGGCTCGTTCCACAACGGGTGCGCCGCGCCAGCCGGACGATAGCCGCGCAGCGCCGTGCCAAAGTCCCCGTCAGGCGGATTGGCGCCATGGCGATGACGGTGGAAGAACACGTCGGGCGATGAGCCGCTGTCGCGCATGGCGCGCTCGGCGTGGGCGATCAGCGCGGAATCGGCTTCGAACCCTTGCGATTCCAGCCCCAGCCGCCACAGGAACTGGCGGGCCAGCGCCTGCTGGTAAAGCAGGGCAAAGCGATTGAGCGCGGCAATCAGCGGCTCAGCCGGGACCAGCTGGCGCAGCGCGATGGCCAGTTGCCCGCAATTCCAGTGCAGCGCTTCCGGCTGGCGGCCAAATGCGTAAAGCCCGTTGTGGTCGAAATAGGCGGCGGTGAAGGCCGGGTCCCACCGGGGCAGCCAGCGCCACGGGCCATAGTCGAAACTTTCGCCCGAAATGTTCATGTTGTCGGTGTTGAGCACGCCGTGAACGAAGCCGGCGGCCATCCACTGCGCGGCGAGCGCAGCGAGCCGTTCGACCACCTGGTGCAGCAGGATCACCGCCGGTTCATCCCGCCCCGGCGCGTCGGCGGGCGGGGGCGGTCCGGGAAATTGCGCCAGGCAATATTCTATCAGCGCGGCCATGTTGTCCGGCTGCTCCAGCACCGCGAGCCGCTGGAACGTGCCGATCCGGATATGACCGTGGCTCAGCCGGACCATCACCGCGGAGCGGGTGGGCGAGGGCTCGTCCTGCCGGTAGAGGTCCTCGCCCGTCTCGATCACCGAGAATGTCTTGCTGGTGTTGACCCCCAGCGCCTCGAGCATTTCCGTGGCGAGGATTTCCCGCACCGCGCCCTTCAGCGTCAGGCGCCCGTCGCCCTGCCGGCTCCACGGTGTCTGCCCGGAGCCCTTGGTGCCCAGGTCCAGCAAGCGGCCCGCACCATCGCGCAGCTGGGCAAACAGAAAGCCCCGGCCATCGCCCAGTTCCGGGTTGTATACGCGGAACTGGTGGCCGTGATAGCGCAGCGCCAGTGGCTGGGGCAGATTGCCGGGCAGGGCCTCGAACCGGCCGAAATGGCGGGTCCAGTCCGCATCCGTCAGGTCGGCCAGGCCAACCGCGTTGTCCCAGCGGCGGTTGCGAAAGCGCAGTGTGGTGGCGGGGAAGTCCGCCGCGCGCACCGGATCGGCCAGCCACGGGGCCAGTGCCGAAATGGGCGTGTCAGGTGAATAGCCGGCGGCTTGCGGTTCTGCGCGCATCGGGCAATAGTGGCGATGAACCTCGCGCGGCACAAGCTGCGCCAACAAGGATTTCTGGCATTACCATGACCGCTTACGCCGACCGTTTCTGGACCAGCCGGGACGGGCTGAAACTGCATTACCGCGAATATGTCGGGCGCGAAGACCGTCCGCCGGTAATCTGCCTGCCCGGCCTGACCCGCAATGCCCGCGATTTCGAAACCCTGGCCGAACGGCTGGCGGGCGAATGGCGGGTGCTGTGCCCTGAAAACCGGGGCCGGGGCGACAGCGCCTATGCCAAGGATTCGGCCACCTACAACCCGCTGCAATACGTGCAGGATCTGGGCGCGCTGTTCGAGGAAGCCGGGATCGAGCGGTTCGTGGCCATCGGCACCTCGCTGGGCGGGCTGCTGACGATGATCATGGCGATGACCACGCCCGAAAAGCTGGCTGGGGCGGTGCTCAACGACATCGGGCCGGAAATCAACCCCGAGGGGCTGGAGCGCATTCGCGGCTATGTCGGGCAGGGCCGCAATTTCCCCACGTGGATGCACGCCGCGCGCGCGCTGGAGGAATCGCAAGGGTCGGCCTTCCCCGATTTCACGGCCGAGGACTGGCTGGCGATGGCCAAGCGCTGCATGGTGGTGGGCAGCAACGGGCGGATCGTGTTCGATTACGACATGAAGATCGCCGAACCGTTCTCGCAGCCGGGTGGCGAAGCCGGGGTCGACATGTGGCCCGGCGTTGACGGGCTGGCGGGCAAGCCGGTGCTGCTGCTGCGCGGCGAATTGTCGGACCTGTTCACGCCGGAAACGCTGGCGGCGATGGCCGCGCGCCTGCCGGGCTGCGAAACCGTCACCGTCCCGCGCGTTGGCCATGCGCCCACGCTGGATGAGCCGGAATCGTTCGCCGCGATCCAGCGGCTGCTGGCCAAAGTGGCTGGATGAGCGCGAAACCAGCGGCGCCGCGCCTGCGGTTGCTGCATCTGCATTCCAGCTTTTCGCCGGGCGGCAAGGAACTGCGCGCGGCAAAGCTGATGAACGCGTTCGGGCCGGGAATCGACCACACCGTCGTGTCGGCGGTGCCGGGGGAACTGGGCGCGGCCAGCGCGGTCGATCCGGCGATCAGCGTCCATTATCCGGATGATTTCCCGGCGCTGGCGGGCCGCCCCTGGCCGCGCCGGCTGATGGGAATTGCGCAGGCGATGCGCGGGTTCGATCTGGTGCTGACCTATAACTGGGGCGCCATGGACGCGGTCATGGCCCACACCCTGTTTGCCGAGGCGCTCAACCTGCCGCCACTGGTGCATCACGAGGATGGCTTCAACCAGGACGAGGCGGAGCGGCTGAAGCCCGCGCGCAACCTGTTCCGCCGCATCGCGCTGTTCCGCGCGCAGGCGCTGGTGGTGCCCTCGCAGCGGCTGGAACAGATCGCGCGCACCGTGTGGCAGCAACCGGCAGCCAGGGTCCGGCGGGTGCCGAACGGCATTCCCGTTGCAGCCTATGCCCACCGGCCAGAGCCCGATGTCCTGCCGCGCCTGATCAAGCATCCCGGCGAATACTGGCTGGGCACGCTGGCGGGCCTGCGCAAGGTCAAGAACCTGCCCCGGCTGGTCCGCGCCTTTGCCGCGCTGCCCGAGGAATGGCAGCTGGTGATTGTCGGCGAAGGGCCGGAACGCGATGCAATCCGGGCAGAGGCGGTCGCGCTGAACATCGGCCACCGCGTCCACTTGCCCGGCTTCGCGCCCGATCCGGCCAGGGTGGTGGGCCTGTTCGACCTGTTCGCGCTCTCGTCCGACAGCGAACAGTTCCCGATTTCGGTGGTGGAGGCGATGGCCGCCGGGCTTGCCGTGGTCGCCCCGCAAGTGGGCGATGTGGCGGCGATGGTGGCCGAGCCGAACCGCCGGTTCCTGACCCCCATCGGCGATGACGCGGCCTTGGCCGCAGCGCTGGCCGACCTTGCCGCAGATGCCCAGACCCGCGCGGTGATCGGAGCCGCAAACCGCTCGAAGGTGGAGGCGGAGTATGACGAAGCGACGATGGTCGCGACTTATGCGCGGATCTATGCCGGGGCGATGGGGAAGGTAAAGTTTCCCTGATCCGCGCTCTACTCTCATTCACCCGCGCTTAAGCGGGCAAAAGCCACAGATCGGGCGTTGAAAAGGCCCACCCTTGCGCTAAACAGCCCGCCAGAGCGTAGTTTACCAGAAAGCATACCGAATTGGCCCTGCCTACCACTCCTTCCGCACCTTCCGGCAAGCCTGCGAATGATCGCGATGCGGCCCAGCAGGACGTGTTCCTGCGCGAAGTGGATGAAGCGCTGCGCGAGCAGCAGATGGTCGATATTGCCAAGCGTTACGGCAAGCTGATCGGCGGCGGCATCGCGCTGTTGCTGGCGGGGTTGGGCGGCTATCTGTACTGGGATCACTCAGTCAAGCAGGCCGCTGGCGAAGTCAGCGAAAAGACCACGCTGGTGCTCGATCGGCTGGCTGCCGGGCCGACCTCTGCCGGGGCCGCGCTCAAGGATCTGGAAGCGCTGAAGAGCGAAGGTAGCGCGGGCGCGCGCGCGAATGCCGCGATGCTCCATGCCGCCGCGCTGGTCCAGACCGGCAAGGCAGAGGAAGCCGCCAAGGAATTTGCCGCGCTGGCCGCCAATCCGGAAGCGCCGCAGCCGCTGCGCGATCTGGCCGCGATCCGCGAACTGGCGATCCGGTTCGACGCCGTGCCGCCGCAGCAGGTCATCGACCGGCTGAAGCCGCTGGCCGTGCCGGGCAATCCGTGGTTCGGCAGCGCGGGCGAGCTGGTGGGCATGGCCTACCTCAAGCAGGGCAAGCCGGATCTGGCCGGGCCGCTGTTCGCCGCGATCGGCAAGGACAAGGATGTGCCGCAATCGCTGGCGTCGCGGATGCGGCAGCTGGCGGGGCAGCTCGGATACGAATCAGGCGATGCCGCCGCCACTGTGGCCCCGGCGCAGAACTGACCCAAAGTCACAAGGACGAGATGATGCCGTCACCCCAAATTACCCGCCGTCTGGCCGCCCCGCTGGCGGTGGTCCTGGCCGTCGCCCTGTCAGGCTGCGGCGTGTTCGGCGGCAAGGACAAGCCGACGACGCCGACCATCGGCAACCGCATCCCGATCCTGTCGAAGGTCGATACGTCGGCCAAGGTCGATCCGGCGCTGGCCGGCATCAGCGTGATCGTGCCGCCCGCCACGGCCAATGCCGATTGGCCGCAGGCCGGCGGCACCGCCAACAAGAACATCGGCAACCTGGCCCTGTCGGCCAGCCCGGCCCGCTCGTGGTCGGTGCAGATCGCCGGTTCGACCAAGAAGCAGCGCCTGGGCGCTTCGCCGGTGGTCGGCGGCGGACAGCTGTTCGTGATGGACACCGATGGCGTGGTTCACGCGTTTGACGCGCAGACCGGCGCGGCCCGCTGGCGGCAGGGCTTCCAGATCCAGGGCGATGGCTCCAACTCGGTCTATGGCGGCGGCGCGGCCTATGACAGCGGGCGCGTTTACATCACCACCGGCATGGGCGAAGTCGCCGCGTTGGACGCGACCGACGGCAAGGTGCTGTGGAAGGTCAAGCCGGCCGGGCCGCTGCGCGGTTCGCCGACCATCGCCTATAACGCGGTGTTCGTGATGACCATGGACAACCAGCTGTGGTCGCTCAACGCGGCGGATGGCGCGCCGCTCTGGAACGAAACCTCCTCCACCGGGCAGACCGGGGTGTTCGGCGTGGCCGCGCCCGCTGCCGGGCAGGGCACCGTGATCGCGGGCTTTTCCACCGGTGAACTGACCGCGTTCCGCTATGAAAACGGCCGCCAGCTGTGGAACGACGCGCTGGCGCGCACTTCGCTGTCGACGTCGGTCGGCGTGCTGACCGACATCGACGCCGATCCGATCATCGACCGCGGCCGGGTCTATGCGCTGGGTCAGGGCGGGCGCATGGCCGCTTATGAACTGGTGACCGGCCAGCGCATCTGGGAACTCAACCTCGCGGGGATTTCCACCCCGGCGATCGCGGGCGACTGGATCTTCACGCTGACCGACGATGGCAAGCTGCTGTGCATGGCGCGCACCACCGGCAAGGTCCGCTGGCTGGCGCAGCTGGCCCAGTATGAAAATCCGGAAAAGAAGAAGAACCCGATCTTCTGGACCGGTCCGGTGCTGGCCGGGGAGCGCCTGTGGTTTGCCAACTCGCGCGGGGAAATCCACTCCGCCGGGATCGCCGATGGCCAGCCGCGCCTGTTTGCCGAGCTGAAGGAGCCGGTCACGCTGGCCCCGATCGTGGCGGGCGGCACGCTCTATGTGCTGGACGACAGCGGCCGGATCACCGCGTTCCGCTGACCCGCGTTACCGGCCCTTTAACCCTTCGCCGTTAAGGCGGAGGGATGACCGCGCGCAATCCCGTGGCCGATCCCCGGCCCGCCAGCGATGTTTCGTCCGCCGTCGGCTTTGTCGGCGTGGGCGGGCTGTGCGCGTGGATTCTGTTCTGTCACTTCTATCCCGAGATCGCCTCGCTGCTGGGCCTGTCGGCAGAGCGCGGGCGGCTGACCGGGCCGATGGCGGCGCTGTTCGGGCTGGTTGCCGCCGCGCTGCCGATGGTGTTGTGGTCGGTGCTGGTGGACAAGGTCCACCGCCGCCCCTCGACCGGAATCGACTGGGACAATCCGCGCCCTGTGGCGGACATTATCGACATTTCGATCACGAAACTGGCGGGGCTGTGGGCCACGTGGGCGCTGATCGCCGGGCTCTATTGCCTCGGTCGGTGGTACTGGGACGATTTCTACGCGATCTCGATGCAGGTGCTGGGGCTGGCGGCGGTGCCGCTGTTCCTGCTCTCCATCCCCTACGTCATCTGGCTCGACCGGGTGTTGGTGGAGCCGCGCGACGCGTCCTGGCATTTCGGCGCGGCGCTGGTCGGGCGTGAGGCGCACGATCCGCAGATGATCTGGATTCACTTGCGCGCCTGGGCGGTGAAGGGCTTTTTCACCGCCTTCATGATCGCCATCGTCCCCGCCGCGTTCGCGGAACTGGTGGGCAAAGACTGGTCCGATCAGTTCGCCAATCCCGTGGCCTTCGCCGGCATTCTGGTGCTGCTGATGTTCGTGTTCGACGAACAGATCGGCACGGTCGGCTATATCCTCACCATGAAGCCGCTCGACGCGCAGATCCGCTCGGCCAACCCCTACCTCGCGGGCTGGGTTGCGGCGCTGGCGTGTTATCCGCCGTTCCAGCTGATGCAGGGCGGTGGGCCGCTGTTCTATCAGTCGAACACGGCGGACTGGACGTTCTGGCTGGGCGAATACCCCGCGCTGATGTGGGGCTGGGCCGGGCTGCTGGTGCTGCTCACCGCGATTTACGCCTGGGCGACCATCGCGTTCGGCATCCGCTTTTCCAACCTGACCTATCGCGGCGTGCTGACCAACGGCCCCTATGCCTACACGCGCCATCCGGCCTATTTGTCGAAGAATGCGTTCTGGTGGGTGTCGGTGCTGCCGTTCCTCGTCACCAGCGGGTCGCTGGTCGATGCGGTGCGCAACACGTTTTTCCTGGGCTGTGTCAGCGCGATTTACTTCTGGCGGGCCAAGACCGAGGAAGCCCACCTGCTGGGCGAAGACCCGAAGTATGGCGAATACCATGCGTGGATGAACCGCCACGGCCTCATCACCGCGCCGTTGCACCAGCTGTGGCAGGGGATTGCGGGGCGGCGCAGTCCGGTGTTGCAGGCGGCGGAGTAAGCCCGCCTCCTGCCGCCTCAGATCGTTTCCGATCCGCTCACTTCATAAACCGTGATGGCTCGCCCGGTCAGGCCCAGCCCGGCGCGTTCTTCGGCCCAGACGGCCATGTGCGGCGTTTTCAGATGCGCGGCGAGCTGCTCGCGGCTGGCCCAGACTTCGCTGACCCGGATCAGGCCGGGGTCCAGCACGTCCTCGGCATAATTGTATTCGATGCAGCCGTCCTCGGCGCGGGTGGCGTCCATCACCTTGCGCATCGCGGGGCGGGCTTCGTCCATCCGCTCGGCCGGAATGCGGAACTGCCCGATCACCGCGACCGTCATCAGAACGCTTCCTCGTACACGCGCGACAGGTCGCCGTTCCATTCGCCGTGGAACTTGTCGAGCAGGCGCTGCGCCGGAACCTTGCCGCTGGCGACGATTTCGTCGAGCGGGTTCAGGAAGGCGCATTCGTTGTCGCCCGCCTTGTTCAGCCGCGCCCGCGCGGCGAGGCCGCTGCGCGAGATGGCCAGCACTTCGGCGGCAATATCTTTCAGCTTGCCGCCGCCCCCAAAAACACCTTTGGGCAGCGGCGCATCCAGCCCCAGCTTCGGCACGGCGGAGCGCAGGGCTTCGCGCCCGTCCATGTCCCAGCCCTTGACCAAGTCCCATGCCGCATCGAGCGCGGTCTGGTCATAGAGCAGGCCGACCCACAGCGCGGGCAGCGCGCAGATCCGGCTCCACGGCCCGCCATCGGCACCGCGCATTTCGAGGAAGCTTTTCAGCCGCACTTCGGGGAACGCGGTGGACAGGTGATCCTGCCAGTCGCTCGCCGTCGGGCGTTCGCCGGGCAGCGCGGGCAGTTTCCCGTCGAGGAAATCGCGGAAGCTTTGCCCCGCCGCGTCGATGTACTTGCCGTCGCGGTAGACGAAGTACATCGGCACATCGAGCATGTATTCGGCGTAGCGTTCGTAGCCGAACCCGTCCTCGAACACGAACGGCAGCATGCCGGTGCGGGCCGGATCGGTATCCGACCAGATATGGCTGCGGTATGAGAGGAACCCGTTGGGCTTGCCATCGGTGAACGGCGAATTGGCGAACAGCGCGGTCGCCAGCGGTTGCAGCGCCAGGCTGGTGCGGAATTTCTGCACCATGTCCGCCTCGCTCGAATAATCGAGGTTCACCTGGATCGTGCAGGTCCGCAGCATCATGTCGAGGCCCATCGTGCCCACGCGCGGCATGTGCCGCAGCATGATCGCATAGCGGCCCTTGGGCATGATCGGCAGTTCTTCGCGGGTCTTGTCCGGCCACATGCCGAGGCCAAGGAAGCCCGTGCCGGTGCGCTCGCCAATCGCCTTGACCTGATCGAGGTGGCGGCCGGTTTCGGCGCAGGTCTGGTGCAGGTTTTCCAGCGGCGCGCCGGACAGTTCCAGCTGGCCCGCCGGTTCCAGGCTGATCGCCCCGTCGCTGCCCGACAGCGCGATGACGTTGCCGCCTTCGACCACCGGTTCCCAGCCGAAATCCTCCAGCGATTTCAGCATGTCGCGGATGCCGCCCGGTTCCTCGTAGGACGGGGCGTGATGATCGCTGCGGGCGAAGACCAGCTTTTCGTGCTCGGTGCCGATCCGCCAGCGGTCGCGCGGCTTTTCGCCCTTGATCATCGGGGCGATCAGCTGGGCGGTGCTTTCGATCACGGGATCGTTGCGATCTGAAACCTGTCGGGTGCTCATGGGCGGGAGTTAGTGCTTTGCAGGCCGCGATGCCAGCAAATTGTAAGCATTGCTACCAGTCGCCCGCTGTCCCCATCCACAGCGCGGTTCCGGCCATCGCGGCCGTCTCCCCGCGCAGGATGCGCGGCCCCAGCGTGATCGCGCGGGTGGCGGCGTGGGCGCGGATCGCGGTGCGCTCCTCCGCGTCGAAGCCGCCTTCCGGGCCGGTCAGCAAGGCGGCGGGGCCGGTGTGCGCGGCAAAGGCGGCAGCGGCCGGATCGCCGCCATTCTCGTCGGCAAAGAACAGCGCGCGCGCCGAATCCCACCCGCGCAGCAGCGCGTCCAGCTTCACCGGCGCGGCCAGCCGGGGCAGGGCGGTGCGGGCGCATTGCTCCGCCGCCTCGGTCAGGATCGCGGTCGCGCGGTCAAGGTTCAGCTTGTCAGCCACGCAGCGCCGGGTCAGCACCGGCTGAATCTGCCGAACGCCCAGCTCGCCGGCCTTTTCCAGCAGCAGATCGAACCGGTCCTTCTTCAGCAGCGCGGCGCAAAGCATGAAGTCCGGCACGTCCTCACGCGCGCGCAGCAGCATTTCGGGCACCAGCACCACATCCCGCTTGCCCGCGCTGGCGACGCGCGCGGCCCATTCGCCGGTCTGGTCGTCGCACAGGATCACCGCGTCGCCTGCGCCAATCCGCATCACGCGCGAAAGGTAATGCGCCTGCGGCCCGTCGATGGCCACGGCCACGCCCTCCGCCAGCGGGGCGGGGACGAACAGGCGCGGGGCGCTCTTGGGCGGCCAAGCAGGCGTAGCGGGCATGGCGTTCCTCTAGCGCATTTTCGCGGGCAGGCTAGAGAGCGGACATGACCGCCGAAATCGTTCCCGATTCCCAGCACAAGGGGCTGGTCGCTGCGCTGCCGGCGCGCTTGCGCAACTATGCCCTGCTGGCCCGGTTTGACCGGCCGATCGGCTGGTGGCTGCTGTTCTGGCCTTGCGCCTGGGGGCTGCTGCTGGCGGGTGGGCAGAGCCGGTGGGATTTGCTGGCGTGGATGCTGCTGGGTTCGATCGCGATGCGCGGGGCGGGCTGCGTCTATAACGACATTGTCGATGCCGATCTGGACAAGCAGGTTGCCCGCACCGCCGCGCGGCCCATCGCCAGCGGCGCGGTGAGCAAACGGGCGGCGTGGGTCTGGCTCTTGGCGCTCGCCGCGGTGGGCCTGATCGTGCTGCTGCAATTGCGCACCGCTGCGCAGCTGGTCGCGCTGGGCAGTCTGGCGCTGGTTGCGGCCTATCCCTTCATGAAGCGGATCACCGGGTTCCCGCAGGCGTGGCTGGGGCTGGTGTTCACCTGGGGCGCGCCGACGGGCTGGGTGGCGATCCGGGGCGACGGGCTGGACGTGCTGGCCGCGCTCTATGCCGGGGCGGTGCTGTGGTGCATCGGCTATGATACGATCTATGCCTGTCAGGACCGCGAGGATGACGCGATGGTCGGTATCGGCTCCAGCGCGCTGACGCTGGGGCGGCACGTGCGCGGCGGCGTCGCGGCGTTCTATGCCGGGGCAGTCTTGTGCTGGGCGCTGGCGTTCTGGTGGCTGCGGCCCGATCCGCTGGCGCTGCTGGCGCTGGCCCCCGCCGTGCTGCACCTGGGCTGGCAAGTGCTGACCCTGAACCCCGACGATGGCGACAACGCGCTCGCCCGGTTCCGCGCCAACCGCTTTACCGGGCTGCTGCTGGCGCTGGGCTGCTGGGTGGTCGGCAACGCCTGATGTGCAACCTCTACCGCCTGCACCAGTCCGCGGCAGAGGTGGCGAAAGTGTTCGATGTCGCCGCCGCGCCGGGGCTGAACTTCAGCGCGGAGGTCTATCCCGGCTATCCGGGGCTGGTGGTGGAAGGCGGCGCGGCGCGGGTGATGCACTGGGGCTTTCCGCTGGTCCTGACCGGCAAGCAGGGGCAGAAACTGAAGCCCAAGCCCGTCACCAATGCCCGCGACGACAAACTGCACACCGCGTTCTGGCGCGACAGCTTCGTCCACCGCCGCTGCCTGGTTCCGGTCAGCCAGTGGGCCGAACCGCGTGGGGCACCGCGCCGGATGACGCGCAGTTGGTATGGCCTGCCCGATGCGAACCTGTTTGCGGTGGCGGGGCTGTGGCGACCAACTGCCGAATGGGGCGATTGCTATACGCTGGTTATGGTCGACAGCAGCGCGCAGATGGCCGAGGTGCATGACCGGATGCCGGTAATCCTGCACCGCGCCGACTGGCCGCGCTGGACCGGCGGTGCGCCCGCCGAGGCCTTTGGCCTGTGCAAGACCTGGACCGGCGCGCTGGCGGCTGACCATACCGACCAGCGCTGGGCGGGCTGAACCGGCCCTATTCCGCCGCGAGCAACCGCTCGGCCGCGCTCAGGTCCACGCTGACGAGGCGCGACACCCCGCGTTCGACCATCGTCACCCCGAACAGGCGGTGCATCCGGCTCATCGTCACGGCGTTGTGGGTGACGATCAGGTAACGGGTGTCGGTTTCCTTCACCATCGCGTCGAGCAGGTCGCAGAACCGTTCGATATTGGCATCGTCGAGCGGCGCGTCGACTTCGTCCAGCACGCAGATCGGCGCGGGGTTGGTCAGGAACAGCGCGAAGATCAGCGCGACCGCCGTCAGCGCCTGTTCCCCGCCCGACAGCAGGGTCAGCGATTGCAGCCGCTTGCCCGGCGGCTGGGCATAGATTTCAAGGCCAGCTTCCAGCGGATCGTCCGAATCGACCAGCGCCAGATGCGCCTGCCCGCCTTCGAACAGGCGCGTGAACAGGCGGCGGAAATGGCCATCGACCGCCTCGAACGCGGCGCGCAGCCGTTCGCGGCCCTCGCGGTTGAGGCTGCCGATCGAGCCGCGCAGGCGGTTGACCGCTTCGGCCAGCTCGGCCTGTTCTGCCGCGCTGGTGCCCTGCCGCGCTTCGGCCGCGGCGAGTTCTTCGGCGGCGACCAGGTTGACCGGGCCGATCCGTTCCCGGTCGGCCACCAGCCGGTCATGCGCGGCGGATTCCTCGGGGGCAGAGGCGACTTCGGCAGACGCGAAGCCGAACCGTTCGGGCAGCAACGGGGGCGGGCACTGGAACCGCTCGCCCGAAATCCCGGCCATTTCCTGCCGCCGCGCTTCCTCGTTCTCGGCCCGCGCGGTCGCCCCGGCGCGGGCTTCGCGGGCAGAGGCGAGCGCTTCGTTGGCGGCGGCAAAGGCGGTTTCGGTGCGGCGCGCGGCCTCGGTGGTTTCGGTCACGCGCACCTCGGCGGCGGCAAGGTCGGCGGCCAGCCGGGTGCGGATCGCCTCGCCCGCCTCGATCTCGCGCAGCAGGCTGGCGGGCTTGGCGGCGACGACCGCACGTTCCTCGGCAATTTCCTCGAACCGGCGGGTCATCTGCGACAGGCGGCTAGCGGCATCCCCGGCGCGGGCCTGCCAGCCCTTGATGTCGCTGCGCTGGGTGGCGGTGCGCTCGCGCGCAACGGCCAGCGCCGAATCGTGTGCGGCCAGCGCGGCGGTTGCGGCCTGCAGTCCGGTGCGGGCACCATCGTGGCGGGCCTGCGCGGCGGCGAGTTGGGCGCGCCCGCTGGCCATGTCGGGCAGGGCGGCGCGTTTGGCCTGCGCGGCGTCGCGCTCGGCTTCGGCCTGCTTGCGCTGTTCGGCCAGATCGGTCGCGGCGGCGGCGAGTTCGGCGCGGCGAGCCTCCAGCCGGGCCTTGGCGGCCTCCGCTTGATCGACCCCGCGCAGCGCGGCGCGTTCGGCATCGGCAGCGGCAGCGGCAGCGCGTTCGGCCGCGACGATGGCCAGTTGCAACTCGCTGAGCGCGGCGGCCACGCGGGCCTGATCGGCCTCTGCCGCTGCGGCGACATCCCGCAAGGGCGGCAACTGCGCTTCCAGTGCGGCAAAGCGGTTTTCCGCCTCCAGCCGCGCCGCTTCCGCCGCGCCTTCGCCGCGCGCGACGAACCCGTCCCACCGGCGGATGCGCCCGGCCAGCGTCACCAGCCATTCGCCCGGAGCCAGCGCCCGGCCATCATCGGCTTCGGCCACGTGGACCAGCGCCAGCCGCGCGGCGAGCTGCGGTGGGCATTCGGGAACATGCGCGGCAAGGCTGTCCGCCACCGGCTGCGGCGCCGCCGCCCCGGTCCAGTAGCGCCCGTCCTCGTCCGCCGGCGCGGGGCCCAGCGCGGTCTTGGCGTCGCGCCCCAGCACGGCGGCGAGCGCGCGTTCATAGCCCGGCTCGGCGCGCACGGCGTCGAGCGCGACCGGCAGGCCATGCTTGGCGCTGGCCTGCTTGGCGCGCGCCTCGCGGTCGCGCAGCAGCGCGGTATATTCCCGCTCCACTCCGGCCAGTTCGGCCCGTGCGGCGGCCAGCGCGCTGGAGGCGGTGTCGCGCTCGGCCTGCAACTCTCCCTTGCGGGCCTGCTGCGCTTCCAGTTCGGCGCGGGCCGTTGCCAGCGCTTCGGCGGCGGCGGCGCGGGCGCGTTCGGCCTCGGCCAGCGCGGCGTCTGGATCGCCTTCGCGGGCCAGACTGTCGCGCAAGTCCTGCTGGCGGCGGGCGTCGGCGTCGAGGCGGGCAAGGCGCTGATCGGCGGCGGCAAGGGCGGCATCGGCCACGCGCCATTCCGCCTCCACCCCGGCCTGCTGCGCGGTGGCGTTGGCGAGGGTGAGTTCGGCGCTGCGCAGCGCGCGATCAGCTTCTTCCAGTGCGGCCACCACCGACGGGCGGCGAGCCTCGTCGGCGGTGAGGGCGGCTTCGCTGGCGGCAAGTTCGCGCTCCAGCCGGCCCAGCGCCTCGGCGGCATCGCGGGTCAGCCGGTCGGCATCGCCGCGATCCTCCTCCAGCCGCTGGTGCTGCCGGTCGAGGTCCTTGAGGCGCTGTTCGGCGGCTTCGAGCTGGCTGGTCAGCTGGGCCATGCGGTGGCCGTGGGCGGTGGCATCGTCGCGCCGGTCGGCCAGCTCGTCGCGCGCCTCGGCCAGCGCTTCGGCCGCAGCGTGCTGGGCGTCCTGCGCGGCTTTCATCGCGGCTTGCGTGTCGGTCACGCGCGTGTCCGCCGCTTGCGCTTCGGCCCGGGCGGCGGCAGCGGCGGCGGCGGCATCGCGCCAGCGGGCAAAGACCAGCCGTGCCTCGGCCACGCGGACCTTTTCCGACAGCGCGGTATAGCGTTCGGCCGCGCGGGCCTGGCGGCGCAGGGTGGCGATCTGCTGGTCGAGCCCGGCCATCAGGTCTTCCAGCCGCGCTAGATTGGCTTCGGTCGCGCGCAGTTTCTGCTCGGCGTCCTTGCGCCGCACGTGCAGACCCGCGATCCCCGCCGCTTCTTCCAGCATCATCCGGCGTTCGGCAGGCTTGGCCGCGATCACGGCGGCGATCCGCCCCTGCGAGACGAGCGCCGGGGAATGCGCACCGGTAGCGGCATCGGCGAACACCAGCGCGACGTCCTTGGCCCGCACATCACGGCCATTGACGCGATAGGCGCTGCCCGCCCCGCGTTCGATCCGGCGGACGACTTCCAGTTCCTCGCGCGCGGCGGTTTCCGCGACCAGCACCACTTCGGCAAAGTCGCGCGGCGGGCGCTGGGCGGTGCCCGCGAAGATCACATCTTCCATCCCGCCGCCGCGCATCGACTTGGGCGAGCTTTCGCCCATGACCCAGCGGATCGCTTCGAGCAGGTTGGACTTGCCGCAGCCGTTGGGGCCGACGACCCCGGTCAGCCCCGGTTCGATGCGCAGTTCAGCCGGCTCGACAAAGCTCTTGAAGCCGGAGAGCCTGAGCCGCCTGAAGCGCATCGGACCGGGCCTGTTACCCGTTCACCCGGATCAGCGGGCGCCCAGCCGTTCGAGGTCGGCCTTCAGCTTGTCCCAGGTGTTGTAATCGGTCTTCTGGCCGTTGAGCAGGAACGTGGGCGTCCCTTCGATCTGGTACTGCTCGCCCGCGGCCTGGGTCTGCGCGGCCAGCTTTTCGGCCTTGGCGGCGTCGGCGAGGCAGGCGTTGGCCTGATCCTTGGAAATGCCGCGCGCGGTGACGTATTCGGTCAGCCCAGTCAGTTCGCCCAGCGCCGGGCCGCGCTGCGCCGGCGGCAGCGAGAAGGCAGCCTGCTGCTGTTCCTTGCTGGCGGACTGCGCCTTTTCAAAGATGCCGGCCTGATAGGCGAACACCTGATCGGTCAGCGCGAAGAAGGTTTCCGGGGTGCCGCACTGGGTCAGCTGGGTGGCGGTAATGTCGATCGCATCGCGCACGAAATTGCGCAGTTCATAGCTGACCCGGCCGCTGGCGACGAAGTTGTCGCGCAGTTCGGCGCTGGCCGCTTCGGCGAATTCGGCGCAGTGCGAGCAGGTCAGCGAGGCGAATTCGACGATCTTGATCGGCGCATCCGGGTTGCCCATGCGGTAGCCGCCCTCTGGCGTGATCACGACGGTCTCGGCCCACGACTTGCCCGCGGGCGGGGCGATCCTGGCAATCGGTTCGCCGGTCGGCCCGGCGGGAGCAGCGTCTTCCTTGCTGCCGCAAGCGGCGAGGCCAAGGGCCAGCGGAGCCAGCGCGGCGGAGAGCAGGATGCGGCGGAATGCGGTCATCGTTGGTCGTCCTCGAAATGATCTGCCGACAGGCTAACCCGGCGGCGCGGGGGATTGAAAGGATCATGGTGGATTGGCGCACAGCCTTCTCCACAGGGGATTGCCGATAAATAGCGTTTCCGCGGCGAAACTAAAGCCGCGCCGCGATCTGGGGTTCCAGCAGGTCCCACCCGTTGGTGCCGACCAGCAATTGCCCGTTCAGCGTGAACGAGGGGGTGTGATCCACGCCCAGCTTGTCCGACGCCGCCGAAATCGCGGCGAGCCGTTCGGCCAGGGCGTTGTCGCTGATGCACTTGTCCAGCGTCATCCGGTCATACCCGCGCGTGGCCATCATGTCATAGAAATGGAAATCACTGGCCACGGCGCGCATCCGCATCGCGCGGTCGCCAGTGTACCAGCGGTTGCGCTGGGCCGGGGTGGAGCGGGCAATGCCCTGGATCCACTTCGACTGGCTGCGCAGGAACATCGAATGGTTGATCAGGAACTTCGACGGCGGCCCGCAATTGACCAGCTGGGCAATGGTGGCATCGACCGGATCGCGCAGGACGTGGTTGATCTCCACCGACACCGCGCCGGACTGGACATACTTCAGCCGCAGCGCCGCTTCGGACGCGATGTGGAATTCCGCGCAGTGCGAGCAGGTGTAGCTGACGTATTCCCCCAGCCTGACCTTGGCATTGGGGTTGCCCAGCAGATGGGTGCCGCTGGGCGTGCGGGCGACCAGGGCGTTCCAGTTGGCGGGCGCGGCGGCACGCGTCGCGGCCTTTTTCGGGGCCGGAGCAGCGGCAAGACTGGTTGAAGCGATGGCCAGCACGGCCAGCAGGCGGATCGCGCGCATTACTTGGTCTTGTCCCCTTCGTTGGTGCCCAGGCTGCGCGCCAGCGATTCCAGCACGGTGCGCAGTTCCGGATCGCCGATATCGCGCAGGCTTTCGCCCAGTTCCAGCGGAATCGGGCGCAGCGATGGCGGCGCGGCGGTGGTCGGTTTGGCGGGCGGCGGCTTAACCTCGCCTTGCCGGATCTTCACTTTGGCAACGGCCTTGTAGCCGAAGAAGCGGTTCACCCGCTCGATGATTTCGGGAACGACGTGCTGGATGATCGGCGCGTGTGCCGGGACGACCACCAGTTGCAGGATGCCATCGGCCTTTTCACCGGGAGGGAAGCGGATCGATTCCGGGGCGCAGATGCGGGCGTGACTGGGGCCGACGATTTCGGGCCAGCGGGTGACGACGCTGGACTGGACGAAGCCGAACCGGCGAAAGGCCGTGCGGCCGATTTCGGGCATCAGATCGGCAATGGCGCGCACGCCGGAGCCGCGCGGCCGCTCGAACTTGCGGCCCGAACTGCCAGTGCTGCTGCCTTTGTCTCCGGTCTTGGTCATTGCTGGCGTTCCATTGTGCTGCGCGCTTTGCCATAGCGGGGCGATGGACGCCAGCACGCAGACCATCGCCGCCGCCTTGCTCGGCTGGTATGACGCCAATGCCCGCACGCTGCCCTGGCGCAGCCCGCCGGGATCGCCGCCGCCCGATCCCTACCGGGTGTGGCTGTCCGAAGTGATGCTGCAACAGACCACCGTCGCGGCGGTCGGCCCCTATTTCGCAAGGTTCACCACGCGCTGGCCGACAGTGGAGGCACTGGCGGCGGCGGACGAGGCTGAGGTCATGGCCGCATGGGCGGGGCTGGGATACTATGCCCGCGCCCGCAACCTGATCGCCTGTGCAAAGGCCGTCGCGGCGCGTGGCGGGGTGTTTCCGGGGACCGAGGCGGAGCTGCGCGCCCTGCCGGGGCTGGGTGCCTATACCGCCGCAGCGGTCGCCGCGATCGCGTTTGAGCAGCGCGCCGTGGTGGTTGACGCCAATGTCGAGCGGGTCGTGGCGCGGCTGTTCGCGATCGATGAACCGCTGCCGGGCGCGCGCAAGGCGATCCGGGCGCGGGCGGATGCCATCACGCCGCAAAGCCGCGCGGGCGATTTCGCGCAGGCCATGATGGACCTGGGTTCGGGCGTCTGCACGGTCCGCGCGCCGCGCTGCCTGCTCTGCCCGCTGAGCCACGCCTGCGCCGGGCGCGCGGCGGGGGCGGAGCGGTTTCCGGTCAAGCCGCCCAAGGTCGCCAAGCCGCAGCGGCGCGGGCGGGCGTTCTGGATCGAGCAGGACGGCGCCGTCTGGCTGGTGCGGCGCGGGGGCACGGGCATGCTCGCGGGGATGCGCGCGCTGCCCGATGACGGCTGGAGCGCGCGCGGGGATGGCGCAGGCGAAGCGCCGCTGCCGGATGCTGCTTGGGCCAACGGCGGCGCGGTGCGGCACGGCTTCACCCATTTCGATCTCGATTTGCAATTGATGCTTTATTCGGGAAGCGATTGGGTTAGTTTCCCCCCCGACGCGGGCGAGTGGTGGCCGCTGGACCAGCTGGAAACGGCTGGCCTGCCCACCCTGTTCGCCAAGGCCGCGCAACTGGCGATGGCGCAAAAAGAATAGTCGGGAGAATACCTTGCCTGCTGAATTTCATGTCGAACTGACGCGCCGCCGCCTGCTTTCTTCCGGGCTGTGGCTGGGGGCCGGAGCAGGGCTGGCTGGCCTGCCGCTGGCGCGCGCGCTGGCCGCGCCGCAGCCGTTGCCGTGGACCAACGTGACCGGGCTGATCGACAGCTATGTCGCGCCGCGCAAGCTGGCCGGGGCCGTGGCGGCGATGGGGCGCGGGTTCGATCCGGCGCAGATCATCGCGCGCGGCACCCACGCGCTGGACAATCCCGTCCCGATCGGCGCGGACAGTCTGTTCCGGATCTATTCGATGACCAAGCCGATCACCGGCATGGCGGCGATGATCCTGATCGATGAAGGCAAGCTGGTGCTGGACCAGCCGATTGCCGATCTCCTGCCGAAGTTCGCGAAGATGCAGGTGCAGGCCGTGCCGGATGGTTCGATCACCGAACTGGTGCCGGCGACCCGCGCGATCACGGTGCGCCACCTGCTGACCCACACGGCGGGGCTGGGCTATTCGATCATCCAGACCGGCCCGATCAAGACCGCTTATGAACGCGCGGGCGTGGTGCCGGGGCAGGTCAGCCGGACCCAGGCGCGCGGGATGCCGGACGTGCCGACCGCGCCGAGCCTGGCCGAATTTGCCGACCGGCTGGCCGAGCTGCCGCTGGTCTATCAGCCGGGGACGCAGTGGAGCTATTCGGTCAGCCTGGACCTGCTGGGCCGGGTGATCGAACTGGCCAGCGGGCAATCGTTCGAGGGTTTTCTGCAAGACCGCCTGTTCGGCCCCTGCGGCATGGACAGCACGTTCTTCCGCGTTCCCGCGTCTGCGGCGGCGCGGCTGACCGACAATTACGGCGTCGACAAGACCGGGCTGGTCCCGCTCGATCCGGCGGGCAATTCGATCTACCTCGATGCCCCCGCGTTCCCGTTCGGCGGGGCGGGGCTGGTATCCAGCCCGCGCGATTACGACCGGTTCCTGCTGATGTTGCTGGGCAAGGGCGTGCTGGGCGGCAAGCGCGTGATGAGCGAGCGGGCCGTGACCGTCGGCATGTCGAACCTGCTGCCCGAAGGTGCGGCGACCGCGGGAACGATGGTCGACAGTGCGGGCTTTGGCGCGGGCGGCCGGGTTGGCCTTGGCAACACTTCCGGCCAGTTTGGCTGGGGCGGTGCGGCCGGGACCGTGGCGATGGTGGATGCCGCGCGCGGGGTCCGCGCTTCGTTCTACACCCAGTACATGCCGTCCAACGCCTATCCGCTGCATGCCGATTTCCCCAAGGCGGTTGCCGCTGACATGATCGCCCTGGCCAAGGGAGCCTGACGATGCAGATTGCCTTTGCCGGATCGCGGCTGGACCGCGCCGATCACATCCGCGCCGATCCGGACCGGCTGGAAAGCCTGATGGACTGGCGCGCGCGGCTGCTTCGGCTGGACGGGCTGGACCCTGAAATCACGCCCGAAGGCACGCTGGCGTGGGGCACCCTGGCCGATGCCGCGCCCGACAGCGAACTGGTGTTCCTGGGCCTGCGCGACGGGAAGGGCTGCTTTGCCGAAGTCGCGGCCAAGCTGATCGGCTCGGTCGCGCCCGCCAATCCGCGCCTGTGGGCGGCGATGTCGGCGCTCGATCCGGAAGAACTGGCGACCTATGGTGCGGCGCGCTCGCTGGTGGACTGGCATGCCCGTCACCGCTTCTGCGCGCGCTGCGGTGCGCCGACCCGGCTGGCCAAGGGCGGCTGGCAGCGCAATTGCACCAATGATGCCTGCAAGGGCGAGCATTTCCCGCGCGTCGATCCGGTCACGATCATGCTGGTCGAGCATTCGGGCCGCCTGCTGCTGGGCCGCCAGCCGCGCTTTCCCCCGCGCCGCTTTTCCGCACTGGCGGGGTTCGTGGAGCCGGGCGAAAGCATCGAGGAGGCCGTGGCGCGCGAAGTGCTGGAGGAAGCCGGGGTGCGGGTCACGTCCGTGTCCTACATCGCCAGCCAGCCCTGGCCGTTCCCGTCCAGCCTGATGATGGGCTGCCATGCCGTGGCCGCAGACGACGCGCTGACCATCGACACGACCGAGCTGGAAGAGGCCGACTGGTTCACGCGTGAGGAAGTTGCCGCCGCGATGGCCGGGGACGAGGGCGGGCGGTTCCTCGCGCCGCCGCCCCAGGCGATTGCGCATCACTTGCTGAAATGGTGGCTCGAACGATGACCCAGCCCGCCAAACTCACCATCGACATCTACTCCGACGTCATGTGCCCGTGGTGCGTGATCGGTTACAGCCAGTTGAACAAGGCGCTGGGCGAACTGGCGGGCGAGGTCGAGGCGGAGGTCCGCTGGCTGCCGTTCGAGCTGAACCCCGATATGCCTCCCGAAGGCGAGGGGCAGGACGAACACATCGCCCGCAAGTATGGCCGCACGCCCGATCAGGTCGCGGCAAATCGCGGGCAGTTGCACGGTGCGGGCGACCGGGCGGGCTATTCGTTCCGCTATGCCGGGCCGGGCGATGCGCCCAAGGCGATGATGTGGAACACCAACCGTGCCCACCGCCTGCTCAAATGGGCGCTGATCGAAGCCGGGCCGACAGTCCAGACCGCGCTGAAGCGGGCGCTGTTCGATGCCCATTTCCAGCAGCGCCGCAACGTGTCCGATTCCGCCGTGCTGGTGGAACTGGCCGAGGGCGTCGGGCTTGATCCGGCCGGAGCCGCCGCTGCGCTCGATGACGAGACGCTGGGCCTGCTGGTTCGCCGCGAACAGGCCGCCGCGTGGGACATGAACATTTCGGGCGTGCCGGCGATGATCGTCAACGGTAAGTACCTGATCCCCGGGGCGCAGGAGCCTGAAGTCTATGCCAACGCCCTGCGCCGGGTCGTGGCCAAGGGCCTATAGCGCCGTTTACCTCGGATTTACCGCAAGCGTTGGCAATAACTTCAAAAGGTTATGCGACTACGCTTCCAAGCTCGAATCCCGATGCGGGCGGTAGCAAGAGGTCGCAATGTCTATTTTCATCGCACGGACGCGTTCCGTGCTTCGCCGTTTGCAGCGCGATCGCGCCGGCGTTTCCTCGCTTGAACTGGGCATTGTGGCATCCCTGATCGCGCTGGCCGCGCTGCAGGGCCTGACGCTGCTGGGCGGTGAAGTGGAGAGCGATGTGAACGCGGCGACCGGCGCGGTGACCGAAAAGCGGTCGGTGCGGGCGGATCCGTTTGCCGGGCGCGAACGCACCGGCACGGCAGAGACGGAGAATCCCACCGAACCGCCGATTGCCGCGGCAGAGGCCATGCCGGATCAGGTTGCCGAACCGCCCTATGAGGTGGTGCAAGAATACACCGTGAACGCAACCCAGCCTCCACCGGCGGCGCAAACGGTCTTGCCTGCGCCTTGACGATCGCTGCCGAGCGCCGCTTGCGCACGATCGCTGTCCGGCTGCGTACATGGTGGCGGCCAATCCTCACGGCGGTGATGCTGTGCCTGGCGATGCTGTTGATCGGGCCGTCCGATCCGCTGGACCGCCGCCTGTCGGACCGGTTGCTGGTGCGCCAGGCGCTGCCGGCCGAACCGGCCTTGCTGGTGGTGGAAATCAATGCCGCCGACATGCGCGCCTACGGCGGCCCGCCGATCAGCCGCGCCCTGTTGGCGCGGATGCTCGACCGGCTGGCCGAAGGCGGCGCGCGCCGCGTGCTGGTGGACCTGATCCTGACCGAGCCGCTGGACGCCGGAGTCGACCGCCAGCTGTCCGCGGCAATGCGGCGGCTGGGGCCGAAGCGGCTTGCCCTGGTGTCCGGTGTGCATCCCGGCGAACGACCCTATGCCGCGTTCATGCGCAGCACGGCGCTGGTGGATGGGCGGCTCACCCCGGATCCGGACAGCTGGCATCGCAGGATCGGCTATGCCGATGCGAACTGGGGCGCAAACCCCGCGATCTGGCTGGCGACCGGACGGGCCGATCCGGCGCCCGTTGCCCTGGACCTGAGGATATCCGCGCGCGCGGTTGAGCGGCGCAGCGCCGGCCAGCTGCTGGCCAGCCGCGATTCGCTGGATGGGCGGATCGTGGTCATCAGCGCCAGTCCCCAGATCGCGCCGTCACGCGTCATGCTGCCGCTGAACCAGGCCGCCAGCCGTGGCACCGTGCTGGCCCTGGCGGCGCAGGGCGTGTTGCAGGGCTACCCGGCGATGCAGGAACGCGGGGCGATCATGAACGGCGTGCTGCTGGTCATGAGCGTGGCGCTTGGCTTTGCCGCCGCGCTTTCGGCGCGGTCGGGGCGGATGCTGGTGCTGTTGCTGCTGGCGGGCGGTGCGGTCCTGTTCTCGCTGAGCCTTGCGGTGGGACGGAGCTATGCGGTCGAAGTGTTTCCGGCGCGCATCCTGGCGACTTTCCTGGTCATGGCCAATGTCACCGTGATCCAGCGCTTGCGCATCGTCCCGATGATGGCGTCGTTCCTGCGCGGGGACGTTACCCCGGAGGAGGCCTGGGTCTGGCGCAGCTGGGACAATTCCAGCCACCCGGCGCTGCTGCTGGCGGCTGACGGGCGGATCAAGCGGTTCAATCCGGCCGCCGCGGACCTCGTCGCGCGTCATGGCGACCACCTCGCCCCGCTGTGCGCGCCGCGACTGGGCGAACGGGCCGAGGAACTGGAACTGACCGGGCCGGAGGGCGCGTCATCCTGGTTTCTGCTCGATTGGCCGGACCCGCGCATTGCGATGGTCATCCTGCGCGACAACACGGCGATCCAGACGGCCCACGATGCGATGCGTCGCCAGCTGTTGACCGACGAACTGACCGGCAAGGCGAACCGGCGCGGCTTTGATCATGCCCTTGATCTCGCGGCGGGACGGGGCAGGGCCTTCGCCGTGTTCTTCATCGACATGAACGGGTTCAAGGCCGTGAACGATACGTATGGCCATGATGCCGGCGATGAACTGCTGGTGATCGTGGCCAGCCGTCTGGGCGCGCTGGTGGGGCCAGAGGACGTTGTCGCCCGGCTGGGCGGGGATGAATTCGCCGTGGTCGTGACCAGCATGGACGATGCGGTCCGCGCGCGCGAACTGGCCCAGGCGATGCGGCGGGCGATTGCCGAGCCGTGCTGGCTCAGCAGCGTGGCGGCGAGCGTTGTCGTCGGGGCCGCGGTAGGCCACGCGCTGGCTGCGGCGGATGGCACGCGGTCCGACCCGGCGGCTCTCGTCCGGCGCGCTGACAAGGCCATGTATCGCGACAAGCTGGGCTCGAAGCTGAAAGCGGCCTGATCGCCGGCGTCTAGACCAGTCCCAGCCGCGCCAGGTTGGCGGCGAGTTCGCCAGGCAGGACATCGCCCGCCGTCTCGCCATCGGCGAGGTCGCGCGGGGCATCGGCCTCGGTCAGGTAACGCCAGCCCTGATGGGCGCGCTTGGGCGAGGGGTGGACGTCGATCAGCCGGGCGGAAATGACGATGTGGGTGCGGCCGTTCTCCGCCTCCTCGAACCCCAGGATTTCCGACCGGGCGACCAGCTGGTGCTTGTAGATCCAGAACAGCGAGCCATTGGCCGAACCGTCACCGGGCACGATTTCGGCATGGCGCTTGGGCAGATAGCGGGTGGTCAGCCGCGCGATCTCGCCGCGTCCGGCAAACCAGTCGTGCAGTTCTTCCAGCGATTGCGCGCCATAGGCGACTTTGGTGAGGTGCAGCGGCATGGGCCGGCCCTATCCCACCAGTCCTGATGCGACGGCAAGACCCAGGAACGCGAAAAAGCCCATCGAATCGGTAATCATCGTCACGAACACCGAACTGGCCACCGCCGGGTCCTGGCCCATGCGGTCCAGCGTGACCGGCACCAGCACGCCGGCCAGGCCCGCGGTGACGATGTTGGTCAGCACCGCCGCGCCGATCACCGCGCCCAGCAGCGGGCTGGCAAAGACCAGCGCCGTCGCCAGCCCGATCAGCGTGGCGACCGTGCCGCCGTTCAGCATCGCGACGCGCAATTCGCGCCACAGGATGCGGCGGGTGTTGGCGCGGGTCAGCTGGTTGGTGGCAAGAGCGCGCACCGCCACGGCCATCGTCTGCGTGCCCGCATTCCCCCCGATCGAGGCGACCATGGGGGACAGCGCCGCCAGCGCGACCAGCTTTTCGATCGCGCCGCTGAAGCTGGAAATGATCGTCGCGCCCAGCAGCGCGGTCAGCAGGTTCGCGACCAGCCAGCGCACGCGGCTGACATAGCTGTCGCGGATCGGCTCGTTGACGTCGCCATCGCCCGCACCGGACAGCAGCAGCACGTCCTCGCCCGCTTCTTCCTGGATGATGTGGACGACGTCATCGACGGTGATCTGGCCGACCAGCCGCCCGCTTTCATCGACGACAGCGGCGGAAATCAGTGCGTATTTCTGGAACCGCAGCGCGACTTCTTCCTGGTCCATGCTGACCGGGATCAGCGTCTGGTCGCGCTGCATCACGTCGGTCAGGCGGATCGCGCGGGGCGTGCGCAGGATCCAGCTGAGCGCGCAGGTGCCGACCGGGTGGTGGCGCGCGTCGACGATGAACACTTCCCAGAACTCGTTGGCCAGCTCGTGGCTGTCGCGCAGGAAATCGATCAGGTCGCCCACGGTCATGTGTTCGGGCACGGCCACGAAATCGCGGCTCATCAACCGGCCGGCGGATTCTTCCGGGTAGGACAGCGCGCTTTCGATCGCGGCGCGGTCTTCCGGCTCCATCTCGGCCAGCACGGCCTGCTGGTCGCGCTCGTCGAGGTCCTCCAGCATCGCCACCGCGTCGTCGGTATCGAGCTGTTCGGCAATATCGGCGATGGCTTCGGCGGGCAGCGATTCGACCAGCAGCTCGCGCACGTGGTCGTTCAGCTCGGCAAACACCTCGCTGCCCATCAGGTCGTTGATCGCCTTGGCGAGCACCGGCCGTTCCTCGACCTCGATCAACTCGAACAGGTCGGCGATGTCGGCAGGGTGGAGCGGCTCCACCAGCGCATAGACGGTTTCCTGGTCGTCCTCGGCCAGCGCATCCTGCACGCGGCGGACGAAGTCCTTTTTCAGGGTGTTCTCTTCGTCCAGACTATCGGATTCGCGCGGAAGTTCGGCCGCGTGTGCGGCATCGTCCAGCAGCGTGAGATCGCGATCCTCGACAGTCATTGCGGCCGGTCTAGGCCGGTCGCGCGCAAAAGCAACCGGGCAGCGCTGTCAAAAGCGTGACTTTGTGGCGCGCGCGCTTATATCCCGCTGCAATTGCCACAGGAGATTGCAATGGCTGACGAATACCTGACCCTTTCGCTCGACAGCGGCGGCGACGTGAAGATCAAGCTGCGCCCCGATCTGGCCCCCGGCCACGTCGCGCGCATCACCGAACTGGCGCGCGAAGGGTTCTATGACGGGGTGAAGTTTCACCGCGTGATCCCCGGCTTCATGGCGCAGGGCGGCTGCCCCAACGGCACCGGCATGGGCGGTTCCAGCAAGCCGGACCTCCAGGCCGAATTCAACAACGAACCCCACGTGCGCGGCGTGTGCTCGATGGCGCGCACCAGCTATCCGCACTCGGCCAACAGCCAGTTCTTCATCTGCTTCGATGACGCGACGTTCCTGGACCGCCAGTACACCGTCTGGGGCGTGGTCGAGGAAGGCATGGAATTCGTCGACGCGCTGCCGAAGGGCGAACCGCCGGCGAAGCCGGGCGTGATCCTGAAGGCGACGGTTTCGTAAGCAGCCGGCCTCAGCGCTAACCCACAAGCCCCCTCATCCCGTGATGAGGGGGTTTTTGTTTGCCTACGGCGCGGGCGGGATCGGCACCCGCCGCGCGGTGAGGATCTTCACGGGCTTGTCCAGCATCTGGCCTTTTAGCGGCCCTTCGCCCTTTTCCGGCGGGCGCGGGGCTTCCCAGATCTTCAGCGCGACATCCATGCCCGACACCACGTAACCGAACGCGGCGAACCCGGCTTGCAGGTCCGGGTTGTCGGACTTCGGATCGGCGTCCAGCCCTTCCAGGTCTGACACCAGGATCGAAAAATCGGCCATGGCCGTACCCGGCGCATGGCGCGCCATCGAAATCGCGCCGCGCTTGTGCAGGATGCCGGTCACGTTGGTCGGCTCGTGCGCGATGGGTTTGAGCACTTTCAGCGGATTGGATTGCAGCCCGCCCTGAATGAGGCCGTTGGGCGGGGCGCCCCACGGCAGGTGCATCGCCCGGTAGAACACCGCGCCATCGAACTTCTTCAGATCGACATAGCGCACGAAATTGGCGGTTGTGATCGGCGCGCGCTTGTGATCGAGGTCCAGCTCGATCGTGCCCAGTTCGGTCACCAGCGCCACGCGCACGGTATCGGGCAGGGGCAGCGGAGCGGGGGCAGGCGCGGCGGGGCGCGGCTTGGCGGCGACGGCGCGGGGCTTGGCCTTGGGCGGAGTGGCGGCTGCCAGCACGAGCAGCGCGGGGATGGCGAGCAGGGCGAATCGGCGGTCCATGGCGGCATTATGTCGCGCGCTCGTCTGAACGCCACCTGCCAGAGAGTCACAATCGTAGCCGTGGCCCCGGATCAAGTCCGGGGCGACGGCAAAAGGAACGAGCGGCTAGAGCGCCGCCTTCACCAGCCAGTCGTGGAAAATCCGCACCGCGCGCACTTCCAGCGCGTGCGGGCGGCAGATGAACCAGTACGAATAGGGGCTTTCCACTTCGACATCGAACAGCTTGGCCAGACGCGTGTCATGGCTGCGGTTGAAGTGGTCATCGTGCATGATCGCGATGCCCAGCCCGTTGGCGGCGGCTTCGAGGATCAGCTGGCCCGAATCGTAATGGTCGATCGCGGCTGGTTCCAGGTTTTCCATCCCCAGCGCCTTTTTCCACGCGGTGAAGCTGGCGGGCAGCTCGGTGTGGATCAGGAACGTCTGGCGCGAAAGGGCGGCGGCATCGGGGTTCTGGCCGATTTCCTCGGCCAGCGCGCGCGAGGTGAAGGCATAGACCCGGTTGTGATCCAGCCGCACCGCATGGAACGCGGGGTCGGGCTTCTTCGCCAGGATGATCGCCGCGTCCAGCGTATCGCCAACGCGCTGTTCCAGGTGCGGGCTGGTATCGAAATCGATGTGCAGGCGCGGGTGCTGCTTGCGCAGTTCCGGCAGGCGCGGGAACAGGCGCTGCGATCCGAACAGCGGCAGGATGCCCAAGTGCAGGCGCATGACCTTGCTGTCCTCGATCTGCCCTTCGACAGCGGCGGCCAGTTCATCGAACTTGGGGCTGACCGCCTCGTAAAAGGCGGTGCCATCGTCGGTCAGCTTCATCGCCTGGTGCTGGCGCGTGAACAGCCGCTTGCCGATGAAATCCTCCAGCGCGGCAACCCGGCGCGACAGCGCGCTGGGCGACAGGCCCAGTTCGTCGGCGGCAGCGCGGGCGCTGCCCAGCCGGACGATCCGCACGAAGGCTTCGATCGCGCGGAGGGGAGGAAGGCGGCGGATGGCCAAGGCGATTACTCTTCGGGGGCGTCCTGGGGAGTCGGCGGGTGCAGGCGCAAACGGGTAACGTGTTTTTCGTTGCCCGCAATCACTTCCAGCTTCCAGCCGCTGTCATGGTCCAGAATTGCCCCGACCGGCGGAACCGCTTCGGCCAACAGGAATGCCAGGCCGCCCAGCGTATCGACGTCTTCCTCGACCTCGCCCAGCCGCGGATCGACCGTCGCGCCGACTTCTTCCAGTTCGACGCGGGCATCGGCCTCCCACATTCCGCCGTCCAGCGGGACCAGCAGGACTTCGGGTGCATCGTCGTGCTCGTCCTCGATCTCGCCGACGATTTCCTCGACCAGATCCTCGATCGTGATGATCCCGTCGGTGCCGGAATACTCGTCGATCACCACGGCCAGGTGGACGCGGCTGGCGCGCATGTCGGCCAGCACGTCCAGCGCGCCGCGCGCCTGCGGCACGAACAGTGGCTGGCGCAGCAGGGTGGCCCAGTCCTTCGGCGGGGCCTTGCCCGTGGCGAGGTAGGGGAAGATGTCCTTGATCAGGACCATCCCGACGATCTCGTCCAGCGTCTCGCGATAGACGGGCATGCGGGAATGGCCGTGCTGGGCAAAGGCGGCGACCATTTCGTCCCAGCTCGCGGTTTCGGGCAGCGCGATGATCTCGCCACGCGGAATCGCGACGTCGTCGGCGTCGTTCTCGCTGAAATGCAGCAGGTTGCGCAGCATTTGCCGTTCCAGCGGGGACAGGTCGCCCGCGGCCGTTCGGCCGTTGGCGTCGTCCTCATGCTCGTCGATGGCTTCTTCCAGCTGCGCGCGGAGGGATTGGTCGGCCTCGGGCGTGCCGATGAACTTGCGGACCATGCGCCACAACGAGCGCCTACTGTCCGGTTCTCCAGAATGAGGTTCGGGCATTGCCCAGGACATTTCCTTGTTGCTTCAGTGGTCCCCATATGGGTCGGCAATGCCCATCAGGGCAAGCGCCTTTATTTCCAGCTGTTCCATTATCCGGGCATCGTCGGCGGAAATCTCGTGGTCGTGCCCGGCCAGGTGGAGCAGGCCGTGGACGATCAGGTGCGCGGCGTGATGGTCCAGCGGCAGGCCCTTTTCCGCCGCTTCGCGCGCGCAGGTTTCCAGCGCCAGGGCAATGTCGCCCAGCAGTTCCGGCGGGCCGGCGGGGGGCAGGTCCAGCAGGTCGTCGCGCTCCAGCATGGGGAACGACAGCACGTTGGTCGGCTTGTCCTTGCCGCGCCATTCGCGATTCAGCACGTGGACTTCGGCATCGTCGGCAAACAGCAGGCTGGCCGTCAGGCGCGGGTTGGCGAGTTCCGGGGCCACCGTCGCCAGCGCGGCGGCGGCACGGTGGGCCAGGTCCTCCCAGTCGGGAGCGGCGGGCCAGTCGGCCTCGATGGCGATATCAAGCAGCAGGGTCTGGGTCATGGATCAGGGCACCAGCGTGGTGAACAGGAATGTCGCCATCAGCACCAGGTGCAGCACGCCCTGCACCACGGTGGTCCGCCCGGTGCCCAGCGAGAGCGAGGCGACGAACAGCGTCAGGATCAGCAGCACGGTGGAAATCTGCGACAGGCCCAGCGCCAGCTTCAGGTCGAGCCACATGGCCACCACGGTGACAGCCGGAATGGTCAGCCCGATGGTCGCCAGTGCCGAACCGAGCGCGAGGTTGAGGCTGGTCTGCAAATGGTTGCGCCGCGCCGCGCGCCAGGCGGCAAGCCCTTCTGGCAGCAGCACCAGCGCGGCGATGATGATTCCGACCACCGCGCGCGGCGCGCCGGCGGCGGCAACGGCACTGGTGATCAGCGGCGAAAGCGCCTTGGCCAGCAGCACCACCGCGATCAGCGCGATCACCAGCAGCGCGCCGCTGGCCAGCGCCGTGCCGCGCGCCAAGGGCGGAAACTGTTCGGCCAGGGCGCTGCGCTCATCCTCCACATCGGGGTGCAGGAAATATTCGCGGTGGCGCACCGTCTGCGCGACGACGAACGTGGCATAGATGATCAGCGAGATCGTCGCCACGAACAGCAGTTGCGCGGGCGAATAATAGGGGCCGGACATGCTGGTGGTGAAATTGGGCAGGACCAGCGTCAGGATCGACAGCACCGCCAGCATCGCGAGGCCCGCGCTTACGCCATAGCGGGTGAATTGCTGTTCGTGATGCTTGCTGCCGCCCGCCAGCAGGCACAGGCCGACGATCCCGTTCAGCACGATCATCAGTGCGGCAAACACCGTGTCGCGGGCCAGCGCGGCCTCGCCGGGGCCATCGGCCAGCATCAGCGAGATGATCAGCGCCGTTTCGATCACTGTCACCGCCACGGCCAGCAGCAGCGTGCCGAACGGCTCGCCCACCTGGTGGGCGATCGCCTCGGCATGATGGACCCCGGCCAGCACCGCCCCGATCAGGATCGTCGCAACCAGTGCGCCCAGCCACACGGACGCGGACGGATCGAGCAGCAGGGCCGCCAGCCCCAGCAACGGCGCGGCGATGGTCCAGCGCGGAATGCGGTGCGGCGCGGCAGGCGGGGATGCGGGCGATGATGCGGGCGCGATAAGGGGCCTCCGGGGTCGGTTCAGTCCCGTATATAGGAACCCCGCGCCCGATTTCGAGTCAGGTCAGCTGCCCGGTCCCTCATAGGCCTCGACGATCCGGCCCACGATCGGGTGGCGCACCACGTCGGCCACGGTAAAGCGGGTCACGGCGATGCCTTCGACCCCCTCCAGCCGTCCCACCGCGTCGTTCAGCCCGCTCATCGCGGGGCCGCCGGGAATGTCGACCTGCTTGGGGTCGCCGCAAATCACCATCCGGCTGTTCATGCCGAAGCGGGTCAGGAACATCTTCATCTGTTCGCGGGTGGTGTTCTGCGCCTCGTCCAGGATCACGAAGGCATCGGCCAGCGTGCGGCCGCGCATGAAGGCGATCGGCGCGATCTCGATCTCGCCGCTGGCGATGCGCCGCTCCACCTGTTCGGGCGGCATGCAATCGTAGAGCGCATCATAGAGCGGGCGGAGATAGGGATCGACCTTCTCCTTCATGTCGCCGGGCAGAAAGCCCAGCCGCTCCCCGGCTTCGACCGCCGGGCGCGACAGGATCAGGCGCTGGACGCTGCCGGTGATCAGCTGGCTGACCGCCTGCGCCACCGCGACATAGGTCTTGCCGGTGCCAGCCGGCCCCAGCGCGAAGATCACGTCCTTGCTGGCCAGCGCGCGCATGTATTCCACTTGCGTGGCGCTGCGCGGAACGATGGTTTTCTTGCGGGTGCGGATCATCACCGACGGCGTGTCCTGCCCGCCCGAAACGATCCCTTCCAGGGTCGGTTCGGCCGACATCGTGATCAGCGATTCGACTGTCCCGGCATCCAGTTCATGCCCCTGCATCAGCCGCTGGTGCATCCCTTTCAGCACATCGCGCGCGCGGGCGACGGCGTCTTCGGGGCCTTCGATCTGCACCCGGTTGCCGCGCGCGGCAATATACACGCCCAGCCGGTTCTCGATCATGACGAGGTTGGCATCGAACTGTCCGAACAGCGCCCCCAGGATGGTCGCTTCCTCGAACTCGACCTCCGTCCGGGCGCGCGAGGATTGCGCGCGGGGGGAGAGGTCGCTGCGGGTATGCGCCGGTTCATGGGCGCGGACAGGTTTGCGGGCCATGCGCTCCTTTCAAGGGGGCCGAACGCGGCCCCGATTCGGAAGATAGGCGCCCTTGGTGCGGGCGCAAGCTGGGGGCGGGCGCGCAGCGGTGGATATTTCCGCGGCTCAGCCGATCAGGCGAGCAGCCGACCCGCCAGCGAGTTCGGACCGGCCTCGACCAGTTCCACTTCCACCAGCGCGCCGATTTCGGCCTCGCCGGTGAAGTGGACCGATTGCAGCCACGGCGACTTGCCCAGCCATTGCCCCGGATACTTGCCCTTGCGCTCGACCAGCACGGTGCAACGCTGGCCCACGCTGCGCTGGTTGAAGGCCAGTTGGTCGCGGTTGAGCGCGGCTTGCAGGCGCTGCAGGCGCTCGTCCATCACTTCGGGCGCGATCTGGCCGTCCATCGTCGCGGCGGGGGTGCCGGGGCGGGGGGAATACTTGAAGCTGAAGCACTGGGCATAGCCGACGGCGTCCACCAGCTTCAGCGTGTCTTCGAACTCCGCATCGGTTTCGCCCGGAAAGCCGACGATGAAATCGCCCGACAGCGCGATGTCGGGCCGCACCGCGCGGACCCGGTCAAGCACCCGCAGGTAACTGTCCGCGGTGTGGCTGCGGTTCATCGCCTTCAGCACCCGGTCGTTGCCGGCCTGCACCGGCAAGTGCAGGAACGGCATCAGCTTGGGCAGGTCGCCATGCGCGGCGATCAGCCCGTCGGTCATGTCGTTGGGGTGGCTGGTGGTATAGCGGATGCGGGCCAGTTCCGGGATCTCGGACAGCGTCTCGATCAGCTTTTCCAGACCGCGGTTGCTGTCATCGCGCCAGGCGTTGACGTTCTGCCCCAGCAGCGTGATCTCGCGCGCGCCAGCTTCGACCAGCTTGTGCGCTTCGGCCACCAGATCGTTGAAGGGGCGCGAAATTTCCGCGCCGCGCGTATAGGGGACCACGCAATAGGTGCAGAACTTGTCGCACCCTTCCTGCACGGTCAGGAAGGCGGTGGGGCCAACCTTGCGCCGGGCGGGCAGCGCGCCGAACTTCGTTTCGGCGGGCATGTCGGTATCGACCGCGCGCTTGCCCAGCGTGGCCTGCTCGATCATCGCCGGCAGGCGGTGATAGGCCTGCGGGCCAACCACCATTTTCACGGCGGGGGCGCGGGCCATGATCTCCTCGCCCTCGGCCTGGGCGACGCACCCGGCGACCGCGATCAGCGGGCTGGAGCCATCGTCGCGGCGCAGGCGGCCAATGTCGGAATAGACCTTTTCGGCGGCCTTTTCGCGGATGTGGCAGGTGTTGAGCACGACCAGATCGGCGTCCTCGCCCTCGGCGGCGGGGCGGATCCCTTGCGCACCCAGCAATTCGGCCATGCGTTCGCCGTCATAGACGTTCATCTGGCAGCCGAAGCTCTTGACGCGATAGGTCTGGGGGGGCGGGGTAGTGGCCATAAGCGCCGCCCGATACGCCAATCGGCGCGGGTTTTGAAGTGCTATCGCGCCAGCGTTGCCAGCATCGCCTCGCGCGCGGCGGCGGCGATGGTCTTGCGGCTGGTCAATTCGCTGCCGGTCAGCACCGGCAGGAAATGCAGCGTCAGGTCCACCGGGCGGCGGCGGGCGAGGATGCGCAGGAAGTTGTCCAGCCCGTGCTCATCCCCGACCCACGCCACGGCGGCGGCTTCCGGCCCGTAATCGAGCAGCACCGGCTGGACCGCGATCCCATCGGGCAGCGGCTCCAGCGCGGACAGCAGCGAGGATTTGAGCGGGAGCAGCCCGGTCCCGTCGCTGGTCGTGCCTTCCGGGAAAATGGTCAGCGCGCCGGTATCGGACAGCGCGGTGCGGACGGCCTGCACTTGCGCCGCGATGCTGGTGCGATCGTGCCGCGCGACGAACACCGTGTCGTTGAGTTCGCACAGCCATTTCAGCAGCGGCAGGGAGGCGAGGCCGTCATGCGCGACAAAGGCGCTGCCGGTGACCCCGGCAATGGCGGGAATGTCGATCCAGCTGACGTGGTTGGCCAGCAGGAACGCGCCGCGATGCACCTTTTCGCCGCGCAGGCGCAGCCGTACACCCGCCAGCCAGGCCACGCCGCGCAGAAACAGCCGGGGCCAGGGATTGTGGCGGGTGAACGGCTTCCACGCGTGGAACAGCGGGACGCAGATCAGCAGCAGCGCGGCCATCGCGGCGATGCGGACGGCAATGCGCAGCCAGCCCGCCAGCGGCACCTGACGCGCCCGGGGCAGCGCCACGCTCACCCGGTCAGGCGTCCCGCTCCAGCCGGACGCCGTAGAGTTCCATCCGGTGATCGACCAGGCGATAGCCCAGCTTTTCTGCGATCAGCCGCTGCAAGGCTTCCAGTTCCGGATCGACGAATTCGATCACCTTGCCGGTTTCCACGTCGATCAGGTGGTCATGATGCGCCTCGGGCGCGGCTTCATAGCGCGAGCGACCGTCCCCAAAGTCGTGCCGGTCAAGAATGCCGGCCTCCTCGAACAGGCGGACAGTGCGATAGACGGTGGCGATGGAAATCCGCGGATCGATGGCCGAGGCACGTTCATGCAGCGCCTCCACATCGGGATGGTCCGTGCTTTCGGACAGCACCTTGGCGATGACCCGGCGCTGATCGGTAATGCGCAGCCCGCGCTGGGCGCAGAGCGCTTCGATGTCGATGGCTTGATGCACGAGAAATCCGTCAAAAATGAAATCGCCGCGCCAATCATAGACCGGCGCGGGGATTCTTCAACTGATACGCGTTATTAGCTTGTGAACCAGTCGCCGTGGCGACTGGCGCACAGTGCCCGTCAGGTCACGCCTTGGGCTTGCGGCCGCGCTTCACGCCCGGCTTGCGCCCCAGACCGATCTTCTTGGCCAGTTCGCGGCGCGTTTCGGCGTAGTTGGGGGCCACCAGCGGATAATCGGCGGGCAGGTTCCAGCGCGCGCGATAATCATCCGGGGTCATGCCATGATGCGTCATCAGGTGGCGCTTCAGCATTTTCAGTTCCATGCCGCAGTCCAGGCACACGATATGCGTGGGCTTGACCGATGCGCGGACCGAAACGGCCGGCTTCAGCGGTTCGGCTTCAACGGCGGGAGCCGCCTGGCCCAGCCCGGCCAGCGCGCCATAAACATTGGCGATCAATGCCGGCACGTCATCGACGGTCACGTTGTTGTTGCTGACATGGGCTGCGACGATGTCCGACGTCAGCGTGATCAGGGTTTCATTCATATCGGCCTGGATCGATTCCATGGCACTATCCCTTCGTTTTTTGCGACACGTTTGTTTTGTTATCCTGCTGGCAACGGGAACCGGCATTAGCACGAGCAATTAACCGCGCGAACCACTAATACAAGCCGGAATCGACAAGATGTTGCCAATACTGATGGATTTTACTGGTGCAGCAGCAAACAGATGAATGACTGTTAGTCATTTTCACAGGCGAAAGTGATTGCATCAATCCTTTCACCATTAGGCATCCGGTAATAGTTAGGACGCAGGCCAATGGGGGTGAATCCGGCGGACCGGTACAGCGCTTCGGCCGGATTTCCCCTGCGCATTTCAAGCAGTAACCGTTCCGCGCCGCGTTCCCGTGCGGTATCTGCGAACCGCGCCAGCAATGTCCGGCCAAGTCCCAATCGACGATATTGTGGCGCGATCGCGATCAGGAGCAGTTCTTCTTCATCATAGGCCGTGCGCGACATGAAGAACCCGGCGGCGACTTCGCCCGGCGCAGGTTCATTTCCGTCAGCGGCAATCAATCCATAATGACAGTTGCCCAGCAACAGCGCGTCTTCGACCTGGCGGCGATTCCATGCTTCGCCATAGGCGGGATCGAAGGCGGCCTCCATCACGGCCATGATCCGGTCCAGATCATCGCCGGCCAGATCATTGCCGGGGGTGGTCATGGCGCGATGCCACCCGGCAAGCGGGCATCCGGCGCGCGACCATAGCGCAGCGTGACATCGGGAGAGAACGCGGCAGCGGGCAACAGCGCGACCTGCCGCGCGTCGGGCCACAGCGGCAGGGCGGTGCCGGTGCCGCGCGCGGCGACCAGCGCTTCGGCCTGACTGCCGGCGACCAGGTCCGCGCCGGGGCGGGCGGCGGCCGCGGCGGGCGGCAGCGATTGCAGCGGGCCAAGCTCAGCGCCGTCCGCGCCGAAATCCTGCACGAACCATTCGCCGTGCCCGCCGGTGGTGGCGACGGTCACCGGTTGGTCGCCGCGTTCGGCGCGGGCCATCGCGGCCAGCAGGGCAAGGGTGGGATAGCCGACCAGCTCTGCCCGCCACGCCAGCGCCAGCGCGCGCGCGGCGGCCAGGCCCACGCGCAGGCCGGTAAAGCTGCCGGGGCCAAGCGCCACGGCAATGCGCGGGGCGCGGCCCTGGCCGGGCAGCGCCGCGATCATCGGCACAAGCTGTTCGGCATGGCCGCGCCCCAGCATCCGCCAGTCGCCTGCGACCAGCACCCCGCCATCGTGCAGCGCGACCGAACAGGCCTCGGTCGCGCTATCGATGGTCAATGTGAGCATGGGGGCAGCGGGATCAGGCGATGCGGTTGAAGACGTCGAAATCCGGGCGCGGGCTGCGGTCGAAGATGCTGGCGGGATCGCCATAGCCCAGCGTCGAGATCATCACCGACTTGTAGTCCGGCGTTTCGGGCAGGAACGCGGCGTCCACCGCCTCGTTCGAAAAGCCGGTCATCGGCCCGGTATCCAGCCCGATCGCGCGGGCGGCCATGATGAAATAGGCGGCCTGCAGGGTGGTGTTGATGAAGGCGGAGCGTTCGCGTAGCGCGTCGTTGCCGGTGAACCAGCTGCGCGCATCGGCGTGCGGGAACAGCCACGGCAGCTGTTCCTGGAACTGGGTATCCATCGCGATGATGACCGCCACCGGGGCCGACATGATCTTGGGCGCGTTGGTCGGCGCGGAGCAGGCGGCCAGCTTTTCGCGGGCTTCCTGGCTGACGCACCACACCAGCCGCGCGGGCAGCTGGTTGGCCGACGTCGGCGCCATCTTCATCAGGTTCCAGATCGCGTGGAGCTGCTCGGTCGACACCGGCTTGTCGAGATAGCCGTTATAGGTGCGGGCAGTGCGGAACAGCTGGTCAAGCGCGGAATCGGCAAGCGGCTGGGACATCGGGCAGGGTTCCTGTCTGGTTGAAAGTGGGCGGGCTCAGGCCGCGCGGACTTCGGTCACTTCGGGGACGTAGTGTTTTAGCAGCGTCTCGATCCCGTTCTTGAGCGTGGCGGTGGACGAGGGGCAGCCCGAGCAGGCCCCCTGCATCGAGAGGAAGACCACGCCGTCGCGGAAACCGCGATAGACGATGTCGCCGCCATCGTTGGCGACAGCGGGGCGCACGCGGGTTTCGATCAGTTCCTTGATCTGCACCACGATATCGGCATGGGCCGGATCGTCGCCGAAATCGTCATCTTCGGCCGGGACCACGATGCCGCTGGCGTCAGGCCCGCTGAACAGCGGCGCGCCGGTGACGAAGTGATCGAGCAGGATTGCCACGACCTGCGGCTTGAGCGCGGACCAGTCCACCCCCGGCGCGGCCGTGACTGACACGAAATCGCGGCCAAAGAACACACCGGTCACATCGCCCAGATCGAACAGGGCGGACGCCAGCGGCGATGCGGCGGCCTCTACCTCGTCGCGGAATTCGCGGGTTCCGGTCTGCATCACCAGTTCGCCGGGCAGGAACTTCAGCGTCGCGGGGTTCGGGGTGGTTTCGGTTTCGATGAACATGCCTGCCCATATGGCCCCGCGCGCGCCGGGGTCAAGCGCGCAGGCCTTGCGGGCGGCGATGAAAAGTTCCTATGGGGTGGCCATGTCGACGATTTTCCGCACCTTGTCCGCTTGCGCCGCGCTGGCGCTGATTGCCGCCCCGGTCGGTGCTGCATCCCGGCCGGCCAAGAAGCCGCCCATGAAAGCCGCGCCCACCGCGTCGCCGCTGGCGATTGCGCTGCCGCTCAAGCTGATCATTCCGCCGCGCCAGCGCCTGTGCGATACCGCTGCCGCAGAGGGGCTGCGCTACAAGGTGCTGCGCCCCGGCAAGGGCGGCATGCCGGCCGCGTCCGACCGGGTGCAGGTGCATTACATCGGCTATCTGGCCAAGGACGGTGAAGTGTTCGATCAGGGCCGCGACGTGACCTTTGCCGTCACCCGCGTGATTCCCGGCTTTGCCGACGGCCTGAAACTGATGACGCCGGGCAGCATCTACCGGCTCTGCATTCCGCATACGCTCGGCTATGGCGAGGAAGGCAGCGGGCCGATCCCGCCCTCCGCCGATCTGGTGTTCCAGGTGGAGCTGGTGGCGATCAATCCCCAGAAGTGACCTGCCCCAGACGTAACCGGGGCGAGATGGCCGGGATGAAATAGTCGGGTGAAGGGCAGGTCTATTCACTGGCCCTTAAACTTGGCCCTGCCTATACCTGCGACCATGCGTTTCCATTCCCGCGCCTCGCGCTCCCTTGCCAGTGTTCTGGCGCTGCTCCTGATCGTTCCGTCGGCGGTTTCCGCGCAGACGCAGAACCGGGTCAACCGCAGTGCCGTGGCGGCGGATGCCGCCGCTGCCGAGGTGCCCTGGCTTTATCGCGACAGCGATGTGCCGCAGGACAAGGAATGGAAGTTCGGCGAGCTGGCCAACGGCATGCGCTATGTCGTGCGCCAGAACGGGGTGCCGCCGGGGCAAGTCTCGATCCGCATCCGCATGGACGTGGGTTCGCTGCACGAGCGCGACCACGAACAGGGCTATGCCCACCTGCTGGAGCACCTGGTGTTCCGCCAGTCGAAGTATCTGGGGCAGGGTCAGGCGATCCCCACCTGGCAGCGGCTGGGCGCCACCTTCGGCAGCGATACCAACGCCGAAACGTCTCCCATCAGCACCACCTTCAAGCTGGACCTGCCAAACGTGACCGCCGCGTCGCTGGAGGAAAGCTTCAAGCTGCTCTCTGGCATGATGATCGCCCCGGTCCTGTCAGAGCGCAACGTGCGGGCCGAAGTGCCGATCGTGCTGGCCGAAAAGCGCGAGCGCGGCGGCACGGCGGCGCGCGTGGCCGAAGCGACGCAAAAGACGTTGTTTGCCGGTCAGCGCATGGCGATCCGGTCGGTAATCGGCACCGATGCCACGCTGAAGGCCGCCAACCAGGCCCGCGTCCGCGCGTTCCATGCGCGCTGGTATCGCCCTGAACGGGCGGTGGTGATCGCGGTGGGCGATGCCGACCCGGCGCTGATGGCCAGCCTGATCGAGAAATACTTTGCCGACTGGCCGGTGACCGGCCCGGCCGAACCCGCGCCCGATTTCGGTGATCCGGTTGCCCCCGCCGGGGCCGATCCGGCCAACCCGGTCGGCGAAACCGGCGTGATCGTGGAGCCGGACCTGCCGCGCGGCGTCAACTATGCGGTGATGCGGCCCTGGCGGCCGGTGAAGGACACCATCGTCTACAACCAGGGGATCATGATCGATTCGCTGGCGCAGGCGATCATCAACCGCCGGCTGGAAGCGCGCGCCCGCGGCGGCGGCAGTTTCCTGTTCGCGCAAGTGAACCAGGAAAAGCTCAACCGTTCCACCGACGCGACCTTCGTGTCGATCACCCCGTTGACCGAGGACTGGAAACAGGCGCTCACCGATGTGCGCGCCGTGATCGCCGATGCCATGGCCGAACCGCCGACCGAGGAGGAAATCGCCCGCGAAGTGGCCGAATTCAGCGTCGCGTTCGAAAGCGGGGTGGAGCAGCGCCGCCTGCTGGCCGGTTCGAAGCTGGCCGATGACATGGTCACGGCGCTCGACATCAACGAGACTATCGCTTCGCCCGAAACGGTCTTGTCGATCTTTCGCCAGTCCGTGCCGCTGTTCACGCCGCAGGCCGTGCTGGAACACACCCGCAAGCTGTTCACCGGGGCGGTGATCCGTTCCACCCTGCTGACGCCCAAGGCCGGGGAAGCCGATGCTGCCGCGCTGAAACTGGCATTGGCGGAGCCGGTCGTGGCCGATGGCAAGGCCCGGCTGGACAGCAAGCCGATTTCCTTTGCCGACCTGCCGCCGCTGGGCGATCCCGGCGCGATCAAGGCCGATGTCGCCACTGGCGTGCTGGGGATCGATCAGGTCGAACTGGCCAACGGGGTAAAGGCGCTGCTGTGGCCTTCCACGGATGAGCCGGGGCGGTTGACGGTCAAGGTGCGCTGGGGTGCCGGCTTCCGCGCGTTCCGGCCGGAAGACGCGGCCTATATCACGCTGGGCGACATGGCGCTGGTCGGGTCGGGCCAGGGCTCGCTGGGGCAGGAACAACTCGACCGGATTTCGACCGGGCGCAAGATGGGTTTCGATTTCGAGATCAAGGACAGCGCGTTCCAGTTCAGCGCCGATACCCGCCCGGCCGATCTGGCCGACCAGCTCTATCTGTTCGCCGCGCGCTTTGCCCAGCCGCGCTGGGATGCCGCGCCCGTGCTGCGCGCCAAGGCCGCCGCGCGGCTGCAATACGAAAGCTATGCCGCCAGCCCGCAAGGGGTGTGGCAGCGCGATGGCCGTTCGCTTCAGCGCGGGGGCGACGCGCGCTTCCGCGTGCCGACCCCGGCCGAGGTGGAGGCCGCCACGCCCGAAGGTTTCCGCCAGGTCTGGCAGCCGCTGCTGGAACAGGGGCCGATAGAAATCCAGCTGTTCGGCGATTTTGACCGGAACGAGGCGCTGGCCGCGCTGCAAAAGACCTTTGGCGCCTTGCCGAAGCGCGCGCCGCTGCCCAGCACCCTGCAGCCGCCGCGCTTTGCCGAATTGCCCGCCTCGACCACGCCGGTGGTGCTGACCCATCGCGGCGATCCCACGCAGGCGGCGGCGTTCGTCACCTGGCCGACCGGCGGCGGGATGGCGGGCATCACCGAAAGCCGCAAGCTGGAGATTCTGGCCAACCTGTTCCAGAACCGGCTGATGCTGGCGATGCGGGAAAAGCTGGGCGCCGCCTATGCGCCGCAAGTCAGCAATTCATGGCCGGAAGACCTGGAAAACGGCGGCGGGCTAATGGCACTGGCGCAGCTCCAGCCGGCGGCCGTGCCGATGTTCTTACAGACGGCGGACGAAATCGCCGCGAACCTGATCGCCCGCCCGCCTAGCGCAGACGAACTGGAACGCGTGACCGAACCGCTGCGCCAGCAGATCACCCGCGCCAGCACCAGCAGTGCCTTCTTCATGTACCAGCTGGAAGGCGCGACCGAAGACCCGCGCAAGCTGGGGGCGATCCGCTCGATCCTGCCCGATTACACCCGCACCACGCCCGCCGAAATGCAGGCGCTGGCGCGCAAATATCTGGTGCGGGGCAAATCGTGGCGCGTCGCGATCCTGCCCGAAAGCGCACCCGCGACCGCTGGCGGGCGCAGCAGCGGGGCGGAGGGCCGCTGATCCTTCGCACTTTTGTTGCGTGATTGCAGTCATCGGCTTTTCGACTTTTGCAATTCCGGAGCCGCGCCGCTATGGCGCGCGCTCTTGAAGGAGCAATCGACGTGGCAAGCAACTGGAATCCGAGCAGCTGGACAACGCAGGAAGCACGGCATCTGCCGTCCTATCCGGACGCGGATGGCCTTAAGCGGGTAACGGATACGCTGACCACGTTTCCGCCGCTGGTGTTTGCGGGTGAGGCGCGCGCGCTGAAGGCCGATCTGGCGCAAGTGGCCGCGGGCAAGGGTTTCCTGCTGCAGGGCGGCGACTGCGCCGAGAGCTTTGCCGAGTTCCATCCGAACAACATCCGCGATACCTTCCGCGTGCTGCTGCAGATGGCGGTGGTGATGACGTTCGCCAGCAAGCAGCCGGTGGTGAAGGTGGGCCGCATGGCGGGCCAGTTCGCCAAGCCGCGCTCCTCGCCGGTCGAAGTGCAGGGCGGGGTGGAACTGCCCAGCTACCTGGGTGACAACATCAACGGGATCGACTTCACGCCCGAAGCGCGCATTCCCGATCCGCAGCGCCTGCTGCAGGCCTACAGCCAGTCGGCCGCGACGCTGAACCTGCTGCGCGCATTCTCGACCGGCGGCTATGCCAACTTGCGGCAGGTTCACCAGTGGACGCTGGATTTCATGGACCGCAGCCCGTGGGCGGCGAAGTTCGCCGAAATGGCGGACCGCATCGGCGAGGCGCTGGACTTCATGCAGGCTTGCGGGATCGATCCCAAGACCGTGCCGCAGCTGCAGGGCACCAGCTTCTACACCAGCCACGAGGCGCTGCACCTGCCCTATGAGCAGGCCATGACCCGGCAGGATTCGCTGACCGGCGACTGGTATGACACCAGCGCGCACATGCTGTGGATCGGTGACCGGACCCGCTTCGAAGGATCGGCGCACGTCGAATTCCTGCGCGGCGTGGGCAACCCGCTGGGCATGAAGTGCGGGCCGAGCATGGCTCCGGACGAGCTGATCCGCCAGCTGGACCTGCTCAACCCCGCGCGCGAAGCGGGCCGCATCACGCTGATCAGCAGGTTCGGCGATGACAAGGTCGAAGCCGGCCTGGCCCCGCTGGTCCGCGCAGTGAAGCAGGAAGGGCACCCGGTGGTGTGGAGCTGCGATCCGATGCACGGCAACGTGATCAAGGCCGACAGCGGGTTCAAGACCCGTCCGTTCGATCGCATCCTGCGCGAAGTGCACGGCTTCTTCGCGGTCCACCGCGCCGAAGGCACCCACGCGGGCGGCATCCACATTGAAATGACCGGACAGGACGTGACCGAGTGCGTCGGCGGCGGGATCGCGATCAGCGATTCCGGGCTGGCGGACCGTTATCACACCCACTGCGACCCGCGCCTCAATGCCGCGCAGTCGATCGAACTGGCCTTCATGCTGGCCGAGATGCTCAACCTCGAAGCGGTCGAACGCGCCCAGCGGGCGGCATGATCGCCCGCGAACTGCTCGGCACGGCGCGGGTTCCCGGCGGCGAGGAGCTGCGCCTGTTCGCCCACGGGCGCGATTTCATGATCGTGCTGGGGCATAACGAGCTGATGAGCACGCGCATGCGCGGCTCGGAAGAAGCGCTGGCGACGATGACGCTGGAGCGGCTGGCGGGGGTAAGCGCCCCGCGCCTGCTGATCGGCGGCTATGGCATGGGCTTCACCCTGCGGGCCGCGCTCGCCGGGATCGGGCCGCAGGGCCATGTGACGGTGGCGGAACTCGTCCCCGAAATCATCGCATGGGCGCGCGGGCCGATGGCGGAAGTTGCGGCAGGCTGCCTGGACGATCCGCGCGTGACGCTGCGGATGGACGATGTGGCCGATGCCATGCTGCTCGCGCCCGAACCGTTCGACGCGATCCTGCTCGATGTCGACAACGGCCCGGACGGGCTGGTGCGGGCCGAAAACAACCGGATCTATTCCAAGTCCGGCCTCCACAACGCCCGCCGCGCGCTCGCGCCCGGCGGCGTACTGGCGATCTGGTCCGCCGCGCCCGACCCGAAGTTCACCCGCCGGCTGGAGGATGTCGGCTTCGAGGTCGAGCAAGTCGAAGTGCGCGCCCGGATCGACAAGAACGGCAAGGGCAAGGGCCCCCGCCACGTGATCTGGTTCGCGCGGGTTTAGGGCATTAGCAACGTCGATCCGGTGGTGCGCCGGGCTTCGAGGTCGATGTGGGCCTGCGCCGCATCGGTCAGCGCATATTCCTGCCCCACGGTGACGGCGACCTTGCCCGCCAGGACCATGTCCCACAGCTTTGCCGCGCCCGCTGCCGCTTCGGCGGGGTCGGCGTAATAGTCGTAGACACCGGGGCGCGTGACATAGAGCGAACCGCGCGTGGCGAGATCGCGCAGGGCGACGCCCGTCACCGGGCCGCTGGCGTTGCCGAAGCTGACCAGCGTGCCGCGCCGCGTCATCGAATCGAGCGAGCTCTGCCAACTGGCCGCACCGACCCCGTCATAGGCAACCGCCACGCCCGCGCCGCCCGTGGCCTCGCGGACATTGGCGACAAGATCGGGCGCGCCGGAGAGGAACACCAGTTCCGCCCCGGCTGCCTGCGCCAGCGGCACCTTGTCGGCGCTGCCGACGGTGCCGATCACCCGCACGCCGCGTGCGGTCAGCCATTGCACCAGCAATTGCCCCACGCCGCCCGCCGCCGCCGGAACCAGCGCCCAGCCGCCCGGCGCGACGGGCGCGCAGCGTTCGGCCAGGGCTTCAACGGTTGCGCCCTTCAGCAGGATCGCCGCGGCCGTGCGGGCATCGATCCCGTCAGGCACGGCGAACAGCGCAGAGGCCTTGATCAGCCGCGCGGTGGAATAGGCGCCGGGCGAGGCGAAATAGGCCACGCGCTGACCCGGCGCGAATTGCGTCACGCCGTCGCCCACGGCCTCCACCACCCCGGCGGCTTCCATGCCAAGGCCGGTGGGCAGGCGCGCGGGGTACAGCCCGGTGCGGAAATAGGTGTCGATGAAGTTCAGCCCCACCGCTTCGTGGCGGAGCAGCACTTCGCCGGGACCGGGCGCGGGCAGGTCCACCTCGCGCCACTGGATCACTTCGGGGCCGCCGGTCTGTTCGATAAAGGCCTGGGTCGCGCGCATCGGAAATCTCCCTTTGCGCGCCTTGTCACGGATCAACCGCGCCGGTTCAAGAGGCGGCCTTGCACGCGGCGGTGAAAATCCGCAGCCGCAGCTTGTCGAAATCCTTGATGCCATAGGCCTCGGGATCGGCTTGCCCGACGATCCGGTCGCGCCCGAAGCAGTGCGCCAGGGCAATGTCTTCGGGCTTCACCATCTTGCCGGTGTTGAGCGAGAAGAACGTGCGCACGCGCGGCTGGCGGTGGTCGATGGGGTCCTGATCGACCACCAGCGCCAGCCGGTCCGACGCCAAGCGCACTACCGATCCCACCGGATGCGCGCCGATCGCCTCGATGAAGGCGGCCAGCACGGCCGGGTCGAACTTGCCGGTCATTTCCTGCATTTCGACAATCGCGGTGGCCGGGTCCAGCCCGCGCTTGCGGCTGCTGTCGGTGACCAGCATGTCATAAGTGTCGCAGACCGCGGCCATGCGCGAGAGCAGGCTGATCTGTTCGCCCTTGATGCCCATGGGATAGCCGGTGCCATCCATCCGTTCGTGATGCTGCAGGGCGACCAGCGCGACCTCTTCGGGAATATCGCCGCCCAGTTGCAGGTAATCATAGCCCAGCGTGGTGTGGTTGCGCAGGATTGCGTCCCCGAATTCGCGGTAGTCCCCGCCATATTCGTCGAGGTTGAGCGGCAGGTGGCCGATCCCGACATCCAGCAGCAGCCCGGCCATGCCCGCATGGCGAATCATCGCCGGGGCCAGCTTCATGGCCCGCCCCAGCGAGATCATCAGCGCGCTGACCGCCAGCGCGTGCTGGTAGATGAACTGGTTGTCGCGCTTGCACCGCATCAGCCCGTTGAAGGCGTGCGGGTTGCGCTGGACCGAGGCGAAGATGTCGGAAATCACCGGCTCCACCGCGCCGGCATCCACCGCTTTGCCCAGCCGGCTGGACAGGAACATCTGGCTGACCAGCTTTTCGCCGCGCTTCGCAACGGTCTGCGCCTGGCCGAACTCCCGGTTCATCCCGGTGCGCGCGGTCGAGGCGAAATCGGGTGCGGCACGCTGGCGCAAGGGGGCCGGGCGGCGCGCGGTGGTCGCGCCGGGGATCGGCGGGGTAAAGACGCGCCGGACCTGCGGCTGCGCAGGGGCCACATCGCGCCCCTTGCTGACATCGATCACCACGCCGCGAATGTCGGCATCGCGCAAGTCCGCCAGCGTTTCCGGATCGTCCAGCAGGAACCGCGATTTCCAGAACGGATGCTTCAGCCAGCTGCCCTCCAGCTTGTGCACGAACATGCCGAGTTCGACCTGCGAGGGGGGAATGGTTTTCAACATTTTCAGCCTGCTAACCCTGTTTGTTGTGCTTGATCCGCACATAGCGTTGCCGGGCTGACCGGGGGTGGACCGGGCATTACGCATTTACCCCTAAATCCCTGCGCCCGGCGCCATTCTTGATCGTGATATATCAGCGGTTTCCGACTTTTCTTCGGTTTTGCCGATTTCTCTATCCAGACAATCCCGCCACCCGCGCGGGACCACTGGTGTTAATCCGGCATTCAGTCCGGCCACGACCGGGCGCTGTGCAGGAGAGATCCCCATGAAAACCAAGACCCTTACGCTGATTGCGCTGCTGGCTTCGGCAGCGGTTCCGGTGGCGGCGCAGGCCCAGCAGGCCGCACCCGCCACGGTAATGACCAACCAGGACTGGTGGCCCGAGCGGCTGGACCTGCGCGCACTGCGCCAGCATGGCGCGGAATCGAACCCGATGGGCGACAACTTCGATTACGGTGCCGAGTTCCAGAAGCTGGACCTCAACGCCGTGAAGGCCGACATCAAGGCCGTGATGACCACGTCGCAGGACTGGTGGCCGGCCGACTATGGCCACTATGGCCCGTTCTTCATCCGCATGGCCTGGCACAGCGCGGGCACGTATCGCACGGCTGACGGGCGCGGCGGCGCGGCCGGCGGCCAGCAGCGGTTCGAACCGCTCAATTCCTGGCCCGACAACGTCAACCTCGACAAGGCCCGCCGCCTGCTCTGGCCGATCAAGCAGAAGTATGGCCGCGCGCTGTCATGGGCGGACCTGATGGTGCTGACCGGCAACGTCGCGCTGGAATCGATGGGCTTCAAGACCTTCGGCTTTGCCGGTGGCCGCAGCGACGATTGGGAAGCCGACATCGTTTACTGGGGCCCGGAAAACAAGTGGCTGGCCGACCAGCGCTATAGCCCCGGCCGCAAGCTGCAGAACCCGCTCGCGGCGGTGCAGATGGGCCTGATCTACGTCAATCCCGAAGGTCCGAACGGCAATCCCGATCCACTGCTGGCGGCCAAGGACATCCGCGATACCTTTGGCCGGATGGCGATGAATGACGAGGAAACCGTCGCGCTGATCGCCGGCGGCCACACGTTTGGCAAGGCGCACGGTGCGCGCAAGCCGGAGGAATGCGTCGGCGTCGATCCGGCCGGTGCCTCGGTCGAGGCGCAGGGCATGGGCTGGGCCAACAAGTGCGGCAAGGGCCATTCCGAAGATACCGTCACCAGCGGCCTGGAAGGCGCGTGGACGTCGAACCCGATCGCGTGGACGTCGCAGTATCTCGACAACCTGTTCGCTTTCGAATGGGTCCAGACCCGCAGCCCCGCCGGGGCGATCCAGTGGGTGCCCAAGGATGACGCCACCGCCGGTATGGTCCCCGACGCGCACATCCCGGGCAAGACCCACAAGCCGATCATGTTCACGACCGACCTGTCGCTGAAGATGGACCCGGCCTATCGCAAGATCTCGGAAAAGTTCCGGGCCAATCCGGATGCCTTCGCCGATGCCTTTGCCCGCGCGTGGTTCAAGCTGACCCACCGCGACATGGGGCCGAAGCACCGCTACCTGGGGGCCGATGCGCCCAAGCAGGACCTGATCTGGCAGGACCCGATCCCGGCGGTCGATCATGCGCTGATCACGGCCGACGATGCGGCGCAGCTGAAGGGCAAGATCCTGTCCAGCGGCCTGACCGGAGGTGAACTGGTCCGGGCGGCCTGGGCGGCAGCGGCCAGCTATCGCGATACCGACCAGCGCGGCGGCGCCGATGGCGGCCGGGTGCGGCTGGCTCCGCAGAAGGACTGGGCGGTCAACAACCCGGCTGAAATCGCCAAGGTCGTCAAGGCGATGGAAGCGGTGCAGAAGGACTTCAACCGCACTGCCACCGGCGGCAAGAAGGTCAGCCTGGCCGACCTGATCGTGCTGGGCGGCGCGGCCGCGATCGAGCAGGCGGCGAAGGCGGCCGGGCATGACGTGCAGGTGCCGTTCAAGCCGGGCCGGATGGATGCCAGCCAGGCGCAGACGGACGTTGCCTCGTTCAGCGTGCTGGAGCCGACGGCCGATGGCTTCCGCAACTACTATGCCGATGGCAACCGCCTGTCGCCCGCCGATGCGCTGGTGGATCGGGCCAACCTGCTGTCGCTGACGGTGCCGGAAATGACGGTGCTGGTGGGCGGTCTGCGCGTGCTGGATGGCAACACCGGCGGCGCGAAGCACGGCGTGTTCACCAACCGTCCGGGCCAGCTGACCAATGACTTCTTCGTCAACCTGCTGGGCATGGAAACGAAGTGGCAGAAGTCGGCGAGCAGTGCCGGGCTCTACGAAGGGCTGGACCGCAAGACCGGGCAGGTGAAGTGGACCGCCACCCCGGTCGACCTGGTGTTCGGTTCCAATTCGGAACTGCGCGCCGTTGCCGAAGTCTATGGCGCCAACGATGGCAAGGACAAGTTCGTGAAGGACTTCGTCGCCGCCTGGACCAAGGTGATGGACCTGGGCCGCAACTGAGCGCCTGGCTGCAACAACGGGGGCGGGGGAGCCATCGCGGCTCCTCCGCCCCTCTGTTCCGGCACATGGAGGATCCGATGAACCTCTCTCGCATGGCTTTGCTGGCGTTAATGGCCGGGGCGGCAACGCCCGCGCTGGCCGAAGCGCCGCCGCCGCCTCCGCCACCCGCGTTTACCCAGTGCGCCGCCTGCCATACCGTGCAGCCCGGCCGCAACGCCTTCGGTCCCAGCCTGGCGGGCCTGTCCGGCCGCCGCGCCGCCACGCTGCCGGGCTATGCCTATAGCGAGGCGCTGAAGAAATCCGGCCTGACGTGGAACGCCGCCACGCTGGATCGCTGGCTGAAAGGACCGCAAAAGCTGGTGCCGGGAACCCGGATGCCGTTCGGCGGCATTCCCGATGCGGCCCGGCGCAAGCAGGTCGTGGATTACCTGCTGAAGCTGTAGCGCGGCCGGCTGATCATTTTTCGTCGCCCCGGATCAGGTCCGGGGTGACGGTGTTTTCGTGGGTTTGGAAAAGTGCTGGCTGGGGCGGCAGGATTCGAACCTGCGCCACCTGTCGAACCGGACAGCTTGCTGGCTGGGGCGGCAGGATTCGAACCTGCGAATGCCGGTACCAAAAACCGGTGCCTTACCACTTGGCGACGCCCCAGCGGGAAGCGCGCTCATAGCAGAGCAAACGGGGAAGGGAAGGGGGCATAGCGCCCCCTTTTCACGTTCTTACAGGATGCCCGGTTTCAGCGCGTCGAAGTCTGCCGCATCGTGGCGTTCGCGCAAAACCGTGCCTTCCTCGCCGAACGGGCGGTTGACCAGCCGGCCGCGCTTCACGGCGGGGCGGGCGTCGATTTCGCCAACCCAGCGGCCGACCGCCTCGTATTCCTGCAACTGCAGGAATTCGCGCGTGTTGCCATAGGCTTCGCCGCGATAGAGGTTGCCGATCCAGGTGTACGCGGCAATGTCGGCGATGGTGTATTCATCGCCGGCCAGGAACCGGGTTTCCTTCAGCTGGTTGTTCGCAACGTCGAACAAACGCTTGGTTTCCATGGCATAACGATCGATCGCGTACTGGATTTTGACCGGCGCGTAGTGGTAGAAATGGCCATAGCCGCCGCCCATGAACGGCGCGCTGCCCATCTGCCACATCAGCCAGCAGATCGTCTCGGTCCGGCCCTTGAGGTCCTGCGGGATGAAGGCTTTGAACTTGTCCGCCAGGTGCAGCAGCATCGCGCCGGATTCGAACAGGCGCAGCGGCTCAGGCCCGGACTGGTCGAGCATCGCCGGGATCTTGCTGTTGGGGTTGAGCGCGACGAAGCCTGAGCCGAACTGGTCGCCCTGGCCGATGTTGATCAGCCACGCATCGTATTCCGCCCCCGCGTGCCCTGCCGCGAGCAGTTCTTCCAGCAGGATCGTCACTTTCTGGCCGTTGGGCGTGCCCAGCGAATAGAGCTGGAAGGGATGCTTGCCGACCGGCAATTCCCGCTCGAACTGCGCGCCCGCGGTGGGACGGTTGATATTGGCAAACTGCCCGCCGTTGGATTTGTCCCACACCCAGACCGGGGGCGGCGTATATTCGGCATCGGACATGGGCGGTTTCCTCTCGCTGTGTTTTTGTAAGTTACTACGCGTAAATGGCCCTGCGCTGCTGCGCAAGAGGCTTGCACCTACCCCCGCAAGTGCGCCCACGGCCCGGTGATCGCCAGCGTGGCGGCGGGGCTGTAGAGGTTGACGAACAGCACTTTGCCATCGGGTGAAAAGCACGCGCCCGCCGGTTCGGTCTGCGTCACCACGCGGGCCAGCGGGTAGGGGCGGCCATCGCGGGTAAGCCCGCGCAAGTGGTTGTCGGAGACGGCGGTGTACTGGTCCTCGCACACCACCAGTTGCCCGTCGGGGGCCACGGTCAGGTTGTCGCCATAGTTGAACTGCTGCGGGTCGGTCGATTCGAAAAACAGTTGCAGCCGGTCACCGCCCTTGCCGGGTTTCAGGCGGAACACCTGTCCCAAGCCCGCCGCGCCGCCGGAGGTGCAGGCGAAGAACAGCTCGCCATCGCCCATGTGGATGCCTTCCCCGCGCGCGAAGGGCAGCGCGCCCGCTGCCGCGCCGCGTTTGCGCAAGTCGTCGTCCGGGCTTTCCGGGTTGTCGAGCGCGACCCAGCGGACCCTGCGCCAGTCACCCGGCTTCATCGCGCCGTCGCCGCCGTCGATCGCCAATGCCTCCAGCCGCCCGCCCTTGGCCAGCTGTCCCGGCACGGCGGGGATGAAGCGATAGAGCAGGCCGTCGTCGCGGTCCTCGGTCTGATAGACGATGCCGGTGGCCGGATCGACCGCCGCCGCCTCGCGGTTGAAGCGGCCCATCGCTTTCAGCGGCACCGGATCGACCGGGCCGGTGGCGGCGGCGGGGACTTCGAACGCCCAGCCGTGGTCCTGCCCGACCTTGGCCCCGGCGCGCGAAACGTCCTCCTCGCAGCTCAGCCAGGTGCCCCACGGGGTGATCCCGCCCGCGCAGTTGCGGATCGTGCCGGACAGCGAGCGGAACTCGCGCTCCAGCGTCAGGGTCGCGGCATCGAGCACCAGCGTGGTCGTGCCGCCCGGCAGGATCGCCCCGCTGGCGTCGCGGTCATAGGCGGCGCCGGTCGCGCCGCCGCTGTCCTTGCCGGGGCGCAACTCATGGTTACGGACCAGCGCCAGTTTGCCGCCGGGCAGGGCAAAGCAGCCCATCCCGTCCGCCGCATCGGGCACGCGGGCGCCGTCGCTCATTACCTGGCCCAGCCTGGATAGCACGCGGTAGGAGAACCCTTCCGGCAGATCGAGCAGGCCGGCCGGATCGGGGCGCAGCGGGCCATAGCCGGGGGCGGAGGCGACTCCGGGCACGCGGGCATGGCACCCGCTGGCGGCGAGCGCGGCAAAGGCGGCGCCGGTGGCGGCAAGGAAGTGGCGGCGATGCAGGGCAGTGTGCGTCATGCGCGCCGATGTGCCGCATCGCCGCGCAGGCGTAAAGCGCCGCGCGGATCAGCCGAGCCGCGTGACCCAGCCGTGGGTGTCGGGTGCTTCGCCGCGCTGGATCGCCACGAGGCGCGCGCGCAGCTTTTGCGTCAGTTGCCCCGGACCGCCCGAACCGATGGTGAATTCGCTGGTGCGGTCGGCAACCTTGCCCACCGGGGTGACGACGGCGGCGGTGCCGCAGGCGAACGTCTCGACCAGATGGCCCGACGCCGCATCGGCGCGCCACTGGTCGAGGCTGTAGCGGTCTTCCTGCACGGTCAGGCCTTCCTCGCGCGCGAGTTGCAGCAGGCTGTCGCGGGTGATGCCGGGCAGGATCGTGCCGGTCAGCGCCGGCGTGCGCAGGGTGCCGTCAGAAAAGACGAAGAACAGGTTCATGCCGCCCAGTTCCTCGATCCACTTGTGCTCCGCCGCGTCGAGGAACAGCACCTGGTCGTGACCGTTGGCAAAGGCTTCGGCGGTGGGCACCAGGCTGGCGGCATAGTTGCCGCCGCACTTGGCCGCGCCGGTGCCGCCGGGGGCCGCGCGGGTATAGTCGCTGATCCAGATCGACACGGCGGGCGCGCCCGACTTGAAGTAGTTGCCCGCCGGGCTGGCGATCACCAGGAACTTGTATTCCTTGGCCGGGCGCACGCCCAGGAACGCCTCGGTCGCGATCATGAACGGGCGCAGGTAGAGCGAGCCGCCCTCGACCGTGGGGAACCAGTCGCTATCGGCGGCGACGAGTTCGCGGATCGCGCCGATGAACAGGTCTTCGGGCAGTTCCGGCATGGCGAGGCGCCTGGCCGAGGCGTTGAAGCGCGCGGCGTTGGCTTCGGGACGGAACAGCGCGATCCCGCCGTCAGCGGTGCGATAAGCCTTCAGCCCTTCGAAGATTTCCTGCGCGTAATGCAGCACCGATGCCGCCGGATCGAGCGCGATGGGGCCGCGCGGGCCGATTACCGGGTTGTGCCAGCCCTTGTCTTCGGACCAGTCGATGCACACCATGTGATCGGAAAAGCATTTGCCGAAACCGGGGTCCGCCAGCACCGCCGCGCGGTCCGCTGCCGCCGTGGGGGCGGGGTGGGGCAGGCGGGTGAACTGGGCGGCAGTCGCCATGGGATCGGTCCTCTTGAACTATGGAGCGGGGGCTTTGAACGAATATTCCACAGAATGCAAGGCCCGTGAAATTTTCGGAAAGCCGACTTTGCAAGTCCCTCGATAGGGCCAATTGGCGAAATTGAAAATGGCCGAAATGAAAAGGGCTGCCTCCGCACAGCCGGAAGCAGCCCCATTTCAGTCTGAGAATGAGAAGGTTCGCCGCCGGGGGCGTTCCTTCGCATGGTCAGCGGCCCGAAAGTGCCGCCCACGAGACCTCTATCGCCTGAACAGAAGACTCAGCGATAATGCCTCGCGCTGCGGATTACCGACCTCCTTGCTGAACCATGAGACATCGGTCACCTCCTTTCGCGCTGTTAGAGCCAAGAGCCGCTCCCTTTCGGAAGCTCGGCCGGTGGGGGTTAGCCCGCTCCGTCCTTGGGCCTAGGGATACCGATTCCGCACTGCACAACAAGACTTGCATTGTTTTATTTTGGCGTCAGTATCGTGGCTTCCGGCCTGCTTCGGCAGGCGGCAACTTCCCCTCAGCGGCAATCCTCGACCACGCGCGAAATCTCTGGCCAGCTGGGCAGATAGAGCGGCGGTGCGCCCGCCACGTCCAGCGCAAAGCGGCCGCGCGAAAACGCCACCGCATCCAGCACCGGATCGGTGGCGCGGATCTGCGCAACCACCCAGTCCGGGGATGAAACCAGCGGTTCGCTGAGCAGCGGGCGGGTGCCGGTGGTGGTGGTCAGGGCCATCGGGACGTGGCCGGTGCTGGTGCCCGCGCGCCACAGGCGCACCTCGCCCAGGAATTTCTCGCACGTCAGCCGCGCCAGCGCGGTGCCACCGGGGGTGCTGAAGGTGGCGGTCGATCGGCCGTCCGCCATGCTCCAGCGCCAGTCGCCCTGGGTGATCGGCACGTCCCGCCAGTTTACGGCCGGGGCGGGCGGGGGCAGCGGTGCGGGCCGGGCCGCGGGTGGCGGCGGGGGCGGCGGGGCGACCGGAGCCGGCGGCGGCGCGGCGCATGACCCCAGCAGCGCCATGGCGGCCAAGGCGAGCGCAAGGGGCAGGGGGCGATGGGCCGGTACGATTGCCTTCATCGCCTACCTATGGAATGAGCCGCCGGGCATCACAAGTCCCCAACCGCGTTTGCGAACGCCTGATCCGATAGACCAAGCATGACCGGCAAACCTGCGAAAAAGCCCGGAAAAGTCCGCGTCGACCAGTTGCTGGTCGAGCGTGGACTGGTTGAAAGCCGGGCCCGCGCACAGGCGCTGGTGCTGGCCGGGCTGGTGTTTCACGGCGAGGCGAAAGTGGCCAAGCCCGGCCAGACGGTGCCGGCCGACGCGGTGCTGGACGTGCGCGGGCGCGACCATCCGTGGGTTTCGCGCGGCGGGATCAAGCTGGCCCATGCGATCGAGCACTTCGGGCTCGATCCGGCCGGGGTCACCGCGATGGACATCGGCAGTTCGACCGGGGGCTTTACCGATGTGCTGCTCAGCAAGGGCGCGGCGCACGTGTTCGCGGTCGATTCAGGGACGAACCAGCTGGCGTGGAAACTGCGGCAGGACCCGCGCGTGACCGTGCTGGAACAGACCAGCGCGCGGGTACTGACGGTGGACCACATCACCGCGCCGTGCCAGTGGGTGGTGTGCGACGCCAGCTTCATCGCGCTGGCCAAAGTGCTGGATGTGCCGCTGAAACTGGCCGCGCCGCAGTGCCAGCTGGTGGCGCTGATCAAGCCGCAGTTCGAAGTCGGGCGCGAGGAAGTGGGCAAGGGCGGGGTGGTGCGCGACCCCGCGCTCCACGCACGGGTTTGCGCTGAGGTGCGCGGCTGGATCGAAGCGTTGAGATGGCAGGTGCAGGGGATTGTCGAAAGCCCGATCACGGGGCCGGAGGGCAACGTGGAGTTCCTGATCGCCGCCCGGCGCGGTTAAGCCGCGTTAACACACCATTGCATAAGGGAAATCCGCCCGCCAATATCCGCGCCGGTCGCAATCCGAATCGTAGGTGTCCGATGAGTGAGCTTGCATCCCCAGGCCAGTTGAGAGCGGCGTTCCTGCGCTGGTCGCTGTTCCTGGTTCCGGGGGTCCTGTTGCTGGGCTTCTTCTCTGGACGGATGGCGAACAGCGGTCCGGGCAATCCGTGGTTCACGGATCTGGTCAAGCCGGAGATCTATCCGCCGCCGGCAACGTTCGGGATCGTCTGGTCGATCCTCTACGTGATGATGGGATTTGCCCTGGCCATGGTGGTCACCGCGCGCGGCGCGCCGGGGCGCGGCATGGCGATTTTCGCGTTCGTGTTCCAGTTGCTGCTCAACCTGGCATGGTCGCCGCTGTTCTTCGGTGCGCACCAGATCAGCGCGGCGTTGGCCCTGCTGGGCGTGCTGGCGGTGGCGCTGGCGGGGACGATCTTCCTGTTCCACGCCGTCCGCCCGCTCGCCGCGTATCTGCTGGTGCCCTATCTGGCGTGGGTCCTGTTCGCGAGCGTGCTGAACTGGCAGTTCCTGCAACTCAATCCCGATGCCGATGGCGCTTCCGGCGGGGAAGCGGTAACCTCGGTGGAATTCCAGTAGCGGGCCCTTGAACCGCTCCGCAATCAGGACCATCTGACGCCCATGCAAAGCGAAAACCCCCTGCTCGCCGATATTGCCAAGCTGATGAACAGCGCCGCCGGAACCGTGGCCGGAATGGGCCGCGAAGCCCGCGATGCCGCGCGCGAACGCCTGAAGGAAGGGCTGGGCGGGCTGGACTTCGTCAGCCGCGAGGAATTCGACACGGTCAAGGAAATGGCCGCCAAGGCGCGGGAAGAGAACGAAAAGCTGGCTGAGCGGCTGGCCGCGCTGGAAGCGGCGCTGGCAAAGAAGAAGTAGGCTTCCGGCATTCCGCCGCGCGCCTTGAGTAAGGCGCCAAAACCCGCCACACCGCGCTGATGCAGTTGCGCGCCCAAGCCCTTGTCTGCGCCGTTCGCGCCCACGGAGAAACCGCTGCCATCGCGCGGTTGCTGACGGCGGAGCACGGGCTGGTCGCGAGCTATGTGGCCGGCGGGCGCGGGCGCAACCTGCGGCCCGTGCTGATCCCCGGCAACGTGGTGGATGCCGAATTGCGCGCCCGGTCCGATGCGCAGCTGCCGTTCGCGCGGCTGGAACTGGTGGCCAGCCGGGGGCCGTGGCTGAACGAGCCGCTGCCCGCCGCGGCCATCGGCTGGGCCTGTGCGCTGATCGCCAGCGCCTTGCCGGAACGCCAGCCCTATCCCGCGCTGCACGCGGCGCTGAATGCGCTGCTCGATGCGGTGTGCCACGCGCCCTCGGCGCGCGGATGGCTGCCGGGGATGATCGCGTTCGAGGGGCTGGTCTTGCGCGAACTGGGCTATGGAGCTGTCCCAAGGCCGGACGGCAATGCCGAATGGAGCGTGCAACTGGCCGGATTCGATGCGCTGGGGCCGCTGATCGAGCGCTATGCGCTTGCCGAACGGCGCGGCGGTGTTATGGGGGCGCGCACCATGCTGCGCGAGCGGCTGGCCCGGATCAGCTAGCGTTGGAATTCCCATGAAGATTGCGGTTTTCGCCGGAGACGGCATCGGTCCTGAAGTTACCCGTGAGGCGGTCCGCGTGCTCCACGCGCTGGACCTGCCCGGGCTTGAGCTGACCGAAGGACTGGTCGGCGGTGTCGCCTACAAGGCGATGGGGCATCCGCTGCCCCCCGAAACCATCGCGATTGCCCGCGCTTCGGACGCGATCCTGTTCGGCGCGGTCGGCGATTTCGACTGCGACCACCTGGAGCGGCACCTGCGCCCGGAGCAGGCGATCCTGGGCCTGCGCAAGGAAATGGGCTTCTTTGCCAACTTGCGCCCCGCGACCGTGTTCCAGGGTCTGGAAGACCTGACCAGCCTGCGCCCCGAAGTCGCCCGCGAAATCGACCTGCTGATCGTGCGCGAGCTGAACGGCGACGTCTATTTCGGTGAAAAGGGCATCCGCACCCTGCCCGATGGCCGCCGTCAGGGCTGGGACATGATGTCCTATGCCGAGGACGAGGTCCGCCGCATTGCCCATGTCGCCTTCAAGGCCGCGCTGGGCCGCAAGGGCCGGCTGTGCTCGGTCGACAAGGCCAACGTGCTCGAAACCTCGCAGCTGTGGCGTGATGTGATGATCGAGGTGTCGGCGGAATATCCCGATGTCGAGCTGAGCCACATGTACGTCGACAACGCGGCGATGCAGCTGGTCAAGAACCCCGGCCAGTTCGACGTGATCGTCACCGGCAACCTGTTCGGCGATATCCTGTCGGATCAGGCCAGCATGTGCGTCGGTTCGATCGGCCTGCTCGCCTCGGCCAGCCTGGCCGAAGGCACCTGCGGCCTCTATGAGCCGATCCACGGCAGCGCGCCCGACATCGCCGGCAAGGGGCTGGCCAACCCGATGGCGACGATCCTGTCGGCCGCGATGCTGCTGCGCCACAGCTTTGGCCTGGAAGCGCCGGCCGCGCGGATCGAGGCGGCCGTTGCCAAGGCGCTGGCCGATGGTATCAAGGGCGGCGATCTGGGCGGCAGCCATGGCACGGTCGCCATTGGCGATGCGGTTCTCGAAAGACTGTAACCATGACCCTGCGGCTTGGCGTCGTCCTCCCCACTTTCAACGAGCGCAAGAACCTGCGCGGCATGGTCGAGCGGCTGGATGCCGCGCTGGCTGGCATTCCGTGGGAAGTGATCGTGGTGGACGACAACAGCCCCGATGGCACCGCCGATGAGGCGCGCGCCATCGCGCAGGACGATCCGCGCGTGCGCGTGATCCAGCGGATCGGGCGGCGCGGGCTGTCCTCCGCCGCGATCGAGGGGATGTGCGCCACCGCCGCCCCGGTGGTCGCCGTGATGGACGCCGACCACCAGCACGATCCGGCGCTGCTGCCCGGCATGCTGGCCGCGATCGAAAGCGGCAACCACGACCTGGCCTATGCCAGCCGCTTTGCCGAAGGGTCGAGCACCGAGGAGTGGGGCCGGCCCGACCGGGTCAAGGCATCGAACCTGGCCAACCGCATCGCCAACAAGGTGACCGGCGTCGAACTGTCCGACCCGATGAGCGGCTATTTCATGCTCCGTACCGAAGTGCTGCGCGCCGATGCCCACCGCCTGTCGGGCGTGGGCTTCAAGATCCTGCTCGATATTCTCGCCACGGTCGAAGCGCCGCTGCGGATCAAGGAATTCCCGATGAACTTCGCCGCCCGCGCCGAGGGGGAGAGCAAGCTCGACCGGACGGTCGTGTTCGAATTCCTCGTCGGGCTCTACGACAAGTGGCTGGGCCGCATCATCCCGACGCGCTTCGCACTGTTCGGCACGGTCGGCGCGCTGGGCGTGTTCGTCCAGCTGGGCGTGCTGTGGATCATGCTCCACCTCGTGTTCGGAGAGCGGTTCGTCTACGGCAACTGGGACGAAAGCACGACCTTCAACGTCGCCAACACGGTCGCCGCCGTGGTCGCGATGACGTTCAACTTCGTGCTGAACAACGAGCTGACCTATTCCGACAAGCGCCTGCGCGGGCTTGGGCCCGTGCTGAAGGGCTGGGCACAGTTCGCGCTGACCTGTTCGCTGGGCCTGCTGACCAATGTCGGTTCGGCCGCCGTGCTCAAGGGCATGGGGATCAACGATGTCGTCGCGGTGATCGCGGGGATCGTGCTGGGCTCGGTCTGGAACTTCGCGCTGTCGAACAAGTTCGTCTGGGGCAAGTACTGAGCGCGTCTCCCTCCCCTGCCGGGGAGGGAGATAACAGGTTCAGCCCTCTACAAAGCCCTTCCACGTCGCCATGTAGTTCAGGAACGCGTCGCCCAGCCCTTCGGCGGCGAGGTGCGCCCGCGTGACCGGCGTGGGGGTGCTGGCAAAGGTCGGATCGGCCAGAACCCGTGCCGCGAAATCGTGGTGCAGGATCGCGCCGCGCCCGATCAGGACGAAATCCGCCCCGGCATCGAGGCAGGCCTGCACTTTGGCCGCGTCCATGATCTTGCCGGCCACGCCCAGCCGGGTGTTCCCCCGCTCCAGCGCGGTGAAGTGATGGATCAGCGGCTTGTCCGCAAACTCCGGCTCTTCCGGAGTCTTGAAGCAATCCCACAGCGACATGTCGAGGTAGTCGAGCTGGCCGCCGGTCATCACGCTCTGCGCCAGTTCCAGCGCCTCGGCCATGCGGATGCCAAAGCGTTCGGGCGAGAGGCGCAGGCCCACCTGGAAATCCGGCCGGGTCGCGGCGCGGACGCCGTCGATCACTTCGCGGATGATCCGGGCACGGCCTGCGAAGTCGCCGCCATAGCCATCGGTGCGCTGGTTGTTGTCCGCATCGAGGAACTGGGCCAGCACATAGCCATGCGCACCGTGAATCTCGACCCCGTCGAACCCGGCGCGTTCGGCGCGGACGGCGGCGGCGATGAAATCATCGCGCAGGTGTTCGACCTCGGCGGTGGTCAGGGCGCGCGATCCGGTCGCTTCATCGGCATACGGGCCTTGCGGCGCTTCGCCGATCAGGTCCTTGGGAGAGCGGATGCCCGCGTGGTGGAGCTGCACCGATGACAGCGCGCCGCCCGCGCGGATCGCATCGGCCAGCTGCGTCAGGCGCGGCAGGTGATCGTCGGACCAGATGCCCAGCTGACCGGGAAAGCCCTGGCCCTGCCGCTGGACGTGGGCGGCGGCGGTCATCACCAGCCCCATGCCGCCCTGCGCACGCATCGTCAGCCACCGGATTTCGTCATCCGACAGCGTGCCGTCGGGATGGCTCTGCAGGTTGGTCAGCGGGGCCAGCATCATGCGGTTGGCCATCGCCGGGCCACGCGTGAAGGTCAGCGGCGCACTGGGTGTGGTCATATTGCGAATTCCTCCTGTTTGACCCGCAATATGGAGATCATTCGGCTCAGCGCCAGCTACGCAGCCACATCCATTGTTCGTAACTCATCTTGCCGCCAGACAGCGGCGCGGCGGAGATGATCGGATAGAACCACGCGAACAACGCCGCGCTGCCCACCAGCACCGCCGGGGCCAGCCAGCGCCAGCGGTCCGCGCGGCCCCACGCGTCTTCCAGCGCCAGCGCGAGGCAGGCCATCAGGAAGGTGCCGGGCAGCAGGTAGTGGTAATAGAACTGCACCGGCTTGCCCGACAGCGCCCAGAACGCCAGGCTGACCAGATAGAGCAGCGCAAAGCCCAGCGCATCACGGCGATCATGCCGGATTCCGGTCCACACGCACCAGATCAGCGCGGGCAGCCCGGCCAGCATCGTCAGCGGATTGCCGATCAGCACGATCCCGCGCTGCACGCCGTCCACCACCTCGTACAGATACCAGATCGCGCGCTGGTTGATCACCCATTGCCACCACTGGCTGCGATAGGGGTGGGGCTTCACCACGCTGTCCTGCAATTGCAGCATGTACTGGTGCCAGCCGATCGGATCGAACGGATCGACCGGCAGCCTGGTCCAGTGGAACGCTGGCCAGAAGGTCAGCCAGTAGACCGCCAGCGGCACGATCCCCAGCCACAGCGCGGCTTCGGGCAGGGACATGCCCGGCACCGCGCCGCCATCCTTCGCCCACAGGAACCGCTTGCCGGTATCGGCCAGCTTCAGCCGCGCAAACACCAGTCCCGGCACCACCAGCAGCGGCGCCACGCTCCACTTCGCGCCCAGCGCCAGCCCCAGCGCGATCCCGCCGCCCGCCAACCGCCAGCGCGCCGATGCCGGGCAGCGCAGCGCACTGACGCAAAGCCACAGGCCGACCATCGCCAGCATCGCCATCACCATGTCGAGCATCGCGATGCGGCTTTCGACGAACCACAGGAAATTGGTGGCGAGCAGGAATTGCGCCGCCAGCGTCACCGCGCGGCGCTGGGTGGCGAACCACATCAGCCGGGCGAAGGCGAACAGGCCGATGGCTCCGGCCAGCGCGGAGGGCGCGCGCCAGTACAGCGGCTTGTCCCCCAGCCAGGCAATCGCCCCGGCCAGCACGGTCTTGCCCAGCATGGGGTGTTCGGGATTGAACCGCGTGCAGTCCAGCAAGTGCCGCGCGGCGGTGACGTAGTGAACCTCGTCGAAATAGATCCGCGACGGGATGCCAAGGCGCCACCACACCAGCGCGAGGAAGAACACGGCGATCACCGCGCTCCAGTCGGCGGGATCCCGTTCGGCGGTCATGCTGCGGCCCATGGGCAGCGGGATTAGAGCGCGCGCGCGCCGAGCGCAACGCCCCTTGCACCGCTGCGGCCGCGCTCCTAGAGCCGGACGCACTATGAAACGCACCACCGGAACTGACCGTTCGATCACCCGCACCTGGCGCCCCGCAACGCAGGCCGTGCGCGCCGGCACCTGGCGCAGCGAGCAGGGCGAGACGAGCGAGGCGATCTTCATGACGTCGGGCTTCACGTTCGACAGCGCCGCCACTGTCGCCGCGCGCTTTGCGGGCGAGGAGCAGGGGATGACCTATTCCCGCCTCCAGAACCCGACCGTGGCGATGCTGGAAGAACGCATCGCGCTGATGGACGGGGCCGAGGCGTGCCGGGTGCAGGCCACGGGCATGGCCGCGATGACCACCGCGCTGCTGTGCCAGCTGAGCCAGGGCGACCACGTGGTCGCCGCGCGCGCCGCGTTCGGTTCGTGCCGCTGGCTGGTCGATCAACTGTTCCCGCGCTTCGGGATCGAATCCACGACCATCGACGCGCGCGACAACGCCCAGTGGGAAGCCGCGATCCGGCCCAACACCAAGGTGTTCTTCTTCGAAACGCCCGCCAACCCGACAATGGACATTGTCGACCTGCAGTTCGTCTGCGATCTGGCGCGCCGTCATGGGATCACCACGGTGGTCGACAACGCGTTCTGCACGTCGGCCCTGCAGCGCCCGATCGAATTCGGTGCGGACGTGGTGGCCTATTCCGCGACCAAGCTGATGGACGGGCAGGGCCGGGTGCTGGCCGGGGCCGTCACTGGCTCGGCCGATTTCATCAACAACGTGCTGCTGCCGTTCCAGCGCAACACGGGGCCGAACCTTTCGCCGTTCAACGCCTGGGTCGTGCTGAAGGGTCTGGAAACGCTGGACCTGCGCGTGAAACGGCAGAGCGAGAACGCGCTGAAGGTCGGGCAGTTCCTCGAAGGGCGCGTGCCCAAGATCAACCATCCGGGCCTTGCCAGCCATCCGCAGCATGAATTGGCGGCAAAGCAGATGGATGCCTGCGGCTCGATCTTCTCGTTCGAGGTGGAGGACCGCGCGCAGGCCTTTGCGCTGCTTGATGCGCTGACCCTGATCGACATTTCCAACAACATCGGGGATTCGCGCTCGCTGATGTGCCACAACGCGTCGACCACGCATTATTCGGTCAGCGCCGAGGCGCGCGCCGAAATGGGCGTGACCGACGGGATGCTGCGCCTGAACGTGGGGCTGGAAGATCCGCAGGACCTGATCGAGGACCTGGACCAGGCGCTGCGCCAGGCGGGGCTGTAGGTTTCGCACTGCCATTGCGGAAGCAAATTGCCCTTTCGCCCCATTGTCGGGGCGGGCGGCAGGCGTTACCTTGGGTTCCATGAAGGAGCTGTTCCAACACGCTGCCATGACCGAGGGCGTGACCGTGCGGGTCGCGGTCAATTTCCTGCCTGAGCAATCGCGGATCGAGGCGGGCAAGTGGTTCTGGGTCTATCACATCCGGATCGAGAACGGTTCGGATCAGCCGATCCAGCTGCTCACCCGGCACTGGCGGATCACCGACGGGCGCGGGATGGTCAACTTCGTCGAGGGTGAGGGCGTGGTGGGCGAAACCCCGCTGCTCCAGCCGGGGCAGAGCCACGATTACGTCTCCGGCTGTCCGCTGACGACGCCGCATGGCAGCATGGAAGGCCACTATACCTTCCGGCGCGAGGACGGCTCGCTGTTTCAGGCGGCGATCCCGTTCTTCCCGCTGGCCGCGCCCGCCACGGCGGGCTGACGGCGGCTCCGGCTACGGGCCGACGAATCCCATTGCCCCGCCGCGCTGCCCGCCATAGGGAGAGCGCATGAAGCGCACCCACCTGCCTCTCAACGCCCTGCGCGTGTTCGATGCGGCGGCGCGGCACCTGTCGTTCACCCGCGCGGCGGACGAGCTGGCCGTGACCCCGGCCGCCGTCGGCCAGCAGATCCGCGCGCTGGAAGACGTGCTGGGCGTGGTGCTGTTCCGCCGCACGCCCAAGGGGCTGGAGCTGACCGATGAGGCTTCGGCCGGGCTGGAAGCGCTGCGCACCGGGTTCCTGCATTTCGAGGACGCGGTGCAGGCGATGCAGGCCGGGCAATCGAGCCATGTCTATACGATTGCCGCCCCGCGCGATTTCTTCGCCGCCTGGCTGGCGCCGCGTCTGGCGGAGTTCCGCGCGGCCAATCCCGAAGTCCGCTACAGCCTGATCGATGGCGAGGACGCCGATTTTACCGAGGCGAACCTGGATCTCGCGGTGCGCTGGGCCGAAGGGCCGGGCGAGCTGGAAGGGGTGCAACTGGCCGACGCGCAGCGCGTGACCATCGGCGCGGGTGACTGGATCGCCTGGCCGGGCGATCCCGCTCCGGCCGGAGACGGGGCCGATGCGCCGCTGACCGTGGGCGATGCGGGCCAGGCCTTTGCGGCCGCGATTGCGGGCATGGGCCAGGCGCGGGTGCCCGCGCTGCTGGCGCATAGCTGGCACGCGCAGGGGCGGCTGGCCGATCTGCCCGAATCGGAACCCTGCCGCCGGGCCTACTGGCTGGTCGCGCCGCTGCCGCAGTGGCGGCAAAAGAAGGTCAAGGCGCTCGTCGCGTTCCTCACCGGCGGCTGATTTCCGCCATTGTGAAGATGGCGTTTGCTATTTGCCCGCAAAGCGCCCACTGGGGTCGGGCTATCGGTTGCCACTGACGGTTTTTGGTGCCGAGACGCTCCTCTCTCCTGCCTTAGCTAACTTATGGCCCAGCGACCCGGCGTTCGGGTTCGCGACGCAAGGAATAGAGTTTATGTCCGACACTTCATCCACCACCGGCACGGTCAAGTTCTTTAACCAGGACAAGGGTTTCGGTTTCATCCAGCCCGACAACGGCAACAACGACGCTTTCGTCCACATCAGCGCAGTGCAGGCCGCCGGTCTCCACACGCTCGATAAGGATCAGCGCGTGAGCTACGACCTGACCGAAGATCGCCGTGGCAAGATGAGCGCAACCAACCTGCGCCCGGCCGCCTGATCCAGCGCGCGCAGCACCGCCGCGCGGCTCCATTGAAAGGCTGAAACATGGCAACGCAGGAATTCTATCTTGCCCGCGCCGGCGAAGCCCGGGCCGAAGCGGCAGTCTGCACGCTCGACAACGTCCGCGAGCGCGCCCTGCGCTCCGCGGCAGCGTGGGAGGCCATGGCTGCCCGCGCCGCCGAAACCGCCGAGGCCCGCCATGTGCGCGACCTTGAAAAGGCGGCGGCAGGATTCACTTCGCCCTAGGGCAAGCGATGACCGCCGAGCGGATCAAACTGAAACGGCCGGGGTAACACCCGGCCGTTTTTTATGGCGTGACCACCACGTTGCCGCGCGCCATCACGAACTTCATCGCCTTCAGCACTTTGACGTCGGTCAGCGGATCGCCGTCGACCGCGATGATGTCGGCCGCCTTGCCGACTTCGATCGTGCCGGTTTCCTTGTCCACGCCCAGCAGTTCGGCGGCGTTGACGGTGGCGGCCTTGATCGCCTCGACCGGGGGCATCCCGAACTTCACCAGCAGCTCGAACTCATCGGCGTTGCGGCCATGCTTCGATACGCCCGCATCGGTACCATAGGCGATCCGCACGCCCGCCGGATAGGCCTTGGCCAGCGATTTGCCGGTGACGCCGATGCGCCAGTCGATCTGCGCCTTGATCGCGGGCGGATAGGCGTTGGGATTGGCGGCGAGCCGCTCCAGATAGCCGTTCACGGTGCTGAGCGTGGGGACGTAGAACGTCTTGTATTCCTTCATCAGCTTGACGATTTCGTCGTCGATCATCGTGCCGTGCTCGATCGAATCCGCGCCGACCCGCACCGCCAGCTTGATCCCTTCCGCGCCGTGGGCATGGACCGCCACCTTGCGGCCATAGGCATGGGCGGTTTCGACCAGCGCGCGCGCTTCATCCTCGAACATCCGGGTGGCCAGGCCCGTGCCGGAATTGACCCCGCCGGTGGTGGCGAACTTGATCACGTCCGCCCCGCGCCCGACCTGGCGGCGCACCGCGCGGCGGCAATCATCGGCGCCGTCGCAGAGGTTTTCCGTGCCGATCAGGCCGTGGACATGATCCGCCATGCCAACCCGCCCGTCCATGTGGCCGCCGCTGGTGGAAATCGATTCGCCCGCATCGACGATCCGCGGGGCCAGCACCCAGCCGCGCCGCGACGCTTCCTTCAGCGCCAGCACCTTGCCGTCGCTGTCACCCAGGTTGCGCACCGTGGTAAAGCCCGCGCGCAGGGTCTTCATCCCGTTCCAGTAGGTTTCATGCGCATTGAGCGGCAGGCTGTCGGTCACGAATGCGGTGATGCCTTCGTTGCCCGCGCGGTCAGACGACAAATGTGTGTGGCTGTCGATCAGGCCGGGCAGCACGGTGCGGCTCTTCAGGTCGATGGTATCCGCGCCTGCCGGGGCCGGGGCATAGCCATCCTGCACGGCCACGATCTTGCCCTCGTCGACCACGATGGTCGTCGGCCCGCGCGGCGTCTGGCCCGGCACCGCGATCACCCGGCCCGCGTGGATATAGGTCGGCGCGGCGAGGGCGCTGGTGCCAGACAGCAGCGCGGCGGCAAGGGCGAGCGTGGGGCGAAGCATGAATGATTTCTCCGGCTGAACGATTGTTGCGCGTAGCCTATCGTCGCCGCGCGGGCAGGGCAACGGATAAGGCGTGACAGCGCGGCGCGGCAGGCGTAGGGGCGCGGGCGATGACGTTCTGGCGCGCATTCCTGCACCACCATCGCCCCGCTGCCGCGCTGCTGCTGGCGGCCGTGTTGGCGCTGCGCGTCGCGGTGCCCGGCGGCTGGATGGTGGAGCGTAACGGCGGCGAACTGACCGTCGCGCTCTGCGCCGATGCCAGTGGCGGTCAGGTGTTCGTCACGATCCCGCTGGGCGACGACTCGCCCGATCCCCATGAGGGCAAGCAAGCCCCCTGTTCCTTCACTGCGCTGGCCGGACTGGCCGATCTGCCGCAAGCCGCTGCGCTGGTGCAGCCGCTGCCAATCAGGGTCGCACCCGCGCACCCATCCGCCGATGTATCCATCGGGCAGGGGCTGGCCGCGCCGCCCCCGCCGCAGACCGGACCGCCTGCAATCGCCTGAACCCTGCCTCTGCCCGCCACCCGCGCGGGCAACACGTTCATACGATTATCAGGACTTGTTTCATGCCATTCCATTCCCTGCTGCGCGCTTCGGCGTGCCTGTTCGCGCTGGCCGCTGCCGCGCCCGCATTCGCCGATGAGGCCGATGCCGATGCCCGCACCATCGTCGTCACCGCCCCGCGTCTGACCACCACGCCCACCGCTGAAGCCATTACGGCGGACAGCCAGCCCGCCACCGCCCCCGATGCCGCTGCGTTCATTGCCCGCCTGCCGGGCGCGGCGCTGGTCGATAACGGGGTGCTTTCCGGCCAGGTCCAGCTGCGCGGGATGTTTGGTGAGCGCATCCTGCTGCGGATCAACGGCCAGCACTTCGCCAGCGGCGGGCCGAACGCGATGGACCCGGCGATGCACTATGCGCCGATGGTGCTGGTTGACCGGATCGAACTGGCGCGCGGGATTTCCCCGGTGCGCGACGGGCCGGGGCTGGGCGGCGGCGTCAACGTTACGCTGAAGGAAGTGCGGTTCGGCCAGTCGGGCAGCCTTTCCCCGCAACTCGATGCCACCGCGCAATACCGCTCCGCCGATGACAGCTTTGCCATTGGCGGGCTGGCAGGCCTTGCCAATGATCGCGTGCGCCTCGGCGTGTTCGCCAGCCGCGAGGAGGGCGACGACACCCGCTTTCCGGGCGGGCGGATCGGCGGCACGTCCTACAACCGCGCGGTCTATGGCGTGCAGGCGGGCCTGCGGGCCGGGCCGGGCGAGTTGAGCGTGGAATACCGGCGGCAGGAAACCGGGCGCGCGGGCAATCCGCCGTTCGCGATGGACATTGTCTATTTCCACACCGATTTCCTGCGCGCGGGCTTCAAGGGCGATCTGGCGGACGGCGTGAGGCTGGACGTCCACGCGCACTATGCCGGGGTGGCGCACCGGATGAACAACTACAGCCTGCGCCCCGCGCCCGCGCCGAGCGCAACGCGCCAGTCCGACACCACCGCGCGCACGCTCGGCACCGGCCTTGCGCTGGAGATCGGGACCGAGGCCCGCCACATCCGGCTGGGCGCGGATTTCGAGCATGTCGACAAGCAGTACCAGCTCTATAACCCCAATAGCCCGGCGTTCTCGATCTTCCCGCTCGACAAGGCGCGTTCCAGCCGGGTCGGCGGCTATGCCGAGTGGCGCGGCGCGTTGGGCGCTGTGGAAGTGGAAGCGGGCGGGCGCGTCGATGCGCACAGGGCCGCGACCGATGCCCCGCGCTTTGGCCCCGGCGTGCCGATGGGCCCGGCCAACCTTGCCCGCGCATTTGCCGGGGCGGACCGGCAATGGACCGGCACCACGGTCGATGGTGCGCTGCGCTTGTGGTCCGATCTCGGCGCGTTCACCCCGCGCCTGACGCTGGCGCACAAGACCCGCGTGCCCAGCCTGGTCGAACGGTTCAGCTGGCTGCCGACCGAGGCGAGCGGCGGGCTGGCCGATGGCAACATCTATGTCGGCAATGTCCAGTTGAAGGCCGAACGCGCATGGCTGGCCGAGGCCGGGTTCGACTGGTCGAATGGCAGCGCCTATGCCCGCCCGGCAGTGTTCTGGCGGCGGGTGCACGATTACATCCAGGGCGTCGCCTATGACGCGACGCCGGGGGTGCTCGACACGCCGGTCGAAATGGTCGCGGCGGCCAGCGGCGATGCCACCCCGCTGCGCTTCGCCAATGTCGAGGCGCAGCTGTGGGGCGCGGACGTGGCGTTCGGCACAAAGCTGGCCGGACCGCTGCGGCTGGACGGCGTCGCCAGCTGGGTGCGCGGCCGGCGGGTGGACATTGCCGATCCGCTCTATCGCATCGCGCCTGCCTCGCTGCGGCTGGCGCTGGGCTGGGATGGGCCGAACTGGGGGCTGTCGCTGGAAGGCGAAGGCGTGGCCGCGCAGAACCGGGTGTCAGTGACCAACAGCGAGCAGCGCTCCACCGGCTATGTCACTGCCGCGCTCCACGGCCATGTCGTGCTGAGGGACGGCGTGCGGATCGATGCGGGGGTCGAGAACCTATTCGACCGGCACTATGTCGAGCATCTGTCCGGCTATAACCGCAACGGCTTCGGCGATGTCGCCGTGGGCGCGCGGCTGCCGGGGGCGGGGCGCTCCGCCTATCTGCGGCTGCGGGTGGCGTTCGAGGGTTAACCTCCTAACGCCCGTCGCAGCATTGCCGTTAGGTCCGTCCGGACGGCGGTAGGGTCGGCAAGGCGGTCGAAGCCCATCGTGGTTTCGATCGCCACCCCGGCCAGCAGGCACCCCAGCATAAACGCGGCGTGCTGCGCGGGCAGGGTGGGGGATACCTTGCCCGCAGCTTGGGCCGCCACGATCAGCGCTTCCAGCCGCTCGCCAAAGCGGATCTGCACTTCTTCGAACACGGGGCGCGTTTCCAGCCGGTTGGCGATCATCGCGCTGAACAGCACGAAATAGGCGCGGACGGAAATGTCGCGTTGGACCAGTTCGACGAACCGGTCGGCTAGCGCCAGCACTTGTTCCAGCGGGCAGGCAATGCCCACAATCGCGGCGTCCGCCTGTTCGTGGACATGGGCGGAGACGCGCCAGATCACCGCCTCGATCAGCCCGTCCTTGGACCCGTACTTGCGGCTCGCCAGCCCTCGGCTGAAGCCCGCGCGCTCGCCCACCCGCTCCAGCGTGGCGGCCAGATAGCCCTCGGTCGCGATGATTTGTGCCGCCGCGTCCAGCAGGCGCTGCTCGGACTGCGCGCGCCGCTCCGCCTGTGAGCGGCGCTGGGGGGGCAGGGTATCGCGCACGGGCATGTCCATCGTCGTCGTTAATCCCCAAGCAGGGCTGCTTTGCAACTCTAACTTAGTTGTTGACCGTATACCAACTGTAAAATACCCTCACGCCATAACCGGTGCATGAGCCACCGATTCAGCAGAGGACGCTTCCCCCATGGCATTGCCCGTCGAACTTGCGCAGACGATCATCGATCCCAAGGCCTATTCGCAGCGCGAGCTGGTGGATGAGGCCTTCCGCCAGATCCGCGCCACCGCGCCGCTCGACAAGGCGGAGCTGGACGGGTTCGAGCCGTTCTGGGTCGTCACCCGCCATGCCGACATCAAGGATATCGAGCGTCAGCCCGACATCTTCCACAACGGCGACAAGTCCACGTTCCTGACCAACATCGAAGGCAACGCGCGGGTGCAGATGCTGACCGGGGGGGAGCCGAACCTGATCCGCAGCCTGGTGTCGGTCGACGGCAAGGAGCACAAGGACCTGCGCGGGATCGTATTCCCGCACATCACCCCGCGTGCGATCAAGCCGCTGGAGGAACAGATCCGCGCCATCGCCCGAGAATTCGTGGACCATATGCTCAGCTTCGACGGGCAGTGCGATTTTGCCGCCGACGTCGCCTTCCTCTATCCGCTGCGGGTCATCATGACGGTGCTTGGCGTGCCGCAGGAGGATGAGCCGTTCATGCTGAAGCTGACGCAGGAACTGTTCAACAACGCCGACCCGGAACTGAACCGCGCGCGCGCGGAACTCTCGCCGGAGGATATGCTCAAGTCCCTGTGGGAAACCACCATGGAACTGGAAAACTACTTCGCCGCCGTGACGAAGAAGTTCCGCGAGAACCCGACCAGCCACATCAACAGCCTGATCGCCAACGCGAAGATCGATGGCGAGTATCTCAATCACCGGCAGATGATGGGCTATTACATCATCGCCGCCACGGCAGGCCATGACACCACGTCGAACACCACGGCGGGGGCGATGTGGGCGCTGGCGGAAAAGCCGGAAATGCTGGCGCGGATGAAGGCCGACCCGTCGCTGATCAACGCCTTCGTCGAGGAATCGATCCGCTGGGAAGTGCCGGTGAAGCACTTCATGCGCAGCGCCGTGGCGGACTGCGAAATCGGCGGGCAGCAGATCAAGGCGGGCGACTGGCTGATGTTGTCCTATCAATCCGCCAACCGCGACGAGAGCGTCTGGGCCGACCCGTTCGAATTCCGCATCGATCGCGAGAGCAACCCGCAGATCGCGTTCGGCTATGGCGTCCACGTGTGCCTGGGCCAGCACCTCGCGCGGATGGAAATGCGCATCCTGTGGGAGGAACTGTTCAAGCGGCTGGAATCGGTCGAACTGGCCGGCAAGGGCGAGCGCACGATTTCCAACTTCGTGTGCGGGCCCAAGCACGTGCCGATCCGCTTCACCGCGAACTGAGCCTAGGGGGAGGGACGTCATGGCCGAGGGCTTTCGCCAATGGCGCTGCCGCAACTGCGGTTTCATTTATGACGAGGCGGCGGGCTGGCCGGACGAAGGCATTGCCCCCGGCACGCGGTTCGAGGATATCGACGACGACTGGTACTGCCCCGATTGCGGCACGGAAAAGCAGGACTTCGAACTGGTCGAGTGAACCGCATCGGCCCAATTTAACCGCGCGGCTAAATCGGTGATTGACCGGGCCGCGCGGTGGGGGCATTTCCGGTTGCAACATGAAACCAGAAACGATCCGCATCCCGGTGGGGGATGGCCTGACCATTGCCGCCGACATCGCCGGTCCGCGCGGCGCACCCACGGTGATCCTGGGCCACGGCGGCGGGCAGACCCGCCACAGTTGGGACAAGGCCGAGTTGCAACTGGCGCAGGCGGGCTATTTCGCGATCAACTATGACCTGCGCGGACATGGCGAAAGCGACTGGTCGCCCGACGGCGATTACAGCATCGATCTGCGCGCGAAGGATCTTGAACAGGTCGCCGCCGTGGGCTCGCGCCCGGTCGCGCTGGTGGGGGCCTCGCTGGGCGGCGTGACCTCGCTGGTTGCGGCCTCGCACGGGCTGGAACCGGCGGCAATCGTGCTGGTCGATATCGTGCCCAAGATGAGCCAGGAGGGCGTAGGCCGGATCAAGGCGTTCATGTCGGCCAATCCGCAAGGCTTTGCGGACCTCAACGAAGCCGCCGATGCCGTCGCCGCCTACTACCCCGAACGGCCCCGGCCCAAGGACGTGTCGGGCCTGAGGAAGAACCTGCGTGAAGGCGCCGATGGCCGCCTGCACTGGCACTGGGACCCGCGCATGATGGAGGATTTCCGGCGCGATCCGCACTACTTGCTCAACCTGATGGACGCCGCCGACTGGACCGACCGCGTGCCGACCCTGCTGGTGCGCGGCATGAAGTCCGACATCGTCACCGATGACGGCGTGGAAGACCTGAAGCGCCGCATCCCGGCGCTGGAAATCGCCGACATCAGCGGCGCGGGCCACATGGTCGCGGGCGACAAGAACGACGAATTCAACAGCGCAGTGATCGAATTCCTGACCCGCGTGATGCCGCTGGGATAGACGCAGGCGCGCCCGCGCCTATCCCGCAGTTCAGGCTCAGTCCGGGATGTCCCAGCGCACCGCCGTGTTCCACGTTCCGGCCACTTTCGCGCCGGTGTGGTCGCTGGCCGGTTCGAACCGCGCGCGGCGCAGCAGCTTGGCGCAGGTTGCCCCGTCCAGCACGTCATGCCCGCTGGAGGCCGTGATCGTGCAGTCGCTGGGCTTGCCGTCCGCGGTGATGGTCAGACGCACCTTGACCAGCCCTTCCAGTTCGCCCCGTATCCCGGCGCTGGGGTAGTCGCTGGTCGATACCCACAGCCCCGGATTGCCCTTGGGCCGCGCGGCGCGCGGGGCCACGCCGGGGGCAGGGGTGGGCGCAGGCGTCGGGAACAGCGCCTCGCCCACACCGCCGCCGCCCGCGTCGCCCACCGGGCCGGTCGGGAAAGTTGGCGCGGGGCCGGTGGGTTTGAAGGCAAAGGGATCGGCCGGGGTCGGCGCAGGCCGGTTGGGCGCGGGGCGGGGGGCCTGCGCGGCGGGTGGCTCGGTCGGGGTTGGTACCGGCTTGGGCTTGGGCGGATCGATATCGAAGGTGCGCAAGATCTCGCGCGCCTGCGGGATGAAGGTCGCGGCGAGGCCATTGACCAGCGCAAACCCCGCCGCGACGTGGATCAGCGCGACCGTGGTCAGTGTGGCAACGCGGTGGTTGGAAGTGTGGGTATCGACATAAGCCATGGTGGCACCCTCCGTTCTGGTAACGGCGCCCCGGCGGGCCATTGCTTGTCGAGTCGCACCGGGGCGACGTCATAGTTATGTTACAACATAACATAACCGTCAATGAACAAGGCGTGCGTGCCGTAGCGGCAACCGCGCCGCGCTCGTATCGCGCGGCAATACTGCTAGTCTGCGACGCAAAGGGAGAAGCCGATGCCGATTCTGTTTGACTACCTTCGCGCCCCCAGCCCGCGCCGCGCCCGGATCGTGCTGGCGGAAAAGGGCATCGCCCATGACACCGTGATCGTCGATCTGGCCGCGGGCGAGCAGCTGGGCGAGGGCTTTCGCGCGATCAATCCGGCCTGCACGGTGCCGGCGCTGGTGGTGGAGGAGGGCGTGCCCGCGCTGACCGACAACGCCGCGATCCTGGCCTGGGCCGAAGCGGTGAAGCCCCAGCCGCCGCTGCTGGGCACGACCCCGCTCGACAAGGCGGAAATTGCCAGCTGGAACGCCAGAATCGAAGCCGAATGCTTCATGGCCATTGCCGAGGCGATGCGCAACACGGCCCCCGCGATGAAGGACCGCGCGCTGCCCGGCCCGGTCAACTATGCCCAGATCCCGGAACTGGCCGAGCGCGGGCGGGCGCGGCTGCTGGATTTCCTGGACCGCTTCGATGCCCACCTGGCGTCCCGTGACTACGTTGCCGCCAGCGGGTTCAGCGTGGCCGACATCACCGCCGCCGTGGCGATCGATTTCGCCCGCGTGCTGCGGATCGACCCGCTGGAGGGCCGCCCCCACATTGCCGCCTGGCGCGCCCGGCTGGCGCAGCGGCCCGCGTTCAGCCTGTAGGGCCCCCGTTCCCCTCCAGCTCCTCGTCGTCCTCCTCCTCTTCCAGCGCATCCTCCGCCAGCAAGGCCGCGTTGGCGATGGAGTTCAGCCGCATCTGGTCGATCATCGCGTCGATGCTGTCATAGACGGCCTGCGCATCGGCGGCATCCTGCGCCTCCCATTCGCCGCGCAGCCGTTCATAGACGGGGTGGCCGGGCCGCAGCGCGGCATAGTGCGTGCCATTCGCTGCCCAGCGCTGACCCCGGCGCTGGCGCAGCAGGAACAGCAGCAGCGCCGTGTCATAGCGCCGCCAGGTGCCCACCACTTCGCCCCCGCGCACGATGGGGCGCTCCTCGCCCGCGATCGCGCGTTCCAGCGCGCAATCCTCCAGCCGGGCGATGCCCCGGTCGATGGCCAGCTCCCATGCGGCGGCAAAGCCTTCCGCCCCCGGCTGGTGGCGCAGGCGATAGAGCGCCTCCAGCGAAGCCCCGATCCGCCGCGCCGCCTGCGTCACGATCCCCGTCGCCGCCAGCGCCGCGATGAATTCGCGCTGCCGGTCGGGCGTGATCGAATTGCGGCGCGGCTGCTTGTGCAGATAGGGCGCAAAGCCGAGCAGCGGATCGTCCGGCTCTGGCGGCAAGTCGGCAAAAGCGGTGCGGCTGGTGCGTTTCCACGGGCGGGCCGAGGCACAGAGCATCGCGCCCGGTTCGCCGGGATCGTCAAGGCTGTCGGAATGGCTCAAGGGATCAACCTCCATCAGGGCTGTTGGTTTTTCCCCGCTGGATGGTGGCAGACCCTGACACAGGCCGGTGGGTGTAGGAAAATGGTTTTGTCTGGGCTGCGGCGCGAATTCCGCTCCTGATCTTGCGGCGATGCGGCTATGGCTGTTCAGGCCGTCGGGACAGGGCAGTTTGTCCGCCTGCCCTTGATGAGGCGATCCGGTCCGACCTGCGATCCCCCGGCGGCACCAGCGAAGCGGTATCGTTCGCCGCTTGACCTGCCGTTGGATTCACCCTAAGGGCCGCCGCTTCCGGAGGCGGGCTTTGGCCTTGCGTCTGGTTGAGCTGAACATTGGCGGTGCGTCTGGTCTGGCCAGGTAAGCCGTCAAAGTAACCCGGCCATTTGTCCGGGTGGAGCGTTTTCGGCTCGTGTGATGTGTGGCGGCGGGGATGATCCGGCCGTATGCGCGCATTTCGCGGGAACCGCATTCCTTCACCTGGCCGCTTCGGCCACAAACCAAGGTGAAGAGTACTTCATGCCCACTATCAACCAGCTGGTCCGCAAGGGCCGCGTGCCGCAGAAGACCAAGTCCAAGGTCCCTGCGATGGAGCAGAACCCGCAGAAGCGCGGCGTTTGCACCCGCGTCTACACCACGACCCCGAAGAAGCCGAACTCGGCACTGCGCAAGGTCGCCAAGATCCGCCTGACCAACTCGCGCGAAGTCATTTCGTACATCCCGGGTGAAGGCCACAACCTGCAGGAGCACTCGGTGGTGCTGATCCGCGGCGGCCGCGTGCGCGACCTTCCCGGCGTGCGCTATCACGTGCTGCGCGGCGTGCTGGATACCCAGGGCGTCAAGGACCGCAAGCAGAGCCGCTCGAAGTACGGCGCCAAGCGTCCGAAGTAAGCGGGCTACCCCTCGCTGGTGTGTAAGGGGCCGCGCAGCAATGCGCCGCCCGCGCAAATAAGGAATTCATACGATGTCACGTCGTCGTCGTCCCGAGAAGCGGGAAATCCTGCCTGATCCCAAGTTCGGTGATCAGATCCTGTCGAAGTTCATGAACAACCTCATGCTCGATGGTAAGAAGTCGGTTGCCGAATCGATCGTTTACGGTGCGCTGGAAACGATGGAAACGCGCGCCAAGTCGGATCCGATCGCGCTGTTCCACGATGCGCTTGCCAACGTGAAGCCGCAGATCGAAGTCCGCAGCCGCCGCGTCGGTGGTGCGACCTACCAGGTGCCGGTCGAAGTCCGTCCGGAACGCGCCCAGGCGCTGGCCATCCGCTGGCTGATCACCGCCGCGCGCAACCGCAGCGAAACCACGATGGCCGCGCGCCTCTCGGCCGAGCTGCTGGACGCCGCCAACAACCGTGGCAACGCGGTCAAGAAGCGCGAAGACACCCACCGCATGGCCGACGCGAACCGCGCGTTCAGCCACTACCGCTGGTAAGTCACGCGGCTGTCACAATCCTAACCCAATGGGCAGGGGCCGCAGCGCGGCTCCACCCAGTTCCCTAAGGAAGACATCATGGCACGCGGCCATACCCTTGATAAATACCGGAATTTCGGTATTATGGCGCACATCGACGCTGGCAAGACCACGACGACCGAGCGCATCCTTTATTACACCGGCAAGTCCTACAAGATCGGCGAAGTCCACGAAGGCGCCGCCACCATGGACTGGATGGAACAGGAACAGGAACGCGGCATCACGATCACGTCGGCCGCGACGACCTGCTTCTGGAACGATCATCGCCTGAACATCATCGACACCCCCGGCCACGTCGACTTCACCATCGAAGTCGAACGCTCGCTGCGCGTGCTCGACGGTGCCGTGGCCGCTTTCGACGGCGTGGCCGGGGTTGAGCCCCAGTCCGAAACCGTCTGGCGCCAGGCGGACAAGTACGGCGTGCCGCGGATGTGCTACATCAACAAGCTCGACCGCACCGGCGCGAACTTCTACTACTGCGTCCAGACGATCATCGATCGCCTCGGCGCCGTCCCGGCCGTGCTCTATCTGCCGATCGGCGCGGAAGGCGACTTCGTCGGCCTGGTCGACCTGATCAACGAACGCGGCATCATCTGGAAGGATGAAAGCCTCGGCGCGGAATTCGAATACGTCGAAATCCCGGCCGACCTGGCCGACAAGGCTGCCGAATACCGCGAAAAGCTGGTCGAACTCGCCGTCGAACAGGACGACGAGGCGATGGAAGCCTATCTCGAAGGCACCATTCCTGACGCGGCCGAACTGAAGCGCCTGATCCGCAAGGGTACGCTGGCACAGGCCTTCGTGCCGGTGCTGTGCGGCTCCTCGTTCAAGAACAAGGGCGTGCAGACCCTGCTCGACGCCGTGGTCGACTTCATGCCGTCGCCGCTGGACATCGAAGACGTCAAGGGCGTCAAGGTTGACAGCGACGAGCCGGACAGCCGTCCGCCGTCGGATGACGCTCCGTTCAGCGCCCTGGCGTTCAAGGTCATGAACGACCCGTTCGTCGGCTCGCTCACCTTCTGCCGCATCTATTCGGGCACGCTGTCGAAGGGCAGCTACCTGAACTCGGTGAAGGGCAAGAAGGAAAAGGTCGGCCGCATTCTCGAAATGCACGCCAACGAGCGCAAGGACATCGAAGAAGCCTACGCGGGCGACATCGTTGCTCTGGCCGGCATGAAGGAAACCACCACCGGCGACACGCTGTGCGCCGAGCGTTTCCCGATCGTGCTGGAACGCATGGAATTCCCCGAGCCGGTGATCGAACTGTCGGTGGAACCCAAGACCAAGGCGGACCAGGAAAAGATGGGCGTCGCGCTGCATCGCCTGTCGGCCGAGGATCCCTCGTTCCGCGTGTCGACCGACCATGAATCGGGCCAGACGATCATCAAGGGCATGGGCGAACTGCACCTCGACATCATCGTCGACCGCATGCGTCGCGAGTTCAAGGTCGAAGCGAACGTCGGTGCGCCGCAGGTGGCGTATCGCGAATACCTCGCGAAGCCGGTGGACATCGACTACACCCACAAGAAGCAGTCAGGTGGTACCGGTCAGTTCGGCCGCGTGAAGGTCAAGGTCACGCCGGGTGAGCGCGGTTCGGGCTTCGTCTTCAAGGACGAAATCAAGGGCGGCAACATTCCGAAGGAATACATCCCCGCCATTGAAAAGGGCTTCCGTGAAACGGCCGAAACCGGCTCGCTCATCGGCTTCCCGATCATCGACTTCGAAGTGCTGCTGTACGACGGTGCTTACCACGACGTCGACTCGTCCGCCCTGGCGTTCGAAATCGCCGGTCGCGGTGCGATGCGCGAAGTTGCCCAGAAGGCTGGCATCAAGCTGCTCGAGCCGATCATGAAGGTCGAAGTCGTCACCCCGGAAGAATATCTGGGTGATGTCATCGGCGACATGAACAGCCGTCGCGGCCAGATCCAGGGCACCGACAGCCGCGGCAACGCGCAGGTGGTCGAGGCCATGGTGCCGCTGGCCAACATGTTCGGCTACGTGAACCAGCTGCGCTCGTTCACCCAGGGCCGGGCCAACTACTCGATGATTTTCTCCCACTATGACGAGGTCCCGGCGAACGTCGCGGCCGAAGTGAAGGAGAAGCTTGCCTAAGCGGCAAGATGATACTAGGGGCGGCGCCTGATTCAGCGGGCGCCGTCTTTACCCGCAGATTCGATATCAAGCGAAAGAAGGTTTGAGACAATGGCGAAGGCAAAATTCGAGCGGACTAAGCCGCACTGCAACATCGGCACCATCGGTCACGTTGACCATGGCAAGACCACGCTGACGGCCGCGATCACCAAGGTGCTCGCTGAAACCGGTGGCGCCACCTTCACGGACTATGCCAACATCGACAAGGCTCCGGAAGAGCGCGAACGCGGCATCACCATTTCGACCGCTCACGTCGAATACGAAACCGAAAACCGCCACTACGCCCACGTCGACTGCCCGGGCCACGCTGACTATGTGAAAAACATGATCACCGGTGCCGCGCAGATGGACGGCGCGATCCTGGTGGTGAACGCTGCTGACGGCCCGATGCCGCAGACCCGCGAACACATCCTGCTGGCCCGTCAGGTCGGCGTGCCGGCTCTGGTCGTGTACATGAACAAGGTTGACCAGGTCGACGACGAGGAAATCCTTGAGCTGGTCGAACTGGAAGTTCGCGAACTGCTGAGCTCGTACGACTTCCCGGGTGACGATATTCCGATCGTCAAGGGTTCGGCTCTGGCCGCTCTCGAAGGCCGCGACGACAACATCGGCAAGGACTCGATCAAGGCTCTGATGGCTGCCGTTGACAGCTACATCCCGCAGCCCCCGCGTCCGACCGACAAGCCGTTCCTGATGCCCGTCGAAGACGTGTTCTCGATCTCGGGCCGCGGTACCGTGGTGACCGGCCGCGTCGAAACCGGCATCATCAAGGTCGGTGAAGAAGTCGAAGTCGTTGGTCTGCGCGACACGCAGAAGACCACCGTCACCGGCGTTGAAATGTTCCGCAAGCTGCTCGACCAGGGTGAAGCCGGCGACAACATCGGCGCTCTGGTTCGTGGTCTGAAGCGCGACGACGTTGAGCGTGGTCAGGTTCTGGCGAAGCCGGGCACCGTGACCCCGCACACCGAATTCGCCGCCGAAGTGTACGTGCTGTCGAAGGACGAAGGTGGCCGTCACACGCCGTTCTTCGCCAACTACCGTCCGCAGTTCTACTTCCGCACCACCGACGTCACCGGCGAAGTCATTCTGCCGGAAGGCACCGAAATGGTGATGCCGGGCGACAACGTTGCCCTGTCGGTCAAGCTGATCGCTCCGATCGCGATGGACGAAGGTCTGCGCTTCGCAATCCGTGAAGGCGGCCGCACCGTCGGTTCGGGGGTTGTCAGCAAGATCACGAAGTAATATAAGCCGCGCACCGCAGGGGGATTCGTTCCCTCTGCGGTCCGGTTTTGCAGGCTGCCTCGCTCTTTCACGAAAGCGGGAGAGGGCGGGTCGGTCTGGTTTGTTTTTGGCTCTTTCTCATCGGTAGTTGGACATGGAAGCTCAGAATATCCGCATTCGCCTCAAGGCATTCGATCATCGCGTGCTGGATCAGGCAACTGGCGAAATCGCGGAAACCGCTCGCCGCACTGGCGCGCTCATCCGTGGGCCCATTCCGCTGCCGACCAAGATCGAGAAGTTCACCGTGAACCGCGGCCCGCACATCGACAAGAAGTCGCGTGAGCAGTTCGAAGTTCGCACCTACAAGCGTCTGCTCGACATCGTGCAGCCGAACGCCACCACCGTCGATGCGCTGATGAAGCTCGACCTGGCTGCTGGCGTGAACGTCGAGATCAAGCTGGCCTAAGCCGCTCTCGATTACGAGTTTCGGGTCACTCCCCAGGGGGTGGCCCAAAAATCCTTCCGGCTTCGGCCGGCTCGGCGGGGAGACCCGCCCGGACATAGGGATACCTCCGGCCAAATGGCCGGGAATGCGTCCCCCGTCTCGCTTCCGTTGGATGCATTTGCATCGATCAGGGAGCACCCAGCCCGGACGGGGCTCGCATCACAAATTGGGTTGGACACGCCTGTTCGGGATGGGCCCGGGCAGGCCTCTGTTTAGGAGAATGGATCATGCGCACTGGCGTGATCGCCAAGAAGGTGGGGATGACCCGCCTTTTCCAGGAGGACGGTCGGCACGTGCCGGTAACCGTTCTGGCGCTGGAAGATTGCCAGGTGGTTTCGGTGCGCACCGAAGAACGCGACGGTTATGTCGCGCTTCAGCTCGGTGCAGGCCAGGCCAAGCAAAAGAACGTTGCGAAGCCGCAGCGTGAACACTTTGCCAAGGCTGAAGTTCCGCTCAAGGCTCGCGTGGTGGAATTCCGCGTCGCCGACGATGCGGTGCTGGAAGTCGGTTCGACGATCGCCGCGTCGCACTTTGTCCCCGGTCAGCTGGTCGATATTTCCGGCCACACCCAGGGCAAGGGCTTTGCCGGTGCGATGAAGCGTTGGGGCTTCGGCGGTATGCGCGCCACCCACGGCGTGTCCATCACCCACCGTGCGCACGGTTCGACCGGTAACCGCCAGGATCCGGGTCGCGTGTTCAAGAACAAGAAGATGGCTGGCCACATGGGCGACCGTCACCGCACCCAGCAGAACCTGGAAGTCGTGCGCGTCGATGACGAACGTGGCCTGATCTTCGTGAAGGGCTCGGTGCCCGGCTCGAAGAACAGCTGGCTGACCGTCAAGGACTCGGTGAAGGTCTCGCGCCACGCCGAAGCGCCCTATCCCGCCGGCCTGAAGCAGGCTGCAAACAGCAACAATTCGGCTGCTGCCGACACCCCCGCCGAAGCGGTGGCCGTCGAAGCGACCGAAGGCCAGGAGGGCTAAGTCGTGAAGGTCAAGGTCCTCAACCTCGATGGTTCGGCCGCCAAGGGCGAAGTCGAACTGAATGATGACGTGTTCGGTCTGGAACCGCGCGCTGACATCCTCCACCGCGTTGTCACCTGGCAGCTCGAAAACCGCCGCGGTATTGCCCGTGCGACCCGTGAGCGTTCGGACGTTGCCCGCACCGGCAAGAAGTTCGGTCGCCAGAAGGGTGGCGGTACGGCCCGTCACGGCGATCGTGCCGCTCCGGTGTTCATCGGTGGTGGTAAGGCGCATGGTGCCCGCCGTCGCGAATTCGACGTGTCGCTGAACAAGAAGGTTCGTGCACTCGGTCTGAAGATGGCGCTCTCGGCCAAGGCCAAGGGTGGTCTGGTTGTCGTCGACTCGCTCGACGTTGCCGATGCCAAGACCAAGGCTGTTGCCGGTCAGCTCGCCAAGGCGAACTGGGGCAAGAAGGTGCTCGTGATCGACGGCGAGCAGGTGAACGAGGGCTTCGCCCGCGCCACCCGGAACATCGTCGGCGTGAACGTGCTGCCGGCCATCGGCGCCAACGTCTATGACATCCTGAAGCATGACACGCTGGTGCTGACGCGCGCCGCGGTCGAAAAGCTGGAGGCGCGTTTCAATGGCTAAGGACGCAATCGACACGCGTCACTATGACGTGATCGTGGCTCCCCACATCACGGAAAAGTCGACGCTGCTCAGCGAGCACAATGCCGTGGTCTTCAAGGTGGCCGAAGCTGCCACCAAGCCGCAGATCAAGGCTGCGGTCGAAGCCCTGTTCGACGTCAAGGTGGTCTCCGTGAACACCCTGACCCAGAAGGGCAAGACCAAGCGGTGGAAGGGCAAGCCCTATCGCCGTTCGGACGTCAAGAAGGCTGTCGTGACCCTGGCCGCAGGCCAGTCGATCGACGTCACCAGCGGGATCTGAGGCTGAACCATGGCACTCAAGAACTATAACCCGACCAGCCCGGCCCGTCGTGGCCTGATCCTGGTCGACCGCTCGGCGCTGTGGAAGGGCAAGCCCGTCAAGGCGCTGGCCGAAGGCAAGCGCAAGACCGGCGGTCGCAACAACAAGGGCCACGTCACTTCGCGCGGGATCGCTGGCGGTCACAAGCAGAAGTATCGCTTCATCGACTTCAAGCGTCGCAAGTGGGATATGCCCGCGACCGTGGAGCGTCTGGAGTATGACCCCAACCGCACCGCGTTCATCGCGCTGATCAAGTACACCGATGGGGAACAGGCCTACATCATCGCGCCGCAGCGTCTTGCGGTCGGTGACACGGTCGTTGCCGGTGAAAAGACCGACGTGAAGCCGGGCAACGCGATGCTGCTCAGCCAGATGCCGGTCGGCACCATTTGCCACAACGTGGAAATGAAGCCGGGCAAGGGCGGTCAGATCGCTCGTTCGGCCGGGACCTATGTCCAGGTCGTCGGTCGTGACCGCGGCATGGTCATTGCCCGCCTGAACTCGGGCGAGCAGCGCTACCTGCGCGGCGATTGCATGGGCACGGTTGGTGCGGTGTCGAATCCCGACAACGCCAACCAGAACCTGGCAAAGGCTGGCCGCAACCGCTGGCTGGGCCGTCGCCCGCTGACCCGTGGTGTTGCGAAGAACCCGGTCGATCACCCGCACGGTGGTGGTGAAGGCCGCACCTCTGGTGGCCGTCACCCGGTTACGCCGTGGGGCAAGCCGACCAAGGGTGCCCGCACCCGTCATAACAAGCAGACGGACAAGATGATTATCCGTTCGCGTCACGCGAAGAAGAAGAGGTAAGCCCCCATGGCACGTTCCGTCTGGAAAGGCCCCTTCGTCGACCTGCACCTGCTGAAGAAGGCGGAAGCCGCGCAGGAAGCTGGCACCCGCGCTGGCCCGGTGAAGACCTGGTCGCGTCGTTCGACGATCCTGCCGCAGTTCGTCGGTCTGACGTTCAACGTCTACAACGGCCACAAGTTCATCCCCGTCTCGGTCAACGAAGACATGGTCGGTCACAAGCTTGGTGAATTCGCGCCGACGCGCACGTTCCCCGGCCACGCTGCCGACAAGAAGGGTAAGCGCTAATGGGCAAGGCAAAAGCTCCCCGCCGCGTGGGCGACAAGGAAGCGCTGTCGGTCGGCACCACGATCCGTGGTTCGGCCCAGAAGCTCAACCTGGTTGCTGCTCTGATCCGTGGCAAGAAGGCTGAAGAAGCCATGAACATCCTCGCCTTCTCGACGAAGGCGATGGCGGTTGATGCCCGCAAGGTGCTCGCTTCGGCGATCGCCAATGCGGAAAACAACCACAACCTGGATGTTGACGCCCTCGTCGTCGCTGAAGCCAGCGTCGGCAAGTCCATCACCATGAAGCGTTTCCACACGCGGGGCCGTGGCAAGTCCACGCGCATCCTGAAGCCGTTCAGCCGGCTGCGCATCGTGGTTCGCGAAGTCGAGGAGGCCTGATCCATGGGTCACAAGAGCAACCCGATCGGTCTGCGTCTCCAGATCAACCGCACCTGGGACAGCCGCTGGTACGCCGAAGGCAAGAACTATGCGTCGATGCTTGAGGAAGACCTCAAGATGCGCAAGTTCATCATGGAAACGCTGCCGCAGGCCGCAATTTCCAAGGTGGTGATCGAGCGTCCGGCCAAGCTCTGCCGCGTGTCGATTTATGCCGCCCGTCCGGGCGTCATCATCGGCAAGAAGGGCGCGGACATCGAAAAGCTGCGCTCGCAGCTCGCGAAGATGACCAGCAGCGACGTCAAGCTGAACATCGTTGAAATCCGCAAGCCGGAAATCGACGCCAAGCTCGTTGCCCAGGGCATTGCCGACCAGCTGATCCGCCGCGTGGCGTTCCGCCGGGCGATGAAGCGCGCCGTGCAGTCGGCCCTGCGCCTTGGTGCCGAAGGCATCAAGATCACGTGCGGTGGCCGTCTGGGTGGTGCTGAAATCGCCCGCGTCGAATGGTACCGCGAAGGCCGTGTGCCGCTGCACACTCTGCGCGCGAACATCGACTACGCCGAAGCCGAAGCACTGACCGCCTATGGGATCATCGGCATCAAGTGCTGGATCTTCAAGGGTGAAATCCTTGGCCACGATCCGATGGCGCAGGACCGGCTGATGATGGAGGCTCAAACCTCCGGCGTCCGCCCGGCACGCTGAGCTTAAGGTAGAGTAAGCACCATGCTGCAACCGAAAAAGACCAAGTTCCGCAAGGCCTTCAAGGGCCGGATCAAGGGCGACGCCAAGGGTGGCACCGATCTGAACTTCGGTTCCTATGGCCTCAAGGCCCTGGAGCCGGAGCGGATCACCGCCCGTCAGATCGAAGCGGCTCGCCGCGCGATCACCCGTCACATCAAGCGCCAGGGTCGTCTCTGGATCCGCGTCTTCCCGGACGTGCCGGTTTCGAAGAAGCCTGCCGAAGTCCGTCAGGGTAAGGGCAAGGGTTCGATCGAATACTGGGCTGCCCGCGTGAAGCCGGGTCGCATCCTGTTCGAACTGGATGGCGTCGCCGGTCCGCTGGCCGCTGAAGCGTTCAGCCGCGCAGCGATGAAGCTGCCGATCAAGACCAAGGTCGTGGCCCGTCTGGGCGACACCTCGCACCTGGGAGCCGAATGATGGCCAGCAAGATTCAAGACCTGCGCGTCAAGAGCGACGATCAGCTGTCGGCGGACCTCGCTGAACTGAAGCGCGAGGCGTTCAACCTCCGCTTCCAGGCGGCGACCAACCAGCTGGAACGCCCGGCGCGCATCAAGAAAGTGCGCCGCGACATCGCCCGCATCAAAACGCTGCAGACTGAGCGTTCTCAGTCGGCCAAGGCGTAAGGAGAATACGATGCCCAAGCGTATCCTGATCGGGACCGTCGTCTCCGACAAGACCGACAAGACCGTCGTGGTCAAGGTCGAGCGCAAGGTGAAGCACCCGCTTTACGGGAAGATCATCCGTCGCTCGAAGAAGTACCACGCGCATGACGAAGACAACGCCTTCAAGGTTGGCGAAACGGTGCGGATCGAGGAAACTCGCCCGCTCTCGAAGCTGAAGACCTGGAAGGTGATCGAGCGCGTCACCGCCGGCAAGACTGCCGCCGTTGAAGCCGACGTCTAAGTCAGACGAGCAATTTGGAACTGCCGGACTGGTTCCGGCAAGCCAGTGAGAAGGAACCGGATCAATGATCCAGATGCAATCCCAGCTCGACGTCGCGGACAACAGCGGCGCCAAGCGCGTCCAGTGCATCAAGGTACTGGGCGGGTCGAAGCGCCGCACCGCCGGCGTTGGCGACATCATCGTGGTGTCGGTGAAGGAAGCCCAGCCGCGCACCCGCGTGAAGAAGGGCGACGTTCACCGCGCGGTGATCGTGCGTACCCGCAAGGACGTCCGTCGTGCCGACGGCAGCGTCATTCGCTTTGACAGCAATGCGGCCGTGCTCATCAACAAGAACGAAGAGCCCATCGGCACCCGTATCTTCGGCCCTGTGGTCCGCGAACTGCGCGGCAAGGGCTTCATGAAGATCATCAGCCTTGCTCCGGAGGTGCTGTAATGGCCGCCGCTAAGATCAAGAAGGGCGACAACGTCGTCGTGCGTTCGGGCAAGGACAAGGGCCGCACCGGCACTGTTCTGCAGGTCCTGCCGCAGGAAGAAAAGGTTGTCGTTTCGGGCGTGAACGTCGCTGCCCGTCATCGCAAGCCGACCCAGCAGAACCCGCAGGGTGGCATCGATCGCCGTGAGGCGCCGATGCACATTTCGAAGGTGAGCCTGGCCGACCCCAAGGACGGCAAGGCTACCCGCGTGCGGTTTGAAACCGTGGACGGCAAGAAGGTCCGCGTGGCCGTGAAGTCCGGGGAGAAGATCGATGGCTGACAAGTACGTGCCCCGGCTTCGCAAGAAGTATGACGACTCGATCGCCAAGGCGATGACCGAGAAGTTCGGCTACAAGAACCACATGGAAGTGCCCAAGATCGAGAAGATCACGATCAACATGGGCGTTGGCGAAGGCAGCCAGGACAAGAAGAAGGTCCAGACCGCCGCCGCCGAGATGGAACTGATTGCCGGCCAGAAGCCCGTCATCACCAAGGCGAAGAAGTCGATCGCGCAGTTCAAGCTGCGTGAAGGCATGCCGATCGGTTGCAAGGTCACCCTGCGCCGTGAACGCATGTACGAATTCCTCGACCGCCTCATCACCGTTGCCATGCCCCGCATCCGCGACTTCCGTGGGTTGAACCCGAAGTCGTTTGACGGTCGCGGCAACTACGCGATGGGTCTGAAGGAGCAGATCATCTTCCCGGAGATCAGCTACGACCAGATCGAGAAGGTGCGCGGGATGGACATCATCGTCACCACCACTGCGAAGACCGACGACGAAGCGCGCGAACTGCTGCGCCTGTTCGGTTTCCCGTTCCCGCAGGATGCCAGCGCTGAAGCGCAGGCCGCCTGAGCCTGAGATTGAGGAAGAGAGCTTAAGTCCATGGCGAAACTGAGTTCGATCAACAAGAACGAGCGCCGCAAGGCCCTCGTCAAGAAGTACGCAGCCAAGTACGCGAAGCTGAAGGCGATCGCCGACGACAAGTCGCTCGACGATACCGAACGCCTGATCGCGCGCCTGAAGCTGGCGGAAGTCCCGCGCAACGGCAACCCGACCCGGGTTCGCAACCGCTGCGCCACCACCGGCCGCCCGCGCGGCTACTATCGCAAGTTCGGCCTTTGCCGTGTTGAGCTGCGTGATCTTGCCAACAAGGGCATGATCCCCGGCGTCACCAAGTCGAGCTGGTAAGGATCAAGCGATGGCACTGACCGATCCCCTGGGTGATATGCTCACCCGTATCCGCAACGGCCAGCGTGCGAAGAAGGACTCTGTCCTGTCGCCGGCCTCGAAGCTGCGCGCAAGCGTGCTCGAAGTGTTGCAGCGTGAAGGCTATATTCGCGGTTTCTCGGAGGACGCTACCGGCGCCCATCCGCAGCTGCGCATCGAGCTGAAGTACTTCGAAGGCGAACCGGCTATCAAGCACGTCGCCCGCGTCTCCAAGCCTGGTCGCCGCGTCTACTCGGGTTCGAAGGAACTCCCGGTGGTCCGCAACGGCCTGGGCATCACCATCGTCTCGACGCCGCGCGGCGTGCTTTCGGATGCCGAAGCCCGCGCGCACAACGTCGGTGGCGAAGTGCTGGCGGAGGTGTTCTGATGAGCCGCATCGGTAAGAAGCCCGTTGCGATCCCCGGTGGTGTTACCGCCGCGATCGCTGACGGCGTGCTGACCGTGAAGGGTCCCAAGGGCACCCTCACGCTGGGTCTGCGCGACGAGATCAGCTACACCATCGAAGGCGATGTCATCGTGGTGAAGCCGGCCAATGACTCCAAGCAGGCTCGCGCCTTCTGGGGCATGCAGCGTACGCTGGTTGACAACCTGGTTACCGGCGTGACCGCCGGCTACACCAAGGTGCTGGAAATCACCGGTGTCGGCTACCGTGCCAACGCTCAGGGCAAGAACCTGAAGCTGCTGCTCGGCTACAGCCATGACGTCGATTTTGTCGTGCCGGAAGGCATCGAGATCAAGACGCCGGACAACACCACGATCGAGATCTCCGGGATCGACAAGCAGAAGGTCGGCCAGGTTGCGGCCGAGATCCGCCGGTGGCGCAAGCCCGAGCCCTACAAGGGCAAGGGCATCAAGTACCGCGGCGAGTTCATCTTCCGCAAGGAAGGGAAGAAGAAGTAATGGCCAAGCTGTCTCTTTTCGAGCGCCGCCGTCGGCGCGTTCGCACCGCGCTCAAGGCGCGCGCTGGTGGCCGTCCGCGGCTTTCGGTGCACCGTTCGGGCCGTCACATCTATGCCCAGATCATCGACGACGCAGCTGGCCGTACGCTGGCTTCGGCTTCGACCCTGACCAAGGGCAGCAAGGGCCCCGGCGCCACGACCGAGGACGCTGCCAAGGTTGGCGCGGCCCTGGCCGAGGCCGCCAAGAAGGCGGGCGTGACCGCTGTCGTGTTCGATCGCGGCGGCTTCCTGTTCCATGGCCGCGTTAAGGCGCTGGCTGACGCTGCGCGTGAAGGCGGGCTGGAGTTCTGATGATGGCAGACGAAACCAACATTGAAGCCGAAGGCGTCGTCGCCGATGTGGCTGCCGCTGCCCCTGAGGGTGGCGAACGCGAAGGCGGCCGTGGTCGCGGTCGCGGCCGTGGTGGCAATGACCGTGGCGGTGAGCGTGGTGGCCGTGGCCGCCGTGACGACCGTCGTGGCCGTGGCGGTGACGAGGAAGGTGGCGAGGAGCTGATCGAAAAGCTCGTGCACATCAACCGCGTTTCCAAGACCGTGAAGGGCGGTAAGCGCTTCGGGTTCGCCGCTCTGGTCGTGGTCGGTGACGGCAAGGGCCGCGTTGGCTTCGGTCATGGCAAGGCGCGCGAAGTGCCGGAAGCCATCACCAAGGCAACCGCTTCTGCCAAGAAGAAGATGGTTCGCGTGCCGCTCAAGGACGGTCGGACCCTGCATCACGACGGCAAGGGCCGCTTTGGTGCCGGTAAGGTCAACGTCCGTTCGGCTCCGGCCGGGACCGGCATCATCGCCGGTGGTCCGATGCGCGCCGTGTTCGAAAGTCTGGGCGTCGCTGACGTGGTGACCAAGTCGGTCGGCACCAGCAACCCCTACAACATGATCCGCGCCACCTTTGACGCGCTGACCGACCAGACTTCGCCGAAGTCGGTTGCCCAGCGCCGTGGCAAGAAGGTCGCTGACCTTCTGGGTCGTGGCGGCGCCACCGCAGCGGAAGCCGAAGCTGCCGCTGACGCGATCACGGAGTAAGTCTCATGGCGAAGATCAAGATCAAGCAGATCGGTTCGCCGATCCGCCGGCCGGAAAGCCAGAAGAAGATCCTCATCGGCCTGGGCCTGGGCAAGATGAACCGCGTGGTGGAGTTGGAAGACACTGCCGAAGTGCGCGGCGCGATTGCCAAGCTGCCGCACATGGTTGCCGTGATCGACTAAGCTTTCGGCCTCGGCTGAAAATGAAGGGGCTTCGGAGCGATCCGGAGCCCTTTTCCTTTGCCCAATGTTAACCATGCCGACATAGGCAGACAGGCAATGCGTTTGTTGGGGGCCGACCGGGTGGAGCTGACGTCAGAACGTTTGAAACCAGCGGCGGCGCCCCGGTTGACGCTGATTGACGGATTGCGCGGCTTCGCGGCCGTGGCGGTGCTGTTTTACCATTACATGCACTTCGCCATGATCGGCACCGATCATGAACGCTATTTCGAGTACCTCGACTATCAGCCAGCCCGCGCTGCGTTCGCGATCCTGTATGATTGGGGGTTTTACGCCGTCCAGTTGTTCTGGATGATTTCCGGCTTCGTGTTTGCCGCCGTGTACTTCGGGAGAGAAGCGACCACGCGCGAATTCGTGGTGAACCGCTTTGCCCGGCTCTATCCGCTACATTTCCTGACTTTGCTGGTCGTTGCTGTGCTGCAGTTTGTCGCTTTGAGCCGCGTCGGGCACACGCTGTTGTACGACAATTACGATTGGTGGCACTTCTTCCTGCAGTTGTTCCTGGCTTCCGATTGGCTGGTTGGTTCCGGGCAATCGTTCAATGGCCCGATCTGGTCGGTGTCGGTTGAAGTCGTGGTCTACGCGCTGTTCTGGGCCGGGCGGGGTGCGCTGCGGACATTCGGGGCGGGAGGATTGCTGGCGGTCATCGCGCTGTGCCTGTTGGGCAATCTGTGGTCGGAGATTTCGCGCATTCCCAATTGCGCGTACTATTTCTTCATCGGGACCGCGTTGTTCCGCTTGCACGCATGCCTGGATGCACGGCCTCCGGCGTGGCGGTCAGTTACCGCGCTGGCTTTCGCCATTCTGGGCTGGGCCGCGCTGGAGCAGGGGAGTGGTGCGGCGCGGGAGATCGTTGCGATTCCCGCCCTGTCCAGTGCAGCCCTTTTAGTGCTGGCCGCGCTCGAGGGTCGGGCTCCGCATGGCGTTCGCCGCGCGAGTGGATGGCTGGGGGACTGCACTTATGGCATCTACCTGTGGCACGTGCCGATGCAGTTGGCGCTGATGCTGGTGATCCTGCCCGATGGCCATCCGGCCGAGTTTACCGCGCAGGGCTGGTTTCTTCCGGTCTGGCTCTTGGCGGTGCTGATCGTTGCGCGGGTCAGTTTCGTGTGGTTCGAGCGGCCCATGCGGGAGCGTTTGCGCGCATGGGCAGAGCCGGGGCGCGGCTGATGGGCTGGTTGCGCCTGCTGCTCGCCGCGATCGTGCTGTTCGAGCATACCGGCGGACTGGGCGGATATGCGATGACCGGCGGGGCCATCGCCGTGCAGTGTTTCTTTATCATCTCCGGTTTCTACATGGGGCTGGTGCTCAACGAGCGCTATGATCGGCTGGCCTTGAACCGCGCGTTTTACGCCAATCGGCTCATTCGGATCTTCGCGATGTATTACCTGTTCCTGGCGTTGCACCTGACTGTCTTCGCGCTGGTGGAGTGGCAAGGGGGCGATTCGCCGCTGGGCATCTACGGTGATGACCGGATCGGGTTGGGCGAGCGGATCGCGCTGGGCTTGCTGAACGTTACCGCGGTTGGGCAGGAGCTGCCGTTGTGGTTGCGGATCGAGAATGGCGGTCTGGTCTGGACGAACCAGTTTCTCGGCAGCGGGGCGGGAGAGGTCATCAACTACATGATGATCCCGATGGCCTGGTCGCTGAGCCTTGAGCTGACCTTCTATGCCCTGGCTCCGTTCATTGCGCGCCGACCGGCGAGGGTCATTGCCGTGGTCATGGCCGCGTCGCTGCTGTTGCGAGCACTCGCGGCCTGGGGTGGGCTGACGGGGGATCCGTGGAGCTATCGGTTCTTTCCGTTTGAGCTGGCGCTGTTTCTTGCCGGGGTGCTGTCCTACAAGGCGTGGGCGTCTGATCGGTTGCTGTGGCAGGGCAAGGCCGCGCGGCTGCTTGCGGTCGCCGTGCCCTTGGCGATCCTGACGTGGCCGAGGTGGGCGGCGGGTGTGCCGGAAGATTCGTTCTTCACTTTGCCGCGCCTGGCCTTGCTTGCGCTGATTGCGGTGGGGCTGCCGGCCATTCATGGCTGGAGCCAGCACTCGAGTACCGACCGGGCAGTGGGAGAGCTGTCGTTCCCGGTCTATCTTGGTCATCTGCTCGTCTTTGCGATGCTGGGCGTTCTGCCGGTGTTCAAGGACAACGCCGATCTGCTGACACTGGCCACATTGCTGGTAACCTGCGCTCTGGCGTGGGTCGTGGTGCGGTTTGTCGATGTGCGGATCGAAGCCGTGCGGCGCGGGATTGCGGCGCGTGCCGGGGCGGTGAGCTGAGCGGCAATGCAAAAAGGGGTGACAACCTTGCGGCCTTCGCCTAAGGGCGCCGCTCCTATCAGCGCGACAAAAGCGAAAGCGAGTGCAACTTATGAAACTGAATGACATCCGTGACAATGCCGGTGCCCGCAAGGGCCGCATGCGCGTGGGCCGTGGTATCGGCTCCGGCAAGGGCAAGACCGCTGGCCGCGGCCAGAAGGGTGCGAAGGCGCGTTCGGGCGTTTCCGTGAATGGCTTCGAAGGCGGCCAGATGCCGCTGCACATGCGCATTCCGAAGCGCGGCTTCAACAACATCTTCGCCAAGGACTATGCCGAAGTGAACCTCGGCCTGATCCAGAAGGCGATCGAAGCGGGCAAGCTCGATGCCGGTTCGCCGATCGACCACGCGGCGCTGAAGGCTGCTGGCCTGGCGCGCGGCGGCAAGGACGGCGTGCGTCTGCTCGGCAAGGGCGAATTTTCGGTCAAGGCCAGCTTCGTGGTGGCCGGCGTGTCGAAGGGCGCGCGGGAAGCCGTGGAAAAGGCTGGCGGTTCGGTCGAAGTGCCGGCTGCCAAGGTCGCCGCAGAATAATCCGGATGTCCCTCGTCAACACGGGGGATTCCGATCAATTCGCGCAAGCGTGAAAGAGAGTCTCCGCCCCGGCGGGGACTCTTTTGCACAAGGGGGTTCTTGCATCCCGGCGCGCGCACTATATGGGCGTCTCGATAACACACGCGGTTAGCAGGGTAACACACCCGCGCCCCAGCAAGGCTTAGACGGTCGATGGCATCACGCGCCGACAATATCGCGAGCAACATGAGTCTCGCCAACTTCTCCAAGGCAACCGAACTGAAGAACCGCATCTGGTTCACGATCGGTGCCCTGATCGTGTTCCGTTTCCTTAGCTTCGTGCCGCTTCCCGGCGTGAACCCGCTGGTTCTGGAGACGCTGTACGATCAGACCCGTGGCGGGATCCTTGATCTGTTCAACACGTTCTCGGGCGGCAGCCTGGAACGTATGAGCCTGATCGCCCTGGGCGTCATGCCCTACATTACCGCGTCGATCGTGGTCCAGCTGGCCGCCGCACTCCACCCGGCGCTCGCCGCGCTGAAGAAAGAAGGCGAAAGTGGCCGCAAGAAGCTGAACCAGTACACCCGCTATGGCGCGGTGCTGCTGACGGCTGTGCAGGGCTGGTTCGTGGCTTCCGGCCTTGAAGCCTATGGTGCGTCGAGCGGGCTGCAGGCCGTGGTCAACCCCGGCCTGATGTTCAAGGTCGGCGCGGTCATCAGCCTGATCGGGGGCACGATGTTCCTGCTGTGGCTGGGCGAACAGATCACCAGCCGTGGCATTGGCAACGGCACGTCGCTGATCATCATGGCCGGGATCGTCGCGCAGATGCCGACGTTCATCGCCAACCTGTTCGAAGGCGGCCGCACCGGCGCCATCGGCGGCTTCACCATCGCGGCGCTGGTCCTGATGCTGGTGATCATGGTGCTGATGATCTGCTTCATGGAGCGCGCGACCCGCCGCCTGCTGATTCAGTATCCCAAGCGTGCCAGCCAGAAGGGCATGATGCAGGCGGACCGCAGTCACCTGCCGCTGAAGCTCAACACGTCGGGCGTGATCCCCCCGATCTTCGCCAGCTCGCTGCTGCTGCTGCCGCTGACCATCAGCCAGTTTGCCGGGAATTCCGTTTCGCCCGATACGGCGATGGGGTCGTTCATCATCAACCTCAACCAGTACCTGGCGCACGGCAAGCCGCTGTACATGCTGCTCTATGCCATCGGGATCATCTTCTTCTGCTTCTTCTACACCGCGGTTGTCTTCAACCCGGAAGAAACGTCGGAGAACCTGAAGCGCAACGGCGGGTTCATTCCGGGCATCCGTCCCGGCAAGAACACGGCCAACTATCTGGACTATGTGCTCACCCGCATCACGGTGATTGGCGCGATCTATCTCACGATCGTCTGCGTCGTGCCGGAATACTGGATTGCGCAGACCGGCATCAACATGATGTTCCTGGGCGGGACGAGCCTGCTGATCGTGGTGAACGTCACGGTCGACACGATCACGCAGATCCAGTCACACCTGCTGGCACACCAGTACGGCGATTTGATCAAGAAGGCGAAGCTGAAGGGCCGCATGCGCTGAGGCGCACTGCTGGACGCTGCAAACAGAGGGGACCGTCACAGTGAACATCATCCTGCTCGGACCGCCGGGAGCCGGCAAGGGCACCCAGGCCCAGCGACTGGTCGAAACGCACGGCATGCGCCAGCTTTCGACCGGTGACATGCTGCGCGCGGCGGTCAAGGCCGGCACGCCGGTCGGCCTTCAGGCCAAGGCGGTGATGGAGCGCGGGGAGCTCGTCTCGGACGAGATCGTCTCGGCGCTGATCGGTGACGAACTCGATGCGATGGGCGCTGGTGTCGGCGCGATCTTCGACGGGTATCCGCGAACGGCGGCCCAGGCTGAATCGCTGGATGCGATCCTGGCTTCGCGCGGGCGCAAGCTCGACCATGTGATCGAACTGGACGTTAACGAGGACGCCCTGGTTGAGCGCATCACCGGCCGCTTCACCTGCGCCAACTGCGGCAAGGGCTATCACGACAAGTTCGAACAGCCTCGCCAACTGGGTGTCTGCGACAAGTGCGGCAGCACCGAATTCAAGCGCCGTCCCGACGACAACGAGGAAACGGTTCGCACCCGCATGGCCGAGTATCGGGCCAAGACCGCGCCGATCCTGCCGATCTACGATGCGCGCGGCATCGTTACCCGGGTCAACGGCATGGCCGAAATGGATCACGTGACGGCTGCGATCGAACGCGTTATCGCCGGGTAATTCCCTGCCGGTTCCGGCAGGGTTCCAACCTTGGGGGCTGGCAAATGCGGAAACTCTCGATTGTTCTTGCGGCGTTGGCGCTGGGCGCCGTGCCCGCGCAGGCGGAAGTGAGCGGTCTGTCGGACAACGGGTTCGTCAGCCGGAACGAGGTTTCGGTTACGGCTGCGCCGCGTGAAGTCTGGCAGGAACTGGTCGCAGTGAACCGCTGGTGGTCGGGCGATCACACCTATTCGGGCGATGCCGCCAATCTCTACCTCGATCCCCAGGCGACCGGCTGTTTCTGCGAGAAGCTGCCGGTGCCCGAAGGTGCGCCATCCGGGCAGCGCATGGGCAGCATTGAGCATGCCCATATCGTCTATGCGGATCCCGTTCGCGGGGTGCTGAGGATGACCGGCGGTCTGGGGCCGCTTCAGGGTGAAGCCGTTCACGCAACCTTGACGATCACGCTCAAGCCGGGATCGGATGGTGGCACGACCGTGGTCTGGAACTACGTCGTCGGTGGTTACATGCGCATGAAGATGGCCGACATCGCACCGGTGGTCGATCGCGTTCTGGGCGAACAGGTGCAGCGCCTCGGCGCCCGGTTCGCTGACGGCAAGGAAGCCGCGGCGCCGGTGAACTGACGCTTGACCGCGCGGCGCCGAACTGTGGTTGACGGTCCGGGCAAGAAGGGCGGGGCAGGCCCTTGCTCCGCGCTGCATGTAGTCGGCGTTGACACTGGTCGCGAATCGCCCTAAGCGCGCCTCTCACTCGATAAAGGCGGGTCAGTCCGGCAAGCGTCAGCAATCGTGCGCGCCAACCGGGCTTTTTGCCGTTTAATCGCAGTGAAGCGTTGAGATAGGGGCGGCGTCCGTCGTTCCCTGTGGAGCATGGAGAACTAAGTGGCTCGTATTGCCGGGGTAAACATCCCCACCAACAAGCGCGTTATCATCGCGCTCACCTATATTCACGGTATTGGCGCGCACAAGGCGAAGCAGATCGCCGACAAGCTGGGTATCGATCACACCCGCCGGGTGCAGGATCTGTCGGACCAGGAAGTGCTGCACATCCGCGAAACGATCGATGCCGATCACACCGTTGAGGGTGACCTGCGTCGTGAAACCGCGATGAACATCAAGCGCCTGATGGACCTGGCCTGCTATCGCGGCCTGCGTCACCGCAAGGGCCTGCCGGTCCGCGGTCAGCGCACTCACACGAACGCCCGTACCCGCAAGGGCAAGGCCAAGCCCATCGCTGGCAAGAAGAAGTAAGTTTCAGTCTGTCTGACTGAATGCTTTCCCTTCTCCCGATACCTGACAGGAATTCCATATGGCACGCGAACCCCAGCGCATTAAGCGCCGCGAGCGGAAGAACATCACGAGCGGCATCGCCCACGTGAATGCCAGCTTCAACAATACCATGATCACCATCACCGATGCCCAGGGCAACGCCATCAGCTGGTCCTCGGCCGGCATGATGGGCTTCAAGGGCAGCCGCAAGTCGACCCCGTACGCCGCCCAGGTGGCTGCTGACGACGCCGGCAAGAAGGCCGCCGAGCACGGCGTGCGCACTCTCGAAGTCGAAGTGAAGGGCCCCGGTTCGGGCCGTGAAAGCGCCCTTCGTGCGCTGCAGGCTGTGGGCTTCACCATCACGTCGATCCGCGACGTGACGCCGATCCCGCACAACGGCGTGCGCCCGTCGAAGCGTCGCCGCGTCTGATCGAGTCCAACGCGGCGGTGCCATGCGCCGCCGCGCTTTCGGAACGGCCGCGGTCCCGCAAGGGGCAGCGGCCTTTCCCGCCAGAACAATACCCTAGGGGAAGTCTATGACTGTCAACATCAAGAACTGGCAGGAACTTAAGAAGCCCAACGCCCTCGAGGTGAAGCCGGGCCACGACCCCAAGCGGCGCGCCGTGTTCGTTGCGGAACCGCTCGAGCGCGGTTTCGGTCTGACCCTTGGCAACGCACTTCGTCGCGTGCTGCTCTCGTCGCTGCAGGGCGCCGCGATCACGTCGATCAAGATCGAGAACGTGCTGCACGAATTTTCGTCGTTGGCCGGTGTGCGCGAAGACGTGACCGACATCGTGCTGAACGTGAAGCAGATCGCTCTGCGCATGCAGGGCGAAGGCCCGAAGCGTCTGCAGCTGTCCGCGACCGGCCCCGGCGAAGTGACCGCCGGTGACATCGCCGTGACCGGCGACATCGAGGTCATGAATAAGGACCTCGTGATCTGCCACCTCGACGAAGGTGCGACGCTGAACATGGAACTGACCGCCGACACCGGCAAGGGCTATGTCCCGGCCGTGTCGAACCGTCCGGTCGATGCGCCGATCGGCCTGATCCCGGTCGATTCGCTGTATTCGCCGGTGCGCCAGGTTTCGTACAAGGTCGACAACGCCCGTATCGGCCAGGAACTGGACTACGACAAGCTGAGCCTGACCGTCGAAACCGACGGCACGGTGACCCCGGAAGATGCCGTGGCGTATGCCGCGCGCATCCTGCAGGACCAGCTGGCGCTGTTCGTCCACTTCGAAGATGCCCTGCCGGTGGGCGGTTCGCCGATGATCGGCGTTGCTGTTCCGGCCGCCGAAGAAGGCGATACCAACCAGCTCAACCGTTACCTGCTCAAGAAGGTCGACGAGCTGGAACTGTCGGTCCGTTCGGCCAACTGCCTCAAGAACGACAACATCATCTACATCGGCGACCTGGTCCAGAAGACCGAGGCCGAGATGCTCCGCACGCCGAACTTCGGCCGCAAGTCGCTCAACGAGATCAAGGAAGTCCTGAGCTCGATGGGTCTGCGCCTCGGCATGGACATCCCTGGCTGGCCGCCGGAAAACATCGAAGAAATGGCCAAGAAGCTCGAACAAGAGCTGCTCGGCTAAGCGATTGGGCGGGGCACCTGCGGGTGCCTCGTCGCATCACGGTACCGGCAGCTACCGCAAGTGCTGCCAGGATCGGGCTACCTCGCACGGGCCCCCTACGAACGAAGGAATGAATTATGCGTCATAAGCTTGGTGGGCGTAAGCTCAACCGCACCTCGTCGCACCGCAAGGCGATGTTCCGCAACATGGCGGCCGCGCTGATCAAGCACGAGCAGATCACCACGACCCTGCCCAAGGCCCGTGAACTGCGTCCCTATGTGGAAAAGCTGATCACGCTGGCGAAGCATGGTGGCCTGTCGAACCGCCGTCTGGCCCACACCCGCCTGTTGGACGATGCCCAGCTGGTGAAGCTGTTCGACGTTCTGGCTGCGCGCTACGCTGACCGCGCCGGTGGTTACACCCGCGTGATCAAGGCCGGCATCCGCGCTTCGGACGCGGCGCCGATGGCCGTGATCGAACTGGTTGACCGCGACACCTCGGCCAAGGGCCAGGATTCGGGTCCGGTGTTCACCGCCGACGACGAATAAGCGGATAACCGACGGGCACCCTGTGGTGTTCGTCGATCCACGGATTGAAAAAGCGGTCGCAGGCCTTAGCCCTGCGGCCGCTTTTTGCGTTTGGAGAGTTACTTGATGCACCGCGTGTCCAGCGCCCTGATCGGGGCCGCCCTGTTGTCCACTGCCGCCCATGTGTCAGCTGAATCCGTGCCAGCCCTGCAATATCCCGACACGCGCAAGCAGGATCTGGTTGAAACCCAGTTTGGCGAGGCGATTGCCGATCCCTATCGCTGGCTGGAAAACGATGTTCGCACCGACAAGGAAGTGGCCGATTGGGTGGAGCGTCAGAACGCGCTGACGCAGGCCTATCTCAAGACCTTGCCGCAGCGGGGCTGGTTCGCGCAGCGGATCAGGGCGCTGACCGATTACGAACGGTTCGGGTTGCCGCAGAAAGCCGGGAAGTCCTATTTCTACACCCGCAACAGCGGGCTGCAGAACCAGTCTCAGCTGTTCGTCCGGACGGGCCTGAACGGCGCGGCGCGCCTGCTGATCGATCCGAACACCTGGGCCAAGGACGGGGCGACCGCGCTGGACGCCTGGGTGCCATCGCATGACGGCAAGTTGCTGGCCTATTCGATCCAGGACGGCGGATCGGATTGGCGCACGATCAAGGTCATCGACGTCAAGACCGGCAAGGTGCTGAGCGATGAGATCAAGTGGGCGAAGTTCACGGGGATCGCGTGGGTTGGTAGCGAAGGGTTCCTCTATTCCCGCTTTCCGCAGCCGGGGCAGGAATTCCAGTCGCTGAACAAGAATCAGGCGATCTACTTCCACCGGATCGGCACGCCGCAGTCAGCGGATGAGCTGGTCTACGCTACGCCGGATCGACCGGAACTGGGCCACTTTGCCGATGTCACGGCCGACAACCGCTGGGTGGTGATTTCCACCTCGCGCGGGACCGATGCGAAGTATGAACTGCACGTTGTGCCGCTGGCCGGGCAGAAACTGCTGGGCGCGCGGGCTGCTGTTGCCAAAGGTGGCAAGCGCAGCTGGGCGGTGCATGCCCTGGTCCCGGGCCTGAACCACGAGTGGCGACTGGTCGAGGGGCTGGGCGACACGCTGTATTTCGCAACCAACAAGGATGCGCCGAAGCTGAAGGTGGTGAAAGTCGACCTTTCGGCCGCCCCCGCGTCCGATGGCGCCGGGTTCACCTTTTCGGAAGTCATTCCTGAGCGGGCGGAGACGTTGGACCGGGCGCAGATCGTCGGCAACCGGTTGATCCTGTCGTATCTCCGCGACGCGGCTTCGACGGCGGAAGTCGTTTCTCTGGATGGCAAGCCGGTGCGGCAAATCGTGCTGAATGCCATTGGCAAGGCCAGCGGGTTTACCGGTCGTCCCGGCGATCCGGAAACGTTTTACGCCTTCTCCAGCTTCAACCAGCCCAGCGCGATCTACCGGTTCGACAGCAACACCGGAGAGAGCACGCCGTTCGCTCTGCCGAAGCTGACCTTCGCGCCGGACAGTTACGCGGTTGAGCAGCGCTTCTATACCTCCAGGGATGGCACGCGCGTGCCGATGTTCATCGTGCGCAAGAAGGGGCTGGTCGATGCCAATCAGCCCGCGCCGACCCTGCTCTATGGCTATGGCGGGTTCGATGTTGCCCTGACGCCGTCCTTCTCGGCGGTGCGGATGGCCTGGCTGGAAGCGGGCGGGGTGTTCGCCATGGCCAACCTGCGCGGTGGCGGCGAATACGGCAAGGCCTGGCATGACGCCGGGCGACTGGCGAACAAGCAGAACGTGTTCGACGATTTCATCGCCGCCGGTGAATACCTGATCGCGCAAGGGATCACGCCCAAGGGTGGGCTGACCGTGCAGGGTGGTTCCAATGGCGGGCTGCTGGTGGGGGCAGTGGTCAACCAGCGGCCCGACCTGTTCGCGGCGGGCAATGCCGCCGTTGGCGTGATGGACATGCTGCGGTTCGACCGGTTCACCGCGGGCCGATACTGGGTCGACGATTATGGCTACCCCGGCAAGGAGGCCGACTTCCGCGTTCTGCGGGCCTATTCGCCGTATCACAACATCAAGGTGGGCGTGAATTACCCGGCCATGCTGGTCACCACCGCAGATACGGACGACCGCGTGGTGCCGGGGCATTCGTTCAAGTACATTGCGGCGCTGCAGGCGGCCAAGGCGGGGACGAAGCCGCACCTGATCCGCATCGAAACCCGCGCGGGCCACGGTTCGGGCAAGCCGACGGACAAGGTGGTGGAAGAAGGGGCCGACATCCTGGCGTTTCTGGCGCAGTGGAGCGGCCTGTCCGTTCCCGAATAATCATTCATGAAAGTGGCGTGAAACCTGAACATTGGCTGTCGGGCCAGTTCAGGCTCACGCCACGGCCGAATCGGTAGAACATCCTCAACGCCGGGCTATCCCGCCCGGCCTGAAGCAGGATGAATGCCATGAAGACCATGTCCAAAGCACTTGTCGGCACCATCGCGGCGGGCGCGATGGCCGTGTCCTCGGCCGCTCCGGCCTTTGCCGACAGCCGCGACCATCGTGATCGCGATGGTGTCAGCGCGGGCGAGATCATTGCCGGCGCCCTGGTGATCGGCGGGATTGCCGCCGTGGCCGCATCGACCGGGCGGGGTGATCGCTATGACGATTATCGCCACGGCGGCTATCGCTATGGCCGCGCCGGATATGACCGCGATTACGGCTGGGGCGGCAGCCCGCGCCGGGCGATCGAACAGTGCGTCTATGCCACCGAACGCAATGCCAGCCGGTACAGCTATGGCCGGGCCGACGTGACCGACATTCGCCAGGTTCGCGAAACGCGCTTCGGCTATGAAGTGAAGGGCCGGATTGCCGTCAACAGCATGGGCCGCGGCTGGCGTGCGAGCGACGGCAATTATGGCCGGGGCTGGGGCTGGGACTACCGCGGGTGGAATGCCGGCCTGAGAGGCTATGACAGCGGCTCGTTCAAGTGCCGGGTCGAGCGGGGCCGGGTGGTCGATATCGACTACAGCGGCATTCGCGGGCTGTAATCCATCGCCATGCAGGGCGGTTCAGGCAGTGGAAAGCCTGAACCGCCTAGCTGCACTGTATTTATACGGACGGCCGTGAGTCCCTGGCATGGGCCGGGGTACCGTCGGAGGGTCTTGCACATGGGACGCAGGGTTTCACGTATTGCTGCCACGCTGGCGGCCGTTGCGACATTTTCAATCGCGGCCACGCCTGCTCTGGCGCGTGATCGCTGGGGCGGCGGGAACTGGGGTCGCCATTACCGGCATGACCGGGTCGATGCGGGTGACATCTTCGCGGGTGTGCTGATCATTGGCGCCATCGCCGCGATTGCCAGCGCGGCGAGCAAGGCGAAGAAGGAACAGCGCCCGGTCGAGCCGGAGCCGCGCTATCCTGACGATGGCTACCGGCCGGGCGGCAGCGGGAACTACGGTGCGGACGACCGACCGGAATGGCGCGAAGGCACCGGGATCGACAGTGCGGTCAACCGGTGCCGCGACGAAGTGTCGCGCGGTGATACGCGCATCGACTCGGTCGAGAGTGTCTCGCGCGAGGGCGATGGCTGGCGGGTTGAAGGCCGGGCCACCGGCGGCAATACGTTCAGTTGCACGGTCGACGGCGATGGCCGCATCCGCAACGTCAACATCGGTGGCCGTGCCATCTGACCGGGTACTGGCGTAAAACAGCCGGGCCGCGCGCTGCGAGGCGTGCGGCCCGGCTTGTTGCTAAAGCATGCGGGCGATCGCGGAGAGCAGGTCGCGCGAATAGCTTTTCGCCAGGTGACTGTCCGGCACGGCGTTGAAGGCGTGGACCGCGCCGGGATAGCTGTGCAGTTCGACCGGCACGCCGGCTGCGGTCAGGCGGCGGGCATATTCCAGGTTTTCGTCCAGGAACAGGTCCAGGCTGCCGGTGCCGATCCAGGTGGGCGGCAGGCCGCGCAGGTCATCGGCGAGCGCGGGGGAGAACCAGCCCTTGCGCGCGTCGCTGGCCTCGTAATCGCCGCGCAGCGCCGCCCAGCCGAACACGTTCGACGGACGCGTCCAGACGAATTCTCCGGTCATGGGGTTGCGAAAGGGGCAATCCGGGCCGCCGGTGCGGTGATCGAGCATCGGATAGGTCAGGAACTGTCCGGCAAGCTTCGGCCCGGCGGTGTCACGCGCGATCAGCGCAGTGGCCGCAGCCAGACCGCCCCCGGCGCTTTCACCCGTGATCCCGATCCGGTCGGGATCGACGCCCAGCGCCTTGGCATTCCCCGCCAGCCAGTGCAGCGCGGCCAGGCAATCCTGCTGGGGGGCGGGGAAGGGATGCTCCGGCGCCAGCCGATATTCAACCGATGCCACTGGCATGCCCAGCGCCGCGGCCATCCCGGCCGGGCCATGCCGCATCGACCGCGCCGATCCGATGATCATGCCGCCGCCGTGAACGTGGAGCAGGGCCGGGCGGCTGGCCGTGCCGGGCGATGGATCATACCAGTAGATCTCCAGCGGACCGCCCGGTCCCTCGATCACCTTGACCTCCGGTCGCAGCGCCGGTTCGCCCAGAAAGGCGAAACGGGCTTCGGATTCGATGCGAATCTGCGGCAGTGCTTCCGTGGTGAAAGCGCGCGACGGCATCAGATCGAGCAGGGGCAGCAGCGAAGGGTCAACAAGATGGCGCGTGGTCATGGCATCATGGCTAACACAAGCGGGGGCAGGGACAAGCCCGCTGCGATCCAATCGGGGAAAGCGGGCGACAACCTGCTTTAACGCGGCGCGGCTAGCGCCTATCTGGCGGTGATGCCCCGCAATCCCACGCCTCCTGACCGGCAAGACAGCGACCGCTTCAACGAGGACCGGGCGACGTACACCATGACCGGCAGCCAGCCCGACCTTGAGGCTGGTCTGGCCGCGATCCGGGAAGTGGTGGCAACGTTGAAGCCCCGTCCGGGCGTGTACCGCATGCTCGATGCACGCGGCGACGTGCTCTACGTCGGCAAGGCGCGGGCGCTGAAGAACCGGGTGACGAACTATACCCAGGTCGAGCGGCTGCCGCTGCGGATCAAGCGGATGGTCAGCCAGACCCGCTCGATGGTGATTGTCACCACCAATTCCGAGGCGGAGGCGCTGCTGCTCGAAGCGCAACTGATCAAGCGTTACCGCCCGCCCTACAATGTGCTATTGCGCGACGATAAAAGCTTTCCATTCATCCTGTTGCGCGCCGATCATGAATTTCCGCGGATCACCAAGCATCGCGGCGCGCGAAAGGCGAAGGGCAACTATTACGGTCCGTTTGCCAGCGCCGGCAGCGTCAACACCACGATCAACGCGCTGCAAAAGCTGTTCCTGTTGCGCAGCTGCACCGACAGCTTTTTCAGCCGCCGCGATCGCCCGTGCCTGCTGTACCAGATCAAGCGGTGTTCAGCCCCATGCGTCGGGCGGATCGACACGGCGGCCTATGCCGAACTGGTGGGCGAGGCGAAGGACTTCCTCGGCGGCAAGAGTTCGGCCGTGCAGAAGAAGATCGAGGCGCAGATGCAGGAGGCGGCCGAGGCGCTGGACTTCGAACGCGCGGCCATGCTGCGCGACCGGCTGCGGGCGGCGACCTTCATCCAGGGCAGCCAGGCGGTCAATGCCGAGGGTGTGGGCAATGCCGACGTCTTTGCGATCGCCCGCGTGAATGGTCAGTTTGGGGTGCAGGCGTTCTTCATCCGGGGCGGACAGAACTGGGGTCACCGGGCGTTCTTCCCCAGCCACACCGATGGACTGGACGAGGCCGAGGTGCTGACCAGCTTCCTCGCCCAGTTCTATGAGGAAGTGCCCCCGCCACGCACGATCCTGGTCGACCGCGCCTTGCCGGAGGCGGACCTGCTGGCCGAGGCGCTGGCCGGTGCGGCCGGGGGCAGGGTAGAGATTTCCGTGCCGCAGCGCGGCGACCGCCGCCGTCTGATGGCGCAGGCCGAACGCAATGCGGTCGAAGCCCTGGAGCGGCGGCAGGCCGAGAGCGGCAGCAAGGCGACGCTGAACCGCGAATTGGCCGAATTTCTCGAACTGGCCGAACCGCCGCAGCGGATCGAGGTTTACGACAACAGCCATATCCAGGGCGCGAACGCCGTCGGGGCGATGGTGGTTGCCGGTCCGGAAGGGTTCATCAAGGGCCAATACCGCAAGTGGAACATCAAGCGCCCCGAAGCGGCGGGCGATGACTTTGCGATGATGCGCGAGGTCATGGAGCGCAGGTTTGCCCGGGCGCAGGACGAGGATCCGGACCGGGACGGCGGGCTGTGGCCCGATCTGGTCCTGATTGACGGCGGCAAGGGCCAGATGAGTGCCGTCAGGGACACCTTGGAGGAGCTCGGGATCGAGGATGTGCCTCTCATCGCCATCGCCAAGGGCCCCAATCATGGGCGCGAGGGGCGCGAAGTGTTCCACTTCCCCGACGGCCGGGAAAAGATGCTACCGGTCAATTCACCCCTGCTGTTCCACCTCCAGCGCCTGCGCGATGAAGTGCACCGCTTCGTCATCGGCGCGCATCGTGACAAGCGAAGCCGTGCGATTACCGCCAGTCCGCTGGACGAGATTCCCGGCATCGGCCCGGCACGCAAACGCGCACTTTTGCTGCATTTTGGCACTGCCAGCAAAGTGCGCGCCGCCGCACTGGAAGACCTCCAGCGCGCGCCCGGCGTCAGCGCGGCAGTGGCGCAGACGGTCTATGATTTCTATCATCCGGGGGGATGATGCGGATCAGGCCTTGGGCTTGATCTCGCGGATCAAACCTTCCTGCGCGGTTTCCGCGATCAGGCGACCATCGGCGGCGTAGATCCGCCCACGGTTCATGCCCCGCGCTCCGCCCGCCCACGGGCTGTCGGTCGCATAGAGCAGCCACTCGTCCGCCCGGAAATCGTCATGGAACCAGACGGCATGGTCCAGGCTGACGCCCATTACGTTGCCAACGGTCCACGACAGGCCATGGGGCAGGGTGCAGGTGCCGAGCAGCGACATGTCGCTGGCGTAGGCCAGGACGGCGCGATGAATCTTGGGATCGTCCGGCAGCGCCGCACAGGCCCGGAACCAGGTGTGGCTGCGGGGCGCACTGGGCTCCGCGCCCATCCAGTGGCGCTTTTCGACCGGGCGCAGTTCGATCGGGCGAGGGGCGATCATCTGCGCTCGCTTGTCTTCTGGCACCAGGTGCAGGAACTCGCGCCGCAATTCGGCCTCGCTCGGCAAGTCCTCGGGGCGAGGCACTTCGGGCATCGCATCCTGATGGTGCACGCCCGGTTCGCGCCGATGAAACGAGGCGACCAGGTTCAGGATGGGCGTGCCCTGCTGGCTGGCAACGACCCGGCGGTTCGAGAAGCTTCCGCCATCGAGGTCCCGTTCGACCTTGAAGTCAATTTCGTGATCCTCGCTGCCGCCGCGCAGGAAGTAGGCGTGGAGCGAATGCACCGGGCGATCGTCGGCAACCGTCCGTTCTGCCGCAGCGAGGGCCTGGGCGATCACCTGTCCGCCAAACACGCGGCCAACGCCGCCGCGCTTGCGGCGACCTGCGTAATGGCCTTCTTCGCCGGGCTTCACATCCAGCAGCTTGACCAGCCAGCGGACGAGTTCTTCGGGGGTGGGAGTTGCCTGTTCCATGGACAAACCCCTTGCGGTGCTTGGCCGAGGACGTCAACTGCCGCGGTAATCAGGCCTGCCCGCGCAGCTTGCGTATCACACGCCAACCCAGCGCCTTGGCGCGGTTGCCGTGTGGCCAGCGTCCGGTGCTTTGCGGCTTCAGCCCGATCCGGCGCAGGACTGCATTGAATGCCCGTGCATCCGCTTCGGCAAAGCTCCATTCGGACCGCCAGGTGATGGACAGCGAAACGGACGGCTCCGGCCCGTTGCGGACGAAGTGCGGAGCCATCACCGGCACGAACAGGGCGTCTCCGGGTGACAGCGCGAATTCCCGTCCGCCGGCAAGTAACTCATCGCGCCAGACCAGTTCCCGGCCTCCGCCGGTGTGATAGGTTTCGTGGACTTCGTCAGGGGCGTAGATGGCATCACCGGCCGGAAACTGGGTCATCACCTTGCTTCCCCGGATCTGCAGCAGGATGTTGTGCTCCGGATCGAAGTGATAGGGCGTGACACCGCCCGGGGAGGTGATGAACACAAAAGCCTGGGTCTTGAGCATACGTCCGGTCTTGGCCTCGATCTCCGGCTGGATCTCTGCCAGCAGATCAGCCAGCAACGCGGCATATTCCGGCACCTGCTCGATATTCTTGAGTGCGGCCCAGCTGCCGGTCTGCTCGATCCGGCGGATGGTCTCGCCAATCGGAATGCCGGTGGGGTCGGGCTTGCCATCGATCCCGAGCGGAAGGTCTGCCTTGTTGTATTCTATCGAGCTTTCCGGCAGCGCCTCCGCCAGCTTGGCCAGTGCGTCGAGCTCAAGCAACGGATGACGCCCAAGGCGATGCTCCAGCTTGTGCGGCACTTCCGGATAGTTTGCAGCGAAGGCGGCCCTGTCGGTTGGTGAGAATACGGTCATGGCTTCAGTCCAGCGGGATTGCGGCCGAGTTCGGCCTTGGCGATCAGGCGAAAGGCAAAGCGGCGGATTGGGCCGCCAATGGCGATCGAGATCCGACCGATGGCGCGGCGTTCGCGCCATATGTGGTCGATCATGGGATGATCGGCGGCGGCACAGCTGTCGGTCCAGCGCACGACCGTATGATCCAGCATCGCCAGGTTCTCGCGCTGCAGCAGCACGCCGGGAGAGAAGCGGGCAAACCGTTCGTCAAACGCGGTCTTGTAGCTGAACGCACCGGGCGGCGAGAGAAAGCTGACCAGCATGGCAAGCGGATCTCCGTCCAGGGTCAGGGTCAGCCGCTCCAGCCGGTTATGCGCAGTCGCTCCGGCCAGGGCTTCGCGAAACAACTGCGTGGTCGCCTGGTGCGATGCGAGGGCCGATCCGGCGCTGCCTTTCCAGCCGGAATGTTCCAGCGCCAGGAAATCCTCGATCCACTTTTCAAGACCGTCGGCGTCTGTGCGTCGTTCGAACCGGACCTGGCCCAGTTCGGACAGGCGGGTAAACTGGCGGCGCAGTTCCTTGCGCTTTTTCCCCGACATGGCCGCTTCGAGATAAGCCTCCGGGGAGAGATCCGACGCCAGCATCGCGCGCTCCTCGCGGTGGACGAGCGCGGCAAAGCGGTCCTGTTCGGCCAGTACCTCGCCAAGAGCGGTGGTGAGCGGGCTGTCGAGCGGCAACTGGGCGAGATGGAGAAACAGACTGCTTCCACTCTGACGGTCCGCCCAATCCAGCAAGGCGTGCCAGAACGGCCGCTCCTGCCCGGCCAGGACCAGGGGAGCGCCGAGGAAGCAATTCGGGTGAAGCCAGCTGCCCAGATGCGGGATAGGCCGGCCATAGTAGCGGGCGTCCTTGCAAAGCGGGAGCAGGCCGATCAGTTGACCATCCTGTTCTGCGCAGAGCAGGAACACATTGTCGGGGTTCAGCGCCCGCAAGGCCGGGAGCAGATACCAGCTTTCAAAAAATGGATTTGGTTCAATTGCGCGCTCGCTGAGCGCGTCCCATGCGGCCCGGGCGTCGGTGTCCTCCATGCCCGGCCAGATCGCGGTTCGGATCGTCGTGGCGGGCAGGGCGGAGGTCGCAGCACGAGGCTGCGGATCGACCGACGGCGCGCGCAAGGCCTGAGTGGCCACGATGGAGTCCCCTTGCAGCGGCGGAACGAGTGCCGCCGCAAGGGGCTTTAGCGTTGAAATGCCAAGGAATGGCTAACGCGTGGCAGCCTACTTGGCCGAAGTCGTCGTAAACAGGCGCTGGGCCATTCCGGTTATCGCCGGATCAGCTGCGGGCTTCTTGGCGTAGTCCGCATCGCTGGGGATATAGGCCGGATTGTAGCGGTCCATCCAGGCTGCCGCCCCGCCAAGCCACTCGATCCGCTCTTCCTTGGTGAAGAAGATGCCATAGTGGCCGTTTTTGGGCTGCTCGATGTAAGCGAATTCAACGCCTTCCTGCTTGCCGGCACTGCGCAGGCGGGAAACCAGCGTGCGCCCTTGGGCGATCGGAACGCGCGGGTCGCGCACGCCGTGAACCACTAGGATCGGCGACCATTTGGTCTTCGTCTGCAGGGCAGGCGATACGTCAGCCAGCGAATTGGCCCCCTTGGCCAGATAGTTCGCGCCGAAGGATCCAAGGTAGGCCTTGTCGTAATCGCGCATCATCGGCAGATCATACACGCCCGCGCCCGCGATGGTGCATTTCCATCGCTGGGGGTCGCGCTGCGCAGCCCGGGCGGATGCATAGCCGCCATAGGACCAGCCCATCATGCAGGCGCGGTTGGGATCGATCTCTCCCTTCGCGGCCAGGTGGTCGATCACATCGTTCAGGTCATCCTGCATCCGGGTGCCGAATCCGTCCTGACGGCCCTTCTTGACGAACTCCGTGCCGTAGCCGCCTGATCCCCGATAGTTGGGCTGGATCACGACATAGCCCTGTTCCGCAATGGACTGAGCCCACTGATCGTATTCTGCGTAGTCGCGCACCCCGTAAGGTCCACCGTGGGTAAGCACGACGACCGGCAACTTCGCTTGTCCGGCGCGCAGGCGGGGGCGGGTTACGACGGCTTCGATCTCCAGGCCGTCGCTGGCCTTGTAGCGGATCGCCTCGACCGGGTTCATGAGCCCGTCCTTGATCTGGTTGTTCTCATACCCGATCAGCTGCATCTGCCCCGAGGCGACATCATAGAGGTAGAACGCGTTCAACTGGTTGGGCCGGGCGAGCGCAACGATCAGCTTGGTGTCGTCTTCGTTGGTGGAGACAATGGTGGCATTGCCGGCACCAAAGCTTTCCTCCAGAAAGCCATGCACGGCCTTGAGTTTGGCGTCGACGAACTTCTGGCGCGGCCGGTCGGTGGCGTAGGTGAAACCGACGATGCCATTTTCCCGTTTGTTGGCAATTGCCGATGAGGCGTCGTAGCCATCCGGCGCCGAGAACACCTTGCCGACGATGGTCATCGTCTTGAGGTTCGCCTTGTAGATCGCGGTATACCCTTCGTGGTTGCTCGAGACGATGGCCATGTCAGGCTGATCGAGGAACACGATCGGGTCGATGCCGGATCCGGTGAAGTTGGTGTCGACCACCTTTTGCACGGTCGTGATCGGGTCGCCGGCCTTGGACCGGTAGAGCGAGCGCTGCTCTCCTGAATCCCGGTCGGCAGCGCCGCCCCAGCGCACCACACCCTTGCCATCAGCCGCCCAGCCGCCAACCACGGGGTTGGGCTGCTGGACAATCTCCAGCGTCTTGCCAGTCGCAAGATCGACCCATTCCACCCGGTAGCGGAACATCAGCTCCGTGTTGCCGGTATCGACTTGCCGGGCCAGCAGAATCCGGGCCTTGTCCTTGTCGATAAAGAGGATGGCCCCTGCGTCGGCCGTGGAATCGCGCCAGGCAATCGGCGTGATCGCCCCGGTTTCGACATCGTAGGCGGCGATCCGGCGCAGGTCCACGCGCTGACCCTGAATGTTTTCACGTGAACCCAGCGTGATCAACAGGTACCGATCCGTGGCCCACCGATACGACTGGACTGAACGCTGGCCAGCCTCCTTGTAGGTTTCCGCCGTTGCGAACACCTTGGGCTTGCCGCCGTTGACGAGGTCGAGAATGGCATAGGCATAGTCGTTCCCGCCGCCCAGCGTGACGGCTGCCTTTGTGCCATCAGGCGACAGACGCAAGGTCGACATGGCGGGCAGTTCGGCGAGGGTCGAGAGCGGTACTTTGGTCGTTACCGGCTCTCCCGGCGTGGTCTGCGCCAGCGCGGGTGCAGCCAGCGCCAGTCCCAGTGCGGTCAGGCTTCCAGCAAGCAGCGATGTCTTGAAATTCACGGCAAACAACCTCCCGTCGGCCACGGCAGGCGTGGCGGTTCAATGACCCGAGATTACCGCAAGGTGCGCCATGCGCAATGGGGCGCAAGCACTTGCCCCCAAAAGCAAAACCCCGCCCGGATTGCTCCGGACGGGGTCTGCATTCACCACGTTGAAGGCTGGGTCAGTGTGCCCCGGCCAGCGCCGCGAGCAGCAGCAGCGCGACGATGTTGGTGATCTTGATCATCGGGTTGACGGCCGGACCGGCGGTATCCTTGTAAGGATCGCCGACCGTGTCACCGGTCACTGCAGCCTTGTGGGCTTCGCTGCCCTTGCCGCCGTGATTGCCGTCCTCGATGTACTTCTTCGCGTTGTCCCATGCGCCGCCACCCGAGGTCATCGAGATTGCGACGAACAGGCCACCGACGATAACGCCCAGCAGCAGCGCGCCCAGTGCGGCAAAGCCGTTGGCTTCACCGGCCACCGCCGCGATCACGAAGTAGACCACGATCGGCGCCAGCACCGGCAGCAGCGAGGGAACGATCATTTCCTTGATCGCTGCCTTGGTCACCAGGTCCACGGTGCGGGCATAGTCGGGACGGCTGGTCCCGGCCATGATCCCCGGATTGTCGCGGAACTGGTTGCGCACGTCGATCACCACGTCACCCGCGGCGCGCCCCACGGCGGTCATGCCCATCGCACCGAACAGGTACGGGAGCAGAGCGCCAAGCAGCAGGCCGACGATCACGTAGGGATTCTCAAGGCTGAAGCTGACCTCGAGATTCGGGAAGAATTCCCGAAGGTCGGTAGTGTAGGCTGCGAACAGCACCAGCGCGGCGAGGCCCGCCGAACCGATCGCATAGCCCTTGGTAACGGCCTTGGTGGTGTTGCCCACGGCGTCGAGCGCATCGGTCTTTTCGCGGACCGAATCGTCGAGGCCGGCCATTTCGGCAATGCCGCCGGCATTGTCGGTTACCGGACCGTATGCGTCGAGCGCCACGACCATGCCGGCCAGCGCCAGCATCGCGGTTGCCGCATAGGCAATCCCGATCAGGCCTGCGAGCTGATAGGCGATGACGATGCCCGCGCAGATCACCAGCGTCGGCAGTGCGGTTGATTCCAGGCTGATGGCCAGGCCCTGGATGACGTTGGTGCCGTGCCCGGTTTCCGACGACTTGGCGATCGAACGGACCGGACGATAGTTGGTGCCAGTGTAGTATTCGGTGATCCAGATGATCAGGCCGGTGATGACCAGACCCAGCAGCGAGCAGTAGAACAGCGTGCGCCCGGTGAAGGTCACAGTATCGCCCAGCACCGTATAGGACATCGCGGTTTCCATGCCGCCAAGGGCATGGCCGATGGCCCACCAGATCGCCCCGACCGAAAGGACGGCGGTGACCAGGAAGCCCTTGTACATCGCGCCCATGATGTTGTTGCTGGAACCCAGCTTGACGAAATAGGTGCCGATGATCGAAGTCACGATGCAGACGCCGCCGATCAGCAGCGGCAGGGCCATCATCGGTGCCAGAGCGTCACCAATCCCCTTCAGCAGCAGCGCGGTCAGCACCATCGTGGCACCAACGGTGACCACATAGGTCTCGAACAGGTCGGCGGCCATGCCGGCGCAGTCACCGACGTTGTCGCCCACGTTGTCCGCGATCACGGCCGGGTTGCGTGGATCGTCTTCAGGGATGCCTGCCTCGACCTTGCCGACCAGGTCGGCGCCGACGTCGGCGGCCTTGGTGAAGATCCCGCCGCCGAGACGCGCGAAGATCGAGATCAGCGATGCACCGAAGGCGAGGGCAACCAGCCCGTCCACCACCGTGCGGTCATCGCCGCCCACCGCGAAGCCAGCCGGGCCGGTGAGGTACCAGTAGAACACCGCAATCGCCAGCAGCGCCAGACCCGCCACCAGCATGCCGGTGATCGCGCCCGCGCGGAACGCCAGCGTCAGACCCGCCTGCAGCCCGCTTTGCGCGGCGGCGGCGGTGCGGACGTTGGACCGGACCGAAATGTTCATGCCGATGAACCCGGCCACACCCGAAAGGACCGCCCCGATAACGAAGCCGACTGCCGAAATGGTGCCCAGGGTTGCCGCGATGATTACCGCCACGACCACGCCGACGATGCCGATCGTGGTGTACTGGCGGCGCAGGTAGGCTTGGGCGCCTTCCTGGATCGCTCCGGCAATTTCCTGCATCTTCTCATTGCCGGCCGGTGCCCCTAGCACCTGTCGGCTGGTTACAAAGCCGTAGACCACGGCCAATAGTCCCAAGACTATCGCGATCGTGACAAGATTCACGCAACGCTCCCCCTTATTAGTTGTGGCCACAGGATGCCCCCGAAGGGGCGCGTGGTCAGGGGGAAGCTTAAGGCCGGTTTCGGGCTTTGCAATGGTTTAGAAAATACCGCGCTGACGCCGCGTAATGCTGCGTTTCGACGGCTGCGTTCCGTTTCGGAACGGCTTCTGAATCAAGGATTCTTGCCAGCCACAAAGGTTTATGAGAAGTTAACCTTTATGACCACGGCGATCAAACAGCTCTTCTACTGGATGCCGTTCCTGTTCGGAATCGGCTTCATTGCTCCGCTCATCGCGCAGATGCTTGAATACTGGCAGGTCTCCGCCCCCTGGGGGCTCAGCCCGGTCATGTTCGGGCTGCTGATCGGCGCGCCGTGGGGACTCTATGCAACGCTGCGGGGGCGCTGGTTATGAACGAGATGACGACGCTCCAGCCTGCGGTTGCCCTCGCTCCCGGTGCGGGTGATGCCCCGGCTATCCCACTGGGTGCAGGCAACGAACTGGATGCCCATACCCGCCGCACGCTGCTGCAGCAGGAACGCGCGATCGCGCGCAAGTATACTTCCGATCCGAAGAAGATGTGGCCTTATACAGTCATCACGCTGGGTTGCTTTGCCCTGTGGCTGGCGTTCTGGCCGCTGGGGATGATGGATGTGCTGCCGCTGTGGGTCGGGTTCATCGCCAGCACCGTGTTTGCCGCCGGCGGCTATATCACCAGCCATGAGGCGATGCATTCCAACATCGGCCGTCCCGGCACCAAGGAGCGGTTCTGGAACGAGGCGGTGGGACAGGTCGCGACGATCATCCTGATCTTCCCGTTCAGCATGGCCCGGATGATGCACCTGCATCACCACTATTACACCAACGACCCGGAAAAAGACCCGGATTACACGGATGCCGCGCCGGGCAAGTATTCCGCTTGGTACAAGACCTGGCTGAACCGTCAGCCGGGCGTGGACGGATCGATCCACCACTACAAGCGCATCCTGGAACGGATCGGCACGCCTGCGGCCAAGGCGGCGCTGCGCGACACGATGATCCTTCAGCTTGGCTCGATGGCGTTCTTCTTCGCGATGGCCTGGTCTGGCTATGCGATGGAAGTGGCGCTGCTGTGGTGGCTGCCGCGCCATATCGGCCTGTCCTATATCCGCTTCTGGCTGAGCTGGGCGCCGCACCATCCGCGCACCGGCACCGGGCGGTATGACAACACCCGCGTGTTCAAGACCTGGATCGGCCACTACTTGTCGATGGGGATGCAGTATCACGTGGTGCACCACCTCTATCCGGAAGTGCCGAACCACCTGACCCGTTACGCCTATCGCGAAATGAAGCCGCTGCTGGAAGCGCGCGGCGTGGATTGCAGCGCGCTCAAGGATTAGCCGTGTTCATAGCCTAACCGGCCCGAAACAGGCGCGCCGTCCAGCAGGATTGGCGCGCCTTGTCGTTGCAGCACTGTGCCGATGCGAAATGCGGGGCAGGGAGGCAAGACTCCGGCGGGAAGGGTGAACAGCAGCTGATAGTCATCGCCCCAGCGCAGTGCCTCGTCCCGGCGATCTTCGGGCGTGGCAATCGGCACGGCCATGCGGTCGATCGCGATGGTCACGCCAGAGGCATCGGCCATGCGGCTGGCGTCAAGCAGCACACCGTCCGATACGTCCATGATTGCGCTCACCAGCGGCGCGAGCAGCTGTCCCTCGGTCAGCAGGGCCGAGGGACGGCGATAGGCGCTGGAATCGCCGGTTCCGGCCTGAAGCGCCTCAAATCCCAGCATCGCCGCGCCGACCGGGCCGGTGATCCAGAGCGCATCGCCAGCTGCCGAGCCGCCGCGCGATGGCACCGGGCGGTGGGTCGCACGGCCAATCGCCGTCAGGCCGACGCTTTGCGGCCCCGGCGCGCGGACTGTATCACCACCCAGCAAGGCGGCATCGCCATAGTGCCGGAGCGCGGCCTGAAGTCCGTCCAGAAACGCCGCGTCATCCCGGCCCAGCTGATAGCTGAGCAGCACCGCCAGTGGCTGCGCGCCCTTGGGGGCCAGATCCGACATGTTCGTGGCGACCAGCTTCCACGCGACGTCCGCCGGGTCTTGCTCCGGGAGGAAGTGCACGCCCTCGACCATCGTATCGTGGGTCAGCACCAGCGTTTCGCCGCCGACATCCAGCACGGCGGCATCGTCGTTCAGGCCGCGCGCGGCGGGGTGCGTGGCAATGGCCCGCAAGGCAGCGATGAAGGCGCTTTCGGCGCTCAGCGCACGGCCTTTGCCACAGCGTCGAGCAGGCCGTTCACGAACTTCGCCTCACGCGCCTCGAAGAAGGCGTGGGCGACGTCGACATATTCGCTGATCGCGGTCCCGGTCGGCACATCGGGGCGAGCCATCAACTCGTAAGCGCCCGCGCGCAGGATCTGGAGCATGGTCTTGTCGAGCCGCTCCAGCTTCCAGCCATCGGCCAGCTTGCTGGAAAGCAGCGTGTCGATCTCGTCGCGGCGGGCGACCGCGCCCTTGACCAGATCGTCGAAGAACGCGCTTTCCGCTTCGGCATACTGGTCGCCCTCGATCTCCGCGCCCAACCGGTGGCGGTGGAATTCGTCGAGCAGGCTGGGCAGCGGGGTCGCTTCCATATCCAGCTGGTAAAGCGCCTGCACGGCGGCCAGCCGCGATGCGGCGCGGGCCTTGGCGGTGGCGCTGTTGTGGGGTTTCATATGCCTAGTCTCACTTCGATCGAACGGGCGTGCGCGGGCAGGCCTTCGGCGTCGGCCAACTCGATCGCGGCGGGGCCGATCGCGCGCAGCGCGGCCTCGTCCAGCTGGATGAAGCTGGTCCGCTTCATGAAATCGAGTACCGAGAGGCCGGATGAGAACCGCGCGCGGCGGCCCGTGGGAAGAACGTGGTTGGGGCCGGCGACATAATCGCCGACCGCTTCGGGGGTCATGCGGCCCAGGAACACCGATCCGGCATGGCGGATCGCGTCCATCAGCGGCTGCGGATCGGCCACAGCCAGCTGGACGTGCTCCGCCGCCAGCGCGTTGGCGAGCGCGGGCGCTTCGGCCAGACTGGCGACTTCGATGATGACGCCGTGGGTGTTCCAGCTTTCCGTCGCGACCCGCGCGGTCGGCAGCATGGCCAGTTCCACGCCGACGCGGTCGGCCACGGTATCGGCGAACAGCGGATCGTCGGTGATCAGGATCGACTGGGCAGACGGGTCATGCTCGGCCTGGCTGAGCAGGTCCGCGGCGGTCCAGTCCGGGTCATTCTGGCCATCGGCAATCACCAGGATTTCGCTGGGCCCGGCGACCATGTCGATGCCGACCACGCCGTAAAGCTGGCGCTTGGCTTCGGCGACCCAGGCGTTGCCGGGGCCGGTGATAACGTCGACCGGCTTGATCCGCTGCGTGCCATAGGCCAGCGCGCCAACGGCCTGTGCGCCGCCGATGCGCCACACTTCATCGACGCCCGCAAGATAAGCGGCGGCGAGGACCAGCGGATTGACCACGCCCTTGGGAGTCGGGGTGACGACGACCAGACGCTCCACCCCGGCGACCTTGGCCGGAATCGCGTTCATCAGCAGCGAGGAGGGATAAGCCGCGCGGCCCCCCGGAACGTAGAGGCCAGCGGCATCGACCGCCCGCCAGCGCGCGCCGAGGCGGACCCCGGCGGCGTCGGTTTCATCGCGGTCGGCCGGCAATTGCGCTTCGTGATAGGCGCGGATGCGCTGGGCGGCGAGTTCCAGCGCGGCGCGCAGGTCTGGCTTCAACTCGTCGAAGGCGGCGCGGCAGGCGTCGAGCGGGATGCGCCAGTCGTCGTCGGAGGCGAGGGTGTGGCCGTCGAACTTCGCGGTCAGTTCAGCCAGCGCCGCATCGCCGCGCTGGCGCACGTCGGCAAGGATCAGCGAGACGTCGCGCGAGACGTTCTCGTCGCTTTCGCGGCGGTCTTGCACCAGGCGCCGAAACGCCTGTTCGAACCCGGCCTCACTGGTCTTCAGCCGCAACATCAGGCTGCCACCAGGGCGCGGAAGCGGTCCACCAGCGCGGCGACGCGCTCATCCGTTTTCAGCGCCGCGCGGTTGACGATCAGGCGGGCAGAAATTTGCAGGATCGTGCTGGTTTCGACCAGTCCGTTGTCCTTCAGCGTGCGGCCCGTGGAGACCAGATCGACAATCCGGCTGGCAAGGCCCAGACCGGGGGCCAATTCCATTGCGCCGTTCAGTTTCACCACCTCGGCCTGAATGCCCATGCGTTCAAAATGGCGGCGGGTGAGGTTGGGATACTTGCTGGCCACGCGCAGGTGGCTGACCCGCGCCGGGTCTTCGCCGGGGCCGACCGGTTCCGCCACCGACAGGCGGCAGTGGCCGATGTCGAGATCGACCGGGGCGTAGAGGTCCGGATAGGCGAATTCTTCCACCACGTCAGAGCCCACGATTCCGCACTGCGCCGCGCCGTGCGCGACGAACGTGGCAACGTCGAACGCGCGCACGCGGATCAGGCGCATGTCGCTGTTTTCACAGGCGAAAGACAGGGCGCGGTTGGACTTGTCGTGGAAGCCCGGTTCGGGCACCACACCGGCACGCGCCATCAGCGGCAGCGCCTCGTCAAGAATGCGGCCTTTGGGGATGGCGAAAGTGAGCGGACAGGTCATAACGGGCGGCGTTTAGGCGGCATGGGCGCAAAGGGCAAGGAGTGGCGGATGCAGGACAAATACCAGCCTATCGACATCAATGCGACCGGCGCGGAAGCAGCCCGAACCGCGTTCGGGAATCAGGTGGCATACTGCGCCAAGGCCGGGGCGCCGATCACCGCGCGGATCTGCGCGGCGGTGGGGCAATTGCTGGACCGGGGCGAGGGCGGGCAGCTGCTCGACACCGTGCGCGGCTGGACCGGCGCGCCGCTGGCCGATGCCCTGCCGCTGCGGCTGGCGGGCGGGCTGCATGCCCTGCACCTGAGCGGCGCCGAACCGGCACTGGCGGCGATCTATGACGACCAGCCCGGCGCCGATGATGTCGCCATCATCGCGGCGGCGATTCACAACCACGAAGCCGCGCTGCTGCCCTGGCTGGACGGTCCGCCGCAGACCAACGAGGCGGGGCGCTCGGCCAATTTCATCGCCGCGATGCCGTGGCTGGCGGAGCAGGGCCTGCCGCCGCGCTTCGAGTGTCTGGAAATCGGATCGAGCGCGGGGATTAACCTGATGCTGGACCGCTATCACTATGATCTGGGCGGGGTGCAGGTGGGGCCGGTGCCGGGGGCGATGGCGTTCCGGCCTGACTGGCAGGGCAATCCGCCGCCGGACCGCGCCATCAAGATCGCCTCCACCAAAGGCTGCGACGTTGCGCCGGTGGACCTGACCGACCCGGCGCAGGCGCTGCGGCTGAAGGCCTATATCTGGCCCGAACACACCGTCCGGTTCGAACGGATGGCCGCCGCGATTGCCGAGGCGGGCCGTTCGCCGCCCGATCTGGTGCGGATGAACGCCGCCGATTTTGTCGAGGCGCAACTCGCCCGCCCGCAAGCCCCCGGCACGACGCGGGTGCTGATGCATTCCATCGTCTGGCAATACGTCCCCGCCGACCAGCAGGCCCGCGTCACCGCCGCGATGGAAGCCGCCGGCGCGCGCGCCACGCCGGACCGCCCGTTGGCGTGGATTGCGCTGGAGGCCAATCGCACGGTTCACTTGCACGAGTTGGTCGTGCGCCTCTGGCCGGACGATGGCGAGCCGGTGATGCTCGCCCGCGCCCATCCGCATGGGGCGAGTATTGATTGGCGGGTTTAGGGGGTTGTTTGTAAACCGACCGTGCAAACATCACCAGTCGCCGACACCGACCCTAATCCCCATCCCGCTTCGCCCGGCGCGCTTCGAAGCGCTCGTAGGCGCGTTTGGGGTAGGGGATGCCGATGGCTTCCATCCGTTCGGCCCAGCCGCCGTGATAGGATACCCATTCCCACACCGCCGTCAGCAGCAGGATGGCCACGCCCCAGCCGGCGAATTCGACCGAGCGGATCGGGGTGAACCATGCCGCCGCGCCCAGCAGCGCGAACAGGATCATGGCCACGCCGTGCGATAGCGGGAAGTTGCGGATGGTGTTGGCAAAGCGCTTGAACGCGGCCAGCCCGCCGATGAACAGCACCAGCCCGCCGGTCTGGACCAGCACCAGATCGCGGCCCGCCGGTTCGTCCCAGTGTTCCAGTAGCAGCGCATCGCCCACCGCGCAGATGATGATCGCCAGCACGATGGGCATGTGCAGATAAGTATAGGCGTTGCGGGCGAGGCGTCCGACGTCGGCATTGCCGGAAATCAGCTGTGCGCCGCGCTCCGCCCCCAGATCGAAATAAAGCCACCACATCAGCGCTGAACCGGCAAAGGCGACCCCCAGCGCGCCGAGCAGGCCGCCGTCCACCAGTTCGGCCCCGGCGACGCTCGACCCCGTGACGACGATCCCTTCGCCCAGTGCGATGATGATGAACAGCGAGCAGCGTTCGGCCATGTGGCTGCCGGAAATGTCCCAGTCCGAGCCCTTTGACTTGCCTAGCCCCGGCACCGGGAACATCAGCATTGGCCCGGCGTATTCGATCGCCAGCGCGGCCAGCCACCATGCGATCCGGTGGTTCGGATCATCGGCCAGCGCGCCCACCAGCCACAGCGGGGCAGAGGCCGCGAACCACGCCGCGATCCGCGCCATGTTGCGCATCCGGGCCGACCCTTCGCGGCGAAACAGCACGGCCATTGCGGTGGAGCGCCCGAGTTGCAGCGCGACATAGCCGCCCGCGAACAGCAGGCCCTTGTCCCCGAACGCGCCGGGAATGGCGACGGCCAACAGCAGGCTGCACAGCATCACCGCCAGCAGGATCAGCCGCACGGGCAGCCGGTTCGGATTGGCCCAGTTGGTAACCCAGGTGGTGTAGATCCAGCCCCACCACACCGCCAGGAACATCACCACGCCTTCCAGCAGGCCGTGCCAGCCAAGGTGATGGTGCAGCGTGTGCGACAGCTGGGTGATCGCGAACACGAACACCAGATCGAAGAACAGTTCCAGATAGCTGACCGGCGCATGCCCGCCGCCGTGATTGCGCAGCAGCGACGGGCGCGTCGGTGTGGCGGCGGTGTCAGCCGACATCGGCGGTCCGGGCGAGGAAGCCGTCCAGCGCGGCATTGACCGCGGCGGGGGCTTCCCATGGCACGAAGTGGCCGCAATCGGGTACTTTCACCACGGTCAGATCGTCGATGATCTGGTCCATCCCGTCGAGGTTTTCCGGCGGCAGGGCGTGGTCGTCCAGCGCCCAGATCACCATGGTCGGGATCGTCAGCTGCGGGATGGGGTAGGGCTTCCACCCGGCCGGCAGTTCATAGGGCGCGTCCATGTCCAGCACTTCCATCGGGCTGGCCCGATACCAGTTGAGCATGGCGATGGCGGCATCGGGATTGGCCCAGTCGGCCAGCAGCGCCTCGCGCTCTTCCGGTTCCAGCGCGGGGGATTCGTCGCGCCCGCCAAACGCTTTCAGCAACAGCGCGCCAAGGCCGTGCTGGCGCACCAGTTCATCGTTCGCGGTGTCGCGGAAATCGCGGAAATACTGGCTGGCGGCGCGCTGGACGCGGTTGGTGTAAAGCAAGCGCGGGAAGATCGTGGGGTGGGGCGCATTGGCGATCACCGCGCGGGTGACGCGGCCATTGGCCTGCCCGGTCAGCGCCACGCCCCAGGCAATCGCGCCACCCCAGTCGTGACCCAGGATGGTGAAATGCTGCACGCCCAGCGCATCGGCCAGCAGGAACACGTCGCCGATCAGCTTGTCAGGGGTATAGTTTTCCACGCCTTCAGGCTTGGACGTCCCGCGATAGCCGCGCTGGTCCGGCGCGATGCAGCGATACCGGCCTGACAGGTGCGCGATCTGGTGGCGCCAGGTGCGGTGGCTTTCCGGAAAACCGTGGAGAAAGATCAGCACCGGCCCATCGCGCGGGCCGGTGTCCACGACGTCCAGTTCGATCCCGTTGGCGAGGCGGACGCGCTGCTGTTCCAGCCTGATATACCCGGTCATCGCGCGGTCACGCCCATTTTCGCGGCATAGCCGGCGTTGAAGGATTCGATCATCTTGTCGAACAGCGCTTCTGGCGTGCGGCGTTCCTGCGCGATCCACTGTTCCATGCCGTGTTCGGCAATGGCCACTTCGCGTTCGCCCGCATCGATTGCGGCCAGCATTCGCGCGGCGAAATCGTCCGGGTCGATCCCGGTGTCGATGGCTTCATCGCTTTCCCCGCGCCGCGATCCGTCGGCAGTGACGGCGTTGCGCGACACATCGGTGCGGATCGAGCCAGGGGTTACACCAATGACGCTGATGCCATGGGCGCTGAGTTCGATCCGCAGCGAATCCGCATAGCCGATCAGCCCGTGCTTGGCCGCGCAATAGGCCGAGCGCAGCGGCGAGCCGACTTTGCCCGCGAGGCTGGAAATCATCACGATCTGACCGGTCCCCCGCCCCGCCATCCGCTTCAGCAGCGCTTGCGTCAGCGCAATCGGGCCGAGCAGATCGACGTCGATCATCCGCTGATAGACCGCAAAGTCGGTGTCGATCGCCAGCGAGCGCTGTGAAATGCCGGCGTTGTTGACCAGCACGTCGATCCCGCCCGACCAGTCCCACGCAGTATCGGCGGCAGCACGGGCGGCATCAAAATCCGCCGCCTCGAACGGCAGGACCAGCGATTCGGTGGGGCACTGCGCGGCAACCGCATCCAGCGCCGCCTGATTGCGGCCCGACAGGATCACCCGATACCCGCGCGCCGCATAGGCCCGCGCCAGCGCCGCGCCGATCCCTGAGGACGCACCCGTGATCCATGCGGTCTTGGCTGCCTCGGTCATTCCAATCTCCCTGTTATCCGTTTGAACGGCAGGGTGGAGCGATCAGTCGCTGTTGGTCAAGGGCACTTGCGGCAGGGGAATGAATTCGTCCTCGTCCCCTGGCACTTTGGGAAAGCGTCCGCCGGTCCAGTCCTCGCGCGCCTGCCTGATCCGGTCGCGCGATGAGGAGACGAAATTCCACCAGACGTGCCGCTCGCTCCCCAGCGCCGCGCCGCCCAGCAGCATGACCCGCGCGCCGCGTTCGGAGGTCAGGCGCAAGACGGCGCCGGGGGCGAGCACCGCCAGCGTGAACAGGATGAGGGGCTGGCCGTCCAGCGTGGCCTCGCCGCCCACCAGCATGACCGCGCGTTCCTCTGCCTCGGCCTCGATGGGCAGCGCACCGCCGGGGGCGAGCAGCACTTCGGCATAGATCGTAGGCGAATGCTGGGTGGTGGGGGCGCTCTTGCCCCACAGTGTGCCCATGATGACGCGCGCGCTGGCGCAGCCATCCTCCACCAGCGGCAGGTCGCGGTGCGCTTCGAACGCGGGGGCGATTTCCTCTTGCCCGTCGGGCAGGGCCAGCCACGTCTGCATCCCGTAGAGCCGGGTGGGGCGATGCGCTTCTTCCGGCAGGCCGCGCTCTGAATGGACGATCCCGCGGCCTGCCGTCATCAGGTTGACCTGGCCGGGGCGGATCGTGGCGAATGTGCCCAGGCTGTCGCGGTGGTTGATCGCGCCCTCAAACAGCCAGGTGACGGTGGCGAGGCCGATGTGCGGATGCGGGCGCACGTCCATGCCCTGACCGGGCGGCAGTTCAGCCGGGCCGAACTGGTCGACGAAAATGAACGGCCCGACCATGATCCGTCCCGGCGATGGCAGCACCCGGCGCACGGTGAACGCGCCCAGGTTGTGCGAAACCGGCTGGATCGTGGTCAGGATCGCCATCGCTACTCTCCCGGTGCGCGCGCCTTGATGGCGAGGGCGTGGACCCGCTGTCCCGGAATGTCGCCCAGCGCGGCGTTGACCATGCGCTGGCGGGCAAGGCGTGACTGCCCGGCAAAGGCGGCGCTTTCGATCTCCACCGTGAAGTGCGATTCGCCCGAACCGTCATCGCCGGTGTGGCCGCGGTGGGTAGCGCTGTCGTTGATCACGGCAAGGTGCGTGGGCTGAAACGCGGCGGTCAGCAGCGTTTCCATTTCGAGTGCAAGGGGGCCTTTCATGGCTTCCTTTCTAGCGGAACAATCGCCATGTGGAAGCGCTGTGAGACATGACCGCTTTCATGGCCGCGTTGGCGGCGCGGGCCGGGGCTGCGACCGGCCGGGCTGCCAGGAGGCAGGGGAATTCCGCGCGCCCGGTCCGCGCGGCTCCAGCTTTGACGGGCCGGGCGATTACCGCTGGTTCTGCCTGGATCACGTGCGTGAATTCAACGCCGGGTATGACTGGTTTGAGGGCATGACGCAGGAGGAAATCCTGCGCGCGCAGTCTCCGGTCCACGGGTGGGAGCGGGAAACCCGCGCGTTCAGCCCGACTGCGGGGATCGATTCGGCCCCGCGCTGGGCCGACTTTGCCGACCCGCTGGAAGCAATCAGCGCCCGCGCCCGCGCGCGCCGCCCGGCCCAGCGCAAGGACGGCCGGGCGGTAACGCCGGATGAGCGCAAGGCGCTCGACGTGCTGGGGCTGCCGCTCGATTCGGACCGCTCGATGCTGCGCAGTCGCTATTCCGCGCTGGTGCGCGAATATCACCCGGATCGGAACGGCGGCGACCGCAGTTTCGAAAAACAGCTGCAGAAAGTGGTCGAAGCCTATCAGTTGCTGCGCAAGGCGGCTGCGTTCGCCTGAGGCTTCAGGCCCCTTCGCACAGCGCCTGCAACTGGTCGGCGCAGATGCCCCAGCCTTCCGCGAACCCCATTTCCTTGTGATGGGCCATGCTTTCCGGCGTCCAGTGGCGGGCGCGGGCGGTGTAGCGGGTGCCGGAGCCTTCGGCCTCGACTTCCCAGATGCCCAGCATGAAGGGACCGGCAGGTTCCAGATCGCCCGTGATGGCATCGGTCATGGCAAAGCGGCGCCCTTCGTCCCAAGCGGCGATGAAGCCGGGGTGGCGGTTCACTTCGCCGTCCGGGCCGTGCATCACGATCAGCGATTGCCCGCCGGCAGCCCGGTCCATCCGCTCCACTTCGGCGCGCCAGGGGCGGGGGCACCACCATTCGCCCATGCGGTTCGTCAGCACATCCCAAACTTTGGCGGGCGGGGCGGCGATCAGGCGGGTGACGGACAACTCGTACATGGGCTTGTGCTCTCTCCCGGCAGGACATTGAGTCGTGTTTTGCAATCTAATCCGTATTGCAGGACTGCCCGCGCGCGTATAGGCGCTTGTGTGCGATGACACAGACCACGACCGAACAGCTCGACACCCGCAACAAGACCGTGCTGCCCGCGCCGGACATCGAACTCGATGTGCGCGAGACGTTCGGGATCGATATCGACATGAAGGTTCCGGCCTTCTCGATTGCCGATGAACGCGTGCCTGACCGCGATGACAGCTATGTGTTCGATCCGGACACCACGCTGGCAATCCTGGCGGGCTTTGCCTTCAATCGCCGCGTGATGGTGCAGGGCTATCACGGCACGGGCAAGTCGACCCATATCGAACAGGTCGCCGCGCGCCTGAACTGGCCGTGCATCCGCATCAACCTTGACGCGCACATCAGCCGTATCGACCTGATCGGGCGCGATGCGATCGTGCTGCGCGATGGCCTGCAAGTCACCGAATTCCGCGAAGGCCTGCTGCCCTGGGCGCTGCAGCATCCGGTCGCGCTGGTGTTCGACGAATACGACGCGGGCCGCCCGGACGTGATGTTCGTGATCCAGCGCGTGCTGGAAACCGAAGGCAAGCTGACCCTGCTTGACCAGAACCGCGTGATCCGCCCGGACAAGTATTTCCGCCTGTTTGCCACCGCCAACACGGTTGGCCTGGGTGACACCAGCGGGCTCTATCATGGGACGCAGGCGATCAACCAGGGCCAGATGGACCGCTGGAACATCGTCGTCGGGCTGAACTATCTGCCGGCCGCGGTCGAAAGCGAAATCGTGCTGAAGAAGGTTGACGGCGTGTCCGACAACGTCGTCAGCAACATGGTCAAGGTCGCTGACCTGACCCGCCAGGGCTTCATCAACGGCGATATCTCCACCGTGATGAGCCCGCGCACGGTCATCACCTGGGCGCAGAACACCGCGATCTTCAAGGATCCGGGCTTCGCCTTCCGCCTCTCGTTCCTCAACAAGTGCGATGAGACGGAACGGATGCTGGTGGCGGAATACTATCAGCGCGTCTTCGGGCAGGACCTGCCGGAAAGCGTGGTCGGGCGGGGCTAATGCTCCGCCGACTGGCGCCCGCGCTGCTGCTGGCGCTGGTTGTGCCCGGCGCATCCGCATGGGCCGCTTCGACGCCGGCTGAACAATCGGCCTATTATCCCGCCGCTGCCGACGCCCGCGCCGATCTGGACGCGGCGCTGGCGGAAGCGGCGCGCACTGGCCGGTCTGCCGTGATCGTGTTCGGCGGTGACTGGTGCCATGACAGCACGGGCCTTGCCAAAGTGCTGACCAGCCCGGCATTCCGCGATGAGTTCGGCGCGCGGTTCAGCGTCACCTTCATCGATGTCGGCGTGCCGCAGACCGGTAATGGCCGAAACCTCGACCTGATCGCCCGGTACGGTGTGAAGCGGATGCGCGGCACGCCCGCGATGTTCGTGATTGGCCCGGATGGCGCTGCGCGCAATTCGCGCCGCGACGCGCAAGGCTGGCGCAATGCCGATAGCCGGGGCGAGGCGGCGATCCTCGACTGGTTCCGCCGCCTCTCCGCCAAGCAGGATTAGCCGTTCGGCGTCACCAGATACTTCTCGCCCGTGCGGCGGGCGTTGTATTCGCTGACGGCGGCCTTGGTCAGCATTTCCTCCAGCGAGACATGCGCCTTGTAGTGGCTGGCGAACGTGGTGGTCAGGTCCTTCATCACCCGCGCGCGCATCCGGCCGACCACTTCCGGGCCAGCCTTCATCATGAACGGGGTCAGCAGCCAGCCCGCCAGATCCCAGGTCAGCCCGAAAGCGCGGTTCAGGATCGTCGGGCCAATGTCCAGCGCGCCATAGATGTAGACCTTCTTGGGTTCGGACGAGCCATAACGGCTGAACGCCGCGCCCCGGCTGGCGGCAGCCTCCATCGCGGTCAGGATCTGCCCGGCCAGCGTGCCGCCGCCGATGGGGTCAAAGCCCAGCATCGCCTTCGTTTCGGCAATCGCGTCGATCAGCTTGGGCATGAAGTCGGCATCGGTCATGTTGAGCACGTGGGTTGCGCCCAGGTCCTTCAGCAGCTTCACCTGCGCTTCGCTGCGCACGATGTTGACCAGCGGAATGTTGTCCTCAAGGCAGATCTTGACCAGCATCTGTCCCAGGTTCGATGCGGCGGCGGCGTGGACCAGGCCGGTGAAGCCTTCCAGCTTCATCGTCTCGGTAAAGCCCAGCGCGGTCATCGGATTGACGAAGCTGGACGCGGCCTGTTCGGCGCTGACGCCGTCATCCACGGCAAAGGCCATGCTGGCATCGCACGTGGCATAGGTCGCATAGGCGGTGCCCGGCACACAGGCCACGCGCTTGCCCATCAGCGCCTGCGCGGCCGGCGCGTCACCCGCCGCGACGACGATTCCCGCCGCCTCGTTGCCCGCCGGCATCGCCATGCCGTGGCGTGCCTTGAACGCGCGGGTGGCGGCGTCGGGCATCTTCGCCACGACCTTGCCGGGGGTATAGACCGCGTTGTCGGTATCGGCGGAAGCGAACAGCAGGCCCAGGTCCGACGGGTTGATCGGGGTCGCCTCCACCTTGATCAGCACCTGGCTGCCGGTCGGCGCATCCCAACTGTGGTCGTTCAGCTGGACGGTCAGCGTGCCATCGGCGTCAAGCTGGGTGGTGAGCTGCTGGCCCGTGAAAGTCATGGTTGTCTCCCGAATCCTGCCGCGTTGTGCGGCGTTTCAGATTGCAACCTAACCTGTCACTCGCCGGGGTAAAGCGCCTTGGTGAAGTAAAGCCCATCGCTCGGCGCGTTGAGGCCCAGCGCCTTCCGGTTGCGCGCGGCGAGAGCTTCGCCAACCTGTTCCTCGCGCCAGCGACCCATGCCGACCAGCGTCAGGCAGCCGACCATCGAGCGAACCTGGTGGTGCAGGAAACTGCGCGCGGCGGCATGGATGCGCACTTCATCGCCCACGCGCTCGACCGCCAGACGGTCCAGTGTCTTGACCGGACTGGCCGACTGGCAATGAACGGAGCGGAACGTAGTGAAATCGTGCCGCCCGACCAGCGCCTGTGCGGCGCGGTGCATCGCTTCCGCGTCCAGCGGTTGCGAAACCTGCCAGGCCCGCTGGCGTTCCAGCGTCAGCGGCGCGCGGCGGTTGACGATGCGATAGAGGTATTCGCGGCCCGTGCAGGAAAACCGTGCGTGCCAGTCATCCGCCACGACTGCGCAGGCCAGCACGGCGACCGGGGCGGGGCGCAAGTGCGCGTTCAGCGCCTCCATCAGCCGGAACGGGGCAATGTCCTTGGCCACATCGATATGCGCGCGCATGGCGAGGGCGTGGACGCCCGCGTCGGTACGTCCGGCCGCGTGCATGATGATGTCTTCGCCGGTCACGGCATGGGCGGCATCCTCCACCGCCTGCTGCACGGAGGGGCCATGCGCTTGCCGTTGCAGGCCCATGAAGGGCGTGCCATCGAATTCCAGCGTGAGCGCAAAGCGGGTCAAGCGAGGGCCGTCCCGGCGGGAATCGCCCGTCCGCGCAGCAGCGCCGCGCGGTCCATCACCGGGCGGCCGGCGCGCTGGATCAGGACGGGGCGGATCGCGCTCTCGGCGCAGGCGATGGTCAGTTGATCGTCCAGCGTTTCGCCGGGTTTGCCAGAGCCGTTCACGACTTCTGCCGCCAGCACCCGATACCGCTCGCCGTCCAGCTCGAAAAACGCCCCCGGCGCGGGTGCAAAGGCGCGGACCTGACGCTCCACTTCAGCAGCAGCGCGGGTAAAGTCCAGCCGGCTCTCGGCCTTGTCGATCTTTGCGGCATAGGTCACGCCGTCATCCGGCTGGAGCCGGGGCGGATGTGCGGGCAGGTCGGCCAGCACGTCCAGCAGCAGCCGTCCGCCCAGTTCCGCCAGTTCCGCTGTCAGTTCGCCCGCCGTCTTGCCGTCCACAGCCGTGCGGACTTCCGCCAGCATCGGCCCGGTATCCAGACCGGCTTCCATCTGCATGATCGTCACGCCGGTTTCGGTATCCCCAGCCAGGATCGCCCGCTGGATCGGCGCCGCACCCCGCCAGCGCGGCAGCAGGCTGGCGTGGATGTTGATACAGCCGTGGCGCGGCGCATCCAGCACCGCGCGCGGCAGGATCAGGCCATAGGCGGCAACGATCGCCACATCGGCGTTGAGCGCGGCAAACGCGGCCTGCTCCTCCGCGCCCTTCAGCGACACGGGATGACGCACAGCAATTCCCCGCGCCTCGGCCTCGCGCTGGACGGGGGAGGGCTGCAACTGCTTGCCCCGGCCCGCCGGGCGCGGCGGCTGGGAATAGACGCACGCGATCTCGTGCCCCGCCTCGACCAGTGCGACCAGCGCCGGGACGGCGAAATCCGGGGTTCCCATGAAGATGATGCGCAATTTCGAGGACATTGGTGGCTTTCCGTTTTCCGGCCTGTGCCCTATCTGTCGGGCGATGGCATCGCAAGAGATCGAAACGCTGACCTCCGCCCTGTCGCGGCTCCCCGGCCTCGGCCCGCGCTCGGCCCGGCGGGCTGTGCTGTGGCTGATCAAGCGGCGCGAAACCTCGCTGGTGCAACTGCTCGACGCGCTCGACGCGGTGCGCGGCACGCTGGTTGAATGTGACACCTGCGGCAATGTCGATACCACCAACCCGTGCGCGATCTGCGCCGATCCGCGCCGCGATGCGCGCTCGCTCTGTGTGGTGGAGGATGTCGCGGACCTCTGGGCGCTGGACCGGGCGCGGCTGTTCACCGGGCGCTATCACGTGCTGGGCGGGCGGCTTTCCGCGCTGGAAGGCGTCCGGCCCGAAGATCTCACCATCGGCCAGCTGATCCAGCGCGTTTCGCAGGGCGGGATCGATGAAGTGGTGCTGGCGATGAATGCCACGCTGGAGGGGCAGACCACCGCGCACTACATTGCCGAGCGGCTGGAAGGCTATCCGGTGCGGATTACCCAGCTGGCCCATGGCCTGCCGGTGGGCGGAGAGCTCGATTACCTCGATGAAGGCACGCTGGCGCAGGCGCTGCGCGCGCGGCGGCCGGTGGCCTGAGGGGGCGCCTAAGTCGACGGCTTGAGATTCGGGCGTAACGCCCCTATCTGGCCCCTTATGGCTATCCGTGAAATCATCGAAGTTCCCGACCCGCGCCTGAAAGTGGTGTCCGAACCCGTCACCACGTTCGACGACGAGCTGAAAACGCTGGTCGAGGACATGTTCGAGACGATGTACGATGCCCCCGGCATCGGCCTCGCCGCGATTCAGGTTGGCGTGCCGCTTCGCGTGCTGGTGATCGATCTGCAACCGGACGATCCGGATGCCGAACCCGAAGTGTGCACCGCGCACGGCGGGCACCACCACACCCACCAGCCGACCAAGCGCGAACCGCGCGTGTTCATCAACCCGGAAATCCTGGATCCTTCGGAAGAACACTCGGTCTATCAGGAAGGGTGCCTGTCGGTCCCGGAAATTTACGCCGAAGTCGAACGCCCCGCGCGCATCCGCGCCCGCTGGCAGGACATTGACGGGAATACCCACGAAGAGGACATGGACGGCCTGATGGCCACCTGTCTCCAGCACGAGATGGACCACCTCGAAGGCGTGCTGTTCATCGATCACCTGTCGCGCCTGAAGCGGCAGATGGCGCTGAAGAAGCTGGACAAGCTGCGCAAGGTCGCCTGACCGTAACGGGTGTTGTGCTGGCGGGGAACTGACGCTAGGTTCACATTTCGTTCCAGATAGGGGCCGATGTGGATTCGCCGTTTGTCATTGTCGTAATCGTTGTTTTCGCGCTCGCACTGGGCGCTTTGCTGGGCTGGCTGCTGGCCAGTCGCCCGGTTCAGGATCTGCGCGCGCGGCTCGCGCAGGCCGAAGGTGCGGGCCGCGAACTGGATGACAAGTTCAAGGCCGCGATCCGCGATCTGGCTGCCGCGAGCGAGCGGGCGGAGCGGGTCGATGCCATGCAGGATGAACTCGCCGCCGTGCGTCAGAACCGGGATACGCTGGCGGGCGAATTGGCAACCCTGCGCGCCAACGCGGCGCATTTCGAGGAGCAGAAGCGCCTGCTGCTGGCCGCGCAGGAGGGGCTGAAAAAGGAATTCGAGAACGCCGGGGCCAAAGTCCTTGAACGCGCGCAGGAAGCTCTGCTGGCGCAGGCCAAGGAACGCCTGGCGGTGTCCGAGGAAAAGAGCGCGGAAAAGATCAAGGCGCTGCTCCAGCCAGTCGGGGATCGCCTCAGGAGTTATGAGGAACAGGTCCAGAAGCTGGAAAAGGAACGGGTCGATGCATTCGGCAACCTGCAGGGCCTGATCCAGTCGCTGCGCGAGGGACAGGAACAGGTCCGGCGCGAGGCGCAGCGGCTGGGCAACTCGCTGACCAATGCCCCCAAGGCGCGCGGCCGTTGGGGAGAGCGCGCGCTCCAGAACGTGCTGGAGCAGTGTGGGCTGTCCGAGCACACCGACTTCGAGCTGGAGCATTCGCTGGATACCGAGGATGGCCGACTGCGCCCCGATGCCATCGTGCACGTGCCTGGCCAGAAGAAGCTGGTGATCGACGCCAAGGTCTCGCTCAACGCCTATCAGGCCGCGTTCGAGGCCGATGACGAGGGCGAGCGCAAGCGCCACCTCGACCTGCACGCGCGCTCAATGCGCAACCATGTCCAGACGCTCGGCGCAAAAAGCTATCAAAGCCAGTTCGAGGAAGCGCCCGATTACGTCGTGATGTTCGTCCCCGGCGAACACTTCGTTGCCGCCGCGCTCGAACACGATCCGGAACTGTGGGACTTTGCTTTCCGCAACAAGGTGCTGCTGGCCACGCCGACCAATCTGGTGGCAATCGCGCGCACCGTGGCGCTGGTGTGGAAGCAGGATCAGCTGGCGCGCGAGGCCGTGGAAATCGGCCGCATGGGCGGTGAACTCTATGACCGGATTGCGGTCGCGGCGGATCACCTCAAGGCGGTCGGCCCCTCGCTCGAACGTGCAGTGCGCAAGTACAACGATTTCGTCGGCAGCTTCGAACGCAACGTCATGACCTCTGGCCGCCGTCTGCGCGACAAGGGGATCGAGATCGGCAAGCGCGAGATCGAGGATATTCCGCTGGTCGAGGCGACCTCGCGGTATAATGATCACGCGGAAGCTGTTCAGCCGGCATTGCCGTCGACTGATGGCGAAGCTGCGTAAGCCAGTCCGCTCGCCCGATTACACGCAATGCCACCAATTCCGCTCGTCCTGAGCTTGTCGCAGGACTGTCCTTCTTTCCCGCGCCAAGAAAAGGTAGTCCTTCGACAAGCTCAGGCCGGGCGGGCGGGGGGTATCTCTTGGGTTCCGGCTTACTTGACCCGCCGCGCCTCGATCACGTGTGTTTTTGACCGCAGGGTCAGGGTTCCGCGTGTCACATCGACGGTCGGTTTGGCACCCAGCAGGTCGGCCAATGCGCGTTCCTGATCCATCAGGCCTTCGCAATACATCATCGTCGACATGTAGGGGCCGCCGACCAGCTTGCCCTGCTCGATCACCCATGTGCCGCCCTGGCCATTGCAGCCAACGGTCGCGCTCAGGCGGTCGCGCATGAAGCGAATCGCGGCGCGTGGGCTGGCGGGGGGCTTGCCGTCGATCCGCACGATCTTCCATTCGGTGTCATGCAGCGCGGCATGGCGCGGGACCGAAGCGTGGGCGCAGGCGGAAAGAGACAGCGCGGCGGCGGCGAGGGTGAGGGAGCGGATCATGGTGCGGGGTCTATTCCGCGCCGCCTGATCGCTGGCTGAACGGATCAGTCGTCCAGTGCCGCCAGTGCTTCATAGGCCAGCACGGCCCCGGCGACCGCGGCATTCAGGCTGTCGGCGCGGCCCTTCATCGGCATCGTGACCCGCAGGTCGCAGGCCATTTCGTAGTCTTCGGGCAGGCCGCGCGATTCGTTGCCGACCATCAGGAAGCACGGCGCGGCATAGGGCGCGCCGCGATAGGGCTGGGCATCGCGCAGGCTGGCAGCGACGAGCTGGCCCGCGCCGCTGCGCAGCCAGGGCAGGAATTCGTCCCAGCGGGACTGTGCGAGTTGCTGGGTAAAAATCGCCCCCATGCTGGCGCGCACGGCCTCGACCGAGAAGGGATCGGCGCAGTCATCGATCAGGATCAGCCCGCCTGCACCAACAGCGTCGCCCGTGCGCAGCATCGTGCCGAGGTTGCCCGGATCGCGCAGCGCCTGTGCCACCAGCCAGATTTTCGCGGAGGACCGGTCCAGTGCGGTCAGGTTCGTGTCGAATTCGGCAAACACCCCGGCCACGGCCTGCGGGTTATCCTTGCCCGTGACCTTGGCGAGGATATCCTCGTCCATTTCCAGCACTTCGCCGCCCGCCGCCAGGACGTCGGCCTCCAGCGCGGTCAGCAGCGGATGTGCTTCCCGGCCGGTGGCCATGACCAGGATTTCCGGCAGCTTGCCGCATTCGCGCGCATCGGCCAGCAGCCGCAGCCCTTCGGCCAGAAACTGTCCGGCGGCCTTGCGGTGCTTCTTTTCGCGCAGTCCCCGCAGGTGCTTGACCGCAGGGTTGGAAAAGCCGGTGATCGTGCGGCGGCGGGTCAAGCCTCAGTCCTCGCCGAAGCCGTCCTTGACAAGCCCCACCAGCTTGGTCAGCGCCATGTCGGCACCGTCGCCGGCCACGATGATGTCGATCGTGTCGCCCTTGGCCGCGCCAAGCATCATCAATCCCAGGATGGAGCCGCCCGCGGCGTCATTGCCGTCCTTGGCCACCCGGACGGTCAGCCCGTCGGGCAACTTGGCCACGGCATTGACGAACTTGGCACTGGCGCGGGCGTGGAGCCCGCGATTGTTCACGATCTCAACGCTTTCGCGTGCCTCTGTCATTCCCCCTCACCCCCCCAACGGTATTTACGCGTCCTGTCCGAGGAACTCCGACGCGATCGTAATGTAGTTGCGGCCTGCATCGCGCGCAGCGGCGGAAGCAGCCTTGATGTCCATGCATCCGCGTGCCTTGGCGAGGCGGATCAGCATCGGCAGGTTGATCCCCGCGATCACTTCCACCTTGCCCGCCTGCATCAGCGAAATGGCCAGATTGGACGGGGTGCCGCCGAACAGGTCGGTCAGGATGATCACGCCCTGGCCGCTGTCGACCGCCTGGATCGCATCGGCGATGTCGCGCCGGCGCACTTCCACGTCGTCATTGGGACCGATGCAGATCGTCGCCACGGCATCTTGCCGGCCCACGACGTGCTGCATGGCATGCACGAACTCATCGGCCAGACGGCCGTGCGTGACAAGGATCATGCCGATCATGCTGAACTGACGCTCCGCTGTTGCAACCCGCCGATTCGGCCCGGAATTTGGCCGTCCCGAATGACGCTGAACCTGCCGCCGGTCAACGCTTTAGTGCCTCTGCCTGCCGCAGATTTCCGGATGGATCCTCCACCAGATCGGCCGCGCGGGCAGACAGGTTGCGATGCAGGACGCTGGGTGAATACCCGGCATCGCGCAAGGCCGCGGCCATCTGTTCGGCGGTAAAGACGGAGCGATGGCGTCCCCCGGTGCAGCCAAAGGCGATGTTGACGTAAGCTTTGCCCTGCGCCTGGTAGCGCGGCAGCAGTTGCAGGATCAGATCGCGAATGCGGCCGAAGGCTTCATCGAACGCGGGATCCTTGCGGATGAAATCGCCCACCGGCGCGTCCCGTCCGGTCTGGGGTCGCAGTTCCGGGTCCCAATGCGGATTGTGCAGGAAGCGCATGTCGAACACCAGATCGGCGACTGGCGGCATCCCGCGCGAAAAGCCGAAACTGGTGATGCTGACCGTCGTCCCCATCGGCGCATCGCGGCCAAACCGTTCGCGGATGGCCTGTTGCAGGTCGTTGCTGGTAAAGTCGGTGGTGGAAATCACCATGTCCGCCCAGCGCCGCAGCGGCTCCATCGTCTCGCGCTCTGCCGCGATGCCGGAAGCGGCCGGAAGATCCTGCGCAAGCGGATGACGGCGGCGGGTTTCGTTGTAGCGGCGCTCCAGTTCCTGCCCGGCGCAATCCAGAAACAGGGTGGTCAGTTCCAGGTCTTCGCGCCCGACCAGTCTCTTCACGCGTTCAATCACCTTGTTGGGATCGAACCCGCGCGTGCGCGAATCAAACCCGATCGCCAGTGGTGGCCGCAAGTCCGGCGCGGGCGCATCGGGGCTGTCGATCAGGCGGTCAAGCAGGCGGATCGGAAAGTTGTCGATCGTTTCCCAGCCGAGATCTTCCAGCACTTTCAGGGCGGTGGTCTTGCCCGCGCCAAGCAGGCCGGTGACCAGCAGCACACGCTGGCGGGTGAGGGTTGGGGAGGAATCGGGCATCGCGCTGCTTATGTGGGCAGGTGCAGCGCGAAAGGGAAGGGGAAACGCGGGTTCAGTCCGCGATCAGTCCATGGCGGTCCAGCGCCAGTTCGGCCCGCAGGGCCAGCACCGGGCTGTCGGGCCAGAGCCGCACGAGCGGCAGTGCCACACCAGCGCGCTCGGCCTGTTCGGCCTGCTCGACAAAGCGCGGGGCATCGGGATCGAGCGTCAGCACCAGCGCCACGGGCCTGTCATGCACCGTCGGGAACGGCAGCAGCCCCACATTGCGCACCTCGATCAGCCCGGCCGTGTGCGGGGGCGGGCTGGCGATCAGCTGTCCGGCACGGTGGATCAGCGTCACGCCGTCGTCACCCACCAGCTGCGCGCCGCGATCGATCAGGGCCAGCGCCAGGCTGGACTTGCCGCTGCCCGGTGGCCCCTCGATCAGCACGGCGCGGCCCTGAATGGCGATGCAGTTGGCCTGGTGCAGCTGGCTCATTCCTCGTCCTCCTCGTCCAGCGAGGGCAGGTTTAGCGCGAGGCGGGCGCCGCCTAGCCCGTCAGTGCGGTCAGTGGCGATCAGCGTGCCGTCATGCGCTTCGGCAATCGTCCGGGCAATTGCCAGGCCCAGGCCGGAATGACTGCCGAAATCCTCGCCCGACGGGCGCAGCGAGTGAAACCGTTCGAACACCTTTTCGCGCGCGTCGGGCGGAATGCCGGGGCCTTCATCGGACACGGCCAGTTCGACCCGGTCGTACAGGTGCTCCACCGTCACATCGACATGTCCCCCCGGTGGCGAAAACGACACCGCATTGTCGAGCAGGTTTTCCAGTACCCGCACCAGCCGTGCGGGATCGCCCGGAACGTCCCACGGGCCGGTATCAACCGGGGTGACCGTGACCCGGCAGGTGCCGTTACCGCCGCGCTCCATCCGGGCCCGCACCAGTCCCTCGGCCAATGCCAGCAGATCCACCGGCACGAACTGGGTGCGGCTCAGTTCCGCGTCGATCCGGCTGGCTTCGGCAATCTCGGTCACCAGCCGGTCGATCCGGCGCACATCGTGCGCGGCAATCGCGGTCAGCTCGCGGCGCAGCTGCGCATCATCGACCTTCTCCAGCGTTTCCAGCGCGCTGCGCAGGCTGGCCAACGGGTTCTTGATCTCGTGGGCAACATCGGCGGCGAAGGCTTCCACCCCGTCGATCCGGCGGCGCAATGCGGTGGTCATGTCGGAAATCGCGCGGGCGAGCAGGCCGATCTCGTCGCGCCGTTCGGGCAGGCGCGGCACCACAACCTCGCGCTCGCGGCCCAATCGCACGCGTACGGCTGCGCGGACCAGCGTGCGCAGCGGCTGGACAATGGTCCGCGCCAGGAACAGCGACAACTGGATCGAGATGATCAGTGTCACCGCCAGCACGATGACCAGCGTCTGGCGGGCATCGCGGACCGACTGGGTGATATCGGTGGCGTTGCGGGTCGCCAGCAGCACTTCGCCGCGCGCACCGACCGTGGCGGCCGCATTGATCACGGGGGTTTCATCCGGCGCGGCGCGCTGGACCACGATGGTCTGGCCGGTTGCGACTGCTTGCAGGACTTCCGGCCAGGCGTCGGCGCGCTCTGCCGGCGGGTCGCGATAGGGTTCGAGCGGTGGCGTGCCGAGCAGGTAGTTCATCCCCGCATCGATCATCCGCGCGGCATGCTGGTACCAATCTTCCTGCGTGGGATCGACGAACGTGAAAGTCGGCCCGGCCAGTTCGAAGCTGTCGATCAGCAGCTTGCCCTTGGAATTGTAGAGCCTCAGCCGGAGGGCCTGATCGGTGCTGACCCGCTCGATCAGGGCGCGGCGACCGCCGATGGGCGTTTCGGCCAGGCCATCGGCAGTGATCTCCGCCTCGGTCCGGGCGAGCTGGAACCTCTCCGCCAGCAGCTGCTTGCGGTAACTGTCGAGGTAGAACAGGCTGCCCGCCATCAGCCCGAGCGCGATCACGTTCACCGCCAGGATGCGCGCGGTCAGCGATGTGCGCCGGGTCCAGAACAGCCGGACTGGTCCCGGCTCGCGCGGCAACCGTTCAGGCGACGTCCGTTCAGCCATCGGCGAAGGAATAGCCCGCGCCGTAAAGCGTCTCGATCGCGCCGAAGTCCGGATCGGCTGCGCGGAACTTACGGCGCAGGCGCTTGATGTGGCTGTCGATCGTGCGGTCGTCCACGAAGACGTCGTCGTTGTAGGCCGCATCCATCAACTGGTTGCGAGTCTTGATCACGCCGGGCCGCAGTGCCAGCGTTTCAAGGATCAGGAATTCGGTAACGGTCAGCGACACCGGCTTGCCATCCCAGGTCACCGCATGGCGCGCCGGGTCCATCAGCAGGCGGCCACGCCGGATCGCGTCCGGCTGACTGTCATGCGGCGGGGCTTCCACCTCGCTTCGGACCAGTTCGCTGCGTCGAAGGATCGCGCGGATCCGGGCGATCAGCAGGCGCTGGCTGAACGGCTTGGTGATATAATCGTCCGCACCCAGCGCGAGGCCCAGCGCCTCGTCCGGCTCTTCGTCCTTGCTGGTCAGGAAGATCACCGGCAGCGCGGATTTCTCGCGCAGCTTCTGCAGCAGTGCCAGTCCGTCCATGCGCGGCATCTTGATATCGCAGACGGCGAGGTCCGGCGGATTCTCCAGCAGTGCCTTCAGCGCGGTCGCCCCGTCGGAATAGACCCGCGTGGCGAACCCTTCGGCCTGGAGCCCGATCGACACCGTGGTCAGGATGTTGCGATCGTCGTCGACCAGCGCAATCGTCTGACGCGCGTCGGGCGCGGGCGCGGCGGCATCGGTCGGGGCAGGGGAGGCGGCGGCATCGACCATTGCGAACATTCGGCAGGATGTGAAGCGGGGCCAAAGGGTTAGCCGCTTGACGCGGTGCTGGCAATCGCCGCGACGGGGCATTCCGTTAAGCAATTGATTAGCCGGATAATTGGCCATTTCTCGTGCCAATTTGACGGAATCGCCGCAACCGACTATGCGCCCAACGACTCCTCTGCATACCTATGCACAGGACCGGGCGCGCGCGGGGTGTGCCCGACCCATGATTACGGAGATGACCTTGTCCGGTTCGCTTTCCTTCCCGCTTGAAAATCAGGGCATTACCACCAGCGCCACGATCTTTGCCAACCTGGGCACCGCGCCGCTGGTCGAACACGCGGTTCGCAACGGCGAGGGCGTGCTCTCGAAGGATGGCCCGCTGGTGGTCGAAACCGGCAAGCACACGGGGCGCAGCGCCAAGGACAAGTTCATCGTTCGTGATGGCGTCACCGAAAACACCGTGTGGTGGGGCAAGACCAATGTTTCGATGACTCCGGAACAGTTTGCCGCACTCAAGGCCGATTTCATGGCAGCGCTGGCTGAAAAGCAGACGCTCTACGTGGCCGATCTGTTCGGCGGTTCGCAGGTCGATCACCGCGTGAACGTGCGCGTCATCAACGAATTTGCGTGGCACAACCTGTTCATCCGCACGCTGTTGGTGCGCCCCGAAGCGGCTGATCTGGCCGAATTCGTGCCGGAATACACCATCATCGACCTGCCCAGCTTCCGGGCTGACCCGGCGCGTCACGGTTGCCGCACCGAAACCGTGATCGCGGTGAACTTCACCGAAAAGCTGATCCTGATCGGCGGCACGGCCTATGCGGGTGAAATGAAGAAGTCGGTGTTCGGCATCCTGAACTACCTGCTGCCGGCCAAGGGCGTGATGCCGATGCATTGCTCCGCCAATATCGGCGCGGACGGCAAGACGGCCGTGTTCTTCGGCCTGTCGGGCACTGGCAAGACCACGCTGTCGGCCGATGCCAGCCGCACGCTGATCGGCGATGACGAACATGGCTGGTCGGACACCGCCGTGTTCAACTTCGAAGGCGGCTGCTATGCCAAGATGATCCGCCTGTCGGCCGAAGCCGAACCGGAAATCTTCGCCACGACCAAGCGGTTCGGCACCGTGCTGGAAAACGTGGTGATCGATCCCGAAACCCGCGAAATCGACCTGGATGACAACAGCCTGGCCGAAAACAGCCGTGGTTCCTATCCGATCGACTTCATCCCGAACGCGTCGGAAGATAACCTGGGCCCGGTTCCGGCCAACCTGATCTTCCTGACGGCCGATGCCTATGGCGTCCTGCCGCCGATCGCGCGGCTGACGCCGGATCAGGCGATGTACCACTTCCTGTCGGGCTACACCGCGCGCGTCGCGGGCACCGAAATCGGCGTGACCGAACCGGAAGCGACCTTCTCGACCTGCTTTGGCGCGCCGTTCATGCCGCGTCATCCGTCGGTCTATGGCAACCTGCTGAAGGAACGCATCGCCAAGGGCGGCGTGAAGTGCTGGCTGGTCAATACCGGCTGGTCGGGCGGCAAGGCCACGATGGAAGGCATCAAGCGCATGCCGATCAAGGCCACCCGTGCCCTGCTCAACGCCGCGCTCGACGGCAGCCTGAACGATGCGCAGTTCACCAAGGATCCGAACTTCGGCTTTGAAGTTCCGGTCGCGGTGGACGGTGTCGACAGCAAGCTGCTCGATCCGCGCGGTGCCTGGGCCGATCCGGCGGAATACGACAAGACCGCGCGCGATTTGGTGAACAAGTTCATCGAGAACTTCGCCCAGTTTGCCGATCACGTCGATGCCAGCGTGCTGGAAGCGGCCCCCAAGGCAGCCTGATCCAGCCAACCGGTTGAACAGCGACAGCCCCGCCCAACGGCGGGGCTGTCTGCGTTTCGGGCGCGGGAATTTCCGTTTTCTCCTCAGGGTTTTGCGGGCATTGTTGCGGCTCCTTTGCAAATGGAGTCGCAATCATGGGTTTGCTTGATGGAATTCTGGGCCAGATGGCCGGAAACGTGGATATCGCAGCAATCGCCGGGCAAGTCGGCATCGCGCCGGAACTGGCGGAAAAGGCTGTCGCTGCACTGGGCAAGGCGCATGCCGAACCGGGCGACACGGTGGAGGCCGCTGCGGCCAGCACCGGGCTGGACGCCGGGGTCCTGGGGCAGATCGCCCAGCAACTGGGCGGCGAAGGCGGGTTGGGCCAGCTCAGCGGCCTGCTCAAGGACAATCCGCAACTGGCGGGCATCGCCGGCATGCTGGACCGCGATGGCGATGGCAATCCGATCAACGACGTGATGGGCATGGCCTCCAGCCTGTTCGGCAAGAAGTAACCGGTTCTGCCAGAATCGGACGGGCGCGGCCTCCGACTGGAAGCCGCGCCCGCCTTCGTTCCAGCGATCAGCCGCGTGGCGTGGCGGCGATGTATCGGTCCACGTTGATCGCCAGCACATCCAGCGGAACGTTCCCGCCGGTGATCACCGCATCGTTGAAATCGCGCAGGTCATAGGCGCTGCCCAATGCCTTTTGCGCGCGGGTGCGCTGGGCCAGGATTTCACCGTGGCCCATCTTGTAGCCGCAGGCCTGACCCGGCCAGCTGCAATAGCGGTCCACTTCCGGTGCGACATCGGCCAGGCTGGAGCCGTTGGTGGTAGCGAACCATTGCACCGCCTGTTCGCGGGTCCAGCGTTTGGCATGGAGGCCGGTATCGACCACCATCCGGCAGGCGCGAAAGGCGATGGATTGCAGGTAGCCCAGCTGTCCGACCGGATCGTCGGCATAGATGCCCAGTTCGTCCCCCAGCGTTTCGGAATAGAGCGCCCACCCTTCGGAATAGGCATTGAATGCCAACAGGGTGCGGATCAGCGGCAGGCGGTTGGCATATTCGCCCTGCCAGACGTGGCCGGGAATGCCCTCGTGGAACGCCAGCGTCGGCAGGCTGAAACGGCTGTGGCGGCCAGTGTCGCCCAGGTTCAGCCAGATCTTGCCGGGGATCGTCCCGTCGATCGAACCCGCCCCGCCATAGGCACCCGGCGCACCCGCTTCTTCGGCCGGGGGCAGGCGGCGGATTTCGAGGTTGCCCTTCACCAGCGTGTGAAACGCTTGCGGCAGCTTGGTGCGCATGGCCGCGATCTTGTCCTGCATCAGCGCAATGATTTCGGCGCGGCCCTTGTCATCGTTGCTGAAGGCAAAGCGCGGATCGTTGCCCAGTGCGGTCATGCGTTCGCCCACGGTGCCGCTGGTATAGCCAAGGCCGCGCAGGATCGGATCCATCCGGCCTTGCAGTTCGGCCAGTTGCTCCAGCCCCATGCGGTGCACTTCATCGGGCGTATGGCGGGTCGTGGTGCTGGCGCGCAGACCCCAGGCGTACCATTCGTCCCCGCGCGGGCGCGCCCATAGACCGGCGGCGTCACTGGCGCGGGCGCGCTGGGCCTTGAGTTCGGCCAGCTGCCGTTCCAGCGCGGCGGCGACCGGGCCGGTTGCGATGGATTTCGCGCGGCGCTCCCACTCACCGGGGATAGTGGCGGTACGGCGCACCAGCGATTGCACGATGTCACCCCCGGCGCGGGCATCGGCCAGGGTGTGCTCCATCTGCCGGATCGCCTTGTCGAGCAGGAACGACGGCGCGATCGCACCGATCCGCCCGGCGCTGGCCAGCCGTTCCAGCTCTCCATCCAGTTGGCTGGGCATTGCGGCCAGACGCGCCAGATAGGCTTCCGCATCGGCAGCATCGCGGACCGGGTGATCCCCGTCGAGAAAACGCGGCGTATCGAGATAGGCGCCGACATTCTGGATCACGACATAGGGCGTGTTGCGCCAGCCGCCGACCGCGACATCGCCATAGGGCAGGGCAAAGCCATCCAGTGCCACGCCGAATGCGCTCTTGACCACGGCCAGGCTGGTGCGCGTGGCGTGATCCAGCGCGGAAGGATCGATGCCTTGCACTTGCGCCAGCCCCTTGCGCAGCAGCGCGACGATGGCGCTTTGCCCGGAGGGTGAGCGGTCTCCCAGCAGACTGCGCAGATCTGCGTGCGCACCGGTGTCGATCCCCAATGAAGTCGCCCCTTCCGGCGAGAGACGCAGCAGATCCCAGGCGAGCGTGTCGAGCAGGGCGGCGGCATCGGCCGGAGGCGGGGCAGCGGCCAGCCGAGCGCCTGCGCACCCATGCAGTGCGAGCGCCGCCGAACCCGTTCCAATCAGCGAAAGCGCCTTGCGGCGCGTCAGGGAAATGCTTGTCATGGCGGGGAAACTGCGTCGGTCGCGGGGCTGTGTCAAATTCGAACACGGTTAACACCGACCAAATAAGGGGCTGGCGCGCGATGGGAAAAGTAAGGTAAACATTTACCCCAGAGGGTCTGATATCGGGTCGCACCGAGGAGAGCCCCGCACATGGCGGAAATGGTTGTTCTGGATATGCTGCGAAGAAGCGGCGGCATCAATGCTGTCGCCAATCAGCTTGGCATTCCGCCGGCCACGGCCATGGCCGGAACCGAGGCATTGATTCCCGCGATCATCGGCGGTTTCCGTAAATCGAGCGAGACGGCAGGCGGCGGTGAGATCGGCCTGGGCGCCATGGTGTCGATGCTGGGCGGGCTGGGCGGCGGCACGCTGGCGGCGAACGTGCTGGGTCCCGATGAAACCGAAGTGGATCGGGGCAACGCGGTGCTGGGCCAGATCTTCGGCTCGAAGGAGGTCAGCCGGTCGGTTGCGGCCGATGCGGCCAGCCGCACCGGCATCGATCCCGCAATTCTGAAAAAGATGCTGCCGCTGCTGACGATGCTGGTGGGGGGTTACTTTTCCGCGCGCGCAGGCGGAAGCGGTGCGCAAGGGAGCGGCGGGCTGGGCGACATCGGCTCGATCCTCGGCGCAACTTCCGATCCTTCGGCCGATTTCGGCCATCACGGCGGCGGTGTGCTGGGCGGCCTGGGGCGCCTGCTGGATATCGATGGCGATGGCAACGCGCTGGACGACATCCTGAACCTGACGGGCAGGAACGTCGAATGATGAATGCGGTGCTCTCGTTGCTGGTGCTGGCAGTGCTCATCCTGCCGTTGCTGGCGCTCACGATGTGGCGGCGTGGCGCGCGTCAGCAGGCCGTGCTGATGGTGGTGCTCGCGCTGGTGGCGGCGGTCAACGTCGGGATCTGGACATTGCCGGACGCTGCCGGAAACGCTCCGGCAGGTCAGGTTCCGCAATAAGCCGGGCGGCTTACTTGATCGGGCAATCCGGTGCGAGGCGCATGTCGAGGTAGTTGTCGACCGAGCGCATCAGGTCATCCATTTCATTTTCGAAGAAATGGTTCGCACGGGGAATTTCCTCGTGATGGATGGTGATGTGCTTTTGCGTGCGCAGCTTGTCGACCAGCTTTTGCACGGCGCCGGGAGTCACCACCGTATCGCCCGCGCCCTGCACGATGATGCCCGAGGACGGGCACGGTGCGAGGAAGCTGAAGTCATACATGTTGGCCGGCGGCGCGACCGAGATGAAGCCGCGGATTTCCGGGCGGCGCATCAGCAACTGCATGCCGATCAGCGCGCCGAACGAATAGCCCGCGATCCAGGTCGTGCTGGCTTCGGGGTGGATCGACTGCACCCAGTCGAGCGCGGCGGCGGCATCGGACAGTTCGCCGATCCCGTTGTCAAAGCTGCCCTGGCTGCGGCCGACGCCGCGAAAGTTGAAACGCAGCGTCGCGAACCCGCGCGCGACAAAGGTCTTGTACATCGCCTGGGTGATGCGATCGTTCATGGTGCCGCCCGCCTGCGGGTGCGGGTGCAGGATCATCGCCACGGGCGCGCGCGGACGCGAAGCGGGCTGGAACCGGCCTTCAAGGCGACCTTCGGGACCGGGGAAAATCACTGAGGGCATAGACTGGCACCTGCTCTTGTGGGGCCCCCGCCGCGGCGTCCGTCGATAAAGCGGCGTGCCGGACCGGTTTGGGCTGTGATCGGGAGAGAGGCGCTATATAGAAACGCATCTGTCAAAAGCAACTTTTCCGAGCATGAGCGCCGATTCCCTTTATCTTGACCACGCCGCGACCACGCCGCTGCTGCCCGCGGCGCGCGATGCGCTGCTGCATGGCTTTGCGATCTGGGCCAATCCATCCAGTCCGCACGGGCCCGGCCGGGCCGCACGCGCCGCGCTGGAGGATGCCCGCGCGCGGCTGAAGGCGGCGCTGCACTGGGACGGCGAAGTGATTTTCACCAGCGGGGCGAGCGAGGCACTGGCGCTGGCGATCAGCCGCTGCGTCCAGCCGCTGGCGGGCGTTTCGGTGGTGGAACACGAGGCAGTGCTGCGCCATGCGGGCGATGCGGCGCGGATCGTGGTCGATGGGCTGGGGCTGGTCGATCCGGCCGCCTGCGCGCTGCCGGGGCTGGTCGCGGTCCAGCAGGTCAACAACGAAACCGGAGTAATGCAGCCGCTGGAGGCGATTGCGGCTGCGGTGCGCGGGGCGGGCGGCTTGTTGCTCGCCGACGCGGCGCAAGGGGCGGGCAAGCTGGCGCTGCCGGATGCCGACCTGATCGCGCTGTCGGCGCACAAGTTTGGCGGGCCGATTGGCGTGGGTGCGCTGCTGGTGCGGGACTGGGCGCTGCTGCGGCCCACCGGCGGGCAGGAGCGTGGCTATCGCGGCGGGACGGAGAACCTGCCCGGCGTGCTGGCGATGGTCGCCGCACTGGAAGCCGGGGCGGACTGGCTGGATCGCGCGGTTGAACTGCGGGACCGGCTGGACAGCGCGATCACGGCGGCAGGCGGCAGCTCGATTGCCGAGGGAACCGCGCGGGTGCCGTCCATCGCCGCCTACCGGATGGCGGGCAAATCGGCCAACGCGCAACTGATCCGGTTCGACGGCATGGGCATCGCGGTATCGGCGGGCAGTGCCTGCTCGTCTGGCTCGCTGCGCACCAGTCATGTGCTGGAGGCCATGGGCATCGCGGGTGCGAACGAGGTCATCCGCGTCAGCATCGGGCGCGAGACGACGGAGGCGGATATCGACCGGTTTATCGCCGCCTGGCAGCAGGTGGCCGGATGACCTACCTCGATTATCAGGCGACCACGCCGCTGGCCCCTGAAGCGCGCGCGGCGATGCTGCGCTGGCTGGCGGATGACGGCTTTGCCAACCCGCACAGTGCGCACCGGCCCGGCCGCGCGGCGGCGGCGGCGGTCGAAGTGGCGCGCGAACAGGTCGCGGCGCTGTTTCCGCCGGGCGGCAAAGTGGTGTTCACCGGCAGCGCGACCGAGGCGCTCAATCTGGCGATCCGGGGCGGGCCCTATGGTCCGGCCGCCGTCTCCGCGATCGAGCACGCGGCGGTGCGCGATACGGCGCGGTGGTTTGGTGAGGACTTTGAACTGCCGGTCGGCGCTGACGGCGTGATTGATCCGGAAGTACCGTTCCCGGATGAGGCCAAGCTGATCGCCGTGATGCAAGTCAACAACGAAATCGGCACGATCCAGCCAGTTGCACGACTGGCCGAGCGGGCGAAGGCGGCAGGCGCGCTGTTCCTGTGCGATGCGGTGCAGGGCGCGGGCAAGATCGCGCCGCCCGCCGGGGCAGACCTGATCGCGGTGTCCGCGCACAAGCTCTATGGGCCCAAGGGGATCGGTGCGCTGTGGGTGCGGGATGGGGTGCACCTGTCGCCGGTCATTCTGGGCGGCGGACAGGAGGGCGGCTTGCGCTCTGGCACGCTTTCGCCTGCGCTCTGCGCCGGGTTCGGGGCGGCGGCGGCCTTGTCGCTGGAGCGCATGGAACAGGACGCCGCCCATGTCGAAACGCTGTGGACCGCCGCGCGCGACGTCCTCTCGCGCTGGACGCTCAACGGCAGCGCGGAGCAGCGCTGGCATGGCAACCTCAACCTGCGGCTCGATGGGCTGGATGTGGGCCGGCTGATGAGCGAGTGCCGCACCATCGCCTTTTCCGCCGGATCGGCCTGCGCCAGCGGCTCTGGCCGCCCCAGCCACGTGCTGGCCGCACTGGGCCTCAGCGCGGCGCAGGCGAAGAATTCGATCCGCTTGGGTTTCGGGCGCTATACGACTAGGGATGAACTTATCGAGGCTTGCCGCACGCTGGATGCCGCAGCCCGCACACAAGGGGTGTAAGGGTGAAAGTCACGTTCATCACGGCGCAGGGCGACAAGGTCGAGGCGAGCGCCGCCGTGGGCGATTGCCTGCTCGACGTGGCGCAGAACGTCGACATGCCGCTGGAAGGCACCTGCGAGGGGCAGATGGCCTGCTCCACCTGCCACGTCATCATCGCGCCAGACTGGTTCGGCAAACTGCCCCGCGCCAGCGAGGACGAGGAGGATATGCTCGATCTGGCTGCCGGGGTGACCCGCACCAGCCGGCTGTCGTGCCAGATCACGCTGACCGAGGACATGGACGGGCTGGAAGTGCGAATTCCGGGGGAAAGCCGGGATATGCAGCGCCGCTGACCCTTGGCGCGCCGATTCCGTGCCTGCTAGAGCGTTCCCGATATGGCCATAGACACCACCGAACCCGATCCGTTTGACGCCATCGTCGATGCGCCGTTCGATGCGGCGCTGTCCGAGCGGTATCTGGTCTATGCGCTCTCCACCATTACCGCGCGCTCGCTGCCCGATCTGCGTGACGGGTTGAAGCCGGTCCATCGCCGCCTGCTCTGGGCGATGCGGCAGCTGAAGCTGGACCCCAGCCAGGCGTTCAAGAAATCCGCCCGCGTGGTGGGGGACGTGATCGGCAAGTATCACCCGCACGGCGATGCCTCGGTCTATGACGCGATGGTCCGCCTCGCGCAGGATTTCAGCCTGCGCTATCCGCTCGTCGAAGGGCAGGGGAACTTCGGCAATATCGATGGCGATAATGCCGCCGCCTATCGCTACACCGAAGCGCGGCTGACCAAGACCGCGATCCAGCTGATGGCCGGGCTGGACGAAGGCACCGTCAACTTCATTCCGACCTACAACGGCGAAGAGGAAGAGCCGGAGATTTTCCCGGGTCTGTTCCCCAACCTGCTGGCCAACGGCTCCAGCGGGATCGCGGTGGGCATGGCAACATCGATCCCCAGCCACAACGTTGCCGAAATCATCGATGCGACGCTGCTGCTGATCGACAATCCGCACGTCGAGCACGCGCAATTGATGGAAGTGTTCCACGGCCCGGATTTCGCGACCGGCGGCGTGGTGGTGGATAGCCCGGCGGCGATTTCGCACGCCTATGAAACCGGCAAGGGCGCAATCCGCGTGCGCGGGCGGTTTTCGACGGGCCGCGAAGCTGATGGCAGCTGGGAGCCGACCGGCATCGAGAAGCTGGGCGGCGGGCAGTGGCAGCTGGTGATCAGCGAGATCCCCTACATGCTGCAAAAGGGTAAGCTGATCGAACAGGTCGCGCAGCTGATCGCGGACAAGAAGCTGCCGATCCTTGAGGATATCCGCGACGAATCCGATGAACAGATCCGGCTGGTGTTCGTGCCGAAAAGCCGCAACATCGATCCGGAACTGCTCAAGGAATCGCTCTACAAGCTGACCGATCTGGAAAGCCGGTTTTCGCTCAACCTGAACGTGCTGGATGCCACCCGTACCCCCGGCGTGCTGGGGCTGAAGCTGTTGCTGCAGGAATGGGTGATCGCCCAGATCGACATCCTGCTGCGCCGCAGCCAGCACCGGCTGGACAAGATCGCCGCGCGGCTGGAACTGCTCCAGGGCTATATCATCGCCTACCTCAACCTGGACCGGATCATCGAGATCATCCGGACCGAGGATGAGCCCAAGCCGGTGATGATGGCCGAATTCCAGCTGACCGACCGGCAGGCCGAAGCGATCCTCAACATGCGGCTGCGCAGTTTGCGCAAGCTGGAGGAAATGGAACTGCGCCGCGAGTTCGACGAACTGGTGGCCGAGCAGGAGGAACTGCAAAAGCTGCTCGACAGTCCGGCCCGCCAGCGCACCCGGCTGAAGCGCGATCTGGCGACCCTGCGCAAGGACTATGCCGAGGACACGGCGCTTGGCCGCCGCCGCACCACCATTGCCGAAGCCGCACCGACGGTGGAATTCAGCATGGACGCGATGATCGAGAAGGCGCCGGTCACGGTGATCCTGTCGGCCAAGGGCTGGATTCGCGGGGCCAGCGGGCATGAGCCGCTGGACAAGGAATTCAAGTTCAAGGAAGGCGACGGCCCGGCCTTCACCATTCACGCCCAGACCACCGACAAGCTGCTGATCGCCTGCGACAATGGCCGCTTCTATACGCTGGGGGCCGACAAGCTGCCCTCCGCGCGCGGGTTTGGCGAGCCAATCCGCACGATGCTGGACATCGACGCCAGCGCGCAGATCGTGGCTCTGATCCCCTACAGGCCCAAGGGGCAGCTGCTGCTCGCCAGTAACATCGGACGCGGGTTCGTGGCGGAAATGGACGAATTGCTCGCCGAAACCCGCAAGGGCCGGGGGGTGATGACGACCAAGCCGGGCGTCCGGCTGACCGTGGTGCGCGAAGTCCCGGCGGAGCACGATCACATCGCCGTGGTCGGTGACAACCGCAAGCTGGTGGTCTTCGCGCTGTCGGAAATGCCGGTGCTGGCCAAGGGGCAGGGCGTAACCCTGCAACGCTACCGCGACGGCGGCCTGTCTGACGCGATCACGCTGCGGCTGGAAGATGGCCTCAGCTGGGCCATGGGCGGCGAAACCGGCCGCACCCGCACCGAAAAGGACGTGGTAATGTGGAAAGTTGCGCGCGGGGCGGCGGGGCGGATGCCGCCTACCGGCTTCCCGCGCGACAACAAGTTCTGATCGTTAGCTGGCAGGAGCAGCGGCGGTTTTCGCCAGCGCATCCTGCAGTTGCTGGCTGGTGATTCGAAGCACCGGGCCCTGATCGTCCGCGCTGAACAGGTCACGGTTCAGGGAAAAGGTCTGAGATGACCCGTCGATCACGATCGTCCCATCCTCGTTGACGGTCTTGATCGTGCCGACGCTAACGCCGTCCGCGCCGCGCAGCGCGTTTCCGGCGACCAATGCGGCATCCAGCTTGGCCTTTGCCTGCTGGTTTGCGGCTTCGATGGCCTCATCCAGTTGCGCCTTGGTGTAACCGATCACCGGGCCGTTGGCCCCCTTGGCAAACGAAGCGCCATTCAGTGCAGCGGCGTTTTTCCCGGTGTTGATGGTGACGATATCGCCATCGATCCGCTCGACCTTGCCCACTTCGTTGCCTTGCGGACCATAGACGGTGACGCCTACCGACACCCCGGCAGCGGCGATGCTCTGCGCCTGGGCGGAAACCGACAGTCCGGCGAGTGCCATGACACCCATGACAACTGCATTCCTGAACTTCATCAAATCTGTCCTTCCCGTTGTTGTGGTATGGACGGATTTGCTTGCGGTGGATGATGCGGAGGATCAACGCAAAGGGCGGTAGACCGGGCCTCAGGTCGGATAGGCTGTGCCGCAAAGGGCCGCCTTCGCCTCAGGTAAGCAGCTCGGAAAGAATTGTCTCCACACGAGCGGCATCGGGGAAACTTTCTTCTACCCAGCGGGTCTCCACAGTGCGTAAAATGCGGGCGACGTCTGGTCCTGCGCCAACCCCGCGCGCGACGATGTCGCCGCCTTTTAGCGGGAAGGTCGGGATGTCCCAGCCGTTGAGCGCCCCGGTGTCCGCTCCGGTCAGGAGCAAGCGGTCCAGCGCACCTTCCCGGCCGAGGCGATAGGCGAGGGCGCGGGCGTCCGGTTCCGCACCGCCACGCCCGGCGGCGAGGGTCAGGCGTTTTTTCTGGGCGCCGGACAGGCGGAAGCGGCTGGCGACTTTTTCGGCCAGGGCCGGATCGGCAGGCAGCAGGGCGGCGAGGCGGCGGATCGCGTCGGGGGCGATGCCTTGGTGCGCTTCTTGCGCGACCAGCGCGGCCAGCGCAGCGGGATCGGCTTCGGGCAGGACCACCGGCAGCACCGCCAATTCTGCCATGCGCTGCACGGTCGGCGCGGGGTCGGGCAGGCCCAGCAGGTTGAGCATTTCCATCCCCACCCGCTCACGCGACAAGCCCTTCAGCGTGGCGGCAAGGTCAGTGCAGGCGCTTTCCGCTTCGGTATCGGCGGGCTGGCTGCCGAACCGCGCCTGAAACCGGAAATAGCGCAAGATCCGCAAGTGATCCTCGCGAATGCGCTGGCGGGCATCGCCGATGAAGCGCAGGCGGCGCGCGGAAAGGTCGGCCAGCCCGCCGAACCAGTCAAACACTGCGCCGCTGGCCGGATCGGCATAGAGGGCGTTGATCGTGAAATCGCGGCGGGCGGCATCGTCCTGCCACTCCGTCGCGAAGGCCACGGTGGCGCGGCGGCCGTCGGTGGAGACGTCATGCCGCAGCGTGGTGATTTCCACCGGCCCGCCCGGCAGGATCGCGGTGACGGTGCCGTGCTCGATTCCGGTCGGCACGCTGCGGATTTGCGCGGCGTTCAGCCGGTCGATCACTTCGGCGGGGACCAGCGGCGTGGCGATGTCGATATCCTTGACCGCGATGCCCAGCAGCGTGTCGCGCACCGCCCCGCCAACATAGCGCGCGTTGCCCGCCCCCAGCGCGGCAATCAGCGCGGCGAGGTCTTCGCGCTGCATCCAGTCGGCGCTCAGCACTTCAGCCATGCCAGTCGATCCTTTGGGCCAAATTGGCGATGATCCCGGCGGTGACGCCCCAGATGCGGTGTTCCTGCCACATGATCTCGATATAGCGCCGCTCCGCACCTTGCCAGAAGGCTGAATGATGGGTGTGATTGGCGGGATCGAACACGAAGTCGACCGGCGCCTCGAACCATTTCGCCACTTCGGTCGGGCTGGGGCTCAGCCTGATGTCGGGCGGGACCACCGCGATGACCGGCGTGATCGCATAGCCACTGCCGGTGCGATAGACGTCGCTGGGGCCGATTACGGTCACGTCGCGCTCGTGGATGCCCAGTTCCTCATAGGCTTCGCGCAAGGCGGCCTCGACGGGCGTTTCGCCGGGGTCGATCTTGCCGCCGGGGAACGCGACCTGGCCGGGGTGTGAGCGCATGTTGCTGGGGCGGTGGATCAGCAGGAAGCCGGGGCGGTCATCCCGCTCGGTAATCGCGGCGAGCACGGCGGCGGGGCGCAATTCGTGGTCGGGGCGGTTGACCTCGCTGCGCACATCCAGCGCACGGGCGTGGCCCTCGGCATGGAGCCGTTCGAGCCGGGCAATCAGGCTCATGCCGACGGCACCAGCGAAAACCGCGCGCCCTGGCTGGTCAGGCACAAGTCGTCGCCCGCCAGTTCGACCAGTTGCAGCCAGGTGCTGCGGTTGATCCGCGCTTCCACGCCGTGGCGGACCAGCAGATAGAGCGCGGGGGTTTCCGCGTCGCCGCGCGCGGTCAGCGGATTGTCCGGCCCGGCCAGCACGATTTCATCGGTATTGAGCCGGAACGCCAGCGCGCCGTCCTGTTCGCTGACATCGGTGGCGATGAACGCGGCGTCCTCTACCGCAATGGCCTGTTTCTCGAACGGGGTGACCAGCCAGTGCTGCCCGGCCTGATCGCGCCACAGCAGGCTGGCAAAGGTGCGGACCATCGCCGGGCGGCGGATTTCCCCGCCGTCGTGGAACCAGCGCCCATCGGCCTTGATGACCATCAGGCTGTCGCTGACGGCCTGCGGTTGCCATTGCTCCACCGGCGGCAGCTTGCGCGCGGCCACCAGCGCGGCGATTTCCGGCAGGGACAGCGTGGCAAGGTCGGGCGGCGGAACGTAAGGCATCGCAGTGCCGATGCCAGATCAGTTCACCCGCGCCAAGGGCCCAGAATGCCGTCATGGGGGAGGACGGCGGGATTGTCGCACCGCACCAGCAGGCGGCGCTGCTCAAACGGGCCGGGCAGCTTCCATCCGCCGGTATAGGCGTTGGTGAAGCCCCAGAACCGGCCATAGTATTCCGGATCGCCGATCATCACTTGCGGTAGCGGGGCGTTGGGGCTGAGCGCGGCGAGGCTGGCGGTCATCAGCGCCTTGCCATAGCCCGCGCCCTGCGTCTCTGGCAGCACGGCGACCGGGCCGACCATGATCATCGGATGCGCCTTGCCATCCGGGGTATTGAGCGCGACCGGCCAGCACTGGATCGTGCCAACCAGGTGTTCATCGGCGTCAAGCGCGGCGAAGGACAGCGTGGGCAGCCAGTCCATCCCCTCGCGCACCTTGTAGGCGGTTCGCTGTTGCCGCCCCGGTTCGAACGCGCGGTCCAGCAGGTCTTCGATCCATTGCGGATCGACCTGATCGAGCGGAATGAGGGCGGGCGTAGTCATCGGCGCGGGCGGATAGGACGCCCGCGCCGCAATGTCGATGTATTTTACCGCGCGCCTGCCTTTGGGGGCTTGGAAAGCCGCAGCATCCGCGCGTCCTTGCCGTCCTCCAGCAGCCAGATCGCGCCGTCCGGGGCCTGCTCGATTTCGCGGATGCGCTTGTCCATCGGATGGCGGGCAACCTCGCGGGCGGATTCGCCCTCTACGGCCACGCGCACGACGCCGGTGTTCTTCGCCAGCCCCGCGATCAGCGCCTGTCCGCGCCATTCGGGGAACATCTTGCCGGTGTAGAAGATCATGTTGCCCGGCGCGATCACCGGGGTCCAGCCGAGCGCGGCCTTCGCAAAGTCGGGCCGGGTTGCGGGGCGGGGGATGACCTTGCCGTCGTAATGATCGCCGTCGGACACCAGCGGCCAGCCATAATTCTGCGCGGGCTTCACCAGGTTGAGCTCGTCCCCGCCAGCCGGGCCGTGTTCCAGGTCCCACAGCTGGCCCTTGGTATCGAACGCGAGACCCAGAATGTTGCGGTGGCCGAGCGACCAGATTTCGGCATTCACGCCGCCCTTGTCCGCGAAAGGATTGCCGGGGGCGGGCTTGCCATCGGGCAGCAGGCGCAGGACTTTGCCGAGGTTGGTGTCCATGTCCTGCGCGGGCGTCATCTTCTGCCGGTCGCCCGATGCCACGAACAGGTACTTGCCATCGGGCGAGAACGCCAGGCGGTGCGAATAATGCCCGCGGCCCGTCACCTTGGGGGCCTGCCGCCAGATCACTTCCAGCCCTTCCAGCCGGGGGGCACCGCCGCGCACCAGCTTGGCCCGGCCCACGGCCGCGCCGCGCGTGTCGCCTTCGCCCGCTTCGGCCCAGCTGAGATAGACCAAGCCGGACTTGGCAAAATCGGGGGAAAGGATCACATCGCCCAAGCCGCCCTGACCGGCATAGGCCACCGCCGGAGCCCCGGCGACGTTCAGCACTTGCGCCCCGTCCCACAGCTTCAGCTGGCCGGACTTTTCGGTCACCAGCGCTTCCTTGCCGCCGGGCAGGAACGCCATCGCCCAAGGTTCGTTGAACCGGGCCACTTCGCTGATCGTGAACGTGGCTGACGTTTCCGCAGGGGCAGCGGGCGGGCTATCCCCAGCGACCGAGGGGCCGCAGCTTGCGATGAACAGGGCGAGGGGCGAAAGAGCGGTGAGGAGCTGTCTGGTCATGTCGCGCTACATCGGTGTTCCCGTGCCCTTTGCCAAGCACCCGTCCGACCGATTGGTGATCGGCGTCGACGAAGCGGGGCGCGGCCCGCTGGCCGGGCCGGTCGTTGCGGCGGCCTGCGTGCTGGGTGTGGCCGCGCCTGATGGGTTGGACGATTCCAAGAAGCTCTCCGCCAAGCGCCGCGCCATGCTGGAACCGCTGATTGCGCAAAGCTGCGGCTGGTCGCTGGGCGTGGTCGAGGCGGACGAGATCGACCGGATCAACATCTTTGCCGCCACCATGCTGGCGATGACCCGCGCGGTCGGCGCGCTGGTAGAGGCGCTTGGGGCAGAGCCGGACGAAGTGCTGATCGACGGCAACAAGACCCCGGCGGGCCGCGTGCCGGAATGGCGCTGGGCGGCGCGGGCGATCGTGGGCGGCGACGCGCTGGAGCCCTGCATTTCGGCCGCCTCGATCCTCGCCAAGGAACACCGCGACCGCGTGATGCGCGCCCATGCGCAAGTCTGGCCGCACTACGGCTGGGACCGCAATGCGGGTTACGGCACCGCCGAACATCTAGCTGCGCTGCGGAATCATGGCCCAACCCCGATCCACCGCCACAGCTTTGCCCCGGTGGCGCAACTGGTGTTGATTTAGGGAGCGCTGAGGTTTTCCCAAACCGTCACCCCGGACTTGATCCGGGCTCCCGCTACCTTCCCTTGCGGCTCCAAAAGCGGGATCCCGGATCAAGTCCGGGATGACGGAAGGGGGCAGGAAGGGGATTCCTTGCATCATGTGCGGTAGGCGGCAGGACAGATTTTTTCACTTTGAGTCCGCCGCGCCACACCCCCTAGATGTTGACCCCCGCTGGCCGCGCAAGACTCCATATCCTGTGCGGGACTCGTTCTGTTCCGCTTTTCCACACCCTCTCAATCCTACGAATCCCCAGGATTCCTGCGGAGTCGCGACTTGACGTCAGAGTCCAAATGACTCACCCTGTGGATAACTTATGGGGGTTTGATACGGTTTTATGGGTCAGTTGCTGGTTGGTGAAAAGGCGCGTCTGCGCGCCGTAAAGGAAGTTGCGCGCCCGGATCTGCCGCTGGGCCGGATCCTCGATGGTGACTGCATCGAGGCGATGCGCAGCCTGCCTGACGCCTGCGTCGACATGATCTTTGCCGATCCGCCCTATAACCTGCAACTGGGCGGTGATCTGTCGCGTCCGGACGGCAGCCATGTCGATGCGGTGACCGATCACTGGGACCAGTTCGACAGCTTTGCCGCCTATGACAAGTTCAGCCGCGAATGGCTGACCGAGGCGCGGCGCGTGCTGAAGCCCAATGGTTCGCTGTGGGTGATCGGCAGCTATCACAACATCTTCCGCCTCGGCGCGATGTTGCAGGACATGGGGTTCTGGATCCTCAACGACATCGTCTGGCGCAAGGCCAACCCGATGCCGAACTTCAAGGGCACCCGCTTTACCAACGCGCACGAGACACTGATCTGGTGCTCGATGGGCGAGAAGGCGAAATACACCTTCAACTACCGCGCGATGAAGACGCTGAACGATGAATTGCAGATGCGGTCGGACTGGGTGCTGCCGATCTGCGGCGGGCAGGAGCGGCTGAAGAAGGAAGGCCACAAGGTCCACCCGACGCAAAAGCCCGAGGCGCTGCTGTACCGCGTGATGCTGGCCACCACCAACAAGGGCGACGTGGTGCTGGACCCGTTCTTCGGCACCGGCACGACCGGCGCGGTGGCCAAGCGGCTGGGCCGTGAATGGATCGGTTGTGAGCGGGAAAGCATCTATCGCGAAGCTGCGCTGGAACGGATCGAGCTGGCCCTGCCGCTGGACGAATCCGCGATCACCACGATGCAAAGCCCCAAGGCCGCGCCCAAGGTGGCGTTCGGCACGCTGGTGGAAACCGGGATGATCGCGCCGGGCACCGTGTTGATGGACAAGAAGCGCCGGATGCGCGCGACGGTGCGGGCCGATGGTTCGCTGGCGGCTGGGGCAGAAACCGGCTCGATCCATGGGCTAGGCGCCAAGCTGCAAGGCGCGCCTTCGTGCAATGGCTGGACGTTCTGGCACATCGAGCATCAGGGCGAATTCAAGCCGGTTGACGCGCTGCGCCAGCTTTACCTGCTCGCCACCGAGGATTGATCCGGTCCAGCGTCATGCCGAAACCGGTTCGGCGTGACGGAAATTGCGGTATGGGCAGACCATGACCATTTCCTATTACCTCCGCCCCATCGCCCTGGCTGAATCCCCGCAAAGCGAGGAGGGCGCGGCGGTGCGGTTGGCGGGCGGAATGGTCTATGCCAGCCGGTTCGCCCTGATCGGGCGCGCGGGCGGCAAAGTGGTTTCGCGCGAACGCTATGGTGCGCGCGAACTGGAAGCGGCTTTGGCGGACTTGCCCGATGCGGTGCGCGAACAGTGGGACAACTTGCGCCGCGCCCACGCACCGCTGCAATGCGGTGCGCGCACGGTGCGGCTGGACCAGCCGCAGGTCATGGGCATCCTCAACGTCACGCCGGACAGTTTTTCCGATGGCGGCCAGTTCATGGACGATCCGGCGGTCGCCAACGCCCATGCCTCGGCCATGCTGGAGGCGGGCGCGGCGCTGATTGATGTTGGCGGCGAAAGCACCCGTCCTGGCGCGGCGGCGGTGTGGGAAGGCGATGAGCTGAAGCGGGTGGTCCCGGCGGTCGAGCGACTGGCGGCGATGGGCGCGGCGATCAGCGTCGACACCCGCCGCCCCGGTGTGATGGAGGCCGCGCTGGCGGCGGGCGCGCATATCATCAACGACGTTTCCGCGCTGCGTCACGATCCGCGCAGCCTGGAATTTGCCGCGCGCAGCGGCGCGCCAGTGGTGCTGATGCATGCGCCCGGCGAAGGCGAGGATCTGCACGGATCGGGCGATTACGCCGATGTGGTGCTGGACGTGTTCGACTGGCTGGCCGCGCGGCGCGACGCCGCGCTGGCGGCGGGTATAGCGCGGGACCGGATCGTGCTCGATCCCGGCATCGGCTTTGGCAAGTCGCTGGCTGACAACCTGGCGCTGATGAACGCGCTGCCGCTGTTCCACGCGCTGGGCCAGCCGCTGCTGCTGGGGGCCAGCCGCAAGCGGATGATCGGCGCGCTCTCGAACGAGGCCCCGGCGCATCAGCGCGTGGCGGGCAGCGTGGCGCTGGCGCTGAAAGGCATGGACGCGGGCGTGCAATTGCTGCGCGTGCATGACGTGCCGGAAACCATGCAAGCCCTGCGCGTGTGGCGCGGCCTGCGTGATGCGGCGCTGACCGATTTCAGCCAGTTGCCGCCGCTCTAGCCCGGCGAGGCGGCCGATCCGGCCAGCAGGCCGCCGTCGATATTGAACTCCGCCCCGGTCACGTATCCCGCCTCGTCCGAGGCGAGCATGACCGCGATGGCGGCGACTTCCTGCGGCAGGCCGAAGCGTTTCAGCGGGGTATCGGCGACGAATGCCGCCATCCGCTCTGCCCGGTCCGGCCCATCGCCCAGCATCGGCTCCCACATCTCGGTCAGGATCGCGGCGGGATGGATGGAATTGCAGCGGATCTGCCAGCCTTGCTGTGCGCAATAGAGCGCGACCGATTTGGTGTGATTGCGCACCGCCGCCTTGGAACTGGCATAGGCCGCCGCGCCGGGAATGCCGACCAGCCCGGAGCGGGACGAAATGTTGATGATCGCGCCTGCGCGCCTGCCTTTCATCGCGCCGATGGCAAAGCGGCAGCCCAGGAACGTGCCGTCAAGGTTGGTGGCATGGACCGCGCGCCAATCCGCCAGACTGGCGTGTTCGGGATCGTGCGGGCCGGGCGATTCCTCGAACCCGGTGATCCCGGCATTGTTGACCACGACGTCGGCGATCGGAACGGCAGCGGCCAGCGCGGTCCAGTCCGCTTCGCTGCGGACGTCGAGCGGCAGGAACCGGCAGCCGATTTCTGCCGCTGTGGCTGTTCCGCCCGCGCGGTCGATATCGGTCAGGACCACATCGCCTCCTTCTGCCGCAAAGGCCGCGCAAATCGCCTTGCCGATCCCGCGCGCGCCGCCGGTGACGACGCAGGTCTTGCCAGCCAGCCGGGTCATTGTCCGGCCGTATCCTTGCTTCCGCGTGCCAGCCGGATCGCGGCGAAGGCGAGGATCGCCGTGCCCAACAGCAGCACGCCCCACAGCGCCAGCTTGCGCAGGTCAAACGGGCTGTCTGGTTCTGGCGCGACGGCAATCGGCGCGGGCTTTTGGCCCGAAACATCGACCCGCGCGACGGGCAGCGGACCAGCCTTGCGCAGTGCTTCCGGGATTAGCTCCCCGATATCGAGATAGCGCGGCGCGGCGGCCTTGGCCCCGACGGCCAGCGTATAGGGCGGGGCGGCATTGAACGCGGCGACGAGCTCGACCCGGTCGAGCAGCAGCTCCACTTTCGGCGCGGCGGAAAAGCCCGCGCTGCGCCGGTCCGCGACGATCTGGTATTCGCGCCACGGCCCTTGCATCAGGTCGATCACCGTGCCCGCGCTGTCCTGCCGCAGGGTTGCGGCGGCGAGCATGGTCCAGGGTTGTTCGGCGTTGGTGCGGGCGTAAACTTCCACCGGCAGAACGCCGTCCGGCCCGGTCTGCACCAGCCGGAGCGCGGCCAGCGGCGCGGCGAAGGGCACGTCGAAGCGGGCGTGATGCTCATCCGCCAGCTTCAACCCGTGGCTGGCGACGACCGCGCGCGGCAAGGGCGCGGTGCGCGCGGTGGTCACGGTGACCCCGCGCAGGCTTGCGCCGCTCTCCGCATCCCAATCGGCCCGTAAATACCGGTCCTTCAGGCTGACGCCGGGCAGGGCCAGCACGCTGCCGCCCAGGCTGGGTGCGCCGGGGGCGGGGCTGAACAGCACGCGTTCGGCCAGCGGCTCCCATGTTTTCAGGTCCGCGCTGGAACTGAGCCGGACAGTCGTGGCGCGGCGATCATCCAGCGTGACGTCAAGCGCGATGCCGACCACCGGATCGCTCACCGCGCGCGTGTCGATCAGGCTGGCGCTGAGCGCATCTTCCGCCTGCGCCGCCCCGCCGATGGTGACGACGCGCGCCGTCCCGTTGTCCTCGATCCGGATCGCCGCGCCGGGGGCGGTGAGGCTGGCTTCCGCGCCGCGCAGCGTCATCGCGCCAAGGGTTACGGACCGGCGCTCCTCATCCGCGCCGCCGCCCAGCGCGAGCGACAGGGGCTTGCCGCGCCCGTCATAGATCCGCACGTCCCCCAGGTCTGCGCGCTGGATCACGACAAGGGCCTGTTCCGGCAGGATCACGCGCTGCACGGTTCCGCCGGCCGCCGGTTCAACCGCCAGCCGCGCCGCGAACTGGTCGGGCCGGGTTGGGTCGGGCGCCTCCGCGCCATCGCACGCTGCGGCGGTCAGGGCGAGCAGAGCGATGCTCAGGCGGCGGATCATGCGGTGTGCTCCTTCGTGTCCTCACGCTGGCGCGGGGGCAGGGGAACGAAATAGCCGATCGCCAGCATCAGTCCGCCGACCCCCATGAACGAAAGAATCCGCGCCAGCCCTTCGACCTTCGACATATCCAGCAGCAACAGCTTGGCCACCACCGCCGCGAGTAGCGCCGCGCCGGTCAGCCACAGCACCCGCGCGCCGCTGCGCTTGGCGTAGAGCATCAGCGCCATCGCCAGCAGCGTCCACAGGATCGAGATGCCGGTCTGCACCGTGCCGTTGGCGGCAAGGTCTGGTCCTGTCCAGGGGATTTCCAGCCAGTGATGCGCACTGCGCAGCCAGATGGCGTTGATCCAGCCGAACGCGATCAGCCCGGTCATGATCACCGGCACTTCGCTCAGCAGCGGCTCTGCCCCGGCGGGCGGATGTGCGGCGCTGGCGACCATCCGCCGCCACAGTGCCAGCGCGGCGAGTGCCAGCGCGACCGACAGGTCGACAGGGTTGAGCAGCGGCAGGTAGGGCAGCGGATCGGTAACCCCTTTGGCCAGCACGGCGGCAAAGGCGGCCCCGGCCAGTGCCAGCACGGCCAAAGGCACCGCCGCATTCCACCAATAGGCAGCCGCGTTGGGGTGCAGCGGCCAGTGCAAGCCGTTCGCCTGCCCCAGCGGCGCGGCGCGCCCGGCCCAACGGGTCAGTGCGAACAGCGCGGCGGTGACGCTGACGAGGAAGATCACTCCCGCCCAAGATGTATCCCACAACCGCGCGCGGTCGATCCCCAGTTGCAGGCTTTCCGCGAGCATGGCCGCCAGCAGCCACACGCCGCCCGCGTGAAGGGTGGAACGGATCTTCGTGATGCCGTGCCCGGTGTCCGCGTCCTGCCGCTTCAGCAGCCACGCGTGGATACCCAGCGCCAGCAGCCAGCCTGCCAGATCGGGCAGATAGAGCACGTGCCGCCCCAGCCCGACCGACACCAGAAAGCACACCCACAGCAGCGGCAGGCTGAGCCGCGCGGGCCAGGTGGCCACGGCCCAGTCCTTGCGCCGGGCGAACCAGTCAGCCAGCGCCATCGCGCCCAGCAGCGCCAGCAGGATCAGCAGCAGTTGCTCATGCGGGGCAAAGACGAATGCCGGGTAATCTGCGCTGGTCGCGGCAGGCAGCTTGCGTGTTACTTCTCGCACCAGCGCCAGCGCGGCAAAGCCGAACCCGGCGAGGAACCACGGCTTGCCCAGGAGCGCCTCATCCCGGGCATAGCGCAGCGCGAGCGCCGAGCCGGAGTGAGGCAGGGGCTGGCGCAGCCACCATGCGGTCAGCAGTAACGGCACGGCCACCATTGCCGGACCGACGAAGCCGTTGTGGCCAAATGGCCAGGCCGAGACGTTGGCGTCGAGCGTGGTCAGCACGATCAGCGCTGCCACCCCTTGCAGGGCCAGCCCGAACAGTCGCGGCATCCACCGGGCCTGCCGCGCGCCGACCCAGAACGCCCCGGCGCCTTCCAGCGCCCACGCGGCAGAGGTCCACTTGGCGTCCAGCGCCAGCGGGATCGCCAGCGTCACGAACCCGACGCCGATGGCCAGCAGGCATTCGCTGAGCAGCCGCATCTCGTCCCGCCGCTTGTGCAGGGCAAACGCGGTGACCCCCAGATAGGCTGCGCCGAACGCCAGCGCGGCAAAGGCGCTGCCATATTCGAAATTCCTGACGAGGCCGACCTGCAATCCGAACCCGACCAGCGCGGGGCCGAACAGCAGCGTCGAATCCGCCGCGTTGCCCAGCTTGCCGGGGGTATTGTGAGCATAGAGCAGCGCCATCGCCAGGTAGACCGCGATGGTCAGCGCCAGGAACAGCTGGCACGTCAGATAGTGTTGATCGGCATAGCTGCTCAGCCCCCACAGCCCTGCCAGCGAGAACGTGGCAAAGAACCCCAGCAGGTTGAGCGGACGCCAGCTTTTCTTCCACGCGATCACCAGGATCGCGAGGTTGAGCACGGTGATATACGTGAACAGTGGCACCGGGGTCTTGCTTTCCCCGCCCAGCAGCACCGGCACGGCAAAGCCGCCCAGAAATGCGGCCAGCGCCATCGCCTGCGAATTCTGCAGGATCGCCAGCGCGCAGCCCAGCGCCGCAAACACGATCATGAAGCCGAACGCGGCGGGTGGCGGCATGACTTCATAGAGCCGGGCGGCGGCGAACACGGTGAGGTACATCACCGCCACGCCCGCCCCTTGCAGCGAGAGGCCAAAACCGGGCTTCTCGATCCGCTTGCGGAAGCCGAACGCCAGCAGCCCCGCGCCAATCGCGCCGACCGTCGCCAGCCGCGCCTCGATCGGGAACAGTCCGGCGTTCGCGACCAGCCGGACCAGGAACGTCAGCCCGACGAACAGGATCACCAGCCCGACCCGGACGATGGTGTTGCCGCCCAGCAGCCAGCCCTGCGCCTTGGCGAACAGCTCGCCGACGGGGAGGGTAGGGGCGGCGGATGGGGCGGGGGCGGACGGAGCGATCACTTGTGCCGCAGGCGTTTCGGCGGGCTTGCGCCGGGGCACGGTAGCCTCAGCTTCCGCTACCTTCGGCGCTGCCGACTGGGTCCACGGTGATGCCGAACGCTGAGAGGATGGGGCAAGAGGCGCAGCCGTGGGGGCGCGTTCCGGATCCCGTGCGGAAAGCTCCAGTCCGGCCATGCGCCGGTCAACCTCACGGGTGATGGCTTCCTGCACGACATGCTTGAGCCAGGCGCCCATCGCGGCACCCAGCAAGCCGCCGGTCACGATGCCGCCGAAGTCGAACTGGCTGAAGCCCAGCAGCACGCCGGCGATTGTGGCCCACCAGATCATCATCGCCCCTCAAACGATTGAACCGGACGGCAATCTGGCAGAAGTGGCGGGAATTGAAAGGGCGCGCGCTCTAGGCCGCGTCACCCATCCCCAACTCATTGAGTTTGCGGTAAAGTGTGGAGCGGCCGATCCCCAGTCGCCGCGCCACTTCGGTCATCCGGCCGCGATAGTGGCCAATGGCCAGTCGGATGACGTCGGCTTCGATCTCTTCCAGCGGGCGCAAGTTGCCATCGGGGGTGTAGAGCATCACCCCGACCCCTTCCTGCAACGGGGCATGGCTGGCAGAACTGGTGTTGCCGATCAGGTCGGACAACTGCGGGAAATCATCGGCCGTCAGGGCATCGCCGTCGCAGAATACGGCGGCGCGAAACAGGGTGGCCTGCAACTGACGCACATTGCCCGGCCAGTCATAGGCGGCCAGCAGCGAAAGCGCGCCGTCGGTAATGCCCAGTTCCCGCAGGCCCGGTTGTTCACCGATCCGCGCCAGGAAATGGCGGGCCAGCGCGGGAATATCGCCCGCGCGTTCGCGCAAGGGGGGCAGTTGCACCACCGTGCCGCTGATCGCCCCCAGCAATTCGGGCAGGAACGCGCCGTCCGCGGCCATGTCCTTCAGCGGAATGTTGCTGGCCACGATCAGGCGCACATCCACCCGGAACGAATGCCGCGCGCCGATCGGGCGTACGTCGCCGCGCTGGATCGCTTCCAGCAAGCGGTGCTGCACGCTCAGCGGCAGGCGGTCAATCTCGTCCAGCGCGAGCGTGCCGCCATCGGCGTGTTGCAGCGCGCCGACATGGCGATCGAACGCGCCGGGGAACGCGCCCTTTTCATGCCCGAACAGGGCGCTCTCGATCGAATTGCCGGGAATGCCGCCCAGGTTGAACAACCGGAACGGCGCCTTGGCGCGGGGGCTGGCAGCCTGCATCGCCCGGATCAGCATTTCCTTGCCGGTGCCGCTCTCGCCCTCGATCAGGACCGGCGCGTGGCTGCGCGCGGCCTTGGCCGCAATCGCCAGCGCGGTGCGGAACGTGGGGGCCGCGCCGATCATTGCGTCGAAATCCGGCGCGGAGGGCATCTTTTCGGTCAGCGGCTGCAATTCGTCGCGCGGGGCTTCGCGCGTGGTGGCCGCGCGCAGGGCCTGCATCAGCCGGTCCGGTGCGACCGGCTTGATTAGATAGTCGCGGGCGCCTGCCCGCATCGCTTCGACCGCCAGCAGCGGCGATGCGCTGGTCGTCAGCATCAGGATCGGCAGGGCCGGGCGGCGACTTTTCAGTTCGGCGATCAATTCGCACGCGTCATCGCCGGGAACCCACTGATCGAGGATGATCGCGTCCAGCTGCATGCCCTGGCGGGTGCCCAGCGTGGCGATGGCGGTTTCGGAATCGCGAACGACCAGCGTGCGCCAGCCCTCACGCGCGGCAAGCGCGGTGATCAGCCGGCTCTGAGCCGGTTCATCATCGATCAGCATCAGCAGGCGCTGTTCGAATTCCGCCATTGTCGTGTCCGCGGCCCCCCTTGGTGTGCGGGGCGGGAATAGCGCGATTGGGTAAAGACCGGATTAAGGCAGCCGATTTCCTGCATTATGACCGGGATTGTGCCTTGAGCCGCGCGGGAACGGGCGATAGACGGGGCGCAGAACGCCCAAGCGGCAATCAATGGGGAAAGAACAAGATGGCTTCCGGTAACGACATGAAGGCGCACGAATCGACATACACCGGCTTTCTGGGTCTGGTGAAGTGGGGCTCGATCCTGACGGCGCTGGTCACCGTTCTGGTGGTTTACCTGATCGCCTGATGGGCCAGGGGGGCGCCGCCATGCGGATCGCGGTCCTTAAGGAACGCGCAGCCGGGGAAACCCGCGTTTCGGCGACGCCCGAAACTGTGAAGAAATTCAAGGCCCTGGGGGCTGAAGTCGCGGTGGAAGCCGGGGCGGGTGAAACCGCGTCGATTGCCGACGCGGACTTTGCCGCTGCCGGGGCCGAGGTGACCGCGGATGCAGCGAGCGGCGCGGACATCGTGCTGGGCGTGCAGGGGCCCGATCCGGCGCTGCTGGGCGGGGTCAAGCCCGGCGCCTGGATCGTTGCGGGGCTGGATCCGTTTGGCCAGCGCACCCGCGTCGATGCTTATGCCGCTGCCGGCCTGGAGGCGCTGGCAATGGAATTCATGCCGCGCATCACCCGCGCGCAGAGCATGGATATCCTGTCCAGCCAGTCCAACCTGGCCGGTTACAAGGCGGTGATCGAAGCGGCGAACGCCTATGGCCGCGCGTTCCCGATGATGATGACGGCCGCCGGCACGATCAGCGCGGCCAAGTGTTTCGTGATGGGCGTCGGCGTGGCCGGCCTCCAGGCCATCGCCACCGCCCGGCGGCTGGGGGCGCAAGTTTCCGCCACCGACGTGCGTAGCGCGACCAAGGAGCAGATCCTTTCGCTGGGAGCCAAGCCCATCTTTGTCGAAACCGTCGCCGGGATCGAGGGTGAGGGCGCGGGCGGGTATGCCACGGAAATGTCGGAAGAATACCAGAAGGCGCAAGCTGAACTGGTCAGCAGCCACATCGCCAAGCAGGACATCGTCATCACAACCGCACTGATTCCGGGGCGCGCTGCTCCCCGGCTGATCACCGACGCGCAGATCGCATCGATGAAGCCCGGCAGCGTGATCTTCGACCTGGCCGTGGCGCAGGGCGGCAACGTCGAAGGCAGCAAGGCGGATGAACTGGTGGTCAAGCACGGCGTGAAGATCATCGGCTATGCCAACACGCCCGCAAAGCTCCCCGCCGATGCCTCGGCGCTGTTCGCGCGTAATCTGTACAACTTCCTGTCCGCGTTCTGGGACAAGGAAGCCGGGCGGCCCGTGCTGGACGAGGAAATCGGCAACGCGATCCGCCTGACGCAAGGCGGCAAGGTCGTGAACGAAAGGCTGCTGGGTTGAGCCTGCTGGCCACCGCGCTGTTGCTGCTGGCGGATGCGCCCGTGGCGGCAGCCCCGCAAAAGTTCGCCGCCATCAGCGGCGGCTGGACGGTCGACCTGCGCGTCGATCTGGCGGATGCGGCCTATACCCAGCCGATGGACCTGACGATTGCCGACGACGGCACCGTCACGGGCAGCTTCTATCAAAGCGAAATTCTGGCGGGCAAGGCCGGGCGGGCGCAGGGCCGAACCTGCATCGCGTTCCGGACCACCGATGGCCAGGGACTTTATCACACTTCGGCTTGCCTGGTTGACGGGCGCATGGTCGGACAAACCTGGGCAGAGGGGCGCAGCTTCGTGCTCCCCTGGACTGCGGAGCGGCGCTGAATGGACTTCATCTCGATCCTGTCGATCTTCGTCATGGCCTGTTTCGTGGGCTATTACGTGGTCTGGTCGGTCACCCCGGCGCTCCACACGCCGCTGATGGCGGTGACCAACGCGATTTCCTCGGTGATCGTCGTCGGCGCGCTGATCGCTAGCGCGGCGGCGGGTAGTGCCTCGTCGAAGTGGCTGGGGCTGCTGGCGGTGGTGCTGGCTAGCGTCAACATCTTCGGCGGCTTTGCCGTGACGGCCCGGATGCTGGCGATGTACAAGAAGAAGGAGAAGAAGTGATGGATCTCGCGCTTCTCTCCGCCGCTGCGGGTGAACACGGCGGCACGCCGGCATGGGCGATGCTGGCCTACCTGATTTCGGGCGTGCTGTTCATTCTGGCGCTGCGCGGGCTGTCCAGCCCCGGCACCAGCCGCGCGGGCAACCGCTACGGCATGATCGGCATGACCATCGCCATGGTGACTACGCTGGTCACCCATGTGCCGATGATCCCCGGTGATGCCTTCAACAGCTATGTCGGCCCGGATTTCATGACGATGGGTGAAATCGTCGCGGCAATCGCCATCGGCGGGGGGATTGGCTGGGTGATCGCGAAGCGTATCGCGATGACCGACATGCCGCAGCTCGTCGCCGCGTTTCACAGCCTCGTCGGCCTCGCCGCCGTGCTGGTGGGCTGGGCGGCCTATCTCAATCCCGAAGCCTTCGGCATTGTGGGTGCGGACGGAGCAATCCATGCGGTCAGCCGGGTCGAGCTGGGGCTGGGCATCGCCATCGGTGCGATCACGTTCTCTGGCTCGGTCATCGCGTTCCTGAAACTGGCCGGCAAGATGAGCGGCGCGCCGATCCTGCTGCCCGCGCGCCATGTCATCAACCTGGGCACGCTGGCGGGCATTATCGCCCTGACCGCGTGGTTCACGCAGGACCAGTCTTTGTGGGTGATCGCCACGATCACCGTGCTGTCGTTCCTGATCGGGTTCCTGCTGATCATCCCGATCGGCGGCGCGGACATGCCGGTCGTGGTGTCGATGCTGAACAGCTATTCCGGCTGGGCGGCCGCGGCGATGGGCTTCACCCTGTCGAACACGGCGATGATCATCACCGGCGCGCTGGTCGGCTCGTCCGGGGCGATCCTGTCCTACATCATGTGCAAGGCGATGAACCGGGGCTTCCTGTCGGTTATCGCGGGCGGGTTCGGGGCCGAAGCGGCAGCTGGCGGCGGCGCGGCGAAGGAACAGCGCCCGTGGAAGCGCGGCAGCGCCGAAGACGCGGCCTATATGCTGGGCGAGGCCGAGAAGGTCATCATCATTCCTGGCTATGGCATGGCCGTTAGCCAAGCCCAGCACGCGCTGCGCGAAATGGGTGATCTGCTGAAGGCCAGGGGCGTGGAAGTGAAATACGCGATCCACCCCGTCGCGGGCCGCATGCCGGGGCACATGAACGTGCTGCTGGCCGAAGCCAACGTCCCCTATGACGAAGTGTTCGAGCTGGAAGACATCAACAGCGAATTCGCCACCGCCGACGTTGCCTTCATCATCGGTGCCAACGACGTGGTCAATCCGGCGGCGAAGACCGACAAGTCCAGCCCGATCTATGGGATGCCGGTGTTTGACGTCGACAAGGCCAAGCAGGTGTTCTTCATCAAGCGCAGCATGGGCGGCGTGGGCTATGCGGGCGTCGACAACGACGTGTTCTACATGGACCAGACCCTGATGCTGCTGGCCGACGCGAAGAAGATGGTCGAGGATATCAACAAGGGGCTGGCGCACTGATGCGCACAATTGCCATCGTGCTGGCGCTTGGTGCGCTGGCGGCCTGTTCGCCCTCCAAGTTGGCCTATGGCCAGGTGAAGAGCGCGATGATGGACGCCGGCCTGTCGGAAGCCAATTCGGCCTGCATGGCAGAGCGGATGACCGACCGGTTGACGCTGGGCCAGCTGCAAAAGCTCAAGCAGCTGAAAGGCGAAAAGCGCGGGCTGATGGACTACGTTGCCGCCGTGCGCCGGGTTGGCGATACCGAGGCGATCGAAGTGACCGCCAGCAGCGCCGCGCTTTGCGCCACCGGTCTCGCACGCGAAAAGCGTTAGCCTTCCTCCCCTTGGGGGAAGAACTGGGAATTGACTTACACCGCTGTAAGTCCATCATCGCATCCCATGAGGATGCCGATAAACCTGATCGTCGCTGTCTCCGCGCTTGCGCTGACGGCTCCACTCCATGCCAAAACGCTGGCCGTCGCCGCCGGGGACGGTGCGCAGGCGCGCTTGCAGGAGGCCCTGATCCTCGCCGAACCGGGCGACGTCGTCGAACTGGGGGCGGGGCGCTTCACGTTGACGGACGGGCTGTCGCTTGACGTCAACGGCGTGACCGTGCGCGGCGCGGGGATGGAATCGACGGTGCTGGACTTCACCGGGCAGAAGGGCGCGGGCGAGGGCCTGCTGGTTACGTCCGACAACGTCACCCTGCGCGATTTCGCGGTGGAGAACACCCGCGGCGACGGGATCAAGTCCAAGGGCGCGGACAATATCGTCTATTACCGCATCCGCGTGGAATGGACCGGCGGCCCGCGCGAAACCAATGGCGCCTATGGCATCTATCCGGTCGAAAGTACCGGCGTGCTGGTCGATGGCTGCAAGGTAACCGGCGCGTCCGACGCGGGCATCTATGTCGGGCAGAGCAAGGACATCACCGTCCGCTACAACATGGCCGAATACAACGTTGCGGGCATCGAGATCGAGAACAGCCGGCGCGCGCTGGTGACGGGCAACCTCGTCACCCGCAATACCGGCGGCATCCTAGTGTTCGATTTGCCGAACCTGCCCGTGATGAACGGGGGCGAGACCGTGATCGAACACAACCTGGTGATCGCCAACGACACGCCCAACTTCGCGCCCAAGGGCAATATCGTTGCCGGGGTGCCGCGTGGCACGGGCGTGATGATCATGGCCAACGATACCGTGCTGGTGAAGGACAACACGCTGGTCGACAATTCGACCGGGCAGATCATGGTCGTCGCCTATCCCAACGCCTTCGATGACAAGCGCTACAACCCGTTCCCGCGCCGCGTGGTTATCGGGCAAAACCGGATCACCGGCGGCGGGACCGATCCGGCGCTGCCGGGCGGAGATCAGCTGAAGGCCGCGTTCGGCGGCGCTTTGCCGGCAGTGCTGTGGGACGGGCTGGGCGGCAAGGATGCGCTGGCGCTTGCCCCGCGCGGGCCGGTGCTGACGCTGAACGTGCCCGCACAGGGCGTGGGCATGGACAAGGCCAACCCGGCGCTGGTCACGCCCGCCGATCCGGCAGAGCTGGTCATGCCCGGCCCGGTCGGTGCCCCTGCCGCGCTTGAGGCCCGGATCGCGCGGTGAGAGTGCTGCTGGCGGCTGTGCTGCTGGCCGGAGCGGCGGTGGCTGCCGCGCCGCAAGCGCGCGTGCAGGTCAACGCGGGGGCGATCACGGCGGCCGGATTCCCCGCAACGCTGGGCGAATACGGCTTTTTCCGTGACGGCGCGCGGCAGATTCCGGCGGCGGGGGTGACACCTTATCGTGTCCAGACCCCGCTGTGGTCGGACGGGGCGGAAAAGCTGCGGTTCGTGTTCGTGCCAGCGGGGAAGCAGGCGCGCGCGCAGGGTGATGGCCTACTGGACCTGCCGGTCGGCTCCGCGTTGATCAAGACGTTCAAGCTGGATGGGCGGCTGATCGAAACTCGCGTGCTGCTGCACCGCGCAGACGGCTGGCTGGCGCTGCCCTATCAGTGGAATGCGGAGCAGACCGAGGCAAAACTCGTGCTGGCGGGGGCGCGATTCCCGGCCAAGACCCCGGCGGGCCAGCCGATCAGCTATGCCATTCCCAACAAGAACCAGTGCAAGGAATGCCACGCCAGTGGCGGCGCGGTGACGCCGCTGGGACCAAAGGCGCGCAACCTGCCCGCCGCGTGGCTGACCGCGTTTCACAAGTCCGGGCGGCTGGATGCCGTGCCGCAAGTGGCGCGCCGGGTGCCCTTGTGGGAGGACCGCGCGAAAGTGCCGGTGGCCGATGCCGCGCGTGGCTATCTGGATGCCAACTGTGCGCATTGCCACAACCCGCGCGGGGCGGCGTCCAATTCCGGGCTGTTCCTGGACTGGGAACAGGCCGACCCGGTGGCGCTGGGGATCGGCAAGCGCCCGGTCGCGGCGGGGCGCGGGTCGGGCGGGCTGGCGTTTGATATCGCGCCGGGCGATCCGGACGCGTCGATCCTCTATCACCGCATGGCCAGTCTGGAAGGCGGGGTGTCCATGCCCGAAGTGGGGCGTGACAGCGTCGATCCGGACGGGCTGGCCGTAGTGGCCGAATGGATCAGGGGAATGAAACAGTGAAGACGGCGCTCAAGGTGTTTGGCTGGTTGCTCGCAGCGGCGTTGATCACGCTTTACACGTTCCGCACGCCTGACACCGATCCCCGCGAAATGGCGGCGAAGTATGGCGCGCCACCATCGAAGTTCCTGCTGGTGGAGGGGGACCGCGCCGTCCACATCCGCGACGAAGGCCCGCGCGATGCGCCGGCGATCGTGCTGCTGCATGGCTCCAACGCCGATCTCCACACGTGGGAACCGTGGGTGCAGGCGCTGAAAGGGCGTTACCGCGTGATCCGGTACGACCAGTTCGGCCACGGCCTGACCGGGCCGCATCCGCGCGGCGATTACACGCCCGCCGCCTTTGCCGAAACGCTGGGGCAGGTTGCGGACAAGTTGGGGCTGAAGCAGTTCACGCTGGCAGGCAATTCGATGGGAGGCGGGATCGCGCTGGCCTATGCGCTGAAGCATCCGGAGCGCTTGTCCGCGCTGGTCTTGGTCGACGCAGCGGGGGCGCCGGTGACGCAGGCGGCCAAGGGCAACATCGGTTTTACGCTTGCCCGGATGCCGGGGATCAGCTGGGTGATGGGGCAGGTCACCCCGCGCGCGCTGGTGGAGCGCAGCTTGCGACAGAGCGTGTCAAACCAGGCCATCGTGACCGAAGCGATGATCGATCGGTACTGGGAACTGCTCCGCTATCCCGGCAACCGGCAGGCGACGATGGAACGCTTTGCCACGCCGCGCGTGCCCTATACTACGCAGCAACTGGCCAGCCTGAATGTGCCGACACTGGTGATCTGGGGCGAGGAGGACGCGCTGATCCCGTTCGCGGCAGGCCAGCTGTTCGCGCAGACCATTCCGGGGGCCAAGCTGGTGGCCTATCCCGGCATCGGCCACTTGCCGCACGAGGAAGCAGCGGCGCGCAGTGCGGCGGATTTGCAGGCCTTTCTTGCGGCGCAAGGGATTGGCAGCAAGGTCGGCTGAACTGGACGGGGGCGCGCAGCTTCTCTAAGGCCGGGGCAACAGGGGCTGTCCCCAGGGGAGTATTCCAACTTGCGCAAAATCGGCCTGATCGGCGGCATGTCCTGGCTGTCGACCCGCACCTATTACGAGCACATCAACAAGCTGGTCCAGGCCCGCGCCGGGCAGCGCCACAGCGCACCCATGCTGATCGAAAGCCTCGATTTCGAAGGCATGGCGCGTTTGTCGGGCAGCGATGAATGGGCCCATGCGGCAGAGGTGTTGTCCGCCTCGGCGCAGCGACTGGAAGCTGCCGGAGCAACCGCGTTGCTGATTGGCGCCAATTCGATGCACAAGGTCTATGATCAGGTCGCTGCCCGCGTTGGCGTGCCGATCATCCACATTGCGGAATGCGTCGCCGCGCGCATGGCGGCAGACGGGGTGAAGAAAGCCGCGCTGATCGGCACGCGCAACGTCATGACCGAAAGCTTCTATCGGCAGAAACTGATCGCCCGCGACATCGAACTGCTGCCGCCGGAAATGCAGTTCGTCGATACGCTGGACCGGATTATTTATGACGAGCTGCTGCTGGGCAAGGCCACCCGTCAGTCCGAGCGGGAACTGAAGACCATCCTCACCAACCTTGATCAGGACGGGGCCGAAGCGGTCGTGCTGGGCTGCACCGAGCTGGAAATGGTGGTCGATGTCGATGCCAATGTCCTGCCGGTCTATGACTGCACCCGCATTCATGCCGAAGCGGCGGTCGACTGGATCATGGGCGAAGGTTGAGCGGCCTCGTGACCCGCGCACCTTATGCCAGCGATCCGGCGCGCAGCCGGGGGCGGGAATTTCCGCTGGAAGGCGCGCTCGCCCGCGGGCCGCGCAGCGATTACCAGCGCGACCGTGACCGGATCGTCCATTCGATCGCGTTCCGCCGCCTGCGCCACAAGACGCAGGTGTTCGTCGCGCCCGACGGCGATCATTACCGCGTCCGGCTGACCCACAGCCTCGAAGTGGCGCAGATCGGCCGGGTGATCGCCCGCGCGCTGGGACTGGACGAGGACCTGACCGAGGCGCTGTGCCTGGCGCATGACATCGGCCATCCCCCGTTCGGCCACGCGGGCGAGGATGCGTTGGACGCCGCCTTGCAGAAGTTCGGCGGGTTCGATCACAACGCCATGTCGCTGCGCACGTTGATGCGGCTGGAAAGCCCTTATTGCGAGCACGAAGGGCTGAACCTGACCTGGGAGCTGCTGGAAGGGCTGGCCAAGCACAACGGCCCGGTGGGCATGGTCAACTGGGCGCTGGCGGAGCTGGACGCGGCGTTTCCGCTCGACCTGTCGCAGTGGTCCAGCCTCGAAGCGCAAGTCGCTGCGCTGGCGGATGACATTGCCTATGACAACCACGACATCGACGATGGCCTGCGCGCGGGGTTCCTTGAACTCGACGAGCTGCTGGCGCTGGATTTCGTGGGCGACCAGTGGCGCGCGATCGAGCGCAAGTTCCCCAGTGCTCCGCAGGACCGGCGTCTGCGTGAACTGGTCCGCAGCCAGATCGGCTGGATGGTCAACGACGTGATCGGGGAAACTGCGGCGCGCGCGGCCGGCATGACATCCGTTGATGATGTGCGCGGGGCAGGGCGGGCGACCGCCGCGTTCTCGTCCGCGCTGGCGGAGCAGGAGCGCACGCTCAAGCGGTTCATGTATGCCAGGCTTTACCATCACCCGCAGCAATTGCAGACGGCGGAGCGGGCGCGGGCCGTGACGGCGGAGCTCTATGCCGCCTATGCGCAGGATCCCGCGTTGATGGAGTCGGGGTGGGTTGCGCGCATGCCGGCAGAAGAGCCAGCACGCAGCCGCCATATCGCGGATTTCATCGCCGGGATGACCGACCGCTACGCCATTTCCGCCTATGCCAGGATCTATGGCCGCACGCCGGAGGGGCTGAGCAATGTCTAAGCCCATCCGCATTGCGCTGGTCGGAGCATCCGGCCTGATCGGGTCCAGCCTGATCAGGCTGGCCGTGGGGCGCAGCGACATTCGCGTGATCGCCATTGCGCGGCGCGAAATCCCGCTGCCGCCCGGCGCGCGCATGGAAGTCCTGGTGGCCGATCCCGCCAACTGGGCCGATGCCATTGCCGCTGCCAATGCCGATGTGCTGGTCTGCGCGCTGGGCACCACCTGGAAAGCGGCCGGCAAGGACGAGGCGGTGTTCCGCAGCGTCGATCAGCATCTGGTGCTGGCTTGCGGCAAAGCTGCGAAAGAGGCCGGAATCCGGCAGATGATCGTCGTCTCCTCGGTTGGCGCGGATGCGGGGACGAAGAACTTTTACCTGCGGGTAAAGGGCGAAACCGAACAGGCACTGGGCAAGCTGGGCATCCCCCGGCTGGACGTGCTGCGCCCCGGCCTGCTGCGCGGGCCGCGCGTAGAGGTCCGCCCGGCAGAGCGGATCGGCATGATCCTCAGCCCGCTGCTGGACCTGCTGATGCAGGGCAAATATCGCAAGTATCGCTCTGTAAAGGCTGAAACAATGGCGCGGGCGATTGTTGGCCTGACGCGCGAAAAAGCGGCGGGGCGGTTCGTGTTCGAGCACGATGGCATTCTGCGCGCGGCGCGCAAGGCGGATTGAATCGCAGGCCTGGCGGGGATGAATTCCCGCCCCCCGTTGACTTCGCAGATGCACAAAGCCATGCAGCACCCAGTCGCTGATCGCGCGGGAGAGTTCCTGCGATTCGGCAGTTCCCCAAGGGGGATTGGAGAATCACTGGACGCCGAAGGAGCAACCGCCCCGGAATCTCTCAGGCCAATGGACCGCGTGGGTCGATAGCGACGCTCTGGAAAGTGCTCATGCCGCAACCGGCAGGGCCGCCGAAGGGGTAACCGGACTACCATCCGGGAAAGCTCTCAGGTTTCCGTGACAGAGGGGGCACCGCAAGGTGCCACAACTGTACGGGAATTTTATTAGTGAGCGATACTTACGAAATTGATGGCGCAAACGACGGTGCGGATGAGGCGGAAACCCCCGAAACCGGAACCTTGCCGCTGGACGTCTGGCACCGCGCGCGCGGCGGCCGGATGGTCGAATTCGCGGGCTACTGGATGCCGGTCCAGTACGAGGGGATCATCGCCGAACACACCTGGACGCGCGAGAGCGCCGGGCTGTTCGATGTGTCTCACATGGGCCAACTGTATATTTCGGGAGAGGGCGTCGAAGCCGCTCTCGAAGCCGTGCTGCCGATCGACCTGTCCACGCTCAAGCCCTATGCGCCGCGCTATTCGTTGCTGCTGGATGACCAGGGCGGGATTCTCGACGACCTGATGGTCACCCGCTGGAACGAAGGGTTCTACCTTGTCGTCAACGGCGCGACGAAGTGGGACGATATCGGCCACTTGCGCGAGGCGCTGCCCGATGCCGTGAATATCAACCACCTGGAGGATTCCGCGCTGCTGGCCCTGCAAGGGCCGCAGGCCTTCGCGGCGCTGAACCGGGTGGTCAGCGGCGAAAACCCGCTTTCCGCGCTGACGTTCATGAAGGGCGGGCAGTTCAAGCTGGCCGGGGTCGATGCGTGGATCAGCCGCTCCGGCTACACCGGCGAGGACGGGTTCGAAATCGCCATCCCGGCCGAAGCTGCCGCCGAAGTCGCCGATCTGCTCTGCGCCCAGCCTGAAGTGAAGCCCATCGGCCTCGGCGCGCGGGATTCGCTGCGGCTGGAAGCGGGTCTGCCGCTCTATGGCCATGACCTCTCGCCCGAAACCAGCCCGGTCGAGGCCGATCTGGCGTTCGGCATCAACAAGCGCCGCCGTACCGAAGGCGGCTTCCCCGGCGCCGAACGTATCCTCGCCGAGTTGGCGAATGGCGCTCCGCGCAAACGGGTCGGCCTCAACCTGGAAGGTCGCCAGGCTGCGCGCGAAGGCGCAGCTGTTTTTGCAGGAAATGAAAAGGTTGGCGTCCTGACTTCAGGTGGTTTCTCGCCCACGCTGAACCACCCCATCGCCATGGCCTATGTCGCCGCCGCGCACACTGCCCCCGGCACGGCGCTTGAAATCGAACTGCGCGGCAAGCGCCTGCCCGCCGTGGTGGTGCCGATGCCGTTTGTCCCCCACCGCTATCACCGTTGAGGAGTTTCCCGATGCCCCGCTATTTCACGCAAGACCACGAATGGATCGAAGTCGACGGCGATACTGGCACCGTCGGGATTACCGACTATGCCCAAGGCCAGCTGGGTGACATCACTTATGTCGACCTGCCCGAAGTGGGCGCGGTGCTGAAGAGGGGCGATGCGCCCTGCGTGGTCGACAGCGTCAAGGCCGCCAGCGACGTGTATGCGCCGGTCAGCGGCACTGTCACCGACGTCAACGAGGCGCTGGGTGACGAGCCGGAACTGGTCAACACCGATCCCGAAACCGGCGGCTGGCTGTTCCGCGTCACGCTCGCCGATGCGGGTGAACTGGACGGCATGATGGATCAGGCGGCTTACAACGCCTACGTCGCGGGGCTGTAAGGCGATGCGCTATCTTCCCCTGACCTCGGCCGACCGGGCCGAGATGCTGGGCGTGATCGGCGCGGCATCGGTGGACGATCTGTTCGCGGATGTGCCCGCCGCCGCGCGCCTGCCCGGACCGGTTCCGGGCCTGCCGCACCACGCCAGCGAGATGGCGGTCGAACGCCACATGACCGCATTGGCTGCCCAGAACCTGTCGGCCGGTGCCGCGCCGTTCTTCCTGGGGGCGGGGGCATACCGTCATCACGTGCCCGCCAGCGTCGATCACCTGATCCAGCGCGGCGAGTTCCTGACCGCCTATACGCCCTACCAGCCGGAAATCGCGCAGGGCACGTTGCAGGTGCTGTTCGAATTCCAGACCCAGGTTGCGCGGCTGCTGGGCACGGACGTCGCCAATGCCTCGATGTACGATGGCTCGACCGCCTGCTGGGAAGCCATTGCGATGGCGGCCCGGATCACGCGGCGCAAGAGGGCGGTGCTTTCAGGCGGGCTGCACCCGCACTACGTCAGCACGGCCGCGACCATGGCGCGCTTTACCGGCGATGTGCTGGAAACCCGCGCTCCGGTGCTGGACGCCGTGCCGGATGATGACGCCGTTATTGCCGCGATTGACGCAGAGACGTCGTGCGTGGTGGTCCAGTATCCCGACATTCTGGGCCGCATCCCCGATCTGGCGAAGATCGCCGCCGCTGCACAGGCGCACGGTGCGCTGGTGATCGCGGTGGTGACCGAGCCGGTCGCGCTGGGCCTGATCGAAGCGCCGGGCAAGCTCGGCGCGGATATCGTGGTGGGTGAAGGGCAGGCGCTGGGCGTCGGCCTGCAATTCGGCGGGCCGTACCTTGGCCTGTTCGGGTGCCGTGAAAAGTATGTCCGGCAGATGCCGGGCCGCTTGTGCGGTCAGACGGTTGACGCCACCGGCAAGCGCGGCTTCGTGCTGACGCTTTCGACCCGCGAACAGCATATCCGGCGCGAGAAGGCGACGAGCAATATCTGCACGAATGCAGGGCTTTGCGCGCTGGCTTTCAGCATTCACATGACCTTGCTGGGCGGGGCGGGGCTGGCCAAGCTGGCCCGCGTCAACCACGCCCGCGCGCAGCAGCTGGCCGCGCGGCTGGCGGCTGTGCCGGGCGTGACGGTGCTGAATCGCGCATACTTCAACGAGTTCACCGTGATCCTGCCGCGCGATGCGCGCGATGTGGTGCGCGAACTGGCTGACCGGCGCGTGCTGGGCGGGGTCTCGCTGGGGCGGCTCTATCCGCAGGAAACCGCGCTGGCGAACGGCTTGCTCGTCACCGCGACCGAACTGACTTCGCCGGAGGATATCGAGGCCTTTGGCACCGCGCTTGAAGGAGTGCTGGCATGAACGCGCCCAATCCCTCTGGCTGGCGCCCCGCGATGGGCGTCGCCGCTCCCGAAGGCTTCGAAAGCCCCACTGTTAGCGGCGACCGCGCGCTGATGCTGGAAGAACCGCTGATTTTCGAGTTGCGCGAACCTGGGACCACAGGGGTCGATATCGATGATCTGGAACTGGAACCGCTGGATACGCTGGCTGGGTTCCTGCGCGCCGAAGCGCCCGCGCTGCCGGGGCTGACCGAACCGGAAACGGTGCGGCACTATACCCGCCTGTCGCGCCAGAACTATGCGATCGATCTGGGGCCGTTTCCGCTGGGATCGTGCACCATGAAGCACAACCCGCGCCTGAACGAAAAGCTGGCCCGCCTGCCGGGCTTTGCGGACGTTCACCCGCTCCAGCCGCAGCAGACGGTGCGGGGGGCGCTGGCCGCGATCAACGAGTTGGCGGTGTGGCTGATCGAGTTGACCGGCATGCACGGCGTGGCGATGTCGCCCAAGGCCGGCGCGCATGGCGAGCTGTGCGGCTTGTTGTGCATCAAGGCGGCGATCGAGGCGCGCGGCGAGGACCGGACGGTCATCCTCGTGCCGGAGAGCGCACATGGCACCAACCCGGCGACCGCCGCTTTCGCGGGCTTCAGTGTGGAGAGCATTCCCGCGACGGCCGATGGCCGTGTCGATCTGGCCGCGCTGACCGCGAAGCTGGGGCCGCACGTGGCCGGGGTGATGATCACCAACCCCAACACCTGCGGGCTGTTCGAGCGCGACATGAAGGCGATTTCCGACGCGGTTCATGCCGCGGGCGGTTATGTCTATTGCGACGGCGCGAATTTCAACGCCATTGTTGGCAAGGTCCGTCCGGGTGACCTTGGCATCGATGCGATGCATATCAACCTGCACAAGACGTTTTCCACCCCGCATGGTGGCGGCGGTCCGGGGTCCGGGCCGGTCGTGCTGTCCGAGGCGCTGGCCCCGTTCGGCCCGCTGCCGTGGACCGCGCGGATGGCCGATGGCACCGTGCGCCTGATCGAGGAAGAGGACGCGGCGACCGAAATGCCGACCAGTTTTGGCCGGATGGCGGCGTTCCACGGCCAGATGGGGATGTTCACCCGCGCGCTGACCTATATCCTCAGCCACGGCGCGGACGGGCTGCGGCAAGTGGCCGAGGACGCGGTGCTCAACGCCAACTACGTCCTGCGCAGCCTTGACGATGTGCTCGACGCGCCGTTCGGGGCGGCGGGGCCGTGCATGCACGAAGCGCTGTTCAGCGATGCGGGCCTCGCCGAGGGGTTCTCCACGCTCGACATGGCCAAGGGGCTGATCGACGAAGGGTTCCACCCGATGACGGTCTATTTCCCGCTGGTCGTCCACGGCGCGATGTTGATCGAGCCGACCGAGACGGAGAGCAAGGCAGGACTGGACCGGTTCATCGCGTCGATGCGCAGTCTGGCAGAGCGAGCCAAGGCCGGCGACGAAACGCTGAAAAGCGCGCCGCACTTTGCCCCGCGTCGCCGGCTGGATGAGACGCTGGCCGCGCGCAAGCCGGTGCTGACCTGGCAGGGGTAGGCACTTGACCCCGCCGCGGCGGGCGTAAACAAGGACGGGGCGATCCGGTTTGGCCGGGTCGCCCTGATCCGTTTTCGGGGGAGTTTCAGCGATGTGGCCCGTTCTGTTCAGCCTGACCAATATCCTCGCCTTGCTGGGCTGGTTGCTGCTGATCCTGTTCCCGCGCAAGCCACTGACGCACAGCGCGATCCTCTATCTGGGCGTGGCGCTGCTTTGCCTGATCTATGCCGTCTGCTTCGCGCTGTTCCTGTCTGGCGCGGTCGATCCCGGAGCGGTGCCGGGGGCTGGTGCGCCGGGCGCGACCTCGATCGAGGGCGTGCGCGCCCTGTTCATGAGCGACGGCGGGGTGGTGATCGGCTGGACGCACTATCTGGCGTTTGATCTGTTCACCGGCCTGTGGATCGCCCGGGATGCCGATGCCAAGCAGTTCAGCCGCGTCTGGCAGGCGCCGTTCCTGCTGGCGACGTTCATCGCCGGGCCGGTCGGCCTGCTGTGCTGGCTGATTGCGCGTGAGCGGGCGGCGCGGCAGACCGGGCGGGGCTGAGATCGCTCAGGCTTCGGGCTTGGGCGCTTCGTAGTTATCCGGCGTCAGGTCCATCACCTCGATCCGGGGCGTGGCCTCGCGGCGGCGGAGGCGGGTGCCGGTCTGGTCCTCGGCGATGCGCGCGGTCTGGGTGTAACGCTCGACCATGTAGAACCCCGGTGCGGTATCGCCATTCTGCTTGAGCGGAGCATAGATCCGCTTGGCGATGTTCTTCAGCACCGGCTTCAGCCACGATTGCTCGCCCGACTTGCGCAGCACATCGACGTCGCTGACCTTGCCGTCCGCGCTGATCCAGAAGCCGACGTCGGCCCATTGTCCGCGGTTCTGGATCGCGGTCAACTGGTTGAGCGTGTTGAGCCCGCTCATGGTTTCGGGGAAGTCCTGATCACCCAGCGCGCGCTCCAGCGGTTCGGCATACAGCAAGACCGGGCGGGTCACGCCGCCGCGCTGGGCGAAGCGCTTGATCAGCGCATCGGTGGAGGCCATGTCGCCCGTCTTGCGGTCAACCTTGGCGCGCAGCACTTCGGCGGCCAGAGCGAACTCGTCGCTGCCCGGCAGCGGCTGATCGATCAGCTGGCCCAGCTCGCGCCCCAGCTTTTCCCGCAAATAGGCGTTGGTCGGTTCCGCATCGTAGGCAACCTGGGTGAGCAGGGCCTTGCGCAGCCGGGCAAAGCTGGCGACGCGGTGCTGACCCAGGTTCAGCGCCTTCTTTTCAACTTCGCCATAGATCCGTTCGGCGTCCTTGGCGAAGCCCAGCTTGGCGCGGCTGTCGCCCACTTCGATCTGGGCGACCAGTGTGCGGAAATCATCGGCGCCGACGCCCTTCTTCAGCGTATCGCGCATTTCCAGCACGGACAGCTGGAAGTCTTTCGCCTCGCCCACGTGCTCGGCAATCCGGCTGTTGGCGCGCAGCAGGTCAGACACCGGCACCGGATAGGCCTTGCCGTGCTGGCGATTGCGACCGAGCGATGCCTTCAGGGTGGTGCGGCTGTCCTTGTACTTGCCCGCGACGAACAGGTTTTCGGCATGGGCCAGGGTGGCCGCGACGTCCTGATCAGGCGGGCACTGGCGCTTGAGGCAGGCTTCCAGTTCCGCTTCCGTCTGCGACAGCGGCTTGCCGGTCACGACGATGTCCTGCGCCAGCGCGGGGGCCGCAAAGGTGAGGGCGGCAGTACAGGACAGCAGGAAAACACGCATCAAACAGGCTCCCGTCAGGGTCGGAAGCCCAAGCGATACAACATGATAGGCCAATTGCACCGCGTATTCGACCGACGGGCAACCAGCGCCGCTGAACCGTGCGTCAGCGCACGACCTTGTCGCCGGCTTCGCCTACCGATTCGATGTCGCGGCCCAGGCCCTTCACGGTGTTGCAGCCGGCCGTGCCCAGCACCACGCCGGTCAGCGCGAGTGTGGCGAGCAGTTTGCGAATCATCCTTGTTCTCCTCTGGTGCGACCCGAAGGCAGCGCCAGTCTAGGCAGTCAGCCTGAACAGGGGAAGAACGGGTCTTATTCGCCCGCGCTGGCGGTGGCTGGCGGGGTGCGCTGATTCAGGCGATGTTCGCGCCAGGCAATGATGGCCCCGGCGGCGATGATCGCGGGCGCACCCAGCCAGGTCGCGGCGGGGGGCAACTGGTCCCACACCAGCCAGCCATAGAGCGTGGCCCAGACCAGCGCGGTGTAATCCATCACGATAACCGTCGCGACCTGACCATAGCGCAGCGACGCCGTCAGCAGCAGCTGGCCGATGCAGCCCAGCAACCCGCAGGACAGCAGCAGGAACCATTGCCAGGGCGTATGGGCACTGATCACGAAGGGCAGGGCTGCAAGCAGGAACGGGCTGGACAGCGCCGCGAACCAGAACACGATCGAGATCGATTCATCCGTCCGCCCCAGATCGCGCACCTGGATCGAGATCAGCGCAACCATGAAACCCGCGCCCAGCCCCACGAACGCGCCGAACGGCGGGATGTGCGATTGCCCCGGCTGGGCGATGATGATGACGCCGGTAAAGCCCAGCACGACCGCCAGCCACCGCACGGGACCGACCTTTTCGCGCAGCAGCAGGGCCGAGAGGATCACCGCGAAAATCGGGGTGGTGAAGCCCAGCGTGGTCGATTCAGCCAGCGGCAGCAGGATCGGCGCACCGAACGTGAAGCACATGCCCGTCAGCCCCAGGAACGCCCGCCGCGCATGGACTGGCAGACGCCGGGTGCGCAGGCGGCCGATTTCCCCGCGCAAGGCCAGCCACCCCAGGATCAGGATCACCGTGGGAAATTGCCGCCAGAACAGGATTTCGGCAAAGGCCACCCCGGTTTCCGAGGTGTATTTGACCAGCATGATCAGGGTCGCCAGAACGCCCGTCGCCAGCAGGCGCAGGAACAAGGCAAGGAACGGGCGCTGGACAGGCTGCACCATTTCGCCTTAGCGGCGCGCGATGCTTCTACAAGACCTGATCCCGGCCGCGCTGGACGATTGGCTTTATCATGATTGGGTGCTGTGGTGGTTGCTGCCGGGCATCGGCGCGGCACTGGTCGCGGTGCTGGCATGGGCCGCCGACCGCCGCCGGATGCGGCGCAGCGATCCCGATGCGGTCGGGCTGATCGCGTGGCGGGACATCTCGTTCTGGTCCACCTTTGCGGCGCTGCTGCTGTTGATCGCAGCGCTGCATGGGTGGCTGAACGCGTAGTTCCTGTTTGAAATTCGAAGGAGGCGAATTTCAGGAGCGGGCCCCTGCCGCTTCTTCCGAAACGTCAGTTTCGGACAGAGGTTTTACAGACACGCTTCCAGATAGGCCTGATCGAAGCCGAACTGGCGGGCCTTTTCCAGCGTGTAGGGGCGCAGCCCGCTGGCGCGGAATTCGCCGATGATCTTGCCGTCGTCGCTTTCGTCCAGGTATTCGAACTTGAACAGTTCCTGCGTGACGATCACTTCGCCTTCCATCCCGATCACTTCGGTGATGCCGGTGGTGCGGCGCGAACCGTCGCGCAGGCGCTTGACCTGCACGATCAGGTCAACCGATTCGGCGATCTGGCGGCTGATGGCTTCCTTGGGGATCTTGATGTCGCCCATCAGGATCATGTTTTCCATACGGCCAAGGGCTTCGCGCGCGCTGTTGGCGTGGAGCGTGCACATCGAGCCATCGTGACCGGTGTTCATCGCGGCGAGGAGGTCAAAGCACTCCGCGCCGCGGATTTCGCCCAGGATGATCCGGTCCGGACGCATACGCAGGGCGTTCTTGACGAGATCGCCGATGGTGATCGCGCCTTGCCCTTCCAGGTTCGGCGGGCGGGTTTCCAGCGGCAGCCAGTGGGGCTGCTGCAGCCGCAGTTCGGCGGCGTCTTCGATGGTCAGCACGCGCTCGCCCGGGTCGATCATCTTCGACATGGCGTTGAGCATGGTCGTCTTACCCGAACCCGTACCACCCGAAATCACGATGTTCATCCGGCAGGCACCCGCGATTTTCAGCGCGGTGCACATCTTGTCAGACATCGATCCGAAATCGCGCAGCATATCCAGCGTGATCGGCTTTTCGGAAAACTTACGAATCGAGATCGCGGTGCCGCGCAGGGACAGCGGGGGCACGATCACGTTGACGCGGCTGCCGTCCTTCAGGCGGGCGTCGCACAGCGGGGTGGTCTGGTCGACGCGGCGGCCGACCTGGTTCACGATGCGCTGGGCGATCTGGAACAGGTGGGCTTCGTCGCGGAACCGGATCGGCGCGATCTGGAGCTTGCCCTTCTTTTCGATGTAGGTCTGTTCCGGCCCGTTGACCATGATGTCCGACACGTCGGGGTCGTTGAGCAGTTCCTCCAGCGGGCCAAAGCCCAGCAGCTCGTCGATCAGTACCTTTTCCAGCGCGAACTGTTCGCGCCGGTTGAGGGTGACCTTCAGTTCCGCCAGCACTTCCATGATGATCGGGCGGAATTCTTCCGACAGCTCATCCTTGGTCAGGGTCGCGGCGGCTTCGGGGTCAACGCGCTCCAGCAGGCGCGGCAGCACCTGTTCCTTGATCTTGTGGACCGAGGCTTCGAACCCTTCGGCCTGGTAGTTGCCTTCGGCCACGCCGTTCACGCGGTCGGCCAGGCGGGTCATCGGGTCTTGCCGCGACGGGTCGAGCATCGGGGCGTTCAGGTCTTCGCCGGGCAGCGGCATGGCCTGTTCCGGCACGGCCTTTACCGCATCGATCCCGCCCTTCATCGGACGCGCGACACCGAATTGCGGCCGGGCCCCGGGGGCCATGCCACCTACTCCATTGCGTCGGCCAAAAGCGCTCATCGTGCGGAAACCCTCGGAAATCGGTTTGTTCTGATGCCGCAGGGATGCCTACCCCGTGACTTATCGACATGGTGAATAGGACGGAAACTTTGAATATTTCCTAATATGCCGCGCAAACTGGCCATCGCGATCACCGGATTTTCCCGCCGACATCGGTGAAGGTGTACAGCGCGTCCTCGCGGTTGAAGACGAAATGCCGGTCCGGCTGGAGCGGGAATTTCCCGCCAAATGAATGGTTCAGCACCACCGGATAGATGTTGACGGGCGATTGCAGCGCCGGGGCGGGGGCGCCGTCGGCGTGGCGGATTGCCATCAGGATGCCCAGCTTCTCCCGCAGGGCGGCGCGGTCCAGATTGGGCCAGTCGACGGCGACGGGGTCTTGTCCTTGTTCGTGTTCGTTATCGAAATAGGGCGCGGGCCAGGGGCCCTCGTCGGCGTGCAGCACGATCGTGGCCTTGCGCGGCCCGGCCAGGATCCGGTCGATCAGGGCCAGCAGCTCGCGGTTGGCGTACTCGACCTGCCCGGCATAGTTCTGCGCGCGGGTCGCGGCCTTGGCAACGGCGAGGTCGCGGCAGGTGCCATCGGCGTTGAGGACATAAGGCGGATGCGGCACCAGGAAGTGCGCGAAGACGTATTTGCGGTCGCCCGATTGCGCGACTGCGCGCAACTGCGCGAATTCCCGGCGCGTGCGCTCGCACTGTTCCCGCCGGGTATCGCCATAGGGCAGCCGCAGGGCGGCCATGGCGCGGCCGATGGCGGTCTGATCCAGCATCAGCTGCGCCAACTCTGGCAGGGCGCGGTAATTGATGTTGGTATCCGCACTGTCGCTGCGGCGCGTGGTGTTCCACCACGAACCCGAATAGATCGTGCGGTATCCCGCTGCGTTGAAAAAGCGCAGCGCGGCATTGTCCGCCAGCGCCCGGTAGAGCGGCACCCAGTCGGCAGGATTGGCGCCGGCCTGGCCGAGCGGATCGAGATAGGAGGCATTCAGCGTCGAGGTTACCGAATGGCCGGTGCGCTGATAGTTCGAGAACGCGGTGTCCGAAACGGTGAAGCCGCGGGCGCGCAGGGCATCCAGAAACGGGCGGTTGTCATGACCATAGACGTTGCGGAGCGTTTCCGCGTCGCCATAGCGGTCCATGATGATGTGCCACACGTCCGGGCTGTTCGCGTCGGCGCGGGCCTGGGGCAGCTTGAACACGGTGGCCGGTTCGGGGCGGGTGCTTTCAAACCGGGCGACGTTGTACAGCGCGATTGTCACCAGCATCAGGGCGTAGGGCAACAGGGTGATGTTGGTGAGGCGCGTGACCTTGGCCAGATCGGCTTCGCCGCACGGCACTTTGCGCGAAACGTCCCAGGCGAACAGCGCCAATACGGCCAGCGCGGCCCAGCGCCAGCCGGGCGCATTGAACACCATGCTCACGGCCACCGGGCCATAGGCACACCACGCAGTCCAGATCGCCCCGATCAGCGATGCGCGCCGCCACGATCCAGCCAGCGGACGCAGCAGCGCGATGAACAGCGCGGCCAGCCCCAGCGTGACCGCAATGGTCGGCAGGGCTTCCTGCCAGGGCAGGCGCAACGTGTTGGGCTGCCACAGCGTCAGCACGAAAATGCCGGCCATGGAGAGCCCCGCGGCCGGCATCTTGTGGAGCAGGTTCTGATCCGTCTGGGTCATGCCGGTCCGGTTCAGGTCCGGCTGTCGTAGCGGACGAGCAGCCGGGTGCTGTCACCCAGCCGGGTCTGCTCGACGATCCGCCCGCGCGCGGAAACGTGCGCGACGAAGGCTTCCTCGGTGTAATCGGGGAAAATGTCCGGACGGTTGGACAGGAGTTCGCGAACCATCACGTCGTCTTTGTTGGGGAACTCGATGATGCCGGTGGGGGCCATTGCCATCAGCCAGTCGACCGCCTGATCCAGCGGCACGTTGCGCGAAATCGCGATGTGGTGGATCAGCGCCAGCGCGACCATGCTATCGCCCTTGGCGCGCTCGCCAAAACTCTTGCGTTCGGCGCTCGCCCACCCTTGCGCGGGGCTGGGGTTGGCGGCATCGAGCCACAGCGGCAGCATCTTCTGGCCGGACTTCGTGAAGCGGGCAAAGGCCCGTTCCAGCGCGCCGAAATCGAAATCGAACCCGACGACGGCCCCGGCCCCGGCATCGAGCGCGGTGGCGGAAAAATCACCGCTGTTGCAGCCGACATCGAAGAACAGGCCGGGCGCTTCCTCGCGCACCAGCTTGGCCACGAATTCGTGCTTCGCACTTCGGCGGGTATCGTCATAGCTGTTGTGAACGGCGTAATCGGACCAGACCGATTTGGTTTCGGGCAGGTTGAGGCCGGCGATATAATCCTTCAGGCCGACCAGGATCGCCTTGAACGCGGTCTTGGAGAGCTTCGCGGCGGCCTTGGGCTTGTTCTCGAACCCGGCCTTGACCACCGCGCGCTGCAGGCGGGCCTGCGCGACGATGTGGGCCATGACGGTGAACGACAGCTTGTCGCGCGTGCGCAGCAGCGGCTCCAGGTCTTCGGGCGCAATCCCTTCCAGCGAACCGCGGAACCAGGCGTTCGGCGCGATCCCGCGCTTGGCCCACAGCACCAGCGGATTGAGGAACTGCATCCCGAACTGGCGCTGGCCGGTCCACAGGCTGCCTTCCTCGTAGGGAATGACCGAAAGGTGATCGATGAACACCGGGCGGGGGCCATTGAACTGAACGTTGTAGGCCGTCGCGTCGGACAGGGTGAAGCCCTGTTCCAGCAGGTCCAGCTGGAAGTCCAGATGGTGGAGCGCGGCGGCCTTGAGCGCCGAGAATGTCCACTCATAGGGATAGGATACGAAGTCCAGCCGCGGATGCTCGATCACGTGGACCGGCGTGGGGACGATCCCCGCCACGACCGCCGGATCGACCGGCTGCATGTCCAGCAGCAGTCCCTTGTCGATGGCACGGCGCAGGACGCCGGCGCTGTCCGCCGCTTCGAACGCGGCGCGGCCGTGTTCGAACACCGCGCGCAGCACCCGGCTGTCGCGCATCAGCACGCGGCCCGACGGGTCGCGGAACGATCCGGGATCGAACATCATCAGTCCTTCTTCGCTTCGTCGGAAGCGGCCTTGCGCAGGCCCAGGAACGACATGATACGGTGGAGATAGAGCTTGCCGATCATCAGACCGCTGGCAATCGCGCCAACGGTGACCTGCAAGGCCATGCTGATGCTGCCCGCGTCGAGATAGGCATGGGCCGGGGCCAGCGGCAGCGCGGTGGTCACCGCGAGCGCGAAGAGAATGTTACCGGTATGCTGCTTGAGCCGTGCACTGTGCATGTCTGCCCCCTTGTGGTGCCGCAAGTAGCGGCGTTCCCTGATTTCTTAGGGGGATAATGGTTAATAAGTTGTTTTCGCGCTCCGTATTGGCCCGCGGTGCGCCGGATCCGGCAAATAATGGTTAACCACGAAACGCAAGACACCGCCGGTTCAGCGGCGGTGTCTGCGGGTTCGGATGGATAATGGGGGAGGGTGGCGATCAGCCCGCCAGAGCAGGTTCCGGCGCAGCGGCCGCAGGCGCGGAGGCGACAGGCTGCGGCGCAGCTGCGTTGATCCGCTCCGCCGCCCAGGCCGATCCCCAGGCCAGCAGCATCCCCACCGGCAGGTCGATGAAGTAGTGCCAGCGGCTGGCCACGGCATCGATCGTGATGAACCCGAACAGCGCGAGGTAGAGCGGCACCAGCACGCGGGCATATCGCCATGCAAACAGCAGGAACAGGAATGATCCCCCGGTGTGGAGCGACGGCATCGCCGCCAGCCCGACCGTGATATGGGTGCCGCCATTCTGGGTGATCCAGCCCGCACCGCCCGCCACGATGTCGCGATAGCTGGCCAGCATCGAGGCCTGCGCACGGGTCTGCATCGGCTCCAGCCCGGTTTCATACAGAAACGGCCCCAGCGCGGGCATCACCAGATAGGCCAGCGCACCCGCGCCCTGGAAAATCAGCGCGGCCAGGAACAGCGTGCGAAAGCTCTCGGCGCTGCGCAGCGCGTGGAAGCAGAAGCTGACATAGAACATCGCGATGAACGCGGTCATGTAGAGGTTGCTATCCGCCGGGATGATCGGCAGCAGCGCTTCACGCAGGGCGAAGCAGAAATCGACCACCGGGCGCAGCCAGGTATCGGTCTGCCAATAGAACGCGTCCCAGTTTGCCGGATTGATCAACGGTCGCCACAGCTTCAGGTTGAAGTGGCAGACCAGCATGATCGCATAGCACGGCAAGGCGATGAAGAAGGTGGAGGCCAGTTGTCGCCGCTGTCCAAGCAGCGCGAACAGGCCCCACACGCCTACCCCGATCAGCGGGTAGAGGTAATGGATGCCGACAAATGCCGCGCGGTCGCCTTCCGGGAGGCTGACGGGAACGCCGATGGTCCAGCCGGTCAGCACCACCAGTGCCAGCATCGCGCCGGTAATCCAGAGTTCGGGAAAGCGGTTCAGCGCGCGCGCAAGGGTCGTGGTCATGGGGCCGTTAGCTAGTCGAACATGGTTAAAATGCCCTTACGCAGTGGACGAAATGGCCGCGCCATTGCCTTGGCCGTGCGGCTGGCCCAAGGGGATGACCATGAAGACGCAGGAACGTTCGGGGTTGCTTTTCGCGCTGGCGGGGTTTGCCACGCTCTCGTTCGGCGACGTGGTGGTCAAGACCATGGTTGGGCAGTGGTCGCCCGTGGCGATTGCGGCAGCGCGCTATGTCATCGGGGCCATCGCACTGGCCGGACTGCTGCACGCGCGCGAAGGCGCTGGTGCATTCCGGATGCCGCACCCCAAGGTGCAGCTGATGCGAGGGGCGGCGGTTGGCCTGGCGACGCTGGGGTTCTTCTCCGCGATCTTCTTCATGCCGCTGGCCGCCGCGACATCTGTGACCTTCACCAGCCCGATGATTACCGCGCTGCTGGCGGCCGTGCTGCTGGGCGAACCGGCACGGCGGCAGACGTGGATCGCCTCGGTCATCGCCTTTACCGGCGTGCTGATCGTGCTGCGGCCCAATTTCATGGCCATTGGCTTGGCGGCGCTACTGCCGCTGCTGTCGGCGCTGGGCATGAGCATGCTGATGATCGGCAACCGGTTTGTGGCGGGCAAGGGCTCTGCACTGGCAATGCAGTTCTATGTCGGCCTGTTCGCCGCGCCGCTGCTGGTTCTGGCGGCCACGGCATTCCACTTCAGCGGATTGGAGCAATACGCGCTGACCTGGCCGCACTGGAGCGTGCTGGCGCGCTGCGCGCTGGTGGCGTGTTCGGCCAGTTGCGCGCACTGGCTGATCTACATGGGCACGGTCCGCGCTGGGGCGGCGACCATCGCGCCGATGACCTATGTGCAACTGCTCGTGGCCTCGCTGGCAGGCTGGTTGCTGTTTGATGATCACCCCGATGCCTGGACGCTGCTGGGGGCGGGCATCATCGTCGCGGCGGGGCTTTACCTGTGGCGTTCCGGGCGTGATACTGCTCCAGCCCGGACCGAGGGAAATACCGCATGAAGTCCCTGCTTCTTTCCGTTGTCGCGTTGTGTTCGGCCACTGCCGCGCTGGCGCTCGATCCGCCGGCAACGCTGCCAAGCTGGCTGGCCGGGGCCTGGGAAATGCACGAGGGCAAAAGCTGGTCTGACGAATACTGGACTGCCCCTCGCGCCGGGCTGATGATCGGCGCGGCCCGCATGGGCAAGGGCGATACGCTCCAGATGTGGGAAAGCACCCGGATCGAGCGCAAGGCCGATGGTTCGATCAGCTTCTTCGCCCAGCCGCGCGGCGTCCCTGCTGCCGAATTCCCGCTGGTGGCGCATGGTGATGGCATGATCGAATTTGCCAATCCGGCGCATGACTATCCGCAGCGCATCCGGTATTGGCGTGAGGGCAGGCTGCTGAAGGCGCGGATTTCGCTGATCGATGGCAGCAAGCCGATGGAATGGAGCTATGCCCCGCTTGGCGGGGATTGAACCGCGCCAGCCCATCGTTCCAGCCGCGCCACAAGCTTCCGGGGTTCGTTTTGCAGTCTTCGCTTTTTCGTTCGATTCCTTGGCTTTGGGTGCTTGTCTGGCTGGTTCTGCCGGGGCTGGTGGTCATGCTGACCTGGCCGATTGGCGGGCCGCCGATGGGGCGGTTCTGGCTGGGCATGGGGGCGACCGCGCTGGTCGCTTCGCAACTGCCGTGGCTGCGCGTGCGCCGGATCGTGCTGCTGCTGCTGACTCTGGCCATGGCCGTGGTCTACGTCAGCAAGACCTTCAATATCACGATCTACAACTATGAATTGCTGCTGCCCTTCCTGCTGGAGGTAAAGCCGCTGCGTTCGCCCGATTACGTGATCGGCGGGGCCGTGGTGCTGGCGGCGCTGATCGCGGGCTGGATCATGGTCCCGCGTGTGCCGCGCTTTGCCGGGCCAAAGCCATGGCTGCTGGGCCTGCTGATCGTTCTGGCCGTGACGATGATCGACAATCGCGCGACGGCCAGCACCGCGGGCAGCTATCAAGGGCTTCCTGATCCGCGCAATCCGTTCTCCTCTGCCGTGCGTCAGGCCGGGGTGGAACAGCCCGGCAAGGAACGCCGCCACCTGGTGATCGTGCTGGTAGAGGCCCTGGGCAATCCGGCGGGCGAGGAAGAACGCCGTCTGTTCGAGGCGGACTGGAACCGTCCGGAATGGCGCACGCGCTATACCGTGACGCGCGGCACTTCGCCGTACTACGGCTCCACCACGTCCGCCGAAATGCGCGAGTTGTGCAGCCAGTGGGCCGATTATCTGACGCTGGACATCGCCGCCGCCAATTGCCTGCCAAAGCGCTATGCCGCTGCCGGTTACAAGACCACCGGTTGGCATGCATTCCCCGGCTGGTTCTTCAGCCGATATCAGTGGTGGCCCAAGCTGGGCATTCAGGAACGCAATTTTGCCGAGCGCTCGCTTCAGGCCGGCGCAAAGCCTTGCGGCGGCGTGTTTCCGGGCGCTTGCGACAACGACATCGCCGGGATCATCGGCCAGCGGATCAAGGACGCGCAGCAGCCGCAGTTGCATTACTGGGTAACGCTCAATTCGCACCTGCCGGTGCTCGACGATCCTTCGCTTGGCACCACCGATTGCGATCACGGCGGGGCCGTGCTGGCTGACGGGCCGCCGATGCTGTGCCGGATCTTCGTGATCCATCACCAGCTGGCCAACGCGATTTCGGCCATGGCGATGGACCCGGCACTGCCCCCCACCGACATCCTGATCGTGGGCGATCACATGCCCCCGTTCTTCCAGCGCAAGGCGCGGGAACGGTTCGATGGGGACAAGGTGCCGTGGGTGTTCCTGCGCGCGAAGTAAGCGTTCAGCGCGTTACGATCAGCCGGTACCCCACGTCCAGCGCATCCTGTTCCAGCAAGTGGCCATAGCGTTCGTGCCACGCACCGCTGGCCAGATCGCGCTCCAGCCGCGCCAGCCCGGCCTGCGCGGCAGGTAGCTTCCAGAACGAGGAGCTGCCGGTGCGGATGCGCGGGTCGAGATAGGCTGCCGGACGCGCCCAGTAGGCATAGAGGAACCCGTCGCTGCAATCGCGCGGCACCGGCACGGGCTGGATGTCGACCGGGCCAAGGTGGCGGGCGTAATCGCCGATCGCGGGCATCTGTGCTTCATCCAGCACGGACAGCTCTGGCAGGTAATCGGTCAGCCAGGGGCGGGCGAGCGGATCGAAAGTCAGCACTGCCACGGGGCCGCGCGCCACCCGGCGCAATTCGCGCAGGCCTTGCGGCTGGTCGCTCCAGTGGTGGACGGTCAGCACCGCCATGGCCGCATCGAAACTGTCATCGGGGAAGGGCAGGGCTTCGGCATGACCTTGGATTGCCGGCGCCGCGCCAACCGGGCGCTGCGCGATCATGGTCGCGGACGGCTCTAGCGCGGTGACGCTACGCCCTGACGGTTCATACGAGCCCGTGCCCGCGCCGACATTGAGGACCGTTTCCGCACCGCCCAGCGCGCACTCGATCAGGGCGGCGATGCGGGGATCCGGGCGGCGCAGGTCGGCATAATTCAGGCCGATGGTATCGTAGGCGGGGTCAGGCACCGGCCAGCCGGTCCAGCCAGGCCTGTGCCTGCCTGGGCTCACCCATGGCTTGCGAGCTGACTGGACCGCGAGCGGCCATGAATTGCTGGTGCAGCTCGAACGGGGGCATCAGCAGCTGGTCGCGCATGCGGTCGATGGTCTCGGCCAGGTCAGTCAGGTTGGCGATCACCGGGGCAACGACCTTGCGGGCGTGGCGATCGCCCTGATGGTCGAACAGGCCCCACTTGCCCGCCGCAGTCACGTGCAGGGCCGCGATCAGCGCGGCGGTGTATTCCGCTTCCAGTTCGCTGCGGTGCGCGTCCAGTCGCTCCAGTCGGTCGATCTTTGCCATGGGGAAGGGGCTTACACTGCGCCCGCCCAAACGAAAAGGGCGGCCCCAGCGGGACCGCCCTTGATCGCTTTGGTCAGGAGGCTTCTCAGCCTTCGACGTGTTCCGCCAGCACGGTGAGGCCAGTGGCGCTCACTTCGGCGAACCCGCCCTGAACCATGATTTCCTCCGGCTGGCCGCCTTCGGTCTTGTAAACCTTCAGCGCACCGTCGCGGACGGTCGACATGAAGGGCGCGTGGCCCTCCAGCACGCCGAACTCACCCTCGGTACCGGGGACGACGACCATGTGGACGTCGTCCGAACGGACCAGGCGCGCAGGCGTGACGAGTTCGAAGTGGAGGGCCATGATGTCTTACGCTTCCTCGGCCAGCTTCTTGGCCTTTTCAACGGCTTCGTCGATGCCGCCGACCATGTAGAACGCGGCTTCCGGCAGGTGGTCGTATTCACCGTCCACAACCGCCTTGAACGAACGCACGGTGTCTTCGACCTGCACGAACTTGCCGGGGATGTTGGTGAACACTTCGGCCACGTGGAACGGCTGCGACAGGAAGCGCTGGATCTTGCGCGCGCGGGCGACGGTCAGCTTATCTTCTTCCGACAGTTCGTCCATGCCGAGAATGGCGATGATGTCCTGCAGCGACTTGTACTTCTGCAGAGTTTCCTGAACGCGGCGGGCCACGTCGTAGTGCTCCTGACCGACAACAGCCGGGGTCAGCACGCGGCTGGTCGAGTCAAGCGGGTCAACGGCCGGGTAGATGCCCAGTTCCGAGATCGCGCGCGACAGGGTGGTCGTGGCGTCAAGGTGCGCGAACGAGGTGGCCGGCGCCGGGTCAGTAAGGTCGTCCGCGGGAACGTAAATCGCCTGCACCGAGGTGATCGAACCCTTGGTGGTGGAGGTGATGCGTTCCTGCAGCGCGCCCATGTCGGTCGCCAGGGTCGGCTGATAGCCCACCGCCGAAGGAATGCGGCCCAGCAGTGCCGACACTTCCGAACCGGCCTGGGTGAAGCGGAAGATGTTGTCCACGAAGAACAGCACGTCCTGGCCTTCCTGGTCGCGGAAGTATTCCGCCATGGTCAGACCCGACAGAGCGACGCGAGCGCGGGCGCCCGGCGGTTCGTTCATCTGGCCGAACACCAGCGCCACCTTCGAGCCATCCGGGGTAGGGTTGCCGTCGGCGTCCTTGGCGATAACGCCGGCGTCGAGGAATTCGTGGTAGAGGTCGTTCCCTTCGCGGGTGCGTTCACCCACGCCCGCGAACACCGACACGCCGCCGTGGCCCTTGGCGATGTTGTTGATCAGTTCCTGGATGAGCACGGTCTTGCCCACGCCGGCGCCGCCGAACAGACCGATCTTGCCGCCCTTCGCATAGGGGGCGAGCAGGTCGATCACCTTGATGCCGGTGACAAGAATCGCCGCTTCGGTCGACTGGTCGATGAATTCCGGCGCCTTCGCGTGGATCGGGGCGCGCATGTCGGTGTTGACCGGACCACGCTCGTCGATCGGGTCGCCGACGACGTTGAGGATGCGGCCCAGGGTCTGCGGACCGACCGGAACCGAAATCTGCGCGCCGGTGCTGGTCACGGGCTGGCCGCGGGTCAGACCGTCGGTCGAGTCCATCGCGATCGTGCGGACGGTGTTTTCACCGAGGTGCTGGGCAACTTCGAGAACGAGGCGGCTGCCGTTATTCTCGGTTTCCAGTGCCGAAAGAATCGCCGGCAGTTCGCCTTCGAAAGTCACGTCAACGACGGCGCCGATGACCTGGCTGATCTTGCCGGTCGGGGCGGCCTGGGTCTTGGTCTTGCTCTTGGCTGCGGTGGCCATGTCTCGTTCCTTGCCTAGAATTCAGTCAGATCAGAGCGCTTCGGCGCCCGCGATGATCTCGATCAGTTCGGTGGTGATCGCGGCCTGGCGGCTGCGGTTGTACTGGATGGTCAGCTTGTTGATCAGTTCGCCCGCGTTGCGCGTCGCGTTGTCCATCGCCGTCATCGACGCACCCTGTTCGGACGCGGCGTTTTCCAGCAGCGCACCGAACAGCTGGGTGCGCAGGTAGCGCGGCAGAAGCTCGGCGAGGATCGCTTCCTCTTCCGGCTCATATTCGACCACCGCGCCGGTATCGGCAGCAGCAATCTTGGGAGCGGGGACGGGGATGATCTGCTGTTCGGTCGGTTCCTGCACCAGCGCGCTGCGGAACTTCGAGTAGAACAGGTGCGCCACGTCGAACTTGCCGGCTTCGAACAGCGCGACCAGCTCGTTCGCGATCTTTTCGGCTTCGGTGAAGCCCGGATCGCGCACGTCCGAGGTGTCGAACATCGCCAGCACGGCCTTCGGGTACTCGCGGCGGATGACCGCGCGGCCCTTCTTGCCGACCAGATAGAACAGCACGGTCTTGCCGGCCGCTTCCAGTTCCTTCGCCTTCAGCCGGGCGGCCTTGACGATGTTGGCGTTGAACGCGCCGCACAGGCCCTTGTCGGAGTTGGCGACGACCAGCAGGTGAACCTGGTCCTGGCCGGTGCCGGCCAGCAGCTTGGGTCCATTGTCACTCACGGTGACCTTGGACGCCAGGCTGCCCATGACCTCGGTCAGGCGCGCCGCATAGAGGCGCGCGGCTTCGGCGTTGGCCTGAGCCTTGCGCAGCTTGGCGGCGGCGACCATCTGCTTGGCCTTGGTGATCTTCTGGGTCGACTTGACCGAGTTGATCCGCCCTTTGAGTTCCTTAAGCGAGGCCATGAAGCCTTACCCCTTCAATCGGATCAGGCGAACTGCTTCGCGAAAGCGTCGAGCGCGGCAACCGTCTTGGCCTTGGCTTCGTCACCAAAGTCGCGGGTGTCGCGGATCAGGCCCAGCACGTCGGCGTGCTTGTCGCGCATGAAGCTGAGCATTTCGGCTTCATAGCGAACCACGTCGGCGGTCGACACGGCGTCGAGGTAGCCGTTGGTGCCAGCGAAGATCGACACGGTCTGCTCTTCGAACGGCAGCGGGCTGAACTGGGCCTGCTTCAGCAGTTCCGTCAGACGCGCACCGCGGTTGAGCAGGCGCTGGGTCGAAGCGTCGAGGTCCGAGCCGAACTGGGCGAAGGCCGCCATTTCGCGGTACTGGGCCAGTTCCAGCTTGATCGAGCCGGACACCTTCTTCATCGCCTTGGTCTGGGCGGCGCCACCGACGCGCGACACCGACAGACCGACGTTGATGGCCGGACGGATGCCCTGATAGAACAGACCGGTTTCAAGGAAGATCTGGCCGTCGGTGATCGAGATCACGTTGGTCGGAATGTAGGCCGACACGTCGCCCGCCTGGGTTTCGATGATCGGCAGCGCGGTCAGCGAACCACCGCCCAGCGAATCGTTCATCTTCGCGGCACGTTCCAGCAGACGGCTGTGGAGATAGAACACGTCGCCCGGATAGGCTTCGCGGCCCGGCGGGCGGCGCAGCAGCAGCGACATCTGGCGATAGGCGACGGCCTGCTTGGAAAGGTCGTCATACACGATCACGGCGTGCATGCCGTTGTCGCGGAAGAATTCGCCCATGGTCACGCCGGTGTAGGGCGCCAGGTACTGCAGCGGAGCCGGTTCCGAAGCGGTCGCGGCCACGACGATCGAGTATTCCATCGCGCCGTTTTCTTCGAGCTGACGCACGATCTGCGCGACGGTCGAACGCTTCTGGCCGACGGCGACGTAGATGCAGTACAGCTTCTTCGATTCGTCGGTGCCGGCGTTCGGGCCCTTCTGGTTGATGAAGGTGTCGATCGCGACGGCGGTCTTGCCGGTCTGACGGTCACCGATGATCAGTTCGCGCTGGCCGCGGCCGACGGGAACGAGGGCGTCAATTGCCTTCAGGCCGGTCTGGACGGGTTCGGAAACCGACTGGCGGGGAATGATGCCCGGCGCCTTGACTTCAACGCGCTTGCGCTCGGTGTATTCGATCGGGCCCTTGCCGTCGATCGGGTTGCCGAGGCCATCGACCACGCGGCCCAGCAGGCCCTTGCCGACGGGAACGTCCACGATGGTGCCGGTCCGCTTGACGACGTCACCTTCACGGATTTCGCTGTCCGAACCGAAAATCACGACACCGACGTTGTCGGCTTCGAGGTTGAGCGCCATGCCCTTAACCCCGTTCGAGAATTCGACCATTTCACCGGCCTGGACCTGGTCCAGACCATGAATGCGGGCGATACCGTCACCAACGGACAGCACCGAACCGACTTCCGAGACCTGGGCCTCGGTGCCGAAGCTGGCGATCTGGTCCTTGATGACCTTCGAAATTTCAGCGGCGCGGATTTCCATGTTCAGCCTTTCATCGAATTTCGTGCGGGGCCTTAGCCCTTCATCGCCTGGGCGAGAGAATTGAGTCGGGTGCGGATCGAGCTGTCGATCTGGGTGCTGCCGATACGGACAACCAGCCCGCCCAGCACTTCGGGATCGACGGTAGTCTTGATCTTCACGTCCTTGCCTTCGCGATCCTTCAGCTTCGCGGCAAGCGCCTTGAGCTGGGTTGCGGTGAGGGCGTGGGCGCTGGTCACTTCGGCGGTCACTTCGCCGCGTGCGGCGGCGGCGATCGACGCGAAGGCCCGAACGATGTCGGGCAGCGCGGACAGGCGGCGGTTGTTGGCCAGCACGCCCAGGAAGTTCTTGGTGATCGGCGACAGGCCAAGCACGCTGACGATTCCGTCCATTACCTTGGCGGCATCATCGCGCGAAACGCGCGGGCTGTTGATCAGGGCCGAAAGATCGGCCGAGCTGGTGATTGCCTCGCCCAGCTTGTCCAGGTCAGATTCGACGGCCGCAACCGCCTTCTGCTCGCTGGCAAGCTGAAACAGCGCAGAGGCGTAGCGCCCTTGCAAGCTGGCCGTAATGCCGCCGGAATTCTCCACGCGCGTCGATTCCTTACCTCTGGTGGGCTGGGGCACATGGCGCCATGCAATACATACACGTCGGGCCCGCAGACGGGGGCGCGCATAGCGACGATTGTGCATGGATGCAAGCTGGCGCTAGGACATTCCCGAATACGAATGCCGGAAAGGTGCAAAGATGGGCGAGATGATCCGCGTAACCATGGGCGATGGCTTTGAAATGCCATGTTATCACGCGATTCCATCAGGTAACCGGCGTGGCGGGCTGGTGCTGGTGCAGGAAATCTTCGGGGTAACCGACCATATTCGCGAATTGTGCGATGAATATGCCGAGGATGGCTATGAAGTGATTTCGCCCGGCCTGTTCGAACGGGTCGAGCCCGGATTCGCGGCGGGTTATGCGGGCCCGGACTGGGAGCGCGCGGTCAAGCTCGCACGGGAGGAGCATGACTGGGAGCGGGGACTGTCCGACACGGCGCAGGTGATCCGCTGGCTCAAGCAGCGGGTCGGGCCGGTGTTCATCGTCGGCTATTGCTTTGGCGGCTCGGTGGCGTGGCGAATGGCGCAAACCTGCGACGATCTGGACGCGGCGTCCTGCTATTACGGTGGTTTCATCGCCACCCGCTTTGCCGACGACGCGCCTCGCTGTGCAACGATCTGCCACTTCGGGCGTTACGATCCGCTGGTCGATTTCGCTCCGGTCGAAAAATTGATCGAACGGCAGCACCCGACCGCGCAGATATTTGTCTACGAAGCCGGACATGGGTTCAATTCCGACCGCCGCAAGGATTATCACCCGGAAAGTGCGGACCTGGCGAAAGAGCGGACCCTGATGCTGTTCCGGGCGCTGGGCGGCTGAAGCCCTTGCGCGGCTTGCGGGCTTGGCGTTAGCCTCGGCGGTATAACAACGGGGGGAGAGCCCATGGAAATACAGCCGATGTCCGCGCATGTGGGCGTGGAACTGACGGGAGCGCAGCTGGCCGCGCTGGATGCGGCGGGGCTGGAGGAGATCAAGCGGCTTGTGGCCCGGCACGGATTGCTGGTGGCGCGCGGGCAGGAACTGTCTCCCGCGCAGCACGTCGAGCTGGGCCGCCGGTGGGGCGGGATCGACGTGAACAATTATTTTCCGCTGAATGCCGAGTTTCCAGAAATCGCCGAGGTCCGCAAGGCCGAGACCCAGCTGACTAATATCGGCGGCGGCTGGCACACCGATCACTCTTATGACCAGATTCCGGCGATGGGCTCGATCCTGGTCGCGCGGGAACTGCCGCCCAGCGGGGGTGACACGCTGTTCGCAAGCATGGCTGCGGCGTACGAATCGCTCTCGCCGGGGTTGAAAGCAACGTTGGAGACCCTGCGGGCGGTTCATTCGGCTGACCACATCTATGCGGCCGACGGGATATATGCGCAGACCGACATCGGGCCGGAATTGCGCGGGCACGATCAGAAGACCTTTGCGCTGCACCCGGTGGTGATCCGCCATCCGCAGACCGGGCAGAAGCTGCTCTACGTCAACCAGGCGTTCACGCTTCACTTCGAAGGCTGGACGCGCGAAGAGAGTGCGCCGCTGCTGCAATACCTTTACAGCGTCCCGCAGCGCGAGGAGTTCCAGTGCCGGCTGCAATGGCGGCCGGGGACCGTGGCGATCTGGGACAACCGGTCAACCTGGCACCTGGCGATGAACGATTATCACGGCCATCGGCGGGTCATGCACCGCATCACCTTGACCGGGGAGCCGATTGCGGCCTGATGCCGTTGGCGCTTTGACCGCAAGCGTCGGGAGGCGGCAGCGGTGCGATTGCGGCATGGCTTGCATCCGCAAGGAGTGTTGCCATGACTGTATCGATGATCGACCCGGACGAATGCTGGACCGCAGTGCTGGGGCGCGACCGTGCGTTTGACGGGCGGTTCGTCACAGGGGTGCTGTCGACCGGCATCTATTGTCGGCCCAGTTGTGCCGCGCGCCATCCGCGGCGGGAAAACGTGCGCTTCTTTGCCGATGGTGCGGCGGCGCGGGGCGCAGGATTGCGGCCCTGCAAGCGCTGCCTGCCTGACGATGTATCACGCGATGAGCGCGCCGTGATGGGCGCGATTGCCGCGATTCGCGCGGCCGAGCAGCCATTGGCGCTCGCCGCGCTGGCGGCGGAGACAGGCTATTCGACGACGCACTTCCAGCGGGTGTTCACCCGCCATACGGGGCTCTCGCCGGCCGCCTACGCCCGCGCCTTGATGGCCGAGCGGGCGGCACAGGCCTTGACGGAAGAACGGCGCGTGACGGACGCGGTCTATGCGGCGGGCTATTCCGGGCCGTCGCGCTTCTATGCGGCTAACGAGGGAAGGTTGGGCATGACCCCATCGGCATGGGCAAATGGCGGGCGCGGAGTGACGATCCGCTGGGCAGTGGTGCCCACCACGCTGGGCGACATGCTGGTGGCCGCCACCGACAAGGGCGTGTGCCGGCTCTCGTTCGGCGAGGGTCGCGCGGCGCTTGAAGCGCGGTTTCCGAATGCGGAGCTGGTTGCGGGCGGGGCCGAGTTCGCCCGGCTGCTGGACGAGGTGATCCGCGCGGTGGAGACACCCGGCGATTTCGCGCACATCCCGCTCGACGTGAAGGGCACGGCCTTTCAGGAGGCCGTCTGGCGGGAACTGCGCCGCATCCCGGCCGGAGAAACCCGCTCTTACGCGGAGCTGGCCGCAGCGGCGGGCAACCCCGGCGCGGTACGCGCGGCGGGCAGCGCCAACGGGGCCAACAACGTGGCGGTGCTGATCCCCTGTCACCGGGTGATTCGCAGCGACGGCAGCCTGGGCGGCTATGCGTATGGGCTGGAGGTGAAGCGGGCGCTGCTGCAGCGTGAAGGCGCGCTGGATGATGATCTGCTGTAGGCTTGGCAATTCCGGCAGGCTTGCGGCGGAGGCGGCGGACGCATAGCTTTGTCGCAAAAGGAACTGGGAGAATCCCGCCGATGCCCGTGATGACCCTGCCCGAAGGGGCGCCCGCCACCTTGCGCGAAGCCTTTGCCCACATCGGCACCGTCACTGCCCCGAGTGTGCTGGACATGAAAGTCATGGTGCTGACCGAGGCGGCGGCGATGGCGCTCTATTACAAGACGGCAGAGGGCACCGAGATCAGCGGGATCGTGGACCTGCTCCAGGCCAACGGGCGCGAGGAAATGCTCCACGCGCGGCGGGTATCCGAAGCGATCCGGATCGTGTCGGGCGAGGAGTTCAACCCACCCCAGCCGGAGGACAATCCCTATCTGCAGGACGGCCTGGCCCCGTTCGCCCCGATCACGCGCGAAGCCCTGACCGGTCTGGCGCAGGGCGAGTTCGGCGGAGAGAAGCTCTACGAGGTTTGGGCGGCGAACACCGCCAATGCCGAGGCCGCGGCCCTGTTCCTGCTGAACGGCAAGGAAGAGACCGACCACGGCAACCGCCTGCTGGCGGCGGCCGAACTGGTTCCAGCCTAGACGAAGCTGTAGGGATCGATATCCACGCCGACGCGGACGCCCGGCGGGAATTTCAGGCCGCCCAGCCATTGCCGGATCACGTCCTGCAACTGCGCGCTGCGCCGGGCGTTGATGAGCAGGCGATAGCGATAGCGCCCGCGCAGCAATGACAGCGGCGCCGGGGCGGGGCCAAGAATCATCACGTCGGGCAGGTTGGGCCGGGTGCCACCGATGGCGCGGGCGGCATCGCGCGCCTCGGCCTCGTCCTCGCTACTGACGATGATCGCGGCCCAGCGCCCGAACGGCGGCGCCCCGGCATCGCGGCGGGCTTCGGCCTCGGCGGCGTAGAACGCGTCGCGGTCCCCCGCGGCGAGCGCGGCAATCACGGTGGCTTCGGGGTGGCGGGTCTGGATCAGGACTTCGCCCGGCTTTTCCCCGCGCCCGGCGCGCCCGGCGACTTGCGCGACCTGCTGATATGTCCGCTCCGCCGCCCGCAGATCCCCGCCTTCCAGCCCCAGATCGGCATCGACCACGCCCACCAGCGTCAACTCGGGAAAGTGGTAGCCCTTGGTCACCAGCTGGGTGCCGACGATCACGTCGATCAGCTTTTCCTCCGCCGCCGCGACAAATTCGCCAATCTTCTCCGGCGTGTTGAGCGTGTCGGACGTAACGATGGCGACTCGCGCGTCGGGCATGATTTCCGCCACTTCATCCGCGATCCGCTCCACGCCGGGGCCGCAGGCGACCAGGCAATCGGGCGTGTGGCATTCGGGGCAGGCATCGGGCACCGGCACTTCGTGGCCGCAATGGTGGCAGGCCAGCCGCCGCGACAGGCGGTGTTCGACCAGCCAGGCGGTGCAGTTGGGGCATTGAAAGCGATAGCCGCAGTGGCGGCACAGCGTCAGCGGTGCATAGCCGCGCCGGTTGAGGAACAGCAGCGATTGCTCGCCCCGTTCCAGCCGCAGCTTCAGTTCCCTGACCAGGCGGGGGGAAAGCCAGTGGCCGCGTTCCGGCGCTTCGCTGCGCAAGTCGACGATCTGGATGTCGGGCAGCTCGGCCCCGCCGAACCGGCTGGGCAGGTCGATCTTCCGGTAAACCCCGCTTTCGGCCAGTTGCAGCGATTCGAGCGCCGGGGTGGCGCTGGCTAGGATCACCGGAATGCCTTCGAACCGCGCGCGGATCACGGCGACATCGCGGGCGTTGTAGCGCACGCCGTCATCCTGCTTGAACGACACTTCGTGCGCTTCGTCGACCACGATCAGCCCCAGCCGCGCATAGGGCAGGAACAGCGCCGAGCGCGCGCCGACCACGACTTGCGCTTGCCCCGCCACGATCGCCCGCCACGCGCGCCGCCGTTCGCTTTGCTTGAGGCCCGAATGCCACAACACGGGTGGCACGCCAAAGCGCGCCTCGAACCGGCGCAGGAAGTTTTCGGTGAGCGCGATTTCGGGCAGCAGCACCAGCACTTGCTTGCCGGTATTCAGCGCCTCGGCCACGGCTTCGAAGTAGCACTCGGTCTTGCCGGAGCCGGTTACCCCGTCGAGCAGGAAGGGCTGAAATCCGCCGTCCCGCACCGCCGCGACGAAGGTATCCGCTGCCGCCGCCTGTTCGTCGCTGAGGTCCGGCGCGGCGTGTTTCGGGTTTGCGCGGGGGTAGGGACGGTCGAGGTCCACCGTCACCGCTTCCAGCATTCCGGCGCTGACCATCCCGCGCAGCACGCCGTCCGATACGCTGGCCAGTTCCGCCAGTTCCCGGATCGAGGCCTGTTCCCCCTGCAAGGCATCCAGCGCGGCGGCGCGCTGCGGGGTGAGGCGCGCCGGTTCCACCCCGGTCAGGCGGTATTCGGTGGCCGTGCCGCCGCCGCGCAGCGCCGCCATCGGCCCCAGCATCATCCGCGCGACGGCATTGAGCGGCGCGCAATAGTAATCCGCCGTCCATTCGATCAGCCGCCGCAAGGGTGCGGGGATCGGGGGCACGGGCAGCACTTCCAGCAGCGGGCGCAGCCGGCTGTCGGCCACTGCCTCGCCCTCCAGCTGGTCCGGCTCCCACACGATCCCCAGCACCTGGCGCGGCCCCAGCGGGGCGACAACCAGCGCGCCCAGCGGAGTCGCCATTCCATCGGGAACGCGGTAATCCAGCACGTTGAGCACGGGGTTGAAGACAAGGAGTCGGACGCGGTTCATCTGCGCCGCCTATATGGGGTCTGGCGCCGAGGCGCGACAGTCTCGATTCCTCAAAGGGAGCCAAGCCATGCACAGCGCCGTTGAAAACCGGATTCCCCGCCGTCTGTTCCTGACCGGAACCGCCGCCACGGGCCTGCTGGCACTGTCAGGCTGCCAGACCGGGCCGCGCTACAGCCTGGTCGAAGTCGTGCGGCGCCTGCTGATGCTGTCCGCCGACAATGCGCTGGCCAAACTGACCGCGCCGGGCGGGTTCTGGGACAGCCAGGTGGCCCGGATCGCCTTGCCGGACCTGTTCGGCAGCCGGGGCGGGGTGCTGCAAGGCATCCTTACGTCTGGCCCGTTCCGCGCCAGGCTCCACCGCGAACTCAACCATCTGGCCGAACGCGGGGCAGAGCGCGCCGCGCCAGTGGTGGCCGAGGTGATTCGCACCATTTCCATCGAGGACGCGCTGGCCCTGATCGAGGGTGGGCCGACTGCCGCGACGACCTATCTGCGCCGGCAGATGGGTCCGGGCCTGATCAACGCGATGATCCCCGGCCTGGCCGATGCGATCCGCGTGGCCGAAGATCCCATCGTCAGTCAGGCCATTGCCGCGCTGACGGGTGTGGATGTGGGCGCGGTGGCGCAATCGGTCGCCATCGGCGCGGACAATTCGATCTGGTATCAGATCGGCACGGAAGAAGCCGCGATTCGGGCCAATCCGCAGGCGACGAACGATCCGCTGCTGATCGCCGCGCTGAAGGTGCTTTAAGGACGGGGCTTGCTTTAAGGTCTAGGCCGGGGGGCAGGGCTTGCCTATAGCGGCGGTTGACTCGCCATCAGGAGCCTGCACCCGTGAAGTTCTTTGCCGACACTGCCGAAATCGCCGACATTCAGGAACTGGCCGCCACTGGCCTGCTGGACGGTGTGACCACCAATCCGTCGCTGATCATGAAGTCGGGCCGCGACTTCATCGAAGTGACCAAGGAAATCTGCGGTATCGTCGATGGCCCGGTCAGCGCCGAAGTCGTTGCGCTGGACCACGAAGGGATGATGCGCGAGGCGGAAATCCTGCGCAAGATCGCGGACAATGTCTGCATCAAGGTACCGCTGACGATTGACGGCCTGAAGACCTGCAAGGCGCTGACCGGCGACGGCACCATGGTCAACGTCACGCTGTGCTTCTCGGCCAATCAGGCGCTGCTGGCGGCAAAGGCGGGGGCAACGTTCGTCTCGCCGTTCGTGGGCCGGCATGACGACAACGGCTTTGATGGCATGGCCCTGATCAGCGACATCCGCCTGATCTATGACAATTACAACTTCGCGACCGAAATCCTGGTCGCCAGCGTGCGCCACGGCGTTCATGTGCTGGAAGCCGCCAAGATCGGCGCCGACGTGATGACCGCGCCGCCGTCCGTCATCAAGGGCCTGTTCAAGCACGTCCTGACCGACAAGGGCATCGAAGGCTTCATGGCCGACTGGGCCAAGACCGGCCAGTCGCTCTGATCTGGCATTCGCTGTAATCGCGTGGTGATGCGGGGTTAGCCCCAAGCTAGGTTTCACGAGGCCCATGTCAGACGAATCCCCCCTCGATCGCTTCAAGTCGGTGCTGGCCGGCACTGCCCGTGCGCTGTCGCACGATGCGGAGATCGAGGTGGCCTGGACGGCGGATACGCCGATCCAGAATGGCAAGAACTTCCGAATTCCGATGCCGGGGCGCAACCTGCCGCGCGAACAGGCGATGGAAGCGCGCGGCTTTGCCGACAGCTTCACGCTGAAGGTGCGGCACCACAACGAACAGTTGCACGCCAGGAACGCGCCTGCCGAACCCACTGCCCGCGCCTGTTACGACGCGGTGGAAACGGTGCGGTATGAAGCACTGGGTGCAAACGCCTATCAGGGGATGCGCGACAATCTCGACGCGGCGCTGATGGTGCGGGTCGGTGGCGATCCGATCACCCGCGCGGTGCGGGCGGACGAAGTGCCGATGTCCGCGGCGCTGTCGCTGCTGCTGCGCGAACGGCTCACCGGCCAGCCGGTGCCTGAAGCGGCGCGGGCCGGGGTCGACATGCTGCGCGGCTGGATCGATGAGCGCGCGGGCGGTGATTTCGATGCGCTGGCCGCTTCCATCGACGATCAGAAGGCGTTCCAGAGCTTGGCGCTCAACATGCTCCAGCATCTTGAGCTGACCAAGGCCGAGCCGATGGAGCCGAGCACCGAGGAAGGCGAGGAACAGGACGGCGAGGACCAGTCCGAAGACCAGCCGGACGAGGGCGAGGCGGGCGAGGAGCAGTCGCCCAGCGAAGTCGCTGCCGAACCCACCGAGGGTGAGGACGACGGCGAGGGCGAAGCCGAATCCCAGATGGAGGACGATTCGGCCGAGGGCGAGGCCGGGGACGAGGGCGAGGAAGGCATGATGCCCGTCCGCCCGAACCGGCCGTGGACCGACATTCCCGCCAACTTCGATTACAAGGCCTTTACCGAAAGCTTCGACGAAGTCGTCGCCGCGACCGACCTGTGTGACGAGGACGAGCTGAACCGCCTGCGGGCCTATCTGGATGCGCAGCTGAAGGGGCTTCAGGGCGTCGTTACGAAGCTGGCCAACCGGCTGCAACGCCGGTTGATGGCGCAGCAGAACCGCAGCTGGGATTTCGACCAGGAGGAAGGCCTGCTGGACGCCGCGCGGCTGGCCCGCGTGGTGATCTCGCCGGGGCAGTCGCTGTCCTACAAGGTGGAGCGTGACATCGAGTTCAAGGACACGGTCGTGACCTTGCTGCTCGACAATTCCGGCTCGATGCGCGGCCGGCCGATTTCGATCGCCGCGATCAGCGCCGATGTCATGGCGCGGACGCTGGAACGCTGCGGGGTGAAGACCGAGATCCTGGGCTTTACCACCCGCGCGTGGAAGGGCGGGCAAAGCCGCGAGGCATGGCTGGCCGGGGGCAAGCCGGCGCATCCGGGCCGCCTGAACGATTTGCGCCACATCATCTACAAGAAGGCGGACGAACCCTATCGCCGGGCGCGCAAGAACCTGGGCCTGATGATGCGCGAAGGCCTGCTGAAGGAAAACATCGACGGCGAGGCGCTGCTCTGGGCGCACACCCGTCTGCTCGCACGGCCGGAAGATCGCCGCATCCTGATGGTCATTTCCGACGGCGCGCCGGTCGATGATTCCACGCTCAGCGTGAACAGCGCGGGCTATCTGGAACAGCACTTGCGCAAGGTGATCGACTGGATTGAAAAGCAGTCGCCGGTGCAACTGGTCGCCATCGGCATCGGCCACGACGTGACCCGCTATTACCGCCGCGCGGTGACGATCATGGATGTCGAGCAACTGGCCGGGACGATGATCGAGCAGCTGGCGGGCCTGTTCGAGGACGAATAGGCTTGACCGCCGCGTTTAACCGAACAATTAAACGCGGATGAGCAAAAGCACCACCGTCACCGAAGCCGTCATGTCGCGCCGCTCGATCCGGGCGTTCAGCGACAAGCCCGTTCCCCTCGATATCCTGCGGCAGGTCATGGAAACCGCCCGCTGGACGCCGTCCGGCTGCAATTTCCAGCCGTGGGAAGGCGCGATCCTGACTGGGGAGCCGCTGCGCCAGCTGCAGGAAAAGATGAAGGTCACGCCGCCGCAGGACCCCAAGGAATATTCGTGGAGCGATCCGGAAGTCATTCCGGAATGCCTCGCCCGCCTGCAGCAGGTCGGCGCGGATATGTATGCGGCCCTGCAGGTTGAACGCGGCGACAAGGAAGGCCGTGCGGACTTCATGGCCCGCAACATCGTCTCGTTCGATGCTCCGGCCGTGCTGATGGTCTATTTCCCGCGCGTCATGGGTGCGCCGCAGTGGTCGGACGTGGGGATGTGGCTGCAGACGATCATGCTGCTGCTGCGCGAGCAGGGCCTCGATTCCTGCCCGCAGGAATTCCTCTCGATGTATTCCAAGGTCATCAAGGACCATCTGGGCGTATCGGATGAAACCCACATCTTCTTCTGCGGGATCGCCATTGGCTATCAGGACGAGGAAGACCCGGTGAACCACTTTGACCGCAAGCGCGAGCCGCTAGACGGCAAGGTCAGGTTCCTCGGCTTCGAATAAGGGCATCGGCATGAACGTTTCCGACGCTGTCGCCTCGCGCCGCTCGATCCGCGCATTTCTGGACCAGCCGGTTGACCGGGCGGTGCTGACGCGCGTGCTGGAACGGGCGCAGCGTTCCCCGTCCGGGGGCAATACCCAGCCGTGGAATGCGGTTTTGCTGACCGGCGCGCCGCTGCAGACGTTGCTGGGCAAGGTCGCGGACGTGATCCCGCAGGGGCTGGCGGCCTATTCGCCCGAATACAACATCTATCCGCCTGAACTGGACGGCGCCTATCAGGAGCGCCGGTTTGGCGTGGGCGAGGCGATGTATGCCGCGCTGGACATCCCGCGTGAGGACAAGGCCAGCCGGATGCAATGGTTCGCCCGTAACTTCCAGGCGTTCGGGGCCCCGGTGCTGATGCTGGTCCACACGCCGCGCTACATGGGGCCGCCGCAGTGGTCGGACATGGGAATGTGGCTGCAGACCGTGATGCTGCTGCTGCGCGAGGAAGGGCTGGACAGCTGCGCGCAGGAAGCCTGGGCGGTTTACACGAAGCAGATCCGCGAATGCGTGGACATTCCCGACGACCACATCTTCTTCTGCGGGCTGGCCATCGGGCATGGTGACCGCAGTTTGCCGATCAACCAGTTTCCCGTGCCCCGCGCTCCGCTGGATGAAGTGGTCCGCTGGGAAGGCTTCTGAAGATCCTGATCCACCGCAGGCGCTTGTCGAAGGCGCGAGGCCGACTTATGGCCTCGCCGCATGACTGACGCTGCCCCCCTGAAGCTGTTCAACAGCCTGACCCGCCAGCTGGAGCCGTTCCAGCCCGTCCACCCCGGCGAGGCGCGCGTCTATACCTGTGGGCCGACGGTCTATAATTACCCGCACATCGGCAACATGCGCGCCTATGTCTTTGCCGACGTGCTGGGGCGGACACTGTCGTTCAAGGGCTACAAGCTCACCCACGTGATCAACATCACCGACGTCGGCCACCTGACCGACGATGCCGACGCGGGCGAGGACAAGATGGAAAAGATGGCGGCGCAAAACGCGCAATCCATCTGGGACATCGCGAAGCACTATACCGAAGCCTATTGGGCCGACATCAAGGCGCTGAACATCCGCCAGCCCGCGCATTGGTCGATCGCCACCGATTACGTGCCGCAGATGATCGAGTTCGCGAAAAGCATCGCGGACAAGCACTGCTACGAGCTGGAGAGCGGGCTCTATTTCGATACCGGGTCGGTCGAGAACTATGGCCGTCTCGCCCGTGCGCAGACCGATGAGGGAGAAGGCCGGATCGAGGCGGTGGAAGGCAAGCGCCACGCCGCCGACTTCGCGATCTGGCGCAAGACCCCGCCGGGCGAGAAGCGCCAGATGGAATGGGACAGCCCGTGGGGGCGGGGCGCGCCGGGCTGGCACCTGGAATGCTCGGTGATGTCGGGCCAGCTCCTGGGCTTTCCGTTCGATATCCACACCGGCGGGATCGACCACCGCGAAATCCACCACCCCAACGAAATCGCCCAGAACCAGGCGTTCTGCTGCGCGGGCGGCCTGTCCGACCCGGCCAACAGCGGCGCGCGGGTGTGGATGCACAACAACTTCCTGGTCGAGCGCAGCGGCAAGATGAGCAAGTCGTCGGGTGAATTCCTGCGGCTGCAATTGCTGATCGACAAGGGCTATCACCCGCTCGCCTACCGGATGATGTGCCTGCAGGCGCATTACCGCAGCGAGCTGGAGTTTTCGTGGGAAGGGCTGGCGGCGGCGCTGACGCGCCTGAAGCGGATGCTGATGGCGCATCGCAAGTGGGCTGACCGGCTGACCGAAGGGCGCCTCACCCCCGGCGACAGCTGGGAGCGCGAACGCGTGACCAATGCGCTCGTCGCCCGCTTTGATGCGGCGATCTCCAACGATCTCAACACGGCTGATGCCTTGACCGTGCTGGAGGAAACATTGGCGTTGAAGGGCACTGCGCCGGAATGCGTTGTGACGGCTGCCGTGCATATGGACCGGGTGCTGGGCCTTGGCCTTGGCAAGTTGGACCGCGCGGAATTGCGCATCCGGCCCAAGGCGGCGACGATCACCGAAGCGGAGATCGAAGCCGCACTGACGGCCCGCAAGGAAGCCCGTGCGGCCAAGGACTTTGCCTGTTCCGATGCGCTGCGCGACGAACTCGCCGCGCAAGGGGTCGAGGTCATGGACGGTGATCCGCTGGGCTGGGAATGGAAGCTGGGTAGCTGAACGATCCCGGCGCGCGAACCGGGACGCATCAACTGGGAGAATTGCCGATGACCGTCGCCGTGCTCAACGCCATGCTGAAGCCGCTGCTGGAAGGCCGGTTGCCGGACTGGCTGGATGTGCGCTGGTATGCGACCAAGGGCGAGGCGATGGACCTGGCCCCGCAGGCCGAAATCGGCTGGTTCGACATGCACGCCAAGGAAGACATGGTCGAGGCGATTACCCGCGCAACGCGGCTGAAATGGCTCAATTCGATCATTGCCGGGCTGGATTTCCTGCCCGCTGACCTGCTGATCGAGCGCGGGGTGACGGTGACCAACGGCGCGGGGATCAACGCGCTGACGATTGCCGAATACGTGGTGATGGGAATGCTTTCCCGCGCCAAGGGCTACCGCGAAGTGGTGCGCGCGCAGGACCGGCATGAATGGTTGCGCGACGCCCCCGGCAAGCGCGAGCTGGCGGGCAGCAAGGCGTTGATTCTGGGTTATGGCGCAATCGGGCAACTGGTCGATGCGCGGCTGACCGCATTCGGGGTGAGCGTGATCAAGGTGCGCCGCAATGCCGGCCCCGGTACGCTGGGTCCGGACGACTGGCGCCCCCGCTTGCAGGAATTCGACTGGGTGATCCTGGCGGTCCCGGCCACCCCGGAGACCGATGGCATGATCGGCGCGGCGGAACTCGCGGCGATGAAGCCGGGGGCAGAGCTGGTCAACGTGGCGCGCGGGGCCGTCGTCGATCAGGATGCGCTGGTCGATGCCCTGCGCGCCGGGCACCTGGGCGGGGCGTTTCTGGACGTGACCACGCCCGAACCGCTGCCCGCCGACCATCCGCTGTGGAGCTTTGACAACGTGGAAGTGACCATGCACCTGTCGGGGCGGTCGCAAACCCTGATGATGGCGCGTGGGGCCGAACGGTTCCTCGACAACCTGGCCCATTGGCACGCGGGCTTGCCGCTGGAAAACCGCTTCGATCCGTCGCTGGGGTATTGAGCGCGCCTACTTCGCGCGGTGATACCAGAAGTTCAGCGCAAAGCGGTTGTCCTCGAACTTGCCGCTGGGGCAGGAAACCGCGCTGACCTGGTGCAGCACGGTCGAGGCAAAGCAGACCATTCGGTTCTGCTGCGGTTCGATCACCTGACAGGCCGGACCGCCGCCGAACGGGTGGACTTCCAGATTGCCGCCGCTGAACCCCTTTGGTTCCCGGTGAAAGTAATAGACTGCCGTCAGCACCCGGTCGCTGTTCTGCGTGCCGCGTCCGCGCCCGGTGTACGTGTCGATATGCGGCAGAAAGAACGCGCCGTCGCCGTGCGCGGCCAGTTCCACCTCGATCCAGTCGATCGCGAACGGCTTGACCCCCGCGCCATCGCACAGGCGGGCAAAATTATCGTCGGCGACGGCGCGGAAGGTTTTCTTGAGCGGGCCCAGTCCATCGGGATGATAGTGGCTGATGCGATAGTGATCGCGCACCTTTGCCTCGCCCTCCACATGCACGCCCGAGGGGATGAAATCGGCTTCGCTGGCGAGCGTGTAGTCCAGCAACTGGCGATGCAGGGTCTCTGGCAGGAACTGATCGAAGATCGCGGTGCGGGGCGTTGGGCCTGCCATCGGTTGTCTGTTCCTGCGCCTGAACCGGCCCGGCCCATGCCGCGCGGCTGTGCAGCCTCAGCATAGGCCGGAGCGGGCCGTTTCAGCAATCCTCCAGCAGCAGCAGTTCCACTTCCAGTTGCAGGTGCGGCTGGGGCAGGGCGGTGTGGTCCACCGCGATCACGTTGGCATCGGCCACCAGTTGCCGGGGGATGGCGAATTCGTGGTCGGGCAGCAGCTCAATCAGCGCTTCACCGGCGGCGACGGCCTCCAGCCCGGTGAAGGACAGGACAACCGTGTGGCGGGTGCCGGAAAAGGTGGCGCTCGCCCAGCTGCGCTCGGCATGGCGGACCAGCTCGGCCTTGCCCTGCGCCAGTTCCAGCAGGGTGGACAGCAGCAACAGCCAGGGGCTGCGGCGGACGGCGGATTGCATCGACCGGGTGGCGGCAGGATCAATTTGCACGGGCTTCCTCGCGATAAGTGTTCATGAAATGTTCCACGCGTGAGGTGGTCTTGGCGCGCGGCGCGCGGCCATTGCGCAAGTCCTGCACGAAGCGCGGATCGTGTGCGGCCAGTCGCCCGAACTTGGTCCAGGGCATTCCGGTTTCGCGCAGGAACTTCTCGATCCGGCGTAACAGCATAAGGGCGGCTCCTCTGGTCAGATGGGCGGCGACGGACGAATCGCCGTGGGAATTTCCCTAGTAATTCAAGCCGAAATCCTACTTGTCTAGGAAAAATACATCGCCTATAGGATTTTCATGGTTACCACCGATCCTAGGGTGCGACTGCTGGAACTGGCCAGCGAACGCGGTGCCAGCTTGTCTGGCCTGTCCGAGTTGATCGGGCGTAACTCCACGTATTTGCAGCAGTTCATTCGCAAAGGCAGCCCGCGCAAGCTGGAGGAGAACGACCGGCGCACGCTGGCGCGGTTCTTTGGCGTGGCCGAATCGGAGCTGGGTGGGCCAGAGGAAAAATCCTCCGCCTCGGTGGGAAAACCGGCGCTGAGCGAGTGGTGCGATGTTCCACGGCTGCCGCTTGGCGCTTCTGCCGGGCCGGGCGCGCTGGCGCTGGAGGAGCAGCCGATCGGTGCGTTCCGCTTTTCCGCGCGTTGGCTGCGTGAGCAGGGACTCGCTCCGTCGATGCTCTCGGCCATCCGGGTGGAGGGCGATTCGATGGAGGCGACGCTCCGCGACGGGGACGAGATTCTGGTTGATCGCACACCCCGGCCGCTGCGCGACGGGATTCACGTGGTGCGCACCGGCGATGCCCTGCTCGTCAAGCGGCTCGATCTGGGGCGACCGGGCGTCATCGCGCTGGTCAGTGACAATCCCGCCTATGGCCGGATCGAGCTACGCCCCGATGAAGTGGAAGTGATCGGGCGAGTCGTCTGGAAAAGCGGGCGCCTGTGACGCGCTATCGATGGGGCACCATCCGGGATTGATTTGTCCGCGCCCGCGCGCCATTCCCGGGGCATGAGCGAAACCAACCAGCCGGCCCCCGGCGAACCGCCGATGCGCGTGGGCATCATTCCTGTCACCCCGCTGGAGCAGAACTGCTCGCTGATCTGGTGCACCCGGACCATGAAGGGCGCGCTGATCGATGTCGGCGGCGATCTCGACAAGGTGCGCGGCGCCGTCGCCAAGGTGGGCGTGACGATCGAGAAGCTGCTCGTGACCCACGGCCACATGGACCATTGCGGCGCGACTGCTGTCTACGCCCGCGAACTCGGTGTGCCGATCGAAGGACCGCATCAGGATGACATCTTCTGGCTCGACCGGCTGGAGGAATCGGGGCGGCAATACCGCATGCCGGCGGAGAACTTCGTGCCGGATCGCTGGCTGAAGGATGGCGATACGGTAACGGTGGGGGATCTGGTGCTCAACGTGATCCACTGTCCCGGCCATACGCCGGGTCACGTGGTGTTCCACCACCCGGAATCGCACTTTGCCGTGGTGGGTGACGTCCTGTTTGCCGGGTCGATCGGGCGGACGGACTTCCCGATGGGCAATCACCAGCAGCTGATCGATTCGATCACGCAGAAGCTGTGGCCGCTGGGCAATGACGTGACGTTCCTGCCCGGCCATGGTCCGACCAGCACGTTCGGGCGCGAGCGGCAGACGAATTCGTTCGTCAGCGATTACATGCTGGCCTGACCGCCCCGCCCGCATCGCGCGGGCAGGGCGGTCAGCGCTGTGCTTAGAGGTAACCCAGCACGATCAGCACGGCGGCAATCGCCAGGCCCAGCTGGGTCAGCATGGTCGTGGCCGTGCCGATCGAGCGGCCCACGCCAAAGCGGCCGCCGTCCATGCCCAGCCCGTGCGCCACGCGGCCCAGCATGAATACCGCGCCGACCGGGGCCAGCCAGGCTCCGCCACGCGCGGCCAGTTCGATCCCGGCGATCAGGATCAGCACCCAGGGCGTGTTTTCCACAAAGTTGAGCTGCGCGCGCATCCGCCGCTCCAGTAATTCGTTGCCGCCGGTGCCGATCGAGATCTTGGCCTTGGCGCGAACCTGGCCGCAGCGCAGCGCGAGCCAGAAATTGATGATCGCCGCGGCGGCGGCAAGCGAAAGGGTAGTGGTCAGCAGCATCGTTGGTTCCCCCGGTTTCGTTCAGTTGCCTCAAGGTGCCGCTCGGTGCTTGCAACCCGCGCCAAATTCGTTATAGGCGCGCCTTCGCTTCCGCCGACCCCCTTGGGCTCTGTGCGGACTTCATAGACGCCAGGAATTTTCAGGAACAGGTGCCGACATGGCTGTCCCCAAAAGAAAAACGACCCCCTCGCGCCGGGGCATGCGCCGCAGCCACGACTCGCTGACGCCGGCCGCATTCCACGAATGCCCGAACTGTGGTGAACTGAAGCGCCCGCACAACCTGTGCCAGGCCTGCGGTCACTACAACGGTCGCGAGATCGTTGCGGTCGGGCTCTAAGCCCAAGCCGACGGGGGATCGAAGCGCATGAGCCTGCCGCGTATCGCCATTGATGCGATGGGCGGCGATGAGGGCGTGCGCGTCATGATCGAAGGGGCGGCGCTTGCCCGGCGCCGCCATGACCGTTTCAAGTTCCTGCTGGTCGGGGACGAAGACCGGATTCGCGCCGCGCTTGAGGTGCATCCCAACCTGCGGGCTGCCTCCGAAATCCTGCATGCGCCCGATGTGGTGACCGGCGATGAAAAGCCGACCCAGGCTTTGCGCCGGGCCAAGACCACGTCGATGGGGCTGGCGATCAACGCCGTGAAGCAGGGCGATGCCGGTGCTGCGGTCAGCGCCGGGAACACCGGCGCGCTGATGGCCATGGCCAAGCTGGCGCTGCGCACGATGCCAGGCATCGACCGCCCGGCGCTCTCCGCTCTGCTGCCGACGCTGGGCGATAGCGACCTAGTCATGCTGGACCTTGGCGCAAACACCGAGTGCGACGAGCGCAATCTGGTGCAGTTCGCGGTGATGGGCGCGGCCTACTCGCGCATCGCCACCGGACGTGAGCGTCCGCGCGTGCGATTGCTGAACATCGGCAGCGAGGAAACCAAGGGCACCGAGGATATCCAGGCCGCCGCGGCCATGCTGCGCGAAGCCGCCGACAAGCTGTCCATGGCGTTCGACGGTTTCACCGAGGCAGACAAGCTGGGGCGCGGTGACGTCGATGTCGTCGTGACCGACGGGTTTTCGGGCAACATTGCGCTCAAAGCGGTCGAAGGCACGGCCCGGTTCGTGGCCGACCTGCTGCGTCGCAGCTTTGCCAGTTCGCTGCGCTCGAAGTTCGGCTTCCTGATTTCGCGCCCGGCGACGGAATTGCTGAAGCACCATCTGGATCCGAACAACCACAATGGGGCCGTGTTCCTGGGGCTGAACGGCGTGGTGGTGAAAAGCCACGGCTCGGCCAGCGCGCTCGGCGTGGCCAATGCGGTGGCGCTGACGGCGCGGCTGCTGGAAGAAAACCTGACCGAACGCATCAAGGCGGACCTTGCCCGGCTTGGTGCAGACAATTTCCGCAAAAGCGCGAAGGCAGCAGAATGATCCGTCGTTCCGTTCTGATCGGCACGGGCTCCGCCCTGCCGAAGCGTGCCGTATCCAATGCGGAAATGGCGCAGATGGTCGACACGAGCGACGAATGGATCGTCGAGCGCACCGGCATTCGCAACCGTCATATCGCGGGCGAGGGCGAAACGACGTCCACACTCGCCACCGCAGCGGCGCGCTCCGCGCTGGAGGCTGCTGGCGTTGCGGGCGAATCGATTGACCTGATCATTCTGGCGACTTGCACGCCGGACCAGACGTTCCCTGCCAGCGCGACGATCGTGCAGAACGAGATCGGCGCCAACGGGTGCATCGCGTTCGATGTGGCGGCGGTGTGCTCCGGCTTTCTCTATGCCGTCGGGGTTGCCGATTCCATGCTGCGCGCCGGCATGGCCAGCCGTGCGCTGGTGATCGGCGCGGAAACGATGAGCCGCATTCTGGATTGGGAAGACCGCACCACCTGCGTGTTGTTCGGCGACGGCGCCGGCGCGGTCGTGCTGGAAGCGCGCGACGTGGCAGTCGATGGTCCCGGCCTGCTGGCAACCAAGCTCCATGCCGACGGGGCGCACAACCAGATGCTCTATGTCGACGGTGGCCCCTCGACCACTGGCACCGCCGGGCATATCCGTATGAAAGGTCGGGAAGTATTCCGCCACGCCGTGGTGAACCTGGCCGAAGTGCTGGGCGAGGCGCTGGCCGAAGTCGGATTGAGCGCGGCCGATATCGATTGGGTCGTTCCCCACCAGGCCAACCAGCGCATTCTGGATGCCACCGCCAAGAAGCTTGGCCTGGCGCCGGAAAAGGTGGTGGTCACCGTTGACCGGCACGCCAACACCTCGGCCGCCTCGGTGCCGCTCGCACTGGACACGGCAGTGCGCGATGGCCGGATCAAGCCGGGCGACCTGGTCATTCTGGAAGCGATGGGCGGCGGCTTTACCTGGGGCGCAACTTTGTTGCGGGTTTGAATTTTGGCCCCTAACTGCCGGTTTTCGCGGCAGTTCCGTTGCATTCTGGTTGCAGATGATTATCGTCTCGACTCAGTGGTCGCGTCACTGAAAACTGGGGGAGTGCGCATAATGCGCTCGATGAATACACTGACCCGTGCGGACCTGGCGGAGGCTATCAACCGCAAGGTCGGGCTTTCGCGGTCGGATTCGCTGGGAATGGTCGAATCCATCCTGAATCACATGTCCGATGCGCTGGAAGGCGGAGAGAACGTAAAGATCTCGGGGTTTGGCACGTTCCTCCTGCGTGACAAGGGCGAACGGATTGGCCGCAATCCCAAGACTGGCGTGGAAGTGCCGATTACCCCGCGCCGCGTGCTGACCTTCCGGGCCAGCCAGATGCTGAAAGAGCGGATTGCCAAGGGGTAACGCGCCAGCATGACCGAAGTTGAGGGTTCTTTGGACCAACCTGCGCGCGACGCCGCCTTTGCCGATGGCAAAGACGCGGGGGCACTTCGCACGATCGGGGAAGTGGCCAAGGCCCTCGGCATTCGCCAGCACGTGCTGCGCTACTGGGAAGACCAGTTCCCGATGCTCAAGCCGCTGAAGCGCAGCGGTGGGCGCCGTTATTACCGTCCGGAAGATGTCCAACTGGTCGAGGCGATCGACCGGCTGGTGCACCAACAGGGCTATACCCTGAAAGGCGCGCTCAAGGCGCTGCGAGAGGCGGAGGGCGCCGCCCTCGCGCCCATGCCCGTTGCAGCCGCACCGGTGGCAGCGGCCATCGCGGAGGCGCCCGCACCTGCCGCGCCCTCCTTTGCGTTCCGGGCGCGTTTGATTGCCCTGCGGACAACCCTGGTCAATGCCTTGCATGAAGGTTGAGCAACTCTCGCCAAGGGCAGCGTAACATTCTATCCCGCTCCGCAGCAGGAGTGAGGATTTTCCCATGACCCAGACTTACGATGCCGATCTGTCGCTGTTCATTGGCGGCAGCTGGAAGGTCGGCGAAGGCCGCGACCTGTTCCCGGTGGTGGACCCCGCGCGTGGCGAGACGATTGCCGAAGTGCCGCTGGCTACCCCCGCCGACCTCGACGAAGCGCTGGCTGTGGCCGACAAGGCCTTCGTGACCTGGCGCAATACCGCGCCCGAAGCCCGTGCGGCAGTGCTGAAAAAGGCCGCTGCGCTGCTGCGTGAGCGCTCCGATGCCATTGCCCGCATCCTGACGCTGGAGCAGGGCAAGCCGCTGGTCGAGGCGCGCGCCGAAGTGGTCAGCAGCGCCAGCTTCTTTGACTGGTGTGCCGAGGAGACCACCCGGATCTATGGCCGCGTGCTGGTCCGTCCCACCGGGCAGCGCTCGCTGGTCATCAAGCAGCCGGTAGGCCCGGTGGCCGCGTTCAGCCCGTGGAATTTCCCAGTCTACCTAATGGCAAAAAAGCTCGCTCCGGCGCTGGCCGTGGGTTGTTCGGTTATCGCCAAGCCGCCGGAGGAAACCCCCGGCTGCACCGGCATGCTGATTCGCGCGCTCGTTGACGCGGGGCTGCCGGACGGGGTGGTGCAACTGGTCCATGGCGTGCCCGATGCCGTCAGCCGCCACCTGCTGGCCTCACCCGTGATCCGCAAGATCAGCTTTACCGGGTCGGTTCCGGTCGGGCGGCATCTGCTGAAACTGGCTGCCGATGGGCTGAAGCGGACGACGATGGAACTGGGCGGCCATGCCCCGGTGCTGGTATTCGACGACTGCGATCTGGAAAAGACGCTGGACATGGTCGTGCCGCAGAAGTTCCGCAACGCGGGCCAGGTCTGTGTCAGCCCGACGCGGTTCTATGTGCAGGAAGGAATCTATGACCGCTTCCTGGCCGGATTTGCCGCGCGAACCGCGCATGTTAAGACCGGGCACGGGCTGGATGCCGACACGAAGATGGGGCCGCTTGCCAATGTCCGCCGCCCGCAGGCGATTGCCGCGCTGGTGGAGGATGCCGCCGCCAAGGGCGCGCGGGTGCTGGCCGGGGGCAAGCGCGGGAACGAAGGGTTCTTCTTTCAGCCGACCTTGCTGGCCGATGTGCCGGACGATGCCGACATCATGGGTAGCGAACCGTTCGGGCCAGTGGCCGTGGCTGCGCCGTTCAACACGCTGGACGATGCGATCGGCAAGGCCAACCGCCTACCCTACGGCCTTGCCGCCTTCGCCTTCACCGAGAACATGCGGCAGGCGAACCTGCTGGGCGATGCGATCGAAAGCGGGATGGTGGGGATCAACACCTTTGCGATCAGCATGGCCGATGCACCGTTTGGCGGCGTAAAGGATTCGGGCTTTGGCAGCGAAGGGGGGATCGAGGGGCTGGAAAGTTATCTCGTCACCAAGGCGATCCACACCGCCTGAGACGGCTGGATCAGCTGCGCTGCGGTCCCAGTTCCGGGTCCAGATCGCGCGGGCGGGTGAGGTGCACCAGCCGCCCGCAGCGGTCAGCCAGATCGCTCAAACGGTCGATGGCGAGTTCCAGCACGGCGAAGGCGGCCGTGGGGAACTTCGCCTCGACCACGTCGCGCAGCGGGCTGGAGCCGTCATCGGGGACCAGATCGAAAATCAGGTCTTCAAGCCCCGGATTGTGCCCGACCATCAGGATTGCCTGCGGATCGCCCTCCTGTTCGCGCAGCAGATCGGCCAGGGTGGCGCTGCTGGCCAGGTAGATGCGGCGATCCCAGTTGATTGCAATCGGGCGCTGGGCGGCCTGACAGGCGATCTCGATCGTTTCGGCGCAGCGAATCGCGGGCGAGGCGATGACCCGGTTCCATGCCACGCCGTGGTCGCGGATGTGCCGTCCCATCATGGCAGCTCCCGTGCGGCCGCGCTCGTTCAGCGGACGGTCGAAATCGCGGGCGCGGGGATCGTGCCAGTCTGACTTGGCATGGCGGAACAGGCCGAGGATTTTCACGAATTGCTCTCTGTCTGGACGGGCTTGCCAAAAGCACCAGTGGCGACCCGTTGTAAAGCCTCGTCCAGCGTCAGGCGTGTGACGGGCGTTCCGGCGGGGAACGCGGACAGCAGGCGGCTGGGAAAGGCGGAGGACAGCACCACGAAATGGCCCGAATCCTCGCGGCTGCGAATCAGGCGGCCAAAGGCTTGCGCGAGCCGGGCGCGGATGATGCGGTCGTCATAGGCCGATCCGCCCCCAGCCAGCCGCCGGGCGCGGTGCAGGATTGACGGCTTGGGCCAGGGCACCTGTTCCATCACCACGAGCCGCAGCGAATGGCCCGGCACGTCCACCCCGTCACGCAAGGCATCGGTGCCGAGCAGCGAGGCGCGCGGATCGTCCCGGAAGATGTCGACCAGTGTGCCAGTGTCGATCGGATCGACATGCTGGGCATAGAGCGGCAGGCCGGCGCGGGCGAGCCGGTCGGCAATCCGGCCATGTACTGCGCGCAGCCGGCGGATCGCGGTGAACAGCCCCAGCGCGCCGCCGCCCGAAGCCTCGATCAGGCGCCCATAGGCTCCTGCGAGTGCCGCCACGTCACCTTTTGGCACATCGGTGACGATCAGGACTTCGGCTTGTCCGGCATAGTCGAACGGGCTCTCGAAGCTGGACAGGCGCGGTGCCAGCGACAGGGCATTGGCCCCGGACTTCGCAATCGCCGCGTCCCAGTCATTCCCGTCGCGCAAGGTGGCCGAGGTGATCATCACCCCGTGGGCCGGTTCCAGCACGACGCGGGCAAACGGCTTCATCGGATCAAGCCAGCGGCGATGAATACCGATGTCGAATTCACGCGCATCGCCGCGTTCGACCGCCAGCCAATCGACATATTCCGGGTCCGCCGGACCACCCAGCCGTTCAAGCAGCGCCTCCCACGCGGCCAGCAGGTCGATCCGCCAGGTCAGCGAATGGCGCGCGCCCTCGATCCGGGCGCGGCCTGGTCCGTCGAGCCAGTCTGGCGGTTCGGCCAGCAAGGCTTCCAGCCGAACCCCCAGGCGGATCAGCGGTTGGCGCAGCGCGGCCAAGGCGGCCTGCGCGGCCCCGGCGCGTTCGATGAACGGGCCATCGAGCTGCGCCGCTTCGGTTTCCAGCCCATAGCCGGCTTCCTGCCCGCCGCTTTCATCACGGGCGTAAACCGTCGAACGGACCGCTGCGAGCAGTTCCTCCACCGGACCAAATGGCGTGCCCTCGGCCAGTCGCTGTAACCAGCCATCGCCGGGCAGCGCCTCTGCCGCATGGCGCGCGGCTGAGATCGCCTTCGCCCCAGCCTCGTCATAACTGGCGAGATCCGCCAGCCGCGCGGCGAGGCCCCGGCGGCGTCCTTTCGATCCGCGTTCCGGGCCGATCACCCAGCGGCGCAGTTCGATCGTTTCAGTGCCGGTCAGTGCCGCGGCAAAGGTGGAATCGGCCGCCTCGAACACATGGTGGCCTTCGTCAAACACGATCCGGGTCGGTCGCTGGGCGGCCTCGCGGCTGCGCGCGGCGTTGACCATGACGAGCGCGTGGTTGGCAATCACCAGATCGGCCTGGGGACTGGCCCGCGCGGCGCGTTCAATGAAGCATTTGCGGTAATGCGGGCAGCCGGCATAGACGCATTCGCCCCGCCGGTCGGTCAAGGCGGCGATGCCGCGCTGGCGAAACAGCGTGCCTAGCCATCCGGGCAGGTCGCCGCCGATCATGTCGCCGTCCTGGCTATAGGCGGCCCAGCGCGCGACCAGCTGCGCCATGATCGCGGCGCGTCCACTGAACCCGCCTTGCAGCGCATCTTCCAGATTGAGCAGGCAAAGGTAGTTTTCACGGCCCTTGCGCACCACCACCGGCTGCGATCCATCGGCGCGAGTGGTGGGCCAGGCGCGGCGGCTTTCGCGGCGCAGCTGGCGTTGCAGGGCCTTGGTATAGGTTGAAACCCAGACCGTCCCGCCCGATTGCTGGGCCCAGAGCGAGGCTGGGGCGAGATAGCCGAGTGTCTTGCCGATGCCGGTTCCCGCTTGCGCCAGCAGCAGATGCGGCAGGCCTTCGCGGCGACGCGGGCCAAACACGTGCGCGGCTTCGGCGGCATAGGCCTGCTGGGTGGGGCGGGCTTCGGCGCCGCTACCGGTCAATTGTGCGAGTCGGGTGGTCACGGCGTCGGGGTCGAGCGTGACTTGCCCCGGCTGGGGCCGTTCGGGCGCATCCTCCCATTCGGGCAGACGCGAAAACAGCCAGCGCTCCGCCCGCTGCGGCGCGGCAATCCGCGCGGTGAGCAGCGGTGCCCAGGCCCAGCGCAGGCGGGCCAGCGATTGGAGCGCGCTCCATGCGCCTTCGCGTTCCTGCCAGTCCGGCGCTTCGCATGTGCCCAGCAGGGCCTCTGCCGCTTGCTGAAGCAGCAGCGGGATCGCATCATCGCCGTCCGGTTCGGGCAGTTCGAGCGCGTGGGCCAGACCCTTGGCGGTCGGGACCACGAACCGCGCCGGGTGAACGAAAGCGAACAGTTCCAGCAGGTCGAGCCCGGACAAGTCGGGATAGCCCAGGCGGGTGGCGATCAACGGAGCGCTGAGTATCAGCAGCGGCGTGTCCGCGGCCGCGACAATCGCATCGCCCTTGCCCGCGCCGCGTGTGTGGCCCGCCCCATCGCGCAGCCAGCAGCCGCCGTGGCTGGCGTGGAGCGCGGGTAGGGGCAGGGCCGGAATCGCTGCGGAACCAGGGCTGGGCGGGACTTCGTCCATGGCGCGGCATTAGAACGGAACTGGAACGCAGGGCAAGCCGTGCAGGCGGCTTATTCCCCCCGTTTCCAGATCGTTTGGCCTTCCTTGACGGTCTCCAGCACCCGGATCGCGCGGACTTCCTCCACCGGAACGGTCAGCGGATTGCGGTCCAGCACCACGAAATCCGCCAGCAGACCACGCTTGATCCGGCCTTTGCGGTTTTCCTCGAACACTTGCCAGGCCGGGCCAGTGGTCAGCGCTTGCAGACCCGCATAGGCGCTGAGCCGCTGGTCCGCGCCACTGATCACGCCCGTGGTCGAGGTGCGGGCCATCGAACTCCACAACTGGGTGAACGGATCGAGCCGGGTGACGGGAAAGTCGCTGTGGTTTGACGGGTGCAGGCCAGCTTGTGCAGCAGCTTTGAGCGGGCTGATGAAATCCACCACTTCAGCCGGGAAGTTGGTGCGGTGGGTGTCCGCGAAATAGTGCGTGTGGTTGCTGAAATAGGCTGGACCAACCCCGATCCGGGCATAGTCGGGCAAGTGATCGCGGCGCTGGAACTGCGAATGGATCACCACCGGGCGGCGATTGTCGGCAGCCTTGATCCCCAGCGCGTCGAACCCGCGCAGCGCCATGTCGATCGCCGCATCGCCGTTGGCATGCGCGAAGATCTGCCAGCCGCGCGCGTGGACCTTGCCAGCCATTTCTTGAAAGCTGGCCTCCGACATCACTGGTTCGCCGTGCCAGGGGTGCTTGCCTTCGCCCGGTGATCCGCGCGCGTAATCGCGGGTGAAGTAGGCGGTGCGGGCCTGGGGGGAGCCATCGAGCACGAACTTGACGCCCTGCAGCTTGAACCGCCCCTGATACTGGCCGAATTTCAGGTCCGGCTGGGCCAGGACCCAGTCCAGCGTGGAATGAAACGGCAGTGCCGCAAGGTCGATCCGCAAGCGGTCGCGCGCCGGGGCGCTCATCAGGAACTTGAGATCGGTTAGCTGCGTGCCGCCTTCCTGCGCGTGGGTAAAGCCTTCGCGGGCATAACGGGTCTGGGCGGCGTCGAGAGCGGCGAGTTTCTGGGCTTCGGTGGGCTGCGGCAGCTTGGGCATGATGAGGAACAGTGCGGATTCGAACACCAGTCCGCTCAGCTTGCCATCCGGTCCCTTGGGCATGATCCCGCCAGCGGGAACCGGCGTGCTCTCATCCACTCCGACGGCGGCCAGAGCGGCACTGTTCGCGACCAGACCGTGCAGCGAAACGTGGAGAAGGATGACCTTGCGATCCGGAAAGGCACTATCCAGTTCGGCACGGGTCACGTGGCGGCGTTCGGCCAGTGCTTCCTCGTTGTATTGCCAGACCACCACCCATTCTCCGGCCGGAATCTGGCGGCGGTCCGCTTCGGCGCGGACGGTTGCGATCAGGCTGGCGGTATCGGTCACCGGGGGCAGGGTCGGGTCGGACAGATCGATCCCTCCGGCCGATTGCAGCGCGATGGCAAAGTGCGAGTGCGCATCGATGAAGCCGGGCAGCATCGTGGCGCGGCGCAGATCGTGGCGGACGGCATCCTTGCCGGCGATGGAGCGGGCTTTTCGCTCTGGCCCCGCGAACACGATCCGGCCGTCGCGCGAGACCACGGCGTCAACGGTGCGCGGGGCGGGGCCATCCATCGTGATGATGGTGCCGTTGAACCACAGGGAAGCGGGCGGGGCCTTTGCGACTGCAGCGCTGGTTCCGCCCAGCAGCAGTGCTGCGGCGGCGGTAAAAATCTTGCCCTTCATGGTCCCGTCCCACTTGTTTTCTGGTCCTGGAGGATAGGGGGGAAGCGCTGGATTTGCCTAGCGCAATCGTGGGGCGACCAACAAGGTAATGGCACTAAGGGTTAAATTTGGCGCTCCCCTGCCGCTCTTAGTTCCGACAGCGGCACCGGTTTTCAGCAATCAACCCCGGAGCCGACAGCAAGAAGGGGTAACCACATGACCGTAATCAACACCAACATGGGCGCGATCCGCGCTGCCAATTCGTCGACCGCCGCCAGCAAGATGCTGGGCACGGCGATGGAACGGCTGTCGTCGGGCAAGCGCATCAACGGCGCGAAGGACGACGCGGCGGGCCTGGCCATTGCCACCACGATGACCTCGCAGGTGCGCGGCATGAGCCAGGGCATCCGCAACGCCAACGATGGCATCAGCCTGGCGCAGACCGCCGAAGGCGCGCTGT
>NZ_BMZD01000005.1:0-180000 GCF_014652615.1 Novosphingobium arvoryzae
CGACCTTCGACCGGCTGCGTCATTCGCAGACCTTCGATGACGGCGATAGCGGGCGTTATTGGGACGAATTGCGTTAATCCCCCTTCGCCAACCTCCGCCATGGCAAGCTGCCGGACAGCGGTGACGAGGATCGCGCCTACTGAACCATAACATAAAACCTAGCTGCACGGTTTTGCCAACGTGCAGCCACCTTGGTGGCATGGCGCTTGGGAGCATTGCGCCATGCCATTTTCTCACTGAAAACTACATCGGGCGGAACAATCCCACAGCTTGATCGAAGTCAATCTGCTTATCGTTCACTCTGAACGCCAAATCGACGAGGGACTTGAAATCACCTCTTGCCTTCATAACGCCGCCTCGAAAGCTCGCCGCTGCGGCGCATTTCATGGCAAGATAATGATAGGAATGCGTCGTTGGCCGAATACTACTCAGCGTCGCAATACGATTACGAAAACGCAAAAGCAAGACATGCCTCGTCCGCGCAAGTGCAAAACTAATTGCTCCGCCAAATCTGTTGCTGATCGATGATGATCTTTTCACCTCGTGGCAGTCATTTTAGTGCTTCCGGAAGCTTGAGGGTCGAAGGCCGGTAGGGCATGATGTTTAGACGACGCTCTTCAAAGGCTGATAAAAACTCTTCGGGATTATTCATTTGAATATCAGCGAAATCTCGCCAGTCATAGTCCCACCAGCTTGACGCAAGAAGACGTTCAATGACTTCATCCGGAAATCTAAACCGAATTATTTTACTAGGATTGCCGCCGACAATAGCAAATGGTGGAACATCTTTCGTTACCAAAGAGTTTGCAGCCACGATGGCCCCATGGCCTATCGTAATCCCCATACTAAGAACCACATCTTGGCCGATCCATACATCGTGACCAATTTTTGGGTAGGATTTACCGCCCATGATGTCAAAGTGCTCTGCCTTGAAGCGGGGGCCGCAATCCTGTTCGGCAAGCTGAAGTAGGGCGTTATGCCTCCATGAAATATGCCCTGTACTTACGCGGCCAACAGGGTGCTGAGAGTCTAAAAATTTCAAACGCGGAGCTATTGAGCAGTGCCGCCCAACCTTCATGCCTTCTGGTAAAGCTGAATAGCTGTAGCTCCACGAACCGATCGAACAAAGACCGTGCTGGATGGACAATCCAGGTCCAGGGTGGTAGGTGGAAGTGTAGATCGCACTAAAAGGCTCGATCTCTATCGACGCATTGAAGGTCAATTGTAGCCCCGGCTTCAGCCAGCCGATGTCAGGATTGTTCAAGTACGAACTTGCGCTAGGCCGCCAAGCGGCCAGAAACCGGAACGATTTGAAAAGTTCAATATGATCCGGCGTCAGGACAATTTTTTGTACCATGCTAAAGTAAATACCTAAAAAAGTTGCTGTCCGCAAGACTAGGAGAAAAGAGCTGCATCGACGCTTCTGCTCAATCATGGATGAAGCATAAATTATCGAGGATTTGTCACTTTCTGGCTATCGCGTCCTAGATTGACTATCTCCGGCTGTGGCCGGGTTTATCATGAGGCCAGACGCGGGGAAGCGGGAGAACGCCTCTCCACTCACTCCCGCCAAAGTTAGCTTATTGGCGTGATGGTGGCCCCCTACCTTCATAAAACTGACCAGAATGCCCCCAGCGCGGAATCGATGGGGCGAGCCGAGCATACTATTTTGGAACGCTTCGATGCCTTTCTACCGATAAACTCGGTGATGGATCAACATCAATCCGCATTCGCCGCATTCCTGAGCTGCTCGTCGCTGACATGACAGTAGAGCGCCGTGGTCTGGATCGAGGAATGGCCCATGAGCTGCTGGATCGTGGCCATACCAATGCCCAGCTCATTCTTCCGTGTTGCGAACGTGCGCCGCCCTGCATGGCTGCTCGTATCAATGCCCGCTGCGCGGTAAATGGATTTGAGCCTCGTCGACAGCGTGACGGTGCACATATGCCGACCAGTGCGGGAGCTGGCGATCAAGGGCGCTGCGTCGGGCAATTCCTTTGAGTGTCCCAAGAAAATGCTCAAAATCCGGCGCAGCTCGTCGCCGACAAAAACACGCCGTGACCGATTGCCTTTGGTCTGGTGCTTGGCGAGGTGAATGATGTCCACCGCCCGGCCATCAATGCCCCTCACATCGCCCAAAGTGAGCGCAGCAATTTCACCTACACGCATGCCGCCCATGATGCTCAGCGCCAATGCCAGCTTGTCGCGCTGCCCATGATTGAGCGTCTCCGCAATGCGCAGCACACGACGCACTTCGTCCTTGGTGAGCACCTTAGCCTTGGCCATTGCAACCGCCTCTTGATGAACTTTTCCGCTGTACTCAGCATATTTTCATCAAGGCGACGTTCCTACGGAAAGGGGATCAGAGAAGACCTGTTCGATCTCAATGGTATAGCCGTAGTCGGTGAACTTTTATGTAAAAGTTCACATCGCCCAAAGAGGTGATTGGAAATACACGATTTAGATATGGCTAGATTTCGGTAGGAATAAGTTACTCATAAACTTATCATGCGATTTGTAGGAAATGTTTATGAGGAAATGGCAAAATGGCTCGTGCAAAGGTTCTCTCTCGTGATGAGATAAAGAGGGTCATGCGAATGGCTGACTGCACGAGCAATGGGCTTCGTGACAAAGTGAGCTTGGCTCTCAGCATTCAAGCAGGGATGCGGATTGGCGAAATCGCAGCACTCAAGATTGGCGACGTTCGAGGGATCGATGGTCGCTCAGTAGAAGTCATTCATCTCACTAAGCACCAGACGAAAGGCAATCGATCTCGACGTGTCTTTCTCAGCGACGAGCTTCGAAAGCTGCTGAACACCTATCTCGCTCAGATCGAGCAGCTAGACGACAGCAGAGCGTTCATTCGCAGCACTCGCACTGGAGGTCACTTCAGCAATGTGTCGCTCAGCTCCAGGCTGAAAGCGATCTACGAGAGCGCAGGTATCGAGACGAGCAGTCACAGTGGTCGACGCAGCTTTTGCACTGCGCTTCACGAGAAGGGCGTGGGCATCAAAACGATTCAGCATCTCATGGGTCATCAATCGATTCAGACGACTGCGATCTACATTTCCATAACTGACTGTCAGCTCGCCAACGCTGTCAACGCAATCTGAGCAAAACTCAAACTTTAAGAAAGGAAGCGATCATGTGCACGTGTCAGGATCTCGTGGAACAAGATGCACGACAAGGAGCTCCCTTGATCGCTTCACTTTCTATCGTTAGCTTTGAATATGATATCAGGGGGAGGAAGCTGAAATGGGAATAAGGGGCGTGAACCGCATCATGATCGCGGTGCATGATATCGAGAAAGCCAAGCAGCAGTATGCAGATTTGCTAGGCGCAACGTTCATGGATGCAGACTGGACGGGAGCACCGTTTGGAATCAAGGTTGCCATAGCTTGGGATGCAGGAATCGAACTTTGCGCGCCTATGCCAGGACGAGAAAAAGACAGTGCAGTTTCGCAGTTCCTCGAGAAACGCGGCGAAGGCATCATGAATGTCTTTTTTGGGGTAGACAATGGTGACGAAGCAAACGCACGAGCTTCATCTCATGGTTACAACTGCGTGGGCTCGCTTGATTACACGCAAGAGGAAATCGATGCACATCTTGGAGGTTTATTCAAACGCTACCAAGAGTTCACGCTAAACTCTAGCGGTCGCTGCGGATTTACGATTTCCCTCGCTCAGATTGATGAAAAATAGCTCGTTGCGTATTTCGCGGTTCAAGACGCAATAACATTCGCAGCCTTGCGAAACGCAACGTCCTTGTTCTGCGTCCCATATATCTGACGACGAAGCTGTTGCTGCTGTGATTGTGGTGTAGGCGCTGCGTTCAGAGCCTGCTGAATGCCCTGCCCTATACTCGATTGCCCCTGTGAGCGTCCCTCAGAGTCTTTCTGACTATCAGGGTTATCTGTGCTGCTTTGCTTGTCGTGCTGCTTCTGAGGAATGCTCTGAGGAGCAGGCTTTGGTGGTTTAGCTTTTCGTGGACGACACTGCTTTGCGAGAGCAGCGCACTTGTTCTGCAAAATCCCTGTGAACTGCTCTGCACCAACGAGCATCAGATCGATGTAGAGCTTCAGTCGCTCAGCATCTGACTTCGCAGCTTTCTGCAGAGCTACTGCAAGCCAACGCTTCAGCTCCTCGATATCGTCAATCTCAGTGTCCATCGCACTCTCCTATCGAGAGTATTTAGCGATGCTCAGAAACTCAAAAGTTTGAGTCAGGGATGATCAGATGGGCGTTATTCTGCCGTTCTCGTCACGCACGTAATCTGCTGTCGCATTCGTAAATCGACGCTCATCGTTGAGATGAAAGTAGACCTTTCCAATCTGATACTCGCTGCTGCCAATCATCTCTGCAACTTGCTGAAACGATAGACCGCTCATCACACGCTGCGTGACCATGAAATGGCGCAAGCTGTAGGGTACGACATGCCTCGCTTTGCGATCAGTGATCTTCGCTTCCTCGAGAATCTTGTCGAAGTGATAGCCTACAGCACGATTCGACAGTCTCGCTTTCCCATCGATGCTGAAGATCAGATCAGTCTCGCTTTCAGGAGGGAAAAGCTCCTTCAGACGCTGAAAATAATAACCACCTCGACACAGAAACTCTCTTGATTCTTTGACCTTCGAGGTTTTGTCTCTGACATAGATACGAGCTAGCAATGTGTGCAGATAACTCTGCCCTTTCTCATACTTCTCCAAGCCAACGTCGCACCATCGAAGCTGCTGCTGCTCACCTGAACGAAGTCCTGAGTTAGCAGCGATGATGAAATAATGACGCATGATCTGACGCATCTTCCACTCGTTTTCGTCGAGTTTGTTTTTCGTCTTCGAAGCGTACCTTCTCGCTGCTGCTGTGAATGCGTTGTACTCGTCAGGACTGAAAGTTTGACGTTTGATGCGATTTGAATCGATCTTGTACGTGCTGAGCTTGGGGAAATCGAAAGAGTCGACCATCACTTCGTTGTGACGAAACAGGTATTTCATCATGCTGTTAATGGTGCCTTGCTCATTGTGAAGAGTTGAATGAGCAAGTTGACGCTTCGCTTTGGCGATGCGTTCGCTGAAGTAGTTCTCGCAAGCTGTGCGCCCCAAATCCTTCAGCTTCGTATCTCGACCTATGAAGTCGAGCCAATGATTGAGATGCGTTGTGATCGTACCATGTCGTCCTTTGACGATATGCCCAACGCCAATGTCCTTCTCTCGATGTTCAAGAAAGAGCCTTACGCCTTCCTTCGCATTCAAAGAAAAGTACTTTTTGCCAATCTGCTGATTGCCTAGAAGCTCAAGGTAGAAGGTCTTACCACGTTCGAGAGCAGTAGCTCGATTGGTGGTGCCTAAGCTCTTACGGGCATATTTGTTCTCAGCTTTAAGCCACAAGCGAAAGTGCCAATAGTCGCCACGCTTGTAGATGCAGCCATCATCAAAGATGGCAATCTCATCCTCACCAAAGCGTTTCTTCTTCGAGACCATCAGCGCCCCCAAGCTGCACGTTAGAACTCACATACACTACGAAACGCAATAGCGTCCTCAGTGTGAAAGTTCGTGTGCAACTTTATGAGGCGTGGCACTGAAGGGCAACGCTTTTTTCTGCGATGTGAAAGTTATGTGAAACTTATAAATCTCAGAAATGCGTTACTTTTGGAGTATGAACTACTCCCACTCGATCGTACCCGGCGGCTTTGACGTATAGTCATAAACCACGCGGTTGATGCCCTTGACCTCGTTGATGATCCGCGTCGCCACCCGGCTCAGGAACGCCGCGTCGAACGGATAGATGTCAGCCGTCATCCCGTCAGTGCTGGTCACGGCGCGCAGCGCGCAGACGTTGTCATAGGTGCGACCATCGCCCATCACGCCGACCGTCTTGACCGGAAGCAGCACGGCGAACGCCTGCCAGATCGCATCGTAGAGGCCAGCGTTGCGGATTTCCTCCAGATAGATCGCGTCGGCCTTGCGCAGCACATCGCAGCGCTCACGCGTGACTTCGCCGGGAATGCGGATGGCCAGGCCCGGGCCGGGGAACGGATGGCGACCGACGAACACATCCGGCAGGCCCAGTTCACGGCCCAGTTCGCGGACCTCGTCCTTGAACAACTCGCGCAGCGGTTCGACCAGCTTCATGTTCATGCGCTCGGGCAGGCCGCCGACGTTGTGGTGGCTCTTGATGGTGACGCTCGGACCACCGGTGAACGAAACGCTTTCGATCACGTCGGGATAGAGCGTGCCCTGCGCCAGGAATTCAGCCCCGCCGATCTGCTTGGCTTCGGCCTCGAACACGTCGATGAAAGTCTTGCCGATGAACTTGCGCTTGGCTTCGGGGTCGGTCACCCCGGCCAGCCCGCCCAGGAACAGCGCGGAAACGTCCTTGTGGATTAGCGGGATGTTGTAGTGTCCGCGGAACAGGCTGACGACCTGGTCCGCCTCGCCCATGCGCATCAGCCCGTGGTCCACGAACACGCAGGTCAGCTGGTCGCCGATCGCTTCGTGGATCAGCACGGCGGCGACGGCCGAATCGACCCCGCCCGAGAGGCCGCAGATGACCTTGCCGCTGCCGACCTGCTCGCGGATTTCCGCGATCTTGGTCTTGCGGAATTCGGCCATGGTCCAGTCACCGGCCAGCCCGCAGACGTGGCGGACGAAGTTCTTGAGCAGCTTGGCCCCGTCCGGCGTGTGGACCACTTCCGGGTGGAACTGCATCGCGTAGATGCGCTTTTCGTCATTGGCGATGACCGCAAACGGCGCGCCGGGGCTGGCTGCGACCGGGCGGAAGCCGGGTGCCAGCGCGGTGACCTTGTCGCCGTGGCTCATCCACACCTGGTGCTTCTCGCCTTCGGCCCAGAGCCCGTCGAACAGAACGCAAGTGTCGGAAATATCAATGAAAGCGCGGCCGAACTCGCCGGCGTCGCCTTGCAGGACCTGTCCGCCCAGCTGGTGCATCAGGGCCTGCTGACCATAGCAGATCCCCAGCATCGGCAGTCCGCTGTTCAGGATCGCGTCGGGAATGCGGGGGCCGTTTTCATCCAGAACCGAGGCCGGCCCGCCCGACAGGATGATCCCCTTGGGCTGCATCCGTGCAAAGGCGGCTTCGGCGTGGCTGAACGGGGCGATTTCGGAATAGACCCCGGCTTCGCGCACCCGGCGGGCGATCAGCTGGGTTACCTGGCTGCCGAAATCGACAATGAGGATGGAGTCGGAGGGCTGGATGGTCATGTCTGGCCGATAAAGACGCCGCCGCGCGGTGGCAAGGGCGCGCGTGGCGCTTTTCAAGGGTGGCATAACGGGACAAGGCGGCACCGACCGGCCGCCATGCCCCGCTGAACCGCGCCAGACCGCCTACCGGGCGATCGCGATTTCGCGCAAGTCGGTCTTGAGCAGCTTGCCGATGTGGCTGCGCGGCATTTCGGCAATGGCATGGAGCGCGGAAACGCGCTGTGTCTTGCCAAGGCGGCTGTTGGTGACGGTGCGGATGTCTTCCAGCTGGTCCTCGCCCACGCCGGGTTTCAGCACGACGAAGCCGACCGGCGTTTCGCCCCACTGGTCGGATGGAATCCCGACCACCGCCGCTTCGACCACCCGGTCGTCCTTGGCCAGTTCCATTTCCAGGTCGATCGGGAAGATGTTGAAGCCGCCGGAGATGATCACGTCCTTGGTTCGGCCGACCAGCTCGACAAAGCCGTCCTCGTCGACCCGGCCGACATCGCCCATGCGCTGCCAGGTGCTGCCATCGGCGGGATCTATCCAATAGCCTTCGCGGGTCTTTTCGGGTTGGTTCTTGTAACCCAGCATCATCGTGGGCGATTTGCCGACGAGTTCGCCGGCGACGCCGGGGGGGACTTCGTTGCCGTGCTCGTCCAGCACTTTCAGGAAGTGGCCGGGGGCGGGGCGGCCCACGGTGTGGAGCTTGTCCGGGTGTTCATGCACCGGGAAGATGCAGGCCACGCCGCCTTCGGTCATGCCATAGATCTCGATCAGCCCGCCCGGCATCCGCGCCAGCACTTCGGCCTTCAGGTCGGCGGGGAAGGGGGCGGAGGTGCAATACTTCATCCGCATCGAGGACAAGTCGTAATCGTCGAAGTGCTCGAACTGCATCAGGCGGCGGTATTGCACCGGGACCAGCATGGTGTGGGTGATGCGTTCGCCTTGCGCGCGCTTCAGCCAGCCTTCGGTATCGAACTTGCCCATCAGCGAGGCACAGCCGCCCGAATACATCGTCGGCAGGAACACGGCCATCGTGGTGTTGGAATACAGCGGGGTCGAGGTCAGCGTCCGGCTGTCGGTGCCATAGTTGAGCGCGGCGCGGAACGTCATCTGCCGCCAGCGCATGCCGTGGCTGTGGACGATCCCCTTGGGAATGCCGGTGGTGCCGGAAGAGTAGATGATGTTGAGCGGATCGTTCTCGTGCGGTTCGAACGGCATGGCCTGCGCGCCCGGCGGTGCCATGAAGCTGTCCAGTTCCTCGTCCATCACGATCTGGTTGGCAGTGGGTAGCTTGAAATCGCCCAGCTCGGTCAGCTTGGCCCGGTCGATGAACAAGTGGATCGCGCCCGAATCCCTTGCCATTCCAGCCAGCTGGTCGGGGCTGGCACTGGTCGTCAGCGGGGCGGCGCAACCACCGGCGCGAATCGCGGCGAGGTAGATGAGCGCGTAGTTGACCGTGGTCGTGCCCAGGATGGCCACCGCCTGTCCGCGTTCCAGCCCATCGGCCTGCAGGCGCGCAGCGATCCGCTCAACCCGGTCCGCCGTTTCGCGCCAGGACAGCGAGGTCGTGCCATCGAACAGCGCTTCGGCATCCCCGCGATATTCACCCCAGGCGGCGATCAGGCCGGGGAACGAACCGAATTCGGCATCAAGCAGGGCAGCGGGGTTGCTGGTCATGGGGTGGCACGCCTCTCAAGTTTTGCTGTTTGTGCTGTCATGGCGCGGCTTGCCCGGTGGCTGCAACGATGAATTGCAGATCAGGACCCTTTTTGCCCGACCGGCGACAAGTTGCATAAAACGCAACAAGTGTTACGCCCTTTGCACTCGCAATCTCTACCATAATAGTTATGTTGCAACTGCGAACAACGCTTCGCATGTACAACCCAGGAGGCACACGATGCGCAATCTTATCGTCGCAGTGCTGCCGTTCATCGCCGCTGCTGGTTTCAGCGGCCTGATGTTCTCCGCCACGCTCGCCTGAGCGCCGGAGCAGCAGCACTCCCAAAACAGCAAAGGCCGTCCGCGCCCCACCGGCACGGACGGCCTTTGACTGTTGTCGTTCGGGCCTGCCTGCTCGCCAGACTTACTTGCTCGACAGTGTCTTCACCAGATCGAACAGGTAATCGCGCCCGGCATAGAGCGACTTCACCCCGATCCGCTCGTTGAGGCCGTGGGCGCCGTTGCCGTCGGGATCGCCCCATGCGCCGGGGACGCCATAGGTCGGGATGCCAACCGCGGCGAGGTAAAGCGCATCCGTCGCGCCGGTCGCCATGTTGGGGATCACCGGCACGCCGGGGAAGTGCTTGGCCGACAGTTGCTCCATCGGCCCGATGATCGCCGGATCCATCGGCGGGGCCTTGGCAATCGGCTTGCCCTTCACCCGCTGTTCCACCTTGACTTTGGGGTTGCCGATCGCGCGTTCAAGCGCGGCCTGGGTCTCTTCCGCCGTGCGGCCGGGGAACATCCGGCAATTGACATTGGCCGTTACCGTCTGCGGCAGCGCGTTGAGCGCATGGCCCCCGTCAACCAGCGTGGCGACGCAGGTCGTGCGGAGCATCGAATGGAGCATCTTGTCCTGGTTGACGATGGCTTCGGCTGCGCTGTCGGCCGGGTTCTTGACCAGCGCCTGCATGGCCGCGCCCGTTTCCCCGCCGCGCTGCGCCCCGGCCTTGGCAAAGAAGGCGCGGGTGGTGTCGTTGAATTCCAGCGGGAAGCGATAGTCGCGGACCTTGGCGATGGCATCGGCCATCACGTAGATCGCGTTGTCCGGCACCGGCTGGCTCGAATGGCCGCCGGGGTTGGTCGTGGTCAGGGTGAAGTCCTGATAGGCCTTTTCGCCGACCTGGATCGTCTGGACCAGCAGATTGCCCTTGCCGTCAGAGCGCCCGCCGCCGCCTTCGTTGAGGGCGAAGGCGGCATCGATCAACTCGCGCTGGTTGTTGGCCAGCCACTCCGCCCCGTTGAACGCGCCGCTCGTTTCCTCGCCGCAGGTCAGCGCCATCTTGATCGTGCGCTTGGGCTTGTAACCCGACTTGGCGAAGCGGACGAGCGTGTCGGTCCAGATCGCGGCCTGCGATTTGTCGTCCGCCGCGCCGCGCGCATAGAAGTATCCGTTCTCCTCGATCAGGGTGAAGGGATCGCGGGTCCAGTCCGCGCGGTTTGCTTCGACCACGTCGATATGCGCCAGCAGCAGCATCGGCTTCAGTTTCTTCGACGTGCCGGGATAGATCGCGACCAGGCTGCCTTCCTTGGGATGGTCGCTGGTGAACATCACCTTGACCTGATCGTCCGTCATCCCTGCCGCCTTCAGGCGGGCGGCCATGCGCTCTGCTGCCAGCGTGCAGCTACCGGCCGACAGGGTGGTGTTGGTTTCCACCAGCTCCTTGTACAGCGCGCGGAATTCGGCCTGATCGGCGCGGATCGCGCCATCCTGTGCGGCGGCGGTGCCGCCCAGCAGCGAAGTGGCGAGCAGGGCGGTCAGGATCGTGCGCATCGGGGCTACCTTCTGTCAGCGTGAAAACGTGCCGCCCGTTTGAGCAGCTTTAGCGCGTCGAGGGAAGAGGGTCCCGAATCGCAACCCAATATCCCATCGTCGGTGCGGCCTTGTCCCACAGGCGCGGCCGCCAGTAGCGCGCGTTCCATGCCATCAGCCACGATGCGGCGGCATCCGCCAGCACGAAGGCACGGTTGTCCCACACCTGCCGCAGGCCAAGCCGCCGGGCAATTTGCTGCAAGCCCGGAAAACCGGCAAGCGAGCGTGCTCGCACGGTGAACCCGGCCTCGGCCAGCATCCGGTCCATCAGCGCGCGCGGGATGCCGCGTTCGTGGGCGGTCAGGCCGGGGCGGGGACGGCGGAAATCGCCCAGCGAGACGATCGGTTCACGCAGGATCAGTGGTGCGCCGGGGGGCAGCACGCGGGCGAGTTCGGCCAGCACTTCGGAGACGTTGGGAATATGGTGCAGCACGCCAAAGCTGCACGCCAGGTCGCACGCTCCGTCCGGCAGGTCGATGGTCCCGCGCGGGGTCGGCATGCGGTATTCGGCCGGGGCACCCGCGATGCGATCCCGCCAGAACCCGCGTCCCGGTTCGATCGCGATGAAGCGGTCCACCTGGCCCGCGAACACCCCGTATTCCCCGCCATCCGCCGCGCCCAGCGCCAGGGCGGTGGCATAGCGCCGGGGCGGCAGATGGCGCAGTGCGTGGTGGCGATGGACCGCGCCCGTGGGGTTTTCCCGAGCGCCGCCGGTCAGCTCGAAATAGCCCTGTTCCTCGCTGGCGAACCATGCTGCGATCCCGGCGTCGTCCAGCCCTTCGCCATAGAGCGTGCGGCCGGTCAGGTCGTCGAAAGTGGGCGCGGGCAACGTCATCACGGCGCGTGGTATCGCATTCGCGCCGAAATGCCCAACCTTGGGGAAAAATTCGCGGTCGCGCGCCGGTTTGGCTTGGGTTTCGGGGGGGCTTTGCCTATAGCCTTGCCATGTCTGAAGCACCCGAAAACACCCCGAACACCAATTCCTATGGCGCGGATTCGATCAAGGTCCTGAAGGGCCTTGATGCGGTGCGCAAGCGCCCCGGCATGTACATCGGCGATACCGATGACGGTTCTGGCCTGCACCACATGGTGTTCGAAGTTTCGGACAACGCGATTGACGAGGCGCTGGCCGGGCATTGCGACCTGGTGCTGATCGAGCTCAACCCCGATGGCTCCGTTTCGGTCGAGGATAACGGGCGCGGCATTCCCACCGGCATCCATCCGGAAGAGGGCGTGTCCGCCGCCGAAGTGATCATGACCCAACTCCACGCGGGCGGGAAGTTCGAGAATACCAGCGACGACAACGCCTACAAGGTGTCGGGCGGCCTGCACGGGGTGGGCGTTTCGGTGGTGAACGCGCTGTCGGAATGGCTGGAGCTGACCATCTGGCGCGACGGTGAAGAGCACTGGATGAAGTTCGCCCATGGCGACGCGGTGGCCCCGCTGGTGGTGCGCGGCCCCGCGCCCGAAGGGAAGAAGGGCACCCGCGTGACCTTCCTCGCCTCGGACGAGACCTTCAAGAACGTCACGACCTATGACTTCGACAAGCTTGAGCATCGCTACCGCGAACTGGCGTTCCTGAACTCCGGCGTTCGCATCCTGCTGCGCGACCTGCGCGGCGAGGAAGTGAAGGAGCACGACCTGTTCTACGAAGGTGGGATCGCGGCCTTCGTGAAGTATCTCGATCGCAACAAGACCGCGCTGCTGCCCGATCCGATCGCGATCAGCTCCGAACGCGACGGCATCGGCATCGATGTCGCGCTGGAGTGGAACGATTCGTATTACGAAAACGTCCTGTGCTTCACCAACAACATCCCGCAGCGCGATGGCGGCACGCACCTGGCCGCGTTCCGCGCCGCGCTGACGCGCACGCTCAACGGCTATGCCGAGAAATCCGGCCTGCTGAAGAAGGAAAAGGTCAACCTGACCGGCGAGGACATGCGCGAAGGGCTGACCGCGATCGTTTCGGTCAAGCTGCCAGACCCGAAGTTCTCCAGCCAGACCAAGGACAAGCTGGTGTCCTCCGAAGTGCGCCAGCCGCTGGAAAGCCTGATGGCCGACCGGCTGAGCGAATGGCTGGAGGAAAATCCCGCCAATGCCAAGCAGGTCGTCGGCAAGATCATCGATGCCGCCGCTGCCCGCGAAGCGGCGCGCCGCGCCCGCGAACTGACCCGTCGCAAGGGGGTGATGGATATCGCCAGCCTGCCGGGCAAGCTGGCCGATTGCCAGGAACGCGATCCTTCGAAGTGCGAGTTGTTCCTGGTCGAAGGGGACTCCGCGGGCGGCAGTGCCAAGCAGGGCCGTGATCGCCACTATCAGGCGATCCTGCCGCTGAAGGGCAAGATCCTGAACGTGGAGCGCGCGCGGTTTGACCGGATCATTTCCTCGAAGGAAGTCGGCACGCTGATCCAGGCGATGGGCACGGGCATTCGCGATGAATTCAACATCGAGAAGCTGCGCTATCACAAGATCGTCATCATGACCGACGCCGACGTCGACGGTGCGCATATCCGCACCCTGCTGCTGACGTTCTTCCACCGCCAGATGCCGGAAATTATCAAGGCGGGCCATTTGTTCATTGCCCAGCCGCCGCTCTACAAGGTCAGCAAGGGACGCAGCGAAGTCTATTTGAAGGATAACGCCGCGCTGGATCGCTACCTGGTCGAAGCCGGTCTGGCGGGCCGCGTGCTGGAAACCGCCGGCGGCGCGCGCAGCGGCAAGGATCTGGAAGCGCTGGTCGATCACGCGATGCGGATGCGCAGCCTGATGGGCTTCGTTCCCAGCCGCTATGATCCCGCGATTGTCGAGGCGCTGGCCATGGCCGGGGTGCTCGGCCCCGATCTGGACCGCGCAGGCCGCGAAGCCGCGCTGGCGCGAGTTGCACTTTGGCTCGACGCCGGGGACCGCGATGCGACCTGGACCGCAGAACTGACGCCCGAAGGCGCCGTGATGGTCAAGCGGCTGTGGCGCGGGGTGACCGATGCCTATCCGATCGACGCCGCGTTCCTGATCAGCGCCGAAGCGCGCAAGCTTTCGCGCCTCGCGGCCGAAAACGTGGAAGTCTATGCCAGCCCGGTCCGGCTGGTCCGCGCCACCGCCGCGGTCGAGGAAGCCGCGGAACCGGATGCCGCCGAGGTGGCCGAGGACGAGGGCGCGGCCGTCCGCCCCGCAGCGGTCAAGGACCAGATCACCCGCCCGTCCGAACTGCTCGAAGCCGTGCTGGCTTCTGGCCGCAAGGGCCTGTCCATCGCCCGCTACAAGGGGCTGGGCGAAATGAATGCGGAACAGCTCTGGGAAACCACGCTCGACCCGGAACACCGCGCGCTGCTGCAGGTGAAGGTCGAGGACGCCGACGTGACCGACGAGATCTTCACCCGCCTGATGGGCGACATCGTCGAACCGCGCCGCGACTTCATCCAGGAAAACGCGCTGAACGTGGCCAACCTCGACGTTTGATGGTGCCGCGCCAGCGGCGCGCAATCGCCCTTGCCCATGGCGGCTCTCATTGTTATGCCTCATAACAACAAAGGAGAGCTGCCATGGAATTCACGCGCCTCAACCCGCTGACCGGTGAAGTCGCCTCGTCCGCTCCGGCGATGAAGGCGGCGGATATTCCCGCCATTGCCGCCAAGGCGGCTGCCGCCTTCCCGGCCTGGGCCGCGCAGGGGCCGAATGCCCGCCGCGCGGTGCTGATGAAGGCCGCCGCCGCGCTCGAAGCGCGGGCCGACGCGTTCGTCGAGGCGATGATGGGCGAAATCGGCGCGACCAGGGGCTGGGCGCTGTTCAACCTGGGCCTCGCCGCCGGGATGGTGCGCGAAGCCGCCGCGCTGACCACGCAGATCGCGGGCGAAGTGATCCCGTCCGACAAGCCCGGCTGCCTGGCCATGGCGCTGAAGGAGCCGGTCGGCGTGATCCTGGGCATCGCCCCGTGGAACGCGCCGATCATCCTGGGCGTGCGCGCGATCGCGGTGCCGCTGGCCTGCGGTAACAGCGTGATCCTGAAGGCGAGCGAAACCTGCCCCCGCACGCACGCCCTGATCATCGAGGCATTTGCCGAAGCGGGCTTCCCCGAAGGCGTGGTGAATGTCGTCACCAACGCACCGGAAGATGCCGCCGAAGTGGTCGGCGCGCTGATCGATGCGCCGCAGGTGAAGCGGATCAACTTCACCGGCAGCACCGGGGTTGGCCGGATCATCGCCAAGCGCGCGGCCGAGCACCTCAAGCCGTGCCTGCTGGAACTGGGCGGCAAGGCCCCGCTGATCGTGCTGGAAGACGCCGATCTGGACGAAGCGGTGAAGGCCGCCGCCTTCGGCGCGTTCATGAACCAGGGCCAGATCTGCATGAGCACCGAGCGGATCATCGTGGTCGAGGCGGTGGCCGATGAATTTGCCCGCCGCTTTGCCGCCAAGGCCGCCAGCATGGCGACCGGCGACCCGCGCGAAGGCACGACCCCGCTGGGCGCGGTGGTCGATCAGAAGACGGTCAACCACGTCAACGCGCTGATCGCGGATGCCGCCGCCAAGGGTGCCAGCGTGATCGCGGGCGGCCCGGCGGAATCGGTGCTGATGCCCGCGACTGTGGTCGACGGCGTGACGGCGGAGATGAACCTCTACCGCGACGAAAGCTTCGGCCCGGTCGTGGCCATGATCCGCGCCCGCGATGCGGCCCACGCGGTCGAACTGGCCAACGACACCCAGTATGGCCTCTCCGCCGCAGTGTTCACGCGCGACATTGCCAAGGGGCTGACCATTGCCCGCCAGATCCAGTCCGGCATCTGCCACGTCAACGGCCCGACCGTGCATGACGAGGCGCAGATGCCGTTCGGCGGGGTGGGCGCATCGGGTTATGGCCGGTTCGGCGGCAAGCAGGGGATCGACAGCTTCACCGAAACCCGGTGGATCACGGTCGAAACCCAGCCGGGCCATTTCCCGATCTGATTGAGAGGCACCGCCGATGAAGCACCTGCTGACCGCCGCTGCCCTCGCTCTTGCAACCCTCACCGGGGCGGCACAGGCCGAGGTTCCGCCGGGGGCAGCCGCGCCCGCGCCGACGCTGACTTATGTCTTCTCGATCCGCGCCGATCTCGATCCCCCGATCGAGGTGGGCACGGTCGACGGCGGGCGCCGCCGCTTCATCGGCATTCGCGGCGGCGAGGTCTATGGTCCGCGCTTGCAAGGCACGGTCATGGCCGGGGGTGGCGATTGGCAGACGATCATGCCCGAAGGCCTGACCAAGGTAGAGGCGCGTTATTTCCTGAAATCCGCCGATGGCACCGTGATCGAAGTCACCAACCCCGGCGTGCGCGTCGCCTCGGTCGAGGTGGTTGAGAAGCTGGCGCGGGGCGAGGTAGTCGACCCCTCGCTCTACTATTTCCGCACCACGCCGAACTTCAAGGTGAACGGCGGCCCGCTCGACTGGATGCAGCGTCACGCCTTCGTCGCGCGCGGCATTCGCAAGCCGGATTCGGTGGTGATCGACTATTACGTGGTGAATTGAGATCCGCGTTAACGTCACCTCGGACTCGATCCGGGATCCAGTTGCTTTCGCACGCGCTCTCCACAAAAGCGGGGCCCCGGATCAAGTCCGGGGTGACGGATGTGGGTGAGGTCCGTTTTGGGGTGTTGGTAGGCGGTTTAAATCGCCTGCCCAGCCGCCCAGCCGCTCGCCCAGGCCCACTGGAAATTATACCCGCCCAGCCAGCCGGTCACGTCGACCGCCTCACCGATGGCATAAAGCCCCGGAACCTTGCTGGCCATCATCGTGCGCGATGACAGGTCGGCGGTGGAAATGCCGCCCGCCGTCACTTCCGCCTTGGCGAAACCTTCCGTGCCGCTGGGCATGAATTGCCAGTCGGCCAGTTTGCTTTCCAGCGCGCGCAGCGCCTTGTCGGTCAGGCCCGCCAGTTCGCCGCCAATCCCGGTGCGGTCCAGCAGCGCGCTCGTCAGTCGGTCGGGCAGGGCCAGCGCGTTGTGCAGTGCCAGTTTGGGGCGCGCGCGTTTCAGGTCGGTCAGCCAGCCTTGCGCGGCATCGGGCAGGAAGTTCACGCCGATGGGCGTGCGGTGCTGCCAGTAGGATGAGATTTGCAGCATCGCCGGGCCGCTCAACCCCCGGTGGGTGAACAGGGCAGCTTCGCGGAAGCGGACCTTGTTCCAGCGCACCACGACTTCGGCGGACACGCCCGACAGCTCGCGGAACAGCGCTTCGTCCGCGCCCAGCGTGAACGGCACCAGCGCGGGGCGCGGCTGGACCACGGACAGGCCGAACTGGCGGGCCAGTTCATAGGCGAACCCGGTGGCGCCGAGCTTGGGGATCGCGGGGCCGCCCGTGGCCAGCACCAGCGCGGGAGCGGTGTAATCGTGCCCGCCCGCACTCACCCTGAACTGTCCGTCGGCATGCGTTACCGCGCTGACCGACTGGCCCAGCGCCAGAGCTACGCCGCCCGCGCGACATTCCTCCACCAGCAGGGCGACGATCTGGCGCGCAGAGCCATCGCAGAACAGCTGCCCCAGCGTCTTTTCGTGCCAGGCGATGCCGTGGCGTTCGACCAGCGCTAGAAAATCCTGCGGGCTGAAACGCCCCAGCGCGGACTTGGCGAAGTGCGGGTTGGCAGACAGGTAACGGTCCGGCGCGGTGCCAAGATTGGTGAAATTGCAGCGCCCACCGCCCGAAATCAGGATCTTCTTGCCCGGCTCGTCCGCGTGATCCAACAGCAGCACCCGCTTGCCGCGCTGGCCAGCGGTGGCCGCCGCCATCATTCCCGCCGCGCCCGCGCCGAGCACGATAGCGTCGAATTGGGCGGCGCTCATTGCGCCATGATGCTTTGCGCGACCGCTTCGCCCACCTTGATCCCGTCAATCGCGGCAGACAGGATGCCGCCCGCATAGCCCGCGCCTTCGCCCGCCGGGAACAGCCGTTCGACGTTGAGGCTCTGGAAATCCTTGCCGCGCGTGATGCGGATCGGGGAGGAGGTGCGGGTTTCAACCCCGGTCATCACTACGTCGGGATCGTCATAGCGGCGGATCTGGCGGCCAAACACGGGCAGCGCCTCGCGCATGGCCTCGACCGCGAAGTCGGGCAGGCAGGCAGCCAGGTCGGTCGGGGTGACGCCGGGCTTGTAGCTGGGGGTCACGCTGCCCAGTGCGGTCGAGGGCCGTCCGGCGAGGAAATCCTCGACCCGCTGGCCCGGTGCGAAATAGGCACCGCCGCCGGCCTGATAGGCCAGCGATTCCCATTTGCGCTGGAATTCGATCCCCGCCAGCGGCCCGTCCGGGTAATCGCGCGCCGGGTCGATCCCGACGACGAAGCCCGAATTGGCATTGAATTCGGCGCGCGAATACTGGCTCATCCCGTTGGTGACGACGCGGCCTTCCTCGCTCGTCGCGGCGACCACGCGCCCGCCGGGGCACATGCAAAAGCTGTAGACGGTGCGTTCGTTCGAACAGTGATGGACCAGGCTATAGGCCGCCGCGCCCAGGATCGGATGCCTGGCGCACTTGCCGAAGCGCGCTTCGTCGATCCAGCTTTGCGGGTGTTCGATCCGCACCCCGATGGAAAACGGCTTCGCCTCGATATGCACGCCCCGCGCGTGGAGCATTTCAAAGGTCGGACGCGCGGAATGGCCGACCGCCATCACCACGTGGTCGGTTTCCAGAAAGCTGCCATCGGCCAGTTGCAGCCCGCGCAGGCGCTGGCGGCCATCGGGCAGGCGGTCCAGCACCAGATCGTCGACGCGGGTTTCCCAGCGGTATTCGCCGCCCAGTTCCTCGATCGTCGCGCGCAGGCTTTCCACCATCGTCACCAGCCGGAACGTGCCGATGTGCGGGTGCGCTTCGTACAGGATATCGTCGGGCGCACCGGCCTTGACGAATTCCTCCAGCACCTTGCGGCCCAGGAAGCGCGGGTCCTTGACCCGGCAATAGAGTTTTCCGTCAGAGAACGTGCCCGCGCCGCCTTCGCCGAACTGGACGTTGGAATCCGGGTTCAGCTCTGACCGCCGCCACAGTCCCCAGGTGTCCTTGGTCCGCTGGCGCACGACCTTGCCGCGATCGACGATGATCGGGCGGAACCCCATCTGCGCCAGCACCAGCCCCGCGAACAGCCCGCACGGCCCCGCACCGATCACGACCGGGCGCTGGCCCGACCAGCCCTCCGGCGCGCGGACCGGCGGGTGCCAGGTCATGTCCGGCGTGGGGCGCAGATCCTTGTCATTGGGGAAGCGCGCCAGCACGGCGGCCTCGTCGGCCACGTCCACGTCGAAGGTATAGACCAGCAGGATCGCGCTCTTGCGGCGGGCATCGTTGCCGCGCTTGAACAGGGTATAGCCGCGCAGTTCATCCACCGCGATGCCCAGCCGCGCGCAGATCGCGGGTGCAATCGCTTCGGGGGGATGGTCAAGCGGCAGGGACAGTCCGGACAGGCGCAGCATTCGCGCCCCTTACCGGGAAAGCGCCTCTGCGCCAACTGGACTCGAATCTGTTGCAGCGAGGCGGCAACAGGGCATCACCGGCCCACTCCCCCGGCCCGACCACCCGATAGGATACAGTGTGGGTGGTCGGGCCGGGGGAGTGGGGCGGTGATGCTTCCACGATAGTGGAACAAGTCCCGATCACGCGCAGGCGGGGCAGCTTTCGCCGGGAATGTAGTCGGGCGAGGCCTGGTCTTCGGCGCTCACGGGCTGGTTGCAGGCATGGCACAGCGCATAAGTGCCGGGGGTCAGGCCGTGGCCGACCGTGACGCGCTCATCGAACACGAAGCATTCGCCCTGCCACAGGCTGTCCTCGGCAGGCACGGTTTCCAGGTATTTGAGGATGCCGCCCTGCAAATGGAATACGCTGTCCACCCCTTCCGCCTTCAGGAACGCGGTCGACTTTTCGCAGCGGATGCCGCCGGTGCAGAACATCGCGACCTTGGGCGGGGAGCCGCTGCCCAGCAAGCGCTCGCGGTTGGCGCGGAACCAGTCCGGAAACTCGCGGAAGCTGCGGGTGCCGGGATCGATGGCGCCCGTGAACGTCCCGGCGGCGACTTCGTAGGCGTTGCGGGTGTCGATCACGATGGTGTCGGGGTCCGCGATCAGCGCGTTCCAGTCATGCGGGGATACATAGGTGCCAACGCTGGCGAGGGGGTCGATCCCCTCTACCCCCAGCGTCACGATTTCCTTTTTCAGCCGCACTTTCATCCGCTGGAACGGCATGGCGGGGGCTTCGGAGTATTTGACTTCCAGCGCGGCGCAGCCCGGCAGAGCGCGGATGTGATCGAGTACGACGGCAAGCCCGGCCTCGGTTCCCGCGATGGTGCCGTTGATCCCTTCGCCCGCCAGCAGCAGCGTGCCCTTGATCCCCGCCGCCGCGCACACCGCCAGCAGCGGTTCGCGCAGCGCGGCGGGATCGGAGAAGGGCGTGAACTGGTACAGCGCGGCGACGCGGACGGGATCTGTGTCGGACATGGCCCGCGCTATTGCGCCGCCCGCGCCCCGCGCGCAAGGGGCGCCGTCAGGCCGGTTCCTCCCGCGCGGGCAGGCGCACCGGCAGGATCAGCAGGGCACCGACCAGCAGCGCCACGGCGCCGAACGCCTGCCAGATCGCATAGCTGCCGGTCGCATCGTGGAGCAGACCGACGCCGATGATTCCCGCCGCGTTGCCGATCCACCCGATCCCGACCAGCGCGCCATAGACCGTGCCATACTTCGCCACTTCGAACCGGCGACTGACGAAGTAGGCGAAGATGTCCAGTTCCGCCCCCTGCTGCAGCCCGATCATTGCCGCCGCGAACAGTGCGGCAGGGGCAAGGCCGGTGGTCAGAAGCAGGACGATGAAGCCCATCCCCGGCACCAGCGTCAGCAGGAACGCGACCCGGCGCGGCTCGAACCGGTCAAGCAGCCAGCCGCCGCCGAGCCGTCCGGCGAACTGCCCGGCGGCATAGACCGACAGCGCCAGCGCGGCGGTGGCGGCGCTGATCCCTTCTTCCTGGATCATCGGCGACATCTGGCTGACCGCCCCGGCGGTGGCCGTCGACATCGCGACGTTGGACAGGGTCATGAACCAGAAGTCCGGCACTTTCATGAAGCCATAGTCGGGCGGCGGGGACTTGGCCCCCACGCCGCTGCCGGCGCGTCCGGCATTGCGCGGCAGCAGCAGCGCGACCGAGGGGATGCCGATGCAGACCGAGATCGCCGCCAGCGCGATAAACCCGCCGCGCCAGCTATAGGCGTCCAGCACTTCCTGCAGGATCGGCGGCATGAAGATCGTGGTGACGGAGGCCCCCACCGCGACCAGCCCCAAGGCCTTGCCCCGGTGAACGCGAAAGTGCGCGCTGATCGGGCGGGTGATGGCGACGGCGGTGCTGCCGACGCTGAAGAACCCAGTCAGCGCGATGGAAATCGCCATGTGCCAGATCGTGCTGCCCAGCAGCGCGGTCGTGACCTGGATGGTCGCGACGATCAGCGTGCAGGCGAAATAGACCGGGCGAAAGCCGTAGATGTCGGTCATCCGCCCGATCACCGGCGATCCCAGCGCGGCGGTGATGATCAGCGCCTGGACGATCCCCAGCTGCCCGCGCGTGACGTTCAGTTCCGCCGCCAGCGGCAGCAGGAACAGGCTGAACGTGAAGAACAGCAGCGCCACCCCGGTGGCCGAGGCGAGGGCGCAGCCCAGCACGATGCGCCAGCCTTCGCGCCATTCGCCCGTCGCGGCGGGGAGCCATCGCGCCATGCCCCAGACTGCCCTTCAGCCCGCCAGCGCGCGGGTGTAGGTGCCCATGTCGAAGTAATCGCGCCACACCGCGATCTTGCCTTCGCGCAACTCGAACACGCCGCAGCACGGCAGGTCCACCGGTTTGCCGTTCGCCACGGTGCGGTCAACCCGCTCGGCAATCACCACATCCCCGGCGGAGAGCAGGTTCAGCACTTCCCAATCGGTACTGCTCCACCCGCCCGCGAACGCGCCGATGAACTGGCGCAGGGCCGCGTGGCCCTGCACCGGCTCGATCGGCATGTTGTGATAGATGCCGTCCTCGGTGAAGAAGCCGACGAGCTCCTCCACGTCGAGGCGCGACCATGCGGCGATGAAATCCCGCACCACGGTGGCGTTGTCCGCCATGGTCAGCCTTCCGCCGCGAACGTGATCTCGGCGTGGTCGCGCAGGCGCTGGACCAGTGCCTCGCCCAGCAGCGCGCCGGGGGTGGCAATCGCGCCCTCGGCCGTGCAGCTCAGCAGCGCGATCCCGGTTTCGGCGATCATCCGGCTGGTCGAGCCATAGCCCGGATCGTAGCGGCCCTTCACGCCATAGCGGATCGTGCGGCCATCGGGGTATTCGCCCACGAACAGCACATCGTAGTGGCCGTTGTCGCGCTCTTCCTTGGTCGGGCCTTCGCCGGGCTTGGGATCGTCGGGGTTGCCGATCATCGGCGTGGCGGCGACATGCTTGGCAATCGCCTCGCCCTGCTCGCCGGGGCCGGTCATCAGCATCTCGTCATAGACGAAGTCCGCGCCATAGGGATGGCCGAGCAGGAAGTTGGTGCGGTGGACGTTCTTGGTGTTGATCACCGCCATGATGAACGGTGCGCACCAGCTGCCCACGGCTTCGTCGAATTCCGGCGCATCGCCCTTGGGCTGGGGCGGACCTTCGAAGCCGGGGGTCAGGCCGAACGGGCTGACCATGTAGGGGACAAGGCTGGGGTCCTTGCCCAGCGCGGCCAGCGTTGCGGTCAGGCTGGCGGCGGTGCCGCCGGAGAAGCCGCCCTGCATCGCCCGCACCCGGCCCTTCACGCGCGGGACCGGGGTGCCGAACCGGGCCTTGGCTTCCTGCTGCAACATGAACACGCCGAGATCGAACGGGATCGAATCGAACCCGGACGAGAACGCGATGCGCGCGCCCGACGCCTTGGCGGCGGCGTGATACTTGTCCGCCATCTGGCGCATCCATACCGGCTCACCGCAGAGGTCGGCATAGTCGGTGCCGGCCGCGACGCAGGCGGCCAGCAGCGGTTCGCCGTAAAGCTGGTAGGGGCCGACGGTGGTGACGACCACGCGGGTCTGCTCCACCAGCGCCTTCATGCTGGCCGGGTCATCCGAATTGGCGACGATCAGCGGAGTATCGGCGGGCGCGCCGATCAGGTCGCGCACTTCGGCCAGCTTGGCCGCGCTGCGTCCGGCCATCGCCCATTTCGGGCCTTTCCCCTGATAGTGGTGGGCCAGATACTCGGCCACCAGGCGCCCGGTATAGCCGGTTGCGCCATAGACCACGATATCGAACGGACGGTCCGTCTTGTTCATTGAAAAGCTCTCCATTGTCCCGAATCTGCCGGTCCGGGTTGGCGGCAGAACGCCACAGTTCGGTGGCAATGTCGAACTGAATTGCGCTGACGCTACGGCAGCCTTTGGTCCGGGGAGGCGCTCAGAACTTGTATTGCCGGCTGGCGAGGTCGAACATGATTTCCTCGCTGCCTCCGCCAATCGCCATGACGCGCACTTCGCGGTAGATCCGCTCGATCCGGCTGCCCCGGACAAAGCTGGCCCCGCCCAGGATCTGGCAGGCTTCGCGCGCGCAGAATTCCATCGTCTGGGTTGCCTGCACTTTCAGCAGCGCGAAATCGCCGGGGAAGGCCTTGTCGTTCAGCACGCTCCACGCGCACTGGTCGATCCAGGCCTGCGTTGCGCTGATCCGGCGGACCATGTCGGCCAGCTTGTGGCGGATCACCTGGTTGCGGATCAGCGGCTGGCCGAAGGTTTCCCGTTGGCGCGCCCAGTCCAGCGCATCCTCGAAACAGATCCGGGCAAAGGCGTTGGCCTGCTGGCTCATCCCCAGCCGTTCGCCGTTGAAATTGCGCATGATACCGGCGAACCCGCCGTTTTCGGGGCCGATCAGGTTTTCGGCCGGAACTTCGACATCGTCGAAATGGATCGTCGCGGTATCGCTGGAATGCCAGCCCATCTTGGCCAGCGCGGTGCGCGATACGCCGGGGCGGTCGGTTTCCACCAGCAGCAAGGATATGCCGCCGATGCCGGGGCCGCCGGTGCGCACGGCCAGCGTGATGTAATCGGCGCGCACGCCCGAAGTAATCAGCGTTTTTGCGCCATTGACGATGTAGGCCGCGCCCTTGCGCTCCGCGCGGGTCTTCAGGTTGGCGACGTCCGATCCGCCGCCCGGTTCGGTGATGCCCAGCGCGATGATCTTATCGCCCGCCAGCACATCCGGCGCGATTCGGCGTTGCAGTTCCGCGCTGCCCATCGCCAGGATCGGCGGCAGCCCGATGCCGTGGGTCATCAGCGAGGCGCAGATGCCGCCCGCGCCGGGACGGGCCAGCTCCTCGGTCTGGACCAGGCTGTGAAACAGATCGAACGCACTGCCGGTGCCGCCGAATTCCTCCGGATAGTTCAGTCCCAGCACGCCAGCTGCGGCGGCCTTCCTGTGCAGGTCGCGCGGCAATTGCCCGGCGGCTTCCCATTCATCGACATGTGGGGTGATTTCCCGCGCGACGAAAGCGCGGACGGTGTCGCACACCGCTTCGTGGCTGTCGTCGTAATAGGGGGATCGGGCGCGCCACTGGTCGAACATCGGGGCGGTCATTGGCGCTGCTCCTGCTTACAGGCGGGGAAGGGTAACCCCGCGCTGGCCCATGTACTTGCCCGATCGGTCGCCATAGCTGACCTCGCACGGTTCGTTCCCTTGCAGGAACAGGAACTGGCAGGCCCCTTCGTTGGCGTAGATCTTCGCGGGCAGCGGGGTGGTGTTGGAAAATTCCAGCGTCACGTGGCCTTCCCATTCCGGCTCCAGCGGGGTGACGTTCACGATGATCCCGCAGCGGGCATACGTGCTCTTGCCCAGGCAGATCACCAGCACGTCGCGCGGGATGCGGAAATATTCGACCGTGCGGGCCAGCGCAAAGCTGTTGGGCGGGATGATGCAGCAGTCCGTCTTCATGTCGACGAAGCTGTTGTCGGAAAAGTTCTTGGGATCGACCACCGCCGAATGGACGTTGGTGAACACCTTGAACTCATCCGCGACGCGCGCGTCATAGCCATAGGATGACAGGCCATAACTGATGCAGCCGTCGCGCTGCTGCCGTTCCACGAACGGTTCGATCATGCCCGAATGCCGGGCTTCATTGCGGATCCAGCGGTCACTGAGAATCGTCATGGCCGTGTGATTACCGATGCAGCGCGCCCCGGCAAGCGCCCTGATCGCCTTTTCCCCTACACCCCGTGATAATCCCGGTACCAGCGCACGAACTCTGGCACGCCATCTTCGATGGCGGTCGTCGGGGCATAGCCCAGGTCCGCTTGAATCGCGCTGATATCGGCATAGGTCTTGTGGACGTCGCCGGGCTGCATCGGCAGGAATTCGATCTCGGCCTTCTGGCCGCAGGCTTCTTCCAGCAGGCCGACGACTTTCATCAGGTGTTCGCTGCGGCTGTTGCCGATGTTGTAGAGCCGGTGCGGCTTGACGCTGCCGCCGGCCTTTTCCAGCCCGTCGTCGGGCGGCGGATTATCGAGGCAGGCGACGACCCCGGCGATGATGTCGTCGATATAAGTGAAGTCGCGGTACATGTCGCCGTGGTTGAACACCGGGATCGGCTGGCCGGTCAGGATGCGGTTGGTGAAGTTCCACAGCATCATGTCGGGCCGCCCCCACGGGCCATAGACAGTGAAGAACCGCAGCCCGGTTTGCGGCAGGCGGAACAGGTGGGCGTAGGTTTCGCTCATCAGCTCGTCCGCGCGCTTGGTGGCGGCATAGAGCGAAACGGGGTGATCCACCCGGTCCTCCACCGCGAAGGGCAGCTTGGTGTTGCCGCCATAGACCGAGGACGAGCTGGCATAGACCAGGTGTTCCACTGCGCGGTGGCGCGCCAGCTCCATCAGGTTGAGGTGCCCGGCCAGGTTCGATTGCACATAGGCATGCGGGTTTTCGATCGAATAGCGCACCCCGGCCTGCGCCCCCAGATGCACGATCCGGTCAATCCGCGCGCCCTCAGTCGCGGCGTTCAGCGCCGCCATGTCGGAAAAGTCGAGGTTGTGGAACGCAAAGCGGTTGCCTCCGGCCGCGGCAAGCGCGGCCAGCCGGTCCTGCTTCAGGCTGACCTGATAGTAATCGTTGAGGTTATCGACCCCGATCACGATGTCGCCGCGCGCCAGCAAATGCCGGGCAAGGTGAAAGCCGATGAAGCCGGCAACGCCGGTAACCAAAATGTGCATTACTTTTCGCTTTACCTTGTGCTGTTTGGGCTACCGCATAGCGTGCGGGCGTTATGCATCGATTAACCAACCCGGCCTAGATCGGATTACATGACCAGACAGCACAAGATCCTTGTCGTATTCGGGACCCGGCCGGAAGCCATCAAGCTGTTTCCGGTGATCGCCGCGTTGCGGGCCGACCCACGCTTTCACCCGGTGGTCTGCGTTTCGGCGCAGCACCGCGGGATGCTGGATCAGGTGCTGGAAATTGCGGGGATCGTGCCCGATTACGATCTGGACCTGATGAAGCCCGATCAGACGCTCGACGGACTGACCTCGGCGTTGCTGAACGAGGTGGGCCGGGTGATGGACACCGAGCACCCCGACCGGGTGATGGTGCAGGGCGATACCGCCACCGCGATGGTGGGGGCGCTGGCGGCCTATTATCGCAAGATCCCGGTCGACCATGTGGAGGCCGGGCTTCGCTCTGGCGATATCTATCAGCCCTGGCCGGAGGAGGTGAATCGCAAGATCATCGGCGCCATGGCCAGCCTGCATTTCGCCCCGACCCAGACCGCGGCCGAAGCGCTGATGCGCGAGAATGTCGATCCGGGCCGCGTTCACGTCACCGGCAACACGGTGATCGACGCGCTGCACTGGGTCACCGCGCGCATCGCGGAGAATCCCGCGCTGGTCAGCGGCCTGGCCGACCTGGAAGCACGCTTTGCCAACAAGCGGATCATCGGGGTCACATCCCACCGCCGCGAGAATTTCGGCGACGGCCTGGAACACATTGCCGAGGCCGTGCGCCAGATCGCCGCGCGTGAGGATGTGGCTGTGATCTTTCCCGTCCACCCCAACCCCAACGTGCGCAAGGTCATGAACAAGGCGCTGGCCGGGCTCGACAACGTCGCGCTGATCGAGCCGCTGGACTACCCGCACTTTTCGCGCCTGCTGGCGATCTGCGACATCATGCTGACCGATAGCGGCGGCGTGCAGGAAGAAGCCCCCGCGCTGGGCAAGCCGGTGCTGGTGATGCGCGAGACGACCGAGCGCCCCGAAGGGGTGGAGGCCGGGACCGCCAAACTGGTCGGAACCGAAACCGCTCGTATCGTTACCGAAATTTTCACCTTGCTGGATGATAAGGCCGCCTACGAAGCCATGGCGCAGGCCCATAACCCGTTCGGGGATGGGCATTCCGCGCGCCGTATCGTGGAGCTGCTCGCGCATGAAATCGGATCTGAAGCCTGACGTCTGTGTTGTAGGCCTGGGCTATATCGGCCTGCCCACCGCCGCCATTGTCGCCCGCGCCGGGTGCAAGGTGCGCGGGATCGACGTGTCGCGGCACGTCGTCGACACGATCAACCGGGGCGAGATCCATATCGAGGAAGTCGACCTCGACGGGCTGGTGCAGGGTGTGGTCGCGCGCGGGCTGCTCTCCGCCTCGACCGAGATCGCGCCCGCCGATGTGTTCATCATCGCCGTGCCGACCCCGTTCGACGCCAACCATGCGCCCGACATTTCCTATGTCCTCGCCGCGGGTGAGGCCGTCGCCAGTGTGCTGAAGGCCGGGGATACGGTGATCCTTGAATCGACGTCGCCGGTCGGCACGACCGAACAGCTGCGCGACCTGATCGCCGCCCGCCGCCCGGACCTGAAATGCCCCGGTCTGACGGCGGAAACGCCCGATGTCTCGATTGCCTATTGCCCGGAGCGCGTGCTGCCGGGGAAGATCCTGGAAGAGCTGACCAACAACGATCGCTCGATCGGCGGGATCACGCCGCGCTGCGCGCGCAAGGCGCTGGCGTTCTACAAGCGCTTCGTGCGCGGCACCTGCGTCACCACCGATGCCCGCAGCGCGGAAATGACCAAGCTGGTCGAAAACGCCTATCGCGACGTCAACATTGCCTTTGCCAACGAGCTGTCGATGGTGGCGGACACGATGGGGCTGGACGTGTGGGAAGTGATCCGGCTGGCCAACCGCCATCCGCGCGTCAACATCTTGACGCCGGGGCCGGGCGTGGGCGGGCACTGCATCGCGGTAGACCCGTGGTTCATCGTCCACGGCGCGCCGGAGCAAACCCCGCTGATCCGCACCGCGCGCGGCGTTAACGATGGCAAGATCCACCACGTGATCGCGCAGGCCGAAGCCCTGATCGCGGCCCATCCGCAAGCCCGCGTCGCCTGCCTGGGGCTGGCGTTCAAGGCCAATATCGACGATTTCCGCGAAAGCCCGGCGCGGCTGGTCGCGGTCACGCTGGCGCGCAAGTTCGGGGACCGGATCGCCGTGGTCGAACCTTATGCTGCCGAACTGCCCAAAGAGTTTGACGGCACCGCCGCCAGCCTGATCGATATCGACACCGCGCTGGAAACGTCGGACATCCTGATCGTGCTTGTGGATCATGACGCGTTCAAGGCCGTTCCGCTGGCCGAACGCGCGCACAAGCTGGTCTATGACACGCGCGGTATCTGGCTGGACCAGCCGCGCGCCAGTGCAGAGGTCAGTGCGGAGCCGCTCAAGCTGGTCGGCTGACAGGGGGCATTGTCGGCGGCGCGGGGGGCTGTCATGGTTCGGCCATGACGTCCGCCCGCCTGCTCGCCGCCCTGTGTTCCACCGCCGCGCTTGCGGCCTGCGCCACCACGCCGCCAGCCGCGCCGCATGACGCGTTCTGGCAGGCGCTGTCCAGCCATTGCGGCAAGGCCTTCGCGGGACGGATGGTGAGCGACGAGGCCCCTGACGCAGAGATGCGCGGGGCGGCGATGGTGATGCACGTGCGCGAATGCTCTGCCGCCCGCATCGCGGTGCCGTTTCACGTCCAGCGCCCCGATGGCAGCTGGGATCGCAGCCGGACCTGGCTGATCACGCGCGTCGGCACGCTCGACAATCCGGGGCGCGGCCTGCGCCTGAAACACGATCACCGCCATGAAGACGGCACGAGCGATGCGCTGACGCTCTATGGCGGGGATACCGCCGTGCCGGGCACCGCCAGCGTGCAGGAATTCCCGGTCGATGCCGAAAGCGTGGCGCTGTTCCGCGCGCAGGGCCGCACGGTGTCGGTCACCAACGTCTGGCGGGTGGAAGTGACCCCCGCCGGTTCGGCGCAGCCCCGCTTTGCCTATCAGCTGCTGCGCCAGCTGCCCAATGCGCGCAATTTCCGGGTGGAATTCGACCTCACCCGGCCGATTCCCGCCCCGCCCGCGCCGTGGGGCACGACTGACGCCTATTGGCCGGGATAGCGCTCAAACCGGTGGAGCGCGGTCAGGTCGTCGATCCACGGCAGCCGCTCCGCCACCTGAATTTGCGCGCCGGGGACTTCGTCCGCCGCCGTGTCGAGCGTGGCGGACTGGATATCGATGATTCCGGGCAGCATTTCGGCGTTGGTATAGAACAGCCCGGTGCCGCACCCGGGGCAGAACTGCCGCCGCGCCCCGGTCTTGCCGACATAGGTCGTGGTCTGGCCCCTGGTCACGCGGACCTGGTCTTCGGCAATGGCCATCCACGCCACCAGCGGCGCCCCGGCTGACGCGCGGCAATCCGCGCAATGGCATACCGCGTGGTGCTGCGGTTCACCCACGGCCTCATACCGCACCGCGCCGCACTGGCATCCGCCGGATCGTGTCATGACCATCCTCCCGCTCTCGATTCGCTTTGAAACATAACATGAACATTGGGGCCTTACAAAGCGATTGCCAGCGCCGCGCTTCCCCGGCACATTCGATTGCGGGCGCGCGGCCTTCGTGAACAGGAATGCCTTGATGGGAGCGATCATCCTCAAATACCGCCTGAAGCCCGGCGTTACCCAGGCGGACTTCGAACAATGGGTCCGCACCGTGGACCAGCCCGCGATGCGGGGCCTGGCGCGGGTGCAGGCGTTCAACACCTATCGCGTCACCGGACTGCTGATGGGCGAGGGCGCGCCATCGGTCGAATACGTGGAAGTGTTCGAGATCGACGATATTGCCGGGTTCACCGGGCAGGACATGGCGGGCGAGGTGGTCCAGTCGATCATGGGTCAGTTCATGGGCTTTGCCGACGCGCCCGAATTCCTGTTGGCGGAAAGGATCTGAGTGTGATGCTGGCTCTGCGTCTGTTCCTGATCATCGGCTGGACCGTGTTGCTGGCCTATACGTCGTTCACGGTGGGGAAAGAGGGGATCAACCTGTTCCCCGCGTTCTTCGGCGCCATGGCGTCGGGCAGCTGGCAGGGCCAGTTCAACCTCGATTTCATGCTGATGCTGATGCTGTCCGCGCTGTGGACCGGCTGGCGCAACGGCTGGAGCGTTTCGGGCAGCCTGCTGGCCATCGTGGCGTTCTTCGGCGGAGCCGCGTTCCTGATGGTGTACCTGCTGGTCCTGCTCCACCGCGAACAGGGTGACATGCGGCGGGTCCTGCTGGGGGTGCGCGCATCGGCGTGAAGCGGATTGCCGTGGCGGCACTGGCCTACTGGGCCGGCGGGCTGGCGCTGGGCTTCCTGCTGGGACCGGTGCGGGTGCTGTGGGTGGCCCCCCGCCTTGGCGAGTTCGGGGCGGTTGCGGCCGAACTGCCGGTGATGCTGGCGGCGGGCTGGGGCTGGGCGCGGGTCGTGCTGGGCCGGGCCGCCGTGGTGGACGCGCGCGGCGCCTGGCTGGTCGGGGCCGGGGCTTTCATCCTGCTGCTGACAAGCGAATGCGTGCTGGCTGCCGTGCTGTTTGGCCGATTGCCGGATCAATGGGCTGCCGACCTGCTGCTGCCGGCCGGATTGCTGGGGCTGGCCGGGCAGCTGCTCTGGGCGTTGCTGCCCGGCTGGGCCTGGCGCCACGGGACGCCGGATCGCTTGGGCTGACCCGGCGGCGCCCGGCGATGCTTACACGCCCTGGGTCAGGAACACGCGGTAGTCGGCGCCCTGGAAACGGTGCGCGCGCGCTTCCTGATAGGCGGGGGAGTTATACCACGCGCGGGCGTCTTCCATGGTCGGAAACTCCACGATCACCGCGCCGGCCGCTTCCGGTCCTTCCAGCGTCTCGATCGCGCCATAGAATGCCAGCGGCTTGATCGGATGCCCGGCCCCGGCCGCCCGCGCCTTGCCGGCATATTCCGCCATCGCATCGGCGTCGTGCTCGCGTTCCTTGGTAAAGACGATGTAGGCGGCCATGCGGGATTTCCTCTCGGTTGTTGGTTTCAGGCCCAACATGGCGCGGAGGATGGGGCGAGGGCAAGGGGAAGTTGGGGCGGGGCTAACCAGCGAAATGCCACCCGGCCAGCGCTCCGGCCCCAGCCAGCTGAAACATCACGACATGAAACAGATTGTCGGAAAACGGCTGCTTGCGTGTCTTGTGCCGGAACAGCGCGCGGCCGGCATATGCGCCAGGGGTGCCGCCCAGAAACGCCAGCCACAGCAAGGTTGATTCCCTGATCCGCCACGTGCCGGATTGCGCGCGCGCCTTGTCGATCCCGAAGGCGGCAAAGGCGGCGAAATTCATGGCGGCCAACGCAGCGGCCAGATCCGCGGGCGTAACGGCGATGGGAAGCATCATGGGCCGCAAACTGGCAGGCGGCCGGTTGCCAAACCGTAAGCCGGTGCTGCTGTAAAATGGGAAAATTCAAAGCCGGAAAGGCGTCCGCGCACCAAGCTGCGCGGACGCCTTTCCGGTTACTCCGCCGCAACCCCGGCCGCGCCGAACATGTCCGGTTCGCTGGCTTCGTCGCCCGCTTCGTTGGCGGGTTCGCTGGTGCGGGCCTTGCGGCGCTGGTCGAAGTTGGCCCAGACGTCCTGCCAGTTGCCCTTGGTCGCGCCCTTGGAATATTCGGTCGCGCGGGTTTCGAAGAAGTTGGCGTGTTCAACGCCGTTGAGCAGCGGGGCCAGCCAGGGCAGCGGGTGGTCCTCGATCATGTAGATCGCGGGCAGGCCCAGCTGGCTCAGGCGCCAGTCGGCGATGTAGCGGATATAGCGCTTGATTTCCTTGGCGCTCATCCCCGGCACCGGGCCCTGTTCGAACGCCAGGTCGATAAAGGCGTCTTCCAGGCGGACCGTCTTCTGGCAGCAGTCGATGATGTCTTCCTTGACCGCCTTGGTCAGGCAGTCACGCTCGGCCACGAACGTGTGGAACAGCTTGGTGATGCCTTCGCAGTGCAGCGATTCATCGCGGACCGACCAGGTGACGATCTGGCCCATGCCCTTCATCTTGTTGAAGCGCGGGAAGTTCATCAGCATGGCAAAGCTGGCGAACAGCTGCAGCCCTTCGGTGAAGCCGCCGAACATCGCCAGCGTGCGGGCGATATCCTCGTCATTGTCGACGCCGAACTGCTGCAGGTAATCGTGCTTGGCCTTCATTTCCTCGTATTCGAGGAACATCCCGTATTCGGTTTCGGGCATGCCGATGGTGTCAAGCAGGTGGCTGTAAGCCGCGATGTGGATCGTTTCCATGTTGGAGAACGCGGCCAGCATCATCTTCACTTCGGTCGGCTTGAACACGCGGCCGTACTTTTCGTGGTAGCAATCCTGCACTTCCACGTCGGCCTGCGTGAAGAAGCGGAAGATCTGGGTGAGCAGGTTGCGCTCATGCTCCGAAATCTTCTGCGCCCAGTCGCGGCAGTCCTCGCCCAGCGGCACTTCTTCCGGCATCCAGTGGACCTGCTGCTGGCGCTTCCAGAAGTCATAGGCCCACGGATATTCGAAGGGCTTGTAGGTCTTGCGGGCTTCGAGAAGGGACATGCGCTTGGCTCCTGCGGCGAACTGTTCAGCGCTGCGCGGCGCCCGCGCGCAACGCGCGCGGGGCCGGCAGGCGGTTGGGGTTGAACCGGATGGACGGGCTAGCGAAACTCACCGCCAGAACCACCCGGGCTTAAGGTTGCGTTCCTTGCGGTTGCGCCACATCGAAATGTAGAGCCACAGCCCGGAAAAGCTGAAGAAGATCATCGAAAAGCCCGCCAGCGTGGCGATCACCACGCCCACCGGGCCGAAACTTTCCCCCGAATGGAGGTGATGCAGCGTGCCGATCCATGCGCGCGGATCGCCTTCCTTGGGCTTGGGCCGGCACATATAGTCCGGCGGGCAGACGAAGGCCGGCTTGCCATCCGCCTGCGCGGCAGGGGCGGCCTTGGGCAGGGTGGCGTCCAGGTACATCGGAACGACCTGGCTGAGCGCGCCGGTGATCGCGATCCAGAGCAGGACCACGCCAAACGCCACGGACAGCCAGCGGTGCCATTTACGCATTACTTTGAACTCCTCGATTGTTGCGATTGATTCGCAACAAGCAGGATGGACGTGCTGGCGCAAGCTCCATTTGGTCGCCAATTGTAACGCGCATTACAAACATTGCGGACGCTCCGGCCCGCCCGCCTTTACTGGCAGGCCAGGCATTCCTCGTAATCGGTCTGCTGGGCGGCCAGTTCCATGACCGGGGCATTGGCGGTGTTGTCCGCTTCGACCCCGCCGGCGAACCCGGCGCGCTGGACCGACTTCGAGCGCAGGTAATAGAGGCTCTTGATGCCCTTTTCCCAGGCCTGGAAGTGCAGCATCATCAGGTCCCACTTGTCCACGTCGGCCGGGATGTAGAGGTTCAGCGACTGGGCCTGGTCGATATAGGGCGTGCGGTCCGCCGCGAATTCGAGCAGCCAGCGCTGGTCGATTTCGAAGCTGGTCTTGAACACCGCCTTTTCTTCCGGGCTGAGGAAGTCGAGGTGCTGGACCGAACCGCCGCGTTCCAGAATCGAGTTCCAGACGTTGGTCGAATCCTTGCTCTTCTTCTGGAGCAGCTTTTCCAGGTAGGGGTTCTTGACCACGAAGCTGCCCGACAGGGTCTTGTGGGTATAGATGTTGGCCGGGATCGGCTCGATGCAGGCGCTGGTGCCGCCGCAGATGATCGAAATCGACGCGGTCGGCGCGATCGCCATCTTGCAGGAAAAGCGCTGCATCACGCCCATGTCGGCCGCGTCCGGGCAGGCGCCGCGTTCTTCGGCCAGCAGCATCGATGCCTCGTCGGCGCGGGCGGCGATGTGCTTGAACATCTTCAGGTTCAGCGCCTTGGCCATCGCGGTTTCGAACCCGATGCCCTTGGACTGCAGGAACGAGTGGAAGCCCATCACGCCCATGCCGACGCTGCGTTCGCGCGCGGCGGAATACTTGGCGCGGGCCATCTCGTCCGGCGCGCGGTCGATATAGTCTTGCAGGACGTTGTCGAGGAAGCGCAGCACGTCTTCGATGAAGCGCTTGTCGCCGTTCCACTCGTCCCAGGTTTCCAGGTTGAGCGAGGACAGGCAGCACACCGCCGTGCGGTCGTTGCCCAGGTGGTCGCGGCCCGTCGGCAGGGTGATTTCCGAGCAGAGGTTCGAGGTCGACACCTTCAGGCCCAGATCGCGGTGATGCTTGGGCATCATGCGGTTCACCGTGTCGGAGAACACGATATAGGGCTCACCCGTGGCGAGGCGGTTTTCGACCAGCTTCTGGAACAGCGCGCGGGCGTCCACCGTGCCGCGCACGCTGCCGTCCTTGGGGCTGCGCAAGTGGAACTCGCGCCCGTCGCGCACGGCTTCCATGAATTCGTCGGTCAGCAGCACGCCGTGGTGCAGGTTCAGCGCCTTGCGGTTGAAGTCGCCCGACGGCTTGCGGATTTCCAGGAACTCCTCGATCTCCGGGTGGCTGACGTCCAGATAGCACGCCGCCGAACCGCGTCGCAGCGAGCCTTGCGAAATCGCCAGCGTCAGGCTGTCCATCACGCGCACGAACGGGATGATGCCGCTGGTCTTGCCGTTCAGGCCGACCGGCTCGCCGATCCCGCGCACGTTGCCCCAGTAGGTGCCGATGCCGCCGCCGCGGCTGGCCAGCCACACGTTCTCGTTCCAGGTGGCAACGATGCCTTCCAGGCTGTCATCGACCGAGTTGAGGTAGCAGCTGATCGGCAGCCCGCGGCCCGTGCCGCCGTTCGACAGCACCGGGGTGGCCGGCATGAACCACAGCTTCGAGATGTAATCGTAGATCCGCTGGGCGTGGTCCTGATCGTCGGCATAGGCATCGGCCACGCGCGCGAACAGATCCTGGTACTTCTCGCCGGGCAGCAGATAGCGGTCGTCCAGCGTTTCCTTGCCGAAATCGGTCAGCAGCGCGTCGCGCGCCGGATCGGTCACGATGGTGAAGCGGCGGGCGTTGATCGCCTTGGAATCTTCCTTGGGGCGGGCGGCGGCCTTGGCCACCGCGCTCATCGCCCCGGCGAGCGCGTCGGCGCCCATCTTTTCCACCAGATCGGCCGAACCCGCGTCGGTCTTGTCAGTCATGCCTACCGCCGGGCCAGCGCCCGCCTCCTTCATCTGTGCGGGGGCTGCCCCGCCGGTCGCCGCGTCGTCCGTCGTCGTATCCGCCATTGCTGCTTCGACTTCGGCCATCGTCGGCTCTGCTCCGTTCCTGAAATCCACCTGGCGCCCCCGTTTTCTTCCATGCTTCCTGCGGACCCGATGTTCCGCATACGTTCGAATCGGCGGGCGAGGATGCATCCTACCAGACGGCAAGACGGGAACGAGGGAAACTTATCCCCATTCCATCCCCAACCCGACCCCGACCAGGGGTTGCCACGACCCGGAATCGCGCTTCGCCGCGCGTCTGGCGCGGATTGCGTTGAATCTAGGTCTAGAGGTCCCCCCGTGTGCCGGACCACTATCCATAGTGCCCGAACCGGAGTCGCGCGCAAGTGGGTAAATGTCCGGATAACCACGTTTGGGCGGGCGGGATGAGCGGCGCTCGGCTTGTGCGGCGCCGCGACGCGCGGAGTTTCCGGCCTTCGCGCGGCGCGCAAGAGTCAAAGTGAATCTGTGAAAAAATTTTTGGTCGGGGACAGTCGCTCCGGGGCGTTGACAACGATGGAATCGGACCGGGCAATCTTGTTGCGCAAAGCGGGGTGGATCGCGCAACCGGCGGCCCACTTGCCTGCGGCGCGGATCGCCCCCACACTGGAGCGCCTGACAACCGGAGGTGGCTGCCATGTTCAATCTAATCGGCGCGTTGTTCAGCGGCCTGATCATCGGCGCGCTGGCGCGATTCTTCTATCCCGGCGCGGTCGAGATGGGCTGGGGAATGACCATGCTGCTGGGCATCGGCGGATCCCTGCTGGCGGGCTTTGCCACCACGCGCGGCAGCGACGGGTTCAACCGGGCGGGCTGCCTGGCCTCAATCGTCGGGGCGATCGTGCTGATCTTCATCGGTCGAACGCTCGGCTGGCATTTCTAGAGTCTGTTTCAGTTACACTGAAACAGGTGCGGTACCCGCCCACTCCCCCGTCACCTACGGCGGCGGGGGAGAGCGCCGATACCGCTGCCACCCAAGTGGAACAGACCCTAGCGCGCGTGCGCGGCAATGGCGTCGGCGATCTCGTCCACCAGTTCCAGCGGCAGGTCGTGGCCCATGCCGGGAATTTCGTGCAGCCTGGCGCCGGGAATGGCCCTGGCGGTGTCGCGCCCGCCCTCGACCGGGACCAGCGGATCGTCGGTGCCGTGGATCACCAGCGTTGGCGCGGTGACGCGCCGCAGGCGCTTGCGGCGGTCGCCATCATCCATGATCGCGGCGATCTGGCGCGCCGGGCCTTCGGGATAGAAGCTGCGGGCATAATCGCGCGCGATTCGTTCGCGCAGATACTCTTCCGGGGCGGGATAGGCCGGGCTGCCGATCGCGCGGGCCACGCGGATACCGATCGGGATTACCTGATCCAGCGTGGCATTGGCCGGCGCGCGGTCCAGCAAGGCGTTCATCGCCTCTGGCCGGGGGCGCGGCAGGCGCGGGTTGCCGGTGGTTGAAAAGATCGAGGTCAACGTGCGCACCCGCGGCGCATGATCGATCGCCAGCAGCTGCGCGATCATCCCGCCCATCGATCCGCCGACGATATGCGCGCTGTCGATCCCCAGTGCGTCGAGCAGCCCGGCAGCATCGTCGGCCATGTCGGTCAGCCGGTAGGGCAACTTTGCCCGCAGCCCGAACAGCCGCATCAGCGCGACCCGGCGGAAATTGGGGACGCCGGCATGGCCGAACTTTTCCGACAGGCCGATATCGCGGTTGTCATGCCGGATCACGTAATAGCCGCGCGCCACCAGCGCCTCGACCAGCTCGATCGGCCACAGCGTCAACTGCGCGCCCAGCCCCATGATCAGCAACAGCGGCGGATTGGCCGGATCGCCGTGCGTTTCGTATTCGATCCGGATTCCGTTGGCGATGGCGTGTGGCATGGTGGCTCCCTGACGGTCTGTTTCAGGGCAGGTTAGCGCGCTGGCGGGCCAGCGCAACCAAGCCTAAGGTGCCTAATCGTCCATCCGGCCCCGGCCGTATTCGCCGCGTTCGTGGATGATGTTGGCGCGGCCCACCACCAGATCGTCGACCATCCCGATCCGGCTCACGTCCTTGTCCTTGTAGGGCAGCGAATGGAGGACATAGCGCATCGCGTTGAGCCGGGCGCGCTTCTTGTCGTCGCTCTTGATCACGGTCCACGGGCTGTCGGCGGTGTCGGTGGCGAAGAACATCGCTTCCTTGGCGCGGGTATAGTCATCCCACTTGTCGAGGCTGGCCATGTCGATCGGCGACAGCTTCCACTGCTTGAGCGGGTGGACCTTGCGTTCCTTGAAGCGGCGGCGCTGCTCCTCGCGGCTGACCGAGAACCAGAACTTGATCAGGTGAATGCCGCTGCGCACCAGGTTGCGTTCGAACTCCGGCGCCTGGCGCAGGAATTCGCGGTATTCGTCATCCGTGCAGAACCCCATCACGCGTTCCACCCCGGCGCGATTGTACCAGCTGCGGTCGAACATCACGATTTCGCCGCGCGTCGGCAGGTGTTCGACATAGCGCTGGAAGTACCACTGGCCGCGTTCGACATCGCTGGGCTTTTCCAGCGCGACCACGCGCGCGCCGCGCGGGTTCAGATGCTCCATGAAGCGCTTGATCGTGCCGCCCTTGCCCGCGGCATCCCGCCCTTCGAACAGGATCACCACGCGTTGCTGCGATTCCTTCACCCATTGCTGCAGTTTCAGCAGCTCGGTCTGGAGGATGAACTTCTCGCGCTCGTAATCCTTGCGCAGCATCTTGTACTTGTAGGGATAGCCGCCCTGGCGCCAGTCGTCCGCCAGTTCGTCGCTGGTCTTGCGCGGAGTGCCGGGCGGCTTGGGCAGGCCCAGGTGGGCCCGCATCCGCGCGGCATCGTCGGGCGCGGCACCGGCGATGATTGCATCCACCCCGTCATCCGTGCCGCTCGCCACGATGGCATCCAGCGCGGCGGTTTCGGCCTCCTGCGCGGCGATGACGCGCTCACCGGCCAGCCCGGCGGCGACCGGATCGGCAGGGGCGGTGGGGGGCGTGGACTTGCTCGTCATGCAGAAACTCCGTCAGGGCGCATCCGGCCGGATCGTCCGGCTCAGGCGCCATCATCGCAGACAAAGGTTCCCGCTTGGTTAGCCAAACCCCCGGAAAACCGGATGGTCCCGACTCAGGAACCGCTGGACAGAGCATCCTGCTGGCGGTGTTTCAGGTCAAACGGATAGCTGGCACCAGCTGTTGCGCGAAACGCAAGGCTACGGGACGAGGACGGTATCCGTCGGCTCAGCCAGCAGTTCCGGATAGTCGAGCGTGTAGTGCAGCCCCCGGCTTTCCTTGCGCGACAGGGCGGAGCGGACGATCAGGTCGGCGCATTGCAGCAGGTTGCGCAGCTCGATCAGGTCGGTCGAGACGCGGAAGTGGCCATAATAATCGTCCACTTCCTCCATCAGCAGCTTGATCCGGTGCTGCGCGCGTTCCAGCCGCTTGGTGGTGCGCACGATGCCGACGTAGTTCCACATGAACCGGCGGATCTCGGTCCAGTTCTGCTTGATGATCACTTCCTCATCCGAATCGGTGACCCGGCTTTCGTCCCAGCCGCGCACGGGCGGGGGCGCATCGAAGCTGTCCCAGCGGTTCAGGATGTCGGCGGCGGCCGCCTCGCCGAACACGAAGCATTCCAGCAGCGAGTTGGAGGCCAGGCGGTTGGCTCCGTGCAGTCCGCTTTCGGTGCATTCGCCCGCGGCATAGAGCCCGGGCAGATCGGTCCGCCCGTTGAGGTCGATCACGATCCCGCCACAGGTATAGTGCTGGGCGGGGACCACGGGGATCGGCTGGCGGGTCATGTCGATGCCCAGCCCCAGCAGCTTTTCGTGGATCGTCGGGAAATGCTCGCGCACGAATTCGGGCGGCATGTGGCTGATATCGAGGTGGACGAAATCCAGCCCGTCGCGCTTGATTTCCGCATCGTTGGCGCGCGCCACGATGTCACGCGGGGCGAGTTCGGCGCGATCGTCGTAATCGGGCATGTAGCGGTGGCCGGTGCGCGGGTTGAGCAGCCGTCCGCCTTCGCCGCGCACCGCCTCGGTAATCAGGAAGTTCTTGACATCGAGGTTGTAGAGGCAGGTCGGGTGGAACTGCATCATTTCCATGTTGCCGACCCGCGCGCCCGCGCGCCAGGCCATCGCGATGCCATCCCCGGTCGCGCCGCGCGGGGCGGTGCTGAACTGATAGACGCGGCCCGCGCCGCCGGTAGCCAGGATGGTGGCGCGGGCGGTGTGCGCCTCGACCCGGCCGGTTGCCTCGTCCAGGGCATAGACGCCCCAGACCCGGCCCGATCCGGAATAGCGCTCCTCGTGCCGCCCGGTAATCAGGTCGATACAGGCGCGGCCCGGCAGCAGGGTGATGTTGGGATGATCTTCCGCCGCCTTGACCAGCGCGGATTGCACGGCCCAGCCGGTTGCGTCGTTGACGTGGACGATGCGCCGATGGGAATGCCCGCCCTCCCGCGTGAGATGCAGGGATTCGCCCTCCATGTTGAACGGCACGCCCAGCTGGACCAGCCGGTCGATCGCGTGGGGTGCGCGGCTGATCACGAATTCCACCGTTTCCTGCCGGTTCAGCCCTGCGCCCGCGACCATCGTGTCGCGGATGTGGTTTTCGAACGTGTCGCCCGCGTCCAGCACGGCGGCGATCCCGCCTTGCGCCCATGCCGTGGAGCCGCCAGTCAGGGCGCCCTTCGCCAGCACCAGCACCCGCAGCCGGTCGGCCAGCGCCAGCGCTGCCGTCAGCCCGGCCGCGCCGGACCCGACAATGATCACGTCATGCGCCGCCGCGGCGCCCTGGGGTGCGGTTGTCATGGAACCGTCTTTGCCCGCGCGCGGCCGCTGTCGCAAGGGACCTGCCCCAAAGGACGGCACCGGGCCGGGGAATGGCACTGGATCAGTCCATCCGACGAATCGTCACACAGCCAGCGTAAGGATGCACGCGCAGCAGCAAGCAGCGGTCCGTCGGGCCGTTTGCAGCAGAAGGACACGGGGATGCGCCGCAAGTTGCCGAACTGCGCTATTCATGGCCACGCGCCGGAACGCGAACAGGTGCAGTGGGATGGCTGGGGCCATTTCAGCACCTGCCGCCATTGCGGGGAGATGCTGGAACGGCACAGCCACGGAAAGTGGCAGCCGGTGCGACCGGCGCCGGCTGCGGCCGGACTTACGCGCTCGTCAAGCTGACGAACACGTCCTCAAGGTCGGCCTCGCGCGTGGTGACGTCGACGATGGTCAGGCCCTGGGCCTGGATCTGCGCCAGCACTTCGCCCGCGTTGGTGCGGTCCTTGTCATAGGTTACCTCGATCGTGCGATCGCCGGTCTTTTCGCACTTCACGAAGGCGGGATGGCCGGGCAGCGTATCGACATCGCGGTCCAGCGTCAGCACCACGATCTTTTCGCGCGCCATTTCCACCAGATCGCGGGTCGGCTTGTTGGCGATCAGCTGGCCGTGGTTGATGATCGCGATCCGGTCGCACAGCTGCTCGGCCTCTTCCAGGTAGTGCGTGGTCAGCACCACGGTCACCCCCGCGGCGTTGAGTTCGCTGACCAGTTCCCACAGCTGGCGACGCAGTTCCACGTCGACCCCGGCGGTCGGTTCGTCCAGCACCAGCACCGGCGGCGAATGGACCATCGCCTTGGCGATCAGCAGGCGGCGCTTCATGCCGCCGGACAGGGTGCGGGCATAGGCGTTGGCCTTGTCCGACAGGTGCACTTCGGCCAGCAGTTCCAGGCTGCGCCGCGCGGCCTTGGGCACGCCATAGAGGCCGGCCTGGTTTTCCAGCACCTCGAACGGGGTGAAGAACGGGTCGAACACGATTTCCTGCGGCACGATCCCGATCGACCGCTTGGCGTTGCGGCTGTCGGCGTCGATATCGAAACCCCAGATTTCCGCGCTGCCGCTGGTCTTCATCACCAGCCCGGCCAGGATGTTGATCAGGGTCGACTTGCCCGCGCCGTTGGGGCCGAGCAGGCCGAAGATCTGCCCCTGCGGCACATCGAAGCTGACCCCGCGCAGGGCCAGCTTGCCTTCCCCGGTTCCGGCGGGGGCATAGCGCTTGACGACATCGCGGATGCGGATTGCGGCGGGAGTGTCCATGGCCCGCTCTTGCGGCAGGAATCGCGCGGCGTAAAGACCCCGCATCGGGGTGTTGAACGGTGGCAGTTACCGGCCCGTTAACCATGCTGCTGCAACATACCTTCACGGCTGGACAGTAGGCAGGCTGTGATGACCTGGGGGTTTCTTGAACGCGGCGCCGTGCCGCGGCACGCCGGACGCGCGATGGGCGCGGCGCTGGCGCTGACCCTGTGCGTCCCGGCCCAGGCTCAGGAAGTGGCCAGCGCGACCGCCACCACGCAGGCGGTGGTCGTCGCCCCGGCCACGCTCGTCAAGGTCCAGGACATGAGCTTTGGCCGGATCGTCGCACGGCCGCAGGCCGGCACGGTGACGGTCAATGGGACGACTGGCGCCTGCACTGTCACCGGACCTATTCTGGAAGTCGGCACCTGCCGCCAGGCGATCTTTGCCGGCATGGGCACCAAGAACATGCGGGCGCGCATCAGCCTGGACAGCGTGGTCAGCCTGACCGGCCCCGGGCAAGCCATGGTGCTGGACCAGGTGTTCCTGTCCAACGATGCAACCATCAGCTTTTCCGGCAATCCCAATGCCAACGGGCAGGGCGTGGGCCTGACCCAGGGCAACGGCAACCAGCGCTATACGATTGCGTCGAACAGCGGGATCTTCACGCTGAAGATCGGCGGACGGCTGAACGTCAACGCCAACCAGCTGCCGGGGATCTACACCGGCTCGATTACGGTCACAGTGCAGTACCAGTAGGCTGGAAAAGCCCGGCGCGCCCTGCTAGAGCGCTGGACCATGAGCACGCAGCCTGAAACCGTCTTCACCGCCACCACCCGCGTTTCGTGCGACGGCGCCAGCGACATTCGCGGCGGCGCGGCGCTCGGCCATCCGCGCGTTTACCTTGAGATCGACGAGCGCGGCTATGTCGACTGCGGGTATTGCGACCGCCGCTTCGTGCTGAAGGGTGGCCCGGCGGATCAGGCCGCCGCCTAATTTGCTGGTGCGCCAATCGTATCCGCGATTGGCTTGCGGCACCGGCCCGTGCCCCCGCTCTGGCACTTCCTGATGCAGCCCCTATATTTGGGGTATGACCACGCTTGATCCGCGCTCGCTCCTTTACCGCCAACTCGATCCTGCCGAGGCGCAGGCGATTGCCCGCGATACGCTGGCACGCTGCGATGATGGCGAACTTTACCTGCAATTCATCGCGGCCGAGACGTTCGCGTTCGACGACGGGCGGCTGAAAACCGCCGATTATTCGCGTGATGCGGGCTTTGGCCTGCGCGGCGTGTCGGGCGAGATGACCGGGTTTGCCCATGCCAACGAAATCAGCGCCGCCGCGATCCGCCGCGCCGGCGAGACGTTGCAGTTGCTCGATCCGGCCAAGGGCCAGCCTGCCCCGCCGCCGCGCCTCAACAACCGGCACCTCTATACCGATGCCTCGCCGCTGGACCTGATCCCCTTCGCGCAGAAAGTGGCGCTGCTGGAAACCATCGACGCGGCGGCCCGCGCGCGCGATCCGCGCGTGGCGCAAGTCTCGGCCAGCCTGTCGGCCAGCTGGTCGGTGGTGGAAATCGTCCGCGCTGATGGCTTTGTTGCCACCGATGTGCGTCCGCTGGTGCGACTGAATGTCTCCATCGTGGCAGAGCAGAACGGGCGGCGCGAAACCGGCAGCTTCGGCATGGGCGGGCGGCGGCTCTATGATGATCTGTTCGCGCCCGAAACGTGGAACCGCGCGATCGATACCGCGCTGGCGCAGGCGCTGACCAATCTGGAAAGCGTTGCTGCCCCGGCGGGTGAAATGACCGTGCTGCTCGGCCCCGGCTGGCCCGGCGTGCTGCTGCACGAAGCGGTCGGGCACGGCCTCGAAGGCGATTTCAACCGCAAGGGCACCAGCGCATTTTCCGGCCGGATCGGTGAGCGCGTCGGCGCGCCGGGCGTGACAGTGGTGGACGATGGCTCCATCGCCGCGCGGCGCGGATCGCTGTCCATCGACGATGAAGGCACGCCCACGCAGGAAACCGTGCTGATCGAGGACGGCATCCTGAAAGGCTACATGCAGGACCGGCTGAACGCCCGGCTGATGGGGGTGGCCCCCACCGGCAACGGACGGCGTGAAAGCTATGCCCATGCGCCGATGCCGCGCATGACCAACACCTTCATGAAGGGCGGGAACGACGATCCCGCCGAACTGCTCAGCCGCATGAAGTCCGGCATCTTTGCCAAGAGCTTTGGCGGCGGGCAGGTCGATATCGTGTCGGGCAAGTTCGTGTTCAGCTGCACCGAGGCCTATCTGGTCGAGAACGGCAAGCTGGGCGCGCCGATCAAGGGCGCGACGCTGATCGGCGATGGCCCGACCGTGCTGACCCGCGTGCAGGGTATCGGCAACGACATGGCGCTGGACGAAGGCGTGGGCGTGTGCGGCAAGGGCGGGCAAAGCGTGCCGGCCGGGGTGGGCCAGCCGACCCTGCTGGTTGCGGGGTTGACGGTGGGCGGCACGGCCTGATCGCGGCGCTCCCGGACAATCCGTCAGCCGCCGTTCAGGCAACCGTGCTATCGTCCGCCGGAATTGAGAGAAGGAGACAGGATCATGCGCAGGATTGCACTCGCTCTCGCGTCGGCGGCGATGCTGGCGGGCGGGGCCACGGCGGTTTCGGCCAAGCCCAAGCTGACCCCGCAGGAGCGGCTCGACAAGATGCTGGAAGGGCGTGAGGCGGGCAAGCCGGTCAGCTGCATCAGCACTTACGATTCGCGCGACATGACCGTGCTGGACAAGGTCGGCATCGTGTTCCGCAGCGGCAGCACGCTCTACGTCAATCGGCCGCAGAACGTGGACCAGCTCGATTCGGATGACATCCTGGTCACCAAGACCTTTGGCAGCCAGCTCTGCAGTCTGGACATCGTCCACACCGTGGACCGCACCGGCCACTTCCCGACCGGCTTCATCAATCTGGGCGAATTCGTACCCTACAAGAAGGTCGCGAAAGTCGCCAAGGGCAACTGACGCCCGGCTGCAATCGCGCCGCTGACAGGCCGCCGCCCGGTTCCCGCCGCGCGGCGGCCTTTCGTTTGGGCGCTTGACTCGGACGGCGCTTTGCGGTGATTTAGGGTGAATACCCTAAAAGGCGCAGGTAAGCGCCACCGGGAGAGGACCGCCATGACCCAAGCCGCCACCCTGACGCGCCATGCCGCGCCGCTGGCCCCGATCGATGTCAGCCGTCCTGAAATCTACGCGGAGGATCGCTGGCAGGAGCTGTTTCGCCGCCTGCGCGCCGAAGCGCCGATCCAGTTCGTGCCGGAATCCGATTTCGGCGCCTACTGGTCGGTCACCACGCACAAGCCGATCGTGCACATCGAGGCGCTGCCGAAGATCTTCTCCTCCAGCTGGGAATACGGCGGCATCTCGATCGCGGGCGGGGTGGACAAGCCGACGCAGGGCGAAATGCGCATGCCGATGTTCATCGCCATGGACCCGCCCGAACACACCGCCCAGCGCCGCACCATCGCCCCGTCCTTCGGGCCGAGCGAGGTGGCCGCGATGAAGGCCGAAGTGCAGCAGCGCACGGCTGCCGTGCTCGATTCGCTCCCCATCGGCGAAGCGTTCGACTGGGTAGAGCGGGTGTCGATCGAACTGACCACGGGCATGCTGGCCCGCCTGTTCGACTTCCCGTGGGACGAGCGCCACAAGCTGACCTACTGGTCCGACATGGGCGGCGATGTGGAACTGATGAAATCGCCCGACACCCATGCCATGCGCAATGCCGCGCTGGGTGAAATGGGCGCAGCCTTTGCCGCGCTGTGGCAGCAGAAGGCCGCCAATCCGGGCAAGGACCTGATTTCGGTCATGCTGCGGTCTGACGCGATGAACCACATGAGCGAGCAGGAATTCATGGGCAACCTGATCCTGCTGATCGTGGGCGGTAATGATACCACCCGCAATTCGATGTCGGCCTTTGCCTATGGCCTGTCGCAGTTCCCGGATGAACGCGCCAAGCTGGAGGCGAACCCGGACCTGATCCCCAACGCGGTGCAGGAACTGGTGCGCTGGCAGACCCCGCTGGCGCACATGCGCCGGACGGTGATGGAAGATACCGAAGTCGACGGCGTCGCCATGAAAAAGGGCGACAAGGTCGTGCTGTGGTACATTTCGGCCAATCGCGACGAGAGCGTCTTCAAGGACGCCGATGCGATTCAGGTGGACCGCGAAAACGCGCGTCGCCACTTGTCCTTCGGGTACGGCATCCACCGCTGCGTGGGTGCCCGGGTGGCCGAGCTTCAGCTGTGTACGCTGCTGGAGGAAATGGCGAAGCGGCGCCTGCGCGCCAACGTGATCGGTGAACCGACCCGCGTGCCGGCCTGCTTCGTTCATGGTTACAAGTCGATGCAGGTCGAGCTATCGCGCTATTGATGAAGAAGACCGTCAGTACCCGGGACCGCATCGTCGAGGAGGCCCGGCGGCTGTTCAACGCGCAGGGCTATGGCCAGGTCACGACCGCCGCGCTGGCAGCGCACCTGGGCATGGCCGAAGGCAACCTGTGGTATCACTTCAAGACCCGCGCCGCGCTGCTCGATGCGCTGGGGGAGCGGTTTTCCGAGGCGATCGAGGCGCGGCTGACCTTGCGCCCCGGGGCAGACCCGGTTGCCAGTTATGGCGCATTGCTGCGCGCACTGATGGCAGAGTTCCGGACTTTCCGTTTTCTCTACCGCGACCAGCGCGGATACGGGGAAGGCGCGGCCCTGATCCGCGCCAACGCGCCGCAATGGCTGGAACGGACGTTCGATCAGATCGAGGAACACCTCGCCGCGCTGGTCGATGCGGATCTGCTCGACTGGCCGCGTGAACGACTGCGCGACCTGGCGATCAACGCCACGATCATCCTGCGCTATGGCCTGGAACACTTCCTGGAACTGGGCGAGCCGGGCGGCGAAGGCTCCGGCACGGTGCAGCGTACGCTGAAGCGCCACCTGACCCTGTTCGAACACCGGCTGGCCCCGCAGGCCGCCGCCGCGATCCACGCCGCGATCGAGCGGATCGAGGCGGACAGCGAACTGGCGGCATAGCCTCTTGTCCACTTGCGTGGATGCATCACCGGGCCGGGGGAGCGGGCCGGTGATGCCCTGGACTCCCTTCAGTACGGTCCGTTGAGCCGTGCCAATGCGCCTTCCATCAGCCCGGCCAGCTGATCCGGGCGACCGTGGGCGAGTTGCAGGTTCCCGATGGCAATGCTGGTTTCAACCACATCGCGGCAACGCTCGAACCGGCGGTCTTCATAGGCGGTGAGCGCCTGTTCGGGCGACACGCCCGCGCGGGCCAGTTCCTCGGCCAGCACAATGGCGCTTTCCACCGCCATGCCCGCGCCCGATGCGAGGTGCGGGGTGGTGGCGTGGACCGCATCGCCCAGCAGCACGATCCGGCCGTTCGACCAAGCGCGCGGTTGCAGCACCGCGGCCAGCGGGCGGTAGTTGATCCAGTCTCCCGGGGTCATGTTGTCGCGGATCCACCCGGCATTGCCGCCATAGCCCGCCAGCAGGGCCTGCATCCCGTCGAACAGCTCCGCGTCGGTCATGTAGGTTTCGCGCTCGACGTGCTCCGTCAGCATCCACATGTACATCGAATCCGGGCCGCAGATCGTGATCCCGCAGGGGTTGGCTCCGCCGAAATAGAACTCGCCCATATCCAGCTCGGGCGCCTTGCGCATGGAAATGCGCCAGCAGCCCTGCCCGGTCGGCTGGGCCGGGCCCATGTGCGGAAACGCCAGGTCGCGGACGCGGGAAAACACGCTGTCGGCCCCGACCACCAGGTCGAACCGCGCCGCGCTGCCATCGGAAAAGCGCACGTCGACGCCGCCGTCCACGTTGTCCAGCGCATCGACGGTCAGCCCCAGCCGCACCGGGATGTTCTCGGCGCGGACCGCGTCCTGCATGATCCGGTGCAGCACGGGGCGCATGATCCCGCCGGTCGCGGGCAGGCCTTCCTCGATCACGGGTTCGTCCATCACGCGCAGCACGGTGCCGTTGAACAGGCGGAAGCGCGATGCGGTGGTGACCGCGCCTTCGGCCTTGATCCGGTCGATCAGGCCCAGCTGCGCATAGGCGCGCAGGGTTGGCCCGGTGATGGTGATGCCCGCGCCATAGACGCGCCAGTCGGGGTCAAGGTCGATCAGTTCGACGGCCACGCCTCGGCGGGCAAGGCTGATCGCCGTTGCCATGCCACCAATCCCGCCGCCCACGACCAGCGCGGTGGCGATGCTCTCGATCTTCTCCCGGTTCATGCTGCCTGTCTAGGCGATCCAGCGCGCGAGACCAATCGGAACGGTGGATGCCGCCGCATTGATGCAATCGGAGCGAGTTGCCCCCGGCTGGGGTTATAGCAGGGTGTAGCGGGGGCATTGCTTTGCCAGCGGCGGCGGGTCTGCTAGGCTACGTGCCAGTTACCCCCGCGATCCTGCAACAGACAGATCACGCAACAGACAAGGGGGGGACCGGGAGATGGCAATGCGGTTTGGACGGCTGGACCTCAACCTGCTGGTGGCGCTCGACGCGCTGCTGACCGAGCGGAGCGTCAGCCTGGCGGCCGACCGGCTGTGCCTGTCGCAGTCCGCCACCTCCAGCGCGCTGGGGCGGCTGCGCGAATACTTTGCCGACGACCTGCTGGTGGTGAAGGGCCGCCACATGATCCTGACCGCCCGGGCCGAGGAACTGATCGAGCCGGTCCGCGCGGTGCTGGACCAGATCCGCTCGACCATCGCCATCGCCCCGCCGTTCGATCCGGCCACGGCGGACCGGCAGGTGCGGATCATGGCGTCGGACTATACCACCCAGGTCCTGCTGGCGGATGTGTTTGCCCATCTGGAACAGGAAGCGCCCAATATGCGCTTTGAGATCCAGCCGATGAACACCAACCCGACCGACGCGATCGAACGCGGCACGGTGGACCTGCTGGTGACCATCGATTTCGCTGTCTCGGCCGATCACCCCAGCAAGATCCTGTTCGAGGACGATTACGTGGTGGTCGGCGCGGCGGACAACCCGGCGATGCAGGGGGAAATGACGCGGGAACGCTATTTCGAATCCGGCCACGTTACCGCCCGGTTCGGCCGCGCGCAGCTGCCCGCGTTCGAGGAGTGGTTCACCCGTCGCCAGAAAAAGCAGCAGCGCCGGATCGAAGTGGTCGCGCCGACATTCCTGTCGCTGCCGGGGCTGGTGATGGGCACGCGCCGGATCACCACGATGCACCGGCGGCTGGCCGAACAGATGGTGCGCACGTTCCCGCTGGTGATGCGCGAGTTGCCCTTTGCAATCCCGCCGATCCGCGAAGTAGTGCAGTGGCACATCACCAACAACAACGACCGCGCGCTGCGCTGGGTGGTGGAACGGATGGAGGCGATTGCCCACCACCGGGTGCAGGAACAGGGCAATGTGGTGCGCCTCGATTCGCCGGATGATCTCTTGCGCGATGAACTGGCGGTGCGCTTCCAGGCGGATTCCAGCTCGCGCTGAAGCTTGCAGGTCCGACTTGGCCCGCGATGGTCACCAGCCGTCACCCCGGAACCGGTCCGGAGTGACGGTGAAGTGCCCGCTTAGTCCTCGAAGATCGCGACGGCGCGGGTCCAGCCGGCGCTGGCGGCCTTGATCTTGTGCGGGAAGCAGCTGATCTGGAAGCCGGTGGAGGGGATTGCCTCCAGGTTGTGCAGCTTTTCGATGTGGCAGTAACCGATGTCGGCCCCGGCGCGGTGGCCCTCCCAGATCAGCTTGGCGTCGCCGGTTTCCTGATACTTCTTCGCGGTGTGGACGAATGGTGCGTCCCATGACCAGGCATCGGTGCCGGTCACGCGCACGCCGCGTTCCAGCAGATACATCGTGCCTTCATAGCCCACGCCGCAACCCCGGCTGACGTAGTCCGGCTGGCCCACCGCGCCCCCGGCGGCCGTGTTGACCACCACGATGTCGAGCGGCTGAAGCTCATGCCCGATCCGCTTCAGCTCCGCCTCGATATCGGCGGCAGTGGCGACATAACCGTCCTCGAAGTGGCGGAAGTCCAGCTTTACGCCGCGCTGGAAGAACCATTCCAACGGCATTTCGTCAATCGTCTGGGCCGAACGGGTGTTGCCCAGCGCGCCGTCCTGCTGCGGGTGGTAGTGCCACGGCGCATCGACGTGGGTGCCGCTGTGCGTGGTCAGCTTGACCCACTCCGCCCCGCAAAACCCGACGTCGCCGCCGCGCATTTCATCGAACTTCACGCCGGGAAAGAACATTTCCAGCTCGTTCCGGGTGTCGTTGTGCGCTTCGTAATCGATATGCGGCTTCAGGAACGGCGGGTCGGTGACCACGTCGTTGCACAAGGTGATCGACAGGTCGACGAAGCGGCGGGTCATTGCGGATTCTCCCAGTTTCTTGAACGGCACCACGGCGCGGCCAGACCACACCTGCGGGTTTCACGCGCAGTCATGCATTTACCTTAGCCTGCGCGCTATCCGATAGTATCGATGCCATCCTATCGACGAGAGGGTATCAGAACCGGTTCAGCAGGTTTTCGCACCATTCCTGCCGCCCGGACTGGCCCTGCGGCGCCCGGTTGGAGCGCACCGCGTGATCGGCGACATCGGCCAGCGTGGTGCCCGGCGCGTGGATCATCCGGCCCAGTTCACCCTGCCACCCGGCATAGCGCTCGGCCCGGAAGGTTTCGAGGGCGCCGTCCTCGATCACCGCCGCCGCGCGCAGCAGGGCGCGCGCGATCGTGTCGATCCCGCCGATGTGGCCGTGGAACAGGTCCACCGCGTCGATCGACTGGCGGCGCACCTTGGCATCGAAGTTCCAGCCGCCATTGCCCAGCCCCCCGGCGCGCAGGACTTCCAGCTGGGCCAGCGTGATCTCCTCGACCGAGTTGGGGAACTGGTCGGTATCCCAGCCGTTCTGCGGATCGCCGCGGTTGGCGTCGATCGAACCCAGAATGCCCAGCGCGCGGGCCATCGCGATTTCGTGTTCGAACGTATGGCCCGACAGCGTGGCGTGGTTCGCCTCGATGTTGACCTTCACCTCGTTTTCCAGCCCGAACCGCTTGAGGAAGGCATAGACCGTCTGCGTATCGAAATCGTACTGGTGCTTGGTCGGCTCGTGCGGCTTGGGCTCGATCAGGATCGTGCCGGTAAAGCCGATGCGGTGCTTGTGATCGACCACCAGGCTGAGGAACCGGCCAAAGTTTTCCTGCTCGATCCCGATCTCGGTGTTGAGGATCGTGTCATAGCCCTCGCGCCCGCCCCACAGCACGTAGTTGGCCCCGCCCAGCCGGTGGGTCGCCTCCAGCGCGTCGCGGACCTGCAGCGCGGCCCAGGCATAGACTTCCGGATCGGGATTGGTCGCCGCGCCCGCCATGTAGCGCGGGTGGCCGAACAGGTTGGCCGTGCCCCACAGCAGCTTGCGCCCGTGGCGGGCCTGCAATTCCTCCAGATGGTCGACCGCCTCGGCAAAGCTGGCGCGGAACGATGCGGCATCGTCGGCATCGGCCATCACGTCGACGTCGTGGAAGCAATAGAACGGCACATCCAGCTTTTCGACAAAGGCCAGCGCGGCCTCGCGCTTGGCGCGGGCGTTGGCGGAGTCCATCGGCCCCTTCAGCCAGGGGCGATCGAACGTGCCCGCGCCGAATACGTCGCTGCCCGGCCAGCAGAAGGTGTGCCACATGCACACGGCAAAGCGCAGGTGGTCTTCCATCCGCTTGCCCATGACCACGCGGTCCTTGTCATACCAGCGATAGGCAAGGTCGGAGGTGGCGTCCGGGCCTTCATAGCGGACCGTGGCGAACTCGGCGAAATAGTCAGCGGACATCGGCGTTCCTCTCAGATTGTTTTCAGCGCGCCATAGGCGGCGCGGAATTGGGCCAGCTTGGGGGCAAGGCGCTCGGCCAGCGCCGGATCGGGGGCCACTTCGGCCAGCGTCGCGGGGCGCGGGCAGGCATCGGCCAGGCTGGCCCCGGTCACCGCGATCTGTGCGAGCCGCGCCGCGCCCAGCGCCGGGCCGACTTCACCGCCGTCGAGGTATTCCAGCGTCACCCCCAGCGCGGCGGCGATGATGCTGCCCCAATGGCGCGAGCGCGATCCGCCGCCGATCACCGCCAGCCGCTCGATCCGGGTGCCGGCGGCGGCCAGCGCGGCCAGGCCATCGGCATGGGCAAACGCCACTCCTTCGAGCACGGCGGCGGCGATCCGGCCGGGGTCGGTGTCGTTCGACAGACCCAGCAGCGCGGCACGGATGTGCGGATCGTTGTGCGGGGTGCGCTCACCCGAGAGATAGGGCAGGAACAGTTCCGGGCCGCCCGCCGCACCTGCCGCTTCGGCAGCGCCCAGCAATTCGGGAATGCCCAGCCCGGTGGCCGCTGCCGCCCAGTCGAGGCAGCTGGCGGCGGACAAGTGCACGCTCATCTGGTGCCACAGGCCCGGCAGGCAGTGGCAGAACGCATGGACCGCGCCCGCCGGGTTGGGGCGGAAATCGCGGGTCGCGGCAAAGATCACGCCCGATGTGCCAAGCGAGAGCAGCGCATCGCCATCGGCAATCACGCCGACACCGACCGCACCCGCCGCGTTGTCGCCCGCGCCCGCCGCGATCGGCACGGCGGCCATGCCCCAGCGCAGCGCGGTGGCGGTGCGCAAGGTGCCGGTTGCCTCTGTCCCTTCGTGCAGGCGCGGCATGTGGGCGCGGCTCAGCCCGGTCGCGGCCAGCAGATCTTCCGACCAGTCGCGGGCGGCCACGTCCAGCCACAGCGTCCCGGCGCTGTCCGACAGGTCGCTGGCCTTGTCACCGCTCAGCCACAGGCGGACGTAGTCCTTGGGCAACAGCACGGTGCGGACCTGCTCGAACAGGTCCGGCTCATGCCGCCGGACCCACGCCAGCTTGGGCGCGGTGAAGCCGGGCATGGCGATATTGCCGCTGATTGCGCGCGCGGATGGCAGCGCGGCCTCCAGCTCGGTGCATTCGGCGTGGGCGCGGCCATCGTTCCACAGGATCGCCGGGCGCAACGGGCGATCGTCCGCGCCCAGCAGAGTCGCGCCGTGCATCTGCCCGGCGAGGCCAATCCCTTGCACGCGTGCGCGCATGTCGGCGGGCAGGGTGAGGACGGCGGCATCGGTCGCGGCGCACCAGTCGTCCGGGGTCTGCTCTGACCACAAGTCATGCGGGCGCGATACCGTCAGCGGCGCGCTGGCCTGCGCGGCAACCGCGCCGCGTTCATCCAGCAGGATCGCCTTGACCCCGGATGTGCCGATGTCGATCCCCAGGAACATCGCCGCCTACCCGCGCGCGTCGGCGCGGATCAGTTCGGCGGCGCGCTCGGCCACGGCCATCGCCGGGCCGTTGGTGTTGCCCGAAACCGGCGCGGGAATGATCGAGCAATCGACCACGCGCAGGCCGTCCACGCCATGAACCCGGCAGCGCGCATCGACCACGGAGGTCGCGGCATCGCCGCCCATCGAACAGGTGCCGGTGCCATGCAGCCCGGCCTCGACCATCTTGGCCAGTTCGGTGACGACCGCGGCTTCATCCTGCACGCCGGGGCCGGGCATCCGCTCGGTCCCGATGAACGGGGCAAGCGCCGGGGCGGCCGCGATGGAGCGGAACAGGCGGAACAGTTCCAGCGCCTTGTCCCGGTCATAGGGATCGGACCAGATCGCCGCATCGACCAGCGGCGGCGTGCGGTGGTCGGGCGCGGTGAGCTTGACCGAACCCCGGCTGCGCGGGCGTAAGTGATAGCCAGAGAACGTCAGCCCCGGCTTGTCGGTGATCGGGCTGCCGGGTTTTTCGGCCATTTCGTTCACGGTGCGCATCGCAAATGGCGCGGCGGCAACCTGGAAGTCCGGCCAGTCGGCGCGGCCATCCCGGCTGGCGATCAGCCCGGTCAGCGGCATGCCGACGCGCGCCAGCGGCCCGGTGCGGGTCAGGAAATAGCGCATGGCATTGCGATAGAGCCGCCAGCCGACGAATTCGCGGTTGGTGCCGGGGTGGTTGTGCAGATCGAACGAGACGCCGAACTTCTGGTGATCGGCCAGGTTCTGGCCCACGGCGGGCAGGTCGCGCAGCGTTTCCAGCCCCAGTTCCTGCAAGGCCGCGCCCGGCCCCACGCCCGATAGCTGGAGCAGTTGTGGCGAGCCATAGACCCCGGCAGCCAGGATCACTTCGCCGCTGGCGGCAAAGGTCACATCCTGTCCGCCGCGCTCGCACACCACGCCGGTGGCGCGGCCATCGGCGATCAGCACGCGCTTGACCGCGGTGTACGTCGTGATGGTCAGGTTGGCGCGGCCCCGCACCGGCTTCACGAAGGCTTCGTAGCTCGATTCGCGCTGACCCCAGCGGTCGACGGTGTATTGGCTGCGGCCGACCCCGGTGATCCCCGGCGCGGTGATGTCGCTGACGCGCGGCATGCCTGCATGCTCGAACGCGCTCATCAGCGCATCGAACACGGGAGACTTGTGGTCCGACGGGGTGATCTGCAGTTCGCCGCTGCGCCCGCGCCCCGGATGGGCGCCGGGATCGCGGTAATCCTCGAACCGGGCAAAGCAGCGCGAAATCTCGTCCCAGCCCCAGCCGGTCACGCCGTGATCCGCCCAGCTGTCATAGTCGGCGGGCATCCCGGTCAGATACCAGGTGCCGTTGATTGCCGACGATCCGCCCAGCCCCCGGCCATAGGCGTGCATTTCCTTGCGCATGCCGGGCCGCTGGACCGAAGGATAGGCGCGGAAATAGGCCGGGTTGCCCATGATCTTCACGAACCCGCCGGCCATCTTGATGAAGGGGTGCTGGTTGTCGCCCCCATCCTCGATCAGCAGCACGCGGACCTTGGGATCGGCGCTCAAGCGGTTGGCCAGCACGCACCCGGCAGAGCCCGCGCCCACGATCACATAATCGAAACTGTCCACTTCGCCGGCCCCTCGCCCATCCAAATAAATTTAGAACATCAGTTCGTATTTTTTCAGCACGAGGGTTGACCCTATGTCAAGCACTAAGTAGAACGATGGTTCTAATTGATGCAACGGGAGAGCGAGAATGTTGCCAGTCGAACGGGTGATCGGGGAAGAAGGGCTGACGGCGACGCCCGCTGGCGCGCGGCTGGCGATGCGCCTGCCGTGGTATCGCTCGCTGCCGTTCTCGACCGTCGAAGTCGGCGGTCTGTCGATCGATGGCGCGGTTGTGGACCTCTCCGGCGCGCTGGTCGAATACGATGGCAACCGCTGGCCACTGGCGCAGCTGGGCGAACAGACCAACGCGTTCTGGTTCGTCCGCGACAGCGCGTTTCTGGTGTTGCCGGACGTTTCGGTGACCGCTGGATCGCAGCATGACGTGGCGCTGACCGTCAACGTCAACCCGCCCTACATCCCCGGCATGAAGCGCACCAATCCCCAGGTCGCCACGCTGACCGTGAACTGAGCGCAAGAGGACCCGGACAATGACCAATCCCACCGGCCCGCAGATGGGCGTGACCCTGTATTCCTTCACCAACGAATGGCTGACCCGCCAGTTCGAACTGCCCGGCCTGATGCGCGAAGTGGCGCGCCGCAACCTGGGCCCGAACATCGAGATCATCGGGTTCCAGAACTTCAAGGAATTCCCCGATGTTTCGGACGATTTCGCCGCGCAGTTCAAGGATCTGATCGCGGAAACCGGGCTGAACCCGGTGTCCTGCGCGATCAATTCGGACCGCTTCCTGAAGCCCGGCCAGCAGCCGATCGACGATGCCAGCCTGATCGAATACCACAAGCGCCAGCTGCGCTCGGCCAAGAAGATGGGCTTCAGCCTGGTGCGCTATCAGTTCGCGCTGCCGGTCGAACTGCTGCCCGAAATCGCGCCTTATGCCGAAGACATCGGCATCCGCATGGGCGTGGAAGTCCACGCGCCGATGTGGGCCGGTCACCCGGCGGTGCAGGCCTATGCCGAGATGTATGACAAGCTGAACACCCCGGTGCTGGGCTGGATTCCCGACTTCGGCGGCACCGCCAGCCGCATCCCGGAATCGATGCTCAACGCCGCCCGCGCCGCCGGTGCGGCGGAAAGCCTGCTCGACAAGCTCAAGGAAGTCTGGCTGGAGCCGGGCATGAGCCATGAAAAGGCCGGCCGTCTGCGCGAATGGGCGCTGGCCAACGGTCATGCTCCGCTCCACATCCAGTCCGCCAGCCTGGCGTTCTTCATCCTGTCGAACAACGATCCCAAGAGCTGGGCTGCGCTGGTTGACCGCACCATCCACATCCACGGCAAGTTCTATGGCGTGGGCGAGGATCTGGTCGAGGAAGCCATCGACTATGCCACGATCCTGCCGCTGTTCCGCGACGGCGGGTTCACCGGCACGATCGTGTCCGAATGGGAAGGCCACGCCTATTGCACTGTCGATGCGTTCGAACAGGTCGAACGCCATCAGGCCATGTGCCGCAAGATCCTGGCGGGTTGATAATCAGGACGCGGGGCGGGGGTGATCCCTCCGCCCCGCTTAAACTTAATGCCGATCAAGCCAGGCGATGTACTGGTCGATCCACAGATCGCTGGTCGCGCCCTTGATGCCCATGCCAAAGCCGTGGGAGCCGCCCGAATAGAGGTGGAACTCGGTCTTTTCGCTCTCGGCCAGCCAGGCGCTCAGCAGATCCAGCTTGCCCTGCCGGAACAGCGGATCGTCGACCGCAATCGCCAGGAACAGCGGCGGACGGGGGCCACCCTTCACCACCTGCGTCATCGGCGGATAGATCAGCGCGACGTTCTCGGCCAGTTTGGCCTCGTCCTTCCATTCCAGCAGACGGATCGTCGTGCGCGCGCCGGCGGAAAAACCGACCACGCCGATCTGCGCCGGGTCCAGCCCGCGCTTGGCTGCTTCGCCGTGGACCATCCGCACGGCGGCGGCGAGATCGTCGACGGCGGGCGGGTTGTCTTCCAGTTCGCGCTGGCCAAGGTTGCCGAACAGCTGCGCCATCTTCGCCATGTAGGCGCCAGCCTCGCGCGGGGTTTCGACCGTGCGATACTTCACCACGAACGCGCTGTAACCGTGCGCGGCCAGCGCATCGGCCACGCGGAACCCTTCCTGCTCGATCGACACGAACTGATAGCCGCCGCCCGGCACCACGATCACCGACTTGCCGTTGGCCTTGCCGGGCTTGGGCAGCACCGGATAGACCGCCGGGCAGGTGACGTTGCGGACGTTGATCTGCTCGAACATCCGCTCCCACTGCTCCGCCCCGGTGCAGGGCGCGCCAAGCGGCACCGCCGGGCGGCGGACCGGGCCGACCTCCTCGGGTGCGGGCATTTGCCCCGGGGCGGATGTGCCCAGCGTCAACGCGGCGAGCGGCAGCAGGGCGGATTTCAGCAGCTTCATCGTCATTCTCCTTCGCGCGCGGCGCGCACCTTTGCCAGTTTGTCGGAGTCGATCCGGAATGTGCCGACCAGCCTGGCCATCGCGCCGCCCGCCAGCACGATCAGTGCCAGCACGAACCAGGCCAGCGCCTCAACCTTTTCGGGCGGCATTTGCTCCACCGGCAGGCCGACCGGAAAGTCGATCAGGCCCAGGAACGAACCCGCCAGCAGCGCCACCGCGCCGCTGCCCAGTTGCAGCCCGATGAACATGAAGCTGGCGACCATCCCCTGCGCCGGACGACCGGTGTCCGCTTCGTGCTCGTCGCCGATTTCATAGGTCACGACGTTGAACGGCACCACGTAGAGCCCGTAGGCCAGCCCGCCCGCGAAGCGCAGCGCAAAGATCAGCGCGCCAACCGCGGCCGTGCCCGCCGCCGGTGCCAGCCCCGCCAGCGGCAGGACGATGGCGAGTGCCTGTGCCAGAAAGAATCCGCCCAGCCCCAGCATCATCGCGGCGCGGGTGGTGAACAGGCGCAGGAACAGCGGGGCCAGCAGCATCGCCAGGATCGATCCGAACGTTGCCCCCATCAGCAGACGCGGGGTCCAGGTCTGGTCAAGCTGCCAGAAGTAGGTCGCCAGATGCAGGGACAGCTGGTTGATGACCGAATTGGTGAACAGCACCAGAAACGCGACACACAGCAGGCGGCCGATATTGGGCGTGATCCGCACGGCGCGGACCATGGCGCGCAGGATCGCCAGCGGGCCCGTGGCCGCTTCCGGCGCTGCAGCCGGGGCGCTGGTCCGTTCGATCAGGCGGGCGCGCCGCAGCGTGCCGAGCGCGCCGACCAGCATCAGCACCCCGCCCAGCAGCGCCACGAACAGCCCGAACGGGGCATAGGGCGCGGGGTTGAGCTGCGGCTTGGGGAAGGCGGCGGAGTGGACGAAGAACAGCCCGAACGCGGCCGCCGGGACGGTCAGGATGATGATCTGGTTGCCGATATTGCGCAGCACCGCCACCAGCCGCCGTTCCGCCGTATCCAGCGTCAGGTCGCCGCCCAGCGCATAGGCGGGCACGGTCCACAGCGAGATGCCGCAGCGCGCCAGCAGCCCCCAGCCGAGCAGCCAGGCGAGGATCTGCCCCTGCGCCATTCCGGCGGGCGGGGCGAACACGGCGGCGATACCAACGGTAAAGGGCAGGATCGCGGCGAACATCAGCGTGTGTCGCCGCCCCAGCCGGGTGCCGCTCAGCCGGTCGGACAGCGCGCCGATCCACGGATCGACCACCGTGTCGAACACGATGATCACCGCGATCGCCACGCCCAGCAGCCAGCCGTTGAGGCCCACGACCTGCGCATAGAAGAACAGCACGAAGGCGTCCCACGCGAAGGACTTCAGCAATTCCGGCATGGCGCAGACCATCCAGGCCAGCCGCACCGGCCAGTTCAGCCGCCCGCCTTGCGAATTGACGCTCTGGTCCAATGCCACGGCCGCCACTCCCGATTGGCGCGGGTCGGTGCCCACCGCCTTAAATTGAAATCGGGATTCTTATATTGTTCGGCGGTGCTGTCAATCGGCCCGCAGGTAGGCCAGGCCCATCCGGCCCATTTCCCGCTTCAGCAGGCTCCAGTCATAGTCGTGCACAGCCTCGCCCGATGAACCCAGGCTCAATTGGCGGGCCAGCGTGGCAAAGATGATGTGAAAGGCCGATTGCGCCTTGACCCGGTGATCGTCGGCATCGTCGCCGCCGAATTCTGCCGCATGGGCCAGCATGGCTTCGGTGGACTGGCGTTCGGCGCGCAGCGCATGTTCCTTGCCCGGCGCGGACACCAGCGGGTCGAACGTGGCGCGCTCCATCGTCAGGCGCAGCAGCGGAGCATGCCGGCGCAGCACTTCGGCATAACCTTCGACATAGGCCGGCACGAACGAGGCGAGGTTCGGGCAGTCTGCCGCCAGTCGTTCCAGCAGGGCGGTTTCATCGGCCGAGAGGGCGTCCAACGCCTCGGCAATCACGCCGCGGACCAGGTTGTCCTTGCTTTCAAAGCGCAAGTAGATCGACCCGATCGAAACCTGCCCGCGCTCGCTCACTTCCTGCAAGGTGAACTCTTCGCTGCCGCGCTCCAGCATCAGTTCGCGCGCGGCGGCCAGCATGCGTTCGAGCGAGGCCTTGGACCGGCCCTGCTGGGGTCTGCGGCTGACGTTCGCAACGGCGAGTGCGGGGCTTTCGTCCTTGGTTTTTGCGCGAGTCGGCATTCAGCAGCACCTGTCCTGGCGGTTTCCGGGCGGAATTCCGGATGACTGACAGCGCATGTGCGCCACCTTTCCGTAAAGGTAAACCAGGTTCTGGAATGAAACCAATCGTTCCATTACTTTTTACGCGGTTTCCGCAAGAACGGGCTTGGACCCGCGCGCCAGATGCAGGACCAGCGCCACGACTGCCGCAGCCAGGCCCACCGCACCCGCGATGGTGAAAGCGCCTTGCATCGAGCCGGTCTGCGTATCGATCAGGTGAACCAGCCGGGGCGATTGCGACTGCCCCAGGAAGAACGCAGCCGTCCATAGCCCCATGCCCATGCCCCGGTGGGCGAAATCGAACTTGGTCTGCGTCCAGGCGATCAGCGTCGGCACGGCCATGCCTGCGGCAGTTTGCTGCACGATCAGTGCGGCGGCCATTGCGGTGGCGCTGGTCGCCAGTCCCATGCCGCCCAGCCCCAGCCCCAGCAGGCCCAGAAAGGTTCCCAGTTGCAGCGCGTGGCTGCGGTTGGCCAGCAGGCGGAAAATCCCCGCCCCGGCCAGGATGAACAGTTGCGGGACAAAGATCAGCGCCGCATAGCGCTGCGGCTCGGTCACGCCGACTTCCTTGAATACCAGCGCGCCATTGATGATGAACACGTAATAGAGCAGCGATGCGAAGAACGTGACCGTGACGATCAGGACCGCCGAAGCCCACGGGAACGGGGACTTGGCAGCAGCTGTCGGCGCGCTCGGCGTGGCATCCGTCGCCGGTTCCTGCCGCTTGGGCTCGAACAGCCAGACGAACATCGCCGCCCAGATCGGGAACGCCACCAGATAGACGAAGAACACCCCGTTCCACTGGACCTGCGTGGCATAGCCCACGATCAGCGCGACGAACCCGGCCAGGAACGGGCCGACCAGCCCTTGCAGGAACAGCCAGTTCTTGCGGCCCTTGTCGTCCCAGTAGTCGCCGATCAGGGTGTTGACCACGGTCAGGATGCCCGCTTCCGACACGCCCAGCAGCAGCCGCGACCAGTAGATGTGGTCCAGATCGTTGAGGAACAGCGGCGCCGCGCCGAAGAAGCCATACAGGCCCGTGCAGATCAGCAGCAGCGGCCGCCGCCCGAACCGGTCCGTCAGCAGGCCCGCGAACGGGGCGAGCAGCGCCATCGCCAGCCCCGGCGCGCCGATCATGGCGGGCACCTTGGCGCGGGCTTCGGGATCATCGGCAAAATGCTGGATCATGGATGGCACCGCCGGCCCCATCGCAACGATGGCGATGATCGGCAGGAACGCGGCGATCACAAGCGTCATGCCCTGCGGGCGCAAGGTCAGATCGCGGAAGAATTGGGTAACGCGGTTCATGCTCTCTCCCTGCCGCTCGATGCTCCTGCGAATTGGTGCAACGCGGCTTGACGCGGGCGGGGATAACAAACTAGAACGATAATTACAAATACTACATGTCGGGAGTTTGCGATGCGGCGTTTGCGGATGGGGATGATCGGGGGCGGGCCGGGTTCGTTCATCGGACCGATCCACCGGATCGCTGCCGAACTGGACCGCGAAATCGAACTGGTCGCAGGGGTTTTCTCCAGCGATGCGGCGCGCAGCGCGCAGGCGGGGGAGAGCTACCGGATAGACCCGACGCGGGCCTATCCCGATCTCGATGCGATGTTCGCGGCGGAACGGGCGCGGGCCGACGGGATCGATTTCGTCGCTATCGTCACCCCCAACCATCACCACCTGCCCGCCGCGCGCGCCGCGCTGGCTGCCGGTCTGCCGGTAATCAGTGACAAGCCCGCCACCGCGACGCTGGCACAGGCGCGCGAACTGGCCGGGCATGTTGCCGCCGCCGGTCTCCCCTATGCGCTGACGCACACCTATTCCGGCTATCCGCTGGTGCGCGAGGCACGTGCCCGGATTGCGGCGGGCGCGTTGGGGGCGATCCGCAAGGTCGTGGTCGAATATCCGCAAGGCTGGCTGGCGGGCGAGGCATCGGGCAAGCAGGCCGAATGGCGCGTCGATCCGGCCAAGTCCGGCCCCGGCGGCTGCATTGGTGATATCGGCACCCACGCGTTCCAGCTGGCCGAGTTCATTTCTGGCCTGAAAGTGACCGAGATCCTGGCCGATCTGGGCGCGGTCGTGCCGGGGCGTCCGGTCGATGACGATTGCACCGTGCTGCTGCGCTTCGAAAACGGAGCGCGCGGGGTGCTGCTCGCCAGCCAGATCGAGGTCGGCGAAATGAACGGCCTGCGCATCCGTCTTTATGGCGAGAAGGGCGGCCTCGTGTGGAAGCAGGAAGTGCCCAACACGCTGACCCTCCACACGCTCGACGGACGGACCGAGGTGATCCACGCGGGCGGTGCGCAGCTGGGGCCGGATGCCGCCAGCCGCACCCGCACGCCCACCGGCCACCCGGAAGGCTATCTGGAAGCCTTCGCCAACATCTACCGCGATTTCGCCGCCGTGCTGCGCGGTGAAACCGCACCGCTGCTGCCGGGGATCGAGGATGCCCTGCGCGGCATGACTTTCGTCGACACCGCCGTCACCGCCAGCAAGGCGCGCGCCGGGTGGACGGCGCTGACCGTTTGAGAGGACCTGAAGCCATGAAGACCATCAAGGGACCCGGCATTTTCCTCGCCCAGTTCGCGAGCGATGCCGCACCGTTCAACAGCCTGCCGGCAATTGCCGACTGGGTGGCCGGACTGGGTTACAAGGGCATCCAGATCCCCAGCTGGGACGAGCGCCTGTTCGACCTGACGCTGGCGGCGGAAAGCCAGACCTATTGCGACGACGTGAAGGGGATGCTGGCCGACAAGGGGCTGGAAATCACCGAGCTGTCGACCCATTTGCAGGGCCAGCTGGTGGCGGTCCACCCGGCGTTCGACGCGCAGTTTGACGGGTTCGCCCCCGCTAAAGTGCACGGCAATCCCAAGGCCCGGCAGGAATGGGCGGTGCAGCAGGTCAAGAACGCCGCCTTGGCCAGCCGCCGCCTCGGCCTGACTGCCCATGCAACGTTCTCGGGCGCGCTGGCGTGGCCCTATTTCTATCCCTGGCCCGCCCGGCCCGCCGGGCTGGTGGAGGATGCGTTCGACGAACTCGCGCGGCGCTGGAAGCCGATCCTCGACGTGTTCGAGGACAACGGGGTGGACGCCGCCTATGAAATCCATCCGGGCGAGGACCTGCACGACGGCGTGACGTTCGAGATGTTCCTGGAGCGCGTCGGCAATCACCCGCGCGCCAACATCCTCTACGATCCCAGCCACTTCGTGCTGCAACAGCTCGATTACCTGGCCTACATCGACATCTATCACGAGCGGATCAAATGCTTCCATGTGAAGGATGCGGAGTTCCGCCCGAACGGCCGCAGCGGCGTCTATGGCGGCTACCAGTCGTGGGTCGACCGGCCGGGCCGGTTCCGTTCGCTGGGTGACGGGCAAGTCGATTTCCCGGCGATCTTCTCGAAAATGGCGGCCAACGACTTTGCCGGCTGGGCTGTGCTGGAATGGGAATGCGCGCTGAAGCACCCGGAACAGGGCGCCGCAGAGGGCGCGCCATTCATCGACCGGCACATCATCCGCGTCACCGAACACGCCTTTGATGACTTCGCGGCAGGCGGGGCCGACCGGGCGCTAAACCGGCGGCTGATGGGGATCGACTGAACGCCTCGCGGCTTGACAGGAATTATCATTCCAATATGGTCGGCCGCGTTCGCTGCGGCGAACGACAGCCTGGTGGCCGGGACGTTCCCGGCCTGGGGCGGCATTCCTGCTGGGGTGCCGACTGCAGGCCCCACAGCGTTTTCGCGAGCGGAGTGCTCGCGGGTGGGTGCGGGGATTGCGTCGAACCACCAGCCATTCCCGCGCCTGTCGTAGACAGACAACCGAGGGAATGCCGATGTCCGAATATATCCGAAATGCCTGGTACATGGCCGCGTGGGTAGGCGAAGTTCCCGCCGATGGCTTTCTGGCGCGCACGTTGCTGGACCGCAAATGGCTGCTCTGGCGCGAAGCCGATGGCGGCTGGGCGATGGTCGCGGACCGCTGCCCGCACCGGTTCGTGCCGCTCAGCCGGGGGACGTTCGCGGGCGGACGGATCGCCTGCGGCTATCACGGGCTGACGTTCGATGGCTCGGGCGCGTGCGTCCACAACCCGTTCGGCGGCGCGCTGCCGGATAGCGCCCGGCTGGCGACCATGCCGGTGGTGGAGCGCCACGGCGGCCTGTGGTTCTGGCCGGGCGACCCGGCACGCGCGGATGCGGACCTGATCCCCGACTTCACCTTCATCGATGCGGGCGCCCCGGTGGACCGGTCGCACTACGTCATGGGCGTGAACTACGAGCTGATCGCCGACAACCTGCTCGACCTCAGCCATGCGGAATTCCTGCACGTCGAAAGTTTTGGCACCAATGGTTCGCTGTTCAGCCACGGCGCTCACACGGTGGAGCAGGACGAAACCGGCGCGATCTGGAACAAGTGGGATATGACTGCCGCCCCGCCGCCGGGCTGGGCCGCGCCGCTGCTGGGGGATGGCGGAACGGTCGATCAGGCGTTGCACATCCGCTGGCACGCTCCGGCCAGCCTGGCGCTTTTCATCGCGATGCACCCCACCGGCGAAGCGCAGCCGCTGGTCCCGCCGATGGCCAACCCCCATATCCTGACCCCCGAAACGCAGGGGTCGACGCATTACTTCTTCACCCACGATCCGGGACCAGAGGCCGAGGCGATGGCCCGCCGGGTGTTCCTGGACGAAGACGAACCGATGATCAGCGCCCAGGCCGAGGCGATGGCGGGCGAGGATTTCTGGGACCTCAAGCCACTGGTCCTGCCCAGCGACAAGGCCGCGATCCTGGCCCGGCGCAAGCTGATGCAGTTGCGGCGGGCCGAGGCGGAATGACGCGACGCGCTACAGCGCGTGATAGGTGAAATTGCGATACCGCACTGCGCCGGCCCCTGCCGCAAACAGGGCCGGCTGCAGGCCCTCGCCCTCACCGGCCAGCGCCGTGTTGATGTTGTAGCCCGATGTTTCCAGCCGCAGCCCGTGGCGGGTCCAGCGTTCGCCATCGAGGCTGTAGAACATCGTGACGATATGCTCGCGGTTCTCCATCCGCAGGAAGATCCGGCGCGTGGCAGGCGCAGGCTCGCGCCAGTGGTGAACCTTGCCGGCGGCATAGGTCAGCATGCGTTCGCCATTTACGGCCATGCCCACGAACAGGCGGCTGGTCAGGAACAGCAACAGTCCGCCGCTGGCAGCGCCCTCCAGCTCCAGCTCGACCGTGATGGCATAGGATCGGTCTCCTGCCAGATTGGTCAGCGGTGAACTGTCGTGCGGACCACTGCCCTTGCCTGCCAGTCGCAGACCGTCGGGGCCAAACGTGGCGCGTCTGGCCTCGTCCTTTCCGGGTGCATGAAACGTCCAGCGGGTGCCCAGTGCAGGGGTGGCGAACGTGTCGGAGCGCGGCAGGCCGTGCGGCTGCGATTGGCCGCCGCGCGGTTTGGGCAAGGCGCGCGAAAGATCGCCCCCGCGTGCCCGGAACCAGCCGTCCCGGGTCCATTCGACTGGCTCAAGCAGGGTCTGGCGGCCCAGCGAACGGAAACCATTCTCGAACCCGTGATAGACCATCCACCAGTCACCCCCTGGACCTTCGACCAGCGTGGCATGGCCGCGTGACCACCACGCCTCGGTGGCGTTGCGGGTGCGCACGATCGGGTTGTGGGGGCAGTTTTCCCAGGGACCGTGGATCGAGCGGGATCGGGCGGCGATCACCATGTGGCCGGTTGGCGGCCCCGCCGTGCCGCCCACCGCGCTGACCATGTAGAACCAGTCGCCCCGGCGCAGCATCTTGGGCCCTTCCAGCGCATAGGCCTCGGTTACCCAGTCGTCGGGGTATTTCCACCCGTCATAGACTTTCTCGACCGGTCCAGCCGTGGCCAGCCCATCGGGGGTCAGTCTTACGCGGTAACCGGCTGACAGGAACAGGTAGCGCTCGCCGTCCTCGCCCACGACATGGCCGGGATCGATCCGGCCGCGAATGCCCAGATCGACCGGTTCGCTCCACGGACCGGCCATGGAATCGGCATGGATCACATAGATCGCCGCACCGCCGCTGACCTCGGTCGACCAGGCAGTGGGGATAAACGGAATGTAGATGTAATAGCGGCCAGCGTGGCGGATCATGTCGACCGCGAAGACCGAGCCAAGCGGATTGGGTAGTGCGTTGGTGAATGGCTGCCAGTTCACCAGATCGCGCGAATGCCAGATCAACAGTCCGGGGGTGGACTCGAAACTCGAAAAGGTCAGGTAATAATCGTCGCCGTCCTTCAGGATCGACGGATCGGCATTGGCCCCGGCCATGATCGGGTTGCGAAAGGTGCCATCGCCCCGGTCGGCGCAGCGCTGCCCTTCAAAGGTCTGGCCCCAGCCATCCCGCGCCGCCTTGCGCGGCGGGCCCGCATCGCTGTTTGCACCAGATGCTGCCGCCGCCGCGCTGGGGAGCGCGGCGGTAGCCATGGTGGTGGAAGCAAGGACCAGCAGTTCGCGCCGGGAAACGTCGATCATTGTCGGTTCCTTGCAGATCGATCGGTCAGGCGGCCAGCGCCAGGTCCTTTACGCACTTGGTGGTCGGCACGAAGGGCAGGTAGCTGACCCGGTTGCGCACGGCCATTTCAAGCTTGTGCGGTCCGGCAGCCAGACCGCCCGGCTTGAGCGCGGTGATCAGGGCCTTTTCCCCGAAGTTCCAGCGATCGTCATAGACCGTTTCCATCTCGTCGAGGGTGTAGGTCTTGCCGCGCACCGTGAAGCGCACGTTCTCGCGCGGGATTACCTCACCGTCGATGGTGATCTGGATGTCCTCGATCATCGAGAGGCCCAGGCCGCGGTAATAGGGCAGTCGGCCCAGGAAGGCGAACCCGCCGTCGACGTTTTCGAGGCTGTCCTCGACGATCATCAGTTTGTCCATCATGGCACGGATATCCTTTATGCAGCGGCCTTGAGGGCGGGGGTTTCGGGTTCGCCCAGCAGGCGGGCCAGCATCACCTGCTGGCGGCGGACCTGTTCGACCGAATCCGGTTCCTCGGCGTCCTCGATCCAGCGGTTGCCCTCGTATTCGGAGCAGATGTAGCCATCGTAGCCACCCTGGCTCAGCACCGCGACGATCTTGTCATAGGGGATGCTGGGTTCGACGTAGTCCGCGGTCATTTCATAGAACTTGCCGTGGATGTTGTGGATCATCGGCATGTAATCCAGCATCCGCTTCGGTTCGAACGCGGCGTTGTGGCGCAGCGTTTCGGCCATGGCGATCGCCGGGCCGACACCACCCATGTTCTGCACCTCGAGGATCACGTATTCCGACAGCACCCGGTCTTCGTAAGCCTTGACGATGTAGTCGGCGATATGGACCGGAACGCCCATGCGCTCGAACTTGGCGCGCCAGACCGGCGGAAACTTGTCGAGGAACATGCCCATGTCAGGCAGGAAGCCAAGCGCGGGCGAACCGCTCTTCTGGAACATTTCGGCCATGCGGATGATCCACGGATGGTCGAAGTGCAGCGGGGCGTGGACTTCGGTCAGCAGCTTGATGCCCTTTTCCTCGGCATAGGGCGCAGCGGCGATCAGCACTTCGGGCGCGATCGACACGAGGCTGCGGATGAACGGCATCCCCAGCGCGGCACCGAAATCGATGTCCTTGCGGACGCTGGCGACCTGCTCCTCGAACGGCATCGGCCGGCCTTTGTAGCGCTTGTAGTCCAGCATGTAGTCATGGCTGACCGGCACGCAGTCATACTGCTTGATCAGTTTGTGCCAGTTGTCGATGTCGGCCTGGTTCACGCCCACTTCGGGCCAGCCCCAGAACGTCTGCTCACCGATCACTTCGATCCCGCGCGCGCCCAGTTCGGCGCACGTGCGGATGCAGTCCTCCAGGGTCATTTTGCCCTGGAACGTCTCGTTCTGGAAGGAATAGAGGCTTACGCCCCGCTTGATTTGACTTGTCACTTCGCACCTCTCCACCTGGTGGCACACGTTGCACGGAGGCGGGCAGCGCTGATGGCCGGATCAGGCCGGTTGGCAGCATCTCCCCTGGGGCCGAAGCCCTAATTAGAACGTATATTCTTATAAAGTTCGGCGTCGGTCAAGCCTGAAAATATCCCGGATTTCCGAGCTTTTCCGATGATTGACAGAATTAGAATTATCATATTTATTTAGGCGCGAAACCAGAACGAAGGGAAGATTCGGATGGCCGGGGCGGTCCTGCGCAAGGGGGCGGCGGCGATGCTGGCGCTGCTGCTGGCGGCGTTTTTCGGCTTTGTCGGCTGGAACAAGGCGTTCGCGCCGCTGGCGGAACTGGCCCGGCACGGTGCCTGGACGGTCCACCTGCCCGAATGGCTGGGGCGGCTGGTTGGGTGGAGCGAGCTGGCGCTCGCTGCCGCGCTACTGGCGGTGCCGGTGCGTCCGTCTATCGCCCGGATCGCGGCGCTGGCGCTGGTGGCAAACCAGATCGCCGCCGGGCTGGTTCATCTGGCGCGGGGAGAAACGGCAGCGCTGCCGCAGAACGCGGTGCTGATCGTGATCTTGCTGGCCCTGTGGGGCGCGGCGCGAACACAACAAGGGGAGACTGCCTGATGCAAAATTTCCGAATGCTTGCCGCCACCGCGGCCCTGGGCCTTGCCGCACTGCCGGCCGGCCTTGCCGCCGCCCCGGCCGAGGGCGGAACCGATGCCCGCGTCGCATCGCTTGAGGCCCAGCTCAAGGACCTGCAAAATCTTGCGCAGCGTACCCACGACCGCGCTGCGGTAGAGAACCTGTTCTCGCAATACATGTATCTGCACAACGCGTTCCGGGATACCGACATCATTCCGTTGTGGGCCAGCAAGGGCACACCTGACGTACGCGCCCAGTATTCAAATCTTGGGGTCTATACTGGCTGGGACAAGATCATGTCCTATCACCAGAACCGCCCCGCACCGCGCGGCAAGCTGATCTCGCACTACACGACCACTCCGATGATCGAGGTTGCCGGTGACGGGCAGACCGCGAAGGGCCTGTGGATTGTCAACGGCATCGAATCCGGCCTGGTCGATCCTGAGCATGCCAAGAACATGCCCGCCTGGATGTTCGAGAAGGACATGGTCGGCGGGAAGAAGGTCTGGATGCACAACGTCTACCTGAAATACGGGGTGGATTTCATCAAGCAGGACGGCCAGTGGAAAATCTGGCATTTCCATTGCTTTGAAGTGGCCCGCGCACCCTACGGCATGGGCTGGATCCCGTTCGCTGCGGCAGCGCAGGACGATGCGTTCAACTTCGACCTGATGTACGTTGGCGAGAACGGCAAGCCCGTGTTCATGCCGCCGGTCGATGGGCCGGCGGTGGTGCGCAGCAACACCTATCGTACCGACACTGCCCAATCGCTGGATGCGCGTCCGCCCGAACCTTACCGCACCTTCAGCGAAACCTTCGCGTACTGATGGAGGCCGCGGTGCGTTTTGCCCTGGTTTTCGCTGGCGTGCTTGCCAGCGCGCAACCTGTGCTGGCCGGTCCCGTGGTCCGTCTGGATGGCGGGGCGGTGCAGGGCAAGGTGTCCGGCGCGGTGGAGGCGTTTCTGGGGGTGCCCTACGCGGCGCCCCCGGTCGGTCCGCTGCGCTGGCGCGCGCCGCAGCCGGCCGCAAGCTGGACGGGCACACGCGATGCGACCCGGTTCGCCCCGGCCTGCTATCAGGGCATCGCGCAGCCGTGGGGGCCCTATTCGCAGGAATTCATCGCCCAGCCGCCGCTCAGCGAGGACTGCCTCACCCTCAACGTCTGGAAGCCGGCCGGGGTGAAGCGGCGCTTGCCGGTGCTGGTCTATATCCACGGCGGCGCGTTTTCGGGCGGGGCAGGGCACGTACCGGTTTACGACGGGGCGGCGCTGGCGGCGCGCGGGGCGGTGGTGATCACGATCAACTACCGCGTCGGGGTGCTGGGCTTCATGGCCCATCCGGGGCTGAGCGCCGAAGCGCCGGGCAAGACGTCCGGCAATTACGGGCTGCTGGATCAGGTCGCGGCGCTGGAATGGGTGCGGGCCAATGCGGCGCGGTTCGGGGGCGATCCGGGTAATGTCACCGTGGCCGGGGAATCCGCCGGGGCGGCCTCGGTCAATTACCTGCAGGTCATGCCCGCCGCGAAGGGGCTGTTCCACCGCGCGATTTCCTTCAGCGGGGCCAGCATGGCGATCGATATGCCGCCGCTGGCGCGTAGCGAAGCCGCCGGACAGGCGCTGGCCGAGCGGCTGGGCGCCGCTTCGGTAGAGGCACTGCGACAGGTGCCAGCCGACCAGCTGATCGCCGCGACTGCGGTCGTGCCGGTGCCGGGTGGTGCGCCGCCCCGGCTGGTCCATGTCCCCAATCTTGATGGCGTGGTTCTGCCCGCCGACCCGGATCGCCCAGCCGCGCCGCGCATCACGCGCGTGCCGCTGCTGACCGGGTTCAACGCCGAGGAAATGATCGACTTTTCAGTCCGCACCCCGGCTGCGTTCGAACAGGCGGTGCGCCGCCGCTATGGCGATTTCGCGGACCGGCTGCTGGCGCTTTACCCCCATGCCGATGCTGCGCAGGCCACGCAGGCGAATGCCGATCTGGCGCGCGACCGCTATATGGCCGGGCTGGTGCTATGGGCGCAGGCGCGGCCCAAGGCGGCGCGCGATCCGATCTACCTCTATCGCCATGATCAGCCCTATCCCGCCGTGCGCGGGCAGCAGGGCTGGGGGGCGTTCCATTCCTCTGGCCTGCCTTATGTCTTCGGCACAATCGGCCTTGGCGACCGCGCGTTCGGCGCGGCGGACCGGGCCGTTTCCCGCCACTGGCAGGACGTAATTGTCGCCTTCGCGCGCAGCGGCAATCCCGCGCTGCCGGGGCGGCCCTGGGGCGCGGTGCGCGCCGGGACAACGCAAGTGATGGCCTTTGGCCAGATCCAGGGGGCCAACCCCGCCATGGCACCTGCCATGAGACCCGCTGTCTCCACCCCCGAACGTCTTGCCGCCTGGCGCGCCTATGCTGCCGCCGGGGGCAGGCTGGGGCTGATGTAAAGGACCCTACGCATGCCCTTCGATCTGTCCGTCAACCTTGAATACATGTTCCACGAAGCCGGGGAGCGGCTGGAAGACCGCATGGCCGCCGCTGCCGCTGCGGGCTTTCGCAAGGTGGAAATGTTCACCACCGCCAACCGCGACGTGCCCTCGCTGCGCGCCGCGCTGGACGCCACCGGGTGCGAGCTGGTCTCGGTCGTTACCGATCCGCGCATCCAGCTGGTGATGGAAGCCAACCACGACGCGTTCCGCACGATGTTCGAAGCCGCCGCAAAGGATGCCGCCGCGCTGGGTTGCAGGAACATCGTCGTGCCGTCGGGCTCGGCCGTACCTTACATGAAGCGTCCGGTGCAGCTGGCCATCGTTGCCAAGGCCATTGCCAGCGTGGTCTCCGTGGCCGAGGCGCACGGCCTCACCATCCTGCTGGAGCCGGTCAACACCCGCATGGACCACCCCGGCGTGCTGTTCGGCATGACCGAGGACGCGGTCAACGTGATCGAGGCGGTGAACAGCCCGCGCGTGCGGCTGCTTTACGACATCTACCATTCGATCACGGAGGGCGAGGATCCCTTTGCCGTGCTGCCCAAGGTCGCGCATCTGGTCGGCCACGTGCAGGTCGCGGATGCGCCGGGCCGGGGTGAGCCGGGTTCCGGCACGGCGGATTGGCCCGCGCTGATCGCGCTGCTGGGGAAGGTCGGCTATACCGGCATTGTCGGTGCGGAGTTCACCCCCACCGGGTCCGATACGCCTGCCGCGCTGGCCTATATCCGCCAGCTCTGCGCCTGAGCCGAGGTCTTGCCGGGGCGGCGCATAGCCGCCCCGGTGAGGCTGTCAGGGCTGGGTCGGATAGTCTTTCGCCTCTTCCAGGACCGGCAGCGTCACCGCACCGGTCGCGGCCCATTCGGTGCCGCGCAGGATCAGCGTCTGCATCGGCTGGAAGTGCAGGCTGACCTCGTCATGTCCCAGCGTGATCGAAAACACCCGGCCCTTGCCGTAATCGGCGGTCCAGACTTGCGGGTGGTCGGCGTCGATCCCCTTCATCGCCTTCAGCTTTTCGGGCGTATAGGCGGCGGCGGGATACTTCGGCCCGGTCAGCTTCGGATCATAGGCGGCGGCATTGTCGCGCGCGGTGGCCAGCACGTGGATCTTCGCGTCGGGCGCGAAGCTCATGTTGGTGTACATGTCGTCGTTGTAGGTCCAGATGAATTCGCGCATCCCGCGCGTCACCGGGTGGTCGCGGTCCGTCAGCCGCACCGGGAACGCCCCCGGCGGCGCGCGGCGGCTTGATCCCGGATCCATCGCCGCGCCGATCAGTCGTTTGTATTCGGGAATGTCACGGCCCCAGGTGAACGACGAATGATAGGCTACCAGCCCGCCGCCCTCGCGCACGTACTGGTAGAGCGCCTGAAATGCTGCGTCGGACCAGACCTTCTGTTCCTTGTCGGCATAGTTCCAGCGGCTGGAATAGTTGAGCAGGACCACGTCATAGCCCTTCAGCATGGCCAGCGTGCCGTGGTCGAAATCCTCGGTCACGCGCACGTCGAAACGCTTGCTGTCGTGCATCAGGGTGCGCAGCATGTTGTTCACGCCGGTCCAGTCGTGCTCATAGCTGTTGCGGCCGCTGATGATCAGCACTTTCAACCGCTGCTCCGCCGGGTTGACCGGAATCGCGACGCGCTGGACCGTCTCGGGCGGGCGATAGTCGACTGTTACGATCACTTGCGCCGTGGCGGCCGCGGCGCTGGCCAGCGCGGTGGCGGTCAGCAGGGTTTTGAAGCGGTTCATTCGGCGTCCTCCCCTTTGGCGGCGGGATTGGCGGCACGGGCCGCGATGTCGGTCCTGATGCGCTCGGCCAGTCCGTCCATCGGCCAGAACAGGATGATGCCGATCTGGACCAGCAGCAGCGCGATGACACCGCCGTAATAGGTCCAGCGGATCGCCTCGCGCGCGGTGTCGGTGACGGCGTCCGGGGCATAGCTGGCGGCGGCAAGGACAAAGGCAATGCCGGCCGTTCCCAGCGCCATGCCGACCTTGGTGGCCAGGCTGACCCCGGCGGACAGCAGCCCTTCCTTGCGGCTGGCAAAGCGCCATTCGTGATAGTCCACCGTTTGCGCGATCATCGTGAAGGCGGCGGTGATGGTGATCGAATTGGCCAGGCACGCGGCGATGTAGATTGCCAGGAACAGCGGAGGCCGGTCCTCGAACCACGGCAGCAGCGCAAACAGCGCGGCGGCCAGCCCCAGCGCGATGGTGCAGCCCAGCCGGATGCCGGTGCGCGCCAGGATGGACGGTGCGACGAATGCGGAGAGCAGCAGCATCCCCGCGACCGCCGGCAGCATGACCGAGATCATCCACGGTTGCTGCAGCACATCGAGCGCGAAATAGACCGTGATCGCCATCATCCCGCCGAAGCGGATGAAGTAAACCAGGCAGGAAGCGAACGCGACCCACCACGCGCGGTTGCGCAGCATCCGCGACACTTCGGGCAGCAGCGCGAAATGGGCGGGCGCGCTGTCGACGATCCGCTCCCGGCAATTGCGGAACAGGGCTAGGATCGCGATCAGGCCGATCAGGGCGAACAGTGTTGCCGCGGCCTGATAGCCACCCGGCGCGTTTTCTCCCCCGAAATGGGACAGGATCGGCTGGACCGCGGCCGTGCCCAGCACGACCGAGACCGATGTGCCGATCGATCGCATTCCGCCCAGCTTGAGCCGTTCGGAAGTGTCGCTGGTCATCATTGGCATCAGCGCGGTGTAGGGGATCGCCCCCAGCGACATCATGATGCCCAGCGCCTTGAACGTCAGGAAGGCATAGATCAGCTGCGCGGTCTGCCCCCAGCTGTCCGGCACCGCGAAGACCGCGACCGACAGCACGGCATAGGGCACTGCGGTGAACAGGAAGTAGGGGCGGGTGCGGCCCCAGCGGGTGCGGGTGCGGTCCACCGCGACGCCAACCGCCAGGTCGATCACGGCGTCCATCAGCCGCGCGACCAGAAAGATCGTGCCCACCGCCGCCGCAGGCAGGCGCACGACGTTGATGTAGTAGATCAGCAGGAACCCGCTGGCCATGTTGTAGGGCAGGCTGAAGCCCATGTCGCCCATGCCATAGCTCAGCTTCTCCTTCAGGCTCAGCCGCGTCGGTGCGCCAGCCGAAGCATCAGATTGTGCCATCACATCTCTCCAGATGGCGGCCCCACGACAATCCGTTGCCGGATCCCGTTTGCCTGGCGGTCTGAATCGCCGCTATTTTATTAGAATATTTATTCGCATTGGCCGGAGCGGTGGTCAATGGGAGAATCTGCCTGGGTGCCCGGCGGAGCTATTGAGCGCGTGGATACAAACGTTGCAGCTAAATCGTGAGCGCCGGCCCCGGCATTTGCTATGGACAGTCGGGCGAGGGCCCGACGGTGGACCTGCATCAGGCCGCGGCCGACATGTTAGCTGCCGTTGCGCAGCCGAGTTGAGAATAGAAGGAATGGGGATGAGCCGAGTTACCGAAATCCGTTACGTCGGATATGGGGTTGTCGATCTTGCGGCAGAGCAGCGGTTCTATGAGGAATCGTGGGGGCTGGAACTGGTTCCCTCGGACGATGGCATGGTCTGGCTGAAGGCGCCGGGGCATGACGAACATCACGTCGTGCGGCTGCGGCAGGCCGATGAAAGCCGGATCGATGTGGTCGCGCTGGCGGCGGACAGCCGCGCCGATGTGGACGCGCTGTGCGAACAGGTGCGCGCATCGGGTGCGCGGATCGTGCATGAGCCGCGCGACCTGACCACGCCGGGCGGCGGCTATGGCTTCCGCTGCTTCACCCCGGACGGGATGCAGTTTGAAATCTCCAGCGATGTCGCGCGCGGTTCCGCGCGGCCGATCGGCCATTGGGACGGCCTGCCGGTGAAGATCAGCCACATCGTGTTCCACTCGCCCGACCATCAGGCGATGGTGAAGTGGTTCTGCGATGTGCTGGGCTTCAAGGTTTCCGACTGGCTGGGTGATTTCATGTGCTTCCTGCGCTGCAATTCGGCGCATCACCGTATCGCGCTGCTGCCGGGGCCGCCGTGCCTGAACCATGTCGCCTATGACATGACCGGCGTGGACGGGATGATGCGCGGTGCGCACCGGCTGAAAGTGAAGGGCACCGACATCCAGTGGGGTCCGGGGCGGCACACGGCGGGCAACAACACGTTCAGCTATTTCGTCACGCCCGGCGGTTTCGCGGTCGAATACACGGCCGAGCTGGAGGAAGTGGACTTCGAAACGCACGAGGCCAAGGTCCACGTGCCCGCACCGCTGGTGATGGACCAGTGGGGCATTGGCACCGGCGGTCCGCAGACGATGCCGCATCCCGCCCCCAATCCGGGGCTGTTCGTAGCGGTCGAGGCCTGAGTTGGCGCGCGGCGCGTTGCTGCTGGCGGGGGCGGCCGGGCTTGTCCTGCTGGGCGCCCGCCCGCCACTGACCGAAACGGAGCGCAACCGCGCGGCGATTACCGATTTCGCGCGGTTGTTCTATGCGGAAAAGCAGGTCCGCACGGCGTTCGAACGGCATGTCGCGAGGGATTACATCCAGCACAATCCCGGCATTGCCGATGGCCGCGATGCCGCGATTGCCGCGCTGGAGCCGAAGTTTTCCAGCCCGAGCGCGCGTTTTGCCGTGAAGCGCATCCTGGTCGATGGCGAATACGCGATGATCCACCTGCACGCCCGGCCCGACGAGCAGAGCCGGGGTGGGGCGGTGGCCGATATCTACCGGCTGCGCGGGGGCAAGGTGGTGGAGCACTGGGACGTGCTGCAGCCCATCCCGGCCGAGAGCGCCAACCCGCATCCGATGTTCTGACGCCGCCAGGGAGAACTGCCGCCGCGTGCCGCAATTCCGTCATCGGGGCGGAACGTATCGACGGGGCAGGATCGAACCTATCGGCAATTTCAATGCCAGCCGCTTGACTCGCGCAGCGGCATATATGAATTAACATTCTAGTTTCTAACGTTCTAGTTTGATCGTCGGAAGAGCCTCGCATGAGGGGCGATCATAAAAAAGGGGAGGAGTGCCTGACATGACCAAGTCATCCATTCGTCGCGTCCTGTTGGCCAGTGCCTGCGGTTTCGCGATTGCCACGCCGGCGTTCGCTCAGGACGCGGCCGACGAGACCGAAGATCCCAACGTGATCGTCGTGACCGCGCAAAACCGCTCGCAAAGCGTCAACGACGTTCCCATCGCGATTGACGTGGTGAACGGCGAGGCGCTGCAGAACGCCGGCTTCAAGGACATGAACGATATCGACCAGGTTGCCCCGGTCGTGCAGCTCAACCAGGATCAGGGCACCGTGAAGGTGACCGTGCGCGGCGTCGGCACCGGTTCGAACGATGAAGCCCAGGACACCTCGGTCGTCATCAATATCGACGGCGAATACGTCAACCGCCCGAACGTGCTGGGCACCGCGCTGTTCGATATCGAACGCGTTGAAGTGCTGCGCGGTCCGCAGGGCACGCTTTATGGCCGCAACTCGACCGGCGGCGCGATCAACTTCATTACCCGCAAGCCGGGCCGCGACTTTGGCCTCAACGCCTCGGCCAGCTATGGCAACTACAATGCGCTGCGTCTCGATGGCGGTGTCGACCTGCCGCTGGGCGAAATCGGTGGCCTGCGCGTGGCTGGTTTCTATGAAGACCGCGACGGTTATGTCTCGCACCCCGCGCGCGCCGCGTTCGGCCCCTACCCGGCGTTTGCCGGTGGCCGTTCGGACGACAACCACGCCTACGGTGGCCGCGCCTCGCTGCGGCTGGAGCCGACCGAAGGCCTGACGGTCGACGTTTCGGGTGAAGTGGCCCGCCGCGAATTCACGCCGCAGGCCTTCGCCGCGGTGGACCTGAATGCGGCCGGCAACGGCCCGGGGGCGACTTGCGCGCTCAACGGTTATGTCCGCGTGGCTCCGGCCTATACCCAGACGCTCTGCTCGCCGGCCAACACCAACTTCCTCGCCTCGGTGGACCGCAGCAAGTATTTCGCGCCGGGCTTTGGCCTGGGCAAGGTCGGGCAGGATACCCACGCGATCCGCGGCCGCATCGCCTATGAAATCAGCGATGCGGTGACGCTGACCTATACCGGCGGCTATCGCAGCTTCTCGGGCGACAGCAACAACTACCTGACCCTGCCGATTTCCTATCGCTCGTACTCGTTCATGGACGAAGCCCGCTCGCACAGCCACGAGCTGCGCCTGAACGGCGACCTCAATGGCATCATCTATCAGGTCGGCGCGTTCTACTTCAAGGAAACGCTGGATCGCGAAAGCGGCTTCATGCTGCCGATCGGCGGGCCGAACGGAACGTTCCTGTCGTACTTCGGCCGCGATGTGACCAGCGACAGCCGTTCGCTGTTCGGCCAGGTCGAAGTGCCGCTTGGCGAAACGCTGACTGCCGTCGGCGGGCTGCGCTATACTGACAGCGACCGCAAGGCGATCTATCGCAATGCCTCGCCGTTCGGCGCCACCGGTCCCGACCCGGCGCTGTTTAACGCCGGTCCGGCCCGCAAGGCGTTCTCCAGCTTGCGCTACCTGACCACGCTGAACCTCAACCCGCCCAAGGAAGACAAGATCACCTGGCTGGCTGGGCTGAACTTCAAGCCCAACAGCGACACGCTGGTGTTCGTGAAGGCTTCGACCGGCTTCAAGGCGGGCGGGTTCGACTCGGTCGGTTCCTATCGCCCCGAAACCAACACCGCGTTTGAAGCGGGCTGGAAGCAGAGCTTCGGCGAAAGCAGCCAGCACCAGTTCAACCTGGGCGCGTTCTATTACGACTACAAGGATCTGCAGGTCTCTGTCCTGCTGGACACCGCGATTGGCGGCCAGACCTTCAACGCCGGCAAGGCGAAGATCTGGGGCCTGGAAGCGTCGGCTGACATCAAGCTCAGCGACAACGACACCTTCCGTGCCTCGGTCAACTACCTGAACGCCGAATACAAGCAGCTGCTGGCGCAGTTCAACGTGTACACCGTTCCGGGCACCGGCGCTGACATCAACGGCGTGGGTGATCTCGATCCGACCAGGGCGGGCGTGCAGCAGCCGAACTTCGCGGGCAACCGTCCGGCCTTCTCGCCGTCGATGATCGTCACGGTGGGCTATGACCACGTGTTCGACATGGGCAGCATGGGCACCCTGAAGGCAAGCGTGAACTCCACCTTCAAGAGCTCGTACTTCACCGACTTCTACAACAACCGTGACGGCAAGCAGACGGCCTTCAGCCAGACCGACCTGAGCCTGGAATACAAGCCGGAGAACGAAAAGTTCACCATCACCGGTTTCGTCCGCAACCTGGAGAACAACCGTCCGCTGACTTACGGCAGCTTCGTGTCGGCTGGCCCGGACGATATCTTCAACTGGCAGTTCGGCGCGCCGCTGACCTACGGTGTCCGCGTCGGCATCGACTTCTGATCCATGGGGGGGATGCGAGGGTGCGGCCCATGGCCGTGCCTTCGCACTCGGCCCGATCGGGCAAGACAAAACGGGCGGAGCCGCAAGGCCCCGCCCGTTCTTTCGTATCCGGCAGAAGCGTTCAGTCGGTCGTGCCGAAGGCCGCACCGGCACCATAGAAGCGGACCGTGCCGTCCTGTTCGGGCGCCGATACCATCACGCACAGCTGCACCCCGAACCGCAGTGGCAGTGGCGGGGCCAGGGTGAAGGTGCTGAGCTGGCGGTTGGTCACCGGGCACCAGGGGCGAAACTCCGGCGGCGGTTCGAACGGCACCGCTACGCTGTCGGGACTGGACAGGCGCGGGATCAGCTCGATCCGCTCCATCCCGCCGTGTTGCACCGTTGCCCAGCTGATCCGCGCGCCGTCCAGCACTTCCCACAGCAGTTGCAGCTCGGTCAGGCAGATCGGGGCCGCGTTGCGCTCGGTCAGGGTCGGTAGCGGAAAGTGGAACCACACATCGCGGCCCGCGCGCACGCGAAACGCGCTGAAGAACCCGCGGTAGAACCCCGTCCCCTCAGACCATTCCGCGCCGTCGACCGGAGCCAGAAACGTGCGGCCGCGCTCCTGCGGCACCACGGCGGCGGCGGGCACCCAGGTGCGCTGGACGCAAGTCTGCGGACTCACGCCCACGACGGGTCCTTCCCCGGACGCCACTTGATCGAGCAGCCTGCGCTGGGGTGCTGCGGCTGCGGAGCGGGCAACCCGGCCAGCAGTGCATCGACCGCGCCGCGCAGGTCCTCACCCGTTACCGGCAGGTCGTGGCGCAGCGGCGGCAGCCCCGGCACCGGCGGACGGTTGATCTTCGGGCGGCTGGCGTCGAACTGGCCAGCGTAAGTGAGGCGGCGCTGGCCATCATAGAGGAAGAAGTCCGGCGTGCAGATCGCGTTATAGGCCAGCGCCACGTCCTGGCTGTCATCGTGCAGGTAGGGGAAGGGAAAGGCCTTGTCCCGCGCCAGCGCCTGCATGTGGGCGTAATCGTCTTCCGGATAATCGTCCGGCCAGTTGGATGATATCGCCACCACTTGCAGGCCCTTGGGGGCATAATCGCGGGCGAAATCGATGAAGCCGTCCAGCACGTGCAGCACGAACGGGCAGTGGTTGCAGATGAACGCCACCAGCAGGGCGGGTGCCTCGGCAAATTCGCCGAGCGTGCGGATTGTCCCTTCGGTATCGGGCAGGGCAAAGTCCGGAGCCGGCTGGCCATAATCCAGCTGGCGCGACAATCGCAGCATTGTTCACTCTCCCACTAGAAATAGAATTTGCATTCTGATAAGTCGGATTCAGAAGCCCGGCAAGGGGCAATCGCCGCGCGGACGCGGCATGATCGGGTGACTGGGCGGAGAGAGGTTGCGGGATGACCGAAACACAGGAAAGCGGCTGGAACCGGCGCGACTTCATAGGCGGCGCGGCGCTGCTGGCGCTGGCACTGGGGGTGCCGCTGGCAGCGGTGCGGATGTCATCGCTCGATCCCGCGGATGCCCCGACCGAGGCCCAGCGCGGGTTGCTGCGCGAAGTCAGCCAGCTGGTCCTGCCGCGCACCGGCACGCCCGGCGCGGGTGAGGTCGGCGTGGGCGATTTCGTGGCGCTGGCGTTGGCGCACGGCCTCGAAAAATCGCGCCAGCCGCTGGATGACAATGCCGATCCACGCCTGCTGCGCTTCCGTCGCGGCGATGGCTCGCTTGATCACGTGACCTGGCTGGCGGCGGAGCTGGAGCGGCGGGCCGGGATGGACTTCCTGATGGCCGCGTCGGACGCGCGCGTGGCGGCACTGACCGCGCTCGACGCCGAAGCCTTCGGCCCGGAGGCAAAGACGCATCCGTGGCGCACGCTGAAGGCGCTGATCCTGACAGGCTACTACACCAGCGAGGTCGGCGGCGCGCAGGAACTGCGGTTTGAACTGGTGCCGGGACGGTTCGACCCGGATCTGCCGTTGCAGCCGGGCGACCGCGCCTGGTCGAGCGACTGGACCGCGGTCGATTTCGGATAAGGGGCGATGACAATGCAATTCGACGCAATCGTGGTCGGCTCCGGCATCACCGGTGGCTGGGCGGCCAAGGAACTGACCGAAGCGGGGCTGAAAGTCCTGATGATCGAGCGCGGCCGCGAAATCCGCCACCAGCAGGATTACGCGACCGAGATGAAGGCCCCGTGGGAAATGCCCTGGCGCGGGGCGGGCGACGCGGAGCTTTATGCGCGCGAATACCCCGTGCAGATGCTCAACCGGCATTTCACCGAATATACCGAAGGGCACTTCGTCAACGATGCCCAGAACCCTTATGCCAAGGCGGCGGGCACCGATTTCAACTGGTTCCGCTCGTACCAGCTGGGTGGACGCTCGCTGACCTGGGGGCGGCAGTGCTATCGCTGGTCGGACTATGATTTCGGCGCGAACCAGCGCGACGGGCACGGCACCGACTGGCCGATCCGCTATGCCGATCTGGCCCCGTGGTATGACAAGGTGGAAGACTTCGTCGGCATTTCCGGTGCGGCAGAGGGCCTGCCACAGCTGCCCGATGGCCGTTTCCAGCCGCCGATGGCGCTGAACGTGGTGGAAGAACACGCCCGCGCCGCGATCCGCGCCAAGTGGCCCGAACGCTGCCTGACCGTGGGCCGCACTGCCAACCTGACCGAGGCCAAGGACGGGCGGGGCAAGTGCCAGAATCGCTCGATCTGCGCGCGCGGCTGTTCCTATGGCGCGTATTTCTCCACCCAGTCGAGCACGCTGCCCGCGGCGATGAAGACCGGGCGGCTGACGGTGATTACCGATGCCGTGGTCGAAGCGGTGGACTATGATCCCGTCACCCGCCGCGTCACCGGGGTGCGCTATGTCGATACCCGCACCCGCCAGCGCCGCAGCGCCACCGCGCGGCTGGTGTTCCTGAACGCGGGCGCGTTCAATTCGGTGCAAGTGCTGCTGAATTCCGCCAGCGAGGCGATGCCCGGCGGCCTTGCCAATTCCAGCGGGGTGCTGGGCACGCATATCATGGACCATGCCAACACCCTGTCGGCGATGGCGCTGATGCCGGGGTTCGAAGGGCGCACCACGTTCGGCAACCGCCCGACCGGGGTGGTCGTGGCGCGCTATCGCAACCTCGATGTGATGGACGGGGTCGGCCACACGCGCGGCTTCTCGTTCCAGGGCGGGGCGCTGCAAAGCACGTGGAGCGCGGGCAAGCGCGAGGCCGGGATCGGCGCGGACTACAAGGACAAGCTGCGCAGCCCCGGCATGTGGCGGATGGTACTGGTCGGCTTTGCCGAATGCCTGCCGCGCGCGCGCAACCGGCTGACGCTGGACCCGGCGCGCAAGGATGCCAACGGGCTGCCGCTGCTGCGGATCGACTTTGCCTTCGGGCCAGAGGAGCAGGCCGCGCTGGCGCAGGCCAAGGCTGATGCGGCGGACATGCTGGGCGCGGCGGGCGGCAAGGTGCTGATGGGCTTTGACCGCCCCGGCGCGGGCGGCACCGCGATCCACGAAATGGGCGGTGCGCGGATGGGGCATGACCCGTCGACTTCGGTGCTCAACAAGTGGAGCCAGGCGCATGACGTGCCCAACCTGTTCGTCACCGACGGCGCGCAGATGTCTTCGTCCGCCTGCCAGAACCCGTCGCTGACCTACATGGCGCTGACCGCGCGGGCCTGCGCCGCGGCGGTATCGATGCTGCGCGAAGGCAAGCTTTGACATGGCCCAGACCGGAACCCTGACCAAGCGCCAGCAGAACCTGGCGCTGGTGACGCTGATCGTCGCGGTCGTGCTGGAGATCGTCGACCTGACGATCGTCAACACTGCGCTGCCCGCGATCTCGGCCGATTTCGGCGCGGGAGCAGAGGCGGTGCAGTGGATCGTCGCGGGCTATGCGCTCAGCTTCGCGCTGCTGCTGATGGCGGGGGGGCGGCTGGGCGACAGTTTCGGTTACCGCCGGATGTTCCTGTTCGGGGTGGCGGGTTTCACGCTCGCCTCGGCGGCCTGCGGGCTGGCACGGACGGCAGAGGAGCTGGTCGCCGCGCGGCTGCTGCAAGGGGCGACGGGCGCGATCATGTCGCCGCAGGCGCTGGCGCTGATGCAGGTGCTGTTCGATCCGCTGGAACGGGTGCGCAAGCTGGCGCTGTTCGGGCTGGTCGGCGGGCTGGCCTCGATCGCCGGCCCGGTGCTGGGCGGGATCCTGATCGACGCCAACCTGTTTGGCCTGGGGTGGCGGCTGATCTTCCTGATCAACCTGCCGGTCGGGTTGCTGGCGCTGGTTTCGGGCTGGTATTTCCTGCCGGATCGCCGTTCAGCCCGGCCCGCCGGTTTCGACGCGCCGGGCATGGCGCTGTTCGGCGCGGCGGTGCTGGGGCTGCTCTGGCCGCTGACCCGCGCCGAGGCGGGCTGGGGTGCGCGCGAATGGGCCGCGTTGGCCTGCGCCGCGCCGCTGTTCGCGCTGGGTTGGCGGCACGTCGCCGCGCGGGTGGCGCAGCATCGCCCCGCACTGTTCGATCCGGCGCTGCTGGCGATCCTGCCATTCCGGCTGGGCATGGCAATTTCGGTTGCGTTCGCGGCGGCCAATGCCGGGTTCCTGCTGACGTTCGCGTTCGCGCTGCAGGCCGAGCGTGGGCAGTCGCCGCTGACGACCGGATTGCTGCACATGCCGTTCGGGCTGGGCGCGATGATCGGGATCGCGGTGCTGGGGCGCAATTTCCTGCCGCGCTATGGCAAGTGGGTGCTGGTGGCGGGCGGCGCCGCGATGACGCTGGCGGCGGGCGGCGTGCTCGCCGGCATCGGCCTGCTGGCGCTGTCCTGGCCAGTGCTGGTGCCGCTGTTGCTGCTGACCGGGCTGGGGATGGGCGCACTGTCGGGCTGCATCATGCCGGTATCGGTCGCGCAAGTCGGCAACGACCACGCCGGGGCGGCCAGCGCCCTGCTGAAAACCGCCCAGCAACTGGGCGCGGCGCTGGGCATAGCGTTGGCGGGCAGCGTCTATTTCGCGTGGAACAACGCGCTGGGCCTGCCGCCGTCGACCGGGGCGTTCACGGTAATCGGCTTGCTGCTGGCGCTCTGCGTGATCTTTGCCGCGCAATTGCCGGAGAAGATCTTCAACAAGCGGGGATGACCGGCTGAAACCATGGTTTCGCCGCTCGACACGGGCCCGCACACGAATGCCGGGAGAAAAGGGATGGGCTTTCGCAAGGAACTGCTGCTGGCGGGCCTGATGGTGTCAAGCACGCTGCAGACCCCGGCGGCATTCGCGCAGGACGGGGCGCCTGTGGCAGCCCCGCCCGCGTTGGAGCAGCAGTTCCGCGATCCCCCGGCCGAGGCCCGCCCGCGCGTGTGGTGGCACTGGATGAACGGCAATGTCTCGAAGGACGGGATTGCCAGGGACCTGGCCTGGCTGGCCGCTGTCGGGATCGGCGGGGTGCAGAACTTCGACGCCAATCTGGCGACGCCGCAAGTGGTCGACCGGCGGCTGGTCTATATGCAGCCCGAATGGCAGGAAGCGTTCCGCTTTGCAGTGCGCGAGGCGGACCGTCTCGGGCTGGAATTCGCGATTGCCGCCTCGCCCGGCTGGTCGGTCACGGGCGGGCCGTGGGTGCCTCCGCAGGACGGGATGAAAAAGCTGGTCTGGGCCGAAACGCGGCTGGCCGGGGGCAAGCGCTTTACCGGAAAGATCGCCACCGCGCCGGACGTGACCGGCCCCTATCAGAACCTGCCGTTCGCCGAGATGATGCCGAGCCATGCCGGCGGCGATGCGGTGAAGCCGCGGGCCAGCGGCGTGGTCGCGGTGCTGGCCGTGCCACAGGCCGCGCCCGCCCTGCCGGTCCCGGCTTATGCCACCGATACCGGCACGGCGCTGGCGGCGGCGGCGCTGAGCGATGCGGACCTGACGAGCACCGCCGAACTGCCGCTCTCTGCCGACAAGTTCGGCGCGATAACGCTGCGCTATGACCGGGCCGTCACGGCGCGGTCGCTGCGGGTGTTCATTCCGGGGCTGAAATTGCCGTTCCGGGGCGTGCCGCTGCGCGCCGTGCTGGAACGGCGCGACGGCGGTGATTGGCTGGCGGTCAGCAATGTTGCGCTGTCGGGCGTGCCGACCACCCAGAGCTTCGCCCCGGTTACCGCGCAGGAATTCCGCCTGCGATTGCAGGACAGCAACGATCCCGGCAGCCTCGACGTGCTCGATGCCGCGCCGGGGGCGCAGACGGTCAATTTCTTCGATGTCGGGCCGCTGAAATCGGTGCAGGTGGGCGACCTGCAACTGTTCGGTGATGAACAGGTGGACCGCGCGGCGGAAAAGGCCGGGTATGAAACCGTGCCCGATTACCACGCGATTGCCGCCACCGCTGGCGCGTCCGCCGGGTTCGGTAGCGATGCGGTGATTGACCTGACCGGGCGGTTGAGGGCCGATGGCACGCTCGACTGGACCCCGCCAAGGGGCCGCGACTGGCGGGTGTTGCAGTTCGGCTGGTCGCTGACCGGCAAGACCAACCACCCCGCCACCCCCGAGGCGACCGGGCTGGAAGTCGACAAGTATGATGGCGGGGCAGTGCGGCGCTATCTGGAAACCTATCTGGGCAAATACCGCGCGGCGCTGGGCGATGACCTGATCGGCCAGCGCGGCTTGCGCGCGCTGCTGACCGACTCCATCGAAGTCGGCAACGCCAACTGGACCCTGGCGATGGAAGCGCAGTTCCAGGCCCGGCGCGGCTATGCGCTGCGTCCTTGGCTGCCCGCGCTGGCGGGCGTGGTGATCGGATCTGCGGCGGATACCGACCGCTTCCTGTTCGACTATCGCCAGACGCTGGCCGAATTGCTGGCCGACCAGCACTACGGCACGGTCGCCAAAGTGGCGCGCGAACAGGGCCTGATCGTCTATGGAGAAGCGCTGGAGGACAAGCGCCCGATGCTGGGTGACGATCTGGCGATGCGGGCCCACGCCGATGTGCCGATGGCGGCGATGTGGACCTGGCAACCGGGCAAGCCGCTGCGCACCACGCTGCTGGGCGACTTGAAAGGCGCATCATCGGTCGCGCACGTTTACGGCAAGCGCTTTGTCGCGGCGGAATCGATGACCGCGGTCAACTCGCCGTGGGACTTTGCCCCGCGCGATCTGAAGCCGGTGATCGATCTGGAATTCGCCCACGGCATCAACCGCCCGGTGATCCACACCTCGGTCCACCAGCCGCGCGACGACATGCAGCCGGGGCTGTCGCTGGCGATCTTCGGCCAGTACTTCAACCGCCACGAAAGCTGGGCACCGCTGGCCCGGCCGTGGATCGATTACATCGCGCGCACGTCCTATCTGCTGCAACAGGGCCGCAACGTGGCCGACGTGGCGTGGTTCGTGGGCGAGGATTCGCCGGTCACCGCCCTGTTCGCGGACAAGGTTCCAGACGGCCTGCCAAGCGCGCATGCCTATGACTTCATCAACGCGCAGATGCTGGGCGATGCGCTGTCGGTGGATGGTCGCGATGTGGTGTCGAAGGGCGAGGCGCGCTACCAGGCGATCTATCTGGGTGGCACCTCGCACCGGATGACCTTGCCCACGCTGCGGCGGCTGGCGGCGCTGGTGCGCGGCGGGGCGACGCTGATCGGGACGAAGCCCACCGGCACCCCCAGCCATGCGGACGATGCCGCCGAATTCACTGCGCTGGCCGATGCGCTGTGGGGCGGGGATAGCGGCGCGGGCCGGGTGCTGCCGACTGCCGACATCGATTCCGCGCTGGCGAGCGTGGGGATCGCGCCGGGTCTGCGCGTGGAAGGGGCGAGTGCGGGCGCGCGCATTCCATTCGTGGAGCGGGAGTTTGACGGCGGGCGGCTGTTCTTCCTCAGCAATCCGGGTGCGCAAGCCGAAGCCATCACCGCGCGGTTCCGCGTCATGGGCAAGCGGCCGGAACTGTGGAACGCGGAAACCGGCACGGCCCGCCCGCTGGCCTATCGCACCGAAGGCAGCGAAACGGCGGTGCCGCTGACGCTGGCCCCGGACGATGCGGTGTTCGTCGTGTTCCGCGACGCGGCCACCCAGCCCGCGCTGGACCTGCCCGCCGCCCAGCCGGTCATGGCCGGGACTATTGCGGGGCCGTGGACCGTATCCTTCCAGCCGGGGCGCGGCGCACCCGCGCGGGCGGTGCTGGATAACCTCTCCGCGCTGGAGGACAGCGATGTGCCGGGCATCCGTTATTTCTCTGGCGTGGCCAGCTATGCCAACACCTTCACCGCGCCGCGCGGGTGGCAGCCGGGTCAGCCGCTGTGGCTCGATCTGGGCGAGGCGCGCGACGTTGCCGAAGTGTGGGTCAATGGCCGCAAGGTCGGCGGGCTGTGGCGCGCGCCCTGGCGGATCGATGTCGGCGCGGCGGCGCGCAAGGGGGCGAACACGCTGGAAGTGCGGGTCGCCAACAAGTGGGTCAACCGCCTGATCGGCGATGCCCAGCCGGGGGCGGACAAGGTCGCGCGCCTCGCCGCGCCGGGCTACCGCGCCGATGCGCCGCTGCGTCCGTCTGGGTTGCTGGGGCCGGTCACGCTGCTGGTGGCGCCGCGCTGATCGAAAAGTGCAAGTTTATGGATCAAACCGACATGGCCGGATGGGGCGGTCCGGGTTAGCCCCGTCCCCATAACAACGGGAGATGCGTTGCATGAAAACCCAGGTTGCCATTGTCGGCGCTGGTCCGGCCGGCCTGTTCCTTGGCCATTTGCTGCGGGCCGAGGGCATCGACTGTGTGGTGGTGGAACGCCAGACACCTGATTACGTCCTTTCGCGGATTCGCGCCGGGGTGCTGGAACAAGTCACCGTCGGGCTAATGGAACGGCTCGGCCTCGACGCGCGGCTCAAAGCCGAAGGGCTGGTCGAGGAAGGCTTCAACCTGGCCGATGGCGAACGCCTGATCCGGATTGATGTGGCGGGCCTGACCGGCAAGACCGTGGTGGTCTATGGCCAGACCGAGATTACCCGCGACCTGATGGACGCCGCCCCGGCGCGCGGATTGCCGGTGCTGTACGGCGCGGAGGACGTCGCGGTCCACGCCATCGAGAGCGACGCGCCCTTCGTCACGTTCCGCCACGACGGCGCGGATCAGCGGCTCGACGCGCGCTTCGTGGTTGGCTGCGACGGGTTCCACGGCCCCAGCCGCAAGGCGATCCCCGCCCGCGCCGCGCGCGAGTTCGAGCGGGTCTATCCGTTCGGCTGGCTGGGCATTCTGGCCGATGTGCCGCCGTGCAATCCGGAACTGATCTATGCCAACCATGAACGCGGCTTTGCGCTGGCCTCGATGCGCAGCCACACCCGCAGCCGCTATTACATCGACGTGCCGCTGACCGAGAAGGTCGAGGACTGGTCGGATGAGCGGATCTGGGATGAGCTGGCGATCCGCCTCGGCCCCGATGCCGCCGCCGGGATGACGCGCGGGCCCTCGATTGAAAAGTCCATCGCGCCGCTGCGTTCCTATGTGTTCGAACCGATGCGCCACGGCAGCCTGCTGCTGTGCGGGGACGCCGCGCATATCGTGCCGCCGACCGGGGCAAAGGGCCTGAACCTCGCCGCCAGCGACGTCCATTATGCCGCCGAAGCGCTGACCGCGTTCTTCAGGCGCGGCGATAACGATGCCGTGATCGGTTACTCCGCCAAGGCGCTGGCGCGGGTGTGGAAATCGGAACGGTTCAGCTGGTCGCTGACCAAGCTGATGCACCGCTTCCCCGAAGACGGCCCGTTCGAACGCGCGATGCAGGTGGCCGAACTGGATTACATCGCCAGCAGCGTGGCCGCGCAGACCACCATCGCGGAGAACTATGTCGGCCTGCCGGTGTGATCGCCTGACGCTCCGTCCCGCCGGATCGATAGGGCGATATCTGCCCGATCAATACCGCAATTCCAGTATGTCCGGATGGCTTCCAGCTTGATACTCCCCCGCCACCAAGAGGCGCGTGATGCGCCCGGTGGGGGAGAATGCAATGCCGGGGACCACTGACAATCGTCGCGCCATCTACTGGGTCTGCGTGCTGGCGCTGTTCACCGCCGCGCTGGCCAACTCGTTGCGCGCGGGCGCGGCGGGCGCGCTGAAGACGGCGCTGCTCGATCCAATCGACGCGCAGCATTCGGGCGAGATGATCGGGACCGTGCTGGGCAGCTCGTTCCTGGGTTTTGCACTCAGCCTGCTGGTGATCAGCCCGCTGCTTGACCGGGTCGGCGCGCGGCGGGTGGTGCTGTTCGCGGCGTTCTGCTTCGTTGCGGGTCCGGCATTGGTGCTCATGGCGCCGCTGGCAAGCGGTTCGGTCTATCTGCTGCTGAATCTCGCGATGGTGATCTGGGGCTTCGGCTGGGGCGCGACCGAGGCGTCGATTAACCCGGTGACCGCCACGATCTATCCCGATGACCAGACCGGCAAGCTCAACAGTCTGCACGCCTGGTGGCCGTTCGGGATCGTGGTCGGCGGGCTGACCAGCGTGGTGCTGTTCAGCCAGCTGAACCTTGACTGGCGGCTGGCGGTGGCGCTGCCGATCCTGCCGGGGATCGTGCTGGGGCTGTGGGCGCTGCGGGTCGATTTTCCGCAGACCCAGTGCGCAGTGCAGGGCGTCAGCTTTGGCGATATGCTGGCCGAACCGTTCAAGCGCCCGACGTTCTGGATCTTTTTCGCGATCATGTTCCTCACCGCCTCGGCCGAACTGGCGCCGGGGGCGTGGGTGGACGTCACGCTCAGCCAGACGGTCGGGATGCCGGGCATTCTGGTGCTGGTCTATGTCTCGGCGATCATGTTCGTGATGCGGCACTTCGCGGGCGCGCTGGAGCAGCGCTTTTCCGACATGGGGCTGCTGCTGATCTGCACGCTGCCGGCTGCGGCGGGGCTGTACCTGCTCAGCACCGCGAATTCGCCGCTGACCGCGCTGGTCGCGGCGACGCTGTGGGCGCTGGGGGTGTGCTTCATGTGGCCGACGATGCTGGCGGCAGTATCGCGGCGGTTCCCGCGCAGCGGGCCGTGGGGGATCGGGCTGGTCGGCTTTGCCGGGGCGATGGCGATCTATTTCGTGCTGCCGCAGCTGGGCCGGATCTATGACGATGCCAAGCTGGCCAAGGCTGGCGGGCAGGAGGCCTTTGCCGCGCTGGAATCCGGTTCGCCCCAGTTGCAGGACGTGCTGGCCTATGCTGCCGAGACTTCGTTCCAGACCATCGCGGTGATCCCGCTGGTGCTGTTCGTGGTGTTCGGCGTAGTCTGGTTGATGGAGCGTAATCGCACATGAAAGTCGGGATGAACCTGCTGCTCTGGACAGGGCACGTGACCAAAGAGCACGCGCCGCTGCTGGGCGCGCTGAAGCAAACCGGGTTCGACGGGGTTGAAGTGCCGGTGTTCGATGCGGCAGACCCTGCGCATTACCGGCGGCTGGGAGCTTTGCTGGACGATCTGGGTCTGGCGCGCACGGCGGTGGCCCTGATCCCCGATGCCGCGCACAGCCCGATTTCGCCGGATGCCGCCGTGCGTCAGGCCGGGTTCGAGCATCTGGCCCGCGTGGTCGATTGCTGCGAGGCGCTGGGGGCCGAAGTGCTGGTCGGGCCGTGGTATCAGCCGCTGGGGGAATTTTCGGGCACCGGGCCGACGCTGGCAGAATACGAGCGCTGCGCCGAAGTGCACCGGCGGATTGCACCGCTGGCCCGCGCCGCGAACCTGACTTGCGCGCTGGAAGTGCTCAACCGCTTCGAATGCCACCTGCTCAACACCTGCGAGCAGGCCGGCGCCTACCTTGACCTGCTGGATGAGCCGGGTTTCGGCATCCATTTCGATACGTTCCACGCCCATATCGAGGAAGCCGATTCCATCGCCGCGCTGACCGGGGCGTGGGGCCGGGGCCAGCTGGCGCACGTCCACATCAGCGAGAACGATCGCGGCACGCCGGGGCGCGGGCAGGCGCGTATCCGCGAGGCGATCAGCGCGCTGAAAGCGCTGGGCTATGACCAGTGGCTGACCATCGAGGCATTTGGCGGAGCGGTCCCCGAACTGGCCGCCGCGACGCGCGTGTGGCGCAAATTCTTCGCCTCCGAGGAGGAGGTGTACACCCAGGGCCATCGCTTCATCCGCGATTGCTGGGCGCAAGGCTGAGGACGGGAGACGACGCGATGGAGGATTTCGCCATGATGGCCCCCATGATCGACAGGCGCGGGCTGATGCAGCGCGCGATGCTGCTGCTGGGGGCGACTGCGCTGGCCGGGTGCGACCTGCTGCCGGGATCGGGTGCGCCTGCCGCGCTGGCGGCGGACCGGTTGAAGCTGCTCGACGCCTATGCCGACACGCTGCTTCCGGCAACCGATACGCCCGGCGCACTGCAAGCCGGCGTGCCCAGGGTGCTGGCGCAGATGTATGCCGACTGGGCGAGCGCGGAGACGCGCGAGGCCCTGTCCGGCGCGCTCGACCGGCTGGATGCGGCGGCCAGACGGCAGACGGGCAAGGCCTTTGCCGAACTGGCCGCAGCCGATCGGCTGGCGTTCCTGGCCGCGCATGACAAGGCTGCGTTGGCCCCCGTGCCGCTGGCCCCCGATGCGCCCAAGGGGTCGCTGTTCGAACCGGTCATCTCGGTGGCGGACGTGGGCTATCACAAGCTGAAGGAACTGGTGCTGGTGCTGTTCTACGCCAGCGAGGCAGGCCTGACGAGCGACCTGTCGTACGAGCACGTTCCCGGCAAATGGCAGCCGTCGATCAAGGTCACCCCCGAAACCCGTCCTGCCGCCGCTTTCGGCATCTTCTGATCTGGAGCAAGCCTGATGTCGTTTGATGCAATCGTGATCGGTTCGGGGATGAGCGGCGGGTTCGCCGCCAAGGAGCTGTGCGAGCGCGGCCTGAAAGTGCTGGTGCTGGAACGCGGCAAGAAAATCGATCCGGCGACCGATTACACCGACCACCTGATGCCGTGGGAATTCCCGCTGAACAACCGCGTGCCGGAAGAGGAAGTCGCGCGCGACTATCCGGTGCAAAGCCAGTGCTATGCCTTCAGCCAGGCGACCAAGCAGTACTGGCCCAAGGACAGCGAGCAGCCCTATTCCACGCCGGACGGCAAGCCGTTCAGCTGGATTCGGGGCGATCATCTGGGCGGGCGTTCGGTCATGTGGGGGCGGCAAAGCTATCGCCTGTCGGAAATCGACCTGTCGGCCAATGCCAGGGATGGCCACGGGGTCGACTGGCCGATCCGTTATGCCGATCTGGCACCGTGGTATGACCACGTTGAAACCTTCATTGGCGTCGCCGGATCGAACGAGGGACTGGAGCAACTGCCCGATGGCAAGTTCCTGCCCGCGTTTGAACTCAACGATGCCGAAAAGCAGTTCAAGGCGGCGGTTGAAGGCACGTTTCCGGGCCGCAAGGTGATTTCCGGGCGCACGGCCAACCTCTCGGTCGCGCAGCCGCAGCATGAGGAGCTGGGGCGCACGAGCTGCCAGAACCGCTCGATCTGCGAACGCGGCTGTCGGTTCGGGGCGATGCATTCCAGCCTGACCGCATCGCTCCCTGCGGCAGAGCGCACCGGCAACCTGACCATCGTGACCGATGCCATCGTCCACTCGCTGGTCCACGATCCCAAGACCGGCCGGATCACGGCGGTCAAGGTGATCGACGCCAAGACCAACGAGGGCCGCACCTATGCGGCGAAGATCTTCTTCCTCAACGCCTCGACCATCGGCACCGCGCAGATCCTGCTCAATTCCGCCAGCGAGGCCAACCCGCGCGGGCTGGCCAACGGGTCGGACCAGGTCGGGCGTAACCTGATGGACCACCTCTATGGTCTGGCCACCGTGGCGATGTTCCCGGGGCCGCAGGACAGCTATTACAAGGGCCGCCGCCCGACCGGGCTCTATATCCCGCGCTTCCGCAACGTGACCGAGGAGGCGGACGGCTATGTCCGCGGATATGGCTATCAGGGCGGGATCAGCCGCGCCGGGTGGAAGCAGGGGGCGATGACGCCGGGCGCGGTCGGGGCGGATATTCGCCAGAAAGCCAGCCAGCTTGGCCCGTGGATGGGCTTCATCGCGGGCTTTGGCGAAGTGCTGCCCAACCCGGACAACCGGGTGACGCTGCATGCCACCCGCAAGGACAAGTGGGGCATCCCCATTCCGCATATCGAATATGCCATTGGCAAGAACGAGCAGACCATGATCAAGCAGATCCTGGCCGATGGGAAGGCGATGCTGGAAGCCGCCGGGGGCAAGGTCGTGGCGCAGGCCGATGCCGCTGCCACGCCGGGGCTGGGCATCCACGAAATGGGCACCGCGCGGATGGGCCGCGATCCGAAGACGTCGGTGCTGAACGGGTTCAACCAGGCGCATGAAGTGCCCAACCTGTTCGTCACCGATGGCGCGGCGATGACTTCGTCCGGCTGCCAGAACCCTTCCCTGACCTATATGGCGCTTTCCGCCCGCGCGGCGCATCATGCGGTCGAATTCCTGAAATCGGGCAAGTTGTAAGGAGACGGCGCGATGACCCGCTTGAAACTGATCGGTCTGATGGCCGCGCTCGGCACCGCACTGGCGGCCATGCCCGCTGCGGCGAGAACCGCGCCGCTGCTCGATTGCCCGCTGCGCGATGCGCCGTTCTCGGTCGATGCACCGCTGGTCGACATCCTGCTCAACCCCGCCGCGCGCCGCTTGGCGACCGAGGCGACCGGCAAGGACCCCGGCAAGGATTACTTCATGCCGATGGGCACCGCCGCCCCCACCTTCGCATCGATCCTGACGATCCGCGACGCGGCGGCGATTGTGGGCATGGACGCGGGCGTGCTCCCCGCGCTCGATGCAAAGCTGCGCGCCTTGCCGGTGACGCGCGAAGACAAGGTCGCCCGCTGCGCCCGCTATGACAATGACCGCGTGGCCGTGCCGAAAGGCGCTGCCAAGGCCCCGCGCGTGCTGCTATTTGAAAAGATCAACGGCTTTCGCGATGTCCCCTCGGTCAACTCCGCCCGCGCCGCGCTGACGGCGATGGCTGAGCGCAAGGGCTGGCAGATGGTCGTCACCGAAAAGGGCGGCGCGTTCAACGCCGCGACGCTGGGCAAGTTCGACGCGGTGATCTGGAACAACATTTCGGGCGACGTCCTGACCCTGACCCAGCGCAAGGCGTTTCAGGCCTTCCTGAAGCGTGGCGGCGGCTATGTCGGCATTCATGGTTCGGCGGGCGATCCGGTCTATTTCTGGGACTGGTATCCCGACACCCTGATCGGCGCTCGCTTTGCCGGGCATCCGATGGACCCGCAGTTCCAGGAAGCCCGCGTGGTGGTGGACAAGAGCCACCCGCTGGCCGGGCGCCTGCCGGCCGAATGGCGCATGACGGACGAATGGTATTCATTCCGGAACAACCCGCGCGCCACCGGGGCCAGGGTGATCCTGTCGCTGGATGAAAGCACCTACAGCCGCACGGGCCGGTTCGGCGGCAACCTCGACATGGGCGATCACCCAATCGCGTGGACCCGCTGCATCGGCAAGGGACGGATGTTCTATTCCGCCATCGGCCACCTGCCCGAAACCTACAGCCATCCGCTGAATGTTGCCCTGCTGGAAGACGCCATCGGCTGGGCCGCGACGAAGGGCGCGCAGTGCTAACGCAATAGCCCGCGCACGATCAGGCTGGCGGCGGCCTCGATGGTCCGCGCCAGCCCGTCCGGTTCCTTGCCGGTGCGCGGGCTGACGGCCGCCATCAGCGGGCGCAGCGCCACCAGCGCGCCCGCGCCGTGGGCCAGCAGGGTGAACGGCACGGTGACATGGACATCACGGAACACGCCCTGCGCCTGCCCTTCGGCCAGCAACGCGGTGAACGGCCAGTCCTGACCACGAAAGAATGTCTGGACGATATAGTCCAGCCGCTCGCCCGGCTGGGTGCCCTCGATATTGACGACCTGGATGATCGCGGGAAATTCGGCCAGCGATTCCAGGAAATCGATGCAGGCGGCCAGCATCCGGTCTGCCACGCTGGCGGCGGCGGGCAGGGCGCGCGTGGTGGCGATCATCCGGCGGTTGAGCCGCATCATCCCGTGATCGACCGCCGCGATCCACAGCGCCTGTTTTGACCCGAACCGCATGGCCAGCAGCCCGTGGCTGATCCCGGCGGCGCGGGCGATCTCGCGGATCGATGCGCCTTCGAACCCGCGCTCGGCAAAGGCGGCCAGCGCCACGTCCAGGCAGGCATCCTCCGACAGGGCGGGGGCATCGCCTTGCGCGGGGCGGCCCGGTCGGCGTTGGGGCGGCGGGGTGGTCATGGATCAGCCATAGCACGCCAGCGTGAAATTAAATAGACAGTCGTATAATTAAGTGGCATCCCGGTGGGCATAACCAGACCAGACCCGGAGAGCGCGATGCCCGCCACCGATGCCGAACTGATCCAGCGCGCCCGCGACCTTGCCCCGCGCATCCGTGAACGCGCGGCCGAGACGGAGCGCCTGCGCCATCCGCACGATGAGTCCATCCGCGACATGATCGAGGCGGAACTGATCCAGATGTTCGTGCCCCGCCGCTTCGGCGGATCGGAAGCCAGCCTCTCCACCATGCTGGAAGTGGTGGAAATCATCAGCGCGGCCTGCCCCTCCACCGGCTGGATCGCGGCGTTCTACATCAGCCACATCATCTATGTGACCAAGTTCCCGCAAGCAGGGCAGGAAGAGCTGCTGGGGCCGAAGGGCTATGTCCTGCTCCCCGCCGCCGCCGCGCCGGACATGGCCGCGCGCAAGGTCGATGGCGGGTGGATCGTCAGCGGCCGGGTGTCGTGGGGATCGGGCATCGCCCACGCAGACTGGGTGATGATGAGCGGCAAGGCCGAAGACGGGATGCGATCCTTCGTCATGCCGGTGGACGCGGTCGAGGTGGTCGACGTGTGGAACTATGTCGGCATGGGCGGCACCGGCAGCAACGATTACATCGCGCGTGAGGTGTTCGTGCCCGATCACCGCACCATCGCGCGTGAATCGCTGCAGGACGGGTCGACCGAAGGCTCGCGGCTGTATGACAATCCGCTGATGTCGATCCCGTTTATGGTCTCGGCCTATTGCACCATCGTGCCGGTGCTCACCGGAGCCTTGGTGGGCGCGCTTGCGGCCAGTCAGGACATCGTCGCGCGCCGGGTGCGCAACTTCAGCGGCGTGGTGGTCGGGGACCAGCAGATGGCGCACATCACCTTGGGCGAACAGGAAATCGCCACACGGATCGCGACCGACATGGCGCGCGTGATCTATGGCCGGGCCGAGCAGATCCTGCACAGCCGCCCCTTTACGGTGGAGGACCGGCTGGAGATGAAGGGCCGCGTTGGCTGGGTTTCAAAACACTGCCGCGACAGCGTGAACGCGATGATGGCCGCAGCAGGCGCGTCCAGCTTTCACGAAAGCCAGCCGCTTCAGCGCATCTGGCGCGATCTCAACATGGTCTGCTCGCACGCCTTCTGGGATTGGGACGCGACCCGCGAACTGACCGGGCGGCAGCATCTGGGGCTGGCGCTCAATCACCCGCTCGTCTGAGTATTTGTAAATTTAATTGACTATTGATCCCGCGGCGCGTGTGCCGCATGTCTGGCACCATGACCGACGCCCACAACGCCACGATCCGCGCCGCCGGCCCTGCCATCACCCGCGCCACATTGCTGGACCGGGTCGAGCGGACCGCGGCGGGGCTGGCCGCACTGGGCGTGACTGCCGGGGAGCGGGTTGCGCTGATCCTGCCGAACTCTGTCGAATTCATCGAAATCTCCCTCGCGGTGGGGCGGATCGGTGCGTTTGTGGTGCCGATCAACTGGCACTTCAAGCCGGGCGAGATCGAATACCTGCTGGATGACAGCGCCCCGCGCGCGCTGTTCGTCGCCGACACGCTGGCCGCATCGCTCCCCGCCAGCTGGCACGCCCGCATCCCGACTTTCGCGGTAGCCACGCCGGACGGTGCCGCTACCGGCCTGCCGGGTTACGCCGACTGGCGCGATGGCTTTGCGCCCTGCGATCTGCCGCGCCAGCTGGCCCCCGGCAGCATCGTCTATACTTCTGGCACGACCGGGCGGCCCAAGGGGGTGCAGCGCGTGCCGGCGAGCGCAGAGCAGCAGGTGCGGATGCAGGCGCTGCGCTCGGCGATGTACCAGATCACGCCGGACAGCCGGGTTGCGGTGCCGGGGCCGCTTTATCACGCCTTTCCCAACCAGATGGCGCTCCACGCCGCGACGCTGGCGGCGCATCTGGAGATCATGCCCCGGTTCGATCCCGAAGCCTTCCTGGCGCTGGTGGAGCGGGAACGGATCACCTCGGTCGGCCTCGCCCCGATCATGTTCGTGCGGCTGCTGCGGCTGCCAGAGGCGGTCCGCAAGGCCTATGACCTCTCCTCGCTGCGCTGGGCGATCCACGCGGGCGGGCCCTGCGCGCCAGACGTCAAGCGGGCGATGATCGACTGGTGGGGGCCGATCATCGCGGAATATTATGGCGGCACCGAAACCGGCCCGCTGACCCTGTGCGACAGCGCGGAGTGGCTGGCCCATCCCGGCACCTGTGGCAAGCCGGTGGCCGGGGCGGAGCTGCGGATTGTCGGCCCCGACGGGCACGACGTGCCGCGCGGCAGCACCGGCGAAATCTATGGCCGCCTGCACGACTATCCCGATTTTACCTATCGCGGCGATCCGGCCAAGCGCGCCGAAGTGGCGCTGGGCGACCTGATCACGCTGGGCGATGTCGGCTATCAGGACGCAGAGGGCTACCTCTACCTCTGCGACCGGGTGCGCGACATGGTCGTGTCCGGCGGGGTCAACATCTATCCGGCCGAAGTCGAGGGCGCCTTGTTCGCGCTCGATGGGGTGAGCGATTGCGCCGTCATCGGGGTGCCCGATGCGGAGTATGGCGAGGCGGTCGTCGCGCTCGTCAGCGGCACCGGCCTTGATCCGCAGGTGTTGCGCGCCCAGTTGAAGGACCGGATCGCCGGATACAAGGTCCCGCGCGAGATCGTGATCGTCTCCGCGCTGGAGCGCGACGCATCGGGCAAGCTGCGCAAGGGCGGGCTGCGGGATCGCTACCTGGCCGGATGGCGGGGGTGACCCGCCCTACCGGCTGATCGCCAGCCAGTCCGCCAGCAGTGCGTTGACCGTAGCGGGTTTTTCCAAAGTGACCAGATGACCGCAATCCTCGATCACGGTCAGGCGGCAATCGGGAATCGCGGCGAGCATTTCCGTCTGGTGCGCCTCGGTGGCAATGCCGTCCTGTCGGCCCCAGATCAGCAGCGTCGGGCAGGGGATGGTGGACAGGGACAAGCGGCTGTCGGCCCGCGCCATGATCGCGCGTTGCTGGCCCAGAAACCGTTCCGCCCCGGTATCCTGCGCCATGCGGCGGACCACGGCCAGCAAGCCCTCGTCCTCGCGCCGGGCGGGGTGGAGCAGGATCGGCACCCGTTCCTCCACCACGGCATCGAACCGGCCGGCTTCGACCAGCCGGATATAGCCCTGCCGTCGCTCGGTCTGGGCGGGCTGGTCGGCAGGGGCGAGGGTGCTGAGCAGTGCCAGGCTGCGCACCCGCTGCGGCGCGCGGCGCAGCACTTCGAACGCCACGAACCCGCCCATCGCGTGGGCCACCAGATCGAACCGCTCCGGCATTTCCGCCAGCAGCCGCGCGGCCATGGCGCCGATGCTGTCATCGCGGCCATGATCGGCGATGCGGATGTCATAGTCCGGGCTCAGCGCGGCGATCTGCGGCGCCCAGCACGCGGCGGTGAGCAGCTGGCCGGAGACGAGGACGACAGCGGGGCGGGTGGCTGCCGCCATCTCAGGCAACCCGGTGCAGCAGGGCTTCGCCCGCCGCGATCCGCCGCACGTTCTCGAACGCCACGACCATGCTGCGGCGCAGGGTTTCCTGCGTGATCCACGCGACGTGCGGCGTGACCAGCACGTTTGGCAGCGCGAACAGCGGATTGTCGGCATGGGCCGGTTCGGCATCGAACACGTCCAAACCTGCCGCGCCAAGGTGCCCGCTGACCAGCGCGGCATGGAGCGCGGCTTCATCCACCAGCCCCCCGCGCGCGGTGTTCACCAGCACCGCGCCCTGCTTCATCGCCGCCAGCGCGGGGCCATCGATGATCCGCTGCGTCTCCGCCGTCAGCGGCGCGTGGAGCGAGAGGATATCGCTTTGCGCCAGCAGCTCGGCCAAGGGCACCGCCTCGCCCGGCGCATCGGCCTTGGGGCTGCGCGCGGTATAGATCACCCGCGCGCCCAGTGCGATCAGCGCGGGGGCCAGCAGCTGCGGGATTGCGCCATAGCCCAGGAAGCCCACGGTCCGCCCGCCGATCTCGCCCACCCGGTCGATCAGCGCGGCATCGGGATGCCAGCCTTGTCCCGCGCGGGTCAGCGGATCGAGGTAGGCCAGTTGGCGCAGCGCGCCCAGCATCAGCCCCAGCGTCAGTTCGGCCACGGCCTGGCTGTTGGTGCCCGGCATGTTGCACACCGCGATTCCGCGCGCGCGGGCAGCGTCAAGGTCGATGGTGTTCACGCCCACGCCGATCTTCTGGATCAGCTTGAGGTCCGGCCCTGCGTCCATCATCGCGGCGGTCACGGGTTTCAGCACATGCAGCAGCACCTGCGCATCGGCGATTTCGCAGGTAAAGCCTGCGGCGTCGTCCTCATCGACGATGGCCACCGGCACCGCGCCGCGCGCGGCCTCGATAATGGCCGCAAAGCCGGGGCTGGCGCGGTATTGCAGGACGGCCTTCATCGCGCCAGCCGGTCCCGCACCGCCGCCGGGAACGCATCGATCCCGGCATAGCGGGCCGCGCTGCCCAGCTGTTCCTCGATCCGCAGCAGTTCATTCCATTTCGCCATGCGTTCCGACCTTGCAAACGATCCGACCTTGATCTGCCCCGCGTCCCAGCCGACCGCAAGGTGCGCGATGCTGATGTCTTCGGTTTCGCCGCTGCGCGCGGAAACGATGGTGGCCCAGCCCGCATCCCGCGCCGCATTCAGCGCGGCGGCGGCTTCGCTGACGGTACCGATCTGGTTGACCTTGATCAGTGCGGCGTTGCACGCGCCGCCCGCCAGCGCCTGTTTAACGCGGGCGGCATTGGTGACCAGGAAATCGTCACCGATGATCTGGATTTCATCCCCCAGCAGCGCGGTGGCGCGGGCCATTCCGGCCATGTCGTCCTGCCCGACCGGGTCCTCGATGGAGATCAGCGGATAGGTCCGCGCCCACTGCGCCGCGCGGTCGACCATTTCGGCAGAGGTCATGCGGCGCTGATCGAGCGGCAGGAAATAGCCGTCGCCATCAGCCAGTTCGTTCGCCGCGATGTCGAGCGAGATGAACACGTCCTCGCCCCCGCGATAGCCCGCGCGCTCGATCGCGCGGGTCAGGAAGACCAGCGCCTGTTCGTTGGAGTTGAAGTTGGGCCACCAGCCGCCTTCATCGGCAGTTCCGGCGAGCAATCCGGCTTCGTCCATCAATATGCCCGCCGCGCGGTAGACATCGGCGGTCATTTCCAGCGCGCGGGCGATGGACCCGGCGCGCGGGCACATCACCATGAAGTCCTGCACGTCGGTGCGCCGCCCGGCATGGGCGCCGCCGCCGAAGATCTGGATTTCGGGCAAGGGCAGCCGCACGGCGCGGCCCTGCGCCAGCCAGCGCCAGGTCGGCTCGCCCGCTGCGGCAGCGGCGGCATGGAGCACCGCGAGCGAGACGGCGACAGTGGCGTTCGCGCCCAGCCGGGCCTTGTTGGCGGTGCCGTCCAACTCGCACAGCGCGGCGTCGATGGCGGCCTGGTCGGCGGCGTCCATCCCGGTCAGGCGCGGGGCAATCTCCGCGCGGGCCAGCGCGACCGCGTTGGCCACGCCCATGCCCGCAAGGTGTTCGCCGCCGTCACGCAAGTCGATGGCTTCGTGCGCGCCGCGCGATGCCCCGGCCGGGGCGCTGGCGCGGCCAGTCGCGCCGCCCGCCAGTTCGACTTCGGCCTCGACCGTGGGGCGGCCGCGCGAATCCCAGATGGCGCGGGCGTGGACGCGGGTGATGGTGGTGTTCATGGCTGTCCTGTCAGTTGCCGCCAGCGCGCGCCGAAGGCGGCCAGCGTGGGCGGAGGGTCTTGCAGCAGCTGGCGGGCGGCGCGGCGCACACGGTCCCGGTCAGCTTCGGCGGTAAGGTATTCGACCGGCGAGCGGCCATCGATCCGCGCCAGCAGGATCGCGGCGAGCAGGGCAATCGCGCGTGCCTCGATCCCGCCGCGCAGGGCCGGGGTCACGGCGTCCAGATAGGCGGAATGCAGCGCATCGAACGCGGCGGCGGTTTGCGGTTCCCACTGTGGATGCCACACGCCCTTCAGCAACATGTGGGTGCAGCAGAACGCCAGGTCGAACGCCGGGTCGCCATACCACGCGCATTCGGCGTCGATCAGCACCGGCCCGGCGCGTCCGCACAGGATGTTCTTGGGGCTGACATCGCCGTGGACCAGCGCGGCGCGGGTGGCCTGCGTGGTCGCGGCGATGCCCTCGATGATCGCGGCCAGATCCGGGTGCGCGCGGGCGGTGTGGAGCAGGTAGGGCTCGATCCGGAGCGCGGCGAACAGGTCGTCCGTCGCAAAGCGCGCTGCAATCGCCGCATCGCCCTGCGTCGCGGAATGGATCGCGGCGATGGCCCGGCCGACCGCTGCGGCAAAGCCGGGATCGATCCGCCCGGCGGCCAGTTCGGCCTTCCACACCGGGTTATCCGCCTGGGGGAACCATTCCATGAAGAACAGGTGCTGGTCTTCCCATTCCGCCACCACGCGAGGCACGTTGAGCCCGGCGACGCGGGCGACGGAGAGCCACTCCACCTCGAAGTGCGACCGCCGCGTCGGCGCTTCCCACACGGTCGCGACCCGCAGCCGGGGCAGCGCGCGCTTGGCGCAGAGCGTGCCCGACGGCGTCTCCACCCGGAACACGTCGCACGAAACCCCGCCCGACAGCGCCGTGATGACCGGCACGTCCCCGGCGGCGATCAGGCCCGCGCGGAGCAGCCCTTCGGTAATGATGCGCTGATTGTCGTCCATGCCCATTCACTTAGAAGACTAAGCAATAGCTTGCGTCGGCGCGCCGATCAAGCCTTGCTCGGTTTAATTAGAATGCTATGTATTTTGCGAAACCGGCCCCTGAGCCGGCGGGAGAGAGTGTAAGCCATGTTCGATGACACGCCACTGAAAGCGACCGTTGATTCCCGTTTCGTCAGCTCCGCATCGCCCACCGCGCCGCGGATCATGGCGGGCGGCAACCCGTGCCAGGGGATCTACTGGACGCCCAAGGGCAATCCGCGCCCGAAGGTGGCGCTGATCGCGACGCACTACAACGTCGATTTCTCCGAACACTACCTTGCCCCCTACATCGCCGCGCGCGGGTTTGGCTTTCTGGGCTGGAACACGCGCTATCGCGGGTTCGAGGACCAGTTCCTGCTGGAACACGCAATTCTGGACATTCTGGTGGGGATGCGCTGGCTGCGCGAGGAAGCGGGGGTCGAGCAGATCGTGATCTTGGGCAATTCCGGCGGGGGATCGCTGATGGGCGCCTATCAGGGCGAAGCCATCGCCGCGACCCTGGCGGGCGAACTCAGCGGGGCGGGGGCGGAAGCCTATGCCCAGCTGATCCCGGCGCAGCTCTACATCTCGCTCAACGCCCATGTCGGGCGGCCTGAGGTGCTGACCGACTGGATGGACGCGTCGGTTGCGGACGAGACGGACCCGGTCGCCACGATTGCCGAGCTGGACCCGTTCAACCCGGACAACGGCCCGCCCTATTCGCCCGAGTTCGTGGAGAAATACCGCGCCGCGCAGCGCGCCCGCAACCAGCGCATCACGGATTGGGCCAAGGCCGAACTTGCCCGCCTGAACGCCGCCGGGGTGCCGGACCGGCTGTTCCCGCTGTTCCGCTGCTGGGGCGATCTGCGCTGCATCGACCCCACCCTCGATCCGTCGGACCGCCTGCCCAATCTGTGCTATCGCGGGGACCCGAAAATCGCCAACAAGACGCCCAGCATCGGGCGGGTCAACACGATCAAGACCTGGCTGTCGATGTGGAGCCTGGAAACGTCGAAGTGTCAGGGCGCGCCGCACCTCGCCAAGTTCCGCCTGCCTTCGCTGGTGGTGCAGGGGACAGCGGACACCGGCGTGTTCCCCAGCGATGCGACGCGCATTTTCGATGCGATCGGTTCGGCCGACAAGCAGTTGGCGCTGATCCCCGGCGCGCATTACTTCGAGGATTCGCCCGCCCACCGCGATGCCGCCGCCGATCTGATCGTCGACTGGATCAAGGCCAAGTCGTGATCAGCCGATGGCGTAGATGAAGTGCCGGATGCCCCACGGCATCCGGTGGCCGATGCCTACCGCCAGAATGCCGTTCAGCCAGCCATAGCGTTCGTCCGCGACCTCGAACACGGGGGCGATCCGGATGTAATAGTCCGCTGGATCGACGCCATTGTCGCCCGCCCGGAACGCCGCGCCAACGGCGGGCGGGATCGATGTGCGACCGGTGTAGGTGACATAGATCAGTGCCCCGTCGTCCGTCTGCCAGATCGCGCGGGCATCGAATGTGCCGACCGCGTTGCCATCCGCGCCGGTGCCCGCCATCGACCAGTTGCCGCCGCCCGGCAGGATCGACCCGCGCAGCCGGCCGCCCGCGAACGAACCGCCGGTGACGTAGCCGATCCGGCGCTCTGCCCAGGGCGACCGGCCCAGCGACATGATTGCGCCCTCAACCTGGAAATCGGCAGTGCACAGCGGCGTTCCAAGCAGTTCGGGCCAGGTATCGGGCATCAGGCAGTCTCCTCCAGCCGGCGCTCGTAGGCGGCAATCGCGGCCTCGAATTGCAGGGTGCGCGCAATTTCATCGAGCGGGCGTGTGGCGTAATCCTCGTGCCCCGGCGCGAAGGCGAAGGCGTGCTCGCCGCCATCGGGCGTGCGCACCACCTGTGCGGCAAGATCGATGGCCAGGGTCTCGCCCCGCTCGCACGCGGCGGCGACAGCGCCATGGCCGGAGGTCAGCGTAATCAGCGTGATCCCGTTGCGGCGGCAGTTCTCGCGGAAAATGTCGCCAAAACTGCCCGCAATGACACAGCGGATGCCGAAATCGGCCAGCGCCCACGGCGCATGCTCGCGCGAGGAGCCGCAGCCGAAGTTGTCACCCGCCAGCAGGATCGCCGCCTTGCGCCAAGGTGCGCGGTTCAGCACGAAATCGGCGCGCGGTGTCCCGTCCGGCTGGTAGCGCCAGTTGCGAAACAAGTGCTCGCCAAGGCCAAACCGCGAGATCGTGGTCATGTAGCGCGCCGGAATGATCTGGTCGGTATCGATATTGTCCCGCGCCAGCCGGGCGGCCAGCCCGGTGATGCGATCCACTGGTTCGGCCATCATGCCGCGCGAACTTGTCATTCCACGCAGAATAGTTACATATCTAAGTAAATCAAGCGGGCGGGATAGGCACTGCCGCCGGGTTCGGCTATGCCTGCCAGCAGACCGAAGCCCGCACGCCGACGGCCTATGCAATCGTTTCAATGGACTGTGCCTTCATGACCGCCGACACGACCCCTCCCGATCCTTCGTTCTATGCCCATCCTGAAAACAGCCTCGGCTATCTTTGCCGGATCGCGTTTCGCAATTTCAGCCGCGCGCTGGAAAAGCGGACGCTGCCGCTGGGGGTAACGGCTGGGCAGTGGCGGTTCCTGCGCGTGCTCTGGGCCGAGGATGGCCTGAGCCAGCGGGAGCTCTCGCGGCGGGTGGGCATGCGCGAGCCGACCACCGTGGTTGCGCTGAAAAGTCTGGAAAAGGCCGGCTATATCCGGCGCGAGCCGAACGCGGCGGACCGGCGCGTGACCAATGTCTTTCTGACCCAGGCCGCCCGCGACATCGAGGAGCGGCTGCTGCCCTGCGTGGTCGAGGTCAACGCCATGGCGACCGAGGGGCTGACCCCGACCGAAGCGAACCAGCTGCGCGCGCTGCTGGGGCGGGTGATCGACAACCTGCAGGACGAAGCCGACACCGTGCTGCGCCGCGCCGGGGGCGAATAGCGGGCGCTGCGCTCTTGCCATGACGGCGCACCCGGCTTTATGCTTAGGCATCTAAGTATAGGGTGAGGGTAGCGGGGATGGAGCGGCAGGCAGAGCCGGAAGCAGGCGCGCTGACGCTGCACGACAAGCTGTGGAACGCCCATCTGGTGGCGACCGACGGCGACGAATCGCTGCTCTATATCGATCTGCACCTGCTGCACGAGGCGACCAGCCCGCAGGCGTTCGAAGGGCTGCGCCTGGCCGGACGCACGGTGCGCCGGCCGGATCGCGTGCTGGCGCTTGCCGACCACAGCGTGCCGACGCAGGGTCAGGCGCGCGGGGTGGACGCGGTCCGCGATGCAGCCGCGCGGCTGCAATTGCAGGTGCTGGCGCGCAACGTCGCGGAATTCGGGATCGAGAGCTTTGCCCTGGGCGATCCGCGCAATGGCATCGTCCATGTCGTCGCGCCGGAACAGGGCCGCACCCAGCCCGGCATGACCATCGCCTGCGGGGATAGTCATACTTCCACCCATGGCGCGTTCGGGGCGCTGGCGTTCGGGATCGGCACCAGCGATGTGGAGCATGTGCTGGCGACGCAAACCCTGCGCCGCAAACGTCCGCGCAGCCTGCGCGTGACCCTGACCGGGGCGCTCCATCCGGGGGTTACGGCCAAGGACATCGCGCTCACGGTCGTGCGCGAACTGGGGCAGGCCGGGGCGACGGGCCACGCCATCGAATTTGCCGGCCCCGCCTTGGCCGCGTTGTCGATGGAAGCGCGCATGACGCTGTGCAACATGAGCATCGAGGCCGGTGCGCCCTGTTCCCTGATTGCGCCCGATGCGGTGACGCTGGCGTACTTGCGCGGACGACCCGCCGCGCCGCAGGGCACCGACTGGGACGCGGCGACCGTGCGGTGGCTTGCGCTTGCGTCCGATCCGGGCGCGCGGTTCGACCGGGAGATTGCGATCGACCTGGGGGCGCTGGAGCCACTGGTCAGCTGGGGCACCAGTCCGGCCCAGACCATCGGGATCGGCGGCACCGTGCCCGATCCGGCGGCTTGCGCCGACCCCCAGGAGGCCGCGCGGATCGGACGCGCGCTCGATTACATGGGGCTTGCGCCCGGACAGGCGATTGCCGGATTGCCAGTGGACCGGGTGTTCATCGGTTCGTGCACCAACGCCCGGATCGAGGATCTGCGCGCCGCCGCCGCCGTGGTTGACGGGCGAACGGTGGCGCCGGGAGTGCGCGCGCAAGTCGTGCCGGGATCGGGACTGGTCAAGGCGCAGGCCGAGGCGGAGGGGCTGGATGCGCTGTTTCGCGCCGCCGGGTTCGAATGGCGCGAACCCGGCTGCTCGCTCTGCGCGGCGATGAGCGAGGACCGGCTGGAGCCGGGCGAGCGCTGCGCCTCGACCTCCAACCGCAACTTTGAAAACCGGCAGGGAACTGGCGCGCGCACGCATCTGATGAGCCCGGCAATGGCGGCGGCGGCGGCCCTGGCGGGGCGCATCGTCGATCCGCGCGCCGGGTAAAGGGTGTTGCGCGAATGCAACGGCAATAGTCAATTTCATTGACGCAAAGACAGGGGTGACGCATCATCTGGACAAGCCTGCTGACTTGCCATACGAAGGATATAGTTAGAGCGCTAAGCATCCGTGACGCTAAAGGATCACGGAGTCTACGGGCCCCGGCACAGCCGGGGAGATGGAGGAGAGCCACATGGGTAAGGTAGAATTGCGCCGGTTCCTGACGGGAGCAGCAGTCATTGCGCTTTGCGGCGCCTGGGCGCCCGCCGCCCTGGCCCAGAGCGAAGCGGTCAGCGAAGCTGACGAAGCCGCGAACGCTGACGAGATCGTCGTGACCGCGCGCTTCAAGAAGGAAACCCTCCAGGACGTGCCGCAGGCGATTTCCGCGTTCAGCGAAGCCAAGCTGGACCGGCAGGCGGCGCGCAACCTCAGCGATCTGGCGCCGTCCACGCCCAACGTGAACATCCAGCCGGTGGCGACCTTCCCCAATTCCGCCGCGATCCACATTCGCGGGCTGGGTGCCCAGGGGATCGAATCGACCGAGGAAAGCCCGGTCGGCGTCTCGATCGACGGCGTCTACGTTACCCGCCCGGTGGCGACCCTGCTCGACACGTTCGACATGGACCGGGTGGAAATCCTGCGCGGCCCGCAGGGCACCTCGTTCGGCAAGAACTCGCTGGCGGGCGGGATTTCGTCCTATTCGAAGGACCCCAGCCTCGATCAGGGCGGCGTTCAGGCCGAAGGCACGATCGGCAACTATGGCCGGCTTGACGTGAAGGGGGCGGTCGAACTGCCGCTGGTGCGCGATCAGCTGGCCGTGCGGCTGGTGGTCAACAAGCAGACGGCCGACGGCTATTTCACCAATCGCCTGAACGGTGACGACGTGGGTGGGCAGGACAAGCTGTCCATGCGCGGCACGATCCTGTTCAAGCCGTCGGAAGCGCTGACGGTCAACCTCAAGGGCTTCCTCGTCAAGGACCGCTCCAGCGCGCCGGGGGGCGATTCCGCGCCGGACCGGACCAAGCTGCACTACCTGATCTTCCGCTTCGAGGAACCGAACGACGGGCCGTACACGATCGGGCGCGACTTCCCCAGCCTGCATGAATCCGACCAGTGGGGCCTGATCGGCAAGGTCGAGGCGGATCTTGGCTCGGTCGTGGCGACCTCGGTCACGGGCTACATCAAGACCGACGACTTCAACGACAGCGATTTCGACGGGTCGGAAATCAACTTCTTCCCGACCTTCCGCCTGCAGACCCACAAGCAGTTCAGCCAGGAACTGCGGCTGGCGACCGACTTTTCCGACCGGGACGATGCGCTTTCGCGGCTGAACCTGGTCGTGGGCGGGTATTACCTGAACCAGAGTTTCAAGCTGACCCAGGCCTTCCCGACCCTGCCGGTGCTGGTCGCGCCTTCGCTCAACTTCGGCAGCCAGGATTACGTCCAGCAGTCCAACACCGCCAAGGCACTGTTCGCGCAGCTGATCTATGGCGTGACCGACAAGCTCAACATCACGCTGGGCGTGCGTCAGAGCTGGGAGGAAAAGGACTTCTTCCGCGATCCGACCGGCACGTTGATCTCGCCGTCGCGGTTCTCCTCACGCGCGTTCGTGAAGCCGATTGCCGAAATGGAGCAGATCGCCGCGGCGAACTTTGCCGCGAACAAGGCCTTCAAGAATGCCTATTCGCGCAACCGCGCGACGTTCAAGGCCGGGATCGACTACAAGTTCAATCCCGATCTGATGGCCTATGCGATCTACAACCAGGGCTACAAGGGTGGCGGTTACGGTGCGCGCGCCGCAACGCTGACCACTGCCGGTCCGACCGAGGACAACACGTCGGAACTGTGGGAAGCCGGGTTCAAGGGCGATTTCCTGAACGGCATGCTGCGGGTCAACCTCGCGGGCTTCGTGACCAAGTTCAAGAAACTGGAATTCGGGGTGTTCTTCCCCAACCCGAACGTCGCTTCGGGCCAGGAAACCGCATCGCAGAACATCGGCGCGGCCACCACCAAGGGGGTCGAACTGGAACTGGCGCTGCGCCCGGTGTCGAACCTCAACCTCGGGGTCAACGTCGGCCATCTGGACAGCAAGTACACCGACTTCTGCGCCGACCTGAACGGGCCGCAGTCCTACACCACTGCGCCGACCTCCACTTGCGGGGGCAAGGTGACGCTGCTGCCCAACGGCACCTATCTGCGGGATGAGGACTACACCAGCCTCAAGCTGGTCCGCGCGCCCAAGTGGCAGGCCAACTTCACGGCGGAATACACCATCCCGCTGGGTAGCGCCGGCGATCTGACCGCGCGCGGTTCGGTGCTGTACAAGAGCACGTACTACAACACCGTCACCAACGATGTGCAGGGCATTGCGGGCGATTACACGCTGGTCGATGCCTCGCTCAACTGGGCCAGTGCCGACAGCCGGTTCCGTGTGCAGATCTGGGGCAAGAACCTGACCAACAAGACCTATGTGGCGGCGCTGACGCCGACCGCGCAGTTCTTCATCCAGCGCTTCTACAGCCCGCCCCGCACATATGGCGTGACGCTCGGCGCGAAGTTCTGATCCCCCTGCACGCCGCCGGTTGTCTCCCTCGACCGGCGGCGTGTTCCGTTTCAGCAGGAAGGGAACCCCATGCAGGACATGCACGACCTGGCTGACCGCTTTTTCGCAGCCGTCGAAGCCGGAGACATCGATACGGTGCGCGACTGCTATAACCCGGCAGTGGCGATCTGGCACAACACCGACGATCTGGAGCAGACCCGCGATGAGAACCTGGCCACGCTGGCCGGGATGGCGCGGCGGATTGCCGACCGCCGCTATGAAGTGCTCCGGCGCGAGGTGTTTCCCGGCGGGTTCGTGCAGCGCCACATCCTGCACGGCACGCGGGCGGACGGGGTGCGGCTGACGCTGCACGCCTGCATCCTGTGCAGCGTGGAGAACGGCCGGATCACCCGGCTGGACGAATATTTCGATTCGGCCCAGGTTGCCGAATTCCGCAAGTTCGCGAGTTGATGAAGATCCAAGGAGAAGACGATGCCCGTGCTGCGCCAGGTACCGAAATCGGAAGTGACGGCGGAAGTTGTCCAGCGCTATTACAAGCGCCTGTTCGGGGATCGCGATCCCGTGGCGGAACCCGGCACCGCCACCGGCACGCCGGGCGACTGGTGGACGGTCTTTGCGCTCGCGCCCGACATTTTCCAGCACGCGGTCGATGGCTTTGCCGTCTATCGCCACCCCGCGCGCAAGATCGATCCGGTGCTGCGCGAACTGGGCCAGACCCGCGCGGGCTGGGTCAAGGGGAGCCAGTTCGTGTTCTCGCAGCACTGCAAGTCGCTGCGAGGGCTGGGGGTGTCGGATGAAAAGATCGCGGCGATCCCGCACTGGACCGTGTCCGACGTGTTCGATGATCAGGAACGCGCCGTGCTGGCCTATGCCGATTGCCTGACGGCCGGCGATGGGCGGGTGCCGGACGAGGTCTTCGCCAAGCTCAAGACGTTCTGGGATGACGAACAGATCTTCGAATACACCTACATCACCTGCCTCTACGCGATGCATGCGGTGATGACCCGCGCGTTGCAGCTGGAATACGACAACCGCAAGGACCCGATCGTCGAGGTTGCCGCACCCGAAGGGTTCAACGCCGCGGACTTTCTCAGCCCGGCGGCGACGCAGAACCGGTAGGGTAAAGGTCCTTTCGCTGGTGCGCCAATCGCCTCCGCGATTGGCTTGCGGCACCGGCCCGCTCCCCCAGGTCGCGTTTCCGCGACCTGGGAGCATACGTTTTACGCCGCCGGACGCAGATCCGCTGCGGTCATCGGCCGGGCAGTGTTGTCGACATCGCTGTCATTCAGCGCACGCGTCCACGCGGCCAGTTCGACGCAGACACCGTCCGGATCGAAGAAATAGACCGAGCGCACGAACACCCGGTCGGTCACGGTTTCGCTGATCTGGGTCGGGGAATCGTCGTGGTTGGAGACGGGCGAAATGTCGATGCCCTTGGCCTTCAGCTTCTCCACGTATTCATCGAACTTCTCGGGCGCGACGTCGAAGGCGATGTGGTTCATCGAACCTTGCGCCGACACGAAATTGCCCCGACGCGGCAACTGCGCGGGCGAGGAGATCCCGGGGACGGCCTCGGGCGAATCCGGGAACCAGAAAAACGCCAGCGAATCGCCGTTGCCGCAATCGAAGAAATAATGCTGGCCCATGTTGCCGGGCAGGTTGATCGTCTTGGTCAGCGGCATGCCCAGGATGTCGCGGTAGAATTCAACCGTCTTGGCCATGTCGCGGCAGACCAGCGCCAGATGGTTGACGCCGCGAAACTCGAATTCGGTGTTCTTTGCCTGTCCCATTATCGACTCTCCTCAAACCGTACGGCAGTCTCTGGTCCTGCGTATGCGATATGGATAGACTTCTAATCAAAAGCTGTCAAATTCGTTGACCATCTGCGCGGCTGCCGGAACGCAGTCCAGGACAAGCATCGCCCGTTGCAACGGGCGGGAAACGGGAGAGGAAGTGGGTATGGGCGAAGCGGCCGGGATCGGTTCCGTGCGGGAAATTCCCGCCGTGCAGGCGGCGCGCATTGGCGAGCGGCCGGCCGTGACGGTGGGCGGGCAGACGTTCAGCTACGCCGATCTTGGCGCGCGGGCCGGGCGGGCTTGCGCCAACTTGCGCGCGCTGGGGCTGGAAGCCGGGCAGCGGGTGGCCTGGCTGGGCAGCAACAGCATCCACTGGTTCGACATCGCCTTTGGCAGCGCGCTGGCCGATGGTTGCTTCCTGCCGATCAACTACCGGCTGAGCGTGGGCGAGATCGCCTATATCGTGGAGCATTCCGAGGCCCCGCTGCTGGTGGTGACCGAGGACATGCTGGACCTGGCCCGCGCGGCCTGCGCCGAACTGGCCGTGCCGCCGCGCATTGTCAGCGCCGGATTCGCGTTGCCTGGGCATGCCCGGATCGATCAGGGCGCACTGGTGCCGGCGCAGCAGCCGGAGGGGCTGGGCGGGGATATCCTGCAGCTCTACACCAGCGGCACCACCGGGCGGCCCAAGGGGGCGTGCCTGTCGGACGCGAACTATGCCGCGTTCTTGGTGGCCGCGCAGCAGATCGACGGATTTGACTATACCGAAGATGATATCGTGCTGATCGCGGTGCCGATCTTTCATGTCGCCGGGTTCAACGTGGTGATGGCTTCGCTCGCCTCGGGCAGTCACGTGATCGTCCACCGCGAATTCGATGCGGGCGCGGTCATGGAAACCATCGCCCGCGAGAGGGTGACGCGCACTTTCCTGGTCCCGGCCATGATCAACGCGCTGCTCCATTCGGGCAGCGACGCGGATGTCAGCTCGATGCGCTCTATCGGCTATGGCGCGTCCCCCATCAGCGAAGCGGTGCTGACCGGCGCGCAGGCCCGGTTCGGCTGCGATTTCGTGCAGTATTACGGGATGACCGAATCCGCCGGGGGCGGCTCTTCGCTTGCGCCGCAGGACCACCACGGCGCGCTGCTGCGATCCTGCGGCAAGCCGTGGCCGGGGCTGGAGATGGCGATTCTGGGGCCGGACGGGACGCCCCTGCCTGATGGCGAGGTGGGCGAAATCGTGATCCGGGGGCCGATGATCACCACCGGCTACTGGCGCAACCCCGAGGCCAGCGCCGATGCGATCCGCGACGGCTGGTTGCACACGGGTGACGCCGGCCTGCGCAGTGCCGATGGCTTTTACTTCGTGCAGGACCGGGTCAAGGACATGATCGTTTCGGGGGGTGAGAACATCTATCCCGCCGAAGTCGAAAATGCGCTGGCGGGCTGCCCCGGCGTGGTCGAAGTGGCGGTGATCGGGGTTCCGTCCGACCGCTGGGGCGAGGAAGTGAAGGCAATTGTCGTGCCCGGCCCCGATGCACCGGACGCCGCCGCCGTGATCGACTGGGCGCGCAGCCGGATCGCGGCCTACAAGCTGCCGAAGTCGGTCGATTTCATCCCCGCCCTGCCGCGCAACGCATCGGGCAAAGTGCTGAAGCGGGAACTGCGCGCACCTTATTGGAAAGGCCGCGACCGGGCGGTGTCCTAGATCACGAACTGCGCAAAGGTTTCCGGTGCGAACAGCTCCTCCACCGTCAACGGACGCGGGGAAAGGCCCTGTTCGTGGTGATAGCGGGTGAAAGTTTCCAGCGCCGCGCGATTGGAATCGACGCCATAGGGCCACCAGTCCGCGCCCATGATCCGGGTGGTGTCCTCCACCATCGCGATCTGCCAGGGCAGCATGGTCTTGAGCGAGGCGGAAATGCGCAGTTCGGCCTGGGCGAGCGCTTTCGCCTCGGCGAACGCCTTCATCAGCGCGCGGGCGATCCAGCGGTTGGCTTCGTACACATCGCGCCGCAGCGCGATCACGTGCATGATCGGGAAGATTCCGGTGCGGGCGAACCAGTCCTGTTCACGCGTGACGAAATCCGGGAACAGGCGGCGCACCGCGTGGGGCTCACTGGTGAAGGTGCTGGGCGCGCGGGCGGTGTAGAGCGCGTCGATCTCGCCATCGGCGAGCATTCGCGCCAGCGTCTGGTCCGGGCCGATCGGGGTCAGGCGGAAGCACTCCGGCAGGTCCAGCTTCAGCTTTTCCTCGCGCCCCGGCGTCTCCTCGCCCCCGGTGAAATAGTGCACGCTGGCCGGGTCGATCCCGCATTCGTCGTGCAGGATGCCGCGAATCCAGACCGGTGCGGTCATCTGGTATTCGGGCACGCCGATCCGCTTGCCGACCAGATCGGCGGGCGTTTCGATGCCCGATTTTGTCGACACGAAAATGCACGAATGGCGAAAGAACCGCGACGGGAACACGGGTAGCGCAATGAAATCGGTGCTGCCCCGGCCCAGCCCCACGCAATAGGACGACAGCGACATCTCCGCCGCGTCGAATTCGCGGTGGCGCAGCATCCGGAAGAAGGTTTCCTCCACGTCGAGTGTCAGGACGTTGAGGTCGATCCCCTCCGCTGTCACCCGCCCGTCGCTCAGGGCGGCGGTGCGGTCATAGTTCCAGCAGGCCAAGGTCAGGGGCAGTTTGCTCATGCGGATGGGGCTTCCGGTTCGATGCGAATTTCGCGGCGCTCATGCGCGGAGCGGGACAGGGCGAGGCAGGCCTTGACGGTGTCGATCCCCCAGCTTCCGGCCTGCGGCGGCAGCGGCCCACCCCGGCACGCCTCGGCAAAGGCGGCAATCGCGCCGTATTGCGCGGCGGGCGGCGGCGGGAGCGGGGTGAACCGCGCGCCATCATCGGCATAAGTCCAGACGCCGTCCGGCATCAGGCGCAGGTCCGCGCGCTCGCAGCTGATCAGCACCAGCCCGAACTGTTCATTGGCGACGGGGGCGGGGGGCAGGGCTGGGCTTGCCCCGCCATAGGCGCGGGCCAGCTTGGCGGCGATTTCCTCTCCGGGGGAGAGCGCGGCGATCCGGCGGCGGGCAGTCGCGTGGGCGGCGGGGTCTTTCGGTTGGCCGAATTCGCCCGTGCCGCCTTGCAGTGCGTCGCTGTCGAACCGGGCATAGCCGCTGTAGGTCAGCGTCGCGGCGCAGCCATTGGCGAAGTCTAGCAGGGCGGCATAGGCGCCTTCGCTGGGGCGGGCGGCGTCCCAGTCCCCGGTCACGGCGCGGACGCTGCGCAAGGGGCTGCCCGCCAGCAGGCGCGCGATGTCGATCTGGTGCGCGGCTTGACTCAGCACCACGCCCCCGCCTTGCGCGGAGTCAAGTTCTTCCGGGCGGCGCGGGCGGAACAGGAAATCGGTGTAGTTGAGCGCGGTGATCAGGCGCGGCGCGCCCACCGCGCCGCTGGCAATCAGCGCGGCCGCATGGCGCACCGGCGCATCGAAGCTGTGGCTGGGGCCGGTGACCAGCACCGTTCCGGCCTGCTGCGCGGCGCCGGCCATCGCGCGGCAATCGTCGAGGCTGAGCGCCATCGGCTTTTCCACCAGCACGTGCTTGCCCGCGCGTGCGGCGGCCACGGCCTGCTCCGCATGGAACTGGTGCGGCGCGGCGATATAGACCGCGTCGATGGCGGGATCGGCCAGCAGCTCGGCCCAGTCGGCATAGGCGCGCGCACCGAACTCTGCGGCAAAGCGTTCGCGCGCTACGGGCCGGGGATCGGCTGCGGCGACCAGCCGGATTGCGGGGTATGCGATCAGCGCGGGCAGCGCCAGCATGAGGCCCCGGCCCAGCCCGATCACCCCCAGATTGATGGTTCCGCCTGTCGCCATGCCCGCTTTGCGTCCCCCCGGTCGCCCCGACATAGGGCTTGCCCAGCACAATACTTAGAATTAGAAGTATTTTCAACCGAGCATTGCATGGCCCCCATTCGGGCCGGATCGAAGGAGCCGCACGGAGGCATGACACCGCAGCAGAACGATACGCTGTGCCGGGTCGAACGCGCCGCGCCAATGGGCGCGCTGATGCGGCGCTATTGGCTACCTGCCTGCCTGAGCGAGGACGTGGCCGAGCCGGACGGCCCGCCGCGCCGGGCGCGGCTGCTGGGCGTCAACCTGGTGGTGTTCCGCGATACGGCGGGGCGGGTTGGCGTGCTGGATGAGCTGTGCCCGCACCGCCGCGCCTCGCTCGTCTATGGCCGCAACGAGGACTGCGGGCTGCGCTGCCTGTACCATGGCTGGAAGTTCGACGTGACCGGCGCGGCCACCGAAATGCCCAGCGAACCAGCGGGCACCGCGCTGACCGAAAAGATCGCCGCGCGGGCCTATCCCGTTGTCGAAAGTGGCGGGTTCGTGTGGGTCTGGCTGGGCGATCCGGACGCGGTTACGCCGTTCGATCCGCCGATCTGGGCCAAGGCCGCGCCGGGCAACGTGGCCGTGGTCAAGGTCCACGCCGACTGCAACTGGGCGCAAGTGCTGGAAGGCTCGATTGACTCCGCCCACAGTTCCAGCCTGCATTCCACCAACATGCCCACTGCCGACAGTGTCGCCAGTTCCACCGCGACCGACACGGCCTGGCTGCGCCCCTCGGCGGACAAATCGCCCCGGCTGGACGTGCAGCGGCTGGACCTGGGCTTTCGCTATGCCGCGATCCGCACGCCGATCCACGACCCGGACCTGCGCGATTACATCCGCGTCACGGTGTTTCAGGCACCCTTTACCGTCCACATCCCGCCGACCGACCAGTACCGGCTCAGCCAGATGCTGGTGCCGATCGATGACGAGAACACAATGTTCTACTGGATCGCCTGGCACACCGACCCGGCCAAGGGCATCGCGCAGGATGACTGGCGGCGGTTCTGCGGCGCGGAAGTGGGCAAGGACGTGGAGGCGGTGACCTATCGCAAGGTCCGCAATGCCGCGAACGGATACCTGCAGGACCGCGCCGCGATGCGCGCCGGGGACTTCACCGGGATTTACGGCATCCCCACGCAGGACATGGCGATGTGGGAATCGATGGGCCGGATCGCCGACCGCAGCGAGGACCGGCTGGGGTCGAGCGACAAGGCCATCGTTACCTTCCGCACGATGATGCTGCGCGCGGCCGAAGCCGCCGGGGCGGGCGCAACGGTACTGGCCGATCCGGCGGGGCTGTCCGCGCGGGCCGAACTGACCTCGTTCGAGGGGATGGTCGACAAGTCCGCCGAGGGCGTCTGGGTGCGGATCGACCGGACGATGGGGCAAAACTGATCAATATCGGCAGGCGCACAGAGCGCCGCTCCGGGGAGAACGAGTGTGGCGGTAATGGCAGGACTGGACGCGGCGGGTCCGCAGGCACAGCCGGGCGGCGGCGTGGCGGTGCGCGGGCGCTGGATCGGGGTGATCCTGCTGACGCTGGCCTATATCATGAACTTCCTCGACCGGCAGATCCTGGCCGTGCTGATCGAGCCGATCAAGGCGGAGATGCAGCTGTCCGACACGCAGGTCGGGCTGCTGACGGGCACGCTGTTTGCCGTGTTCTACAGCTGCGTCACCCTGCCGATCGCGATGCTGGCAGACCGCTGGAACCGCATCCGGATCGTCGCGGCGGCCTGTTTCCTGTGGAGCTTCTTTACCCTGCTGACCGGGTTTGCCGCATCCTTCGCGCTGCTCGCGGTGGCGCGGATCGGGGTGGCGCTGGGCGAGGCGGGCGGGGTCGCCCCGTCGCTCTCGATCATGAGCGACTATTTTCCGCCCGCGCGCCGGGTGCTGGCGGTGGCGCTGTTCACCTGCGCCACGCCGATGGGGCTGATGCTGGGCGTGGTCGGCGGCGGGCTGATCGCCTCGGCCTATGACTGGCGGGTGGCGTTCTATGTCGCGGGCGGGATCGGGCTGGTGCTGGCCCCGCTGCTCTACTGGCTAGGGCCGGAACCGCCGCGCGGCAATTACGAAGTGCGCCCGCGCGGGGATGCGATGCCGTTCCTCGCGGTGGCCAAGCTGTTCATCGCCTCGCCCACGCTGCGCTGGATGGCGCTGGCCAGCGGGCTGTTCGCGATTTCGGCCAATGCGCTGGTCACGTGGATGCCCGCGCTGCTGATGCGCGGATACGGCGCCAGCCCGCAGCAGGTGGCGCTCTATTACGGCCCTGTGGTGGGCGTGGCGCTGATGGTCGGGCTGTTCGCCAGTGGCGGGATCATCGCGCGGTTCGTGGGCAAATCGGCACGCGCCTATGCCACCGTCCCGGCGGTGGCCACGCTGATCTGCGCGCCGCTGACCGGCCTCGCGCTGATGTCGGACAGCTGGCAGATGGTGCTGGTGTGGAGCGCGATCCCCATCGCGCTGCTCAACTTCCCGGTCCCGCCTGCGCTGACCGTGGTGCAGAACCTGGCCCCGCCTGAAGCGCGCAGCACGGCCTCCGCGATGCTGATGCTGGTGCTGAACCTGATCGGGATCGGGCTGGGGCCGCTGCTGGTCGGCGCGATGAGCGACCTGTTCGCCGCCGGGCAGGGCAAGGACAGTCTGCGCCTGGCCATGATCGCGACGATGGTGCCAGTGATGGTGCTGACCGCGCTGGCGCTGTGGATGGCGGGCCGGACGATCGAGGCGGAGCACGCCGCGGCGGAGCAGAACCCATGATCCTGCCCGCCACCGGATCAACCGGGATTGCGGTTCGCGCTCTCGCTTTCGAAGTCCACTTCATCGCCCCAGTCGGTGCTGAACGCGGCCAGCAGGTTGGCGACCTGGGTCTTGCCGATCCGCTCGGCCAGCCGCTCGGTCATGGCGGTAACGGCGGCTTGCGCGTGCCGGCGCATCGGTTCGCCCATTTCGGTCAGCACCACGATCTTGGAGCGCTTGTCGGTCGGGTCGGCGCGGAATTCGACCATTCCCAGCTTCTGCATCTGCAGCAGCGTGACGTGCACCGCCTGCCGGCTGATTCCCAGATTGCGGGCCACGTCCGCAGGGCGGGTGGTGCCGGTGGTGAGATTGATCATCACCATCGATTGGGAATGGGTCAGCGTCGGCAGGTTGCGGGCGCGCAAGTAGCTCTGCAAGCCGGAGTCGAACCAGTAGAAACCCTGGAGCAGGGAAACGATCAGATATGGCGAGCGCATGAAACGAACCGGAACCCTGCGATGAAGGCAAGAAATGGTGCGGGCGGCAGGATCGCGCCTGCCCCCGCGCTGGCGCCAAGGCATAGCCGGTGATAGCGCGCCGTCAAATCTTATCCGGGGGCGCCGCGCCCGCTGACAGACCCGGCCGGACCGGGATGGAACAAGACCGATGCCGATGATTGAAATGGTCGAAGTCGCCCCGCGCGATGGTTTGCAGAATGAAAAGACGCAGATCGCGACGGCGGACAAGCTGGCGCTGATCGAGCGCGCGATTGCCGCCGGGGTGCGGCGGATGGAAGTGACCAGCTTCGTCAACCCGCGCGCCGTGCCGCAAATGGCCGATGCCGAAGCGGTCTGCGCCGGCCTGCCGGAGCGCGCCGACGTGACCTATATCGGGCTGGTGATGAACGCGCGCGGCGCGGCCCGCGCGCTGGCGACCGGGCGGATCGACCAGCTGGGCGCGGTGTCGGTCGCCACGGATACCTTTGCGATGGCCAACCAGGGCCAGACCAGCGATGGTTCGGTTGCTGCCGCGCAGGAGATCATCGCGATGGCGCGGGCGGCGGGCAAGACCGGGCAGGTCACCATCGCCGCTTCGTTCGGCTGCCCGTTCGCGGGTGAAGTGGCCGAGGACCGGGTGGTGGCGATGGCGGCCGAACTGGCGAAAGCCGATCCGGTCGAGATCGGGCTGGCCGATACCATCGGCGTCGGCAATCCGGCGCACGTGACCTCGCTGGTGGGCAAGGTTCGCGCGGCGGTGCCGGGCGTGCCGGTGCGGGTCCATTTCCACAACACGCGCGGCACCGGCCTCGCCAATGTCTGGGCGGCGGTGCAGGCGGGCGCGGTGACGGTCGATGCCGCGATTGGCGGACTGGGCGGCTGCCCCTTCGCACCCGGCGCGGCGGGCAATGTCTCGACCGAGGACGTGGTTTACATGCTGGAGCGCGCGGGCATCGGCACAGGTCTCGATCTGGCGGCGCTGATCGCGGCCAACCACTGGCTGGGCGGGGTCATGGACCGGACCTTGCCCGGCATGGTGGCCAAGGCGCCGCCGTTCCCCAAGCAGGATGGAGCAAACCAGTGAGTGACGCGGCGCAGCAGCGGAGGGACCAAGTGAATCGCGGGGCATTGCAGGACATCCGGGTCGTCGAACTGGGCCAGCTGATCGCGGGGCCGTTCTGCGGCCAGTTGCTGGGCGACATGGGCGCGGATGTGATCAAGGTCGAACCGCCGGTCACCGGCGATCCGATGCGCGAATGGGGGCAGGGCGCGGAAAAGGTCCAGTGGGAAGTGATCGCGCGCAACAAGCGCTCGGTCAGCGCCAACTTGCGCGTGCCAGAGGGGCAGGCGCTGGTGCGGCGGCTGATCGCGACGGCGGACGTGCTGGTGGAAAACTTCAAGCCCGGCACGCTGGAAAAGTGGGGGCTGGGGCCGGATGTGCTGCTGGCCGAATTCCCGCACCTGATCATCGCGCGGATGTCGGGCTATGGCCAGACCGGGCCGTACTCCGACCGCGCCGGGTTCGGCGGGATTGGCGAGGCGATGGGCGGCTGGCGCTACATCGTGGGCGAGCCGGACCGCCCGCCCAGCCGGATGGGCGTGTCGATCGGCGATACCCTGACCGCGACGTATGGCTGCATGGGTGTGCTGGCCGCGCTGCACGTGCGGGCGCGCACCGGGCAGGGGCAGGTGATCGATGCCGCGCTCTATGAAAGCGTGCTGCAGGTGATGGAAGGGCTGGTCCCCGAATATGACCGGATGGGCCTGATCCGCGAACGTTCCGGATCGATCCTGAAAGGCATCGCGCCGTCCAATGTCTATACCTGCAAGGACGGCGAATTCATGATCGGGGCCAACAAGGATTCGCTGTGGAAGCGCCTGGCGGCGGCGATGGACCGCCCCGAACTGGGCGACGATCCGCGCTATGCGACGCATCTGGCGCGCGGCGAGAACCAGGACGAACTGGACGCGCTGATCGATGCCTGGACCCGCACGCTGACGATGGATCAGGTTGACGCGCTGATGACCGCGCATTCGATCCCCGCCGGCCGGGTCTACCGCGCGCCCGACATGCTGGCAGACCCGCACTTCCAGGCGCGCGAGGCGATCATCGAGGTGGAGACGGAACGGTTTGGCCCGCTGAAGATGCAGTCCAGCTTCCCGCGCTTCTCGGCGACGCCCGGCACTGTGCGCCGCCCCGCGCCAGCGGTGGTCGGCCAGCACAACGCCGAAGTCTATGGCGAATTGCTGGGGCTGGACGCGGCCGAACTGGCGGAACTGGCGGCGCAGGGCGTGATCTGACCGGGGCGGCTGGATTTGCCGCGCGCTTCGGTGCAAGGCTGCGCGCCGGATGACCAGCGGCCCGCATTTTCCCCACTTGCGCCAGAACCTGCGCCATTTCTGGCCCGCCGCGCTGGGTGCCGCCCCGGTGCTGGCGGCGATCGTGGCGTGCCTGCTGTCGGGGATGGAGCCCCGCAATCTGGACGCGATCACGCTGGCGCAGACGCGCGCGGCGGCGGACCTTGCCGAATTGCCGGGCCGTGCCGGGGACGCCCCGCTGCTGAACCGCGCGCCGCTGTTGCCGATGGACGAGGCGCGCGCGCGCAATGCCGCCGTGCCGTTCTATGCCGGACGGATCGAACCGGCGGCGCGGTTCCGCTTCACGGGCAGCCCGGTTGACCTGTCGCGCGCGGTCGAATGCCTTGCGCTTGCCGCCATGGCCGAGGCTGGCCCCAGCGATCCGGGCCAGCGCGCGGTGATCCAGGTCGTGCTCAACCGGGTGCGCCATCCCGCCTTCGCCAAGACGGTCTGCGGAGTGGTGTTCGAAGGGGCGGAGCGGCGGACCGGCTGCCAGTTCACCTTCACCTGCGATGGTTCGCTGGAGCGGCGCTATAGCGACCCCGCGTGGATCGCGGCGCGGGCGCGGGCGGTGGAGGCGCTGAACGGCGCGGTCTATGCCCCGGTCGGCAATGCCACGCATTACCACACCGACTGGGTGTTTCCGTGGTGGAGCCCGAAGCTGGTCAAGCTGGCCCGCGTCGAAACCCACCTGTTCCTGCGCTGGCCGGGCTATTGGGGCAGCAAGGCGGCGGGCAACCTGCCCTATCGCGGGGGAGAGCCGGACATTCGCCCGCTGCTCGCCGGCCCCGATCCGCTGGCGACTGACGCCGCGCTGCCCCCGCCGGACCTGCCTGCCGATACCCCGGCGGTGACTGGCGGGCAGGTGCAGATGCGCGATGCATCTGGCCGCGCCAATTTCGTGGTGATCGACGCCGCCTCCAGCGCCGAGGATGCCGCTGCCATCGCCCGCAAGCTGTGCAAGCCCGACGCGACCTGCCGGGTGTTGGGCTGGGGCACGCGGGCTGACGTCCCCGTCGCGTTTCCACTGCCGCCGTCCGCGCGCGCCAGTCTGCAATTCAGCTTTACCCGCGATCCATCGGGCCGCGAGATCGCGCTCTATGATTGCGAGCGGTTCCCCGGCCTGCCGCGCGAAAGCTGCATCCCCAAGGCGCGCTGAGGCCTACCCCGCGTCGCGGGCCAGCTTGTCGCAGACGGGCAACCCGTGGCGCTTCAGGCCCGCGACCACCTTGTCCAGCCCCTGATGCGCGGCCCAGTACATCGGGCCGCCGGTCCACGCGGGCCAGCCATAGCCGTTGAGCCAAACCAGATCGATGTCCGACGCGCGCTGGGCGATCCCTTCGTCGAGGATCAGCATCCCTTCGTTGATCATCGGATAGATCAGCCGTTCAAAGATTTCCTCCCGCGTGACTTCGCGCTGGGGGACGCCCTGACGCGCGGCGAAATCGGCGATGATCGCCTGCACTTCGGCCGAAGGGGTGCGCTGGCGGTTCTCGTCATAGTCGTAGAAGCCCTTGCCGGTCTTCTGCCCCCAGCGCCCGGCGGCACAGAGCGCCTCGCGCACGGTGGTGACTTTCGACGGATCGCGGTGCCAGCCGATGTCGAGGCCGGCCAGATCGCCCATCTGGAACGGCCCCATCGGAAAGCCGAAGTCCAGCAGCACCTGATCGATGTCGAAATAGGCGGCGCCTTCCATGATCAGGGCGTTGGCCTGTTCCTGCCGCTTGGCCAGCATCCGATTGCCGATGAAGCCGTGGCACACGCCCGAGACGACGGGCACCTTGCGGATCTTGCCGGCCAGCTGCATCACGGTGGCCAGCTGGCTCGCGCCGGTCTTGGCCCCGCGCACCACTTCCAGCAGCTTCATGATGTTGGCGGGCGAGAAGAAGTGCATCCCCAGCACCGCTTCGGGCCGCTTGGTGACGCTGGCGATTTCATCGACGTCGAGATAGCTGGTGTTGCTGGCCAGAATCGCGCCGGGCTTCACAATGGCGTCGAGGCGGGAGAAGACGTCCTTCTTCACGTCCATCGATTCATAGACGGCCTCGATCACCAGATCGCAGTCCGCCAGCGCGCTGAAATCGAGCGCCGGGGTCAGCCGCGCCATCGCCGCTTCAGCGTCCGCCGCCTCGATCCGCCCGCGCTTGACGCTGGCGGCATAGTTCTTGCCCATCACGTCCACGCCCCGGTCCAGCGCGGCCTGTTCACGCTCGACAATGGTGACGGGGATGCCTGCGGTCAGGAAGTTCATTGTGATCCCGCCGCCCATCGTGCCCGCGCCGATCACGCCGACTTTGGCGATGGGGATCAGCGGGGTGTCGGCGGGCAGGTCATCGATCACCGCGCACTGGCTCAGGGCGGCGTCGATGTGCTCCTTGGCACCGGGCAGGGGTTCGGACATGGCAGGCTCCTCTGGTTGTTTCTCACCTTATCCGTTCGTGTCGAGCGAAGTCGAGACACGTTGCGCGCGGTGTCTCGACTTCGCTCGACACGAACGGGAACGGGGCTTTAAGGCTTGCCTCGCCTCAGTTGATCTGGCGTTCGCGGCCCGCCCAGTACGGTTCGCGCAGCGACCGGCGCAGGATCTTGCCGCTGGGGTTGCGGGGCAGCGCCTCGATCACGTCGACACTCTTGGGCACTTTGAAGCCCGCCAGCCGTTCGCGCGCCCAGCTTATGATGCTGTCGGCGTCGATGGAGTGGCCGGGCTTGGGCACGCAGACGGCCTTCACCGCTTCGCCCCACTTTTCGTCCGGCACGCCGATCACGGCCACTTCCAGCACATCGGGGTGGCCATAGATGCCGCTTTCGACTTCGGCCGGATAGACGTTTTCGCCGCCAGTGATGATCATGTCCTTGGCGCGGTCATACATGTAGACATAGCCGTCCTCGTCCATGTAGCCGACGTCGCCGGTGGCGATCCAGCCGTCCGGGTCCATCGTGCTGGCGGTCGCTTCGGGCAGCTTCCAGTAACCCAGCATGTTGTTGGATGAACGGGTACAGATTTCCCCGATCTCGCCCGTGGGCAGCGGCTTGCCGTCCGGTCCGCGAATGATCATTTCGACGCCCGGCAGCGGCTTGCCCGCCGAGCGCATCCGCTGGTTGCCTTCGACCGAGTGATCCTCCGGTGGCAGAACGCAGATCGTGCCGGTGGTTTCGGTCATCCCGTAATTCTGCACGAACTGCGCGCCGAACATCGCGATGCATTCGCGCAGCAGTTCCAGCGGGATCGGGCTGGCGCCGTACAGGATGTACTTCACGCGGCTGAAATCGGTCTTGGCGCAATCCGGGTGGTTCAGCAGCAGCGCCAGCGCGGCGGGGACGATGAAGAACCGGGTGACGCCGCGATTTTCGACCGCGTCGAACACGCGCGGCGGATCGAATTCGGTCAGGACCACGCCGGGCAGGCCCGATGCCAGCGCCATCACTCCCAGGCCCGTGCCGCCGATGTGGGCGCAGGGCATGGCCACCAGTACGGCCTCGTCCTCGTCCCACAGGGTGTGGGGTTGCGGGTTGTCCAGACTGGCCTTGCGCAGCCCGAACAGGTTGCGGTTGGACAGCACCGCGCCCTTGGGGTTGCCGGTGGTGCCAGAGGTATAGAGTTGCAGCACCGCCTCATCCGCGCCTGACGGGGCAAATTCCGTGCGGGGGCTGTCGGTGATTAGTTTGCGGGCCTCGTCCGCCGTGAAGCAGCGCATCAGGCCGGGCCGCGCGCCCAGCGTCGCGGCGGCGCCTTCGAACCCGTCGCCCAGGAACAGCAGCTTGGCTTCGGCGTTGTCGATGATGAAGGCCGCTTCGGGTTCGGCCAGACGCCAGCCGATCGGCACCATCACCACGCCAGCGCGCGCCGCGCCAAAGAACAGCGTGAAATAGGTCGCGCTGTTCTTGCCGAACCAGCAAATCCGGTCCCCCTTGGTCAGCCCCATCGCCAGCAGCGCGCTGGCGACGCGCGCCGTGGCGTCTTCCAGCCCGGCATAGTCGAACCGAAGGTCGTCGCCTTCCATCGCCAGCCGCTCGGGCCGGTCGGCGGCCCAGAACCGCAGGAATTCGTCAAACGTAAACAGGTGTGACGTGCGCTGCGCTTTGGCCAGCAGCCGGTCGTAAGTAGCCTTGTCCATCAGTATCTCCCGGCGGGCAGTTTAACCGGGCGATTAACAAGGGCAAGGGCTGAATCGGCACCCTCTCACATTCGTCAGTCGGTAGGCGGCCTACCCGCCCGCCATCAGGCTGGCCTTGCCCCCCGCCGCCGTGGTGTCGATGCAGGCCACCCGCTCGGTCGCGAAGCGCGCGACATAGTGCGGCCCGCCCGCTTTCGGGCCGGTGCCGGACAGGCCTTCGCCGCCGAACGGCTGGCTGCCCACGACCGCGCCGATCTGGTTGCGGTTGACATAGAGGTTGCCGACTTTGGCGCGCGCCTGCACCAGCCGCCGGGTGTTGTCGATCCGGGTGTGGATGCCCAGCGTCAACCCGTAACCGACCGCGTTGATATCGGCGATGACCTGTTCGAGGTCAGCGGCGGCGAACCGCGCGACGTGCAGAACCGGGCCGAAGTGCTCGCGCTCCAGCTGGCGGATGCTGTCGATCTGGATGATCGCCGGGGCAACGAACGTGCCGCGGTCGCAGCCTTGCGGCAATTCGCGCTGCCACACGGTGTGCCCGGCGGCACGCATCGCCGCGACGTGCGCGTCCAGCGCCGCCTTGGCCTCGGCATCGATGACCGGGCCAACGTCGGTGGTCAGGTCTTCGGGATCGCCGATCACCAGCGCCTCGAACGCGCCGCGGATCATCTCCAGCATGGCGTCGGCGATATCATCCTGCAGGTACAGCACCCGCAGCGCGGAGCAACGCTGGCCCGCGCTCTGGAACGCGGAGGCGACCACATCGCGCGTGACCTGTTCGGGCAGGGCGGAGGAATCGACGATCATCGCGTTCTGCCCGCCGGTTTCCGCGACGAACTGCGCCAGCGGCCCGTCGCGGCTGGCGAGGCTGCGGTTGATCGCGCGGGCGGTTTCGGTCGAGCCGGTGAAGGCCACGCCCGCAATGCGCGGATCGCCGGTCAGCATGGCGCCGACCGTGCCGTCGCCGGGGACCAGCTGGACCACGCCGTCCGGCATCCCGGCTTCGCGGAACAGCCGCACGGCGAGGTCCGCGATCAGCGGGGTCTGCTCGGCCGGTTTGGCCAGCACGGTGTTGCCCGCCGCCAGCGGCCCCGCGATCAGCCCGGTGAAGATCGCCAGCGGGAAGTTCCACGGCGCAATCGCCACGAACGCCCCGCGCCCATGCAGGGTCAGGCGGTTGCTCTCGCCCGTTGGGCCGGGCAGCGCCTCGCCCTCTGGCGTGAACAGGCGGCGCGCTTCGGCGGCGTAATAGCGCAGGAAATCGACCGCCTCGCGCAGTTCCAGCACCGCGTCGGTCAGGGTCTTGCCGGCCTCGCGTTGGCAGAGCGAGAGGAAGGCATCGCGGTGCGCTTCATAGGCGTCGGCCACGGCTGCGAGCAGTTCGGCTCGCGCCGCGCCGCCGCGCGCGTCCCATTCCGGCTGAGCGCTGAGCGCGCGTTCGATCATGGTGGAGACTTCGTCTGGCCGGGCATCGCGGCAATGGCCGACCACGATGGTCCGGTCATGCGGGCAGGTGACGGGGCGCGGCGCGGCGGCGGGGGCGGCTTCGGCGGTGGGGGCGGCGGTCCAGCCGGAAAAGTCGCTCAGTTCGGCCATGCTTTCCGGCAGGGGTTCACGCACCAGCGGGTCGGCCAGATCGACGCCCGCGCTGTTGGCGCGCGGGGCGAACAGCGCTGTGGGGAGCGGTATCGCCGGATTGCGGCGCGGGGTCAGCGCGGCGAGTTCCGCGACCGGATCGCCGGTCAGGTCCGCCACCGGCACTTCGGCATCGGCCATGCGGTTGACGAACGAGGAATTCGCGCCGTTTTCCAGCAGGCGGCGGACCAGATAGGCCAGCAGTTCCTTGTGCCCGCCGACCGGGGCGTAAATCCGCACCGGGGTGCGGGGCTGGCCGTCCGCCGCCTCGATCCGGGCGAGTTCGGCATAGACGTCCTCGCCCATGCCGTGCAGTCGCTGGAATTCGAACTGCGCGCTGCCTGCCAGCGCCTTGATCGCACCCACGGTATAGGCGTTGTGGGTGGCGAACGCAGGATAGATCGCGTCGCTCGCCGCCAGCATCCGCGCGGCGCAGGCGAGGTAGGACACGTCGGTCGCGACCTTGCGGGTGAATACCGGGTAATCGCCGTGGCCGCCGACCTGCCCCAGCTTGATCTCGCTGTCCCAGTACGCGCCCTTGACCAGCCGGACCATGATCCGCCGCCCGTGCCGCCGCGCCAGCTGCGCCACCCAGTCGACCAGCGGCACCGCGCGCTTCTGGTAGGCTTGCAGCGCCAGGCCAAACCCCTGCCAGCCGCCCGCGAACAGGCTGTCGTCGGCCACCAGCGCTTCAATGATGTCCAGCGACAGTTCCAGCCGCTCGGCCTCTTCGGCGTCGATGGTAAAGTGAATGTCGGCATCGCGCGCCTTCGCCGCCAGATCGCGCAGCATCGGCACCAGCGCGGCTTTCGCGGCTTCGGCGTGATAGAAGTCATAGCGCGGATAGAGCGCGGACAGCTTCACCGAAATGCCGGGGGAGCGGACCACGCCTTCGCCCGCCTCCGCCGCGATCCGGTCCAGCGCGGCGGCGTAGGAATGGCGGTAACGTTCCGCATCGGCAAAAGTCATCGCCGCTTCGCCCAGCATGTCGAAGCTGTGAGTCAGCCCTTCCTTACGCTCCGGTGCGGCGCGGGCGAGCGCTTCTTCGATGGTCCGGCCGAACACGAACTGGCCGCCCAGAATCTTCATCGCCTGCAAGGTCGCCTGCCGGATCACCGGCTCGCCCAGCCGCCCGACCGCGCGCTTCAGGCTGGCACCCAGCCCGCCCGCCGCCTCGCGCCGCTGTTGCAGCACCTGCCCCGTCAGCATCAGCGAGAACGTGGCGGCGTTGACGAACGTGCTGTCGCTGTCGCCCATCCGTTCCGACCAGTCGATCCCGGCCAGCTTGTCATGGATCAGCGCGTCGGCGGTGGCGGCGTCCGGCACGCGCAGCAGCGCTTCGGCCAGGCACATCAGCGCGATGCCTTCCTCGGTCCCCAGCCCATAGGTCTGCAGGAACGCGTCCAGCCCGCTGGCCTTGTGCGCCCGCGCGCCCATGACCAGCCGCGCGGCCAGCGCCTGCGCGGCGGGATGGACCGCGCTGGCGGGGGCGGCCTGCAGCAGCCGTTCGGCCAGGCAGGCCTCCTCTTCCATGCGATAGGCGCGGCGCAAGGGGGTGCGGTTCAGCGAGACAGGCTGCGGGGCGGACTGCGGGGCGGACAAGGCGGTTTCTCCGGCAACAGGACTTTCCGGCCTCCTAGCACTGGTTACGATAGAAACCAATCCGGCAGTGCGGACGGGGCGGCGATGGTTGGTTTCAGGTAAACGGAACGCCCGGAATTCCTTGCGTTTACGATAGTTTCGGGCAAAGGGCGGGGTTGGTCTGGCAAGGATCAGGGTCGAGATGAACGTTGCCAATCGTTTGCGGGCTGCGCTGTTGGCGCTGGCCGTCGTGCCGTTGACGGGCGCGACGGACCTTGCGCTCGTGCCGGTTGCGAGCAGTCCGGGCAGCGTCTTTGCCGGTCCGGTCGGGCGGATCGTGCAATCGATCACCGAATATACCACCTGGCCGCGCCGCGAGAATCCGGTGACCTTGTGCGTGGTCGGCCCGGTCAGTCATGCGGATGGGCTGGACGGTTTGCGGCTGGCCGATGGCCGCCTGATCGACCGGCAGACCGTGGCGGCGACGGCGTTCACCCCCGGTGTGTGCGATTCCCTTTACATCGGCCGCATGAGCCTGCCGGAAATGCGCGCGCTGACCGCGCAGGCGCGCGGGCGCGGGGTGCTGACCATTGCCGAGGCCGATCCCGATTGCCGCAGCCAGGCGATGTTCTGCCTGCTGTTCACACCGCAGGCGGCGACATTCCGGATGAACATCGACGCGATTGCCCGGTCCGGGCTGAAAGTCGATCCGCGCGTGCTGCGCATCTCGCAGGGAGGGCGCTGAGCGATGGCGACTCCCCAGAAAACGAAGGCGCCTGAAGTCGCTCCGGCAGCCGCGCTGCCCACGCTGGCCCAGATCCTCGGCCGGGTGCATCTGCGCCTGATCCTGTTCGCGGTGGCGCTGGCGGCGGCCAGCCTGGTGGTCAGCGGCGGGATCGTGATCCGCAACTATGCCCAGCGCAATCTTGACCTGCTGGCCCGCACGGTCAGCTACACGGTCGAACCGGCAGTGGTGTTCGGCGATCAGGGGGCGATCCGCGAAGGCGTCGTCTCGGTCGCGGCGGTCAGCGGGGTGGATAGCGTGGAAGTGCGCGATCCGGCAGGCCGCGTGCTGGCGCGCTGGCAGCATTCCCATGCCGATTTCCATTCGCCCATCACCCACGCCGCCAACGGCGTGATCTGGCCCCGCCCGTCACTGGCCCCGATCCGGCGCGGTGACGTGGTGATCGGGGAAGTGCGGATCTTCGGCAATTCCGAGGGCATCCTGCGGTATATCCTGGCCGGAACGATCATCGCGCTGTCGTGCCTGGGGCTGACGGTGCTGGCCACGCGCATCCTGGCGCAGCGCCTGCAAAAGGACGTGATCGGCCCGCTCGATCACGTGGCCGATGTGGCCCACGCGGTCCGCAGCGACCGCGCGTTCGACAAGCGTGTGCCATCGTCCGGCATCGCGGAGATCGACCGCTTCGGGCAGGATTTCAACGCGCTGCTGGCCGAATTGCAGGGCTGGCACGCGGGGCTGAAGTCCGAGAACGCCGAACTGGCCCGCCGGGCGACTCACGATGCGCTGACGGGGCTGGGCAACCGGGTGCTGTTCGAACAGACGCTGGGCGATGCCATCGGCAATTCCGTGCGCAGCGGGACCAGCTTTGCGGTCCTCTATCTCGACGTCGACAACTTCAAGGACATCAACGACCGCCACGGCCACGAATGCGGCGATGCCGCGCTGATCGCCGTGGCCGAGCGCCTGCGCCAGAGCATCCGCCACGTCGACCACGCCTTCCGGCTGGGCGGCGATGAATTCGCGGTCGTGCTGGCGCCCTTCTACAATCGCGCCCACGTGGACGCGGTCAGTGCCCGGATCGACAAGGCAATGGAACGGCCGTTCCGCCTGCCGAACGGGTTGTTTGCCACGGCGACGCTCAGCATCGGCGTGGCGGTTTATCCCGATGACGGGGTTTCGCCGCAGGATTTGCTGCGGCGGGCGGATGCGGAGATGTACTTGCGCAAGCGGGGTCGCCGGTCCGCCGGATTTGAGGGGATTGAGAATGCGTAACGGGTTGCTGATTTTCCTGATGGCACTGCTGGCCGCGTGCCAGACGACGCCGTCCAAACCGGCCTTTTCGGCCCGGCAGGTGGCCTTGCTGACCGAGCAGGGGTTCAAGCCGGTCGGCGAGAACTTTGAGCTCGATATTGCCGATCGCCTGCTGTTCGAGGTCGACAAGGCCGATCTGATGCCGGAAATGGCGGCAACGCTGGACAAGCTGACGCGCAGCCTGACCAGTGTCGGGATCAATGGCGCAACCGTGGAAGGGCACACCGATTCCACCGGCAGCGCGGAATACAACCAGCAGCTGTCCGAACGCCGCGCCGCGACGGTCAAGGCGGCGATGGTGGCGGGCGGTCTGCCTGAAGCCGCGGTGCGCCCGATGGGCATGGGCGAGACGGACCCGATTGCCGATAACGCCACCGAGGAAGGCCGCGCGGAAAACCGCCGCGTGGTGATCGTGGTCACCCCGGCGGATGCCATTGCCATCCGCGATTGATTGCACCTGATTGAAAGGCGCGGCGCAGCGGCTATGACGGGGGGATGAGCATTTCCCCGTCGCCGCGCTGGCAATTCTGGATCGACCGCGGCGGCACCTTCACCGATGTCGTCGCGCGCGATCCCGCTGGCCGGGTGCTGACCGCCAAGCTGCTGTCCGAAGACCCCAACCGCGCGGCCGATGCCGCCGCCCATGCGATCCGGCAACTGACCGGGGCGGGGGATGGGCCGCTGCCTCCGGCCGAGGTGCGGATGGGCACCACGGTTGCCACCAACGCCCTGCTGGAACGCAAGGGCGAGCCGACCGTTCTGGCGATCACGCGCGGCTTTGGTGATGCGCTGCGGATCGGCACGCAGGACCGGCCCGAACTTTTCGTGCGAAAGATCGACCTGCCGCAGCCGCCCCACGCCCGCGTGATCGAGATTGACGAGCGGGTCGATGCCGCCGGAACCGTGGTCCGCGCGCTGGACGAAGCCGCCGCCAGCACTGCCTTTGCCGCCGCCGTGGCGGACGGGCTGCGCTCCATCGCGATCGTCCTGATGCACGGCTATCGCTATCCCGCGCACGAAGCGCGGCTGGCGGAATTGGCCCGCGCCGCAGGGTTCACGCAAGTATCCGTCAGCCACGAGGTCGCCCCGCTGATCAAGCTGATCGGGCGCGGGGATACGACGCTGGTCGACGCCTATCTCTCGCCGGTGCTGCGGCGCTATGTCGAGCAGTTCTCCGGCCAGCTGGGCGGCCACATCCGCCCACTGTTCATGCAGAGCAGCGGCGGGTTGACGGGCGGCGCGCGGTTCCGGGGCAAGGATGCGATCCTGTCCGGCCCGGCTGGCGGGATCGTCGGCATGGCCAAGACGGCAGAAAGCTCGGGCGCGGCGCGGGTGATCGGGTTCGACATGGGCGGCACGTCCACCGACGTTAGCCACTTTGCCGGGACGTTCGAGCGCGACAGCGAAACCCGCGTCGCCAATGTCCGCATCCGTGCGCCGATGCTGCGCATCCACACCGTCGCGGCGGGGGGCGGATCGATCTGCCGGTTCGATGCCGGGCGGCTGGTGGTCGGCCCCGAAAGCGCGGGCGCGGTGCCGGGTCCGGCGTGTTACCGGAACGGCGGGCCGCTGACGGTGACCGACTGCAACGTGATGCTGGGCAAGCTGATCCCCGACCACTTCCCGCACCTGTTCGGCCCGACCGGCGACCAGCCGCTCGACCGCGCGGTGGTGGAGCGCCAGTTCGCGGACCTCGCCGCGCAGATCGCCGCCGAAACCGGGCAGAGCCTGACGCCGCAGGCGCTGGCCGAGGGGTTCATCCAGATCGCCGTTGCGAACATGGCCCACGCGATCAAGCAGATATCCGTCGCGCGCGGGCATGACGTGACCGGCTATGCGCTGGCCTGTTTCGGCGGCGCGGGCGGCCAGCACGCCTGTCTGGTGGCCGATGCGCTGGGGATCGATACGGTGCTGGTCCACCCGCTCGCCGGGGTGCTCTCCGCCTATGGCATGGGGCTGGCGAGCGAGGCCGCGGTGCGCGAACGCACGCTGGGCCTGCCGCTGGTGGCCGGGGTCGAGGCGGCAGTCGAGGACATTCGCGCCGCGCTGGCGGACGAGGCGGCGGGGCAGCTGGGCACTGCTCCCAGCCGGGTCGAAGCGAGCGTGTTCCTGCGCCGCGAGGGATCGGAAAACGCCATCGAACTGCCGCCGGGGCCGGTCGACGAGCTCGCCGCCGCCTTTACCGCCGCCCACCGCGCGCAGTTCGGCTATGACGGCGCGGGCGCGCTGGTGGTGGACCGGGTGCGGGTGGAAGCCGTGGCCGAGGATATCACCGCCGCCCAGATCGCCTGGCCGCTGCCCGCTGAAACGGGAACGCCGCTGGGACGGGAAACCTGCTATCTGGCCGGGGCAGCGCAGGACACCCCGGTGTGGGACCGCGCGGCGCTGGCGGCAGGGTTCACCGCCGACGGCCCGGTGATCGTGATCGACGCGCTGGCGACGACCGTGGTCGAACCGGGCTGGCGGCTCACGGTCGATGGCGATGGCACCTTGCGCCTCACCCGCCATGCCCCGCGCGCGGTGGCGGTGGCCAGCGGGACGGAAGCGGACCCGGTCCGGCTGGAAATCTTCAACGGGCTGTTCATGGCGATTGCCGAGGAAATGGGCAGCGCGCTGGCGCGCAGCGCCACTTCGGTCAATATCCGCGAACGGCTCGATTTCTCCTGCGCGCTGTTCGATGCGGACGGGCGGCTGGTGGCCAATGCGCCGCACATGCCGGTGCATCTGGGATCGATGGGGGAAAGCGTGCAGGCGGTGCTGCGCGAGCGTGCCGATGCCCGCGACGGGCGCGGGGTGCGGCGCGGCGATGCCTATGTCCTCAACGCGCCCTATGCGGGCGGCACGCACTTGCCCGATATTACCGTGGTCATGCCGGTGTTCGTCGATGACGCCAGCGCTGCCCCCGATTTCTTCGTCGCGGCGCGTGGCCATCACGCCGATGTCGGCGGGATTGCGCCGGGTTCGATGCCGCCCAGCAGCCGCAGCATCGCGGACGAGGGCGTGCTGCTCGATAACGTCCTGCTGGTCGATGAAGGCCGGTTCTGCGAGGACGAGCTGCGCGCGCTGCTCTCCGCCGGGCCGCTGCCATCGCGCAACGTCGATCAGAACATCGCGGACCTTGCCGCGCAAGTCGCCGCCTGTGCGCGCGGCGCGGCAGGGCTGGAGCGGGCCTGCGCCGAACATGGCCGCGCTGTGGTCGCCGCCTATATGCGCCACGTCCACGCCAATGCCGAAGAAGCCGTGCGGCGGCTGGTCGGGCGGCTGGCGGACGGGACGTTCGCCTATGCGATGGACAACGGCGCGGTGATCCGTGTCGCGGTGCGGGTGGACCACGCCGCGCGCCACGTCACCATCGACTTTACCGGGACGAGCGAGCAGCTGCCCGGCAATTTCAACGCCCCGTTCTCGGTCGTGCGGGCGGCGGTGATGTATGTCCTGCGCACCATGATCGACGATCCGATCCCGATGAACGAGGGGTGCCTGGCCCCGGTGACGATCGTGGTCCCCGAAGGATCGATGCTGCGCCCGCGCTATCCGGCGGCGGTGGTCGCGGGGAATGTCGAGACCAGCCAGGCCGTGACCGACGCGCTGTTCGGCGCGTTCGGGGCGATGGCGGCGGCGCAGGGGACGATGAACAACTTCACCTTCGGCACCGACCGCTACCAGTATTACGAAACCATCGCGGGCGGTGCGGGCGCGGGGCCGGACTTTGACGGCGCCAGCGCGGTGCAGACCCACATGACCAACAGCCGCCTGACCGATCCCGAAGTGCTGGAAACGCGCTTTCCGGTGCTGCTGGAGGAATTTTCGATCCGGCGCGGATCGGGCGGCGCGGGCGCACACCGGGGCGGCGACGGCGCGGTGCGGCGGCTGCGGTTTCTGGAGCCGATGGAGGCGGGCATCCTCTCCAACCGGCGCAAGGTGCCGCCGTTCGGCCTGGCTGGCGGAGCGGACGGGGCCTGCGGGCGCACCAGCGTTCAGCGGGTGTCCGGCGCGGTGGAGGTACTGGATTCAACCGCCAGCGTGCATGTGGCGGCGGGCGATGTGATCGTGATCGAAACACCGGGCGGCGGAGGATACGGCGAATTATGAACTACTGGGTTCTGTCCGGCATCGTGGTGATGGTCGCCGGGTTCGTGCTGCGGTTCAATCCGCTGCTGGTGGTGGTCAGCGCCGCGCTGGCGACGGGGCTGGCGGCCGGGCTGGACCTGGTTGCCATCGTCTCTGCCTTCGGCAAGGCATTCAACGACACCCGCTATGTCAGCGTGGTGTGGATCGTGCTGCCGGTGATCGGCCTGCTGGAACGCCACGGCCTTCAGGAACGCGCCCGTGCGCTGGTCGGGGGCCTGAAAGGCGCGACCTATGGCCGCTTGCTGACCGGCTACCTGCTGCTGCGGCAGGCGACGGCGGCGCTGGGGCTGACCTCGGTGGCGGGCCATGCGCAGACGGTGCGCCCGCTGGTCGCGCCGATGGCCGAAGCGGCGGCGGAGGACACCGGGCCGCTCTCGGACGCTGAGCGTGAACAAGTGAAGGCCATGTCCGCCGCGACCGACAACGTCGGGCTGTTCTTTGGCGAGGACATCTTCATTGCCATCGGCTCGATCCTGCTGATGAAGGGCTTCATGGAACAGCAGGGCATCATCCTTGCCCCGTTCGACCTGTCGGTCTGGGCGATCCCGACCGCAATCTTCGCGTTCCTGATCCACGGCTTCCGGCTGTGGCGACAGGACCGCAAACTGCGTCAGCGCGGAGGGGCGGCATGATCGGGCTGGCGCAAGTCTATGTCCTCGCCGGGCTGACCTTCACCGCCTTCGCGCTGCTGTCCGCGCGCGATGCCAGCAATCCGCGCCGGTTTGCCAACACCGGCTTCTGGGGACTGCTGGCGGTGTCGATGTTCGCCGGGGATCGGCTGGGCGATTTCGGCAACGGGCTGCTGGTGCTGGCGCTGGTCGCCATCGCGGGGTTGCGCGGGCTGGGCAAGGGGACCGGCGGCAGCGCGGCCGAGGAACGCGCCGCCAACGCCGAACGGCACGGCAACCGCCTGTTCCTGCTGGCGCTGGTCATCCCGGCCACCGCGCTGGCGGGCACGTTCCTGTTCAAGCAGTTTCCCGCAGCGGTCGATGCCAAGCAGGTCACGCTGGTCAGCCTTGCGCTGGGCGTGGTGCTGGCGCTGGTCGCGGGGGCAATCTGGTTGCGGCCCGCGCCGTCGGTGCCCTTGCAGGAAGGCCGGCGCCTGATGGACGCGGTCGGCTGGGCGGGCATCCTGCCGCAGATGCTGGCCAGCCTGGGCGCGGTGTTCGCGCTGGCGGGTGTGGGTGACGTGGTGGGCGCATTGATGGCCGATGTGATCCCCGCTGGCAGCCTGCTGGGCGCGGTGATCGCCTATGGCCTGGGCATGGCGCTGTTCACGATGGTGATGGGCAATGCCTTTGCCGCGTTCCCGGTGATGGCGGCGGCGATCGGCTTGCCATTGCTGATCCACCAGTACCAGGGCGACCCGGCGATCGTCAGCGCCATCGGGATGCTGGCGGGCTTCTGCGGCACGCTGATGACGCCCATGGCCGCGAACTTCAACATCGTCCCGGCCGCGCTGCTGGAACTGGATGACCGCAACGCGGTGGTGAAGGCGCAGATCGGCACCGCGCTGCCGCTGCTGATCGTCAACATCGCCCTGATCTACTGGCTGGCTTTCCCATGACCGACCTCACCGCCGATACCGCCGCGCGCTTCATGGCGCTGACCCTGGGCCATCTGGGCCGCGAATATCCGCACAAGCTGGATCACGTGCTGGACGGCCCTGAAGATGTGCAAAGCCCCAGCGCGCTGCACCCGATCTTCCACGGCAGCTTTGACTGGCATTCGTGCGTGCATGGCTACTGGCAAGTGCTGCGCCTCGCCCGGCGGTTCCCGGATCTGCCAGAAGCGGCGGCGGTGCGCGCCCATGCCGGGCGGGTGTTCACGGCTGCGAACTGGGCGGCGGAAACGGCCTACCTCGCCCGGCCATCGGCGCGCGGGTTCGAGCGGCCCTATGGCTGGGGCTGGGCGCTGGCACTCCACGCCGAACTGGCGCGGCACGATGCGCCATGGGCGGCGCTGGCAGAACCGTTCGCGCGAGCCTTTGCGCAGCGGCTGCACGATTTCCTGCCGCTCCAGACCTATCCGATCCGGGTCGGCACGCATTACAATTCCGCCTTCGCACTGACACTGGCGCGCGATTGGGCAGTGGAGCGCGACCCGGCGCTGGTCAGCCTGATCGATGCGCGGGTGCAGGGCTGGTTCGGCGGGGACCGGGCCTGTCAGGCGTGGGAGCCGGGCGGCGACGAATTCCTGTCCTCTGCCTTGTGCGAGGCGCTGGTGATGAGCCGGGTGCTGAGCGCGGATTTCGCCGCGTGGTTCGATGGCTTCCTGCCGGACTGTGCGGGGCAGCAGCCCGCCACGCTGTTCACCCCCGCCACGGTGTCAGACCGCAGCGACGGCAAGATCGCGCATCTTGACGGGCTGAATCTCAGCCGCGCGTGGTGCTGGCGCGAGATCGCTGCGGCGCTGCCGGCGGATCATGCGGTTGTCCCCGTCGCCCGCGCGGCGGCGGAGCGGCACCTGGCCGCCGCGCTGCCGCACCTGGCGGACGATTACATGGGCGAACACTGGCTCGCCACGTTCGCGCTGCTGGCGCTGGAGGCGGGGGTTTAGCGCGCGAACGCCGCCGCAGCCCGTGCCGCCGCTTCGATGGCGGCGACATCCGGTTCGCCCGCCGGGACCAGCCACGAGCCGCCGCAGCACAGCACCGCGTCCAGCGCCAGCCAGTCGGGCGCGGTGGCGGCGCGGATGCCGCCGGTGGGGCAGAACCGGACCGAGCCGAACGGCGCGGCAATGGCCTTCAGCGCGGGGATGCCGCCATTGGCCTCGGCCGGGAAGAACTTGAACCGGTCCAGCCCCAGGTCCAGCCCGCGCATGATGTCGGACGGGGTTGCGGTGCCCGGCAGGAACGGCACGTTGGCGGCAATCGCGGCCTTCGCCAGGCTTTCGGTCAGGCCGGGGGAGACGATGAATTCGCTGCCGGCGGTCAGCGCGTCGTCCAGCGCATACTCGTTCAGCACGGTGCCCGCACCGACAATCGCGCCGGGAACCTGCTTCATTTCGCGGATCACGTCGAGCGCGGTCGAGGTGCGCAGCGTCACTTCCAGCACGGGCAGGCCGCCCGCGACCAGCGCTTCGGCAATCGGGCGCGCGTGGGCGACTTCCTCGATGGTCAGGACCGGGATGACCGGGGCCATCAGCATGATATCTTCGATACGGCTCATTTCAGGTGTTCCGATGCAAAGGCAGCGGCGGCGCCAAACAGGCCCGGCTGCGGATGGGTGATCAGTTTGACTGGCAGGCCAGCCATCAGTCCTTCGAAGCGCCCCTTGGCGCGGAAACGGCTGGCAAATCCGGATTGCAGCAGCGTGTCGCGGATGCGCAGGCCCAGCCCGCCCGCGATCACCACGCCGCAAGCGCCCTGCGCCAGCGCGATATCGCCCGCGACCGCGCCCAGCGACAGGCAGAACCGGTCCACGGCGGCGGCGGCGAGGCTGTTTTCCCCGCTGGTGCCCAGCTGCCACAGGGTGCGGTCATCCAGCGGCTGGATCGCGCGGCCCTCCATCGCGGCGAGCGCTTCATAGATGTCGACGATGCCGGGGCCAGAGACCACGCGCTCCACCGAAACGCGGCGATAGCGCTGGCGCAGCCGCGCGAGCAGCGCGTCCTCGATGCTGTCGAGCGGGGCGAAATCGATATGCCCGCCCTCGGTTGCCTGCACGCGGTATGCGCCGCCGTCCCGCCACACGTGCGCCACGCCCAGCCCGGTGCCGGGGCCGACGATCGAGATCGTGCCGCTGGCGGGCAGCGGTTCGTCCGGCCCGGCCAGGTGAATGAAATGGTCGGGCGCGGCGCGCGCCACGGCATGGCCGACCGCGCCGAAATCGTTGACCACGCTATAGCGTGCCGCGCCCAGTTTTTCGGGGATCAGCGCGGGGCGAATGATCCAGGGGTTGTTGGTAAAGCGGATCACCTCTCCACCGACCGGCCCGGCCACCGCAATTGCCACCGCATCGGGCAGGCTGCCGCCCTGCTGCCGGGCGAAGTCTTCCCACGCGGTCTGGAAACTGGCGTGGTCGCTCGTGTGGAGCGTGGCGGGTTCGCCCAGCGTGATCGCGCCGTCCGCTGCCACTTCGGCAATGGCAAAGCGCGCGTGAGTGCCGCCGATATCGACGGTGACAAGCCGGGTCGTCATAGCCCGGCCTCCGCCAGCATGGCCGATCCGCCCTGTTCCGCGCCGTCGGCATGGCGGCGCAGCATGGCGAACAATTCACGGCCCATCCCCATCTGCTCGGCCGGGGGCTGCGCGGGCGCGCGCGCCGACAGGTCGGCGAGCACTTCCAGCGCGCCGCTATTCGCGCAGAGGCGGATCACGTCACCGTCCTGCACCTTGCTCAACGCGCCGCCGCCCAGCGCCTCGGGCGTGACGTGGATCGCGGCGGGAACCTTGCCCGATGCGCCCGACATCCGCCCGTCGGTCACCAGCGCGACCTTGAAGCCTTTGTCCTGCAACACGCCCAGCGGCGGGGTCAGCTTGTGGAGTTCGGGCATTCCGTTGGCCCGCGGCCCCTGGAAGCGCATCACGACCACCACGTCGCGGTCCAGCTCACCCGCCTTGAATGCAGCCAGCACGGCGTCCTGGTTGTCGAACACGCGCGCGGGGGCTTCCACTGTCCAGCGCACCTGATCGACGGCGCTGGTCTTGAACGTGGCCCGGCCCAGGTTGCCCTGCACCAGCCGCATGCCGCCATCCGGCTGGAACGGTTCGGACACCGGCGCCAGCACGGCAGGATCGCCGCTGACGGCCGGGGCGGGGCGGAAGGCCAGCGCCTCGCCATCGAGGAACGGCTCGTCCGCATAGGCCGCCATGCCGCCTTCGGCCACGGTCAGGATATCGCCGTGGGCAAGGCCGGCATCGAGCAGCTGGCGAATGACATAGCCCATGCCCCCCGCCGCATGGAAATGGTTCACGTCCGCCGCGCCATTGGGATAGACGCGCGCGATCAGCGGCACGACCGCGGACAATTCGTCCAGGTCCTGCCAATCCAGCACGATCCCGGCGGCGCGGGCCATCGCGGGCAGGTGGATCGCGTGATTGGTCGATCCGCCGGTCGCCAGCAGGCCGACGCATGCGTTGACGATCGCGCGTTCATCCACGACCCGGCCCATTGGGCGATAGTCGCTGCCTTCGCGTCCGATCTCTGCCAGCCGGTGCACGGCCTTGCGGGTCAGCGCGGAGCGCAGCGGGGTGTTGGGCGGCACGAACGATGCGCCCGGCACGTGCAGGCCCATCAGTTCCATCATCATCTGGTTGGAATTGGCGGTGCCATAGAACGTGCAGGTGCCGGGGCTGTGATAGCTGGCGCTTTCGCTTTCCAGCAGGTCGGCGCGGGTGGCCTTGCCCTCGGCATAGAGCTGGCGGACCTTCTGCTTGTCCTTGTTGGCAAGGCCGGACGGCATCGGGCCGCTTGGCACGAAGATCGCGGGCAGGTGCCCGAACCGCAGCGCGCCAATGACCAGGCCGGGGACGATCTTGTCGCAGATCCCCAGCAGCGCCATGCCATCGAACATCGCGTGGCTCATCGCCACGGCGGCCGACAGGGCGATGGTATCGCGGCTGAACAGGCTCAGTTCCATGCCGTCCTGGCCCTGCGTCACGCCGTCGCACATCGCCGGAACGCCGCCCGCCACCTGCATCGTCGCGCCCACTTCGCGGGCATACATTTTCATCGCTTCGGGATAGCGGCCATAGGGCTGATGGGCCGAAAGCATGTCGTTATAGGCGGTGACGATGGCGAGGTTCGCGCCGCGCCCGCTCTTGATCGCGCCCTTGTCTTCCAGCGCGGCGGCAAATCCGTGGGCCAGGTTGGAACACGACAGCGCGTTGCGATTCGGAAAGCGCTCCGCCTCGCGGTCCATCAGGTCCAGATAGCGCTGGCGGCGGTCCTTGGAGCGGTCGATGATCCGCGCGGTCACGCGCTCGACCACGGGGTGCAGCTTACTCATGCCAGTGAACTCCGTCGCGCTCGGTCAGCGCAATCGCCGCGCTGGGGCCCCAGGTCCCGGCGGCGTAGGGTTTGGGTTTCAACTCGTGCGTGGTCCAGCTGGCGCGGATGCCGTCGATCCAGTCCCACTGCGCTTCCACTTCGTCGCGGCGGACGAACAGGGTCTGATCGCCCTCGATCAGGTCCAGCAGCAGGCGTTCATACGCGATGCGCTTGGTCGGCCCGGCAAAGGCGTCGGCCATGGCGATGTCCAGCGGCACTTCGCGCAGGCGGAACCCGTCGCGGTCCAGCCCCGGCACCTTGGCCATCAGCGAAAGGGTGATGTTTTCTTCCGGCTGGATGCCGATCACCAGCCGGTTCGGGACCGAGCGCGCACCGCGCCCCGCGAAGATCGAGTGCGGGACATGGCGGAACTGCACCACGATTTCGGTCTTGCGTTCGGGTAGGCGCTTGCCGGTGCGCAGGTAGAACGGCACGCCCTTCCACCGCCAGTTGTCTAGGTGGGCCTTGATCGCGACGAAGGTTTCCGTGTCGGACGGCTTGCCCAGTTCCTCGTCATAGCCGGGCACGCCCTGGCCGCCGATCGCCCCAGCGCGATACTGGCCGGTGACGGTTTCGGACGGATCGATCAGCCGCAGCGCGCGCAGCACCTTGACCTTCTCGTCGCGGATCGCGGTGGCGTTGTAGTTGGCGGGCGGCTCCATCGCGACCAGCGCCAGCAATTGCAGCATGTGGTTCTGGACCATGTCGCGCAGCGCCCCGGCCCCGTCGTAAAACCCCACGCGCCCTTCCAGCCCGACGGTTTCCGCGACCGTGATCTGGACGTGGTCGATGTGCGCCCCGTTCCACAGCGGTTCGAACAGGATGTTGGCAAAGCGCAGCGCCAGCAGGTTCTGGACGGTTTCCTTGCCCAGGTAGTGGTCGATCCGGAACGTGCGCTCCTCCGGAAAGGCGCGGGCGACGGCATCGTTGATCTCGCGGCTGGATTCCAGGCAGGTGCCCAGCGGCTTCTCGAGGCCAATGCGCACCTTGTCACCGGTCAGCCCACTGGCGGCCAGCCCGGCGATGGTCGGTTCGAACAGGCTGGGCGCGGTCGACAGGAAGATCGCCAGCCCCTGCTCGATCGGCCCGACCTTGGCCGCAAGGGCCTGGTATCCGGCGGCGTTCGTGGCGTCGAGCGGCTGGTAGCGCAGCCGGTTCAGGAATGTCGCCATGCTGCCGCGCCGGTCGGCGGGCAGGAACTTTTCCAGCGCGGCGCGGGCGAAGTTGCGAAAGCCGGCGTCGTCGAAATCCTGCCGGGCCGTGCCGATGATCTGCAGGTTCTCGTGCACCAGCTCGTCGGCATGCAGCGCGCAGAGCGAGGGCAGCAGCATGCGCTGCGCCAGATCGCCAGTGGCGCCGAACAGCAGCAGGCGGTCTGCGGTGAAGCTCATCGCGGCGCCTTCGGGAAGCGTGTCATCATGCCCGGTGGGGTAGCAGCGGGGTGCGGGAGAGGCCAGAGCGCTGCATTCTTATGCATGGGTGCGCGGCGGCCTGAATACGTCTGCACCGAAGTGCGGTCTTTCCAAGACCCGGCCAGCCGCATACACCCGCCGCCCATGACCGCCGCCCAGCTCAGCATCATGTTCTTCCTGCAACTTGCCGCGATCATCGCGGCGTGCCGCCTGGTCGGCCTGGCCGCGCAGCGCTGGCTGAACCAGCCGCAAGTGGTGGGGGAAATGATCGCCGGGGTGCTGCTCGGCCCATCGGTGCTGGGGCTGCTGGCCCCGCAGATCGAAGCGGCGCTGTTTCCGGAAGAATCGAAGAAGGTGCTCTACGTCGGCGCGCAGCTGGGCGTGGGGCTCTACATGTTCATCGTCGGGCTGACGTTCGACAAGGACGAGTTCCGCTCCAGCGCCCGGTCGGCGGCAGCGGTGGCGTTCGGCAGCATGGCCGCGCCGTTCGCGGTTGCCGCGCTGATGGTGCCCTGGCTGATGGGGATCGACGGGCTGTTCACCCCGCGCGTGGGCGAGGCGCAGGCAGCGCTGTTCCTGGGCGCGGCGATTGCGATCACGGCGTTTCCGATGCTGGCGCGGATCATCCACGAACGCGGCATCGCGCATACCAAGCTGGGCACGCTGTCGCTGTCGTCCGGCGCGATTGGCGATGCTGGGGCGTGGATCGTGGTCGCGCTGGTGCTGGCCAGCCTGGGCGAAGGCGCGTCGCTGGCGTGGCGGGCGGTCGGTGGCGGGCTGGCGTTCGCGGTGGTGATGGTGTGGATCGCGCCGCCGCTGCTGGCGCGGCTGGGCGCAATCCATGCCCGGCAGGGCGAGATCGGCGGCGGGCTGCTCGGCACGGTGCTGGTGCTGTTCCTGCTATCCGCGTTCTTCATGGACGCGGCGGGGATTCACGCGGTGTTCGGCGGCTTCCTGCTGGGCACGGCGATGCCGCGCGGGCCCTTTGCCGAGGAGCTGCGCGCCAAGCTGGAGCCGTTCACCACGGTGTTCCTGCTGCCGATGTTCTTCACCTTTTCCGGCCTCAACACCCAGTTGCAGGTGGTCGACAATCTGGCGCTGGCCGGTGCGGCGCTTGCGATTCTGGCGGCGTCAATTCTGGCCAAGGGCGGGGCGTGCTACCTTGCCGCGCGGCTATCCGGGCATGACCATGCGACGGCGATGGGCATTGGCGCGCTGATGAACGCGCGCGGGCTGATGGAACTGATCATCATCAACATCGGGTTGCAGCGCGGGATCATCGAGCCGGGGCTGTTCGCGATCCTGGTGGTCATGGCGATCGTCACCACACTGATGGCCTCCCCGCTGTTCGAGGCCGTCTATGGCCGGCGCGCCCGCGAAGAAGGGCGCATGTGATCCGCCTGCTGGCGCTCGCCCTGGCGCTGTTGTCCGCGCCCGCGCTGGCCGCGCCGCGCTGCGGGGCAGATGTGCGGGTGATGACCTACAACATCCGGCTCGACACCCCTGCCGACGGTCCCAACCGCTGGGAACTGCGGCGCGATTTGCTGCTGGCGCAAGTGGACCTGCTGCGGCCCGCGATTGTCGGGTTTCAGGAAGTCGTGCCGGGCCAGCTGGCCGATCTTGAGGCTGCCCTGCCCGGCCATGTCCGGATCGGCGGCGGACGCGACGGCGATGGCACGGCGGGCGAAGCATCGCCGCTGTTCGTTGCGCGCGCGGTTTTTGCGGTGCGGGCACAGGGCCAGTTCTGGCTCTCGCCCACGCCGGACAAGACCTCGCGCGGGTGGGATGCGGCGTTCCCCCGGATCGTGACTTTCGCGCATCTGCGGCGGCGCGGCGATGGCGCGCGGGTGCTGGCGCTCAACACCCACTGGGACCACGTCGGCACGCAGGCGCGGCTGGAAAGCGCGCGCCAGATCGCCCGCTGGATCACCGCCAACCGCCAGCGCGGCGAGGCGCTGGTGGTGCTGGGCGATTTCAACGCCGCGCTGGCCGAACCCTCGCTGCAAGCGCTGCTGGCCGAAGGCGGACTGCGCGATGCCCGCGCGGTGGCGGGGCGGCACGCGCAAGGCAGCTCGATCAGCTTCAACGCGTTTCAGGCGGTGCCTGCCAAAGGCGCGTTGATCGATCACGTGCTGACCGGCCCCGGCATTGCCGTGCGGCGCTGGCACGCGCTGGCCGAGCACTTTGACGGGCGGGTGGCGTCGGACCATTTCCCGGTGATCGCGGACCTCATCCTGCCACTGCGCGGAAACGCTTCCAATTCGGCGCGCGCGGCTTGCCAAGGCGGCGATTGATTGCGACATTGCGTCCCAGGGGCATTGGACAGAGATTTTCCGGGCAGTGAGCAAATCGACCATCGACGATGTCGCCGCCCTGGCCGGTGTGGCCCGGACCACGGTGTCGCGCGTGCTCAACAACCAGCCCAACGTCCGCGCCGAAGTGCGGGACAAGGTGCTGCGCGCGGTCGAGCAGCTGGGCTTTCGCGTCAACCCGCAGGCGCGCCAGCTGGCGGGCAAGAAGGCGCTGCGCTTCGTGCTGGTCCACGCGTCGGACTTTGATAGCGAGCCGAATTCCTACTTCAGCTCCGCGCTGGAACTGGGCGCGACCCGCGCGGCGGCGCGGCTGGGGGCGCAGCTGATTACCCACGTGGTCAACCAGAACGATCCCCACGCCGCCCGGCAGATTTTGGCGCAGGCGGCGGATGACCAGTGCAACGGTGTGATCCTGACCCCGCCGTTCGCGGACGATCCGGCGCTGCTGCGCGCGTTGGCGGCGCAGGATTGCAGGGTGGTGGGCATCGCCGCCGGGCCGGAAAGCCAGGCGCTGGTCGAAACGATCGGCATCGACGAGGAGCGCGCCGGGCACGACATGGCCGCGCACCTGCTGGCGCAGGGCCACCGCGCGTTCGGCTTCATCAAGGGGCCGGCGCAGCACCGCTCTGCCGAAGGGCGCTATGACGGGTTTCTGGCCGCCCTGGCCGAAGCCGGCATTCCGGCCAGCGCGGTGCAGGCGGAGCGGGGGAATTTCACGTTCCGCTCAGGCCTCGACTGCGCGCAGCGGCTGCTGGGGCCGGACCGCACGATCACCGCGCTGGTCTGCGCCAACGACGACATGGCGGCGGGCGCGCTGCTGGCCGCGCACAAGGCGGCGCTGCGCATTCCGCAGGACATCGCGATCACCGGGTTCGACGATACGCCGGTGTCCGAAATCGTCTGGCCGCCGCTCACCACGATCCACCAGCCGCTGCGCAAGATGGGCGAGCGCGCGGTCGAACGGCTGGCCCAACTGGCCGGCGGCAGCCCGCCCGATCCGGCCGCGCCGCCGCTGCACGAGATCGTCCCGCACCATCTGGTGCCGCGCGATTCCAGCGGAATGGCTCTGCAATAATCGCATTGGAAGCGCTTCCTATTGACGTGCGGCATCGTTTCCGGCATGAAATTGGAAGCGCTTCCAATTGTTCCAGCCACCAGGGCTCTGGTGAAACGAGCGAACATCCCGGAAATCCGCGCTTCATGGAGGGGATCGAATGGCATTGAGGGTTGATTCGCGTGACGCTGGCGTCCGGCTGCCGCGCACGTATCGTTTCGGGCTGACCGCGGCTTCCGCGCTTGCTCTGGCGGCATTCGCGCCGCAGGCTCTGGCGCAGGATGCGCCGGGCACCGACGCGGCCGAAGTGACGGACGAGGATGGCGGCATCCTGGTCACCGGCATCCGCTTCTCCATCGCCAACTCGGTCAACACCAAGCGCAACGCCGACAGCATCGTCGAAGCCGTTTCGGCGGAAGACATCGGCAAGCTGCCCGACCAGTCGATCGCGGAATCGATCGCGCGCCTGCCGGGCCTTGCCGCCCAGCGCGTCAATGGCCGTGCGCAGGTGATCTCGCTGCGCGGGCTCTCGCCCGACTTCACCACCACGCTGCTCAATGGCCGCCAGCAGGCCAGTTCGGGCGACAACCGCTCGGTCGAGTTTGACCAGTATCCGTCGGAACTGCTGAGCAGCGTCGTGATCTACAAGACGCCGGACGCCAGCATCGCCGGCATGGGTCTGGCCGGTTCGGCCGACCTGCGCACCGTGCGCCCGCTGGAATATGGCAAGACCGCCATCGCGCTCAACCTGCGCGGCGAACTCAACACCGGCGGCAAGCTGAACGACGACGTGCGCAACTGGGGCTGGCGCGGCAGCGCCAGCTGGATCGGCCAGAACGAGGCTGGCACGCTTGGCTGGGCGCTGGGCTATGCCCACCTCGACAGCCCGACCCAGACCCGCCACACCAAGCTCTACAACTACGAAACGTTCTGCTGCGGGATCGATGGCAACATCAGCCCGGCGGGTGCGCGCTCATCCTCGTTCGTCACCGGCCAGGAAGTGTTCGCCTACTCGCGCGAGAACAAGCGCGACGCGCTGATCGGCATCCTGGAATTCGAACCGAGCGAAGCAATCCACTCCACGCTCGATCTCTACTACTCGCGCTTCAAGCAGCGCGAGGTGATGCGCGGTTCGCAGTGGTTCTCCAACGTCTGGGCCGATAGCCAGACTTTCACCAATGTCGGCACCACCACCATCGGCGGCACCAGCGTTGGCGTTACCGGCACCACCAACGGCGTCGCGCCGCAGCTGCGCAACGATTACAACACCCGCGACGACAAGCTGTTCTCGGTGGGCTGGAACAACGAGCTCGCGCTGGGCGAATCGACCACGCTGGTCGCCGACCTGTCCTATTCCCGCAACAAGCGGGACGAGAGCATTACCGAGACCTATCAGGGCTATGGCACCGGCGCGACCGCCGCGACCCAGAACGCCAACCGCACGTTCGATTCCATCGCGTGGGACTTCACCGATGCCCTGTCCGGCAGCGGCGGCTTCCCCCGGTTTGACGAAGGGCTGAACTACGCCGACGCCAGCAAGGTCTCGCTGGGCGACCGCGCCCCGTGGGGCGGCTGGGGCCACGATGGCGCGACCAAGGAACCGCAGGTCATCGAAAAGGTCTGGGCCATCGACCTGGGGATCAAGCGCGACCTGGGCGAAGGCTTCTTCCGCAGCGTCGAGCTGGGCGGCAACTACACGCGCCGCACCAAGACCAAGACCGTGGCCGAATACGACCTGTTCCTGAAGAACGGCCGCGCGCAGACGCTGGTGGGTTCGCAGTATCTGCTCGATCCGACCTCGCTGGGCTTTGCCGGCATGGGCAACGTGCTGGCGATCGACCTGAAGCAGGCGCTGCCGGTCTATTACGACAAGACCGTCTATGTGGACCCCAACACGTTCGACAAGGCCTGGGGGATCGAGGAAGACATCTTCACCGCCCGCGCCAAGGTGCAGCTGGAAGCCGGGCCGCTGCGCGGCAACATCGGGTTGCAGATGGTCCACCAGAAGCAGCAGTCGGACGGCAGCGCGATCAACACGGCGGTCACCCCGCGCGTGGTGACGCCGGTGTCGAAGTCGGCCAGCTATACCGACTGGCTGCCCAGCCTGAACCTGATCCTCGATCTGGGCGGCGGGCATCGCCTGCGCCTGGCCGCGTCGAAGGTGCTGGCGCGTCCGCGCATGGATGAAATGCGCGCCTCGTTCATCCCCTCGTTCAGCAACCCCTGCGCGGGGGCGGGCGGCTCGTCGGTCAACTGCCAGCCGGGTGGGACGATCAACCCGTGGAACGGCAACGGCGGCAACGCCCTGCTCGAACCGTGGCGGGCCAAGGCCATCGACGTCGCGTACGAATGGTACATCGACAAGTCGAGCTATGTCTCGATCGCGGGCTTCCACAAGCATCTGGACAACTACATCTACACCCAGAGCCAGAAGTTCGACTTCACTGGCCTCCAGATGCCGACCACGGCGATCATCCCGGCGGGCGTCACGGTCAGCACGCTGGGCCAGATCAACCAGCCGGCCAACGGCAAGGGCGGTTACATTCAGGGCATCGAGCTTTCCGGTGCGCTGGGTCTGGGCAAGCTGGTTTCGGTGCTGGATGGCTTCGGGATCATCGGCAGCTATGCCTATACCAAGTCGAACCTGCGCCCGACCGCGTCGACCAACGCGGCGACCGTGCAGGCCACCCGCATTCCGGGCCTGTCGGGCACGGTGTGGAACCTGACCGGCTACTTCGAAAAGGACGGATTCCAGGCCCGCGCCAGCTATCGCTATCGTTCGGCCTTCAAGGGCGAAGTGGTCCAGCTGTTCGCCGCGCGCGGCGCGACCGAAATCCTGGCGGACAAGCAGCTGGACGCGCAGATCGGCTATACCTTCGGCGAGGATTCCTCGCTCAGCGGGCTGTCGATCCTGCTGCAGGCCAACAACCTGACCGACTCCCCCTATCGCACCCGGCTGGGCGTCGATGGTGGCGGAGCCAAGACGGCGGACGGCAGCTTCCTGCCCGAAACCTATGAAAAGTACGGACGGCAGTTCCTGGTCGGCTTCGGCTACCGGTTCTGACCTCCCCTTGCCCGCATCAGGTGAACTGATCGGGTCGCACAGGCAGGCCGGAGGCGCTGCGGTACCCACATTCAGCCGGGTGCCGCAGCGGATTTGAGGACTCCGGCCTGTCGCCGTGCCACGCGGCCCTTGCAGCCGCCGAATTGAAAAGGTGTTTCCTTGGCATATTCCCCGCGCGCGCAGGCTTTGCTCTCCCTCCCGCTGATCGCGCTGCTGACGGCCTGCGGCGGTTCGCGCGAACCCGTCTCGGCCCCGGCGGCGCCTGCGGCTGAATCGCCAGCGCCTGAATGGAGTGCCCGCGAGGCGGAAATCATCGCCGCGTTTCCGGCCCGCGCGGCGACCCAGCCGGTCGATCCGGCCATGGAGGCGCGGATCGCGCAGATCGTGGCGGGGATGACGCTGGAGCAGAAGGTCGGGCAGATGACCCAGGCCGAAATCCGCTCGATCACGCCCGATCAGGTGCGCCAATACTACATCGGTTCGATCCTGAACGGCGGCGGGGCCTGGCCGGGGATGAACAAGCACGCCAGTCTGACCGACTGGACCAATCTGGCCGATGCCTATGCCAAGGCGGCGCTGGCGACCGACATGGCGGTGAAGATCCCGCTGATCTGGGGCACCGACGCCGTCCACGGCCACAACAACGTGGTGGGGGCGACGATGTTCCCGCACAATATCGGGCTGGGGGCGGCGAACGATGCCGATCTGGTCCAGCGGATCGGGCGGGCGACCGCGAAGCAGGTCCGCGCCACCGGGATCAGCTGGGCCTTTGCGCCCGCCGTCTCCGTGGTGGAGAATCAGCGCTGGGGCCGCGCCTATGAAGGCTATTCCAGCGATCCCGCCGTGGTCGCGAAACTGGGCGGGGCGCTGGTGCGCGGGCTGCAGGGCGAACTGACCGGCGAAGGCGATGTGGCCGCCAGCGTGAAGCACTTCATCGGCGATGGCGGGACGTTCCAGGGCGTCGATCAGGGTGAGAACCGCAGCGACCCCGCAAAGCTCGCCGCCGTTCACGGCGCGGGGTATTATGCCGCGCTCGATGCCGGATCGGCCACCGTGATGATCAGCTACAACTCGTGGGCGCCGGGCGGGACGGAGCCGCTGGGCAAGCTGCACGGCAACCGCGCGCTGGTGACCGGCGTGCTCAAGCAGAAACTGAATTTCGACGGGCTGGTGGTGTCCGACTGGAACGCGATCGAACAGGTGGCGGGCTGCGAGCGCGACCATTGCCCGCAGGCGATCAACGCCGGGATCGACCTGTTCATGGTCCCCGACAACTGGAAGACCTTCATCGAACGCACCGTGGCCGATGTGCGCGAAGGGCGCGTGGGCATGGCGCGGATCGACGATGCGGTAACCCGCATCCTGCGCGTGAAATTCCGCACCGGGCTGTTCGACAAGCCGGTGTCTGCCAGCCGCCTGACCGGCGATGCCAGCGCGCTGGTCGATCGCCCGCTGGCACAGGAAGCGGTGCGCAAGTCCGCCGTCCTGCTCAAGAACGATGCCGCCGCGCTGCCGCTGAAGCCGGGCAAGCGGCTGCTGGTGGTGGGCAAATCGGCAAACAGCTTTCCCGATCAGGCGGGTGGCTGGTCGATCACCTGGCAGGGCGATGAAACCGACAACCGCGACTATCCGGTGGGCGAAACCCTGCTCGACGGGCTGCGCCGGGTCTATGGCGCGGAAAACGTCACGTTCTCCGCCGATGGCAGCGCATTTGCGCCGGGCAAGTTCGATGCCGTGGTGGCCGTGCTGGGCGAAACCCCGCACGCCGAAATGAAGGGCGATGTGCGCTGGCCGACACCGCTGGCGCATGGCCTGCAATATCCGGAGCAGGCCGCGCTGCTGGGCAAGGTCAGCGGGCGCGGGGTGCCGGTGGTGTCGGTGCTCTATTCGGGCCGCACGGTCTATGCGACCGACCTGATCAACCGCAGCGATGCCTTCGTCGCGGCGTTCCTGCCGGGGACCGAGGCGGGGGCGCTGGCGGATCTGCTGGCGGGCCGCGGCAGCCTCGATTTCAGCGGGCGGCTGTCGTTCAACTGGCCCAGCACCCCCTGCCTGACCACGGGCGAACCGGCGGGCGAGGCGCTGTTCGCGCGCGGCCACGGCCTGTCCTACCGCGCGCCGAAGGCGTTGGGCAAGCTGGTGGAAACGCCGATCCCGGCGGCTTGCCCCTGATCGCAACCCGCGCCTAGAACCGCGCCAGAGGAGAGGGCCGCACATGACGCCGATCAAGCGCATTCTTATCGCCGGGGGCGGCTCGTCCGGGTGGATGACGGCAGCGCTGCTCGCACGGCTGTTCCAGGGCCTGTACGAGATCGTGCTGGTCGAATCCGAGGATATCGGCACGATCGGCGTGGGCGAGGCGACGATCCCCGCGATCAAGAAATACAACGAGCTGCTCGGCCTCGACGAGAACGAGTTCATGGCCCGCACCCAAGGCAGCTTCAAGCTGGGCATCCAGTTCGTCGACTGGTGGAAGCAGGGGCAAAGCTACGTCCACGGCTTCGGCGTGATCGGGCAGGACTGGGAATGGCTGCGGATGCACCATTACTGGCTGAAGGCCCACGCGCAGGGCCGTGCCGGTGATTTCGCCGCCTATTCGATCAACACCGCCGCCGCGCTGGAAAACAAGTTCGTGCGCGCGCAAACCCAGATGGGCGACAGCCCGCTCAGCCAGATCGCCCACGCGTTCCACTTCGACGCCTCGCTGTTTGCGCGGTTCCTCTCGGCCTATGCGCAGGAACGCGGCGTGCGGCGGCGCGAGGGCAAGATCGTGGACGTGACGCTGCGCCCCGATGATGGCTTCATCGACAGCGTGACGCTGGACGACGGCGAAGTGATCGGCGCGGACCTGTTCGTCGATTGCTCCGGCTTTCGCGGGCTGTTCATCAACCAGGCGCTGGGCGTGGGGTTCGATGACTGGTCGCACTGGCTGCCGTGCGACCGGGCGGTTGCGGTGCCGTGCGAGCGCTCGGAAAACTTCACCCCCTACACCCGCTCCACCGCGCACGGCGCGGGCTGGCAGTGGCGCATTCCGCTGCAGCACCGCACTGGCAATGGCCACGTCTATTCCAGCCAGTTCATCGACGATGCCGCGGCCGAACGCGTGCTGCTGGCGAACCTTGACGGCGCGCCCCGCGCCGATCCGTTCCGGGTGGAATTCAAGGCGGGCAAGCGCAAGCAGCTGTGGCACAAGAACTGCGTCGCCATCGGGCTGGCGGGCGGCTTTCTGGAACCGCTGGAATCGACCAGCCTGCATCTGGTGCAATCCGGGATCATCCGCATGGTCCGCCTGCTGCCCGACGCCGGGTTCGATGCCGCGACGATTGCCGAATTCAACCGCCAGACCGACTTCGAATACGAACGCATCCGCGATTTCATCATCCTGCACTACAAGGCGACCGAGCGCCGCGACACGCCGTTCTGGGACTATTGCCGGACGATGGAAGTGCCCGACACCCTGCAGCGCAAGCTGGACCTGTGGATGGCCAATGGCCGCATCTTCCGCGAGGACGAGGAGCTGTTTGCCGAGGAAAGCTGGATTCAGGTCCTGCTGGGGCAGGGCATGATCCCGCGCGGCCATGACCCGCTGGTCGATATCAAGAGCGACGCGCAGATCGCGCAGTATCTGGGCAACATCGCGGCCGTGATCGGCAAGTGCGTGGCAGTGATGCCCACGCACGCCGAATACGTGGCCAAGACCTGTCCGGCGGCGGCATGACCCTGCGCCGCGGGTTGGCCGTGCTGGCCGCACTGGCGCTTTCCGCGTGCCAGACCTTGCCCGATCGCGCCCCGACCATGGCCGTCTGGGCGAGCAGCGCGGACGCATCGCGCAAGCTGGAGCGGCAGGCCGACATCTCGGCGCTGCCCGCCGCCACGTCTGTGCCGGACGAACTGGTGATCGATCCCGGCCAGCCGGATCAGGAGATCGTTGGCTTCGGCGCGGCGATGACCGATTCCTCCGCGCTGCTGCTGCGCGACAAGCTGACCCCGGCTGCGCGCGAGACCCTGCTGCGCGAGCTGTTCGGGGCCGATGGCCTCGCGCTCAATTTCATGCGCCTGCCGATTGGCGCGTCGGACTTCTCGGTCAAACACTACAGCCTGAACGACTTGGCCCCGGGCGAAACCGATCCGCAGCTGACCCGCTTTTCGATGGCGGAGGCCGAGGCCGCGCAGATCCCGATGGCGCAGGCGGCGCGGCGGGTGAACCCCGACCTCGTCCTGATGGCCTCGCCGTGGAGCGCGCCCGCGTGGATGAAGGACAGCGCCAGTCTGATCAAAGGGCAGCTAAGGCAAGAACACTACGGCACCTATGCCCGCTATTTCGCGCGCTATCTGGATGCGATGGAGGCGGCGGGGCTGCCGGTGCGCTATGTCTCGGTCCAGAACGAGCCGGACTTTGAACCCGCCAACTATCCCGGTATGCGTGTGCCCCCGGCGGCGCGCGCGGCGTTCATCGGCCAGCATCTGGGGCCGCTGCTGGCCAAGCGCAAAAATCCGGTGCGCGTGCTCGACTGGGATCACAACTGGGACCAGCCGCAGCAGCCACTGGCCGTGCTGGCCGATCCGGTGGCCAACCCATTCGTCGCGGGCGTGGCGTGGCATTGCTATGCGGGCGATCCCGCCGCGATGGAAACCGTGCGCCGCGCCCATCCCGACAAGGAAGTGTTCTTTACCGAGTGTTCGGGCGGGCAATGGGCGCCGAACTGGGGCGAGACGCTGGGCTGGATGATCGACAACCTGATCATTGCCCCCAGCCGCGCCGGATCCAGGGGCACGCTGCTGTGGAACCTTGCGCTGGATGAGACTTACGGCCCGCATCTGGGTGGCTGCGGCGATTGCCGGGGGGTGGTGACGATCGACAGCCGCAGCGGCGCGGTCACCCGCAATGTCGAATATTACGTGCTGGGCCATGTCAGCCGGTTCGTCCGCCCCGGCGCGCGGCGGGTTGCAAGCCAGGGCGGCGGCGCGGATGTGCGCCACGCCGCGTTCCGCAATCCCGATGGATCGCTGGCGCTGGTGCTGCGCAACGCCGGAAAGTCCGCCGCCGCGCTTGCCATCCGCAGCGGCGGCAGGGCATGGCGGGTCACGGTGCCAGCGGGCGAAGTCATGACGCTGGTGTGGCCGGATGAAGGAACCGCCCGATGATCGAACGGCTGCGCGCATTGGGAATTACCGGCGCGTTCCTCTCGGTCACGATGCTGTTCTTCGCGTGGGGCTTCATCTGTTCGAACAACGATCCGCTGATCGTGGCGCTGCGCGCGGCGTTCCGGCTCAGCTATACCGAGGCGCTGCTGACCCAGCTGGTGTTCTTCCTCGCCAGCGGGCTGATCGCGCTGCCGGCGGCGGCGCTGGGCAACCGGATCGGGCCGGTCCGCACGATCATTGCCGCGCTGGCGACGATGGTGGCGGGCTGCCTGCTGGTGCGCGGGGCGACCGGGCTGGGGCTCTATGCGCCGATCCTCGCCGCGCTGTTCGTGCTGGCCAGCGGGATCACCACGCTGCAAGTCGCCGCCAACCCGCTTGCCGCCGCGCTCGGCCCGCAGCGGACCAGTCATTTCCGGCTGACCTTTGCACAGACCTTCAATTCGCTGGGAGTGGTGCTGGGGGTCCATTACGGATCGACGCTGATGCTGGGCGATGCGGCGATGGTCTCGCGGCAGGGCGTGCTGGCCGACGCGGCGAGCCGGGCCGAGGCGCTCTCCGCCGTCGCCGGGGCGTTCGGGATCATGGCCGCGCTGCTGCTGGTAGTCGCGGTGTTCGTGTGGAGCCAGCGCCGCCGGATCGAGGCTGCCGCCGCCCTGATCCCGCCCGCGCCGGAGGCCTCGGTGCTGGCCGCGCTCCGGTCGCGCTGGGCGCTGCTGGGGGCGGGGGCAATCGCGCTCTATGTCGGGGCGGAAGTCGCCATCGGCAGCATCATGATCAATTTCCTGCATCAGCCGGGCGTGCTGGACCTGCCGCTGGAACAGGGCGGGCGCTATCTTGCCAACTTCTACTGGGGCGGGGCGCTGGCCGGGCGGCTGATCGGCAGCGTGGTGCTGACCCGGGTGGCCGCGCCGCGCCTGCTGGTGGGCTGCGCCGGGACTGCGGCGGCGCTGTGCCTTGTGGTGCTGACCGGAGCCGGGCCGCTGGCGGGCTATGCCGCGCTGGCCGTCGGCCTGTTCAATTCGATCATGTTCCCGACGATCTTCACGCTGACGCTGGAACGGTCCGATGCGGCGCCGTCGTCCACCTCGGGCCTGCTGTGCCTTGCCATTGTCGGCGGGGCGGCGCTGCCGCTGCTGGTCGGGCGACTGGCCGATGCGGTCAGCCTGAGCGCGGCATTCGTGGTCCCGGCGGCGGCCTATGGGCTGATCGCGCTGTTCGCGCTGGCGGCCGGACGGTCGGGACAAGGGCGGGCACGGGCGGAGCATCCGGCGTGATTACGTATGCCTATGCCCGTCCGGGGCGGAATCGGGACTTTTGCAGTTGCCGGAACGGGCCACTTGCGGCATCCCATTAGGCAATATTGAGAACGTTAACACGTCGCGGCACGAGGAGAGAAATCAGATGGCCCTGCCCCCCACCATGACCGAGCTGAGCAGCGCCGACCCGGTGCCGCTTGGCCACGACAGCGGCCAGATCGACGCGCCGCAGCTGCAACTGTTCGTGATGGCGCTGTTCTTCATCTTTGGCGGGATCACGTCGCTTAACGATGTGATCATCCCCAAGCTGAAGGAACTCTTCACGCTGAACTTCACCCAGGCGATGCTGGTGCAGTTCTGCTTCTTCACCGCCTATGCCGTGATCGGCATTCCGGGCGCGCGGCTGGTCAAGAAGATCGGCTACATGCGCGGCGCGGTGGCGGGCCTGCTGACGATGATGGCGGGGTGCCTGCTGTTCATCCCGGCCAGCCAGACGGCGACCTATGGCGTGTTCCTGTTCGCGCTGTTCGTGCTCGCCAGCGGGGTGGTGATCGTGCAGGTCGTGTCGAACCCGCTGATCTCGCTGCTGGGCAAGCCGGATACGGTCCACAGCCGCCTGACCTTTGCGCAGGCGTTCAACTCGCTGGGGACCACGGTGTTCCCGATTGTCGGTTCGATCCTGATCCTCGGCAGCCTGGCCAGCGTCAGTGCCGACCAGCTCTCTGGCGCGGAACTGGATGCCTATCGCACCGCCGAAAGCCAGGCGATCGTCAACGGCTACCTTGGCCTTGCCGCCGCGCTGGCGGTGGTTGCCGCGGTGGTGTGGATGTTCCGCAACAAGCTGAAGGGCGAAAAGCACGAAGCCAGCGCCGGTCTGGCCGGTCTGGACCTGCTGAAGCGTCCGCGCTTTGGCTATGGCGCGCTGTGCATCTTCCTCTACGTCGGGGCCGAAGTGGCGATCGGTTCGCTGATCGTGAACTACCTGATGCAGCCGCACGTGATGGGGCTGGCGGAACAGGATGCGGGCAAGCTGATCGGGATGTACTGGGGCGGCGCGATGGTCGGCCGGTTCATCGGTTCGGTCGTGCTGCGGCTGGTCAGCCCCGGCCTGGTGCTGGCGGGCGTGTCGGTGGGCGCGATTGCGCTGATCGCGCTGTCGACGGCCACCACCGGCGCGGTATCGGGCTACAGCCTGCTCGCCATTGGCCTGATGAACTCGATCATGTTCCCGACGATCTTCACGCTGGCCTGCGAAAAGCTGGGCCCGCGCGCGGCGGACGGTTCGGGGATCATCAACGTCGCGATCTTCGGCGGGGCGGTCGTGCCGCTGCTGACGGGCGTGGTCGCGGACACCACGGGCAGCCTGGCGCTGGCGCTGGCGCTGCCGGCGGCGTGCTATGCCGTGATCGCCGGCTTCGGCCTGTTCGCGCGGCGGCCTGCGTAATTGGTGGGTGCGGGCAGGCCATCCGGCCTGCCCTTTGCTGTTCCGTCCCGCTCCCCCGCCCGACCACCCAAACAGGGTATGTTCATGGGTGGTCGGGCGGGGGAGCGGGACGGAACAGCAAGCTGATCGCGGAGGCGATCAGCGCACCAAGCGAAAACTAACCATGCGCGCCGAACACGTTGGCAATCGCCGTCGTGATCCGCAGGGCCAGCGCGTTGGCGGCTTCGATCGGCTCGATGAAGTCTCGGTGGATCGCTTCGTAACCGGTGGCGGCGTCGTCCGGGTAATCGGTCGGCTCGGACACGGTGAAGTCCTCGATCCCGGGGAAGCTGACCGGGAAGGCCCGGCGCAGCTGGGCCAGCGCCTCGTCCACGCGCAGGGTGAAGACCATCTCCAGCACGTCCTCGCGCGCGATGTCGTTGGCGCGGCTGAACGCCGGGACGGATACGGCGCGCAGGAACATGTGCTGGAACAGCGCAAGCCGCAGCGCCTGCAGGATGCCCAGTTCCCGCCGGGTCTGCTCGCGCCCGTCCAGCGGGGCCTCGTCCGGGATCAGCGCCAGCAGCCGGTGCAGCTTCAGCGCATCGACCCTGAGGCGCGAGGCGAGGCGGCGGAACACGCCAGTGCGGTCGTCCTTGGTCAGGTATTCGGCCAGCGCCAGGCAGGCATCCGAAATCTGCGCCTCGTCGCCGCGATAGGGGCGGCTGGCCCAATAGGCGGAATTGAACAGCTCGCCATAGGCGGCCACCGTCTTAATGCTGCCCAGCGCATTGGCCGCGCGAACCAGCCGCACCAGTTGCCGCCCGCGCGCCGATGCACGCAGCAGCGCGGCCATTTCCTCGTAATTGCCCTCGGCGGCTGATCCGAACCCGGCGATCACGTTGATCGGATAGCCCAGCTGTTGCAGCACCGCGTTGTGCGGGATCGCGCGGATCTGGCGCAGGCTCATCTGGCGGTCGGCGGCAAGGTCTGACTGGCGGCGCGACTTGCGGCTGCCGGTGTCGTTGAGCAAGCCCAGCCCGAACGCGGTGACCGCGCGCGAGTAGGTCGCGCTGGCGAGGTGCCCCTGCTGCTGGCGGCGGATCGCGCGGTAGAAATCGAGGCTCAGGTCGGTGCGGCGATAGAACGGGTCGGTCGGCGCATCGGGATCGGTCTGCGCGGGCGCCAGTTCCATGAACCGGGTCAGCGTGGCCAGCGCAAGGTCCGGGGTGCCGAAGAACAGATAGCCATCGCCGCCCTGAAAGCTCACTTCCGGCTCCAGCCGGATGCCGGAGCGCACGAACCGCCGCCGCGCCCAGGGGGAGAGCGGCCATTCCAGCCGGTCGGCAAAGCTGGAGGGATGCGCGCCGCGCCCCATGCTCTCGCCGTGGGTGTTGAAGATCAGCGCGGCGACGTCCGACAGGCCGTTGGCGGCCATCGCCTCGGCCAGCCGCCCTTGCAGGCGCTCGATGGCGAGCGCGGCGGGGATCTGGCCGACGAAGCGGCCCGCGTCGGAAAACCCGGTCTGCACCGACACGCGCCCCCGCCGCTGCGCGTATTCGCGATAGGCCGGCTCGGCCAGCAGCGCGTCGAGGAACCGCCCGCCGTGTTCCAGCGCTCTCTCGGTCTCGAACAGGGGCGAGACATCGACCTTGTCGGCAATCCCGAACAGCCGCGCGAAATAGAGCGCGGCGAGCACGGTGGTCGGCTGTTCGCATTCGGCCACGAGCATCCGGATCGGCGCGTCGCCGTCGATGTGGCGGATGATCTGCGCCATCGCGAGGAACTGGCGCACGGCCGTGGAATTCTCGATCGCCAGCGCGGCGAAATTGGCGCGCAGCGGCCTGGCCTCGGCCAAAAGCTCGCGCATCCGCATCAAGGCGGCCTGGCTGGCGAGGTCGAGCTTGCCGGTGGGATCGATCCGGCGGCGGATCGCGTTTTGCAGCTGCGAGCTGTTCACCCGGAAGTGGATCCAGCCCATCCCCAGCCCGTCGGCCCGCATCGCGGCAGCGGCGACCAGCAGGGCTTCGGCGGTGGCATCATCGGCGCTGGCGGCCTGCGCTTCCAGCTCGGCAATCACGCCGGCCAGACTGGTCAGTTTGTCGGGATGGTCAGCGGTCAGCGTGTTGGCCGCGTCCGACAGCGCGGCGGGATCGGAAAGGTCCGCGCCGAACCGGGCCGACATTGCGGCGGCATAGGCGCTGGCCCGGGCGAGGCGCAGCGCCACATCGGGCGCGGCCTGTTCCAGCTGCGCGGCATAGGCTGCCAGCCGTGCAGCCTTTTCCGCGAGGCGATAGCGCAGCGAGGTGTTCCACGAAATGTCGGTGCGCCCGTCCATGTCATAGCCCACCCAGTGGGCAAAGCGCAGCGGCAGCGGTGCCAGCGTGCGCCAGTGCAGCGGCCAGCGCGCCCGCGCGGCGGAGAGCAGGTGGGCGTTGATCGCATCGCGCGCGGCGTGTGCGCGCGCCAACGCGGCCATCGCGTCATCGTGTTCGCTGTCCAGCGTGATCGCATCGCGCGCATGGGGCGCGGTGCAGGCGGTGGCGGTGGAAATGTCCCCGCTGGAAGCCGCCTCTGCCACGGCGGCGGCCTGCGCGCGGCTGAGCAGGAAGGTGGGGTGCGCGGTGAACACCACGTGCGCCAGCGGTTGCCGCCAGCGCGCCGCGAAGGTCGCAAAATCGGGCGCATCGGCGAGGCTGTCGAGCCGCGCGGCATTGGCATCGGGATCGACCGGGGCGACCAGCCGCTCCAGCCGGGCCGCGCGCGCCATCAGCCCGTCGCATTCCAGTTCTGCCACCAGTGCGGCGATGTCATCCAGCCCCAGCGCCCCGCTTTCCAGCTGGCGCGACAGTTCCAGCCCCAGCTGGAACACCGGGTTGAACAGCGGCGTTTCCGCCGTGCGGCCGTGCAATTCCTGGAGGCGGGCGGCAAGGTTGGCAGACAGGCTCATCATGCCCTCACTGGCTGGCAGGCGCGGCCGGATAACCCCGCGCCGAGGGGGGAACAAAGAGCCTACCGGCTAGCGATTCTTTTGCAACGCAGCGAAGTGAATACGTTTGCGCATCCGCGCGGCGGAAATCGGCGCTTCCCGGCCCCTTGGTCCGCCTCTCAACCGTCTATTGCAATCGATTGTTGTCAACGCGGGCAAGCTGTGACACAAGCAGCCGCCTGTGCCATCAAGAGCACTGGGGAGTTTGCCATGGAAAGCCATCGTCCGCAGTTGTCGCTGCCACGCATTCTGGAGATGAACCTTGGTTTTCTGGGGCTGCAGTTCAGCTTTGGCCTGCAGCAGGGCAACATGGGGCCGATCTACAGCTATCTGGGCGCGGACGAATCCCAGCTGCCGATCCTGCAACTCGCCGGGCCGATCACCGGCCTGCTGATCCAGCCGATCATCGGCGCGATGAGCGACCGCACGCAAAGCCGGTGGGGGCGGCGCACGCCCTATTTCCTGATCGGCGCGGTGCTGTGTTCGCTGGGGCTGTTCTTCATGCCGCTGTCGAGCTCGATCCTGATGGCGGTGTCCGTCCTGTGGATCCTCGACGCGGGCAACAACATCACGATGGAGCCCTACCGCGCCTATGTATCGGACCGGCTGAACCCCAACCAGCGGCAGGCCGGGTTCCTGACGCAAAGCGCGTTCACCGGTCTGGCCCAGTGCCTCGCGTTCCTGACCCCGTCGCTGCTGGTCTGGTTCGGGATGAATCAGGACTGGGTGGACGAACACAACATTCCCTACACCACGCGCGTCGTGTTCATGATCGGCGCGGTGCTGTCGCTGGCGACGATCCTGTGGTCGGTGCTGCGCGTGCGTGAACTGCCGCTGACCGCCGCCGAACGTGCGCATATCGAAGCCCAGCCCAAGGGCGTGGCCGCGACGTTCGCCGAAATCGGCCGCGCGATCCGCGATATGCCGCCCGCGATGCGCAAGCTGGCGGTGATGAGCCTGTTCCAGTGGTTCGCGATGTCGGGGTACTGGGGCTACGTGATCTATTCGATCGGACGCAGCGTTTACGACACTGCCGATCCGACCAGCTCCGCGTTCCGCAGCGCGGTGCTGACTAATGGCGAAATGGCGGCGTTCTATAACGCGGTGGCATTCCTGGGGGCTTTCCTGATGGTGCCGCTGGCCCGGCGCTGGGGCGCGGGGCCGCTCCACGCGCTGTGCCTGATGGCGGGGGGACTCGCGTTCCTCAGCATCCCGCACGTTACCGACAAGGCCATGCTGTTCCTGCCCGCCATCGGTACCGGCCTTGCCTGGGGTTCGATCATGGGCAATCCCTATGTGATCCTGTCGAACGCGATCCCGCCGCAGCGCACGGGCGTCTACATGGGCATCTTCAACATGATGATCGTGATCCCGATGCTGGTGTTCGCGGCGGTGATGAGCGAGCTGAACCTGGGCTTCGTGACCATCGGGCTGGGCGCCTATGACCACCTGCTGGGCCACGATCCGCGCAATGTGCTGACGGTATCGGGCGTGTGCATGTTCCTCGCCGCGCTGGCGGTGCTGTGGGTGCCCGAAGGCCGCGCCTCGGCCCGCGCGCCGGAACTGGCCGCGGCATGAGCGGTTCGCTCGCCTCGATCCATTCGGAGCAGGCCAGCCTGGTGCTGGAATGCCGCGCCACGGGTGCGCCGCTGTGGCGGCACCTGGGCGCGCGGGTCGATCCCGCCGGGCTGGCCGCGCTGGCCGATACCCGCACGGCGGCCTCGTTCTCGCTGGACGGTGATGTGCCGCTGGCGACCGTGCCGCCCGCCGGGCTGGGGTGGTTCGGCCCGGCAGCGGTGGCCTTGCGCCGGGCGGGCCGCGCGCTGGTGCCCGCATTTGGCGCGGTGGCGGTGGAGCAAGGCGAGGGCGCGATTGTGGTCCGGCTGGCCGATGTGGCCGAAGGGCTGGCGCTGGAGCAGCGCTTCACGCTGACCCCCGGCGGGGCGATCCTGTGCGATGCCATGCTGACCAATGCGGGGACTGAGGCCGTGGGCGTGGACTGGCTGGCCAGCGCGCTGCTGCCACTGTCCGCCGCGTCTGACCGGATCGTGTCGTGGCGCGGGCGGCATAACGCCGAACTGGTCGAAGTGACGGAAGCCATGCCGCAGCAGGCGTGGCGGCGCGAAGGCCGTCGGGGACTGACCGGGCATGGCGGCGCGCCGGGGCTGGTGGTGCTGGAAGCCGGGGCGGATCATGCCTCCGGCACAGTGCTGGCGCTGCAACTCGCCTGGTCGGGCGATGCGCGCCTGTCCGTGGAGCGTGACGACGAGGGCGCGTGGGTGCTGAGCGCGGGCGCGGCCTTGCTGCCGGGTGAAGTCACGCTGGAACCGGGCGAAAGTTACACCGCCCCGCAGGCGATCCTTGGGTTGTCCACGCAGGGCCGCAACGGTGCGATGGCGCAGCACCACGCCGCGTTGCGCGCGCGGCTGGATTGGCCGGGCGGGGCGATGCGCCCGCGCCCTGTCCACCTCAACAGCTGGGAAGCCTGCTATTTCGACCACGATGCCGATCGGATCGCCGCGCTGGCCGAAGCGGCGGCGGGCGTGGGGATCGAACGCTTCATCCTCGACGACGGCTGGTTCCGGGCGCGCAATGACGACACCGCCGGTCTGGGGGACTGGACTGCCGATCCGGTCAAGTATCCGGACGGGCTGAAGCCGCTGGCCGACCGGGTGGTCGCGCTGGGGATGGAATTCGGGCTGTGGGTCGAACCGGAAATGGTCAATCCCGACAGCGACCTCTACCGCGCGCACCCGGACTGGGCGCTGCCGGGGCGGGAGCATCCGACCGCGCGCAGCCAGCTGGTGCTGGACCTGCGCCGCGCGGAGGTGCGGGACTATCTGTTCGGCGCGCTCGATGCGCTGCTGCGCGATCTGCCGATCAGTTACCTCAAATGGGATCACAACCGCGATCTCGCGCCCGCTGGCGGCGCGGCGCAAGTGCAGGGCACGTATGATCTACTGGCGCGGCTGCGCGCCGCGCATCCGGCGGTGGAGATTGAAAGCTGCGCGGGCGGCGGCGGACGCTCGGACGCGGGGATCGCGGCCCATACCCACCGGTTCTGGACCAGCGACAACATCGACGCGGTCAGCCGGGTCGGCATCCAGCGCGGGTTCCTGGCGTTCCTGCCGCCCGAAGTGATGGGATCGCATATCGGCGCCAGCCCCGCGCACGCTACCGGGCGCGGACAGTCGATGGGCTTCCGCGCCGCCGTCGCCATGCCGGGGCATTTCGGGGTAGAGCTGGACCCGCGCGCCTTGTCGGACGTGGACCGGGCCGAACTGGCGGGCTGGATCGCGTTTCACAAGCAGTGGCGCGCCTTGCTCCACGGCGGTTCGGTCTGGCTGGGCGAGGGCGCGGACGGGCTGGTCTGGCAGGCGCAGGGCTGCCGCGACGAGTTCCTGCTGTTCGCGCTGCGCGCTGCCCCCGCGCAGGACCGCCGGCCGCAGCCGCTGCGTCTGCCGTTCCTGGCGGACGCGGGGGCCTGCACCATCGAACTGCTGCGCATCGCGGGCGGTGAGGGCGGCCATGCCGCGCACCGGCCCGCGCTGTGGGATGGCGGGGCGCAGGTGTTCAGCGGATCGTGGCTGGCCCACGCGGGTTTGCCGCTGCCGCCGCTCAAGGCCGAAAGCGCGGCAATCTTTCACGTGAAGGTGGCGGCATGAGTCTGGCCGACCTGCCCCACCGCCGCCGCAACCTGCTGACCGGCGAATGGCTGCTGGTGTCGCCGCACCGGGCCAAGCGCCCTTGGCAGGGCGAAGCCGCCGCGCCCGCGCCGCCGCCCGCCCCGGCGCACGATCCGGCCTGCCATCTCTGCCCCGGCAACACCCGCGCGACCGGGGAAGCGAACCCTGATTATTCCGGCACCTTCGTGTTCCGGAACGACTTCGCCGCGCTGCTGGACGAAGGCGGTGAGGATGACAGTCCGGCCAGCCTGTTCGAAACCCGGCCCGCCACCGGCGAGGCGCGGGTGATCTGTTTCGCGCCCGATCACGGCCAGACCCTCGCCCGCCTGCCGGTGGACGCGGTCCGCCGCGTGGTGGACACCTGGTGTGCCCTCTCGGCCGAGCTTGGTGCCCGCTGGGCGCACGTCCAGCTGTTCGAGAACAAGGGCGCGATGATGGGCGCGTCCAGCCCGCACCCCCACGGGCAGGTCTGGGCGAGCGACTTCGTCCCCGAACTCCCGGCCCGCGAAGACGCCCGCCAGCGCGAATGGCTGGCAGAGCGCGGCACCGTCCTGCTCGACGATGTTGCTGCCGCCGAACTGGCCGCCGGGCAGCGGGTGGTCGAAGTCAACGACCACTGGCTCGCGGTGGTCCCGCACTGGGCCGCCTGGCCGTTCGAAACCCTGCTGATCGCGCGCGATCCGGTCGCCCGGCTGGAGCAGCTGGACGGCGCCGCGCGCGCCGCGCTGGCCGAGATTCTGGGCCGCCTGCTGCGCCGCTATGACGCCTTGTTCGGCTGCGATTTCCCCTATTCGATGGGCTGGCACGGCGCCCCCCACGGGCAGGGCGAGGACACCGCGCACTGGCGGCTCCACGCCCATTTCCTGCCCCCGCTGCTGCGCTCCGCCACGGTACGCAAGCACATGGTCGGCTTCGAACTGCTGGCCGAAACCCAGCGCGACATCACCCCCGAAAGCGCCGCCCAGCGCCTTTGCGCAAGTGACGTTTGCGCATGACTTTCATCAACAAAACCCGCGAAGGCTTCATCCGCACCTTCGGTCACGAACCCGACGGAGTGGTGTTCGCCCCCGGCCGCGTCAACCTGATCGGCGAGCATGTCGACTACAACGACGGGCTGGTCCTGCCGATGCCGATCAGCGCGGGAACCGCCGTGGCGTGGAGCGCGCAGGGCGGCGGGCGGATCGATGCGATTGCCCTCGATCTCGACAGCGCCCGCGATGCCTTCATGCTGGGCGAAACGGCACCGCACCAGCCGGCCGACTGGCGATCCTACTTGCGCGGCATGCCCGCCGAAATGGCCGCGCGCGGACTGGCCGCAGGCGGTGCGAAGCTGGCCATTGCTGGGTCGATTCCGCGCGGATCGGGACTGTCCTCGTCGGCCTCGCTGTGCATCGCGCTGGGCCGCGCCGTGCAGGCCGCCGCCAGCGCGCCGCCCGCTTCGCCGCGTGACCTTGCCCGCGCGGCGCAAGCGGCGGAGCACAACTGGGCCGGGGTTCACTGCGGGATCATGGACCAGATGGCCGTTGCCGCTGGCGAAGCGGGCAGCGCGCTGCTGCTTGATTGCCGCGATCTGGCGACCCGGACGGTGCCCCTGCCGGCGGACTGGGCGGTGCTGATCGTGCAATCCGGCGTGCGGCGCGGGCTGGTGGATGGCCACTACAACCAGCGCCGCCGCGATTGCGAAGTCGCCGTCGCCGCGCTGGCCGTGCCGTCGCTGCGCGAGGCGAGCCTTGCTTTGGTCGAAGCGGCCGATCTCGATCCCGTGGTGCGCCGCCGGGCGCGTCATGTGGTGACCGAGATCGCGCGGACCGAGGCCGCCGTCGCGGCGATCGGTGCGGGCGACCTGGCCGCGCTGGGGCGGCTGTTCGCAGCCAGCCATGCGTCGATGCGGGATGATTTCGAAATCAGCGTGCCAGCGGTCGATGCCCTGGTCGCCAGCCTGACGGCGGTGATTGGCCGCGAGGGCGGCGCGCGGATGACCGGCGGCGGCTTTGGCGGTGCGGTCGTGGCTGTCCTGGCAGCCCGCGAAGTGCCGCGCGTCAGTGCTGCTTTGCGCGAACGATACCGGACGCCCGATGGCGCTCCGCTTGACATCAGACACGAACGGGCAGGCGGGTTGCCGCCGGAGTAAGACAATGACTGCGATTGAAAATTCCCTCTCCGCCGCTTCGGAACCGCACGGCTTTGATCCCGGTGGGGTCGCACGCTGGCATCCGCAATCGATTGCTGCCGTCCCCGGCCAGACCGAGATCGCACTGATCGGCGCGGACGATGTCTGCCCGGTCATCCCCGGGATCGACCTGTGGGACAGCTGGCCGCTGGCGCATGAGGATGGCCGCACGGTGGTGCACGGCGGCCGCCAGTACTGGTTCTTCCTGAGCGCGCCGATCTTTCCCGATCCCGGCCAGCGCCACGATCACGCGCGCATTCGCCTCGCCTCGCTGGGGGAAGATGGCTGGCGCGACCATGGCAATGCCATGCCTGACGGGTTCAGCCCCGGCACGCGCGAATGGGCCGGCTCGGCGGTGCTGCATGACGATGGCGCCAGCGTCTCGCTGCTGTTCACCGCTGCGGGCCGGCGCGGTGGTCCGCCCTCGTTCGAGCAGCGCCTGTTCGTGGCGCGCGGGGTGCTGGGCGTCGATGGGCCGGGGCAGTGGAGCAGCGTCGAGGAACTCGTCCGGGCCGACGACGCGCGCTACACCATTGCCGCCGAAGCATCGGGCAAGCCGGGGCTGATCAAGGCGTTCCGCGATCCCGCATGGTTCTTCGATCCCGCCACCGGGCAACGGCACGTGCTGTTCACCGGCAGCGCGGGGTGGTCCGACCACGACTATAACGGCGTGGTCGGCATCGCGACCCTGCGCGGGACGGAGTGGGTGCTGGGCGATCCGCTGGTCGAGGCGGTGGGCGTCAACAACGAGCTGGAACGCGCGCACGTGGTGGTGCGGGGGGGACGCTATTACCTGTTCTGGTCGACCCAGACCCGCACCTTCGCGCCAGAGAGCGTCAAGGGGCCGAACGGGCTTTACGCGATGGTCGCGGAGAGCCTGTCCGGCCCGTGGCGTCCGGTCAACGGCAGCGGGCTGGTGGCGGGCAATCCGGCGGCAGAGCCGACGCAGGGTTACAGCTGGTGGGTGACAGGCGAAGACGAAGTGTGGAGCTTCATAGACCACTGGGGCATGCAGGGGCGCAGCTTCGAGGCGCAGCCCGAATTGCTGCGCGCGCAGTTCGGCGGGACGCCCGCACCGGTTTTCCGCCTGGTCTTTGCGGGCGACAGCGTGACGATCGCGGCCTGACATCATGCGCCCCCGCTATCACTTCGCGCCCGCAGCCAACTGGCTGAGCGATCCCAACGGCCTGGTCCATCATGCGGGCGAATGGCACCTGTTCTATCAATACAATCCGTTTGGCGAGGACTGGGGCCACATGAGCTGGGGCCATGCGGTCAGCCCGGACCTGGGCGCATGGGAGGAGCTGCCGCCCGCCCTGCTGGAGGATGAACGGCACGCGATCTTTTCCGGCTCGGCCGTGATCGACCATGCGGGCAGCGCCGGGCTGGGCCGCGATGCGATGGTGGCGCTGTACACCGGGGCGGTGGTGAACGGTCCGGCGCACCAGTCGCAGTGCCTGGCGTGGAGCACCGACCACGGGCGCAACTGGCACAAGTTTGACGGCAACCCCGTGCTGGACCGGCAGATGGAGGATTTCCGCGATCCGAACGTGTTCTGGCACGCGGCGTCGCAGCGCTGGATCATGGTCGTGGTGCTGTCCAACGAACAGCGCGCGCTGCTTTATGGCTCGACGGACCTGAAAGCCTGGGAAGAACTCTCGGAAATCCCCACCCTGGGCGCGGCGGGCGAGATCTGGGAATGCCCGCTGCTGATCGAACTGCCGGTCGAGGGCACTGGCGCAACGCGCTGGCTGTTCAAGGTGGACGTGCTGCGCGGCGCGCCGGGATCGGGTGCGCTGGGATTGACCGGGACGTTCGATGGCATCCGCTTCACACCCGATGCGGGCGGCTGGCAGGTGCTGGACATGGGCAGCGATTTCTACGCCGCGATTGCCTGGCACGAACCGCGCGATGCAGCCGGCCGGCCGGTGTGGATCGGCTGGATGGGCAACCACGCCTATCAGGGCCGGTTGCCGCAGCAAGGCTGGCGCGGCGCGATGAGCGTGCCGCGCCGCCTGTCACTGGTGCGGTCGGGCAACGGCTATCGGCTGCGCCAGGAACAGGAGCCCGCGGCGGTGCGCGCGGTTCCGGCGGCAGCGCTGGATGCGGCAACGATCCCGGCCGCCGCGCGCCTTGCACTGCCGGGCGGAACGGACCTGACCCTTGCGATCGGCGATGCCGACGGGCGGCTGCTGGTGCTGGAACGGCAGGGGGACCGGCTGGCCGTGACCCGCCGTGATCCGGTCTCGCCGTTTCTGGACATGGTCTGCCGGGCGCAACTCGACCCGGCCTGCGCGCTTACCCTGTGGCTGGATGCGGGCAGCGTGGAAGTGCTGGATGAAACCGGCACGCTGGCGCTGACCATGCAGCACCGCATGGCGGGCGAACACTGGTCGCTGCGGTATCGAACCGGAGCTTAAGCGGTATCGCGCCGGATCAGCTCGGGCCGCATGACCACCGAAGGAGCGTCTTCACCGGCGATCCGTTCGAACAGGGCGCCGACCATGGCCCGCGCCCCTTCGGCGATATGCTGGCTGATCGTGGTCAGGCGCGGGATGATCTGTTCGGCCAGCGGCAGGTCGTCGAACCCGGTGACGGCAATGTCGCCCGGTACGACAATTCCGCGATCAGCCAGCGCGCGAACCGTGTTCATGGCAATCAGGTCCGAACCAGCCGCGATCCCGTCGATCGTCCCGTTGAAGGCGGCGACATGGGCCGCGATCTCCTCGGCCATGACATCGGAGGCGAGGTGCACGTGCAGCGGCTTTGGCTGGGGCAGACCAGCGGCGCTGGCCGCATCGCACAGCCCCAGAAACCGTTCGTTCAGTTCGATCGCGTCGATCTCGCCCAGAAAGGCCAGGTTGCGGCAGCCCCGGGCAATCAGGCATTCGCCCGCCAGCCGCCCGCCCAGCCGGTTATCGACGCCGACCGTGCACTGGGCCGCGCCGGGCCGGTTGCTGCCCCACACCACCATCGGGCGATAGCGTTTGGCCACCTGCTCGATCGCGTCGTACTGGTTGGACTGGCCGATCAGCAGGACACCGTCCAGCATGCCGGAATCGACAATCCGTTCCAGCCAGTCATCCGCATCGGGGATCACGCGGCTGAGCATGATGTCATAGCCGTTTTCCGTCAGGGCATCGGCCAGATGCCCCAGGATGGCCATGAAGAACGGGTCGGACAGGTGCTGGCGCTGTTCATGCCCCAGCGGCACGACCACGCCGATTACCCGGGTTTCCTGCACGCGCAGCCGGCGCGCCATCTGGTTGGGGCGAAAGCCGTGCTCCCGCGCCAGCGCCTGGATGCGTTCCCGTGTGTCCTTGTTCACCAGCGTCTTGCCGGCCAGCGCACGCGAAACCGTGCCGGCGGAAACGCCAGCCAGGCGGGCCAGTTCGGCAATGTTGCGGATCCGTCCGGGGGGCGGTGAACTCTGGGTCATTGGCGATGTGATGCGTTGCGCGCGGCGCGCCTGTCAACCACCGATGTTGCATGAACGTCACAGTGCAACCCCTACAACAATCGATTGCAGATTCTATTTGCAATCGATTGTTGCTTGTGTCACTCGCCATCCCGACTTGCAACGTGCAAGCGTACTGCGATCCTTGAGTGAGGGAGAGGTTTATGAAGAAATCCGTGCTGAGAAGCTGTGTCTCGGCTGCGTCGCTGGCCGTCATGACCGTTTACGCGATGCCCGCGCTCGCGCAGGATGCCGCGGCGACCGAGGAAGCTGTCGATAGCCTGGACGAGATCGTGGTTACCGCTTCGGGCCGCGACAAGACCCAGCTGAACAGCTCGGTGTCGGTCACCAGCATCAACTCGCAGCTGATCGAAGATTTCAAGCCGAGCTCGGAATCCGAACTCTATCGCATGATCCCGGGCATCCAGGTTGCCGGGACCGCCGGTCCGGGCGGCAACTCGAACATCGCGGTGCGCGGCCTGCCGGTTGCCACGGGTGGTTCGCCGTTCGTCCAGATCCAGGAAGATGGCCTGCCGACGGTGCTGTTCGGCGACATCCAGTTCGGCAACAACGACTACTGGACCCGCTTCGACGCCTCGGTCGCCAACATCGAAGGCGTGCGCGGCGGTTCGGCCGCGACTTATGCCTCGCAGGCCCCGGGCGCGGTGCTGAACTACATCAGCCACACCGGTGAGAAGGAAGGCGGCTACATCCAGCTCAACAAGGGCGTGGGCTATGCCGAAACCAAGGTCGATTTCCGCTATGGCGGTTCGATCAACGATACCCTGACCTATCACGTCGGCGGCTTCTACAAGTCGGGCCGCGGCCCGCTGCGCGCCGATTACAACGTGTCGGACAGCGTCCAGGTGAAGGCCAACGTCACCAAGACCTTCGATGACGGCAAGGGCTACATCCGCTTCCTGTTCAAGTATGCCGACACGCAGGAGCCGAACTACACCGGCGCGCCCGCGCTCGCCACGCTTAGCGGGAACAAGGTCACCAGCCTCAAGCCGTTCCCCGGCTTCGACGGCCGCAAGGGCTCCAACTACTCGACGCTCAACCAGAGCTTCCTGATCGTGAACCGCGAGGGCGATCTGGAACGCGTCAAGATGAGCGGCATCACCACCAACGCGAAGTCGATCCAGAACCAGTTCCACTACGAGTTCTCGGACGCGGTTTCGGTCGACAACAACCTGCGCTGGACCGAGATGTCGGGCGGCTTCACCGCGCCGTTCTTCAGCGCGACGCGCACGTCCTCGCTGATCGGTTCGACGCTTAACGGCCAGACGGTCGCATCGGTGCGCTATGCCAACGGTCCGAAGGCCGGGCAGGCCTATACCGGCACGTTCTACAACTCGAACACCAACGTCCGCACCAACATCCGCGACATCGGCAGCTTCGCCAACGACCTGGCGCTGACCGGCAAGTACGATACCGGCGCCGGGCTGCTGACCGCCCGCGCGGGCTGGTTCTACATGAACCAGAAGATCGAGATGGACTGGCACACCAACAAGGCGTTCAGCGAAGTTTCGGGCGACAACCCGGCGATGCTCGACCTGTTCAACGCGGCCGGTGCGCGCCTGACGGCTGAGGGCATTGGCGGCTTCAACAACAACTGGGGCAGCTGCTGCGCCCGCGACTACGAGCTGTCGTACACGGACAACGCGGCCTACGTCGGCCTCGACCTCGACAACGACAACTTCGTGATCGACGGTTCGGTGCGCTTCGAAATGCTGAAGGCCGCCGGCTGGACGATTGCGGGCAGCAACACCGAATTCAACACCCCGGTCACCTACAACGGCGTCGTCACGCAGATCCCGACGATCACCGCCGATGGTGCCCGTGAAGTGCTGAACTATGGCCGCAACTACACCGCCTGGACTGCCGGTGCGCTGTGGAAGGTCAATGGCGATACCTCGGTGTTCGTCCGTGCCTCGCGCGGTGGGCGCTTCAATGCCGACCGCCAGACCGTTTCGGGCAAGTTCAACGCCGACGGTTCGCTGAACCAGAGCGGGGTCATCCCCTCGGTCGACTTCGTGAACCAGTACGAGCTGGGCCTGAAGAACCGCGGCGGGCTGCTGGGTGGTCGCTACACCATCGAGCTGACCCTGCTGAAGGGCAACTTCAAGCGCAGCGACTATGAACCGACCAAGACGGCGCAGTGCCCGAACGGCGGTTGCGTGATCGACACCAAGTACAAGTCGAGCGGTGCGGAGTTCTATGGCACCTACCGCAACGGGGGCTTCAGCCTGACCGCCAACGCCACCTACACCAAGGCGAAGCGCGCTGCCGCCGCGTCGACCGTGTACACCCGTGCGGACGGTATCCCCGATCTGTCCTACACCGTTGCCGCGAACTATGACGTGAACGACATGGCCACGCTGGGCCTGTCGGCCACCGGCCAGACGAGCGCGATTGACGGTGCGGGCATCGAATACCCGGGCAAGGCCGTGTTCAACGGCGTGGTCCGCGTCCGCCCGATCGAGAACCTGGAACTGGGCATGCAGGTCTACAACCTGTTCAACACGTTCGACTTCCGCGGTGCCGGCGGCATCACCGACCTGTCGACCAGCCCGATCGTGCTGGGCGGCGCCCCGGCGCTGGGCCGTACCTACACCGCCTCGATCCGGTACAGCTTCTGATCGCAATGAGGGAGCAGGACGGTGGCCCGCCACCGTCAGGCTTAAACGGGAGGGGGCAACTGCGGTTGCCCCCTCTTTGCGTTGGTGCCAGTGACACAGCATGACTTCTGAACAGCGCCAACTGGCCGACGCGCTGGCCACCGAACTGCTGGCGCAGCTGCGCGGCCCCGCGGCCGACCCGGCGATCCGGGCGCGCCGCGTGGCGCTGGCGCGGCAGGCCTTGGCAGCGGGACTGGCGGGCAAGGCGGTGCCGCTGCTCGCGGCGCTGGGCAAGGCCGCGCCCGCCGATCCCGAAATTGCCCTGCTGCACGGCGTGGCGCTGCGGCTGGAGCAGCGACTGGTCGAGGCGGTGGACGTCTTCACGGCGGCGCTGGCGGCGGGCGCGCGCGATCCCGCCCTGCTGCAAGGGCTGGCACAGACCCGCTACGAGGTCGGCCTGCCTGCCGCGACCCTGTTTGCCGAGGCGCAAGCGGCCGATCCGGCCAATCCGGAGCTCCTGCGCGGCCGGGCCGCCGCGCTGGTGGCCGAGGGCGCGCCGGACCGGGCCGAAGCGCTGCTCGAAACGGCGCTGGCCGAACGCCCCGACTGGCTGGAGGGGCACAAGGCGCTGTCCGTGCTGCGCTGGACCAGCGGCGATGCCGCGCGCTTTGCCGACAGTTATGCCGCTGCGCTGGCGCGGCACCCCGCCAATCCCGACCTGTGGCTGGCATGGTTTCGCGCCCTCGCGCAGACGCGGGACTGGGCCGCGACGCGCGCCGTGCTGGATCGGGCGACGGCGGCGCTGGGGGAAACGCCGGCCCTGCTGGTCGCGCGGCTGTTCGTGGCGAGCGAATCCGGCGATCTGCCCGAAACGGAGAACTTGCTGGCGCGCACCGCCGCGATCCAGGGTGAAACGATCAACTTGTGCCGGGTGCGCCATTATCTGCGCACGGGACGGCTGGCAGAGGCCGAGGCGACGGCATTGCCGCAGGTCATCACCCCCTCCGCGCCACTGTTCTGGCCCTATGTCTCGCTGATCTGGCGCATGGCGGGGGATGCCCGCGCCGAATGGCTCGACCGGCCGGATCAGTTCATCCGCCCGGTCGAGGTGGAGCTGACCCCTGCCGAACTGGCCGAACTGGCCGAAGTCCTGCGCGGCCTGCACGTCATGGCGCGGCCCTATATCGAACAATCGGTGCGCGGCGGCACGCAGACCGACCGGTCGGTGATCCAGCGGCACGAACCGATCATCCGGCTGGCCAGGGCGCGCTGGCTCGATGCGATCCGCAGCTATGTCGATGCCCTGCCGCCGTTCGAGCAGGGGCACCCGCTGCTGGGGCTGCCGCGCGGGGAACTGCTGGTGGAGGGCAGCTGGTCGGTCCGGCTGACCCGGCAGGGCCACAACGTGCCGCACAACCATCCGGTCGGCTGGCTCAGCACCGCCTTCTACATTGCCCTGCCTTCGCCCGCACAGCTGGGTCCGGCGCCGGCGGGCCATATCGCGTTCGGCACCCCGCCGGAAGAACTGGGGCTGGACCTGCCCGCCTATCGCACCATCGAACCGCGCGTGGGCCGCACCGCCGTGTTCCCGTCCACCATGTGGCATCGCACGATGCCGTTCGCGGATGGGGAGCGGCTGGTCATGGCACTGGACATCCGGCGGCCGCGCTTCTGAACTCTGCAATCGATTGCTAAAATCGCTTGATCGCGCCGCCGCGATGACCGATTAACTGGCCGAGGAGAGCGTGATGCAGGACGGCAATTCCATTCGGTCGGTCGTGATCGTCGGCGGGGGCACCGCGGGCTGGATGACGGCGGCGGCGCTGGCCAATGCGATTCGCACCGGTTGCCGGATCACCCTGATCGAATCCGAGGAAATCGGCACGGTCGGGGTGGGCGAGGCGACCATTCCGCCGATCCGCACGTTCAACGAAACGCTGGGCATTGCCGAAAACGACTTCGTGAAGGCGACGCAGGGCTCGTTCAAGCTGGGCATCCAGTTCGTGGACTGGGGGCGGCAGGATCATGCCTATTTCCATCCGTTCGGCACGTATGGCCGCAATTTCGATCTGGTCCCGCTGCATCAATACTGGATCGCGGCGCAGCAGCGCGGCGCGGCGCCGGATCTGGACGACCTTTGCATGGCCTGGGCGGCGGCGAAGCGGGGGAAGTTTGCCCCGCCGCTGGCCGATCAGCGCCATGTCGCCTCGACGTTCGACTATGCCTACCACTTCGATGCCGGGCTCTATGCCCGGTTCCTGCGCAATTACGCCGAGGCGCGCGGCGTGGTGCGGATCGAAGGCAAGATCGGCGATGTCGCACTGGATGGCGAAACCGGCCACGTTGCCCACGTCACGCTGGAGGACGGGCGGCAGGTGGATGGCGATCTGTTTGTCGATTGCTCCGGCTTTCGGGGGCTGCTGATCGAAGGCGCGCTGCACACGGGATATCAGGACTGGACCCACTGGCTGCCGTGCGACCGGGCGGTGGCCGTGCCCTGTGCGAAGGCTGGCGATCCCACACCCTACACCCGCTCCACCGCGCGCGCGGCGGGCTGGCAGTGGCGCATCCCGCTGCAGCACCGCACCGGCAACGGCTATGTCTATTGCAGCCAGTTCCTCTCCGACGATGCCGCGGCGGAGACCTTGCTGGCGAACCTCGACGGGGCGGCGCTGGCCGATCCGAAGCCGCTGCGCTTCGTGACCGGGCGGCGCAACCTGTTCTGGAACCGCAACGTCGTGGCCATCGGCCTGTCGGGCGGGTTCATGGAGCCGCTGGAATCGACCAGCATTCACCTGATCCAGGCCGGGATTTCAAAGCTGCTGGCGCTGTTCCCGGACCGGAATTTCGATCCCATGGTGACCGAGGAGTACAACCGGATCGCCATCAACGAGTTCGAGCGCATCCGCGATTTCATCATCCTGCACTACAAGCTGACGGAGCGGACCGACACCGAACTGTGGCGCTATTGCGCGGCGATGAGCGTGCCAGACACCGTGACCTGGAAGATCGAGCATTTCCGCCATTATGGCCGCCTGGTGCAGCGCGATGCCGATCTGTTCGGCCCGCCCAGCTGGCTGGCAGTGCACATCGGGCAGGGCAACCTGCCGCAGGGGACCGATCCGTTGCTGCCGCTGCGCGGGGCGGATCACGCCGATTACTTGCGCAAGCTGGAGGGCGCACTGGCTCGTGCGGCGGAATCCATGCCGTCCCACGCGGACTACATCGCCCGCCACTGCGCGGCCTAGGGTCCTGAACCTAGGACAGCGCCTGCCGCCCCAGCGCGATGGCACCGGTAATGCCGGCCTCGTCGCCCAGCCCCGGCAGCACGATATAGCGTTCCAGCCCGGCATCGAGCGCGGGGTGCTGCACGTATCCGCCCAGCCGCCGCTGGGTTTCGCGGCGAACCGCATCGAGCAGGCCGGGGGCCTTCATCACGCCGCCGCCGAAAATCAGCCGGTCGGGCATGTGCAGCAGCACCAAGGCGGTTGCGAGCTGCGCGATATAGCCCGCGATCAGGTCCACCTTGTCGTCCGGGCTGCCCAGCTGCGACAGGCTCTGCCCCCAGCGGGCCGTGATGGCGGGACCGGCGGCAAGCCCTTCCAGACAGTCGCCGTGATAGGGACAGTGGCCGGGGAAGGGATCGCGTGCCGCATCGCGGGCCATCGGGATATGGCCGCTTTCGTAATGGGAAATGCCCATCAGCGGGCGTCCGTCGCGGACCACGCCGGTGCCGATGCCGGTGCCGACCGTGGTATAGGCCACGGTCCGGCAGCCTTGCCCCGCACCAGCCTGCCATTCACCCAGCGCCGCGCCGTTCACATCGGTATCGACCACGATCGGCGCGCCGAACCGGCTTAGCGCATCGTGGAACCGCGCCCCCGACCAGCCCGGCTTGGGTGTGGTGGTGAACGTGCCGTAAGCGGGTGAGGCGGGATCGATGTCGATCGGGCCGAAACTGGCCACGCCGAACGCGGCAATCGGTCCGTGCGCGGCGCTGGCGGCGGCAAAGAAGTCTGCCAGCGCCGGGAAGGTCGTTGCCGGGGTTTCCGTGGGCAGCCGCGTCTGGGCCAGCACCGTGCCGTCCTCTCGCGCCAGTGCGGCCACGAACTTCGTGCCGCCCGCTTCCACCGCGCCGATCAATCGCTGTGCCATCCCGTCCTGTCCTTTGCCCTATGCGGCCAGCGCTACACCGGGTGCCGCCCGACAGCAATCTGCAAACGATTGCAGGTGGGATGTTGCCCTCGGCTCCGGCTTGGCTTGCCGCTGGCTCTGCGCCAAGGTGGGGACTTATGGCCAAGACCGATCTTCCCGCCGGAACCACCACCATTTTCGAGGTCATGTCGCGGCTGTCCGCGCAGCTGGGGGCGATCAACCTCGGCCAGGGCTTTCCAGACATGACCGAGCCGCCAGAGCTGATCGCCGCCGCGCAGCGGGCGCTGGCGGAACGCTCCAACCAGTATCCGCCAATGCGCGGCCTGCCGGAACTGCGCAGCGCCATTGCGGGCTACTACGCCCGCCAGCAGGGGCTGGTCGTGGCCGCGGAGGACGTGGTCGTGACGTCCGGCGCGACCGAGGCGCTGGCCGCCAGCATCCTCGCGCTGGTCAGGCCGGGGGACGAGGTGATCCTGATCCAGCCGCTCTACGATGCCTACCTGCCGCTGGTCGAACGGGCCGGGGGCATTCCCCGGCTGGTCAGCCTGACCCCGCCGGACTGGACCCTGCCGCTGGGCCAGCTGGAAGCGGCGATCACGGCGCGCACCCGGCTGATCATCCTGAATACGCCCAACAACCCGGTCGGTACCGTGCTGCCGCGCGAGGTGCTGGAGGCCGTGGGCGAACTCTGCCAGCGCCACGACCTGTTCCTGCTGTGTGACGAGGTGTGGGAGGGGATGATCCTCGACGGGACGCCGCACGTCTCGCCGCTGGCCATCCCGGCCTTGCAGGACCGGGCGGTCAAGGTCGGCTCGGCGGGCAAGATCTTCTCGATGACCGGCTGGAAAGTCGGCTGGGCGGTCGCCACGCCGCGCATCGCCAGTGCGATTGCGCAGGCTCACCAGTTCATCACCTTCACCACCGCCACCCCGCTGCAATGGGCGGCGGCGGAAGGGCTGATGCTGCCCGATGCCTGGCACGCCCGGCACCGCGCGCGCTATGCGGCGGGCAAGGCGCGGCTGGTGGCTGGGCTGACGGCGGCCGGGTTCCACATCCTGCCCGCCAGCGGCACGTGGTTCGTCACCGTCGATCTGGCCGCCTCGGACCTGCCGGCAGACGACGCCGCCCTGGCGGAGCGGCTGATCCGCGAGGCAGGCGTCGCCTCGATCCCGGTATCGGCCTTCTACGCCAGCGAACCCGAAACCGGCTATTTGCGTCTGTGTTTTGCTAAACAACCCGAAACACTGGACCGCGCGATCGAGCGATTGACGGCCTTCCGGGCCTAGTGCCCCATGGCCGCTTGTCCCGGCAGCGATTGGGGGCGCGGAGCCAGCCAGACCAGCCAAGCGGCGATGAACAGGACGATCGCGGACACCAGGAACACATGGTTCGATCCGATGGTCGCGGCCTGGGCCTCCACCAGCCGTTCGATCACGCCGCGCGCCTGTTCGGGCTCCATGCCCGCGGCCTGCATCTGCGCCATCGCGCCGTCTGCTCCGTTGAGCGATCCAGCCAGGTTGGCCCGCGCCTCACGCGAGGCGCTGTCCCACATCGAGGTCGAAAGCGCCGTTCCCGCCGCTCCCGCAACGGTGCGCATGAAGCTGAGCAGGCCAGCGGCGGAGGCCACCTCGTTCATCGGCACGGATGACAGCGAGAACATCATCAGGCCGATGAAGAAGAACGGCATCCCGAACCCTTGCAGGATCTGCGGGAGGGCAAAATCCCAGAAGGTGCCGTCGGTGTTCCACTGCGTGCGCAGCAGCGATGTCATCACCAGCCACAGCATCCCGGCGGTGATCAGGATGCGGGGATCGAAGCGGTCGAACGCCTTGCTGGCCACCGGCGCCATGGCAACCGCGAAGACCCCCACGAAGGCCATCGCATGACCAGCCTCGCTGGCGGTGTAACCGACGACGGACTGCATCCACAGCGGGACCAGCACGATCATCGCGAACATCCCGCCAAAGCCCAGCGCCATCGCGATCAGCCCGACCCACAGCGACCGGTGCCGCAGCACGCGCAGGTCCACCACCGGGTGCGGATCGGTCAGTTCCCAGATCACAAAGGCACCGAACGTGACGAACGCGGTGATTGCGAGGCCGGTGATCATGGTCGAGGCGAACCAGTCGTGCTCCCGGCCCAGGTCGAGCACCAGCTGAAAACAGCCGACGAACAGCACCAGCAGGATCAGCCCGACCGCGTCGATCCGGACCCGTTCGGTTGCGGTTTCATAGCGGCCGACCAGCTTGACGATGATCCCCAGGCACAGCACCACCACCGGCAGGTTGATGTAGAAGATCCACGGCCAGCTCCAGTTGTCGCTGATATAGCCGCCCACGATCGGGCCGAGGATCGGTGCGGAGATGGTGGTCACACCCCACAGCGCGTTGGCGGTGCCCATCTTTTCCGGCGGGAAGATCCGCAGCATCAGCGTCTGGGTGAGCGGCATCAGCGGCCCGCCGCACAGGCCCTGGAACACGCGCAGGACGACCAGCAACTCGATGGTGCGGGCAATTCCGCAGAGCACCGAGAACAGGGCAAACCCGACCAACGAGACCACCAGGGTACGATAGGCCCCGAACCGGGCCGCAAGCCAGCCGGTCAGCGGAACCGTGATCGCCTCGGCCACGGCGTAGGACGTGATCGTCCAAGTTCCCTGCGACGGCGAGATCGCCAGACCGCCCGCGATGTGCGGGACCGACACGTTGGTGATCGTGGTGTCGAGGATGACCACGAAGTTGGCGAGCGCCAGCCCGAACGCGGCCACCCACAGCCGCGTTCCGGTCAATGGCCGGAGCGGGGCTGTGTTCATTGGCTGCGCGTGTCGATCGTGGCGCTCATCGACAGGCCGACGCGCAGCGGGTGGTCCTTCAACTGGGCGGGGTCGAGCTGGATGCGCACCGGCAGGCGCTGCACCACTTTCACCCAGTTGCCGGTGGCGTTCTGGGCCGGGATCAGCGCAAATGCCGCGCCGGTGCCACCGGCAAAGCCCTTCACCGTGCCCTTGAACACCACCTTGCTGCCATAGAAGTCGCTGGTCAGTTCCACCGGCTGACCAGGCCGGACGTTGCGCAGCTGGCTTTCCTTGTAGTTCGCGTCGACGAACATCGCGTCCAGCGGCACCAGCACCATCAACGGCGCCCCTGCATTGATCCGCTGGCCGACCTGCACGTTGCGGTTGGTTACCACGCCGCCGATCGGCGCGCGGATCACAGTGCGTTCCAGATTGAGCCGGGCGAGGTTGACGCGGGCCTGTGCGGCGACGACGTCGGGCGCGGTCGCTTCGGAGAAACCGGCGGTCAGCGCGGCGGCAGAGGCCAGGTCGCCGCTGGCGGAGGAGCGCATCGCAGTGGCCGTGGCGACCCCGGCCTGCGCCTGCGCCAGCACGGCGCGGGTGGCAAGCATGGCGGCGCGGGTCTGGGCGACTTCCTCGGCCGAGACGGCCCCGCTGGCGGCGAGTTGCTGGCGGCGGGCATAGGCATCCTGCGCCTTGTCGAAATCGGCCTGCGCGGCGGTCAGTCGGGCCTGCGCCTGCGCGACCTCTGCCCCGCGCGCATCGACCCGCGCGGCGGACGAGGTGCCGCCCGCCTGTGCCTGCCGGAACCGTTGCCGTGCCTGCATCAGCATGGCTTCGGCATTGGCGAGTTCGATCCGGGCATCGGCATCGTCGATCACCACCAGCACGTCGCCTTTGGCAACTTGCTGCGTTCCGCCCACGCGCACTTCCTTTACCGCGCCGGACACCAGCGGGGTGACCACGGCGGTGTCCGCGCCGACATAGGCATTGTCGGTATGGACGCGGCCCGCCTGGGTCAGGAAATACCACACGCCCCAGATCGCGGCGGCCACGGCCAGCGCGATCGCGAACAGACGCAGGAACTTGCGGCGCTTGTCCAGCGCGGCGGGATCGGCCTCGGGCGCGGCAGTTTCAGGGGGGAGGGAGGTCGTATCGGTCATCGGTCGGTTTGCTCCGTGTCCGCCGCCGGGGCGGTAAACCCGCCGCCCAGCGCCCGGACCAGTGTCACATCAAGCAGGAAGGCCCGTGCTTCGAGTTCGGCCAGCGCGCGTTGGTTCGCCAGCGCGGCATCTTCGGCGCTCAGCACTTGCAGCAGGTTGGCGATACCCTGGCCATGACGCAGCCGGGCAAGGCGCGCCGCTTCGGTTGCAGACCGCGCCGCCGTGCGCGCCGCCAGCAACCGCTCGGCCAGCGCGCGGCGTGAATCGAGTACGTCGGCCACTTCGCGCAAGGCCGCCAGGAGCGTCTGGTCATAGCGGGCGACCGCCTCGTCAAAGCCAGCCTCGGCCGCGTTATAGTTGCTGTTCAGCCGGGCACCGTCAAAGATTGGCAAGCTGATCGCCGGGCCGAAGTTGGCAAAGGTCGATCCCGAAGCGAACAGTTGGTCCAGCCCCAGCGATTGCAGCCCGGCCACGGCAGCCAGGTTGATATCGGGATAGAAGGCTCGCCGCGCCGAAGTGACCCGCGCCGCCGCCGCTTCCGCGCGCAGCCGGGCAGCAACGATGTCCGGACGGCGGCCCAGCAGGTTGGCGGCGAGGTTGGCGGGAACCCCGGCAGTGCGGCTGAGGTCTGGTGCGGGAACGGGCATGCGCTCGGCCCGGTCCGGCCCGGCGCCGATCAGCGCGGCCAGCCGGTTGCGCTCCAGTGCGATCAGTTCATTCAGGGCGGCCAGTGCCTGCTCGGCCCCGGCGCGGCGGGCGGTGGCCAGTTCATGATCTGCGCGGTTGTCGATGCCGGCGCGCACCCGCTCCCCGGTCAGCCGCTCGATCCCGCTTAATGCATCCACCGAGCGCAGCGCCAGATCGCGGCTGGCGGTGAGCTGCGCCAGATTGCCCCAGCTGAGCGCAATCCCGCTGGCCAGCATCAGCCGGGCCTGCGCGGCATCGACCCGCGCGGCTTGCGCCTCGCCCCGCGCGGCGGCCAGCGCGGCGCGGTTGCGGCCCCACAGATCCAGGTTTAACCCCAGCGTGGCGGATAGCTTGCCGGTTTCGATCACGCCCTTTGGCACGAACTGCGCCGGAATGCCGAGGTTATAGCTCTGCTTGTTGCCGCCTAACGCGCCATCGACGGTCAGCGTTGGCAGCAGCGTCCCGCCCGCGCGTTCGCTGGCGGCATCTGCGGCGCGAATGCGGGCAGCAGCCAGCGCCATGTCGGGGGACTTCGCCAGTGCTTCCTCGATCAGTGCGTCGAGCCCGGCATCGCCATAGGCGGTCCACCAGCGGTCGGCGGGAAACTCTGCCGCTTCGCCCGAAAGGCCCTGAACGTCGCCCAGTGCCTCGCCGGTCTTGAGCGGCGCGGCGGCGCGGGGGGCAGGCGGAACGGCACAAGCCGCCAAAACGCCGGACAAGGCCAGCACGGCAAGCCGCTGGCCGGTGGATGAACCGTACTGCATGGTACGCCTTTGGCGGCGGGCAGGCTTGCTTGTCAACCGAAATGATACTGTGTAGTACGGCACTTGTGACAGGGAAGGAACCGGATCGGCAGGAAGTTCGCCGCCGTGCCATTGTGGCAGCGGCGCGCAAGGCGTTCCTGCGCAACGGCTATGGCCAGACCAGCATGTCCGCTATCGCTGCCGATCTGGGCGGGTCGAAGACCACGCTTTGGTCCTACTTCCGCAACAAGCAGGATCTGTTCGCCGCCGTGGTCGACGATCAGGTCGAACGCTATGGCGAGGCACTGCGGTTGGAACTGCCCGAAGATGCCGATCTGGCCGAAACGCTGACCGCGCTGGGCATATCGGTGCTGACCACGATCCTGCGGCCGCAGATCATCGCGCTTCACCGCGTGGTGGTGGGTGAGGCCGGACGGTTTCCCGAGCTGGGCCGGATGCTGTGGGATCGCGGCGCCGAACGCGGCCAGCAGCGGACCGAGGCCTGGCTGCGGCTGCAGATGAACAAGGGGCGGCTGCGCGCCGTCGATGCACGGGTGGCGGCCGCGCACTTTCTGGGCCTGTGCCAGTCGGGCGGGTTCTATCGCCACTTGCTGGGCGCGGCGCCGCGCCCGGATCAGGCCGGGATCGAGGCGGAAGTGCAGCTAGCCGTGCAGACCTTCCTGACTGCCTATCGCCCCGATCCAGCCTGAATTTACCCTCGCGCCAGTCGCAGCGTTTGTGGGCTGCGGAAGTTGGAGGACGGCACCCACGGCAGCACTGGGTCAACGCGCGTGAATTCCGGCACGGCGCTCAGGAATTCGCTGAACACCACTTCGGTCGCCACCCGCGCCAGCATTGCCCCCAGGCACGCATGCACCCCGCCGCCAAAGCCCAGATGCCGCTTGGGTCGCCGCGTGATGTCATAGGTATCGGGATCGGCGAACATCCGCTCGTCGCGGTTGGCGCTGCCATAGCATAGCATCACGAAATCGCCGGCTCTCATCGTCTGGCCGTGCAGTTCGACATCGTGTTGCAGGCACCGCTTGAAGCGCTGGGCCGAGGTGTTGAAGCGCAGCGATTCTTCCATGGCATCGGGGATCAACGCATGATCCGCCGCCAGCGCCCGCCGTGCCCCGGCATGGTCCGCCAGGTTATAGGCGAACATGCCGAGGAACCCGGAGAGGCTTTCGATCCCCGCCATGATCAGCGTGGTGACGGTCAACTGCACTTCCTTGTCGAGCAGCTTCTCGCCATCGATCTCGGCGGTGATGAAGTTGGAGAGGAGGTCCTCTCCGGGGTTGCGCTTGCGTTCCTGCACCAGATTCTCGGCATAGTCCGCCATCCAGCGGAAGGCGTTGAGGTGGGCCTCGCTTTTCTGGCGGGTCTTGGCATCGGTCTGGACCATCAGCACGGCATTGTCGCGCACCTGCTCCGCGCCCTCTTTCGGCAGTGCGAACAGATAGAACAGCAGGTCGACCGTCACCTTGGACCCATAGTCATTGACGAAGTCGAACACGTCCTTGCCCTCCAGCTCGGCCAGATGCTGGCGGCAGGCGGCGCGGGCGGGTTCCAGGATATGATCCAGCGCGCGCTTGGTCATGGCTGACTGGATCAGCGCGCGCAGCCGGTCATGGCGCGGCGGATCGCTGCTGCCCAGCGTCGATCCGGCGCGGCCCGGAAACTCGTCGATCAGGTTGCCCTTGGCCGAACT
>NZ_BMZD01000005.1:185000-280656 GCF_014652615.1 Novosphingobium arvoryzae
TACCAATACTAACCAAACTCCGAATACCAACGAGTCTAGTTCGGCAGACAGACGGCGGGTGCTAAGGTCCGTCGTCAAAAGGGAAACAGCCCTAACCTACAGCTAAGGTCCCCAAGTCATCACTAAGTGGGAAAGCATGTGGGATTTCCAAAACAACCAGGAGGTTGGCTTAGAAGCAGCCATCCTTTAAAGAAAGCGTAACAGCTCACTGGTCTAAATAAGAGATCCTGCGGCGAAGATGTATCGGGGCTAAAGTGATGCACCGAAGCTTAGGGTTCAGTACTTGTACTGAGCGGTAGCGGAGCGTTCCGTAGGCTGATGAAGCGGTCTGGTAATGGGCCGTGGAGGTATCGGAAGTGCGAATGCTGACATGAGTAGCGATAAAGAGGGTGAGATGCCCTCTCGCCGAAAGACCAAGGGTTCCTGCTTAAAGCTAATCTGAGCAGGGTGAGCCGGCCCCTAAGACGAGCCCGAAGGGGGTAGTCGATGGGAACCACGTTAATATTCGTGGGCCTGGTGGTGTGTGACGGATCACGTGTGTTGTCTGACCTTATCGGATTGGTCAGGCTTCGAAGTGGTTCCAGGAAATAGCCCCACCGTATAGACCGTACCCGAAACCGACACAGGTGGTCAGGTAGAGTATACCAAGGCGCTTGAGAGAAGTATCCTGAAGGAACTCGGCAAATTGCCTCCGTACCTTCGGAAGAAGGAGGCCCCACATATGGGCAACCATTTGTGGGGGGCACAGGCCAGGGGGTAGCGACTGTTTAGCAAAAACACAGGACTCTGCTAAGTCGGCTTCAAGACGACGTATAGGGTCTGACGCCTGCCCGGTGCCGGAAGGTTAAGAGGAGGAGTGCAAGCTCCGAATTGAAGCCCCGGTAAACGGCGGCCGTAACTATAACGGTCCTAAGGTAGCGAAATTCCTTGTCGGGTAAGTTCCGACCTGCACGAATGGCGTAACGACTTCCCCACTGTCTCCAGGATATGCTCAGCGAAATTGAATTCTCCGTGAAGATGCGGAGTACCCGCGGTTAGACGGAAAGACCCCGTGCACCTTTACTGCAGCTTCAGAGTGGCATTAGGAAAGAATTGTGTAGCATAGGTGGGAGGCTTTGAAGCACCGGCGCCAGCTGGTGTGGAGCCATAGGTGAAATACCACCCTGTTGTTTTCTGATGTCTAACCTCGCACCGTTATCCGGTGCAGGGACCCTCTGTGGCGGGTAGTTTGACTGGGGCGGTCGCCTCCTAAAGAGTAACGGAGGCGCGCGATGGTAGGCTCAGGCCGGTTGGAAACCGGCTGTTAGAGTGCAATGGCATAAGCCTGCCTGACTGCGAGACTGACGAGTCGAGCAGAGACGAAAGTCGGTCATAGTGATCCGGTGGTCCCTCGTGGAAGGGCCATCGCTCAACGGATAAAAGGTACGCCGGGGATAACAGGCTGATGATTCCCAAGAGCTCATATCGACGGAATCGTTTGGCACCTCGATGTCGGCTCATCACATCCTGGGGCTGGAGCAGGTCCCAAGGGTTTGGCTGTTCGCCAATTAAAGTGGTACGTGAGCTGGGTTCAGAACGTCGCGAGACAGTTTGGTCCCTATCTGCCGTGGGCGTCGATACTTGAGAGGAGTTGCCCCTAGTACGAGAGGACCGGGGTGAACATGCCTCTGGTGTACCTGTCGTTCCGCCAGGAGCGCAGCAGGGTAGCTATGCATGGACGGGATAACCGCTGAAAGCATCTAAGCGGGAAGCCTCCCTCAAGATAAGGTATCTTCGAGTCGTGATAGACCATCACGTTGATAGGCCGGATGTGGAAGCGCAGTAATGTGTGGAGCTAACCGGTCCTAATAACTCTGATCATGCTTGATGAATCCCACCATCAATGACAGTCCTGCCCAGCGCATGACCGTCTGCGATGCGGACGATATCAGCCAGAACAACACCATCGATTAAAAACCCGCGCTACTTGCGCCAGCTCTATTGCTTGGTGACCATAGCGTCAGTGACCCACCCGATCCCATCTCGAACTCGGCCGTGAAACCTGACTGCGCCAATGGTACTAACGCTCAAGCGTTGGAAGAGTAGGTCGTCGCCAGGCATTACAGCTGGCGCAAGCAGCACGGACAAAAAACCCATTCACAACTCACAGCAAAGCCGCTGCCGGACCAAAACCCGAGCGGCGGCTTCGCCGTTTATGGACCTCCGCGCCCCACAAGGCCGACCCATGAACAATCCAAAAGGGCTGACACATAACAGCCCAAAACGGTAACGCGGGGTGGAGCAGCCCGCCAACCGGTTTGCACCGCAAACCGGCACACAAAACTCTCCCGGGCTGACAAACACAGCCCGCATCGGTGACGCGGGGTGGAGCAGCCCGGTAGCTCGTCAGGCTCATAACCTGAAGGTCGCAGGTTCAAATCCTGCCCCCGCAACCAATATGAACGAAAATCATCATAAACCCGATGCACAGCAGTCGCGCGCGCGGTTTGCTGTCCAGCGATCTTGTCGTGGCCGGCACGGCGCTGTCCAATGCGCGGGAAATCCCCGCTGGCAAACGCAATCGGTCCTTGCCTGCAACTGGTCGTTATGTTTCCTTGGCCGAAACAAGAACGAGCCGGGATGAGACATGCATTACGCCGAACTGAAGCAGGCACGCGAAGAATTGACCGGACCCGGCGGGGTTTTCGAAATCACCGAAATCGAGGTGCGCGGCCATCCGATCCGCACCTATCGACATGCACCGCCGAGCGTGCGCGAGGTGTGGCTGTCGACCGTCCAGTTCGCCGATCGACCCTATCTGGTCTATGGTGACGAGACGATCAGCTATGCCGATGCACATGCGCAAGTGAATGCGGTTGCGGCCTGGCTGGCGGATCAGGGCATTGTCGCAGGAGACCGGGTGGCGATTGCCATGCGGAACTATCCCGAATGGATGCTGATCTATTGGGCCTGCACTTCCTGCGGGATCGCGGTGGTGGGGATGAACGCCTGGTGGACGCCGGACGAGATGGCCTATGCCCTCAACGATGCACAGCCGAAGGCTCTGTTCACGGACCAGGAGCGTCTGGAGCGTCTGCGCCAGTGCGAAGGCGTGGCGGCTGACCTCAAGCTGGTCGGCGTCCGCCTGAGTGGCCCTGCGCCCGGCGTGACCGCGTGGGACGATGTGGTTGCCGCCGGTGGGGCGATGCCCGATGTCGTGGTTGATCCCGATGCCGATGCCTGCATTTTCTACACCTCTGGGACAACCGGGCACCCGAAGGGCGCACAGCTGACGCATCGGGGCTGCGTGGGCAATCTGTTCAACCTGATGTATGCGGCGGCATCGTCAGCGCTCGCGGTGGAACGGGCCACCGGGGTCGCTCCGCCGGAAACCCCGCCGATCCCTGCCGTGCTGATCACCACGCCGCTGTTTCATGTGACCGCCAACAATTGCGGGGCCTATGCGACCACGGCTGCGGGGGGCAAGCTGGTGCTGATGTATCGCTGGGATCCCGGCGAGGCGTTGAAACTGATCGAGCGGGAGCGCGTCACGTCGATGAGCGGGGTGCCGGTCATGGCGCGTGAACTGATCAACCATCCGGACTTTGCCTCGACCGATACCTCCAGCCTGCTGGCCCTGTCGGGCGGAGGCGCGCAGGTGCCGCCGGACCTCGTCCTGAAGATCGAGGACAAGGTGGCTACCGCGCGCCCGAGCACGGGTTACGGGATGACCGAAACCTGCGGGATCATCACCTCGATCGCCGGGGACTTCTTTGTCGACCGGCCTGACAGCGCGGGTCCGGCGATGCCGAACTTCGAGGCGCGCTGCGTTGATGACGACGGCAATACCGTTGGGGTCGGTGAAGTGGGCGAGCTGTGGGTGCGCGGGGCCTGCGTGATCAAGGGCTATATCAACCGGCCGGAAGCCACGGCGGAATCGATCACCGATGGTTGGCTGCACACGGGCGATGTGGCCCGCATGGACGAGGATGGTTTCATCTATATCGTCGACCGCAAGAAGGACATGATCCTGCGCGGGGGCGAGAACGTCTATTGCGCCGAAGTCGAAGCGGCGGTCTATCGCCATCCCGCCGTGGCCGAATGCTGTGCCTTTGGCGTAGCGGATGAGCGCTTGGGCGAGGAAGTGGGCGTGGCCGTGGTGCTGAAGCCGGGCGAAACCTTGACCGAGGCAGAACTGCGGGAGCACTGCGGCGTGATCATGGCGCGGCACAAGGTGCCGCGTTACATCTGGTTCATGGATGAAGCCCTTCCGCGCAATGCCAGCGGCAAGTTCCTGCGGCGCGAGTTGCGCGATCGGCTGAGCCCGGCGACCGTTCCCGCCTGAACCTGACTGTCGCACATGACAAAAGGCCGGCCACGCAGCGATGCGGGCCGGCCTTTCCGCATTTGGGACGACGGTGCGGACCGGCCGGCCCGCACCGTCAGACCAATCAGCCGTTCAGCTTGTCCTTGACCGCCTTGGCGGCCGAGAACGACAGCTTCTTCGAGGCGGCGATCTGGATGGTCGCGCCGGTCGAGGGGTTGCGGCCTTCGCGGGCCGGGGTGTCCTTGACCTTGAACTTGCCGAAGCCGTTCAGCGAGACTTCTTCACCAGCGGCAGCAGCGTCCGCGATCGCGGCAAACACCGCATCGACCAGCTTGCGTGCATCGGCCTTGGTGATGTCGTGCGACGCGGCAAGCTTGTCGGCGAGGTCGCTGTTGTTCATCGGAAAATCCCTTTCGTGATAATTGGACCACAGCAATTAGCCGTGAGAAAAGATAAGGTCCACTGCCAAGCGGTATTCCAGCGGCTGTCCTGTGGGCAAAACTGCACATTTTCCGGGGATTTCTGCACTCCGGACCGCGTGACGGGGCCTAGCCGGGGCTGCGATCCGGGCTTTTCCGGATATCCACCCGGTGTTAGCGTGACCATTGGCGATGAAAACGGGGCCGCAGTGTTTGGATAAGCCGGGGCAAGGTGGAACGCTGGCCGTGATGCGCCAGGCGTTCGGGTGCGGGAATGATCTTGCGATCACAATCCTCGCCTCCGCGCGCGAGGGTGAACTACCGCGCGGAGCAGTGCTCTGGCCGATTGCGGGGCGTGACGAGACGACCCTGGTGACCACCGGGCTCGCCCAGGAAGTCGCCTATGGCCGCGATGGCAGCATGCTGGTGCTGCATCAGGTTCAGCCCGGTGAATTCTTTGGCAGCCTGGTTGGCGGGAGTGCGGTTGAAACCAGCGCCCAGGTCGAAGCCGTCGTGGACAGCAGGGGCGTGCAGTTCGCCACCATTTCGATCCTGCGGCTGATGGAGAGTTACGCCTGTGTCGGCGTGGCGATAACGCGGCAACTGGCCAACCGGATCGATACCATGCGGGTGCGCATGGTGGAAACATCGATGCTGTCGGCCACCGGGCGGATCTGTGCGGAACTGCTGCGCCGGGCGCGGCGCGCCCCGGACATGACGATCCGCCCCCTGCCGGTCTTCGCGGAACTGGCCGTTACCGTGCAATCGACGCGCGAGACGGTGTCCAGAACGGTGTCCCAGCTGGAAAAGCGCGGCGTGCTGCGCCGCGAGCCCGGCGGACTGGTCGTGGTCGCCCCGCACCGTCTGGAAGAACAGGTGTACTAGACGGAGGGCAATTTCGGCCGATATCAATTGGCCGGCGTCCGGTTCTGCCGGTTAGATGGCCATGTCCGGCTGCAGGCCAGACGGGCCTAGCGTGAAGACCGCGCCTTCCGTGCTTTCATCGCCGAAATGATACAGCCGCGCCTGCAGGATCGACGTGGCACGGGCGGCCATGGTGACGGCCAGCGCCTGACTGCCCAGTGCCAGCCCCGGATGAGCCATCGTTGCCAGCCTTCGGGCAATTCCCTCACCGGGGCCATAGGGCACCCGCGCGCCTGATGCCGGGTCGGTCACTGCCGTTGAAATCGCGATGTGTGCGCCGATCGAGGGGGCTTGCAGCCCGGCAAGACGCGCGCTGGACAAGATCCCGCGCACCGTTTCCAGGGCCGTGTCCAGGTCGGTCAGATGCACGTCCCAGCGGCCCGGAGAGGCACGGACCGCTGCGGGATCGAGCAGCGCGAGCGCATCGGCAACGGGCGCGGTGCGCGCCGCAATCTGAGCGGAATCCAGGTTGGCGCGGCCGTCAAGACCGTCAAGCAGGATGCACAGGCTCACCGCGAGCGCACGCGCCGGATCGGGTTGTTCTGGCGGAAACAGCGCCTCGACTTCGGCGTCGCGCGGAATGGCCAGGCGTTCTTGCGGCCCGGCGGCGGTGGGCCACATCATGGCTTGCCGGGCGGTGTTCCTGCCGCCACCAGCCTCGTCGGTGATGATCAGTTGCCGCACGGCCGCGCCAAATCGGCGGGCATTCAGGATTGCGCCGCCAATCGCCAGCTCACCCGCGTGGGCTGTGGCCAGGGGATCGTGCACCGCTGCCGCGCCATGGCCCGAAGCGACGACCGAACACGCCTGACCCAGGACGGCGTAGAAGCGATCGGTCCAGACGCTTCCTGCGGGAGAAACCGATTGCGCGGCGAATCGGTCTGGCGGGCAGGGCAGCACGACATGCAGTTCCACTCCGGCCGCAAGGAGCCGCTCGGCAATGACGATGTCCGCCCCTGCGGCCAGCGCACCCCAGGCAAAGCCGATTCGCGTGCGTTCCAGCAGCGCATCGATCGCGGCGACAATGTCGGCCTCGCTCCGGCCGCTGGCACTGATGCCCATGTGCCCGGCAAAGTGCAGGCTGTCGGGCGGGGAAAATGCCTGCAACCAGTCAACCGTTCCGTTCCGGGCATGCTGGATGGCCCGCAGTTGGGCCAGCGTTACCGCGCGGTCATCCCATCCATCGGGATCCAGCTGCACGGCCTGTTCCATGGCGGCCTGCGCGCCTGGCAGATCGTCCAGCAGGAGCAGGGCTTCGGCACGGGTCGCGGCCAGGTAGTAGGGCGTGTCGGCGGCTGGCTGGGCCTGATCGAGCAGGCGCAGCGCTTCCTGCGCGCCGACTTGCGCGCCGCCGCGGTCCCCGGCGAGGAGCCGCAGCGTGGCCGCATTGATCGCCAGGTACGGGGCAGGACTGAGCGCGTGCGCGGCGGCATAGGCGCTTGCCGCTTCGGCAAATGTCACCGCGCGATCCGGGATCGGTCCGGTTCGCGCCCGGTCCTTGAGCAGCCGCCCCTTGACTGCCAGCGCAGCCGGATCGGCGGTTAGTTCGAGGTAGCCGGCGGCGATGAACAGATCCCAGGCGCGGTCGATCGCTCCGGCGCGGGCCAGGGCGGTGATTGCCGGGAGCGAGGCGGGGACGGACATGGCGCTCGATCAGTCGTTCGGCGGCGGATTCTTGACTTCGGGGTCGATCCGGAAGCCATTCTTCAAGGCGCTGGACTGGCCGATTTCGACATAGAGATTGAAATGGTGCCGCTCTGGCTGCGGCGTCGGCGGGTTCGGGGTGTCGTAGCGCGAGCGGGCCGTGAAAGTCAGCGTATCGGCGGTATGCGAGACATACTGGTAATACCGGGCCTGTCCGGCAACCTTGAAGCTGATCGGGTTGTCATCGAACGTCCAGTTCCAGTCCTTCGCCAGCTTGATGACGATCTGCCACTGTTCGCCAGGCTTGATGTTCAGCGAAAAGCCCTTGGTCTGGTCGCCGCCGACGATCCGGTCGGGCCCCTCATCGCGCATGGTCAGCGCGAGGTTGCGGGCACTGCCGGTGCCGTCCGGGGTCATGCCGAATACGACCACGGCCTGCTTGACGCTGCTCCCCGTTGCGGCAGGGCCGGCCAGCGGCAGTTCATCATCGTTGCTGGATAGGCGCGGGTTGCTCATCATTCTGCTCCTGATTTGCGGGATTGGGGGGATGCCGGGGCGGCGCTCAGCGCAATGGCGTCGCGGCGCCAGGCAGCCCAGTCGGCGTTGGCGGGATCAAGCCTGGTCAGGCGGTCCGCCAGCGCTTGCGCATCGCGTGCCGCAGCGCGCGCCTCGGCTGGCCGGCCGGCCTGCCCCAGCAATTTGGCGAGGCCCAGGTCGGCGAGCATTTCGGCCTCGATGGCGCGGGCATCCTTGGGGTGCGCCCGGCCCAGTGTGCGGGTCAGGTCGCGTTGTTGCTGCCGCAGCGCGATCGCCGGATCGAACCGGGACAGGGCGGCCAGCGAATCCGCCTCCCACGCCAGGCGGTTGGCAAGTTCGAGCCCGCTGACAAGGTCGGTCTGTTGCTGTTGCCACAGCCGCTGGGCGATCTGCCGCGCCGCGGCGCAATGCGGCTGCGCGATCTGCGGGCTGGCGGGGGCCGTGAGGTTCGCGGCGCAGAGATTGGTTTGAGCGTAGCCCAGCTCGCGCTGCCAGCGCGGATACGCCGGGTCGGCACTGACCAGGCGGTCGGCCAGCGCAAGATAGCGTTCCCAGTGGAGCTTGACCTGGTCCAGGTTGCGCTGGCCATCGGCTCGCTTGGTCAGGTAGGCGATGTAGCCCAGCAGGTATTCGCTCTGCGCGTGGTTGAAGATCCGCTCTGCATCCTTGGGGCGGCGCTTCAGCAGGCCATCGGTCACGCGCCAGGCTTCAAGCGCTTCCTGCCGGGCCTGAGGGCGTCCGGCGGCAGTGCGCAGGTTGTCTTCGGCCATGGCCTGAAGCAGGCGGGCGCGGCGTTCAAGGCTGTCGTCGGGCAAGGTCGAAAGATCCTGCCGCGCATAATAGTCCAGCGCCCGCTGGTTGACGGTGTCCATCGTGCTCAGGCTGCCGACTCCCTTCAACTTGTCCCTGAGATCGGTCAGCATGAATTCAACCATTCCCTCGGCGTCGGCGCGCTGCGCCTCGGCCTCGGCGCGGGCGCGCAGGGCGAGGATCAGCAGTGTCGCCAGCACTAGACTGATTGCCACGGCCCCTGCCGTGACGGCCATCACGCGGCGCTGTCGGGACTGCGCATCGCGCTGCACCAGGCGGTCGAGCGGTTGACCGGTCAGACCGGCCACGATTTTCAGCAGGCCCAGCCGCTTGCCATCGGCGTGTTTGCGGAAATCGGCGGCCAGTGGCTCGTGCGTCTGCCCGTTGTGGGTCAGCAGCGCCGGGGGGAATGCGGCTTCGGGTTCATCCTCAATCAGGGCCGCCAGAATGGGACGGTCGGGATGCAGGTCGCGGAACAGGCGGATTTCCTGATCGACCCATTGGCTGGCGCGCGCGGCAGGGCTGGCGACCACGACCAGCGCGGCCGAGCGGGACAGCGCATCGCGCACTTGCGCCGGCAGGTCTCCGGCGGCCAGTTCGGCCCGGTCGATAAACACCGGCGCCAGCCGCGTGGCCTCCGCGCCGCCAGCTTCCGCCACGCGGAATCCTTCCAGCTGGCGGTGCAGCCAGTTGGCGAAACCGGCGTCCGAATGGCTATAGCTGATGAACGCGCGATAGTGCGGCGTTGCCCCATCCGCTGGGCGCTGACCCATCAATGTTCCCCGTTTCCAAGGCTGGAACTTGTCCGAAGCAGCAGCCGTTTGCAACGTGGATTTCCCTATGGCCGCCGCAATTGAATCGCGACGCGGCACTGCGCTTTGCAAACAATCGGCAAGCTGGCCCCAGTGCAGCATTTCTGCCGCACTGGCCGCCTGATTCCGGCAGCAGGTGTGGCCATTACGCTACGGAATCCGCGATAACTAACGGAGCGATTAAAACCGGTTGTCAAGCGCTCCGCATGGTGTTCTATTCGTATGCGCAACCGCCCGGAAAAAGGGACGGGCATTATAAGGAGAGAGGGCTGATGAGGGGTAAACTGACCCTGCTTGCTGGCGTATGTGCCAGCGCAATCGCGTTTCCGGCATTTGCACAATCGTCGGACGACAATACGGCCAATGATGCCGAAACCATCATCGTTACCGCCCAGCGCGCCAACCAGCGTCTGCAGGACGTGCCGATCGCGGTCAGCGCCTTCAGCACCGAAGCGCTGGAAAAGCAGCAGATCAAGAACACCAGCGACCTTCAGCTGACCCTGCCGAACGTCACGTTCACCAAGACGAACTTCACCAGCTCCAGCTTCACCATCCGCGGCATCGGCGACCTCTGCGTCGGCGTGACCTGCGACAGCGCGACCGCCATCCACCTGAACGACGCGCCGCTGTTCGGCACCCGCATCTTCGAAGGCGAATTCTACGATCTCGCCCAGGTCGAAGTGCTGCGTGGTCCGCAGGGCACCCTGTTCGGCCGCAACGCGACCTCGGGCGTGGTCAACTTCCGCACCGCGCGCCCGGACCTGTCGGGTTTCGGCGCTTCGGTTGAGGCGGAATACGGCAACTACAACGGCGTGAAGGTCAAGGGCATGGTCAATGCCCCGATCGGCGAAAACGTCGGCGTGCGCCTCGCCGGGTTCTATCTGAACCGCGAAGGCTATACGCAGAACCTGTTCGACAACAGCCGCATCGACGACCGTGACATGTACGGCGTGCGTGGCTCGATCCGGCTTGAGCCGGGCGAAACCACCACGATCGACATCATGGCGCAGTACTTCCATGAGCGCGACAGCCGCATGCGCATCCAGAAGCAGCTCTGCCAGCGCGACCCGACCGGCGTGCTGGGCTGCCTCAGCGGCGGTCGCCCGAATGAAATGACCAACGCGAACACCACGTTCGTGGGCGTGCTGACCTCGAAGGAATTCTTCGCGATCCGCGGCCTGCCGACCGCGTTTGCGCTGGGCAGCAGCTATGGTCCGGACGCCTATGCTGGCGTGGTCAACCCGGCCGACACCCGCGTGGTCAACACCGATACCAACCCGACCTACTTCACGGACGAGTTGATCATCCAGGGCAGCCTCGCGCAGGAACTGGGCGGCGGTCTGAACCTGAAGCTCAGCGGCAACTATCAGGAAGTCGAAGTCGACTCCTCGCAGGACTACAATAACTCGGTCCAGAACCGCGCGATCTATGCTCCGGCGCTGAGCGCGCTGGCAGCGGCGAACGCCGGGTCGCTGGGCGCGGGCCTGCAGACCTACCTGGCGCCGGTTTACCGCGCGCTGACGCCGAACGGCGCGGCGGGCCAGCTCTGCACCTCGCTGCCTGAGGAAACCGGCACCGGGGCGTTCGGCGGCAACCGTGTCTGCTCGATGACCCCTACTGACTTCGACCGTTCGAACCAGACCCAGTCGAGCTGGACCGCGGAAGCGATCCTTTCGTCCGACTGGGACGGCATGTTCAACTTCCTCGTAGGCGGGATCTACGGCGAACTGCACATGACCGAGAACAGCTACTACGTGAACTCGTTCGGCATCGACTACTTCACCGGTGTCGTGGGCGCGTTCTCGGCGCTGGGCGCGGGCCTGCCGCCCGCCTACCTGGCGACGCCGTTCTACCGCAACAACACCGACGACCTGAAGGTCAAGACCTACGGCCTGTTCGGTGAAGCCTACTTCAAGTTCAACGACCAGCTGAAGCTGACGCTGGGTATCCGCTACAACAACGACGAAAAGTCGATCTCGGCGCGTACCACGCTGGCCAGCTTCCTCGCGCCGGTCGCCTCGACCAATGCGTTCTCGTCGCCCTATGTCGGTTCGTTCGATGCCGACGCGGGCCTGCCGGGCAACCAGCTGTTCCAGAACCGCAAGGTGAACTTCAGCGAATGGACCGGCCGCGCGGTGCTCGACTATGCGATCACCCCGGATAACCTGGTCTATGCCTCGTACTCGCGCGGCTACAAGTCGGGTGGTATCAACCCGCCGCTGTCGCCGGTGTTCGCGGTTCCGGAAGGGTTCAAGCCGGAATTTGTCAACGCCTTCGAAATCGGCTCGAAGAACCAGTTCGGCAACGTTACGCTGAACCTGACCGGCTTCTACTACCAGTACAAGGATCTGCAGCTGTCGCGCATCGTGGCTCGTACCTCGGTGAACGACAACGTCAGCGCCAACATCTGGGGTCTGGAAGCCGAAGCCATCATCCGGCCGACGCCTGAACTGACCGTCAACATGAGCGCCAGCTACCTCAACACCAAGGTGTCCGAGGACAAGATGCTGGCCAACCCGCGTGACTTTGGCGCGGGCCGCTCGGACTCGGTGATCATCAAGGACATCACCAACGGTGCGAACTGCGCCGTGGCGCCGACCACCGCGGGCAACGCGGCCGGGGCCAACGGGTTCGTCAACCAGGCAAACGCGCTGATCAACGCCGGGGCCATTCCGGGTGTTGCCGGCGGTGCTGGCCTGCGGGGCACGACCGGCTTCGGCGCGAACAGCGGGATCGCCTCGACCGGTGCGTTCGGGATCTGCGCGGTGCTCGATGCCCTCGCTCCGACCGTGGGCGCGGCCTTTGGCGGCGTGCAGGTCTATTCGTCGGGTATTCCGGTCAACATCAAGGGCAACAAGCTGCCCGGCGCGCCGGACTACAAGTTCTCGGCCGGTGTCCAGTATGCCGCGCCTATCGGCGAAATGACCCTGACCCCGCGTGCGGACTTCGTCTACACCGGCAAGTCGACCGGCAACATCTTCAACGGTGCGGTCAACGAGATCGACAGCTTCACGCAGGTCAATGCGCAGCTGCAGCTCGATGGTCCGGACAAGAAGTGGTTTGCCCGCGTGTGGGTGCAGAACCTGTTCGACAAGGACTCGATCACCGGCCTGTACGTGACCGACCAGTCGTCGGGCAACTACACCAACATCTTCACGCTGGAACCGCGCCGTTATGGCATCACGGCCGGCCTGAAGTTCTAAGATCGACGAAAAGCACTCCTGGGAGGGATGCTGATCTGGGCCTCGGGGGAAACCCCGGGGCCCTTTTCGTTGCGCGCTGTGCGCCGCTGTCCCCGAATGGGTCACGGCATGGCGCAGTGCGGTTGACTCGGATGCGTGAAGGCGGAATGCCAAGGCGATGACATCTGGAACCGATCCCTCGACTGGCGATGTGGCCGCATGGCAGCGGCAAATGGCCGCACTGGCCTTCGATAGCGCGGCTGCGACCGGGGGGGAGCAGCAGGAATTCGTGGCCCTTGCCAGCAGCCTGCTTCAGGCGATGCCGCATCAACTGGGCCAGGCCTTTGGCCGGTCCGCATCGCGCGACATTGGCCCCTTGCTGGAGGCCGGAGCCCCGACCGAGGCGGTGCTGGCGCTGCTCGACGGCTGGGCAGGCTACATGCTGTCGTGCGGCCCCGGTGGGCGGCCGATGGCGACCGTGGTCGTCGAGGCGATGGGCGGCGAAGCCAGTGCCGAAGGTGCGACCCCTGCGCTGGCCCTGCTTGGCGCTCTGGCTGCATTGCTGGCTGGCGATGCACTGGATGCCGATTGCGCGGCGCAGGTCGATTGGCGTTCGAACGGCGCACGGCTGAATTAGCCAACACAAAGCCGGCGATGCGGATTGTCGTCACTGGCGCCGGGCGCCGGCCCTCATTGGCCGATCTGCTCGCGCAGCTGGTGCGATCCGCGCTGACCACGCTGCAATAAGCGTTCCGGTTTTTCGATAGCTTTGCACCCATTCAATCCATGCGCTGGATTTGCGCTGGATCAACCCGCCGCGTCGCCGCCTTGCCCATGTCTGCCGCCACATTCTTGCGGGAGTTCTGGCATGGCAATTATCGGAATCCGGCGGCTCACCTGGGCGGTCGATGACGTTGCAGCCTGCGTGCGCTTCTTCACCGATTTCGGGCTGACCCTGATCGAGGAAGCGGCGGACGCGGCGTTGTTCGAAGTGGCGGACGGATCGCAGACGCTGATCCTGCAACATGGCCACCCGCGCCTGCCCGCCAACACCGCGCAGACCGGCAAGGGCGTGTACGAATGCGTCTGGGCGGTGGACAGCGCCGAAGGGCTGGCGCGGATCACGGCGCGGCTGGAGCCGGACTGTGAACTGACCACCGATGCCGAAGGCGTTGTCCACTTCACCACCCCGTTCGGGCAGGCGATTGGTCTGGCTGTGTGGCAGCCGCGCGTGGTGCACGGCGCGCCGACCCCGCAGAACACGGTGGGGCGGATCGAGCGGCTCAACCAGCCGCGCAAGTGGATCGACCGCGCGCTGCCCAAGCGCACCCATCACTGCGTCTGGACCTTCCCGGATGTCCAGCAGGCGCTGGAATTCTATCGCGACAAGCTGGGGTTCCGGATCACCGACATGCAGAAGGGCTTTGGCGTCTACATGCGCGCCGATGGCTGCTTTGAGCACCACAACGTGTTCCTGGCCGATGCCCATGCGCCGATGCCGGGGTTCAACGGGACGCTGAAGTTCCACCATGCCAACTGGGAAGTGGAAGACATCGACGAGCTGATGGTGGCCAAGAACTACCTCGACCGGCGCGGCTACAAGTATGGCGACTGGAACTGGGGCTTTGGCCGCCACCGGCTGACCAGCGCGGCGTTCCTCTATGTTCCCTGCCCGGCGGGCGGCGAGGCTGAATACGGCGCGGACTGCGACTGCGTGGACGACAGCTGGAAGCCGCGCATCTGGGACGGCGCGTTCGGCACCGCGATTTACATGACCAACCTGCCCGACTTCATGAAGGGCGAACCCAACTGGGACGTGACGTACGCACGGCCCGATCAGCTGCACTACCACCCCGCCGCGCCCGCAGCGCTGGCCGAAGCGGCGGAATGAGAGGAACCAACAGCATGAGCAAGACGCAGAACATCCTGATCGTCGGCGGCGGCGTCGCCGGGCTGGCGGCGGCCATCGGCCTCCACAACAAGGGCCTGAAGGTCGAGGTGGTGGAAAAGAACGCCGACTGGTCGGTCTATCACGTCGGCATCATCGTCCAGGCGAACTTCATCCGCGCGCTTGAGGAACTGGGGCTGGGCGAAGCGGCGGTGGCCGCCGGGTTCCCCTACAAGGGCGCGCGGTTCATGACGATGGCGGGCGACCTGATCGCCGAGCTGCCGGGGGATGCGCAGGTCGATGGCCTGCCGTCCGACCTGGGTCTGACCCGGCCCGCGCTCCATAAGGTGCTGACTGACAAGGTGCGCGAACTGGGCATTCCGGTGCGGCTGGGAGTGACGTTCGAGCGCTTCACCGACACTGGCGACGGGGTGGACGTGACCTTCACCGATGGTACCAGCGGGCGCTTTGACCTGCTGATCGGCTGCGACGGCAACTATTCGCAAGTGCGCGCGGCGCTGTGGCCCGATGCGCGGCCGCAGTTCACCGGGCAGGGCGTATGGCGCTACAACGTGCCGCGTCCGGCTGATCTCGAATGGTCGGACCTCTACATCGGCAAGCCGGGCGGCAAGGCCGGTTACTGCCCGTTGACCGAGACGGAGATGTATATCTTCGCCGTGTTCGAGGAGCCGGGCAATCCGCGCTTCGCGCCCGAAACGCTGGCTGCTGAAATGCGCCAGCGGCTGGAGGGGTTCGGCGGACGGCTGGGCGAAGCCGCTCAGGCGATCACCGATCCGGCGCTGGTGGTCTATCGCCCGCTGGAAGCCTGCATCATGCCCGATCCGTGGTATCAGGGGCGGGTGGTGCTGATCGGCGATGCCGCCCACAGCGCAACCCCGCATCTGGGGCAGGGCGCGGCGATGGCGGTGGAAGACGCGATCGTGCTGGCCGATGAACTGGCCGCCAAGGATGTCGACACGGCCCTGCGCGCGTTCATGGATCGCCGGTTTGAACGGGCGAAGCTGGTCGGCACCAGCTCGATCCAGCTGGGCGAATGGGAAATGCATCCCGAAACGGCGGGCGACCCCGTGGCACTGACCCGGCGCATCCGCGAGAAGTTGGCCGAACCGGTCTGATGCGGGGGGCTGCCAATTGGCGTTCAGTTGGCACTCCAGCCAGACCGATGCGCCCGCCGACCATCACATGGTGTCGATGGGTGCCTATCGATGGAATGCCTTTGCCGGAATGAGGCCTGCCGCCTAATCCGGCAAAGACACAAGTTTGATGGGAGAAGTTTGGCAATGCGTCTGGCAACCTTGCGCGACGGAACGAAGGACGGGCGGCTGGTGGTGGTCTCGCCCGATGGAACCGCCTGCGCGGCTGCGCCGTGCGGCACCTTGCAGGAGGCGCTGGAGAACTGGGATGCGGTCTGCGCTGATCTGGCGGCGATCGCCACGTTCCCCGATGCGCTCGACCCCGCGCTGTTGGCCGCGCCGCTGCCGCGCGCGTGGCAGTGGCTGGATGGCTCCGCCTTCCCCAGCCACGGCGACCTGATGGACAAGATGCTGGGCATGACCAAACCGCCGCTGACCGCGCCGTTGATGTATCAGGGCACGTCCGACAAGTTCTATGGCCCCAATGACGACGTGAAGTTCCCGTCTGCGGACCTGTCGATCGATTTCGAGGGCGAGTTTGGCGTGATCGTCGATTTCGTGCCGATGGGCTCCACCCCGGCGCAGTGCCTGGAGCACATCAGGCTGGTGGTGCAGATCAACGACTGGTCGCTGCGCGCACTGGCCGGGCCTGAAATGAAGACCGGGTTCGGCTGGGTCCAGGCCAAGCCGCCCTGCGCGATGGCGCCGTTTGCCGTCACGCCCGATGAACTGGGGGCGCACTGGCGCAATGGCCGGGTCTGCCTGGACCTGCTGGTGGACTGGAACGGCGCGCGGTTCGGCGCGGCCAATGGGGAGCCGATGGACTATGGCTTCCACGAACTCGTCGCCCATGCCGCCCGCACGCGCGATCTGGTAGCGGGCACGGTGATCGGTTCGGGCACGGTTTCGAACGAGAACTTCCGCGAAATCGGGTCTTCCTGCATTGCCGAGCGGCGGGGAATCGAAATCGTCGACGAAGGCGCTGCCCGGACCGAATTCATGCAGTTCGGGGATACCGTGCGAATGGAAGCGGTCATGCCCGATGGCCGCGCTCCGTTCGGGGCGATCGACCAGCGGGTGGTGCAGGCTTGACGGACCTTGCCGAAGGCGGGCCGTCTGATGGCGGCCAGTCTGATAGTGGATTGCCCCCGGTCCAGCGCCTTGTCACCGGGCATGATGCGCGGGGCCGGGCGGTGTTCCGCTCCGAAGATGTCAGCCCGACGCGGCTGATCCCCTCGGGCGACGCCGCCTTCCTGTCGCTCTGGACGACTGCCACGGTCCCCGCCGATAACAATGACGAAACCGATGGCCGCCACCGTGATGCGGGGCTGACGCTCAATCAGGGTTCGGTGCTGCGGATCGTCGATATGCTGCCGGGCAAGGAAAGCCCGATGCACCGCACCAATTCGATCGATTACGGCATTGTGCTGGAAGGCGAAGTCGAACTGGAACTGGACGACGGGGCAAAGCGCACCGTGCGGCAGGGCGGTATCGTGATCCAGCGCGGCACCAACCACTTGTGGCGCAACACCAGCGACAAGCCTTGCCGCATCGCCTTCGTGCTGATCGAGGCGCCGGCCTATCTGCACCAGGGCCGGCCCCTGCCGGAGCACAAGCCCTGAACCTGCTGGCGGCCCAGCCGCCTGCTCAGGCGGTGCGGCCGCCCAGCGTTTCGGCGAACCAGTCGGCGATGTAATCGCGCCCGAACGACATGTTATCGGCCCCGACGTGCTCGATCCCGCCTTCGCGGGCAGTGAAGATCTTGAGTTCGCGGCGGGGGCTGTTGATCAGCTGGTCATAGGCCTGGTAGGCGTAATCCACGCTGATCTGGCGGTCGTTCTCGCCGTGGGTGACGAGGAACGGCACCTTGATCCGGTCCATGTGGCCGTTGAGGTTCATGTCGCGGGTCTTTTCGAAGAAGTCGTCCTTGTCCTTCGCGCCGAACACCCAATAGACGTGGCCCCAATAGTGCGGGACGGGATTTTCACCTTCGCGTTGCAGCCGCTTGAACTGCACTTCGTACCAGTTGTGGTTCGCCCCCCAGCACGCGCCCGAAGCGAAGCGCGGTTCATAGGCGACCGCGCGCGGGGCATAGTGTCCGCCCAGCGAAATCCCGGTCATCCCGATCTTCTTAGCGTCGACTTCGGGCTGCTGTTCCAGCCAGTCCACCGCCTTGGATGCCCATTCCTCCGAATGCGCGGTGGCAGGCAGGTTCTGCAGGCGCAGCGCCTCGCCCGTTCCCGGCTGGTCGACGCACAGGGTGGAAATCCCGCGCTTGGCCAGGGCATGGGGCAGCCACGACCAATAGAGCAGTTCCTTGTTGCTATCGAGGCCGTTGCAATAGACCACCGCCGGGCGCGGGCCATCGCCGGGCGCGCGGGTCCACAGCGCGGGCATCGTGCCGCCACCTGCCAGCGGGATTTCCACCCGCTCGCAATTCAATCCGCCCAGCGCGATGCCGCGATCGAAGCATTCGCGCGCCCGGCGGTAGGTTTCCATCCGCCCCGGCGTGCCGCGCGCCTGCATCCGCTCGCCATTGAGCAGGTAGAGCGCGGCGCGTTCCAGCTTCTTGCCGGCGGAATAGGCACGGCCCTTGGCCTCGTCCTCGGCGGCCAGTTCGATCAGCGTATCGGCCTTGGCCATCCACGCTTGCATGAACGCCAGCGTCCCGGCATCGGCGCTTTCGCCCGCCGCAGCCTTTGCCGCCGCCACGACGTCCACGATCTCGCCAATCTGGCCGCCGCTTTCCATCGCGATCGCGACCGACAGGTTCCAGATGTAGTTGGGGAAGGGTTCGAACAAGGCCACGGATCTGCTCTCCAAGATATCCTGCACACCGTGGCGGGAAGCGGCCACGGCCCAGCAAGGCGAATTCCGCCCTGCTATCGCCCCGCCTATACCAGACGCAGCGCAGTGCGCTCACCATATGATGGCAGCGTTACTATCCATGAATTCAATAGCTGGCAGCAATCGCGGCAGTGCGCCATTCAGCACCGCCCGTGAGCGGGGTGGGCTGGTTCTACCGATTTGATTGGTGCGGTCGAGAAGACTCGAACTTCCACGGGCTTTCGCCCACAACGACCTCAACGTTGCGCGTCTACCAATTCCGCCACGACCGCTAAATCATCGGAGCTGCCGAAGGCGCTCCGGGGGGGTAGGAGGGCGCCCTTAGCAAAGGCGTTGCAGGGCTGCAAGCGCTGTTGCCGGTAATCTTTGCCGGTCAGGCCTGGGCGCGGCAGCGTCCCGGTTGGGGACAGTGCGGAATCGCCGGTTGCCGGGATGGTGAATCCGGCGTTCACCATCGGGCATGAGCGCGTTCTTGCCCTTTATAGCCGCGACTGTGGCGACGCTCTGGAACCCGCTGGGCACCCCGCCGCGCGCGCCGCTGGGGGCGACTGCGGTGGTGCCGGTGACGGTTGAAATCCTGCGCTTCGAAACATCGACCCCGGTTGCCGGACCCGACCGGCAGGTGCGCAAGGTGCGCCCGCGCGGCAGGGGGCAGGTCATCATGGTCGAATTCGAATAGGTCGCCCGGTCAGCCCGGTTTCCAGCCGAACTGTGCCTTGACCGCCGACTTTTCGACCGGAACGAGGGCCTCGTTGACGGAGACGCTTTCGCCCGGTGCGAGCACGCGCTTGGCCGGGCGGATTTCCGCCGTGCGCACGATCTGGCCGCGCGCGCCGCGCAGCACGACCAGAATGGTCGGGACGCTGCGCGAAACATCGGAGATGTTGGTGACCTTGCCGTTGATCCCGTAATACCAGGTGCCGTTGGGCAACTGGCGGCGGTCCTGCTGCTTGGCCGGGAAATCCAGCTTCAGGCCGGGTTGAGCCTCGGCAAACGTGGGCCGCGCGAAGGGCATCCAGTCAGGCAAGCCGTACCACGCGGTTGCACCGACGGCACCAAGCGCGACCACCGCGAACAAGGCGGCGGCAATCGTCCACATCCGTGCGGGATTGCGGCGCGGCCGGAACGGCGGCTCGTAATCGAAGCTGGAACGGCCATCGTCAAAATCCGCGCCATAGGCCGGATCGGCGTAGACCGGCCGACCCGGCAGGTCCTCGTCGCGGCGGAGCGGCGGAGGCGGAGGGAGCGGTTCGTTCTGGCCCTCGGCATCATCTAGCGCGGCCAGCGGGCGGGACGGTGGTTCGGCCAGATCCGGCTCCGGCGCGGCGACGGGCGCGCCCTGCGCTGCTTCGCTGCTGTCCACCGCAGGTTCGGGCGGCGCGGGAGGGGGCGCGGACGGAGCCGGTGCCGGGGCTGCTGCCGGCGGCGCTGCTGCGGGAGCCGTGTTGGCCGGGGCGGGCTGGGCCGCGCGAAGCGGCGGCGGCACAGCCATGTCCGGGCCTTCCTGAAACCAGCTGTGGCGGCACTTGGCGCAGCGCACCGTGCGGCCTTCCACGCCGACGGCGCTGTCGGGAACGACATAGCGGGTCGAACAGGCGGGGCAGGAAATAATCATGTTCGCACCGTTAAGCATGTAACGCCGCGCGGCAAGCGTCGGGTTGCGAATGTTGCGCGGCTAATCCCTTTTTTCCACATGGATTGGCCGCTATAGCCTGCCGACGCTTCGACGCGCCCCGGCGCCCCGCAACCTCGTACCGGACTGCCCCAGCCTGATGAACAGCACCGCCACCGGGGAAATCGTCCAGTTCGACAACGTCGGCTTGCGCTATGGCTCTGACCGTGAAGTGCTGAGCGACGTGTCCTTCACACTCTATCCCGGCACGTTCTATTTCCTGACTGGGGCCAGCGGCGCGGGCAAGACGTCGCTGCTCAAGCTGCTCTATCTGGCGCAGCGCCCGTCGCGCGGGATGATCCGGATGTTCGGGACTGATGCCATCACTCTCCCGCGCGAGCGCCTGCCAGGCTTCCGGCGCCGGCTGGGCGTGGTGTTTCAGGACTTCCGGCTGGTCCCGCACCTGTCCGCGTTTGACAACGTCGCGCTGCCGCTTCGCGTGGCGGGGGTGCCGGACCGCGAATTGCTGCGCCCGGTCGCGGACATGCTGGAATGGGTCGGGCTGGCGGACCGGATGCACGCGCAGCCGGCCCAGCTTTCCGGCGGCGAGCAGCAGCGTGTGGCCATTGCCCGGGCGGTGATCGGCCGGCCGGAATTGCTGGTGGCGGACGAGCCGACCGGTAACGTCGATCCCGATATGGCGATCAAGCTGCTGCGCCTGTTCGAGGCGCTGAACCGGCTGGGAACGACCGTGGTGGTTGCCACGCACGACGTGCACCTGCTGCGCAAGGTGCCGGATTCGCTGATCATGCGGCTGGACAAGGGCCGCCTGTCCGACCCGACCGGGGCGCTGCGCTATCCGCCGCGTCCGCACGTCGCCGCGCGGCCCAGGGAGGATTGAGGCGATGGCGCTGCAACTTCCCGCCGGGGTGCACGAGGCGATTGCCCAGGGCTGGCGCTCTGTATCGGGCAACGGCCAGAGCGAGCTGATTCCGCAGGCCCGGCTGTCCGGGCCGATGCCGTGGGTGATCGCGATCATGGTCGCGCTGACGGTGATCGCGGCCGCGGCCGGGCTGTCGTTCAGCAACACCGCACGCAATGCCGCGGACGAGCTGTCGGGCGGGGTGACGGTGCAGATCGTCAACGCCAACCCTGTGGAGCGGGACCGGCAGGCGGTGGCCGCCGTCGGGCGGTTGCGGGCGATTCCGGGCGTGGTCGATGCCAACATGGTCTCGCAGGCCGAAGTCGAACGCCTGATCGAACCCTGGCTGGGCGCGCGCGCCGCCGGGGATGAGGCGATTCCCGTGCCCGCGCTGGTCGATGCGCGGCTGCGCGATCCGCTGACCGCCGAAACCCTGGGGGCGCTGCGCCGCGCCGTGCGCGAGGTGGCGCCCGATGGCCGGGTCGATGGGCAGTCGAGCTGGCTGAAGCCGGTGTTCAGCGCGATCCAGTCGCTGCAATGGCTCTCGCTGGCGCTGGTCGGCCTGCTGGCGTTTGCGACCTCTGCAGCGGTCCTGCTGGCAGTGCGCAGCGCGCTGGGGTCGAACCGCGACACGATCGAGATCGTGCATCTGCTGGGCGGGACCGACGCACAGATCGCGCGGATTTTCCAGCGCTCGGTCGGTTTCGATGCGGCGGGCGGCGGCGCGGTGGGACTGGCGCTGGGGTTGGTGGTGGTGCTGTTCCTGGGACAGCAGTTTGCCGAACTGGGGGCCGGGCTGGTCAACAGCGGGGCGCTGGTGTGGAGTGACTGGCTGCTGCTGGCGCTTGTCCCGGCGGGGTTTGTCCTGCTGGCGATGCTGACCGCGCGGATCACCGTGCTGGCCGCATTGAAGCGGATGCTGTGATGCTGGCGCGCGGTCTTGCCTTGACGTTCCTGGGCTGGGTGCTGGGGTTCCTGTGGTTCGCCGTGGCGCTGCCGCAGCCGGCCGGGCCGGGGCAGGCCGACGCCGTGGTCGTGCTGACCGGCGGAACGGGCCGGGTCGCGCGCGGGCTGGAAGTGCTACGGCGCGGCTGGGCCGGGCGGATGCTGGTTTCCGGCGTCGACCGCGATGTGAAGCCGCACGAATTCGCGGTGGAATACAAGGTGGCCTCGGCGCAGATGGCCTGCTGCGTTACGCTGGGGTTTCAGGCGACCGACACGATGAGCAACGCCGACGAGACCGCGGCCTGGGTCCGCAGCGAGAAGATCGGGACGCTGCGCGTGGTGACCAATGACTGGCACATGCGCCGCGCACTGCTGGAGCTGGAGCAGACCTTGCCCGAAGGGGTGACCCTGCAGGCCGATGCAGTGCCGACCCGGCCATCGCTGCGCACCCTGTTCATGGAATATCACAAGCTGCTGGCGCGCCTGGTGACGCGCGGCTGGAGGGGGTGAGAATGTCCGTCTTGCGCAGCCTGCTGTTCTACATCGTGTTCTATCTGGGCAGCATCTATCACGTCGCCGGATCGGCGCTGCTGGTCACGCTCGGGTCGCGCCGCACCTTCCGCCGGGTGGTGGAGGACTGGTCGCGCTGGCACCGGTGGTGCGCGCGGGTGCTGCTGGGGATCGACCAGCGCATCGAAGGGACGATCCCGTCCGGCCAGGTGCTGGTCGCGCTCAAGCACGAGAGCTTTTACGAGGCGATCGACCTTCCCGCGATGTTTGACCGGCCTTCGGTGTTCGCCAAGGCGGAACTGATGCGGCTGCCGCTGTGGGGCTTTGCTGCCGACCGCTATGGCCTGGTGGCGGTGGAGCGGGAGCAGGGGGCCAAGGCGCTGCGCGCGATGCTCAACGCGGCGAAGAAGTACAGCGCCGATGGCCGCCCGCTGCTGATCTTTCCCGAAGGCACCCGGGTTCCCCACGGCCAGCGCGCCGAACTGCAATCGGGGTTTGCCGGCCTCTACAAGCTGCTGGGGCTGCCCGTGGTGGCTTGTGCCATCGATTCCGGGCCGCTCTATCACCGCCGCTGGAAACGGCCGGGCACGGTGACGTTCCGCTTTTCGGAACCGATTCCGCCGGGCCTCCCGCGTGAGGAGATCGAGCAGCGCGTGCAGGACGCGATCAACGCCCTCAACGCGCCCGCCCCGAACCCGTCCGGTCCGGCATGACCCAGCCAGAGGAGCGGCGCTCCGCGTTCGAAGTGCTGGGGCCGGGGCTCGTTACCGGCGCTGCAGATGACGATCCCAGCGGGATCGGCACGTATAGTCAGGTCGGCGCGCAATTCGGCTATGGCCTGGCATGGACGATGGCCTTCGGATTTCCGCTGCTCGCCTCGATCCAGGCGATCTGCGCGCGGATCGGGGCGACCACGGGCAAGGGCATCGCCCAGAACCTGCGGCGGCACTATCCCCCCGCCTTGCTGCGGCTGGTGGTCGTGCTGCTGCTGGTGGCCAACGTCATCAACCTCGGGGCCGATCTTGGTGCGATGGGGGCCGTGCTGGCCTTGCTCGTGCCGGGCCCGGTGCTGCTCTACACCGCCGCGTTCGGGGTGCTGAGCGTCGGGCTGGAAGTGTTCCTCAGCTATGATCGCTATGCCCGTATCCTGAAATGGACCACGCTGTCGCTGTTTGCCTATGTTGGCGTGGTGTTCGTGGCCGACGTTCCCGTGGGCGAGGCACTGCGCGCGCTGGTGGTGCCCAGCTTTACCTTTGACCGCGAGCACGCGATGGCGCTGGTCGCGGTGTTCGGCACCACGATCAGCCCCTACCTGTTCTTCTGGCAGGCCGGGCAGGAAGTGGAGGAACAGCACCGCCGCCACATCAAGCCGCTGCACGTTTCCCCGCGCAGCCGCGCCGAGGCGGAACTGCGGCGCATCCGGACGGACACGCTGGTCGGCATGGGCTTTTCGCACCTGGTCGCGCTGTTCATCATCATCGCCACAGCGGCCACGCTGCACGCGAACGGCGTGCGCGAAATTGCCAGCGCGGCCCAGGCGGCAGAGGCGCTGCGCCCGATCGCGGGTGATCTGGCGTTCGCGCTGTTCGCTATCGGCATCATCGGCACGGGCCTGCTGGCCGTGCCGATTCTGGCGGGCAGCGCGGCCTATGCCGTCAGCGAGACGTTCGGCTGGACCGAGGGGCTGAACCGCAAACCGCGCGAGGCCAAGGCGTTCTATGGCGTGATCGTGCTGGCCACGGCGGGCGGGGTGGCGCTGAACTTCATCGGGATCGATCCGATGAAGGCGCTCTATTGGGCAGCCGTCGTCAATGGATTGCTCGCCCCGCCCTTGATGGTCGTGACGATGCTTATCGCGCGCAACCCCAGGGTCATGGGCAAGCTGGTGATTTCCCGTCCGCTGGCCTTCGGTGGCTGGCTTTCCACGGCGGTGATGTGGATCGTCGCCGGGGTGTTCCTGCTTTCCTAGCTGGCGGCGTGCCTAGCTCCCGGCGTGATCGCTGCGGCCAAAGTCCGGCCGCGCGTCGTCCTGCCCTTCCTCGATGATCGAGCGGCGGATCGCGCGGGTGCGGGAAAACTGGTCGAACAGCGCCTGACCGTCGCCCACCCGGATCGAGCGTTGCAGCGCGGTCAGGTCTTCGGTGAAGCGCTGAAGCATTTCCAGCACCGCGTCCTTGTTGGACAGGAACACGTCGCGCCACATCGTCGGGTCGGATGCGGCGATGCGGGTGAAGTCGCGGAAACCGCCGGCGGAATACTTGATGACTTCGCTTTGCGTCACGCCTTCCAGATCATCGGCCGTGCCGACGATGGTATAGGCGATCAGGTGCGGCAGGTGGCTGGTCACGGCCAGCACCAGATCGTGGTGCTGCGCGTCCATCAGTTCGACCTTGGCGCCCAGGGCTTCCCAGAACTGGCTGAGCGCGGCGACCTGGGCAGGGTCGGCATCGGCGGGCGGGGTGATGATGCACCAGCGCTTCTGAAACAGCGTTGCAAAGCCCGCGTCCGGCCCGGACCGTTCAGTCCCGGCGACCGGGTGGGCCGGGATCACGGCCACGCCGGGCAGCGCCTCGGCCAGTGCCTTGGCAACGAACTGCTTGGATGAACCGACATCGCTGACGACCACGTCCGCGCGCAGCGCGGGGGCGATGGCTGCCGCAGCCGCTCCCATCGCGCCGACAGGGACGCACAGGATCACCAGATCGGCATCGCGCACCGCATCCTCGGCGGAGTCGTGCACGGTGTGGACCAGCCCGCGCTCCGTAGCGCGGGCGCGGGTTTCGGGGTTCGCGTCCCAGCCGGTGGTCTGCACATCGGGCAGGAACTTTTGCACCGCCAGCCCGGTCGATCCGCCCAGCAGGCCCAACCCGATGATCGCGACGCTGCGGAAGCTCACTTTGCGGCCTCCGCCATCTCGCGCAGCGCCGCGGCGATGTCGCCCATCTGCCGGGCCGTGCCGATCGTGATGCGCAGCGCCTGCGGCAGGCCCTGGCCGGGGAGCCAGCGCACGATGTAGCCGCGCTCCGCCAGGCCGTTGTAAGCCGTTTCCGCCGTCAGCGCGCCGCCGAACAGGATCAGCACGAAGTTCGCCTCGCTCGGCAGCGGGCGCAGGCCGTGGTTGCCCAGTGCCTCCAGCGCGGCGACGAAGCGTGTGCGCTCGGCCCGGTTGTGATCGCGCGCGTGGGTAACGAAGGCCTGATCCGCAACCGCCGCCTCGGCCATCGCCTGTCCGGTGTTGGAAACGTTGAACGGCCCGCGAATCCGGTTGAGCGTGGCGATCAGCCCCGGCGCGCCGGTGGCCCAGCCGATCCGCTCGCCCGCCAGGCCATAGATCTTGGAGAACGTGCGCGTGACCAGCACGTTGCCGTGCGCTTCGGCCAGCGCTAGTGCGCCGTCATCGTCTTCAGGCGCGAGGTATTCGGCATAGGCCTGATCGACCACCAGCAGCACATCGGCTGGCAGCGCAGCGTGGAGCCGGGCGATCTCGCCCCTGGGCAGGAAGCTGCCGGTCGGGTTGTTCGGGTTGGCGATGAACACCACGCGGGTCCGTTCGCTCACCAGCGCCAACAGCGCGTCGACGTCCGCGCCGAAATCGGCATCGGGGGCCACCACCGGGGTCGCGCCGCAGCGCCGCGCGGCGATGTCATAGACCGAGAAGCTGAAGCGCGAAAACAGCACTTCATCGCCCACGCCGGCATAGCCCTGCGCGGCGAGGTTGAGCAGCTCGTCCGAGCCGGTGCCCATCACCACCCGCGCCGGGTTCAGTCCGTGAACCTGCGCGATTGCGGCGCGCAGCGCGGTGCTGTCCGGATCGGGATAGCGCTGCGGTTCCACCGCGCGCGCCGCCAGCGCCGCCGGGCTGCAGCCCAGCGGGTTCTCGTTGGCGGAAAGCTTGATGAGCGGGCGCCCGTCCGCGCCGGTGCTCTTGCCGGGGACATAGGCATGGATCGCGTCGATCCAGGGCTTCGGGGTGGGTGCGTCAGCCATGATGGCGCGCCTTTAGCAGGCTTGTGGCCGATTGACAGCCCGCTTGGCGTCCCCCAAGTCGGCGGACATGGCCACTGCCGCAATCCAGACTTCCAGCCACGTCCTTGAACTGGCCCATCCGCTGCCGCTCGACGGCGGGCAGAGCCTTGATGGCGTGCGCATTTCCTATGAGACCTACGGGCAGCTGAACGCCGACAAATCCAACGCGGTGCTGATCTGCCACGCGCTGACGGGTGACCAGCACGTTGCCAGCCCGCACCCGATCACGGGCAAGCCCGGCTGGTGGATTCGCATGGTCGGGCCGGGCTTGCCGATCGACACCGACCGGTTCTTCGTGATCTGCGCCAACGTGCTGGGCAGCTGCATGGGCAGCACCGGCCCGGCGAGCATGGCGGCGGACGGACAGCCCTATGGCATGCGCTTTCCGGTCATCACCATCCGCGACATGGTGCGCGGGCACGTGGCGCTGCTCGATGCGCTGGGCATCGCCACACTGCATGCGGTGGTGGGCGGATCGATGGGCGGGATGCAGGCGCTCAGCCTGGCCGCGAACTGGCCGCAGCGCGCGCGGGCCGTGCTGGTCATCGCCTCCACCGCGCGCCATTCTGCCCAGAACATCGCGTTTCATGAGGTCGGGCGGCAGGCGATCATGGCCGATCCGAAATGGCAGGGCGGCGATTACTATGGCGCCGGCAAGGGGCCGGAAGCAGGTCTGGCCGTAGCCCGGATGGCCGCGCACATCACCTACCTGTCGGAAGAGGGGATGCACGAAAAGTTCGGACGGCGGCTCCAAAACCGGACGGCCAAGACGTTCGGGTTCGACGCCGATTTCCAGATCGAAAGCTATCTGCGCCATCAGGGGCTCAGCTTTACCGACCGGTTCGACGCCAACAGCTATCTCTATATCACCCGCGCGATGGACTATTTCGATCTGGCTGAGGAACATGGCGGGCGGTTGGCCGATGCCTTTGCCGGCAGCGATGCGCGGTTCTGCCTGGTCAGCTTCGATACCGACTGGCTCTATCCCACCAGCGAAAGCCGCACCATCGCCCACGCCCTGAACGCGGCGGGCGCGCCGGTCAGCTTTGTCGAACTTTCCGCCCCGTTCGGGCATGACAGCTTTCTGCTGGACGTGCCTGCGCTGGACCGCGTGATTGCCGGGTTCCTGGGCCAATGAGCGCGCTGCGTCCCGATCTGGCAGTAATTGCTGCCAACGTGGCCCCGCGCAGCCGGGTGCTCGACGTCGGCTGCGGCGACGGCGCCCTGATGGCGGCGCTGCGGGATACCCGTGCGGTCGATGCGCGCGGGCTGGAACTGGACCCGCTCAACGTGGCGGAATGCGTTGCGCGCGGGCTTTCGGTGATTCAGGGCGATGCCGATACGGACCTGGGCTATTACACCGATGGCGGGTTCGATTACGCGATCCTCAGCCAGACCCTGCAGACCACCAAGCGCCCCGATCTGGTGCTGGACGAATTGCTGCGGGTGGGGCGTAAGGCTTTCGTCAGCTTTCCCAACTTCGCGCACTGGCGGGTGCGGGCCAGCCTGCTGTGGCACGGCCGGATGCCGGTGACGCGGCTGCTGCCGGTGGCGTGGTATGAAACGCCCAACATCCACCATGTCACGGTGCGCGATTTCCGTGAACTGGTGGCGGCCAAGGGGCTGACGGTGGAAGGGGCGTGGTTCCTGTCCGGCGACAAACGGATCAGCGATGCAGCGGCCAACTGGCGAGCCGAGCACGCGGTGTTCCTGCTATCGCGCTGATCCGTCGTTGACCAGCAGGACGCTGTCATCGCGGGCCAGCGCCCACAGGCTGAGGCCGGCAGCGCGGGCGCGCTCCACCGCCATCGAGGTTGGCAGGGACACGCAGACGAGCGTTGTCGCCCCGCCGCGTACCGCCTTCTCGACGATTTCATAGCTGCACCGCGCGGTCGACAGCACGAAGCCGGGGGAGAGCGGCTGCCCGCTGCGCGCGCAGGCGCCAACCAGCTTGTCGAGCGCGTTGTGCCGCCCCACGTCCTCACGCACAGAGCCGATCCGGCCTGCCGCATCGACCCATGCGGCGGCATGGGCACCGTCGGTGGCGCGGGTCAGCGGCTGGTAATCGCGCAGCGCGGACAAGGCGGAAAAGATCGCCTTCGGTTCAATCCGGTCATGCGCGGCAACGAGGGGGAGGGCGACGTTGATCGCGGCCAGATTCTCGATTCCGCAGAGCCCGCAGCTCGATTCGGCAACGCGGGTGCGCACCCGTTCGGTCAGCTTGTCGATGCCCAGGCCGCGGAGTGTGGCGCGTACGATCCAGCCCGCGTCCACTTGCGCCACGGCGATGTCGGTGCAGTCCGCCGCCGAGCGGGCCAGCCCTTCGGCCAGGGCAAAGCCGATGGCGAAATCTTCGAGGTCCTGCGGGGTGGCCATCATCACCGCATAGGACAGGCCGTTGAATTCCAGCGCGACCGGGACTTCAGGCACCCACGCGCGCGATGCCGCGCGCCGGGTGCCGTCAGCCATGAATTCGGTCAGCGCAATGCTCACATCCGGTGGAGTGCGCAGAGCTTGTTCCCGTCAGGATCGCGCAGATAGGCAAGGTAGAGCTTGCCGAAGCCGGCTTCGCGCACGCCCGGCGGGTCTTCGATCGCCTTGCCGCCCGCAGCGACGCCAGCGGCGTGCCAGGCGTCGGCCTGTTCGGGGCTGCTCATCGCGAAGCCGATGGTGCAACCGTTGCCGGCCGTCGCGGGCTGGCCGTCGATCGGCGGCGTGACCAGGAACAGGCCATCGTTGTGCATGTAGATCAGGCGGCCCTTGTCGTCCTGGATGCCGGGGTTGCCGCCCACGGCGGTGAACAGGGCGTCATAGAACGCCTTGGACCGGGCAATGTCATTGCTGCCGACCATGTTGTGTGAATACACGGAAGCCTCTCCTTTTTCGGTTGCGATTGGCAACGTGTAACGCGGGTGTGCGCCGCGTCAATCGTTCCGCAGCTTGAGCATCCCCAGCATCACCGCCGCGACAACCGAACCGCAGGCCATGATGATCGACACGCCCAGCAGGCTGATGCCGCCCTGCTGGAACAGCACCCCGGTCAGGATCGGGGAACCCGCTGCCCCGATCCGGCCCGCGCCAATGGCAAACCCGGTGCCGGTGGCGCGGACGTGGGCGGGAAAGCCCTTGGCAAAGGCGGAATAGAACCCGACGATCGCGGCATTGGTGGTGAAGCCGGTGCAGAACACGGCCAGACGCCAGCCTTCCAGGGTCTGGCTGCCCAGCCCGAACAGCGCCACCGCCGCCGCGCCCAGCAGCAGCATGGCAATCGTCGGGGCCTTGATCCCGAAGCGGTGCATCAGGAACCCGAACAGCGCGCCGCCGGTGGCCCCGCCGATGTTCGCCCAGACCAGCACGCTGGCGGCTTCCGGCTGCGAATAGCCAAAGTCGGCGACGATCTTGGGCGACCATTTCAGGATGTAGTAGAACGTGATGGCGTGGAACGAATAGCCGATGGTCAGCAGCATCGTGGTGCGCAGCAGGCCCGGCTTGAGGATGTCGAAAACGCTGGGCTTTTCCACTTGCGGGGTAACCGGGGGCAGGCTGTCCACCGCGGGCAGGCGCAAGGTGGCGAGCGACTTGTTGATCCGCGCCAGCGCATCGGCGGGGCGGCGGGTCAGGTAATAATCGGGCGTTTCGGGCACGAGGAACCAGACCAGCGGAATGAAGGCGACCGTTGCGATGGCACCGAATTCGAACACCAGCCGCCAGTCGCCGCTCTTCAGCAGCATGCCGGCAATGATCCCGCCCACGGTGGCACCGATCGGATAGCCGATGACCATCAGCGACATGGCGATGCTGCGCCCCTTCAGGCTGGAAAGTTCCGCCGTCACCGCGTTGATCGCGGCCAGCATCCCGCCGATGCCCAGCCCGGTGATGAACCGCCAGACGCCCAGTTCGGTGAGGTTGCCAGAGGTGGTGGCCATGTACATGCCGATGCTCATCACGGTCAGGCAGCCCAGCACCGTTACCCGGCGGCCGAACCGGTCAGCCGCGCCGCCCAGCAGGATCGAGCCAAAGCCCATCCCCACCAGTTCCATCGCCAGCACCACGCCCAGCGCATCGCGGCCGATGCCCCATTCCTTGGCGATGCCGGGGGCGGCAAAGGCAATCGACAGCACGTCGAACCCGTCGAGCGCGTTGAGCGCGATCATCAGGATCACCGCGATCCATTGCCGCGAGGTCATGGTGGTGTGGTCGATCAATGCGCGCGGATCGTTGGCCATTCGTGCTTCCTCAAGAATACCAGTGCCGGTTAGGTCCGGCTTATCGGTCAGTCGTTGTGCGTTATTCGTGGATCCGGGCGAGCAGTTCCACCAGCGTTTTCACTTCGGCATCGGTGAACCGGCTCTTCACCCAGTTTTCGTGCTCGCGGATCGCCAGCTTGGCTTCGGCCAGCATGGCCTCGCCCTGCGGCGTCAGATAGAGCGCCTGCTTGCGCCCGTCGGTGGGCGATTTTTCGCGGCGCAGGAAATGGCGCGCCTGCAGGCGGTTGATGATCGTCATCGTCGTGGCGCGGTCCATCCGCAGGCGCTGGCCCAGATCGATCTGGGAAATGCCGGGGTGGTCGGCGACCAGCCACATCACCGAGACCTGCTTTTGCGTCAGCTCCAGCTCTGTGAACGTCTCGGTAAAGTGGCGATAGCACGCGCCATGCGCCAGGCGGATGTGGAAGCCGACGATATCCTTGATCTCGCCGATGTCGCCATCGTCGTGATCAATCGTCGTCACCGCGTCCAAATCGTCATCCCTCACCCGCATAGCACTTGCCTATTTGTTTGCACTGCATACAATCCCATTCGAGGAGAGGATGCAATGGCCCATTTTCCGGATACCCCCAGCTTTACCGGCTTCAACACGCCTTCGCGCATTGAGGCCGACATCGCCGACCTGGTTCATACCGGGGAAATCCCGCGCGAACTCAATGGCGCCTTCTACCGGGTTCAGCCCGATCCGCAATTCCCCCCGCGGCTGGGCGATGACATCGCCTTCAACGGCGACGGGATGATCACCCGCTTTCACTTCCATGACGGCCAGTGCGATTTCCGCCAGCGCTGGGCCAGGACCGACAAGTGGAAACTGGAAAACGAAGCGGGCAAGGCGCTGTTCGGGGCCTATCGCAACCCGCTGACCGATGACGAAAGCGTCAAGGGCCAGATCCGCTCCACCGCCAACACCAACGCCTTCATCTTTGGCGGCAAGCTGTGGGCGATGAAGGAGGATAGCCCCTCGTTGCTGATGGACCCGGCGACGATGGAAACCTTCGGGTTCGAAAAGTTCGGCGGCAAGATGACCGGCGAAACCTTTACCGCGCATCCCAAGATCGATCCGAAAACCGGCAACATGGTCGCCATCGGCTATGCCGCCAGCGGGCTGTGCACCGACGATGTCACCTACATGGAAATCGCCCCCAGCGGCGAGCTGATCCGCGAAGTGTGGTTCAAGGTTCCCTACTATTGCATGATGCACGACTTCGGGGTGACCGAGGATTACCTCGTGCTGCACATCGTCCCGTCCATCGGCAGCTGGGAACGGCTGGAGCAAGGCAAGCCGCATTTCGGGTTCGACACCACGATGCCGGTCTATCTGGGCGTGATCCCGCGCCGCGATGAAGTGTCGGCAGAGGACATCCGCTGGTTCAAGCGCGACAACTGCTTTGCCAGCCACGTGATGAACGCCTGGCAGGACGGCACCAAGATCCACTTCGACATTCCGGAAGCGAAGAACAACATGTTCCCGTTCTTCCCGGACGTGCACGGCGCGCCGTTCAACGGGATGGAAGCGATGAGCTATCTCACCCGCTGGACGGTCGACCTGGCCAGCAATTCGGACGAGTTCGAAAGCGTGACCAGGCTGACCGACACGGCGGGCGAATTCCCCCGGATCGATGATCGCCGCACGGGCCTGCCCTATCGCTACGGCTGGATGCTGGAGATGGATTACAAGCGCCCGGTCGAACTGAAGGGCGGCAGCGCGGGTGGGCTACTCATGAACTGCCTGTGCCTGATCGATCACCAGACGGGCAAGGAACAGCACTGGTGGTGCGGCCCGGTATCCTCGTTGCAGGAACCCTGCTTCATCCCGCGCAGCGCCGATGCGCCCGAAGGTGACGGGTGGATCGTGCAGGTCTGCAACCGGCTGGAAGAACACCGCAGCGACCTGTTGCTGTTCGATGCGCTGGACATCGAGAAAGGCCCGATCGCGACGATCCAGGTGCCGATCCGCCTGCGCTTTGGCCTCCACGGCAACTTTGCCCCGGCCGACCAGATCGGGCTGGCCGCATGATCAAGCCGGGGCTTGAGTTCGTCTATGAAGCGTCGGGTGATCTCGGCGCTCCGGTTCCCATCGGTGACACCACGGACGGCACGCGCCGGATCATCCCGATCTTTTCGGGCGGGCGGGTCGAAGGCCCGCTGATCAAGGGCCAGCTGATGGGCAACGCCGCCGACTGGCAGCTGACCCGGCCCGATGGCGTGACAGTGGCGGACGCGATCTATGCCCTGCAGACCGATGACGGCGTGATCATCCAGATCCGCAACAAGGGCCTGCGCCACGGCCCGCCCGAAGTGATGCAGCGGCTGGCAGCGGGCGAGGAGGTCGATCCGGCGGAATACTATTTCCGCACGGTGCCCGAATTCATCGCGCCCATCGGCAAGTATGACTGGATGAACCGCTCGATCTTCGTCTGCTCCGGCGCGCGCTATGCCACCGGTATCAAGCTGTGGGTCTGGCGGGTGACCTGATCACTCCACGACCAGTTCCACCAGCGTCGGGCCAGTGGCGGACAGGCTCCATTCCAGTGCGGCGTCGAGGTCTGCGGTATCCTCCACGCGCCGGGCAGGCACGCCCATGCCCCCCGCCAGCGAGACGAAATCCAGCCCGCGAATGTCGGTGCCGGGCATCTGGTTCATGGCGAACACCTTGGCAAAGTGATCCAGCGCGGCATAGCGGCCGTTGTTGAGGATCAGGAAGCTGACGTTCGCGCCTTGCTCCGCCGCGCTCCACAGGCCCTGGATGGTGTACATGGCCGAGCCATCGCCCAGCAGCGCGATGACCTTGCGGTTAGCGCTGCCGCGCGCGACGCCCACGGCGGCGGGGAGGCCATAGCCCAGCCCGCCGCTGGCGCAGGTGAAGAACCCACCCTGGCAAGTGACGGGCAAGTGATCGTGCATCGGCCCGCGCGCGGTCGGCGCTTCTTCCACCAGCATCGCATCGGCGGGGCGCAGCGCGGCGATGCGCTTGAGCGCGTAGGGCGTGGTCATCCCCGGCAGCGGCGCGGGCGCGCGCGGACAGGGCGGCGGGGCGGGGCGGGGCTTGATCTGGCCCGCGATGCTGGCTAGCCCCGCGCCGACATCGCCCAGCACGCCAAGTCCGCCCGGCAGGAACGAAAGGTGCTGCGGGTCTTCGGACAGCGCGCCCAGCGCCGCGCCTTCCGGCCAATAGGGCCCGTCGCCCTCGGCATGATAGGTGAACACCGGCGCGCCCGCCACGAGCAGCGCGTCATAGGGGGCGAGCAGCCGGACGATCTGGTCACGGAAGGCAGGCAGGAACCCGGCAAAGCGGGGATGATCTTCCGGAAACACCTCGCGCGCGGCGAAGGGGGCTACCCAGACGTCGGCCCCGGCGGCTTCGGCCAGATCAATCGCCGCTTGCCAGCCGCCGCAGCGCGCCACGCCCGTGCCCAGCACCAGCGCGGGGCGGCTGGCGCTGTCCAGCATCATCCCCAGCCGGGCGAGGCCAGCGGGATCCGGCAGGGTCTTGAGGCTGAGCGCGGGCAGCGCGGGCATTTCGCATTCCCGGTCCCAGTCATCGACCGGCACGGACACGAACACCGGCCCCATCGGCGGGGTCAATGCGATGTGAAACGCGCGGACCAGCGCGGCGGGCACGTCCTCGGCGCGCAGCGGTTCGGCAGCCCACTTGACGTAGGGGCGGGGAAACTCGGTCGCGCGTTCGGCCCCCAGGAACGGGTCCATCAGCAGCATACTGCGCGCCTGCTGGCCCGCCGTGACCACCAGCGGCGTGTTGTTGCGGAAGCTGGTGTAGAGATTGCCCAGCGCATTGCCGGTGCCCGCCGCGCTGTGCAGGTTGACCAGCGCAGGCCGCCCGCTCGACTGGGCATAGCCATCGGCCATCGCCACGACCGCGGCCTCGTTCAGGCCCAGCAAGTATTCGAACCCGTCCGGCAGCGCGCGCAGCATCGGCAGCTCGGTTGAGCCGGGATTGCCGAACAGCGCATCGACGCCGAAATGGCGGAATACGGCAAAGGCGGCATCGCGTACAGTCAGAACGGGGGCTGTCGGCATCAGGCGGCGCGCTCCATCAGGGCGTTCTCGTCACGCTGGGCACGGCGGGCGACCACCAGCATCAGCACGACAATGGCAATCCCGACGGCATTGATCGTCAGCATCGATCCGCGCAAGTCCCCGCTGGCGTCAGACAGCACGCCGACCACGTAAGGCCCGATGCCCAGCCCCAGAATGGTCGAGACGAGCAGATAGACGCTGGAGGTGGTCCCGCGAATCCGGGGTAGGACTTGCTCATACATGATCGCATAGAGCGGCGGCAGCCAGCCGGTCAGCACCATCGAATAGGCCACGAACCGCCAGTAGAACGCGGTGGCATCCGGTGCGTGGTAGACCCAGAACGAGATGAGCGGCGACAGGCCCATGCAGAACAGCGCGACATAGGCCCGGCCGACGCCCGGAAAGCGCTTTTGCAGCCAGTCCGACAGCGGCCCCCAGAACAGCGGCCCCAGAATACCCATGCCGGCCGAAACGAGGCCGAATTGCAGCGCCGTGTCCTTCAGCGACAGGCCGTAGTATTTCATCAGGAAGCTGGGGTTGAAGCTCATCATCCCGTAATTCAGCACCGATTGCAGCGTGCCGACGGCCATGACCATCAGCAGCGTTGGCGACCGGGTGATGACGCGGAAGGCCTGCGCATCGGTGACGGCCATGTTCTGCATCAGGTTGACGATCACGAACAGGCCGAACCCGATCACGCTCCATTGCAGCAGGTGCGGGTTGATGCTGACGGCTCCGAAATCCAGCGGCGGGCGCGGTGACAGCGCGGTGCAGAGCGTGACGAGGCCCCACATCGCCAGCACGATCCCTGCCAGCGCAATCAGGTTGAAGCGCCAGTATCCGCCGGATGCCCCGCGCCGTCCCAGCGCCAGCCAGTTGAACCCCGGCGTCACCGCCGCCAGCACGTTCCAGCTGGCGCGGAACGGGGCGGGATCGGGTGGGGTCTGGATCCCGTCCATGGCGCCGCGTTCCGGCTCGCGCAGGCGCCACATGAACAGCGCCAGCACGAACCCCGGCAGCGAGGCGACGAGGAACGCGAACTGCCAGCCTTTCAGGCCCAGCGGCGCGGTGCCAGAGGCAAAGGCCGCATCCCAGTCTGCCGCCGCAACGCCGCCCAGCACGAGCGATCCGCCCAGCCCCAGCGCGATGGCCGATGCCAGAACCGCCATCACGAACCCGCGCCGGTGCTTGGGCCAATAGTCATAGATCAGCGAGGTGCCCGCCGGTTGTGCCGATGCTTCCCCGATGCCGACGCCAAGGCGCGACACGGCCAGCATGGCAAAGCCATTGGCCATGCCGCCCAGCGCGGTTGCGGCGGACCAGAAGCCGATCGACAGCGCCAGCAGCTTGCTGCGCACCCAGCCATCCGCCAGCCGCCCGAGCGGCAGCGAGAACAGGGCATAGAACAGCGCGAAGACGGTGCCGTAGAGCAGCCCCATCTCCGCATCGCCAATGTTCAGGTCGCGCTTGATGGCCGGGGCCAGGATCGCAAGGATCTGCCGATCAAGCAGGCTGATCGCGTTGGTCAGCGCGATCAGCACCAGCGCATACTTCGCCCCCTTGGGGATGGCGGTGGGCAGGGCGGCGCTCACAGGTTGAACCAGCGTTCCGCGTTGGTCTGGAAGAACTTCTTCTTCTGCGCGTCGGTGATGGACAGGTTGTCCATCGCGCGCACCTCATCGGGGACGTACTGGTACGGATAGTCCATCGCGTACATCACGCGGTCCTCGCCCATCACGTCGATCATCAGCTTGACCGCCGGTTCCCAGCACAGCCCGCTGGTGGTGCCGATGAAGTTGTGGCGGATGTAGTGGAACAGGTCATGCTGCAAGGGCTTCAGCCGTTCGTAACGCTGCGAGCGGATGCCCGCCTTGTGCATGTAGTCGGTGCGATAGAGCCAGTAGGGCAGTGCCTCGAAACCGTGCCCGGCCATGATCTGCAGGTTCGGATAGCGATCGAAGATCCCGGTCGTGACCAGCCGCAGCAGGTGATAGCTCGTCTCCACGCCAAACCCGAACACCGCGCCGTCCAGCCCGGCATCGATCATCCCGCCCATCATGCTGTCGGGCAGGGTGGCGGGATGGATGTAGAGCGGCTGGCCGGTATCGGCGAGCGCGCGGAAGATCGGGTCGAACTGCGCTTCGTCCAGGTAATGCCCCTGGGTGTGGCTGTTGATCTGCACGCCCTTGAAGCCAAGTTCCTGCGCCCCCCTGCGAATTTCGGCGGCGGACCATTCCGGGTCCTGCGGAGCGACGGCGGTCAGCCCGATGAACCGGTCCGGGTAGGCGGCGCAGCGTTCGGCCAGGTAATCGTTGGCGCGGCTGGCAATGCCCTTGGCTTCGGCCACGTCGAGCAGCGGCTGCACGCCGGGGCTGGTCAGCGCCAGGATCGCCTTGTCGATCCCGGCTTCATCCATGTGCTGGATGCGCTGCGGGCCGAGCTTCAGCAGCCGGTCCATGATCTGCGTCGCGCGTTCGGACGGCGACTGGGCGTAAAAGCCCCAGAGCGAGACCATGCCCTTGTCGGCGGTGCCATCGCGCACCATCCGCAGGAACACATCGACCTGCTCGCGCGTGGCGAAGGCTTCTTCCGTGGCGATGCGGAGATAGCCGCGATCCCCGCCAGTTTTCAGATCATGGGTCATCGTTCTCTCCCTTGCTGCCGCTGGCAGGGTCAGGGCCGCCAGCCCCGCCGCCAGTCCGGCATTCACCTCACGCCGCCGCATCGCGGTCAGCCTTCATGGACGGCCTTCGTCACCATGCAGGCCAATACGCCTTCCGGGCCGTCCTCGCTGCCGTGGCCGGACCATTTGACCCCGCCGAACGGAGCATCCGCCCCGCCGATCATCGTGGTATTGATCCCCACCATCCCGGCTTCCAGCAAGCGCGACAGGCGCTGCTGGCGCTTGGCGTCGGTGGTCCAGGCATAGGCGGCGAGGCCGTAGGGCAGGCGGTTCGCCTCGGCGATCATCGCGTCCTCGTCGGCATAGGCGTTGAGGATGGCGACCGGACCGAACGGTTCCTCGTTCATGATCTCAGCGTCCAGCGGCACATCGGACAGCACCGATGGCGCATAGAAATAGCCCTGATTGCCGATGCGTTCCCCGCCACAATGCAGTTTCGCCCCGCGCTGCACGGCATCGCCGATCAGCTTGTCCATCGCTTCGGGACGGCGGGGGTTGGCCATCGGCCCCATCTGGGTGCCGTCGTCCAGCCCGTTGCCGACCTTGATCGCCTGCGCGCGCTGCGCAAAGCTTTCGCGGAAGCGGTCATAGACGCCCTGCTGGACGATGAAGCGGGTCGGGCTGACGCAGACCTGCCCGGCGTTGCGGTACTTGTGCGGGACAACCGCGTTCAGCACGTGCTCCACATCGACATCGTCGAACACCAGCACCGGGCCGTGCCCGCCCAGTTCCATCGTGGTGCGCTGCATGTTCTCGGTCGCCAGCCGGGCGAGGTGCTTGCCGACCACCGTCGAGCCGGTGAACGACAGCTTGCGGATGATGGGCGAGCCGAGCAGGTGGCGGCTGACTTCATCCGGCACGCCGAACACGGCTTGCGCGACCTGTTTGGGCAGCCCCGCATCGAGTAGGCATTGCAGCACTGCCAGCGCGGATGCCGGGGCTTCCTCCGCCGATTTCAGGATCACCGAACACCCGGCCGCAATTGGCGCGCCCAGCTTGCGGCCCGGATTGCCGATGGGGAAATTCCACGGCGCGAAGGCCGCGACCGGGCCGACCGGTTCGTGCGTTACGGTGGAGCGCATCCCCGTGGGGCGCACCAGCGTGCGGCCATAGAGGCGCTGGACCTCGCCCGCGTAGAAGTTGAACAGGCCGACGTTCATCAGCACTTCGATCCGGCTTTCGGCCAGCGGCTTGCCCTGTTCCAGCGTGGCGGTTCGGGCGATGTCTTCCTGCCGCTCCAGCATCAGCCGCGCCGCGCCCTGCAACACGGCGGCGCGCTGCTGCGCCGTGGAATCGCGCCAGATGCGGAAACCTTCGGCCGCAACGGCCAGCGCGCGGTCAAGGTCGGCGGGATCGGCCAGCGGCAACTGGCCGATTACCTCGCCCGTGGCGGGATTGACCACGGCATGCGTGCGGCGGCTGCCGCCGTCCACGCGCTCTCCGTCGATGATCATGTAGAGCGATGGATATTGCGACATGCCAGCCTACTCCGTCAGTTCTGCGCCTTCGCCCTGGCCCGGTCGATGTCGCCCTGCCAGCGCTGGGCGACCATTTCCGCCCCGGTGATCGGGTGCTTCATATGGAACGGCAGCAGCTTGTGGGTCGGCCACAGCCAGTGATCCTCGATCAGGGCGTCGGGGCCGCTGGGATCTTCGGGGTAGAGCACCTTGGGGAAGGGGACGTATTCATCGGGGGTGTAGGCCCAGCCGGTTTCGAAATCGGCGTGCCAGTGCGGGAAATAGTTCAGGCACTTGATCCGCCACTTGCCATCGTCACCCTTGACGTAGGTGTTCTCGTACAGGCCACCTTCCCACCACTGGCGGGCCTTCAGGTGCGGGGCATCGCCTTCATAGTCCTTGTGGCGACCGGCCTGCATGGTGGAACGGCCGCGCAGGCGGGCGGTCTTGCCATCGGGATCGATGTCGATGATCGTCTGGATTTGCGGGTGGTCCAGCAGGAACCCGTCGATCGGGCCGTTGTTGCCATAGGTGAACCGCTTCTGGAACCGCTCGACATAGAGCCGCCGGACGCCTTCCTTACCCTTCCACACGCCGCCGAAGAAGCGCACTTCGCCATCGTCGGCGAACAGGTCGACCACCTCGTTGTACATGCATTTGTCGATCAGGTAGCCGTAGAGGTACTGGAGCTTCTTCACGTCCAGCTCATCCTCGCGCACGGTCAGGCGGCGGTCCATTTCGGCAAGCTTCGCCTCCAGGGCGGCAATCCGGTCTTCCGACATTCGACTCTCCAATTTTTGTATGTATTGCTTACAGAATGCGGGGCGCGAGGCGACCTGTCAACGCCCCAGCGCTTCCAGCCGTTCAACTTCCTCGCGATAGGGGCGAATGGCCCGCAGCATCAGCAGGCAGGCCAGCGGCAACAGCACGCCCGCGGTCATCACCAGAGCGTGTTGCAGCTTGGCCGGATCGCCCACCACGTATTGCGCGACCAGCCCGATCACGAAGCTGCCCATCGCGCCAAAGAACGTGAACATGAACAGGTAGAACGCGGTCACCTGCCCGCGCATCGAATTGGGCGCGACGCGCTGGACGGCGGCGTTCTGCGGCACGGCCCCGGCCAGCCCGAACATGCCCGCAAACCCGAACGCGATCATCGATCCCCAGCCATTGGGAGAGAGCAGCGCGACCAGCGTCGAGACCGTGGTGCCCAGGAAGCAGATGAACGCGGCGCGCACGTTCGCGTCCTTGTGCCGCTTGGCCAGAAACTCCACCAGCAGGCCGCCCAGCAGCAGCCCGGCGAGCGACCCGATCAGCATCGTCCCGCCGATCGCCGCGCCGATCTCCGCCTCGTTCCAGCCGAAGGTGCGGATCATGAACGGCACGCGCCAGAACGCCAGGCCAAAGCTTTCGGTCGCGGCCAGCGCCAGCGCGCCGAACAGCGGGTAATAGACCTTGCGGTTGGCGTGGATGGCGCGGGCGGCATCGAAGCCCATGAAGGTCACGATCTGGCGGCCCAGGCCCGCATTGGCAGGGGGTTGTTCCACATCGGCCACCGGGGCCTGCCGCTGCGGTTCCTTGACGGTCAGGAACAGCAGCGCCGCGACGAACGCGGGCAGGGCAATCCAGATGAGGATCCATTGCCAGCCCAGGATGCGCAAGGGGCCGATCACGGTCGGTTCCCAGTTGGCCGTCATCATGATCAGCATCCCGCCGATCACCGGCCCCAGCGTGGTCCCGCCGATAAACCCGAACTGCAGCAAGGCAAAGGCGCGGGTGATAATCCGGGGCGGAAAGGCATCGGCGAGCAGCGAATAGGAACTGGGCGCATGGGCCGATCCACCCGCTGCCAGGAACACCCGGCTGCCGACGAACTGCGCGAAAGTCTGCGCGATCCCGCCCAGCGCCGTGACCAGCCCGACGACCGCGACCCCGCCCGCCAGCACGTATTTGCGCGGCCAGATATCGGCCAGCCGCGCCAGCGGGATGCCCACGAACAGGTAGCAGATGATGCTTGCCGGCCCGGCCAGAAAGCCCAGCTGCGCGTCGCTCAGCCCGAAGTCGGCCTTGATCCGCTCGGCCAGCATCCCGAACACGACCTGATCGAAGAACGTCACGAACGTGGCGAAGATGATCACGGCCAGTGCCCAGTAACGCGCGCTGGTGGATGGCCATTCCTTCTCGGCACCGGCGGGGATGGACGGCGAATCGTCGGCGGCGGGCGCCGTAGTCGGGCCGATGGCCATGCTTGCGTTGTCCTCTCCATGCGCGGGCGTTTGCGGCCCGTCGATTTGGCTTGGCAATTTGTAAGTAATGAATACAAAAAGGCGAGAAGAAAATTTGCCGACCCGATCGGCAGAAGGAGAGTGGCATGCAGAATCTGGAAGGCAAGACCGCCTTCGTCACCGGCGGGGCTTCGGGCATCGGCCTGGGGATCGCCAAGGCGCTGCTCGGCGCGGGGATGCGGGTGGTGATTGCGGACATCCGGGATGATCACCTGGCTGCGGCCACTGCCGAATTGGCGGGCGGAGCCAGTGTGCTGGCGGTGAAGCTGGACGTGACCAACCGCGAACAGTTCGCCGCTGCTGCCGATGCGGCAGAGGCCGTGTTCGGCAGGATTCACCTGCTGGTCAACAATGCGGGCGTCGGTCTGGTCGGGCCGACCGACCTGGCCACCTTCTCCGACTGGGACTGGGTCAACGGCGTCAACGTGGGCGGCGCGATCAATGGCGTGGTGACCATCCTGCCGCGCATTCTGGCGCATGGCGAGGGCGGGCATATCGTTTGCACCGCGTCGATGAGCGCGCTGGTGCCGGTCGGCGGGACCACGATCTATTCCGCCGGCAAGGCCTATGTCACCAGCATGATGGAATGCATGCGCCCCGAATTCGAGCCGCGCGGCGTGATCTGTTCCGCGTTCTGTCCCGGCGCGGTGCAATCGAACATCGCCGAATCGGGCAAGACGCGGCCCGCTGAACTGGCCGACACCGGCTATGCCGAAGCCGACAAGCGCCGTCAGGCCAGCGGCAGCCTGACCCACCTGTTCCAGACCAAGGAAGAAGTCGGCGAGCGCGTTCTGCAGGGCATCCTCAACGACGAGCTGTACATCCTCACCCACCACGAATTCCTCGAAGGCGTGCGCGAACGGGGCGAGGCCACGACGCTGGCGGTGCAGGATCATCTGCCGGAGAACCCGGAATACAAGGCGACTTTTGCGATGCTGTTCAGGAACCCCGCCATCACCGATGAGATCGCCCGGCAGAAGGCGCTGAAAGCGGCGCGCCGGGGGGGCGCGCAATGAAGGACTTTGCTGGCCGCACGGCCTTTGTTACCGGCGGCGCCAATGGCGTTGGCATCGGGATTGTCCGCAACCTGCTGGAACGCGGCGCGAAAGTCGCGATTGCCGATATCCGGCAGGATGCGATTGACCGCGCCCTGCAATCGCTCGACAACCGCGAGGTCATGGGCGTGCAACTCGACGTCGCCAGCCGCGACGGCTTCAAGGCTGCCGCGGACGCGGTTGAAGCGCAGTTCGGCCCCGTCTCGATCCTCGTCAACAATGCCGGGGTGAACCTGTTCCAGCCGATCGAGGAAAGCTCCTACGACGATTGGGACTGGCTGCTGGGCGTGAACCTGCACGGCGTTATCAACGGCGTGCAGACTTTCGTGCCGCGCATGGTCGAACGGGTGAAGGCGGGGCAGCAGGTCGGCGGCCACGTGGTCAACACCGCTTCGATGGCGGCGTTTCTGGCGGGCGGATCGCCGGGGATCTACAACACCACCAAGTACGCGGTGCGGGGCCTGTCGGAATCGCTGCGCTACAGCCTGCTGCAATACGGGATCGGCGTGTCGGTGCTGTGCCCCGGCCTCGTCAAAAGCTATATCTACGCCAGCGACGACATCCGCCCCGATGGCCTCAAAGCGCAGATGAAGGCGGTCGACACCGCCGCGGTCGAGCGGCTGGCGGGGGTCCACGAATTCGGGATGGAGCCAGACGTGATCGGCGCCCGCGTGATCGAGGCGATGGAGGCCAACCGCCTCTACATCTTCAGCCACCCCGACCATAAGGATGAACTGCGCGAAGTGTTCGACTATATCCTGGACCACTATCAGGACTATCCCAAGGATCCCGGCTTCGATCAGCGCGTCGCGTTCGAAAAGTTCCGCCGCGATGCCTTTGCCGATGCGCGGGCCCGGTCGCTGGCGGCCGGATAACCGCTGGTAGCTTGCCGTTCAGGTGCGGCGGGGTAGGGTGGCGCATGATCCGAACCGTCCCGGCCCTTGCCGCACTCACCTTGATGACTGTCCCTGCCTTGGCAACATCGCCGCCCGCAGGGCCCGCGCCCACCGTCGAACTGTCCACGGCGGTGCGCTGCGCCGCCCTGTTCGGCCTGATCGCGGGCGAGCAGGCGCGCGGGGTGGCCGATGCGCAACGCTTTCCGCCGCTGGCCCAGCGCGGGCGGGAATTCTTCGTGCGCACCGGCGCGCGGCTGATGGATGCCGAAGGGCTGGACCGCGCCGCGATGCAGGCGCGGATGCAGGCCGAGGTTGCCCGCATCCAGACTGAAAGCGCGGCGGCCCCGGATGCGCGGGCCTTTGTCGATGCGGCGATGCAGCCCTGCCTGACCCTGCTGGACGCCAGCGTACCTTAAGAAAGGTGGCGGGGGCAGTCCCGGAACGGACCACCGCCTTTCATCGCGGTTGTCACTGCGCCAGACGATGCTTAATTCCGACTTTACCAAGGGATAACAGGGTCGAATCGCCGTGGCGGTTATTGCGGTGTGCAGCGTCAAGGGGGGAGTCGGCAAAACCACGCTGGCGGTTGACCTCGCCTGGCGTTCAGCCGTTGCCGGCCAGCACCGGACCCTGCTGTGGGATCTGGATTCCCAAGGCGGTGCGGGCTTTCTGCTCGGCCACGATGAGCCCCGCGTGCCACGTGCGGCAAGCATTTTCCAGCGCGATGGCAAACCCCGCCAGCTGATCGAACCGACGGCCTATCCCGGCCTCTCGCTGCTGCCCGGCGATACCAGCCTGCGCGGACTGCCGGGTGCGCTGGCGCGGCTCGGGCCGAAGCGGCTGGCCAACATGACCGGTTTCCTGCGCCCGGATTTCGACCGGATCATTCTCGACTGTCCAGCCGGCTATAACGAACTGACCGAGCAGGTCATCCTGGCCGCCGACCTGCTGATCGTGCCGCTGCCGCCTTCGCCGCTGTCGGCCCGCTCGCTCGACATGCTGCGCCGCGATATCCTGCGGGTCCATCATCGCCATCCGCCGATCCTGCCGGTGCTGTCGATGTTCAGCTCGCGCCGGATGCTGCACCGCGCGGTGCGCGATGGCGATGCGGCGGGCTGGCCGGTGATCCCGTTTGCCAGCCTGATTGAACAGATGGCGGTGCGGCGCGCGCCGCTCGGTGCGTTCTCGCCCCACGTCGATGCCGCCCGCGCGCTGGCCCGGCTGTGGCACGGGATTGAAGCCAAGCTGGCGACTCGCAAGGCGGCCTGAGCGGGTTTTCCACCTGAAATGATTCGCTCACCCACGCGCTGCGGGTGGACGCGGGGGCTGTATTTGCTGCAAGGATGCCGCCATGTGGCAGCTTTACCAGTTCCCCCTGTGCCCGTTCAGCCGCAAGGTTCGCCTGTTGCTGAGCGAAAAGGGCGTGCCCTACGAGTTGTGGCGGGAGAATCCGTGGGAAGGGCGCGACGAGTTCCTGAACCGCAATCCGGCGGGGCGCACGCCGGTGCTGCAGGATCCGGCACGGGGCATCACCCTGGTCGATAGCCGCGCGATCTGCGAGTATTTCGAGGAAACCGTTGATCGCAGCCCGATGATCAATGGCACCGCCGCCAATCGCGCTGAAATCCGCCGCCTGGTCGCCCTGTTCGACGAGAACTTCTTTGGCGATGTCACCGCGCCGATGCTGCATGAGCGGATGAAGAAGCGGCTGATCTATCGCCAGTCGCCCGATTCGCGCGTGCTGCGCGAGGCGATGAAGCTGGCGCACGAGCACCTGTATTACATCGATCACCTGATCGATCACCGGCCCTGGCTGGCTGGCCCGACGATGAGCCTGGCCGATCTGGCCGCCGCCGCGCAGATTTCGGTCGCGGATTACCTTGGCGGACTGGACTGGACCGGGCACGATCAGGCGCGCGACTGGTATGCCGTGTTCAAGAGCCGGCCCAGCTTCCGCCCGTTGCTGTCAGAGCGGATGGAAGTGATCCAGCCGCCCAGCCACTACGCCGACGTCAACGCCTGAAGCCGCGTTCAGGCGCGGATTTTCCCGCCGAAGCGGCCATGCTTGCGATAGCGCACCAGCCAGCGATCCAGGAACAGCCCCATCGGCCGTGCCTGCGCGCCCAGTTCAGCCATGCCGGGATACTGTCCTGACACCACGTTGCCCGCCTTCAGCAGCAGCCACTGCTGGCGGCTGATCGGCGCACCCGGCAGCCAGCCGGTCAGCGTGGCGATCCCTTCCGACACCGCATCGGGCAATTCCACCAGCAGCGGCTTGCGCCCGGCCGCGGCGGCAATCCGGGCGTTCAGTTCCAGCATGGTCACGGCTTCCGGCCCGCCGATCTCGTAAGTCTTGCCGCCATGCGCCGCCGGATTGGCCAGCGCGTTGGCCACCGCTTCGGCCGCGTCATCCACGAACAGCGGCTGCAGTTTTGCCCCCGGCGCGAACACCGGCAGCACGGGCAGGGCGCTCAGCCCGGCGAACATGTTCACGAAGTTGTCGTCCGATCCGAACAGCACGGACGGACGCAGCACGGTGGCCTGCGGGAAAGCCGCCAGGACTGCCGCTTCGCCCGCCGCCTTGCTGCGGGCATAGGCGGTCGCGCCTTCGGCATCGGCGCCGATGGCGGATACGTGCACGAAGGCCCCGGCGCCCGCAGCCTTTGCCGCTGCCGCCAGCGTTCCCGCGCCTGCGCCCTGCACGGCGTCCAGATCGCCCGTGAACGCGCCAACCAGATTGACCACGGCATCGGCCCCGGCAACCACGCCTGCCAGCGTTTCCGGGCGGGTGATGTCGCAGCGCATCAGCCGCACGCTGCCGAGGTTGCCCAGCGGCTTGATCGCAAAGGCGCGCTCGGGATGGCGGCTCGCCACCCGCAGCCGCGCGCCGCGCGCCAGCAGTTCCTGCGCCAGATGCGCGCCAAAGAACCCGCTGCCGCCGACCACGGCGATCACCTTGCCTGCCAGATCCTGTGCCTTGCCCATCGCGAAAAGCCTTCGTGCTGCGAAACTTGCCCGGCCCCTTTGCACTCGCCAACCCGGCCGCGCAAGCATACCGACGGGACTGAATCACAAAAACTTCGCAAAGTGCAAACAGGAGCGTTGACAGCCCCGACGCCCCCCGTTAGAGGCGCCCTCCTACCCCGCACCGAGGCGCTTTGGCCCGGTGCTCCGGTGCCCAGATGGCGGAATTGGTAGACGCACCAGCTTCAGGTGCTGGCGCTCGCAAGGGCGTGGAGGTTCGAGTCCTCTTCTGGGCACCATTTGTTCTTCTCGGAACATCCCAAAAAGTGTATTAAACCCGCAGAAATCCAAGGGAATTGGCCCTTGGATCGTGCCGGATCGTCCCGCCTTTTCTCGGGGTTCCGCACATTTTTGCGGGCCTTTTGCGGGCCTTTGCGAAAACCACATCGGGAAAAGGCCCGCACATGCCGCTGACCGAGACTCGGCTTCGAGCACTCAAGCCAAAGGACAAGCCTTATAAGGTTGCTGACGACCGCGGATTGTACATCGAGGTCTCCCCCGCCGGCGGCAAACTCTGGCGATTCCGCTACCGGATCGGCCCGGTCGAAAAGAAGCTGTCGATCGGTGCCTACCCCGAGATCAGCCTCAAGCAGGCAAGGCAGACAGCCTATGAGGCGCGGCACAAGATCGCGTCCGGCGGCGACCCGGCGATGGAGAAGCGCAAGCAGAAGATTCGCGCCGAATTCCTCTCCGCCCAGACCTTCGAGGCAGTGGCGCGGGAGTACATCGATCAGATGATGGTGCAGAGTGGCAGGGCAGATGCCACCATCGTAAAGGCCAACTTCTTCCTCGAGCAGCTGGTGGACGCGATTGGCAGCCGACCGATCGACGAGATCGAGCCGTTTGAAGTGCTCGCTCCTCTCAAGCGGCTCGAGGCCAAGGGTAAGCACGAGACCGCGAAGAAGACCCGGTCGTTTGCGAGCCGCGTATTCCGGTATGGCGTTGCCACCACGCGCTGCAAAGGCGACCCCACGTCAATGCTTCGTGGGGCACTGATCACGCCAAAGGCAAAGCACTACGCCGCGATTCTCGAACCCAAGGAGCTTGGCGGGCTGCTACGAGCGATCCAGGACTACACAGGCAACTTCATCACCAGGTACGCCCTGCTCATCGCCCCTCACGTCTTTGTGCGGCCTGGCGAGCTACGGCATGCCGAATGGAAGGAGATCGACCTCGAAGAAGGTGTCTGGCGCATCCCTGAAGGCAAGATGAAGTCACGGCGCCCTCATGCCGTTCCGCTCTCGAAGCAGGTGATTGGCTACCTGAAAGAGCTCGCCGAGATGGTCGGAACCGAAGGTTATGTGTTCCCCTCGGCCCGTGCCTCTGTTCGTCCAATGAGCGAGAACACCTTGAATGCCGCCTTCCGCCGGATGGGCTTCACGAAGGACGAGGTGACCGCTCATGGCCTGCGGGCAACCGCCTCCACTATGCTGAACGAAAGCGGCCTTTGGAACCCCGACGCGATCGAACGAGGATTGGCCCATGGCGACAGCAATGCCGTTCGCGGCGTCTATCACCGCGGCAAGCACTGGGACGAACGGGTTCGCATGGCCCAGTGGTGGAGCGATTACCTCGATACAATCCGAGAAGGAGGCAAGGTCCTCGAGGTGGGGTTTGCGAAGGGCGGGTAAGCAACGTTCAAAGAATATCGGCCGTCAGATCTTTCTCTCCCCCGCCTGCGTCGTCCTCCGCTCGGGACGGCCACATTCCACGACCAAACAAGTTACGGGGAGTGACGGGACGGCTTGGCTCTGGAAATCCGAACATTCGGCGCTGGACAGTCCAATCGAGAGGAATGTGCGCCGATGCCAAGGTCTTGCGGTTGAGACCGGGCGGCTGTGTGCCATCGGCGATCGCCGCGACTATGTCGGGAGCGAGGTAGTTCAATCGGATGAGGCGGGAAAAATAGCCAGGCGAGCGGCCGAACCGCTGCGCCAAACCCACGAGGTCAAGGTCTCGATGTGCGTCAAACAGGGCTTGTGCCGCACGGGCATTGCGAAGCAGGATTTTGAGTTGCTTGTCAGGCTTGCATTCGGCCGTCGGGTCGCGGGGGCGCAATGTGAACGACGGCCAGCGTTCAGCTGCGATCACGCTAACCGGCACCTCAATTGCATAACGTGCGTTACTCGTTGACCAGTCCGCCTGCCGCCCAACGAAGGTCCCTTGGCCGTCCCATTCGAGAAAACGCCTGAGCTCAATTGGGCGAACCTCCATCGTGAGGGCTTCGGGGGCCACTTCGATGCGAATTAACAATGCCGCGATGAGAGCTTCGACCTGGCTAGGCGGAGCGTTCGCGAGGCGGCAAGCAGCTGCCCCGCCATATTCAGCCAACCGATCGAGCTCGGCGCCGAAAAGGCCGTGCGTACGGAGCGCAGCGCGGAGCCGGCTACGATCGGTGAGAAACGCACCGAGAGCAGCAAGCGCAACCGCATCGAGCCGGTCGGCTCGCGACCGATAGGCACGACGATACTCAGCCTGCGACCATTGGGCGTTGCTCGAAACATAGAAGTGATAGGGTTGCCCATCGACCCAGTTGACGTCGAGCAGCATGTGGCGTCCGAGATCGTCCCATAGAATTCCCGCCAGAAAGTGATCCGTGCCCAGAGCAGAAGGGCCTTTCCGCGTTCGTTTGGCAGCTAGCGCACATGCGGCATCCCAAGTCGCACGTTCAATTATCGGCGCGTGGCGGCCTGGCCAAGTTCGGTCGTGACCACGTATCTCGCCCACATAGATCGGGTAGCGCAGAATGTTGTAGACCGATCCAGCGCTCATCGGCCTTCCGCCCCTTAAGGTGCCGTTGCGTGCAGTCTTGAGCGAGCTACAAAACCCCGCCTCGCGCACCGCCGTCATTGCTGCTGTATATGTTCCGTGCCGGAGAAACGCGGCGTAGATGAAGCGGACGATCTCGGCTTCAGCCTCTACGACTTCGAGCTCCCCGTCGCGGTATTCGTACCCAAATGGGGCTAGTCCGCCGTGGATGCGTCCATGGCGCTTTCGGGTGCGGATGCTGTCGCGCACACGTTCGGCGATCAACTCCCGTTCAAATTGCGAGAAGGTCAGCAGTACGTTCAGGATCATGCGTCCCATGCTGTCGGTGGTGTCGAAAGCCTGCGACACTGACACGAGGCCAATCGAGCGCCGGTCGAAAATCTCGATCAGGCGCACGAAGTCGAGCAAGCTACGTGTCAGGCGGTCGATCTTGTATACGACAACAGTGTCGATCTCGCCTGCCTCAATGTCCTGCATCAGAGCGGCTAGCGCGGGCCGCTCGAGTCCGCTTCCTGAGTGGCCACCGTCATCATACCGCTGCAACAGCGCAGTCCATCCCCGGTATCGCTGGCTTGCGATGTAAGCCGAGCAGATCTCATGCTGTGTTGTGAGCGAATTGACTTCATGATCGAGGCGGCTGTTGGTGCTTATACGCGTGTAAATCGCACAACGATTGGGTGCGCTGAGAGGGTTGTCGGACATCGGTAGCTGTGGACCGGCGTGCAAAAGGGACCCCGTTAGCGGGGTGATCGGCGTCTAAAAGGGACCCCTCATTCCGATGGTGTAGCGGGCCGCCTGGTTTTCCAGGTGGCGAGATCGGGATGTTGGTGGTGGAGACAGTTGTTCGGATCCGACGCGAGCACGCGAACGGGAAGGCGATCAAGGCAATAGCGCGGGATCTGCGGTTGTCTCGCAAGGTGGTGCGCAAGGCGATCCGGGCGCCGGAAGGGGCGTTCGACTATCATCGCACGGTCCAACCGCTGCCCCGGCTTGGGCCCTTCCAGGAGCGGCTCGATACACTGCTGACGGAGAACGAGGCGCGGCACCGGCGTGACCGTCTGCGCATGACCCGGATCCATGATCTACTGCAGCGCGAGGGGTTCGAGGGTTCCTACGATGCTGTTCGGCGCTACGCCCGTCGCTGGACGGAAGCGCGGCGCAAGGATGCGGGTGATGGGGCGCCTGCCTTCATCCCGCTCATGTTCAAGCCTGGCGAGGCCTACCAGTTCGACTGGAGCCACGAGGACGTGGAGATCGCCGGCAAGCCGATGCGGGTGAAGGTGGCGCAGATGCGGCTGTGCGCGTCGCGGGCGGTCTATGTCCGGGCCTATCCGCGCGAGACGCAGGAGATGGTGTTCGATGCCCATGCGCGCGGCTTCGTCTTCTTTGGCGGGGTGCCGCTGCGCGGGATCTACGACAACATGAAGACCGCGGTGACGACAGTGTTCGTCGGCAAGGAGCGCGTGTTCAACCGCCGCTTCCTCGTCATGGCCGATCATTACATGGTCGAGCCCACGGCCTGCTCGCCGGCGGCAGGATGGGAGAAGGGTCAGGTCGAGCATCAGGTCCAGACCATCCGGAGTCGGTTCTTCCAGCCCCGCCTGCGCTTTGCCAGCATCGAGGAGCTCAACGGATGGCTGGAGGCCGAGTGCCTGCGCTGGGCCGCCTTGCATCCGCATCCCGAGCAGAAGGAACTGACCGTGGCCGAGGCGCTGGATCTCGAGCGGCCAGCCCTGCAGCCGATGCTGGCGCCGTTCGACGGCTTCCACGAGACCACGCATGCCGTGACTGGCACTTGCCTGATCAGCTTCGACCGCAACCGCTATTCCGTCATGGCCAAGGCCGCGCGGCGGGCGGTCCAGGTCCGCGCCTATGCCGACCGGATCGTCGTGCGCCTCGGTGACGAGGTTATCGCCGAACATGCCCGGCACTTCGGCCGTGACCGGACGATCTACGATCCCTGGCATTATCTCCCCGTTCTGGCCAACAAGCCCGGCGCCTGGCGCAACGGCGCCCCCTTCCAAGGCTGGGACCTTCCGCCGGCACTGGCGCGGCTGCGCCGCAAGCTGGGGAGCGGTGATGAGGCCGATCGGCGCTTCGTGCGGGTGCTGGCGGCCGTGCAGACCGATGGCCTGGACGCGGTCGAGGCCGCGATCCGCGAAGCGCTTGATGCCGGCGCCGCCAGCGACGAGGTGATCCTCAACATTTTGGCGCGATACCGCGAACCGGCGACTGACCGGCCTCTCGACGTGGTCGTCGACCTCAAGCTTAGCCATCCGCCAATTGCGGACTGCGCCCGCTACGATACGGTATGAGGCCTTGATGCAGCGGCATGAGATGATCGAGGCCATGCGCGGGCTCGGCCTCAGGGGCATGGCCGGCGCGTTCGACGAGGCCGTCACCACGGGACTTCAGCGCAAACGCACGACCCACGAGATCCTGACCGACCTGCTGCGGGCGGAAGCCGCGCATCGCCATGCCGCCTCGATCCGCTACCGCATGACCGCAGCCAAGCTGCCCGTGGTCAAGGATCTCGATGCCTTCGTGTTCGAGGGCACGCCGATCAACGAGGGACTGGTCCGCTCGCTGCACGCCGGTTCCTTCCTGCCAGGCAGGCGCAATATCGTGGCGGTTGGCGGCACGGGGACCGGCAAAACCCACCTGGCCACCGCGATCACCGCCAACGTGGTGCGCGCCGGCGCCCGCGGGCGCTACTTCAACACGGTTGACCTGGTCACCCGGCTCGAGGAGGAGGCTCGCATCGGCAAGGCCGGCGCCATGGCTGCCCAGCTCAGCCGGCTCGACGTCGTGGTCCTCGACGAACTGGGCTACCTGCCGTTCGCCCGCTCAGGCGGGCAGCTGCTGTTCCACCTGATCAGCAAGCTCTACGAGAAGACCTCGGTGATCATCACCACCAACCTGGCCTTCGGCGAGTGGCCCACCGTCTTCGGCGATCCCAAGATGACCACAGCCCTGCTCGACCGGATCACGCATCATTGCGATATCGTCGAGACCGGCAACGACAGCTGGCGCTTCAAACACCGCAGCTGACCACCTCAGAAATCGACTTCGCGCTGCTGCCGCCTCCGGTCGGGCTACGCCCTCCCTACGCCGTCAGCAGCGCGAAACACGCGCCCAGCATCAACCGTTCTACGCAACGCAAAGGGGGTCCCTTTTGCGCGCCGATATGGAGTGGGCCCCTGGGGTCGGACAGGTAGCCACGGATGAATTGACCGTGGGGTCGGGCTCTTGGAGAAGAGCCTATGCCTAGACATCGATCACACAGTTTGGAGTTCAAGCGGCAGGTCGTCGAGGAATACCTCGGCGGCGAGACGCTGCATGGTCTGGCCAAGCGTCACGATATTTCACGCCAACTGATCCGCGTCTGGATCGAGAAGTACGAGGGTGGTGCGTTCGACGATGACGCCCGCGCCGCAGACCTTGTCCAGCAGTACGAGGCGCGGATCGCCGCCCTCGAACGCTTGGTCGGCAGGCAAGCGCTCGAATTGGAGTTTTTAAGGGGGGCTCTGCGAAGTGCACCCCGTCCGAAAAACGGGATTACATCCGTCGTCACCGGCCCTTCGGCATGTCCGTCGCGCGAGGATGTCAGCTGATGGGCATCGCACGCTCGACCTACTACCGCGAGCTGGCCCAACGGCTCGACGACGCAGAATTGCTCGCCGCGATCACCGCGATCGCTGACGAGTTCGAAGCCTATGGTTGGCGCCGGGTCCGAGCTGCCCTGCAGCACCAAGGCGTCATTGCTAATCATAAGCGGATCAAACGTTTGATGCGTGAACACGACCTGCAACCCCGCCGTCGCCGACGGTACGTTGCGACCACTGACAGCGCCCATGATCTGCCGATCTTTCCGGATCTGGCCAAGTCTGTCGTGTTGAGCGGCCCCGACCAGCTCTGGGTCGCTGATCTCACGTACGTGGCCATCAACACCGGGTTTGCTTACGTCGCGATCATCCTTGATGCTTGGTCGCGCAAGGTTGTCGGCTATGCCATTGGCCAATCCATCGATGCGCGCCTAGCCATTGCGGCGCTCAAGGCCGCCATCGCAAGCCGCCATCCACTGCCTGGCCTCGTTCATCATTCGGACCGCGGATCGCAATATGCAGCTTCCGCCTATCGAGAGATCCTTGCCGCAACCGGCATCGTCGGCTCGATGAGCCGGCGGGGAAATCCGTACGACAATGCAAAGGCCGAGAGCTTCATGAAAACGCTCAAGGTCGAGGCGGTATACCCGATGGCCTTCGAGACCTACGCTGACGTAGCAACTCTGCTTCCACCATTCATCGAAGACGTCTACAACCGCCGCCGGCTACATTCGGCGCTGGGATATCTCAGCCCGGTCCAGTTCGAGGAGCAGCACGCCCGCCTGATGGTCAAAACTGCCGCCTGACTTCTGTCCGACCCCAGGGGCCCACTCCAATAGGGGGTCCCGATTGGACGCCGATTGACAGATTCTGACATCCTCGGGCTATTCCGCCTCGGAAGCGGGCTCTCTCCACGGGGTCATGCAACTGGCCTGGGCGGCCCCCGGCCTGATCGTGGGTCCAATCGTGGGACGGATGAAAGACCAGAAATGGCTGACCGCCATGATGGGCGTCTTGACTGCCATTGCCCTTGTTGGCCTTCAGATCGCTCCCGCTTGGGCCGTGCTCTGGGTTCCATGTCTTGGTTTCGGGACTGGGGCAGGGATGTTGCTGGGATTGATCTTTGTTGGGTTGCGGACGAACAATGCGTCCCAGACCGCGGCGCTTTCGGGAATGGTTCAATGTCTTGGGAACCTGCTCGCCGCGAGCGGTCCACCGCTGGCGGGTAAGCTTCACGACACCGCTGGAGGTTGGGAACTTCCAACGGCGATTGCGACGCTACTTGCCATCGTAATGATAGTTTTAGGTGCCGTTGCCGGCCGTTCTTCGACTGTCTCGGAACCGACAAACTGATTGCACAAAGTCACGGGCTTTACGGTTATTTGGGTTATCCGCGGCACATATTATAATCGGAAAAGTGCCGTGAGACAGATTGGGCTCCAAACTCTTTGTCGAACTTCCAAGAAAATTCGCCACTGTTACGGAAGGCCTAATTCATCGCGCCGGCGAGTCAGCGTATCGATTAAGGTGAACGCGATCTTCCGGGCACATGGCATCAAGTCTGGAATATAGGTTGCCCCCATGCCTCCCAAGCCTTCCGCAATCGGTTCGGGCGAACCCGTGGGTGGCCATGGCCAACCTATGCGTGCCGTCGGAACGCCAAAACGCCGAAGTGCCGCGCCATCAGTCTGGCCACCGAGGGGGGGGCACTCCGGGTGAGGTTGGCCTTCCACCGCCTCCCATCCCCTGCGTGCAGACTGGATAATCCAGTTTTCAGGGTCCGTGGTTCCACCAGGAGCAGAACCATACATTTCCCAATCGAGAGTGATCTCAGGATGTCGAGACGAGAAATTCGAGACGAACTCTGCGAATTGCGCTTTGACCGCCGCAGGAGAGGTCCTCGGGTTGATGCGCGCGTCGAAAAATATTTCTGTGACAGCGGATGGGAAGGCGGGCTTGTCGGGCGTACCGGATCGAATCCCCCCGATCCATCCGTGTGGTTTCACTACCCCTGAAGCGTTGCGCTCTGCATAGTCGACAAGCCAGCTTTCAAGTTCTGGAATTACGACTGCAGTCGGGACGATCGAACTTCGAAAGCCCGGCGTTCCTCTTGGGACACCGGCATAGCCGTATGTACCTAGTATACGCAGTTTGAACCAGGCAATGCCAGGCTCTTCGTGATAAACAAAGTTCCACGGTTTCATGATGATCGCGAAGTCGGCGGCGCCTCCCCTATTGAGAAGGTGGTTGACACCATTCGACATACCGGCGTTTCCGCGCTCTGAAATACTCACCGGCATGCCCCCGTCAGCGAAGCCTAGCATCAGATCGCCGACCAGCGGTACGTCGGCCTCGATCAGCGCTGCCGCGACTTCGGTCAAGGTCGCTACCAATGCCTTTGGGTTCGAGGCTCCAAGGCCGTAAACCCAATCTCCGACAATCTTGGATTGTGGTTTCAAATCGACAAAGTGGGGAGGGCCGATCCAAGGGTCATCCTCGCCATTTCCCTCAAGATGCGTATCGATCGGTGAATAGAGCATAACTGCCGCGCCGCCGCCGGTCCCGCGCCTCTCGGCCAGCACATTGCCTGAAATGTCGCTCATCGGCAGATAACGCGTTGTCATGCCCAGCTCATTCAGTCGCGCCGCCATAAACTGGCTTGCGGCGCCGGCAGCACCTGTGGGACTATGCACATCAATGAGATCCGCCAGTAATCTCTGGAGACGTTGCGGATTGAGCCGATTGACCGTTGCTTCAAACCACGCCAGGCGCTGGTTGTCAAAGGCTGCCGTGTCTGTTGAATGCATATGCCTTCCCACTTCCTAAATCGCATGCAGCGCGCAAATTCGTTTCTAATTATTTGACGCGGTGTTTCAGCGCGTCTTCAGAGAATGCTCTCAAAGCGCTTCGGAACTAACCGATTTTGTCTCGTTGCTTTACCGCGGTAACTTCGTGAGGCCATAGACTTCGACCGGCAGCGTACCGATGCCGATCGAAATCCAGAGCCGTGTGCGTATTACGCAGTCCTCAAGTGGCAGCAGACCTTCAACTATTCCTCAACTTTGACAACCTTGTAACCGGGCGGGGTGCCTTTCGAGGTTCGGCTCATCCGGATGGCGCTGGCGGGATTGACGCCTTCAACTCCCTTTCCGGGCTTCGCAATTCCCCGGTTCCATCGGGAAGCCACCTTTCGCCAGGTGATTGCCGAGATGTCGGTGGAAACCAGCTGTTCAGCGCCCCACCCAGTCCCATCTGCGTAAAAGTCTTCCTGTGCTTCTCGCGCGGCAATGTCGCAATCATTGAAGCCGTGCAGGGCCAGAGGCTCATAGAACGTCTTGTAACGATATTCGTAGGCCTTGCGGTCTTCTTCAGTCGGGCAGATCTTGACGAGGACCTCCCAATATTCGTGAGTGTCGTTGGTAATCGGCACAAACCACTCATACTGGACGCAATATTCCTCTGGCCAATTCTCGACCATGATAATACCCGGCAGCACGCAAGAGGTTCTGTAGGGACGGGCATTTACGCCGGCGACAGCAACACCCAAGCGCTTATTTTCCAACACCGGCTCCCATTTTTCCGTGCAGAGCCATTGCACCATACCCTTGGGCCCGCCTTCGTCTTCAATCAGCGCAATTGCGTCATCGTCCGCAGGAAGGATGCCGAGGGGGAGTTGCCAACCCAAAGCATGAACGATCGAGTTATCCTTGTGGACAAGGATGTGAGCATTATCCATGCCGTTCTCAACCGCGATCCGCCAATTGGTGTAACCAGTCCGATGAATGCCGAGGCAGACAGCGTTTTCGTCGAGAGCGCTTGGCGATGCGGGCCAGAGCGGATGGGGGAACCGCTCGCTGTTTGCAGGATAGCGGACCGGCAGATCTTCCGCGATCGGCGGCACGTCTTCAAGAGGAAAATCATCCTCACGAACGAAAACGAAAATCAAACCCGCGACCTCATGGACGGGATAGGAAGTCACCCCAGTTCGACCGATCAGCGGGTCATCCGGGTTCGCCAGAATAGTGGCCAGCTTGCCGTCGTCCAAGTTGAAGGTGAAGCCATGATACCAGCAGCTGATAGTGTCTTTCGTAAAGCACGTGGGCTTGGCGGACAGGCGCACACCTCTGTGAGGGCATTGATCCTTTAGCGCGAACACTTTCCCTTCGACGCGACGCAATACGATCGGGATACCGCAAATCTGAATGCCCTCGACGTCGCCTTCCCCGAGCTCCTTACTGAACAGCGCTGGATACCAGTGGTTGATAAATCCCCATTCCGCGTCCTTGTAAGGCTGGTACTGGCTCTGGACACGGGTGTCATTCACGCGTGCTTCCCCAGATTGTCCGCTGCGACGGCGGGCAATGACCGGATCACCTTCACTCATAACCTGATTCCTCTCACTGGTTCTGCTCTGCTGGCTGCGACGCCCAGACTCGATACCTTATCTGCGTATACCAGATGATGTAGCACGTCAATGGATGATCCATTGACCGTCAATATATAGATGAAGGATGCCGATGGGAGGTTGTGTCGCTAGGCTATGGACGCTACGCCCTTTAGCCTGCAACGGGCCAACGAGTGGGATGACAGATGAATCCAGAAGAACAGACGTTTAGAAACTGGCACCTCGCGACAACAGAATTCGAGTGCAAACTTTCGGATTTCGATTGGGCATTGATGCGTCTGTACGAGGCGTTCACGCGCTTTGTGTTTGCTACAGGCTCCACGACCGTCAGTGCCGATCTAAAGGTTCCGGAGCATATTATCCTGCATGTAGTGCGAATGCATGAGCGTCCCAAGACGAGCGCAACGATTGCCCGACTCATGAACCGCGATGACATACCGAACATCCAATACAGTTTGCGGAAACTCGAGGCGGCCGGGCTCGTCGTTAAGAGGCGTGATAAAGCCAGTCGGCAATTCATATATGCAGTGACGTCCGTGGGGGAGGAACTTACCGAGCGTTACGCCAAAGTTCGCTCTGACGTGTTGTTGGACCGCTTAAAGACGGTAGAGGGGCTTGAGGAAAAGCTCGAAAAAATGGCGCAGGGAATGGCCTTGCTAACGGCGTTCTATGACGATGCGGCACGCGATAGTTCGATATTGGACATTTCATCTGCGAGTTGACGATCATCGCTCATTAGGGTTGCGTGGTAGGAAGGTTTGCAATTTGTGTCGCATTGACTGAGTTCTAAAGCAGATCCTGTCCCGGCGTAGCAAGCTGGGACAGGACGGACTCATCGACGTCACGAATTCGACCATGTCCGCGGGACATTTGGACATTGGAGGGGCTACGCCGGTGATGCGACTATGCCGGTTTCTGGGCGGGCTTAAGGAACGCCAATTGCTCACTCGTGAGCGCCGGAGAGAACTCAATGATCTCAGGGTTTACGACACCCTCGGTAATAAATGGATCTTCGGCCACATAGTCTTCAAGCTGGGCGCGTGCGATATTATGGGCGACGATGACACCGCCGTCAGCAGTCGCCAGCGGCCCAGCCACAAGAAACACGCCGTCGTCAAATCCCTTCTTTACCCATCGGTTATGGGCGTCGCTTACGGATGACGCCTTGGATTTATCTATAAATCGAAGAATAACAACAAACATGGTTATGATCTCTCACTTTCTAGAGCTGAGCGCGCTCTACATTATTGAGATACGACTTGCAGGTCCGCTATCTCGTCGTTCTATCTGTGCATAGTGGTGCGCTTTGAAGCACAATGGACTGATCCTCGGCGCACCACTATCCAAGAAGAGAGTATTCCACTCGTTAATTATGGCAGTTTTGCCGAGATGGTAATGCCATACGTGGCCGGCTGACCGGTAAAGCGGCCGATCGTATCGTAATCCGTGAAAATATTGGTCAGATAGAACTTGTTGAAAACGTTCTTGCCGAACACGGATATCGACCATTTTCCATCGTCAAGTTTCACACCAGCGCGAAGATCGACAAGCGTATATCCGTCGATCTTGTATGTGTCCTGCAACGGGCGGGATGAAGCAAAATCCGGTGTAACAACTATCACACTTGAGCCGCCGATATTGGCCGATGCACTGCTACGCGCCGAAATCACCGCTCCCACAAAAGGTTCCACATTGCCGGCCCGCCATGAATAATCGACCGATAGGCGACCTTGATATTTTGGCGTATACGGAATTGCAGATCCTCGAAGATCAATCGGCTGACCGGCCGTGTTGAGCCCGATATAGTCGGTGACCTTGCTGTCAAGCACGCTGCCGGAAAGCCCGATTACCAAGCCGTCAATCGGGCGCCATGTTGCATCCAATTCCGCCCCGATGATGCGAGATTTCGGCACGTTCACAAGCTTGTCGAGCACGCCGAAGAGCGCGTCGAGGGTCTTTGCTCGAAGTTGCTTGTTGGAATAGTCATAGTAGAAGCCCGCCGCATTGACCTGCAGGCGCCGGTCGCTCGACGTCAGCTTGAAGCCCGCTTCGTAAGACAGCAGTGCTTCCTGCGTCACCCCTGCATACTGCTCCATCGTGGCGCCGGATATCACTGGGAAACTGCCAGCCTTATATCCCTTGGCGACGTTCGCATAGAAGAGAAGAAGATTGGTCGCCTTATAATCCAGGCCGACGCGCCAGGATATATTGTCTTCGTTCAGACGTCCGTTGAACGGGGAGGGCAGATAGGTGGCAGGCGTGCCATCCGTGGTTATGTTGTCGAGCTGGAAACACCCGTCACCAATGGGCGGAACTGTCAGACCCGTGGGCGTGAATCCAGCGACCGGCACAAACCCGTTTTGAATTGCTTGCGAGAGATCCTCGAAAACGGGGTTCATGCTGTTGTCACCCGGATCGCGCGAACATGTCGTAGCGCGGCGACGTGCGTCCGTATAGCGACCACCCAATTTTACGGTCAATTGGTCAGTGAGGTCATACTCGACGTTTGCAAATGCGGCCAGATTGCGCATGTGCTGGTCGGTCGAGTTTCGCGTGCCCGTGTACCCGAAAATATATGCGGTGCTGATCTGCGTAAAGCTGTTGTAGTTCTGTTCGGTGACATGGCTCTTTTCATAGTTGCCGCCGATGACCCAGCGGAAGCGGTCGCTACCGGTGTTCGAAATTCTCAACTCTTGGCTGAATGACTTGATCCGCCCATTAACTAGAAAAAAATCATCGACATCCAGTGTCGTTCCGTCGGTCTCGACGCCGCTCTCCTGCTTGTAGTCGGCATAGGAAGTGAGCGAAGTGATCGCGATCCCGTCCGACACGTTCCATGTCAGATTGAAGGTGGGCTGCAAAAGCCGGTTATCGGCGTGAGGCGCGCGCGGATTCGGGCCCCAGTCCGCTGCCCGCGCGTTGTCGGGCGCAAAAGGATAGGCACGCAGTTCCGGCGCGGTAAAGGCTGGAGCCTGAGAAAGCAGCGTCTGATACTGAGGAATTTGCGGATCACTTTCGTCGCGCCAACCCGTCAGAGTGAGCACTGCGCTCAATTCAGGCGTGGGCTCCCAATCAAAGATCAGGCGTCCGCCATAATAGCTCGTGTCAGTAGCGGTGTCGGTGCGCGTATAGCCGTGTTGCCAATTGTCGGCGCGACCTCCGGTCAGTGCCAGCCGGGCCTTGAGGGTGCTCGACAACGGTCCGCTCACATAGAGATTGCCTTCGAGGCGATTGAACCGCCCATAGGTCAGATCGCCGCCCATTTGAGCTTCATCGGTTGGCTTGGCCGCAATGAAGTTGATGGCGCCGCCAGTCGAGTTCTGACCGAAGAGCGTGCCCTGCGGTCCCTTGAGAATCTCAACCCGCTCCAGGTCGAAATTCGCATGGGTGGTCATCGCCGGGAACGGCAGTGGCACCTGGTCAACATAAATGCTTGTGGTGGGATACGCCGCAAGCGTCGATTCATAGAAGCCGACACCGCGTAGCGTATAGACAGGAGACTGGGTGGCCGAAGGCGTGTAGCTCAGTCCGGGAACCACAGCGGCAAGATCGCTAAGCGTGGTCACCTTCTGGTCTTTCAGAACGTCAGCGCTGAGCGCCGTGATCGCAAGCCCGACTTTGTTGGCCGATTGCTCGCGCTTGTTCGCGGTGACAATGATTTCTCCGACGTCGGCGGATGCGGCGCTATTCTCGGAACCAGGCGTTCCCGAGTTGCTGTTATCCACATCTTGCGCAAACGAGGGCGCTGACAAGAGCATGAATGCAAGAGCTGACGTCGAAGCCAGACTGCGCCCCAAATGATAACCCCTTTTCATCGATACCTCCCTATAGAGATGATTGTGTTCACCCTGCGTATTGGGACGGGATGCCACCAAGGAATGCCCATCCTCTGTTATATTTGTTCTTCAGTTCGGCACTTGTCGAAGTCGCCGCCCGCGCATCGCATTGCGGACACGAGCGACGACCGACGCATCATCCGGCGATCAAACCGCCATCCACGGAAAGAGTGCTTCCGGTCACGTAGGCTGACCGTTCCGACATAAGCCAAACGACGGCTTCGGCGACCTCGGAAGGCCGGCCGATCCGGCCCATAGGCACTACGCCATCCATGATATGAGCGTCACCGTCGGTGACCCTCAGAAAATTCGGTGTTTCCGTGCCGCCAGGGCAAACCGCGTTCACGCGAATGCCTTGTTTTGCGTATTCGAGGGATACGGCTTTGGTCAAACCGACTACAGCGTGCTTGCTTGCAACATAATGAGCAATGCCAGCCGAGCCTTTCAAACCAAAGATGGATGCGTTGTTGACGATGATGCCACCACCGGTTCGCAGCATCTGCTCGACCTGATATTTGACGCCCCAATATACCGCTTTGAAGTTCAGATCGATCACCCATTCGGCTTCATCTTCAGGCGTCTGATCGATTGGTTTGAAATCGTTATGGCCGCCTGCGTTGTTGAACGCGAGATCGAGACGTCCGAAACGTGAAACCGCGGCCTCAATGGCGCCTTTTATTGCCAATCGATCGAGGACGTCCGCCGGGTGCGCATGCGCAGTGCCCCCCGCAGCTTCGATCTCGGCCTTCACGCTCTCCAGAGGTTCGGGACGTCGTCCAACAAGAACCACCGTCGCTCCCGCTTGCGCCATGGCCAAAGCCGATGCTCGACCCATGCCGGTGCCAGCGCCCGTTACGATGCCAATCTTTCCCTGCAAATCCATTTTGATCCGTCCTTCCAGCTTCTGTTCAAGAATTTGATCCATGGCCATGCGTGAGGGATGGTCGGCCGACATCCTAGCCGCGCTCTTTTGGCCATTTTAACCCACAATTCGCTAATTACGCGACAGTATCTTGATTGTCAATTTATGGTCCATTCACACTCTCTAGGCCGTCCACCGAATGCCTTGTAGTTGCTGAAGAGCTGCCGTCATCAGCCCTTTGGCCTCAGAGGGTTGCTTTCAACTCCCTCGGCACGCGAAACTCTCCGCCATTCGATCTTCCAAATGGCTGATCACCAATAATGGCCCGTGCATCAGCCAGGAGCTGTCTGTCTCCTCCTACGGGGCCGATGATTTGTGCGCCCAACGGGAGTCCATCGTCCCTCCACCAGAATGGAAAACCTAGGCATGGCGTACCCAGGGCCGTCCAAATGCGCTGAAAGGCCGGGTTGCCCGTTGCCGAAAGACCTTGGGGCGCCGCCCCTGGCGCCGCGGGTACGAGTAAGAGGCTGACCTCCTCGAAAAGCGGAGGTAGTATGCTCCGGCAGTGAGCCTGCAATTCCAGCGCGGCGTTATAATTGCTATCTGTCTCCGCTCGGCCGAGCTCGAGCATGGACCGAAGCTCGTCACTCAATGCATCCCGGTGCGCGTGCAGAAGATGGCCGAGCTTTACCCAGGCTTCCCGCCTGTGGATCAAGGCCTGCGCATCTGCCAAACGCTCCAACGGCGATGGAAGGTCGACGTCCCGTAGCGACAATCCCATCGACGCCAGACGATCGGCGTAAGCCAGAAACTTAGCCTGCATCTCACCATCGGCTTCGCGCCACGCAGGACTTCGGCAAACGCCGATCACCGGATCGCGCGTGGGGGGCAAGGGCTTATGCTCAGCCGATAAGACGCCATCCGCGAGCACGAGGAGGTCAAGATCGCGCGCGAAGACACCCAGCGTATCAAGGCTGGGCGCTGTCTCGAGAACGCCGCCAAGGGGATACCGACCAAAGCTTGGTTTGAACCCCAGGGTACCACAGAAGCTCGCCGGTCGGATCATCGACCCGGCCGTTTGCGTTCCCAGCGCCAAATCTGCCTGGCCGTCAGCAACTGCAGCGGCGGACCCGCTCGACGATCCGCCAGGCGTATGGCCAGCCTTGCGGGGGTTCACGGTCGGTCCTGGATGATAGGTCGCAAACTCGGCGGTAACGGTCTTGCCTAGGATTACGGCCCCAGCAGCGCGTAAGCGCGCCACGGCAGCAGCATCGGCTTTCGCGACATTGTCTGCATACATCGCGGAGCCGTAGGCCGTGGGCATGGCCGCGACATCGATCACGTCTTTGACGCCGACCACCACACCTTCGAGCAGGCCGGCCGAAGATCGAGCCGAACGATCGACCCAGGTCCAGGCGTGAATCTCGGCATCACGCTCGTCGATCCGCGCCAAACAGCTTTCGAGTGACATTTTTCGCTACACCTGAACCCTGTGGCCCCAAAGCATCGGCTGATCGTAGCTCTTGATTTCCCAGTCGGGGCCAATCTCCCGACCACCAAAACCATATTCGATCCAAAACCCCGATGGCGTTTGAAGGTAGAAGCTCTGCATGTGGTCATTGCTGTGCTTGCCGGGCTCGATCGTAACCGGAATGCCGAGATCCCGGACGATATCGTAGCCATAGCCGACATCATCCATCGACGTTGCCTCGAGCATGACGTGCATTATTGCGCCCGCCGGACCGACGCCCTCTCTCAGGAAGGCCACTGTGTGGTGCCGCGCGTTGCAATGCATGAAGACACCGTCATGGACGTCCCATGCGATGTAATCCGATATGTCGAAGCCCATCACTTCCTGATAAAAGGCCACCGCAGCGGCCTGGTCCTTGACCCAGAAGGCGATGTGGCCAAGCCCCTGATTGCCGGTTTTGTAGCCCGAAATTCCGCGGCAAGGGGCAAACGCCGTGTTCGGCACGAGCGGTCCGTAAAATATCTCGCTCTTCGCACCCACCATGGGACAGGTATAGGTGTAGAGCTTGCGTACCTTGCGTTCGGCGCGCAACTCATCGGAACCGAGAGTGACATCGACCTGACGGTCACGCAGTGCTTGAGCGAGTTCGTCCAGGCGTGCCTCGCTGTTGACCTCCCAGCCCAATGCCGCGATGCTGTCTTCATGCGATGGATATAGCGTGAAGCGATGATGATGACTGTCCAAACGATAGTCGATGGTTTCATTGCCCGGGCGAGGCTGGGCCTCCATGCCGAATACTTGTTCGAGCATAGTGCGCCATTCAGCCGGTTTACGCACATTGAGTGCGAGGTATCCGAGACTATCCACTCCCATGTCTTCTCTCCCTGATCTCACTGGCTGGCCACAAACTGCTCAGCAAAAATGTTCTCGGACGCGAGTCCAAGTTGCTCGAGGTGCCGACGCGCGGCATCAATCATTCCGGGAGGACCGCAAAGATAAGCGACACTGTCAGGATCGAGCGGTTCGCTGGCTCCGATCACTTCCACCGGATTCCCGACCCTCACTCCTGATGGCGCTGGGCCGCGATCAACGGACAGTTGCACGTCGAGTTGCGGCAACCACTGCTGACGCAGTTCGATCGCATCCAAATGGAACAAGCTTCCCTGAGTTTGACAGCCGAAACTGAGAAGCATCTTCGGCTTACGTCCCGACCGCATGCGAAGAGCATCGATCATCGACATCATTGGAGCCAGCCCAGTCCCGCCAGCAATCATGATGTGCGGTGCTTTTTCGCCTTCCTTCAAGAAGAACTGACCATAAGGCCCGCTAATCTCGAGAACATCGTCGATCTTGGCGCCTTCCAGCAACCAGGTCGACATAACACCGCCCGGTAGCAAGCGGATCAACAATTCAATACGCGGAAGATCGGCGGGGGTGCTGGCCATGGAGTAGCTTCGCACCGCATCTGTGCCTGGTACCTTTATCTGGATGAATTGGCCTGGTCTGAACTCAAACCAGTCGCCTTCCGCGAGTTCCAATTCTAGGCGCACAACATCATCGGCGAGCCGATCTATCGCATTGACGAATGCTTTGGCTTCCGTCGCCTGATTGGTGCCAACCGCGCTGTCGTAGCCAAGCTGAAAGGTGCAGTCGCTCAGCGCTTCCGTCACGCATAGCAAGCGCAGACCTTGCGCCTTCTCTGACGGAATGAGCGTTGACGAGGCGCCAGCAAGTGTGTCTGCCTTGCCCTCCACGAGCTTGGCAAGGCAGCTCGAACATGAGCCTGACCGGCATTGATGAAGTACCGGCACATCCTCCTTGAGCGCGGCCTCGAGCACATTTTGCCCAGGCAGGGCGAAAAACTGGCGTTCAACTCCATCGCTGAATGAGATCGTTACTTTAGAACTTGTTGACATCATTGATCTTCTCAACAAAATAGCCTGGCGCCTTGCCCTCGGCGAGACGTCGCATGCGGATGCTTGAGGTTTTGGTCGAGTTGGTCACGCCTCGCCCTGGCTTGGCTATGCCTCGATTCCAGCGCGAAGCGACCTTGCGCCATGAAATGGGCGACACATCAGTTGCGACAAGCTGCTCGTCGTCCCAACCCGTCCCGTCGGTGTAGAATTCCTCCATCGCTTCGCGGGCGTAGAGATCGCAATCATTAAAACCGTGGAGACAGAGCGGAGTGTAGACCCTGTCGAAACGATATTTGAATTTGCTCCGGTCTTCATCTGATTTGCAAATGCGGACCATTACCTCCCAATATTCATACATATCGTCTGTGATCGGGACATACCATTCGTACTGAACAACATGCTCTTCGGGCCAATTCTCGACCATCAGGCAACCGGGCAACACGACAGACGTGCGGTAGAATCGTCCTTTGAGATTGTCGATTTTCAGTCCGAGCTGTTCGTTTTCGAGGACAGGCTGCCAGCGATCAGTGAACAGCCACTGCATCAAGCCCTTTGGGCCATCTTCGTCCTCGACAATGGCGATCGGTTCCTCATGGACGGGAAGAATGCCCAGCGGCAGCACCCAATCCAAGGCATGCACAATCGTGTTATCCTTGTGAACCAGGATATGCGCGTTATCGAAACCGTTCTCACAGGCGATCCGCCAGTTGCTTTGACCTGTGCGATGAATGCCAAGTGCTATGGCATCATTATCCAGAATACTGGGCGCAGAGGGCCAAAGAGGGTGAGGGAACTTCTCGCTGTTCTCGGGGAACCGAAATGGAAGATCATGCGAGAGGGGAGGGATATCCTCATCTGGAAAGTCGTCCTGCCGCACAAACACAAAAACCATGCCGGCAACTTCTTCCACCGGATAGGTCGTAACGCCGGTATTGCCGATGAGGCGATCATTTGGGTTGGCGACAATCGTGGATAGCTTGCCGTCGTCCAGATTAAACGTAAAGCCGTGATACCAGCAGCTAATCGTCTTCTTATTGAAACACATCGGCTTTGCCGACATGCGGACGCCTCGATGTACGCACTGGTCTTTCAGAGCATAGATTTTACCGTCGACACGACGAAGAACGATCGGCACTCCGCAAATCTGGATGCCTTCGACGGCCCCCTCCGGCAGCTCTTCACTAAAGAGCGCCGGATACCAGTGGTTGATGAACCCCCATGCCGCATCCTTGTAAGGCTGATACTGGGATTGCGTCCGCTCGTCGTTCGTGCGGTGTTCGACACTCTCGCTCGCCCGACGCCGAACTGGTTTTATATCGCTCATGGGGGTCCTCTCCGTTTAGGCCCTCACAGTTGGCCGGTCATAAAGGCTCCGACGACACGATCATGCTCCTCCGGCCTCTCCCATTGCGGCCAATGGGCGCAGCCGCGCATGATGTGTTTCTTCGCTCCCGGAATGATCTGTGCGAGGCGATCGGCGGCATCTTCGCCGTGAATGGGATTCTTGTCGGTCCAAAGCACCAGCGCTGGACACGAGATCTGGCTGATCTTGTCTTCCTGCCAATAAAACTCACCGATATTCGGGCGGAACAGGTAGTCGTAATATGTGAGGAGCGCGTCACGGGTTTCGGGAATGGTCCAGAGCGCACGTCGCAAATCAATCAGCTCGTCCGTTACGCCGCCGAGGGGCATCAGCCACTCGAGGCGCTTGCGAAGAGTATCCGTGGTCGGATTTGTCAAAGCGCCGACGGAAACTTGCCGAAGGGCGTCCAGATCACTCTCGCCCTCATGCACATATGCCGGATCAAGGTGCATTCCCCACGTCGTATTCAGAACGACCTTCGATGTCCGGTCGGGGTGAGTAATTGCCATGTCATACGCGATCCAGCCGCCGAGCGATTCACCTTCGATGGCAGCCGTCTCAAAGCCGAAGTGATCCATTAGATTGAGGACTTGGTCGGTAAACTGGGTAAGCCAGTGATCACTGGCCTCTGGCCCGGACGTAGAGTAGACGGGACGTGACGACATGCCATGCCAGATGAAGTCGATCGCGATCGGCTGACAGAATTCCGCCAGCCGAAGCATATTCCTGGCGTAGGTTTCGGCGTGCCCCCCGCCGCCATGCAGCAGGAACAACGGTTCCTTGTCATTTTTCACAGAAATCACCCGGCTCCGGTACTTTCCGGTGTCGATAAATTGCGTTTCCGTGCCGAGAAGATCTACATGAATTGATGACATATCTTTAATTCCGTTCGTCTTTTAAGTTCTGCGGCTGCCACAAAGTGGGACGGCGAAGCTTCGCCGTCCCAGAGGCAGGGTGTGCAGAACTCCGTTCCGCAATTTGTTGCGTCGTCCGCAAAGCGGGCTGACGGAAATCCGATCGACCTCACATCGAACGCGCCCCTGCCGCCGATCTACGGGTGCCATGCAACTTCGACAGAGCATGCGGTCTGTCTGGCGAGGCTGTCAAAATTGGGGGGTGCCCTGACTCTCACAATCCGAGAGCGCGAATGAGCCTGCGGTCGCTACAGCGCGGATAAACGATATATTGACGGTCCATTGAAGGTGGCGATATAGTCCATTTTCAGATGGGGTGTGCGCGCTGCGATCAAGCAAAAGCGCGACTCACACCGCCGAATCGGGAGAGGAGCCTGGCGGAAGGCTATGTCGACGCCCCACATTCAATCTGTGGACCGCGCATTCAGTTTGCTATCCTGTCTCGCGCGCCGAGGCGGGAGCGAGAGTCTCGACACCCTTGCGTCCGATTGCGGCCTTCGTCCTGCAACCGCCCACCGCATACTCTCCACCCTGCAGGCACATGGCATGGTGGTGCGAATTTCTCCTGGCGGCTATCGACTTGGCATGGGCCTCATTGAGCTGGCTCAAGGGGCTGCGCCAGATGTCGTCTTGTCAACCGTCGCCACACCGACACTTCGGAAGCTCACGCAAAGCGTTTGCCCTACCGCACATCTAGGAGTCCTCGACGCCGATTTTATGGTCACTTACCTTGCCAAGGCGGCGAGGAAATCGCACAATCTCCCGACAGTGATCGGAAGCAAGCTGGAAGCTTATTGCTCGGGACTGGGCAAGGTTTTACTGGCCGCGCTGGATACAGAAGTTCTTTCGCAATATTTGTCCGAAGGACCATTTATTGCTCTGACAAGAAAGACAATCACTGCTCCAGAAATATTGCTGGATGAACTCCAAAAAGTCAGGGGACAGAGGTTCGCCATTGACGATTGTGAGCTGTTTGAAAATCTCCGCTGTGTCGCGGTGCCGGTTGTTAACCGCGAGGGCCGCGTCATAGCGGCTTTATCTGCATCATTTCCTTCGCAAGATCTTCCAAAGGCGCGAATTCGCGATGTTGTGAAGCAATTGCACTCTTACGCCGATGAAATTTCACAAAGCCTCTTTCCTGATGGGCCGCAACCCTCAGTGAAATGTCCGTGATGGCGGGGGACGGTGCCCCGTCCTCTCACAATGCGAGAATCGATTAAGCCCACGACATTGCGGCTGATCTGGCCTCGCCATATCCAATTGGCGTGAACCAAGGAATGGATTCCTAAAGATGACGGAAAAACTTAAGCTTGCCGCCTCGATGCTGCGCGAGGCATATTCAGGCGATACTGTCGCCCCGCTACGCGAATTTCTTCATCCCACCGACGCTGATAGCGCATATGCGATTCAGGAGCTCAATACGCGCTTCTGGGAGGCGCAGGGGCGGCGTATTGTCGGTCGGAAGGCGGGACTGACCGCGAAGGCGGTACAGGCGCAACTCGGTGTTGATCAGCCTGACTTTGGCGTGCTGTTCGACGACATGCGGATTGACGATGGCGGTGCGCTCGATCCGGCGCGGACGTTGCAACCCAAGGCGGAGGCCGAGATCGCCTTCGTCCTCGGTGCGGATTTGCCGAGCGTCGATACGACCCCGGATCAAGTTGCAGCTGCCGTGGCCAGCGTCCACGCTGCCATCGAAATTGTCGACAGCCGGATAGCAGACTGGAAAATCACATTTGCCGACACGGTAGCCGACAATGGCTCATCGGCGTTCTTCGTCCTCGCCGCGAACGGGCTACCACTTGAAGGCCTCGACCTCGAAGCGGCTCCGATGGAAATGACGATCAATGGAGATACCGTATCAACCGGTCTGGGCGCAGCCGCGCTGGGCAATCCGCTCAACGCCGCCGCCTGGCTTGCGCAGACGCTGGCGAGCCGCGGCGAGCCCTTGAAAGCCGGTGACATTCTGCTGGCCGGAGCGCTGGGGCCGATGGTTGCGCTCACGCCGGGAGCTCGCGTTCGAGCGGTCATAGCCGGCATTGGCGAGTGCAGCTTCACTTATGGAAGGGCCTGACATGGCGAAAACAAAAACGGCCATTATCGGCTCCGGCAACATTGGCACCGATCTGATGATCAAGATCTTGCGGCTGTCCAAAACTCTCGAGGTGGGCGCTATGGTCGGGATCGATCCTGCCTCTGATGGCCTCGCGAGAGCCGCCCGTATGGGGGTGCCAATCACCGCCGAGGGAATAGACGGGCTGATTGCCATGCCGGAATTCCGCGATATCGCGATCGTATTCGACGCAACCAGCGCCGGCGCCCACAAGCGGAACAACGAACTGCTTCAGGCGCATGGCAAGCGGGTCATCGACCTGACGCCGGCGGCGATCGGCCCCTATGTGATCCCGCCTGTCAATGGTGAGACATGTCTTGATGCGCCGAACGTCAACATGGTGACCTGTGGTGGCCAGGCTACGATTCCGATCGTTCATGCCGTCGATCGCGTGGCGAAGGTGCGCTATGGCGAGATTGTCGCGTCGATCGCCAGCAAGAGCGCGGGACCAGGCACCCGCGCCAATATCGACGAGTTCACTGAGACCACCAGCCAGGCGATCGTCGACGTCGGCGGAGCGACGCGAGGAAAGGCTATCATTATTCTCAACCCCGCCGAGCCGCCCTTGATCATGCGCGACACCGTCTACTGCCTTTGCGAGGAAGCCGATCCCGAAGCGATCCGGGAAAGCGTCGAAGCAATGGTAAGCGAGGTCCAGACCTACGTACCAGGTTATCGGCTAAAGCAGGCGGTGCAGTTTGAGCACATCGGATCCAACCGCCCACTGCATATCCCGGAAATGAACGGCGATTTTACCGGTCTCAAAGTCAGTATCTTCCTCGAGGTGGAAGGTGCGGCCCATTATCTCCCTGCCTATGCCGGCAACCTAGATATCATGACCTCGGCGGCGCTGCGCACTGCAGAAAAGATCGCGGCGCGGATGGCCGCCACCGACCTCGCGCAAACGGAGGCCTCGCGATGACACTATTCGATCCTACTGCCACCAAGCTCTATATCCAGGACGTGACGCTGCGCGACGGCATGCACGCAATTCGTCATCAATATGGGCTGGAGCATGTCCAGGCGATCGCGCGCGCGCTCGACCGCGCAAAGATCGACGCGATCGAAGTCGCGCATGGCGATGGCCTCCAGGGCTCAAGCTTCAACTATGGTTTTGGGGCGCATACCGACTGGGACTGGATCGGGGCCGTAGCCGAAGTGCTCGAACATAGTGTCCTGACGACCCTGCTCCTCCCTGGCATCGGCACCGTTCACGACCTGAAGCATGCCTATGAAATGGGGGTCCGCTCGGTGCGCATCGCCACGCATTGCACTGAGGCGGATGTCTCGAAGCAACATATCGAAGCTGCGCGCGGGCTTGGCCTCGATGTCTCCGGCTTCCTGATGATGAGCCATATGACGACCCCGGAGGCCTTGGCCGGCCAGGCAAAGCTGATGGAAGACTATGGTGCTCACTGCGTTTATGTGACTGACAGCGGCGGGGCGATGAACATGGATGAATATGCCGCCCGGTTGCAAGCTTATGATCGGGTGCTCAAGCCCGAGACCCAACGTGGCGTCCATGCGCATCATAATCTCAGCCTGGGCGTGGCCAACTCGATTGTCGCCGTGCAGAATGGGGCAATTCGTGTCGATGCCTCGCTTGCCGGCATGGGAGCGGGTGCAGGCAACGCACCGCTGGAAGTCTTTATCGCTGCCGCAGATCGCTACGGCTGGAATCACGGCTGCGACCTTTACGCGCTGATGGACGCGGCTGAGGATCTCGTCCGACCATTGCAGGACCGCCCTGTTCGTGTCGATCGTGAGACCCTCACTCTTGGGTATGCCGGCGTCTATAGCTCGTTCCTCCGTCACGCCGAAAAGGCGAGTGCCGACTACGGCGTTGATACCCGAACTATCCTGGCTGAAGTTGGTCGCCGCAAGATGGTCGGCGGTCAGGAAGACATGATCGTCGATGTCGCGCTCGATCTCACCCAAAGTAGCGCAGGGTGACTCGCTCTGGTTCTGTCCGCATCGTCTCGCTGCTTCAGCAAGACGGAACATTGTCTGTGTTTCCGCAGGATGAGCCGATACCCGTTCCGAGCGGCGATCAGGTTCTAATTCGTGTGGATGCAGCGCCAATAAATCCGGCAGACATCAAATCGCTTTTCTGCTCAGCCCCTCTCGATTCTTTCCATCGATCAAGCGGCCCAGAATCCATCGGGGTATCAGGCCGTGTACCGGCGGCTCATCTCACGGCATACCGTAATCGTATCGGTGTGCCATTGCCGGTGGGAAATGAAGGAACAGGGATCGTCATCAGTACTGGGTCGTCGCTCGCGGCGAGATCCCTTCTTGGCCAAAGGGTGTCGGCCGCAGTGGGAGGCATGTTCAGCCAATATCAACTGGCCGACGCTGATGAATGCATTGCATTTCCACCTGAGTTCAGCCCAGAGCGGACCGCCGCAGCATGGATCAACCCCATGACGGCGCTGGCAATGATCGACACGATGGAGCGGGAAGGGCACAGCGCGATTGTCCTGACGGCGGCGGCATCAAGCCTGGGGCAAATGATGAACCGGCTTTGCATGCAGGAAGGCGTGCCGATAGTGAACATCGTCCGCTCGGATCGACAGGTTGCAGTTCTCCGCGAACTTGGGGTTGCCTATGTATGCAACTCCAACGGCCCTGGCTTCGAGGACGAACTGGCCGAAGCGCTTCGTCAAACGAAAGCGACACTGGCATTTGATGCAACGGGTGGAGGCACCCTTGCGGGCAAGATCCTTCATGCAATGGAACAGGCGCTAACGCATGTTCCGCAAGGCCATACCGGCTATGGCTCAACGACGCACAAGCAACTCTATTTTTTCGGCGGCCTCGATCCATCGTCAGTCAATTTCACCCGAAATTTCGGCATGGCCTGGGGAATCGGGGGATGGCTGCTTCAGAATGCGTTGACCAAAGCTCATCCTGACAAGCTGCAATGTATGAAGCACCGGATTCAGAGAGATATCGATTCGATATTCTTCACAAAATTCAGCAGAAAAATTACACAGGACCAAATCACGGACCCCGCCCTCATCAGCTCGTATGCGCATTTAAAAACGGGTGAGAAGGTTCTTGCTATCATGGAGCATTCCATTTGACTTCGTACCATACATTTTGCGTCGGCGCTCAACATGGACTTTCTCGCAATCCACTTAAATCCATTATAGCACCGCGGCCGATTGCCTGGATATCGTCGAAATCCCTCGATGGGCATCGCAATCTGGCGCCGTATAGTTTCTTCAATTTAATCAATGAACGCCCTCCTATGGTGATGTTTAGTAGCGTAGGATATAAAGATACGGTTAGGAATATTGAAGAGTCAAAAGACTTTGCAATAAGTATCGTATCTCACTCTCAGGCAGATGCGATGAATATTACGTCGGATGCACTGCCCCATGAAGATGACGAATTTGTGCTCGCAGGCGTGGACTCGCACCCTAGCACACAAATTTCTGTTCCTGGCGTTCTCGGTAGCCCCGCCATCCTCGAGTGCCGAAGCGTTTCAATCAACCGCCTTCAAGACTTGCAGGGGTGTCCTATAGATACATGGGTCGTTTTTGCGCAGATTCTTGCCGTAAGCCTTGACAAAAACTGTATCGAGGAAGGTCTTTTCAGAACCGAATTGGCCAATCCCATTTCACGCGCTGGCTATGCCGATGAATATTGGGAAACGACGGCTTCAGGAAAATTTCTGCTTTCTCGCTGAGAGAACAAACCATAGTAGGCTATGGAAACATTCGTTCTTTCCGTGACGTGTTTCAATTATATTATTAGTATTCCTCCGTTATCCGGAGCATGTATGTCAGCCATGAATGGATATGATGACGTCTCAGAGCCCGTTTGATAATGGGTTGAGCGACAGCGGCTTACGTGATTCAAGCTTGGGATGTGGACCCGAGCGAGCCGTGAGCGGATGGCTGAACATGAGAAGCGCGCCAAGCGTTATCCGACCGATCTGACTGATGCGGAGTGGGAGATCATCCGCCCGTTCCTGCCAGCGCCGCCGAAGCGCGGGCGCACGCCGTCGACTGACCTGCGCGAGGTCCTGAACGCCTTGCGGTATCTGGCTCGTTCCGGCGGAGGCTGGCGGATGCTCCCCAAGGATTTTCCGCCGTGGCAGACAGTCTATTGGTGGTTTCGCCGCTTCGTACGCCGCCTGCTGTTCCGCACGATCCACGACGTGGCGTTAATGTTGGATCGGGAGCGCGAGGCTCGCGAGCAAAGCCCTTCGGCTGCGGTGGTTGACAGCCAGTCGGTCAAAGCGCCTTCTGCTCCGTCTGGTGGCGGCTTCGATGCAGGCAAGCGGATAAAGGGGCGCAAGCGCCACATCGCCGTTGATACCGACAGTCGGCTGCTGATGGTCAACCTGACCACTGCCGACATTTCCGACAGCGCAGGCGCCCAGGAGATCGTCTCGGCAGTCCGCAGGCGCTGGCCATGGCTCAAGCATCTGTTTGGCGACGCGGCCTACGACCGCACCAAGCTGCTCGACGCTGCCGCCTATCGCGACTTCACAGTGGAGATCATCCGCCGGTCGGACGACGTCGCTGGCTTCAAGGTGCTGCCCCGACGCTGGGTGGTCGAGCGCACGTTCGGTTGGATGACACGCTGGCGCAGGCTCGTTCGCGACTATGAGAAGCGTCTCGACGTATCGGAAGCGATGATCCATCTTGCCATGGCGAGTAATCTGCTTCGCCGGCTCACACCCTGAACGGGATATTCAATGCGCAAGCCAGAGATCATTGTCACCGACAACGGGTTCGCCATCGTCCAGGCAAAGGCAACCGACGCAGTTTCGCTCGACGAGGTCGGTGAAATCATTGCCTACAAAATCGACGAACTCACCACTGATTTGCTCTGCTGCGATATTGTGACCGGCTCAGGTGACGGCCAACAGATTCGAACCATCCACGAGGAAATCCCTGGTTTCGATGCGCTCATGGTTCGCTTCGAGACTCTGCCCGGTTTCAATTCGAAATGGCGCGATGCCGTCATTCTTCCGCCCTTCGCCACCAACCGAACGACGATCTACAATCGCGCTGCCACGGCTGCCTGACGCTTTCTCAAACGGACTCTCAGAAGGTTCTAACACTAAAGTCGATTCAACAGATCAAAGGGAGATCGAGGGCAGATTCCTGAATGTTCGTCCTGTCTTGCGGCACGACGTCTTTGACCTTGTCACTTTAAGGCTCTATTCGAGCGTTATTGAAGAAGGAAATATGGCGCGCGCCGCTGAGCGCGAGCACATCACCCCGTCATCTGTAAGCCGCCGGATAACCGCGCTCGAGGCCCATCTGGGCATAAGGCTTTTGGAGCGAACCGATCGGGGCGTGCGGCCGACGGCGGCCGGGATCGATTTTCACATCTGCGCGCAAGAGATACTGTCGACCATCGAACGCACCGCGAGAAAGTTCGACACCTTCAGGAATGGCGCAGCCGGATTGGTTCGCATTCATGCACACACGACGGCAATCAATCCGTACCTAATCACAAAGCTGAGATCGTTCAATCATGCGGCGCCAAATGTGGACGTCATCATCGAGGAGAGGATGAGTGCCGAAATCATTGAAGACATTCACTCTGTCAAAGCTGACATCGGCATCGTCTCGGGTACGACTGACGCAAGCGGATTGACAAGCCATGCTTGGGTCAGCGACGAACTTGTCGCCGTTCTCCCGCGATCGAGCCCCTTGGCCAGCGTCTCACCAGTTTCTTTTTTGAACGTCATCGACTACCCATTTATTGCTATGCAACGCAGTAGTGCTCTCTACTCCTTGTTCGAGAACGCTGCCCGTGAACAACACAGGCAATTCCTGCCTTGCGCCTACATGGCCAGCTTTGAAAGCGTTGTCGTGCTGGTCGAAGCCGGTAGCGGCGTCTCCATCCTGCCAAAGGCCTATGTCACGAATAGCACGCGTTCGATAATCAGCGTCCCCCTCTCGGAACCTTGGGCGAAGCGTCAGACATCAAGATGTTACCGCTCAACGAGTCTCCTCTCACCAACCGCCATGACAGTTCTGGATTTTCTGCGGCGGCCAGAAGAGTCGATCAATCCCTGATCGAAACATGTGGCCAAAGAAACGGTTGACGTTCAGACTTCTGTTCAAATGTTTCGAGTTCTTGTTCGTGTCGCATTGTCAGGATTGGTCTGAGCCCCGCGTTTTCCTCCAGATTTGAGTAGAGTCCGGCCCATGGAAGGAGTCGGACGGAATGAAGCGCAGCAGGTTCAGCGAAGAGCAGATCATCGCGATCTTGAAGGAGCAGGAGGCGGGGATGCCGACGGCGGATGTATGCCGCCGGCACGGGGTGAGCAGCGCGACCTTTTACAAGTGGAAGGCCAAGTTCGGCGGCCTTGAGGTGTCGGAGGCGAAGCGCCTGCGACAGCTGGAGGATGAGAACGCGAAGCTGAAGAAGCTGCTGGCCGAGGCGATGCTGGACAACGCGATGCTCAAGGAGATTACCGCAAAAAAATGGTGACGCCCGCCGTTAGGCGGGAAGCGGTGGCTCACCTTGAGCAGGTGTTCGAGGTGAGCCAGCGGCGGGCGTGCGATGTGCTGGGCGTGGACCGGACGATGGTGCGGTATCGCAGCCGGCGAGGCGATGACGGGGCGATCCGGGAGCGGATGCGCGGCCTGGCGGCGGAGCGTCGCCGGTTTGGCTATCGCCGCCTGCACTGGCTGCTGGGGCGCGAGGGCGTGATGATCAACCACAAGAAATTCCGGCGGCTGTACCGGGAGGAACGCTTACAAGTGCGTCGCCGCGGCGGTCGCAAACGGGCGCTTGGCACGCGGGCGCCAATGACGATCCCACAGGGACCGGGCCAGCGCTGGTCGCTCGACTTCGTGTCGGACGCCTTCGGCTGTGGCCGTCGGTTCCGCATTTTCGCGGTGGTCGACGACTTCACCCGCGAGTGTGTCCGGCTCATCGCCGACACCTCGATCTCGGGCCTGCGGGTGGCGCGGGAGTTGGACTGGGCGATTGCCGAACGGTCCCGTCCGGCGATGATCGTCAGCGACAACGTCCTAGGTCGGGAAGCAGCGGCGGAAAACGGCCAGCAGGTCTCGTTGCGCCGATTGCGATCGGCGCGGATTGCGTTCTGATCCAGATGGCTTCCATCGTCAAGGAATGCGCTCTCGGCCATAGCAAACACAGGATCCAGCGGCCGTGCCGGTCGTGGTCCTCACCGTCCTTAAAATGAGATGCGGATGCCAGATGGAAGGCCCGAACATTATCTACAGGGTCGCCGCAGCGCCCTCACGGCACAACAGAGAGGGGTCCTTCCATCTGGTGTCCGCCCGTTCGACGAACGGACGGTACTCGGCTCCCGTCTTGATAACGGCGTGCGCGACGCGCGCCATCTTGGCGGTGAGTGCAGTCATCGCCTTGCGGCGGCGATCAGGGTCGTTGCCATGGCCGGCAACATAGCGGCCAAGCTTGTCGCGGAAACTGTTGTCGCGCTGGCGGATGGCGACTTGGGTCGCCATCCAGAAGGTGCGGCGTAGCCGGGCGTTACCGTACTTCGAGAGCTTGGTTCGCCCACGGAAGGTGCCGGACTGGCAGGTGGCAAGATCAAGTCCGCAGAACTTGAGGAACTGGCGATGGTGGGCGAACCGCCGAAGGTCGCCAGCCTCCGCGAGGATGGTCAGCGCGTTGATTGGCCCGATCCCGGGGATCATGCGCAGGAGCTGATAATCGCGGTTGTCGGCGAGCAGGGCATGGGCGGTTCGTTCAATCTCGTCGCGCTGCCGGACGAGGCTGCGTGCTTGTGCGATGACCATGCGGAACATGGCGATCGCAACGGAGTCCTCGTCGACCGGTAGTGCGACCGATGCGCACGCGGTCTCATAAATATCGTTGATTAAGCGGGCCTTGGAAACCTTGCGGCCGACCAGCGACCAGGCCTCGCGCGTGAATGCCTCTTGGCCGAGCGCTGTCATGCTCACCGGGGTGGGAAACCGCTCGAGCAAGGCCAGGAACCAGTCGGACCGGCTGTTGCCGGCGAACCGCTCGATCTCCGGGAAGTACAGCGGAAGGTAGTGCGTCAGGATCCGGTGCCAGGTCTGGGTCTTTGCCTTGGAAATAGCCTCGTGTGTCTTCGACATCTCCTGCAGATCGTTGATGCCGGCGGCAAGCGGGTCGACGTAGCGCTGGGTGGCGCCGATCCTCAGCATGTGCAGGATCACTTGCGCGTCTTTGGAATCGTTCTTGTCCCAGCCGTTGTGCAAAGCCTCACGGGTTCGAGCCAGCGCAACCGACGAAATCAACCGCAGCTCGAAGCCTGCGGCGAGCAGCCGGTGCGCCAGGGTGCGATGATAGTTACCGGTGGCTTCAAAGCCGACGACAATCGGCCGTCCAATCTCCCCGAGGTCCGCTGCGAGGCGATCATAGTCCGCCTTGGTTGCCATCACAGTCATCCGCCGCCGCCGGCCACCTTCCGGACGTTCGATCAGCACTTCCTGGCGGTGCTTGGACATATCGATGGCTACCAGCACGGCGTTGGCGGGAGTAGGGCTTCGCTTGGTCATGGTCGGTCAGTCTCCAAAGGGTTGAGTCGACAACTTCACTTTAGAGACCTGCTGGCCGGTCATGGCCGCCTTGATGAAGCCTGCGGGCGCTACGCGCCCTTGCCTTCATCAAGGCAATCCGGCTCTTCGAGAGACTGGTTCCCAATGTGCTACGGTACCGAGTTCACTAGCATGGCGATCCTGCGCTGGTCGAAGGAGCGCGACGTTGAGTGGCATTATATTGCGCCGGGCAAGCCGCAGCAGAACGGGTTCATTGAAAGCTTCAACGCCCGCCTTCGGGACGAGTGCTTGAACGAGACCATCTTCACCAGCCTAGCCCAGGCCCGGTCGGTGCTTGCCGCCTGGCGGCACGATTACAACCATCACCGGCCCCACTCGAGCCTGGGCAACATGACCCCGGCCGAGATGGCAGCCAAATCAGTCGGCAAACCGGGTTGGGGGTTAACCCCCAACCCGGTTGTCATCACGCCCGCACATGGGCATCACTCGGGCCACCGGCTTCTGTGGTTGCCGCCCGTGATGCAAGAAGTTTCTTCCCGTATGGTATGAGTGATCGAGTGCGGTCTTCTGTCAGGCCTGTCTTGCGGCATTTCAGAAGCCGCTGGCCGGTATGGTGATCTGCGGATCGGGTCCTAATCTCTACTCATCGAGTTGTTTCGCTCAGAGCGGGTCGGCAGGTTTTCCCGATCCAGATCGTTTCGATCGTTTTGCCCATTCAGGTCGATGCCTTCTTACACTCCCATCACCGCCGTGTCGGCGCCAGCACGCTTACCGTGCCAGCGCGAACGACGTCGGATTCCGATAATCCTCACCCTTCATGAGCATCGACCAGATCTGGCGCGCCATCTTGTTCGCCAATGCGATCGCGACCAGCATCAAGGGTTTTCTGGCGAGCATCCGGTCGAGCCAAGAACCAGGTTGGATGGCTTTGCGACCCAACCATGTCAGTCGGGACATCGCTCCGATAACGAGTAGTTTTCGAATGTCGGCTTGTCCGGCCTTGGACATTCGGCCGAGCTTCTCTTTACCGCCAGAAGAATGCTGGCGTGGCACGAGGCCGAGCCAAGCCGCGAACGCGCGACCATTTTGGAACACCTCCATCGGTGGTGCATATGCCTCGATTGCCAATGCCGTCATCGGCCCGACGCCTGGCATTGATTCGAGTCGACGCGAAACATCCGTTTTGAGGGCTGGAGATCTGATCGCTGCAGCCTTCGCGTCGATCCGGACATTCAGGCCATCGATCTGATCCAGCATGTCCTCGCACTCTGTGCGAACCAGCTCGGGAAGATCGCAGTTGGGGCCTTCGATAATCTCTCGGATGAGGCGCAGGTGCACGATCCGCTGAGGAACGACGTACCCAAATTCATAGAGTGCCGCCCGCAAGCCATTGATGATTTCGGTGCGCTGGTGAACGAGCCGCTCCCGTGTTCGGAAGAGCACGGCTTTCGCCTGTTGCTCTTCCGTCTTCGGTTCAATGAAGCGCATCTCGGGTCGCTGGGCCGCAATGACGATGGCTTCTGCATCGGCAGCATCGTTCTTCTGCCGCTTCACGAACGGACGCACATACTGTGCAGCGATCAGTTTGACCACATGGCCCATCTGGCGGAACTCGCGAGCCCGGTAATGTGCGCTGCCACAAGCCTCCATCACAACAATGGCAGGCTCATGCGTCGCCATGAATTCGTGAACTTTGTCCCGAGATAGCTTGCGTCGAAGCAAAACCTCACCGGTCATTGTCGCAACGTGAAACTGAAAAACACGCTTCGCCAGATCAATTCCGATCATCTTATCGATTGCCACAGTTGCCGTCCTTTCCATCTCTGGGTTTGCAAACCCACTGTTCTTGGCACATCGCGATGCCGTCAGGGAGGGCGGCAACCACCCCATCTCTACTCATAGGTGGAGGAACGTCGGGGCTCAGACCACCGCTAACGGAGCGAAGCGGGAAGAGAGTGCAAATCCGGCCCCCGGCGCTACGGGCTCAAGAGCGAGCTTTTTGAGCATCACACGCGTTGTGCAAGATGCGGCGGTAATAACAGGAAGGCCCAACAGGTCCTGAACTCGCTCGATTGCAGCAAGAGAAGGCATTTGCACGCACGCAGATAAGACGACTGTGTCAACGCCGGCTAAATCGAGTCGCTTGACATCATCCAAAAGTAGATTTGGGTCTCGCCGACCCACTTCCAGATTGTCAGAAATCTCAAGCGCGATATCGCTCGCTACAGAAAATCCTTCGTTACAAATGTAATTAACGACGAGATCCGTCAACGGCCTCATATAAGGTGTCACAACCGCGATATTTTGTGCCTGCATTTCGGCAAGAACGTCGATTAAGGCACCGGCACTTGTCACAATCGGGCTGTCGCCCCCTTCCTCATGGACTGCTGCCGCCAGAGTTTCTTCGCTTTTACAATGATAGGAGAGACCAGAGGACATGATGGCTACCAGGCAAGCGTAGCCAATGATATCAACTTTTGCATCGGACAACTCGCGAGCACAGCGAACACTTTGAGCATCCATTGCGGCGAGTTCCTCCTTCGTGACGTGCTTCATACGCATACGAGAAGAGTGAAAAGTAAATCGTTCAGGAAAAACCGCCTCGCGTGAACGAAGCATCGCAGGAATCTCAGTTTCCATCGTAGTATTGGAACTGGGAACAATCTGACCAATGCGAAAGTGCTTTACCATTTAATGAATTTCCTCACTAAGGAATCCGAAATCTGAGCGCAGGTTGGCGATAAACAACCGAGAGTTCAAATCGCCGGAGGCATAAACTCTCACGATATGAGAGTGGATCATCGGGCAATCTTGATGATCTCGCGTTTTTTGGTGAGAAGTGGCCGATCAGCCAAGCTGACCGCAATCGATGCTCCTGGCCGCGGGTGATACAGGGCTGGGCGTCATCTGCACCAAATTTAAAAAGGGGAATCCATGGCCGGCGCGATCTCGGAGAAAGACACGGACTTTGCAGACGAGCCTGTCCCCGCAGAGGCTCGAACGGCTTGGCCGCCCCTGTTTTTTGCAACCATCGGAATGGCCACTGCACTCATTTACATGCAGCTCACCTCCATAATCGCGCTCACATACGGATCGAAAATAGCCCTGTTGGCGATCGCCTACTCGACATTGATCTCTGGCGTGATGGCATGGGTCATTGCATCGATTGCAGTGCGCACAGGTTGCGGCACCAACCTTCTCGCGCGCCACATCCTTGGCTATCGCGGCGGCTCTGTTTTCAGCATCGGTCTAGGCGTAAACGCTCTCCTATTCTTCGTGCTGGAAGCAAACATCATGGCGACATCAATAAGTCATGTATATTCCGGTTTGGAAAAGTGGATAGTTCAGCTTGTCATGATAGGTCTAATTCTACCTATCATTTGGTTCGGCATGAGAGTTCTGGCGCGATTTCAGATGATCACCTTCATTTTTTATGCGATCTTGTTGAGCTTCGCATTATACATTAGCCTCCATAATCCTTCTGAAGGACGCGACTGGCTCGCTTATATGCCGGCAAAAGAGACTGATACCGGCACAGCACTTCTTAGCTCCTTCGGAATAATGAATGGCCTGGTTTTCGTTACAGCATTGATTTCAGCTGATTACGCTCGTTTTGTTCGCAAGGAAGAGCGGTTTTTGGGCACGCTATGGGTCGGTGTCGGTTTCCAGCTATTTTGCTTTCTTTTTGCCGGACTGTTGGGTCTCTGGTTTTCGGTACGCTATTCGGAGGACAATCCCGGATCTTATTTTGTCGTTATGCTTGGCGGAATGGGAGCAGTCTTTGCCATCGCTACGCAAATGCGTATTAATGTTGCAAACATTTATATCAGCACGATGGCTTTCGTAAATGCAATTGTACAGATCACAGATCGACATGTGAGCAGGCATGTAATGCTCGTGGTGGTATCTCTAATATCAGGTATATTAATGTTGTTGAATGTCGCTCACTATATTGAGGGCGTTCTTCAGCTCTTGGGCATATTCATGATTTGCTTTACGGTGCTGCTCGTGCTGGACAGCACTATGCGGCACGGCAATCTCGGAGAAACCGAGATGGCCGAAATAACCTCAGCCGGGATTGCCAACTGGCACTGGCTGGCGCTCCTATCACTGGTAACGGCCAATGCCATCGGCATTTCCGCCATGTTGGGCTGGCTCGGCGCGGCCATGCAGCCATGGGCCAGTTTTGCAGCGGGGGGCGCCCAGATCATTCTCTATCTGGTGGGTAAGGCAGCCGGCTCCGCCAGAACGGCTCGGAAATGGGATTGGGATCGCCCGATCGCCGACTGATATCTGGGCATCTCACGCAAGCGTACCTTTAGTCGACGCGGATCTAGGGCTCAATTTCAACAGCAAGCCACCGATTTGATCGCACCTCTGGCGCATTTCAGCCGAATATTCGAACCTGCTGCTTTCGGCCGTTTTCATGAAGAAGGGTGTTGAAATCTGCCTGGCCAGGAGAACTCCACACTTGGCCGAAAGTGAGACGACCAAGTGCGACCAGATCATACCCCTCGGCAAGGAGGAACCCAATGTATGTCGGCTCACGACTGCGCGAAACGCTATCCCGCCTCGACGCCGCGTCTACAACCGACATTCTACGCGACGAACTGGCTGAAGCCGCATTGGACATGGGCTTTCCCTACATGGCGCTGGTCCAGCACGGAGGGCTGCCGCGCCTTATCGATGAAGCAATGGTCATCACGAACTATCCACCCCATTTCGTTGAGTTTTATGTCACGAACCATTGTCAGGTGTACGATCCCGTCTATGAAGTGAGCCAGCGGCTTGATCGGCCATTCGGTTGGGATGAAATTTCAAGCCTCGTCGATCTGACCGAAATCCAGCTGGCGTTGTTTAAGGAAGCGCGGCGATACGGGATCGCCCACGGTGTCACCGTACCACTTCAGATTCCGAGCGAATCCTTTGCCTCATGCACCTTCGCAGGCCCAGACCCAATTGAGATGAATCCGTCCCGGCTGGCCACGCTACAAATCGTCGCCGCTTTCGGGTTTAAGGTGTGGACCGGCGTGCAAAAGGGACCCCGTTAGCGGGGTGATCGGCGTCTAAAAGGGACCCCTCATTCCGATGGTGTAGCGGGCCGCCTGGTTTTCCAGGTGGCGAGATCGGGATGTTGGTGGTGGAGACAGTTGTTCGGATCCGACGCGAGCACGCGAACGGGAAGGCGATCAAGGCAATAGCGCGGGATCTGCGGTTGTCTCGCAAGGTGGTGCGCAAGGCGATCCGGGCGCCGGAAGGGGCGTTCGACTATCATCGCACGGTCCAACCGCTGCCCCGGCTTGGGCCCTTCCAGGAGCGGCTCGATACACTGCTGACGGAGAACGAGGCGCGGCACCGGCGTGACCGTCTGCGCATGACCCGGATCCATGATCTACTGCAGCGCGAGGGGTTCGAGGGTTCCTACGATGCTGTTCGGCGCTACGCCCGTCGCTGGACGGAAGCGCGGCGCAAGGATGCGGGTGATGGGGCGCCTGCCTTCATCCCGCTCATGTTCAAGCCTGGCGAGGCCTACCAGTTCGACTGGAGCCACGAGGACGTGGAGATCGCCGGCAAGCCGATGCGGGTGAAGGTGGCGCAGATGCGGCTGTGCGCGTCGCGGGCGGTCTATGTCCGGGCCTATCCGCGCGAGACGCAGGAGATGGTGTTCGATGCCCATGCGCGCGGCTTCGTCTTCTTTGGCGGGGTGCCGCTGCGCGGGATCTACGACAACATGAAGACCGCGGTGACGACAGTGTTCGTCGGCAAGGAGCGCGTGTTCAACCGCCGCTTCCTCGTCATGGCCGATCATTACATGGTCGAGCCCACGGCCTGCTCGCCGGCGGCAGGATGGGAGAAGGGTCAGGTCGAGCATCAGGTCCAGACCATCCGGAGTCGGTTCTTCCAGCCCCGCCTGCGCTTTGCCAGCATCGAGGAGCTCAACGGATGGCTGGAGGCCGAGTGCCTGCGCTGGGCCGCCTTGCATCCGCATCCCGAGCAGAAGGAACTGACCGTGGCCGAGGCGCTGGATCTCGAGCGGCCAGCCCTGCAGCCGATGCTGGCGCCGTTCGACGGCTTCCACGAGACCACGCATGCCGTGACTGGCACTTGCCTGATCAGCTTCGACCGCAACCGCTATTCCGTCATGGCCAAGGCCGCGCGGCGGGCGGTCCAGGTCCGCGCCTATGCCGACCGGATCGTCGTGCGCCTCGGTGACGAGGTTATCGCCGAACATGCCCGGCACTTCGGCCGTGACCGGACGATCTACGATCCCTGGCATTATCTCCCCGTTCTGGCCAACAAGCCCGGCGCCTGGCGCAACGGCGCCCCCTTCCAAGGCTGGGACCTTCCGCCGGCACTGGCGCGGCTGCGCCGCAAGCTGGGGAGCGGTGATGAGGCCGATCGGCGCTTCGTGCGGGTGCTGGCGGCCGTGCAGACCGATGGCCTGGACGCGGTCGAGGCCGCGATCCGCGAAGCGCTTGATGCCGGCGCCGCCAGCGACGAGGTGATCCTCAACATTTTGGCGCGATACCGCGAACCGGCGACTGACCGGCCTCTCGACGTGGTCGTCGACCTCAAGCTTAGCCATCCGCCAATTGCGGACTGCGCCCGCTACGATACGGTATGAGGCCTTGATGCAGCGGCATGAGATGATCGAGGCCATGCGCGGGCTCGGCCTCAGGGGCATGGCCGGCGCGTTCGACGAGGCCGTCACCACGGGACTTCAGCGCAAACGCACGACCCACGAGATCCTGACCGACCTGCTGCGGGCGGAAGCCGCGCATCGCCATGCCGCCTCGATCCGCTACCGCATGACCGCAGCCAAGCTGCCCGTGGTCAAGGATCTCGATGCCTTCGTGTTCGAGGGCACGCCGATCAACGAGGGACTGGTCCGCTCGCTGCACGCCGGTTCCTTCCTGCCAGGCAGGCGCAATATCGTGGCGGTTGGCGGCACGGGGACCGGCAAAACCCACCTGGCCACCGCGATCACCGCCAACGTGGTGCGCGCCGGCGCCCGCGGGCGCTACTTCAACACGGTTGACCTGGTCACCCGGCTCGAGGAGGAGGCTCGCATCGGCAAGGCCGGCGCCATGGCTGCCCAGCTCAGCCGGCTCGACGTCGTGGTCCTCGACGAACTGGGCTACCTGCCGTTCGCCCGCTCAGGCGGGCAGCTGCTGTTCCACCTGATCAGCAAGCTCTACGAGAAGACCTCGGTGATCATCACCACCAACCTGGCCTTCGGCGAGTGGCCCACCGTCTTCGGCGATCCCAAGATGACCACAGCCCTGCTCGACCGGATCACGCATCATTGCGATATCGTCGAGACCGGCAACGACAGCTGGCGCTTCAAACACCGCAGCTGACCACCTCAGAAATCGACTTCGCGCTGCTGCCGCCTCCGGTCGGGCTACGCCCTCCCTACGCCGTCAGCAGCGCGAAACACGCGCCCAGCATCAACCGTTCTACGCAACGCAAAGGGGGTCCCTTTTGCGCGCCGATAGGGGGTCCCGATTGGACGCCGATTGACAATCGGTAGCCTCCGTTTGTGGGAGGCCGAGTGTGGGCGCGTCTGTAACGCAGGAACATATCCAGAGCATTGTCGGGTTTGGCATGCTGGAGGCCGAATCGAAGCTTGTAAGATCAAGACAGCCGAAGAGAACCGCCCGCTTCGTCAGCAAATCCGGCTAAGCAGTTTGGCAAATTCTGATGGCCCGCCAGAGCTTTGGTAACGGTCAGCACCACGGCTGCCGGCGCCCGGTCCACGTGCGGGCGAGACCTTCGCTCACGAGCTGGTCCCCAAGCGATTGGCCACCCCGGACGACGACCCGAAGTTTGCGTCCAAACCGGTCTTCATCACGATTTCCGATTGGTCGAACCTCGAACGCGCCTTCGTTCAATAGGTCACGAAGCCGATGAGTGGCTTTCATGCCGAGCTGATACTCGGCATCACACTTGGGTTCGCTGATCTCAGGCGTGTCGATGTCAGCGATCCTGATCTTCTCACCCTCGAGCCAGAAGGTGTCGCCATCCACGACGCAGGTGCGACGCGTCATTCCGCATAGCTCAAATCGTGGCGAAGAAGTCTCCGCCATCAGCGAAAACCTCGGTGTGAGCTCTGAAGAGGTGAACAAGGCCTGGTTCAACGTGGGCCAGTTCAATGCCAGCATTCCACCAGCGAATACGATCGAAAAAGCCCCCAGTCCCAAGATCCACTCCTTGCGCCGCCGATTGCCGCGCTGCTTCTTCAATTCGTCCCGGAAATCGAAGCGAATGACATTGCCATCCTCGGTGCCTCGATCTCGTTTCGGAGCCATCAAACTCAGCCTTCCCCGCTCAAGCAATCCGTTCTTCGCCACTGCTATACAAACACGCTTCAGATGCGCGAGCTAATTGCTTGCCATCTGTCCAGAACGCTGCGGACATAGCTTGGCGTTTCGTTGTTTCGGGGAATGCCGCCGGCACGGATAACCGCTCCAGGCCCTGCGTTGTAGGCCGCAAGCGCGAGGTGAATTTGCCCGAACTTGTCGAGCATCTCTCGGAGGTAACGTGCCCCGCCATCGATGCTCGCGACGGGATCATGCCGATTCGCGACGCCGAGATAACGAGCAGTGCCTGGCATCAGCTGTGCTAACCCCGCCGCGCCAGCGGGGCTGATCGCCATCGGGTTGAACCGCGATTCCGTCCAGATCAGCGCCTGCAACAAGCCTGAGGGGAGACTGTATCGGAGCTCTGCCTCTCGGACGTTCGCCGTGTAGATTGCCTCGCGAAACGAGGGGGCTGAGGCCCGCGGCATTCGCGCTGTCTCTCGCGCCCTAAGATTTCACCCTCGCACCCCGCTCGGCCCGAAGGGGAACACGCAGTACTTGCCTGCTTTGATCGCGGCAGTGACCATGGATCATGGTTTGGTGGCCATTCACCGCACGTTTCTCAATCTGGTAAGGCCCGCAGTCGTCCCCTTCGACAATCCTAAGCGCGCACTCGGAAGCTTGGCATCGGGCGCCGTTCGTCTTTTCGAACCCGTTGATGGGCGGCTCGGCCTTGCCGAAGGTATCGAGAGCGCGCTCGCCGCCAAGGCCTTAACCCAGATCCCTTGCTGGGCCTCGCTCGGCAATGAGCGTTTTGGCCTCGTGTCGATCCCGGAAAGCGTGTGCGAATTGCACCTGTTCGTCGACCATGATGCAGGCGGCGACCTTGCCGAGGAACGCGCGCGCAGCGCCTACGCCTGTGAGAGCCGGACGATCGTCACGCGTCGTCCGCGCGGTCCCGGGAAAGATTGGAACGACGCCTTGCAAGCATGGCTGCGGTCCAAATCCTGACGAAGAAAGAGGGGAGAAGGCCTTTGGCCTGATGAAGCCCGGCAAGTGGACTGGGCTTCGTCAGGAGGTTCCAAATGCCAAGCTCTGCTCCCGTTCTCTTGCTTCCCCCACCATCTGAACCGCTGGCCCTTCTGGTCGCGCGCCATCGCCGCAAGCATGGCATCCGGTGAACCGATTACGCGCCGGCAACTGCATACGCTTCTGACCGATCATTTCGGAGGCACAGATGCAGAGGGGCGCTGGTCGGTGCGCGATGCGCATATCGCGTTGGAATTGGCTCAGACCGAGTACCTGCAGGCCAACGCACAGATCGACGTTACCGCTTCGGCGGCCGACACCGACCGGATGTTTACGGCGCTGGAATCCGAGCTTCCAAGCCAGACCAATCGCAGCGACGAGCAGATCGAATGGCAGCAGTTCGCGACGCCGCCGCGCCTTGCCTGGCTTGCCGCCCGGGCTTGCGCCCCGGTAGCAGACGAGCTCGTTCTGGAACCCTCGGCCGGAACAGGGATGCTCGCGGTTTGGGCCGCCAAGGCTGGCTCGCGCCTTGCTCTCAACGAAATCTCGCCGCTTCGCCGCGACTGCCTGAATGCCTTGTTCCCGGCTGCCCGCGTGACCGGCCATGACGCCGAACTGATCGACGAATTGCTCGATCCCGCCATCAGCCCGAGCGCCGTGCTGATGAATCCGCCCTATTCGCACGGCATCGAGCGAGGGCACGATAGTCGCACCGGCTCGCGCCACCTGCGGTCGGCCTGGAATCGTCTGGCATCGGGCGGTCGGCTTGTCGCGATCATGCCCGAATGGTTCGATTGCGCTAGGTTTCTGGCGGGTTTGAAGGGGCCAGTCTCGCTGCGGCTCAATGCCGCGGTCGAACGTGCTTTTGTGAAGCACGGCACTGGGATCACCACACGACTACTGGTCCTGGACAAGGTCGAGGGCTCTGCCGAACCCGTCGTTGAGCGCACAAACGACTTTGGTCACCTTGTCGATCTTGTCGATGCCTTGCCCGCCAAAGGGGGCATGCAAACTGCTCCCGAGCAATCGAGTCTTCCGGCGCGTACGCCGTTCCGACTGGTCGTCTCGTCACACAGGTCGCTGCCGATACCGGCAAGGATTACCCCGGCAGCGCCGACGGTCATCTGCGCATTGACCTACCAGTCACTTGAAGTACCTGCACCGCTTGCGCCCCAGGTCGGGCACTATCTGCCCTATCGTCCTAGCAGAATCGTGATCGACGGTGCGGCCGAGCATCCGACACCGCTCGTTGAGTCCGTCGCCATGGGCTCGATCGCTGCACCGATGCCCGAAGCTGTGCCGCAGTTACCCGAAGGGTTGGTCGCCAAGGGCCTGCTGTCTGCTGCCCAGGCAGAGACGCTCATCTACGCGTCAAGCGCCCATGCGCGCGATCTTCCCGGGCGGTACGAGCCGGAGGATAAAGGCTGCTCTCTCAAGGCATCGGCGGAGGGCCAGGTCTATCGCCAGGGCTATTTTCTTGGCGATGGTACAGGCGCCGGCAAGGGCCGTCAGGTTGCGAGCGTCATTCTCGATCGCTGGGTACGCGGCGAACGCCGCCATATCTGGATTTCGAAGAACGAGGCGCTGCTAGAAGATGCCCGGCGCGACTGGGCTGCGCTTGGTGGTCTGCCGATCGACATCCAGCCTCTGGCTTCCTGGAAGCTCGGCACCTCCATCGCTATGCACGAGGGCATTCTCTTCGTGACCTACCCGACCCTGCGTTCGGGCCGAAGCGATGCAACCCGCCTCGATCAGATCCTGGCATGGGCGGGCGACGACTTCGACGGTGTCATCGTGTTTGACGAGGCGCACGCCATGGCCAATGCCGCTGGCGGGGAAGGATCGCGCGGCAAGGTCAAGGGATCGGAGCAGGGTATCGCTGGCGTGCGCCTGCAAAACCTCATGCCCCGCGCGCGGGTGCTTTATGCCTCGGCAACGGGCGCGTCGGACGTCAACAACCTGGCCTATGCGACGCGCCTCGGCCTCTGGGGGCCGGAGACCGCATTCGCCAATCGTGAGGCCTTCGTGGCCGACATTCGTGATGGTGGGATCGCAGCGATGGAACTGGTCGCGCGCGATCTCAAGTCGGTCGGCCTATACACCGCTCGCGCGCTCTCCTTCGCGGGTGTCGAGTACGAGATCCTGGAACATTGCCTGACCGAGGATCAGATCGCGGTCTATGATGCCTACGCTGAAGCCTGGGCGATCATCCATGCCAACCTGCGTGAAGCCCTTGAAGCCACCCGTATTGTCGACGCAGACAGCGGAGGGACGCTCAACTCCGGTGCCAAGTCTGCAGCGCTGTCGATCTTCGAGGGAACCAAGCAGCGATTCTTCGCGCAGCTGCTTCTGTCGATGAAGCTCCCGAGCCTGTTACCAGCTATCGACGCAGCGATTGCTGACGGACACGCGGTAGTCGTCCAGTTGGTCTCGACAGCAGAAGCTATGCTCGACCGCCGGCTTGCCGACCTCTCTGATGAGGAACGCGAAGTGCTGGAGATCGATCTGTCCCCGCGAGAGTATGTGATCGACTATCTCGCCAAGAGCTTTCCTGTCCGGCTGATGGCGGTCTTCACCGACGAAAACAGCAATCCTCGCTCCGAGCCGATGAGCGACGAACACGGCGCGCCAGTATTGTGCCGATCGGCACTCGCCGCGCGCGACCGGATGATCGAGCAGCTCTGCGCCTTGCCGCCGATTGCGACCGCGCTGGATGCCATCATCGAACGCTTCGGCGTGGAACAGGTGGCGGAAGTGAGCGGCCGGACACGCCGGCTCATCGTCGGCCGCGATGGCCATCAGAAACTCCAATCCCGGTCGCCGCGCGCGAATGTCGCTGAAACCCAAGCATTCATGGACGGGGCCAAGCGCATCCTTGTCTTTTCCGACGCCGGAGGAACCGGGCGCAGCTACCATGCCGATCTCGCTGCGAAGAACCAGGCCCGCCGCGTCCACTTTCTGCTCGAGCCAGGATGGCGGGCTGATGCGGCAATCCAAGGGCTTGGCCGCACCAATCGAACTAATCAGGCTTCGGCCCCGCTGTTCAGACCGGTGACGACCGATGTGCGCGGCGAGCGCCGGTTCATCTCGACGATCGCGCGGCGGCTCGATAGCCTCGGTGCCTTGACGCGCGGGCAGCGCCAGACCGGCGGACAGAACCTCTTCGATCCCGCCGATAATCTCGAAAGCATCTACGCCAAGGAAGCGCTCCACCGCTGGTTCGGCCTGCTGTTCACCGGCAAGCTCGAAGCGGTCAGCCTCGGGCGCTTCCAGGAGCTGACAGGCCTCAGGATCGAAGCTCCTGACGGGTCGATGATCGATGACCTGCCGTCGATCCAGCGCTGGCTCAACCGGATCTTGGCGCTGCCGATCGCCCTCCAGAACGCAATCTTCGATGAATTCCTGGGACTGGTCGATGCGCGGATCGATGCCGCCCGGCAGGCGGGGACGCTCGATCTCGGTCTTGAGACCATCGCAGTCGAAGACTTCACGGTTCTCTCGGACACGCTTCTTCGCACGGACCCGGCGTCGGGCGCGACTACTCACTTGCTCGAGCTCGAGATCGCGCGGGCCGTGAGGCCTTTGACCCTCGAGCGGCTCGAAGAGCTTCACGGCCTAAATGGCCAGCGTCAGCGCCCCATGCGCAATGCCCGCTCGGGGCGTGTTTCTCTCTTGGTGCCCGCTCGCAGCATCCTTTCGGACGACGGTACCCGCGTGCCTCGGTTCGAGCTGCTACGCCCGCTGCAGCGCAGCCACATCACCGCTGAGCAGCTGGCAGAAAGCAGCTGGGAAGAGATGCCGACAGGAGCCTTCCGCGAGGCTTGGGAATCAGAGGTCAACGAAGCGCGGGCCAGCCACAAACGCGAGCGCCTCTATCTTGCCACGGGGCTCCTGCTGCCGGTCTGGGACAAGCTCCCTTCGGACTTCGTCAGGGTGAGTCGCATCTCGGCTGCGGATGGCCGCTCGTTGCTTGGCCGCGAGGTTCCCGTCCATTGCGTGCCCGAACTGTGCCGGGCGCTGGGTCTCGAACGCGAGCAAGCGCTGTCAGCGGACGACATCGTCCAGACTGTTCTGGCGACTGGTCGAGCCATGGAATTCGCTGGCCGTGAGCAGCTCATGGTCAAGCGCAGCCTGGTCAATGGCTCACAGCGAATTGAACTTACCGGATGGAGTGCGGCTCGCCTCGACTGGTACAAGGCCCAAGGCTGCTTCACGGAAATCATCCGCTACCAGACGCGCCTCTTCGTGCCGATCGAGGGCCCAGCGAGCGTGCTTGCCAGATTGGTGTCATCCGCATAGGACATTGCCAAATGGCATTATAGAGCGTATATGCTGCCATATGGAGAAATGCCATGCTGGCACTGCAACCCGTTGATACTGCCGTTACCGCTTTCCGTCCCGATCCGATTACCCAGGGCGAGGCAGCTGCCATGTTCCGGGCAGTCCTCAATCTGTTCGGCAAATGGGAGCTGACCGACGAGCAGGCGGCAACGCTGCTCGACATGCCAGTGCGCTCCTATCGTCGCTGGAAGGCCGAAGGCCCCGGGCGCGTTTCGCGCGATGGGCGTGCGCGTCTCTCCAACCTCATGGGCATCCACAAGGCGCTCCGCATCATCTTCTCGGAGGCGACGCGGGGATATGCCTGGATCAGGGCAGCCAATAACGCGTTCGGTGGAGCCAGTGCGCTCGAAGTGATGCTCGGAGGCGAACTCACCGACATCATGCGGGTGCGTCGCTACCTCGACGCCGAGCGTGGTGGCTGGTGAGCGAAACGGCGGCTATCCCCGTTTCTCGAGTTGAGTGGAAGGGCGCGGTCAGGATCATCCGCAGCGCCTTTCCACCGATAGACCTGTTTGAGGACATCGCTGATCCAGCCGACTGGCCGCTGCTGATCTCGGCAGAGCAGAAGACCAATCCGCGCATCATGGCGACGATTGGTAATCTCGACTTGGTGCCGGTCGACCGCCGCGTCGGCGGAAACGGCGCGTCCTACCTCATGGCGCCGTTCACCCATGTCAGCACCGACCGGCCGAGCCGCTTTACCGATGGCAGCTACGGCGTGCTCTACGTCGGCGATCAGTTCGAGACCGCGCTGTTCGAGACGATCCACCATCATGCCCGCTTCATGGCGCGAACCCAGGAAGCGCTGGGCTGGACCTCGCAATTCCGGGAGATAGTCATGGCGGTTGATGCAGATTTGCATGATCTCCGTCCCCTAGCGGAGGAGCCGGATCCGGTGCTCAATCCCGACAGCTATGCCGCATCACAAGCGCTCGCGGTGCACCTCAGGTACGCGGGATCCGATGGCATTGTCTATCCGAGCATCCGGCATCCTGGAGGGGAGTGCGTTGCACTCTTCTACCCAGACTGCGCGTCAAACCCCTTGCAGGGGCGCCACCTCGATTATCACTGGGATGGGGAGCGCGTTGACCTCGTGCGTGATGCCGGATCAGGGGCTGTTTTCCGTATCGTTGACTTGCCGATCGATCCGGTCTGATCGCAGAAATCCCGAGTAGTTGGTCAAGTGCTGTCTGATTACTGCACTCAGTGAACGGTCAGCGGTTCTACCTTCGACGAAGCTAGCGCTAGAACGTGTTGGACCATTCGCCAGCTATAGTTCTTAGCCGCAATGACGCAGAGAGCGTAGACTAGGATAAGGACCAAGCCATATACTAGGGCACGTTCGCCATTGTCCGAGGCCCACCAGGCGAGCCCCGGCAGAGGTATCATAACTAAGGCAGTGATGGTTCCAATGTCACGGGCGGCAAGATATCGTCCGTGTGCGTCAAGCACACCTACGTCCTCTCTGTCCGATTTGGATTTCGGTGAGACCCCCGGCCGGATCGAAAAGCAGTTTGGCGGCGCGTTCGTCGTCAAGCGTTGCGTAAAGTTCGGCGATCAAGTCACAATGGTTCGGATTGTGCCCTGCGCCATCGGCGAGGAGAAACGCGCCGCGCCCTCGGCCGAAGAGTGCGGCCTCGAACAGCCGTGCACGGAGGCGAGGCGTTACGGCAGACACCAATGCCTCACGAACCGAGAGCGAAGCGGTCGAATTTATGGCGGCCCCCGCTGCCCGGGGTATGATCTGCTTGCTACGGTCAGGGTCGCAGAGATCGAGACTGAGGTCGCCGCCGTGCACGACCGGCGTCATGTCGAATCCGGAAAGTTCCTTCGCAAGCGCTTCGGCCTTATTCGTACCGACAAATTTGGCACCCAGTGCATGCCGGGCCATGTTGTGCGGCCGGAGCGACAACTCGTCGCTGACAGCGGCAATGCGTTGCCCGGCACGCGCCGCGTGCATCGCGAGCTTCGATCCCACGCTCCCGCAGCCGAGCATGGCCAGCGCGGGACGTGCCCGCACGCCGGACAACGTCTGTAGCAAACCCACGGTGAGAGACTGATAGTGCATTGCGGGGGCGACCGGCTCATCGTCGCCGCCCGCGAACAGCGTGGACCGGTTCTTGTTGGCGCGTATCTCGACGACATACGGCAGCAGCTCGATGTCGGAGGCGCTGCCGATCAGATGAATCGGGCGACGCACGCACAGGACGATGCCGATCGGGATCGGCGCGAGCAGAAACATGCCGGCGAAGCTGCGCTCGACATTAGCAAGAAAGGATTCCAGACCTCTGCCGCATCCAAGTTCGGCCGCGCGGGTGCGAAGGTCGCGCAAGGTCGCGACGCTTTCAGGCAAATAGGTGGCGCTGATACGCGGCGTGCCATCGGAATTTTTGTCCGGCCAGACCACACCTACCACCGTGTTGCCCAGGCTGGCGTCGGAATCGGTCAGGCGCGAAGTGAACGTCGGATTATCCGGTTTCCGCATAAGCGGCGTCGTCTCGCCCTTGCTCGAAACCCAGGTCTCTGCCGCGGTGTTGAGAAATGCCTCGGGCGCCCCCCGACGGAAGAACCTGCCCTGCCATGCGATCCACCCGCCGTTTCTGTTGACGACGCTGCGAGCGGCGTCAGCATCGATCTCAACGACATCGCGAAAATCGCGGCGGAGCATCGGCTCCCAACCCTGTGCGGGGTCGATCAGGCCGCTGACGGCGGCCTTGCGAAGCCAGATCGCGAGCTGCTCGACCAGATGGAAGATGCCATATTCGACCAGGCCGAACTGCAGAAAATATTCATCCTGGTCACCTTCGACCAGGCAGGGTCGCGGAGTTGCGGCGAAGGGCATGAGATGGGGAAAGTTGCGCGGGAAATCCTCGCGAAGATAGAAAAGCGGCGATTGCCACGGAAAGGCGGCGGGAAGCTTGATTATGACGGGCTCGCGTGTCCGAACACCACTCCGGCTGATGCCGTCCGCCTTCATGTCGAGCGGCATCTCGACATTCATGTCGAGCCGGATGCGCGGTCTGCCGTATTCAGGCTCGAGCACCTCACCTTCCACACATTCGGGGTGCGTCAACGCCACGCGCAGGAGATGTTTTGCGGGATCGGTTTTCGCCTCAGTTGCCACCGGTTCAGCCATGCGCACGCGCCTGGGCAGCAGTGGCGCCGATCCCCAGCGCGGCGACCGCCGCCTTGGCGGCGCTCTTCACAACCTTGGTGATACCGCTTGACGCGATCTCGTATTGCAACGCGCATTCCTCGTCCTCCCAGACGTCAGCAACGCAGATGAACCGATCGCTCTTGCCATCGACGATCGAAATATATTCACGCTTAGCGCGATCGCTGGGCGGGTCGGCCTCTTCAGGGTCGATCGCCTTTGAGCTAGCGACGACGATCGCGCCCTTCCGCATCTGGGCCAGCGCGCTACGCGCATCGTCGCAGACCTCTGCATCCTCCCCATAGGTCGAGTAGCTGTCGTAGCTAAGGCTGTGCCACGAGCAGTGGTGCGGCGCCTGGAGAATGTCGTAGCTCAGCCAGTCGGCCTGATAGTTCCCGTGCTTGCCCCACAGGCGCTCCCAGATAGCGACCTCAGCGTCGCCGCCCGTGAGGAACCGGCATTTGTCGAGGATGCCGCCGCCCCGGATCGAGAAGCGCAAGACGACCGAGGAATGATTCTTGCCGAGCAGTTCGTCCAACTCCTCGTCATCGTCCTGCGGAATTGGCGCGAGTAACTTACCGATCGGTAAGATTGCTCGCGTTGACCGGCGCCTTCGCACCCGTTCTTACCGATCGGTAAGAAATCCCCTTGCTATCGGTGCGAGCGCCTACTCTGTTGACGGGAGAGCTTAATCGGCATGTCCACGGCATCTTGGTCAACCGTAAGCGCCGACGGAACCCGGCCTTGTCAGTTTCTGGGCGGTGATGGAGTTCGCGAGGCGACAGGAGGCTTTGCGAGTGGATATCGAGCAGTCAAAC
>NZ_BMZD01000006.1 GCF_014652615.1 Novosphingobium arvoryzae
ACCCGGCTGCCCTGCCATCACCGCCTCCGACGCCTCGTCGGCGAAGTGAATCAAATCCGACCTTCAAACGCCAGAGTTTTTCGAGGCGTCCAGTTGCAACAGCGGCACAACCGCGATCAGGGCCAGCGCGATCCATATCCGGCGATCGACGGCCAGCGCCTCCGGCCCGCGCAGTGCGAACCAGCCGAAGAGCGCCACCGCCGCCAGCAATTCGCAGGCGAGCTCAGGTAGCGGCGCAGGGGTGCCACCGCCGCCCAGAACCAGAACCGAGCAAATGAAGCCGATGCCGAGTAGACGGAGCGATTGCGCGCGATTCGCGCTGAGGGAGGCCAGATTGAAGATTGGTCGACTCCATAAAAAAGGGCCCTCGCCAGAGACGGGGCCCCTTTTCAGTTCAACGCAATGACTGCAATGATCAGGCGTTGCTGCCGCTCGCCAGGGCAATGCCCAGACCGATCATGCCCGCACCACCCAGAATGATCGGCAGGGCGTTCATGCCCTCGCCACCACCCTGACCGGCACCGTAGCAAGCGCGATCCTGCTGCAGAGTCGCGACAACGTCGGCACCCTGGGCAACGGCTTCGGTCTTGCACGCGTCGGCCTCGGCCTTGGCTGCAACGGCCACCGCTTCAACCGACACTGTCGGCAGAGCGGCTGCGGAACGGGTTTCGCCCGTAGCGGCAACACCGGCGCTTACCAGCCCAGCCGCCGCGAGCACTGCAAAGAATTGTCCAGCCACAAGCTTTCTCCAAAATCTGAAATCAGGTGTTAGTTAACACGCAATTGGCCTTATAGTAAAGCTACGTAGACCGGGGATTGTAGGAATCCGACATTCCTCGGAAAATTCGCTGCGATGCAGCATCGCGATTGCAGCGATGGCCCGCCCCGCAAATTCCCCGGATTCAATAGGCCCGGTCATGGACCAGGACCCGTAGCGTCTTGAAAATAATGCCAAGATCCCGAAGAATCGACCAGCCGGCTTGGTATTCAAGATCGGCCTGAAGACGCTGGGTCAGGTCATCCTCCTGCTCGGTCGCCCCCCGAAGACCGCGGATTTGTGCCAATCCCGTCAGCCCCGGCTTCAGGGCGTGACGATGCGCATATCGCGAATCGATTTCGTAGAACAACCGATTCCCCGCCTGCGATGCCAACGCATGCGGACGGGGGCCGACGAGGCTCATCTCCCCCTTCAACACGTTGAGCAGTTGCGGCAATTCATCGATGCTGGTCTTGCGAAGAAACGCCCCCAGCGGGGTGATGCGGTCGTCATCCCGGCGGGTTGACTGCTTGCCCAGCGAATCGCTGGCCGCAACGCGCATCGAGCGAAACTTGTAGATCCAGAAGAACTGGTTGTTGCGCCCGACCCGACGCTGCAGGAACAAGGCCGGACCGCCGTCCTGGAAGTGGATCAGGGCCGCGATCACCAGCATCGGGATGCCCAGCACCAGCAGCGCGGGTACGGTCAGCGCGAGATCGAAGATGCGCTTGGTCGCCCTGGCCCTGAGCCCCAGCGGCCCGGCCGAAACGACCAGCGAACTGATCCCGTCCGCCCGGCTGGTGCCGATGATACCTAGCGTGTCGACTTCGTTATCGACAATTTCGCCGCGCATCTGCCCGCCCTTGAGCACCAGCGCCCACACCTGCCGCCGTTCGGGTGGGCAACTGACCACCACGCGGTCCATGTTGCGAATGACCTGGGCGATCCGGTCCAGCGCGTGCGGGTCTTCGACCGAAGGCACGATCCCGGCCAGTTGGGCATTGATTCGCAGCGCATTGGCCGCGTCGATCGGTGGACCGCCGTCATCGATCAACAGCAGGTTTTCCGCACGCGGGCCCACCAACCTCCGGACATAGGGCTGCAGATTGACCCGCGCCCAGACGATCAGCAGGGACGATGCGCCAAGCCCCAGCAGCGATCCCGCACGCGACAGTGAGAGGCTTGAGCGGGTCAGGAACAGCAGGACAATCAGCGCCAGCACGGCCAGCCCCAGCGCCGCCATCGCGCGCTGCAGCCCAAAGTTGCCGGCCACCAGGGCCGGGACAGAGTAGGTCCGGTTCAGCAGCGCGATCGTCCAGAACAGCGGCAGCAGCAATTGCGCCGCAGGCCACAGCCGCTCATCGAACGGATTGCCAAGATAGACATAGCTGGCCAGCCCGAAGCCCAGCAGCAGCATGGCCCCATCGGCCAGCAATTGGCCAAGGTAAACCTGCAGCCGCCGCCGCTCCAGCGACGCGACAAGAACTATGGGCCGGTCCTGACCGTCTGGCACGGCCACCGCTAAATCAGTCACTGCGAATAGATTCCCAATTGCGCGCCCGCCCGTTACGTAACAACGCATGCTTCTGATAGGAACAGTTAATTCGCGATCAATTTTCAAAACAATTGGCGAAGACAAGTCTATCGCTTCGCGGCAGCCCTTGCGATCTCGGCCAATCCTTGCGCCAACAGGAGCTCTGCCTGCTGGCTATTGCCCAGCAAGGCACGGTGCAGGCCCACCAGCTTTTCGACCAGTCGGGCCAGACGCGGGCCGCGCCAGCGGCGCAGTTGCGCGCCAATATCGCGCTCATCCTTCCAGAAGATCCGGCGCGCCGCGACTTCGGCCTTGATCAGGTCGCCTATGTCGCCTTTCGGCCCCGCCTTGGCCGCAAGCGCCGCCAGCTGGGCCGCGCGGCGCTCCACCGCCAATAGAACGCCAACCGGATTCAGCCCCAGTTCGCGCATCCGGCGCAATTCGTGGGGCAATTTGGCGACTTCCCCCCCCAGCACGACATTGACGATGGGGTTCAGCCCATCTTCCTCGGTCCTGGCACCGATCGCTTCCAGCGCGGCCAGATCGGCGGTGCGCGGCGATTGCGGGCTGGCATCCAGATAGAGCGCCAGTTTGGTGACTTCCGATTGCGCCAGCCGCAGGTCGAGCGCGGCTGCCCGCGCGATCCGTTCCGCCAGGTCCCCGCCCAGCCGCAGACCGGCAGCATCCGCAAGGTCGCGCACCGAGGCAGTGAGCGAGCGCAAATCCGGCGGATAGAACATCGCCACGAGGGCATCGGGCCGATTCGCCAGCAGCTTGGCTGTCCGCGACTTGTCGGTGGCATTCGTGGCGACGATCAGGACCGGGCATGCCTCCGCCGTTCCGGCCAGCAGGTTTTCAACCGCATCGTGCGCCTCGTCGCCGCTCGCCCGGACCCAGATATGGCGCTTGTCGCCGAACAGCGAGGTCGAGCGCGCCTCATCCCCCAGTCGCACCGGATCGCGCCGCAGGTCCGCGCCGGACAGTTCCACCCGCTCACCAGGATCGGGCAGCAGGGCGGCAATCTGCATGGCGGCGTCCTGCACGCCGGCTTCATCGGGCCCGCAGAAAAAGAAGATGCCGGCCTCTCGCGCAAAGCGCGCGGCCTGGCCCTTGAAATCCTTTTGGGTGGCCTTCACTGGCCCGCAGAGGCTTCGCGCGCCGCGCCGCGCAATTGCAGCGAAACGCGCGTGACGATCCGGTCCGCAACCGACTTGGAGAGGTTCTCCAGCGCGGTCTGCTCTGCCGCGATGGTCGCATACTCGGAACTGACGACATCGATCCCGGCATCAGAGCCCGCCGTGGCATCGAGCAGGATTTCACCCGTGGCCAGATCGACCAGCTGATATCGCGCCCGCAGCGTGCGGCGCTCGCGCCCGATGGTATCGTCGGACAGCAAGCCCAGCCCTTCCAGCTTGTCATCCAGCCGGACGTCGAGCCGGTAGCGCGCCGGAGCGCCCTGCCCGCCTGCCGCGCCCAGCCGGTCGACCAGCGCATTGCGCATCAGCCAGCCCGCGCGTCCTTCGATCGCCGGCACTTCGACCGCGGCCAGCCCTTGCGCAACGGCCCCGCCAGCCCCGCCCGCATACATCGGCTGCAAGCCGCAAGCGGACAGCAGCAAGGCACACGCGGGGGCAATCAGCCACTTCATGCGACGAGATTCACCAGACGATCGGGCACCACGATCACTTTCTTCACCGGCTTGCCATCCAGTGCACGCTGCACCTTGTCGGAGGCCAGGGCAAGTGCCTCAAGCTCCTCCTTGGCCGTACCCTTGGCCACGGTGATGGTATCGCGCAGCTTGCCCAGCACCTGGATCGCGATGGTCACTTCGTCTTCCACCAGCAGCGCCGGATCGACCGCCGGCCAGGCGGCGTCGGCAATCAGGCCTTCGCCGATCTTGCCCCAGGCTTCCTCGGCCAGGTGCGGCATCATCGGCGCGACCAGCAGCAGCAGCGCGCGGATCGCGGCGGAGCGGCTGGCCGAGGGCGCGGCCTTGTCGGTCGCGCTGGTCAACTCGTAGATGCGCGCCACCGCCTTGTTGAAGCTCAGCGCCTCGATATCGGCGGCGATGGCGGCAACGGTCTGGTCGCGCTTGCGGTCCAGCGCCTTGTCCTCGCCGGTGGCGGCGGCATCGTACTGCGCGAACAGGCGCCACAGCCGCTGGACGAAGCGGGCGCAGCCCTCGATCCCGGCTTCGGACCACGGCAGATCGCGTTCGGGCGGGCTGTCGGACAGCATGAACCAGCGCACCGCGTCCGCGCCGTACTGGTCGATGATGTCATCGGGATCGACGACGTTCTTCTTGCTCTTCGACATCTTGATGACCCGGCCGATTTCCACCGGCTGGCCATCGGCCTTGAGCGTCGCCGCATCCGACCCGCGATCGACGTCCGCCGGGCTGAAATAGATCGGCTGGCCGTTGGCCGGATCAATGCGGCTATAGGTTTCGTGCGTCACCATTCCCTGCGTGAACAGGCTGGCGAAGGGTTCCTTGACCTTGATCTTGCCGATCCGCTCCAGCGCGCGGGTCCAGAACCGGGCATAGAGCAAGTGCAGGATCGCGTGCTCGATCCCGCCGATATACTGCTCCACCGGCAGCCACTTGGCGATCACGTCGGGATCGAACGGCTTGTCGGCCGGCTGGCTGGCAAAGCGCAGGAAATACCACGACGAGTCGACGAAAGTATCCAGTGTGTCGGTTTCGCGCACCGCCGCCTTGCCGCACTGCGGGCAATCGACGTGCTTCCACGTCGGGTGGCGCAGCAGCGGGTTGCCGGGAATGTCAAAGCTGACGTCCTCCGGCAGGGTGACAGGCAGCTGGTCCTTGGGCACCGGCACGACACCGCAGCTGTCACAGTGGATGAACGGGATCGGCGTGCCCCAATAGCGCTGGCGCGAAACGCCCCAGTCGCGCAGCCGCCACACGGTGGTGCCGTGGCCCCAGTTTCCGGCTTCGGCACGGGCAATGACTTCGGCCTTGGCCGCTTCAACATCCAGCCCGTCAAGGAAGCGCGAATTCACCAGCGCGCCGGGGCCGGTATAGGCCTCGTTCCCCACGAACATCGGATCGGTCAGATCGCCATCGGCCACCACGCGGGTGACGGGCAGATCGTACTTGCGGGCAAAGTCCAGGTCGCGCTGGTCATGCGCCGGGCAGCCGAACACCGCGCCGGTGCCGTAATCCATCAGCACGAAGTTGGCGATGTAGAGCGGCAGCTCGATCCCCGCATCGAAGGGATGCTTCAGGCGAATGCCGGTGTCATAGCCCAGCTTTTCCTGCGTCTCGATTTCCGCAGCCGTCGTCCCGCCCAGCTTGCACTGCGCGATGAAGTCCGCAACCGCCGGATTGGCCGCAGCCTGCGCCTGCGCGATCGGGTGATCGGCGGCAATGGCGACGAAGCTGGCGCCGAAGATCGTGTCCGGACGGGTGGTGAACACCTCAACCTCGCTCGCGCCATCGGTGCTGTGGAAACGGAATTGCAGGCCCTGGCTTTTGCCGATCCAGTTTTCCTGCATCAGCCGAACCTTTTCCGGCCAGTTGTCGAGGCTGCCCAGCCCTTCCAGCAACTCGTCGGCAAAATCGGTGATCTTCAGGAACCACTGGTTCAGCTTGCGCTTTTCGACCAGCGCGCCGCTGCGCCAGCCGCGCCCGTCGATCACCTGTTCGTTGGCCAGCACGGTCATGTCGACCGGGTCCCAGTTGACCGCCGATTCCTTGCGATAGACCAGGCCCGCCGCATAGAGGTCGAGGAACAGCGCCTGCTCGTGGCCGTAGTATTCCGGCTCGCAGGTGGCGATCTCGCGGCTCCAGTCGAGCGCGAAGCCGAGGCGCTTCAGCTGGGCCTTCATGTTGGCGATGTTGTCGCGGGTCCAGCCGCCGGGGTGGACGCCCTTTTCCATCGCGGCGTTTTCCGCCGGCATCCCGAAGGCATCCCAGCCCATCGGGTGCAGCACTTCAAAGCCCTGCATCCGCTTGTAGCGGGCCAGCACGTCGCCCATCGTGTAGTTGCGGACGTGGCCGATGTGGATGCGCCCCGACGGATAGGGAAACATCTCGAGCACGTAGCTGCGCGGCTTGGGCGAATTGTCGTCCGCGCGGAAGCTTTGCGCGTCGTCCCACACGCGCTGCCAGCGCGGATCGGCGGAGGCCGCGTCGAAACGGCCGGTTTCTTGATTGGCAGTGGTCATGCTCGCCCCTCTAGCCGCACTGCGCGGCTTGTCGAGGGGGGAGTTACCTTACTTGACCGCGTTGCGGCGCAGATCGCGGGCCTTGGTCAGGATCACGTCTTCCAGCTTCTGCACCGTTGCGGCCTGGACCGGGGCATCGACCCACACGCCGTTCTGCGAGGTCTGGCGGCTGGCGGCAACGCGCAGGGCATCGGCCCGCAGATCCTGGTCGAGGATCGTGACGGTGACCTTCATCCGCTCACCCGGATTGTTCGGGTTGGCGTACCAGTCGGTCACGATAACGCCGCCGTTGCTGTCGGTCTGGAGCAGCGGCATGAAGCTCAGCGCTTCGAGGCTGGCACGCCAGAGATAGCTGTTCACGCCGATCGTGGTGACCTGCGACGCGGCGAGGTCCGCCTTCGGACGGTCCTTCTTGCCGCAGCTGACCAGCGCGAGCGCGGCCACGGCAACCAGCCCGGTGCGGCCGATCAGACGGAAAGAAGTACGGCCGGTGGTGGTTGTGGCGATCATTGCGTCAATCCAGATCCTGTGTTTGCGGCAGCTTGCTGTCCGTCGCTGCCTCTATAACCAAGGCAGCACCAGCGGCAAGTGCGCACGTCGCGCGCTTCATGGGCCTTCCACCGGTGAATGCGCGCTGAATGGATCGCCCGCCATGTCCATTGGCACGCGTTAAGGCACAATTCACACGCCCCGCGCCATTTAATCCTTGGATTGTTACGCGTTTGGCGCGAGAATCGGCGCACCGGCGCGGAGAGTCGCGCGGCAGATGGGAATTGCACGCCAGCCATGCAGATCAAGACGATCAGGCTCAGCAAACGTGGGAGCGGCACGGCCGCGCTCCTGCTGGCTGGCGCGGTCGGTCTGCTCGCCCTGCCCAGCGGGGTGCTGGCGCTGTCCAGCCAGTTCGAACCCGATGCCCAGGCCCAGCAGGCCGATGTGGTGAGCGGAACGTTCATGCCAGCCGAAGTGGATCCGCGGCTGGCCCGCTCCATCTCGGTGCGCGCACTGGCCAAGGGGCGCGCCTTCCGCTTTACCCCGGCGGCCACGCCGAACCGGGCCGATCGCTCCGTTACCGTCGCGGTCCGGCTGGATGCCCGCAGCGCCCGCAACCTGATGCTTGGCGCGAAGCAGAGCGTAAGCGAAGCCGCGCTGGGCAATGCGCTGCGCATCGCGCCGACCGGCTACAGCCTGGGCTCGGCGCGCGGCTATCGCAGCTTCGCACAGTCCAGCGGGATCAGCGATGCGCGCCGCAGCGACATCCCGGATCTGGCCGCCTACAAGCCCAGTACGCCCGCAACCAGCGCCGATCCGGGCCGGTTCAGCCCGCGCATTGCGCTGGATGAAAAGGAAAAATCGGGCCGCAGCCCACGCACGTTCGAGCAGAACGACCAGACTGTCGACGTGGGCGGCAGCTATCGCCTGTCACGCAACCTGAACGTCACCGCAGGCGTGCGCTATTCCTCGACCGACCGGGACCGCCTCTTGCCGCTGACCGATGGGCGACAGGACAACCAGGCCGTTTACGTGGGCACCCAGTTCCGATTCTGACCGGCTGTCGGTCACCCGAAATTTACGTATGCGAATGCCTTGCCGGGTTACGGTGAGCGGCATAGTCTTGCCGTTACGGAATCCTGAAACGGGGGAACATCTGGCATGGCACGCGTTGCAATCGTTACCGGCGGAACCAGGGGCATTGGCGAGGCGATCTGCCTGGCGCTGAAGGAACAGGGGCGAACCGTCATCGCCAACTATGGCGGCAACGACGCGGCCGCCAAGGCCTTTACCGCACGCACCGGCATCCCCTCATTCCGCTGGGACGTGGGCGACCACGAGGCCTGCATTCACAACTGCAACGACCTGGCGGCGGAATTCGGGCCGATCGACATCGTGGTCAACAACGCCGGGATCACCCGGGACGGGGTGCTCCACAAGATGAGCTTCGATGACTGGAACGAAGTGATGCGAATCAACCTTGGCGGGTGCTTCAACATGGCCAAGGCGACTTTCCCCGGCATGCGGGAGCGTGGCTGGGGGCGGATCGTCAACATCGGGTCGATCAACGGGCAGGCGGGCCAGTATGGCCAGGTCAACTATGCCGCCGCCAAGTCCGGAATCCACGGGTTCACCAAGGCCTTGGCGCAGGAAGGCGCGAAATTCGGGGTGACGGTCAACGCCATCGCGCCGGGCTATATCGACACCGACATGGTCGCCGCCGTGCCCGCCCCGGTGCTGGAAAAGATCGTCGCCAAGATCCCGGTCGGGCGGCTGGGCCATGCCGACGAGATCGCCCGCGGGGTGGCGTTCTTCACGTCGGAGGAAGGCGGCTTTGCCACCGGCTCGACGATGAGCATCAACGGCGGCCAGCACATGTATTGACCGGCCCCTGACCGCGCCTGACAAGATCATGGCGCGGTCAGGATGGCACCGGGACGCCCCCAAGCGGCGCAGAAGATTTGTTATTTATCTTTTTATACAATTATTTAGATGGATAAGTGAAGCGCTGACCGCATTTCGCCATGCCCGCCCGCCCGCATGCGCAGGGATGGCATATCCCGCCCCGGTAGGAAAGCGCCGCCCCTTTCCAGTCATGCCACGACCGGGTAGGCTCACCGGGTGACCACGCCCTTTCACCCCCCGGTCAAACGCTCGGTCGAGATCGCCGGGCACAAGACCTCGATCAGCCTCGAACCGCTGTTCTGGGAACTGCTAAAGCAGGCGGCGGCGGCGGAGGGCCTGCCGATCAATGCACTGGTCGCCCGGATCGATGCGGAGCGGATCGCCGCGCCCGTCCCGCCGGGGCTGGCGGGCGCGGTGCGGGTCTGGCTGGTCGGCTGGCTGGTATCAGAACTGAGCCAGCAACAGCCCCGCTGAGGCCGTCACTCCGAGCACCGGCAACACGCCCCATTTCAGCCGCAGCAACAGTACCGCGCCAAGCCCGGCGAGCAGCGCCGCGCGGCCATCGAAACTGCTCCAGACCGGCAGTTCGAACGGCAGATCGGCCGACCGCGCGGCATCAAACTGGCGGAACAGCAGGTGCCCCGCAAACCACAGCGTCAGGCTGGCAATCACCCCGACGACCGCCGCAGTAATCGCCGCCAGCGCGCCTTTCAGCCGGGCGGACCGCTCCAGCCGTTCAATCCACGGCGCGAAGGTGAATATCCACAAAAAGCACGGCGCGAACGTCACCCAGGTGGTCAGCGCCGCGCCCAGCACACCAGCCACCAGCGGGCTGAACGGCTCTGGCGCGCGGAATGCCGCCAGATAGCCGACGAACTGCGTCACCAGAATCAGCGGCCCCGGCGTCGTTTCGGCCAGCCCCAGACCGTCGGCCATTTCACCCGTGCCGAGCCAGCCGAGCGTGCCTACGGCTTCCTGCGCCATGTAGGCCAGCACCGCATAGGCGCCGCCAAAGGTGACCACCGCCAACTGCGAGAAGAACGTAGCCACCTGCCACAGCACATGATCGCGGCCCAAGGTGACCAGCACAAGCACCAGCGGTGCCACCCAGACCGCGCCCCATACCAGCACCGCGCGCAAGCTGGCGGCCCATGGCCGGGGCGGCAGCGGCGCCCCCGCCGCGATCGGTTTCAACGCCAGCCAATCCGGCCGCAGCGCCGCGACGATAAAGCCCAGCGCGCCCGCCCCCAGCACCACCAGCGGAAACGGCAGCGCCAGCAGTGCCAGCGCGGCGAACGCCGCCACGGCCAACCCCTGTTTGAACCGGGTATCCAGCGCGCGCCCGGCAATCCGCAACAGTGCCTGTACCACCAGCGCCAGCACCGCCGCCTTGATCCCCAGGAACAGCGCCGCGAACCAGTCCAGCCGCGCCGCCGCCGCATAGAGCATCGACAGGCCCAGGATCACCAGCGCCCCGGGGATGACGAACAGCAACCCTGCCGCCAGCCCGCCGCGCCAGCCATGCAGTTTCCAGCCGATCCAGGTGGCAAGCTGCTGCGCTTCCGGTCCGGGCAGGAAATGGCAGAAATTCAGCGCGTGGAGATATTGCTCCTCGCTGACCCAGCCGCGCTCCTCCACCACTTCGCGGTGCATCAGCGCAATCTGTCCCGCCGGACCGCCAAAGCTGAGGCAGCCAATCCGGGCAAAAGTACGGACCAGTTCGGAAAACGAAGGGGTGGATGCGTTCACGCCAAACTCCATGCCTTTTCACCCGCAGACGCGCGGGCGATCAAGGCAACGCTTGGGCGGAACCCGCCTGACCGGGAGGTTGCTTTGTCCCGGTTCACCAACACTATTCGCCAGCCCGGCGCGGATCAATCCCCGCCGACGCGTTCGATCTGCGCGCCGACCAGCGCCAGCTTTTCCTCCAGCCGCTCATACCCGCGATCGAGGTGATAGAGCCGGTGGACCTGGGTTTCCCCTTCGGCCGCGAGGCCAGCGATCACCAGGCTCATCGAGGCGCGCAGGTCAGTCGCCATCACTTCCGCGCCGGTCAGCTTTTCCACGCCGTGGACGATGGCCGTACGCCCCTTGGTTTCGATATGCGCGCCCATGCGGTTGAGTTCGGGGACGTGCATGTAGCGGTTTTCGAAGATCGTTTCGGTCAGCACGCTGGACCCTTGCGCCAGGCACAGCATCGCCATCAGCTGCGCCTGCATGTCGGTGGCAAAGCCGGGATAGGGCGCGGTGCTGATCGTCACCGCCTTCATCGGCCCATCCGCGGCAACATAGATGCCGTCGGCACGCGGTTCGACATGGACGCCCGCATCGCGCAGCGCCTGCACCGTGGCTTCCATTTCCTCGATCACGGCGTGTTGCAGGAACACGTCGCCCCCGGTGATCGCGGCGGCGCAAGCATAGCTGCCCGCCTCGATCCGGTCGGACATCACGCGATAGGTCGCGCCGTGCAGGCGCGGCACGCCGTGGATCGTCAGGTCGGAGGTGCCGATCCCCTCGATCTGCGCGCCCATCGCCACCAGCAGGTTGCACAGGTCAACGATTTCCGGCTCGCGCGCGGCGTTGTGCAAAGTCGACTTGCCGGTGCACAGCACGGCGGCCATCAGCGCGTTTTCGGTCGCACCGACGGAAACCACGGGGAAGCTGTAGCGCCCCCCGGGCAAGCCGCCGTCCGGGGCCACGGCCTTTACGTAACCGGCGGCCATCTCGATATGCGCGCCCAGTGCTTCCAGCGCTTTGAGGTGCAGGTCGATCGGGCGGTTGCCGATGGCGCAGCCTCCGGGCAGCGACACGGTCGCCTCCCCCATGCGGGCCAGCATCGGGCCCAGCACCAGGATCGAGGCGCGCATCTTGCGCACCAGCTCATAGGGCGCGACGGTAGAGGTCATGCGGGTCGCGGCCAGGGTCATCACCCGACCGAAATCCTCTGGCCGGGATCCCGCGATCGTGGTGCTGACGCCAAACTGGTTCATCAGGTGCTGGAACCCGTCGATGTCGGCCAGCCGGGGCAGATTGCGCAGGGTCAGCGGCTCATCCGTCAGCAAGGCGCAGGGCAGCAGCGTCAGGGCTGCGTTCTTCGCGCCGGAAATCGGGATGGTGCCGGACAGGCGCTTGCCGCCCGCAATGATGATCTTGTCCATGCTTTTGCGATTTAGCCGGATTTCTACAAGCGGCAAGCGCCGTGCAACCCTATGCACAGCATAACCGCTACTGTTGCAATGCAACATGAGAGCGGCTTAAACACCACTGTAACAGGGACAGGGTAGATTCACCGGCATGACAAGCAGTTCTTCCCGCAAGCCGATCCGCAAGGCCGTATTCCCCGTGGCGGGCATGGGGACGCGTTTTCTGCCCGCGACCAAGGCCATCCCCAAGGAAATGCTGCCGGTAATCGACCGTCCGTTGATCCAGTATGCGGTGGACGAAGCGCGCGAGGCGGGAATCGAGCAGCTGATCTTCGTGACCGGCCGGGGCAAGACCGCGATCGTCGAACATTTCGACCACGCGTTCGAACTGGAAACCACCATGGCCGAGCGCGCCAAGTCGCTCGAAATCCTGGAGCCCACCCGCATCCAGCCAGGCAACCTGGTTGCCGTGCGGCAGCAGGTCCCGATGGGCCTGGGCCACGCGATCTGGTGCGCGCGGGCCATCGTCGGAGATGAACCTTTCGCGATCTTCCTGCCGGACGAGCTGATGATCGGCCAGCCGGGCTGCATGAAGCAGATGGTCGATGCCTATAACGAAGTGGGCGGCAATCTGATTTCGGTGCTGGAAGTGCCGGAAGAGGAAGTGTCCAGCTATGGCGTGATCGCGCCGGGCGCGCGCGGACTGGGCGCGGACGGCGCGTTGACCGAAGTCACCGGACTGGTCGAAAAGCCCAGGCGCGAGGACGCCCCCAGCAACCTGATCATTTCCGGCCGCTACATCCTGCAACCCGAAGTGATGCGGGTGCTGGAAGGGCAGGAAAAGGGCGCTGGCGGCGAAATCCAGCTGACCGATGCGATGGCGCGGATGATCGGCACCCAGCCGTTCCACGCGGTCACGTTCGCGGGCAAGCGCTATGACTGCGGCAGCAAGACCGGCTTTGTCGAGGCGACGCTGGCCATCGCGCTGCAGCGCCCGGACATGGCGGACGATGTGCGCGCGATGATGCAGCGCCTGCTGGCCGAAGGGTAAGCTCCCCCCCTCTTGCCGATCGGATCGCACGCCTTAAGCTGCGGCAGAACGAACAAGAGGGGAATTGCATGGCAGCGCTGGAATACGCCGTCGCAGAGCATATCGCGACGATCACGCTCAACCGGCCGGAGCGGATGAACACCATCTCGCGCGAGATGCTGGACGAATTGTGCGTGGTGCTCACCCGCGCGAATGAGGACCAGGACGTGCGCGTGATCGTGCTGACCGGCACGGGCCGCGCGTTCTGCGCCGGGCTGGACCTGAACGAGGCTGCCAGCGGCGAAGGGATCGGCGGGTCCGCCAACAAGTTCGCCGCCACGCTGGATCTGCGCAACACCCCGCCCACCGTGCTGCACGCCATCGACAAACCGGTGATCTGCGCGCTCAATGGCTCGGCTGCGGGCTATGGCATGGACCTCGCGCTGGGCTGTGACATCCGCATCATGGCCGAGGACGCCAAGCTGGCCGCCGCTTTCGTCAAGCGCGGGGTCGTGCCGGAAAGCGGGGGCACATGGTTCCTCCCCCGGATGCTGGGCTGGGCCAAGGCGAGCGAAATCATCTTCACCGGTCGCACACTCAGCGCGGCGGACTGTCTGGCCGAAGGGCTGGCGAACGTGGTCGTACCCGCCGATCAGGTGCAGGCGGAGGCGCTGCGCATGGCCGCCGAAATCGCCGCCAACGCGCCGCTGGCCGTCACTTCGGCCAAGCGGATGATGCGCATGGGGCTGGAGGAGACTTTCCCCACCCACGTTCAGCACGTCTATCTGCAACTGCTGCCCCTGTTCGCCAGCGACGATTTCCAGGAAGGCATCAAGAGCTTCCTCGAAAAGCGCCCGGCACGCTTTACGGGGCGCTGAGCGGCTGGTCGGATGGCGCGCGGGCGGGTAAGGCGCGCGGCATGGCGCGGCTGATCCTGTTCAACAAACCTTATGACGTGCTGTCGCAGTTCACGGATCGCGGCAGCGCGGACAGCCCGCGCGCCACCCTGTCGGACCATATCGCCGTCCCCGGCGTCTATCCTGCCGGGCGGCTGGACCGCGACAGCGAAGGGTTGCTGCTGCTGACGGACGACGGGCGGCTCCAGGCGCGGATCGCCGACCCCCGCTTCAAGCTGCCCAAGACCTATCTGGTGCAAGTGGAAGGCGAGCCGGACGAGGCCGCGCTCGCTGCCCTGCGGCGCGGGGTGCCACTGAACGACGGGATGACCCGGCCGGCCGAGGTGGAGCGGATCGTCCCGCCTGTGCTGTGGCCGCGCAATCCGCCGGTCCGGTTCCGCAAGAGCGTGCCCGACAGCTGGCTGCGCCTGACCATCCGCGAAGGCCGCAACCGCCAGGTCCGCCGCATGACCGCCGCCGCCGGTTTCCCCACGCTGCGACTGGTCCGCTGGGCCATCGGCGACTGGACACTGGACGGCCTCGCCCCCGGCGAATGGCGCGAGGTCAGCGCTTAGTTCGCCTTGAACCGCAGCGGCAGGGTCTTCAGCCCGCCGACGAACGTGCTCTTGGCGCGCTTCGGCTCGCCCGCCAGCTCGACGCTGTCCAGCCGGTCAAGCAGGGCGTCGATCAGGATGCGCATTTCCAGCCGGGCCAGATGCAGCCCCAGGCACTGGTGGGCACCCGCGCCGAAAGCGGCGTGGCGGTTGGCCTCGCGCGCGGCGTCGAACTTGCGGGGGTTGTCGAACTGCGCCGGATCGTGGTTGGCCGCGACGTAGTTCAGCATCAGCCAGTCACCCGCCTTCACCTGCACCCCGCCCAGTTCCACGTCCGCGGCAGCCGTGCGCATGAAGTGTTGCACCGGGGTGGTCCAGCGAATCGCTTCCTCGACGATTCCCGGCACGAGGCTACGGTCGGCCTTGACCCGCGCGAACTGGTCCGGGTCCTGCGCCAGCGCCAGCATCGCCCCGGCAGTGGAGGCAGAGGTCGTGTCATGCCCGGCGGCCGCGACGATGATGTAGTATCCCGCCAGATCGCGCGGGCTGATCGGTTCGCCGTCGATCACCGCGTTGGCCAGAATGGTCGCCACGTCGCTGGTCGGGTTGGCCCGGCGCTGTGCGGCCAGCCCTTCGAAATAGGCCTCGAAATCGGCCACCGCACCACGCACGATCTGGAACACCTGTTCCGGCGTCAGATTGGCAAGGCCAGACTTGTTGAGGTCTTCGTCCTGCCCGCCGAACATCTGCTGGGTCAGGAACAGCATCCGCGGCTCGTCCTCTTCCGGCACGCCCAGAATCTGCATCACCACGTGCAGGGGATAGGGCGCGGACACCAGCGGCACAAAGTCCGCCTCCGGCCCTGCGGCCACCAGGCGGTCGACTGTTTTCTTCGCCAGTTCGCGAATGTCCGCCTCGATCGTGCGCAGGTTCTTGGGCATGAACCATTCCTGCGTCAGCCGCCGCAGCTTGGGGTGCTTGGGCGCGTCGAGCACGACCAGCGAGCTGACCAGATTGGGGCTTTCCTCGCCCTGCTGGGCGGTGATCTGGCGGGCGAACTGCTCCCCCGTCTTGTTGGTGAACACCGTCGCGCGCGGGGCGTTCAGGAAGGTCGCGTTGTCCTTGCTGACCTTCATCACCTCGTCATAGCCGGTGACCAGCCAGAACGGGTCGTGATCGTCGCTGGGGCTTTCGATCCGCACCACGGGGCTTTGCGCGCGCAGCTGGTCGAACAGGTCCAGCAAGGGGTCCCAGTCCGCATAGGACCGGGGATCGATTACCGCTACGGCAGCCTCGGGCGAGGCAGTGGGCATGGTCATTGCTGTTCTCCCGGCCCGGCGCTCTGCGGCGCCTGGGCCCGATAGGTTGGATCGTTACTGCGCGGCCTGCGCCGCTTCATAAGCCGCCTTGTACTCGTCGCGCAGCAGCCGCTTGTAGAGCTTGCCGGTCAGCTCGCGCGGCAGCTGTTCGCGGAAATCGATCTGGCGCGGCATCTTCACGCCCGACAGTTGCGGGCGCAGATAGGCGGTCAGCTCGTCCGCCAGGTCGGGTCCGGCCTCGGCCATGTTGGCGGGCTGGACCACGGCGACCACCCGTTCGCCAAAGTCGGGATCGGGCGCACCGATCACGGCCGCGTCGGCCACCTTGGGGTGCAGCACCAGCAGGTTCTCGATCTCTTGCGGATAGATGTTCACCCCGCCCGAAATGATCATGAAGCTCTTGCGGTCGGTCAGGAAGACATAGCCTTCCTCGTCCTGGTAGCCGACGTCGCCCAGACTGGTCCAGCCGTGCTTGTTGCGGCTCTCCGCGGTCTTGACCGGGTCGTTGTGGTATTCGAACGGCACCGTATCTTCGGCCGGTTCGAAGAAGATCTGCCCCTCGGTCCCGCGCGGCACTTCATCGCCGTTCTCGTCGCAGACGCGCACGATCCCGGTCAGCGCGCGGCCGACCGAACCGGGCCGCTCCAGCCATTCCTGACTGGTGATGAAGGTAAAGCCGTTGCCCTCCGTCCCGGCGTAGTATTCGTAGAGCACCGGCCCCCACCAGTCGATCATCGCATGCTTGACCGGCACCGGGCACGGCGCGGCGGCGTGGATGGCGCATTTCAGGCTGGAGACATCATACTTCGCGCGCACATCGTCCGGCAGCTTGAGCATCCGGACAAAGTGCGTGGGCACCCACTGGCTGTCGGTGACCTTGTACTTCTCGATCATCTGCAGCGCGGCTTCGGGTTCGAACCGTTCCATCACCACCACGGTCCCGCCCAGCTTGTGAACGGTCATGCACCAGCGCAGCGGCGCGGCGTGATAGAGCGGCGCGGGCGAGAGATAGATCGCCCCGGGCTGAATGCCGAACGCCATGTTGGCGAGACCGACCAGCGAGTTCATCTGCGCGATGTCCGGGTCTTCCGGCAACGGGATCTTCACCCCCTTGGGCTTGCCCGTGGTGCCAGAGGAATAGAGCATATCCACCCCTGCGCGCTCATCGGCGATGGGGGTAACCGGCTGCGCGGCCAGCGCATCCTCGGCGCTCAGCGCACCGGGCCCATCGAACCGCAGCTGCGCGATGCCCGGCACCAGCCTCGCCACTTCATCCAGCGTGTGCGAGAGATAGGCCGACCCGATCAGCAGCTTGGCCCCGCTATCTTCCAGGATATAGGCGATTTCAGGCGCGGTCAGGCGGCTGGACACGCAGACATAGTGCAGCCCCGCGCGCTGTGCGCCCCAGGTGACGCCGAAATACCACGGATGATTTTCCATGCAGACGGCAATCGTCTCACCCACCTTGATGCCCTTGGACCGCACCAGCTGGGCAACCTGGTTGGAGCGTCGGTCCAGTTCGGCATAGGAAATCGTCTCTCCGCTGGCCCCCATGATGATGGCGGGCTTATCGGGATTCGCCTTGGCGTGAACTGAAGGATGCATGGGCTGTCACTCTCCGAACTACGGCTATCATCGCCGTTTGCGTCATGGTTTAACCGATCGGTTAAATCGCGCAATCCAAATCGGACGAAACATCCCGGGGATTCGGCAAAAGTGCGCCCCGCGCGCACAAACAGAAACGGGCGATGGTTGCCCATCGCCCGTTTCCCAGCATCCTCCCGAAGCTGATCTGCGCTCCGGGGCTTCCGCCCGGATGCGCGGAAGATAATCTCTTACTTGGAGCCGCCCAGCGCGACTTCGCTTTCGCTGTCAACCGAATCGCCCTGCATGTAGGGGATCGGGTTGACCGCGACGCCCGCGATGCGGACTTCATAGTGCAGGTGCGGACCGGTCGAACGGCCGGTCGAACCGACGTAACCGATGATGTCGCCCTTCTTGACGAACTGGCCGGCAGCCACGTTCAGGCGCGACATGTGGCCATAGCGGGTTTCGATGCTGCCGCCGTGTTCCAGGCTGACGAACAGGCCATAGCTGCTGAACCAGTCAGCGCGGCCCACCACGCCATCGGCAGTGGCGCGGATCGGCGTGCCGGTCGGCTGAGCCAGGTCGATGCCCTGATGCTGACGACGGCCACCCAGCACCGGGTGGTTGCGCATGCCGAAACCGCTGCTCAGCTTGGCGCCGGCAACCGGCATCAGCGACGGGATCGAAACGGTGTTGGGGCGCAGGATAGCCGAGAGCGAAGCGGCCGGAACGTCGCTCGTGGCGACCGGAGCGGCAGTGTTGATCGCCAGCGCGGCATTGCCGCCCTCGATCGACTTCCAGCTGGAGAACAGGCGGCGGAATTCTTCATCGCCAGCCGGCGCGGGCTTGGCGGCCTGGGCGGCACGCAGCGGAGCGGCGACATCGGCCACGGCAGCGCTGCTGTTGGCAAGCACGGGATTGGCGAAGGTCAGGCTGGCAAGTGCCGCGGCAGCGCCGAGAACCGTCTTGACCTTGGCAAAAAGCGTAATCGCGACCACTCAAACTACCTTGCTTTTCCGGTCCGCCCCATCTGGCCAATTGGCCGGAACAGGACCGGACGAACCCGTTTCACTGAGATGGTCGGACCCCCCGCCTTCTCGTTGAGCATCGGTAAAGCGGGGTCGGGATCAGGATGCAACCCCGGCATAGAAACTGCGCGGTAAGCCGGCTTCACCGCGCGCCGAGTCGTTGAACGGTGGCTTAACGGCCCCGTTGAAGTGCTGCTCAACCAACGATTTCCAAAGGATTTGCGCCGTTTCGCCGCGTGCGGCGCAAACTGCGGCGAAATGCGTTGTGCCGAACCGGACGTGCCGGATTTCGTCGTCAAGGATTCGTTGCAGGATTCGCGCGCCGCTCTCATCCCCGCTGGCACGGACCCGTTCCAGCGTGGCGGGGGTAACATCCAGCCCGCGCGCTTCGAGCACCATCGGCACCACGGCCAGCCGCGCGGCAACGTCGTGACGGGTGGCATGGGCCGCATCCCACAAGCCGTCGTGCGCGGGGAGCGCGCCGTAATGGCTGCCCAGCGTGCGCAGCTTGCGCGCCAGCAGCGCGTAATGCATCGCCTCGTCCGCCGCGACCGCCAGGAAATCGGAGACGAACCCCGGCCCCATTTCAGCCCCGAATCGCCCTGCCATGTCGAGCGCCAGATCGATCGCGACGAATTCGATGTGCGCCAGCGCGTGCCACAGTGCGATTCGCCCGCGTTCGGACCCGCCCCGGCGGCGCTTGGGCATCCGCCCCGGCGGCAGCAACTCGGGATGATCGGGGCGCGCCGGACGATCCGGCAACGGTGCTTCGAACGCGAATGCCAGGCGCCCGGCAGCCCAATCCCGCGCGACTTGCCGGGCGGCAAAAGCCTTGGCGGTGGGATCGGCTGTCAGCAATGCCGCGCGAATCGCCTCTCCCACCGAACGCATCATCTGTGCCTTACAGCGCCTGCGCAGCGGCCAGCACTTCGGCGGCGTGGCCCTTGACCTTCACCTTGTCCCAGATCCGGGCGATCCGGCCATCGGGACCGACCAGGTAGGTCGCGCGGACCATGCCCATGTAGGTGCGGCCGTACATCGACTTTTCGGTCCAGATGCCCAGCGCGTCGGACAGCCCGCCTTCCTCGGCATCGCTGGCCAGCGGCGCGGTCAGGGCGTGCTTTTCGATGAACTTCTGGTGCTTTTTCGGCGGGTCCTTCGACACCCCCAGCAGCGCGGTACCAGCGGCCGCGAACTGGTCCGCCAGCTCGGAAAAGTCCTTGTTTTCGGTGGTGCAGCCGGGCGTGTCATCCTTGGGATAGAAGAACAGCACCAGCTTGCGCCCGGCAAAGTCCGACGGGCGGACGCTGCTGCCATCAGGGGTCGTCATCGCCACATCGGGCAGGGTATCGCCAACGGCAGGGAACGTGCTCATCATTCGATCTCCAGTGTTTCGCCAAAGGTCGCCTGCCATACGGCAGCAACCGCGCGGCGCGATTGGGCCAGAGCCTCCAGCAGCGCATCCCAGCCGGGGCAGCCGCAGGCCCGGGCCAGAACATCGCGCGCCGCGGGCGGCGGAGTTTCCGCGTCGGGCGCCAGCAGCCGCGCCGCGATCAGGAAGCGCCCCAATACTCCGTGCGCGGCGCGCAGCGAAGACGGCACAAGGCCCGCCTCCTCAAGCCCCGCCAGCGCGGCGGGGATCGACGGCGCCAGCCCCGCACCATCACGCAGCTGCAGATAATGGGCGATGAATTCGACATCAACCAGCCCGCCCCGCGCCAGCTTGACGTCGAGCGCGCTCTTGGCCGGCTTGTGCTCGGCCATGCGGGCGCGCATTTCCAGCACTTCGCCGCGCAGCTTGTCCGGATCGCGCTTCAGCGTCAGGACATCGCGGACGATCCGTTCCAGCGCGGCGCGGCCTTCGGGCGGGCCATAGACCACGCGGGCGCGGGCGAGCGCCATGTGTTCCCACGTCCAGGCCTGTTCGCGCTGATAGCGCTCGAAACTGCCCAGGCTGACTGCCAGTGGCCCCTGATCGCCCGAGGGGCGCAGCCGGGTATCGACTTCGTAGAGCGCGCCTTCCGCGGTCGGCACCGACAGCGCGGCGGTTATCCGCTGCGCCAGCCGGTTGAAATAGAGCGTTGCGCCCAATGGCCGCCGCCCGTCGCTTTCGCTGGCGTGATCGCCGGTGAACAGGAACACCAGATCGAGGTCCGACGCATGGGTCAGCGCCCCGCCGCCCATCCGCCCCAGCCCCAGCGTGACCAGCTGCCCGCCCGCGATCCGCCCGTGCGCGCGTTCAAACTCCGCAATCGTCGCGTCGGCCAGCACGGCGAGGGCGGCCTCCGCCACGCGGGCAAGGCCCTGCCCGATTTCCATCGGATCGCGCGCGCCCTCAACCAGCTGCACGCCCAGCGCGAAGCGGCGTTCACCGACCCGGCGGCGCACCCGGTCGAGCACCTGCTGGTAATCGTCATCCGTCTCGCCCCGCGCGAATTCCGCCACCAGCGTCGGCACATCGCCCGGCAGGTCGAACGCACTGGCGTCGATCAGCGGATCGAGCAGGTCCGCGCGCCGCGCCAGCGCATCGGCCAGCGGCGGAGCCAGGCTGAGAATCCGCGCCAGCAATTCCAGCAGCGCGGGCCGTGCTTCCAGCAGGCGGAACAGGTTGACCGCCGAGGGCAGATTGCCGAGCAGTTCCTCCCACCTGAGCAGCGCCCGCTCCGGCTCTGGCGAGGCGGCGAACGCGGTCAGCAGCGGGCCTTGAATCGCGTCATAGGCGGCGCGGGCCGCCTCGGTCCGCAGCGCGCGCAGCTTGCCGTCGCGCCAGCTGGCGATGCGCGCGGCCAGCGCGGCGGGATCGGCAAAGCCCAGCCGCTGCAGCTCCCCGGCCAGCGCCTCGCCCGCCGGGGCGGCAACCGCCACGACGGTACCTTCCTGCGCGTGCTGGGCGATCAGCCGATCATACCGCCGCCCGACCTCCTCGGTAATCGCGGTCAATTCCGCGACCAGCGCCGCGCCATCGGGCAGCCCGTCCAGCTGTGCGACATTGTCGAGCGCGGCGGGGTCCAGCGGCAGTTTGTGGGTCTGCTGGTCGGCCACCATCTGCAAGCGGTGCTCCACCTGCCGCAGCCGGTCATAGCTTTCGCCCAGCAGCACCGCATCGGCGGGGTCGATCAGCCCGACGTCGGCCAGCGCATCCAGCGTGGCGCGGGTGCCGCGCAGGCGCAGCGCCGGTTGCCGTCCGCCGTGGATCAGCTGATGGGTCTGGGCGAAGAACTCCACCTCGCGGATGCCGCCGCGCCCCTTTTTGAGGTCGAACCCCGGCCCCGGCACCATCGGGCCGCCGTGGCTGGCGCGGATGCGGCCCGTCAGCCGGCCGATTTCCGCAATCGCGCCGAAATCCAGGCTCTTGCGCCATACGAACGGACGGATCGCGGCCAGGAACGCCTCGCCCGCGGCGACATCGCCCGCGCAGGCCCGCGCCCGGATGAAGGCCGCGCGCTCCCACGCCAGGGCAGAGCTTTCGTAATGGCTCAGCGCCGCCTCGATCGGAATCGCCAGCGGGCTGACCTCGCTTGCCGGACGCAGCCGCAGATCAACCCGGAAGACATAGCCCTCATGAGTGACGTGGCTCATCGTTTCCATCAGCGCGCGGGCGACGCGCTGTGCCGCCTCGCCCGGTTCGTCGCGCTCGCGCCGGGGTAGCAGCGCCGGGTCATATAGCAGGATCGGATCGATATCCGACGAGTAGTTCAGTTCCTGCGCGCCGTGCTTGCCCAGCGCGAGCGCGAGGAACCCCGCAGGCTCCGCATCGGGCACGCGGCGGCGGATCGCATCGGCAATCGCGGCATCGAGCGACCGGTCGGCAAAGGCGGACAATTCCTCCGTCACGGTCAGCAGCGGGAATGCTCCGGCCAGATCGCCCACCGCCAGCGCAACCGCCAGCGCCAGCTTCTCCCGGCGCAGCGCACTGCCCACGCTGTCACAGTCCGCCCCGGCAGCCTTGGCCCAGCCCAGCGCGCCGTTGCCGTCCCCGGCGGCCAGCAGCGCTTCCAGCCCCGGCAGGCGGTCCAGCCCCGTGGCAAGGTAGGGTGCGTGGGCCCGCGCCCGCGCCAGTGCTCCGGTCCAGTCGGCGGCAGGGGTAGTGGCAGCAGTCATCACGGCCCGCGATGCCCGCTGATCGTCGGGCAATCAAGTCGTTCGTCGCACGCGCGCTTGCGGGGGCCGCGCGGACCTGCCAATCGGCGGGCAACTGTCGCACCTGTTGGAGCCATCACCTTATGAAGCTTCGCCTGACCCTGCTGGCCGCGTCCGCGCTGGCCGTTTCAACCGCCGCCACCGCCAAGCCCGCGCCGATCCCGGTGGTGAAGCCGGTGCCGGTATCGGAACAGTTGCTGGAGGAGATGGTCCGCACGCTCGCCTCGGACGAATTCGAGGGCCGCGCGCCGAGCACGCCGGGTGAGGACAAGACGGTTGCCTACCTGATCGAGAAGTTCAAGGCGGCGGGCCTTCAGCCCGGCAACAAGGGCAGCTGGACGCAGGATGTCCCCACCGTGGAAATCACCGCGCAGAACAGCGCTGGCCTCGCCGTGACCGGCGGAAAGGACACGATGCTGTTCGCCTATGGCAAGGATTTCGTCGCCGGCAGCTATCGCGTCACGCCGCAGACCGACATCCGCGATGCCGAACTGGTGTTCGTCGGCTATGGCATCAACGCCCCGGAACTCGGCTGGAACGACTATGCCGGGATCGACATGAAGGGGAAGATCGCGGTCATCCTCGTCAACGACCCGGACTGGGCGCAAGAGGGCGAGGACGGCCTGTTCAAGGGGCGCCGGATGACCTGGTATGGCCGCTGGCCCTATAAGTTCGAGGAAGCCGCCCGGCAAGGCGCGGCAGGCGCGCTGATCGTGCATGATACCTTCCCCGCCGCCTATGGCTGGAACGTGGTCGAATCGAGTTGGACCGGGGCGCAGTATTTCGTGGCCAAGCCCAACGACGCGATGGACCAGACCGCCGCGAACGGGTGGGTCCAGCAGGACGTCGCCAGGCAGATCGTCGCCGCCGCCGGTCAGGACCTGGGCCAACTGACCGCCGCTGCCAAGCAGAAGGGCTTCAAGCCGGTCCCGCTGGGGCTGAAGGCCAGCCTGAAGTTCGACAACCAGATCCGCCGGGGTCAGTCGCGCAACGTGATCGGGGTGCTGCCGGGCAAGAAGCGCCCGGACGAATACGTGCTCTACACCGCGCACTGGGATCACCTGGGCCGCTGCAAGCCCAACGCCAAGGGCGATGACATCTGCAACGGCGCGGTCGACAACGCCACCGGCACCGCGATGCTGGCCGCGCTGGCGCAGGCCAACGTCAAGGCCGGCCCGGCCGATCGCAGCCAGGTGTTCCTGGCGGTAACGCTGGAAGAATCGGGCCTGCTGGGGTCTGAATTCTATGCCCAGAACCCGCCCTTCCCGCTGAACAAGACCGTCGGCGGGGTGAACATGGACGCGCTGATGCCGGGCCAGCCCGCCCGCGACGTGCAGGTGACCGGCGGCGACAAGTCCGACCTCACCCGCTACCTCAAGGCCGCAATGGCCGAGATGAAGCTGACCCTTGCGCCGGAAGAACACATCGAGCGCGGCTATTACTACCGCTCCGACCATTTCAGCATGGCCAAGCGCGGCGTGCCGATGTTCTATGTCGGGCGCGGCAGCGATTGGGTGCCGGGCGGCAAGGCCGCTGCCGATGCGGCGGGCGGGGCCTACAACAGCACGGACTATCACCAGGCCAGCGATGAATATAACGGCAAGTGGGACTGGTCGGGCATCGTGCAGGAAGGCGAGCTTTATTACCGCCTCGGCCGGATGCTGGCGATGACCACCGACTGGCCGAACTGGCACCCCACCGACGAATTCCGCGCGGTCCGCGACCAGAGCCGCGCCGCCAAGACCAAGCCGGGGAAGTAAGCCGTCATGACCCAATCAACGCTGCGGATGCCGCCCGAATGGCATCCGCAACAGTGGCTGTGGATCGGCTTTCCGCACGATCCGGTGGAATGGCCGGGCTTTCTGGAACGCGCGCAGGAACAGGTCGCCGCCTTTGCCAGCGCAGTGGCCGACAGCGGGCAGGAAGCCCGCCTGATCGTTCGGGACGAAGCTAACGCCGCGCGGGCGCGGGCGCTATGTTCGGGCGCGGTGCGGATCGAGATCCGCCGCTATGGCGATATCTGGCTGCGCGACACCGGGCCGCTGGTGGTGCAGGACGGCGCGCGCCAGGTCGCCCGCCGGTTCGGCTTCAACGGCTGGGGCGGCAAATACCTGATGGACGGCGATCAGGAAATCGGCGCGGAACTGGCGATGAGCGCAGATCTGCCCGTGGAGACCTGCGACTGGGTGCTGGAAGGCGGCGCGCTCGACACCGATGGCACCGGGCTGGTCGCCACCACCGAGCAATGCCTACTCAACCCCAATCGCAACCCGCACCTGACCCGCGCCGATCTGGAAATGCGCCTTGCCCGCGACCTGGGGTTCGACCGGGTTCTGTGGCTGGGCGATGGGCTGATCAACGATCACACCGACGGCCATGTCGACAACCTTGCCCGATTCGTCGCGCCGAACGTGCTGGCCCTGCCGCGCGCGACCGGGGCGAACGATCCCAACGCCGCGATCTATGCGGATGCCAAGGCCCGCGCCGAGGCCTTCGGCGTGACGGTGCGCGAAGTCCCCTCGCCCGGCCGGGTGGAAACGGACGGGCGGATCGAACCGGCCAGCTACATGAACTTTGCCATCACCACGAAACTGGTGGTCGTCCCCACCGCCGGGACCGCGCACGATGCAGACGGCGTGGCCGCGATTGCGGAGCTGTTCCCCGACCGCGACGTGATCGGCTTGCCCGCAGACGCCGTGCTGGCGGGTGGCGGCAGTTTCCACTGTGGCAGCCAGCAGATGCCGGTGCTGTAAAGCCTCCCCCTTCGGCTGAAGTCCCGCCCGTCCTGAGCTTGTCGAAGGACTGCCCTTCTTTTTGCGGCCCAACCCTGCGGCCCCAAGTGAAGGACAGTGCCTCGACAAGTTCCGCACAGGCGGGGTGGGGGCGATGGCGCACATCGCGGCCCCAACCTTGACTCCCCCGCTCCACACACTTAGTTTCAAATGCAACTTTTGAAATGCGGAGCATTCCCCCATGGCCGACCTGTTCGACAACCCGCTGGGCCTCGACGGTTTTGAGTTCATCGAATTCTGCGCGCCTGAAAAGGGCCTGCTGGAACCGGTGTTCGCCGCGATGGGCTTCACCCATGTCGCCAACCACCGTTCCAAGGACGTGCAGCTGTGGCGGCAGGGCGGGATCAACCTGATCGCCAACTATGAGCAGCGCAGCCCGGCCGCCTATTTCGCGCAGGAACATGGGCCGTCCGCTTGCGGGATGGGCTGGCGCGTGCGCGATGCGGCCAAGGCTTACGCCCAAGCGATCGAGCGCGGGGCCGAGCCGGTGGAAAGCCGCACCGGGGTGATGGAGCTGCGCCTGCCCGCGTTTCGCGGGATCGGCGGCTCGATCATCTATCTGATCGACCGCTATGAAGGGCAGGAACACGGCGACCTGTCGATCTATGACATCGACTTCGTCTGGCTGCCCGGCGTGGACCGCCACCCCGTGGGCGCGGGGCTGCACACGATCGATCACCTGACGCACAACGTCTATGGCGGGCGCATGGCGCACTGGGCGGCGTTCTATGAACGGATCGCCGGTTTCCGCGAGATCCGCTATTTCGACATCAAGGGCGAATATACCGGCCTCACCAGCAAGGCGATGACCGCGCCCGACGGCAAGATCCGCATTCCCCTGAACGAAGAGGGCAAGGCCGGCGGCGGCCAGATCGACGAATTCCTGCGTGCCTACAACGGCGAGGGCATTCAGCACATCGCCTTTGCCTGCGACGACCTGATCGGCGCGTGGGACCAGCTGAAAGCGCTCGGCACCCCGTTCATGACCGCCCCGCCCGCGACTTATTACGAGATGCTGGAAGAGCGCCTGCCCGGCCACGGCGAGCCGGTGGCCGAATTGCAGCGGCGCGGCATCCTGCTGGATGGCTCCACCACGGCGGGCGATCCGCGCCTGTTGCTGCAAATCTTCTCCGAAACGCAGATCGGCCCGGTGTTCTTCGAATTCATCCAGCGCAAGAAGGATGAAGGGTTCGGCGAAGGCAACTTCACCGCGCTGTTCGAAAGCATGGAACGCGACCAGCTGCGGCGCGGCGCGCTGCAAGTGGAAGGAGCCGGTCAGTGAGCCCGCCCCCCTCGCTCAAGCGCATCCACCACGTCGCCTATCGCTGCCGCGACGCGAAAGAGACGGTCGAATGGTATTCCCGCGTGCTGGGGATGACCTACACCACCGCCTTTGCCGAGGATCACGTGCCGTCCACCGGGGCCTATGATCCCTACATGCACGTGTTCCTCGATTGCGGCGGCGGCAACGTGCTGGCGTTTTTCGAACTGCCGCAGCAGCCCGAAATGGGCCGCGATGCCAACACCCCCGAATGGGTTCAGCACCTGGCGTTCGAGGTCGAGGACCTGAACGCGCTGCTCGCGGCGAAAGCGCATATCGAGGCGCAGGGGATCGAAGTGCTGGGGCCGACCTACCACGGCATCTTCCGCTCGATCTATTTCTTCGATCCCAACGGCCACCGGCTGGAACTGGCCTGCAACATCGGCACGCCCGACCAGTACGCCGAACTGCGCGCGCTGGCCCCGGTAATGCTCAACGAATGGGCCGCCACCAAACGCGCGCCCCGCCACGCGGCGTGGCTGCACGAGGACCCGGCGGAGCGGGGCGAGGGATAACCCCTCACCCCTTACCGCTCAAACTTCGCCCGGCACCTTAACCCGCAGCATCGCCGCTGCGGCCAGCACCAGCGTTCCGGCGGCAAAGGCCATGGTCCAGATCGGCTGATCGGGGAAGAACGCCTTCATGATCGAACCCATCACGGTTGCCACCAGCAGCTGCGGCACCACCACGAACACGTTGAACAGGCCCATGTAGATGCCCAGCTTCGCCTGCGGCAGGCTGCTCGCGAGGATCGCGTAAGGCATGGCGAGGATCGAGGCCCAGGCGATGCCGACGCCCACTTCCGCGAACAGCAGGTGCGCGGGATCGGTCAGCACGAAGAAGCTGGCATAGCCCGCCGCGCCCGCCAGCAGGCAGGCGACGTGGGTCTTCGCCTTGCCGATCCGGCGGGACAGCCAGGGCAGCAGGGTCAGCGCGGCGACGGCTGCAACGCCGTTATAGACCGAGAACAGCACACCCACCCAGTTGCCCGCATCCTGATAGGCCGCGCTGGCGGGATCGGCCGAACCGAAGAAGTTCTGCGCCACCACCGGGGTCGTGTTGATCCACATGATGAACAGCGCCGACCAGCTGAAAAACTGCACCAGCGCCAGCCGCTTCATCAGCTCCGGCATCCCGGAAAAGTCCCCGACGATGCTGGACAGCATGTTCGCGCCGCGTCCCGCGCGGGCCAGCCGGATTGCGATGTGGCTGATCAGGCCGTAGCCGATCAGCAGCAGCGCCAGCAGGTAGACTTCCTTTTCCAGCGCGTATTGCTCGGTCACCAGCGCCAGCAGCGCGCCCGCGCCGATCCACCAGAACGGGGCGGCGCTGGAGCGGCCCGCCAGACTGGCTCCGGCGTCGACGGGAGCGGCTTCATCGCCATAGGCCTGCAATTCCTCGGGCGAATATTCGCGCGTCGTCAGCACGGTCCAGAGCACGGCGGCAAACAGCGCCGCGCCGCCTGCCCAGAAGCTGAACCGCACGGTATCGGGAATGCTGCCCGCCGCTGCCTCGTTCGACACGCCGAAGTGGTCGAGCACATAGGGAAACAGCGATCCGACCACCGCGCCCGCGCCGATGAAGGCGGTCTGCACCGCGTAACCGGCGGTGTGCTGGTCCTTGCGCAGCATATCGCCCACAAAGGCGCGGAACGGCTCCATCGAGATGTTGAGGCTGGCGTCCAGCACCCACAACAGCACCGCCGCGATCAGCAGCGCGTCGCTTTGGGGCATGGCGAACAACGAAAGCGCCGCCAGCACCGCCCCCAGCAGGAAATAGGGCCGCCGCCGCCCCAGCCTGCCCAGCCAGGTGCGATCCGACAAGTGCCCGATGATCGGCTGCACCAGCAGGCCCGTCAGCGGCGCGGCGACCCACAGCGCGGGCAGATCGTCCAGGCTTGAGCCGAGCGACTGGAACACCCGGCTCATGTTCGCGTTTTGCAGCGCGAAGCCGATCTGGATACCAAAGAATCCGAAACTGATGTTGAACAGCCCTGCCCAGCCCTGCCGCGGCTTTTCCATGCCTTGCCCTCGATCCCTGAAATTATGGCTCCTGCGTTGCACGGCGCGCGGCCGGGGACAACACGCATACGAATACGTTCTTGTTGGGGTGCGCTATTCGCCTCCGCGAATAGCTTGCGGCACCAGCCCGCTCCCCCACCCGGCCACCCATTCAGGATACACTTCCGTGGGTGGTCGGGTGGGGGAGCGGGCTGGTGCCGCAAGGACAGGCCGGATGGCCTGTCCGCACCCAATAAACAACTTCGGGCGGGGGAGCGGGATGGCACAGCAAGCCAATCGCGGAGGCGATTGGCGCACCCAGCAAATACCCCCCAAAACCCGCACTTGCCGCCAGACTGCCCCGCGCTTAGTCTGCGTCCATCTTTGACGGCGTAACAGCGCCATCGGGACGGGGAGAGCGCATGGGCCGCAAGCCGTCGAGCAAGCCGACGAGTTTCGATATCGCCTATCTGGCGGGCGTTTCGCAGCCCACCGTCAGCCGCGCCTTGCGCGGGTCGCGCTCGGTGAGCCTGGCCACGCGTGAGCGGATCGAAGCGATCGCCCGCGAGTTGAACTATTCGGTCGACAAGAACGCATCCTCGCTGCGCTCGCAACGCTCCAACACCATCGCGCTGCTGTTTTTCGAAGAGCAGACGCCCGACGAATCCAAGATCAACCCGTTCTTCCTAGCGATGCTCGGATCGATCACCCGCAGCTGCGCCAATCGCGGGCTGGACCTGCTGATTTCATTCCAGAAAATGGAGGATGACTGGCACGTCCGCTATCAGGACAGCCACCGCGCCGACGGGCTGATCCTGCTGGGGTATGGCGATTACACGCTGTACGAAGAACGCCTGACCGAGCTGGTCGGCCATGAAACCCATTTCGTCCGCTGGGGATCGGTGCGCGATGACAATATCGGCGCAACAGTCGGGTCTGACAACGTCGGCGCGGGACGGCTGGCGGGGGAGCATCTGATCGCGCAGGGCCGCCGCCGCATCGCCTTTCTGGGGCAGGCTGACGATCATTATCCCGAATTTGCCGACCGCTATCGCGGGCTGGGCGAGGCGCTGGCGGGGGCCGGACTGCCGGTCGATCCGGCCCTCCAACTGGACGCGATCAGCTACGAGGACGCAGGCCAGCGCGCCGCCGAACAGCTGCTGGCCAGCGGGGCCGCGTTCGACGCGATTTTCGCCGCCAGCGACCTGATCGCCATCGGCGCGATGCGCGCGCTGGTCGCGGCGGGGCGCTCCGTGCCGGGGGACGTCGCCATCGTCGGCTTTGACGATCAGCCCGCCGCCAGCATGACCAACCCGCCGCTCACCACGCTCAGCCAGGATTTGAAGGGCGCGGGCGAATTGCTGGTCGAAACGCTGCTGGCCCAGATCGAAGACCGCCCGGTCAGCAACCGCACGATCCCGGCCCGGTTGATCGTGCGCAAAAGCAGCTCCACCTAAACCGTAAGCACCGCATACAAAGCGCGTCTTTGCCGTCACAGCGCGGGGCCGCGCATAATATGCGTATACGTATGCCATCTTCCTGCCCGCCCCCTGCGCGCCGTATTGGCCCGTTCCCATGCAGGTGAGACCGGGACTGGACTCCATCTGCCTTAACGGGGTTAGCCGCCGGGACCTTTGCAATTCCGGCGGATTTAGGGAGAGTGATCGTGGCACTTCGCACCAAGATTTCTGGTGGCCTTGGCGTTTCCGCCATTGCCATCGCCATCAGCGCCGTGGCGCTGCCGGGCGCGGCTTTCGCGCAGGACACCGCGGCTGAGGAAACCGCCGCCGACGCCGATGGGGCAATCGTCGTAACGGGTTTCCGCGCCGCACTGGAAAGCGCCGTCAACAAGAAGAAGACCGCCGACCAGGTGGTCGAATCGATTTCGGCGGAAGACATCGGCAAGCTGCCCGATGCCTCGATCGCGGAATCGATCGCCCGTCTGCCGGGCCTGACCTCGCAGCGCGTTTCGGGCCGCGCCAACTCGATCACGATCCGCGGCTTTGCCCCGGACTTTTCGACCACGCTGCTCAACGGCCGCGAACAGACCTCCACCGGTGACAACCGCGCGGTGGAATACGACCAGTATCCGTCGGAAGTCGTCAGCCAGGTCAACGTCTACAAGTCGCCGATGGCCTCGCTCGTGGGGCAGGGCCTGTCGGGCACGGTCGACATGCGCACGATCCGTCCGCTGGACGCTGGCAAGCGGATCATCTCGATCGGTGCGCGCGGCTCTTACGCGGACCTGGGCAAGCTGAACGCCGGGTCGAAGGAATTCGGCTACCGCGTCAACGGGATCTACGTCGATCAGTTCGCCGATGACACGATCGGCATTGCGCTGGGCGCCAGCTATGTCGACGAACCCTACCAGATCCAGGAATTCAACGCCTGGGGCTATCCCGGCACTGGCAACGGCGCGGTGATCGGCGGGTCGAAGTCGTACAACACCTCGACCACGCTGACCCGCTTCGGCCTGAACGGCACTCTGCAGTGGAAGCCGGCGGACAGCTTCACCACCACGCTTGATGCGTTCTATTCGGACTTCAAGGACGACCAGGTGAAGCGCGGCATCGAACTGCCGCTCTACTGGTCCGCCGCCACGCTGAGCGGCGCGCAGGTCAACAACGGCTTCGTCACGTCCGGCACCTTCAACGGCGTGAAGGGCGTGGTCCGCAACGACATCTTCCAGCGCCACGCCAAGCTCTATTCGTTTGGCTGGAACAACAAGTACGAAGGCGAAGACGGCTGGAACGCCCTGTTCGACCTGTCCTATTCGAAGACCGACCGCAACGAGCTGTCGATGGAAAGCTATTCGGGCACCGGCCGTAACGCGGTGGGCGCGACCGACAGCATCGGCTTCACCAGCACCGCCAAGGGCACCGTGTTCAAGCCGACGTTGAACTATGGCGATTACAACCTGATCCTGCTGACCAGCCCGCAGGGCTGGGGCGGCAACCAGATCGCGCCGAACGGCACCACGATCACCAACGGCCAGGACGGTTACTACAACAACCGCCTGATCAAGGACCAGATCTGGCAGGCCCGCGCCGAAGTGCGCAAGGACATGGAAGGGTTCATCTCCTCGGTCCAGCTCGGCCTGAACTACACCAACCGGTCGAAGTCGCTGACCCCGGACGAAGCGTTCCTGGGCCTGGCCGCCAACACCAACGGCACCACCAGCGTTGCCGTGCCGTCGCAGTACCGTCTTGGCACGACCAACCTGTCGTACCTCGGCCTTGGCCCGATGATCAGCTATGATCCGCTCGCGCTGCTCAACGGCGGGATCTACAAGCTGGTGCCCAACGCCTATGGCGACGTGGTGGTGAAGAGCTATTCGATCAGCGAACGCCTGCTCACCCCCTATCTCCAGGCCAACCTGAAGGGCACGCTGGGTTCGGCGGACCTGACCGGCAACATCGGCGTCCAGGCGATCGTGACCGAGCAGAAGTCGGTCGGCGCCAGCGCCGTCTATCTGGGCACTCTGGCCAACGGCGCGCCGAACATCGGTTCCGCCCAGCAGCGTGACAGCGTGCGCTACACCGACTGGCTGCCCAGCCTGAACCTGTCGCTGCGCTTCCCCAGCGATCTGGTGGTGCGCTTTGCCGCGGCCCGCGAAATCATCCGTCCGCGCATGGACGACATGAAGAACTCGCTGAGCTTCGGCTACACCTTCGCCACGGTGGCGGGCGTGCCGACCGCGTTCATCACCGGCGGTTCGGGCAACCCGGCGCTGCGTCCGTGGCGCGCCAACGCGGTGGACCTGACGGTCGAAAAGTACTTCGGCAGCAAGGGCTATCTGGCGCTGCAGCTGTTCTACAAGGACCTGAAGAGCTACGTCTACAATCAGGACGTGACCATGCCCAGCAGCACGCTGGTGCTGGCTCCGCCGCCGGCCGGGATCGCCGTTTCGCCGACCGCGATCATCAACCAGCCGATCAACGGCAAGGGCGGCGAACTTTATGGTCTGGAACTGGCCGGCACCCTGCCGTTCGACGCGATCACCCCGGCGCTGGAAGGCTTTGGCCTGACGGGCGGCGTTTCCTACACCGAAACGAAGATCGCGCCGACCCCGGGCGCTGCGGCGGAAGACCTGCCGGGCTATTCGAAGTGGGTGGCCAACGCCACGCTGTTCTTCGAGAAGAACGGGTTCAACGTCCGCGGTTCGATGCGCTATCGCTCCACCTTCGTGGGTGAAGTGTCGGGCTTTGCCGCGAACCGTGTCCGCCGCCGTGCGGCGCCGGAAACGATCTTCGACGCACAGATCGGCTATGACTTCCAGGAAGGCAGCGCGCTGCAGGGTCTGTCGCTCTACATCCAGGGCCAGAACCTGACGAACGAGCCGTTCGTCACCACCAACCCGGGCGATGTCCGGCAGGTGATCGACTATCAGACGTATGGTCGCCGGTTCCTGGCCGGGTTCTCCTACAAGTTCTGATGAACTGCGGGGCGGCGGGGTGTCCGGGAAACCGGCCCCCGCCCACCCAACCTCCTGATTTCAAGCTTGCCCTCCTGCCCCCGATGGGGTGACCCTTGCCCAAAGGAGTGCGCATGACCGCCCAGCAGCCCTATAACATCGTGATTGTCGGCGGCGGGACCGCTGGCTGGATGGCCGCCGCCGTGCTCGCGCGGTGCGCGCCGCCCGCCTATCGCATCACACTGGTCGAATCCGAAGAGATCGGCACCGTCGGCGTGGGCGAGGCGACCATCCCCGCGATCCGCGTGTTCAACGCCGCGCTGGGCATTGACGAGGGCGCGTTCCTGAGCGCCACCAATGGCTCGTTCAAGCTGGGCATTTCCTTCGACGGCTGGCTGGTGCCCGGCCACAGCTACATGCACGCCTTTGGCGAGATCGGGCGGCAGTTCGGGCTGGTGCCGTTCCGCGACCACTGGGCGCGAGCGCATGCCGCCGGGTTTGCCAAGCCGCTGGCCCGCTACAGCGTCAACGAACTCGCCGCGCGCACCGGGCGGATGCCGCATGGGCCGCAGGGCGAAGGCCAGGTCGACGTGCCCTATGCCTACCACTTCGACGCCGGCCGCTATGCCGCGTTCCTGCGCCGCTATGCCGAAGGGCTGGGCGTCACGCGGATCGAAGGGCGGATCGCGCGCGTCGAGCGCCACGGCGAGACGGGTGACATCGCCGCCGTCACGACCGAGGCCGGGACGCGGCTGGCGGGCGATTTCTTCATCGACTGCTCCGGCTTTCAGGGCCTGCTGATCGAGCAGGAATTGCAGACCGGCTATGACGACTGGTCGCACTGGCTGCCCTGCGACCGGGCCATGGCGGTGCCGTGCGAGGCCGGGGGCGATTTCACGCCGTTCACCCGCTCCATCGCGCGCACTGCCGGGTGGCAATGGCGCATTCCGTTGCAGCACCGCATCGGCAACGGCATGGTCTATTGCAGCCAGTTCATGGGCGAGGACGAAGCCGCCGCCACGTTGCTGGCCAATCTGGACGGCAAGCCGCTGGCCGAGCCCAAGCCGCTGCGCTTTGTCACCGGCAAGCGCCGCAAGCTGTGGCACCGCAATTGCCTGGCCGTCGGGCTGGCGAGCGGGTTCATGGAACCGCTCGAATCGACCAGCATCCACCTGATCCAGTCCACCTTGTCCCGCTTTCTGCGGATGCTGCCGCGCGGCCCCGTAGCGCCCGCGCTGGTGGACGAATTCAACCGGCAGGCCGATTTCGAATTCGCCAGCATCCGCGATTTCCTGATCCTGCACTACAAGGCCAATGGCCGCGTGGGGGAACCATTCTGGGACCACTGCCGGGCGATGGCGATCCCGGACAGTCTGGCCGCACGGATCGAACAGTTCCGCAGCGGCGGCTTCATCCACCACCATCACGAGGAACTGTTCACCGAAGTGGGCTGGTTCCAGGTGCTGGTGGGCCAGGGCGTGCTGCCCGAAAGCTGGAACGCCGCCGCCGACGCCATGCCCGAAGACAAGCTGCGCGAATTCATGGCCCTGCTGGAAGGCAGCGCGATCGAGCAGGCCCGCCCCGCCGCCCAGCACATCGACGTAGTCGCGCGGCTTTGCGCCGCCGCCCAGACCACCGGAGAAGCCGCATGATCCGATCCTTCCTGCTGGCTGCCAGCGCCCTGACAATGGCGATTCCCGCCACCGCGCAGACGCCCGCGCCCACAGATTTCCGCGCCCGCACCCCCGAACAGGAGGTGGTCTACTTCGTCCTGCCCGACCGGTTCGAGAACGGCGATCCGAAGAACGACAAGGGTGGGCTGAAGGGGGATCGGCTCTCCACTGGCTATGACCCCACCGCCAAGGGGTTCTACCACGGCGGCGACCTGAAGGGGCTGACCCAGCGGCTCGACTATATTCAAGGCCTGGGCGCGACCGCGATCTGGTTCGCGCCGATCTTCAAGAACAAGCCGGTGCAAGGGCCGAAGGGCGATGAAAGCGCGGGCTATCATGGCTACTGGGTGACCGATTTCACCCAGGTCGATCCGCATTTCGGCACCAACGCCGAATTCAAGGCTTTCGTCGACGCCGCCCATGCGCGCGGGATGAAGGTCTACATGGACATCATCGCCAACCACACGGCGGACGTGATCCGCTACCGGGAGGGCGACGCGGCCAGCTATGCCTATCGCGGCAAGGCGGACTATCCGTTTTCGCGGCGGGGCGGGTTGAAGGGCGCGGCGATCAATCCCGGCTTCAACGGCGATGCCGATTTCAGCCCCGAAAACTGGGCCAGGCTGACCGACCCCACGTTTGCCTACACACCCTATGTCCCCAAGGGCGAGGAGACGGTGAAAGTCCCCGCCTGGCTGAACGATCCGATCCATTACCACAACCGCGGCGACACCAACTGGGTCGGCGAAAGCTCGCTCTATGGCGATTTCGTCGGGCTGGACGATCTGGCGACGGAAAGTCCGCGCGTGGTTCAGGGCATGATCGAGATCTATGCCAGCTGGATCGAACGGTTCGGGATCGACGGGTTCCGGATCGACACCGCCCGCCACGTGAACCCGGAATTCTGGCAGGCGTTTGTCCCCGCCATGCTGGAAACGGCGCGGGCGAAGGGCATTCCCAACTTCCACATCTTCGGCGAAGTCGCGACCAGCGATGTCGATCCCGCGCTGACTGCGCGCTGGACGCGGATCGCTGGGCTGCCCAGCAACCTCGACATGGCTTTCGCCGCCGCCGCCCAGCGGGTGGTATCTGGCAAGGCCGGGACCGATGTGTTCGCCCGCCTGCTGGAGGACGATGCGCTCTATGAAGGCGGCGCCCCCGCCGCAACGCGCCTCCCGACGTTCCTGGGCAATCACGATTTCGGGCGCTTTTCGATGTTCGTGAAGCAGGCCAACCCGGCTGCCAGCGACGAGGAACTGCTGGCCCGCGTCGCGCTGGGCCATGCCATGCTGCTGACCCTGCGCGGGGTGCCGGTGATCTATTACGGCGATGAGCAGGGCTTCGTTTCGGACGGCAACGACCAATTGGCGCGCGAGGACATGTTCCCGTCCAAGGTGGCGGTCTATAACGACAATGACCTGATCGGGACCGACGCGACCACCGCGCAGTCTAATTTCGATCCGTCCCACCCGCTCTATCGCCACATTGCCGCGCTGGTTGATGTGCGCCAGTCCACCCCCGCGCTGCAATCGGGCCTCACCCGCATTCGCCACTTTTCCGACAAGCCGGGGCTGCTGGTGGTTTCGCGTTTCGACCCCAAGACCGGCCGCGAAGTGGTGCTGGCCTACAACACCTCGGCCCAGCCGGTCACGAATACGGTTGCAGTCGAGCCCGCCAGCCTGAACTTCGCTCCCCTTGCCGGGCAATGCCCGGTAGAAGCGAACGCGCCCGGCAGCATGACCATTACCCTGCCGCCGTTCGGCTTTGCCGTCTGCGCCGCGAAGGACTGATTTCCCCCGCCATGAACCGCATGACCCGCCTGGACACTGCCCCCCATCCCGCCGCCGCCGTGCAATGGTGGAAGGGCGCCGCGATCTATCAGATCTATCCGCGCAGCTTCGCCGATGCGAACGGCGACGGGATCGGCGACCTCAAGGGCGTGACCCGCCACCTCGATTACGTCGCCGCGCTGGGTGTGGATGCGATCTGGCTCTCGCCGTTCTTCACCTCGCCGATGAAGGATTTCGGCTATGACGTGGCCGATTACTGCGATGTCGATCCGATCTTCGGCACGCTGGCCGATTTCGACGAGCTGATCCGCGAGGCCCACGCGCGCGGGCTGAAAGTGACGATCGATCAGGTCTATGCCCACACTTCGGACCAGCACGCCTGGTTCGCGGAAAGCCGCTCCAGCCGGGACAACCCCAAGGCGGACTGGTATGTCTGGGCCGACGCCAAGCCCGAAGGTTCGCCCCCGTCGAACTGGCAATCGGTGTTTGGCGGCCCGGCCTGGACGTGGGACGCGCGGCGCGGGCAATATTACCTGCACAATTTCCTGAGCAGCCAGCCGCAACTGAACTGCCATTCGCGCGAAGTGCAGGATGCGCTGCTGGGCGTGGCGCGGTTCTGGCTGGACCGGGGGGTCGATGGCTTCCGGCTCGACGCGCTGAACTTCACGATGCACGACCCGAAGCTGACGGATAATCCGCCCGCCCCTGATGACGGCACCCCCCGCACCCGCCCGTTCGATTTCCAGCTGCGCAAGCACAACCAGTCGCACCATGATGTGCCCCACTTCATAGAGCGCATCCGCGACGTGCTGGACGAATACGACGCGATCTTCACCGTCGCGGAAGTGGGCGGGCAGGACGCCTTGCGCGAAATGCAGCTCTACACCCACGGGCACAAGCGGCTGAACAGCGCCTATGGGTTCGATTTCCTCTATGCCCCGGCGCTGACGCCGGAACTGGTCGCAACCGCGCTGGCCGACTGGCCCGATCGCCCCGGCATGGGCTGGCCCAGCTGGGCGTTCGAAAACCACGACGCCCCGCGCGCCCTGTCGCGCTGGTGCGCGCCGGACGAGCGCGAGGCCTTTGCCCGCCTGAAAATCGCGGTGCTGGCCGCGCTGCGCGGCAACGTGATCATCTATCAGGGCGAGGAACTGGGGCTGACGCAGGTCGACATCCCGTTCGAGCAACTGCAAGACCCGGAAGCCATCGCCAACTGGCCGCTGACCCTGTCGCGCGACGGCGCGCGCACGCCGATGCCCTGGCAGGCGCAAGATGAGCACGGCGGGTTCACCAGCGGCCAACCCTGGCTGCCGCTGGGCGAGGACAACCTGGCCCGCGCGGTCGACCGGCAGGATGGCGATCCGGCCTCGCTGCTCAATCTCACGCGTGAATTGCTGATGCTGCGGCGCGCGAACCCCGCGCTGCGCCACGGTGCCTGCACGGTCGAACTGGCCGACGCGGCCCGGCTGGTGCTGCGGCGCGAGGCCGATGGCCATACGATTTTCGCGGTCTTCAACATGACCGCACAGCCTGCCGCGTGGCCCGCTGATCTGGCGCAGACCGGACCGGCCCTGATGGCAATCAATGGCGCGTCGCCGGGGCATTTGCCGCCCTTCGGCGCCGTGCTGATCCGGGAGAAGGAATAGTCCCCATGCAACTGCTGCGTTCCATCACGGCGGGAGTTCTGCTCTCCGTCGCCGCCCCCGCCTTGGCCCAGACGGCCCAGCCCGCCCGGCCCACGGTAACCGCCACCTCGCCCGATGGCAGTCTGGTGCTGACCGTCACGACCGACAGCGACGCCCGCCCGCATTGGTCGATCACCCGCAAGGGCAAGCTGCTGATCGCGCCGTCGAAACTGGGCTTCATCATGGCCGACCGGATCGGCCTGCAACGCGGGTTTGCCATCACGGGCGAGGAACGCGGCAGCGGTGACAGCACCTGGGAACAGCCGTGGGGTGAGCGGCGCTATGTCCGCGATCACTACAACGAAGTGCTGATCCGGTTCCGCCAGTCGGACGAATGGGGCGGGCACCTGATGAATGTGCGCTTCCGCCTGTTCGATGGCGGGGTGGGCTTTCGCTATGAGCTGCCCGAGCAGCCGGGCATGAAGACCGCCAAAATCGCGGACGAGATCACCGAGTTCGACATCGCCCCCAAGGGCACCGCCTGGTGGATTCCCGGCGGCGAGTGGAACCGGTACGAGCAGATCTATCAAAAGACCGCGATCGACGCCGTGGCCACCGCACACACTCCGATCACGATGAAGCTGGACGACGGCACCCATCTGGCGTTCCACGAAGCGGCGCTGGTCGATTACGCAGGGATGTGGTTCAAGCGCGCCGACGGGCAGAAGTTTCGCGCCACGCTCTCCCCCTCCTCGCACGGCCCCAGCGTGGTCCGCGACCTACCCTTCGCCACGCCGTGGCGGACGATGCGGGTGGGCGACGATGCCGCCGGGATCGTCGAGAACGATCTGGAACTGAACCTCAACGAGCCCAACAAGCTGGGCGACGTATCGTGGTTCAAGCCGGCCAAGTACATCGGCATCTGGTGGGGCATGATCCGGGGCGACTGGACCTGGGCCGAAGGACCCAAGCACGGCGCAACCACCGAACGCACCAAGCAGTACATCGATTTCGCGGCCAAACACGGCTTCCGCGGCGTGCTGGTCGAAGGCTGGAACAAAGGCTGGAACGGCAACTGGTTCGGCACCGGCGACCAGTTCCGCTTTACCGAAGCCACCCCCGATTTCGACCTGAAGGCGGTGACCGACTATGCCCGCAAGAAGGGCGTCCACCTGATCGGCCACCACGAAACCGGCGGCAACATCAAGGTCTATGAGCAGCAGCTGGACGACGCGATGAAGCTCTATGGCGCGCTGGGCGTCGACGTGGTCAAGACCGGATATGTCGCCGATGCGGGCGGGATCATTGCGGCCGGCGAAACGCCGGACGAAACCCGGATGGAATTCCACGACGGGCAGGTGCAGGTCCGCCACCACCTGAAAGTCGTGGAAACGGCGGCCAAATACAAGGTCGCGGTCAACCCGCACGAACCGGTGAAGGACACCGGCCTGCGCCGCACCTACCCCAATTGGGTCGCCCGCGAAGGCGCGCGCGGGATGGAATACAACGCCTGGGGCCAGTTCGCGAACGGCCCCGCGCATGAAGCGACGCTGGTTTATACCCGGATGCTGTCCGGGCCGATGGACTATACCCCCGGCGTGCTCAGCCTGGTCGGCGCGGAAGGCGTGCCGCACGCCTCGACACTGGCCAAGCAGCTGGGTCTGTATCTGGCGATCTATTCCCCGATCCAGATGGCCGCCGACTTCATCGAGACGCTGGCCGCGCATCCCAAGGAGCTGGAATTCATCAAGGCGGTTCCGGCCGACTGGTCGGAAAGCCACCTGATCTCCGGCGAAGTGGGGGAGCACGCGATCTTCGCGCGCAAGGACCGCAGCAGCGCCGACTGGTACGTCGGCGGCGTCAATGGCGAGGACGAACGCACCGTCACGCTGACGTTCGACTTCCTCGAACCGGGCAAGACCTACAAGGCCACGATCTACAAGGACGGCGAAGGCGCAACCTATCTGACCGAAGCGCGCCACCGGATCGCCTATGAAACCCGCACCTTCCGCAAGGGCGATACCTACACCCTGCGCCTCGCCCCCGGTGGCGGCGCGGCGATGCGGCTCGCGGCGGGCAAGTGATCCGGCGACTTGCCCTTGGCCTGCTGGGGCTGCTGGCCGTGTGGCTGGCAGTCCCGGCGGTCGCCAACGCGGGCCGGCTGCTGGAGTATGAGCGGATCGCGGCGACAGGCCTGCCCGACCAGCGGCTGACGATCTGGCTCCCGCCCGGCTACGACCGGGGCCAACGCCGCTATCCGGTGCTGTACATGCACGATGGGCACAACCTGTTCGATCCGGCCAAGTCCAACTTCAACAAGGTCTGGGCGGCGGACAAGGCCATGCTGGCTGCCATGCGCACCGGGCGGGTGGAACCGCATATCATCGTTGGCATCTGGGCGCCGGGGGCGGATCGCTTTCGCCAGTATCTGCCCCGCTCGATCCATACCCCCGCCACCGGCTCCTTGCGCGCGGCGATGGACGCGATGACCGGCGGTCCGGTCGTGTCGGACGCCTACCTGGACTGGATCGCCGGACCACTCAAGCAATGGGTCGATGCCAGCTTCCGCACCCGCCCCGGCCGGAATGATACCGCCATCGTCGGGTCCAGCATGGGCGGGCTGATGAGCTGCTATGCCTTTCTGGAACGCCCCGCCGTGTTCGGCCGCGCGGGCTGCATCAGTTCGCACTGGCCCGCCGCCGATCCGCGCGCGGTGGGCGAGGCCAACCCGGACCTGATCGCGCGGTGGGACCAGTGGTTCGCCGCACGGCTGGGCCAGCCGGACGGACGGCGGCTGTGGCTGGATCACGGGACCGCCACGCTCGATGCGTTCTATGCCCCCTATCAGACCGCGATCGACGCGCGGATCGCCGCCAGCGGGTGGCAGCGCGGCAAGGACTGGGAAAGCCGGGTCTATCCGGGCGCGGAGCACGAGGAAAACGCCTGGGCCGCACGCCTGCCCGAAGTGCTCGGCTGGCTGCTGCGTAAACCGGACTAGGTCCGTTTCAGTTACACTGAAACAGGTGCGGCACCGGGCCACTCCCCCACCCGGCCACCCAACGACAGTAACCTATGGGTGGCCGGGTGGGGGAGTGGCCCGGTGCCGCTTCCACGCAAGTGGAACAGCCTCTAGCTCGGCCGCGGCAGCGCGGTCGTGGCCTTCATCCGCTCCATCGAGAAGGTCGAACTGACGTCCGCCAGATCGGGCACTGCGGCAATCAGCTTGCGATAGATCCGGTCGTAATGGGCGATGTCGCGCACGGCCAGTTTCAGCAGGTAATCGACATCGCCCGCCATGCGGTGGCACTCCACGATCTCGTCCACTGCCGCCACCCCGCGTGAGAACGCGGCGATCCATTCGGGATCGTGACGGTTGGTGCGGATCGCGACGAACACCGTCGTCGCCAGCCCCAGCTTGACCGGATCGACCAGCGCGACCCGGCCCGTGATCACCCCCGCATCCTCCAACCGCTTGATCCGCCGCCAGCAGGCGTTGCTGGACAGGCCCACCCGGTCCCCCACTTCATGCACCGGAATCGAAGCATCGGCCTGAAGCACGCCAAGGATGGCCCAATCAATCGAATCAAGTTGCGGATTTGCCCCATTCATTGGGATAATCTAAGCGTCAATTCACCATATAGCCAGAATTCAGGTGATGATTTCGCATCGCGGCAATCATAAAACTGCGTCAACAACGGAGTTCACCACGCCATGTCGCTGACCAAGCTGTTCACCGATCACCCCGCCAGCGTCGACGAAAGCTATGGCGAGCATCTGGTGATGGCGACCGGCTTTGGCGTGCGAATGATCCTGGGCGGCTTTGCCTGCCTGATCCACGGCCTGCTGCCGTTCCTGTTCGTGAAGACCGGCAGCCGCCAGATCGGCACACTGCATGACCGGATGGTGACCAACCGGAACCGCAAGGCACAGATGCCGGCAATCCTGGACTTCGTGATCTGATTACCTGAATTCCTCCCCGTCCCCGCGGGGGAGGAGGGGCTGGCTTGAGCGTTCGGGTCGCGAAGTGCCGCTCGCCAGCCCCACTTGTTTCCTTACGACTGCCTCTTGAGCCGCGCGGTTTCGGCCGCGGTCGATTGCGGCCCTGTGTTGCGGCTGACCAGACCGCTGACCATCGTCGGCCCCTTGGCGAACGGTTCGGGATCGCCTTCGCGCAGTTCGAGTCCGAACAGCGGCTTCAGTCCCGGATGGCGGCCCAACCCGCCGTAAAGGTCAAACCCCCGGTCAATCCAGTCGCGCAACGGATCGTCGGCGGTCAGCGGCGGGGTATCGGCAACCGAGGCGCAGAACAGGAACACCGCCAGCGCGCGGTAATCGGCATAGTTCGGGCTCTCGCCGCCCAGCCACTTGTGCTCCTTCAGGATACCGCGCAGCAGTTCGAGCTTGGGCGGGACCTGCGGCAAGCGGTCCTCGCGCCCGACGATGATATCCTCGATTTTCCGCCCGAACATCCGCTCACGGCTTTCGGTGACATAGGCGTGGTCTTCGGGCACCGACCAGTCGCGGTAGTTCTTGATATAGCAGGTCATCCACGGGCTGATTGCGGTCTGCCACAGCCAGGTCTCGATGAACTGGGTCAGCACCTTGACCGACGGATCGCCGATCAGGGTCGGGCGATCGGGATACTTGGCGTCCAGATGCTCCGCGATCAGCCACGAATCGAGCACCCATTCGCCATCGTCGACAATCGCGGGCAGGCGTTCGGACTTGCCGCCAGTGCGCTCCATGATGCCCGTAAAGCCGCCGGGGACGACCTCCATCTCGAGTCCCTTGTGGGCGATGGCATACTTGGTTGCCCACACGAACGGACTGATCGTGGCCCCGTGCGACAGGGCAAGATCGAAGAATTTTATGGGGTTAGGCATCTGCTTTCCTCTCGGCACGGGCCGCGTCGCAAGGGGCTTGCGCGCCAGCCTCATTGAGCGCAAGAATAGGCGTAATAACTTACAATATCCAGAGCGAGGATGTCGCCTGCCGACAGACACCGGAGGACCGGTGCGGGCAGGCTCACAACGGGAGAAAGGCCATGAACGAGATGACCAGCATGAAGGCGCCGCCGTCCAACAAGGCGGAAATCGTCGATGTCCCCTTTGCGTTCCGCGACCTGGTGGCGCGCCACAGCCCCGGCGGGCGCTACATCGATGCGCAAACCGATGTCGACAGCCCCTGGGTGCCGTTTGGCGAGAATGCCGCGATCAAGCACCTGGCGTTCGATGTGCGCAGCAACACGTTCTCCAACATCCTGTGGGTGAAGTCCGCCGGCGCAGTCGGCACGCACCTGCACCGCGGGACCATCGTGATGGTCTGCCTGGAAGGCAGCGTGCGCTATCTGGAGTATGACTGGGTCGCCAGCCCCGGCGGGTTGATCCTGGAAGTGCCGGGTGAGAGCCACACGCTCGTCACCGATCACCCGGACGGCGTGAAGCTGTTCGGCTGGATGCAGGGGCCGATCGAATTCTATGACGAGAACGGCGTGTTCGTGGAAACGGCAGACGTCTGGTGGTTCATGAACCACTATGAAACCTACTGCCGGGAAAACGGCATCGCGATCAATCCCAAGCTCTACCTCTAGGCCGGGAGGCTTTCATGTATCTGAAGGGCGCATGGTACGTCGCCGCCTGGTCGCATGAACTGGGCGATACGGCGCTGGAAACCCGCACGATCCTGGAACAGCCGGTCCTGCTCTATCGCAAGGAAAACGGCGATCCGGTGGCGATGGGCAATCTCTGCCCGCACCGCTTCGCCCCGCTGCACATGGGCAAGCGGATCGGCGACACGGTGCAGTGCAATTACCACGGCATGGTGTTCGGCGAGAGCGGCCAGTGCGTGCTCAACCCGCATCGCGGCGGGGTGATCTCGCCCGCGATGAAAGTGCCCGCCTATCCGCTGATCGAGCGGGGCGGCGCGATCTGGATCTGGATGGGCGATCCGGACAAGGCGGACGAGGCGCTGCTGCCCGACTTTGCCTGTTATGACGCCCCCGGCTTTACCACGATCCGGGGCATGATGGACGTCGCGGCCAATTACGAGCTGATCACCGACAACCTGCTGGACCTGACCCACGCCGATTTCCTGCACGAAGGCACCCTGTCGAGCGAGGCGATCACGATCAGCAAGCTGGAGACGCTGGAGGCCGGATCGACCGTCTGGGCCAACCGCTGGTGCCCGAATGGCGAGCCGCCGCCGGTCTGGTCGCAGTTGATGGAAAGCGAGATGAATCTCGCCCCCACCACGCCGATCGATCACTGGCTCTACATGCGCTGGGACGCGCCGGGACATCTGCTACTGGACGTCGGGATTTCACCGGTCGGCCAGCCGCGCGAGGCCGGGGTGTGGGTCTTCACCGGCCACCACCTGACCCCGGTCAGCCCCACCCGCACGCTCTATTACTGGACGGTCGTGCGCAGCCACGGCGTGGACGATCCAGCGGTCGCCGCGTTCTGGCAGGGTTCCATCGACTATGCCTTTGCCGTGCAAGACAAGCCGATGATCGAGGCACAACAGGCCGTGCTGGGCAACCGCCACGTCGATGAGCTGAATCCCGTGGCGATCCCGGCCGACGTTGCCGGGGCCAAGGCGCGGCGGATGCTGGCGCGTCTGATCGCGGCGGAACAACGCGGCGAGGAACGGCTGCGCCCCGGCGGCGAGGCGCTGGCCAAGCTGCTGGCGCAAAGCGCCAACAGCGCAGCGCCAGTGCTGCCGGTGGTATGAGCACGCTCGCCCAGTTCGACATCGCCGGACGCAGCGCACTGGTAACCGGCGCGGCGTCCGGCATTGGCCTTGCCTTTGCGGAAGTCATGGCGGAAGCGGGCGCAAGCGTGACGCTGACCGACATCGACACGGAAGGCGTGGAGCGCGAAGCGGAACGGCTGCGCGCTGCCGGGGCCAAGGTGCGCGCCGACACGCTGGACGTGGCCGACCGCGCCGCGACCGAACGGGTGTTCGATGCCCATGCCACCGCCTTTGGCGGGCTGGACATCTGCTTTGCCAATGCCGGGATCGGACTGGGGCCGGGCTTTGTCGCGCCTGACGGCAGCCGCGTGCCCGATGGGCAGGTCGATACGTTCGACGCCGACTTGTGGGACAAGTCGATCGCGATCAACCTGACCGGGGCCTACAACACCATGCGCCATGCCGCACGGCTGATGAAGGCCGGTGGCGCCAATGGTGGGAGGAAGGGCGGGTCGATCATTGCCACGGCGTCCAACGCGGGCCTGATCCTGGAACCCATCGTGCCGATGCCATACATGCCTGCCAAGGCCGGGGTGCTGCATCTCGTCCGTGCGCTGGCGCAGGAACTGGCCGCGTTCCGCATCCGCGTGAACGCCATCGCGCCGGGACCGTTCGTGACCAACATCGGCGGCGGCTGGGCCAAATCGGACCCGGCCGTGCGCGCGGCGTTCGACGCCACGATCCCCCTGGGCGGGATGGCCGAAACCGACCAGATCAAGCCGCTGGCACTGCTGCTTGCATCGGATGCATCCAGCTACATCACCGGCACCCACGTGCTGATCGACGGGGGCGTTGCGCTGGGCAACGTGAAGTAGGCGTGGCCAGAACCTGAGGCCGCCGCCCCTGTCCTGATCCCGATCCCCACCCCAAACGCAAGCGGGGCCGGACTTTCGTCCGGCCCCGCCCGTCTTGTTTCAGGCAGAAGTGGTCACTTCATGCCCAGCGCCTTGTCCTGGTGCGCGCGGGCGATGACGTAGTGACGGATGTTTTCCGCCTGCTCGTCGGTCAGTTCGTTCTTCCAGCTGACCATCCCGTTCTGCGCCAGCGCGCCGCCGATGACGATCTGGTTCCACATCTTGGGATCGCCCAGCGAACCGGCACGGCGCAAGTCGCGCGTCACGCCTGTGCCGATGGCTGCATCGCCGTGGCAGACGCCGCAGAACTGGCCATAGTTCCTGGCGCCGTCAGCCACCTGTTCCGGGGTGCCCTTGGCCACCGGCGGATCGAGCGGCGGCATGGTGTGCTCACCCACTTCCGGCAGCTTGGCCGTGCCGCCCAGCTTGAACACCAGCAGGCGCGAATGGTTGCGCACCGGCCCAAGCTGTTCACCGACATAGCCCGAAGCGAGCGGCCACGCGCCGCCCCAGCCAGCCAGCACCGCGACATACTGCTGCCCCTTGACCCGGAAGGTCGAGGCCGGCGCAACCACGCCCGTCTGGGCCTGGAACGACCACAGCTTCTTGCCGGTGGCGGTATCAAACGCGTTGAACTCGCCCGCCGCGTTGCCCTGGAACAGCAGGTCGCCGCCCGTGGCGAGCAGGCCGCCATTCCACGCCGCCGGATACTTGACCTTCCAGCGGGCCTTCTGCGCGACCGGATCCCACGCGATCAGTTCACCCGTGGTGGAAGCCATCGCCGCGTCGCGGACCTTCTGGTCAGCCGGCATCGCTCCCGACGACAGGTCCAGCCCGACATTGAAGCCCTGCTTGTTGGCCTTCCAGTCCGGCTTGTGGATATAGGGGAATGCCGAATTGATCGCCGGGATGTAAACCAGCCCGTTCTTCGGATCGAACGCCATCGGGTGCCAGTTGTGCGCCCCGATCGGGCCGGGCGAGCCCAGCCAGACCTTGCCGGTCTTGTAATAGCGCGAATCCGGATTCTCGATCGGGCGGCCCGTCTTGAGGTCGAAGCCCGTCGCCCAGTTCACGGGGACATAGTTGTTGGCCGAGATCAGCTTGCCGTCCGTGCGGTCGAGCACGAAGAAGAAGCCGTTCTTGGGCGCCTGCATCAGCACCTTGCGCTTGGCCCCGCCAATCGTCAGGTCGGCCAGCATGATGTGCTGGGTGGCGGTATAGTCCCAGGTTTCACCCGGCGTGGTCTGGAAATGCCAGACATATTCGCCGGTCTTGGGCCGCAGCGCGACGATGGACGAGAGGTAGAGGTTGTCGCCCTCACCGGCCGAGCGGTAGTGCTGGTTCCACGGGCTGCCATTGCCGACCCCGACATAGAGCAGGTCCAGCTCCGGGTCATAGGCCATGGCATCCCACATGGTACCGCCGCCGCCCAGCTTCCACCATTCACCCTTCCAGGTGGCTTCGGCCTTCTTGAGGTGTTCTTCCTCGTTCTTGCCCGGCTCGTCCGGGACCGAATAGAACCGCCACAGTTCCTTGCCGGTGTCGGCGTCATAAGCGGTCAGGAACCCGCGCACGCCCATTTCGGCGCCGCCGTTGCCGATGATCACCTTGCCGTCGATCACGCGCGGCGCGCCGGTGATGGTATAGGGCTTGGACTGGTCGAGCGTGACGACGCTCCACACTTCCTTGCCGGTAGCCCGGTCCAGCGCGACCAGCCGTCCGTCGAGCGTGCCCATGAACAGCTTGTCACCCCAGGCGGCCATGCCCCGGTTCACGACGTCGCAGCATGCGGCCACGGCGCGTTCGCCCGGCACCTTGGGATCGTATTCCCACAAGAGCTTGCCGGTTTCCGCATCATAGGCCTTCGCCTTGGACCAGGCGGTGGTGATGTAGATCTTGCCGTCGATCGCCAGCGGAGTCGCTTCCTGCCCGCGCGCGGTGTCGAGGTCCGCGAACCATGCCAGCCCCAGGTCCTTCACGGTTTCGTGATTGATCTGGTCCAGCGGGCTGTTGCGCTGTTCGTCATAGGTGCGGCCATAGGACAGCCAGTCATCGGGGTTTGCCGCCGTGATCCGCGCGGCATTCACCGCGCCCGGCAGCTCTGAACTTGGTTGCTGCTTGCACGCGGCAAGCGGCAACAGCACGGCTATCGCCAAGGCCTTCAATCGCATCCTTTGCCCTCTCTCTATCCCGCCCCGGTATTGTCCGGGTTCGGGTCAGTTCACCATTCGGTCTGAACCACCCCAGTATGGACGGCGCAATTCCTTCTTGTCCATCTTGCCCGCTGCGGTGCGCGGAATCGAGTCTATAAATGCAACTGATTTGGGCGCCTTCACCCCGCCAAGGCGCGCCTTGGTGTGGGCGATGATCGCGGCCTCGTCGATCCCTTCGGCCACCACCACCGCGTGGACCTGTTCGCCCCACTTTTCATGCGGAATCCCGAACACGCAGCATTCGCGCACCTGCGGCAGCTCGGTAATCGCGGCCTCTACCTCGGCAGTGAAGACATTGAAGCCGCCGGTGACGACCATGTCCTTCTTGCGATCGACGATGTAGAGATAGCCCTCGGCGTCGAACTTCCCCACGTCGCCGGTGTGGTGCCAGCCGAACTTGCGGATTTCGGCGGTTTCTTCCGGCTTTTCGAAGTAGGAATCCGATACCAGCACGCCCCGCACGCAGATTTCGCCGGCCTCGCCCAGCGGCACCTGACGGCCGTCATCGTCGAGCAGCGCGACCTTGATCGAGCGGGTGACCTTGCCGCAGCTGGCCAGCTTTTCGGGCGCGGACTTTGCGAACCGGGCGACGTCCTCCGGCGGGAACCACGCGACGATCATCGGGCATTCGACCTGGCCATAGGACTGGCACATGCACGGCCCGAACACCTCGACCGCCTGACGCAGCTTTTCCGGGCTGCACGGGCTGCCGACCAGGATGAAGATCTTCAGGCTGGAATAGTCATGGCTGCCGATCTCTGGCGAGGCGAGCAGCTGGTACAGCGCCGTGGGCGGCAGGTACATGTGCGTGACCTTGTAGCCCGCGATGGTCCGCAGCACGTCTTCCGCATCGAAGCCGGGCAGGATCACCTGCGTCGCGCCAAGGCTGAGCGTGGACAGCGCAATCGGCCCCGCCGCATGGGTGATCGGCGCGGATACCAGCGCGACCGGGCTGTCGGTGCGCCCGCCCATCCCGTCGGCGGCGGTTTCGATCATCGTCCCCCAGCCCAGGTTGGTCACGTTCGCGCCCTTGGACGGGCCGGTGGTGCCGCCGGTCGGGAAAATGCCGACCAGGTCCATCATGTTGCCGAAGGCGTCGATCTCCGGCTCGACGAAGTCGGCGGCGGAAACCCCGGCCATGAACTGCTCCAGGCTGGGATCGTCACCCATCGGCTGATCGAGGCAGACGAAATGATTGAGCGTCGGGCAGAGCGCGCGCAGCTGCGCCACTTCATCGGCCTTTGACGAGTGATAGAACATCCACTGGCAGCGGACGTAGTTGATGTAGCCCGCGTTCGCCTCGATCGCATTGCGGGTGTTGACCGGGATCCACTTGCCGTTCGCTCGCCACATCGCCAGCAGCACCACCAGCAGCATCCCGTCGTTCGGGCCGTAGAGCCCCAACAGATCCTGATTCCGGAAGCCCCCGCGTTGCAGCGCGGCGGCGATCCGCTCGGTCAGTTCCTTGACCTCGGCAAAGGTCAGTTTCAGCCCGCTGGCGGTATCGATGATCGCCAGGCGCTGCGGATCGCGGTCATGGCCGCGGTCGAAATAGTCGATGGCACGCATGATGATTTAACCCCAGCGGTTGATTTCAGGACCCGGCGCCCAGCTGGATTGCGGATTCGGCACGGAAGCGCGCGCCAGCGCGGCCTGGACGGACGGCCGCGCCGCAACGCGGGCCAGCCAACCGGATAAGCGGTCCTTGCCGGCAAAGGCATCCGGCACAAGGTCCACCATCCCGGCCAGCCAGCCATAGGTTTCGAAGTCGGCAATCGTCAGGTCGCCCATCAGCCACTCGCGCCCGTCGGCCAGCTGATCCTCGACCTTCTTCGCCGCATCGGTGACCTTGGTCACGCTGTCGGCCAGTTGTTCGTCAGGGAAGTTCCCGGCGCGCACCGCGGTCCAGCGGGCGCGCAGGTCTTCGCTGGCGATCGTGGTGGACAGCGCGGTGAACGCCGCCTCATCCATCCCCGCCAGCACCGGCTGCGCGCTGGCCTTGCAGCCCAGGAAGGCGGCAGCCGGGGCACAGCGTTCGGTGATCCGCCGGCACCACATCAGCATCTGCCAGTGGGCATAGGCGTCCTTGGGCTGGAGCGTGTTCGCGCCGCTTTCGTCAAGGAACTGGGCGATGAACACGCTCTCGGTCATCGCCTCGCCATCGACCACCAGCACCGGGCCTTCGCCTTCGACGCCCATGTCGCGGGCCAGCGGTTCGGTCACATCGGGCAGCGTGTGGCGTGCGCCCGCCAGCAGGTCGATGCGGCGGCACTGGGCGTCCACGCCGCTTTCGCCCAGCGCTGCCAGCACGGCCAGCGACGGGCCGTTCGGCTCACCGTGATAGAGGATCATCGCCATGTCAGCGCACTCCGCTCGAAATGCCCTCGGACTCGTCGCGGGGCGGGATGTAGTCTTGCTCCAGGATTTCGACGCGGCTGGCCATCGGAGTGCGGCCCAGCTTCCAACATTCGCGCGTGGCGGGGCGGCGATAGATCGCGCGCAGCCAGCGCATGATGTTGGGGGTCACTTCATCGTTGGCCAGATGCGGCTGCGACAGCGGCATGGCGTAGGCCAGGTTGAAGCCGTTGACGTCGGCGAGGGAATATTGATCGCTCGCCAGCCATTCGCGCTTGCCCAGTTCCGCTTCCAGCATCTGGATGCCCACGCCGATGCGGCGGCCGCTTTCGGCCATTTCCGCTTCGCTGAACAGGCCGAACACCGCCTTGCGCCACGCGGTCTGCCGTTCGGGCAGCGGGATGCGGGCAATCTGCGCCTCGATCTTGTCCTGCCCATGCGCGGCGAGCGCATTGGGACCAACGAAAAACTTCCACCCGAACATCGAGAAGCTGGGGGCCAGCCATTGGTCCATGAACTTCATCCACCAGCGAATCCGCCAGCGGTCCTGCGCATTGGCGGGCATCAGGTCTGGCCCGTCAAACTCCGCGTTCACGTATTCCATGATCGCGGTCGATTCGACGAGGACGCGGGTTCCGTGAGTCATCGCCGGGATCGTGCCCTGCGGGTTGATCGCCAGGTATTCCGGTTTGTGCTGATCGAAGTTCAGCATATCAATGTAATGGCTGTCGAACTGGACGCCCTTTTCCATCAACGCCAGCATCGGCTTGCCGGAATTGGCATTCGGCTCCCAGTGGTAGAGGGTGACTTGGGCCATCCCGGCTCTCTCCTGTTTTTGTATGTAAGGCATACTAAAACAGCTTGAGGGTTGGTCAAGCGCGATGTTAGCCTTCCTGACAAATGCAACAGGCGAGAGGAACCGGGCATGAGCGATATCGTTACCGAGGACTGGACCGGCGAAGTGGGTGACCGCTGGCTGGCCCATATCGACCAGTTCGAATCGATGATCGGCGCCATCGGTGATGCCTTGCTGGCGGAAGCCCAGTTTCAACCGGGCGAGCAGGTGGTCGATGTCGGCTGCGGCGGCGGGCTGACCACGCTGCGGATCGCCCGCGCGGTGGGTCCGCAAGGCCGTGTAACGGGCCTCGACATCGCCCCGCAACTGATCGCGGTGGCCAACCAGCGGCGCGATGCGGCAGGCCTTGCCAACTGCACGTTCCAGTGCGCCGACGGGCAGGTCGCACAAGCGGATGGCGCGCCGTTTGACCGGCTGACCTCGCGCTTCGGCGTGATGTTCTTTGCCGACAGCACGGCCGCGTTCCGCAACATGCGCGGCTGGCTGAAGCCAGGCGGCGAAGCGGTGTTCGCGTGCTGGGCATCGCCGATGGCCAATCCGTGGATCGGGATTGTCGGCGCGATCATAAACCGCTTTGCCGAAGTGCCCCAGCGCGATCCCGATGGCCCCGGCCCGTTCCGCTTTGGCGACCCGGACCAGACCACGGCCATGCTGCAAGCCGCCGGGTTCACCGACGTGACCATGACCTTGCATCAGGCCGACCAGCCGCTGGGCGGCAGCGGCGCCAGCGTGGCCGATGCGGTGGCATTCGTGCTGGATGCCATGGCGATGCGCGAAGTGCTGAGCGCCGCCGGTCCGGGCAAACTGGCCGAGGCCGAAGCCGCGCTGGCCGAGGCGCTGTCCGGCTATGTCCGCGATGGATCGGTGATGATGCCGGGCGCCAGCTGGTTCGTCCGCGCGCGCAATCCGGGCTGACCGGCGTCCGTCAGCGCCGCGCCATGCTCCAGCGCAGCAGGCGCTGGCGCGGGGCGGCGACTTGCTCCGACGTCACCCGCCAGCCGTGACTTTCCAGCTCGCTGCGCAGCGCGACCCAGTCGCTCCAGCGGGTCAGCCCTTCCAGCGATTTGCCCTGCGGCACCCCGCTGCGGATCGTGGCGAAATGCGCGTCGTGCTCAGCCGCCAGGTCCAGCGTGCGAGGCGCGCCCGCCGTGCGGGCAAAGGCCAGCGATTCGGGCAGGCGGCTGTCGAACACCACCAGCCCCGCCGGCTTCAGCGCGGCGGCTCCGGCCGGGACAGCCGCGGCCGCTCCGGCCAAGGCGCTGCCCTTCAGCACGGTCCGGCGGGTCAGCGCGCTCACTTGCCCTTCCCCAGATAGCGCGCAACCGCATCCAGCTCGGCATCCGTGATGTCGACCTTGGTCTGCTGCGGCATGGCGTTCTTGCCCATCCGCACCACCTGCCTGACGTAATCCGCCGTCAGGTCGCTGCGATTGGTCAGCAGGCCGTTTTCAGGCGGTTCGCCCGCCATCATCCGTTGCTTGGTGAGCAGGTTGGTGCCCATCCCGCCGGTCAGGTGGCAATAGCCGCAATGGACCTCATACGCGCGCTGCCCGTCACTGGCGGTCAGACGGTTGCCGGATGCGGCTTCGGGCCGCATCTGGTAGGGCGGCGGCGGAGGCGGGGCGCCCTTGGCCTGTGGCGGCGGGGCGGCTTCCTGCTGGTTGCAGGCGGCCAGCAACGCGATGGCGGCGATGGCGAGAACCCGCTTCATGCCCGGCCCTCCTTCGCCTGATCACGATAGGCCGATGGCCAGACGCCCTGCTTGCCCGGCGCGATGATCCCGTTGGGGTCGATCGCGTCCTTCACCTTCTCGTTGAACCGGCGGAAGGCGTGGTCGTTGAAATCGAAGGTATCCATCACCCGGTCCATCCAGCCCAGATGGGTGCGGTATTCGCCGTATCCGGCCTTGGCGGTTTCAGCGATCAGGGCGTTGAACAGCCGCTTCATGGTGTCAATCTGCTGGGGCTGATCGCGGTCGAACATCAGCATGTTGACGTTGTTGGCAAACCGCCCGCCGATGGTGAAGCTAGCGTAGAAATCGACATCGAAGCTGTCGATGATCTTGCGGCTGAGCTTCATCTGATCGAGCACGGCCTTGCCCGTGGCCGGAACGACGGGCGAAAAGCCCATGTGCGCGCCGCGCCCACCGATCCAGTCGCTCATCTGCAGCGGGACAGCAGAGGGCACGCCCATCGTCGTTTCATAGGCGTTGATCGGATCGCCTGTGCGCCACCAGTTCTCCACCGGCGCGGCCTTCAGGTTGCGGGCCATCGCGGCCTTCACGACCTCGGCCTTGGCCTTGACCACCGGTTCCTCGCCATAGAGCCGCAGCGCGACCTGCCAGTAGCCCAGCTTGTGCTCTTTCAGCAGTTCCTGCACCCGCCATTCGGGGATGGCCGAGGGTTTATCCCAGAAGTCCTTGCGCTGACCCTTCAGCACCATCTTGCCCAGCCAGCTGGGGATGAACACGTTCTGATCGATCAGGCCGGAAATCTTCAGCGGCGCAATCGTGTCGATCACCCAGCCGATATCGTCAGCCTCGGGAATGTCGAACACCAGTTCCAGCGAGCTTTCCGGCGCGGGTTGCAGCCACAGGCCCATCTTGGTCACCACGCCAAAGTTGGATTGCGAAAACGCCAGGTCCCAGGTGGGGCCATAGCCCATCGGGAACAGGTGCCAGGCCGGGTTGTTCTTCATCGCGCCCATGCCGGTGCGCACCACATCGCCATCGGGCAGCACCGCTTCCACCCCGCAGACGTTGCGGGCGTGCAGGCCGTAAGAAGTATAGCCGATGCCATGCTCCAGCGTGTTGCCCATGACCGAGCCCCAGGCATTGCCCGGCACCGAGAGCCACAGCGGCAGCTTGTCGCGCTGGATCGCCTCGTAGAGGTCAAAGAACCCGACGCCCGGCTCGACCACGCAATACGCCAGCGTGGGATCGAGTTCGAGGATCTTGTTCATCCGCCCCAGATCCAGCACCACGCTGCCCGCCATGCGCGGAGCGGCGGTGCCGTAACCCAGGTTCTTGCCGCGCGCGACCGGCCACAGCGGGGTCTTGTGCTCGTTCGCCAGCCGCACGATGGCCTGCACTTCCTCGACCGAGGCGGGCGCGACCGCCGCACTGGCGGGCCACTGCTCCTGTGGCCCCGGCGCGTAGGTATCGGCATAGGCAGAGCGGTCGGCATCGCTGGCCATGACCCAGTCCTTGCCGACCACCCCGGCAAAGGCCTGCATCGCGGAATCGAAAGCCTGCGGACTGACCCGCGGCGGTGTGACGAGCTTCACGCGCTCTCCCCTCTCATTTTTCTAACAATTGTTATTATTGAAAGCATGGAACGCGAGCCAGCGCAAGCCCCCGCCGGCGGCCGGTTCAGGTCAGCGCGTAATAGCGGACATAGTTCCCGTCGGGCTTGCGCTCGCCAATCCCGATCCAGACATGGCGGGTCAGCCATTCATACTTGCCGCGCGGGGCCTCGAACGTGGGCTGCGCGCGCAAGTAGTATTCCGCGTGGGGCACCGGCTCGCCGCCCTCGAACGCCCACTTGCGCAGCCTGACCATCGTGTCCGGCTCACGCCCCCACAGATAGCCCTTGTTCTGCATGTAGATCGTCACGCCGTCATCGGTTTCGAGCATGTAGCGCGCGTCGAACACGGCGGTGTCATCGGGGCGGAAGTGGGCATAGTCTCCGCCGGAATTGGGCACCGCGCGGCCCTTCATCCGGGGGCCGTCGATTTCCCCGCCATCGACATAGACCGCGCTGCGCCAGCCGCCCGTGGGGATATCCGGCACCATGCTGGTGCGGGTGAACCACAGCCGGATCGCGAAGGCGAATTCCAGCTGGGGGCTGTCCATGGTCGAGATCATCGCATTCTCCCCTGCGCCGCGCGGACGCCTTCAATAGTTCGACAGGATCGCCAGACTCGGCGCATCCAGCGGCAATCCGGCCCTGACCTTGGCCAGTTCATCGCGCCGCGTCGCCACCTGCAAATCGATCAGATAGGCGTGGAGCGCATCGGCTTCGGCCGGGGTCAGCACATCGTTCCAGCGCGGCATCCCGTTTGGCACCAGCGCGCCGTCCAGCACGATGGCCTTGAACGCATCGTGGGTGCCGGGCTGCATCCGGCGCAGGTCCGGCGTGATCGAGCGGTGCTGGTTGGCATGGCAGATCGCGCAGTTGGCGAAGAACAGCCCGCGTCCCTGCGCGATGGTTTCCGGCGTGACCCCGGGGGCCTGCCTGGGCGGCTCCGGCGCGACCTCCAGCGGCGGCAGTTCAGGCGGAATCGGCACCGCGCCGCCATCCAGCTTGAACACCAGCAGCCGCCCGGTGTTGCCGCGCTTGTAGGCGGCGGCATAGCGCGGGACATAGGGATACCCGCCCCCGCCCCACGCGGCCATCACCGCGATATATTGCACGCCCTTGACCTTGTAGGTCATCGGCGCGGCGAGGATCGTGGTGCCGGTATCGATGGATTTCAGGATCTTGCCGGTCCTGGCATCCCGCACCACCAGTTGCCCGCCGACCGTGCCATGCACCAGCAAGCCGGAGGCGGTAGAGAGCACCCCGCCCCGGTCCTGCCACCCTTCCATCGGCTGCGCCCAGACGGTCTTTCCGGTCAGCGGATCAATCGCGCGCATTTCGGCGCGGCCCGGATCCTTCAGTACCTGCTGATAGGCTGGCAGCGCCTTCACCCCCGCCGCGACCGGCGGGGGCAGCGTCGGCAGTGCGGCCACCAGATCGGGCGTGAAGATCAGCGCCGCATCGTTGTTCAGCCCCTTGGCCTTGAACGGCTTTTGCCCCGGCGTCTGGAACATCAGGTTGCCCATATCCAGCACCGAACCGAAGAACAGCCCGCTGGCCGGATCATAGGCAGCCGGGAACCAGTTGCGCGCGCCCGGCGTGCCGGGGAACACGATCTTGGGGTCTTTGGAATAGTCCGCCGCGTCCCGGTCAATGATCGGCGCACCGGTCTTGGGGTCGATCCCCTTCATCCAGTTCACCCGCACAATCGGGTTGGCGCGCAGCAGTTTCCCATCGCGCCGGTCGATCACGTACAGGATCCCGTTCTTGGGCGCGTGGAGCAGCACCGGGCGATCCTCGCCGTCCACGGTCATCCGGGTCAGGATCATCGGCTGGGTGGCGGTGAAGTCCCAGCTGTCGCCGGGAACTTCCTGATAATGCCACTTCACCCGGCCCGTCCTGGCATCCAGCGCGACGAGCGAGGAGAGATAGAGGTTGGTGCCCCCAGCCGGCGAGCGCTTGGACAGGTCATACGGCCCGCCGTTGCCGGTGCCGATGATCACCAGCCCGGTTTCGGGGTCATAGTTGATCGCATCCCACGGGGTGCCGCCGCCGCCGATGTCCCAGCGGCTCTTGGGGTCCCAGGTCTTCGCGGCAGCTTCCAGATCAGGATGGTCCTGCGGCCCCAGCGCCGGATCGCGCGGGACGGTGTGGAACCGCCACTTCAGCTTGCCCGTGGCGAGATCATAGGCGGATACATAGCCGCGCACATCGTATTCCGCGCCGCCATTGCCGATTACCACCACGTCGCCAGCCACTTCGGGCGCGCCGGTGGAATTGATCCCGCGCTGCTTGTCATCCACGGTATCGGCCTGCCAGACGATCTGGCCGGTCTTCGCGTCCAGCGCGTAAAGCTGCGCGTCGAGGCTGGCGACGTAGACCTTGCCATTCGCCAGTGCGATGCCGCGATTGGCCATGTCGCAGCAGACCGTGCGGTTGACCTGCATGTCGACCGGAGGTTCAAACCGCCACAGCTCCTTGCCGGTCGCCGCATCGAACGCATAGGCCCGGCCCGCCACGCCGCTGGTGTACATCACCCCGCCCTCCACCACCGGCGTCGCTTCCAGCACGCGGTTGGTGCCAAGGTTCGCCTCCCACGCCAGCCCCAGCCGCTCGACATTGGCGGGGGTGATGTCGGTCAGCACCGAATGCCGGGTCTTGCCCGCATCGCCGCCGGGATTGGTCCAGTTTTCACCGGCCTCAGCCTGCTGCGGCGGCGCGGTTTCGCTGGCCGAACAGGCGGCGAGGGCCATCGAGAGAATGAGTGCAAAGCGCTTCATCACTGCCCCTTCCCTTACTGGCCGTCCCACGGGCTTTTCATGTGATAGGGCACGGTAATGAAATTCGCCTCGATCTGGCGGATCATCCCGGCATCGATGCGGAACAGTTCCGCCAGATAAAAGCTGTGCGGATAGCGGATCGGCGATTGCACGGTGCGCCCATCGGTCAGCTGGTATTCCTTGATCCGCCCGCAGTGGTCGATGAACCCGAACGCCATCACGATCCCGCGCTCCTCGTCCACCAGCGGAAAGCGCCGACCGCGCAGGCGGTCGTCATAGCGGTAATTGCCCATCCGGAACTGCTCCTCGCAGCCCAGCGCGGCGACCGGCACGACATAGGCGAATTCCGGGTTGCGGGTGGTCTGCACCCCGTTTTCCACCCGGTCGCATTCGGGGTGAAACTTCGTGCGGATCGTCCCGTCGTTCTGTTGCAGCGTGGAGAAATAGCCATCCGCCAGCGCGATCATTTCCGCGCGCGGGGTCGGCACTTCGGCCGGGGAATTCATTACGGCCTTGTCCCAGAACCGGGGGTTCAGGAACTTGATCCCCGAATCCGACTGGCGCACCACGATGCTTTCCGCTTCCTCGATCGCGCCGTCCGCCGCCACTTTCAGCCGCAATGCAAAGCCCGATTCCTCGGCATGTTCGTGCGTCACCCCAAAGAACCCGACCTGCCCCGTGCGCGTATCGGCAAAGCGCAGGTCATAGTCGCCCAGCCGGTCGATCGTGCCCCACAGCCCGTCGCCGATCTCCAGCATCACGTTGTTTTCCGACGTTTTCGCGCCCTCTGCCCAGCGCAGCCGCTGCGGCGCGCGGTCCTGCAAGGCGGCCAGATAGCGATCGAGGACGGCATAAAGCTCTGCCCGGTCCATACTCTCTCCCAATCGGGCTTTACGCCCTGTCATGACTGCGGCATATCTTACCAATTGTTATAAATACAAGCAGAGAGTGCGATGCCGCCCACTGCGGATCGCCGCACCGCCGGGAGATGCCTGATGAAGCCGCAGATCCATGCCGCACTGGCCGCCACTGTTCTGGCCGCCGCGCTCGTCGCCCAGCCCGCTGCGGCGGCGAAACCAGCCCGCTGCAAGCTGACGCCAAAGCAGGTCGTGACCGAATTCATGACCGAGTTCTACCTCCGCAAGAACGTGCGCAAGGCGTTCGAGACATGGGTCGATCCCGGCTATATCCAGCATAACCCGATGGCCGCGACCGGGCGCGATGCGGCGATTGCCTTTCTGGAGCCGTTCTTCGCGAGCAACCCCGCGATCCGGTACGAGATCAAGCGCGTGATCGCGGATGGCAAGCTGGTCGCCGTCCACGCCTACGGGCGCTTTTCGGCCGAGGACCGGGGCATTGCCGTGGTCGATATCCTGCGGGTCGAAGGGTGCCGGGTGATGGAGCACTGGGACGTGGTCCAGCCGGTTCCGGAAAAGGCCATGAACACCAACGGGATGTTCTAGAGAATGAAGTGATCCCCCGCCGCGCGCACGGTGATATCCCCGATCGACACGCCCGCGGGCTGGTCGATCGCGTGGATGATCGCATCGGCAATGTGTTCCGGTGCAAGGCTGGCATAGTCGATGTTTTCGGGATCGAGCCGCTCGGCCGGGAACGTTCCGTCCTGCATCCCGGCGACCATCGCCATGAAATCCGGCGTGTTCTGCCCCAGAATGCCGACGCTGGCCGCCTGGTTGACCACGGTGCCACCCAGCCCCGTGGCCGGAACCCCGGTCGGCTTGACGATGGTGACCTTGACCTTGCCGCGCGCCTCCACCCGGAAGCTTTCCGACAGGAAGTTCACCGCCGCCTTCGACGCCCCATAGACCGCCGCGCCCGTCACCGGGAAATTGCCATAGATCGACGAGACGTTGATCACATGGCCGCTGCCCTGTGCGATCATCGGATCGTGGGCGGCGACCATGCCGTTCAGGACGCCCTTGATGTTGATGTCGATGCAGCGTTCCCACGCCGCATAGGCCGCTTCGTGGTCCGCGATGAAGGCCAGCGGCATGATCCCGGCGTTGTTGAGCATCACGTCCACGCGCCCGAACGCATCCAGCGCGGCACCGACCAGCGCCTTGACCTGGGCCAACTGGGTCACATCCACTGCCACGGCCTGCGCCTGCCCCCCGGCGGCGCGGATTTCGGCAGCAACGTCCTCGGCGGCGGGCAGGTTGATGTCGCCCAGCGTCACTTTCGCGCCGCGCGCGGCGGCCTTTTGCGCGACCAGCCGGCCAAAGCCTCCGCCCGCGCCGGTGATGACGATGGATTTGCCGCTTACGTGATCCGCCATGCCGTACTCTCCCGTTTATCCAGTCAGTATCAAAGCTGCGCGGGCATCGCGTCAAGCAGCATGGTCTTGGTTTCGAGATAGCCCCACAGCCCTTCCGGCCCGCCTTCGCGCCCGATCCCGGATTGCTTGAAACCGCCGAAGGGCAGGCCAAAATCCATCCTGAGGCCATTCTGCCCGAACCCGCCGGTGCGGATGCGCCGCCCGATGGCATAGGCCGCCTGGGCATCCTGCGTCAGAACCGAACCGTTAAGGCCATAGTTGGACTCGTTGGCGATGCGGATCGCGTCTTCCTCGTCCTCGCACGGGATCAGGCTGAGCACCGGGCCAAAGATTTCCTCTTGCGCGATGCGGCTGCGGTTATCGACGTTGGCGAACAGAGTCGGTTCGATGAAGTAGCCCTGGTTGAGGTGCTTGGGCCGCCCGCCGCCGCAGATCAGGTCGGCGGTGCGCTTGCCCTCCTCGATATACATCTCCACCCGCTCCAGCTGGCGCTTCATCGCCAGCGGCCCCAACTGGGTGGCAGGATCGTCGGAATGACCGATGACCACCTGGCGCATCTCCGCCGCGATCGCCGCGGCCAGCTCGTCGTGCCGGGCCTTGGGCACGATGGCGCGGGTCAGCATCGCGCAGACCTGGCCGCTCATCATGTTGAGCGTGCCGGTCAGCAGCTTGGCCGCCGCATCGGTCGGGAAATCGTCGCGGATGATCGCCGCGCTCTTGCCGCCCAGTTCCAGCGTGTAGCGCGCGATCCGTTCCCCGCAGACTTGCGCGATCCGCTTGCCCGCCAGGGTCGATCCGGTGAACGAAACCTTGTCCACCCCGTGGTTGTTGACCAGATGGTCTGCCGCCTCGCGGTGGCCGGGCACCAGGTTGACCACGCCAGCCGGAATGCCCGCCGCCGCTGCCGCTTCGGCAATGATATAGGCTTCCAGCGGGGTTTCCGGGCTGGGCTTCATCACCACGGTGCAGCCGGTCAGCAGGGCATAGGCCACCTTGTTGGCCATGATCCCGAACGGCCCGTTCCACGGCGCGATAGCCGCCACCACGCCCACGGGTTCGTGCACCACGATCCCCGCCGCCGCGCCGACCGTGGCGCGCTGCTGGACGAATTCGAAAGCTTCCGCAAAGCCGGCAATCTGCGCCAGCCCCATTACCGATCCGCCATGCATCGCCCCGGCAAAGCTGGCGAGCCCGCCCATCTGCGCAGTCCACGCGGCGGCGAGCTCCGGCACGCGCCCTTCCAGATGCGCCACCATCCGGCGGAACGCGGCGACGCGCTCGGCCGGGGGCGTGGTCGGCCAGGGGCCGCAGTCAAACGCGGCGCGCGCGGCAGCGACGGCAGCGTCCATATCGGCCTCGTCCGCTTCGGCGCAGGTGGCAACGACCTGTTCCGTATTGGGCGAGACCAGTTCCAGCAGCCGCCCGGAATGCGCGGGCACCCACTGGCCGCCAATATACAGCTTGTCAGGATGGGCGATCTTTACGCCGTGGGGCAGCATCGGACAGTCTCCCGGATAGTTTTGTAACAATTGTTATGGATGGTAGCGCCGTGCGCGCCGCCGCGCAAAGAAAAAGGGGCAGCCATTGCTGGCCGCCCCTTTCCGATTTCCCCACCTGGTTTCCAGGCGAGCGATCCGGTCAGAACTGCTTCTTGACCGTGATCGCCCATTCACGCGGACGACCGACCTGCGAGTAGATCGTCCCCGAGAAGGCATAGACCGCCGCAAAGCGCGCCGGCGTGTAATACTTGTTGAACACGTTCTGCACTTCCAGCGCGATCGACAGGTCTTCGTCGGGGTTGCGCCAGGTCAGGCGGGCATTCGCCAGCGTGTAGGCCGGGAAGAAGTCGATCACCCCACCGGCCGCGATGCGGCCCGCGCTGGTCTTGCCGGTATAGGCGGCGTCGAAGCGCGGCGTGATCGAGCCATAAGTGCCCAGATCAGCCTTGTACTGCGCGCCGATGCTCCACTTCCAGCCCGGCGTCACGATCGGATCGGTCAGCAGGATCGCATTGCCGACGCGCGGGTCGATCTTCGACCAGTTGCCCGCCAGATGGCTGAGCGACGCATCGATATCGAACCCTTCGACCGGCGAAGCGGTGACTTCCACTTCGAAGCCCTTGATCTTGCCGTCACCCGCGTTCTGGCGGGCGCCGCACGGGGCGTTGGAACCCAGCGAGGCGCAGCTGATCAGCGGCAGCTGCACGGCCTTGTAGTCGTTGATGAAGCCCGAGATGTTCATCCGCAGGCGGCGGTCGAACAGGTCGGTCTTGATCCCCGCTTCATAGGCGGTGACGGTTTCCGGGCCAAAGCTGCCGTTCAGCGCCTGCGCGGCGTCGAACGGACGCGCGGTCACGCCGCCGCCCTTGAAGCCGGTGCCGACGGTGACATAGGCCAGGATCTGCGGCGAGAAGCGATAGTCCGCCGAAACGCGCCAGTCCCACCGGCTGCCGTCATAGGTCGCCTTCACGCCGTCCAGCGCGCCGAGGAACGTCGAGACCGTGCCGTTGTAGTTCTTGCGAACGAAGGTGTAGTCCTTGTGCTCGTCGGTGTAGCGCACACCGGCGGTCAGCGTCAGGCCTTCCATCGGACGCGCAATGATCGTGCCGAACCCGGCCTTGCTGTCGGCGTTGACCGGATCGTTACCCGCGAACTGGAAGTTCAGGCCCGGCGCGATATAGCGGATGTCCTGACGGGTGTAATACAGCGACCGCTGGTCGGACATGAAGCCGCCGACCGTCAGGTCCACGTTGTCGCCCAGCTGCGCGTTGAAGCGCAGTTCCTGGCTGAAGAACCAGAACTTCAGGTCGTTGTAACCGCCCGCGCCCTTGCTTGCGATCGGGCCGAAGTCATCGTCGGTGCCCCAGATCTGGCGGTAATCGCGATAGGCCGTGATCGACTGGATGTTGATGGTATCGGACAGCTTGATCGTGCCGTTGGCCGAAATGCCCCAGCCATCGAACTTGGTGGTGTTGGGCATGAAATAGCCCTGACCGACCTGGCCGCCCGCCGGCAGGTAGAAGCTGGCGTAAGTGCAGAACCGGCCGCAGATCACGCGATTGAGACCATTGGTCTGCGTCACCACTTCGGCCGCGTTGTTGCGGTCTTCGCGGGTATAGTCCGCCGTGACGGTGAAATCGATCGCATCGCTGGGGTTGAAACGCAGCGCGCCGCGCAGGCCCGCGTAGTTCACTTCGCCCAGATCGGCCATCACGCAGTCCGAACCGGAGCCGGGGAAGCCGGTGATCCCATCCGGGTTGCCCGGGTTGGCGCAGCCGTAATCGACCTGCTTCACATAGCCATTCTGGCGCTTGTACACGCCCGACATGCGGGCATAGAGGCCATCGGCCAGCACGAAGTTGGCGCTGGCGCGCAGTTCCACGCGCTGGCGCTCGCCATACGTGCCCTGGATCGAGCCGGAATTTTCATCCGAAGGCTTCTTGGAAAACAGCTTGATCGCGCCGCCGATGGCGTTGCGGCCCGTCAGGGTGCCCTGCGGCCCGCGCAGCACTTCGACGCGCTCCAGATCGAGCAGGTCGAAGATCCCGCCGGTCAGCGTGGCATAATAGACATCGTCGACATACATGCCCACGCCCGGTTCATAGGCCGGGTTGAAGTCAAACTGGCCGACCCCGCGGATCGAGGCGCCCAGCGACGAACCATAGGCGCCGCCCATGGCATTCAGCGTCACGTTCGGGGCCTGGCGGGCCACTTGCGACAGGTCGGTCTGGTTGCGCGATTCCAGCAGGCCGGCATCGACCGCGGTGATCGACAGCGGCGTATCCTGCAGCTTCTGTTCGCGGAACTGGGCGGTAACGACGATTTCACGGCCCGCTTCGGAGGTGTTCTCGTCATCGCTCGCTTGCGCGAAGGCGGGCGTCGCCAAGCTCATCGCGATCATGGAGGCGCCGGCCGCAAGGCCTACGCGCGCAAGTGCAGTCATGCCAGAAAGCTTGGCCATCTCTTCCCTCTCCTTGTTACGGACCCTATGCCGGGCCTCCCTATTTTGTGAGTAAGACATACAATATGAACCTTGGCAAGCGTTCCGTGCTGGTCAATGCACCGGCTCGGTGCAGTGATGCAAAAAGGTCACGATTGTTAGCGATCCCGGGTCGGCCCGATGCGCCTGCCCCTTGCGCCGACGCGGCCAGGGGGCGATAGGCAGGGCATGGACGCTGCCACTCATCCCGAACCCGCCGTGCCTGCCGACAGCGGACACGCCCAGTTCGACCTGCTGATCCGTCTGCTCAAGCTGGGCAGCTTCATCAACGGGCCGATGAAGGATGGCGTCTGCGATCCGTCCGGCGTCTCGCAGATCGAGCTGAAAGTGCTGATGGCGCTGGCCGGCGAAGGCGATCTGGCCGGGCATGACCTGGTGGAGATCATGGGTGTCCCGGCCATGAACGTCAGTCGCGCGCTGGCCGCACTGCGGTCGCGCGGCTGGATCGAGGACACGACCGATCCCGAGAACCGTCGCCGCAAGCCGGTGCGGCTGACCATCGCGGGGACAGACGCCTATCAGGCGCTGCTGCCGTCAGTCGCCACCGTGGCAAACGCGGTGCTGGGCGGGCTGACCCCGCGCCAGCAGCGCGAATTTGCCGCGATTTCCGACAAGCTGATCGCCGCGATGACCGACTGGATTCGCAGCCACCACGAAGGTGTGAAGCTCTAGGCGGCCCCTCACGGCCACTGCTTTTGCAGCCTGGTGAAGTTTTCGACCACGAAGGCCGCGCCCAGCACGGGATGGGCAAAGCTCATCGCCACTTCCTGCCGGTTGGGCCAGGTCGGGCGCCATTCCTCTTCTGCCAGGATCACATCCGGGCCGATGGGATTGGCCGGATAGCATTCCACCGCCGGTTGCAGGTGCGCCACCGTGTGCGCCCAGCCGGTTTCGTAGTCGGCCTGCCACTGCATCATGTAGTTCAGCCGCTTGATCTTCCACACGCCGTTCTCGCGGACATAATCGTTCTCATAGATGCCGGCCTCCCAGAACTGCTGCGGCATCCCTTCGGGCAGGCTGTCCTTGATCGCATCGTGCCAGCCGCCCGCCAGCACGCCCCGGAACCGGCCCTTGGCGGTCTTGCGATCCGGCGCGACGGTGATGACGTCCTGCAACTGGAAGTGATCGAGCAGCAGCCCCTTCACCGGCCCGCGCCGCCCGCCGGTGAACAGGTTCTGGAACCACGTGCCATAGAGCCGCATCACCCCGGCGTGGCCGCGATATTCGCCCGACAGGAACACCACCGCGCCGTCCTCGGCAAACAGCCCTGCCACTTCTTCCGGCCGGTTGTAGTCGATGTAATAGCCATAGGCCCATTGCAGCTTGCGGATTGCGGCCTGGTCCTCAAGCTCTGCCACCCGGCCTTCCAGCGCGGCGAAGCGCGATTCCAAATCAGCCATTTCGACTCTCCCAATTTATTTGTATGCAACACTAACAAATGTGAATGTCTTGGCGAGAGGGAAAATGCAGATGAGCGACTGGCAGGGCCGCGTGGCCTTCATTTCGGGCGGGGTTTCCGGGCTGGGTCTGGGCATTGCGCAGGCGTTCAGCGACGCGGGTATGCGGCTCGCGCTGTCCTATCGCAACGAGGATTACCGCGCGTCCGCCTCCGCCTGGTTCGCCGCCAACGGGCGCGAGGAACCGCTGTGGATCAAGCTGGACGTGATGGACCGCGCCGGCTGGGCCGCCGCGGCCGATGCGGTGGAGGCGCACTTCGGTGAAGTCCACGTGCTGTGCAACAACGCCGGGGTCAGCGTGTTCGGCGACACGGCAGAGGCATCGCACGCCGATTACGACTGGATCATGGGGGTCAATTTCGGAGGCGTGGTGAACGGCATCGTCGCCTTCCTGCCCAAGCTGAAGGCGGCGCAGGGCAAGCGCCATGTCGTCAACATCGCCAGCATGGCGGCGTACCTGTCCGGCCCACAGGCAGGGATCTACACCGCCAGCAAGTTTGCCGTGCGGGGACTGACCGAATCGCTGCGCTACAATCTTGTGCCGCTGGGGATTGGCTGCACGCTGGTTTGCCCTGCGCTGATCCGCACCAATGCCTGGGATTCCGCCTTCCGCCGCCCCGCCGAATTTGCAAGCAGCGGTTTTGGCGCGGTGGACAAGGCGCAACTCGAACAGTTCGGCAGCGTGTTTCAGGCCGGGATGGACCCGCACGAGGCCGGGACCAAAATCGTCGCGGGCATGAGCGCGGGCGCAGGTCTGGTCTTCACCCACCCTGAATTCGCCGAGGACTTCAAGGCGATCTACGAAGACAGCCTCGCCGCCCTGCCCGATGAAGTCGCCCCGCCGGAGCGGCTGGAAGTCGAACGAATGCGCCGCGAAGCGAACAAGGCCGCGCTGGCGGGCAAGGCCATCACCATCGACGATCTCAGCTAGACGGCGCGCATCGCCGCACTATCTTGGCCCCGATCTGGAGGGGTTCAGAGGAGAACGACTGATGTGCGATGACCTGACCGCTCACGCCGAAGAAGCCGCGCTGGCACAGAGCGGCCTCAACCGCCGCGAATTTGCCGCGATCGGCGCGGCGGCGATCCTGGCATCGGGCTTTGCCACCACCGCCAGCGCCAAGGGCGCGCCCAAGCTGAAGGAACAGACCGTCACCTTTGCGACGGGCGATGGCACGGCGGATGCGTTCTTCGTCCACCCGGCCAAGGGCAAGCATCCCGGCGTAATCATGTGGCCGGATATCGCGGGTCTGCGCGAAGCCTACAAGGTCATGGCGCGGCGGCTGGCGGAATCCGGCTATGCCGTGCTGGTGCTCAACCAGTATTACCGCTCCAGCCCGGCACCGATCATGAACAGCATTGCCGAATGGCGCACGCCGGAAGGGCAGGCCAAGCTGGGCCCGATGATCAGGCTGATCGATCCCGCCGCGACGATGCGGGACGCCAGGGCCTGCGTGGCGTTCCTCGACGCGCAGAAGGCCGTCAACCGCAAGCGCGGGATCGGATCGTGCGGCTATTGCATGGGCGGGCCGTTCACCGTGCGCAGCGCCTATGCCGTGCCGGACCGGGTCAAGGCCGCTGCCTCATTCCACGGCGGCGGGCTGGTGACGGACAAGGCCGACAGCCCGCACAAGCTGCTTGCTGAAACCAGGGCCAGCTACCTGATCGCCATCGCCCGCAACGACGATGCCCGCGCGCCGGCCGACAAGGATACGTTCCGCGAAGCCGCCAAGGCGGCTGGCCGCCCGGCCGAGGTCGAAGTCTACAATGCCGATCATGGCTGGTGCACCATCGACGCCCCCGTGTTCGACAAGGCCGAGGCCGAGCGCGCCTGGGGCCGGATGCTGGCGCTCTACAAGGAGCTGTAACCGCCCCTTACGCCCACCAATAGGCCGTCGCGCGCATTTCGATGCTGATGCGCGGCGGCGCATCGGCCGGGGCGAGCGGATCGTCGAAGGCCACGTGCGGCACACAGTGCGCGCGGGTGGGATCGCTGTCGTTGGTCTTGAACAGCACCGCTTCGTCCGCCGTCATGTCGGCAAAGAAATACCACTGGTGCGCCGGGTTATGCCCGACGACCCAGCTTTCGAACGACCATTCGGGCGCGCCATCTGGCGGGTCGAAAATGGCGTCGGCCACGATCAGGTCGTCCGCCGCGACACTGCGAATATCGCAGAACGCCAGCGGCACGTCCTGCGGCGGCGGGGACAGCGCCCGCCACAGGTTGTAGGCGGCGCAGCGGGTAAAGGCCCGCCCCCCGGCCCCGCGCTCCGCAAACTGCGCGGCGGTGGCATCGTTGATGTCGACATGGACAAAGCGCGCCGGGTGCGAATTGTCGCTGCTCCCGGCCTTGCCGCTCTTTTCGCTGTAGCGCAGGATGCCGGGACTGGTGACGAAGACATCGTCCGCCCCGGTCAGCTCCTTGATCAGCGCCGCCACTTCGGCGCGGTGGATCGCCTCCAGCGCGGCGCGGTCGGTCCAATCCGTCACGATGCTGCGATGGCGGACCAGCTGGAACCCTTCCCGGTCGACCTGCGCGCCGATCGCGCGCGCATCGCGCACCGGCATGGGCTGCAAGTCCACCGGAACCCGGTCCTTCTCATGCGCATTGGCATAGTAGAAGGGCCGGGGCGTGCCCCGCCGCACATAGGCGATCAGGGCAGTGCGATCGGTCACCCCTTGACCTTCGTGGTATCGAAGGTGCCCAGCCCCGGCTTGAAGCTCTTTTCGTCAAGGAACTGACGGGTCGCTTCCTTGCGCGCGGCAGCGCCGCCAAAGCTGTGCAGCGCTTCCTGCGCGCGGATCTGGTATTCCAGCCCGTTGTCATAGGTCATGTCGACCATCCGGCGCATGGTCCACTTGGTGGCGCGCAGGGCATGGGTGTCCTTCTTCTTCAGGGCATTGGCGATTTCCAGCACGCGCTCCTTCAGGCGCTCGGCCGGAACCGCCTCGGTCACCAGGCCCTGCTCCTCGGCCTGCTTGCCGGTCAGGTTTTCGCCCATCATCGCGTGATACATCGCCTTGCGGAACGGCATCAGTTCCTGCGCCACCTTCGATGCGCCGCCGCCGGGCAGGATGCCCCAGTTGATTTCCGAGAGGCCGAACTGCGCATCTTCCGCGGCAATGGCAATGTCGCAGCCGAACAGCGGGCCATAGCCGCCGCCAAAGCACCAGCCGTTGATCATCGCGATGGTCGGCTTTTCATACCAGCGCAGACGTTCGAACCAGCCATAGCTTTCGCGCTGCGACTTGCGGATCGCCCACAACCCCTGCTCCTCGGTCTCGCGGAAGTATTCCTTGAGGTCCATGCCAGCGGTCCAGGCATCGCCCTCGCCGGTCAGCACCAGCACCTTCACGTCGTCGCGGAATTCCAGCTCTTCCAGCACCTGCTTCATCCGCCGGTTGAGCTTGGGGCTCATGCAGTTGCGCTTTTCGGGGCGGTTGAACTTCACCCAGGCGATGTCGTCGGCAACGGTGAAGGCAACGGTATCTTCTTCGGGGCGGTCGGCGGCGGTGCTCATGACAATCCTCTTTCTCAGCAAATGTTGCTATGACTCATAACAATATGGATTGCTATGCGCAATAGCCAAGGTTAGAGGAGCAATGTGAAGGATCCGCTGCTCGACCTGCCCGGTTATTCCCTGCGCCGCGCCGCATCCGCGATGATGGCGGAGTTCGCCGCGCGGATCGAACCGCTGGGACTGCGCATCGCCGACGTTTCGGCGCTGCTGGTGATCGGCGCCAATCCGGGCGTCACCGCCAGCCAGCTCGGCCGGGCTCTGGACATCCAGCGCGCCAACATGGTCCCCCTGCTCAACCGGATCGAGGATGCCGGGCTGCTCACGCGCCGCCCGCTCGATGGCAAGTCGCACTCGCTGCACCTGACCGAGGCGGGTGAAGCCAAGCTGGCCGAGGCCCGCGCCACCATCGCCACGTTCGAGGACTGGCTGGTAAACCGCGTTCCGCCGCCGCACCGCGACCACCTCAAGCCCGCGCTTGACGCGCTGTGGCGGGATTAAAGCGCCGCACCGCGCAGCATTTCGACGTTCTCGGCAATCATCTGGCGGACTGACCGCGCCGGGCGGCCCAGCAGCCGCTCCACATCGTCCGAACAGATCGCCAGGAACCCGCCCCGGATCGCCGCGCCGAACGACACCATGTCATCGCTGTTCCACGGAATCGCGCCGACATACTGATCGTCCACCGGGCGGCGGGGAATGCCCATTGCGTCGAAGATCGCATACTGCGCCTCATCGTCGACCGCGACGTATTCCAGCGGCACCCCGGTCAATTCCGCCATCAGCGCGGTGACTTCGGCAAAGTCCTGCAGTTCCGGCCCGGTGATGTCATACGTCAGGTTCTCATGCCCCGCGCCCGTCAGCACGGCGACCGCGCAGGCCGCGCAATCATCGCGCCACACCATCGCTTCCTTGCCCAGGGCGGCATTGCTGATCCACTGCCCGCTGGCCATCACGCCGGGGCCCGCCATCAGGATCATCGCATCGGCATAGTGGGCATCGCGCAGGAACGTGAAAGCCAGCCCCGATGCGCGGATCAGGCGTTCGGTTTCGATATGGTCATGGCGCACTTCGGCCGGGTTGGCCGGATCGTCGATGCCGATGAAGCTGGTATAGACCACGTGGCCCACCCCCGCCGCCTCTGCCGCATCGACGGCGGCCTGATGCTGCGCCACCCGCGCGCCCACGCGGGTGCCAGAAATCAGCAGCAACTTGTCCGCCCCGGCCATCGCCGAGACCATGCTGGCGGGATGGTCATAGTCCCCATAGCGCACCTCGCAGCCCAGCGCGGCCATGTCCGCCAGCTTGGCGGGGGTCCGCGTCATCAGGATCAGGTCGCGGGCAAGACCGCGCTCGATCAACCCCTGCGTGGCGAGGCGGCCATACTGGCCCGACGCCCCGGTGATGACGATCTTGCCCACGTGCGCCCCCTATTCCGCCGCATCCAGCTGCGCCTGGCTGACCCACCAGCCGTGCACTTGCGGGCGCAGCCGCGTGGGAATGCGGATGCTGGCCACCGGGCCTTTGGCGATGGCCCCCGCTTCCAGCACCCACGCGAAATGTTCGAACGTGTTCTCGCCCGTCTGGTGATCGACGAACGTGATCAGCCAGCCTTCATGGCTCGCCGATGGCACGTGCAGCGGCTCGTTATAGCACCAGCCCGGCTGCATCGGCAGCGCCTGGGTGATCTGCGGCTGCGCGGTGTCCATCCCGTCCAGCCGCACCAGCATGTCGAACATCGCCAGCACCGGGCCGCCGAACACCGGCGGTCCCTGCCGGTCCGGGTTCATCGTCAGCATGAAGCCCGTCGCATAGGGCCGCCCCTGCTTCGCTGCCGGGATCACCGGGAAGTCGCCCGGCGGGCCGATCACGCTTTCCGCCACGTCGCCGGCCGGCCCCCTGGGATCGACCGTCCAGCGGGTCAGTCCGCCCTGGATTTCCCACGGCTGCATCTGGATGCCCGACGGTTCGCGGATGAAGGCGAAGGCGTTGGTATTGGACAGGCACTGGTCGAAATGCAGCAGGCCGTCCGCATCTTCCCACGCGTTCATCATGTGATAGCAGAACACCCCCTTGGGGCCCTTGAACCACTTGATCTCGGAAACATCGCCATAGCGCGGCATCACGCCCAGCCAGCTGTTGAGGTCTGGCTGGTGATGCCAGTGTTCGCCGCCTGCCTTCAGCCGGTCGAGGTCGGCCGTGGTCGGATAGATCGGGAACAGAGCGTAATTCTCGCTGATCGTGAAATCGTGCATCATCGCGCAATAGGGCGCGTCGAACCACTGTTCGGATTTCAGCTGCCCATCCGCGCCGACCACGCAATAGGCGACCTTGGTGCTGGCCAGCCCGTCCGCCTCGTAACCATAGAAGAACATCTCGCCGGTGACCGGATCGACCCGGACGTGCGCGGTCATCGTTTCGGACTTCAGCGCGCCACCGAAATTGTAGCTGCCGATGGTGTCCAGCGTGCGCGGATCGACGCGATAGGGCAGCCCGTCCTCCTTCGCCATCAGCAGCTTGCCCGCGTGCCAGACCGGGGTGGTGTTCGCCACGGTGCGGTCCACGCCCTGCACCTCGGCATCATCGGTATAGGGGTTGCGGTATTTGCCGAAGCGGGCGCGGCCCAGCGCCTTTTCCGCCTTGTGCCGCGCGGTTTCGACGAACTTCATCGCGAAATCGACACTGCCGTCGGCGTTGATCGACAGGCGGCTGACCATGCCGTCGCCCGACAGGGTGTGGTCATCGGCAAACTTCGGCGGGAAGGCGGGATCGGGCACGGCACGATAGAAGCTGCCCCGAATCTCCGCCGGAATCGTGCCCTCCACCTCAAGCCCGGTGAACGCCACTTCCTGGCCCACGGGTTCGTTCAGCCCGATGAAATAGGGCGTTTGCGGGAAACCTGCCATCGATCCTCATCCTAACTATTGTTAGCGTTTGTGTAGCGCGATGGCCGCGCGGCGCAAGCTGAAAAGCGCAAGAAAAAGGGGCCGCCATCCGGGTGGATGACGGCCCCAGTCAGGGTAGTTCGTTAGCTCAGAATTCCTTCTTGAGCGTCACCGCCCAGGTCCGCGGCAGCGACGGCGCACCCGAAATGGTGCCCGGGCTGGCGAACTGCTCGTAGAGCGAGGTGTAGTAGTACTTGTCGAACACGTTCAGCACTTCGAGGCTGACCGAGATCGGCGCTTCCGCTTCCTGCTTCCAGGTCAGGCGCGCATTGCCGACGAAGTAGCCGTCGATCCGGTTCGATGCGACCAGCGTGGCCAGCGGGCCGCCGCCGGGACGCGCGGTCACGCCCGGAACCGCCGGACTGGTGGTGATTGGCGCGGTGGTGGACACCAGGATCCGGTCATAGTTCACCGCTTCGGTGTAGATGTGGCTCTGGTACGAACCGTCGAAGCGGGCCGACAGGGTGCCGCCCAGCACGTTTTCAAAGTCGTACTGCGCGCCGAAGCTGGCCTTCCATTCCGGCGTATACGGCGTGACCATGTTCAGGGTCACGGCGGTCGCGCCGGTCAGCGCCTTGTACTTGAAGTCGATGTAGCTGAGCGAACCGTCCAGCGTGAAAGCGGGGGTCGGCTTGATCAGGGTTTCGACTTCGAAGCCCTTCACATCGGCGGCCCCAACGTTGTTGGGCTGGAGGCACGGCGCGATCGGGCAGGCCGACAGCGTCAGGATGATGTCCTTGTAGTCGTTGTAGAAGGCCGAAACGTTCAGGCGCAGCTTGCGATCGAACAGGTCGGTCTTGAACCCGGCTTCATAGGAAATCAGCGTTTCCGGCTTGAACGACTTGATCTGGTTCAGCGCCCCGTTGGCCGGGCCGAAGAACGGACGCGGGTTCACGCCGCCCGCGCGGTAGCCGGTGGCCACCTGGGCATAGGCCATCACTTCCGGCGAGAAGCGATAGTCCATCGCGATGCGCCAGTCGAAGCGCTTGCTGTCAAAGCTGGCCGGCGAACCATTGAGGCCGGCGATCAGGCAGTTCGGCACGCCGGTGCTGAACGTGGCGGCCGGCGGGGGCGCGGCGCAGGCGCCGGGCAGGGTGCCGTCCGGGTTGTGACGCTGGAACACGTAATCCTTCGAGTCCCAGCTGTGGCGGACGCCGCCCGTGATGTTGAGGCTGTCGGTGACGTGCCAGATGCCGGTGGCGAAGAGGGCCTTGTTGCTGGCCGGCGTCGGGTCCGGCCCGTGCAGGAAGTCCAGCCCGGCATAGTTCAGCACCACGCGCGCGGTCAGCGTGCCGTCACGTTTGAAGTAGAAACCACCCAGCGTGTATTCGAACGCCGCATCGTCGCCGATCTTGCCGTTCAGGCGCAGTTCCTGGCTCCACTGATCGTTGATCAGCGTCTGGCGCAGCTGCTGGTTGGCAATCGGCGAGTTGTCGACGTCCTGCGACCAGACCGACTTGTAATGACGCCAGGCCGTGATCGACTTCAGCTGCAGGCTGTCCGACAGATCGATGTCGATCGTGCCCATCACGCCATAATTGTCGAGCCACTGCTGCGGTTCGAAGATCACCGGCTTGAACGGTGCCTGCGGGGTCACCGGACGGGTATCGGCGAAGGTCGAATAGGTCACGTAGCGGCGATCGTAGCCGGTCAGGGTGTCGCAGCTGTTCACGCCGTAGGGAACGAACGCGCAGTTCCCGACAACCGGCGCACCGGTGATCGTGTTGCGCAGCCACGCCACGCCGTCACCCGTGGTGGAGGCGTTGTTGAAATAGCGCAGCACGCCCGCACCGGCTTCCGAACGGTCGCGGGTGTAATCGCCCGAAACGTTGACCTCGACCGTCTCGGTCGGCAGCCAGCGCAGCGAGAGCTTGCCGGCAGCATAGGACTGGCCGCCCAGCGTGCCCAGCACCGGGCTGCCGGTGTTGTTTGTAGGGACGCCGGAACCCGGGTGGGTCAGGCCATAGTCCAGCCGCTTGACGTAACCGTCGCGGTTCTTGGACACGCCCGCGACGCGCGCGAACAGGTTGTCGGCCAGCGCGAGGTCCGCAAAGCCGCGCACTTCGACGCGGTTGAACGAGCCGTAAGTGGCCTGGATCGAGCCCTTGCCGTTGCCTTGCGGCTTGGTGGAGAACAGCTTGATCGCACCGCCGATGGCGTTGCGGCCCGAAAGGGTGCCCTGCGGCCCGCGCAGCACTTCCACGCGGTCGAGGTCCATCAGGTCCAGCAGCGAGCCGGTCAGGGTCGGGATGTAGACGTCATCGACATAGATGCCGACGCCCGGTTCCAGCGCGAAGTTGAAGTCGGTCTGGCCAACGCCGCGGATGAACGCGATCAGGCCCGAACCGTTCTGCTGGCCCTGCGGGGTCAGGGTGACGTTCGGAGCCTGCGCCGCAACCTGCTCAACGCTGGTCTGGCTGCGGGCTTCGAGCATTTCCGAATTGACCGCCGAAATGGCAAGCGGAGTGTCCTGCAGGCGCTGTTCGCGGAACTGCGCGGTGACCACGATTTCCGGGTTGCCGCCGGGAGCGGTCTCATCCGCTTCCTGCGCAAAAACCGGGGTTGCGGCCGTTGCCAGGACCAGTACGCTCGCACCCAGCGCGAACGAATGCCGAAGCTTGCTCATTGCCTTCATCCTCCCTCGTTCCAAAGGCGGCTTGATTGTAAGCCTTGCCTACCGATTATCACCCATGTGAAATTTTCAAAAGGGTGAAATTCATCGGAGCGAAAGATTCCAGTACCTGTGGCCGAAAAGTCGCAGGGCCATTCCGGCGCTGAAATATCAGGCAAATTCCTCGGTATCGATGGTCTGCTGGATCACCGGGCCATAGCGCGGACCGGCCACGGTGTGCTGGTTTATCAGCGAATCAAGCTCATCCGCCACGTGTGCGGGCAAGTCCCAGTCCCAGCGCGCGATGTTTTCTTCCAAGTGCGGGATCGACGCCGTGCCGGGGATCGTGACCACGTGATCCCCGCGCGAATGGACCCACGCCAGGCTGAGCTGGGCCGGGGTCACGCCCTCGCGCGCGGCGATCGCGTTGAACGCATCGACCAGCGCCAGGTTCTTCGGCCAGTTATCGGCATTGAAGCGCGGCATGGTGTGGCGCAGATCCTTGTCCGGCAATGCAGCCATATCGCGCACGCCGTTTGCCAGCACGCCCCGGCCGACCGGCGAAAACGCCACGAACGTCACGCCAAGGTCGCGGCAGGCGTCCAGCACGGCGATTTCCGGGTTGCGGGTCCACAGCGAATATTCGGTCTGCACCGCCGCCACCGGATGCACCGCGTGGGCGCGGCGCAGGGTATCCGCGCTCATTTCCGACAGGCCGACCGCACCGATCTTGCCCGCTTTCACCAGGTCCGCCATCGCCCCCATCGATTCCTCGATCGGCACGCTGAAATCGCGGCGGTGCATATAGTACAGGTCGATGTGATCGGTCTGCAGCCGCTCCAGCGACTGCTCGACACAGGCCTTGATCGTCTCCGGCTTGCAATCCACGCCCCGGCGCGGCCCATCCACGACGATGCCCATCTTGGTCGCCAGGAAGAATTCCTGCCGCCGCCCCTTTAGTGCCTTGCCAAGCAGGGTCTCGTTATGGCCCAGGCCATAGATGTTGGCGGTGTCGAGATGGTCATAGCCCAGGTCAAGCGCCCGGTTCAGCAACTGGACGGCGTAGTCCTCGGACGGCGGCGTGCCATAGGCCCAGGACAGGGACATGCATCCCAGCCCGACCGGATTGACTGCCCGTCCATTGATCTGCCGCCGTCCCACCATGACTTATCGCGCCGCCTCCAGCTGCTTTTCCAGTTCGCCCAGCACCCGATAGCAATCGAGCACCTTGCCGACCGACGAATTCGGCTCGCGCCCTTCGCGGATCGCGGCGATGAATTCCCGGTCCTGCAGTTCGATGCCATTCATACTGACATCGACCGTGGACACGTCGATCGGTTCTTCCCGGCCATTCACCAGATCGTCGTAACGCGCAATATAGGTGCCGGTATCGCCGATGTAGCGGAAGAAGGTACCCAGCGGCCCATCGTTGTTGAACGACAGCGACAGCGTGCAGATCGCGCCGGTTTCGCTCTTCAGCTGGATCGACATGTCCATCGCGATGCCCAGCTGCGGATGATGCGGCCCTTCGATCGCGTTGGCCTGCACGATCCGGCCCGCCTGATAGGCAAACAGGTCCACCGTGTGCGCGGCGTGGTGCCACAGCAGGTGGTCGGTCCACGAACGCGGTTCACCCTTGGCGTTCATGTTCGTGCGGCGGAAGAAATAGGTCTGCACATCCATCTGCTGGATGTTGAATTCGCCCGCCTTGATCTTGTTGTGCACGTACTGGTGCGACGGGTTGAAGCGGCGGGTGTGGCCCACCATGCAGACGAGGCCCGTTTCCTGTTGCTTGGCCAGCACGGCCTCGCTGTCGGCCCAGCTGTCGGCCAGCGGGATTTCGACCTGCACGTGCTTGCCCGCGTTCATGCAGGCGATGGCCTGCGCCGCGTGCATCTGGGTGGGCGTGCACAGGATCACGGCGTCCACGTCGTCGCGGGCCAGCGCGTCGTCCAGTTCGGTCGAGCTGTGCTTCGCGCCGTACTTGGCGGCCACTGCCGCGGCCTGTTCGGCGGTGCGGCTGATGATCGAGGTGATTTCCACGCCCGGAATGTTCTTCAGCCCGTCGAGGTGCTTTTCGCCAAAGGCGCCGGCACCGGCCAGGGCGATGCGGATGGGATTGGTCATTCTTCAGGCTCCAGAACGATATGGCCGATGGCCGTGTTGCTGCAAGGGATGTGATAGTGGCGGTGCAGGCGCCTGACCTTCTTGCCCAGCGCGCCGCGCATGATCAGCCACATCACCATTTCGATGCCTTCGCTGCCGGTTTCGCGCAGGTATTCGATGTGCGGGATCCACCGCACCTCGTCATTGTCGGCTTCCAGCATATCGAGGAACTTGTTGTCCCATTCGCGGTTGAGCAGGCCGGCGCGCGGCCCCTGCAACTGGTGGCTCATGCCGCCGGTGCCCCAGATCTGCACGTTGAGGTCTTCGGGGAAGCTTTCCACCGCGCGCTTGATCGCTTCGCCCAGCGCCCAGCAGCGGTTGCCCGACGGAACCGGATAGGTCACGACGTTGACCGCCAGCGGCACCACCTTGACGGGCCACTTGTCGGGCTTGCCGAACATCATCGACAGCGGGACGGTCAGGCCATGGTCGACATCCATCTCGTTGATGATCGTCATGTCGAATTCGTCGAGGATCAGGCTCTGCGCGATGTGCCAGGCCAGGTCCGGGTGCCCTTCGACGTCGGGCACGGGGCGCGGGCCCCAGCCTTCGTCGGCGCTCTTGTAACGCTCACCACAGCCGATCGCGAAGGTCGGCACGATCTTCATGTCGAAGGCCGATGCGTGGTCGTTATAGACCAGCACGATCACGTCGGGCTTGGTCTCCTTTTCCCATTCGCGGGTCCAGTCATACCCGGCGAAGATCGGGCCGAAGTAATCGTCGCGGTCCTTGCCCTGGTCCACGGCCACGCCCAGCAGGGGCACGTGGCTGGAGCCGACACCGGCGGTAATACGGGCCATCTCAATAGTTCCCTTGCTTGTCCGCGGCGCCTGTGGCGGCGCGGTTGGCCTTGATGGAGCGATTGCCTTCGGGGCTGCGGCCGCCCTTCAGCATCATGTCCCGGTATTCCGGGAAGGTCATGTCGGTCATCGTGCTGACCGCTTCGGCAAAGCTGAGGCCATCGGTGCTGAACAGCTTGGACAGGAAATAGACGTTGCCCCCCAGATCCAGCAGCGTGTTGTAATCGCGCGCCAGCAGCGCGGCCTTGGCCTCGTCGCTGATCGGCCATTCGTCCAGATAGGCCTTCTCGTCGGCCTTGAACCGCTGGCGGTTCTCATCCTTCATCAGGCTCATCGCGAACTGGTTGATGTGATAGCCTTTGCGCGCGCGCGCGGCAGTATAGACGCGGGTGCCCGGGATATCCTCGAACTCGGCGAGGTATTCGTGGATGTTCTGCGTCGGCTTGGCGGGCTGGGTCACAGGCCCCTCTCCTTCAGCTGGGCATCAAGCCGGGGGAAGACCCGGCGGGCGTTGCCTTCGAAAATGGCGTGGCGTTCGGCATCGGAAATATCCAGCGCGTCGATGTAGCGCTTGGTGTCGTCGAAGTAGAACCCGGTGGTCGGATCGATCCCGCGCACCGCGCCCACCATTTCACTGCCGAACAGGATGTTCTTGTTGTCGATCACGTCGGCCAGCAGGTTGATGCCCGGCTGGTGATAGACGCAAGTATCGAAGAACACGTTGTTCATCAGATGGCTTTGCAGGTCCGGCTTCTTCAGCATGTCGGCCAGCCCGCGATAGCGCCCCCAGTGATAGGGCACCGCCCCACCACCATGCGGGATGATGAAGCGCAGGGTCGGGAAGCGGCTGAACAGATCACCTTCCAGCAGCTGCATGAAGGCGATGGTATCGGCCGCGATGTAATAGCCGCCGGTGGCGTGCATCGCCGGGTTGCACGAACCCGAAACGTGGATCATCGCCGGCACGTCCAGCTCGCACATCGCTTCGTAGAACGGGAACCAGAACGGATCGGTCAGCGGCGGATGCTTGAAATGCCCGCCGCCCGGATCGGGGTTGAGGTTGCAACCGATGAAGCCCAGCTGTTCCACGCAGCGCTTCAGCTCCGCGATGGAGCTGGTCATGTCCGCTTCGGGCGACTGCGGCAGCATGCACACGCCCGCGAACGTTTCGGGATAGAGGCCAACCACGCGCGCGATCAGGTCGTTGCAGACCTGCGCCCACTTCACCGCGACCGACTGATCGCCCACGTGCGGGGCCATGGCGGAGGCGCGCGGCGAAAAGATCGTCATGTCCGCGCCGCGTTCCTTCAGCAGGCGCAGCTGGTTCGATTCGATCGTCTCGCGGATTTCGTCGTCCGAAATGTCGGGATAGGCGGGCGCTTCCACCCCCGCCTTGAACGCGGCCTTCTGCGCCTCGCGCCATTCGTCGTGCGCCTTTGGCAGCACGGTGTAGTGGCCGTGGCAGTCGATGATCATGGTCACGATGACTTTCCTTTCCCGGCAGCTTCCCGCTGGCGATAGACTGTGCCGCGCGTCATCACCGGGGCAACCCCCAGCGACAGCAGCGTCTTGGCGGATTCTTCCATTTCGGCAGCGCGCCGCAGCCCGTGCGTCGCCATGCGTTCCAGATTGTATGCGGCGCGCTGCGCCCACGGGATGGTCTTTTCGCTGGCGTCGAGCGAGGCCAGCACTTCGTCCGCCACCCCGGCAGCGTTTGCGGCGGCCATCATCTCGTCCGTCAGCGCTTCCAGCCCCTTGACCATGACCGAGCGGATCATCTTGATCGCGCTGGCCCGGCCCACTTCCGCGCCGACGACGCGGATGTTGGCAAAGCCCAGCGCCCCCAGCGCCGCCGCCGCTTCTTCCGCCGCCGGTCCCGCCAGCAGCAGCGGCACGTTCAGCCGCGCCGGATTGACCGGGGCCAGCACGGCCACGTCGACATAGCGCCCGCCTGCCGCCTCCACCGCGCGCGCCGCCGCGCGCTTGGTATCGGGGGCGACCGAATTGCAATCACACCACAGCGCACCGGGCATCAGGCTGGCGGCATAGTCCTGCGCGGCCGGCAGCGCCTGATCCGCCGTGACCAGCGACAGCACCAGCGGCGCGCCCGCCAGCGCCGCTGCCGCGCTCTCCGCCGCGATCACGCCCGCATCCGCCATCGCCGCGCGGCGCGCGGGCAGCACGTCCCAGCCGCGCGCGCGCTCTTCCCACCCGGCAGCGCGGGCAAAGGTGGATCCGGCTTCACCGAACCCGATCAGGGCAAGATCACAGGTCATTGCCCCCGCCATGCGCGCGCGCCAGTGACAGCGGCAAATCGAATGAAGCCCGCAGCTATCAGAATTTACGAATCAACTGGCGAGTTCCCGGCCCACCTGTTCCAGCAGGGTCACGAACGCCGCCTGCGCCGCCGTCGGGCGCCAGCCCGCGCGGGTGGCAATGCCGATGGTGCGGGTCACCGGCACCGGTGTCGGCAGCGCCGCCAGCACGCCCGCATCGAGTTCGACCGAAACCTGATCCGGCGACAGCAACGTCAGCGCATCGCCCGACAGCAGCAACTGGCGCAGCATCATGACCGATCCGCATTCCACCCCCACGCGCGGCACATCGCGGCCCAGCGTGCGGATCATGCCTTCCCAGTAACCGCGCAGCGGGGTGTCCCGCCCCGGCATCAACCAGGGATAGGCGAACATCGCTGCCGCCACATCGTCCGTCTGCGCCAACAGCGGATGCCCGGCGCGCATCACCAGCGCGGGGCGATCCTCGAACACGGGAACCTGATCGAGATCCTCGGCCCGCGCCCCTTCGCGCAGCGCGCCCAGCATCAGGTCGATGTCGCCATCGCGCAGCGGCCCGACCAGCTCGGTGTGACTGCCTTCGTGCACCGCGATGTCGATCTGCGGATGCAGCGCGGCGAAGCGGGCGATGACTTCCGGCAACCAGCGCGCACGCGACAGCGGCATCGCGCCGACCGCGATCCGCCCGCCCGCCTTGCCCTGCCAGGCCGCCACTTCCGACAGCCCCGCGCGCAGTTCCGCCATTGCCAGGCCAAACCCGCGCGCGCGCCGTTCCCCCGCCGGAGTCAGCGCAAGGCTGCGCCCGCGCCGGTCCAGCAAGCGCTGCCCCAGCGCGACCGACAGGTCCGCCACCGCGCGGTGCAGCGACGCCGCCGAAATCCCGGTCGCCTCCGCCGCCGCGCCGTAACTGCCCGCGCGCACCACCGCGAGGAAGGCGCGCAGCTGCGTACCCGTAACGCGCGGACTGCCGACATGCGCAATCGCCGCCTCGGCGCGGGGGGCCAGCAGGCGGGCGGGCTCGGTCGGGCTCATCCCCTGCGGGCCGCGTTCAAACAGGGTGACGCCCAGGCTGGCCTCCAGCCCGGTGATCGCCTGGGTCAGCGCGGGCTGCGACAGGTTCACGGCCCGCGCCGCGCGGCTCAGGCTGCCGTGGCGCACCGTGGCAGCCAGCGCGGCGAAGTGGCGGATATTGGGCGGTCGATCAGTCACGCCCAGTCGATTAGCAAATAGTTATGCCCCGCGCCAACTTCGCATTAGCAGGCATCACGCACCCGGCGCATGGCCGATGGCAGCTAAATCCAGGAGCAGGCCATGACCGGTATCGTCGTCCAAAACATCCAGCGCGCCCCCATCGACGTGATCGACGGACTGGCCAAGTGCGGCGTTGCCACCGTGCACGAGGCGCAGGGCCGCACCGGCCTGCTCGCCAGCTATATGCGCCCGATCTATTCCGGCGCGCGGATCGCGGGCAGCGCGGTAACGATCAGCGCACCTCCGGGCGACAACTGGATGGTCCACGTGGCCATCGAACAGCTGAAGGAAGGCGACATCCTGGTGATCGCGCCTACCAGCCCGTGCGAAGACGGCTATTTCGGCGACCTGCTGGCGACCAGTGCGCAGGCGCGGGGGTGCCGGGGGCTGATCATCAACGCAGGGATCCGCGATGTGCGCGACCTGACCGAAATGCAGTTCCCCGTCTGGTCCAAGGCGGTGTTCGCGCAGGGCACGATCAAGGCCTCGCTCGGCAGCGTCAACGTGCCGGTGGTCTGCGCGGGCGCGCCGATCGAGGCGGGCGACGTGATCGTGGCCGATGATGACGGCGTCTGCGTGGTCAAGCGCGAGAAGGCCGCCGAAGTGCTGGCCGCCGCGCAGGCCCGCGAAGCCAACGAAGGCGAAAAGCGCGCGCGCCTCGCCGCCGGTGAACTCGGCCTCGACATGTACAAGATGCGCGAGAAGCTGGCCGAAATGGGCCTCAAGTATGTCTGATGCCGCCATCCGCTGCATGTGGATGCGCGGCGGCACGTCCAAGGGCGGTTATTTTCTGAAGGACGACCTGCCTGCCGACACCGCGGCGCGCGATGCGTTCCTGCTGGCGATGATGGGTAGCCCCGATCCGGTCCAGATCGACGGGATGGGCGGCGCCGATCCGCTGACCAGCAAGGTCGCGGTGGTCAGCAAATCGGCGCGCGAAGGGATCGACGTCGATTACCTGTTCCTGCAGGTCTTCGTCGATCAGGCGATCGTCACCGATGCCCAGAACTGCGGCAATATCCTGGCCGGGGTTGGCCCGTTTGCGATCGAACGCGGGCTGGTGGCGGCCACCGGCGACGAAACCCGCGTTGCGATCTTCATGGAAAACACCGGGCAGGTCGCCGTCGCCACCGTCCAGACGCCGGGCGGCGTGGTGACCTACAAGGGCGATGCCGCGATTGACGGCGTACCCGGCACTCACGCCCCGATTCCGACCGAGTTTCGCGACACGGCCGGTTCGTCCTGCGGCGCGCTGCTGCCCAGCGGCAACGCGGTCGATGTGGTGAATGGCGTGCCCGTGACCCTGATCGACAACGGCATGCCCTGCGTGGTGATGAAAGCCGCCGATGTCGGCATCACCGGATACGAGGACCGTGACTGGCTGGACGCCAACACGCAGCTCAAGGCCCGGATCGAGGCGATCCGGCTGGCCGTGGGCGAACGGATGAACCTGGGCGACGTGACGGAAAAGAGCGTCCCCAAGATGATGCTCGTCGCCCCGCCCCGCGCTGGCGGCGCGGTCTGCGTGCGCAGTTTCATTCCGCACCGCGCCCATGCCACCATCGGCGTGCTTGGCGCAGTCAGCGTGGCGACCGCCTGCCTGATCCCCGGATCGCCCGCCGCCGAAGTGGCAGATATCCCGGCCGGCAACCGCAAGACCCTGTCGGTCGAGCACCCGACCGGCGAAATGAGCTGTGTGCTGGAAGTGGACGATGCAGGTAACGTGGCCAGCGCCGCGCTGCTGCGCACGGCCCGCAAGTTGATGGATGGAGTGGTATTCGGATGAGCAACGAACGCATCGTCAGCTGGCACGGCAATCCGTCGAAGCCGCTCTATGTGCCCCCGGCGGGCGCGATTGACGCGCATTGTCACGTTTTCGGGCCGATGGCGCAGTTCCCGTTCAGCGCCAAGGCCAAGTACCTGCCCGAAGACGCCGGGCCGGACATGCTGTTCGCATTGCGCGACCATCTGGGGTTCGATCGCAACGTGATCGTGCAGGCCAGCTGCCACGGCACTGACAACGCCGCGACGCTGGACGCCATTGCCAGGTCCAACGGCAAGGCGCGCGGCGTCGCCGTGGTCGATCCGGCAATCCATGATGCCGAATTGCAGGCCCTGCACGACGGCGGCATTCGCGGCATCCGCTTCAACTTCCTGAAGCGGCTGGTCGATGACGCGCCCAAGGACAAGTTCCTGGAAGTGGCCCAGCGCCTGCCGCAGGGCTGGCACGTGGTGATCTATTTCGAGGCCGACATTCTGGAGGAACTGCGCCCGTTCATGGACGCGATCCCCGTGCCGCTGGTGATCGACCACATGGGCCGCCCGGACGTGACCCAGGGCCCGGACGGACCGGACATGAAGGCCTTCCGCAATTTCCTGAACAGCCGCGACGATATCTGGTTCAAGGCCACTTGCCCCGACCGGCTCGACGGGAACGGCGATCCGTGGGACATGTTCGCGGAGAGCGTCGCGCCGCTGGTGGCCGATTACCCCACCCGCTGCCTGTGGGGCACGGATTGGCCGCATCCCAACATGCAGGACGCGATCCCCGATGACGGCCACCTGGTCGACATGATCCCCCGCATCGCCCCGACCGAGGAATTGCAGCGCCTGCTGCTGATCGACAATCCGGAAGCGCTCTACTGGGCTGACTGACAGCCTCAGTAGATCGTGTAGCCGCCATCGATCACGATGCTGTCTCCGGTGTGGAACCGCGAGGCATCGGAGGCGAGATAGACCGCGATGCCCGCGAAGTCCTCACGCTCGCCCCAACGGCGCAGCGGCACGCGGCCGATCACCCTGTCGTTGAACTTGTCCCACGCCTGCAACCTGGCGGTCATGTCGGACCGGATCCAGCCCGGCAGCACGGCGTTGGCGCGAATGCCATAGCGGGCATATTCCACCGCCAGCCCGCGGATCAGGCCCAGCACGGCGGTCTTGCTGCTGGAATAGGCTTCGTTCGCCGGGGCGCCGTCGATGGCGGAAGTGGACGATGTGACCAGCAGCGAACCGCCCGCGTCCCCGGCCTCGGCCCGTGCCAGCATATGCCGGGCCACTTCGCGGAAGGTCCAGAACACCGCGTCGAGGTTCACGGTCATCACCCGCCGCCACGCCTCGGTCGTCTGTTCGTGGAACGGCCCGCCCCCGCCAATCCCGGCATTGGCCGCGCAGAAGTCGATCCGTCCGAACCGTTCCAGCACGCCCGCGATGCCGGCGATGATCGCGTCCTCGCTGGTCACATCGACTTGGCTGACCAGCACCTCGGCGCCAGTCGCGCGCAGGGTTTCCCCGGCGGCGGCGTTCTTGTCCGGGTTCTGCCCCCAGATCGCCACGCTTGCCCCGGCAGCTGCCAGCCCTTCGGCCATGCCCAGGCCAATTCCGCCGTTCCCGCCGGTCACCAGCGCGACCTTGCCGGTCAGATCAAAGGGATTGAATGCCATGCCCGCCAGTCCTCTTGCTGCTGTTTGCAGCAGTCTGTCGCAAGGCATCCCGCTTGGCCAGCCTGACAATGGATCCTGTGCGCTACAAGCGGTGCACGCCCTGTACCCAGCCCCTGGCCTGCTGACGCACGATTTCACGGTCATCCGGCAGGGCCGCGACCTCGTTCTGTCGGCGCGCCTCCAGCAGGACGCTGGCAGGCAGCGGCTCGTCGAACAGGATGCCGATCCGTCCGCCGTTGCCCCACTGGATGTCGCCAAAAAATTCGTGACGATCCCATTGCAGCACCGCCGGCCCGCTGCAGCCAAAGGCCTGCCTGGCCAGCACGCTGGCCCCCTGGCGGGACAGATCGCACAGGATGACACTATGCACGCCCGCCCGGGTGATCACTCGCGCCGCCAGACGCAGGCGCAGCCTTGAATCGCGGCGCCGTCCTACCGGGTTTGTCATGCTGCCTCGCCAGGATTGACCATCGGGTCGATCCTGCACCGGGCGCAGTAAGGATCAGGCTAAGTCTGCCCTAGGGCGAAACCCCGATCAGGTGACGGACTTCTTGGGGTTCACCAGGATCACCATCTCGTCATAGACCGCGATCAGATGGCTGTCGTACCACTGGTCCAGCACGCATTTGACCTGACCGAAGAAGCCGGGAATCTCGTCCAGCACATAGGATCCGCGAAACTGCGCGCCGCCTTCTTCGCCATAGACCGGCGGTGCGGAGATATCGATCGCCTGCCCTTTGAGATAGGCCACGATTTCATCGATCTGCTGCTTCAGCGCGGCACGGCGATGTTCGTTGTTCGCCCCGCGCGCATGCTGCAGCTCCTCGCGTCCACGCTCGATCAGGGCGGAAAGATAGGCATAGACGCGGTCCATGTTCTCGCGCTTCAGCGCGACCATCTTGTCCACGTATTCCTTCTGCACGCGGATCGCCGCGGTTTCGGGGTGTTCCGAACCGGCAAAGCCTTGACCCCAGCTGACGGGATTTTCCTGAATCATGCGCTACCCTTGCAAACCCGATGCAATATGCTTCGAATGCAGGTGGATAGCCCCGGCATGCTTACTTTCGGGTAAACCCGGCTGGCCGAATGTATCGGGGCGGTGCGCCCGCCCTAGGCGGCTACTTTAGCCAGGCATAGAGAAAGTCGGGCAGGCGCCCGCCAACCAGATAGTCGCCATCCACGAACGCCTCATACTGCAGGCGGCGCCCCAGGGTGCGGTCTGCCGGGGGTTGCTGCTCGTTGCGGCGGGAAAAGGCCGACAGCAGCGTGCGGGCAGGCTCGTAGGTGTGGGCGGCCGTGCTGTCGCGCGCGGCCGGATGGGTCATGGTGACCAGGAACTTGCGCACCCGGCCATGCGACGGGTCGGACCGCCGGGCCTCGCGCAGCAGGGCGGCCCAGCCGCTGACCGGGTCCGCCGCGTCCCACATCGCGCGATAGCGCTGCTCCAGCGGCGCTTCGAGCACGCGCAGGGTATCGCCACTGACCGTGCCGGTGACGATCGGCTCTCCGCCCTTGGCAGGAGTGATCGTGATCGCGCGGATGGCGCTGACGGTCAGTTCGTCGAGCAGGTCGATTTCCGCCTCGTCCAGCCGGCCGTCGAGCAGCATCAGGTCGCGGACCCTGGCTGCATCCGCAGCCTGCATGACCCGCGCGGGCTGGCGCTGCGCGGCGACGATGACGGCGATGACCTCGGCGCTCGCCCTCGCCCGCCCGTCGGTATTTGCCGCGTCGGCCGGACGCTGGTTGGGCGGTCGCTGGGGCAGGATATCCACGCTCGAATTGGCGCCTCCCTGGGCCAGCGCCGGAGCGCTCGCCAACAGCCCGCCCATCGCAATCAGACCGCGCATCCCTACCTCCCGCTCCGGCCGCAGGGCAGACAATGCCCGCGCGACCATACATCCGTCTTGTGCAAAGACGTCAGCCGCATCATATCGGGCAAAAGGATATGGTCATGCCTGAAAAACTGCACCTTACCGATGCCGAATGGCGCGAACGCCTGACCCCCGAGCAATACGCTATCCTGCGTCAGGCGGGGACGGAGCGGGCCTTTACCGGCAAGTATGAATACAACACCGCCCCCGGCACGTACTACTGCGCGGGTTGCGGCACGGCGCTGTTTGCTTCCGACGCCAAGTTCGATTCCGGCTGCGGCTGGCCCAGCTATACCGCGCCGCTGCATGAAGACGGGGTGGAGGAACTGGTCGATACCTCGCACGGGATGATCCGCACCGAAGTGCGCTGCGCGACGTGCGAAGGGCATCTGGGCCATGTCTTCCCGGATGGCCCTGCCCCCACGGGCCTGCGCTATTGCATCAACAGCGCCGCGTTGGGCTTTGAACCGGAAGATTGAGCGCGCCAGAATTCAGGCCAGAATCCAGAGCAGCACAAATTGCCATTAACCCTGCGTTACAAATCTCCTATGCATGGCGCGCGAGCGCGGGGGTGCCAGTTCCGGACACCCCGCCCGCGAGAGGGTTGATCGAGCCACATGGCACGTAAAGATATCCGGCGCTCCGCCAGTGGCAGCCGCCAGCCTGAACCGCCGCAGCCATCCGGCCTGCGCCGGTTCGTGCGCCGCCTGTTCGTGTGGGGGCTGGGTCTGGCCCTGCTGGGGGTGCTGATCGTGGGCGTGGCCGTGGGCCTCGCCGCGCAATCGCTGCCCACCTACAGCGAGCTGAAAAGCAGCCAGGCCGGGCAGATGATCGTTGTGCGCGCACGCGACGGAACGGAAATCGTCTCCCTCGGGCCAAGCTATGGCAAATGGCTGCCCTATGACCAGATCCCGCAGGTGATGAAGGACGCGATCCTCTCCACCGAGGATCGCCGCTATCGCAGCCACATCGGCGTCGATCCCATCGGCATCGCCCGCTCGTTCTATGTCCGCGTGCAGGAAGGCCGCTTCAAGCAGGGCGGGTCGACCATTACCCAGCAGCTGGCGCGCACGGTGTTCCTGAACAACAGCCGCACCTGGGGCCGCAAGCTGCGCGAGATCATTCTGGCGATGGCGCTGGAATGGAAGTTCTCGAAGGACCAGATCCTCGAGCTCTACCTGAACAAGGTCTATTTCGGCGGCGGCGCCTATGGCATCGATTCCGCCAGCCGCAAGTTCTTCGGCCACCCCGGCACCGAACTCAGCCTGCCCGAAGCCGCGATCATCGCCGGGCTGGTCAAGGCGCCCTCGCACTATTCACCCACCGCCGATGCCGATGCCGCCGTCGGGCGCGGGCAGGTCGTGCTGGGCCTGATGCGCGATAACGAGGTCATCAGCGCCGCCGAATTCGCCGCGACCGACTTGAAAAAGATCAAGTTCGCTGCCGAAAAGGGCCAGAACTCCGTACGCTACTTCACGGACTGGGCGCTGCCCCAGCTCGACCTGCTGCTGCCGGAAAACTCCGAACCGATCGAGGTCTGGACCACGCTGGACATCGCCATGCAGCGCGCCGCGACCGAGGCGATCCAGACGCAGGTGCCCAAGGGCGCGCAAGGCGCGCTGGTCAGCCTCGACCGCGATGGCGCGGTGCTGGCGATGGTCGGCGGGACGGATTACGTCACCTCCAACTACAACCGCGCGGTCAACGCCGTGCGCCAGCCGGGCTCGGCGTGGAAGCTGTTCGTCTATCTCGCCGCGCTGGAAGCCGGCTATACCCCCAACGACAAGGTCGTGGACGAACCGGTCACGATTGACGGGTGGAGCCCGCGCAACGCCAACGGCACCTTCGCGGGTGAAATCGACGTGCGCAGCGCCTTTGCCTATTCCAAGAACACCGTCGCGGCGCAGCTGGGCAACGAAGTGGGCTTCAGCTCGGTCGCTGGTATGGCCAAGCGGTTCGGGATCACCACGCCGATTTCCACCGTCCCGTCGATGGTGCTGGGCAGCAACGTGGTGCGCGTGATCGACATGACCCGCGCCTTTGCCTCCGTTTCGGCCAAGGGCCAGGCGATCGAACCCTATGGCATCACCAAGATCGCCACGGTCGACGGCCGCGTGCTCTATGAACGCGACCGCAAGAGCGGGCAGATGCTGGTTCCCGCCTATGTCGCCGCCGGGATCACCGACATGCTGCAAAGCGCGGTCAGCATCGGCACGGGCCGCGCCGCGCAGATCGGCCGCCCGGTGGCGGGCAAGACCGGCACGACCACGTCCAACAAGGACGGCTGGTTCCTGGGCTTTTCCAGCGGGATCACCACCGGCATCTGGATGGGCCGCGACGATGACAAGCCCGTTCCCGGGCTGCAGGGCGGCACCGCCCCGGCGCGCGCCTTTGCCGCCTATATGCGCGTGGCGGTGGCTGGCCGCCCGGTCGAGAAGTTCGACACCGAAGCCGTCGCCCCGGCCTGGCAGCTGGAACCCGATGACGAAGCGATGCTGACCGGCAACCCGGACGATTATTACTACGTCGATGAAAGGGGCAATCTGGTTGACCCCAATGGCAATCCCGCCCCGGCCGACCGGGCACCGGCAGCCCCGGATGGAGGGCTGGAGGAAGTCAACAACCCGCCCCCCGCCGCCAACGCCGACTTCCTCGATCAGGCCACCGGGCGCGGCCCACGCTGAGCTGATCCGGCAGGAACAGAACAGAAAGGCCCCCTTCCCACGACAGGAAGGGGGCCTTTGCTTGTGCCCGATGTTGCTTGCCGGTTCAGAGCACTTTCCAACCAATCCGGATCACCGTGATTGGTCTGAGAGTGCTCTAGCGCAGGCGCACCGGCAGGAACGTGGCGGGCTGGCCGCGCCGCTGGACGCGCAGCATGATCGCCTGACGCCCCGCAGCCTTGGCCGCGCGGACCGCACTTTCCAGTTCGGCCACGCTGGTCACGTCGTTGCCATTGGCCGACAGGATCACATCGCCGCGCTGGAGGCCCTTGGTGCCCGCGTCGGACGAACCATCGACCATCGCGATCACCAGCCCCTTGGTGCCATCGGGCATCCCGATCTGGCGGGCGATCTGCGGGTTGAGCGCGAGGACCGACAGGCCCATCGACTTTTCGACCAGCCCTTCGCCCTGCTTTTGCGGGCTGCGGTTATAGGCGTCTTCTTCCTGCGGGGTGTTGGGGTTGAACGTGCTCTGGGCCAGTTCCTCGTCGCTCGGGCGCTTGCCGACCACGGCGTTCAGCGTCATCCGCTTGCCGCCACGCACCACTTCCACCGGGATACGCTTGCCCGGCGCGGTGTTGGCGACGATGAAGCTGAGCGTCTGCTCCGGCGTCACGTCCTTGCCATCGATCTTCAGCACCACGTCGCCCGGCTGAATGCCGGCGGCGGCGGCGGGCTGGCCCGGCTGCACGGTCTGCACCAGTTCGCCGCGCTTGTTGGGCAGGCCCAGCGAATCCGCGACATCCTCGGTCACCGGGGCGATCTGCACGCCCAGATAGCCGCGGTCGATCGACTGGCCCTTGATCAGCTTGTCGACAATCGGCGCGGCGATTTCCGCCGGAATGGCAAAGCCGATGCCAACGCTGCCGCCGGTGGGCGAGAAGATCGCGTTGTTGATCCCGATCACCGCGCCGTTCATGTCGAACATCGGCCCGCCGGAATTGCCCCGGTTGATCGATGCGTCGGTTTGCAGATAGCGGTCATAGGCCCCGCCCGCGCCGGTATTGCGATAGACGGCGGAAATGATCCCGGAAGTTACCGTGCCGCCCAGGCCGAACGGGTTGCCAATGGCAATCACCCAGTCGCCCACGCGCGCCGTGCGGCTATCACCGAACTTCACGAACGGCAGCGGCTTGCCCGCGTCGATCTTCAGCACCGCCAGGTCCGACGGCGCATCGCGGCCAACCAGCTTGGCGGGATATTCGGTGCCATCGGGCATCGTCACCGTGATCGATTCGACCTGGCCCTGCCCGTCCGCCACGATCACGTGGTTGTTGGTGACGACATAGCCGTCCGCCGAAATGACGAAGCCCGAACCCAGCGACTGCGCCTCACGCGTTTGCGGGCCGCTGCCCTGCCCGCCGAACAGATCGGCAAAGGGCGTGCCCGCGAACGGGTTGGCATTGCGGACCTGCACTTTCTGGCGGGTCGAAATGTTGACCACGGCGGGCTGCAACTGCTGGGTCAGGTCGGCAAAGCTGGCCGGCGCGCCACTGCGGGGCACCACGTTGGCCATGTGCTGCGCGTCGTTCTGGGCCACCTGTCCCACCGCCGGAAGGCCGGTCGCCAGCGACAGGGCGGCGCCGCCCAGCAGCAGCGCGGTAGTCACTCCATAGGCGTATCGCACGTGTCCTCGATCCTCTTGTCTGGTCGCATTGCTGCGAAAGTCATGTTCCCGCCCCGATTCAGCCTGAACCGCCTGAACGGGGATTGAATGGGCTACCGGCCCTTGAACTGGCGCAGGTAATCGTTCTCTGGCGAGAGGATGATCGTGCTGCCACCCTTGTTGCCGGGATTGGCAAACGTCGCCTCATAGCTGCGCATCGCCCGGTAGAAGTCATAGAACGCGGGATCCTGGCCATAGGACTTGGCATAGATTTCCGCGGCCTTGGCTTCGGCATCGGACGTGATCAGCTGCGCCTGCATCTGCCCGCGCGCCTGGATCGTGGTCGCTTCCTGCTCGCGCGCGGCCTGCATCCGGGCGAAGGCGCTTTCCAGCGCCCCTTCGGGTAGATCGGCACGCTTGATCCGCACGTCGATCACCTGCGCGCCATAAGCGCGGGCCTGCTGGTCCAGGTTCTTGCGGATCTGGGTCATCGCCACCCCGCGTTCGGCGGTCAGCAGCGACTGGAACGTGCGCTTGCCCAGTTCCTGCCGCAGGACCGAGGTCATGATCGGTTGCAGCTGGCTGATGACGCGCTCCACCGAACCGGCGGTCTTCACCATCTTGACCGGATCGATGATGCGGAAGCGGGCATAGGCATCGACCTGCAACCGCAGCTGGTCACTGGACAGCACCAACTGGCGCTCCATCGGGAACGACAGCAGCTGCTTGTCCACCCAGACCAGCTGTTCGATGAACGGCAGGCGCCAGCTGATCCCGGCGCCCGTCTGTCCGAAATCGACGTTCGGGCGGAATGCGTTGATCTTGCGCACCGGCTCACCCAGCCGGACGACGACGACCTGCTGCGTTTCGGGGACGATCACCACGCTGGATACCAGCACCAGCGCGGCTGCGATCAGGCCACCCAGGGCCATCTTGCTCTGACGAAGCACGTTCAGCATCCTACTGCCCTCCCTGCGCGGCGGCAGGCGCATCGGGTGCGCGGCGCTTCACTTCGGGCAGCGGGAGGTAGGAAGTCACGCCATTGGCTTCGACCACCACCTTCTCGTTGTTGGACAACACGCGCTCCATCGTATCGTAATACATGCGCCGCCGGGTTACTTCCGGGGCCAGCTTGTACTGCTGGTACACCTTGTCGAAGGCGGCGGCTTCACCCTCGGCGCGGGCCAGCGTCTGCTGCGCCCAGGCCTGGGCGACGTTCTTGTCGCGCTGGGCGTTCTGCTGCGCGACGTTGACCTTCTGGAAGGCATCCGCGACCTTTTCAGGCGGGTCGGCCTTCTTGATGTCCACGCCGACGACCTGCACCCCGGTGCGATAGGCATCGAGAATGCCCTGCATCCGTTCGCGCGTGTTCAGTTCCAGCGGGCCGCGACCGGTGCCGTCCCAGATCGCGTCGAGCGACACTTCTGCCACCGACGCGCGCATCGCGGCTTCCGCCACTTCCTTGACCGTGCGCTGCGGGTCGACCGTGGCGAACGTGAACAGCTTCAGGTCCTTGATCCGCCAGCGCACCTGATACGACAGGTCGATCAGGTTCTGATCGCTGGTCAGCACCAGGTTCTCGCTGCCTTCGTTTTCCGGGATCAGGTCATTGACCACCGACGTCACGTCGCGCGTCTCGACCTGCTGGATCGGCCAGGGCGCGGTGACCGACACCCCGGATTCGATCGTGTGGCTATATTTGCCGAAGGTGGTGACAATGCCCTGCTCTTTCGGGCTTAGCTGGTGGAACGCGCTGCTGAGCAGCCAGACCACTGCCAGGCCGCCAACGATCAGCGGCGCCCAGCTCTTGCCGTCGGCGCGCGGGGGCAGGCCGGGAAAGCCGCCCCGTCCGCCGCCACCGCCAGAGCCGCCGCCCCTGCCGCCAACCTTGCCGCCACGGGCCTTGAAGATGTCCTCGATCGAGGCAGACCGGCGCGGCTCCTCGGCGCTGCCGGCAGGTTGCCAGGGGTTGCGGGGACCATTGCCGGGGGCCGGGTCCGCGGGCTGTTCAGGCGGCTGCTGCGGCGCGGGATCGCCGCCGTCAGAGTTGCCGGAATCGTTGCCCCAGGGGCTCTTGCGGCCGGCCATTGCCAGCACGATCTGCTGTGCAGAACTGCGAATACCTCTCATGAGGGTTCTTATAGGTACGGGTTGTGCACAAAAACAGTGCCTCCCCCCGCTTTTTCCTTGCTAGGGGGGCGCAAATGCAAATCAGGAGTAGAGTGTGAGCGTGAACGCCGGTGATCCCGACACCCTGAAGCCGCTGTTGCCGCCGCTGGCGCAGGCGCGACTGCAATCGCTGAAAGTAACCGACGCAGGGGTCGCGGTGCTGGTGCTCGACGCATCCGGGCTGGACGGGATCGAGCGCGACCGGCTGGAAGTGGCGATCAAGGACGCGCTGCGCGACCACGTGGCCGAAACGCGCGTGGCGATGATGGCCGACAAGCCGAAGATCCGGATCATCGCGGTCGGATCGGGCAAGGGCGGCGTGGGCAAGTCCACCGTCTCGGCCAATCTGGCAGTCGCGCTGGCGCGGATGGGCCGCAAGGTCGGGCTGGTCGATGCCGACATTTATGGCCCCAGCCAGCCCCGCCTGCTGGGCAACGAGGGTGTAAAACCCCGCGCGACCGAGAAGAAGCTGATCCCCGTCCCCAGCCAGTGGGGCGTGCCGGTGTTGTCGATGGGCCACCTGATCGAGGCAGGCAAGGCGATTGCCTGGCGCGGGCCGATGGCGGGCAACGCGCTGGGCCAGCTGGTCGATGCCGACTGGGGCGATATCGATACCCTGATCGTCGACCTGCCCCCCGGCACTGGCGACGTCCAGCTGACCATGCTGCAGCGTCACAAGCCGCTGGGCGCGGTGATCGTTTCCACCCCGCAGGATCTGGCGCTGATCGACGCGACCCGCGCGATGCAGCTGTTCGAGGTCGGCCATGTCCCCGTGATCGGCCTGGTGGAAAACATGGCCGGATATGCCTGCCCGCACTGCGGCGAGATCAGCGACCCGTTCGGCAAGGGCGGGACGGAGGCGACCGCCAAGGCGCTGAACCACCCGTTCCTGGGCCGGATCCCGCTGGACCTGTCGATCCGCCAGCAAAGCGATGCCGGCACGCCCCCCGCCGCCGGGAATGGTCCGCAGGCCGAAGCCTTTGCCGCGATCGCGCGGCGCGTGGCGACCTGGCTCGACAATCAGTGAATCTGGCAGTGAAACGGACCGCAGCCCCATGCGCGTAACCCGGCGCGGCATCCTGCTGGGGGCCGGGGCGACCGGCGGGCTGATCCTGGCCTGGGCGCTGACCCCGCGCTCGTTCCCGCCGCCGCTATCCGCCGCCGAGGGCGAAGTGGCGTTCGATGCCTGGCTGAAGATCGGGCGCGACGGGGTGGTCACGGTCGCCGTGCCGGAACTGGAAATGGGGCAGGGCATCACCACCCTGATCCCGCAGATCGTAGCGCAGGAACTGGGCGCGGACTGGCGGCAGGTGGCGGTGGAACCGGCCCCGGTCAGCGGCGCCTATGCCAATGCGCCGCTCGCCGCGCGCTGGTCGGCGCTGTGGCTGCCGCTGCTGAGCGGGCTGGCGGACGAGCCGGACGACCTGCTCGCCCGCCGCTTTGCCGAGGGGGAGCCGTTTACCGCCACCGCCGATGGCACATCGCTGATCGCGCACGAAGCCGCCGCTCGCGCCGCCGCTGCCAGCGCCCGCGCGATGCTGGCGCAGGCCGCCGCCGACCGCTGGGGCGTGGCGTGGGAAGAATGCGATGCGGTGGACGGCCACATTGTCCACGCCAAGCGCCGCCTGCCCTTCGCCCAGTTGGTCGAGGAAGCCGCGGGCTTCGACGCGCCCGACCCGCCGGTCCTGCGCCCGCGCCCACCGGGCGAGAATCCCGCCGAAGTGCTGCCCGGCGCGTCGCTGCGCTTCCCCCGGCTGGACCTGCCCGCCAAAGTCGACGGCAGCTTCAACTTCGCGGGCGACGTGCGCCTGCCCGACATGGTCTATGCCGCCATCCGGCACGGCCCCATCGGGGACACCCGGCTGGGCGGCTATGACACGGGCCAGACCAGGGGCGTGCAAGGCCTGCTGAAGCTGGTCAACGGCCCCAGTTGGCTGGCGGCGGTGGCAACCGACTGGTGGGCCGCAGAACGCGCGCTTACCCTGATCGCCCCGCGCTTTGCCGCGCAGGACCGCGCCGGCACCGCCGCCTGTGAACAGGCACTGGAAGAGGCCCTGCGGCGCGGCCGTGCCAGCCGGATTGCGGAGAGCGGCGAACCCGACGCCTGGCTGTCGGAAAAGTTCGAACACGTCGCGCATTACCGCGTCGCCCCGGCACTCCACGCCACGTTGGAAACCGCCACCGCCACCGCCCGGCTGGCCGACGGGAAGCTGGAGCTGTGGGTGGCGACGCAGGCCCCGCAGGCCGCCCGTCGCGCCGCGGCTGCCGCGCTGGACATAGCCGTCGAGAACGTGGTGCTCTATCCCATGCCGGCCGGGGGCAGCTTCGACCGGCGGCTGGAGCATGACCACGTGGCCGAAGTGGCCGTGATCGCGCGGCAGGTGGGCAAGCCGGTGCAGCTGATCTGGTCGCGCTGGCAGGAACACGTCGCGGGCGTGCCGCGCACACCGGCGCGGTCCGTGCTGGCGGCGCGGACCGCTTCTGACGGCACGCTGGTCGCCCTGAAAGTGCGCATCGCCGCCCCCGCCAGCTTTCACGAATTCGGGGAACGGCTGCTGGAAGGCAAGGCGCCCCACGCCGGGCGCCATGCACAGTTGCAGGGCGATGCGATGACCGTGGAGGGCGCCGTGCCCGCCTATGCAATCCCGCACCTGGTGGTCGAACACGTGCCCGCCGTCATCCCGCTGCCCACTGCGCGGATGCATGGCAACGCGCACGGCTATACCTGCTTCATGGTCGAAACCTTCATCGACGAGCTGGCCGCCCGCGCCCGGCGCGAACCGCTGTCCTATCGCATCGCGATGCTGGGGCATGACGTGCGGCTGGCCAATTGCCTGCAACGCGCCGCGACGCTGGCCGAATGGAACGGCGGCGCGGCGGGCAGCGGGCAAGGGCTGGCCTGTCACCAGATGACGGTCGCGGGCCGGACGGGCCGCATCGCGCTGGTCGCCGCCGCCCGGCAGGACGAACGCGGCATCCGCGTCGACAAGCTGACCGCCGTGGCCGACATCGGCCGGGTGGTGAACGCCGACATCGCCCGCCAGCAGATCGAGGGCGGCTTGCTGTTCGCGCTTGGCATGGCGCGCGGATCGAGCACCGCCTATGCCGACGGCCTGCCGCTGACCGGGCGGCTGGGGATGCTGAACCTGCCCCAACTGGCGGATTGCCCGGAGATCGAGGTGGACTTCATCGCGGGTGACGACGATCCGTTCGATCCCGCCGAACTGGCCGTGGCCGTGGCCGCCCCGGCCATTGCCAATGCCCTGTTCGCCGCCGGTTCGACCCGGCTGCGCACCCTGCCCCTGCTGGCCGGAAGCGCCTGATGCCGCCGAAAGCCCAGCTTTTCCTGCCTGCACGGACCCGCCAGAGCGCATGTCATGACTGACCATTTGCCCGCCAACCATCCTCCCGTCGCCAAGCTCAGGGTCGGCGTGCTGCTGGTCAACCTCGGCACCCCCGATGCGCCGACGCCCAAGGCGGTGCGCCGCTACCTCAAGGAATTCCTGTCCGACCCGCGCGTCGTGGAAATTCCGAAGCTGGTGTGGTGGCCGATCCTGAACGGGATCATCCTGAACGTGCGGCCGAAGAAATCGGCCCATGCCTATGAACAGGTCTGGGGGCCGGACGGATCGCCGCTGGCCGCGATCACCAAGGCGCAGGCCGCCGCGCTGCAAGCGCGGCTGGGCGATGGCGTGATGGTTCGCTGGGCAATGCGCTATGGCAACCCGGCGCTGGGCGCCGAAGTGCAGGCGATGAAGGATGCCGGGTGCGAACGCATCCTGGTTGCCCCGCTCTACCCCCAGTATTCGGGCGCGACGACCGCGACCGTGATCGATGCTTTGGGCGCGCAGCTGGCAAAAATGCGCTGGCAGCCCGCGATCCGCACCCTGCCGCCCTATTACGACGACGCAGCCCATATCGAAGCGCTGCGCGCCGATACCGTGCGCCAGCTGGCCGCGCTGGATTTCACGCCGGAAGTGCTGTTGCTGTCGTTCCACGGCATGCCCGAACGCACGCTGCATCTGGGCGATCCCTATCACTGCCAGTGCCGCAAGACCGCACGGCTGCTGGCACAGGCGCTGGCCCCGACCCACCCCGACCTGCGGATCGAGGTCAGCTTTCAATCGCGCTTTGGCCGCGCCAAGTGGCTGGAACCCGCGACCGACGCCGTGCTGGACCAGCTGGCGAAGGCCGGCACCCGCCGCGTCGCGATTGCCGCACCGGGCTTTTCCGCCGACTGCCTGGAAACGCGCGAAGAACTGGCAATTCGGGGGGCAGAGGATTTCAAGGCCGCCGGGGGCACGCACTTTGCCGCGCTCGATTGCCTGAATACGTCCGATGCCGGGATGGCGATGCTGGACACGCTGGTCCGACGTGAACTGGCGGGGTGGATTTAACCGAAAAGCTAATTACATCGGTGTCAATAATCGAGGAGAGACGATGGCTACGCTGGCAACCGATACCCCTGCTTTCACCCACTGGTCCCAGGCCCTGCCCAAGCACGCGCTGGATCACATTCCGGGCGAGGACGGCTGGCCGGTGCTGGGCACCACCCTGCAATTGCTGGCTGACCCAATCGGGTTCGGCAACCGGATGCGGGCGAAATACGGCAACGTCTATCGCAACAACAGCTTTGGCCGGCGCGGGGTGATCCTGATCGGGGCGGAAGCGAACGAGCTGGTGCTGTTCGACCGGGGCAAGCTGTTTTCCAGCGAACAGGGCTGGGGCCCGGTGCTCGACCAGCTGTTCCCGCGCGGACTGATGCTGCTGGACTTCGACCATCACCGGGCCGACCGCCGCGCGCTGTCGATCGCGTTCAAGCCCGAGCCGATGCGGCATTATTCCGACGCGCTCAATCGCGGGATTTCCGAGCGGGTGCAGGAATGGTCCGGGCGCGAAATGGCCTTCTATCCGGCGATCAAGCAGCTGACGTTGGATCTGGCCGCCGACAGTTTCCTGGGTCTGCCGTGGGGGCCGGAAGCGGACAAGATCAACACCGCCTTCATCGACATGGTCCAGGCCTCGATCGGCGTGATCCGCAAGCCCCTGCCGTTTACCGCGATGGGCCGGGGCGTGGCGGGGCGCAAGTTCCTGCTGGAATACTTCACCGCCGAAACGCTGCGCCGACGCGAACAGGGCGGCGGGCAGGACATGTTCAGCCAGTTTGCCCGCGCAACGCACGAAGACGGCTCGCTGATGCCGGTCGACGAAGTGGTCGATCACATGATCTTCCTGATGATGGCTGCGCACGATACCATCACGTCGTCCGCCACCTCGCTGATCTGGCTGCTGGCGAAGAACCCGGAATGGCAGGACAAGCTGCGCGAGGAACTGCGCGCGGTGACCGGCGGCGAAGGCCGTGCCCTGGCCTATGACGACCTGGGCAAGCTGGACCTGACCGAGATGGCGTTCAAGGAAGCGCTGCGGATGATCCCGCCGGTTCCGTCGCTCCCGCGCCGCGCGCTGCGGAAATTCACGTTCGGCGGCTATACTATCCCGGCCGGAACGCCGGTGGGGATCAGCCCCGCGGCGGTCCACATGATGGAGGAATACTGGCCCGAACCCGCAAAGTTCGATCCGCTGCGCTTCACCCCGGAACAGGTGGCCAAGCGCCACAAGTATGCCTGGGTGCCGTTCGGCGGGGGCGCGCACATGTGCCTGGGGCTGCACTTTGCCTACATGCAGGTGAAGATCCTGCTGGCCCACGTCCTGACGCGCTATCACATCGATATCGCGCCGGGGTATGAGCCCAAGTGGCAACCCTGGCCGATCCCCAAGCCCAGCGATGGCTTGCGCGTCACGTTCCGGCCGGTCTAAGCGCGGGGCAGTCCCTAACGAAAGTTATAACGATGCCCGGTCTGCGCCCCGATATCGATCCTGACGGTCTGCTGGAATACTCGGTGGTGTTCACCGACCGCTCGCTCAACCACATGAGCGCGGCATTCCAGGGCGTGATGCACGATATCCATGCGGGCCTGACCGGGGTCTACGGGGCAGAGCGCGCCGTCGTCGTTCCCGGCGGCGGCAGCTATGCGATGGAAGCGGTCGCGCGGCAGTTCGCGACCGACAAGCGCGTGCTGGTGATCCGCAACGGGTTCTTCTCCTACCGCTGGAGCCAGATTTTCGAAGCGGGCCGCATCCCCGCCCACGAAACCGTGATGAAGGCTCGCCGCATCGGCGAAGGGCCGACCGCACCGTTCACCCCCGCCCCCATCGACGAAGTGGTCGCCGCGATCCATGCCGAGCGCCCCAACGTGGTCTTTGCCCCGCACGTCGAAACCGCATCGGGAATCATCCTGCCCGACGCTTACGTGCGCGCCGTGGCCGCCGCCGCGCATGACGTTGGCGCGCTGTTCGTGCTCGATTGCGTGGCATCGGGCTGCGCCTGGGTGGACATGGCCGCCAGTGGCGTCGATGTGCTGATCTCAGCCCCGCAGAAGGGCTGGTCAGCCTCGCCCTGTGCCGGTCTGGTCATGCTGAGCGCGGCCGCACTGGAACGCTGCCGCGCCGCGCAGTCCAGCAGCTTTGCCATCGATCTGGGCCGCTGGCTGGCGATCATGGAAGCCTACCTGAACGGCGGCCACGCCTATCACGCCACTATGCCCACCGACGCCCTGCGCGGGTTTCGCGATGCGATGCTGGAAACGCAGGCTGCCGGCTACGAATCCCTGCGCGCCGCCCAGTGGGAACAGGGCAACGCGGTGCGCGCGATGCTGGCCGCGCGCGGCGTGCAATCCGTTGCTGCCGAAGGATTCGGCGCGCCGGGCGTGGTCGTATCCTACACCACCGATCCCGATATCCAGAACGGCAGGAGGTTCCTTGCCCAAGGCTATCAGATCGCGGCGGGCGTGCCACTGATGGTGGACGAGGGCGCGGACTATCGCAGCTTCCGCCTCGGCCTGTTCGGACTGGACAAGCTGCTGGACGTGCCGGCCAGCCTGAAGCGACTGGAAACCGCGTTCGACGCGGTCTTCCCGGCCTGAGTCCTTACCGTTTGCGGACGAATTCCGCGCGCAACACCAGCCCCTTGATCCCATCGAACCGGCAGTCGATTTCCTGCGCGTCGCCGGTCAGGCGGATCGACTTGATCACCGTGCCCTGCTTCAGCGTCTGGCCCGCGCCCTTGACGGTCAGGTCCTTGATCAGAGTGACGGAGTCCCCATCCGCCAGCAGGTTGCCCACCGCATCGCGCACTTCCACCACATCGGCGGCGGCGCGCTTGGCCGCAAGCTCCGACGCGGGCAGCCATTCGCCGCTGTCCTCGTCATAGACGTAATCTTCGTCGGTATCGGCCATTGTTTCCCTCCATTGGCAGGCAACGGCCATGGCAGGCGCGCCGCCGCTTGGCGAGTAAAACCTTGAAGCGCTTGCCCCTGTGTCGATCCAGCGGCAGACTGCCGCAAAATACAGGGGGAGAATGGCAATGAACAATCCGGCAATCGCACGGCGAATGGTGCTGCTGGGCACTGTCCTGGTCATGCTGGGGCTGCTCACCGGCTTCGTGTCCGGCAGCCTCGCCAACCCACGCATGGGGCTGGCCTCGCACCTCGAAGGCTTGATGAACGGCACGCTGCTGATCGCCCTGGGGGCGGCCTGGGGACATGTCCGGCTGTCGCCCGCCGGCGAACGCTGGGCCTTCGGGCTGCTGGCATTCGGATCGCTGGCCAACTGGCTGGCGACCCTGCTGGCGGCGATCTGGGGCGCGGGCGGCGAAACGATGCCGCTGACCGCTGCAGGCCATCAAGCCGCCGCCTGGCAGGAAAACGTGGTGACCGGCCTGCTGATCACGCTGTCCTTCGCGATGGTCGCGGCCATCGCCCTGGTCATCAAGGGCTTGCTGGCCGCACGGCAGGACGCGGCATGACCGACCGCACGGTCATTCCGCTGGACGAAACACACCGCGCCGCCGCCGTCGCCACGCTCGCCGCCGCGTTTCAGGATGACCCGGCGGTCAGCTGGATCATCCCCGATCCCGCCGCGCGTGCGCGCCGGTTGCTCAAAATGTACGATTGGCTGTTCAGCGATCACCTGACCCACGGCTTCATTCTGGGCACGTCGGGCGCGGAAGCGGTGACCATGTGGCGCGCACCGGGCAAGGTCCATTACCGCACCCCGCTGCGCCCCGGACACCTGCTCCACCTGTTGCAGATCTTCGGCCCCTGCATCCTGCGGGCCGCGAAGGTGGGCGACTGCATCGATGCGCATCTGCTGCGCGGGGAAGGCCGCTATTACTTGCGGTATGCCGGGGTGCGGCCCGAATACCAGGGCAAGGGGCTGGGCGGCCTGACGATCCGCGCGGGGCTTGCGAAAGCGGCGCAGGCGGGCGTTCCTGCCGTGCTGGAAACCGCAACGGAGAGCAACGTCGGCCTCTATCAGCGGCTGGGCTTTGCCGTGCGGGAGGAATGGGATGTGCCGGGGCGCGGGGCACCGCATTTCTGGACGATGGAGCACCCGGCCCAGGCCTGAAGAATCAGGCGAACACCCCGTCCCACACCAGCTTGGCTCCCAGCGCGACCATCAGCAGGTAGATGATGGTGTAGAACCGCGCGCTGTCCAGCCGCCGGATCAGCCGAACGGCGATCAGCGTGCTGACGATAGCCAGCGGCAGCAGCGCCGCGCCGGCGGCCAGAGTCTGCGCATTGAGCGATCCCAACGCGAGGTAACTGGGCACCTTGATCCAGTTGATCAGCGCAAAGAACACCGAACTGGTGCCAACAAAGCGCTCATGCGGCAGACGGCGCGGGGTAACCCACATCTGGAACGGTGGCCCACCCGCATGGGCGATCTGGCTGGTGAAGCCTGAGGCCGCGCCGAACAGCATGCCGACCCAGCCGGGCGAATCCGATGGGGTCACCACTCTCCCCCCGCGCTCCAGCCACAGCCGATAGACACCAAACGCGCCGGTGATTGCGCCGAGCACGAGCAGCAGGCGCTCCTCTGGCACCACGGCGGCCAACACCGTGCCCAGCGCGACGCCCGCGATCGCGCCCGGCAGCATCCAGGCAACGATCCAGCGGTCCCAGCTCTTGCGGAACGACCACACGCTCACCGCGTCCTGTGCCAGCAGCACCGGCATCAGCACCGCCGCCGCGACCGGGGCGGGCAGGCTGAGCGCCAGCAGCGGGGTTGCCAGCACGCCGAGGCCGGAAAAGCCGCCCTTGGCCAGCCCGACCACGATTACCGCGATCACCGCCAGGGTCAGCGTCCAGGGATCGGCCAGCAGTTCCATCGCCCCAGCGACAAGCATGCCCTGCCGCGCAGCGCAAGTGTCTGCCGCGCAGCGCAAGTGCCTGCACTCTTGCCAAGTGGCGCGCGCTGCCGCTTAAGTGCGGCAAACGCACCAACCGCCAAGGACCTACCCGATGCGCGCCATTCTGCTTGCTTCTTCCGCCCTGCTGCTCGGTCTGGCGGCTCCGGCTGCGGCCAGGACGCCAGAACAGGTGGCGGCGGCGGCGCTGGCGGCAGCGCCGGTATGGGATGGGCACAACGATATCCCGATGCAGCTGCGCGATCGCCACAAGAATGTGCTGGCAGGGTTCGATTTCCAGGACACCACGGACAGCGCCGATCCGGCGAAAGGCCAGATCGCGCTACAGACCGACCTGAAACGACTGCGCGCGGGCAAAGTCGGGGCGCAGTTCTGGTCAGTCTATGTCCCGGCCAGCCTCAGCGACACCCAGGCCGTGCAGGCAACGATCGAACAGATCGACGTCGCCAGGCGATTGATCGGGCAGAATTCCGCCGAATTGCAGTATTGTGAAGATTCCGCCTGCGTTGAACGCGCGTGGAAACAGGGCAAGATCGCATCCCTGCTGGGGATGGAAGGCGGCCATTCGATGGGCGGTTCGCTGGCCGTGCTGCGCCAGCTCCACGCGCTGGGCGCGCGCTACATGACGCTTACCCATTCGCGCAACAATGCCTGGGCCGATTCCGCCACCGACAAGCCGGTCCACGGTGGACTGAACGCGCTGGGCCGCGACGTGGTGCGTGAGATGCAGCGGCTGGGCATGCTGGTGGACCTCAGCCACGTCAGCGAGGAGGCCATGCTGGACGCGCTGGAAGTGGCCAAGGCTCCGGTCATTTTCAGCCATTCCAACGCGCTGGCCGTCAGCTCCCACCCGCGCAACGTACCCGACAGCGCGCTGGACAAGCTGAAGGCCAACGGCGGCATTGTGATGGTCAATTTCTATCCGCTGTTCGTGGTCGAACAGACCCGCCAGTGGAACATGGCCCGCGCGGCCGAGCGCGCCCGGCTGGAGGCGCTGCACCTGGGCAAGCCCGCCGCCACTGTCACTGCTGCGCTGGCAGCGTGGGAACAGGCCAATCCGCAGCCGCTCGGCACCGTGGCCGACGTGGCCAATCATCTTGACTACATCGCCAAGCGGATCGGGGCAGATCACGTGGGCCTTGGGGCGGACCTTGACGGCATCGACAACACCGTGGTCGGGCTGGAGGACGCGTCGAAATATCCGGCGCTGTTCGTCGAACTGGCCCGCAGGGGGTGGAGCCAGGCCGATCTGGAAAAGCTGGCCAGCCGCAACATGATGCGTGTGCTGAAGGCTGCCGAGGCGTATGCCGCGACGCAGAAGGGCCAACCCCCGATTGAAAACCCGGTCAGCTTCTGACCGGGATCAGTGCGGGTCGATGCGGCCGGTCAGGCGGAAAAAGAATGCGGTCGACCAGCCGAGCATGAAGATGCCCAGCACGCTTTCGAACGCGCCCAGCAGCCGCCATTCGGGCAGCACGTGGGTATCGTTATACCCCACGGTCGAATAGCTGATGGTCGAGAAATACAGCGCGGATTCCAGGTCCGGGATTGCGCCCAGCGCCAGATAGGTCACCGCGAAAATCCAGATCTGCACCCCGTGCAGCGCCAGCATCGCGATCACCGCCCCCAGCGTGAACAGCACGCCGCGCGGTGACAGCGGATTGGTATGCTCCAGCCGTTCGACCGCAGCTTCCGTCCGCACCGCCCCGTTCAGGGCAAACAGGCCCAGGCCGTGCACGATCACGCACAGGACAACCATCGCGGATGACACCGCGAACTGCGCGAGCAGGTTGTCCGGCGTGGCGAACTGGCTGATCAATCGCGCAGCAAGTCGTTGATCGCGGTCTTGGCGCGGGTCTGCGCATCCACCGTCTTGACGATCACCGCGCAATACAGCGACGGCCCCGGCGTGCCATCGGGCAGCGGCTTGCCCGGCATCGAACCCGGCACGACGACCGAATAGGGCGGAACCACGCCAATGTGGACCTCGCCGGTCGCCCGATCGACGATCTTGGTCGATGCGCCAAGGTAGACACCCATCGACAGCACCGCGCCTTCGCACACCCGCACGCCTTCAACGACTTCACTGCGCGCACCGATGAAGCAGTTGTCCTCGATCACCACCGGCCCGGCCTGCAGCGGTTCCAGCACACCGCCGATACCGACGCCGCCCGACAGGTGCACACCCTTGCCAATCTGGGCGCAGGAACCGACCGTGGCCCAGGTATCGACCATCGTGCCTTCGCCGACATAGGCACCGATATTGACGAAGCTGGGCATCAGGATCACGCCCTTGGCAATATACGACCCACGGCGCGCCACCGCGCCCGGCACCACGCGAAAGCCCCCTGCGCGGAAGCGGGCGTCATCCCAACCTTCGAACTTCGACGGCACCTTGTCGAACGCGGGCGCACCGGCGGCGCCATTCGGCACCACCGCATTGTCGTTCAGGCGAAACGAGAGCAGCACGGCCTTCTTCAGCCACTGGTTGACCTGCCAACCACCCTGCCCGTCCGGCTCCGCCACGCGCGCCTGGCCGCTGTCGAGCAGTTCCAGCGCGGCTTCGACCAGGCTGCGAACATCGCTGCTGGCAGGGGTCACCCCGTCACGTGCTTCCCAGGCGGCTTCGATCGCGGTAGCAAGATCGGCAGTCATGTCGTGTTCCTTCGCTCGTTCGCGGGCAATCGCGGCAGCGCCTATCGCCTGCCTGCGCCGGGGGCAAGCGCGCAGGCGGAATGGGACAGGAAATTTCCGGTTAAGGGAAGCCATGGCAATGGTCGCGATGGATTGCACAAGGGACGCTGCATGAAACTTCCGAAGGCGGTGCGCAGCCAATGGCATCTTGGCGCAGCGATCCTCTCGTTCGCGCTGGTGGCGGGTTGTGGCGGTGGCAGCGGCGGATCGGTGGGCAGCACCCCCGCGCCGACGCCATCCCCCACGCCGACCCCGACGCCCACTCCGACTCCGACGCCGACTCCCACCCCCACTCCAACCCCGACCGGCGCGTTCCTGACCAGCGAATACAACCGCTCCTCCGGCGCGCCGCAGCATGGCGTGGTGACGGCATGGTCGCAGGGCTACAATGGCAACGGCGTTACCATTGGCATCGTCGACACCGGGATCGACAGCGACAGTCCCGAATTCGCCGGCCACATCCACCCATCCAGCGCCGATGTCGCGGGCGATCGGGGCGTCGATCCGGAAAGCGACCACGGCACCAATGTCGCCATGGTGGCTGCCGCCGCGCGCGATGGCACCGGCGTGCTGGGCATCGCCTTCAATGCCACCATTGCGATGTTCCGCGCCGATACGCCCGGCAGCTGCGCCACCAAGGATACCGAGGTGAAGGACAGCGGCTGCAAGTTCAACGATGTGAACATCGCCGCCGGAGTGGACCGGGCGGTGGCGGCCGGGGCCAAGGTCATCAACCTGTCGCTGGGCGGTTCCGCCCCCAGTTCCACTCTGCGCGCGGCGGTAGGCCGCGCCACGGCGGCAGGCGTGGTGATCATCGTCTCTGCCGGGAACGACGGGGATTCGACCGAAACCGATGTCGACCCGAACAATCCCGACCCCTTTGCCGCCGGATTGCAGGCCGCGGGAAGCGGCAACGTCATCATCGTGGGATCGGTGAACAAGGACGGGGCGTTCTCCGCGTTCAGCAACAAGGCCGGAACCGGGGCCAACTGGTTCCTCTCGGCGCGGGGCGAGCGGGTCTGCTGCGTCTACGAGAACGGGACGATGAAGATCGTCGACAACCCGGATGGCACCCGCTCGGTCTATGTCATTTCCGGCACCAGCTTTTCCGCGCCGCAAGTGGCGGGCGCGGCGGCGCTGCTGCGCCAGGCTTTCCCCAACCTGACCGCCGCCCAGGTGGTCGACCTGCTGCTGCGCACCGCGCAGGATGCCGGGGCAGCGGGGACCGACACCACCTTCGGGCGCGGCATTCTGGATATCGCCGCGGCGTTTGCGCCGCAGGGCACCATGGCCATCGCGGGCAGCACCGCGCCGATGCCGGCCGGGGATACCACCGCCGTCATGTCTACGCCGATGGGGGATGCGGGGCCGCTGGCAGGCGGGCTGACGACCATTGTGCTCGATGGCTATCAGCGCGCCTACCAGATGAACCTTTCCGCCGGGCTGCGGGGCGCGCAAGTCCAGCCGAAACTCGCCGCCGCGCTGCGCAGCGATTCGCGCAACCTCTCGCTCGGCGGGGGCAAGGTATCCCTTGCCTTCTCGGTCGACGCGCAGGGCGCTGTGGCGCGGTTGCCGTGGCAGGGTGCGCTGCGGCTCAACCGGCACGATGCGGAACAGGCCCGCGTGCTGGCCGCGCGGATCGTGGCGGAAATCGCGCCAGGGCAGCGGCTGGGGTTCGCGTTTGAACAGGGCGCGGACGGGCTGGTGGCCCAGTTGCAGGGCCGCGATCAACCCGCATTCCTGATCGCGCGTTCGCCGCTGGATGACCTGGGCTTTGGCGCGACCGGCCAGGCCAGCTTTGCGCTGCGCCAGCAACTGGGCGCGTGGGGGCTGACCGCACTGGCCGAGCATGGCAGCGCGCAGGCCGCCGCGCCGGTGCAACTCGCCGCCAGCACCCGCACCCGCCTGCCCGGCGCGCCCGCGCTGCGACTGGGCCTGTCGCTCGATCGCCAGCTGGGCGCGTTCGATGCGGCGCTGGGCGCGCAGTGGCTGGCCGAGCGGGACAGCCTGCTCGGCGCGCGGCTGCACAGCGCATTCGGCGCGCGCGGCGCGGACAGTGCCTTCCTCGATGCCAGCCTGGGCTGGCGCGCGGGCGATAGCTGGCGGCTGGGCGCGGCCTTGCGCAGCGGCTGGACCTGGGCCCGGCGCGGCGGCGCGCTGGCCGCCGGATCGCGGCTGACGACCTCCGCCTGGGCTGTCGATGCCAGCCGCTATGGAGTGATCCAGCCGGGCGACAGCGTCTCGCTGCGCCTGTCACAACCCTTGCGGGTGGAGCGTGGCGGGCTGAATTTCCTGCTGCCGGTGGACTACAGCTATGAAACGCTGGCCCCGACGCTGGGGCTGCAGACCCTGTCCCTCGCCCCGCGCGGGCGCGAACTGGACGGCGAACTGGTCTGGCGCGGGCAGCTGTGGAACGGCGCGGCCATGGCCAGCCTGTTCTGGCGCAAGGACCCCGGCCACTACAGCGCCCTGCCGGATGACAAGGGCGCAGCCGTCAGCTGGGTGCGCAAGTTCTAGAAGTTGGGTAAAGGTGCGGACCGGCCGGATGGCCTGTCCGCACCAAACAGATTACGCCCCGGCCTTCACCGCGAATTCCCAGGCCTTGTCGGCCAGCGGCTGGACCCGTTCGGACATCGCCTTGGCGTGGGCCGAGCTGGCAGTGCCGTCGATCACGCGCTTTTTGATGCCCTGCATGATCCCGGCGAGGCGGAAGAAGTTGTAGGCAAAGTACCAGTTCATGTCCGGCACGCTGGTGCGCCCCGTGGCCGCGCAATAGCGTTCGACCACTTCCTCCAGTTCGGGGATGCCCAGCGCCTTGCGGTCCAAGTCCAGCACCCCGCTGCGCCCGCCGTTTTCCGTCACCCACGCCATCGCGACATAAGTGAAGTCCGCCAGCGGATCACCCAGGGTAGACAGTTCCCAGTCGAGCACGGCCAGCACCTTGGGTTCGGTCTTGGCCCAGATCATGTTGTCGATCCGGTAATCGCCATGAACCACGCTGGTGCGGGTCTGTTCGGGCAAGGATGCGGGCAGGAACGCGATCAGGCGCTCCATCGAATCCATCGTTTCGGTTTCGGCCAGCTTGTACTGCTTGGTCCAGCGTTCGACCTGGCGGCCGAAGTAGTTGCCCGGCTTGCCATAGTCCGACAGCCCGGCCGCATCGACATCGACCGCGTGCAGGCCCGCCAGCGTATCGATCATCGCGTTATAGGTCGCGCGGCGATAGTCCGGGGCGTCGTTGGGCATCGCGCCGTCCCAGATGGTGCGCCCGTCGACCATGCCCATCACGTAGAACCAGCTGCCGATCACGCTGTCATCGGTGCACAGCCCATACTGCGGGGCAACCGTCCACCCGGCCTTTTGCAGCGCGGCCTGGACCTTGTATTCGCGGTCGACCGCATGGGCCGAGGGCAGCAGCGGGCCAAACGGCTTGCGCCGCAGCACGTAGTTTCCGCTCGCCGCCTCGATCTTGTAGGTCGGGTTGGATTGGCCGCCCTTGAACTTGGTCAGCTGCATCGGGCCTTGATAGCCCGCCACGTTGGCTTCCAGCCAGGCGGATAGCTTGGCCTCGTCCAGCCGGTCCGCACCTTCGGGTTCGACCGTGCCGACGAAATCAAGCTCGGCGTTAACGGCAATTGCGTCGGTCATCAGGCCCTCACTGATCGAACACGATGACGGAACGCGCGGAGTGGCCCTGCTTCATCTTTTCGAAGCCTTCATTGATCTGCGACAGCGGAATCCGCTCAGCAATGATCGAATCGAGATCGAGCAGCCCGCGCATATAGAAATCGACCAGCCGCGGCATATCGACCGGGAAGTGGTTCATCCCCATGATCGCGCCCTGCAGCTTCTTGCCCGACAGCAGGTCCATGGCGGAAAGCCCGACCGAGTGGTTCAGCGGCATCATGCCCAGAATCGTGGCCGTGCCGCCACGCCGCAGCGACTTGACCGCCAAGTCGCCCGAAGCCGGACGGCCCACCGCCTCAACCGCATGATCGACGCCGCCCTTGGTCAGTTCCACGATCTGCGCGGCGGCATCTTCGGCCATCGCATCGACCGTGTGGGTCGCGCCCAGCTTCATCGCCAGCTCGCGCTTTTCAGGCATGGGATCGGCGGCGATGATCTTGCCCGCCCCGGCGATCTTGGCGGCGTTGATCGCGGCCAGACCCACCCCGCCGCAGCCGACCACGGCCACCGTTTCGCCCGGCGTCACCTTGCACGCGTTGAAGATCGTGCCCGCGCCGGTCGTCACTGCGCAGCCGATCACCGATGCGCGGTCCAGCGGCATTTCGGGATCGATCCGGGTGCAGGCGTGTTCGTGGATCAGCATCATTTCGGCAAAGGCCGAGAGGTTGAGCATCTGGTTGACCGGGCTGCCATCCGGGCGGCTGAGGCGCGATTCCGCACCCGGCGCGCGGCGAGTATCGCCGCCCAGGCACAGCGCCATGCGGCCGGTCACGCAGAATTCGCAGTGGCCGCAGAACGCCGAGAGGCAGGTGACGACCGCATCGCCCACTTTCACCGTGCGCACTTCGCTGCCCACCGCCTCGACGATCCCGGCGGCTTCATGCCCGGGCACCGCGGGGAGCGGGTGGGGATAGGCCCCTTCGATGAAGTGGAGGTCGGAATGGCACAGGCCGCAAGCCGCCGTGCGGATCAGCACTTCATGCGGACCGGGCTTCGAAATCACCAGATCTTCGATTTCCAGCGGCTGGTTCGGTGCGACGAGGACTGCGGCTTTCATTTCTCTCTCTCCAGGTTGCCCCGCCCGCTTGCGGGAGGGGGCAGGCGAGGGCTGGTCATCGGCCCTCGCCAAACAGGCCTTCCCCGACCCTCCCGCCGGCGGGAGGGCAGAGGAAGGCCGCCAAGGTACTTAGCGGGCCACCCCGAGATCGCCCGAGGTCGGGCCCGACGGAGCCTGCGGGGCATACTTGCCCATTTCCAGACGCGCGATCGAGCGGTTGTGGACTTCGTCCGGACCGTCCGCGATGCGCAGGGTCCGCTGGCCGGCATACATCTTGGCCAGACCGAAGTCTTCCGAGACGCCGCCGCCGCCGTGGGCCTGAATCGCGTCATCGATGATCTTCAGCGCCATCGTGGGAGCCTTGACCTTGATCATCGCGATTTCGGCCTGGGCAGCCTTGTTGCCGACCTTGTCCATCATGTCCGCCGCCTTCAGGCAGAGCAGGCGCGAGCACTCGATCTCGATCCGGGCCTCGGCAATGCGCTGTTCCCAGATCGAGTGGGTCGAAATCGACTTGCCAAACGCGACGCGCGACTGGAGCCGCTGAACCATCTTCTTCAGCGCTTCCTCGGCCACGCCGATGGTGCGCATGCAGTGATGGATGCGGCCCGGCCCGAGGCGGCCCTGCGCGATCTCGAACCCGCGCCCTTCGCCCAGCAGCATGTTGCTGGCCGGAATGCGGACGTTGTTGAGCTTGATTTCCATGTGGCCGTGCGGTGCATCATCATAGCCGAACACCGGCAGGTGACGGACGATTTCGACGCCGGGCGCGTCCAGTTCCATCAGCACCATCGATTGCTGGGCGTGCTTCTTCGCCTCGAAATCGGTCTTGCCCATGACGATGGCGATCTTGCAGCGCGGATCACCCGCGCCCGAAGACCACCACTTGGTGCCGTTGAGCACGTATTCATCGCCTTCGCGCCGGATCGAGCACTCGATGTTGGTCGCGTCGGACGAGGCGACCTGCGGTTCGGTCATCAGGAAGGCAGAACGGATTTCGCCGTTCATCAGCGGCTTCAGCCACTGTTCCTTCTGCTCACGCGTGCCATAGCGATGCAGCACTTCCATGTTGCCGGTGTCCGGCGCGGAGCAGTTGAACACTTCCGAGGCCCAGCCGATCCGGCCCATTTCCTCGGCGCAGAGCGCGTATTCGAGGTTGGTCAGGCCCGGACCTTCGAATTCGAACGTGTCGTCCACGTGGGTGCGGCCGGACTGGGGCGGCATGAACAGGTTCCAGATGCCCTGCGCCTTCGCGCGGGCCTTTTCCTCTTCCACCACTTGCAGAACTTTCCAGCGCTCACCCGCGGCGTCCTGCGCCTTGTAGTCGCCGGTCCGCGGGCGGACATGGTTTTCGATGAACTGGCGCACCCGGTCGCGCCAGTAGACTTGCCGTTCGGTGGGGTCGAAATCCATGGTCCTCATCCTTCCTTATGCTGTCGAATCTCGGCACCATCAGTGCCAGAGGCGCGCCCTCGCGCCAAGGTGTTTAATCGAACGATTAAGCGTCAGGGATGCATTCCCTCCGCATCGGGATTGATCCGCGCGGCGGACAGCGCCGCCAGCCGCGCCTCGTGGTCGGCGCGGGTAATCGGGAAGCGCGAAAAGATCAGCGTCGAGGCCAGCGCCGCAATCACGACGATCACGCAATAGGACAGCGTGAGGGTGTCGATCACGCCCTGCTCCACTTGCCCCGGGATCGCCTTGCGCGGCAGGCCCGAATAGCTGACCAGCAGCCCGGTCAGCCCGATGCCCGCGGCCGTCGCGCACTTCTGCACGAACATCCAGCCGGCGGCGAACACGCCCTCGGTCCGGCGGCCGGTCTCCGCCTGCGATGCCTCCACCACATCGGCCAGCATCGACTGCGCCGAGATGGTCACCATCACCGCGTTGATGTTGGACACCAGCACGAATGCGAACAGCAGATAGGTCGATTGCGGCGATCCGACTTCAGGCCAGAACCCGGCAAGCCGCAGCGCGAATGGCGCCACCCAGAACACCACGCTGACCAGCGCGCAGACCACCGCCGTCCCCCGCTTACCCAGGTGCCGGTGCAACGGCTGGACAAGGATGAACGAGGCCAGCACGCCGACCATCAGCAGCCACGGCAACAGCGCAAAGCCGGTTTCCGAAAACTCCCAGACATAGAGGTAGAGGAAGTTGGAGATCGTGAAGGTCATCTGCGAACTGGAAATCGCGATGGCCGCCCCGCCCAGCAGGATCAGCGCGGCGGGGTGGCGCAGCGATTCGATGATTTCCCGCAGCGCCGAGAGCGCGGAAGTCTTTTCCGGGCGGACATCGGGCAACCGCGCGATCCGGCGGTGCTGCCCCAGCGCAGAGATCACCACGACAGTGGCCATCAGCACTGCCCCGGTCAGGCCGTAGAGCCAGTAGCCATCGGGGTTGAGCTGCCCGTGCTTGTGGGTGGCATCCGCGCGCAGGAAGACCGTGTTGGCCAGGAAGAACAACAACAGGCCCCCGCCCCAGGCGAACAGATAGCGGAACCGGATCAGCGCTGTGCGTTCATCGTAATCGGTGGTCAGTTCCGCGACGAGCGACTGCGAAGGCACTTCACAGCACGAGATCAGCGTGCGCACCAGGATCGCCACCAGCACCAGGTATGGGAAAATCAGCGTTTCGTCAGCGGGCGGGGTCCACAGCAGCAGCCATGACAGCGCCAGCGGGACCGGCGCGATATAGAGCCACGGCAGGCGCCGTCCCCAGCGGGTATAGGTCCGGTCGGACAGATGCCCGATCACCGGATCGATGAACGCATCGACCACCAGCGCCAGCATCAGCGCCAGCGACACAAGCTTGGCATCCAGCCCGATGACCTGGCTGTAGAAGATCAGCAGGAAAGTCGAAAAGCCGTTGTCCTTGATGCCATAGGCGGCCGAACCGAGCCCGTGGAACAGCCGCAGCCGGGTGGGCAACCGCTCAGGCGCGGGGGTGCTGACCGCGCCCTGCTCCATCACGGCGTCACCGCTCATTGCGGCGCGCCCAGCTTCCCTTCGGCCATGGCTTGCAGCGTGTCGAACATCCCCGGCGCGTCCGGATCCCAGGCGTGGCGCGGGCCGATGGTGATGCCGCCATCGACGATCAGCGACGTGCCGGTAACAAAGCTGGCCGCATCGCTGCACAGGAACGCCACCGCGTTGGCGATGTCATCCGGCTGGCCGCCGCGCGCCACCGGCTGCGCCTGGCTGGACATCTGGGCGATCATCGCCTTGGCGGTGTCGACCATTTCAGCCGGCATTTCCATGCTGGCGGTGAAGATGTTGGTGTTGATGAAGCCCGGCTGCACCGCGTTCACGCGGATGCCGAATTGGGCCAGGTCCGTCGCCGCGCACTTGGTCAGGTGCAGCACGCCCGCCTTGGCCACGGCATAGGCGGTGGGCGAATAGCCCGGACCGACCGCCGCGACGGACGAGGTGTTGACGATCGCCGCGCCCTTGCGGCCCTTCATGTGCGGCACGGCATAGCGGATGCCCATCGCGACCGAGCGCAGCAGCAGGTGGAAGGTGAAATCCCAGCCATCGGCGTCGATCTCGTCAATGCCCTCGCGCGCGCCGCCTGCCCCGGCGTTGTTGAACACCACGTCGATCCCGCCGCAGGCCGCCGCCGCCTGATCCATCAGCGCCTTGATCTGCGCAACGTCGCAGACATCGCAGGCCACTGGCGTGATCCCCGCTGCCTCGGCGGCCACGGCCTTGGCCCCTTCGAGGTTGAGATCGGCGGCGAACACCTGCGCCCCTTCGCGGGCGAACAGCAGCGTTGCCGCCCGGCCAATTCCCGATGCCGCACCCGTGATGACGACGCACTTGCCGCTGAATCGCATATCCACTCCTGTCGGTTCTGATTTTGGCGGCAGCTTAGGCGCGAAACCGGCGCGGTCAACGCCATTGCGCTTGACGCTACGGCAAGCGCGCTTTGCGCCAAATGGCGGAAATCCGCGCTTGCGCGCCCGTGCCGACTCGCTTTAACCTTGCGATTAAGAGAGGAGTCCGATCCATGTCAGACCTTGATGCGTTCCGCGCCGAAATCCGCGGGTGGCTTGAAGAAAACTGCCCTGCCGAAATGCGCCAGCCCGCCCGCGACGAAGACGACGTCTGCTGGGGTGGCCGCAATTTCAAATTCAAGAACGAGGCGCAGAAGCAGTGGCTCGAACGCTGCGTGGCCAAGGGCTACACCGTGCCCGACTGGCCCAAGGCTTATGGCGGCGCGGGCATGTCCCCGGCCGAGGCCAAGATCTGGCGCGAGGAAATGCACCGCATCAATGCGCGCCCGCCGCTGTCCAGCTTTGGCATCTGGATGCTTGGCCCGGCACTGCTGAAGTTCGGGACCGAGGAGCAGAAGGTCCACTATCTCGGCCAGATCGCGCGCGGGGAAATCCGCTGGTGCCAGGGCTATTCCGAGCCGGGTTCCGGCTCCGACCTCGTCAGCTTGCAGACCTTCGGCGAGGACAAGGGCGATCACTGGGTGGTCAACGGCCAGAAGATCTGGACCAGCTATGCCAACAAGGCCGACTGGATCTTCTGCCTGGTCCGCACCGACAAGGCGAACAAGTATCAGGGCATTTCGTTCCTGCTGTTCGACATGACCTCGCCGGGCGTCACGACCAAGCCGATCCTGCTGATCTCGGGCAGCTCGCCGTTTTGCGAAACCTTCTTCGACAACGTGAAGGTGCCCAAGCACCAGATCGTCGGCGAAGTGAATCGCGGCTGGGATGTCGCCAAGTACTTGCTGGGGCATGAGCGCGAGATGATTTCGGGCGCGGGCGGGAACGACCGGCTCAACACCCTCGGCCCGGTGCTCAGCCGCGCCGGCCTCGAGGACCCGCTGCTGCGGGCCGAACTGGCGATGTTCGACGTGGATGCCCTGGCATTCAGCGCAATGGGCGAAAAGTTCCTGGATGAGGCCAAGGTCGGCAAGGCCCACCCTGCCCAGCCCAACATGATGAAGTATGCCGGGACCGAGCTGAACAAACGCCGGTACGAGCTGCTGATGGCGGGCGGCGGCAGCGCCGCGCTGGAATGGGACAGCGAAGCATCCGACGGCGGCAGCAAGGCCCGCGCCTGGCTGCGGACCAAGGCCAACTCGATCGAGGGCGGGACCAGCGAGGTGATGCTCAACGTCGTCGCCAAGCGCATCCTCGACCTGCCGGGGGCCTGACCCTTCGCCCCGCGAGCCCGCTGCACCGGGCCCACGAAATTCAAGGAATACTGCAATGCCGCTTTATCACACCGAAGATCAGGCCATGCTGGCGGACACCGCCCGCTCGTTCCTGGCTGACGAAGGCAACATCGCCAAGCAACTGCGCCACTGGCGCGACATCGGCTGCAAGGACGGGTTCGGCCACGCCCTGTGGAAGCAGTTCGCCGAACTGGGGCTGACTGGCGTGCTGGTGGCCGAGGCCGATGGCGGGCTGGGCATGGGCCATGTCGAAGCCGGGATCGTGCTGGAGGAAATCGGCCGCAACCTCACCCCCTCGCCCTTCCTGACCAGCGCGGTGGCGGCGGCAACGGCACTGGGCGCGGGCAGCGATGAACTGCGCGGACGTTACCTGCCGGGCCTGCTGGCGGGCGACAGCGTGTTCGCCGTCGCTATCGACGAAGGGCCAAAGCACCGCCCCGAACGGATCAAGACGCGCGCCGCGCGCGCTGGCAACGGGTTCAAGCTGGACGGCGCGAAAAGCTTCGTCATCCATGGCGGCAGCGCCGACATGCTGGTGGTCGCCGCACGCACCTCCGGCAACGATGACGATGCCGAAGGGATCACGCTGTTCGCCGTGCCCAAGGATGCGGCGGGCCTCAGCCAGGATGCTGTCCGGCTGGTCGACAGTTCGATGGCCACCCACGTGAAGCTGGACGGCGTGCTGGTCGATGCCGATGCCGTGATCGGCGAAGTCGATGGCGGGCGCGATCTGCTGAACAAGGTGCTGGCCGCCGGCCGGATCGGCGCGGCGGCGGAAAGCGTCGGCGTGGCGGGCGGCGCGTTCGACATGACCACCACCTACCTCAAGCAGCGCAAGCAGTTCGGCAAGCTGATCGGCGAATTCCAGGCGCTCCAGCACCGCGCCGCGCACCTGTACTCTGAAATCGAGATTGCCCGCGCCGCGACGATCAAGGCGCAGCAGCTGCTTGATGCTGGCTCGGACAAGGCCGAGCTGATGGTCTCCGTCGCCAAGGCCAAGGCTGGCAAGGCCGCCGGGCTGGCGGTGAAGGAAGGCGTCCAGATGCACGGCGGCATCGGCATGACCGACGAATACGACATCGGCCTCTACATGAAGCGCGACCGCGCGCTGGCCGAGTTCATGGGGGACGTTTACTATCACGCCGAACGCGTCGCGCAGCTGACGGGGTATTGAGCCCACGCCAGTTTACGTCACCCCGGACCTGATCCGGGGTCCCGCTACCTTCCTGCGGCGGGCGAAGAACAAGCGGGATCCCGGATCAAGTCCGGGATGACGGGAAAAGGATAAGCTGATGGACTTCACCAAACTGTTCAGCCTGGAAGGCAAGATCGCGCTGATTACCGGCGGGTCGCGCGGGATCGGCAAGATGCTGCTCGAAGGCTACCTCGCCGCCGGGTGTGAGCGGGTCTACATCACCGCGCGCAAGAAGGCGCAGCTGGATGAAACCGTCGCCGAATTCGAGGCGCAGTATCCCGGCAAGGTGATCGGCCTTGCGGGCGACATCAGCCAGATGGACGGGGTGAAGCAGCTGGCCGAGGAACTCGCCGCCCGCGAGTCCCGGCTGGATGTGCTGGTGAACAATGCCGGGGCCGCATGGGGCGGTGATTTTGACGAATTTCCCGAAGTGGGCTGGGACAAGGTCATGGACCTCAACGTCAAGTCGCTGTTCTTCCTGACGCAAAAGCTGCACCCGCTGCTGAACGCGGCAGCCAGCTTTGACCGTCCGGCCAAGGTCATCAACATCGCCTCGATTGACGGGCTGCGCCCCAATCCGTGGGAAACCTATTCCTATCAGGCATCGAAAGCGGCGGTGATCCACCTGACCAAGCGGATGGCCGCGCGGCTGATCAAGGACAACATCGTCGTCACCTGCATCGCGCCGGGGGCCTACCCCAGCGAAATGAACAAGGCCGCGGCGAAGAATCCCGAAGGCAGCGCCAAGGGCATCCCCTACAAGCGGGTCGGCGTGGCCGAGGATATCGCGGGCGGCGCGATCTACCTGGCCAGCCGCGCGGGCGATTACGTGGTCGGCACCACGATCCCGATCGACGGCGGGATCGTCAACGCGTGGATTCCGGAAACCTTCCAGGACCCGTCGGGCGGGCATTGAGGCCATGAAGCACCGCCTGCGCACCCTCGCCCATCAGGTCTATTTCGGCGAGGGGCCGCGCTGGCGGAACGGTCGCTTGTGGTTTTCGGACTTCTACGCGCACCGCGTCTGCTCGGTCGATCTGGCGGGCGATCTGCGCACGGAGCTGGAGCTTGAAGGTCGCCCATCGGGCCTTGGCTGGATGCCCGATGGTTCGTTGCTGGTGGTGCGGATGGAACTGCGCCAGCTGTGGCGGCGCTGGCCGGACGGGCGGTTTGCCTGCCACGCCGATCTGACCGGCCTTTCCGCGCACCTCTGCAACGACATGGTCGTCGATGCGCAGGGCCGCGCCTATGTCGGCAACTTCGGGTTCGATCTGGACGCGGCAATCCACGCGCGCGGGGCGGAAAGCGTGATCGCCGACCATCCTCAGACCTGTCTGGCACTGGTGCAGCCAGACGGCACCGTCAGCGACGCCGCGCCGGGTGAGCGGTTCAGCTTTCCCAACGGCATGGTCATCACCCCCGATGGCAACACGCTGATCCTCGGCGAAACGCTGGGCGGACGGCTGACCGCGCTGGACATCGGCGCGGATGGCAGCCTGTCCAACCGCCGCGAATGGGCCCCCACCTGGCCGCGCGTGCCCGATGGCATCTGCCTCGACGCCAGCGGCGCAATCTGGATCGCCAACCCGCTCGCCCCCGAATGCGCCCTGATCGCGCCGGGCGGCGAAGTGCTGGATGTGGTCGAAACCGGCGGCCTGCCGTGCTTCGCCTGCATGCTGGGCGGGCCAGAAGGCAAACACCTGTTCATGCTCGTCGCGCCGAGTTCGGACGCAGGCGAAGCGGCAAAGGCCCCGCTGGGCAAAGTGCTGGTGACCGAGGTTGCAGTAAGCCGCGCGGGATTGCCCTGAGGGGCGAGGCATCCGCCAAGCCCTCCTGTCGTCGCCCCGTGCTTGACACGGGGCTAGGCTAACTGGCGGTCATCCGCTGGGGCCCGTGTGATCCAAAGGCTGTGCGAGAAGCAAAGCCTAGCCCCGGATCAAGTCCGGGGCGACGGGGCGGAGCGGCTGCATAGCTCGCCTACTTGCCACAAGCTGCCGTTCCGGAAACGGCAACATTGCGGACATTTCTCAGGTGCGCTTTAATGGCGCGATGGAAATACTCCCTGAGCCGCCCCCGTCTTACGAGCAAATTATCACTCAGAAGCTCGTGGAGTGCGGTCTATCCTCGCGGGGCCTGAAAGTGTCCTACGAGGATGATTTTCAATCTTACGAGATTGTCATCGGTCCATCGGCGAACGCCATGGCAGAAATGTTCTCATGCACTCGCGACGCCGCGGCTGGCGAGATTGTGTCATTCGACGATCAGGAGTTGATGAGCGGGTATCATGCCTTCTTGGCGGAAGGGTATCGCCCGCAAATGATAGCGAGTGCAGAGAGTGAACTTGCCAAGCGCGGCCTGCTCAAGGGGTTTCCCCGTCGCGTAGATTTCGCAAGCGACGCCCTCTTTGCCGAAGCTTTGGAAGAGCACTGCGGCTTGGTGAAAGGAGAGGTAATCCAACCATTCGGCGATAAGCTGGTCGTTCAACCGCCGCCTGAGGCTCTGCGTGACTTCAAGGCCACCATGGAACGATACTCTTGCCTGTATTCCGCGATCCAGTTGGCGAGCGCGAGGGGTGAAGGAAAGTTCGGCTTCGTTGGCAACCAGGCTAGCGCTTTGTCTGACTGACTGTTCGCGATGTCAGCTTCCCCAACACGCCAGCCACACCCCACCACCCTCAGTCCGTCATCAACCCCCGCACAAACCCGATCAGCCCGGTCTGGCGGGCGCGTTTCATGCGTTCGGCGGCGAGGATTTCGCAGACTTTGGCAAAGCAGGCCTCGATATCGTCGTTGACGATGACATAGTCATAGCCGTCCCAGTGGCTGATTTCGGCACGGGCGCGGTCCATGCGGGACTGGATCACTTCGGCGGGATCGGTTCCGCGCCCGGTCAGGCGGCGGCGCAACTCGTCGATGCTGGGCGGCAGCAGGAACACGCGGACGACGTCGGTTTCCATCTTCTGATAAAGCTGCTGCGTGCCCTGCCAGTCGATATCGAACAGGAAATCCTGGCCCTCGCGGATACCGGCTTTCACTTGCGCCTTGGGGGTGCCGTAGCTGTTGCCGAACACGGTTGCCCACTCGAGGAACTGCCCGTCCTCCACCATCCGGTCAAATTCGGCCTGGCTGGCGAAGATGTAATCCTGCCCGTCCACTTCACCGGGACGCGGCGGGCGGGTGGTGACGGATACCGACATGCGGATTTCCGCGTCATGGGCCAGCAGCTTGCGCGCAATCGTAGTCTTGCCTGCGCCGGACGGCGAGGACAGGATGAACATCAGGCCGCGGCGTTGAAGGGTATCGGGTGAAGCCATGCGCCCCAATCGCGCAATGGCACGGGCAGATCAAGTGGCGGGCGTGTCTTTCGCGGTCTTGGCCGCCGTACCCGACTTCGCCGCCTTTGTCGCCTGGCGCCGGTCATAGAGCTTCTTGGCGATCAGCCCGGACCCGACGACAATCGCCCCCGGCACCGATTTGGTCGCCACGCGCAGCGCGACGAACCCGGCCACGCCGGCCAGCAGGTTCTTCTTCCTGCCCGCGGCCTCCGCCGGTTCATCGGGCAGCGCCTTGGCAATCGCGGTGTTGAGCAGGCGTCCGCCGCCCTGACGCAGGATCGTGGCGAGAATCCGGTTCGTCGCCATCGGCCGCCTACTTCTTCTTGCCGAAGTCCACAGTGACGACGTTCGACCCGTCATCGCTACTGATCACCGGCGAATCGTTTTCGGCATCGTCATGCGGCGGCGGCACGTCATCAGGCACGATGGCCTGGAACTGCAGCCCGAAATCGACCGCCGGATCGACGAATGCGGTGATCGCGGCAAAGGGAATGTCCAGCTTGCTGGGAATCTGGTTGAACGACAGGCCCACCGAAAACCCGGTTTCACTGACCGCCAGGTCCCAGAACTTGTTCTGGAGCACAATGGTCATCTCGTCCGGGAACCGTTCCTTCAGGTGCGGGGGGATCACCACGCCGGGCGCCTGGGTCTTGAAAGTGATGTAGAAGTGGTGCGCACCCGGCAAGTTGCCGCCCGCCGCCACAACTTCGCCCAGCACGCGGCCAACCACGGCGCGCAGCGCCTCCTGCACGATTTCGTCGTAGGGGATCAGGCTATCGGGCATATCGTCGCTCATCAGGGGGACAAGTGGCGTCGCGAGGCCACATGGTCAAGGGGAAAGGGGATGCGGCAATCGCGCGAACAAACATTGATTCCTGCGCCGTCCAGCCTATAGGCCCAGCTTATGCGTACTGGCCGGATCGCTCGGAAAACCCACGAAACCGACATTCTCGTCGAAGTGAACCTCGACGGGACGGGGGCGTATGATGTCTCCACCGGGATCGGGTTCCTCGATCACATGGTGGAACAGTTCAGCCGCCATTCGCTGATCGACATCACGTGCCACGTGAAGGGCGACCTTCATGTCGACCAGCACCACACCACTGAAGACAGCGCCATTGCCATAGGCCAGGCGATTGCCCAGGCCCTTGGCGACAAGGCCGGGATCGGCCGCTATGGCGAGGCGCATTCCGCGATGGACGAAGCGCTGTGCCGGGTCGCGCTGGACATTTCGGGCCGCCCCTGGCTGGTCTGGAAGGCCGCGTTCACGCAGGAGCGGCTGGGCGAGATGGATACCGAGCTGTTCGAGCACTGGTTCCAGTCGATCGCTCAGGCCGTGGGCATCACGCTGCACATCGAGTTGCTCTACGGCACCAACAACCACCACATCTGCGAAGGCATCTACAAGGGCTTTGCCCGCGCGATGCGGCAGGCGGTGGAGCTGGACCCGCGCAAGGGCGGCGCAATCCCCAGCACCAAGGGCCAGCTTGGTGGCTGAGATTGTCGCGCTGATCGATTACGGCGCGGGCAACCTCCATTCGGTCGCGAACGCGCTGAAGGCCGCTGGCGCCGAAGGCGTGGCCCTGACGTCCGATCCTGATGTCGTGCGCGCGGCGGACCGTATCGTCCTGCCCGGCGTCGGCAGTTTCCGCGCCTGCGCCGAAGGGCTGCGCGCGATCCCGCACATGGTCGATGCGATGGCCGAGCGCGTGCTGGTGGGCGGCGCCCCGTTTCTGGGCATCTGCGTGGGGATGCAATTGCTTGCCACCAGCGGGGTTGAGCATGGCACCACGCCGGGCCTTGGCTGGATTGACGGCGAAGTCCGCCTGATCGAGCGGACCGACCCGGCAATCAAGATTCCGCACATGGGCTGGAACGATGTCCTGCCCGCGCCCCATGCCCCGCTGATCGAACCGGGCGAGGCCTATTTCCTGCATTCCTATCACTTCGTCCCCGCCGACGGGCACCACGTCGCCGCGATGACCGATCACGGTGGCGGGCTGGTTGCGGCGGTGGCGCGCGACAATGTGGTGGGGGTGCAGTTCCACCCGGAAAAGAGCCAGGCCTATGGGCTGGCGCTGCTGTCCAACTTCCTCGATTGGCGGCCATGATGAGAGAATTGGCATGATCGTATTCCCGGCCATCGACCTCAAGGGCGGCCAGGTTGTCCGCCTGTCCGAAGGCGATATGGACCGCGCCACCGTCTATGGCGACAACCCCGCCGCGCAGGCGCTCCTGTTTGCCGAGGCCGGATCGCAATTCCTGCACGTGGTCGATCTGGACGGATCGTTCGCGGGCCGCGCCGAAAACCGCGCCGCGGTCGAAGCCATCCTTGAGGCGTTCCCCGGCCATGTCCAGCTGGGCGGCGGCATCCGCACCCGCGAAGCGGTAGAGGGCTGGTTCGATCTGGGTGTCAGCCGCGTGGTCATGGGCTCCGCCGCGCTGAAAGACCCGCAGTTCGTGAAGGACATGGCGGCGGAATTTCCCGGCGGGATCGTCGTTGCAGTCGATGCCCGCGACGGCATGGTTGCGACCGAGGGCTGGGCCGAAGTGTCCGACGTGGCGGTGGTCGATCTCGCCCGCCGGTTCGAGGATGCCGGGGTCGCCAGCCTGCTGTTCACCGACATTGGCCGCGATGGTCTGCTGAAGGGCGTCAACATCGACGCCACGGTCGACCTCGCCCGGCAAGTTGATCTGCCGGTCATCGCCAGCGGCGGCGTCAAGGGCCTCGACGACATTCACATCCTCTCGCTCCACGCAGTGGACGGGATCGAAGGCGTCATCACGGGGCGTGCGCTCTATGAAGGCCGGCTCGATCTGGCCGCCGCCATCGCCATGGCCAACCGGGCCTGATCCGATGACTGTCCGCGTCCGCGTCATCCCCTGCCTCGACGTCCGCGACGGGCGTGTGGTGAAGGGCGTGAACTTCGTCGACCTGCGCGATGCCGGTGATCCGGTCGAACAGGCCCGCGCCTATGACGCGGCAGGTGCGGACGAGCTGTGCTTCCTGGATATTTCCGCCAGCCACGAAGGGCGCGGCACGCTGCTTGACGTTGTCCGGCGCACGGCGGAAGTGTGCTTCATGCCGCTGACCGTGGGCGGCGGGGTGCGGAGCGTCGAGGACGCGCGCGCGCTGCTGCTGGCCGGGGCAGACAAGGTCGCGGTCAATTCCGCCGCGGTCAGCCGCCCGGAAGTGGTCGCCGACATCGCGGAAAAGTTCGGCAGTCAGTGCGTGGTCGCCTCGGTCGATGCGCGCCGGACGCCGCGTGGCAACTGGGAAATCTTCACCCACGGCGGACGCAAGGCGACCGGGATCGACGCGGTGGAACACGCGATGAAGCTGGCGCAGCTGGGCGCAGGCGAACTGCTTGTCACCTCGATGGACGGCGATGGGACCAAGGCCGGATATGACCTGGCGCTGACCCGCACCATCGCCGATGCCGTATCGGTGCCGGTGATTGCCAGCGGCGGGGTCGGCACGCTGGACCATCTGGTCGAGGGTGTGACGCAAGGCCACGCCAGTGCGGTGCTGGCCGCCTCGATCTTTCACTTTGGCCAGCACACCATCCACGAAGCCCACGCCGCCCTGCGCGCCGCCGGACTGCCCGCGCGGGGCTGAACCGTCGGCGCTGTTTACACCCGTGTCAGCCGGAAACCCGGTGTTAACCATCGCAAGCCGCCGCCCTGCGTGATCTGACCGCGCTGGCATGGGGTTTGCGTAAACCACTATCCATGAAGGACAAATTCGAGGGTCGCAGCCCAATTCCCGTCCTGGCAATCACCGCGGTGGCGCTCTGCGCGGCCGGGCCCGCGCTTGCGAGCAGTGGTGCCAGCATCCCCGATCCCAGCAACCTGGCCTTGTTCGCCATCGGCGTGCTGGGGCTGATCATCGGTCGGCAGGGTTCACGCAACCCGCCATCGGATTGACGCAGGCTGCGGCTTGACCTTGGCCGCGACGCACCGCATGGCCATGGGCATGGACCGCCCGGATACCCTTGCCCGCCTGGCCGCGACCATCGCCGCGCGCCGCCATGCCGACCCCGCCAGCAGCTGGGTCGCGAAACTCCATGCGCGCGGGGTGCCGGTGATCGCCCGCAAGCTGGGCGAGGAAGCGGTTGAAACCGTGGTCGCCGCGCTCAGCGGCAGCCGCGAGGACCTGGTTGGCGAAGCCGCCGACACGATCTTTCACCTGATGGTCCTGCTCGATGCCAAGGGCGTCGATTTTGCCGAAGTGCTCGCCGAACTCGACCGCCGCGACGGGGTGAGCGGGATCGCCGAAAAAGCCAGCCGGAGTGAATGATGCCAATCGACCCTCGCCTGCCGTACGACGACCAGAACGTTTTCGCCAAGATCCTGCGCGGGGAAATCCCGAACAAGACCGTCTATGAGGACGAATGGGCGCTGGCCTTTCACGACATCAACCCGCAAGCCCCGCTGCACGTGCTGGTGATCCCCAAGGGCCCCTACGTCAGCTGGGACGATTTCTCGGCCCGCGCCAGCGAGGCGGAAATCGCCGGGTTCATCCGCGCCGTCGGCCATGTCGCACGTGAGGCCGGCCTGGTTGAACCGGGCTATCGCCTGCTCGCCAACATCGGCCAGCACGGCCATCAGGAAGTGCCGCACCTGCACGTCCACGTGTTTGGCGGAAGGCAATTCGGGGCCATGCTGCCGCGCTGAGCAAGTGTTTAACCGCGCCAGCGCCCCTCCCCCCTTGCCCTTCGAGTCGCGCAGCGGCTAAACCCGCCGCAATGACGTCACTGCCCGCCCCGCCCTCCGGCCTGATCGATGGCCCGGTGCACCACTTTGCGGTGCGCGCCTATTTCGAGGACACCGATCTGTCGGGCGTGGTCTATCACGCCAATTACCTGCGCTGGTTCGAGCGCGCCCGATCGGATTTCGTGCGGCTGCTGGGGATCGACCAGCGCGCGGTAAACGAGGCGGGCGAAGGCGCTTTTGCCGTCGCCGATCTCACCATCCGCTATGCCGCCCCGGCGCGGCTGGATGACGGCGTGCGGATCGAAACCACTTGCGAGGAACTGGGTGCGGCCAGTTGCCGGATGCACCAGAAGGCCTGGCGCGAGGATGGCACGCTGCTGGCCGAGGCGCGGCTGCGCGTCGGCTTTGTCGCCCCCGATGGCCGCCCGCGCCGGATGCCCGCCCCGTGGCGCGCGGCATTTGCCACGATTTTAATTGAAGGACCGCAATGACTGCTCTCGATATTCTGGCCGCCGCCGGTGCGCCGACGCGCCTTGATCCGGTGAAGCTGTTTCTGGATGCCGATATCGTCGTGCAATTGGTGATGGCCGGGCTGGTGCTGGCCAGCGTCTGGGTGTGGATGATCGTCGTCGGGTTCAGCCTGCGTATGGCTGGCATCCGCAAGCGCTGCGACGCTTATGAGCGCGATTTCTGGAAGGCCGGCAACATCGACGAGTTTCAGGCCGAGCGCGGGAAGGGCGACATCCCTTCCGCCCGGGTCGTCGCCGCTGGTCTCGCCGAATGGCGCCGTTCCACTGCGGGCAAGGTAATTGACCGCGACGGCACCCGCCAGCGGCTGGCCGGGGTGATGGACAGCGCCGTCGCGCAAGAGGCAGACAAGCTGGCCGAGCGGCTGAACTTCCTGGCCACGGTCGGTTCGGTTGCGCCGTTCGTGGGGCTGTTCGGCACGGTCTGGGGGATCATGAACAGCTTTTTCCAGATCGGCGCGCAGCAGAACTCCTCGCTCGCGGTGGTGGCCCCCGGCATTTCCGAGGCGCTGTTCGCCACCGCGATCGGCCTGTTTGCGGCGATCCCGGCGGTCATCGCATACAACCGCTTTTCCCACCGGGTCGACCAGCTGGAAGCGCGACTGCAGCGTTTTGCTGACCGTTTCCATGCCAGCCTGAGCCGCGAGCTGGAGGCGGTCTGAATGGCCTTTTCCGCTCCCAAGCGCCGGGGCCGCAGGGGCCGCGCGCCCATGGCCGACATCAACGTCACGCCGCTGGTCGATGTGATGCTGGTGCTGCTGATCATCTTCATGGTCACCGCCCCGCTGCTCAACGCCGGGGTGCCGATCGACCTGCCCGACAGCAATGCCAAGCCACTGGCGCAGGAGCCCGCGCAAGTGAACCTGTCGATGAGCCGCGATGGCCGCGTCTATATCGACCAGTCCGAAGTCGATCCCGGCACACTGGCCGACCGGCTGGCCGCGCTGCCCAGGGGCACGGACGGCAAGCCGCCGCTGGTGACGCTGCGCGCCGACAAGACGCTGGAATATGGCCGGGTGATGGGCGTGATGGGCGAGCTGAACGCGGCCGGGTTCAATGCAATCTCGCTGGTCACCAACGGTTCAGTTGAGGCGCCCTAGGCTCGATTGATGGCAGTTTCCGCGCTCAACCGCGAAGAACGCATCGGCCTGGCGATTGCGCTGGCCGCGCACGTCGCCCTTGGCGCGGTGCTGATCGCGCGCCCGGCCGCTGCGCCAACGATCCCGCTGCCCGAACGGATGACCGTGACGTTGAGCGAGGATGTGGGGCTGACTTCGACCGCGCCTAGCGTGGCCGATCCCGCGCCTGACGAAGCCCTCGAATTGGGCGAGGCCGCGCCGGAACCCGCCCCCCAGCCCACGCCAGTCCCGCCCCGGCCGGAGCCCAAGGTCCAGCCGAAGCCCGAACCGAAAGTGCAGCCAAAGCCGGTTGTGACCAAGCCCAGGCCGGCTCCGACAGTAGCCGCCAAGCCTCTGCCGCAGCCAACCAAGGCCGCGACCCCGCCCAAAGCGGCACCGAAAGCTGGACCGGCACCAAAGCCCAGCAACGCGCCCACGACTGCACCGAAAGGTGCCACCAGCACGGCACGAACGCCCAACGCCGCCGCGACCCAGCCCGCCAAGGCCGGGGGCAGCCGGATCGGCAGCGATTTCCTGAAAGGGGTGAGCGGCGCGACCGGCAAGCAGGCCACTACCGCGCCGCCCGCCGCCACAGTCGGCCCGGCGGTGCGATCAGCGCTGGCCGGGGCGATCTCCCGCCAGCTCAAGCCGAAATGGGCCGCACCGCAGGGGGTCGATGCCGAGTTGCTGGTGACGGTGCTGTCCTGGGATCTCAACCCCGATGGCACCTTGGCCGGATCACCGCGCGTGGTGCGGCAGGATGGGATCACCGATGCCAACCGCGCGCAGGCCCAGCGCCATGCCGAACAGGCGATGCGCGCGGTGCGGCTGGCCGCGCCGTTCAACCTGCCGCCCGAATATTACCCTGCCTGGAAGCGCGTCAGCGACTTCCGCTTCGACCGAAAGCTATCGCAATGAACCTTCGCCTGATTTCCGCGTTGGCACTCGTGCTGGCCGCGCCCGCCGCCGCGCAGCAATCCCTGCCCACGCCACAGCCAACCGAGCAGGTGCCCGAAGAAGGACTGTCCGGCGCGGTGTCGGACGACAGCGACTGGCAGGACCTGGGCATTGCCATTCCGGCCTTTGCCACCGATGCCGATGTGCCGACCCAGACCAGCGCCGGATCGACCGCGGCGCTGGGGATGAGCCTGGCGCGGGTGATCAACGATGACCTGAAGAACAACGGCCTGTTCAAGCCGGTCGGCCCCGATGCCCTGCCCCGCCCGGCCTTTGGTGAAGTGCAGGCCCCGGCCTATGACACGTGGGCGGGCCGCAGTGCGGAAATGCTGGTGCAGGGCTATGTCCGCGCAGCAGCCGGCGGGCAGGTGACGGTGGGGTGCTACCTCTACGACGTCGCGCTGAAGCAGCAGCTGGCCAAGGCCGGGTGGACCGTCGCCCCCGGGGACTGGCGCCGTGCCGCGCACAAGTGCGCGGACATGGTCTATTCGCGGCTGTCCGGCGAAAGCCCGTTCTTTGACAGCCGCATCGCCTACATCGCGGAAACCGGACCGAAGGACCGCCGGATGAAGCGTCTGGCGATCATGGATTCGGACGGGGCGAACCACCGCTATCTGACTACCGGGCAGACCACGGTGCTGACCCCGCGCTATTCGCCGGATTATCGCTCGATCCTGTATCTCAGCTATTTCAACGGCAGCCCGCGGATCTACATCTACGACCTGGAAAGCAACACCCAGCGGCTGCTGCTGCAATCCAGCAACGCCGTGTTCGCGCCGCGCTGGTCGCCCGATGGCAAGTGGGTGCTCTATTCGATGGCCATTGCCGGCAATACCGACATCTACAAGATGCCGGCGGGCGGTGGTGCGGCGGTGCGGCTGACCGACAGCCCCGGCATCGACATCGGCGGCAGCTTCAGCCCGGATGGCACCCGGATCGTGTTCGAAAGCGACCGGGGCGGCAGCCAGCAGGTCTATGTGATGAATGCGGACGGCAGTGATCAGCGCCGCATCACCTTCTTCGGCGGGCGCAGCGCCACGCCGGAATGGAGCCCGCGCGGCGACCAGATCGCCTTCACCCACATCGCCGGCAATTTCCGCATCGCGGTGATGACCCCGGAAGGGCGGGAAATGCGCTACCTGACCGACAGCTGGCAGGATGAGGCGCCGACCTGGGCGCCCAACGGCCGGATCATCCAGTTCTTCCGCACCACGCGCGGCAGCGGCAAGGCCGGAATCTGGCAGGTCGACCTGACCGGGCGGAACGAGCGCAAGCTGGCCACACCGGTCGACGGGTCGGACCCCGCCTGGGGGCCCCTGCGGCCGTAAGGGAAACGGCCGCACTGCGACCGATTCGCAAGATTGACTCCGGGGGCGTTAACACCGAACCTGCGACTTAAGGAGAAAGCCCGATGACTTCACCCCGCACCATCCGGACCGCGATCCTGCTGCTGGCCAGTTCCGCCGCGCTGGCCGCCTGCGCCAGCAAGGCCCCCAAGCAGTTGCCGCCCGATCCGGGCGCCAACGTATCCACCAACACCGCGCAGGAACCGGTGCAGGGCAACACCATCACCCCCGGCAGCCAGGCCGATTTCGTGGCGCAGATGATGGGCCAGGACACGATCTATTTCGATACCGACCGCTACAACATCGACAGCGCCGACATGACCGCGCTGCAGGCACAGGCGCAATGGCTGGCTCAGTATCCGGGCAAGCGCGCCACGGTCGAAGGCCATGCGGACGAGCGCGGCACCCGTGAATACAACCTTGCGCTGGGCGAACGCCGCGCCAACGCGGCCAAGAACTATCTGGTCAGCGTCGGCATCGACGCCGCCCGCCTCTCGACCGTCAGCTACGGCAAGGAGCGCCCGGTCGCGCTCGGTTCGGACGAAGCGAGCTGGGCGAAGAACCGCCGTGCGGTAACGATCACGATCGACTGACACGAAAAAGGCCGGAGCGGATCGCCGCTCCGGCCTGTTCATTTCGGCCTGTTCACTTCGAATTGCCGGGCAGCGTTACTGCAGCGCGGGCAGCAGGCTGCCAAGATCGGGCAGGCTGGCGGCTTCCGCCGAATAGCCCACCTGCGGGAGCAGGGCGATGTTGCCGCCAACGGAAATCAGGTCGGTGCCCAGCAGGGCGAAAACGGCCATTGCCAGCACCGAAACGGCGGCGGACATGGTCAGCTGCTTGCTCATGACGGTGAACTCCCTGAAGCCAGTGAACCCGATATGGGGTTCGTCGATGATATTGCAATGCACCATTGCGATGTGAAACTTAATACGGGATGAAGGCCATGCTGGCTTGCACCGCCCCGGCCCTTCGGCCTATCGGACAGGCATGAGGCGTTCCGGGCGAACCAATGACTGGGGCTTTCCCCGCTGGCGCGGGTATGAAGGCGCGCGCGATGCGGCGACGATCCGGCTGTGCGACCGGCACGGCTGCACCGAACGCGGCGATTGCCCCGCGCCGAAATCGCCCAACAGCCCCGAACGCTGGATGTTTTGCCAGAAGCACGCGGCCGAATACAACCAGGGCTGGGACTACTTCGCCGGGCTGGATGCCGAGGAAGCCGCCCAGCGCGAAAGCAGCGAGCGCCAAACCCATTCCGGCTACGCCGAATCCGCGCATTATGGCTGGGCCTCCAGCGGCGACGGCACGCGCAGCCGCGACGAGCTGCGCGCGCTGGAAGTGCTGGGCCTGTCGCCCGATGCCGACTTTGACGAAGTGCGCAAGGCCTGGCGAACCAAGGCCAAGAAAGTCCACCCGGACGTGCGCCCCGGCGACAAGGACGCCGCCGATGCCTTTACCGCGCTGCAACTGGCCTATGAAGTGCTGCGCCAGGCCGAAGAACGGCGGGAGTGGCGGGGTTAGGACTTCGTCCTGAACCGCTTGATCGTGCCGGAAAAGGCCAGCACGTTCCGCTCCCCCTCCGCGATCATCCCGCGCACGAACACCAGGCTGCCCCCGGCGCGCACCACTTCGCCGCGCGCGGTCAGCAGCTTGCCCGGTTCCGCCGCACCGACGAATTCGCAATTCATCGTCACGGTCACGCCATGCACCGCCGTGTCCATGCCGCCCGCGATCATGAACAGGGCATAGTCGGCAAACGTCATCAGGGCGCCGCCGTGGATATTGCCGCCACCGTTGCGGTTCTTCGCCTCGGGCATGAACGCGCACTCGATCCCGTCGCCGTCCGGGCGGCAGAAGAACGGGCCGGCGTGTTCCTCGAAGTGATCGACCGGTTCCCAGCGATACCAGCCCGCCCACGGCCCTTCGGTCATCTGCGCCAGGCCCGGACGCAGCGACGGCAGATCGGGCTGAAGCTTGTCATGCGGATGTTCGGACATCGGTTGCGCCTTCAAGGGGGGAAACAGGATCCGCCAGCGCATGCGGGCTGGAGCGGGTAGCGGGAATCGAACCCGCATAGCCAGCTTGGAAGGCTGGTGCTTTACCACTAAGCTATACCCGCGCATCAGCGCTGCTGATCGGACGGCGGCGCTTGCCACCAAGTCCGGTGCGCCGTCAATCACTTTACCGCGCGCGAAAGTCAAGGTCGCCCGCGCCAGCCGCCGCGCTGCTGCCCCGCTGCTGCGGCCCTGCATCAAACCGCCTTGACCAAGTGAACGTTATCAGTTAGGTGAACGTTCACAATCGGCGGTCCTGCACTTGGATCGCACGAGAAACGGGAGGAGAATCGGATTATGAGAGGTTTGCGCGAACTCGCCTTGGGCCGCCTGATGCTGGGTGTTTCCGCCGCCGCGATCGCCATGGCCGCACAGCCCGCGCTGGCTCAGGATGACAGCGCCGCCGCGGCCGAGGAAGGCGATGCGATCGTCGTGACCGGCATCCGCGCCAGCTTGCGCGCCTCACTGGACGTCAAGCGCGAATCGCAGGGCGTGGTCGATGCGATCTCCGCCGAGGACATCGGCAAGTTCCCGGACACCAACCTCGCCGAATCGCTCCAGCGCATCACCGGCGTGTCGATTGACCGCAACAGCGGTGAAGGCTCCACCGTCACGGTCCGTGGCTTTGGCCCGGACTTCAACCTGGTGCTGCTGAACGGCCGCCAGATGCCCGCATCGGGCCTGGGCAGCTGCTGCGAAGCGCCGGCCTCGCGCAGCTTCGATTTCGGCAACCTCGCCGCCGAAGGCGTTGCCGGGGTGGAAGTGTACAAGTCTGGTCGCGCAGCCCTGCCCACGGGCGGCATCGGCTCGGTCATCAACATCAAGACCCCGCGCCCACTGGATCGCCCCGGTTTCAAGGGCAGCATCGGCGTGAAGGGCGTCTACGATACGTCGCGCTTTGAAAGCACGCCGGTCACTCCGGAAATCTCGGGCATCCTGTCGAACACCTTTGGCGATGGCACCATCGGCATTCTGGCGACCGCGTCGTACCAGCGCCGCAAGGCCAGCCAGGCCCAGTTCAACGCGGGCTGGCGCGAAGGCTACCTCGGTTCGGAAAACAACTGGGGTTCGCTGCCGCTGGACGCCAACGACTGGCGCGGCAACTTTGCCCGCACCGAAAACCGCCCGGACCCGACCGACATCTATCAGGTCACCCAGAACGCCGGGTATGACTTCACCGACCTGGACCGCGAACGCATCAACGGCCAGCTGGTGCTGCAGGTGAAGCCCACTGACACGCTCTCGCTGCTGGTCGACTACACTTATTCGCAGAACACCATCAACGCCCGCACCAGCAGCGTCGGGGTGTGGTTCAACCACGATCAGACCAGCAGCAGCTGGACCGACGGCCCGGCCGCCGGCCCGAACTTCTATTCCGAAGCCTTCGCCCCCGGCAAGGACCTGGCGATTACCGGCGCGCTGGCCGCGAACCGTTCGATCAACCGCTCGATCGGCGGCAATCTGGAATGGGACGGCCCCGGCGGGCTGCGCCTCGTCCTCGACGGGCATCACTCGACCGCCGAGAGCAAGCCGACCTCGCCCTATGGCAGCAACATCGCGGTCGGCAGCGCGATCTTCGGCGTGCAGTCGCAGAAGGTGGACTTCACCACCGACATGCCGGTCATTTCGGTCAACATGTATCCGGGCAGCGCGGCTGACAACGCGGTCAACATCCGCCCGGCCGGCAACGCGTTCCGCAATGCCTACATGCGCGACGAGATCAACGAAGTCTCGCTGAAGGGCGGCTATGACTTCGACACCTCGTTCATCAAGAGCCTGGATTTCGGCGCCACCTTCACCGACAACAAGGTCCGTTCGGCCTATGGCTTCATCCAGAGCGACAGCTGGGGCGGCACCCTGTCCGCCGCCGAAACGCCCGACAACCTCTACACCCCGGTGGGTCTGCCCGGCCGTCTGGCGGGCATGAACGGGTCCAACGGGACCGGCATTCTCCAGAACTACTTCAAGGTCGATACCGCGGCCCTAATCACCCTGCTGGAAAGCAAGGTCGGCATCTGCTCGGCCCCGTGGACCGGCAAGGCCGCGCCCGGCACCTGCCTCGCGCAGTTCCAGGCCGACCGCCGCGTGCACGAACAGACGATTGCACCCTACCTGCAATCGACCCACCAGTTCGACCTGTTCGCCAACCCGGCCAACCTGCGCCTCGGCATCCGGTACGAAAAGACCAAGGTCAATTCGTCCGCGCTGGTGCCGATCCCAACCGGCACGTCGTGGGTGGGCGATAACGAAATCGCCATCGTCTATGGCAACGCACAGGACTTCGTGACCCAGAAGGGCGAATACGAAAACTGGCTGCCCGCGATCGATTTCGACATGGAGCCGATCGAGAACGTCAAGCTGCGCGCGGCCTATAGCCACACGATCACCCGTCCGGACTATGCCAGCCTGCAGGGTGGCACCACGCTGGACGCTCCGATCCGCGTGGGCGGCAGCACCGGCCGCAGCGGCAATCCCGGCCTGCTGCCCTACAAGTCGAAGAACATCGATGTCTCGGCCGAGTGGTATTACGACCGCGAAAGCTATGTCTCGGTGGGCTTCTTCCACAAGCGGGTCGGCAACTTCATCAGCAACACCACGGTCAACATGCCCGCGTTCGGACTGACCAACCCGGCGGCCGGTCCGCGCGTGGCCGAAGCGCAGTCCGCGCTGGGGGCGGGCGCCACGACCTCGCAGATCCGTTCGTGGATCGCCGCGCGCTATCCGGCGCTGGTCGATACGGCCACCGGCGGCATTCGCGGCCAGTCGAACGATCCGCTGGTGAACTTCGTGGTGACCCAGCCGGTCAACAGCGACCAGAAGGCCAAGCTGTGGGGCTGGGAATTCGCGATCCAGCACCGCTTTGGTGAAACCGGCTTCGGCACGATCCTGAACTACACCGTGGTCAGGAGCGATACGAAGTTCGACAACACCCAGCGCTACACCGTGCCGCAGTTCGCGGTGAACGGGGTCAGCGACAGTGCCAACGCCGTGCTCTATTATGACAAGAACGGCATCCAGGCGCGTGTAGCCTACAACTGGCGCGACGGGTTCCTGTCGGGCTACGGGTTCGATCCGTACTATGTCGAAGCCTATGGCCAGTTCGATGTCAGCGCGAGCTATGAGTTCCGCAAGGGCATGACCGCCTTTGTCGAAGGCATCAACATCACCAACGCCGACCGTCGCGGTCACATGCGCAACGAGAAAACCGCCTTCTTCGCGGCTCCCGGTTATGCGCGCTATGCGGCTGGCGTGCGGTTCACCTTCTGATCGGCCCAGACCGATCCGCAAGGTGAGTTGAGGACAAGAGCCGCGCTGCCCCCGCAGTGCGGCTCTTTTTCTCTGGCGACAGGCAAATGTCCGGTATGGTCGGGGCGTGATGACGGGTTCGATTCAACGCGTGGTGATTGTCGGCGGAGGCACCGCCGGGTGGCTGGCGGCCGGGCTGCTGGCCGCGCGCCGGCCCGATTTGTCTGTCACCCTGATCGAAGCCCCCGATATCCCGACCATCGGCGTCGGCGAAGGCACCTGGCCGACGATGCGCGAAACGCTGGCCAGCATCGGCATCGCCGAGGAGGAGTTCCTGCGCGAATGCGACGCCAGCTTCAAGCAGGGCTCACGCTTTGACGGCTGGGTCGATGGCACCGCGGCTGACAGCTACCTCCACCCCTTCACCGCCCCGCCGCCGGGGGACATGCGCGACCTGCTGGCCGCGTGGCGGGCAAGCTGCCCGGATGCGCCCTTCGCCGCCGCGATGACCCCGCAGGCCGCCGCCTGCGCGCGCGATCTGGCCCCGCGCCAGCGGGCGATGCCGCCTTATGCTGGCGCGCTGAACTATGGCTATCACCTTGACGCGGGCAAGTTCGCCGCGCTGCTCGCCCGCCATGCCACCACCCGGATGGGCGTGACGCGGATCGCTGCCGAAGTGACCGGCGTGATCGCGGCCGACAATGGCGACATTGCCGCGCTCACCCTGCGCGATCAACCAGCACTGGCGGGCGACCTGTTCCTCGATTGCTCCGGCCAGGCCGCGATCCTGATCGGCGGACATTGCGATGGCGGCTGGATCGACCGCAGCGACGTGTCCTTCAACGACCGCGCGCTGGCCGTGCAGGTGCCGACCGCGCGCGATGCGCCCATTGCCGCGCAGACTGTCGGCACCGCCCATGCCGCTGGCTGGCTGTGGGACATCGCATTGCCCACCCGGCGCGGGATCGGCTGCGTCTATGCCGCGCGCTTCATGGATGAGGAAGCCGCGCGGGCCGTGCTGCTCGACTATGTCCGCACCCACGTTCCCGGCGCTGATGCAGACCAGTTGCAGCCCCGCCAGCTGATTTTCCGCACCGGCCACCGCGAGCGGTTCTGGGATCGCAATTGCCTGGCCATCGGCCTGTCCGCCGGGTTCATCGAGCCGCTGGAAGCATCGGCCATCGTCCTGATCGAACTGTCGCTGAACGCGCTGATCGAAAACTTTCCCGCCAGCCGCGCCGCGATGACGATCCATGCCAGCCGCTTCAATGAACTTTTCCGCTATCGCTGGGACCGCATCGTCGAGTTCCTGAAACTGCACTATGCCCTGAGCCGCCGCAGCGAACCCTACTGGCTGGCCCAGCGCGCTCCGGACACGATCCCGGCCCGGCTGGCCGAACAGCTGGAACTGTGGCGAGACCAGCCGCCGTCCAGCTGGGACTTCCCGCGCGTGGACGAGATCTTTTCCGCCGCCAGCCAGCAATACGTCCTTTACGGCATGGGCTGGCCCGCCCCGCCTGCCGCCGCGCCATCACCCGCCGCTGCTGCGCGGCTGGTCGAAGTGCGCGAGCGCGCCCGCGCGCTGGCCGCCGCACTGCCCGCCAACCGCACCTACTTCACCGCCGCAGCCGCTGCTGCCGCGCCGCACGAAAGACTTGTCCGGACATGAGCAACCACCAGATCCTGAACCCCGCCGATCACGGGACCTTGCGCGTCCACACCGGGGCGGGTGCGCAGTTTGGCGATACGGTGATGGCCTGCCTGACCGTGCCGCTGGAATTCCGCGCGGTGCAGGCCCACTACCCCATCGTGTTCCGCCGCGATGCCGCCAGCGGGCAGTTTTCCGCGCTGGCGATGTTCGGGTTCGACAACGGTGAGAACCTGTTCCTTGAAGGGGACCGCTGGGATGCGCGCTATCGCCCGCTGGCGATGGCGATCCAGCCATTCCTGATCGGCCGGCCGGCCGCTGGGAGCGACACGCCGCAAGTCCACATCGACATGTCCCACCCGCGCATCGACCACGGCGGCGAAGGCACCCGCCTGTTCGACGAGGACGCCCGCCCCACGCCTTACCTCGAAACGATGGCCGGGCGGCTGGGTGATCTGGACCACGGCTACCGCCAGTATCCCGCGTTCTTCGCCGCGCTGGAACGGCACGACTTGCTGGAGCCTTTCACATTGGACGTGCCGCTGGACAACGGCGCGCGCCATTCGCTGGTCGGCTATCACGTGATTGCCGAGGACCGGCTGGCCGCGCTGGATGGCGGCGCTCTGGGCGAATTGCAGCTTGAAGGACAGCTGCTGCCGATCTTCATGGCGGTCGCCTCGCTGGGGCGGTTTGCCGATCTGGTGGCGCGCAAGAATGCACGGGTCGCCCTTGGCTGAAACCGCCGCCTCGCCCCTGAGCCGCCTGCCCGCCGTGGCAGAGCGCAGCGCGGCTGATGCCGCCGCGCTCGACGCCCTGCTGCGCGGCGCGCGTGAGCCATTCGTGCTGCGCGGGCTGGTGGCGGACTGGCCGCTGGTCCGGGCCGGGCTGGAATCCCCCCGCGCGGCCCGCGCCTATCTGCTGGAACGCGCCCGCGAAGTGCCGTTCGCCGTGTCCATCGGCGAACCGGGGCACGACGGACGGATGTTCTATGACGCCGCAATGGGGATGAATTTCCGCATGGCGCGCGGGCGGCTGGCGGATATCTTCGCCGGGATCGACGCCAACGAAGGGCGCGCCGACGCGCCCACCATCTACCTCGCCTCGATCGATGTGCCGGGCCATTTCACCACGGTCGATGCCGAAAACAGCGTCGAACTGGGCGACCGCGACCCGCTTGCCAGCCTGTGGATCGGCACCCCCACCACCATCGCCGCGCATAACGACTTTCCCGACAACCTGGCCTGCTGCGTGGCCGGTCGCCGCCGCTTCACCCTGTTTCCGCCCGATCAGTTCGCCAACCTTTACCTTGGCCCGGTGGACAACACACCCGCTGGCCGCGCGGTCAGCATGGTAGATTTCCGCGCGCCGGACTTTGCCGCCCACCCCCGCTTCGCCGCCGCGTTGGAGCAGGCCCAGGTGGCGGAACTGGAACCGGGCGATGCGCTGTTTGTGCCGTCGATGTGGTGGCACCATGTCGAAGGGCTGGCCCCGTTCAACATCCTGCTCAACTACTGGTGGCGAGACACGCCGCGCTGGCTGGGCCAGCCGCAGGACGCGCTGAACCACGCCATGCTGGCAATTCGCGACCTGCCCGCCGCCGACAAGGCGATCTGGCGCGAACTGTTCGACCACTATGTTTTCGACAACGGGCCGCTCGTTACCGACCATATCCCGGCCGGTGCGCGCGGCGTGCTGGACCCGCTGACCGCCGAATCCGCCGGACGCCTGCGGGCCTTTCTGCTGAGGACCCTGAGCCGATGAAAAGCGAATATACCAGCCGCCGGATCGTGATCGCCGGGGGCGGCACCGCCGGATGGATGGCCGCCGCCGCACTGGCGCGGACGATGGGCCACGCGATCGACCTCACGCTGGTCGAATCCGATGCCATCGGCACGGTCGGCGTGGGCGAAAGCACGATCCCGCCGCTGGTCACCTACAACCGCCTGCTGGGGATCAGCGAGGCCGAATTCATGCGCGAGACGCAGGCCACCTTCAAGCTGGGGATCGAGTTCGAGAACTGGAAGCAGCAGGGCGAGAAGTACTTTCACTCCTTCGGGCTGACCGGGCGCGATCACTGGTCGGCAGGGTTCCAGCATTTCTGGCTGCACGGGCTGACCAAGGGCCACACCGCCAGTTTCGACGATTACTGCCTGGAGCTGAAGGCAGCCCATGAGGGCCGGTTCGCCCACCTGCCCGACAACCGCATGAACTATGCCTATCAGCTCGATTCCACGCTCTATGGCCGGTACTTGCGCAAGCTGGCTGAAGCGGACGGGGCCAAGCGCGTGGAAGGGCGGATCGCGCAAGTCGAACTCGCGCCGGAAAGCGGCAATATCGCCGCGCTGGTGCTGGACGGCGGGCAGCGGATCGAGGGCGACCTGTTCATCGACTGCACCGGCTTTCGCGCGCTGCTGATCGAGGGGGCGCTGCACGTCGGCTATGACGACTGGACGCATTACCTGCCATGCGACGGGGCCATCGCAGTGCAGACCGCCAGCGTCCGCGCGCCGATCCCCTATACCCGCGCCATTGCGCACGATGCGGGGTGGCAGTGGCGCATTCCGTTGCAGCACCGCCAGGGCAACGGCATCGTCTATTGCAGCCGCTATCTGGAGCGTGACGCCGCGCTCGACCGGTTGCTGTCCACTGCCGAAGGCCAGCGGCTGACCGAGCCGAACTTCATCCGGTTCACCACCGGTGCGCGGCGCAAGCAGTGGCACCGCAACTGCATCGCCGTGGGCCTGTCAGGCGGGTTCCTGGAACCATTGGAATCGACCAGCATCCACCTGATCCAGCGCGCGATCCTGCGCCTGATCCGGATGCTGCCGATGGGCGAAGTGAGCGAGCGCGACGTTGCCGAATTCAACGACCAGCAGCTGACCGACATGTATCAGGTCCGCGATTTCCTGATCCTGCACTACAAGGCCACCGAACGCCGCGACAGCCCGTTCTGGCGGCAATGCGCGGCGATGGAAATCCCCGACAGCCTGACCCAGAAGATCGAACTGTTCCGCGAAACCGGCCGCGTGTTCCGCCGCAACGAGGAACTGTTCGCCGAGAACAGCTGGGTCCAGGTGATGATGGGTCAGGGGATCATGCCCAAGGCTTACCACCCGGTCGCCACCAAGCTGAGCGATGCCGAACTGGAGCAGCTGCTGGCCGGCCTGCGCGACAGCGTGGAGAAGACCGTCGCCAGCCTGCCGGAACACCACGCCTATGTGGCGCGCTATTGCGGCGTGGTGGATGCCGCAGCGGCATGATCCGGAGCGGGCTGGCCGTGCTGGCGCTGGCCGTCAGCCATCCCGTCTGGGCTGAAGAGTGGCAGCTCGTCTGGGCCGACGAGTTCGACGGCACCGCCATCGACCCCGCCAAGTGGGGCTTCGAGGTCGATTGCTGGGGCGGCGGCAACAATGAACGGCAGTGCTACACCGCCAGCACCCGCAACGCGGCGGTGGTGGACGGCAAACTGGTCATCACCGCGCGCCGCCAGCGCGCCACCGGCCCCGCCCTGCCCAAGGCGCTGCGCACTGCCGGGACCGATCAGAACGCGGTGGTCAGCCGTGATTTCACCTCGGCCCGCCTGACCACCAAAGGCAAGGCCGCGTGGCGCTATGGCCGGATCGAGGTGCGCGCCAGCCTGCCGCAAGGGCAGGGCACCTGGCCCGCGATCTGGATGCTGCCAGAGGCTGACCGCTATGGCCGCTGGGCCGCATCGGGCGAAATCGACATTCTGGAAGCCGTCAACCTGGGCGTGCCATGCGCGGCCTGCCCCGGCGGGCGGGAAAACACAATCCTCGGCACGCTGCACTTTGGCGGCGTCTGGCCCGCCAACGCCCAGGCCAGCACCGAAGTCCACGCGCCGCAAATGCTGGAGGGCTTTCACACTTACGCCATCGAGTGGCAGCCAGACCGGATCGTCTGGCAGATCGATGGTCGCACTTTTGCAGAGCGGCGTTCCAGCGAATGGTGGTCCGCCGGGTCCACCGCGCCGGGGGCGCCGTTCGACCAGCCGTTCCACCTGATCCTGAACCTCGCCATCGGCGGCAAACTGGCTGAAACGCGAGGGGCTGGCGGCATCTCGGACCGCGATTTCCCCAAGCAGCTGGCGATTGACTGGGTTCGCGTCTGGCAAAAGCCTGCCGACCCGGCTACCGCTGCGGCTGGCGAGGCCAACCGGGGGGGCAAGTAGCGCATGGCGAGGCGGCGGCAGGCTGTCACCATCAAGCACGTGGCTGCGGACGCTGGCGTGTCCCTGCAGACGGTCAGCCGCGTCATCAACAACGAGCCGAACGTCCGTGCCGAGATGAAGCAGCGGGTGCAGGCCTCGATTGACAAGCTGGGCTATGTCCCCTCGATCGCCGCCCAGCGGATGAGCGGATCGCGCTCCTACCTGATCCTCGCCATCAACGACCGCGAACGCACCATTGCCGACTGGCGTGCCCGGCAAGGGACCGACTGGGTCGACCAGATGCTGCTGGGCGGAATGCTGAAATGCGCCGAGCACGGCTATCGGATGATCTTCGAGCTGATCGACACCCATGACGACCATGTCGAGCGCGAACTGCTGGCCGCGATTGCCGCCTTGCAGCCCGATGGCATCATCCTGACCCCGCCGCATTCCGACAATCCCCAGATCGTGGCGTTCCTGGCCGGTCAGAACATCCCGTTCGTGCGGATCGGATCGCACGAGGACGGCGCGGGCATTCCGCTGTCGATGGATGATGAAGGGTCGGCCCGCACCGCCACCCGCTATCTGATCGGGCGCGGCCATGCCCGCATCGGGTTCATCGCCGGATCGGACGAATACAACCTCAGCGGCTGGCGCGTCGATGGCTGGCGTGCGGCCATGGCCGAGGCGAACCTGCCAACCGAGGCGCTGCTGGAAGCGGGCGATTTCAGCTATGCCTCGGGCGAGCGCGCCGCCCGCCGCCTGCTGCAACTGCCGCAGCGCCCCACCGCGATCATTGCCAGCAATGACCAGATGGCACTCGCCACGCTGGAAGTCGCGCGCGATCTGGGGCTGACGGTGCCGGATGACCTCTCGGTCATCAGTTTCGACAACACCCCGCTGGTCCACTTCACCCAGCCGCCGCTGACCGCCATCGACCAGCCGATTGCCGCCACGGCATCGCGCGCGGTCGAACTGATCATCGCCGCACAGAAGGGCGAGGAACGCCCCGCCGAACTGACCGTGATTTCCGCCGATCTGGTCGAGCGCGGCTCGGTCGCCCCGCCGCCCGCCAGCATCCGTTAAGGCCGCGATGCCCCGGTTCCTGCTGCTCTACGCGCTGGCCTGGGCGGGCGCGGCAATTGCCTATGTCCCGTTCCTGTCGATCCTGCTGCCAGTGCGGGTGGCCGGACTGGCGGGCGCGGCGGATGTCAGCTGGCTGGCCTATATCGCCTTTGCCGGAGCGATCGCGGCCAGTGCCGGGCATATCGCGTTCGGCTATTTCAGCGACATCACTGGCAACCGCCGCGGCTGGATCTGCGCGGGCCTGATCCTGTCCTGCACGCTGCTGTTTGCCATCACCCGCGCGCGCGATCTGCCCACGCTGATTGCGCTGATCGTGGGATGGCAGTTGGCGCTGAACATGATGCTGGCCCCGCTGGCGGCACTGGCGGGGGACTGCGTTCCCGATGCGCACAAAGGCCTGCTGGGCGGGCTGATGGCTTTCGCCCCCGGCCTCGGCGCGCTGTCGGGCGCGGCGGTGACCATTCCCGGCCTTGCCTTGCCCGATGCGCGGCTGGCGCTGGTGGCGGGGATTGTGGCGTGCTGCGTCATCCCGGTGCTGCTGGTGCGCCTGCCCCCACGCGTGCCCGATCCGCCCGTTGCCCATGACGCCGGTCCACGCCACCTGTGGCAGGGGGCGATGCCGCGCATGTGGGTGGCGCGGCTAGCCGTGCAGATCGCCGAGGCCGCACTGTTTGCCTATCTGTTTGTCTGGCTCCGCTCGATCGACCCGGCGATGAGCGACAACCAGACCGCCCGGGTGTTCAGCGCCGTCCTGATCCTGTCCGCACCGCTGGCGCTGCTGGCCGGGCGCTGGGCCGACCGGCAAGAGCGTCCGCTGCTGCCGCTGGTGCTCTGTGCCGCGATTTCTGCCTGCGGGCTGGCGGGCATGGCGCTGTCGGGAACGCTGCAAACGGCCATTGCGGCCTATGCCCTGTTCGGAATCGCCAGTTCGGTATTCCTGGCGCTGCATTCCGCGCAAACCCTGCGCGTGCTGCCTCGCTCCGACCGGCGCGGGCGCGACCTGGGGCTGTTCAACCTGACCAACACCCTGCCCTCGCTGATCATGCCCTGGCTGACGCTGGCGCTGGTGCCATGGTTCGGGTTCACCGGGCTGTTCGTGGTCTTCGCCGCGCTGGCGTTGGGCGCGGGCCTGCTGCTTGTGCCACTGGCCCGCCGCACCTGATTTCCCCATTGGCTGGCGACGCTTGATTTTACCGGCGGCGCGTGTCAGAGAGATTTGAGAACGTTCACACAGAGGCGTGAAAGAGGATTCCCATGGTGATCAGGCGCTCGTTTTTTGCGGCAACCCTCGTGCTGGCAGGCTGCGCCGCCCCCGCGCTGGAAAGCGGGCTGGCTGCACAGGCACCCACAACGCCGCAGGTCCGCCCGGAAGCCCGCGCCAACCCCGCCGCCTGGCCCGCCGCGCGCAGCCCCGCCGCGATCACCGATCCCGCGACCGAGGCGCAGATTGCCGCGATCCTGCGCAAGCTGACGCTGGAGCAGAAGGTCGGCCAGATGATCCAGGCCGACATCAGCGCGATCACCCCCGCCGATCTGGCGCGCTATCCGCTCGGCTCGATCCTGGCGGGCGGCAATTCCGGTCCCTATGGTGATGAGCGCGCCGATGCGGCCAAGTGGGGCAAACTGGTCGAAGAATTTCGCGCGGCATCGCGCGCAAGCGGCGCGGGCGTGCCGATCCTGTTCGGGGTCGATGCCGTCCACGGTCATTCCAACCTGCCCGGCGCCACGATCTTTCCCCACAACATCGGCCTTGGCGCGGCCAACGACGCCGACCTGATCGAGCGCATCGGGCGCGTCACCGCTGCCGAAGTGGCCGCCAGCGGGATCGAGTGGACCTTTGCGCCCACGCTAGCCGTGCCGCAGGACTTGCGCTGGGGCCGGACATACGAAGGCTACGCTGCCGATCCGGCGCTGGTCGAGCGCTATGCCACGGCCATGACCATCGGCCTGCAAGGCACGCTGCTGGCCGGACGGCCCCTGCCTGCCAACCGCGTGGCCGCCACCGCCAAGCACTTCCTGGCCGATGGCGGCACCAGGGACGGCAAGGATCAGGGTGACGCCGCGATCAGCGAAAGCGAACTCGTCTCGGTCCACGCGCGTGGCTATCCCGCCGCGATCGATGCCGGCGCACTGACCGTGATGGCCAGCTTTTCCAGCTGGAACGGGGTCAAGCACCACGGCAACCCCACCCTGCTGACCGACGTGCTGAAGGGTCGGATGGGCTTTGCCGGGCTGGTCGTGGGTGACTGGAACGGCCACGGCCAGGTCGCGGGCTGCACCGTGACCGACTGCGCCGCCAGCTTCAACGCCGGGCTGGACCTCGCCATGGCGCCTGACAGCTGGAAGGGCCTGTTCGAAGCCACCCTGCGCGATGCCCGCAGCGGCGCAATCCCGCTCGGCCGGATCGACGATGCCGTCACCCGCATCCTGCGGGTCAAGGCCAAGCTGGGCCTGCTGGGCGATGCCCCGGTCCAGCGCGGCGCTCCGGCACAGGTCGGCGCGCCGGAACATCTGGCGGTTGCGCGCGAAGCGGTCGCCAAATCGCTGGTCCTGCTGAAGAACAATGGCGGCGTCCTGCCACTGCGCCCCGGTGCGCGGGTGCTGGTTACCGGCCCCGGCGCAGACAGCATGGCAATGCAGTCCGGCGGGTGGACCGTGACCTGGCAGGGGACAGACACCAGCCCCGCCGACTTCCCCAACGGCCAGACGATCGGCCGCGCGATTGCCGATGCCGTCGGCGCGGCCGGGGGCAAGGCCGTGCTGGCCACCGATGACGCCGCAACCGCGCAGGCCGATGTGGCCGTGGTCGTATTCGGCGAGAAGCCCTATGCCGAGTATCAGGGCGATATTCCCAATCTCGCCTACCGCTCCCACGCCGGAGAGCTGGAGCTGATCGCCAGGCTGCGCGCGCGCGGGATGAAGGTCGTCTCGGTGTTCCTTTCGGGCCGGCCGATGTTCACCGGATCGCTGATCAATGCGTCAGACGCCTTCGTCGCCGCCTGGCTGCCCGGCACACAGGGCGCGGGCGTGGCCGATGTGCTGGTCGCCGCCCGCGATGGCAAGCCGCCGCGCGACTTCACCGGCCGCCTGCCCTTCGCCTGGCCTGCCGATGCCGCCTCGCCAATTACCGCCCCGCTGTTCCCGGCGGGTTACGGGCTGGACTATAGCCGTGCCAGCACGCTCGGCCCGGTCAACGAAGACCCGCGCGTCGATCTGGCCGCCTCCACCAGCGAGGATGCCTACCTGACGCGCGGCGTCATCCCGTCGCCCTGGCGGCTGGGGCTGGACAGTGCCGTTCTGGCCCGCGCGACGGACCTTTCCGCACAGGAAGACGCACGCCAGTTCCGCTGGACCGCGCCCGGTGCCTTCGCCATCGATGGTCCGCCGGTCAACCTGATGCGCCAGCTCGATGGCGGGTTCGTGCTGCAACTGGACTGGCGGGTCGATACCGCGCCAACCGGCCCGGTCAGCCTGTCGCTGGGCGGCGGCGCGCTCGACCTCGGCCCGGCGCTGCGCGCCGCGAAGCCGGGTGAACCAGTGCTGACCCGCATTCCGCTGCGCTGCTTCAAGGATGCGGGCGGCGATCTTGCGGCGGTCGGCACCCCGTTGCGGCTGCGCGCGGACACGGGCCTCGTCGTGACGATCCGCAACATCCGGCTCGATTCCGCCGGCCTGCCGGTGCCCTGTCCGGCCAAGGCCGCGAACTGACCTAAAGCCGCTATTGCGGGACGGGGGGCGGCGCGCGCATTTGCCCCCATGTCCCGCACGCTTGTCCTGATCCTGGGTGACCAGTTGTCGCCGGCACTGTCGTCCCTGCGCGGGCTGGACCCGGCGCGGACGACCGTGCTGCTGTGCGAAGTGATGGGTGAGGCCAGCTATGTGGGCCACCACCAGAAGAAGATCGCCTTCATCTTCTCTGCGATGCGCCACTTCGCGCAGGAGCTGCGGGGCGCGGGCTGGACAGTCGATTACGTCACGCTGGACGATCCGGCCAACACCGGGACGCTGGTGGGCGAAGTTACCCGCGCCATCACTCGCCATCAGGCAAGCAAGGTACGCGTCACCGAACCCGGCGAGTGGCGCGTGCTGGCGGATCTGCAGTCCCTCACCCCCGTCCCCGATATCCTGCCAGACGACCGCTTCCTGTGCAGCCACGCCGAGTTTCAGGACTGGGCGGAGGGGCGCAAGGCGCTGCGGATGGAGTATTTCTACCGCCTGATGCGCCGCAAGACCGGGCTGCTGATGGACGGGGACGAACCCGCTGGCGGGCAATGGAACTTCGACCACGACAACCGCAAGCGCGCCGCGCCCGATCTGTTTATGCCCCAGCCGCCGCGCCACGCGCCCGATGCAATCACCCGCGACGTGCTCGATCTGGTGGCGCAGCGCTTTGGCAGCAATTTCGGCACGCTGGAGCCATTCTGGCTGCCCGTCACCCGCGCCGATGCAGAGCGCGCCGCGCAGACTTTCATCACCGCCGCCCTGCCCCACTTTGGCGACTATCAGGACGCCATGCTGACTGGGCAGAAGTTCCTCTACCACAGCCTGTTGTCCCCGCTGATCAACGTTGGCCTGCTCGATCCGCTGGCCATGTGCCGGATGGCGGAGGCAGCGTGGCGCGATGGGGCCGCGCCGCTGAACGCGGTGGAAGGGTTCATTCGCCAGATCATCGGCTGGCGCGAATACGTGCGCGGGATCTATTGGCGCGAGGGGCCGGATTACGTCCGACGCAACGCGCTTGACGCTGTTCGCCCGCTGCCCGCGCTATACTGGACCGGACGGACCGGCATGGCCTGCATGGCCGCCGCGATCGGCCAGACGATCGAGGAAGCCTATGCCCACCACATCCAGCGGCTGATGGTGACCGGCAATTTCGCGCTGCTCACGGGCATCGATCCCCACGCGCTGCACGAGTGGTATCTGGCGGTCTATTTCGATGCGTTCGAATGGGTCGAAGCGCCCAACACCATCGGGATGAGCCAGTTCGCCGACGGCGGCCTGCTAGCCTCCAAGCCCTATGCTGCCAGCGGCGCCTATATCGACCGGATGTCGGATTATTGCGGCTCGTGCCGCTACAGCGTGAAGCTGAAAGTGGGCGACAAGGCCTGTCCGCTCAACGCGCTCTACTGGGATTTCATCGCCCGCCACCGCGATCGGTTCGCGGGCAACCCGCGCATGGCGCAAATAGTGCGCACGTGGGACAGGATGGCCGAAACCCAGCAGGCGGCGCTGCGCCAGTCCGCCGCGCGATTCCTAGAGCGACTGGACGAAACCGGCACCGATTTGTGAACGTCAGAAGCTGAATTCACCCTGCCCCGGCGTTGGGGCGGGCTTTGGCGCGCGGCGCTTGCCGGTGGGCGGCAGACCCGCCTTGCGGCTGCCGTGGCGCTGCTGGATACCATTGGCGGTCTGGCGAAAGTCTGCGCCTTTGCGCACTGTATAGATCCGCTCCCGCGCGAACCGCGCCGCCGCGACGTGATCGACCAGCGGGCGCGGATAGGTCACCCCCGGCTCCACCCCCCAGCCGCGCAGCACGGTATCCGGCGCGGTCCATGGCTGGTGCAGGAATTCGATCGGCACGGCCGCCAGTTCCGGCAACCAGCGGCGGATGAACACGCCGTCCGGGTCCTGATCGAGCGACTGCTTGACCGGGTTATAGATCCGCGCGGTGTTCACGCCGGTCGTGCCCGATTGCATCTGCGCCTGCGGGAAATGGATGCCGGGCTCGAAATCCGTGAACAGCCGCGCCAGTTCCTGCGCGGGGCGGCGCCAGTCCTGCCACAAGTGATAACTGGAAAAGGCCATCACCATCGAGCGCATCCGGAAGTTGAGCCACCCCGTCGCGCCGAGCGAGCGCATGCAGGCATCGACGAAGGGAAACCCGGTCTGACCCTGTCGCCAGGCCGCGACCAGCGCTTCGTGCTCCGGCCCGACCGGGCGCAAGTCGGCATAGGCCGGGTGCAGGTTGGTGTGCTCGATCGAGGGCTGGTCTTCCAGCTTCTGGATGAAGTGGCAGTGCCAGTGCAGCCGCGCGATGAATGAGCGGATCGAGCCGGTCCAATGCTTGTCCTCGCGTTCGCTCCAGCGCAGCAGCGCGCGCGTTGCGGCCTGATGGGACTCGCGCATGGAGAGGCATCCGAAGGCGAGGTGGGCGGAAATGCGCGAGCAGGCCTCGGCCCCCTCGAGCGGGCTGGACATCGCGCTGCGATAGAACTGCCCGCGCTCGGTCAGGAACGATCCAAGCAAGGCAATCCCCTCGCGCCGCCCGCCGCGCTGACGGTCGGGGCAGGGATCGTCCGCCAGCCACAGTTCGGCCGCATCGGGCCAGGGGTCTGACGGCAGGATAGCCGGCCGCGTCAACGCGGGCCGGGGCAGGACGGGAGCGGCCATCATCCGGTCCCACCGTGCCGCCCAGCCATCGCGCCGGTTCAACGCGCGCCAGACGCCGTGCTGGCGATGCTCCACCAGTGGCACCCCGGCCTGCCGCGCCCAGCGGCGCACCGCCTTGTCGCGGGCGAAGGTCCATTCCAGCCCAGTTTCCTCGTGCGCGTGGATCTGCGCGATGCCGTGGCGGGCGTGGAGATCGGCCAGCACATGCACCGCATCGCCCGTGCGCCGCACCAGCGCGCCCCCGCAGCCGCGCAACTGCCGGTCCAGATCATCCAGGCATTCCCCCAGGAACGCGAACTGCCGCCCGGACAGCGCGGGTTGCCGCCACAGCTCCGGCTCGACGATATAGAGCGCCAGCACCGGGTGCCCGCTCGCCACCGCGGCGGTGAGCGCGGCGTGATCGTGAACGCGCAAGTCGCGCTTGAACCAGACGACGCTGATCACACCCGGCCCCGTTATACCAGACCGGCGACCAGTTTGGGGATGTGCTGGCGGAAGGCGAAAAAGCCCTTGGTGGCGAGCGGCCAGCACTGCGTGTCCCACGCGCGCCTGACGCGGACCAGCCGGATCGAGACAAGGGCCAGCGCGCGCTCGATCTCGTCCAGCACCGGGGCAGAGGGGCCAAGCGGGGCACACGCCGTGACCACCTCGCTCACCCCTGCGTCCAGCGCCCATGCCGCGACCGCTTCCGGGGCAAGCAACTGCCCCGCCAGACCAAACTGCGCCCCCGCCCGGTCCAGTCCATCGGCCAGCGCCCCGGCAGCGAACCGCCCGGCCGGACTGTCGGCTGACGGCGTGGTCAGCGCGGCGAGCGCGACCACCGTTGCCCCCACCGGCAGCGTTTCGGGCGAGAGGTCTTCCTCGGTCAGCAGCAGGGCAACCCGGTCCGTCGCTGGCACCTGCGCTGGCGGGATCGCGCCCGGCGGCGGGTTGGGTGCGACCATCGGCACAGGCAGAGCCTGTTCATCCAGTTGTCCCGCCGGATCGAACCGCCCCAGCGTGTTCAGGCGGATGTTCTCCGCCCGCGCAAGGTAGTGCTTGCCCGGCGTCTGCAAGCCCGCAACCCAGCGCCACGACAGCGTGTTGGAAGCCGGGTCCGCATCGAGCAGATGCTGCGCCATGAACGCCGCGCCCAGTTCCCACGGCAGGCGCAGGGTAAAGATCCAGATCGAGGCAAACCACATCCGCGCGTGGTTGTGCAGCCAGCCGGTCCGGACCAGTTCCGCCGCCCAGGCATCGAAACAGGCGATTCCCGTCTGCCCGCCCCGCGCCGCCGCCAACGCGGCGCTGTCCGCCCATTCCGCTGAAAGCCGCGCCGCCGCCGCGTGGTAATCCGCCAGCACGCCGGGGCGCAGTTCCAGCCATCCTTTCCAGTAGGTCCGCCAGCAGACCTCCTGAATGAACTTGTCCGCCCGCGCGAAGCCGTGGCGGCGCAGCACGGCGGCGATCACTTCCTCCTCGGTCAGGATGCGGCGGCGAATCCACGGCGACAACGCGGAAACATTGCTGCGATCATCCGGCCCCCGATCGATGTTGCGCAGCCGCGCGTAATCGGCCCCGGCATGGGGCAGGAACTCTGCCAGCCGCTCCAGCGCCGCCGCGCGGGTCGGAGTCCAGTCAGTCAGGCCGGGCATGAGGCCGCCGCCTCTGCCATTGCGCGCGCCAGTTGCTGGCCAGAGAGCCACGCGCATTCCACACGCGGGGCGAGCAGCCAGTCACCGCACGCACCCAGCCCCAGCGCCGGATTCCACAGCGCCCCCCGGCCCAGCGCGGCGCTTTGCGCATAGCGCCAGCGGTGCGCGCTGGCGGTAACCGGTTCAGGCAGGTCCGCACTTAGCGCCCCGGCCAGTTCCGCCAGCAGCCGCGCGGCAATATCGGGCGCGTCGCCTTCCAGATTGGCTTCGGACCAGTCCGGGCTGCCTTGCACCACCCAGGCTTCCGGGCCGGTGCGTCCCGGCTTGGCGCTGTTGCGCGCCGCCCAGCCAATCGCGCCGCAATCGCGCAGGATATCGCGCCCGCCCGGCAGCGGTTCTGCAAAGGTGAACATCGCGGTCCAGCACGGCTGCGAGCGGGCGACCAGAGCCGCGCCCGCCATCTCGAAATCATGCAGCGAGAGGAACGGCAGCGCCTGCTCCGCCGGGATCGCCAGAACCAGAGCATCGAACGGCCCCAGCGGCCCGGCGTCGGTATGAACCAGCCAGCCCCCGTCCTGCCGCACGATCCGTTCCGCCCGCGTGTTCCAGCGCACGTCATGCGCAGAGGCGAGCGCCTTGATCACGGCATTCATCCCCGGCGTGCCGACCCAGGCATCCGCGCCCGCGACTGGCCACGGCGCCGCGACGCCTGCCGCCGCCCACTCTGCCACCTGCTGGCGAAAGCCGGGATCGCGCGCCGTGAAATATTGCGCGCCGTGGTCGAACGCGGCCTGCCCCAGCGGCGTCTCCATCCGCCGGGTCGACATCCGCCCGCCCGGTCCGCGCGCCTTGTCGATCAGCGTCACTGCATGGCCGACGCTGGCCAGCGCGCCAGCGCACGACAGCCCCGCCATGCCCGCGCCGACAATCAGGACGCTGGAAAATGCGCGGGTTGGCGTGGGTTCGGGGCTGGGCATGGGCGATAGTCCTTCAAACGCGTTGCTCCCGCCTTGGCCTTGCCGCCTTCAAGCCGCAACATGACCAAAGGGCCAGCGCTCAGGCTGGCTCCGCCGTTCCCGCAATCGAATCCGCCACCATTTCGCGCAGCGGCAGCCTTGCCTGCATCCGCACCGCCAGCAGCGCGGTGCCGCTGACCTTGCGCTGGACAAACAGCGTGTCGGCGGGCGGAATGTGCCAGGCCGCGCGATCAGCCGCGATCCCTTCGGCATGGCGGCGCACCTGCTCCACGAACGAACGGTCCGCGAAATCGAACAGCCCCGGCTTGCCCAGATGCGCCATCAGCACCGCGATCATGGCGTCGAGGGCGGCGCCGTGGCGTTCCAGCGTGGTGGAAGTGACGAAGCCGACCTCCACCAACGCGGCGCGCAGGGCAGCCTGATCCTCGGCCAGCCCGGCCTGCATCAGCCGGCGATAGGCCGCCGTGGTGGCTGCGGGAACGGCCCGCGCCGCGCCAAAATCCAGCAACACGATCCGGCCGGTGTCCGCCTGCCAGCGATAATTGGCAAAGTTGGGATCGGTCTGCATGAAGCCGAATTCGAACAATTCGCGCAGCACCAGCCCCAGCAGCGCGCCCATCGCCGCATCGCGGGTTTCAGCCGGAGCCTCCTGCAACGTCTCGATGCTCTGGCCCGGCACGAAATCCATCGCCAGCACCCGCCCGGTCGACAGGTCATCCACCGGCGCGGGCAGGACGAAGGCCGGATCGCCCGCCAGCAGCGTGTGATAGCGGCGCATCTGCTCCGCCTCGCGGCAATAATCGGCTTCCTCGTGCAGCTGTCGCTTCGCCTCCGCCAGCAGCGGCGCGATGTCGAGCGAGGCGGGCAGCAGGCTGGACAGGCGCAGCAGCGTGGCGACATTGTCGACATCGGCATCGATGCTGTCGGCCACGCCCGGATACTGCACTTTCACTGCCAGCACGCGCCCATCGGCCATTTGCGCGCGGTGGACCTGTCCGATCGAGGCGGCGGCCAGCGGCGTCGCCTCGAACCGGGCGAACCGCCGCCGCCAGTCCGTCCCCAGTTCTGCCGCCAGCACCCGGTTGAGCTGCGCGGGCGGCATGAAGTGCGCGGAATCGCGCAGCCTGGCCAGGATCGTGGTCAGTTCCGCGGGCAGCAGATCGCCCGCGTCCATGGAAATCATCTGCCCCAGCTTCATCGCCGCACCACGCAGGCGCGACAGCTGCTCGGTCACGCGCGCCGCATTGGCCGGGGTCAGCAGCAGTTGCGACAGCTGCGGCCGCTCCCCCGCCGCCAGCCGCCGCGCCCCTTCGGCCAGCACCCCGCCCGCGATCCCGCCCGCCATCTGCCCGAACGAGGCCAGCCGCGACAGGCGAGCGGAGGGAACCTTGCGATAGCGGGAATCGCTCATGCCAGCAGTCTTTGCAGTTGGGGGCGAACTTTCAGAAACGCCAGATAGGCCCGCTCGAACAGAGCGGCGAACACGGGCAGCCGCGCCAGCAGGCCCAGCGGGCGCAGCAGCGGGATGGCCCGCCACATCGCGGCAAACGCCGCCGCCCCGCTCAGCATCACGCCGTTTTCCTGCGCATGGAACCGCGAGAGCAACACTGCCCGGTCAAGCGGGCACGAGGCGTCGCCCTTTGCCGCGTCGATGAACCGGATGCGCCCGGCCCGGTCCAGCCGCCGCATCAGCGCGATTTCGCGCTGGCACAGCGGGCAGGCGCCGTCATGCCAGACAGTCAGGGGTTCGGCCTCGGTCATGAACTACCCCTAGGCCGCGCGCCCGCAGGCTGCGAGCCGCCTTTTGGACCATGTCCTGCTTCAACGCGCCGTGACCGGTTCCTCGAACATCAGCGACCGCACGTATTTCGCGGGCGGAGAGCCGTACGACAGCACCGTATCGTGATAGCGCCGCAGGGTGAAATCCTTGCCCCAGCGGCGCTCCGCCTCGGCGCGCAGATCCTTGTGTTCCTCGTAGCCGGTGAAATAGCTGAGCAGCTGGACCGAGGTCAGGCTGGCGCGCACCCACTTGCCCGCCGCTTCGCGTTCCTGCTGGAACGCCCCGCGCATCATCAGGTCCATCGCCGCCTCGCGGCCCATCCCCTCGGTATGGATGCCGATGTCGAGCAGCGTGTTGGTGATCGAACGCAGCCGCATTTTCAGCACTGTCAGCGCGAACAGCGGATCGCCGTTCAGATAGCCCGCGTCCTTCATCACCCCTTCGGCATAGACCGCCCAGCCTTCCACGAACGGCCCGGACCACAGGACCGCGCGCAGCGTGCTGGGGCTGCGGTTGGAATGATCGAGCTGGGTGTAATGCCCCGGCATCGCCTCGTGGATGCCCAGATCGTGGATCATGTAGTCGTTGTATTCGGACAGGTAGCTGGTTGCCTGCTCCTCGCTCCACTCCGCCGGAACGGGCGAGACGGCGTAGAAGTTCTGCAAGTGCCGCTCCAGCGGCCCCGGCGGATCGTTGTAGGCGACGGAGTTGCCTTGCTGGAACTTGGGCATGGTGATGACCCGCACCGGCCCGTCTGGCATCCGGATCAGGTTGTTCGCGCGGACGAATTCGGTCGCTTCGGCCAGGGTTTCGCGAGCGCGCTGTTCCAGCTGGTCGCGCGGCGGACGCTTGGCATAGGACAGCGCCAGCGCCGCCTCGATCACCGCCTGCTGCTGCGCGGCGTTGGGCGCATCGGGCATTTCGAGCGTGCTGTTCCTGTCGGCCAGCGCCTTGCGCGACAGGGCGTACATTTCGGCGCGGGTCGCGGCAAAGGCGGCCTCGGCCCGCTGCTTCAGCTGGGGCCGGGTAATGTCGGACAGCAGCGCGAACTGCATCTTCTGGTCGTAGATCTGCGCGCCCAGCCGGAAATCGCCCTTGGCCTGCGGGACCAGCACCGTATCCAGCCAGACCTGCTGCTCTGCCACCGCCTGCTTGAGGTTCTTCAGCGCCGTGTCGAAGCGCGCCCGGTCGGCGGGCTTCAGCACCCCGGCCTGCGGGGCGAGCATCCCTTCGGCGATCTCCACGATCCCGCCGTTCTGGCTGGCGACGACTTCGGCGAACACCCTGGGCACGCGCGCGGGGACCAGCTGGCGGCGGCTTTCACGCAGGAACCGGGGCAGCGCCTCCATCCGCGCGGTCGCGGATTTCAGGCGGACGTCCCACGGGGCAAAGTCGCGCGCGGCTAGGCCATAAAGCGCCCCGGCGGCGATATCGTTGTAAACCTGCGCGTTCCACGCCCAGTCCTGCACCGTGTCCTGCATCCACAGCCGATAGCGCAGCTCGTTCTCCAGCATGGCCGCATCGACCTGATTCTCGCGCGAGAGCTGCGCCCGGTCGATCCGGCCGAGGGCGCCGAGTAACTGCCGCCAAGCTGCGGCGCGGGCGGCGCGGCCCTTGGCGGTCACATCGGGCAGCAGGTGGTCGTGGCGGTGTTCGCCCAGCACCGTCGCCTCGACCGGGGACAGGCGCGTGGACAGGGTGATGAACAGGTCGGCGATGCCGGCGAACTGCGCGTCGGCGGTCTGCGGTTTGGCAACCTGCGCCGCCGGGGCGGCCAGGGCGGGGCTGGCCACCAGTGTGGCGGCGGCAAGGGCAAATGCGGTGCGAAGCGTGGTCATGCCGCGCAGGCTAGCGGGCGATCACGCCGCCGTCGATGGTTTCCCGGACCCGCGCACCAGAACGAGACCAGCGGCGACCAAGGCCATACCGATGGCGTCCAGCGGGCTCAGCACCTCGTCAAACCAAACCCAGCCGACCGCCACCGAGACCACCGGCTGGGTCAGCAGTGCCAGCCCCACCACCAGCGGCGAAAAGTGGCGCAGTGCAAACACCAGCAGCCCCTGCCCGATCAGCTGGCTGGTAATCGACAGCGCGACGACCGGCGTCCAGTCCGTCGGCCAGAACGGTTCGCCCAGCGCAAGCGCCACGCCGACCATCACCGGCAGGCCCGCCAGGCTCGACCAGAACAGCAGGCTCCAACTGCCCAGCGTCTCGCGGCCCTTCTGCGCCAGCAGGATGTAGAAGGTGTAGAGGAACCCGGCGAGCAGACAGAGCAGATCGCCGACCAGCGTGGTGTGATCGATTTCCAGGCTGCGCCCCAGCAGGATCGCGCTGCCCACAATCGCGGCGGCAAAGGCCAGCCATTCGTTCGCGCGCGGCGCGCGGCGCAGCACGAACAGGCCCCACGCGACGATCAGGATCGAGCCGGAATTGCCGAACAGGGTGGCGTTGCCCAGCCGCGTGAGCTCGATCCCCAGATGCCAGCTCGACAGGTCGAGCGCGAAGAAGATCCCGCCAGCCATGACCGCCAGCAAGACCCCGCGCGGCACGCCGCCCAGCCGCTGGCCGTTGGCGCGGGCCAGCAGCGCGAAGAACGGGATCGCCAGCGCCAGTCGCCAGAAACCGGCGGATACCGGCCCGGTATCGGCCAGCCGCACCCACAGCGGCCCCAGCGCCAGCGCCACGTTTCCGCCCAGCAATGCGGCAAAGTGCCACGCGTTCCAGCCCCGATCCGCGCCCGCGGTTGCATTCGTCATGCGGTTGCCTTAGCCGCACGATTAAATTCGCAAAACATATTTGGTGGAGGTTCCATGCACGAAGCCCTGTTCCAGCCGGTCCAGCTGGGCGCAATTTCCGCTGCCAACCGCATCCTGATGGCCCCGCTGACCCGCGGCCGCGCCGATGCGGATGCCGTGCCTAGCGCGCGGATGGCCGAATATTACCGCCAGCGGGCCTCTGCCGGGCTGATCATTTCCGAAGCGACCGCGATCAGCCGCGAAGGCTATGGCTGGCACGCCGCGCCGGGCATCTGGACCCCGGGCCAGACCGAAGCGTGGAAGCCGGTGACCGAAGCCGTGCACCAGGCCGGCGGGAAGATCGTGATGCAGCTGTGGCACATGGGCCGGATTGTCCATTCGGACTATCTGGACGGGCAGGCGCCGCTCTCCGCATCGGCCACCACCGCGCCCGATCATGCGCACACGCCCACGGGCCGCAAGCCGCACGTAGAGGCGCGCCCCGCGACCCTGGATGACATTGCCCGCACCCTCGACGATTACGCCGCCGCCGCCCGCAACGCCAAGGCCGCCGGGTTCGACGGGGTGCAGCTCCACGGCGCGAACGGATACTTCATCGACCAGTTCCTGCGCCTGTCGACCAACCACCGCGATGACGACTACGGCGGCAGCCCGGAAAACCGCACCCGCCTGCTGCGGCAGGTGCTGGAGCGGCTGGTCGCTGTCTGGGGCGCGGACCGGGTATCGGTGCGCCTTTCCCCCAATGGCGATTCACAAGGCTGCGACGATCCCGATCCCGCCGCGATCTTCAGCGAGGCGGCGCGGGTCTGCCAGACGCTCCAGCTGGGCTTTGTCGAGCTGCGCCAGCCGGGGCCGGAGGGCACCTTCGGCCGAACCGACGTGCCCAAGCAGGATGCGCTGATCCGCTCGATCTACACCGGGCCGCTGGTGCTCAACAGCGATTACACCGCCGCCGAGGCTGACGCCGACGTGTCGTCCGGCCGCTGCGACGCGGTCAGCTTTGGCCGTCCGTTCATTTCCAACCCGGACCTGCCCGCACGCATCCGCGCCGGCGCGGAATGGGCGCCCAATGTTAACGTCCCGCAAAGCTGGTATCTGCCAGGAGAGGCGGGTTATATCGACTACCCCGCGATGGACGCGGCGGGCTGAGCGGAGTGCAAGGCAAGATGGCATACCGGTCATGGCTGTTCGTCCCCGGCGACAGCGCCAAGAAGCTGGACAAGGCGGCTGGCACGGCCGCCGATGTCATCATTGTCGACCTGGAAGATTCGGTCACGCCGGACAACAAGCAGCGCGCCCGCGAACAGGCGGTGGAATGGCTGAATGCCCACCGCCGCCAGGTGACCGAGCGGCGGCTGGGGCGCTGGGTGCGGATCAACCCGCTGGACAGCCGGATGTGGCGCGACGATCTGGTGGCGGTTATGGCCGGGGCGCCCGAAGGGATCATGCTGCCCAAGTCCGCCGGGCCGGAATCGGTCCAGCACCTCGCCGCCGAACTCTATGAACTGGAACAGCGCAACGGCGTGCCGACCGGCAGCACCAAAGTGCTGGCGCTGGTCAGCGAAACGGCAGCGGCGGCGATTTCCATCCCGGCCTATGCCACCGCATCGCTGCCGCGCCTCGCCGGGTTGACCTGGGGCGCGGAGGACCTGTCCGCCGCGATCGGCGCCACCCGCAAGCGCGACAAGACCGGCAACTGGACCGACACGTTCCGGTTCGCCCGCACCCAGACCCTGCTGACCGCACATGCGCGCGGGGCGATGGCGATCGACACGCTCCACGCCGACTTTGCTGATGCCAAGGGGCTGCAGCGCGCAGCGGAAGAATCGCGCGCGGACGGCTTTACCGGGATGCTGGCGATCCATCCCGCGCAGTGCGAAATCATCAACGCCGCGTTCACGCCATCGGACGAGGAACTGGCCGAGGCCCGCGCGATTGTGGAGGCATTTGCCGCCAATCCGTCCGTCGGCGCGCTCCAGATCGACCGCCGGATGATCGACCGGCCGCACCTCAAACTGGCGCAGCGCCTGCTGGGGATTAGGGAGTAGGCGCGCTTTCGCCGGCTGCGGCAGGCGCTTCATCCGCCACGGCAGCGGCTTCCTCTGGCGCTTCGCTGGCGGCGGCCTTGGCCTTGTCCCCGCCCTCTGCCCTGGGCGCGAGCGGGGCTTGCGAGCGGACGGAATCGAGCGGAATCATCGCGTCGCTGGCCGAACCGGGCAGAATCTCGCCCGCAGCAGTACCGGCGCCTTCGTCCTTCTTTGACTGGTTGCAGCCCGTCAACGCGGTCAGCACCAGCAGCGCGGTAATCGTGGCAATGCGCATGGGTCCGCTCACTCCTGCCCGCAGGGCTTGTCCAGCGCGGCCAGAAATTCCGGTGCGCGCGCCAGCAATGCCCGATCCCAGGTATCGAAATCAACCGCGACGCCCAGCTTTTGCAGGCTGGTGACGCCAAACTCCTCGATCCCGCAGGGGACGATCCCGCTGAAGTGCGACAGATCGGGCGCCAGGTTTACAGAAAAGCCGTGCATCGTCACCCAGCGGCGGATGCGCACGCCGATGGCGCCGATCTTCGCCTCGCGCCCGTCGGTATCGCGGCACCAGATGCCGATCCTGCCTTCGCTGCGCCAGCTTTCGACACCGAAATCGCCCAGCGTGGCGATCACCCAGCCTTCCAGCGCATGGACGAACCCGCGCACGTCGCGCGCGCGCCGCTTCAAATCCAGCAGGACATAGCCGACCCGCTGGCCTGGGCCGTGATAGGTATAGCGCCCGCCGCGTCCGGCCTCCACCACTTCAAAGCGGGGGTCCAGCAGTTCGGCCACTGCCGCGCTGGTCCCGGCGGTATAGACGGGCGGATGTTCCAGCAGCCAGACCAGTTCACGCGCCTCGCCCGCGGCAATCGCGGCGTTGCGCGCGGTCATTTCATCCAGCGCGGCGCGATAGGGAACGGGCGCGTCATCGCGCCGCCATTCGATCGATTCGGGAAGGCTATCGGGCAACTTGTCCATCACGCGCGTTGCGTGGCGGCAATTGCTGTGGTTATCAAGTGACTTCAACGGGAAGAGGTGCGCAATGCGGTTTGACAGCAATCTGGCATGGAAGGACGCGGCCAGCGCCGTTTCGGCCAATCGCGATGTCCTGCTGGCGCTGGCGGGGGTGTTCTTCGTCCTGCCCAGCTTTGCCTTTGCACTGCTCTATCCCCAGCCGGAACCGCCCGCCGGCGCCGCGCCGGAACAACTGTTCGAACTGATGGGGGCGTTCTATCGCCAGGCCTGGCCGGTCCTGCTGGCCATCGCCGCCGTGCAGATGGTGGGCACCCTGGCGATGCTGACCCTGTTCACCGATCGTAGCCGCCCGACTGTGGGGCAGGCGCTGGCACAGGGCCTGAACGGATTGGTCCCCGTCATCGCAGCACAATTGCTGCTGGGCATGGGACTGGGTCTGGTCGCGCTGATTCCGCTGGTCGCCGCCGGGGCCACGGGCATTCCCGCCGCCGTCGCGCTGGTGATCGTGCTGGCCGGGGCAGTAATGCTGTGGGCCTATATCCGCTCGGCGCTGGTCAGCCCGGCCGTGGTGGTGGACGGGATCCGCAATCCGGTGGCCGCCCTGCGCCGCAGCTTCGCCTTGACCCGGGGCAACGCCGGGCGGATCGCGCTGTTCTTCCTGCTGCTGGTGGTCGCCTTCGTGATCGTCGTGGGGGTGATTTCAGCCTTGCTGGGAATGCTGTTTGAAGTGGTGATCGGCGGGGAAACCGCCACGGCGCTGACCGCGCTGGTATCCAGCGCGGGCGAAGCGGTGATGGCTGTCTATTTCGTGGCGGTGGTCGCCGCGACGCATCGCCAGCTGGCGGGGCCATCGGCAGACGCAACGGCAGCCCGCTTCGAATAGCGCAGCGGGGGCAAAACGGGGGGGAAACGATATGCGCTTCAGTGGCAGCCGGGCCTTGTCGGAGGCTCTACAGATCATGCTGGCCCGGATTGGCCCGCTGATCGCGGTGACGATCATCGGCTATGTCGCGATCTTCGCGCTCAGCGGCGGAGTGCTGGCCAGCATGTTGCCCGCCATGCTCGGCAGCGCGCAGGAGGGCACGGCGCAAACGCCCGACGCCCTGTTCGCACAGTTCGGCGGCGGGATATTCCTGCTCTACATCGTGATCTACGCGGTCAGCTTTGCCCAGCAGGCGGCCTCTTGCCGGCTCTGTTCCGACCGGCACGAAGCCTCGATCGGCGGGGCAATCAGCGCCGGGATCAAGTGCGTGCCGACCCTGTTCGGGGTGGCGATCCTGCTGCTCATTGCCCTGCTCGCGCTGGCGCTGGTGGCCAGCCTGGGCATGGCCGGGATCGTGGCCGGAACCGAATCGGCGGGGCTGAGCTTTGTGCTGGCGCTGCTCATGCTGGCGGGTTTCATCTATGTCTTCGTGCGCCTGTCGATGATCCTGCCGGTGGTGGCCATCGACGATGTCCGCAACCCCATCACCGCCATCGGCAATGCCTGGCGGATGACCGGCGGCAACGTGCTGCGGCTGGTGCTGGTATACCTGCTGGTCCTGGTGGTCATGGGGGTGCTGTTCATGGTGCTGAGCGCGCTGACGCTGGGTTCGTTCAACCCCGGCGCGGCCCCGTCGCTGGGCAACATGGTCGGCTTTGGCGTGCTGATGCTGGTCTATGGCCTGACCGTGGGGCTTTATTTCCTGGCGCTGGTCGCCGCGATCCATCGCCAGCTGGCCGACACTTCGGTCAGCGCGGTGGAAGAGACCTTTGCCTGACCTGCCCGGCAGTCCGGGGTGGCCGGTGGCCGCCCCGGTTCAGTCCTTCCAGCCCCAGTAGAGCTTGCACGGCAGCACATTGAGCGGTTCGAAGCCGGCATCGATGTGGGTAAAATGCCGCGCCATGTAATCGCGCGCGGCAGCCGTGAACTGATAGACCAGAAACGCGCCGCCCGGCCGCAGCACCTTGTGGGTCGCCGCCGCGATCGCTTCACCCACGCCGTCCGGCAGCGTGGAAAACGGCAGGCCCGACAGCACGTAATCGGCATGGTCGTGCCCGTGGGCGCGGATGATTTCCTCGACATCGGCCGCCGACCCCAGCACCGGGATGAAGCGGCTATCGGTGATCGTCGCCTTCAGATAGTCGATATAGAGCGGGTTCGTATCGATCACGATCAACTGCCCGTCGCGCGGCAGGCGTTCCAGCACCGGGCGACAGAATGTGCCGACGCCGGGACCGTATTCAACGAACAGCTTGCACTCGTTCCACTTCACCGGGGCCAGCATCTTGGCAATGGTGAAACGGGATGACGGGATGATCGATCCGACCATCACCGGCTCCTTCAGAAAGCCTTCCAGGAAGACCCCCCAGGGGCCGGCCATCCGCTTGATTCGGCGCGCAAACCGCTGTGGCCAGGCCTCTTGGGCAAGCTCGGTCGTGGTCATGCTGGATCGCTGGTCCCGTAATGGAAACTGTCAGCCCGGTCGTTTGCAAATTTGACCAGCCATTGCAAGGCGCATCGGACCGGACTAGCCACAGCAACGATGACCAGTAGCAACCTGCAACCGGACGCCCCGCCCAACCAGCCGACCACCGCGACCCTGCCGCGCGGGCGGCTGGTGCTGTTGTTCATGGTGATGCTGGTGACGGCCGCGGGCAACACCGCGATGCAATCGGTCATGCCCGCCATCGGCACCGCCCTGAAGGTGGAGGATTTCTGGATCAGCCTGGCCTACACTTGGTCGGCGCTGCTCTGGATGATCTGCGCACCGTGGTGGGCGCGCAAGTCCGACCAGCGCGGGCGCAAGGCGATGATGGCCATCGGGCTGATGGGCTTCATCTCCAGCTTCGGGCTGTGCGGGCTGGCGCTTTATCTGGGATTGCATGGCTACCTTGGCGCGCTGGGCACCCTGCTGCTGTTCGCGTTGTGCCGTTCGCTTTATGGCCTGTTCGGATCGGCTGCGCCGCCTGCGGTGCAGGCTTATGTCGCCAGCCGCACCAGCCGGGCGGAGCGGACGCAGGCGCTCTCGCTGATCTCGTCCAGCTTCGGCCTTGGCACGGTGCTGGGCCCGGCGCTGGCTCCGCTGCTGATCCTGCCGCTGCTGGGGCTGGTCAGTCCATTCCTGGCCTTCACCCTGATCGCGGTGATCGTGCTGATCGCACTGCGGCTGCGCCTGCCCGACGATACCCCCGCCTTTGCCGGGCGCGGCGATGTGATGGCCGCGCCGTTCAGCGCCAATTCCAACGCCAGCCGCCAGTCCGATGATGATGACACCGAAGCCGAAATCGCCGACGCCGCCGCGCCGCCGCCGGACAAGCTGTCGTGGAAGGACAGCCGGATGCGGCCCTGGCTGGTCGCCGGATTGCTGGGCGGGCATGCCCAGGCGGCGGTCATGGGGATCATCGGCTTTCTGGTGCTCGACCGGCTGGGCCTGCGCGCCACGCCAGAGCTGGGTGCGGGGCCGACCGGGCGCATCCTGATGATGGGCGCGCTGGCGACGCTGCTGGCGCAGTGGGGGCTGATCCCGATGCTGAAGCTGGGGCCGCGCGCATCGTGCCTGTGGGGTATTGCCCTGGCCGCGATCGGGACGGGGCTGCTCGCCTTCGCCCACGCCGAACACACCATCATGGTCTGCTTCGCGCTCGCTTCGCTGGGGTTCGGGCTGTTTCGCCCCGGCTTTACCGCCGGCTCATCGCTGGCGGTCAGCCGCGCGGAACAGGGGCAGTCCGCCGGGATCGTGGCCTCGGTCAACGGCGCGGCCTATATCTTCGCGCCGGCCATCGGCGTGTGGCTTTATGGCCATTCGCAGTGGATCGGCTTTGCCGTGATCGAGGCGCTGTGCCTGGCCGTGATCGTGCTCGGCTGGCGCTCGCTCAGCGTTGATGACGGCTTGACCGGCGCGCGCTGAAATCCGCGCCTACAGGATTTCGTGGACCTTTTCCTGCGGACGGCACAGGCGCACGCCCTTGTCCGTCTCAACCAGCGGACGTTCGATCAGCTTCGGCTCTGCCGCCATCGCCGCCAGCACGGTGGCGTCATCGGCCTGCGGCAGGCCGCGCTCCTCCGCATCGGTGCCGCGCAGGCGCAAGCCCTGCTGCGGGTTGATCCCGGCATCGCGATAGAGCTGCGCCAGCTTGTCCGCGCTGGGCGGGTTCTGCAAGTACTCGATCACTGTCACGTCCAGCCCCGGCGTCTCCTGCAGGATCGCCAGCGTCTTGCGCGAAGTGCCGCACGCCGGGTTGTGCCAGATGGTTGCCTGCATGGTTGCCGTTCCTTTCGTGCCAGCCAGTTCTGCCGCGCCTTTGGCACAAAATCGGTCAGCGGGAAATTTGATCCTTGTCAATGAGAGCGATTCGCATTAGCGGCATCATCGTTGTTGCAAATCATTCGCATTAAGGATCCCATGACCCACACCCCGCGCCTTCGCCAGTTCGCCCTTCTCTGCACCAGCGCGCTGGGAACCCTGGGCTGGGCCGCCCCCGCGATGGCCGAAATGGCGGCCGATGCGGCGGATTCGCCGACGATCATCGTCTATGGCCGCCCCGACGGCTACGACACCGAAAAGACCCCGACCGCAACCAAGACCAGCACCCCGCTGGTCGATGTGCCGCAGGCGATGAACGTGATCAGCCGCGAACAGCTGAACGATCAGGGCATCGATTCTCTGGGCGATGCGCTGCGCTTCGTCCCCGGCGTCGTGCTGGGCCAGGGCGAAGGCCACCGCGACCAGATCACCCTGCGCGGGCAAAGCTCCACCGCGGATTTCTTCGTCGATGGCCTGCGTGACGATGCGCAATACTACCGCCCGCTCTACAACGCCGAGCGTGTCGAAGTGCTGAAGGGCGCCAACGCGCTGATCTTTGGCCGGGGTGGCGGCGGCGGGGTGATCAACCGCGTATCCAAGGCCCCCGAATATGACCGCACCCGCGTGGGCGCCAATGCCAGCGTTGACACGTTCGGTGGCTGGACGCTGTCGGCGGACCTCGGCGCGCCGCTGTCCGACACCATCGGCACCCGCATCAACGCCGCCTATGAGGAATTCGACAACCACCGGCAGAACTATGGTGGCCACTTCATCGGCGTGACGCCCACGATCGGCGCACAGCTTGGCGAAGCCACCACGCTGACCGTGACCTATGAATACGCCGAGGATGACCGCCTGACCGACCGCGGCGTCCCCTCGCGCGCGGGCCAGCCGCTGACCGGCTATGACGCCACCTTCTTCGGCAGCGTCGATCTCAACCGCAGCGAAGTGACCGCGCATCTCGCCCATATGCGGCTGGACCACGCCTTTTCCGACAGCCTGAGCGCCAATTTCAACGCCCAGTACGCCCATTACGACAAGTATTATGGCAACGTCTTCCCGCGCGCGGCGGTGACCGCCGCCAATACGGTGGAGCTGACCGGTTACAATAGCACCACGGTGCGCGAAAACGGGATCGTGCAGGGCAATCTTGTCTGGACCGGCGACACCGGCGGAATTGGCCACACCTTGCTGCTGGGCTTTGAAGCCGCAACCCAGGACACCGCCGCTACCCGCGCCGATGCCAGATTTGGCGGTGCGACCGTGACCTCCGTGGCTTTGGCCAAGCAGATCACCTTGCCGAGCGGGATCACGTTTGGCCCGATCACCAGTTCGTCCGTATCCGATGTTCGCGCGCTGTCCGCCTATGTGCAGGACCAGATCGACATCGGTGAGCACCTGAAGCTGGTCGCCGGCCTTCGCTATGACGACTTCCGCATCACCTCCACCAACCGGATCAACGGGTTCAAGGGACAGCGCAGCGACGGCAAGTGGTCCCCCCGGCTGGGCGTGATCGTCAAGCCGCAGGACAACCTCTCGCTCTATGCCAGCTATGCCAAGAGCTTCCTGCCGCAGTCGGGCGACCAGTTCACCGTGCTGGACGCCACGACCCAGGCGCTGGCCCCCGAATCGTTCCGCAATCTGGAAGCCGGGGTGAAGTGGGATATTTCGACCGCGCTGGCCTTTACGCTGGCCGCCTATCAGCTGGACCGCACCAACACCCGCGCGACCGATCCCGTCACCGGCAACGTGGTGCAGACGGGCAAGAGCCGGACCAAGGGCATCGAGGCATCACTGGTCGGGCAGCTGACCGACGGGCTGCAAGTCTCGCTCGGCTATGCCCTGCAGGACGGCGAAATCCGCGCCACCACCACCGCTGCCCCTGCCGGGCGCCGTCTGGCGCAGCTGCCGCGCCACCAGCTGTCGGCCTGGGGCCGCTATCAGCTCACGGACAAGCTGGGGATCGGACTGGGCCTGCTGCACCAGTCTAGCCAGTTCTCCACTATCAGCAGCGCGGTGCGCATGCCCGCCTTCACGCGCCTCGATGCCGGGGTGTTCTATGACGTGTCGGACCGGATCGCGCTGCAGCTGAACGTCGAGAACCTGACCGACGCGGACTACTTCCCCAGCGCGCATACCGATAACAACATCACGGCCGGCGAACCGCTCAATGCAAAACTGACGCTGCGGGTGAAGTACTGAGGGGCGCTGGCCCCTACTCCCCCCGCATCGCCGGAACCGCGCGGGCGGCGTCTTCGGGCGTCAGGCCCGGAGCGGGGGCCGCGCTGATCGTTTCCAGCCGCCGCATCACGCGCCCGGCGCGCTGGATCGCGCGGACCAGCCGGGGATAGACCCCGCATCGGCACAGGTTCGGCACGGCAGCGGCGATATCTTCCGGCGTGGGATCGGCATTGCGCGCCAGCAGCGCGGCGGCCGAAATGGCGATGCCGGGGGTGCAGAACCCGCACTGGATCGCCTGTTCGGCCACCAGCGCCTGCTGCACCGGATGCGACCGGTCGGGCGAAAGCCCCTCAATCGTGGTGACGACCCGCCCTTCCGCTTCGCCCAGCGTGATCAGGCAGCTGCGCAGCGCCGCGCCGTCGACCAGCACCATGCACGCGCCGCAATCGCCCGATCCGCAGCCATACTTGGTCCCGGTCAGGTTCGCGGCGCTGCGCAGGCCCCACAGCAGCGGGGTCTGCGGGTCCATCCGAAATTCGAGCGGACGGTCATTGACGGTCAGGCGGGTCATCTAGCGCGAAATCAGTCGCGCCAGCTGCGGTCGATCTTGTCGATCCGGCGGGTCCACGCCTCGAAATCGCCCTGCCCCGGCAGCTTGCCCGGCACCTGCCCCTGCGCCAGATCGCGCTGGTGGACGGCCACGACCTCGTCCGGCACCAGCACGGGCTTGCCCATCGCCAGCGTCGCCATCTGGATTTCGCACGCGCGCTGCAGCGACCAATGCTGGATGAAGATTTCCGGGATCGAGCGGCCCAGGATCACAGGGCCGTGGTTCTTCAGCATCAGGATGCGCTTGTCACCCAGGTTGGCGAGCAGCCGCTCCCCTTCCTCGGCGCGCACGGTGATGCCTTCGAAATCATGATAGGCCAGCTTGCCGATGAAGTTGCAGGCATAAAAGTTCACCGGTTGCAGCCCGCCTTCCAGGCTGCACACCGCCATCGTCGCGGTGGTGTGGGTGTGGACGATGGCATGGGCCCACGGCACGTGGCGATGGAAATAGCTGTGCTGCACGAACCCGGCCTTGTTCACCGGATAGGGGCTGCCATCCAGCGTGTTGCCATCGATGTCGATCTTGACCAGGTTCGAGGCGCAGACTTCGGAATAGAGCAAGCCGAACGGGTTGATCAGGAACGCGTTATCCTCACCCGGCACGCGCACCGAGATGTGGTTGTAGATCGACTCGGCCCAGCCAAGGTGATCGAAGATGCGATAGCACGCGGCCAGTTCCTGCCGCGCCTGCCATTCTTCCTCGCTGCATTCGATGTTGCGCGCATGCGCGTTCAACTGGGTGGCCATCGGCGTCTCCATCATTTTGTCGTTGAGGCGGCACCGGAGCGGGGGAGCGGGCCGGTGCCGTCTGTTGCGCCAGCAACACTAAGCCAAATCAACGCCCGATGGAAACGCTCAATCCGGCCCAGACCGTGCGGGGCGTGCCCAGGTCGATGGAGCCGCCCTGATTGCGGGTGACGATGGTTTCGTCGGTCAGGTTCTCACCCCGCAGCACCACTGTGAAGCGCGGGCTGAGCGGCACGCGGATCACCGCGTCGAGCGTGGTCGCGGACGGCTGGAGATCGGTTTCCAGATCATCCTCATACTGCGCACCGATGTGCCGCAGCGTGGCCGACAGCAGCCAGCCATCGCGCGGCATCCACGCCACCGTTGCGCTGGCGGCCAGCTTGGCGACTTGCGCGGGACGCTTGCCATCCAGCGCCAGCGAGGCCCCGCTGGCCTGCACTTCGGCATCGGTCAGCGCCAGCGCGCCATCGAACCGGACCGTCCCCAGCCTGGCCGAGGCCGCCAGTTCCACCCCGCGCGAATGCACCGCATCGACATTGCGGCGCTCGCGCAGGTTGGTGCCAATGGTGACGTTGGCGATGGCGTTCTTCACCTTGTTGTCGAACGCGGTCAGGTTCAGCGTCACGCCGTCAACCGGGGCGAGGTCCACGCCCGCCTCGAACCCCAGCAATTCCTCATTCCGCAAGGCCGCATTGGCGCGCGTGGTGACGGGGAACACGGCGAAGGGCCGGTAGAGTTCGTTCAGGGTCGGCTGGCGCAGACTGGTATAGGCCGCCGCCCGCAGCGCCACGCCTGCTGCCGCCTGCACCCGCGCGCCGCCACGCCAGCTGACGTCCCAGCCCGCGCGGTCTGCAAAGATGTTGTTGATGGTGGTCGTCCCGGCAGCGTTCGCCTCGGTGAAGCTGCCATCGCGGATCGTCCAGCGATCGGCCCGGACGCCGCCGGTCAGCGTCAGCGCGTCCAGCGTCCAGCTGTCCTCCAGATAGAGCCCCAGATCAGTGTTGCGCCCGCCTGCGCGGCGGCGCGCGGTGACGAGGCCGGTAACCCCGCTGTAGGCCTCTTCCTGCGTGCGCCCGGTCATGCTGCGCCAGTCCGCACCCAGCCGCACTTCATGCCCGCCGCCCACCGGTGGGCGCAGTTCCAGCTTGCCGCCGATCCCGGTGGCGGGGGTGCGGCGCTGGTGCAGCGTCTTGCGGAAACTGGTGGAGCTGATCACGATATTGGAGAAATCGCGCGCCTGCACATAAGCCAGCGCATCGAACTGCCACGCGCCCCGGCCGACCAGCCGCACGCTGGCGTCCTGCCCGCGCGTGGCGGTATCTGCCCCGGCAAAGCGCAAGGTGCGCTGATCGTCATAGGCCAGCCCCCGGACCTGCAGTTCCACTGTGTCGGTCAGCGGCGCGACCGCGCGCAGCCCTGCCGACCAGCTGTCATAGCGCGCCCGTGCGCTGGCCGCGACGCGCTGGGCCACGGGCGTGGTCCAGAACCCCTGCCCCCGGTCCCAGCGCCCGCTGAGCACGGCAAAGCCCTGCCCCAGTTCCGGTGCGAGCGTGGCGGACAACTCGCTTTCGCCCCGGTCGTTGACCAGCACGCTGGCGTTCAGCAGGTCCAGTTCATCCGCGCCCGCGCTGACCATTTCGATGGTTCCGGCCACCGCCCCCGCGCCGAATGCGCCAGATCCGCCCCCACGCGTCACCAGCACGCGCGACAGGCGTTCGGGCGCGATGCCGGAAAACGGGATGTAGCCAAAGAACGGGTCGGCCTGCGGCACGCCGTCGAGCAGGATCAGCGTGCGGCTGGAGGCATTGCCGCCCAGCCCGCGGAACGTCACCCCTTGCGCGGACGGATTGGCCGAGCGGCTGTCCGAGCGGCGAAACTGCTGAAACCCCGCAGCGGACGCCAGCACGTCCTCCAGCCGCCCCGATGCCGCGCCAGCGATCCGGTCACGCGCGATCGCCTGTACGCCATAGATGCCGTCTTCGGCAGTGCGGTCCAGCCCCTGTCCGGTAACGACGATGGTCTGGTCATCCGCCGTTTCGGCGTGGGCGGAAACCGGCAGGGCGAGAAGGGCGACGGGGATCAGGACATAGCGCATAGCGTGATGCCTTTGCCGCAATCCCCGCGCTTTTCAATGCGGACTTAGGCCAGTTCCATCGAATAGCCGGCGGCGCGCACGGTGCGGATCAGGCTTTCCTCGTCCGGCCGGTCGATCGCCTGGCGCAGGCGGCGGATGTGGACGTCCACGGTGCGCTCGTCGATCTCGCGGTCCATGCCCCAGACGGCGTCGATCAGCTGCTGGCGGGAATGGACCCGGCCCGGCCGTTCCATGAAGTGGCGCAGCAGGCGGAACTCGGTCGGCCCCAGCTTCAGCGTCTCGCCCGCCCGGCGTACGCGGTGGGCGACCGGGTCCAGTTCCAGATCGGCCACTTTCAGCACGTCGCCTTCCAGCGCGGGACGGCTGCGGCGCAGCAGCGCCTCGACCCGGGCGAGCAGTTCACGCGGGGAGAACGGCTTGGTCACGTAATCGTCGGCGCCGGTCTTCAGGCCGCGAATGCGGTCTTCCTCCTCGCCACGCGCGGTCAGCATCAGGATCGGCACGCGGGCGCTGTCCTTGTGGCGGCGCAGCTGGCGGCAGACCTCGATCCCGGACAGGTTCTCGATCATCCAGTCGAGGATGATCGCGTCGGGCACGCTCTCGCGGACCATGACCAGCGCTTCCTCGCCATCGGGCGTGACGCGCACGTCATACCCTTCGGACTTGAGGTTCCATTCCAGCAACTCGGACAGTGCCGCATCGTCCTCGACGATGAGGATCGAGGCGGCCATCAGTCGGCCTTCTCGACCCCGGCAGGCAACTCGCGCGAGGCGTGGTAGATGCCGGTCGCCGCGAAATAGACCATTTCCGCCACGTTGGTCGCATGGTCGCCGATGCGTTCCAGGTTGCGCGCCACGAACAGCAGCTGCGCCGCGCTGGAAATCGTCGCCGGGTTTTCCATCATGTGGGCCACCAGGTTGCGGAAGATGCTGTCGTAGAAGTTGTCGAGCTTTTCGTCGCGCGCGATCACTTCCAGCGCCAGTTCCGCATCGCGCGAACCATAGGCGTTGAGCACGTCGCGGACCATACCCTGGGCGATTTCCGCCATGGCGGGGACCAGGATCAGCGGTTCGAACTTCTTCAGCCGCTCGATCTGGCCGACGCGCTTGGCGATGTTCTTGGCATAGTCGCCAATCCGCTCGACCACACCGGAAATCTTGAGCGCGGCGATCACGTCGCGCAGGTCGTCCGCCATCGGCGCGCGCAGCGCGATCACGCGCACGGCCAGCCGGTCCACTTCTGCTTCCAGCGCGTCCAGCTTGGCGTCGGCCTGGACCACGGTCTGGGCCAGCACTTCATCGCGCTGCACCAGCGCTTCCACCGCGTCGCGGATCGCGACTTCGGCCAGTCCGCCCATTTCGGCGACCAGCCCGCGCAACTGCGCGATTTCGTTATCGAATGCCTTGACGGTATGTTCGGCCATGATCGTTTCCTCAGCCGTAGCGGCCCGTGATGTAATCCTTGGTGCGCTCTTCGCGCGGATTGGTGAAGATGTCCTCGGTCACGCCGTATTCGACGACCGTGCCGAGGTGGAAGAACGCGGTGCGCTGTGACACGCGCGCAGCCTGCTGCATCGAGTGGGTGACGATCACGATCGCGTAGCGTTCCTTCAGATCGTCGATCAGCTCCTCGATCCGGGCGGTGGCGATGGGGTCCAGCGCAGAGCACGGCTCGTCCATCAGGATCACTTCGGGGCTGACCGCGATGGCGCGGGCAATGCACAGGCGCTGCTGCTGGCCACCGGACAGGGCAGTACCGGATTCGGCCAGCCGGTCCTTGACCTCGTCCCACAGGCCGGCGCGGCGCAGCGACTTTTCGACAATCGCGTCCATGTCGGCCTTGTTGCCGGCCAACCCGTGAATGCGCGGGCCATAGGCCACGTTTTCATAGATCGACTTGGGGAACGGGTTGGGCTTTTGAAACACCATGCCCACCCGCGCGCGCAGTTCGACCACGTCCATGCCGCTGGCGTAGATGTCCTGCCCGTCCAGCGCGATCTGGCCTTCCACGCGGCATCCCGCGATGGTGTCGTTCATCCGGTTGAGCGTGCGCAGAAACGTCGACTTGCCGCAGCCCGACGGGCCGATGAACGCCGTCACCACGCCGGTCGAGATGTCGATCGAGACATCGTTGATGGCCTGCTTCGCGCCGTAGAACACGTTCACGTTGCGGGCCGCGATCTTGAGTTTCTGTTCTGTCATGGGGTTACCAACGGGTCTCGAACTTGTTGCGCAGATAGATGGCCAGGCCGTTCATCGCCATCAGCAGCACCAGCAGCACGATGATCGCGGCGGAGGTGTTCTGGACAAAGGCCTGGTCGATTTCGTCCGACCACAGGAAGATCTGCATCGGCATGACGCTGGCCGGATCGGTGATCCCGCCCGGCGGGGTGGCGACAAAGGCGCGCATCCCGATCATCAGCAGCGGCGCGGTTTCACCCAGCGCGCGGGCCATGCCGATGATGGTCCCGGTCAGGATTCCGGGCAGCGCCAGCGGCAGGACATGGTGGAACACCGCCTGCACCGGGCTGGCGCCGACGGCCAGCGCGGCATCGCGGATCGACGGCGGCACCGCCTTGATCGCGTTGCGCCCGGAAATCACGATCACCGGCATCGTCATCAGCGCCAGCGTCATGCCGCCCACCAGCGGCGAGGAGCGCGGCAGGTGCATGACGTTGATGAACACCGCCAGCCCCAGTAGGCCGAAAATGATCGAAGGCACGGCCGCAAGGTTGTTGATCGATACTTCGACCCATTCCACCCAGCGCCGGCCCTTGGGCGCGAACTCTTCCAGATAGACGGCCGCCAGCACCCCCAGCGGGAACGACAGCGCCAGCGTGACGCCCATCGTCAGGATCGAGCCCTTTGCCGCCCCCCAGACCCCGGCGACGGTCGCGTCGGTGGAATCCGATCCGGTCAGGAACGCCCAGTCGATCCCGCCCAGCCCCTGCCGCAGCATGGTGAACAGCAGGAACGCCAGGAACAGCAGGCTGGTGGCGATGGCGACCAGGCCCAGCGCCTTGAACCGGCGCTCTGCCGCATGGCGGCGGGCCAGCCGCCGCTGCATTTCGGGCGCTTGCCAGGACGAATTAATCATACGCTTCCCGATACTTCTTCACGACGCGCAGGGCGACGATGTTGAGCGCCAGGGTAACCACGAACAGCACCAGACCCAGCGCGAAAGCCGACAGGGTCTTGGGACTGTCGAATTCCTGGTCGCCGGTCAGCAACTGGACGATCTGGAACGTCACCGTGGTCATGCTGTCAAACGGATTGGCCGACAGGCGCGCGGCGGCACCGGCGGCCATCACGACGATCATGGTTTCCCCGATCGCCCGGCTGACCGCCAGCATCACGCCCGCAACGATGCCGGGCAGCGCGGCCGGCAGCAGCACGCGCTTGATCGTTTCGGACTTGGTCGCGCCCATCGCCAGGCTGCCATCGCGCATCGCCTGCGGCACGGCCGCGATGCTGTCATCCGCCATCGAGGACACGAACGGGATGATCATCACCCCCATCACCACGCCCGCGGCCAGCGCGCTTTCGGTCGACGGGTTTTCGGCCCCCATCGCGGCGGCGAAATCGCGGACCAGCGGAGCGACCGTCAGCGCGGCGAAATAACCGTACACCACGGTCGGGATACCCGCCAGGATCTCCAGCGCGGGCTTCAGCCACTTGCGCATGGTCGCCGAGGCATATTGCGTCAGGAACACCGCGCTCATCAGGCCCAGCGGGATCGCCACGATCATCGCGATGACCGCACCGATGAACAGCGTGCCCCAGAACAGCGGGACCGCGCCGAAATCCTTGCCCAGTTCCGCATCGAACCCGGTGCGCGGCGCCCAGTGGGTGCCGGTCAGGAAATCGATGGGGGAAACGTGGCGGAAGAACAGGCCGGTTTCATAAACCAGCGAAATGACGATGCCCGCTGTCGTCAGGATCGCGATCAGCGATGCGACCAGCAGGGTCATCAGCGTGGCCCGTTCGACGCGGGTCCGCGCCGGGAAGCCCGCCTTGACCCGCGTATAGCCAAACGCGCCGCCCGCAAACGCCGTCAGCGCCGCCAGCGCCGCGCCGATCATGGCAAAGCGGGTTTCGATGCCGCGCACCACTTCGGCCAGTTGCTGGGCCATCGGGTTGAATGCCGCCGCATCGGGATTGCGGGCCAGCTGGCTGGCTTCGGCCAGGATCGCGTCGCGCTCCATATCGAAGGCCGGCAGCTGCGCCGCGGCCGGATCGGCCAGGATCGCGCCGCGAACCAGCCCCGGAGAGATCCCTCCCCAGACAGCCCAGACCAGCACGGCCGGGACCACGATCCACAGCAGCATGTGCCAGCCATGATAGGACGGGACGGCGGCCAGCGAGCCCCGTCCGGTGTAAAGCGCCTGAGCCTTGGCGCGGGCGGCAAACCAGCCAGCCACACCAAGGCCCAGAACGACAAGTAGTACAAACTGCGAGATCACGCGGCGGCCTTTCGCCAGAGAGTGCTGGCAGGGCTTACTTCAGAACCGACGGGTCCATCAACGTGAGCTTCGCGGCGACGTCCGCATTCTTGGTGCGCACGTCTTCCGGCGCGATCACCATGCCCTTCGCCTTCAGCACGCCATCGGGACCCCACGACTTGGCCCACTCGGCCACGTATTCCTTCAGGCCCTTGATCGCTTTGAGGTGCCCGGCCTTGACGTAGATGTAGAGCGGGCGGGCGCCCGGGTAGCTGAAATCGACGATCGATTCATAGGTGGGCATCACGCCCGACATCGGGATGCCCTTCAGCTTCGTGGTGTTTTCTTCCAGGTAGGAGAACCCGAACACGCCGATCGCCTTGGGGTTTTCGGCAATCTTCTGGACGATCAGGTTATCGTTCTCACCCTGGACGACATAGGCACCGTCTTCACGCACGCCGGTGCAGACCTTCTTGTGCGCATCCTTGTCGGTGTCCTTCAGCGCCTTCATCGCCGGGTCGCTTTCGCAGCCCTTGGTCAGGATCAGTTCGGCCAGCGCGTCACGCGTGCCAGAGGTCGACGGCGGGCCATAGACCATGATCGGAATAGCGGGCAGCGCCGGGTTCACATCGGCCCAGGTCTTGGCGGTGTTGGGCTTGCCGAACGGGTTGGCGGCCAGCGCCTTGTACACATCGACCGGAGTCAGCTTCATGTCGGGGCCGTTGGTGCCTTCGGCGAAGGCGATCCCGTCAAGCCCGACCTGGATTTCGATGATGTCCTTCACGCCGTTCTTGGCGCAATCCTCGTACTCGGACTTCTTCATCCGGCGCGAGGCGTTTTCGATATCGGGGTGCTGCGCGCCAAGGCCGGCGCAGAACAGCTTCATCCCCGCACCGGTACCGGTCGATTCGACCACGGGCGACTTGATCCCGGCCGACTTGGCCGCGTTTTCCGCCACGGCGGTGGCAAACGGATAGAGGGTGGAGGAACCCACCACGCGGACAAAGTCCCGCGCGCCGGACGAGGATTCGCCGGAACCGCAGGCGGCCAGCGCCAGCGAGGAAAGGGTCAGGACGGCAACGGTACGAATCGAGCGCATGGCAACCTCTTGGTCTGCATCTGTCGAGAGGCCGGATATGAAGGTTGCATGACAGTTTAATGACAAGTCGTCACAGCGCCGGAAAATCGGGCGATGATCAGGGCATCAGCGGCAGAATCAGCGATGCGACAGTGCCTTCGCCGGGGCGACTGGCAATATCGAATCGGCCCCGGTGGCGCTCAACGATGTGCTTGACGATCGCCAGCCCCAGCCCGGTTCCCCCTGCCGCGCGGCTGCGGCTGGCATCGGCGCGATAGAACCGCTCGGTCAGGCGCGGCAGGTGTTCCGGGGCAATCCCTTCACCCTCGTCCCGCACGCTCAGCGAAACCCGGCCCGATGGCGTAACCTCGATCGTCACCGCCACTTCGCCATCCGGCTTGCCATACTTGATCGCGTTGTCGATCAGGTTGCGCAGCACTTGTGCCAGTTGCCCGCGATCCCCGGCGACTTGCGCCGCTTCGGTGTTGGCGGTGACCGACACATTCGCCCGCTCGCCGACCTCGCCCGCACATTCGCGGGCCAGCGCAACCAGTTCGACCGGCGCGGTCGGCGCGTCGTGCTTGACCGCCTCGATCCGGGAAAGCGACATCAGGTCCTCGATCAGGGCCTGCATCCGCCGCGCTTCGTGGCGAATGATGCCCAGGAACCGCTTGCGGGTCGCCTCGTCCGCCCCGGCCTTGGGGTCATCCAGCGTTTCGACATAGCCCAGGATCGCGGCCAGCGGCGTGCGCAGCTCATGGCTGGCGTTGGCGACGAAATCGGCGTGGGCGCGGGCCACGCTGACCCGCACCGACAGGTCTTCCAGCACCAGCAACCGCGCGCCGTCCTCCAGCACATGACAGGCCACGTTCCAGCGGCTGCCCCGCACCGAGAGCCCGTCCACCGTCACGTTGCCGCCGCCAGGCTGGGCGATCAGCGCCACGACCTTGGGATCGCGGATCGCGATCCGGGGGTCCTGCCCCACGATATGCGCACCCAGCACATCGCGCGCGGCGGCATTGGCAAAGCGCACCTGGCCACCGGAAATCAGCAGCGCGGGAGTGGCGACATAATCGAGCAGGCGGGGGTCGGTTGGCTTCATGAATTGCAGCTTATGGCGCTTCTCCATGAAAGAAAATGGTCAGGCGCAGATAACAGGTTGGCAAGCGCCGCATGGCTTGATCAAATGGCGGACATGGACACCGCCCTTTCACCTGAGCTCAGCGCCTTTCGCGACGAAGTGCGCAGCTTCATCGCCGCCAATCTGCCGGACGATCTGCGCCGCGCCGCGCGCCGCACCCCGTCGGTATTCCACGATCCGGATGTATCGCTGCCGTGGCAGCGCATCCTGAACGCGCGCGGATGGGCGGCGCCGGACTGGCCGGTGGAGTTCGGCGGGCCGGGCTGGGACGCGGTCCAGCGCTATATCTTCATTTCCGAATGCGTTGCCGCCGATGCCCCGCATCTGGCGCCGATGGGACTGAAGATGGTCGCCCCGGTGCTGATGCATTACGGCACGCCGCAGCAGCAGGCCTATTATCTGCCGCGCATCCTGTCGGGCGAGGATTACTGGTGCCAGGGCTTTTCGGAACCGGGTTCAGGCTCGGACCTTGCCTCGCTGCGGCTGCGGGCGGACCGGGATGGCAGCGATTACGTGCTGAACGGGTCGAAGATCTGGACCACCCACGCCCATTTCGCCAACCGGATGTTCTGCCTGGTCCGCACCTCGGCAGAGGGCAAGCCGCAAGCCGGGATCAGCTTCCTGCTGATCGACATGGACACCCCCGGCATCCGCATCAGCCCGATCCACACGCTGGCGGGCGATCATGAATTGAACCAGGTGTTCTTCGACGATGTCCGCGTGCCGCAGGCCAACCGGCTGGGGGCAGAGAACGATGGCTGGTCGGTGGCCAAGCATCTCCTCGCGTTCGAGCGTGGCGGGGTTTACGCCCCGGCGCTGGTCGCGCGGCTGCGCGAGGTTGAGCGGGCCTGCCCGGAAGATCCGGTGCTGCGCCAGAAGATCGCACGGCAGGCCGTGTCGCTGGAAGCCCTGCAGGCGATCGAGCTGAAGGCCCTGCGCAAGGAGGGGCCGACCGCGATGTATCCCTCGATCCTGAAAGTGCTGGGGACCGAAGCATCGCAGGCCATCGACGTGCTGGCCTGCGACATCCTGGGCACCCCCGGTTGGCGCGCGCGCGAGGCGGATCTGCCAGACGACATCGCGGTGACCGTGCCGCGCTATCTCAACAACCGCGCGGCCTCGATCTACGCCGGATCGAACGAGATCCAGCGCGATATCATCGCCAAGATGATGCTCGGTTAAGCGATCGGCTTAAAGCGCCGCGAAGTGCCGCCGCGCGGGGCCAAGCTCTGCGCCGATGGCAAGGCCGCGCTTGTAGAACCGGCCCAGCGTCAACTCGCCCGTCAGGCCCATCGCGCCGTGCATCTGCACCGCGCCTTCGCCCACCGCGCGGACCGCATCGATCACTTCAATCGCGGCGGCGCTGACCGCATGGCGGCGCGTGGTGGGATCGGCGGTTTCCGCTTGCACCGCCACTTCGGTGAGAGCAGCGGCTTTCAGCACGGTCATCTGCATGTCGGCCACGCGGTGGCGCAGCACCTGGAAGCGGGCGATGGGCTGGCCGAACTGCTGGCGCTGACCGAGGAAGGCAACCGTATCGTCCAGCATTCGCCGCATCAGGCCGCACGCTTCCGCACAGCGCCCCGCGATCAGTGCATCGCGCGCCAGCGCGGCCAGTGCGGCGGCGGCATTGCCCCCGGCGATCATCTCGGCCGGCGGAGCGGCAAAGGCGATGTCACCGCGCGCCGTTCCGTCCAGCATGGGGCGCGGCGTGGTTGCGGCTTCCGCGCTGCCAAGGCGAACGAGCTGCACGGCGGAATCGTCCAGCACCAGCGCCCAATCCGCCGCGCCCGCACCGGCCACCAGTTCGGCGATGCCGGTCAAGGGGTTAGCACTAAACCCGGCATGGGCCGCCACATCGACCAGAGCAATCCGCTGCTGTCCCAGCGCCAGCGCGGGCAATGCGGCATGATCGGGCGCGGCACGGGCAAGCAGCTCGGCCGCCAATACGTGCGGCAACCAGTCCGCGGCCGCCAGCGTCGGTCCCAGTGCCGCGGCCGCCAGCGCGCGCTCGGTTGCCCCGCCGCCAAATCCGCCCGCGCTCTCCGGGATGCCGATGCTCATCAACCCCAGATCGCCCGCCAACTGCGTCCAGCCGGGCTGGTTGTGGTCCGCCAGATAGCGTGCGATCCCGTCACGCAGGGTGGTCTGGTTGTCGTCAAGCGGAAGGTCCAGCGGCATGGCGGCGAAAGAATCCCAACAAGCAATTAAGCGTCCAGCCTGATGGCTTAACTGGGGCCTGTCCAGTCCGCGCGCGAATCCAATGCCGGAATCGGCGGCGCTGGCCGCGATCGCTCTGGCCAAACCGAGCGCCCTGCGACAGAGAGGGGCCGTGAACCTGCGCGATTTCATCCTGCTGACGCTGATCTGCCTGATCTGGGCGGCCAGCAACGTGCTGAGCAAGATCGTGGTGGGTGACTGGCAAGTGCCCCCGCTGTTCTTTGCCGCGATCCGGTTCGCGCTGGTACTGGCGGTCACGCTGCCATGGTTGCGCCCGGTGCCGCGACCGGTCTGGCGGATCGTGCTGATCGGCGTACTGATGGGCGCGGGCAATTTCGCGCTGCTGTTCATCGGCTTGCAAACGGCATCCCCGTCGGCTGCGGCAGTGGTGATTCAGGCCGGGGTGCCGATCACCACGCTGCTGTCGATCGTGCTGCTGGGCGAACGCATCCACTGGCGCCGCGCGCTGGGCATCGCGCTGACGCTGGTCGGGGTGCTGGTGGTGGTATGGCGGCCTGGGCTGGCGTTGTCTGCCGGGTTGGTGTTCGTGCTGGGCGCGGCGTTTTCCGGCTCATTGGGCGCGGTGCTGATGAAGCAGACGGAGGAGATCGCCCCGTTGCGGTTTCAGGCGTGGGTCGCACTGACGGCCTGCATCCCCCTGACACTGGCTACTACCGCATTCGAAACCGGGCAGTGGAGCGCGGCGATTTCGGCGGGCTGGCCGTTCCTCGCCGCACTGCTGTTTTCCGCGCTGATCGTCTCGGTGATTGCCCACACCGCCTATTACGCCCTGATCGCGCGGTATGAAGCGAACCTGCTGGCCCCGCTGACGCTGATTACCCCGCTGGCGACCATCGCGCTGGGGGTGATGATCACGGGCGATCAGCTGGACGAACGGATGATCGCCGGGTCCGCGATTGCGCTGCTGGGCGTGCTGATCGTGGCCGTCCGCCGCACCGGGGCGCCGATTGCCCAGGCCCAGGAACACGCCTGAGCGCGTGGCAATCAGCCTTCCGCCAGCGGTTTCCCATCATCGCGCAGGACAATGTAGATCGCCGGGATGACCAGCACGGTCAGCAGGGTCGACGACATCAGCCCGAACAGCAGCGAGATTGCCAACCCCTGGAAGATCGGGTCGGTCAGGATCACCGCCGCGCCGATCATCGCCGCCGCCGCCGTCAGCACGATCGGGCGGAACCGGATCATCCCGGCTTCCAGCAGGGTTTCACGCAGGGACTTGTCGGCGCTGCGGGTGTGATTGATGAAATCGACCAGCAGGATCGAATTGCGCACGATGATCCCGGCCAGCGCGATGAACCCGATCATCGAGGTTGCGGTGAACGGCGCATTGAACAGGATGTGGCCGATCACGATGCCCACCAGCGTCAGCGGTACCGGAGTAAGGATCACCAAGGGGATCGTGAAGCTGCGGAACTGGCCCACGACCAGCACATAGATGCCCAGCAAGGCCACCATGAACGCCGCGCCCATATCGCGGAACGTCACCCAGGTGATTTCCCATTCGCCATCCCACAAGAGCGAGACGCGGCTTTCGTCATCCGGCTGGCCGTTGAGCAGCACATCGGGCTTTTGCAGGCCCTTGCCCGCCCAGTCGAACGCATCGACCGCGTCGGCCACGGCAAGCATGCCATAGATCGGCGCTTCATAGCGGCCGGCGAGTTCCGCCGTCACCATCGTCGCCCCGCGCCCGTCGCGGCGGAAGATCGCCTGCCCGCCCGGTTCCATCCGCGCGGTGACGAGTTCGCCCAGCTGGATCAGCTGGCCGGATGGCGCCACCGCCACCGGGGTCGCCGCCAGCGCGGCGGACCAGCTGCGCTGCGACTGGTCGAGCGACAGTTCGATCGGCAGCGGATCGCGATCCGCACCGCGCGCGGCATAGCCGACGATTTGCGTGCCCATCAGCGCGCCGATGCTGTCAAACAGCTGGCGTTCGGATAACCCGTAGTGGTCCAGCTTGGCCCGGTCGGGGATCAGCTTCAGCGTCGGGCGCGGCTGGCCGAAACTGTTGTCGACATCGACGATATAGGGAACCGACTTGAAGATCTGCTCCACCTGCTCCGCCGTCTTGCGCCGGGTCGCTTCGTCCGGGCCATAGATTTCGGCCAGCAGGGTCGCCAGCACTGGCGGCCCCGGCGGGGTTTCCACGACCTTGAGCGAGCCACCCGCCGGGAGCGCAATGGCCTTCAGCTTTTCGCGCAAGTCCACCGCCACGTCATGGCTGGAGCGTGAGCGGTCGCCCTTGGGCAGCAGGGTGACCATCAGGTCGCCCATTTCCGGCTGGGCGCGCAGGAAGTAATGCCGCACCAGTCCGTTGAAGTTGAACGGGGCGGATGCGCCGACATAAGCCTCCATCGAGACGACTTCCGGCACGGTGCGCGCCACGGCGGCGGCCTGCTCCAGCACCCGCGCGGTGCTTTCCAGGCTGGTGCCTTCGGGCAGGTCGGCCACCAGCTGGACTTCGCTCTTGTTGTCGAACGGCAGCAGCTTCACCGTCACCGCCTTGAAATAGAACATCGAGCACGCCACCAGCGTGGCCACGCCCACCCCGATGAGGAATCGCTTGGCGCTTTGCGGGGTGGCGATCACCTTGCTGGCGTAGTGCCGGTAGAGCGTGCCCAGTTTGCCGCCGTGGTCATCATGCCCGTGGCCGTGACCTTCACCGGCCAGTGCCTTGCGGGCAAAACGGATCATCAGCCAGGGCGCGATGATCACCGCAACGAAGAACGAAAAGATCATCGCCGCCGACGCGTTGATCGGGATCGGCGCCATGTAGGGCCCCATCAGGCCAGACACGAACAGCATCGGCAACAGCGCGGCGACCACGGTCAGCGTGGCGATGATCGTGGGGTTGCCGACTTCGGCCACGGCCTCGACCGCGGCGTCGATCCGGGTGCGCCCGCCGTCCGTGCCAACATCCGGCATCGCCCAGTGGCGGGCGATATTCTCGATCATCACGATCGCGTCGTCGACCAGGATGCCGATGGAAAAGATCAGCGCGAACAGGCTGACGCGGTTGATGGTAAAGCCCATCACGTTCGATGCGAACATCGTCAGCATGATCGTGGTCGGGATGACGATGGCGGTCACCCCCGCCTCGCGCCAGCCGATCGTGAAGCCGATCAGCGCGACGATGGAAATCGTCGCCAGCGCGAGGTGGAAGATCAGCTCATTCGCCTTTTCGTTGGCGCTTTCGCCATAGTTGCGGGTTACCGCCACATCGACGCTGGCGGGTATCAACCGCCCCTTCAGCGTTTCGACGCGGTGGACCACGCTTTCCGATACGGTCACCGCGTTAGCCCCGGCGCGCTTGGCAATGGCGATGCTGACGGCGGGGGCCATCGTCCACTGGCCGTCTTCACCCTTGACCCAGCGCCACGCGCGGGCCTGATCCTGCGTCGCGGCCTGCTCCACCCGCGCAACGTCCGACAGCAGCACCGGCGCGCCGCCGACCGACCGCACGGTCAATCCGGCGAGTTCCTGCGCATCGCGCAGCGTCTGCCCGGCCACGACGAGCGCTGCCTGCCCGCCTTCGCGCACGGTTCCGGCCGGAAAGGCGCGGTTGGCCTGGCTGACGGCCTCGATAAGGTTGCCCAGCGGCACGCGGTAGAGCGCCAGCTTGGCCGGGTCCGGCACCACGCGCAGCGCCATGCGCTGCCCGCCGGTCAGGAAAGTCAGGCCAATGTCATCGACCTTGGCAATCTCGGTCCGCAGCTTGCCCGCCAGTTCAGCCAGCGCCTGGTCGTTCCAGTTGCCCGCCGCGCCGGGCTTCGGCGTCAGCGTCAGCACCACAATGGGCACGTCGCTGATCCCGCGCACCGTCACTTGCGGCGCGGGGATGCCCACCGGAATGCGGTGCTTGTTGGCCTCGATCTTTTCATTGATGCGGATCGCGGCGTCTTCCGGGTCGGACCCGACGAGGAACCGCGCCGTCACCATCGCGCCGTTATCCTGCGCCTGGGTATAGACGTGCTCGACCCCGTCGACGCTCTTGACGATGGTTTCCAGCGGCTTGGCCACCAGTTCCACGGCTTCGGGCGCGGACAGGCCCGGTGCCTGGACCATGATGTCCACCATCGGCACCTTGATCTGCGGCTCTTCCTCACGCGGGATGGTGATCGTGGCTATCAGGCCGACGATCATCGCCGCCAGCAGCATCAGCGGAGTCAGCGGGGACTGGATCGTCGCCCGCGTCAGCTTGCCGGAAATCCCCAGGTTCATTGGGCGGCCGCCTGCTTCGGGGCGACCAGCGTATCGCCCGCCACCGCGCCGGACAGGATTTCCACCTTGCCCGCCTCAAGCGAAGGGCCGGTCTGCACCGGCACGTCCGCCGCGCTGCCATCCTTGGCAAGGACGGTGACGTAATCGATCCCGAACCGGCTGGAGATGTAATTCGCTGGCACCAGCAGCGCCTTGCGCGTGCCGGTTTCCACACGTGCCGCGACACGCCGCCCGATCAGGCGGTTGTCGATGCCGGGCATGTCGACATCGGCGGTCACTTTGCCCGCCGTGATCGCGGGGTAGAGCTTGATGACAGTGCCGACGCCGGACCCGGTGCCGATCCCGGTGGCCATCACGCGCGATCCGGGGCGGACCTTGTCGGCCAGCGATTCGGGCATTTCCAGCCGCACGATGGTCGGTCCGGCGGTGATGACGGCAATCGCCATGCCCGGCGCGACCGGCGATCCGGCCGGCACGTCGGCGCGCAGCACGCGGCCTGTCGCCGGGGCGATCACCGCGCCCTGCCCCGCCACCGCGCCAACGGCGGCCTGCTGGGCCTGCGCGGCGCGGATCTGGGCCGTGGCGGCAGCGGCGGCAGCTTCGGCCTGATCCAGCCGCGCCTTGGCATAGACGCCGTTCTGATAAAGGAACTTCACCCGCACCAGTTCAGCCTGCGCCTGCGCCGCCTGTGCCTGTGCGGCGGCGGCTTGCGCCCCGTAAGCGCTGGACTGGTACCCCAGCTGGGTATCGACGATCCGGCCAATCGCCTGCCCCTTGGTCACCATATCGCCTTCGCGCACGGTCAGGGTGGTGAGGATGCCGGGGATGCGGGCGAGAACCTGCGCCTGATCGACGGTGGCGATTTCCGCGCTGACGTCCTGCCAGGCGGCGGTATCCGCCGCCGCCAGCACCAGCCGGGGACCGGCGGGGGCCTGGACGACCGGAGCCGTTTCCTCAGCGCTGCCGCAGCCCGCCAGCGTCAGGGCCAGCGCCGCCGCGCCAAGGGCCAACCAGGTCTTCCGCATCGCCATTCCCCTGCTGTTCGCGCGCGCTACTTGCTTACCGTTCGACCGGCAGGCCAGCTGCCTGCCAGGCGTTAAACCCGCCGGCCAGGTGCGTATCGACCGCCGCCTGCGCGACCCCGCACTTTTCCAGCGCCATGCCCGAACGCTTGCCGCCCAGGCAGTTCAGCACCAGTTGCTTGTCGCCGGTGTCCGGCAGCTGCGAGGGCTGGAACGTGGACAGCGGCATGTTGATCGCGCCGGGGATATGACCCTGCGCGAATTCGTCCACTTCGCGCACATCTACCACCACCACTTCGCCCGCACGCACCATCGCGTCCAGTTCCTGCGCGGTCACTTCCCGGTGCGCGGCGCCCTTGCCAAATCCGAAGACCATTCGATCACCCTTTCCTTCAGTGTCCCTGCCGACAGTTGGTGCCGCCAACGGGGATCACAACATTACCGCTTGCTCATATTATAATTGCCTTATATAAGTCAAGTGCGTTGCTGGCGGGTCCTGAAGAAACCCCTGGCCGGAAACGCAGTGGTGGCGGCCCCGCCGGGCGGGACCAGAGGACGGGAGAATGGGAATGTCATTGCCCCAGATCATCATTCTTGGCGCAGGGCTGGGCGGCACCATCGCCGCCTATGAAATTCGCGACGCGGTAAAGGGCAAAGCGACCGTTACCGTCGTCAACGACCAGGAGGACTACTGGTTCGTCCCCAGCAACCCGTGGGTTGCGGTGCGCTGGCGCGAGCCGGATGCGATTCGCGTCCACCTGCCCCCGATCATGGCGCGCAAGGGCATCGGCTTTACCTCGGTCGGGGCAAAGCGCGTCCATCCGGCTGAAAACCGCGTGGAACTGAACGACGGCACATCGCTTTCCTATGACTATCTGGTGATCGCCACCGGGCCGGACCTGGCCTTTGACGAGGTCGAGGGACTGGGCCCGGCCGGCTTCACCCAGTCGATCTGCAAGACCGATCACGCCGCCCACGCGGCTGATGCGTTTGAGGCATTCTGCGCCAATCCCGGCCCCATCGTGGTCGGCGCGGCGCAGGGCGCATCGTGCTATGGCCCGGCCTATGAATTCGCACTGATCCTCGACACGGAACTGCGCCGCCGCAAGATCCGCGACCGGGTGCCGATGACCTACATCAGCCCCGAACCCTATATCGGCCATCTGGGGCTGGACGGGGTCGGCGACACCAAGACCCTGCTGGAAAGCGAGCTGCGCAACCGCCACATCAAGTGGATCACCAATACCCGCATCACCAAGGTCGAAAGCGGGACGATGCATGTGGAGGAAGTGGCCGAGGACGGCGCGGTCAAGGACACCCACGATCTGCCGTTCGGCTATTCGATGATCCTGCCGGCCTTCCGGGGCATCGCGGCGGTCCACGGGATCGAAGGGCTGACCAACCCGCGCGGGTTCGTCCTGGCGGACAAGCACCAGCGCAACCCCACCTTCAGGAACGTCTATTCGCTGGGCGTCTGCGTCGCGATCCCGCCGATCGGGCCGACCCCGGTGCCGGTGGGCGTGCCCAAGACCGGGTTCATGATCGAATCGATGGTCACCGCCATTGCCCACAACCTGAAGCTGGAACTCGACGGCAAGGAACCGACCGAGGAAGCGACCTGGAACGCGGTCTGCCTGGCCGACTTCGGCGATGGCGGCGTGGCCTTCGTCGCCCAGCCGCAGATCCCGCCGCGCAACCTCAACTGGTCGTCCAGCGGCAAGTGGGTGCACCTCGCCAAGATCGGGTTCGAGAAATACTTCCTCCACAAAGTCCGGCGCGGGACCAGCGAGCCGTTCTATGAAAAGCTGGCGATGCACGCGCTGGGCATCCGCAAGCTGCGCTTCAAGTAAGGAGAACGTCCCATGACTCTCGATGCCGCCGTGCTGCGTTTCGCCGGGTTCGTCGTCATCGCCAGCGCCTTGCTGTCGATTTACGTGCACCCCTACTGGATCGGGCTGACGATCTTTGCGGGCCTCAACTTGCTGCAATCCAGCTTCACCGGGTTCTGCCCAGCCGCCACGGTGTTCAAGAAGCTGGGCGTGCGGCCCGGAAACGCGTTCAAGTAAGCGGAAAAAGACAGCCGATGCGCCGCCTGATCCTGCCGCTCACCGCCCTCGCCTGCTGCCTGTCCGCCCCGGCGGCGCGGGCGCAGGACCTGGCCGCCGCGATTGCCGATGCCCTTGCCAACGCCCCCGCGCTGGCCGAGGCCAAGGCCGGGGAAGCCGCCGCCAGGGCGCGGCTCGATCAAGCCAGGGCCGAGGGCAATCCGCTGCTGCGGGTCGAAGGCTCTTACGGCGCGGGGCGGATCGACAACGGCGGGTTCTTCGGGATCACGGCGGACAACGTCAGCCCGCTGGCGGTGCAGGCCACGGCGGAAATGCCGCTCTATGCCGGGGGCCGGATCGCCGCTGCCACAGCGCAGGCGCGCGGCGGTACCGACATCGCCCGGCTGGGAGCCGAACAGGCCCGGCTGCAAACCATCGTCCGCGCGGTCGCGGCCTATTCCGATGTCCTAACCACCCGCAAGCTGGAGGCGCGCTTTGCCCAGCTCGTCACCGCCTTGACCGAGATGGAGCGGCAGGCCGGCCTGCGCTTCAAGGCGGGCGAAATCGCCAGTTCCGATGTGGCGCAGGCCCGCGCCCGCAAGGCAGAGGCCGACGCCGGGTTCGCGCAGGCCGCAGGCCGCCGTATTGCGGCTGAGGCGGCCTATGAACGGCTGACCGCCAAACAACCCGGCGATCTGGCTCCGCTGGCCGATCTGCCGCCCGTGCCCCCATCGCTGGGCGAGGCGCTGGAACAGGCCCGCGCCGCCAACCCGGCGCGCCAGCAGGCCGAAGCCGCCGTCGCCGTCGCCCGCGCCGGGGTGCGCGCCGCACAGGCCGAGGGCCTGCCCACCGTTGGTGCCTTTGCCGAAGCGGCGCACGTGCGCGACCAGTTCTTCCCCGGCTACAAGGCGGATTCCGTTTCCGTCGGCGTGCGCGGCCGCTGGACGCTGTTCGCGGGCGGGCGCGTGGCCGCCAAGATCCGCGCCGCCGATGCCGAAGTGGACGCCAGCGCGGCGCGGCTGCGGCAGGCCGATCAGGCATTGGACGGCATGGTAATCGATGCCTGGCAAGGCCTTGCCACGGCCCGCCAGATGGTCGCCGCATCGCGCCTGCGCCGCGATGCGGCCGCCGAGGCGCTGCGCGGCACCCGGCTGGAAGCGCAAGTCGGCGCGAAACCGACGCTGGCCGTGCTCGACGCCGAACGCGAGAACATCGAGGCTGAGGCCGCGCTGCTTCAGGCCGAGGCGATGCAGACCCTCTCAGCCTGGCAGCTGGGCGCGCTGACCGGGCAACTGGGGCGTTAACGCCTAACCCACGACCGTCTCTGCAAGTGCCGACCGGACCGCCGGATGCGGTGCGGTGTGCGCGCCCGATACCAGCCCGATCCGCCGCACCGGGCGGAACCCCCGGATATTGACCATCGCCACCCCATCCCGCCCCAGCGAACGCGGCGCGACCGTCACCCCCAGCCCGGCCCGGACCATCGCCATCACCCGGTCATCGTTGGCAGAGCGCAGCGCGAACAGCGGGCGCACGCCGTGCTGGGTGAAGAACCGGCTGGTATCGGCCAGCACTTCGCAGGCACGCCGTGCGATCATGGTGTCTCCGGCGACGTCTGCTGCCTCCACCCAGGCATTACCAGCCAGCGGATGCGATGCCGGCAGGGCCATGCAATAGTCCTCCTCCAGCAGCGCCCCCGCCCCATCGCCGACCAGCGTCAGCGCCAGATCGATGCTGCCGCTGGCGAGCGCGGCGGAGAGTTCGCGTTCTGAGCCCTCGGTCAGTTCCAGTGGCTCATCCCCGGCATAGGCGGCAACCGCGCGTTCCAGCCAGCCGGTTGCAACCGTGTCCAGCACCCCCAGCCGCACCGGGCGCGCGGGGACGGGGAGGCTGCCCACCTGCCGTTCGGCCAGATGGAAATCCCGCTCGATCCCGCGCGCGAGCGGCAGCAGCGCATTGCCCGCCGGGGTCAGCCGGATTCGGCGGCGTTCGCGCACGAACAGGCGCGTGCCGAGTTGCCGTTCCAGTTCCGCAATCCCGCCCGACAGCGATGGCTGCGCGATGTTCAGCACACCCGCCGCGCGGGTGAAGCTGCCGGAATCGACAACGGCCAGGAATTGCCGGATCTGGGTGCGGCTTAGCATAGGTTTAACCTATACAACTTCACCGGCAATTCCAGTTTTTCCATTGGCGCAAGGCGCGGTATCACCATGTGCGAACGCGGGCGAAGAACGCGGCGCGGGATGATTGGACAGCCTGGGGAACGAGCCGGAATGATACGCGCATTGCTGATCGCCAACCGGGGCGAAATCGCCTGCCGGATCATCCGCACCGCGCGGGCCATGGGCATCCGCACCATCGCGGTCCATTCCGATGCCGATGCGCAGGCGCTGCACGTGCGCATGGCCGATCAGGCCGTCGCCATCGGCCCGGCCCCGGCGCGCGAAAGCTATCTGGTGGGTGAAAAGATCCTTGCCGCCGCGCGCGCAAGCGGCGCGGACGCGGTCCATCCCGGCTACGGCTTCCTCTCCGAAAATGCCGAGTTCGCGCAGGCGGTGATCGACGCCGGGCTGATCTGGGTCGGGCCGAAACCGCATTCGATCACCGCGATGGGGCTGAAGGACGCGGCCAAGCGGCTGATGCAGCAGGCGGGCGTCCCCACGACGCCGGGTTATCTGGGCGAGGATCAGGACCCGGCGCGGCTGGCCGCGGAAGCCGCGCAGATCGGCTATCCAGTGCTGATCAAGGCGGTCGCGGGCGGCGGCGGCAAAGGCATGCGGCTGGTTGAGCGGGCCGAGGATTTCGCCGATGCGCTTGCCTCGTGCCAGCGCGAGGCGGCGGCCTCGTTCGGCAACGATCACGTCCTGATCGAGAAATACATTCTCTCCCCCCGCCACATCGAAGTGCAGGTGTTCGGCGATGCCCACGGCAACGTGGTCCACTTGTTCGAGCGCGACTGCTCGCTGCAACGCCGCCACCAGAAAGTGATCGAGGAAGCCCCCGCCCCCGGCATGGACGCGGCCACCCGCGCCGCCGTCTGCGCCGCCGCCGTCCGCGCGGCACAAGCGGTGCAATATGAGGGCGCAGGCACGATCGAATTCATCGCCGACGGCAGCGAAGGGCTGCGCGCGGACCGCATCTGGTTCATGGAAATGAACACCCGCCTGCAAGTCGAACACCCGGTGACCGAGGCGATCACCGGGGTCGATCTGGTCGAATGGCAACTGCGCGTTGCGGCGGGCGAACCGCTGCCGTGCCGGCAGGACGATCTGACGATCAACGGCTGGGCGATGGAAGCGCGGCTCTATGCCGAAGACCCGGCGCGCGGGTTCCTGCCCTCGATCGGGCGGCTGGAAGTGCTGCGGTTCGGTTCGGCCCACGGCGGGCGGATCGACACCGGGGTTTACGAAGGCGCGGAAGTATCCCCGTTCTACGACCCGATGATCGCCAAGGTCATCGCCCACGGCGCCAGCCGGGATCAAGCGGTGGAGCGGCTGGACGAAATGCTGCGCGGCACCGCCGTCTGGCCAGTGCGCACCAACGCGGCGTTTCTGGTCAAGGCGCTGGCCCATCCGCAATTCCGCGCCGGAACGGTCGATACCGGGCTGATCGGGCGCGACGGCGATACGCTGGCGCAGCCGCCCGTTCCATCAGACGCCGCGCTGGAATGTGCCGCGCAAGCCCTCGTCCCCCGCTCCGATGCGCCCGGTTTCCGGCTGAACGCCGCGCCCCGGCTGCGCGCGCGCTTCCTGCTGGACGGAGAGCCGGTGGAGATCGCGCTGTCTGGCCACGGCACCGCGCAGCCTGCGGCGTCCGCGCTGGTGATGGATCAGGGGCAGGTCTGGCGGCTGGAGCCGTGGCGGCGCGATGGCGTCCACGGCGCGGCGGCGGGCGACGGGGCGATCCTCGCGCCGATGCCGGGCAAGGTCATCGCCGTTGCCGTATCCGAGGGCGAGGCGGTGACGCGCGGACAGAAACTGCTGACGCTGGAAGCGATGAAGATGGAACACACCCTGACCGCGCCGTTCGACGGGATCGTCACCGAATTGAAGGTCAGCGCCGGAGCGCAAGTGCAGGTCGAGGCACTGCTCGCGCGGATTGAAGCTGAAGAAGGAGCCGCCTGACATGGCCGGAAAGCATTTCGACGAATGGCAGGTGGGGATGCGGATCGAGCATGAGATCCGCCGCACCGTGACCGAGACGGACAACCTGCTGTTCTCCACGATGACCCACAACCCCCAGCCGCTGCACATCGATGTGGAAGCCGCGCGGGCCAGCGAATTCGGCCAGATCCTGGTCAACGGCACCTTCACTTTCGCGCTGATGGTCGGCCTGTCGGTGGGGGATACCACGCTGGGCACGCTGGTTGCCAACCTGGGCTATGACAAGCTGGTGATGCCCAAGCCCGTGTTCATCGGCGATACGATGCGCGCCACCAGCGAAGTGGTGGAACTGAAGGAATCGAAATCCCGCCCGAATGCCGGGATCGTCGTGTTCCATCACGAGCTGATCAACCAGCGCGGCGAAGTGGTGTGCAGTTGCCTGCGCTCCGCGATGCTGAAGCGCAGCGCCGCTGCCTGACCGAAACCTCAGACCAAGGAACCGCCCCATGCGCGCCACCCCAGATTTTGACTTCGGCCTGACCGAAAGCGCCCAGATGATCCGCGAGGCGGCAGGCCGCTTTGCCGACGAACAGATCATGCCGCTGGCGGCAGAGATTGACCGCAACGACCGCTTCCCGCGCGAGCTGTGGGAGCCGATGGGCGCGCTGGGCCTGCACGGCATCACGGTTGAGGAAGAATGGGGCGGGCTGGGCCTGGGCTATCTCGATCACGTGATCGCGGTGGAGGAAGTCAGCCGGGCGAGCGGTTCGGTCGGCCTGTCCTATGGCGCGCATTCCAACCTCTGCGTCAACCAGATCCGCCGCTGGGGCAATGATGAGCAGAAGGCGAAATACCTGCCCAAGCTGATTTCGGGCGAGCATGTCGGCAGCCTCGCCATGTCGGAAGTCGGCGCCGGGTCGGACGTCGTCTCGATGAAGCTGCGCGCCGATGCGGTGCCGGGCGGCTATCGCCTCAACGGCACGAAGTTCTGGATCACCAATGGCACCTATGCCGATACGCTGGTGGTCTATGCCAAGACCTCGCCCGAAGCGGGCAGCCGGGGGATCACCGCGTTCCTGATCGAGCGCGGGATGCCCGGTTTCTCCATCGGCCAGCAGATCGACAAGATGGGGCTGCGCGGCAGCCCGACCTGCGAACTGGTGTTCGACGATTGCTTCGTGCCCGAAGAACAGGTCATGGGCCCGCTCCACGGCGGCGTCGGCGTGCTGATGAGCGGGCTGGACTATGAGCGCGTGGTGCTGGCCGGGATGCAGATCGGGATCATGCAGGCCTGTCTCGACGTGGTCATTCCCTATGTGCGCGAGCGCAAGCAGTTCGGCCAGCCGATTGGTTCCTTCCAGCTGATGCAAGCCAAGATTGCCGACATGTACGTCGCGGTGCAGTCCGCGCGGGCCTATGTCTATGCCGTGGCCAAGGCCTGCGACGCGGGCCAGACGACCCGGTTCGACGCGGCGGGCGCAATCCTGCTGGCGTCCGAAAACGCCTTCCGCGCGGCGGGTGAGGCGGTGCAGGCACTGGGCGGCGCGGGCTATACCAAGGACTGGCCGGTCGAACGGTTCCTGCGCGATGCCAAGCTGCTGGACATCGGCGCGGGCACCAACGAAATCCGCCGGATGCTGATCGGCCGCGAACTGATCGGGGCGCGGTGATGACCGCGCCCGTCCTGCAATCCGCCGTCGACCTCACCAGCCCGGAAGCGCAGGCCCGCGCCGCGCACAACCGCGCCTTGGCCGAGGACCTGCGCGCCCGTGTGGCCGCTGCCGCGCTGGGCGGCGATGCGCGCAGCCGCGAGCGCCATGTCGCGCGGGGCAAGCTATTGCCGCGTGAGCGGGTCGAGCGCCTGCTCGATCCGGGGGCACCCTTCCTCGAAGTCGGGCAACTCGCCGCGAACGGGATGTATGGCGATGAGGTGCCCGGCGCAGGGATCATCACCGGCGTCGGCCGCGTGGCGGGCCGCCAGTGCATGATCTTTGCCAACGACGCGACGGTGAAGGGCGGGACTTATTTCCCGATGACCGTGAAGAAGCACTTGCGCGCGCAGGAAATCGCGCAGGAAAACCACCTGCCCTGCATCTATCTGGTCGACAGCGGCGGAGCGAACCTGCCCAACCAGGCCGAAGTCTTTCCCGACCGCGATCACTTTGGCCGGTTCTTCTACAACCAGGCGAACATGAGCGCGCGCGGCATCACCCAGATCGCCAGCGTGATGGGCAGCTGCACCGCGGGCGGGGCCTATGTCCCGGCGATGAGCGACGAGACGGTGATCGTGAAGGAACAGGGCACGATCTTCCTCGCCGGACCGCCGCTGGTCAAGGCCGCGACGGGGGAGGAAATCAGCGCCGAGGCGCTGGGCGGCGGCGATCTGCATGCGCGCAAGTCCGGCGTGGTCGATCATCTGGCCGACAATGACGAACACGCGCTGACCATCGTGCGCGACATCGTCTCGCACCTCGGCCCGCTGCCGGCCCCGCGCACCACACAGCACGCCACGCAGGGCGAAGTCCGCGCCCCGCTCTATCCGGCGGAAGACCTCTACGCGATCGTGCCCGAAGACGTCCGCGCGCCCTATGATGTCCACGAAGTGATTGCGCGGATCGTCGACGGCAGCGAGTTTCATGAATTCAAGGCGCTCTACGGCGCGACGCTGGTCTGCGGCTTTGCCGATATCCACGGCCACCCGGTGGCGATCCTGGCCAACAACGGGGTGCTGTTTTCGGAAAGCGCGCAAAAGGGCGCGCACTTCATCGAACTGGCCTGCCAGCGCGGCATTCCGCTGCTGTTCCTGCAGAACATCAGCGGCTTCATGGTCGGCGGCAAGTATGAGGCCGAAGGCATCGCCAAGCACGGCGCCAAATTGGTCACCGCCGTCGCCACCGCGCAAGTGCCCAAGCTGACAGTGCTGATTGGCGGCAGTTTTGGCGCGGGCAATTACGGCATGTGCGGGCGCGCCTATTCCCCGCGCTTCCTGTTCACCTGGCCCAACGCGCGCATTTCGGTGATGGGCGGCGAACAGGCCGCCAGCGTGCTCGCCACCGTCCACCGCGACGCAGCCAGGTGGTCGCCGGAAGAGGCCGAGGCGTTCAAGGCCCCGATCCGCCAGAAGTACGAGGACGAAGGCAATCCTTACTACGCCACCGCCCGGCTGTGGGACGACGGCGTGATCGACCCGGTCCAAACCCGCGACGTGCTGGGGCTGGCGCTGGATGCGTGCAGCCTGGCCCCGGTGCCCGATCGGCCCAGCTTCGGCGTGTTCCGGATGTAGGCCCGATCCGGGCTGAATTCAGGGCTTCCGGGCGAACCAGATCACGTGGGATGCGCCGCGTTCGTGGTCGGTTTCCAGCGCGGTCACCTGATCCACTGTGAACCCGGCGTCGCTCAGCCGCTGGGTGAACGCCGGATCGCCATGGGCCGACCAGACCGCCAGAATCCCGCCCCGGCGGAGCGCCGCCATCGCGGCATGAAGCCCGTCCCGGTGATAGAGTTCGTCGTTCTCGCGGCAGACCAAGCCGTCCGGGCCGTTATCGACATCCAGCAGGATCGCGTCATAGCAGTCGCGCGCCGCGCCGATCAGCAGCGCGACGTCTTCCTGAACCAGCAGCACGCGCGGATCGTCCAGGCAGCCCGCCGTCAGCGCCTGCATCGGCCCACGCGCCCATTCGATGATTTCCGGCACGATTTCCGCCACGGTGACCACGGCATCGTCACCCAGCGCAGCCAATGCCGCGCGCAGGGTATAGCCCATGCCATAGCCACCGATCAGCCACTCCGGCGCAGCCTGCGGCCCCAGCCGCGCTGCGGTCAGCGTTGCCAGCGCCCGCTCCGAAGTGCTGGCCCGCGTGCTCATCAGCTCGTCGAATTCCAGCAGGATGGTGAATTCATCGTCCCGCTGCATCAGGCGCAGTTCCACGCCGCCCGGCGCGTGCGCCGTGCCGATCCAGTCATGGCCGACCATCGGGTTGGAGGCGGAGATAGCCCGCGCTACTTCTTGCGGGCCTTGCGCGCGGCATAGCGCGCGTCGCGGGCCGCCTTGCGCTCAGCCTCGGTCAGTTCCGGCTTGATCATGGCGGCCGCCGCTTCGGCCTTGGCCTGCTTCTTCACGATCAGCGCTTCACGCTTCGCCTCGCGCGCGGCAAGGGCCGCCTCTCGCTTTGCCGCCTGCGCGGCCTCCCGCTCGGCCGCCCGCGCGGCGCGTTCCGCCTGCACCGCCGGATCAACCGGCCCCTTGCCTTTCAGCAACTCCAGCGCCTTGGCGCGGGCCGCCGCTGCGGCTGCCACGCGGTCGTTGAAACCCGGTTCCCTGTATCCTGCCATCAATCCCTGCTCGCTTCCGTACTATAACAAATCCCATCGGCATCGGACGCGCCAAACGCGTCCGCCGACCGTGCAAGAGCTTGAAGGGTGAGTGAAGGGAGCCGTGGCCCCGATATCCGCTACAGGCGATAATGCCCTGCACCCCTAGCACCGCTTGTCCTCAAAGGCCAGCGGCCACCGCGTTCAGACAAGGCCGATGCAGACAAGGCCGGTGCCCGGCATGATCATCAGCGGGCCCGTAAGGGCGCCAGCCGGATCTTGCGCCACTCGCCGGGCGATGGGCCGAATCTGCCCCGGAAGAAACGGATGAAGGCCGCAGGATGCGAGTAGCCCAGCCGCAGCGCGATTTCCTCGACTGACTGGGACTGGTCGCGCAGCAGCTCCAGCGCAAGGTCGGCGCGAATGTCGGCGAGAATGGCGGTGAATGCCACGCCCTCGCGGTCCAGTTCGCGTTGCAGGGTACGGACGGTTCGCGACAGCGCCTTGGCAACATGGCCGATCGAAGCCCGCCCCATCGGCAGCAACGCGTGGATCAGCCGGCTGACCATGCTGGTGATCGCGTTTCCTTCCGGCGCCGGCAGCGTATCCAGCAGGCCTTCGGCATATCTGGCCAATGCAGCGTCTGCATTGACGTTGAGCCGGTCGAGATCGGCCGATGGGCATTCCAGCCCGTCAAAGGCACTGTTGAAGTGGACCGGGCAGCCGAAGAACCGGCGATGAAACGTCGCACCCTTGGGCGCAGGATGCGAAAAGTGCACCCCCAGCGGCACCCAGTGTTCGCCCGACAGCAGCCGGAACAGGTGAATGTAGGTCGAAAGCGCAAGTTCCCGCAATTGCCGGGCCGGGACCGATGACCCGGTTGCGAACCCGACCATCAGGGTCGCGATCTCGCCCTCGGTCTCGATGTGGGTACTCATCGCGTCGGTCATCAGATGGCGGTAGCGCTGGGTCATGGCCAAGGCATCGCGCATGGTTGATTGCTGGCCGAGGACAAGGCCGATCACGCCCAGGTTGGCCAGCCGCCGCCGCATCGCGATGCGGATCCCCAGATCGGCAATGCCTGAACGCTCTGCCAGGCTATCGAGCAGCCAGGCGACGCGATCGGCCGGAATGGTGATGTCCGGGCGGTGCAGCGTATCGGCGTCGATCCCGGCGTCGCGCATGGCGGCATAGGGATCGATTCCCGCTTCCAGCGCGACCGCGGGAAGATCGAGCAAAGCCACTGCGCGGATATGCGGTTGAATCGGCATCGCCCCTCCTTCTGGCGCGAGATGTTAATTGTGTGACACGAAATGGCAATCATTCTGCCCCGGCCACAGGATATCCAAGCTTTCAACACTTCGCGGCCGCCCGCTCGCCTGTTGCGGACTGGCAATGGTCTGGACGGCGGGCAGGGCCGGGGCCGCGATGCCGATTTGATGATTGCGAACAAACGGGAAGGGAGAATGGACATGCAAGTGAAGCGACTGACCTGCAACATCGGGGCCGAGCTGAAAGGCGTCCAGATCAAGGACGCCATCGACAGCGACGATCTGTTCAACGAGATCTACCGCCAGATGCTGGCGCACAAGGTCATCTTCTTCCGCGACCAGGACCTCACGCCCGAGCAGCACGCCGCCTTCGCACGCCGGTTTGGCGACCTTGAGGACCATCCTTTTTCCGCCGAGGGTCCCCGGGTCGAAGGCTTGGTCAACATCTACAAGGATGAAAACAGCAAGCCCAACTACCTCGAAAACAACTGGCACGCGGACGTGACCTGGCGGGAAATCCCGCAGAAGATGGCAGTGCTACGCTGCGTGAAGTGCCCCGAAGTGGGCGGCGACACGATGTGGGCCAACATGGCCAAGGCCTATGAGGACCTGCCCGAGCACATCAAGCAACAGATCGACGGGCTCTACACCCGCCACTCGATCGAGGCGAGCTTTGGCGCCTCGCTGCCGATCGAGCAGCGCCATGCCCTGAAGGCGCAGTACCCGGACGCCGAGCACCCGGTGGTCATCACCCACCCCGAAACGGGTGAAAAGGTGCTCTACGTCAGCGCCTACAGCACCCACTTCACCAATTTCCACACCCGCGAGAACGTGCGTTACGGCAACGACTTCACGCCCGGTCATCACTGGCTGCTGATGGACCTGGTGCGCCGGGCCACGATCCCCGAATACCAGGTCCGCTGGACGTGGGAGCCGAACAGCGTGGCGATCTGGGACAACCGCTGCACCCAGCACTACGCCGTGGCCGACTATCCGCCCACCGTCCGCCAGATGCAGCGCGCCGGCGTGATCGGGACGAAGCCGGTGCGATGAGCAAGGCCCCGATCATCGGCGCCATGCGCAACGTGAACGACCCGGCCGCCTTCAGCCATCGCACGATCGAAGCCAACGGCCTTGCGATCCATTACGTGGAGGAAGGCGCGGGGCCGCTCGTCATCCTGCTGCACGGATTCCCCTACACCTGGTTCGAGTGGCGTCACCAGATCGCCGCACTGAGCGAGGCCGGGTTCCGGGTGGTCGCCCCGGACATTCGGGGTTTTGGCGAAAGCGGCAAACCCGATCCCGTCGAGGACTACACCCTGCTGCACAGTGCCGGAGATGTGGTTGCGCTGCTGGCTGCCCTGGACGAGCCAGGTGCGCTTCTGGTCGGGCACGATCTGGGTGCATGGATTGCGGCTTATGCTGCAAGGCTCAGGCCAGACCTGTTTCCGGCCCTGGCCCTGATCAGCACGGTCGTCGGCCCGCGGGAAGCGCAGCGTCCCAGCACGGGCTGGGCAGCGCTGGAGGCGCAGTTTGGTGGCAAGTCGCACCACCACTACTTCCAGCAACCGGGTCTCGCCGAAGCCCAGCTTGATGCTGACATCACCAAGTCGCTGCGCGGCATTCATTTCGCCATTTCAGGGCAGGCCACGGGAGCCCAGCGCTGGCGGCTGTTCGTGAGGCCCGGTGAAACCGTGCTCGATGTGTTGCCGGACCCCGGCTTTACCCCATCATGGCTGGGCGAAGAGGCGTTCGGTGAATACGTCCGGCAATACAGCAAAGCCGGGTTTGCGGCCCCCTTGGCACACTACCGCTGCCGCGATCGCACTTGGGACCTGACCGCCGCCCTGGCCGGGCAACCCGTGACCCAGCCCGCCATGTTCATCGGCGGCGCGGCCGATCCCGTCATGGATCTGATGCATCCACTTTATGATGCGATGGAGGAGACTTACCCCGGGCTGGTCTCCAAGACCCTGCTGGAAAACGTCGGCCACAGCGCGCCGGAAGAAGCCCCGGAAGCCGTTTCGAACGCACTGGTGGCATTCTGCACGGCGTATGGGTTGAAGCATTGAAGGATCGGCCGCCCAGACGATGCGCCCGACGGCAATTGCCACTTCCTGACGTCGGCACACGACGAATCCGCACAATCCGTTCAGCAGATCGCAACCCGATTACCGGTGCGGATCCCGAGGCCAAGCGGGACGGAAAAATGCCATGCGAATGATTGAAAAGGTGGTGAGCCCTGCTGGGTTCGAACCAGCGACCTACTGATTAAAAGGTCTCGCACACACCTTATAAATCAATATCTTATTAGTTAGTTTATAATACCTGTTTACACCTTTTGCAACCGAGCCTATTGCCCACATTTGGCTTTAAATTAATCGCTTGGGTGCAAATGGTTGCGAAAAGCAGAAATGCCCTGTCGGAAGAGATCATACTGATCTCACGTGGCATCGCAATCTACAAGGTGGGAGCCAGTCCCTACTGGCAGTGCCGGGTGCGGGATGCACGGACTAAGAAGTATGTGGTCCGTTCGACCAAAGAGACTTCCCGCATCAAGGCTCGGTTAGCTGCGGAAGAAATCGCCGCTGAAATCCGAGGCAGCGTCAAACGGGTCGAACGTCAGTTCACGTTTGAAGCCTACGGGAAACGGATGATCCAGAAGGCTGATCGGATGGTGGCCAATGGCGAACGTCACTCCAACTATGCTCGTGACATTCGATACTGCCTCGAAAACGAAGCTTGGGGACTCTACCGTCTGCTCGGACAAAAGGATGTTCGAGAAATCAGGACCCGGGAATACCAAGAGGCAATGGACAAGATCCAATCGGATCGTCCTGACCTCTCCACCTCAACCCGGAACATCCTCACCGCCACATTCCGTAATGTGTTGAAGGTGGCTCGGGATGATGGCGTGATTGATGCCGTTCCAGCTACGCCACGAGCCAAGCAAAAGGATGCACCCCGCTCGTACTTTCCATTTCATCCGCTGGTGGCGAAGCATGAGGATGTTTACAAATCCGTCATCGAGAAGACGAAAGAGCTTGGCGAAAAGCAGCACAAGGTCCGTGGCATTCCTATTACCGACGAACTCTACGATCTGGTCCTGTTCCTGACGCATTCATTTGTCCGACCAACAGTGTCCGAGGTCTATGCGCTGAGGCATTCCGACATCACGGTAGCCACCGATCCCCGCCGACTGCTTATCACGGTCAGAGCAGGTAAGACAGGATACCGAGTGGCGAACTCGATGCCCGGCGCTGTGTCAGTATACGAACGCATCCTTCGCCGGTACCCGGACGCCAAACCTAGCGACCACCTCTTCTATCCACATTATGGGAACCGTGAAACAGCGGCCCGGAATGTCCAGAAACTGTTCCGAACTGTCCTCGACGAAGCGGGGATCAAGGACGATCCATCGGCAGGGATCAAGTACACGATCTACTCCCTGCGACACACAGCCATCTGTATGCGGCTGGTCCTGTCCCATGGTGAGGTGAACATCTACAACCTCGCCAAGAATGCTGGAACTTCGGTCGAGCAGATCGAAAGGTTTTATGCCCGTCAGCTGCCCTTGAGCCGAGAGATGGCAATCAATTTGCAAAAGTTTGGCGGACAGAGCTGAACGAACCGAAACCGTGGCATTCTTATAGGGCTGCGCCGACGTTGATCACATTAATATGGAGATGTGATCATGGAATTGAAGTTTGTTGCCGCCAAGAAACCTGAGGCCATCAACGCCATCGTCCAGCGCCGCCAACGACTCGTAAGACGCATAGATCAGCAAATCGATCTTATTCAGAATGCGAAGGACGGACTGCTACCCCGCACATCCTGGGCTTGGATCGACGATAAGGGCAAATATCTACTTCATATCAAATATGGAAAGAATTCCATCGAGTTGCAGAAGGGCAAGTTCGCCATTGAATGTGATGATGTTGAAATGACATCAAAAGTTCTTGTAACTATCCGCCAAATGGTATTGAGTGGTGACTTAGATGATCCAATTGCTCAGGCTTCAGGGGAAATCCGGGCGAGGTTTGGGAAACGTTAGGGGCGGGATGAAAAAGGTCATGCTCGGAGCGGCGGTTGCCGCTGGTATTGCGCTCTCCTTGTCAGGGTGTAGTGCCGTCCAAAAAACCACAGACTGTAGCGATCAGGATGCAACTGACGCAACCATCAACGCTCTAAAAGATGCCATTGAAAAGGCAGCTGAACCGAGGGTGAGAGGATCAGACGGAAATCCCGTAATCCTGACGTCCAAAATCCGTTCGGCGATTGCGCAGCTGAAATTCTCCATCGAGGCAATCCGCACTTCCAAATCAGATCCGCAAAGCACAAAGCGTTATTGCACCGGGACCCTCAAGGTCGTTTACGGGATAGCGATGATCAAGGATGCCGACGACGTGCGGCATGACTCAGGGCTCGATTCCGTCGATGTTCTAGCTGATAAGTCCAGCATTGAACGTTCGGCTGACTACTTCAAGGTCGATATAGACTATAACGTCCAGCCGACCGACGACGGAAAAATGATCGTCTCATCGGTCGAAAATGCCAGCGACAAGATCGAAGTGTTTGCCGAGGTGTTGACGTCTCACCTCTTGAAGCCGGTGATCGACGAAGCCCGGCGGAGGGGAATACAGCTCAAGGGCGCTGCAAGTGCCACCGAAGTTCCGGAAGTCGCCCCTCCCGTTGATGCCGCCGTAGATGCTGCTGCAGATGCTGCTGCTGCTGCCGCCGCAGATGCTACTGCAGTAGACAGGGATTAAGTCAACGCATGGTGCGGCCAGCAAAGTGGTTGGCAGCCGCTACAGCTGCGTATCTCAGTAGTACCGTTTGCCTAGCCCAGGGAGTGGTCACAAACTCGGTCATAGGTGCGTACAACAAGGCAGAACAAGCTCAGCAACAAGCCGCCGCAAGGAAAGCTGCAGCAGCTAGGGCTGCTAAGCTGAGAGCTTTAGAGGAAGCGAGAGCTAAGGCTGCCCGACAGCAAGCTGAACGAGCAGCTGCTATCGCTAGGCAAGAAGCAGCCAGGCGCAGTGAGGAGATGCGGCGGGCGGCGGCGGCTGAGGAGGCCGCTCGACGAGCGAGAATACAGGCAGAGGATGCGGCTAGGCGGTCAGCAATGGAGGCAGAGGCAACGGCCAGAAGGCAGGCGCTGCTGGAGGCGGAGCAAAAGGCTGCGGAGCTGCGACGCATAAACGAGATAAATGCCCAGAACCAACGAACTGAGCTTGAGCAAAAAGCGAGAGCCGGAGATGCACAGGCGGCATTGGCCTTAGCACGAATATTCGAAAAAGGTGAATATGTTGCTCCCTCGGCCACAGATGCGGAGGCTTGGTACAAAATGGCGGCAGAGCTCGGGTCTACCGAAGCGCAGATGCGGTACATTAGGACCGCTTCCTTAAACCCAAGCAGCCAAAGCGATCCGCTCGTTATAAAGTATTTGACAGCTTTAGCGACGGCACAGAACCCTGAAGCTCTTCTCCTCTTGGCCCAACGGTATGCGTCAGCAGGGGGTGTCCCTCAAGACAAGCGCAAGGCCTTAGAGCTACTTAGAACAGCCGCAGATGCTGGATACCTTGAAGCTCAAGAGGCACTCGGTCAGGCCCTCCAAGATGGCAGCTTGGGGGAAAGGAATTATCGTGGAGCGATAGACTACCTCCTAATGGCAGCGAACCAAGGCAGTCTTAATGCCCAGCTTAATTTAGGAATGGCTTATGAGTATGGTCTTGGAGTAAAAAAAAGTCCTGAGATAGCTTTTCGATCTTATAAAGCCGTATACCAACAAGACAGGCGCATAGAGGCATTAGAAAGGATGCGGGCAACCGATGCTTTTGGTTATCCCGGAAAGAATTACGATATTGCTATCGGTTATAATCTTAAAATGGATTGCCCCGCAGCCGACATATATCTGAAAGTGGAGTTTGGCGTCATCAAGGAACAAAGCGGCGGAGTTTATTTAGAACATAATAGGCCAAAAAAAGAGAAGGGCCGAAACCTCTATAAATTCGGCGGATTGATCAAAACAATAGCTGACTTTGATCAAAGGAAATTAATTCTGCTCGGTCTCGGCAAGACCGTTTTTGACTGTGAGTGATATTTTCAGGCCGAATGAAGGGCGTCCAGACCGGGGCGGGAGCCTCTCATACAAAGGGGGGCTTATTAATACCTCTGAATAATATTATCTACTCCCTACAAACTCATTCCTACGAAGCGAAGTGAGGTTTTCCTGGTGGATCGCCCATACAAGAGAGCGGCTCTGGTGGTAGCCATCCTTGCCGGAGGAGGAGCAGGTGGCGAGGTATATGCGGCACCTCAAAACTCAGTCATAGGTGCGCTCAACAAGGCAGAACAGGCTCAGCAACAAGCGGAAGCTAGGAAAGCTGCAGCAGCTAGGGCTGCTAAGCTGAGAGCTTTAGAGGAAGCGAGAGCTAAGGCTGCCCGACAGCAAGCTGAACGAGCAGCTGCTATCGCTAGGCAAGAAGCAGCCAGGCGTAGCGAAGAGGCAAGAAGAGAGGCACTAGCTCAGGAAACTGCCCGGCGAGCCAGGCGGGAGGCCGAAGAGGCTAATCGGAGACGAATTGATGAACGTCGTCAATTGTGTCTTCGGGAATTAGAGCTCCAAAACGATAGGCTAAGCGAGGCTCGATCAAATGTAGCCGCTCAGGATTTTACAAGACTGACGAAGGTGTCTGGGTCGACAAAGAACCAAAGCGATATTCCAGAAGGCGAATTGCGCTTAGCTTTATCATACTTGAAAATGAATCAATACGATTCAGCCATAGATCTTATCACTGGGTCAACCGCCCTCAACACTGATTTGGCAAAACTAATTCTTTCCAAGGCATATTTCGGAAAGGCATTAAATATCAAATATTATAGCATTTCTCTTAAAGATGAAAAAAAATCGATCCCTTATTTATCAAAAGCGAAGGATGCTTTAGGAAAAAATCCAACTGGCCAGCTATTTTCCTATCGACACTACATTGATGGATACATAGCGGCTTCTGGACAGCAACATACTGCAGCAAAAAAAAGCTTTTTGGCATCCTACAAAGCCGGCAATGACGATGCGGCGTACTACATATCTCAGTCATACCCAGACTTGCCCCTGGATGGATTGCCGATGACTGAAATATCGTGGTTGACCAAGGCTGAAGAGCTGGGAAACACAAGAGCAAGATATAAGCTGGACACCTCGAAGAACCGGCTGTTTTTGGCTTGACGGCGGCGCGAGGGGTCTGATGGCGGCTTTTGAGACGTGAGGGTTGGCCTTTTCGGCCCGGT
>NZ_BMZD01000007.1 GCF_014652615.1 Novosphingobium arvoryzae
CAAAAAGTGCGCAACAAAAGGCCGGACAAAAGACCGCACTCGATCACGCGTTCATAAGTTCAGAAAATCCTTGCAAACCGAGCGGCATCCACAAAAGAAGGTTCGACGCCGGTCGACTTCCCACCGCCATTTAACCTATTGGAATCATTCTATTCCATGGGCCAGGCGCAAAAAATCCGCAGCGTTTCAAGGGTTATAGGTATTAGCCTCTCCACTGCACATCTGCTGTGCTGGGGCAGATATGCTCTCTTAGGCCCGATATTCTCCAAAGCTCTCGACCGCACCAGTTCCGGTGCAGAGCCGTAAAACCTCGATATCACTCATCCTTTCGGCATCGCGATCTTCGCTTCGGAAGCCGGTAGAGGCACATAAATTTACCCGCGTCCAACCTTCCGGTGTCAATCGGCGTCCAATCGGGACCCCCTATCGGCGCGCAAAAGGGACCCCCTTTGCGCTGCGAGGGTCGGTTGATACTGGGCGCAGGTTTCGCGCTGCTGGCGGCGTAGGGAGGGCGTAGCCCGACCGGAGACGGCAGCAGCGCGAAGGCGTTTCTTCGAGGTGGTCAGCTGCGGTGCTTGAAGCGCCAGCTGTCGTTGCCGGTCTCGACGATATCGCAATGGTGAGTGATGCGGTCGAGCAGCGCGGTGGTCATTTTGGGATCACCGAAGACGGTGGGCCACTCGCCGAACGCCAGGTTGGTGGTGATGATGACCGAGGTCTTCTCGTAGAGCTTGCTGATGAGGTGGAACAGCAGCTGCCCGCCTGATTTGGCGAACGGCAGGTAGCCCAATTCGTCGAGGACCACGACGTCGAGCCGGCTGAGCTGGGCGGCCATGGCGCCGGCCTTGCCGATGCGGGCTTCCTCCTCGAGCCGGGTGACGAGGTCCACCGTGTTGAAGTAGCGGCCGCGGGCACCGGAACAGACGACGCTGGCGGTGATCGCGGTGGCCAGGTGGGTCTTGCCGGTTCCCGTCCCGCCGATGAGCACGATATTGCGCCGTCCTGGCAGGAACGAACCCGCGTGTAGCGAACGCACCAACCCCTCGTTGATCGGGGTGCCCTCGAACACGAAGGCATCGAGGTCCTTGACAACCGGCAGCTTGGCTGCGGTCAGCGGCGCACGGCCAGGCGGATGTACGCGGATCTCGTGGTTCTGGGCTACGACGGTTCCTACAACCGCGTGGCGGCGTTCGTGCGATCCTGGAAGGCTGACCGTCAACGCGACGCCCAGACCAGCGGGCGCGGGACTTTCGTGCCGCTGGTATTCCAGCCAGGCGAGGCGTTCCAGTTCGACTGGAGCGAGGACTGGGCCATAATCGCCGGCAAGCAGACCAAGCTGCAGGCCGCGCACACCAAGCTGGCGCACAGCAAGGCCTTCATCGTGCGTGCCTATCCGCTCCAGACCCATGAGATGTTGTTCGACGCCATGACCCAGGCCTTCCGTGTTCTGGGCGGCGTGCCGCAGCGCGGGATATTCGACAACATGAAGACGGCAGTCGACAAGATCGGCACCGGCAAGGCCCGGCAGGTCAACGCCCGCTTTGCCGCCATGGCGAGCCACTATCTGTTCGAGCCCGAGTTCTGCAACCCGGCCTCGGGATGGGAGAAGGGCCAGGTCGAGAAGAACGTTCAGGATGCACGGCGGCGACTGTGGCAGGTGATGCCTGCCTTCCCGGATATCGATGAGCTCAATGCCTGGCTCGAGGCGCATTGCATCGCGCAGTGGGGCCAGATCCAGCATGGCGTTCTGCCGGGAACCATTGCCGATGCGCATGCCGCCGAGGTTGCCAGCCTGATGCCGCTGGGGCGACCCTTCGACGGCTTCGTCGAACATGCCAAGCGGGTATCTCTTCCACCTGCTCAGCAAGCTTTACGAGCGCACCAGCGTCGTCATCACAACCAACCTCAGCTTCAGCGAATGGGCCGGCGTGTTCGGCGATGCCAAGATGACAACCGCGCTGCTCGATCGCCTCACTCACCACTGCCACATCCTCGAGACCGGCAATGACAGCTTCCGGTTCAGGGCCAGCTCGGCGGCACCCAAAACCAGAAAGGAAAAATCACCCGCTTGACCTCAAACCCGCACCGCGGGACATAACCACCACCCGGGTCACTTCTCGATGAAAATCCCGGGTCAAATCTCAGTGGCAATCAACAGCTTTCGCCACCGGCGTCCTGCCGTCCGGCGAAATCACCGAAGTGCGCACCAACCTGATCGGCGCCCCCGCCACCAGCAACAGCCAGGCCAGCGATTCGGTCGTGCCGACGCTGGCGGTCGAATATTTCTTCTCGCCCAATTTCTCGGTCGAGACGATCTGCTGCGTCACGCCGCATGACGTTTCCGGCAAGGGCCCGCTGGCCGGCGCTTCGCTGGTCAACGACGCGATCATCCTGCCGGCCACGATCACCCTGAAGTACCACTTCGACCTCGGCGGCGTGAAACCCTACATCGGCGCCGGACCAACGCGCTTCTTCATCTTCAGCGAAGGTGTCGGCGCGGATGCGGCGGCGCTTGGCGCCACCCGCGTCAACCTGTCCGACAGCTTTGGCGTTGCCCTGCAGGCCGGGATGGATATCCCGCTCAACGACAAGGGGCTGGGCGTCAGCCTGGATGCCAAGCGTTACTTCGTGGACACGACCGCCAGCTTCTACGCCGGTAACACCCTGGCCCTGCAGACCCGGCACTCGCTGGATCCGTGGGTGGTGAGCGGCGGCCTGAGTTACCGCTTCTGATCGGGGAGAGAGCCGGATGTTTCGCACCGCAACCGCGCTGGCCAGCGCCCTTGCCCTGCTCTTGCCGCCTAACCCCGCGTTGGCGGCAGAGGAGGATGCGAACATCTGGCTCGCCCAGACGGCGACGGTGGACCTCGGCGGGAACACGGTGCTGTGGCTTGAGGCGCAGGAGCGCTTCACCGACGACGCGTCGCGGCTTGGCCAGTTGCTGGTCCGCCCGGCCATCGGCTACCGGATCGACCCGACGACCACCGCCTATCTCGGCTATGCCTATGTCATGACCGATCCGACCGGCCCCGTCAGAACCCACGAACACCGGATTTTCCAGCAATTGTCGTTCCGCCTGCTGGGCGATGGCAAGGGTGTGACCCTGACCGGCCGGACCCGGTTGGAGCAGCGGAGGCTGGAAGGACGGGACGGCACCGGCTGGCGGATGCGCCAACAATTGCGGCTGTCCGCGCCCTTGTCCGGCAAAGTCCGCGCCATCGCCTGGACCGAGCCCTTCGTCGGCCTGAACGAGACGACGTTTCAGCGCGGCGGGCTGGGCCTGTGGCGCAATTTCGCCGGCGTGGCGATCCCTGCCGGCAAGACCTTCACGATCGAGCCGGGCTACCTCAACCAGTATGTCGTGCGCACCGGCCACGACCGGATCGATCACACCGCCAGCCTGACACTCAACGCCAGCTTCTGACCCCGGCGGGGCAAGCCCGGGGCTATTCCTCGCCCATCCGCAGCGCAGCGATGAACGCTTCCTGAGGGATCTGGACGTTGCCGTATTCACGCATCCGGGCCTTGCCCTTCTTCTGCTTTTCCAGCAGCTTCTTCTTGCGGCTGATGTCGCCGCCATAGCACTTGGCGGTCACGTCCTTGCGCATCGCGGCGATGGTCTCGCGGGCGATGACCTTGCCGCCGATCGCCGCCTGGATCGGAATCTTGAACAGGTGGCGCGGGATCAGGTCCTTCAGGCGTTCGCACATGTGCCGCCCGCGTTCCTCGGCCACGCCGCGGTGAACAATCATCGACAGCGCATCGACCGGCTCGTTGTTGACGAGGATGCTCATCTTGACGAGATCGCCTTCGCGCAGGCCGATCTGTTCGTAATCGAAGCTGGCATAGCCCCGGCTGATCGACTTCAGCCGGTCATAGAAATCGAACACCACTTCGTTGAGCGGCAACTCGTACGACACCTGCGCGCGCCCGCCGACATAGGTCAGGTCGGTCTGGATGCCGCGCCGGTCCTGGCACAGCTTGAGGATCGAACCGAGATATTCGTCAGGCGTATAGATCGTCGCCTTGATCCACGGTTCGTCGATCTGCTCGATCCGGCTGGGATCGGGATAATCCGCCGGGTTGTGCAGCATGATCTCGCGCGCGTCGTCGGTCTTCGACTTGCGCAGCTGGATGCGATAGACCACCGACGGCGCGGTGGTGATCAGGTCCAGGTCGTATTCGCGGCTCAGGCGTTCCTGGATGATTTCCAGGTGCAGCAGCCCCAGGAACCCGCAGCGGAAGCCAAACCCCAGCGCCGCGCTGCTTTCCATTTCAAAGCTGAAGCTGGCATCGTTGAGCCGCAGCTTGCCGATGGATTCACGCAGCTTTTCAAAGTCCGCCGCATCGACCGGGAACAGCCCGCAGAACACCACCGGCTGGACTTCCTTGAAGCCCGGCAGGGCGGTCGTCGCGCCCTGCTTGACGGTGGTGATGGTGTCACCCACCTTGGCCTGCGCCACTTCCTTGATCTGCGCGGTGATGAACCCGATCTGGCCGGGGCCCAGCTCATCCAGATGCTCGATCTTGGGCGTAAAGCACCCGACGCGGTCGATCAGGTGTTCGGTTCCGCCGGCCATGAACTTGACCTGCAAGCCCTTCTTGATGACGCCGTCGATCACGCGGACCAGAATGACCACGCCCAGATAGGGGTCATACCAGCTGTCGACCAGCATGGCCTTCAGCGGCGCGGTGCGATCACCCGTGGGCGGAGGAATGCGGGCGACGACGGCATCCAGCACGTCCTCGATCCCGATGCCGGACTTGGCCGACGTCAGCACCGCGTCGCTGGCGTCCAGACCGATGATCTCCTCGATCTCGGCCTTGACCTTCTCCGCATCGGCGGCGGGCAGGTCGATCTTGTTGATGACGGGGACGATCTCGTGGTCGTGCTCGATCGACTGGTACACGTTGGCGAGCGTCTGCGCTTCCACCCCCTGCGCGGCGTCCACCACCAGCAGCGCGCCCTCGCACGCGGCCAGGCTGCGCGACACTTCATAGGCGAAGTCGACGTGGCCGGGCGTATCCATCAGGTTCAGCTCGTAATCCACACCGTCCTTGCCCTTGTACTTCAGGCGGACGGTCTGGGCCTTGATGGTGATCCCGCGCTCTTTCTCGATATCCATGTTATCGAGCACCTGCGCGCTCATCTCGCGCTCCGACAGGCCGCCCGTGAACTGAATCAGGCGGTCGGCCAGCGTGGACTTGCCGTGGTCGATATGGGCGATGATGCTGAAATTGCGGATCTGGGCCAGGTCGGTCATGGGAATCTTTATATAAGGGTGCGGTGCAGTGGCACCGCAGCGCCGTTAGCAGCGCGCGCGCGCCCTGTCAGCAGCCTTGCGCAGTCGGCCGGAATCAGGCTGCCCGCATCCCCTTGCCCTTTGGCTCGACCTGCCCGAACTTTGGCAGCGACAGCGCCATGCCCGGCTGCTGCATCAATTGCATCGGATACTGGCCTGCCGGCAATGCGGCCAGCGGCATCCCCGCCTGGGCGAGAACATAGGGCGAGACGCGGTTGCGCGTGCACAGCCCCCCCGCCCCGTCGTCAACCAGCGGGACTTCGAATTCCAGCCCCTGCATGGCTCCGGCCGAGCGCCGCACGCGGGCCACGGACAGCTGACCTTCGCCGAAGTCCACGACGAACATCGTTCCCACCGGAACGTCCAGCAGCCCTTCGACCATGCAGCCGGTGCGCGACAAGTTGCGCATGGTCGCTTCATAGCGGTGATCTTCGTGGATCAGGCCAACCTTGCGCAGTACGGTGCGGCGTTCCGGGCGATAATGGCTGGGGCCGCTGGGTTCGATCACCCAGTCCCCGCTCAGCATCGCCTCGCAGACTTCCTCGAAGCTGACGGCGGCCGAATAGATATAGCCCTGGATCTGCTTGACCCCCAGCCGGCGCATCGCTTCCAGCTCGTCGTGGGCCTCGATCCCCTCGGCGGTGGTGTCCATGTCGAGCGCGTTGGCAAGGCTGACGATGGCCGCGATGATCGCCGAATTGCGGCTTTCCTTCTGCGTGACCCCGCGGATGAAGCCCTTGTCGATCTTGATCTTGTCGAACGGCGCATGCTGCAGGTAGCCGAGCGAGGAATACCCTGTTCCGAAATCGTCGAGCGCCAGGCGCAGGCCGAGCATCTTCAGCTGGGCGAACATCTCCTGCGTTGCGGATTCGTCACCCAGGAAGATCGATTCGGTCAGCTCCAGTTCCAGCCGCTCCGGCGCCAGCTCCGAATGCGCCAGCGCCTGCGCCACGCTGGAGGCGAAACCGGGATTGGTGAACTGCGCGGCGGATACGTTGACCGCAACCTTGACGCTGCCGGGCCATTGCGCGGCATCGATGCAGGCCTGCTTCAGCACCCAGTCGCCCAGCGCGCCGATCAGGTTGCATTCCTCGGCAATGGGAATGAACACCGACGGCGGCACATCCCCCATGTCCGGGTGTTCCCAGCGGGTGAATGCTTCCAGCGTGACGACCTTGTTGGTCGCGGTGCTGACGATCGGCTGATAGACCACGCGCATCTGGCCCTTGGCCAGCGCATCGCGCAGGTCTTCCTCGATCTGGCGGCGACGTTCGGCTTCGCTGTGCAGGTCCGACGAGTAGAACCGGAACTGGCCGCGCCCGCCTCCCTTCGAGGCATAGAGCGCAAGGTCGGCCGAACGAACGACGTCCTCACTAGCAATCCCGTCGTAAGGCGCAATGGCGATCCCGACCGATGCGCCGATCACGCAGCGGCTGCCCTCGATCTGATAGGGCTGCGACACCATCGTGATGATCGTCTTGGCAATTTCGCCCAGCCGCCCGCGGTCGTCGATGTCGGGCAGCATGATCTGGAATTCGTCACCGCCCAGGCGGCCGATCTCGCAGCCCTTGTCGGTGACGACGCGCTGCAGGCGCTGCGCGACCTGCTTCAGCAGCTCGTCGCCCGCCGGATGGCCCAGTGTATCGTTGACCTGCTTGAACCGGTCGAGGTCGATCATCATCACCGCGCAGGCCCGCTTGCTGGCCTTGTAGGCGGTCAGCGTGGCGTTCAGCCGCTTGCCCATGCGGTGGCGGTTGGCCAGCCCGGTCAGCGAATCGTATTGCGCCAGACGCGAGGCGTCTTTCTGGTTCTGGCGGGTTGCCGTGATGTCGATGCCATTGCCGTGATACCCCGCAAACGCGCCATCCGCGCCGAATTGCGGGCGGCCGGAAATCGACCACCACAGTTCGTGCTCTTCCAGCGCGGCGCGCACCGGCAGTTCGACGAACGTCTTGCGCGCGCTGAAGATCAGCGGCAGCGTCCGCTCGATCGTGTCGTCCTCATCCCGGTCGAGTACGAACAGTGACTGCACCGGGCGGTCAAGCAGTTCCTCTGGCGCCACGCCCATCTTCTGGGCGATGCAATCGGACAGGTAGGTGATGCGGCCTTCGCTGTCGCTGGACCAGAACCAGCCGATGCCGGACCGTTCGTAATCACGCATCAGGTCCAGCGCGTGCTGGCTTTCCTGATCGCCGAGGGGACGAGCAGACGGACGAGCACGTTCATCGCCCTTGCTGCCAAGCAAGGAACGGAACCGTCCGAAAGTGCTGCCCTTTTCCTCAGTCATGATCGGTGCTGCTTGCTACCCCCGGATGAGCATGAAATTCCCTTCCGATTGGATAACCGGACATGGTTGCATTTTCCCTAATACGCCGGAGCAATCGTGCCGCCGGAACAAGCGCCCTACGCGCGGCGGCGCAGCGTGCCCTGGCGGGGGCGTTCGGACGGCGGCGCCAGCGCGGCAATGCGGCCGCTTTCGTCGACTTCCAGCGGGGCGGAGAACTCGATCCCCATGCGGTCCTCGTTGCACCAGCGGGCCGTCGCGGTGACGACCTGGGTATCGGTCAACATGATCCGGAAGATCGTCCCCGGCGGGACGTTCCATAGCCCTTCCACAAGCGCGCCCGTGGTGGAGATGTTGCGGATCGTGCCATGATACTGCTGTCCGCCGTGGTCGAGCACGATCTTGCGCAGCATGGTATGGCGCGCGGCCCGGGCGGCGCGCGGCCCGCGCGCGATCGCGGTCAGCCCGGTCATCAGCCGCTGGGTCGCCACTGCCACGCTGAGCGGCTGTTCATAGATATAGCCCTGCACGTGGCTGCATCCCAGCATTCGCACCAGGTCCAGCTCGTCCAGCGTTTCGACGCCCTCGGCGGTCGTTTCCATCCCCAGCGCTTCGGCCAGACTGACGATCGAGGCGATGATCGCCCCGTTGCGGCTGCCCGCGATCGTCGCCCCGCGCACGAAGCTCTGGTCGATCTTGATCTTGTCGAATGGCGCGTTCTTCAGATAGCCGAGCGAGGAATAGCCGGTGCCGAAATCGTCCAGCGCCAGCCGCACCCCAACCCGCTTCAGCGCCTTGAACATCGCGTCGGTCGTCGCGTCATCGTTCAGGAACACGCTTTCGGTGATTTCCAGTTCCAGCCGCGCCGGATCGACCTGCGCCGCGGCCAGCGCGTTGGTAATGATCGCCGGCAAGGCCGGATTGGCGAATTGCAGCGGAGAAACGTTGACCGCCACGCGCACGCTGTCCGGCCAGGACGCCAGGTCATGACAGGCCGTGCGCAGCGCCCATTCCCCGATCTGCGCAATCAGGCCGGTATCCTCGGCAACCGGAATGAACTTGGCCGGAGACATCCAGCCGCGCGTCGGATGCTGCCAGCGCAGCAGCGCCTCGAACCCGGTGATCCGTTCGGTCGCGGTGTGGACCACCGGCTGATAGTGCAGTTCCAGCCCGCCATGCGTCAGCGCATCGCGCAGGTCCTGTTCCAGCAGGCGGCGTTCCTCGGCATCGCTGTGGAGGTCGGCGGCATAGAAATGATGCCGTCCGCGCCCGCCGTCCTTGGCGGCATAGAGCGCAAGGTCGGCGTTGCGGATCAGCGCTTCGGACGTCACGCCATCATCCGGAGACAGGGCGATCCCCACCGATGCGCCAATGACAACGCGATGCCCCTCGATCGAGTAAGGCTCCGATAGGTCGTGAATGATCCGCTTGGCCAGCGCGGCCAGATCCTCGCGGCGGTGATGACCGGCCAGGATCACCTGGAATTCATCGCCGCCCAGCCGCCCGACCCGCCCGGTTTCACCCACCGCGCGCTCCAGCCGGCTCGCCACCTGTTTGAGCAGGGCATCGCCCGCCGGATGGCCCATCGTATCGTTGACCTGCTTGAACCGGTCGAGATCGAGCAGGAACACCGCGCAGGCGCGGTGCTCGCGATTGGGCGCGGTGAGGATCTTCTCGAGCGTCTGGGCCATCTGCAGCCGGTTCGCCAGACCGGTCAGCGAGTCATAATGCGCGAGCCGCGAGGCGTGTTCCTGCGAGCGACGCTTTTCGGTCAGGTCATGACCGGACCCGCGAAAGCCCACGAAATTGCCGTAGCTGTCGTAGACCGGTCGCCCGTTCAGCGACCACCAGCGCTCCTCATCGTGGGTTGCGGCGCGCAGCCCCAGTTCGCTGAAGGCCGAACGCGCGGTGAGGTGAAACGCCAATGTGCGTTCGCTTTCCTGCCCCTGCGGATCGGCCGTGAACAAGGTCGAGAACGGGCGCCCCAGCAATGACCCCGGCTGCTTGCCCAGCACCTGGGCCACAATCGGCGAAACATATGTCAGCGCCCCGCGCCGATCCGTTTCCCAGAACCAGCCCTGGCCAGTCTCCTCGAAGTCCGAGAGAATCTGCTCGGCGCGCTGCTGCACCCGTTCGCGTTCACGCTCGATCCGGGCCACGGCGGCATCGGCGCGGGCCTGGCGATAGGCGGTGTAGATGCCGACCAGCGCGCCAACCGCGAGCGAAAAATACGTCCCCGAAGCGCCAAAGACTATCGCGGTGCCAGTCCAGAGCGAGACCTGCGCGGTGATGATGCTTGTCACCCGGCGGTTGAGTATCAGCGCCGCCAGCGTGCCGATAATCACCAGAATGCCCAGCGTGCCATCCCATTGCCCCGCAATCCGGGTGGTCCACGAACCCATCGCAAAGCCGAACAGCGCCATCGGCGCACCCACCACGGCCAGCATCAGCAGCCAGCGCTGGCGCGCCGTGTCGAGGCGCGACCGTTCAAGCCTGAGCGCAACCCGCGTGGCGGCGGTAATCGCGATAGCCAGCAGGGCCAGGACCGCCGAGAGCAACGGCGGGATGCTCAACGTCGCGATGCCGGTCAGCACCAGCGCCCCGGCCATGGCTGGGGCCAGCAGGACCCAGTTCGGCTCGATCAGATCGCGCAGCCCGTCGTTGCGGCCGGACCGCTTGCGCGGATCGGAACGCGCCGTCCGGGCTGGCCGCGGGGGTGATTTGGCTGGCTGCCCAGCCACGCTGTCCCGCGGCCTTTCAGCCAGTTCGCCCGGCGCGGCTGCACGGTCGCGCACAACGGGTGTGCGCGGCGCTGCGGCTGGCTGGCGGGCGGGTGTGGCGACCATAGGGAAGCGACCATGAGCTGCAGCGTTTGAAAAAACGTTAAATTTACCAAGTTTGTCCGCCGTAAGGCACCATTCGGAGGCGCGGGAGCGTGGCTTGTCAAGCACTGTCAGCCGGTGCATGATCGCGGCAATGACAAGGCAGAGGAGCCGCGTTAGCAAACGCGGTTACCCAGCCACTAGGGGGAATACCGGATGGCCAAGGGCAGTTCGCCGCTTGAACACGAAGCCGCGCAATCCACCACCGCGCTGGGGCCGCTGGTCGGCCTCGCCAGAGAGGACTTTGTCGGCGCGGTCGCGCTGCTGCTGCGCGAAACCGCCAGCGATCCGGCCCGGACCGTCCGCCACATGCAGTCCTTCGGCGATGACGTGGTCAAGATCCTGACCGGCAAGTCCGACCTTGCGCCAGACCCCAAGGACAAGCGTTTCATGGACCCGGCGTGGCGCTACAACCCCTTCTTCCGCGCCGGGGCGCAATACTATCTGGCAGTGCAGCGCGGGATGAAGCACTGGCTGGAGGAACTCCAGCTGGACGAACTGGAGCGCGACCGCGCCAATTTCATTGCCAACATCATCATCGACGGGCTGGCTCCCACCAACACGCTGGTCGGCAATCCCACCGCGCAGAAGCGGCTGATCGACAGTGGCGGCCTGTCGGTCATCAAGGGGCTGAAGAACGTCTACAACGACATCGTCAACAACAAGGGGATGGTCAGCCAGGTCGACAAGAAGCCGTTCAAGCTGGGCGAAAACATCGCCACGTCCAAGGGTAGCGTCGTCTATCGCGACGCGATCATGGAACTGATCCAGTATGCCCCGACGACGGAGCAGGTCCACGCCATCCCGCAGCTGACAATTCCGCCGCAAATCAAAAAGATGTACATCAACGACCTGTCGCCGGAAAAGTCGGTGGTGAAATGGCAGGTCGACAACGGCATCCAGTGCTTCGTCATCAGCTGGAAGAACCCCACCAAGGCCGAAGGGCACTGGGGCATGGACGATTACATCGCCGCCTGCCGCAAGGCGATCGACGTGGTGTGCGAGATTACCGGCGCGAAAAAGGTCAACGTGTCCTCGGCCTGTTCCGGCGGGCAGACCGGCGCGATCCTGGCCAGCAGGATGGCGGCGGATGGCGACACGCGGCTGGGCGCGCTGACCTTCATGGTCACCGTGCTGCACCCCAAGCAGAACGACATCGAGGCCGGATCGCTGATTTCCGAAAACGGGCTGGCGCTGGCCAAGCGCCGGGCATTCGCTGGCGCGCGGGTTCGCCTGGCTGCGCCCGAACGACCTGATCTGGAACTATGTCATCAACAACTACCTGATGGGCGATGATCCGCCCGCGTTCGACGTCTTGTTCTGGAACGCGGACGCGACCAACCTCTCGGCCACGCTGATGGGCGATTTCCTGCACCTGTTCGAAACGCTGGCCTTCACCAAGCAGGGTGAAGTGGAAATGGCGGGCCACCCGATCGACCTGTCCAAGGTCAAAAGCGACCTGTTCATCCTGGGCGGAACGACCGATCACATCACCCCCTGGCGCGCGTGCTATCGCTCAACCCAGCTGTTCGGGTCAAAGGATGTCACGTTCGTGCTCAGCCAGGCCGGGCACATGCAGGCGATCCTCAACCCGCCGGGCAACCCCAAGGCGCGCTATTATGTGTCTAAAAAGCCCGGCCATCCCCCCGCCGATGTTGACGAGTGGCTTCAGGGGGCAGAGGAAGTGTCGGGAAGCTGGTGGCCGTTCTGGATGGAGTGGGTGAGAAATCGAGCAGGCAAGCTGATTGCGGCCCCCGCTTCGCTGGGCAGCAAGCAACACCCGCCGATGGACCCCGCCCCCGGCCGCTATGTGCTGGACGAGGCATAAGGGTTGCTGACTTGACCGAACAACTGACCTGCGAATTCTCGATGGAAGTGGTGGGGGGACGCACCTTGCGCGTCGCCCGCTGGCGCTGGGACATGGAGAGCGAGCATCTGCCGATCCTGTTCTTCAACGGCATCGGCGCCAATATCGAGGCTGTTGCCCCGCTGGCCGAAGCGCTGACCGACCGGCCCTTCATGATGTACGACATGCCCGGCGTCGGCGGTTCGCCCGATCCGGTGATCCCCTACAACGCCTTCACCGTGGCCTGGCAGACGAAGGAACTGCTCAAGCGCTTCAACGCCGAGCAGGTGGACCTGATGGGCGTCTCGTGGGGCGGCGGCATGGCTCAGCACTTCGCCCTGCAACATGGCGATTTCGTGCGGCGGCTGGTGCTGATCGCGACCAGCGCGGGCATGCTGATGGTCCCCGGCAACCCCGCCGCGCTGACCAAGATGGCCAACCCGCGCCGCTATATCGACAACGATTACATGGCGAAGAACTTCAAGACGCTCTACGGCGGGATGGTCGGTGAAAAGAGCGAACACATCGCCCGCCTCACCCCCCCTTCCCCGCGCGGTTACATGTATCAGCTGCTGGCCATGCTGGGCTGGACCAGCGCGCCGGGCCTGCCGTTCCTGAAAAAGGATACGCTGATCATGATGGGCGACGCGGACCAGATCGTGCCGCTGGCCAACGGCCATATCCTGAAGACCCTGATCCCCAACAGCCGCCTCGAAGTGTTCGAGGGCGGCGGGCACCTGTTCATGCTCAGCCATCAGGATCAGACCATCGCCACCATCCGGGAGTTCCTGGGCGCTCCCGATCCAGGGGAAAGAAAGGCAGCCTGAATGCGCCACATCGCGATCATCGGTTCGGGCCCCGCGGGGTATTACACGGCCGAGGCCGCGCAGAAACAGTGGGGCGATGACGTTCGCGTCGACATCTTCGACATGCTGCCGGTGCCCTATGGGCTGATCCGCACGGGCGTGGCGCCCGATCACCAGTCGATCAAGGGCGTATCGCGCCGTTACGAGGCCACGGCTTTGTCCGACAACGTCCGCTTCGTCGGCAACGTCAAGGTCGGGCAGGATGTGACGATCCCCGAATTGCAGGACCTCTACGACGCCGTCGTGCTGGCCACCGGCGCACCGCACGACCGCAAGATGGACCTGCCCGGTGAAGACCTGCCCGGTGTCTATGGAAGCGCCGCATTCGTCGGCTGGTACAATGGCCACCCCCAGTTCGCCACGCTCGACCCGGATCTGTCGGGCGATACGGCGGTGGTGATCGGCATGGGCAACGTCGCGCTCGACGTGACCCGCATCCTGTCCAAGACCCGCGCCGAATTCGATGGCAGCGACATTGTCGCCCATGCGCTCGACGTGCTGGACACCTCGAAACTGCGCCGGATCGTGGTGCTGGGGCGGCGCGGGCCGCACCAGATCATGATGACGCCCAAGGAACTGGGTGAACTCTCGCACCTGTCGCGCGCCGCGCCGCGGGTCGATCCGCAGGACCTGCCGGAGGTGGGCGAGGACGCGCTGCTGGAACCCGGCATGCGCAAGTCCGTCAACCACTTGCGCAGCTTCGCCGCAATCCCCGCCAGTCACTATGCCGACACGCAGATCGAGATCGAATTCGACTTTTTCGCCAGCCCCAGGGCGATCCTTGGCACCGGAAAGGTCGAAGGGATCGAGGTGGAACGCACCACGGTCGAGGCCGGCCGCGCCATCGGCACCGGTGAGACCTATGTGATCCCCGCCAGCCTGGTGGTGTGCTGCATCGGCTATCAGACCTCGCGCATCCCCGATGTCCCGTTCGATGAACGCGCGGGCCGCTTTGCCAACGACGAAGGGCGCATCCTGCCCGGCCTGTACTGCGTCGGCTGGGCCCGGCGCGGGCCGTCCGGGACGATCGGCACCAACCGCCCCGACGGGTTCGGCATTGTCGAGAAGATCGCCGAGGACATCGGCGCGGGCGCGGGCAAGGCGGGGCGTCCCGGCTTCGATGCGCTGGCCGCCGCGCGCGGGCTGGAAGTCGTCACTTTCCGCGACTGGAAAAAGATCGAAGCCGCGGAAGAACAGCGCGCCCGCGACGGCGCCCCGCGCGAGAAATTCGTCCACGTGGATGACATGATCGCCGCGCGGCGATAGCCCCGGCCCAACTGTTCGCCTCACTGACAAACCCGTGCTTGCCACGGGCGGCGAGCCATGGCTTAATCGCCCAGTTAAATGGCCGCCCGGCAGAGTCGGCCATGACGGGAGAGTTCGATATGGCCACTTATGACCTGATCATCCGCAATGGCACGATCGTTGACGGCACCGGCGCCCCGCGCTTTGCCGGCGACGTTGCCGTCAAGGACGGGCTGATCGCCGCCGTCGGCACCGTGCGCGGCGATGCCACGCGCGAAATCGATGCGGACGGCAAGATCGTTGCCCCCGGCTGGGTCGATATCCACACCCATTACGATGGCCAGGCCACGTGGGATGCGGAAATGGCCCCGTCCAGCTGGCATGGGGTGACCACGGTGGTGATGGGCAATTGCGGCGTCGGCTTCGCTCCCGCCGCGCCGGACCGCCACGAATGGCTGATCGGGCTGATGGAAGGGGTTGAGGACATCCCCGGCACCGCGTTGGCCGAAGGGATGAAGTGGGACTGGGAAACTTTCCCCGAATACCTCGACGCGCTGGAGCGCCTGCCGCGCACGGTCGATGTCGGCACCCATGTGCCGCACGGCGCGGTGCGTGCCTATGTGCTGGGTGACCGCGAAAAGCCGGGCGCGATCCCGACCCAGGACGACATCGCGAAAATGGCCGAGATCGTGGAGGAAGGCGTGCGCGCCGGGGCGCTGGGCTTTTCCACCAGCCGCACCGTGATTCACAAGTCGATCGACGGCGAAGTCGTCCCCGGCACCACTGCCACCGCCGAGGAACTGATCGCCATCGGCCGCGCGATGGGCAAGGTCGGTCACGGCGTGTTCGAACTGGCCAGCGACCTCAAGCGCGAATGGAACGAGTTTGAGTGGATGGGCGCGATCAGCCGCGAAACCGGGCTGCCCGTCACCTTCGCCGCGCTGCAATCCATCGCCAAGGAACTGCCGCTGTCCGAACAGATCGCGGAGATGGACCGCCAGAACGCAACCGGCGCGAACATCGTCGCCGCCATCGCGCTGCGCGGCAACGGCATCATCATGGCCTGGCGCGGCACGGTCCACCCGTTCCGCTTCCGCCCCAGCATTGCCGAGCTCGACACGCTGCCCTGGGATCAGGCCGTCGCCCGGCTCAAGGACCCCGCGTTCAAGGCTCGCGTCCTGTCCGAAGCCAACGTCTACCCCGAAAGCGACATCGTCCACCTCTACCGCGTGATCGCCGAAGGGTGGGCCGCGCAGTTCGAAATGGACGCCGATTTCGATTACGAACCCGGCCCCGACGCCAGCATCGCCGCCCGCGCCGCAGCGGCGGGCAAGTCGGCCGACGAATACGCCTATGACCTGCTGACGGCGGATGATGGCACCGGCTTCATCTATCTGCCGATCCTAAACTATGCCGACGGAAACCTTGATTTCCTTGAAGAATTGCAGAACCGCGACGACTGCGTGAACTCGCTGTCCGATGGCGGGGCGCATTGCGGCACGATCTGCGACGCAGCCAGCCCGACCTTCATGCTTCAGCACTGGGTGCGTGATCGCAAGCGCGGCGGGCGGCTCTCGCTGGAACACGCGGTCAAGCGCCAGTGCCTCGATACCGCACGGCTCTATGGCCTCGACGATCGCGGCGTGATCGCGCCGGGCTATGTCGCCGACCTCAACGTGATCGATTTCGACAACCTGCAGCTGGGCAAGCCGTGGATGGCATTTGACCTGCCCGCTGGCGGCAAGCGCCTGCTGCAACGGGCCAAAGGCTATGTCGCCACCATCAAATCGGGCGTTATCACGTTCGAGGATGGGAACTGGACGGGCGCGACCCCCGGCGGATTGATCCGCGGGCCGCAGCGCGCCGCCATGCTGGAGGCAGCCGAATAAGATGAGCATTACCGTAGTCCGCGTCGGATCCCCGGCGAGCCTGGAAACCCTGTTGCCGGGCACTGCCGACGATCCCGGCCAGCCCGGTCCCGGCGAAATCCGGGTCAAGCTGGCCGCGTCCTCGCTCAACTTTCACGACTTCGCGGTCGTGGCGGGCATGATCCCGACCGAGCCGGGCCGCATCCCGATGTCCGACGGCGCCGGCACGGTCGAGGCCGTGGGCGATGGCGTGACCGAATTCAAGGTGGGCGATCTGGTCGTCTCCACCTTCTTCCCGGACTGGCTGGACGGGGCGGTGCCGTCCGCCTCGTTCGCCCGCGTGCCGGGTGACGGGATCGATGGCTATGCCCGGGAGGTCGTGGTCACCCCGCAGCACTGGTTCACCCGCGTCCCTGTGGGCTACTCCGCCGCCGAAGCCGCCACGCTGACGTGTGCGGGCCTGACGGCATGGCGCGCACTGTTTGTCGATGGCGCGGTAAAGCCGGGTGATACGGTGCTGGTCCAAGGCACCGGCGGGGTATCCATCTTCGCCCTGCAATTCGCCAAGGCGGCGGGCGCGAGGGTCATCGCGACCAGCTCGTCCGACGCCAAGCTGGAGCGGCTGAAGGCGCTCGGCGCGGATGACCTCATCAACTACAAGGAAAACCCCGCCTGGGGGATGAAGGCGCTGGAACTGACCGGCGGCGTGGGCGTCGATACCGTGGTTGAAATCGGCGGTTCGGGCACGCTTGACCAATCGATGATGGCGACCCGCGTCGGGGGCCACGTTGCACTGATCGGGGTGCTGGCCGGTTTTGCGGGGCCAGTCCAGACCGCCATGCTGATGGCCAAGAACCTGCGCGTCCAGGGCCTGACCGTGGGCAGCCGCGCCCAGCAACTCGCCATGATCGCCGGAATCGAGGCCAACGGCATCAAGCCGGTGATTTCCGATCACTTCCCGCTGGTCGAACTGGCTGCCGCATTTGGGCATCAGGCCGCGAACAAGCACTTCGGCAAGATCGTCGTCGATATCTGACCTGAGTGGGAGAGGGTTCCCCCCTCTCCCCGTCCTCCCGGACCCGATCCGGGGTGACCGGCCTGCTTACATGCGGCTAAGGCCGGATCACGACCCCGACCGCTGGATCGGCGCTGCCATCCGCTGCCGCGGCAAACGCGGTCACGGCCGCATCCAGTCCGCCGCGCGCCTCGATCCGCACGGCCCCGGCGACATGGCCGAGAAACTGCTGCCAGCTGGCCGCCACTTCCGCACCGAATGCCTTGGGACCAATGTCCTGAATCATCGCCACGGCATGATCCGGCGCGAAGAACAGCGTCGGCGTCGGACCCGGCAGCGGCGCGCCCGCCTGCCCGAACCCCGCACCAACATGGGTTGCGCCCACCGTACAGGAATACTTCAGCAAATCGCCCAGCGTTTCATGCACGGCGCGCAACACGGCCGCATTGCCCGCAAAGTCGACCGAAACGCTGGGCACCTGCGGCAGATCGCCAATCGCGTCATAGGCCAGGACCGTGTCATAGCAGCCGCTCGCCACCACAAACGCGACATTGCCAGCCGAGGTCAGGGCGATCCGCCGCACCTGTGGTGAGCGTTCGCGCGCCACGCTGGCCAGTGCCATCGCGGTCTTGGACGAGGCGCTGGTCACCACCATCGCCTGCGCCCCGAACCAGTCAGCCCGGCGGAACATCCCCTCGATCAGGAAGCCGGTCTTGAACAGCGGGCCAAAGATCATCCGCTCCCCTTCCCGCGCCGGATCATGCTCCGGATCGGCGGCGAGGCGCGCATACTGGTTGTAGATCGGGCTCATCGGCTGGCGATGCGCCGCGCCGTCCGTGAAGCCGCCGGGCGTCACGCCCACCGGCAGCACATCCAGATGCGTGCCCATCGGCAGGTAGCCATAGACCCGTTCCCCGACGGCAATGTCGGGATGGTTCGATGCCTCGACCACGGCATGGCCCCACATCGGCACCACGCCCCACTCGCCCTCGCCCGGAAAGAAGTTCCAGTACCCGAATGCGTCGCCCACCACGGCATAAGTCACGTTGTTGGCGGTGACCGAAAAGCTCTCGATCCGCAGCCGCACTGCGCCTTCGCCCAGCGGCGGCAAGGCCTGCTCAACGATGCGCGCGATGCCGATCTGATCCCGCTTGACCTGGACGGTGTGGCTCATTGCTCTCTCCCCAAACGCAAATGGGCGCCCCGTGCTGGAGCGCCCATTGAAAACCGGCGATTGCCGTAATTCAGACCCGCATCGGCATCAGGACGTAGAGCGCGGGGCTCTTGTCGTCCTGCCGGATCAGGGTCGGCGCGCCGGCGTCCGCGAGGTGCAGTTCCACCGTGTCGCCCTCGATCTGGCCGAGAATGTCCTTGAGGTAGTTGGCGTTGAAGCCGATCTCGAAGCCCGACGAGCGATAGTCCGCCGGCAGTTCTTCCGCTGCCGTGCCGTTGTCCGGCGAAGTGACCGACAGCGTCACGCGGTCGGTTTCCAGCGCCATCTTCACCGCGCGGGTCTTTTCCGTGGCGATCGTCGCGACGCGGTCCACGCCCTGATAGAAGCTCTTGGGATCGAGCCGCAGCAGCTTGTCGTTCCCGGTCGGGATCACGCGGGTGTAATCGGGGAACGTGCCATCGATCAGCTTGCTGGTCAGCACCACGCCGTTTTCACCGCCCAGGGTGAAGCGGATCTTGCTGGCCGACAGATCGACCAGCACGTTGGTGTCGAGCGCCTCTTCCAGCAGCTTGCGCAGTTCGGCGACGCATTTGCGCGGCACGATCACGTCGGGCATGCCTTCGGCCCCGTCCGGACGGGCAATGGTGTAGCGCGCCAGGCGGTGGCCGTCGGTGGCGGCGGCCTTCAGTTCCTCGTCCGAGACGTGGATGAAGATGCCGTTGAGGTAATAGCGGGTTTCCTCGGTGCTGATGGCAAACCGGGTGCGGTCGATCAGCTGGGCCAGCGTGGCGGCCGGCAGTTCAAAGCTGGTCGGCAGATCGCCTTCGACGATCATCGGGAAATCGTCGCGCGGCAGCGTGGGCAGCGAGAAGCGGCTGCGCCCCGCCTTCACCGTCATGCGGTTGTCGGCGGTTTCGAGGCTGACCTGGCTGCCGTCGGGCAGCTTGCGGGCGATGTCGAACAGCAGGTGCGCGGAAACGGTGATTGCGCCCGGCGCCTCGACCGATACCGCGCCCATCGTTTCAACCACCTGGAGGTCAAGGTCAGTCGCCATCACGCGCACGGTGCCGCCGGCGGCCGCTTCGATCAGCACGTTGGAGAGGATCGGAATGGTATTGCGGCGCTCAACCACGGACTGCACGTGCGACAGGCACTTGAGCAGCGTTGCGCGTTCGATGGTGGCCTTCATGGTCTGCTCGTGTCCCCCTGGGGCGTGAATGGCGGATTCGCGAGCGGAATCGCCGCTCACGCGGACAAAATTCGGACTATCTTCCTTACCGCAAGCCGCCCGGGCGGCAAGGCTGGAGCGCGCAGAACCCTGCGAATCTGGGGATAAATGCGGGGGTTACTGCCGCCGGACCGCAGCCACGGGAGCGCCCAGTTGCTTTTCCAGCTGGAACACCCGCGACGTCAGCGGCAGGTACCCGCCCACGACCGGCCAGATTGCTTCATCCATCTTGAGGATATCGACCCCGCTGTCGGTCAGCGCCTTGATCAGCTTTTCGACCTGCTCGTCCTTCAGGTCGGTGATAACCGGATTGGTCCGCCCCGGCCCGACATCCATCGTCGCGTCAATCAGCGCGGGCTTCAGCCCGGCCGCCGTGATCCGCTGCAGGAACCCCGAGCGCGTGGCCGACAGCTTGGCATATTCGTAATAGGCGTCTTGCTGCGCGGCGGGGACCTTGGTCTGCTTCATGCAGGCTGCGGCCACGCCGTCGAGTTTGTCCCATTGCTGATCCAGTTCGGGATCATTTTCGTTGTCCGCCAGCACGAGTTCGGAAATCCGGCTGGCGACTTCGGGCTTCACGGCCTTGGCCGGGCAATCGAGCTGCTTGCGGGTCAGCGCCTGGGCGGGCGTGGTCAGGCCCAGCGCAAGAGCGACGAAGGCAGCGGCGGGAATCAGACGCATGAAGGGCAATCTCCTGAAAGGTTACCCCGTCCTATCACCGCTGCCGTGCCCCGCGTTGCACAATTACGACAGCCCGATCTTCGTCAGAGCATCGCCATCCCGCCGTTCACATGCAGGGTCTGCCCGGTCATGTAGCCGGCCTCCTTCGAGGCGAGATAGGCGACCGCCGCGCCAATATCCTCGCCCTCGCCCATCCGGCCCATCGGGATGCGGGCATTCAGCGCATCCTTCTGCGCATCGGGCAGAACGTCGGTCATCGCGGTGCGGATGAAACCGGGCGCAACGCAATTGACCGTGATGTTGCGGCTCGCCAGTTCCTGCCCCAGCGACTTCGACATGCCCACCAGGCCGGCCTTGGCCGCGGCATAGTTCACCTGCCCCGGATTGCCGGTCGCCCCGACGACGCTGGTGATGGTGATGATGCGGCCGAAACGAGCCTTCATCATCGGCTTGGTCGCCGCGCGCATCAGGCGGAAAGCGGCTTCAAGATTGATCTTGATGACCTGCTCCCACTCCTCGTCCTTCATCCGCATCGTCAGGTTGTCGCGGGTGATCCCGGCGTTGTTCACCAGGATGTCGATCTTGCCGAGCGTATCGACAGTGGCCGGAACCAGATGCTCGACCTGTTCGGTGTTCGACAGGTCGCAGGTGATCTCGACGTGGTCGTGGCCGTACGTATCGTTCAGCTCCTCGCGAAACGCCCGCAGCTTGGCCGGGTTGGTCCCCGACAGCGCCAACCGCGCACCCTGCCGCGCCAGCGCGTGGCTGATCGCCGAGCCGATCCCGCCCGCAGCGCCGGTCACGAGGGCAGTCATTCCGGTAAGGTCAAACATGCGGTTTTCCATGACTCAGAGTTCCTTGATGAGCACTTCGATGTCGGCCATGCCGATCAAGCTGGTTACCGATACATCGCTGACGCTGCGGCCGATCATCGGGCCAAGCACCTTGCCGCCGAGTTCGACGAACTGGTCCACGCCCGCCGCCTGCATCGCGATCACGCTTTCGCGCCAGCGAACGCGGCCGCAGACTTGTTCGACCAGCAAACGCTGGACTTCGGCCGGGTCGGTCACCACGGATGCGGTGACGTTGGCGAACAGGGGCACGCGTAGCGCCGACGGGGGCGTCTTGGCCAGGGCTTCGGCCATGGCATCGGCAGCGGGCTGCATCAGCGGGCAATGGAACGGGGCCGAGACCGGCAGCGCCACGCCGCGCTTGATCCCGTGCTCCTTGACGAGGGCGATCGCGCGCTCGATCGCGCCCTTGTGGCCAGACAGCACGACCTGCGTCGGATCGTTGTCGTTGGCGACGGTGCAGACTTCACCCTCTGCCGCGGCATCGGCCAGCGCCTGCGCCTTGTCGATATCCGCCCCCAGCAGCGCGCACATCGCCCCGACGCCCACCGGCACGGCGGCCTGCATCGCCTGCCCGCGCAGCTTCAGCAGGCGGGCGGTATCGGCCAGCGAAAACGCACCTGCCGCACAGAGCGCGGTATATTCGCCCAGGCTGTGGCCGGCGACGAAATCGCACTTGTCAGCCAGGGCAATGCCGCCTTCCTGTTCGAGCACGCGCAGCACTGCGATGGCATTGGCCATGATCGCCGGCTGGGCATTTTCGGTAAGGGTCAGCGCATCGTCCGGCCCGTCGCGCATGATCGCGGAGAGGTTCTGCCCCAGCGCGTCATCCACTTCCTCGAACACCGCGCGGGCGGCGGCGCTGGCGGCGGCCAGTTCCACGCCCATGCCAACCTTCTGGCTGCCCTGCCCCGGAAAAACGAATGCGCGCATCTGCTTCACTCCAAAACCCAAGATTGGCCGCGCGGTTATTGCCCCGCGCCGCGCCCCGCAAGCCCGAACGGCACGATCCTGTTGGCAACATCATGCCCGATGTCCGCCGCGCCGAGGAACGGGATGGCATGGCGCGCGCACCAGTGGCGCGCGATGTCCTCTGCCGAAGCGCCAAATGGTCGGTCGTTTTCCGGCACATCGCTGACCCGCCCCAGCCGCAATCCGGCGATCCCGCCAAGGTGTGCGGTCAAGTGAAAGAACAGGCGATCGACCGCGTAGAGGTATTCGCTGACTTCCTCCACCATCACCACATGCCCCGCCAGCCCCGGCATCAACGGCGTGCCGCATAGCATCGCCAGCGTCATGAGGTTGAAGGCCACGGCAGGATGTTCATCCAGCGATGGCTCAAGCCCGCCGCGCTCCCCCGCCAGATAGCCCAGCGTGCGGCGCACCGCGTCTTCCCCGCCCGCGCGGCGAATGTCGCCGGGCATCGGTGCGTGAACCGGATGACCGATCCGGGCGCGGTACAGCCCGCCCAGCAGGGTGCCGGCATCGGAATAGCCCAGGAACAGCTTGTCCTGCGCCGCGCGATCGAACCGCGCCAGCGCCGCCTCTGTCACCCGCACCGCGCCATAGCCGCCACGCGCGAACCACACCGCGTCGAAGGCGGGATCGTTGGCGCATTCCACCAGTGCCTCGATCCGCAGCGCGTCCGGTCCGGCAAAGTGGCCGTGGGCGGCAAAGCATTGCGGGTGGAAATGCAGTTCCAGCCCCGGAAACTCTGCCGCCAGCGCCAGCACGCGGGCGGCGTCCTCCTCGGCAAAGGGAGTAGACGGGGCGCAGATGGCAATGCGGGTCATGGGCCATAGCCTACCCCGCCAGCCGCCCCCGTGAAAGCGCCGAACCTGCTTTTCCACCGCACAAAGGCGGCAAGCGGCGGTGAACATGGTTGAGTTGTGGGGATTTGGTGCCTAGCGACAAGCGGCATGACTGACCTCACCTCTCACCCCTGGTTCTTCTGCGGCATCGGCGGATCGGGCATGCTGCCGCTGGCGCTGATCCTGAAAGGCCAGGGCGCGCAGGTGGCCGGATCGGACCGCAGCCGCGACCAGGGCCGCACGCCCGAAAAATTCGCCTGGCTGGAAAGCCTCGGCTTCACGCTGTTCCCGCAGGACGGCAGCGGGATCACTTCGGCCGATCAGGTGCTGGTCGCCTCGGCCGCCGTGGAGGACACCGTCCCTGAAATGGTCCGCGCCCGCGAACTCGGCTGCGCGCGGATGAGCCGGGCCGAACTGCTCTCGCGCCTGTTCAACGCCGCGCCCGCGCGGATCGCCATCGGCGGAACCAGCGGCAAGAGCACGGTCACCGGCATGGCGGGCTGGATCATGGTTCAGGCCGGGCGCGATCCCACGATCATGAACGGCGCGGTGATGAAGAATTTTGTCGCCGACGATGCGCCGTTTGCCTCCGCGCGGGTCGGAGAAGGCGGCGTGTTCGTGTCCGAAGTCGATGAAAGCGACGGATCGATCGCGCTCTATAACCCCACCGTCGCGGTGCTGGGCAATGTCAGTCTCGACCACAAGAGCCTGGAGGAACTGCGCGAGTTGTTTGGCAATTTCCTGTCCCGCGCAGACGTGGCCGCGATCAATCTGGACGATGCGGAAACCGCCGCCCTGGCAGCGCGGGCGCAGGCGCTCGTGACATTCGCCATTGCCAGCCCCGCTGCGATGATCGGCGTCGCGCCGGGCTCCGTCACCGAAGGGCCAACCAGCCTGACCGCCACCGTGCTGGACCGCCGCGACGGCACCGCGCACGATCTGGTCCTGAAGGTTCCGGGGCGGCACAACCTGTTCAACGCGCTGGCCGCGATTGCCGCTTGCAATGCGGCCGGGGTGCCGGTGGCAACCGCCGTCGCCGCGCTCGGCTCGTTCAGTGGACTGGCGCGCCGGTTCGACATTGTCGGCACCAGCGCGCGGGGCGTGACCGTGATCGACGATTTCGGGCATAATCCGGACAAGGTCGCCGCCACGCTCGCCACGTTGAAAGCCCATCCGGGGCGGGTCATCGCGTTCTTCCAGCCGCATGGCTATGGCCCGCTGCGGCAGATGGGGCATGAGCTTGCCCAGACTTTCGCCCGGCTGCTGGGGCCGGACGACCTGACGATCCTGTGCGATCCGGTCTATTTCGGCGGCACGGTCGACCGCAGCGAAGGCAGCGAACGGATCGTGCGGCTGATCCGCGAAGGTGGCGGACAGGCCGAACACATCCCTGCGCGCGAGGATTGCGCCGCACGGATGGCCGAGCTGGCCCGGCCCGGCGACCGCATCGTGGTGATGGGCGCGCGCGACGACACGCTGACCGTGTTCGCGAAGGACCTGCTGGCCCGCCTGGACTGAGGCCGGCGGGGGCGCCTAGTGCGCCTTGCCCAGCAGCTTCTGGCCGGAATGCAGCCCCAGCGCGACCGCCGCGCCCAGCACCAGCCCGACCACGGCCGAAGCCACGGCATACGTCAGCCAGCCCAGCACGGCCCCGGCCCCGCCACTCACCTGCTCGACCGCGTGCTGGATCGCGTGGGCCACATCGGACGGCCCGTGCACGCCCATTTCGTGCAGGCCGTGCAGGATGATCCCGCCGCCGACCCACAGCATCGCGCCGGTCCCGACCACGGACAGGAAAGTCAGCACCTTGGGCATGGCCAGCAACAGCCCGCGCCCGATCTTCTGCGCCGCCGCGCCCGGCTTTTCCGCCAGATGCAGCCCGATGTCGTCCATCTTCACGATCAGCGCCACCGCGCCATAAACCACAGCCGTGATCACCACGCCGACCAGCGCCAGCACCAGCCCGCGCTCCACGACCGGGGTATTGGCGATTTCGGCCAGCGCGATGGCCATGATTTCCGCCGACAGGATCAGGTCGGTCCGCACCGCGCCCGAAACGCGCTCTTCCTCGAACGCGGCGGGATCGGTGATCGGGTCTTCCAGCGTGGCGCCGTGCTTGTCGCCGCCCAGCTTTTCCATGATCTTTTCCGCGCCTTCATAGCACAGGAACAACCCCCCCAGCATCAGCAGCGGGGTGATGACAAAGGGCAGGAATTCGCTCAGCAGCAGCGCGCCGGGCAGCAGGAACAACAGCTTGTTCTTCAGGCTGCCCTTGGCGATCTTCCAGATGATCGGCAATTCGCGGTCGGGCGTGAATTCGGTGACGTAAGTCGGCGTCACCGCCGCATCATCGATTACCACGCCCGCCGCCTTGGACCCGGCCTTGGCCGCTGCCACGCCGACATCGTCGATCGATGCCGCTGCGGCCTTGGCAATCAGCGAAATATCATCGAGCAGCGCGATCAGGCCGGTAGACATGCGACAGGACTTTCCCTTGAAACCAGCGGCCTGCTTATCGGAGCAAGGCCTCCGGGTTCAAGGGCCAGTCGCGGCCTGTCCCCGCCTGTTAGCGGATCAGCGCAGCACTTTTTCCAGCATGACCAGATGGGGATCGCCATCCACCCCGTGCGGGACAAAGCCCTTCTCGCGCTCCAGCTCGATCGCGGCGTGGTTCTCGCGGTCCTCGATCGAGATCACCCGGCGCAGCCCGCGTTCGCGCGCCGCATCGGCCAGCACATCCAGCAAGGCCCAGCCCACGCCCTTCCCGCGCCAGTTGCCGCAGACCGAAATCGCGATTTCGCCGGTATCGAGCGGATTGTCGCAAGCCAGCATCGCATGGCCCACCACCACGCCCGTCGCGGCGTCGAACGCGATGAAGCTTTCGGTGCGGAAATGGTCCACTTCCACCATCGGGGCCAGGATCTTGTGATCCAGATGCTTGTGCGCCGACAGGAACCGGAAGCGGCGATCCTCGTCGCTCACACGGTCGAAGAACTCCTCCAGCAGGGACTCGTCCTGCGGAGTCACCGGACGGACCGCCAGCGTGGCGCCCGAACGGGTCTTGAGTTCCTTGGTCTGCGGAGCGAGAACAACTTGATCGGCCGACATGGCGTACCTCCTTGGTTACGGAGCCTTGTTAGCAGGTGCAGCATAGCCGTCCTTGACCTTGCGCAAAATGCAACTGCATGGCGAAATTCCTGCTGCAGCGGGCGTTCCTGCTTGCATTCGCGCGAAATCCGGCTAAGGGCCGCTGCTTCGCCGGACTGTCCGGTGAAACGAAGAAAGCCGGAGGGGCCCCGCAATGGTGCGGATCAGCCAGCGATCGGTTAGATAGATAAAGGAAGCTGCCGTGCCGCTTTATGAGCACGTGTTCCTGGCGCGCCAGGATCTCAGCCAGGCGCAAGTCGACGCCCTGGCCGCCGCTGCGACGGAAATCGTCGAATCCAACAACGGCAAGGTCACCAAGACCGAAACCTGGGGCCTCAAGAACCTCGCCTACAAGATCCAGCGCAACCGCAAGGCGCACTTCGTGCTGCTGAACATCGAAGCGCCCGCTGGCGTCGTGGCCGAGCTGGAGCGCCAGACCGCGATCAACGAAGACGTGATCCGTTACATGACCGTCCGCGTTGACGAACATGAAGCCGGCCCATCGGTGCAGATGCGCAAGAACGATCGTGAGCGCACCCGTCGTCGTGAACGCGAGGAGTTTTAATCATGGCCCGCGCATTTTTCCGCCGCCGCAAGAGCTGCCCGTTCTCGGGCAAGAACGCTCCGAAGATCGACTACAAGGACACGCGCCTGCTCCAGAACTACATGTCTGAGCGTGGCAAGATCGTGCCCTCGCGCATCACCGCCGTTTCGGCGAAGAAGCAGCGCGAACTGGGTCAGGCGATCAAGCGTGCCCGTCACCTGGGCCTGCTGCCCTACCTCGTGAAGTAAGGAGGGACTGTCCCATGCAAATCATCCTCCTCGAACGCGTCGAAAAGCTCGGCACCATTGGCGATGTCGTCACCGTGAAGGACGGCTATGCCCGTAACTTCCTGCTGCCGAACAAGAAGGCGCTGCGCGCCAACGAAGCCAACCGCAAGGTGTTCGAAGCCAACCGCGCCAAGATCGAAGCCGACAACGCTTCGCGTCGTGGTGAAGCCGAAGTCCACGCGAAGGACGTCGAAGGCAAGTCGGTCGTGCTGATCCGCGCTTCGTCGAACTCGGGCCAGCTGTATGGTTCGGTTTCGGTGCGCGACATCGTCGACGCGCTGAACGCCGATGGCGCGAACCTGTCGAAGGCCATGATCGTGCTGGAACGCCCGATCAAGACCATTGGCGTGTTCGACGTGCGCGTCCAGCTGCACCCGGAAGTGGCCGTGACCGTCAAGGTCAACGTTGCCCGCTCGCCGGACGAAGCTGAACAGCAGGCCCAGGGCGTCGACGTGATCGCCGCGATGTTTGAAGAAGACGTCGCTGCGGCTGCCGAGATCGATTTCGAAGCCGGCAACGGCGAAGACCTCGAAGTCGAAGCTCCGGCTGCGGACGGCGACGAAGCCTAAGCTTCGCGCCTTCCCAGGCACAAGATACCGGAAAGGGGCGCTTCGGCGCCCCTTTCTTCGTTTGGGGCCTGCGAGAGTTCGCCGCCGCATCACCACATTCATGCGCCGAGTTGAAATATTCTGACAACGGCCTTATAAGCCCGCGATGGAAAAGACAGAAAACATCATCGCGGAATTGGTCCGCGTTTACGAAACCGCCGTTACCACCCTCCGTTCGGACATTGCCGCCTTTGCGGCAGACGGCACCCTTCCCCCCGCCAGCCGCCGCGCCAATCGTGACTGGTGCTATCCGGAAATCCGCCTGCACTATGCGGGTGAGGAAACCCGGCCCGATCTGGCCCGCGCCTTTGGCCGGCTCGCCCATTCCGGCACTTTTGCCACCACCATCACCCGCCCTGCCCTGTTTGCGGATTACCTGACAGAGCAGCTGGCGCTGCTGCAGGACGACTACGCGATCGAGATTGAGGTAGGGCGCTCCGCGCAGGAAATCCCATTCCCCTACGTGATCGACGCCAGCTCAGGGCTGGGCGCGCTGCGTCCGGCCGATCTGGCCCGGTATTTCCCGGCAACCGAACTGGCCGCGATTGGCGACGAACTGGCCGACGGTATCGCGGTCGACGGGATGGAAGACATCCACCCGCTGGCCCTGTTCGACGGCCTGCGCACCGATTTCAGCCTCGCGCGCCTCGCGCACTACACCGGCACGTCGACCGAGCATTTCCAGCGTTTCATCCTGTTCACCAACTATCACCGCTATGTCGATGAATTCGTCGACTGGGCGGCGCAGCAACTGGGCAAGGACGGCTATACGCTGCTGTCCGGCGCGGGCGGCCTGTTGATCGACGAGCCGACCGACAATGCGCGCGAACGGCTGTCCGACACCGCCTGGCGGCGTCACCAGATGCCGGCCTATCACCTTGTCCGGCCGGACCGGACCGGGATCACCCTGGTCAACATCGGCGTCGGCCCGTCCAACGCCAAGACGATCTGCGACCACCTCGCCGTGCTGCGCCCCGAAGCCTGGCTGATGATCGGCCACTGCGGGGGCCTGCGCGACACGCAGCGGATTGGCGACTATGTGCTCGCCCACGCCTACTTGCGCGACGATCACGTGCTTGATCCGGTCCTGCCGCCGGAAATCCCGATCCCGGCGATTGCCGAAGTGCAGATTGCCCTCGCCCGAGCGGCCGAAATGGTCAGCGGCGATATCGGCGCGAACCTGAAGAAGCGGATGCGCACCGGCACCGTCGCCACCACCGACGACCGCAACTGGGAACTGCGCTATACCCAGTCGGCCCATCGCCTGAGCCTGAGCCGCGCCATTGGCATCGACATGGAAAGCGCGACCATCGCCGCCCAGGGCTATCGCTTCCGCGTTCCCTACGGGACGCTGCTGTGCGTCTCGGACAAGCCCCTGCACGGGGAAATCAAGCTGCCGGGACAGGCCAACCGCTTCTATGAGGAAGCGATTGCCGCGCACCTGCAGATCGGCACCACGGCCTGCGACCTGCTCCGCGCCGAGGGCGCCCGGCTGCATTCGCGCAAGCTGCGCGCGTTCAAGGAGCCGCCGTTCCGGTAACGGCGGCTACCCGGCCAGCCAGTCGCGGATCGTGCGGCCCAGCTCCGGCTTGGTCACGCAGCCCATGTGCGTTCCGGGAATGACGGCATGGACCGCGTTCGGCAACGCGGCCGCCAGCTTGTCCGGCGATCCGTTGTCCCGGTCTTCGTCCCCGCAGACCACCAGCGTCGGCATCGTGATCGTCGCCAGCGCCGCCGGATCGGTATCGGTCATCGTGCCGAGCAGCAGCCGCGCGGCGACGCGATCGATCTTCATGCTCTTCATGAACTGCACGGTGTAATAGGCCGGATCGCCCTGGCGCACGCTGTCGAACCGGTCGATCGCGTCGATGAAGAAGGCCTGCCGCCCGGTCCACCCGGCCAGCCCTTCCAGCCCCATCCCGCCCAGCACCAGCCGCTTGGGGGTCAGCCCCCCGATCACCGCCCGCACACTGGTGCGCGAACCCAGCGAGAACCCGCCAAGGTCGTAATCGACCAGGCCCAGCGCCGCCACCAGCGCCGCCAGGTCCTTGGCCTGCACATCGCCCGGATAGGCCGCCGGATCGTGCGGCTTGCCGCTGGCACCGTGGACGCGCAGGTCCGGCATGATTACTTCGAAGCCGGCCTCGGCAATCGTGGCGGCGTGGCCCCACTTAATCCAGTTCATCTCCGCACTGGAAAACAGCCCGTGCAGCAGCACCAGCGGACGCCCTGCACCCATGCGGTGCACCGCCAGCGGCGTGCCATCGAAACCGGGGATCAGTTCCACGCCGCTCAGCCCTTCTTCAGATGCCGCCGCCCCAGCAGCTCGGCGATCTGCACCGCGTTCAGCGCCGCGCCCTTGCGCAGGTTGTCGGACACGCACCACAGCGACAGGCCGTTGTCGACGGTCGGGTCCTCACGCACGCGGCTGACGAAGGTCGCACCATCGCCGACGCACTCGACCGGGGTGACGTATCCACCGTCCTCGCGCTTGTCGACCAGCATCACGCCAGGGGCTTCGCGCAGGATGTCCTGCGCTTCCTGCGCCGAAATCTCGTCCTCGAACTCCAGGTTGATCGATTCCGAATGGCCGACGAACACCGGCACCCGCACGCAGGTTGCCGTCACCTTGATCTTCGGATCGAGGATCTTCTTGGTCTCGACCACCATCTTCCATTCTTCCTTGGTCGAACCGTCGTCCAGGAAGCTGTCGATGTGCGGGATCACGTTGAAGGCGATCTGCTTGGTGAACTTCTTCGGTTCGGCGGAATCGCCCACGAAGATGTTGCGGCTCTGCTCGAACAGCTCGTCCATGCCGTCCTTGCCCGCGCCAGATACCGACTGGTAGGTGCTGACGACCACGCGCTTGATCTTCGCCGCATCGTGCAGCGGCTTCAGCGCCACGACCATCTGCGCGGTCGAGCAGTTGGGATTGGCGATGATCAGCTTTGCCTTGTAGCCGTCGATCGCCTCCGGGTTCACTTCGGGGACGATCAGCGGCACATCGGGGTCCATGCGGTAATAGCTGGAATTGTCGATCACCACGCAGCCCGCCGCCGCCGCGCGGGGGCCGTATTCCTTGGCCACGGTGGAGCCGGCGGAAAACAGGGCGATGTCCCAGCCGGTGAAATCGAAATGCTCGATGTTCTTCACCTTGAGCATCCGTCCGGTTTCACCGAACTCGATTTCCGTGCCGGTCGAGCGCGGGCTGGCGACCGCCGCAACTTCCTCCACCGGAAACTCGCGCTCTGCCAGCACGTTCAGCATCTCGCGCCCGACATTGCCGGTCGCGCCGACCACTACCACCCGGTAACCCATAACTCGTGAACTCCAATCTTGTGCGGCTGCTCCTAGACCCTCACTTGGGCGGCGTCACCCCACTGCGCCGCAGGAACGCGAAGATCGATTCCCACAAGTGCGTGCCCACCTTCGGCCCGCCGACACGGTGGGTGTAGCCGGGATAGAGCATCATCTCGAACGGCACCGCCTCACCCTGCAGCTTCGCGATCAGGGCTGATGAATGCTCGAACACCACGTTGTCATCGGCCATGCCGTGGATCAGCAGCAGGGGATCGCTGATCTTCGCGCTGTCGGCCATCGCATTGGCAGTGGCATACGCCTGCGGCACCTCGCGTGGGTCGCCCATGTAGCGTTCGGTGTAGTGAGTGTCATACAGCTCCCACTTGGTCACCGGCGCGCCAGAAATGCCCGCCGCATAGACGCCCGGATTGGCCTGCAGCATCTTCAGCGTCATGTAGCCGCCATAGGACCAGCCATAGGTCGCGATCTTGGCCGGATCGACGAACGGCAGGGTTTTCAGAAACTGCGCTCCGGCCAGCTGGTCCGCCACCTCGACGCTGCCCATCGCCCGCCAGATCTGCTTGGAAAACGCCACCCCGCGATTGTCGCTGCCGCGGTTGTCGATCTGGAACCAGATATAGCCCTGATCGACGATCGCCTGCGCCAGCGGGCTGATCCAGCCGCGCGTCACCTGCTGGTTCGACGGGCCGCCATAGTGATCGAAGAACACCGGATAGCGCTTGCCCGGCACCATGTCGGGCTTCAGCATCCGCCAGTGCAGCGGCGTGCCGTCTGCCGCCGCAATCGTGCCGAATTCGGGCAGCTTGTGGCTGGCAAGGTGCGGGGCATAAGGATGCGCGGCGTCCAGCCGGTTCTCCTCCACCCACGCAATCCGCTTGCCGCTGGTGTCGGCCAGATAGACCTGCGGCGGCTGGCTGGGCGACTGGCGGGTGATGAGCAGCGATTGCCCGCCCTTGTCCATCGTGGCCGAATGGACATAGCCCGGCTCGCCCAGCGGCTTGAGCCGGGCGGGTGCGGCCAGATCGAGCGCATAGACCTGCTGCGCCAGCACATCGTCCCTGGTGCCGGTGAAATAGACCTTGCCGCGCGCCTCGTCGACGCCGACCAGCGCGGTCACGACCCAGTCGCCCTTGGTCAGCTGGCGCCACTTCCCGCCCTTGAAGTGATAGAGGTGGCCGAACCCGTCGCGCTCCGACCACCAGATCAGGCTGCCGTCCTTGAGGAAGCGATAGTCGTTCGACAGGTTGATCCAGCTGCGCTCTGCCGCGTTTTCGGTGAACAGCACCCGCGCCTTGCCGGTGACGGGATCGACCGCCAGCATATCCAGCCGGGTCTGCGCACGGTTCTGCCGCTGGACATAGAGCGTCTTGCCATCCGGGGCCCAGTTCACGCGGGCAAGGTAGATGTCCTTGTCCGGCCCCAGATCGACCTCGATCCGCCCGCTGCCGTCGGGCTTCATCACATGCAGCGAAACCACCGCGTTGGCCGTGCCCGCCAGCGGATAACGCTGGTCATAGGTCTTGGTGCCTTCCGCGCCGATGGCGGCGCGGGTGATCACGGCCACGCCGCTTTCATCGAACCGCTGGACCGCGATCCGGCTGTCATCGGGCGCCCACCAGTAGCCGGTGTGACGGTCCATTTCCTCTTGCGCGACGAACTCCGCCTCGCCCCAGTGGACCGCTTCAGCGGTCTCCTGCGGCGTTACCGGTGCGGCCTCGGCCCCGACCTTGCCGGTCCACAGTCGCCGGTCGCGCACGAACGAGACATGGCCGCCCAGCGGGCTGAGCGCGGGGTTGAGTTCGCCTTCGCTGGTGTCGGTCAGGCGGGTCACCGAGCCGTCCAGCCTGGCGAGGAACAGGTCCCCGTCCAGCGGCACCAGGATCGACTGGCTGTCCGCCGACCAGGTATAGCTGACGATACCCTTCAGATCGCCGATCCGCAGCCGTTCGCGCTGCATCTTCTCCGCCTCGGACAAGTCCTTGCCCGAACCCAGCTTGCGGCTGTCGACCAGCATCGACCATTGCCCGGTGGTGCGATCATAGCCCCACAGGTCATACTGCTCACGGTCATCCGCCCGCCCGCGCAGCAGGGTCAGGAAGCGGCCATCGGGGGAAAGCTTGACCTCGCGCGGGACCGGCCCGTTCAGGCTGGGGCTGGCATAGACGCGCGCGAACGACAGATCGCCGGATGCGGCGGCGGCAGGCACGGTCACAGGCTCACCTTGCGCCGCAGCGGCAGCAGGGACGGCAAGAACGGTTGCGGCAAGCAGGTATCGAAGCATTCGCATGACAAGGCATTGGTCCTGATAAGCAAAAAGGCGCCCTGGCCGGGCCAGGACGCCTTCTTAAGCTGGTTCCGCGATGCGGCGCCAGAGGGCTTGTAATCAGCCCTCGTTGCGGTTGTCGCGACGCTCGGCGATACGGGCGCGCTTACCGGTACGACCACGCAGGTAGTACAGCTTGGCGCGGCGCACGACGCCACGGCGAACCACGGTGATCGATTCGATGTTCGGCGAGTAGATCGGGAACACGCGTTCCACGCCTTCGCCAAAGCTCATCTTGCGAACGGTGAAGTTCGAGCTGAAGCCCTTGTTCGCACGGGCAATGCAGACGCCTTCGTAGGCCTGCACGCGGGTGCGTTCACCTTCAACCACGCGCACGCCGACGCGCACGGTGTCACCGGGACGAAAATCCGGAATATCCTTGGCGGCCTTGGCGATTTCCTCGGCCTCGATCTGCTGAATCAGGTTCATTGACCCTGGTCCTTCGTTTCCTGCCGCGCGCCAGAGGCAGACTGGACCCGAGCGCCCTTGTGACGCTCCCAAAGATCCGGTCTGCGTAACCGAGTGTGATCCTCTGCCTGTTGTTTCCGCCAGGCAGCGATCTTCGCATGATCCCCCGATCGCAGCACTTCAGGGATCGTGCGCCCTTCCCATTCCTGGGGTCGGGTATAGTGGGGATATTCGAGCAAGCCGTTTTCAAACGACTCCTCGGTCCCACTAGAAGCCGCGCCCATTACGCCGGGAAGCAGGCGAATGCAAGCGTCGAGCAGCATCAGCGCCGCCGGCTCTCCGCCGGACAACACGATATCGCCGACCGAGACTTCCTCGATCGTCCGACCCTCGAAAATCCGCTCGTCAAAGCCCTCGAACCGGCCGCACAGCACGATCACGCCGGGGCCGTCCGCCAGCTCGCGCACGCGGGCCTGGGTCAGCGGACGCCCGCGCGGGGTCATCGCGATCACCGGGCATCCGGGATGCGCCGCCACCGCATGATCGACAGCGGCGGCGAGCACGTCCACCCGCAGCACCATCCCCGCGCCGCCACCAGCCGGCGTGTCATCGACCGTGCGGTGCTTGTCGATCGCGAAATCGCGGATCTGCACGGTATCGAGCGCCCACTTCCCTTCACCCAGCGCCCGCCCTGCCAGCGAAATGCCAAGCGGGCCGGGGAACATTTCCGGGTAGAGGGTGAGCACGGTGGCGGAAAAAGTCATGGCCGCAGCCTTTTCCAGATTGGCGGCGCGGGGGCAATCGGACTCTTGCGCGCGGCGGCGCGACCGGGAACAATGCAGCGATGAAACACCTGCTTGCCCTGCCCTTGCTGCCCTTGCTGCCCTTGCTGTTCGCCGCGTCAGCCGCCCAGGCCGAGGAAATCGGCGAATGCCGGTTTGACCGCGATACGCTGACCTTTGCCGGTACTCCGGTGGAGCAAGCCACCTGCCTGCTGCGCAAGGTAGAACTGATGGGGACCAAGCGCGACCAACCGCTGCCAGCGGTGATCAAGACGCTGCTGGAAAGCCCCACCGCACCGACCGAGGCGATGAAGCAAGCCGCTCTGGCCCAGTTTCCAGAACCGTACCGCACGTATGCGGCAAAATATGCCGATGCGCCGGTCTCGCGGACCGAGGCCGGAGCGCCGCTGCTCTATTACGTCATCCACGATACCAGCACGCCATTCTACGCCAACGATCCGTTCCCGAAGGACATTCACAACGACTGGCGCGTGAACGACTTCATCCCCTACATGGACGGGACCTTCGCGAAGCAGCCGGTGGCGCACATCTTCCTCAACCGGGTCGGGCAGATCTGGGCGGGGCATGAATTCATCGAGCCGTGGCGGGCGACCAAGCTGGAAAGCCGGGTCGTCGGCCCGGCTGCACGCGGGCGATTCGTGCATATCGAGACGGTTCAGCCGCGCCGGTTCCTGCCGGGGGCAACCTCGCGCGGGCAGACCGAGGGGCCGCAGCCGGGCTTTTCGGCCGAGCAATACCGGATGCTTGCCGCGCTTTACGTCTACGTCAGCGCGCGGGCCGGCCGCTGGCTGATCCCGGGATTCCATGCAACGGTCGACGCCGGCATTCCAGATGCCCACGACGATCCGCAGAATTTCGAGCTGGAGCGCTTTGCCGCCGAACTGGAAGCGCTGGTCAGTCCTCAGCCGCGTAAGCAGCCGTAATCACGATCCGCCGCGCATCCCATTCGGGCACGGATTCCGCGCGCATCGGCACCATGAACCGCTTGCCATCCGGGCGGCGGATTTCCAGCACGTCGCCCGCGCCGAAATTGTCGATGGCGATGCATTCGCCCAGTTCCTCACCATCGGTCGAGACGGCGGGCAGGCCCAGCAGGTCGGCGTGATAGTATTCGCCCTCCGCCAGCGGCGGCAGGGCCGAACGCGGGACGGTGAGCGCGGTGCCGCGCAGCTTTTCTGCGGCGGTGCGGTCCGTCACTTCGGCAAAGCGGGCAATCGCCCCGCCCTTGCCATCATCGCGCAGCTTGGTCAGCGTCAGGCTGGAATCGTTGAAGGCGCGGTAGCGCCGCAGCGCATCCACGCCTTCACCGAACAGCTTGAGCCGAACCTCGCCCGTCACGCCGTGCGCGCCTGCGACGGCGGCCAGCGTAACGGGGCGGTCCACGGCCAAGGCTTAGCCTTCAGCCTGTTCTTCAGCCGGGGCAGCTTCTTCAGCAGCCGGGGCTTCTTCCGCAGCCGGAGCGGCAGCGGCTTCGGCGGCTTCACGCGCGGCTTCTTCAGCTTCGGCCAGCTTGGCAGCCTTGTCTTCAGCGCGTTCCTTGGCCTTCTTGCCCGGTTCGCCCTTCAGCGGGTTCACGGTCGCGGCGCGTTCCTTGATCCCGGCCTTGTCGAGCATGCGGGCAACGCGATCGGTCGGCTGCGCGCCGACGCCCAGCCAGTAGCGCACGCGGTCTTCGACCAGACGCACGCGGTTGGCATCGTCCTTGGCCAGCAGCGGGTTGTAGGTGCCGACCTGTTCCAGGTACTTGCCGTCACGCGGAGCACGGCTGTTGGAAACGACCACCTTGTAGTACGGGCGCTTCTTGGAACCGCCGCGCGAAAGACGCATGGAAACAGACATTTGACTTACCTTTCTAACAAACTTTGATAACTTATTTCTTGTTCAGGAAATTCGACAGGTCGGGCGGTCCGCCCAGCCCCGGCAGACCGCCGCCAGCGCCGCCGCCCAGTCCCGGCATCGCAGCCCCAAGGCCACCCTTGCCGAACAGCGCGCCCAGCCCCTTGAGGCCGCCCATCTTCTTGATCTGCTTCATCGCGCGCTCCATTTCCTGGTGCATCTTGAGAAGCTTGTTCACGTCCTGCACCTGGGTGCCCGAACCGTTGGCAATGCGGATCTTGCGCTTGGCGTTGAGCAATTCCGGCCTGGCGCGTTCCTTGGGGGTCATCGACCCGATGATCGCGTCCATCCGCAGCAGCACGCGGTCGTCCATCCCGCTCTGCGCCATTGCGGCCTTGGCCTTCTTCATGCCGGGCATCATGCCGGCCAGCGCGCCCAGACCGCCCATCGACTGCATCTGCCGCAGCTGGGTGCGCAGGTCGTTCAGGTCGAACTGACCCTTGGCCATGCGCTCGGCCATGCGCTCGGCTTCTTCCTGCTCGATCGCCTGCGCCGCCTTTTCGACGATGGAGACGATGTCGCCCATGCCCAGGATGCGGCCCGCGACACGGCTGGGCTGGAACACTTCCAGCGCATCGAGCTTTTCGCCGGTGCCCGCGAACTTGATCGGCTTGCCGGTGACCGCGCGCATCGACAGCGCCGCACCGCCGCGCGCATCGCCGTCCATCCGGGTCAGGATCACACCGGTCAGGTCAACCTGCCCGGCAAAGCTCTGCGCGACGTTCACCGCGTCCTGACCGGTCAGCGAATCGACGACCAGCAGGGTTTCCTTAGGGACCGAAATCGACGCGACGGCGCGCATCTCGTCCATCAGGGCCTGATCGACGTGGAGGCGGCCGGCCGTATCGAGCAGCAGCACGTCCACGGCCTGCAGCTTCGCCGATTGCAGCGCGCGCGTGGCGATATCGACCGGGGCCTGGCCCGCGATGATCGGCAGCGTGGCAACGTCCACCTGCTCGCCCAGCACGCGCAGCTGTTCCTGGGCCGCGGGGCGATTGACGTCGAGCGACGCCATCATCACCTTCTTGCCCTGCTTTTCCTTCAGCAGCTTGGCGAGCTTGGCCGTACTAGTGGTCTTGCCCGAGCCCTGGAGGCCGACCATCATGATCACGACCGGCGGCGTGGCGGCCAGATCCAGACCCGGCGTTTCCGCCCCGCCCAGCATCTCCACCAGCGCGTCGTTGACGATCTTGACGACCTGCTGGCCCGGCGTGACCGATTTCAGGACCGACTGGCCAACGGCCTGTTCGGTGACTTCATCGATGAAGCGGCGGACCACCGGCAGCGCAACGTCTGCTTCGAGCAGTGCGATTCGCACTTCGCGCATCGCATCGCGGACGTCCTGTTCTTTCAGCGCACCCCGGCCACGCAGCTTGTCGAAGACGCTGCCCAGGCGATCTGAAAGGGTATCGAACATCCGTTCGCAAACTCCGTAACGCGAAAAAAGCCGGTGGGCGAAACCTCGCCGACCAGCTTGCCGCTAAAACTCGTTAATCCGGTGAATGGTGGAGCCTAGCGGGATCGAACCGCTGACCTCCTGCATGCCATGCAGGCGCTCTCCCAGCTGAGCTAAGGCCCCATTCATTCATCGTGGCTTGCCCCGAAAGGCTTGCCGTTCCCCCGGCGTCTCGCTGGGAGGCCGCCCCTCTAGTTGCGGCCTTCCAGCTTGGCAAGAGGGTTTTTTAAAAGATTAGACGTCGTCGCCGTCGCCATCGCTGTCGAGGCCCACGCCCAGGTCGTCGTCGCCGCCCAGGTCCACGTCGTTGTCGGGCGAATCGCCATCTTCGTCGATGTCGAGGTCTTCGGCCGCCAGATCGACGTCCTCCACCGCGTCAGCCTTTTCCTTCTGGATTTCCTCATAGGGAATCGGCTGCTTCGACTTCAGCACCGGTTCGGAGTGCCAGGCATAGCCGCATTCGATGCAGGTGATCGGGTCATCCTTGCCCAGATCGTAAAAGCGGGTGCCGCACTTCGGGCAGCCGTGCTTGGCGCCCCATTCAGCCTTGACCATGTCAATTCCTCGATACTGCCTGCTGCCATCCGCGACAGGCTGAAACTTTCAATACGTATTGGAGACAGCTTGCGCTTGTCCCAGCGCGGCGCGCGCCTTGCCATAGCGCGCGCCCGCTGTCAAAAGCCGCGTGCATTTCCCGGCCCTATCACTGAAAGCCCGTACCCTTGTCCAGCGCCGACCCCACCCAGATGCGCCCTCGCCGCTTCCTGCCCACCGGCCCGCTGACCGGACGGATTCGCGTGCCGGGCGACAAGTCGATCAGCCACCGCTCGATCATGCTGGGCGCGCTGGCCGTGGGCGAAACCCGCGTCACCGGCCTGCTGGAAGGCGAAGACGTGCTGGCCACCGCCGCCGCGATGCGGGCAATGGGGGCCTCGGTAGAGCGCCTGGGCGACGGTGAATGGCGCGTCAGCGGCGTTGGCGTGGGCGCGCTGCTCCAGCCCGAAGCCGCGCTCGACATGGGCAATTCCGGCACTTCCACCCGCCTGCTGATGGGGCTGGTCGCCAGCCATCCGATCACCGCCAGCTTCGTGGGCGATGCCAGCCTGTCCAAGCGTCCGATGGGCCGCGTGATCGAACCGCTGAGCCGGATGGGGGCGGATTTCACCGCCAGCCCCGGCGGCACACTGCCGCTGATGCTGCGCGGCGCGGCCCCGGCCGTGCCGATCGAATATCGCCTGCCGGTCGCCTCCGCACAGGTGAAAAGCGCGATCCTGCTGGCCGGCCTCAACACCCCCGGCATCACCACCGTGATCGAGCCCGTTCCCACCCGCGACCATTCTGAACGGATGCTGCGCGGGTTCGGCGCGCAGCTGGACGTGGAAACCGACGCGGACGGCGTGCGCACGATCCGCATCGTCGGTGAAGCGGAACTGCGGCCGCAAGTGATCGAAGTGCCAGGCGACCCCTCCTCCGCCGCGTTCTTCATCGTGGCGGCGCTGATCGTGCCGGGCAGCGATGTGGTGATCGAGAATGTCGGCCTGAACCCCACCCGCGCCGGCCTGATCGAAGTGCTGCGCCTGATGGGCGGGCAGATCGACGAGTTGAACCCGCGCGAAGTCGGCGGCGAACCGGTCGCGGACCTCCACGTGCGCCATTCGGTGCTGACCGGCATCGCGGTCGATCCGGCGGTTGCCCCCAGCATGATCGACGAATTCCCCGCCCTGTTCGTCGCCGCCGCACTGGCGCAGGGCCGCACCGTGACCACCGGGCTGGACGAGCTGCGCGTCAAGGAATCGGACCGCCTGGCCGTCATGGCCGCTGCCCTGACCGCCGCGGGCGCCCGCGTGAGCGAGACGGAAGACGGCCTGATCATCGACGGCACCGGCGGCGATCCCCTGCCCGGCACGGGCCATGCCATCGCCACGCACCTCGACCACCGCATCGCCATGTCGATGGCCGTGGCCGGGCTGGTCAGCACGCGGGGCGTCGAAGTGGACGATACCCGCCCGATCGCCACCAGCTTCCCCGTGTTCGAGGCGCTGCTCGACGGATTGCGGGGATGAGCGAAACGCTCGCCAATGCAATCGGCCTGCTGGGCACGGCCTGCATCATCTTCGCCTATGCCTATGCCACCGGCAGCCGCGCGCCCAATCCGTTCGTGCAGCACGGCGTCAACCTGCTGGGCGCGGCGTTCCTGACGGTGTCGCTGCTGGTCAATTTCAATCTCGCCTCGCTGGTGCTGGAATTCTTCTGGGCTGCCATTGCCCTGTGGGGGCTGGCCAAGGCGTGGCGCAATCGCGGAGCTACGGCATGATCATTGCGGTCGACGGCCCCACCGCCTCGGGCAAGGGCACCATCGCCAAGGCGCTGGCCGCGCATTTCGGGCTGCCGCATCTCGATACCGGATTGCTCTATCGTGCGGTCGGACGGCAGGTGGCGTTGAATGGCGGCAACCCGGATGACCCGGCCGACGCGCTGGTCGCCTGCGCGTTTCCGGACAGCCTGCTGGACGATCCGGAACTGCGCAGCGAAGCGAGCGGCGGGCTGGCCAGCCGCGTCTCCCTCCATCCCGGCGTGCGCCAGGCGCTCTATGAACGCCAGCGCGCCTTTGCCACGCAGCCGGGCGGCGCCGTGCTCGACGGGCGCGACATCGGCACCGTGATCGCGCCCGAAGCGCCGGCCAAGCTGTTCGTCGTCGCCAGCGTGTCCGCCCGGGCCGAACGCCGCTTCAAGGAGATGCAGGCCCAGGGCCGCGCCGTCGCCCTGGCCGACATCGCCGCCGACCTCGAGGCCCGCGACGCGCGCGACCGCTCCCGCGCCGAAGCCCCGCTGGTCGCCGCCGCCGACGCCGTGCTGCTCGACACATCGGACCTGAACCGCGACGAGGCCATCGCCGCCGCCATCGCCATCGTCACGAAAGCCGCCGGTTCATGCTGAAGCTGCTCGCCGCATCCGCCCTGTTGCTCTCCACCGCCTGCGCCGTGAACGCCGCCGGACCCGCGCAGCCACAGCTGTCGCGGTCGGCCCAGCGCGGGCTGGCCTTTGCCGAGCAGCGCTGTGCCGCGTGCCACGGGGTGACGGCCAACGCGGCCTCCCCCAACCCGGAATCCCCCGCGTTCGAGGATATCGCCAATACCCCCGGCCTGACCCGCGAGACGCTGCGCACGTTCCTGCACGATTCGCACAACTTCCCCGAGGCGATGAACTTTGCCGTCCCGCCGCGCCGGATCCGCGATCTGGCCGATTACATGGTCACCCTGCAACGCCCGGATTACCGCCCCGCAATCTGACCCGAACAGCGCCGCAACCGGCCCATTTTCCTTGCTTTTCGGTCGTCGCGCGCCTAAGCGCCGCCGGTCCGCAGGCCGCAAGGCCGCGCGGATGCCTGCCACGGCATTCGGCCCGGCAGGCAGTTCGGCTACTTTTTGGCCCGCCACGGCAATGGTGCCACGGCGGAGAAAAGACCGGCGGAAACAACCGCCTGGCCGGAAAAAACGTTGAAGGAACCTAGCAATGGCTACCAACCCCACGCGCGACGATTTCGCCGCGCTGCTCGACGAAACGCTTGGCTCGGCCGCTGATGGCGGCTTTGAAGGCCGCGTCGTCAAGGGCACCATCACCGCGATCGAAAACGACAAGGCCGTCATCGACGTTGGCCTGAAGAGCGAAGGCCGCGTCGCGCTCAAGGAATTCGCGATGCCGGGCCAGCCCCACGGGCTGAAGGTCGGCGATGAAGTCGAAGTCTATGTCGACCGCGTCGAAAACGCTGACGGCGAAGCGATGCTCAGCCGCGACCGCGCCCGCCGCGAAGCCGCCTGGGACAAGCTTGAAAACGAATTTGGCGAAGGCAAGCGCGTTGAAGGCGTGATCTTCGGCCGCGTGAAGGGCGGCTTCACGGTCGACCTCGACGGCGCCGTAGCCTTCCTGCCCGGTTCGCAGGTCGACATCCGCCCGGTGCGCGACGTCGCCCCGCTGATGGACGTGCCGCAGCCGTTCCAGATCCTGAAGATGGACCGCCGCCGCGGCAACATCGTCGTCTCGCGCCGTGCGGTGCTGGAAGAAACCCGCGCCGAACAGCGTTCGGGCCTGATCCAGAACCTCGCCGAAGGCCAGATCATCGACGGCGTCGTCAAGAACATCACCGACTACGGTGCGTTCGTTGACCTGGGCGGCATCGACGGCCTGCTGCACGTCACCGACATGAGCTACAAGCGCGTGAACCACCCGAACGAAGTGATCGCCATCGGCGACACCGTGAAGGTCCAGATCATCCGCATCAACCAGGACACCCAGCGCATCAGCCTGGGCATGAAGCAGCTGGAATCGGATCCGTGGGAAGGCGTCGCCGCCAAGTACCCGGTCGGCGCGAAGCTGCGCGGCACCGTCACCAACATCACCGAATACGGCGCCTTCGTGGAGCTGGAACCGGGCATCGAAGGCCTGGTCCACGTGTCGGAAATGTCCTGGACCAAGAAGAACGTCCACCCCGGCAAGATCGTCTCGACCTCGCAGGAAGTCGACGTGCTGGTGCTGGAAGTCGATTCGGACAAGCGCCGCATCAGCCTGGGCCTGAAGCAGGCTCAGCAGAACCCGTGGGAAGCCTTCGCCGAGAAGCACCCGGTCGGTTCGGTCGTGGAAGGCGAAGTCAAGAACGCCACCGAATTCGGCCTGTTCATCGGCCTGGATGGCGACGTGGACGGCATGGTTCACATGTCGGACATCGCCTGGGGCATCTCGGGTGAAGACGCGCTGGCCCTGCACCGCAAGGGTGAGCAGGTTTCGGCCATCGTGCTCGACGTCGATGTCGACAAGGAGCGCATCAGCCTGGGCATGAAGCAGCTTGAAAAGGGCGCTCCGGCGGCCGGCGGCGCGGCTTCGGGCAGCTCGCTGCGCAAGAACGAAATCGTCACCGTGACGGTTCTGGAAGTGCGCGACGGCGGTCTGGAAGTCCAGGCTGGCGACGACGGCGCGACCGGCTTCATCAAGCGCTCGGACCTGGGCCGCGACCGCGACGAACAGCGTCCGGACCGCTTCCAGGTTGGCCAGAAGATCGACGCCATGGTCACCGGTTTCGACCGTTCGAAGAAGCCGAACTTCTCGATCAAGGCCCGCCAGCTGGCCGAAGAAAAGGAAGCCGTGGAACAGTACGGTTCGTCGGATGCCGGCGCTTCGCTGGGCGACATCCTGGGCGCCGCGCTCAAGGCCAAGCAGTAAGCCTCACGGCCCCCGCCGTCACGGCGGGGGCCACCGGCCAGCAGAAAAGCCCGTCCGGAGCGATCCGGCCGGGCTTTTTCTATTTCGGGCGCCTTTTGCTTTGCGGATGCTGCGCTACAGTGCGTGCGGGAGATAGACCGCATGCTTGAAATCCATCAGTTCCCCTGCCTGTCCGACAACTACGGCTACCTGCTGCACGATCCCGAATCCGGCGAAACCGCGTGCATCGACACACCCGACGCCGAAGCCTACCTGCGCGAGGCCGGGCATAAGGGCTGGCAGATCACCCAGATCTGGAACACCCACTGGCATCCCGATCACGCCGGCGGCAACGCCGCGATCAAGTCGGCCAGCGGCTGCACCGTTGCCGGCCCGGCGGAAGTGGAGCGAATCGCCCCGCCCGACCGGATCGTCGCGCATGGCGATACGCTGGCGCTGGGTGCCTATGCCGCGCAAGTGATCGATGTATCCGGGCACACCAACGGCCATGTCGCCTATTACCTGCCCGAAGCGGGATTGGCGTTCGTCGGCGATGCAGTGTTCGCGCTGGGCTGTGGGCGCATGTTCGAAGGCCAGCCTGACCAGTTCTGGGCCAGCCTGTGCCGGATCAAGGCCCTGCCCCCGGCAACGCTGCTCTACTGTGCGCACGAATACACGCAGAGCAATGCCCGCTTCGCGCTGCACGCCGATCCGGACAACGCGCAGCTGCGCGACTATGCCGCGCAGATCGAGCGCGCCCGCGCCGATGGCCTGCCCACTGTCCCGACGCCGCTGTCGCGCGAACTGGCGACCAACCCCTTCCTGCGCGCGGACGACCCGGCGCTGCAGGCGCGCTGGGCCCATCATGGCGGCAAATCCGGCGACAGCGTGGCGACCTTCGCCGCCCTGCGCGCCGCCAAGGACACGTTCTGATCCCGCGATCGGCAAAGGAAGTTCCCATGCACGCCCTGCGCGTCGAATCGCTGACGACCGATCTGTCCGGCGTCCACCTGGTGGACGTGCCCGTGCCGCCGCGCGGCCCCGGTGAAGTGCTGGTCCGGGTCCGTGCGGCCTCGCTCAATTTCCCGGACTTGCTGATGACCAGGGGCGAATACCAGCTGAGGCCGGACCTGCCCTTCGTTTCCGGGCTGGAGTTCGCGGGCGAAGTGGTGGAGGCCGATGCCGACAGCGGCCTCAGCCCCGGCGACAAGGTCTATGGCGGGAACAAAACCGGGGCCTTTGCCGAATATGCCGTGGTGCCCGCGCGGGCGGTATCACCGATGCCACATGGAATCGGCTTCCCGGCCGCCGCCGCGCTCGGTGCGGCCTATGGGACGGCCTATACCGCCCTGGTGGAAATCGGCGGCCTCAAGGCGGGGCAATGGGTGCTGGTGCATGGCGCCAGCGGCGGGGTCGGCCTCGCCGCGGTGGAACTGGCCAAGCGGCTCGGCGCGCACGTGATCGCCACCACCGGATCGCCCGACAAGGTGGAACGGCTGCGCGCCGCCAGCGATGCCGACGCCGTGATCCCTGCCACTGGGCGCTTCCGCGAAGCAGTGGCCGACCTGACCGGCGGCGCCCTGTGCGATCTGGTCTACGACCCGGTCGGCGGCGATGTGTTCGATGAAAGCACGCGCTGCGTCGCGTTTGGCGGCAAGTTGCTGGTCATCGGCTTTGCCGGCGGGCGGATTGCCGACATTTCCACCAATATTCCCCTGATCAAGGGCTTCTCGGTCGTCGGGGTCCGCGCCGGCGAATATGCCCGCCGCTTCCCGGAGCGCGGTCGCGCCATCCGCGAGGCGGTGGCGACCCTCGCCGCCGATGGCCGGTTGAACCCGCATATCGACCGGTCACTGCCGCTATCACGCTGGCGCGAGGCGTTTGACGCCATGGCCCGCCGGGAAATCGTCGGGAAGATCGTGCTGGAACCTTAGAGCACCGCGGTTTCCTGCAACGAAAAAGGGCGGCCCGAAGACCGCCCTTTTCCCTCTCCAACTCTGGAACTGGTCAGAGGCCGCCAATCGCCTCGTCCACCAGGGCCTTGTCAGCCTTGGCAGTGTGCTTGGCGGCAATCAGGCCGCGCGCAGCGGCGGTCGCCGCTTCGGCCGCCTTGTTGCGCAGTTCGGCCACGGCACCGCGTTCGGCGGCGGCAATCTTGTCTTCCGCCATCTTTTCGCGGCGCGCGATCAGGGCGGTGGTATCGGCTTCGGCCTTGGCGATGATCGCGTCGGCTTCGCTCTTGGCATGGGCCAGCATCTCGGCGGCGTCCTTTTCGGCGCCAGCGATCTTGTCAGCATATTCCTTGCGCAGGGCTTCGGCCTCGGCGCGCAGGGCCTTGGCTTCGTCCAGCTGCTTGCGGATTTCGGCGATGCCGGAATCCAGTCCCGACGTGATCAGGCCGGGAACCTTCTTCCACACCAGGATGGCGATCAGCGTGGTCATCGCCAGCGCCACCCACATGCCGGGATTCACGAACCCGAATGCGACCGGCTGGGCGTGCGCAGCGCCATGTCCGGCAGCGGCTTCGGACAGCAGCAGGAACTTAGCCATTGAGCACCTCCTTGACCGCGCCTTGCGCGGCGGCGGCGTCAACCGTCACACCGGCAAGCCGGGCAACGATATCGCCCGCGGCTTCGGCGGCAACGGTTTCGATTTCCTTGAGCGCATCGCCGCGCGCGGCGGCAATCCGACCCTCAGCCTCGCCAACGCGGGCGTCGATCACCGTATTGGCGGCAGCCAGGCGGGCTTCCGCCGCCTGGGCGGCGTCGGCCTTCGCTTTGGCAATCAAGGCCTGCGCTTCGGCACGCTGGGCGTTGGCCTGGACGCGCCAGGCTTCTTCCTGGGCATCGGCGGCGGACCGGGCCGCTTCGGCAGCGGCAAGGTCAGCGGCGATCTGCTGGTCGCGCGCTTCCATCGTCGCCATGACCTTGGGCACCATGCCCCGGCCGATGACGAAGAAGATCAAACCAAAGAACACCAGCATCCAGAAGACCTGGCTGGCAACGGTGTCGGAAAATTGCGCGATTTGAGGCATTTCAGCGTCCAGGTCTGGCCGGCGGGCGCATCCAGCGGACGCGCCCGGCCGGTCTGTCAGTCAATTGTCAGGCGACGAAGACCAGGATCATCGCAATGACGAACGACAGCAGGCCCAGAAGTTCGGCGGCCGCGAAGCCGATGAAAAGGCGGCCCTGCTGGCTGTCGGCAGCGCCGGGATTGCGCAGCGCGCCTTCGAGGAACTTGGCAAACACGTTACCCACGCCGAGCGAGGCCAGGCCAGCACCAATGGCGGCAAGACCGGCACCAATCATCTTTGCGCTTGCAGCGTCCATTTCCGTAACTCCTTTGATAAATCCGTTTGGGGATGACTATTCAAAAACTCAGTGCAGATTTTCCGCGTCGTTGAGATACAGCGAAGTCAGCAGCGCGAAAACATAGGCCTGAATGCCCGCGACCAGCAGCTCTAGCGCGCAGATCGAAACCATCAGGATAAAGCTGGGCAGGCCAACGATGCCGCCCCACAGCGGGCCGGCGTTGGCAGCGTCGATCACGAAGCTCGACAGCACTTCCAGCAGCACGTGACCCGCCATCATCGCCACGAACAGACGCAGCGCGAGGCTGAACGGGCGAACCAGGAACGAGACCAGTTCGATCACCGGGATCAGCCACATCAGCCACACCGGCGTGCCGTGCGGCACGAACAGCGAGAAGAAGTGGAGGCCGTGCCGGGCAAAGCCGACGATCAGCACGATCGAGAACGACAGGACCGCCAGCACGCCCGTGACCGAGAAGTGGCTGGTCGGCGTGAAGGGATGCAGGCCAAACAGCGCCAGCGGCATCAGGCCGAGCAGGTTGGCGAACAGGATGAACATGAACAGCGAGAAGATGTACGGCACGTACTTCTTGCCCGCCGGGCCGATGTTGGCGGCCAGCAGGTTGTCGATGAAGCCCGTCAGGCTTTCGACCGCCATCTGCCAGCGACCGGGGACCAGCTGGCGCTTGAGCCCGCCGGCCACGAACACGAACAGCACCGTGGAGACGATCGCCATCCACAGCGCCGAATTGGTGAAAGCGATGTTGTAGCCTGCGATCGACCAATGATCGGTGCCGAAAAGCGGCTCGATCGTGAACTGGTGCATCGGATCGACTTTGGCCTGTTCGGCTGCCACGCGTCCTACCTCTTTCACTTCGATACATGCGCAACAGCGCCCTTAGTGCGGGCGCTGCGACGTCATCCGGATAATGCTCCTGAAGGCAACGATGATCCCGAGGAACATCACCCCCAACAGGCCCCAGGGAGCGGTTCCGGCAAAATGGTCGATGACCCAGCCGATGAACGCGCCGCCGCCGATCCCCCCCAGCAATTCCGCCAGGACCCGGTTGCCCATGCGATAATTCGCATCCGCTTCCGCGCCAACGACGGGCTTGGTGCGCTGTTCTTCCCGCTCTCGTGCGGCCTTGAGCCGCGCGTCGAGCGCGTCGATCCGCGCATCCTCGCCAATGGGTTCTCGGGCTGGTTGCTCGTCATTCATGCCAGGTTCCCTTTCTCAAGGTTTCCACGGCACGGGCGACGGGCACCCGCCGAGGGCAACGGCCCCTTAGGCAGAGGCTATGTCCGAGTCAACTGCTACCAAAAGGCCTCCCCCCACACGCTGCGGGAGGAGGCCGAATTCGTGCCCGATTCCTGGTTGGAAATGCCGCCTTACGGGCACTTGTTGTCGCGCAGCGGCGGTTCGCCGGTGCGGGTGCGCCAGCTGCCGTCGGGGGCCTGGTACTTCTCGCCCGGCACGGTCGCCAGGATCAGCTGGCACCCGGAGGTGAAGCCGTAATCGTCGATCGTCGCCTTCTGGGCGGCAGCCTTCTGGGCATAGACGTCGCGGCGCTTGATGTTGATGTCCTCGGCCAGCTTGCGGATTTCAGCCGACGGCGGGACCGGATAGCCCAGGAACCCGTCGGTCTTTTCCCCCACCTGCCCGGCAGCGCGGGCGGCGGCATAGGCCGGGTCGCGCTGCTGCGCGGAGACCGGAGCCGACAGGACCAGGGCAGACAGCACCGCCGCGCCCGCCAGCAGGGCAACGGGCTTGTGCTGCACTCGGTCGGTAAGGCCAAACATCGTCAATTCTCCAACCCGTTAAAAGATATCAGGATTTTCCTTGATCGTATTCCCGGCGTCCGCCGCGAGACGATACACGACTTCCTGTTTGATGTTGATGTTCAGCTCGATCACGATCGGCTTGTCCGGTGCGTTCACGGAAATGCACCCGCCGAGCGCCAGCGCGCTGCCCATCACCACCCCCAGCCGGCTCACGCCCGGCCAGGCCGACCACCGTTTCCCGAAGCGCGTCCCCTGCATGGGGCCGGTTTTCGCAATCCGGGCGCGGTTGGTCAATGCATGGCGCTTCATGGCTTGTTCCTGCTGACTGGGGGCTGAATGGCCGGTTGTGCGGGGTTTGCCGGGGGTGGAGGCGGTGTTTCACCCCCGGCACCGGGCAGGCCCAGCACGCGCGGGTCGATGATGAACTCCTCGTCGTACAGCGCCTTGAACGAAGTCATGAGGCGCTGGAACGGCGCGCGGATGTTGACGTTGAACTGAATCGGCAGGCCCGCCAGGCTGCGCGTGACAATGCTGCCCTTCGCCCCATCGCCCTGCCGCACGCCCTCGATTTTCATCCTGGTGACGATTTCCCCGTCGAGCGCGCCGTCCAGCCCGATTTCCATCCGCCGGAAATCGAGCGAACGCAGCGTCTGGAACGCGAAATTGCCCATCGCGGACAAGTCCTTGTACGTCAGTTCGCCCACGTAGGAGATGTTCCCACCCGGTGCGCGCGAAGTCAGCAGGCCGCCGCGAATCCAGCCGCCGTTCTCGTCGAACACCAGCGGCAGCTCGCCATCGAATGTGCCGCGCGCGGCAATGTTGCCCAGTTCCAGCCGCTCCACGAACTTGGCCGCGTTGATGCCCGTCACCCGCAGCGTGTAACGCCGCGTTTCCGGCACGCCCAGCGCCATGCGGGTCGGCAGCAATTCGAGCGTGCCATCGATGAACGGCCACTTCGCCCCGTTCACCATCAGCACGTGATCCGGCAGCAGCTCGAACGACATTTCGCCGTCGTAGACCTCGATCCCCGGATTGATCGCGCCGATCTTCAGCCGCTGGTCGGGCGCGGTGACGAGGCCCAGCAGGTCAGTAAACTCGACCGTGCCGGAAACCCCGTCAGTCGGACCAAATGCCGCTGCGAAATCAAGTTTTTCCGTGCCGAACTTGCCAGTGCTTGTCACCTTTTCCGTCGTCCAGTCGATCCGCCCTGCCCCGCTGACGGTGCCGCGCGCGTTGGCGATCACACCCAGCGCCAGGTGAGTCAGCGTATCGGGCTGGACCGCCTTGTCGAACAGGATCCCCGGCACGGACAGATCGGCATGGCCGCGCGCCGTGGCGAGATCATGGGCGATGGACACGCGCACGATTTCGCGGTCGCTGGCCGGTTCGCGCAGCATCGCCTCGGCGCCGATGCGGTTGTCGCGCAGGGTCAGAGCCGCATCGCGGGCGATCAGCGGGCGGAACCGGTCATCCAGTTCGCGGTCCTCCAGCCGGAAGCTGGCACCCGCGATGGTCAGCGCGCCGTTGGCATAGCGCCAGTCCCCCGCTGCGCCCAGAATGTCGAGCGGGACCGCGCCGAGCCGCACGTCCGTCCCCACGAATCGTCCCGTGATGTCCTGCCCGATCCGGGCGGTCAGGTTGCTGATCTGGAACCGGTTGGCGCTCTCTGGCGGCCCCAGCGCGACATCGAGCCGGTTGGCCACCAGCGCGCCGGGAACGGCAAAGCCGACCGGGCCGCTGGCGATGCGGATCGGGGTATTGCCCAGCCGCCCCGCCACGTTCAGCGCGCCCGCGCCCGCTGCAAAGCGCACGCCGCGCGCATCGCTGCGCAGGATCGCGCCGCCGGAAGGCGGGCACAAGGTCAACGTGCGGCTGTCGATCGTGAGGTTGGCGAGCGAGAGGCTGTCAAACGTCAGCGGCAGGCAGCGCCGCCCCGCCGCCAGCCCGCTCCGCGCCGACCAGTTGCCGTCGAGCGGCACGCTCAGTCCGCGCGCGAACCCGCCCGGCAGCTTGCCGCTGGCAATCGCCCGCCCCGAAAAGCCGAGCGTCCCGGTGGGGCGCATCACCAGCACCAGTTCCGGCAGGGCCAGGCGCGAATCGGCGGCGCGGTATTCCGGCATCCGGAACCGGCCCAGCATCGTGCCGCCGGCCTGACGCTCGATCCGCCCGTCCAGCCGGGGCAGGCCCGTCCCGCCGGTCACGACATTGCCCGACAGGCGCAGGCCGGATTGCCCCCCGGCAGCGAGCTGGAACCGCGACAGGGCCAGCACATCCGCCCCGCTGCGCCCGCGCAGCACGCCGCGCGGGATCACCACGCTGGTCAGCTCGCCCGTCTGGCGGAAGGTATAGCCGGCGCTGAGGCGGCTGCCCTGCCCCTCGCGCGCCAGCCCTTGCCGGACCGCTGACAGCAGCGGTCCGCCCAGCGTCGTATCGAGCGAGCGCGCCAACCCGGCCAGTTGCCCGTCCAGCCCCGCGCCGGGGCGCACGTCCTGCCCGCTCAACGTGCCTTCGCTGTCGAACGTGGCCAGCCGGTCGCGGCTGCGCAACGTGCCTTCCAGCGCCAGCGTCGACGCCGCCAGCGTCCCGCCCAGCCGCGCGGCGGAGAGCCGGTAGCTGGCGGTCAGATCACCCTGCTTCAGCGAGAACCGCGAATCGCCGCGCAGCGCGGCCGCATTCTGCCCGCCCAGCCGCAGCGCGCCGGTTTCCAGCCCGGCCTGCCCGCCGACCGTGTCCAGCGCGGCATTGGCCGCCGCATCGATTTGCAGCCCGGCGCCGCGCAGTTGCAGCGCCTGCGCCGGGCAATCGAGCGCGGCCAGCCGCAGCGGCCCCTTGAAGCCGGGCGCGCCATCACGCGTGGTCACCGTGCCGAACAGCGATGCCTGTTCTGCGCGGCAGGCCCCGGCCGTCAGCTGCGGCGCAATCGCCGCGAGCGTGCCGGTGAAGCCGGAATGCAGATTGCCCCGCCCTTCGGCCTTGATCCCGACCGCGCCGAAATCGCTGTCCAGCCGGGCGCGGCCATCGACCAGCACCAGTTCCAGGCTCGGCAACCCGGATGGCCCCTCGCCGGTGCCTTCCAGCAGCGAATCGAGCTTGCCGAGCGAGAAGGACCCCGCGCGGTAGCTGCCATAGAGCCGGGGCCGCACCAGCGTGACGCGGCTGACGGCGGGAATGCCCAGCGTCGGCGTAATCTCGATCTCCACGCGCTCCACCGTCAGGTCGGGCCGGGCGGGATCGCCGATCACCACGTTCGTCAGCACCTGCCGCAGCGGGCCGACCGATTCGATGGTATAGGTGCCGGGCAGCTTGCGCGCGTCGAGTTGCCCCGCGATCACCGTGTCGGCAATCGTCTCGCGCTCGATCCAGGCGATGGTCAGCCCCAGCGCGGTCGCGCCCAGCAACCCGCCCATGATCCACCAGCGCTTGCGCCGGGGGGGCAGCGTCGGCACTTCCACCGGGTCTTCAGCAGGGTCAGCCTCTGGCGTGTCCATCGCCTTAGCCTTGCGCGCTCGGCCGTTGAAAGGCAATGCAGCATCGGTCAGCGGCAGGAACCATCGCCAAGTGCCAGAAACGGAACAGGATCAGCATCATGGCGCGGGACATCGCGCCCGGTTGCGTGAACGGCTGCTGACTGGCGGGGCCGAGGCGCTGGCCGATTACGAAGTGCTGGAATACCTGCTGATGACCGCGATCCCCCGCCGCGACGTAAAACCGCTGGCGAAGGCGCTGATCGCGCGGTTCGGCAGTCTGGCGGGCGTGTTCAATGCCGATGCCAAGGCGCTGGTACTGCATCCCGGCATGGGGGAAACCAGCGCCGCCGCGGTCAAGATCGTCGCGCTCGCCGCCCGCCGCCTCGCCCGCACCGGGGTGCAGGACCAGCCGGTGCTGGCCAGCTGGCAGGCGCTGATCGATTACCTGACGATCGACATGGCGCACTTGCACCACGAACGCGTGCGTGTGCTCTATCTCGATACCCGCAACCGGCTGATCCTCGATCACCATGTCGGCGATGGCGATATCGATCAGGCCGCGATCCACCCTCGGCAAGTGGTCAAGCAGGCGCTCGACGTTGGTGCGGCGGCGCTGATCCTGGTCCACAACCACCCCTCCGGCTCGCCCGAACCCAGCCGCGCCGACATCCAGATCACCAACAAGATCGTCGATGCGGCGGGCCTGATGGGCATTGTCGTCCACGATCATGTCATCATCGGGCGGCAGGGCCATGTCTCGCTGAAAGCCAAGGGACTCATCTAGAGCATGTGCGTCGCCGCCATCGCCTGGGCCGCGCATCCGCGCTGGCGGCTGGTCGCCATCGGCAACCGCGACGAATTTCACGACCGCCCCACCGCGCCGCTGCACCAGTGGGCAAACGGCATGATCGCCGGGCGCGACGAGCAGGCGGGCGGCACCTGGCTGGGCGTGGCCAGCAACGGCCGCTTTGGCCTGGTCACCAACTACCGGGTCGATGGCTATCCCCAGCCGCACCTCGCCTCGCGCGGGGACCTGGTGACGAACTGGCTGACCGGCCAGTCGCCGGGCGATGTGGCGGGGATGAACCCGTTCAACCTGTTCGTGGCGGGGCCGGAAGGGGCGCATTACGTGACCAACCACCCCGCCCCCCGCCGCGAAGCGCTGCCCCCCGGCATCCACGGCCTGTCGAACGGCGCATTCGCGCAGCCATGGAGCAAGACCCGCAAGCTTGAAGCCGCATTGGCGCGCTGGCTGGATGCGGACGCCTCGTCCGAAGCCCTGTTCACCCCGCTGGCGGACCGCACGCTGGCCACGGACGCGGAACCGGATGGACCATCGCCGCAATTCTCCGGCGTGTTCATCGTCAACCCGGTGTACGGCACACGCTGCTCGACGGTCATCACCGTCGATCGGGCCGGACGCGGATCGATCGTGGAGCGGCGGTTCGGGCCGGACGGGACAGAAACCGGCACGACGGCCCTGTCGTTCGACTGGCCAGCCTGAATCGGCCACCGAATCGCGCTTTCGGCGCGCGGGGGCTTGCCCTTGCGGCCCCGCCCGCCTAGCGGCGCGGGCGAAGCCTGAAGGAGTCGAACATGGTCCCCCGTTATGCCCGCCCCGCGATGGTTGCCATCTGGGAACCGGAAGCCCGCTACAAGATCTGGTTCGAGATCGAAGCGCACGCCACGCAGAAGCTGGGCGAGCTGGGCGTGGTTCCGGCCAGCGGCGCGCAGGCGCTGTGGGACTGGTGGGCGACGAATCCGGCCATCGACGTTGCCGCCATCGACGCGATCGAAGCCGTGACCAAGCATGACGTGATCGCGTTCCTCGATTGGGTGGCCCAGCAGGTCGGCCCCGAAGCGCGCTTCATGCACCAGGGCATGACCAGCTCCGACGTGCTGGATACCACGCTGGCCGTGCAGCTGGCCCGCGCGGCGGACATCCTGCTGGAAGACCTCGACGCGCTGCTCGCCGCGATCAAGCGCCGCGCCTATGAACACAAGTACACCCCCACCATCGGCCGCAGTCACGGCATCCATGCCGAACCGACCACGTTCGGCCTGAAGCTGGCGCAGGCCTATGCCGAGTTCGACCGCTGCAAGGCCCGCCTGCTGGCCGCGCGCGCGGAAGTAGCGACATGCGCGATTTCGGGCGCGGTCGGCACCTTCGCCAACATCGACCCGTCGGTTGAAGAATACGTCGCGGACAAGCTGGGCCTTGCGGTGGAGCCGGTCTCCACGCAGGTCATCCCGCGCGACCGGCACGCGATGTTCTTTGCCGTGCTGGGCGTGATCGCCAGCTCGATCGAACGGCTCGCCATCGAAGTGCGCCACTTGCAGCGCACCGAAGTGCTGGAAGCGGAAGAATACTTCTCGCCGGGGCAGAAGGGCTCGTCGGCCATGCCGCACAAGCGCAACCCGGTGCTGACCGAGAACCTGACCGGGCTGGCCCGCGTGGTCCGCTCCGCCGTCACCCCGGCGCTGGAAAACGTGGCGCTGTGGCATGAGCGCGACATTTCGCACTCCTCGGTCGAACGCTACATCGGCCCGGACGCGACCATCACGCTGGACTTCGCCCTCGCCCGCCTGACCGGCGTGATCGACAAGCTGCTGGTCTATCCGGAGCGGATGCAGAAGAACCTCGACAAGATGGGTGGCCTGGTCCACTCGCAGCGCGTCCTGCTGGCGCTGACCCAGGCCGGGCTGGAGCGCGACGCGTCCTATCGCCTCGTCCAGCGCAACGCGATGAAGGTGTGGGAATCGGATGGCCAGCTGAACCTGCTGGAGCTGCTGAAGGCCGACCCGGAAGTCACTGCCGCGCTATCCCCGGCGGAGCTGGAGGAAAAGTTCAACCTCGATTACCACTTCAAGGCAGTCGACACGATCTTTGCGCGGGTGTTCGGGGAATAAGCACTGCCCTTCCCTTCATGCCCGTTCCGGCATAGCATGACGGGCATAACTGGCTGAACTGCAAGGAGAGGGCCTGCCCATGCAAGTAATCCGCACGATTGTCTGGGTGCTGCTGCTGGTGGCGCTGCTGCTGTTCTCGATCAACAACTGGCAGCCGGTGGAAGTGAAGATCTGGGAAGGGCTGGTGCTGGAAACGCGCCTGCCCGCGCTGGTGATCGTGTCGTTCCTGGCCGGGCTGTTGCCGATGTGGCTGCTGCACAAGGGGGCGCGCTGGCGGCTCAACCGCCGGATTGCCAGCCTGGAAAACTCGGTCCGGTCGGTGGCGATTTCCACGCCGTCGAATGCTTCCCCCAGCAACCCGCTTGACGCTGGCGCCGCCGCGCCGCATTCGCCCGCCGCATGAACACGAACCCGATCTACCTCGCGCTGGACCTGCCGCGCCTCGAATCCGCTGAAGCGCTGGCACGCAAGGTGGCCGGCCACATCGGCGGGCTGAAGCTGGGGATGGAATTCTTCTATGCCCACGGCCACCACGGCGTGCACGAAATCGCCAAGATCGGACTGCCGATCTTCCTCGACCTGAAGCTGCACGACATTCCCAACACGGTTGCTGCCGCAATGCAGTCGATCCACGTGCTGGAACCGGCCATCGTCACCGTCCATGCCAGCGGCGGGCGGGCGATGATGGAAGATGCCAAGGCGGCAGCGGGCGAACATTGCAAGGTCGTGGCCGTCACCCTGCTGACCAGCCTCGATGAAGCCGACATGGCCGCGACCGGCGTCGGCGGTTCCGCCCACGATCAGGTGCTGCGCCTTGCCGACCTCGCCCATTCCGCCGGGCTCGACGGGATCGTCTGTTCGGGCCAGGAAGTGGGCGCGGTGCATCGGCAGTGGAAGGACGGGTTCTTCGTCGTCCCCGGCCTGCGCCCGGCCGAAGGCAAGACCGGCGACCAGAAGCGCACCGTCACCCCGCGCGCCGCGCGCGATGCCGGGGCCAGCGTGCTGGTGATCGGCCGCCCGATTTCCCGTGCCGAAGACCCGGTTGCCGCCGCCCGCGCGATTGAAGCGACGCTTTAGTTCAGCCCTGCGACAGCCTTCGCAGGGCATGGCAGGGCCATGATGCGAAGGAGTATCGCGATGAAATCCTTGAAGTTTGCCGCTGCACTGGCCGCCTCGCTGGCGGCTGCCAGCACGATTCCCGCCGCCGCGCAGGCGCAGGACACCGCGTCCGGGCCAGTCGTCGGCGCGGGCAACACGCTGCTGTCGCTCAGCGCCGAGGGGCGCTCTACCCGCAAGCCCGATCTGGCCGAATTCAGCGCGGGCGTAACCACGCAGGGCAAGACCGCCAGCGAGGCGCTGACCGGCAATTCGGCCGACATGAACAAGGTGATCGCAGCGCTGAAAAAGGCGGGCATCGCCGACAAGGACATCCAGACCAGCACCATCAACCTGAACCCGATCTATGGCCAGCCAGTGATCGGTCCCAACGGGCAGGTCGTGCAGGACGCGCGGATCATCGGCTATCAGGCGACCAACAACGTCAACGTCAAGCAGCGTGACCTGAAGCAGTTCGGCCGCGTGCTGGACACGCTGGTTGCCGCCGGGGCCAATCAGGTCAATGGCCCGAACTTTCAGGTCGACAATCCCGAAGCCGCGCTGGACGAAGCCCGCACCGCCGCGATGAAGGCCGCGCGGGCGCGCGCCGACCTCTATGCCAGGGCCGCGGGCCTGCGCGTGGTGCGCATCCTGACCATCAGCGAAAGCGGCGGTTACGTGCCGCAGCCGCGCGTGATGTATGCCAAGGCCGAAATGGCAATGGACGCCGCCCCCACCCCCATCGCGGCGGGTCAGGTGGAACTGTCGTCCAGCGTTTCCGTGCAGTTCGAACTGGCGCCCTGACCGCGCCCGCGCTAACCGGCGGGGCATGACCGGCCCCGCCATCAAGATCTGCGGCATTGCCAGCCCTGCGGCGCTCGACGCGGTGATTGCCGCGCGCGCGGATCACGCGGGGCTGGTGTTTTTCCCGCCCAGCCCGCGCAATGTCACCCTGGCCGACGCCGCCGCACTGGGCGCGCGTGCAGCCGGACGGATCGGGCGGGTCGGTCTGTTCGTCGATGCAGACGATGCGCTGCTGGCCGATGCGGTTTCCGCCGCCAGTCTCGACGCGATCCAGTTGCACGGCAAGGAAACCCCGCAGCGCGCCGCCGAATTGCGGGCACGGTTTGGCATTCCGGTATGGAAAGCGCTGTCCATCGCAAGCGCGGATGATGTCGCCAGAGCGGCTGCCTATGTCGGCGCGGTCGATCTGGTGCTGTTCGATGCCAAGACGCCCAAGGGCACCCTGCCCGGCGGCATGGGCCTGTCGTTCGACTGGTCGCTGCTGAGCGCCTGGAAAGCGCCGTGCGCGTGGGGGCTGGCGGGCGGCCTTTCGGCCGACAACGTGGCCGAGGCCGTGCGGCTCACCGGAGCGCCGCTGGTCGATGCCTCATCCGGCGTCGAATCCGCACCCGGCGTGAAGGACGCCGGCAAGATCGCGGCATTCTGCGCGGCGGTGCGCCGCGCCTGACCCCCTGAATACCAGCCACCACTTCATACCAACCGCCACTGCGTCACCCCGGATCAAGTCCGGGGTGACGGTGGGAAATATGGTGGGGTTCGGTGCCCCCCACGCAAAAGGGGCGGCCCGTTGCCGGACCGCCCCTCGCTCGGTGACCTTTGGATCAGTTCAGAACTTCACGCCCAGGCCCGCGACGACGGCATTGCCGTCCGGACGGTTCTGGTCGAGGAAGAAGTGGCGGTATTCGACCTTGCCATAAAGGTTGCCGCCGAACTTGTGCTCGTAACCCGCGCCCAGGTGGACGCTGTCGTTATCGCAGTTCGAGCAGGTTTCGGTGGTATAGCCACTGGCGATGAACAGCTTGCCCGCCTCGCCGGTCTTCACGCCGGCGCGGCCGGTCAGGCCGAAGGCGACCTTGGTGCCGGTGTCGGCGATCTTGTCGGCCGACACTTCGGCGCCCGCGAACAAGGTCTCGCCCAGGTCGAAGTCATAGCCCGCAGCGACGCCATAGCTGTCCTGCGTGTAGCCATCCGACCAGAACACGCCGCCGCGCGCCTCGACCCGGGCTTCGTTGGCCATGGCCGGCGAGGCAACCGCGAGCGAGGCCAGCAGCGGGAGAAGAACCTTACGCATGAGAATTACTCCTTCAAATTCAGCCCTGCGACAGGGCACGTCCGCCAAGTAGGAATCGCCGCCTTGCTGCCGGATGAACCTTTTGTTCGGAAATTGTCAGATACGAGTATAATGTTGCCAAAATGCAACATTAAATTCTAACATCTGGTAGAGAAACGCAGACCTTCAACACCAGCCAAAAGCCCGAAAGGCTGGACTTCGCCCGCCTGCTCTGCCAAGCGCGGCTGCGATATGACCGTGCAAGATCCCATCCCGAACACTTTTCGCAACCAGCCCGATGATCGCGGGCATTTCGGCCAGTTTGGCGGGCGCTATGTCGCCGAAACGCTGATGCCGCTGGTGCTGGACCTTGAGCGGGAATACACCGCCGCCAAGGCCGACCCCGCTTTTCAGGCCGAATTCGACGACCTGCTGGAGCACTATGTCGGCCGGCCCAGCCCGCTCTATTTCGCGCCGCGGCTGACGGACGAACTGGGCGGCGCGCAAGTCTGGTTCAAGCGCGACGAGCTGAACCACACCGGCGCGCACAAGATCAACAACTGCATCGGCCAGATCCTGCTGGCGATCCGCATGGGCAAGACCCGGATCATCGCGGAAACCGGCGCGGGCCAGCATGGCGTGGCGACGGCCACCGTCTGCGCGCGCTTCGGCCTGCCCTGCGTGGTCTACATGGGCGCAACCGACGTTGCCCGCCAGGCGCCCAACGTGTTCCGCATGAAGCTGCTGGGCGCGGAAGTCGTGCCCGTCACCGCTGGCGCGGCCACGCTGAAGGACGCGATGAACGAGGCGCTGCGCGACTGGGTCGCCAATGTCCACGACACGTTCTACATCATCGGCACCGCCGCCGGCCCGCACCCCTATCCGGAACTGGTCCGCGATTTCCAGAGCGTGATCGGCAAGGAAGCCCGCGCCCAGATGCTGGCGCGCACCGGCCGCCTGCCCGACCTGCTGGTCGCCGCGATCGGCGGGGGCAGCAATGCCATCGGCCTGTTCCACCCGTTCCTCGATGATCCCGGCGTGAAGATGCTCGGCGTCGAAGCGGCGGGCCACGGGCTGGACAAGGAACACGCCGCCAGCCTCGCGGGCGGGCGCCCTGGCATCCTCCACGGCAACAAGACCTACCTGCTGCAGGACGAGGATGGCCAGATCACCGAAGGCCACTCGATCTCGGCCGGGCTGGACTATCCCGGCATCGGCCCGGAACACGCCTGGCTGAAGGAAGTGGGCCGCGTCGATTACACCAGCGTCACCGATACCGAGGCGCTGGACGGCTTCCAGCTGCTCTGCCGGACCGAGGGGATCATCCCCGCGCTGGAGCCCAGCCACGCGATTGCCGCGGTCAAGAAGGTCGCGCCGACGATGCCGAAGGACAGCATCGTGCTCGTCAACCTGTGCGGACGCGGAGACAAGGACATCTTCTCCGTCGCGGAGCACCTGGGGGTGACGCTGTGAGCCGGTTCGAACGCGCCTTCGCCAAGGGTCCGGCCCTTGTCACCTTCATCACCGGCGGCGATCCCACGCCCGATGCCACGCCCGCGCTGCTCGACGCGCTGGTCGAGGGCGGCGCGGACGTGATCGAGCTGGGCATGCCCTTTACCGATCCGATGGCCGATGGCCCCGCGATCCAGTCTGCCAACCTGCGCGCGCTGGCGGCGGGGACCAAGACCGCGCACTTGTTCCAGATTGCCGCCGATTTCCGCGCCCGGCACCCGGACGTGCCGCTGGTGCTGATGGGCTATGCCAACCCGATGACGATTCGCGGGTCCGAATGGTTCGCGGCGGAATGCCGGAAGGCCGGGGTGGACGGCGTGATCTGCGTCGACATTCCGCCAGAGGAAGACGCTGAACTCGGCCCCGCGCTGCGCGCCGCCGGGGTTTCGCTGATTCGCCTTGCCACGCCGACCACCGATGCCGCGCGGCTGCCCGCCGTGCTCGAAGGCTCGTCGGGGTTCCTCTATTACGTCTCGGTTGCCGGGATCACCGGGCTGCAGCAGGCCGCGCAGGCCAGCATCGACGAAGCCGTCGCCCGGCTGAAGGCCGCCACCGACATTCCCGTCGCGGTCGGCTTCGGTGTGCGCACGCCCGAACAGGCCGCGAAGATTGCCAAGGTCGCGGACGGGGTCGTGGTCGGTTCGGCGCTGATCGATCTGGTCGCCCAGCACGGCGCGAATGCCGCCGGACCTGTGCGTGACCTGACGCGGGCCCTTGCCGACGCCGTCCATTCCGCGCGATAGGAGCCGACATGAGCTGGATCGACCGCGTTCGCAATTCGCTCCCCTTCACCACGAAGCGGGACACGCCTGACAACCTGTGGGTCAAGTGCCCTTCGTGCAAGGAAATGCTCTTCACGAAGGAGTACGAGGACAACCTGAGCGTCTGCCCGCGCTGTGAGCATCACGGCCGCATCGGCGCCGATGCGCGCTTTGCGCAGTTGCTGGACGCGGGCTTTGAAATCCTGCCTTCGCCCAAGGTGAAGGAAGACCCGCTGAAGTTCCGCGACAGCAAGAAGTACCCCGACCGGCTGAAGGCCGCACGCCTCGCCAACCCGCACCCCGATGCGCTGACCAACGCGCTGGGCAAGATCGGCGGGCACAAGGCGGTGCTGGGCGTGCAGGACTTTGCCTTCATGGGCGGGTCGATGGGCATGGCCGTGGGCGCGGCGTTCGTCGCGGGCGTTGACCGCGCGCTGAAGGAAAAGTGCGCCTATGTGATCTGCACCGCCGCGGGCGGCGCGCGGATGCAGGAAGGCATCCTCTCGCTCATGCAGATGCCCAAGACCACGGTCGCGGTCAGCCGCCTGAACCGCGCCGGACTGCCCTATATCGTCGTGCTGACCGATCCGACCACCGGCGGCGTCACTGCCAGCTATGCCATGCTGGGCGATGTGCAGATTGCCGAGCCCGGCTGCCTGATCGGCTTCGCCGGCCAGCGCGTGATCCAGGACACGATCCGCGAAAAGCTGCCGGAAGGGTTCCAGCGCGCCGAATATCTGCTGGAACACGGCATGATCGACATGGTCGTCCATCGCCGCGACCTGAAGGCCAGGCTGGCCACCGTGCTGGATTATCTGGGCGCGGCCAAGGCGGCCTGAGCGAGCAGCGCGATGCGCGACTTCGCCATCTCGGAAAATCCGCGCGTCCAGGCGCAGTTGGACCGGCTGGGCGCGCTAAGCCTGCCGCAAGGGCGGATCGGGCTGGAGGTGATCCACGCCCTGCTGGATCGGCTTGGCAATCCGCAGGCCGCATTGCCCCCTGTGTTTCATGTCGCGGGCACCAACGGCAAGGGCAGCACCTGCGCCTATCTGCGCGCCATGCTGGAGGCACAGGGGCTGACGGTCCATGCCGCGACCAAGCCGCATCTGGTGCGCTATAACGAGCGGCTGCGGATTGCCGGCAAGCTGGTCGATGACGAGCTGCTGGCCGACCTGCTGCAAGAAGTGCTCGATCTGGGCGCAGACCTTGCCCCCAGCTTCTTCGAAGTGACCACGGCGGCCACCTTTCTGGCGTTCCACCGCGTGCCCGCCGATGTCTGCGTGATCGAGGTCGGTCTGGGCGGGCGGTTCGATGCGACCAACGTGCTGGACGGGCAAGCCGCCTGCGGAATCGCCACGCTGGGGATCGACCACGAAGCCTTCCTGCTCGCCCCGGAAGAGGGTGTCCCCACCGTTCCGCTCTGCCGGATCGCGTTCGAGAAGGCCGGGATCGCCCGCCCCGGCGTGCCGCTGGTGACGCAGGCCTATCCGGCAGACGTCACCCGCACCGTGATCGAACACGCGATGCGGGTCGGCGCGAAGACGGCATTGCGCGATCTCGACTGGTTCGCCGAGGTGGGCGATACGATCCGCTACCGCGACCGGCAGGGTGAACTGACCCTGCCCCTGCCCACCCTCGCCGGCACGCATCAGGCCGACAACGCTGCGCTGGCCGTCGCCATGCTGCGCCACCAGTCACAAGTGACGGTATCGCCAGAGGCCATGGCCGCGGGCATCCGCGCCGCGCGCTGGCCCGCGCGGCTGCAACTGCTGGGCGAAGGGCCGCTGACCGCGCTGGCGCCGGGCCGCAAGGTCTGGCTGGACGGCGGGCATAACGTCGACGCTGGCCTTGCCATCGCCCGCCACTTTGCCGGGACCGCGCCGTTCCACCTCATTACGGGGATGCTCTCCAGCAAGGACCCGGCCGCCATCGTCGCGCCCTTGCGCGGCAAGCTGCTCAGCCTGTCGGTTGTCCCCGCGCCGGGGCATGAAGCCCACGCGCCGAAAGACTTCGCCGCGCATTCGGACCTGCCGGTGCGGCCCTTTGCCGATGTGTCAGCCGCCCTCGCCGCGCTGCCGCCCGAGGGCGATGTGCTGATTGCCGGGTCGCTTTACCTTGCGGGCGAAGTCCTGCGGCTCAATGCCGAGTTTCCCGATTAGGCTCCTCGTCCCCGGCTGTTCCCATCGCCGCGTCGATCAACCCGCTGCGGCTCATCCACCAGAACAACACGATCCCCGGCACCGCCAGCAGCGTGGTGAGCAGGTAGAAATTGACGTAGCCCATCCCCTCGATCAGCGCGCCCGCCGTGGTGCCGGTCACGAACCGGCCAACCACGCTGGTCCCCGCCGAGATCAGCGCATATTGCGCGGCGGTAAAGCGCAAGTCGCACAGCGCCGAGAAGTAGGCCACCAGCACTACCCCGCCATAGCCGCTCGCCAGGTTCTCGAACCCGATCGCCGCGGCCATGCCCAGGTTGGAATGGCCCGCCCCGGCCAGCAGCGCGAAGCTGAAGTTGGAAATGCCCATCAGCACCAGCGCGATCAGGACCGAGCGTTTCAGGCCCAGCTTTTCATAGATGATCCCGCCAATGAACACCCCGATCAGCAGCGCCCAGAAGCCCACGCCAACATCGTAGATCGCGATTTCGTCGTTGGAGAAGCCCAGGTCGTCGAACAGCAGGCGGAAGGTCAGGTTGGCCAGCGTGTCACCGATCTTGTGGACGAGGATGAACAGCAGCACGAGCAGCGCACCCTGGCGCTGGAAGAATTCCGCGAACGGCCCGGTGATCGAGCGGAACGCTTCGCCCAGCCCCTTGCGCGCCACCGGATCCCGGTGCCGCGCCGGTTCGCCCAGCACCAGCGCCACGCCCATCGCCGGCAAGGCAAAGGCGGCGCAGGCGAGATAGCCGATGTCCCAGCCGTAGCGCGCCGACACCACCAGCGCGAGCGCACCCGCGCCCGCCGAGCCGATGCGCCAGCCATATTGCGACATGCCCGACCCCGTGCCGAGCTGGTGGGGCTTCAGCGTTTCGATCCGGTAGGCGTCGATCACGATATCGAACGTCGCGCCCGCCATGCCGACCAGAATCGCGCAGGTCGCGGTCCAGGCAATGTCCGCCTTGGGATCGACCAGCGCCAGATTGGCGACCGCCGCCATGACCAGCACCCCGGCCACCAGCATCCACGACACCCGCTGACCCAGCCGCCACAACAGCGGCAGGCGCACGCCGTCCACTACCCAGGCCCACAGGAATTTCAGGTTATAGACCAGGAACGCCAGAGTGAAGGCCGTGACGGTCTTCTTGTCGATCCCGTCCTGCGCCAGTCGAGTCGTCAGCGTCGCGCCGATCATCGCGAAAGGAAAGCCGGACGAGACGCCCAGCAACAACGCGGCGACCGCTTCCTTTTCCAGATAGGGCCGCAGCGCCGCAACGCGCCGACCAAAAATCACGATACCTGCCGCTACGGCAAGCAGGATCAGAAGTGTCGTCGACATGAAGCGCCCCATCAATTCGCTGATTTTGCGCGAACCTAGCGCCGAAACGCGGTATGCCTAGCCCCCTAAAGAGGAAAGTCCCCATGGAGAGGATAACCACAGTTCCCGGCGGGTCGCCCACCCCCGGCCAGCTGGCACTGGCCCGCGCCATTGCCGATGGATGCACCCGCAGCGAGGCGCGCATGACCCGCGTCCCCGCCAGCGTCTATACCGACCCCGCGCACTGGCAGCGCGAACAGGCATTGCTGTTTGGCCGCCTGCCGCAAGTGCTGGCACCTTCGGCCCTGCTGCCGGGGCCGAATACGGTCGTCCCGCACGATGCCACCGGGCGCCCCCTGCTGCTGACGCGCGATGGTGACGGGCAGGTTCACGTGTTGCTTAACGTCTGCCGCCACCGCGGCACCCGGCTGGTCGAAGGGCAGGACGCCGTTTGCGCCAAACGGATGACCTGCCCCTATCACGCGTGGACCTATGCCACCGATGGGCGGCTGCTCGCGCTGCCGCGCCCGGATACTTTTCCGGGGCTGGACAAGGCCGACTATGGCCTGGCCGAACTGCCCAGCGTCGAAGCGGGCGGGCTGATCTGGTTTGCCCCGGTCCCCGGCGCGGACTTCAGCGACGCCATTACCCTCGGCGAGGATTTCGACCGGTTCGCGATGGCCGACCTCCACCTGTTCGCGCGCCGCACGCACGATGTCGCGTCGAACTGGAAGCTGATCATGGATGCGTTCCTCGAAAGCTACCACGTCGCCCGGCTCCATGCGGCCACGATCGGCCCGTTCTTCAAGGATGGGGTGACCAGCGGCGACCAGATCGGTCCGCACCAGCGCAGCCTGGTCGGCCGCGCGGCGGAACTGGACGGGCTGGACCTGACCGACATGGCCGTGCTGCGCCGTACCGGCACGTTCGCCTATCAGCTGTTCCCCGGCACGGTGCTGGTGATCAGCCCGGACTACATCAACGTGATGACGCTGATGCCGCAGGGGCATGACCGCACGCTGGTGGAGGATTTCATGCTGATCCCCGAAGCCCCGCAGACCGACAAGGCGCGCGACCACTGGCAACGCAGCTGGCAACTGCTCGACGGCGGGGTGTTCGGCAGCGAGGACTTCCGCGCCGCCGCGCTGGGCCAGCAGGGCCTGGCAACCGGCGCGGTGCCGGAACTGACGCTCGGCACGCTGGAAGGCGGCATTCGCCGGTTCCATGAAATCTGTCTCGAACAGCTGGCGCTGGGCGAGCAGGCGGCGAAGGGGTGACGAAAGCCTGCGCCTCGCGTATGGGGCGCAGATGAACTCCCCCACTCCCGAAAAGTCCGGCGACCGGATCGCCAAGCTGCTCGCCCGTGCCGGTATCGCCTCGCGCCGCGAGATCGAGCGGATGATCGAGGAAGGCCGGATCCGGCTGAACGACGAACTCGTCACCACCCCCGCCACGATCCTGACCAGCCTGAAAGGCGTGACGGTGGACGGCAAGCCGGTGAAAGCGCCCGAACCCACCCGCCTGTTCCTGTTCCACAAGCCCGATGGCCTCATCACGGCAGAGCGCGATCCCACGGGGCGTCCCACGATCTATACCGCGCTGCGCAACGCGCTGCCGCCGGGCACGCCGCGGCTGATGCCGGTCGGGCGGCTGGACCTTAACACCGAGGGCCTGCTGCTGCTGACCAACGACGGTGAATTCAAGCGCCAGCTGGAACTGCCCAGCAGCGGCATCCCGCGCAAGTATCGCGCCCGCACTTATGGCGACGTGACCCAGAACCAGCTGGAAGAACTGATCGAGGGCGTGACCATCGACGGGATGCATTACGGCAAGATCGACGCCAACATGGAACGCCGCACCGGGCGCAACCAGTGGATCGAAGTGACCCTGACCGAAGGCAAGAACCGCGAAGTGCGGCGCGTACTGGAACACCTGGGGCTGGAAGTCAGCCGCCTGCTGCGCGTGTCCTATGGTCCGTTCGAGCTGCTTGACCTGCCGCGCGGGCAGGCGATCGAGATCCGCCAGGTCGATCTGGAAAAGTTCCGCAAGTCGCTCAAGACCGCCCCGCGCGAAAGCAACCCCAACCCGCACACCACCCCGGCCAGGCCGAAGTCGACCTGGGTCAAGGGCGGAACGGTGCGTGATGCCGCGCCCCAAGGCCGCCGCAGCGCCCGTCCGGTGCGTGACGATGCCCGCCCGGTCCGGTCCGAAGGTCGCCCCGCGCGCTCGGACGAGCGCCCCGCCCGTGGCAGCGCCCGTCCCCCGCGCACTGACGGCCGCGCGGCGCTGGGCGATGAGATGCCCCCGTGGGCCCGGCCTGCTGGTGGCGACAAGCGGCCAGATGGTAGAAGCAATGCCCGCACCGATGCCCGCAGCAATGAGCGCGCCGCCCGCCCGGAAAACCGCACCCCGCGCCGCGAAACCCGCGCCGACTGGGTCGACGCCCGTCCGCCGCGCGGCGATGGCAAACCCGTCCGTTCCGGTGCGCGCAAGCCGGATGGTCGCCCCGGTGGCAAGCCGACCGGCCGCCCCACGCGTCCGGGCCCGCGCAAATGAGGATCATTGCCGGGCAATGGCGCGGGCGCAAGTTGAACGCACCGCAGGGCGAAACCACCCGCCCCACATCGGATCGCACCCGCGAAACGCTGTTCTCGATGCTGCAAAGCCGGCTCGGCAGCTTTGACGGGCTGGCCGTGGCGGACCTGTTCGCCGGTTCGGGCGCGCTGGGGCTGGAAGCCCTGTCGCGCGGCGCGGCCAGCTGCATCTTCGTGGAGCAGGACGCCCCCGCGATCCGCGCACTGCGCGCCAACATCGCCAACCTTCACGCGCAGGCCAGCAGCGATGTGCGGGCGAGTTCCGTGCTGACGCTCGGCCCGGCCAAGGCGCCGCTCGACCTGATCCTGCTCGATCCGCCTTATGGCACCGGCGCGGGCGCAGTGGCGCTCGACAAGTTGCAGCGGCTCGGCTGGATCGGCGATGCGACCTGGATCAGCCTCGAAACCGCCCATACCGAAGACGCCAAGGTGCGCGGGCTGGAGGTTGAGGCCGAACGCAAGGTCGGCAAGGCGAAGATCACCTTGCTGCGGAAAGCACCGGCCGCGCCAGAATAACCCCGGCAAGGGTCAGCACCCCGGCGGCCGAGAGCAGCCACCCGGCCTGCGCGCTCTGCCCGCCCGCCGCCAGCAGTTGCGCGATGATCGGGGTCAGCGCGCCGCCGATGATCCCGCCGCCGTTGAACGCGATCGAAATCCCGCTGTAACGCACCCGCACCGGGAACAGCGTCGGTAGCCATGCGCCCAGCGGGCCATAGGCGAAGCCCATGATGAACAGCGCCGCCGCCAGCGTGGCGAACACCGTCCAGAGCGACCCGGCGGCCAGGCCGGGGCCGAACACGAACCCCAGCAGCACCGTTGCCGCCGCCCCCAGCCCCAGCGAGAGCCGGGCGGATCGCTTGTCGGCCAGCACCGCCGCCGCGATGATCCCGAACGCCAGGAAGAAGTTCGCCGCCAGCTGGACCGACAGGAACGTTTCGCGGCTATGGCCCAGCGGCCCGGTGCCCTGCGCCAGCGCATAGGCCGTGGCGAGGTAGAAGATCGCAAAGCAGGCGACCACGCCCGCCGTCCCGGCCAGCAGCGCGCCGAGGTGATGGCGCATTTCCCACAGCGGCACGGCGGGCGGCGGCGCGTGCTCCAGCGCTTCGCGGAACGCGGGCGTCTCGCCGATTTTCAGCCGCACCCACAGCCCGATCCCGACCAGCGCCGCACTCGCCAGAAACGGAATGCGCCAGCCCCACGCGGCAAAGTCCGCCTCGCTGAGGCCCAGCCCCAGCAGCAGAAACAGGCCATTGGCAGCCAGAAAGCCGACCGGCGCGCCCAGCTGCGGCGCGGAGCCGAACCGGGCTTCCCAGCCCTTGGGCGCGTTTTCCACCGCCAGCAGCGCCGCCCCGCCCCATTCGCCGCCAAGGCCAAACCCTTGCCCGAACCGCAGCACACACAGTAGCGCCGGGGCGATCCACCCCGCCATGGCGTACGTCGGCAGGAAGGCGATGAGCAGTGTCGATGCGCCCATCAGCAGCAGCGACGCCACCAGCGTCGACTTGCGCCCGATCCGGTCCCCGAAATGCCCGAACGCGATCGCCCCCACGGGCCGCGCGATGAAGGCGATGCCAAAGCTCATGAAGGCAAACAGCGTCTGCGCCGCCGCCGATTCCGCCGGGAAGAACAGCGGCCCGAACACCAGCGCGGCGGCGGTCGCGTAGATGTAGAAGTCATAGAATTCGACCGCTGTGCCGACGAGGCTGGCGGTCAGAACGCGCGAATGCTGGCGGATCGGATGCATGGCCACGATGCCTTGCGGCTGGCGCGCGGCCTGTCAATCCCGCGCACTTGCGCCGCGCGGCGATGTTCCCTAGTTGTTCGCGCGTGTCACAGTTCCCCGAATCCAATCCCGACCCGCTGCTAGACGGCCTGAACGATCCGCAGCGCGAAGCCGTGCTCACCACCGAAGGGCCGGTGCTGATGCTGGCGGGCGCGGGCACGGGCAAGACCGCAGCGCTCACCGCGCGGCTGGCGCAGATCGTGCGGACCCGGCGGGCCTGGCCCAGCGAGATCCTATGCGTCACCTTCACCAACAAGGCCGCGCGCGAAATGCGCGAACGCGTCGGCCACCTGGTCGGCCCGGCGGTGGAAGGGATGCCCTGGCTCGGCACGTTCCACTCCATCGCCGCCAAGCTGCTGCGCCGCCATGCCGAACTGGTCGGGCTGCAATCGAACTTCACGATCATCGATACCGACGATCAGCTGCGCCTGCTGAAACAGCTGATTCAGGCCGAGGGGCTGGACGAAAAGCGCTGGCCCGCGCGCCAGCTGGCCGGCTGCATCGATCGCTGGAAGAACAAGGGGCTGAACCCCGGCGATCTCGATGCACTGGAGAACGAGGCCTATGCCAACGGCAAGGGGCAGCGGTTCTACCAGCTTTATCAGGACCGGCTGAAGGCGCTCAACGCCTGCGATTTCGGCGATCTGCTGCTGCACATGCTCAACATTCTGCGCACCCACCGCGACGTGCTGGAGCAGTATCAGCGCCGCTTCAAATACGTGATGGTGGACGAATACCAGGACACCAATCAGGTCCAGTACCTGTGGCTGCGATTGCTGGCGCAGGGCCACAAGAACATCTGCGTGGTGGGCGACGACGACCAGTCGATCTATTCATGGCGCGGCGCAGAAGTGGCTAATATCCTGCGGTTCGAAAAGGATTTTCCCGGCGCGAAAGTGATCCGGCTGGAACAGAACTACCGCTCCACCCCGCACATCCTGGCGGCCGCGTCCGGGCTGATCGATGCCAACAGCGAACGGCTGGGCAAGACGCTGTGGACGGCGCTCAACGGTGGCGACAAGGTCCGCGTGATCGGCGTGTGGGACGGCCCGGAGGAAGCCCGCCGGGTCGGTGACGAGATCGAGCGGCTGGAGCGCGAGGGTGCCCCGCTCAGCCAGATCGCGATCCTCGTGCGCGCGCAGTTCCAGACGCGCGAGATCGAAGACCGGTTCATCGCCATCGGCATGGCCTACAAGATCATCGGCGGCTTCCGCTTCTATGAGCGCGCCGAAATCCGCGATGCGCTGGCCTATCTGCGGCTGGTTGCGCAGCCGAGCGACGACCTGGCGTTCGAACGGATCTACAACACCCCCAAGCGCGGACTGGGCGACAAGACGCTGGAGAAGATCCACCGCCACGCCCGCGCGCGCGGCGTGCCGCTGAGCCTTGCGGCGGTGGAAATCACCGATACCGATGAGCTGCCGGCCCGCGCGCGCAACACGCTGCTGGCGCTGATGCGCGATGTGGCGCGCTGGCGCGATCTGGCCAAGGTCACCGCGCCCGCCGAACTGGTCCGCACCCTGCTGGACGAAAGCGGCTACACCGCCGCACTGCAGGCCGAAAAAACCGCCGAAAGCGCCGGCCGGCTGGAAAACCTGACCGAACTCGCCCGCGCGATGGAAGAATACGAAACGCTGGGCGACTTCCTCGAACACGTCAGCCTGGTGATGGACAACGACAAGGCCGACGATGCCGACAAGGTCACCATCATGACCATCCACGCCGCCAAGGGGCTGGAATTCGACAACGTGTTCCTGGTCGGCTGGGAAGAAGGCGTGTTCCCCTCGCAGCGCGCACTCGACGAAGGCGGCCTTGCCAGCCTGGAGGAGGAGCGCCGCCTCGCCTATGTCGCGATCACCCGCGCGCGGCGGCGCTGCACGATCCTGCACGCGGCCAACCGGCGGATCTATGGCCAGTGGACCAGCTCGATCCCCAGCCGGTTCATCGCCGAAATGCCCGAAGACCATGTGGAGCAGGAAACCACCCTGTCCGGCGGAGCATCGCTGTGGCGGGCGCAATGGTCGGAAAACAGCGATCCCTTCGCCCATGTCGCGCGCGATGCCGCCGCGCGCGGATCGCACCGCGGCCCCGGCTGGCAGCGCGCCTCGACGCGCGAGTTCGACCCGGTCCCACGCCGCCTGCCCGAACCCGGCCGCAGCGCCGCCAGCTTCGCCGCCAAACCCCGCCGCGACGTAAGCCTCGGCGCGCGGGTATTCCACGACAAGTTCGGCTACGGCACGGTCGCCGCGCAGGAAGGCAACAAGCTGGAGATCGACTTCGAAACTGCGGGGCGCAAGCGCGTGATCGACAGCTTCGTCAAGCTGGCGGAGTAAGCTTCCTCCCTGACGCGGGGAGGAAGTTTTACAGAGCCGAGACGTTCAGGAAGCCGGGAACCGGGCCGTTCCATTCGCCCGGAGCGCTGGGCGGTTCGTTGTCATAACGGCGGTCGCGGCGCGGCGCGCGGTCTTCGCGCGGCGGCTGGGCTGCGCGTTCCCGGTGCGGCCCCCGTTCCTCGCGCGGCGCGCGCTCTTCACGGGCGGGCCGTTCTTCGCGCACCGGCCGTTCCTCCGCGGCTTCGCGCGCCTTGCGGGGCGCTCGTTCGCGGCGGGGGCGTTCTTCGCGGGGTTCGGCATCGGCCCGCTCGGCGCGGGGCGCGCGTTCCGCCTTGGCTTCGGCGGCCATTTCATAGACCGGAATCTTCATGCCGGTCAGCTTTTCGACATTGTCGATCGCTTCGGCATCGGCATCCGACACGAAGGTGAAGGCCCGGCCCGTCGCACCTGCGCGGCCCGTGCGGCCGATGCGGTGGACATAGTCATCCGGGTGCCAGGGCGTGTCGAAGTTGAACACGTGGCTCACCCCCTTCACGTCCAGCCCGCGCGCGGCGACGTCGGACGCGACGAGGATGTTGATCGACCCGTCCTTGAACCGGTCCAGCTCGGCAATGCGCGAGGACTGGTCCATGTCGCCGTGGATTTCCCCGGCGGCAAAGCCGTGCTGCTTCAGGCTTTTCGCCAGTTCGCGCACCGTGGTCTTGCGATTGCAGAACACGATCGCGGTGGAGACGTTGTCGGTCCGCAGCAGGTGGCGCAGCAACTCGCGCTTCTTGCGGACTTCAACCTTCACCTTGTGCTGGGCGATGTTGGTGTTGGCCGTGGCCGGACGGGCCACTTCGATCGACTTGGGGTTGGTCAGGAACTTGTCCGCCAGCTTCTTGATCGGCGGCGGCATCGTGGCCGAAAACAGCAGCGTCTGGCGCTGGGCCGGCAGCTTGGAACAGATCGTCTCGATATCCGGGATGAAGCCCATGTCGAGCATCCGGTCCGCTTCGTCGATCACCAGCAGGTCGCAGCCGGTCAGCAGGATCTTGCCGCGCTCGAACAGGTCCATCAGGCGGCCCGGCGTGGCGATCAGCACGTCGACGCCTTCATTCAGCGCCTTGACCTGATCGCCCATCTGCACGCCGCCGATCAGCAGCGCCATCTTCAGGTCGTGGTTCTTGCCATAGGCTTCGAAGTTTTCGGCGACCTGCGCGGCGAGTTCGCGGGTGGGCTCCAGGATCAGGCTGCGCGGCATCATCGCGCGGCGGCGGCCGTGGGCTAGGATGTCGATCATCGGCAGCACGAAGCTGGCGGTCTTGCCCGTCCCCGTCTGGGCGATGGCGACCAGATCGCGCATCATGAGGACCTGGGGAATGGCCTGCGCCTGGATCGGCGTCGGCGTGTCATATCCCTTGGCGGAAACCGCCTGCACCAATTCATCAGAAAGGCCGAGATCGGCAAATGTCATAAGCGTACTACAATATCCGGAAAAATCAGGGGCGCAGGCCGTTTGGCCGTGCGCTCCGCAGCAAGGACATGAAGCCGCTTGCGCGAATGTCCGGCCCTAGGCGCAAAGGGCCGTGAAAGTCAAGAAATCCGGCGCGCCGCCAGATTTCAGTCGTCAACCTCGACGATCTGGCGAAACCCGCTGACCTTGCAGTTGGAGCCGCTGCGCGAGAGCAGTTCATCGCGCCCGGTGCACAGCATTCCGTCGGCGTTCTTGGCGACGAGGAAGCCGGAGTAGTAGTCCCGCCCCTGGCAGGCCTTGTCTAGCGTGGCGCTGACCACCCGGCCATCGCGCAGCATCAGCATCAGCTTGTTGCGCGGACCGGCCTGCACACCGGCGATCCCGTTGAGCGCAAGGCACTTGCCCATCTTGCGCTCGATAAAGCGCGGCTCGCCGCGCCGGCCGCCGTCCAGATCGGCCAGCGCCGAGGGCATCATCGGCAGCGGCGCGGCGCGCGGACTGATGCGGATGGTGACGCGCTGCTCGATCCGCACCTGCTGCGCGCTGCGCGGGCGGAAACTTTCGGCGATTTCGGACAAGGTTTCGGGCATGGCCGTTTCGGGGCGCGAAACCGGGCCAGAGATGCCGGCCAGTTCAGCCGCCGGTTCAACCGGGACGTCCGGCTCCGCCGCCACGCCTGGCAGCAGGAGCGCTAGCGGCGCCAGAAGGTACACGGCTGGTTGCATCGACCCCGGTTCTATAAGCCCGATCCTTGAACCACCGCTTAACCCGCGGCCGGGCCGAACCGCAAGGGGCTGGCGAAAAACAGGGCCTTTGTGCCATAGCCCGCGCCATGGAAACCGCTGCCGACCTGTCACTTGCCCCATTCCTGGCGGAAGCCACCGCCCTGCTTGGTCCGCGCGGCCTGACCCGCGATGCCGACCTGGTCACGCCCTGGCTGACCGACTGGCGCGGGCGCTTTACCGGCACGGCCCTCGCGCTCGCCTCGCCCGCCAGCACGGCGGAAGTTGCGGCGCTGGTCAGGCTGTGCGCCGCGCATGGCGTGCCGATCGTGCCGCAGGGCGGAAACAGCGGGATGTCCGGCGGGGCCACGCCCGACGCCAGCGGGCGCGCGATCCTGCTCTCGACGCGGCGGATGAACGCGATTCCCAAGCTGGATAGCGCCGCGCGGCAAGTGACCTGCGAAGCCGGCGTGGTGCTGCAAACCCTGCACGAGGCGGCCGAGGCACAAGGGCTGCGCTTTCCCCTGACGCTGGGTGGCAAGGGCTCCGCCACGGTCGGCGGGCTGATTTCCACCAACGCGGGCGGCACCCAGGTGCTGCGCCACGGATCGATGCGCGCGCTGGTGCTGGGGCTGGAAGCGGTGCTGCCGGATGGCACGGTGTGGTCCTCGCTCACCCCGCTCAAGAAGGACAACCGGGGGTTCGACCTCAAGCAGCTGTTCATCGGCAGCGAAGGCACGCTGGGAATCGTCACCGCCGCCACGCTGAAGCTGGTCCCGGAAGTGGCTGACCGGGTGGTGATCTGGGCGGGCGTGCCGACCATCCACGCCGCCCGCGCGCTGCTCTTGCATTGTGAGAACGCAGCCGGCGACGCGCTGGAAGGGTTCGAGGTACTGCCCCAGTCCTGCCTGGAAGCCGTGCTGGATCACGTCCCCGGCACGCGCGCGCCATTGGCTGAACCCCACGCCTGGCACGCGCTGATCGAGGTCGTGGCCGACGCAGCCGGCGCCGACAGCCTGCGCGACCGCGCCGAGGCAATGATCGCCGCCGCGTTCGAGGCCGGCCTGATCAGCGATGCGGTCCTCTCCGCCAGCGAGGCGCAGGCCGAGGCATTCTGGCTGATCCGCGAATCGATTGCCCCGGCCGAACGCGCCAAGGGCCCGGCGATGCAGCACGACATCTCGGTCCCGGTGGAACGGATGCCGGACTTTCTGGACGCGGCCGTTCCGGCGGTCGAAACGGCGTTCCCCGGCACCCACGCGGTCGGGTTCGGGCATCTTGGCGATGGCAACATCCACTTCCACTGCATCGCCCCGGCCGGCGCGGTGCGCGGAGAATGGGAAGCCGGCACCGGCAAGGCGATCAGCCGCATGGTCCACGACATGGTCACCCGGTGGCACGGTTCGATCAGCGCCGAGCACGGCATCGGCCAGCTCAAGCACGACGAGCTGGAGCGGCTGGGCGACCCCGCCGCGCTGGCGCTGCAACGCGCGGTCAAGGGCGCGCTCGATCCGCTGGGGATCATGAATCCCGGCAAGCTGGTCAGCCTTGCGCCAATTTCCGCCAAGCCCTAAAGGCAGCGGCTTGTGCCGGGCCGCGGAGCATAACCGTCGTCCCAGAATTTAGTGCCAGAACCTGGAGAGACGACCAATGGCCAGCGCGCCGCAAGCAGCCAACCTTCCGCTGTTCTACAAGGACCTGATGCCGCTCAACAGCCGCGATCACGCGACCTGGAAGAGCCGCACGACCGACAATGCAACCTGGATGGTCGGCCAGCACGCCGTGCCGCTGACGGTGGAGGAATTCGTCCACGCCAGCCGTTTCTTCCCGATCGTGTTTTCGGCCAGCGAACAGCCGGTGCCGCTGGCGCTGATGGGCCTGAACGAAGGCGTGAACACCTTCGTCGACGATACCGGCAAGATGCTCCAGCCGATCTACATCCCGGCCTATGCCCGCCGCTATCCGTTCATGCTGGCCAAGCTGACCCCGGAAACCGAAGACCTGTCGCTGTGCTTCGACCCCACCACCGATCTGGTCGGTGAATTCGACGAAGGCCAGGCCCTGTTCGAGAACGGCGAGCCGACCGACGCGTGCAAGGCGACGCTCGACTTCTGCAGGAACTTCGAGGAAGCCGGTTTCCGCACCCAGTCCTTCGTGGACGAAGTGACCAAGCTGGGCCTGCTGATGGACGGCGAAGTGTCGATCCAGCAGGCTGGCTTCGAACAGCCGTTCATCTATCGCGGGTTCAAGATGATCGACCAGGAAAAGCTGCGCGACCTGCGCGGTGACCAGCTGCGCACCATGAACCAGAGCGGGATGCTCGCCCTGATCTTCGCGCACCTGTTCTCGCTCGATCACATGAGCGAAGTGTTCGCGCGCCAGATCCAGCAGGGCAAGGGCCCGATTTCGCCGGACCAGCTGCCCGCCGCCTGAGCGGAAAGTCGTCAGCGAAGTTAACAAGTTATTCGTATGCATAACGGCGGGGGTTGCCATGCCTCCGCCGTAAGCATATCTTCTCAAGGTCTCGCCGGGCTGCCCTCATGGTCCGGTTGGGCATGGTGCACTTTGTGCACCTCCTCCCTGAACCTTGGCCACCTCGTGCAATCGCACGAGGTGGTTTTTTATGGCCCGGATGGTTCCGGCGCTATTGCGCCGCGTCGGCCCAGCGGCTTCGGCTGTCGAGTTGGCCGATTTCGGCCACTTCACCGGCCAGCCGGCGCACCAGCCCGGTCAGCAGGTGGACCATCGCGGCAAAGCCCTTCCCCGGCTCCACCAGCCGCGAATCGAGGTAGCTCGACCGGTCGATTTCCAGCTGGAAGGCGTGGATGCCCTCGCGCGGGCGGGCGTGACGTTCCAGCACGTATCCCCCCGCATAGGGCCGGTTGTGCGCCACCCCGCGCCGCATCTCGCTGAAATAGCCAAAACAGCTGCCCATCAAGGCCCCGTGGCAACTTGCGCCGAACCGGTCGCCCAGCACGAATTCCGGCGCGGGCACCCCGCCCTGGAACCCCAGCGGCGGCATCGAATGCAGATCCAGCAACAAGGCCGCGCCCCACCGGTCGCGCAAGTCCGCCAGCGCCCGTTCCAGTGCGCCGTGATAGGGATCGTGGATTCCCCCGATCCGCGCGGCCAGATCGGCCTCGTCGTGGCGGCGCTTCCACAACTCGCCAAAGCCGGGCAACCGGCGCGGGATCAGGCCCAGGCCACTGCGCGCGCGCAGCCCCGGCGTATAGCTGCCGACGCTGTCCGGCTTGCCGCGCGCGAACATGTCCCAGTCGATATCGGCGATCGCGCGGTTGAGATCGATCATCGCGCGCGGCGCGTGGGCGATCAGCAGCGCCGCGCCGGTCTGCGCCGCAACCCGCTCCGCCAGCCGGTCGACATAGCGGTCCTCCAGCTTGAGTGCGGCAAAGCCGGGATTGCGCATCCTCTCCAGCAGGCTGCCGGGATAGGCCCGGCCCGCATGGGGCACGGCAATCAGGATCGGCACGGCGGACGGGCGCGGCGCGGTCAGCGTAAAGGCCGGGGTGCCATGCCCGCCGGGAATGGAGCCGCCCTCGATTCGCAGCGAACCGGCAGTTTCGGGCGAATCGCCCGGCGGCACATTCGGATCATCCATGCCCCAAGGCTGGCCCGGGAACGCCGCTGTGTCAAAGCAGGGCAGTCTCTTATTCGTGCAGGAATATTAACTGCGTTCGTTGTACAAACCTTCCCCGGTCATAAGCTAACACTGCTCGTCGCCAACGAATCGACCAAAGGTCCAAGAATGATCCGCATCCTCCTTGCCGAAGACGAAGAAGCCATGCGCACCTATCTGGCGCGCGCGCTGGAAAACGCGGGCTATTCGGTCGTCGCGGTGGATCGCGGCACGGCGGCGGTGCCGCTGCTGGAGGCCGAGGATTTCGACCTGCTGCTCTCGGACATCGTCATGCCGGAAATGGACGGGATCGAACTGGCCCAGGTCTGCGCGGAAATCAGCCCCAAGACCAAGGTGATGTTCATCACCGGGTTCGCGGCGGTAACCTTGAAAGCCAGCCGCGAAGCGCCGCAGGCCAAGGTGCTGTCCAAGCCGTTCCACCTGAAGGACCTGGTGCTGGAAGTTGAGCGCGTGTTCGGCCACCAGCAGCAAGCCTTAATCTAGCTCTTGCCAAGCCGGGGGAGCCTCGCTAATGGCGCTCCCCTGCCCGGCGGTAACGCGGCGGGCGACACGAATGGTGCCGGGCGTATAGCTCAGTGGTAGAGCACTATGTTGACATCGTAGGGGTCGCAAGTTCAATCCTTGCTACGCCCACCATTCGAAGGAAGGGCCCCGGATTTCCGGGGCCTTTTCTGTTTCAGGCCACCCGTTCGGCCGCACCTGTCCCACACGAAAAAGGCCCCGGAAGCACCGGGGCCTTTTCCTGTTCGGCCATGGTGATCGGGCTTATTTGCCCTGCCAGTTCGGCTTGCGCTTTTCGGCAAAGGCGGCAGCGCCTTCGCGGGCATCCTCGCTGACAAACACGGGGTTCACGATCGCGCCCTGCTTGGTCCACATCTCGGCCTCGGTCCATTCGTGCGACTGGCGAATCACCGCCTTCGAGGCGATCAGCGCCAGCGGGCCGTTGGCGGCGACGGCGCGGGCCAGTTCCTTCGCGCCTTCGATGGCCGGGCCTTCGACGATCCGGTTGATGAAGCCCAGCTCATAGGCGCGATTCGCGTCGATGAAGTCACCGGTCAGCGCCAGTTCCATCGCGATGCGCGGCGGGATCTGGCGGGGCAGCTTGATCAGGCCGCCCGCCGCAGCGGCGAGGCCGCGCTTCGCTTCGGGGATACCGAACTTGGCGCCCGCATTGGCGACGATCAGGTCGCAGCTCAGCGCCAGTTCCATGCCGCCGGCCAGCGCGTAGCCGTCGATCGCGGCGATCACCGGCTTCGACGGGGTCCATTCCGTCAGCCCGCCGAAGCCGCGCCCTTCGATGCTGGGGCGTTCGCCGCGCAGGAACCCCTTGAGATCCATGCCCGAACAGAACGTGCCGCCCGCGCCGGTCAGGATCGCGCAGCGCAAATCGTTGTCGGCTTCCAGCCGGTCCATCGCCGCGCTGATGCCTTCGGCCTGGGCCTTGTTCATCGCGTTCTTCGCTTCGGGGCGGTTCATCGTGACGATCAGGACGCCGTCTTCGACCTGCGTCAGGACTTCGGGGGTTTCGCTCATGGATCGGGTCCTCTCTCTCGGAAGGTTTAATCGGTCGGTTAAAGACCTAGGACGCAACCGGCATATGTGTCCAGCGCGAACTTGCGCAACTTATCGCCTCTGCTAAGGGGGCTTCGCGAAATCTCCCCCAGGAACTCAGGCGAAAGACGAAAACGCGATGGCCAAGATCAAGGTGAAGAACCCCGTCGTCGAAATGGACGGCGATGAAATGACCCGCATCATCTGGCAGTGGATCCGCGAGCGGTTGATCCTGCCCTACCTCGACATCGATCTGAAGTATTACGACCTCTCCGTTGAAAAGCGTGACGAGACGAACGACCAGATCACCGTCGACGCGGCGAACGCGACCAAGGAATACGGCGTGGCGGTGAAGTGCGCCACGATCACCCCCGACGAAGCCCGCGTCGAGGAATTCAGCCTCAAGAAGATGTGGAAGTCGCCCAACGGCACCATCCGCAACATCCTGGGCGGCGTGGTGTTCCGCGAACCCATCGTGATCCAGAACGTCCCCCGGCTGATCCCCGGCTGGACCGACCCGATCGTCGTCGGCCGCCATGCCTTTGGCGACCAGTACCGCGCGACCGACACGCTGATCCCCGGCCCCGGCACACTGCGCCTGGTGTTCGATGGCGACAACGGCGAATCGATCGACCTCGAAGTGTTCAAGTTCCCCAGCGCGGGCGTCGCGATGGCGATGTACAACCTGGACGATTCGATCCGCGACTTTGCCCGCGCCAGCTTCAACTATGGCCTGAACCTCGGCTGGCCGGTGTACCTGTCGACCAAGAACACGATCCTCAAGGCCTATGACGGCCGCTTCAAGGACCTGTTCGCCGAAGTCTACGAAACCGAAGGCTTCAAGGAAAAGTTCGCCGCCGCCGGCATCGTCTACGAACACCGCCTGATCGACGACATGGTCGCCTCGGCGCTCAAGTGGTCGGGCAAGTTCGTGTGGGCGTGCAAGAACTATGACGGCGACGTGCAGTCCGACCAGGTTGCGCAGGGCTTTGGCAGCCTTGGCCTGATGACCTCGGTGCTGATGACGCCGGACGGCAAGACCGTGGAAGCCGAAGCCGCCCACGGCACCGTCACCCGCCACTATCGCCAGCACCAGCAGGGCAAGGCGACCAGCACCAACCCGATCGCGTCGATCTTCGCGTGGACCGGCGGCCTGCGCTATCGCGGCAAGTTCGACGACACCCCGGAAGTGGTGAAGTTCGCCGAGACGCTGGAACGCGTCTGCATCGAAACCGTCGAAAGCGGCAAGATGACCAAGGACCTTGCGATCCTGATCGGGCCGGACCAGCCGTGGCTGACCACCGAAGGCTTCTTCGAAGCCATCGTGGAGAACCTCGAAGCCGCCATGGCCTGACAGGTTACAGACTGACGCACGAAAGGGCGGTCCCGCGCGGCGGGGCCGCCCTTTTCGTATGCAGCACGCGTGACAAGCGCGCGTCCCCACCCTAGGCATGGGGGAATGGCAGGCGCGCTCGAATTCTCCCCCTCCTCTCCCCTCGGCGATGCGCTGGTGATCCTGGGGGCGGCGGGCATCGTGATCCCGCTGTTCGCACGGCTGCGCATTTCGCCGATCATCGGGTTCATCATGGTCGGGCTGCTGGTCGGCCCCTATGGCCTCGGGCGGCTGGTGTTCGATCACCCGTGGCTGCAATACGTCACGATTTCCGATCCTGAACGGCTGAAGCCCTTTGCCGAGTTCGGGATCATCCTGCTGCTGTTCGAAATCGGGCTGGAGCTGTCGTTCAACCGCCTTTGGGCGCTGCGCCGGCAGGTGTTTGGCGGCGGGGCGCTGGAGCTGTTGCTGGCGGGGTCGCTGATCGCCTTTGCCCTGACGCTGATGGGCCAGCCGCTGACCGGCGCGCTGGCGCTGGGGCTGGCGCTGGCGATGTCCTCCACCGCGCTGGTCCTGCCGATCACCGGCACCAGTTCCCCCGTCGGCAAGGCGGCGCTCTCGACCCTGTTGTTCGAGGACATCGCGCTGGTCCCGATCATCTTCCTGCTGGGCGCGCTGGCGCCGCATGCCGCCGATGCGGCCAGCGACGGGGTGATCCAGACGCTGCTCTATGGCGGGCTGACCATCGTCGCGCTGATGGGCTTTGGCCGGTTCCTGCTGCCCCGCCTGTTCGCCCAGGCCGCACGCACGAAAAGCCCGGAACTGTTCCTTGCCGCCAGCCTGCTGGTGGTGATCGTCGCCTCGCTGGCGACCGGCGCGGTCGGCCTCTCGCCGATCATGGGCGCGCTGCTGGCGGGCCTGCTGATCGCGGAGACCGAATACCACGGCGAGGTCGAGGCCTTTACCCGTCCGTTCAAGGGGCTGGCGCTCGGCATTTTCCTGCTGACCGTGGGGATGAGCATCGACCTGCGCGTGGTCGCGGAAAACCTCACCGCGATCCTGCTCGCCACGCTGGGCGTCATGGTGGTGAAGGCGCTGGTCACCGCGATGGCCCTGCGCGCGCTCGGCCTACGCGCGGGCACCGCGACCGAGGCGGGAATCCTGCTCGCCAGTCCGTCCGAAACCACCCTGATCGTGCTGACCGCCGCCACCAGCGCCGCGCTGATCCAGCCGGAAACCGCGCAGTTCTGGCAGATCGTCACCGCGCTGGGGCTGACGGTGACGCCGCTCCTCGCCTGGCTGGGCCGCCGGGTCGGGCGCGAGGTCGATCATGGCGCGCAGATGCGCAAGGTCGATGACGATAACGGCACGGCGCGGGCCATCATCATCGGCTGCGGGCGTGTCGGGCGGCTGGTGGCCGATATGCTGGAAACCCACGGCAAGCCCTATCTGGCGATCGATTCCGATACCGATCAGGTCCGCATGGCCCAGCAGAACGGCCTCAATGCCCACTTTGCCGATGCCGCCCGCACCGGCACGCTGACCCGGCTGGGGGCGGAGCACGCCACTGCGGTGATCCTGACGATGGATGAACCGGTCGGCGCGCAGCAGATCGTGCGCAAGCTGCGCGGGCTATACCCGGACCTGCCGATCATCGCCCGCGCCCGCGATGTCAGCCACGCGGCGGAACTCTATCGCGCCGGGGCCAGCCACGCCGTGCCGGAAACGCTCGAATCCTCGCTGCAACTGTCGGAAGCGGTGCTGGTCGATCTGGGCGTGCCGATGGGCCCGGTGATCGCCAGCATCCACGAAAAGCGTGACGAATTCCGCGCCCGCCTGATGAAGGAGGGCGAACTGGACGAAATGCCGCAGCTCAAGAGCTCGACCCTGCGCGACCGGGCCAGTTAAGCGTTATCCCGCCAGCACGGCCTTTGCTGCCGCGATCGCATCCGCCGCCTTGGTGCCGTCCGGACCGCCGCCCTGCGCCATGTCGGCGCGGCCGCCGCCGCCCTTGCCGCCCAGCGCCTCGACGCCCGCGCGAACCAGATCGACCGCGCTGACCTTTGCAGTCAGGTCGTCCGTCACCGCTGCCGCGATGCTGGCCTTGCCATCGTTGACCGCCACGATCACCGCCACGCCCGAACCCAGCCGCTGCTTGGCCTGATCGAGCAGCCCGCGCAGTTCCTTGGCGTCCAGCCCGTCGATCACCTGGCCGGAGAATTTCACCCCGCCCACGTCCTCGTCCGCCGTTTCGGCCTTGGCCCCGCCGCTGCCGCCCAGCGCCAGCGCCTTCTTCGCCTCGGCCAGTTCGCGTTCCAGCTTCTTGCGCTCGTCCAGCAGCGCCGCGACGCGGGTTTCCACGTCGTCCGGCGTCGTGCGCAGCAGACTGGCCGCGCCCTTCAGCGCGTCCTCGCGCGCGACGAGCCACTGGCGCGCGCCCTCACCGGTCAGCGCCTCGATCCGGCGCACGCCCGAAGACACCGCGCTTTCCGACACGATCCGCATCAGGCCAATGTCGCCCAGCGCGCGCACGTGGGTGCCGCCGCACAGTTCGACCGAGTAGGCCTTGTCAGACACGCGGCCCATGCTCAGCACGCGCACTTCATCGCCATACTTTTCACCGAACAGCGCCATCGCGCCCGCTTCGATTGCATCGTCCGGGCTCATCAGCCGGGTCACGACCGGATCGTTGGCGCGGATTTCCGCGTTCACTTCGGCCTCGATCGCGGCAATGTCCTCAGCGGTCAGCGCCGTCGGGTGCGAAAAGTCGAACCGCAGGCGGTCCGCCGCGACCAGCGAGCCCTTCTGCGTCACGTGCGCACCCAGCCGGCCCCGCAGCGCGGCGTGCAGCAGGTGCGTGGCCGAGTGGTTGGCGCGGATCGCGTCGCGGCGGGCGACGTCGATATCCAGCTTCACCACGTCGCCGACCTTGATGGCTCCCGCCTGCACCGTGCCATTGTGGGCGTGCAGCCGGCCGAGCGGCTTCGCCGTGTCGCTGACCGCGATGGTCAGGCCGTCCGCGCCGGAAATGGTCCCGGCATCGCCGGTCTGGCCGCCGCTTTCGCCATAGAACGGGGTCTGGTTGGTGATGACCGTCACCGCATCGCCCGCAGCGGCCGACTGCACTTCGGCCCCGTCCTTCACCAGCGCGACGACTTGCGCCTCGCCCGTGGTGGCGGTGTAGCCGGTGAACTCGGTCGCGCCGACGCGTTCGGCGATGTCGAACCACACTTCGCTGTCCGCGGCCTGTCCGCTGCCCTTCCACGCGGCGCGGGCGGCGGCCTTTTGCTGGGCCATGGCGGCGTCGAAACCGGCCTTGTCCACGCCGATGCCGCGCGCGCGCAGTGCGTCCTCGGTCAGGTCATAGGGGAAACCGTAGGTGTCATAGAGCCGGAACGCGGTTTCGCCCGGCAGGTTGTCGCCCTCGCCCAGTTCGCCGGTCGCTTCGTCCAGCAGCTTGAGGCCATTGGCCAGCGTGCGGCGGAACTGCACTTCCTCGCGCTCCAGCGTTTCCTGGATCAGCGGCTGGGCGCGGCCCAGCTCGGGATAGGCAGCGCCCATTTCCGCGACCAGCGCGGGAACCAGCCGGTGCATCAGCGGCTGCTTCGCGCCCAGCAGGTGCGCGTGGCGCATCGCCCGGCGCATGATCCGGCGCAGCACATAGCCGCGCCCTTCGTTCGACGGCAGCACGCCGTCCGCCAGCAGGAAGCTGGTGGAACGCAAGTGGTCCGCGATCACGCGGTGGCTGGCGCGGCTCTCGCCCTCGGCGCGCACGCCGGTCAGGCTTTCGGAGGCGGCGATCAGCGCCTTGAACGTGTCGGTATCATAGTTGTCATGCTCACCCTGGAGCACGGCAGCGATGCGTTCCAGACCCATGCCGGTATCGATGCTGGGCTTGGGCAGGTTGCCGGTGATTTCCCCGGCGGTCTGCTCGAACTGCATGAACACCAGGTTCCAGATCTCGATGAAGCGGTCGCCGTCTTCCTCCGCCGATCCCGGCGGGCCGCCCCAGATGTGGTCGCCGTGATCGAAGAAGATTTCGCTGCACGGACCGCACGGGCCATCATCGCCCATCGCCCAGAAGTTGTCCTTGGTGGCGATGCGGATGATCCGGTCTTCCGGGAGGCCGGCGATCTTCTTCCACAGCTGTGCCGCTTCATCGTCGGTGTGATAGACGGTGGCGAGCAGCTTGTCCTTGGGCAGGCCCCATTCGCGGGTCAGCAGGGTCCAGGCGTGGGTGATCGCCTGTTCCTTGAAGTAATCGCCAAAGCTGAAGTTCCCCAGCATTTCGAAGAACGTGTGGTGCCGCGCGGTGTAGCCGACGTTGTCGAGGTCGTTGTGCTTGCCCCCGGCGCGCACGCACTTCTGCGAGGAGGTCGCGCGCGGCGTGGCGCGGGTTTCCAGGCCGGTGAACACGTTCTTGAACGGCACCATCCCGGCGTTGGTGAACATCAGCGTCGGGTCGTTATAGGGAACCAGCGGCGCGGACTGCACCACTTCGTGCCCGTTCGAGCCAAAGTATTCGAGGAAGGAGCGGCGGATTTCGTTCGTCGAAGTCATAGCGCACCGCCACTAAGGCAGCCGCGCCGCACCGGCAAGCGCGAAGGCGCGATTTCGGTAATCGGAGGTTCAGGTTAAACGCCTGCCCCGCCCCGGTTCAATCGTGGCAGGCGGTCACGATCCATGCCGCGGCGCCGAACGCGATCAGGTTGCCGCTGCGATGCCCTTCCAGCCATTCGGCCAGCCGCGCCTCGGCCGCATCGCGCGCCGCACCGTCAAGCGCGCGCAGGGCCGGCGCGGCGGGGCCGATCCGGCGGAAGAACGCCAGCGCATCGGCCACCGGATCATCCCCCACGCCCGCGACATAGGCAAAGTCCACCGGCTCGAACGCGATGCCCTGCCACCCGGCGGCGGAAAGAATATCCTCCACGTGCTGCGGATCGGCAAAGGCGAACGGCCCAGGCGCGGTCGATCCCCCGGCTGGCGGCAGTTCCAGCACTCTGGCCATGCCCGCCGCCCACGGATTTTCCGACGCGTTGCGGAAACAGCTGAACACCAGTTCGGCGTCGGCACTGGCGCTATCGTGCAGATTGCCAAAGGCGGCGACCGGATCGTCGAAGAACATCACCCCGTGGCGCGATACCAGCAGATCGGGCGCAAACCCCGGCTCCCGCCAGGTCGCGGCATCGGCCAGCACAAATTCGGCATTGCCCAGCTGCGCCCCGCGGCGGCGCGCGGCATCGATCAGGTCGCTCGACACGTCGACACCCACCACCCGCGCGCCCGGCCGGTTGCGGGCAATCGCCAGCGCCAGTTCACCCGCCCCGCAGCCGATATCCAGCACGGCATCGCCCACCCGTTCGGTCACGCGCTGCAGCAGCCGCTCGGTCAGCCCCGCAAACGAGCGGTCGGTCAACTGGTAGTTGTCCGCCCAGGTGCGCCCCACTTGCGCCTGCCAATCGGTGATGTTCGTCATGGCCGGCAGGCTATGCCCCGCTGCGCCGCTTGGCAAGCAATGCTCTGGCCCACCGCAAGACCATCCGGCCAAATACCTAATTCGCTTGCGTTTTGCACCGGGGCTGACAGGATTTGCGTTTGAATTGAAGGGGACCAAGGTGGGCGATCTGCTCGCACCGGAAAATACGCCGTTTGCCGTCGCGCTGGCGCTGCTGGGCCTGCTGGCGCTGGTCCAGCTGGTCGGGCTGGGCCACTTGCTGGGGCATGGCGACGTGGATGCAGGCGGCGACGCGCCCGATGGTCACGCCGACGTGGGCGGCGGGCTGGCCAGCCTGCTGGGCATCGGCCGGGTGCCGCTGATCGTGTGGCTATCGTGCCTGCTGGCCTGTTTCGCCTTGCTGGGGCTGTCGCTGCAAGGCCTGGTTGCGGGGATCTTCGGTGCCCCGTTCGGGGCTGCCCCGGCAACCGGCGCGGCGCTGCTGGCCGCCCTGCCCGCCAACAGCGCGGTCACCCGCCTACTGGGGCTGGTCTGGCCGCATGATGAAACCACCGCCGTGCCGGTCGATGCGCTGGTCGGACGGCGCGGCACGATCGCGGTCGGCACGGCCGCGCGCGGCAATCCGGCCCGCGCCGTGGTGCATGACCTGCACGGACAACAGCACAACGTCATGGTCGAACCGCACCACGACGGCGAGACGCTGGCCGAAGGCACCCAGGTGCTGCTGGTGCGGCGCGAGGGCGAAATCTTTTACGCGCTGGACGGGCAAGGCCCGATCCGGCTCGACCCATAGGGAGTTGGAGGAACCATGAACCAGCTGACCACCATCGGCATCTACGCGGGCACGGGGCTGGCAGTCCTGCTGATCATCGCCGTCACGCTGACCCGGCTCTATCGCCGCGCGACCAAGGAGGTCGGCTTTGTCCGCACCGGGTTTGGCGGCGAACGCGTGGTGATCAATGGCGGCGCGCTGGTGCTGCCGGTGCTGCATGAAACGATGCCGGTGAACATGAACACCGTGCGGCTGGCGGTGGAGCGCAAGAACACCGACGCGCTGATCACGCTGGACCGGCTGCGGATCGACGTGAAGGCCGAATTCTATGTCCGCGTGCGCCCCGATGCCGGCGCCATCGCGATGGCGGCGCAGACGCTGGGGATGCGCACGATGAACCCCGAAGCGCTGAAGGACCTGGTCGAGGGCAAGTTCGTCGACGCGCTGCGCTCGGTCGCGGCGGGGATGACGATGAACCAGCTGCACGAACAGCGCGCCGACTTCGTGCAGAAAGTGCAGCAGGTTTCCTCCAACGACCTGGCGATGAACGGGCTGGAGCTGGAATCAGTCTCGCTGACCGGGCTGGACCAGACCTCGATCGAGCATTTCAACGCCAACAACGCGTTCGATGCCGAGGGTCTGACCAAGCTGACCGAGCAGATCGAACTGCGCAAGAAGGCCCGCAACGACATCGAGCAGGACACCCGCGTCCAGATCGAGCAAAAGAACCTGCAAGCCTCGCAGCAATCGTTCCAGATCGCCCGCGACGCCGAGTTCGCGCGGCTGGAACAGGAACGCGAGATCGAGATGCGCCGCGCCGCGCAGGCCGCCGAGGTGGCGCGCGAACAGGCCAAGCGCAATCAGGAGGCAGAAGAAGCGCGGATCGCCGCCAAGCAGGTGATCGACAGCCAGCAGATCGAAGCCGACCGCGCCGTGCAGGAAGCGCGGATCGCGCAGGAACAGGCGCTCGAAATCGCCCGGCAGGAACAGCAGATCGCGGTCCAGAACAAGAGCCGCGAGGAAAGCCAGGCCAAGGCCGAAGCCGACGAGGCACGCGCCAAGTCCGCCGCTGCCGAGGAACAGGTGGCGACCGCGCGTGAAACCGAAATTGCCGAGCGGCAAAAGCGGATCGAACTGATCGAGGCGGCCAAGGTGGCCGAGCGCGACGCGATCCGCGTGAAGGTGGAGGCGCAAGCCGAAAAGGAAGCCGCGACCAACCGCGCCGAAGCGGTGCGAATGGAGGCGGAGGGTCAGGCCGAAGCCGAAAAGCTGCGCGCCGAGGCCAGCCGCGTGCGCTTCGAAGTGGAAGCGGCCGGGCAGCGCGCGATCAACGAGGCGGCCAACCTGCTCTCGTCCGATCAGGTCTCGCTCCAGACCAAGCTGGCGCTGCTCAAAGTGCTGCCCGATCTGGTGCGCGAATCCGCCAAGCCGCTGGAAGCAATCGATTCGATCAAGATCGTGCAGGTCGATGGCCTGACGCGCGGCACCGGGGCCGATGGCGCGCCGGTGGCGGCGGGCAACGGCAATCTCGCCAGCGACGCGCTCTCCGCCGCGCTCTCCTATCGCGCGCAGGCGCCGATCATCGACGGACTGATGAAGGAACTGGGGCTGGACGGCGGCTCGCTGGAAGGGCTGGTCGGCGCGAAAGCCGAGCCTGCCAGGCCGGTCGTGCCTGCCCCGGTGAAGCCCAAGGCGGCTGACAAGGAGGGTTAAACGCGGTTGCGCGCGATCAGTGCCGCCACCTCGCGGACCAGCTTGGCCGCGAGGATGGCGGTACGCTCGTTCTGGTCAAAGCGCGGGTTCAACTCGACGATGTCCGCGCCAACCACCGGTGCGGTCTGGCGGCGCAGCACGGCCAGCACTTCGCGCGTGGTCAGCCCGCCGGGTTCCGGGTGCGAAACGCCCGGCGCCTCGGACGGATCGATCCCGTCGAGGTCAATGCTGATGTAGAGCGGGCCGTCCAGCACCGGCACGGCAGCAGGGGTGAACTCCGCCAAGGGCACGATCTCCACCCCATAGCGTTCGGCCTGTTCGCGGCAGTGACGGTTGAGCGTGCGGATGCCAACCTGCACCAGCCGCCGCGCGAGGCCGCTCTCCATGATCCGCGCAAAGGGCGATGCGTGGCTGCGCGGGTTGCCTTCGAAATCGGCATAGAGATCGGGGTGGGCATCAAAATGCAGGATGGTAAGCGGCCCGTGCCGCGCATGGACCGCCTGCACAACCGGGTGGGTCATCGCGTGATCGCCCCCCAGTGCCAGCGGCACGGCCCCCGCCGCCAGCACATCCCCGATGGCAGCGCGGATCAGCGCATCGTCTTCGGCGGTTTCCCGCAAGGGCACGTCGCCATGATCGGCAAGGTCGAAATCGTGGCCGATCTCCATGCCGTTTTCGCAGGCCAGGTTGCCCCGGTCCGACCACAGCGCGGCGCGGATCGCCGCCGGGGCCAGCGCCGGGCCGCGTTCGAACGAGGAATTGCTGTCGCTGGGCAGGCCAACCAGCCGGATCGCGGGGCGCATCGGCTCAATACCCGTAATAGGCCCCGCCCTTTTCCCGCGCGCGCTGCCAGGCCGGGCGCGCATGGGTGGCGGCGACGAACGCGGCCAGCTTGGGGAATTGCTCCCCTGCCCCTTGCATCACCGCGATTTCCGCCGGGAAGCTGAGCATCACGTCCGCGCCGGTCCAGTCATCGCCGACGAAGTGCCCACTGGGGCGCAGTTCGCCTTCCAGATAGGCGAAGTGGCTGGCGAGCTGTTCGGTAATGCGCGGCGCGAGCGGCGCGGCGGCATCGCCGAGGCGCGAGGTGTAGAGTTGCAGCAGGATCGGGGTCATGGCCGAGCCTTCGGCAAAGTGCATGAACTGCAAATGGCGCAAGGCATCAGCCACCGATGGCTGGAACCGGCCCTGCCCGTGGGTGTCGATCAGGTACTGCACGATCGCACCGGATTCCTGGATCACATGCCCATCCGCCTCCAGCAGCGGCGACTTGCCAAGCGGGTGAATCGCCTTGAGTTCCGGCGGGGCCAGGTTGGTCACCGCATCGCGCTGATACGAACGCAGTTCATACGGCAGTTCCAGTTCCTCCAGCAGCCAGAGGATCCGCTGCGAACGGCTGTTGTTGAGGTGGTGGACGATCAGCGACATCTGGATTCTCCCGGCTTGATTGGCAGGCAGGCTAACGGGGTTGGCACGGCGAGGCCAGTGGCCTTTGGGGCCAACCACGCAGCCAACAAAAAACCGGCGCAGCACCGTGGGGTGGTGCTGCGCCGGTCCTGGTTCGGAGAAGCGTTCCCCCTGGGCTTGGGGGACGGGGGGAACCGCTTCCCTTCAACCCCGCTGCGGCAGCGGGCGGCTGCCGTTGCGGAATTCTTCGTGGATCAGATGTCGTCGTCCGCGTCCGGACCCGCCATCATTTCCACGGCAAGACCTTCGGTCTGGCCGCGGATCGCAGCCTCCAGCCGGTCGCAAATCTCGGGGTTTTCGCGCAGGAAGTTCTTCGCATTCTCACGGCCCTGGCCGATGCGGATGCTGTCATAGCTGAACCACGCGCCCGACTTCTCAACGATCCCGGCCTTCACCCCCAGGTCGAGGATTTCCCCGATCTTGGAAATGCCTTCGCCATACATGATGTCGAATTCGACCTGCTTGAACGGCGGCGCGACCTTGTTCTTGACGACCTTCACGCGGGTGGCGTTGCCGACGATCTCGTCGCGGTCCTTGATCTGGCCGGTGCGGCGGATGTCGAGGCGGACCGAGGCATAGAACTTCAGCGCGTTGCCGCCGGTGGTGGTTTCCGGGTTGCCGTACATCACGCCGATCTTCATGCGCAGCTGGTTGATGAAGATCACCATGCAGCGCGAACGGCTGATCGAACCGGTCAGCTTGCGCAGGCTCTGGCTCATCAGGCGGGCCTGGAGGCCGACGTGGCTGTCACCCATTTCGCCTTCGATTTCAGCACGGGGAACCAGCGCGGCGACCGAGTCCACCACCAGCACGTCGATCGCGTTGGAACGGACCAGCGTGTCGGTGATTTCCAGCGCCTGCTCACCCGTATCGGGCTGCGAGACGATCAGTTCATCGATGTTGACGCCCAGCTTCTTGGCATAGACCGGATCGAGCGCGTGTTCCGCGTCGATGAAGGCGGCGGTGCCGCCGGTCTTCTGCGCTTCGGCAATGACGTGCAGCGCCAGCGTGGTCTTGCCCGAGCTTTCCGGACCGTAGACTTCGATCACGCGGCCTCGCGGCAGGCCGCCAACGCCCAGCGCGATGTCCAGCCCCAGCGACCCGGTGGAAATCGCTTCCACCTGCATCGCTTCCTTCGAGCCGAGCTTCATCGCGCTGCCCTTGCCGAATGCGCGGTCAATCTGCGCCAGCGCGGCTTCGAGCGCCTTTTGACGGTCCATGCTATCCTTGCCTTCCTGAATGAGCTTGAGCTGTGCAGCCATTGAACGTCCCCTTGCCTAACCCGCTGACCAGGAAGGTCAACTGACGCGTTTGTATCGCGTTTGTTCCATGAGAACAAGAGGGGAACTTCATTTTTCCGACACCGCTCAAGACGCGGGGATTTCCTTGGGTTTGTCGAGCCGGCGGATCAGCGCCCGGGCCAGGTTGTTGGCGGGCGTTTCGATATAGCGCAGCGTGATTCGCCCGGCCCAGTAGAGCAGCACCACATCGATCACGAACAACGGCAGCGCGATCAGCCATTCGTCCATCACATCACCTTCGAACCAGTGGATCACCCAGGCCGATGGCTGCCACACCAGCATGAAGTGCAGCACATAGAGGCTGAAGCTGACCTTGCCGATGCCGACCAGCCAGCCGCCGCCGCTGGCGCCCGCTGCGCTCTGTCCGCGCAGCCAGTTGGCGAGGAACACCGAGGCAATCCCGGCGAAAGTCGGCAGCACGCCGTAGAGCGGGTGAACATCGGCCACGATCACCCAGCTGCACAGGCCGAAGCCCGCAGCGGCCAGCAGCCCGTCGCGGAGCCGGTGGGGGGCAAGCATATCGCCCCGCCACGCCGCGAGGTAATAGACGATGCCGATCATGAAGACCGAGAACTGGGCGATGAACACCGTGTAGGGGAACTGGTTGTTGGCGATCCACCGGCCCGTTTCCAGCCGGTAGCCAAAGTGCCAGCCCAGCGCGACGAGCAGCGCAAGGCCCAGCCAGGCCGCCAGCGCCGCGCCGCCGAAGCGCCGCCAGCTGCGCTCCACCGCCCAGTAGAGCGCCGGGAAGATCAGGTAGAACAGCATTTCCGCCCCGATCGTCCAGCCGCCCGGCACGATCGAGTTGTTGGCCGACGGGATCACCCCGTGCACGAAGAACACGTTCGCCAGGATGTTCCCGGCGGTATAGCTGCTGCCCTTGCCCGCGCTGATGTAGAGCGCCGCATAGGCGACGATGCCGAGGTAATAGAGCGGCGCGATGCGGAAATAGCGGCGGATGTAGAAATTGCGCACCCCGTGCGCCTCACCCGCGCGCTGATCGGCCGAAAGGCACAGCGTGAAGGCCGAGGCGACGAAGAACAGCTGCACGCCGACTTGCCCGGTCGCGCCGATGATCTTCAGCGTCGGGCTGGCGAACATCTGCGCGTAATGCACGGCAATCACCGCGAGGATGGCCAGACCGCGCATGCGGTCCACGAAATCGAGCTTCTGGACGGGCATGGCCGCGCTATGCCCAAGTCGCGGGCAGAAGCAACCGGGGATCGGCGGCTATCATCAGATTCCGCGCCGCCCGATCCCCGCTACGCTCAGCGCCCGGTCCAGCGGGGGGCGCGCTTTTCAGCAAAGGCCCGCGGCCCTTCGCTGGCGTCCTCGCTGGTGCGCCACGCCTGGAATTCGGCCCAGCCCGGCTGCGCCCGCATCGCGGCTTCGACATCGCTTTCGGCCAGCCCGCGCAGGACCATGGCCTTGGACGTGCGCACCGACATCGGCGAGGCGCGCAGGATGTCGGCACACCAGCGCGCGGTGCAGTCCGCCAGTTCCGCGTCGGGGACGACTTCGGTCACGAAGCCCATCCGCAAGCCCTCGGCCGCGCCGACCCGCCGCGCCGCGAGGATCATTCCCATCGCCTGCTTGAGCGGCACCTGCCGAGCCAGCCGGTGCAGCCCGCCGCCCAGCGCGATCGCGCCAACCAGCGGTTCGGGCAGTCCGAAGCTGGCGCTTTCCGCCGCGATCACGATGTCGCAGGCCAGCGCCAGTTCGAACCCGCCGCCCAGCGCCAGGCCGTTGACGGCGGCGATGAACGGCTTGGGGCAATCGAACCGTTCGATCAGCCCGGCATAGCCGTGGGCCGGATAGTCGCGGTGCCCATCCTGCGCGACGGCCTTGAGGTCGGACCCGGCGCAAAAGCCCCGGCCCTCGCCCGTGATGACGCAGACGTGCTCGTCCGGCGCGGCGGCATAGGCGTTGAAAGCCGCCTCCAGTTCATCGTGCATGTCCGCGTTGATCGCGTTGAGCACGTCCGGCCGCGCCAGCGTCACCGTGCGCACCCCGTTTGCCACTGTCACCTTGATGTGCTGCATCCTCAAGCCCCTGCTGTGTGCCGTTATGTCCCGCTCTACCGTTCCACACTTGGCCGTCCGGCGCCACTGCCCTCACGCCATTTTCCTACAAGTGCCAAATTGGTTATTACGAATGTGTTTTATCAACCAGATGGAGTAAAGGCATGGCAATCCTCGAAGCCCTGATCGGCCCGATCGCCTCGATCATCGACAAGGTGATCCCCGACAAGGCCGCCCGCGACAAGGCGAAGCTGGAACTGCTGCAATTGCAGGGGTCGCAGGAACTGGCCGAAATCCAGTCGCGCCTGTCGGCCATCATCGCCGAGGCCAATTCCGCCGACCCGTGGACCAGCCGCGCCCGGCCAAGCTTTCTCTACGTGATCTACGCCCTGCTGCTGTGGGCACTGCCGATGGGGCTGATCGCCGCGTTCCGGCCGGATTCGGCCCAGGCGATCGCGGCGGGGATGAACGCCTATCTCTCTGGCCTGCCGGAGCCGCTCTATGCGTTGTTCGGCACCGGCTATCTGGGTTACACCGCCGCGCGGCAGTGGGGCAAGATTTCCGGCAGCGACAAGTAGGGCCGGCCCGGCAGGCGGCGCGGCGCACGATGCGTCCGGTCAGCTTCGGGTAAGGTTTTGAAGGTACACCACGGCCCGTGGAGTTGAACATGAACCAGAACAAGAACAGTCGTCGCACCGCCCTCGCCCTCGCCGCCCCCGTGGCCGCGGCCCTGCTGCTCGCCGGTTGCTCCAACCGCGACGAAAAGCTGGCCGAGGCCATTGCCACCGCCAATGCCGCCGCCGACCGCGCCGAACAGGCCGCCAAGCGCGCCGAAGCCGCGGCCAAGCATTCGGCAGCCGAGACGCCGACCGAAACGGTCATCAACGAAGTCGAACCGGACGATACCGCCCCGGACGAGGACCCCGCCCCCGCCGAATGACGCCTCCCGGCTTGCCCCCACGGCCCAGCGGGCTATGGAGTGGGGCAGCGACACAGCAACAGCCAGACTGACGGGGGCAATCCGTGGCGGACAAGACCATTTTCGTGCTCAACGGCCCGAACCTCAACCTGCTCGGCACGCGCGAACCGGAAGTTTATGGCCGCGAAACGCTGGCCGACATCATGGCGCGCCTGTCTGCCGCCGCGGCCGAGCGCGGATTTGCGGTCGATGCCCGCCAGTCCAACCATGAAGGCGAACTGGTCGACTGGCTGCACGCGGCCCAGGCTGCGGGCGCGCACTGCGTACTGCTGAACGCGGGCGCCTATACCCACACCAGCGTGGCCCTGCATGACGCGATCCGCAGCATCAAGGTGCCGGTGATCGAGGTGCACCTTTCCAATCCGCACCTGCGCGAGGAATTCCGCCACAAGAGCTTTGTCGGCATGGCTGCCAGGGGCACGGTCTGTGGATTCGGGGCAGACAGCTATCTCGTCGCGCTGGACGCCGCCACGCGCCTGTGACGCTGCGGCAGACGGGGTAAAACCGCCAACTCGCCCCTTGCCTCTGCCCGCCTCCCCGCGCATAGGCGGGGTTGAGTAACAACCATGAGGATCGCATGAGCGACGCAAAGGGCGCTGGCCGAAACGGCGGCATGAACATCGACAGCAAGCTGGTTCGCGAACTGGCCGAACTGCTGGCCGAAACCGGCCTGAGCGAGATCGAGGTCGAGGACGGGGATCGCAAGATCAAGGTGGCGCGCCAGCTGGCTGCCGCACCGGCCGTCCATGCGGTTGCCGCGCCGGCCCCGGCCCCCGTGGCTGCCGCGCCCGCACCGGCTGCGGCAGCGCCGGCCCCGGCTGCAGCCCCGGCGGTCGATGCCAATGCGGTGAAGTCGCCGATGGTCGGCACGGTCTATCTCTCGCCCGAACCCGGCGCCGCGCCGTTCGTGAGCGTTGGCCAGACGGTGAAGGCGGGCGACACGCTGGTCATCATCGAGGCGATGAAGGTGATGAACCCGATCACCGCGACAAGCGCGGGCACCGTCACCGCGATCCTGGTCGACAACGCGCAGCCGGTCGAATTCGACCAGCCGCTGGTCGTCGTCGCGTAAAGGCGAACACCCCATGGCGATCACCCGGCTCCTCATCGCCAATCGCGGCGAGATTGCTTTGCGCATCCACCGCGCGGCGCGCGAAATGGGCATCGAAACGGTCGCGGTCCACTCGACCGCCGATGCCGATGCGATGCATGTGCGGCTGGCCGACCATGCGGTCTGCATCGGCCCGCCGGCGGCGAAGGACAGCTACCTGAACGTGGCGGCGATCATTTCGGCGGCGGAAATCGCGCACGCCGACGCGATCCACCCCGGCTATGGCTTCCTGTCCGAAAACGCGCAGTTCGCCGAAATCGTCGAGGCGCACGGGATCACCTGGGTCGGGCCGAAACCCGAACACATCCGCACGATGGGCGACAAGGTGGAGGCCAAGCGCACCGCCGGCGCACTGGGTCTGCCGCTGGTGCCCGGCAGCGACGGCGCGATCAGCGATCCGGTTGAAGCGGCGAAGATCGCGGCGGAAATCGGCTATCCGGTGATCATCAAGGCGGCCTCTGGCGGCGGCGGGCGCGGCATGAAGGTGTGCAACGGCCCAGACGAGCTGGAAACTCTGATGCAGCAGGCCGGGAGCGAGGCGAAGGCCGCGTTCGGCGACGCCACGGTTTACCTGGAAAAGTATCTCGGCAACCCGCGCCACATCGAATTCCAGGTGTTTGGCGACGGCAACGGCAACGCCATCCATCTGGGTGAGCGCGACTGCTCGCTGCAGCGCCGCCACCAGAAGGTGCTGGAAGAAGCCCCCTCACCGGTCATCAGCCCCGAAGAGCGCGACCGCATGGGCGGAATCGTTGCCAAGGCCATGGCCGACATGGGCTATCGCGGCGCCGGGACGATCGAGTTCCTGTGGGAAAACGGCGAGTTCTACTTCATCGAAATGAACACCCGCCTGCAGGTGGAGCATCCGGTGACTGAAGCGATCACCGGGGTGGACCTGGTGCGCGAACAGATCCGCATCGCCGATGGCAAGCCGCTGTCGGTCGCGCAGGAAGACATTGAGTTCCACGGCCACGCGATCGAATGCCGCATCAACGCGGAAGACCCGTGGACGTTCGCGCCCTCACCGGGGCTGGTGAACAACTATCACGCGGCGGGCGGCATGCACGTGCGGGTCGATTCCGGCCTCTACGCGGGCTACAAGATTCCGCCGTATTATGACTCGATGATCGCCAAGCTGATCGTATCGGGTCGCAGCCGCGAAGGCTGCATCATGCGCCTGAAGCGCGCACTGGAAGAAATGGTGATCGGCGGCGTGAAAACCTCGATCCCGCTGCACCAGGCCCTGATGAACGAGCCGGACTTCATCCACGGCGACTATACGATCAAGTGGCTGGAGGAATGGCTGGCCAAGCGCCAGTCCTGATCGCATGCACCGTCGCCGTACTGCCCTGACTGCCGCAATTGCTGCGGCGGTGGGGCTTTCGGCAGGTTCGTGGTTACGCGGCGAGGTCGATCGCGATGCTTGCCTTGATGCAGGCGGAAAATGGCTTAACCGGGGAAGCTACTGCGCAGGAGCCGTTTGGGGCGAACGCGAGTAACCGTTCCCCCCCCAAGCTCGGCGATTTCTGCTCCGGCCAGTTCTACTCCAGCGGCACACCCGGCAACTGCTTCGCTGTACGGATGGTCAGCGAAGTCTTCACGCTTGCCACGTTTGGCGCCGGGGTCAGCTTGCTGGTCAGGAATTCCTGAAAGCTCTGCAGGTCCTTGCTGACGATCTTCAGAATGAAGTCGATCTCGCCGTTCAGCATATGGCATTCGCGGACTTCGGGCAGGCCCTTCATGTGGTCCTCGAACTGCCGCAGCGATTCCTCGGCCTGGCTTTTCAGGCTGACCATCGCGAACACCGTGATCGCAAAGCCCAGTTTCGAGGCGTCCAGATCGGCATGATAGCCGCGGATCACGCCCGATTCCTCCAGCGCGCGGACCCGCCGCAGGCACGGGGGCGCGGTCAGGCCGACGCGGTTTGCCAGCTCAACGTTGGTGACCCGCCCTTCGTCCTGAAGTTCGGCCAGCAGTCGCCGGTCGATTGAATCGAGATTTGCCATCAGCCCCACTCTTTCGTGCCCGAACAGGATGCACAATGCCCCTCAAGGGCAATATTCACAGCTATCCATACCAAGGCCAGATAATTTTATTGTTTCATATCGCAATTGTCCCACTTTGCAACGCATCACCTGCGCGCGCTTCCGCAATCCGGCTGCTCTGGTATGCCATCGTTTGTCCCGCTGGGCGCTTCCGCGCCAGAACCTCTGAACGACCGGAGCCGCGATGCATTTCGACGACCGCCTGGCCACCGTACTGCGCAGCCGCGCCGACGGACCGGTGACGTCGCGCATCCAGTTCAGGCAACTGCTCGATCTGCTGGGAACCTTGCCACCCGATGCCACCGGATCGCAGGTCGATGCCGCGTATGACCGGCTGGCCGATCTCGTCCGCGCGATCCCCACTGAAAGCCGGAGCGCGATCATTCGGGAGACCGGCCTGCGCCTGCGCTCGACCCGACTGGTGGCAGCGCTGGCCAGCGCCGACCCGGCTCAGGCCGCCAGCGCGCTGGCCAATGCGCAGCTTGCGGAAGAACAATGGCTGGATCTGATCCCGGCACTGCCGCTGGGAGCGCGGGGACATATCCGCCAGCGCCGCGATCTGGGGGCAAGGGTCGAGGCATTGCTGGCGCGGCTGGGCATTGGCGATCGCGCCCTGCCGCCGACGCAAGGCACAGCGGACATGCCACTGGCTCCTGCCGCCCCATCCGTGGCCGAGGCAGATGTCCTGCCTCCCGAGCCTGCGAAGCCGCCGCTCGACGGGATTGGCGCGCTGGTGCGCAAGATCGAAGCCTATCGCCGCTCAAAGCAGGTGATCGAAGGCAGCGTTCCCGCGGATTCGCCGCGACTACCGCTGGGCGAGGATCTGGCCGCCGCCTTCCCGGCCGAGGCGCGCGCGTTCGATTTTGCCACTGATGCAAGTGGCCGCGTGGTGTGGACCGATCCCGGCGTGGCCCCGATGGCAGTCGGGCTGTTGCTGGGCTCGCGCGCATCAGAAAGCCCGGCAACCTGCGGGGCCGACATGCTGCAGGCCATGCGCCGCCTCCAGCCGCTCTCTGGCGCGCGGCTGCACATCACCGGTGCCCCCGCGATTGCCGGTGATTGGCAGGTGGATGCGGTTCCAGCCTTCGATCCGCTCAGTGGGCGGTTCGGCGGCTACCGTGGGCGCATGCGACGCCCAGCCGCCGCAGCTGCCGGCACGCTCGCCCCGTCGCGCGATACCGAGGCCGAACGCCTTCGCCAGGCGCTGCACGAATTGCGCACACCGGTAAATGCCATTCAGGGCTTTGCGGAGGTGATCCAGCAGCAGCTGTTTGGCCCGACCCCGCATGAATACCGGGCCCTGGCAGCCGGAATCGCAGGCGATGCCGCGCGCATGCTGGCCGCGTTCGAGGAACTGGAGCGGCTGGCCCGGCTGGACAGCAAGGTTCTGGAACTGGAAGGCGGTGAAACCCCGCTAGACCAGATCGTGGCAGGAACCGTTGCCCAGCTCGATGCCCACACGCGCTCGCGCGGCAGCGGGTTCGACTTGCGGATCGAGGACGATGGCCTGCTCCTGCCGCTTGCCCGGATTGAGGTGGAACGGATCGTATGGCGCCTGCTGGCCACGCTGGGCGGCACGGCGGCGCCCGGCGAGCGGCTCAAGCTGCGCCTGCGCCGCAAGGGCGATGCCATTCGCCTCACCGTGGCCTTGCCGGCCGCGCTGGCGGCAAAGGATGATGCCGGCCTGTTCACGGCCGCCACCGGCAGCGTGCCCCAGGTCGTCGCGGCGGGGGTTTTCGGCGTCGGCTTTGCGCTGCGGCTCGTTCGTGCCGAAGCCAGTGCCGCGGGCGGCAAGCTGGAGCGGCACAAGGATCGGCTGCGGCTGGAACTGCCGGGGTTGACCCCGGCACTGCAGGATCATAGCGATAGCGAGGCAGGCACAATGGCAGGCTGACCTGTCGAAAAATACAGGGGCAGAACAACTTGGTGCAATTGCGGATCCCGGACACGCCGGTCAGGACAGACCCTGTGCGGTTCGCACCGGAAGCGGGGCAGCGCTTCATCCTGACAGTCGACACCGAAGAGGAGTTCGATTGGACCAGACCCATCAGCAAATCCGGACACACCCTGCATTCCATTGCCCGCCTGGCAAAATTCCAGGAGTTTTCCGAGGCGCAGGGCGTCTGCCCGATCTACCTCATCGACTATCCGATCGCGACGTCCCCCCTCGCCGCAGAGATCCTGAAACCGGCAATCGCAGCCGGGCGCGCCGAAGTGGGGGTGCAATTGCACCCCTGGGTCAGCCCTCCGCACGACGAGGAAGTGAACCAGTTCAACAGTTTTGCGGGCAATCTGCCGCACGCACTGGAGCGCGAGAAGTTTCATCGGCTCCACGCCGCAATCGAACAGAACTTTGGCGCGACGCCGCTGATCTATCGGGCCGGACGCTATGGCACCGGGCCGCATACCGCCGAGATCCTGTCCGAACACGGCATGGCGATCGACACCTCGGTTCGTGCCCGATTCGACTACAGCGCCGCCGGCGGTCCCAACTACCGGGATCACCCCGTCACCCCCTATTGGCTCGATCGCAGCAACGGATTGATGGAGCTGCCCCTGACCTCGGTCTACTGGGGCATTCTGCGACAAATCGGCCCCTGGCTTTACCCGAAGCTGTGGCGCACTCCGCGCCTGCGTGGTGCACTCGCCCGGATCGGAATGCTGGAGCGCATTCCGCTGACTCCCGAGGGCGTGACGCTGGAAGAAGCGATTCGCGGGATCGATATTGCCATTGATGAAGGCCTGCCGATCCTCGTGTTCAGCTTCCACAGCCCGTCACTGGCCCCCGGCTTCACCCCTTATGTGAAGACCGAGGACGACCTTGATGCCCTGTACGACTGGTGGCGCGGCGTATTCGCCTATTTGCGCCAGCGCGGCGTTCAGCCCAGCAACGTGAAAGACATCATGCGGTCGGTCGAGCTTGCCACAACCGCACGGCCAAGCTAACGCGCCGCTTCTGGTGGCGGGTATGGGCCTGTAGCTCAGCGGTTAGAGCTGGCCGCTCATAACGGCTAGGTCGCGGGTTCGAATCCTGCCGGGCCCACCACCATTACCCGGTCTGGCCAATGCCAGACCGGAAACCAGGGTCGGGGAGTAGCGCAGCCTGGTAGCGCATCTGCTTTGGGAGCAGAGGGTCGCAGGTTCGAATCCTGTCTCCCCGACCATAAAATCAATCACTTAGACAGGAAGTAAAGGCCACGCCCCCGACCTTGGGTTACACCTTGGGTTACACCTTGGGCTACGGGGGCAAATGTCAGCCAGCGCAGCCTAACCGCACTGGGGGCGCAGCCAGTCAGACGCGGCACTCGATCACCCGCCACCCCGAATCGGGTTACGCGGCCCACCTATGGCCGTTCGGGCATAGTCCGGGTCAACATCGGCCAAGGCGCAAACTAGCTGCCCGTCCCTGCTGGCCAGCCATCGCATTGCGTCGCTATCGCGCAGTGCGTGCATCAGCACTGTCAGAAACAGTGCGCGGATAGGATCGCTGCCATCCCGTTCTATCTCGGTCGCCAGCGCCTGCAAGCGCGTCACCTGCCCCATAGTTCACCCATGAAAAAGGGCGGAGCCGCAAAGCCCCGCCCTTACCGTTAGAATGCCGGAATGGCCGCCCATCAAGCGGGCTTGATTCCAGTCAGCTTGCAGAACGATTTCGGCCTTGCGGTCTGAATGTCAGCGCGCAGCCACGCGATTGCGAGCAACTGGCCATTGCCCGCGAGCGGCTGGTCGAAAATGCGGATTTCGAGCGAAGTCCGCAGGCCAATCAGCAGGTCGCGGAAATCGCCAATCACAATGCTAGAGGCATTGGTTGCAGTGCCCTCGGTTTCATCGATCGGCGCGCTGGTGGTCGAAAGCAGAGGAACGCGCGACACAAGATCAGGCGCGCGAAGCGGGTTCCCGTCTGCATCCTTCAGCTTGGCCAGTGCGATTTCAGTGCGCGGCGCGCAAATCATCGCAGTCGGGTCCGCCGCGTTCGCATTCTTCAGCGCAAGCATTGCGTCAAGAATCGGATCGTAACCGGCAAGAGCCGCGCCGTTAGTGCCCATCGACACAGCATTGATTCCAGACGTATGCCAGACGCCCGTGGGCGAATTGCCCGTCCCGTCACCGTAGATCGCGGCCCGGTCTAGCGCAGTCGCCATGGCACCGGCAAAAGCCGCCTCAAGCGCCGCCCCGATATTGGTCGAGTCTTCCAGCAGTTCACGGGACATAGGCACCCGGCCCGCCAGCGTCTTGGCTTCAAACAGCACCCGGCTAAACGTCGGGTCATTCTCTGCAATCGCGGCATTCTCGGCCCGCCAATCGCAGCCCGGATCAGTATCAATTCGAGCCATCGAAAGCGTCGAGCTGTCCATTTCAACGGTCTGCGCACCGGCGGCGATTGCAACACTGCGAGCGCGCAGACGGTCGATAAAGTCAGCCGCAAGGGGAGCCGGGACAGTAAAACCGCCTGCACTGTCAGTGCCAGCCGCAAGAGCGCGGGTTTCTGCCTCATTGCGCGGGCCAGTCACCTTAGCACGGACAAGATCACCAAAGCCCACCGCCTCATTGCGATTGCCGCCCATGCGTTCGGAACGCGTCAGCACCCGGACCGGCTGGCCGCGCTGGTCAACCCAAGCGCTACGCTTGCCTTGCAGCAGGGTCGAGCCGTCATCGCTGCCGGGGGCGATAGCATCACACCCAGGACGATTAGCAGCGCGGCTTTCGGCATCGCCAGCAGCCATTTGCGCCGCTTCAATGTCGAGCGCGTTCAGGTCCAGTTCGCGCATTGCCGCATCGTGGCGGCGCTCAAGATCGGCCAGTTTGGCCGCGTCGCGCTCGGTCTGCATTTGCGCCAGCAGACTACGAGCATCATCGATAAGTGAAACGCGGTCGCGCTTCAGTGCAATAGTATTATTCATTTTGGAAAAGCCTTTCGTTTTCCAAGGTGAGACAAAGCCGGGATCAGCCCCGGGGCCTCGCGTCGGAAAACGCGGAAATTGAAGCTTAGTCCAATCCCATAAAATTGCAAGCAAATAAAATTAACATTTCCCCATAACTTGCCCCTCCATCAAATCTGCTAGATCGCGCAAACGCTCAATTGCATCTATAGGCCCAAGGGCAACAGCCAACACTTGCGCAAGCGCCGCACCGCTTATTTTGGCCGCATCTTGCTTGCCTATGTCTCTCACCTCAAAAGATCGCCCAAGCGCCAGCGTGACTAGCTGCACGTTTTCGCGGAATTGTTCATCGGTCATTGGAATTACTCCCACCATTGCCCGCCCAGCTTTCAGGCGGCCCAAACTGCGCAAAGGCCCATACGTCTTGCCGATCGGCGGCTTGCGCCATGATACCCGCGCCCACGCGATTCCAATCGGCGCGCATGGCTTCGAGAATGATCGCTTGGCCAGCCTCGGAGACTTCCCAGAAAAACCCGTCTTCCCCGTCAGGGCTGGCCACACCGCCCCACTTATGCCCGCGAATCCGCCATTCATCGGCGGGCCATAGATAATAGCCGCAACCCGCCAGCAGGCAGCGCCCCGGCCCTTCCACCAGTTCAACCAGCTTCAGGTCGTCAATGTCCCGCCCCTTGGAGACGCGTCTCTTGACCGGCATCGTCTAGCCCCTTCGATTGCTGACAAGAGCAGGCGGGCGCGGCGCGCTGGCACCGGCAACAGCACCGGCGTCTAGGTCAAGTTCCCGCACCAACCGTGCGAAGGCTATGCGCGCGTTGCGTTCGATCGCCTCGGCGGGATGCGCCTTGATAACCCCGCGCGCGTCGGTGAAGGTCAAAGCACCATGCGCGGCCAATTCGGCGCGGGCCTGCGCCATGCGGTCGAGCGCCTCGCAGGCGGATTGAAGCAAGTGAAGGTGGTGCGGTTCCAGCGAATAGTCGCGCAGCACTTCCCGCCACCATTGCGCGGCATTGTCTGACAAGTGTGCAGGTGGTTCATTTGACGGCATCGGTGTTTCCCTCGTTAGTTTCGGCAGCCTCACAGGTTGAACGGGGGCAGGGCGTTAAGACGTTAGCCCCTTCAGCCGCTCGCACGTTTCCAAGATCCAGTGATGCACCCTCCCCCTTCCCCCCAGCCGCGCGTTTGCGCCGCCGTGCCCGGTAGAAGTGTGGTGCAATGTATTTGCCGTTTGTGGTCATGGCTTCATGCCTCCAAGATAGGGCAGGTTCATTCGTCGTTTTCAGCCAGCGCGCGGGCGAGGTCAGACATCAGCGCCAGCGCGTGCCGCCGTGTCAGGGTGACTTGCACAAGCGGTCGCCCATGCCGCCAAACGTGCAGGATCAACCCCGGTCGCACAAAAGCCAGCGGATCGGCGCGCGGCATCATTGCTCGCACCATGCGCAGCCAACGCCCGCACAAGAGGGGCAAGTCTGTCCGTCATCATCAACCCCAGACGGGGCGGGACACGGGACACCCCTATAGGGGTGTGTCCTGTCCGTCCCGCTCATCCCCGCTTCTGCATCGGGACATTCTGGCGAATTGTCCGGGACTGTCCCGCTTGTCCCGCCTTGCCGCTGGAACATGATGGAGAGGGCCACAGCGGAATCGCGCCACAGGTAAACATCATTCTCGGCGCTAATCAGGCCTGCCGATTGCAGGTCTTGGCGCACCCGCCCGAAGGCCTTGCGCTTGGCGTCGATCGTGTCGCCCGTGTGCTTGGCGTAAAAGTCGGCGCGCCAATGATCCAAGTGCAGCCCGGTGAAGCCATCGGCGGTCCAAATCCCATTGACGGCAGCCGCGTCGATATAGGCGTCTCTGGCCAGCTTCTGCACCTTGGTAAGCTGCCGTTCTTTGGTGGTGCAGGCCTCGGCCAGTTCGAGCGCCGCACTTGACGCGCCGCCTCCAAGGTCAACCGATTTCAGCGCAAACGTCATGTTGCGAGGGGGTTCGGCATCCTTCATTTTGGTGCAGACAAGCTTTATCATCGCCTAGTCCCTTTCCAGTCGATATTCGAAGTCTAGAGCGCCCTTCAGGGCCATAGCGCCGCGTGCCCTGCCCTTTTCGGTATGGCCGGAATGATGAACGATAAGCACCGTGCAGCCGGGAAATCGGGCTTTCAAATCATCGACAGCGGCAACAAAAGCGCTCATGTCACTTGTGCTATTCTCGTCTCCCGGCCCGTAGTTTCTGGCCAGCGTGTCGATAATGATAAGGGCCGGTGCACCGTGAAGCGCCGCCAGCCCTTCAACAGCTTCAGCCACAGCGTTAGCGCTTGCAGCGTCTAGAAACTGCGCAGGACGGGTCGAAACGAACAAAGGCGCATTGGCTATCGAAACGTCTCGATCGTGCGCCCACGCGGCGAACCTGCGAGCAAGTCCGTTGTGCCCTTCCCCGGCAATGTAAAACACAGCCCCTTGCTTGACGGCCAGCCCGTGAAAAGGGGTTCCCGTAGCTAGTGACAGGGCAATATCCACCGCAAGGAAGCTCTTGCCGCAGCCCGGATCGCCAAACAGCAAGCCCAGCGCACTTGCCTCAATCAAGCCGTCGATCAGAAACTCAGGGGGGCGAAACTCTAGATTGCCAACCGCCACGAAACGGAAAGCACTCGCGGGCTTATCTGCCCCCGCCCCCGCTTCAGGCTGATGCAGCCAGTCAGGCAAGGCCGCATTAGCGCAAAGCTTTTCCAGATCATCCGCGCTACCTTGCCAGTCGATCACGTCGCCAGCTTCAGGCAGTCCCGGCAATTCCACGATTGCAGGCGCAGCGCAGCCGCTTAGGTCGCTGAAAGCCTTGCGGGCAAAGTCTCGCCCAGGTGCATCATTGTCGGGCAGGATAAACACTTTTGCCCCGGCAAAGTGCCCTGCGTAGTCCGCCCGCCACCCGTTCGAGCCAAAGGCGATTGCCGTTGCGGGCAAGCCCCATGCGGCAAGCTTATCGGCCTTAGCTTCGCCTTCCACCAGATAAACGGGACGGCAGGCCTCGATAGCTTGCCGCAGTTCGGGCAGGCGATACGGAACGCGATCACAGTCGCCCATGCCAGCCACCCAGCGTCCGCCCTCGCACCGTTCGGCCCGAAACTCTTTCGGGCGTTTGCCCGGTCCCGGCCAATTCGCAGGCTCGCGGCGCACCGTGCGATAAATCACCTCGCCGGTTGCATCGACATATTCAAAGGTCGCCACAGGCAGCCACGGCCCTAGTTCGGCCTTAGCTTTCCGTGCTGGCAGGAAGCCATCGGCGCGCAGGCGGTCCTTTTCCGCAAGCGGATCGGCACCGTTAAAGCAATGCACTATGCAGCCGTCCGGCGCATCAGGCGCGGGCTTAATCGCTACGCCCCTGTCCTTATTGCTATGGCCAATGGCCGGGATCAAAGCCTGTCCGCCACTGACCGCACCGCCGTAGCGCCGTGCGATTTCGCCAACATCGATCATCGCTCACCCCCGCCGTTACGGTCGATCAGGGGCCAGCTTTCCAGACGCGCCAATTCCTCGGCAAAGGTTCGCGCAGCCAAATAATCGGGAAAGGCGCGCGGCTCGTGCGTAATGGTCGCAGGTTCAACCGAAACAGCATAACCGCAACACAATCCGGCGGAGACGAAAACGGCAAAGCGCCGCCGCGTCGGTTGCCTAAATGCGGGATTTTGGCTAAGGGTTTCAGTGTCCGTCGCATTGGATACCGAAGCCCCCGTGCCGCCCGCGCGGGGGTTTTCCTTTGCCATCAGTTTGCGCTTTCCTTTTCGCGGTTGGCCAGCCACTCGGCCAGTCTCTCGGCGGAAAGGCCTACGCGGCGCGGGGACAGCCGCACGTAAGCGGGAAACTCACCCCGGCGCTGAAGCCGCCAGATTGTCGAATTGGAAAGCCCGGTTTCGGCCTCAACCTGTTTGCGTTGCAAGATCATTGTGCCACCTCGTGAAAGCGTGAGACACACCTCGCAGATAGCCCCCCTTCAGGTCACTTGCCGTTAATTCGCGTTTTATGGAGAGGCGGTTTTGCTCGCAGGCCGATACTGCCTTTCTATTCGGTTATAGCTTCGCTCAATTTGCTCGATTGAGCCTTGCGCCGGAGTTCCCGCAAGGATTTTCTGGGCAGCATCAAAGGCTTCCTCGCGCTTCTTTGCACCGCCAAGCTTTAACTTGCGTTTATGCAGTTCCCTTGCGGCGATTCTATGCCGTTCTTTATGACCAGCATCACGGGCACGCCGCGCTTTATAACCCCCTGTCTTGCCCCTGCCCGGAGCGCCTCCCTTTTCAAAGGTGAAAGTCAATGCGTTGAAAACTTCCCCAACCATCCAATCAGGCAATGGCCTGCCGTGCATGGTCGCCCATCGAAAAGCCTGCATCAGCGCAATAAAATCGCCCGACACAAATCGCTTTTCGCATTCGCTCAATTCGGCTTCGATCACCTGCTCCCAGTCCATCACTTTGCCCCCGCCTTGCTCATTTGCACCACGTTTGCCGCTTCAGGCTTGCCGTTCACAATCCGGTCGAGTTCGGTCGCCCATAGGTCGAGCGCTGCCCGCTTGGGTTCGAGATAGTCAAACTGGTCATAGATCGCGTCAACGCCCTGCAAGGCATGGTTCAGCACCCGCCGCCGCACAAACGGGTCAACCCCAAGGCGAGCAAGCCCCGTGCTGACCGTGCGGCGCAAATCGTGAATCCGCCAATCTGACAATTCCCCGCCAAGGGCCGCGCACATGGCATCATCAAGCCAGCCCTTAGGCTTGGAAAACATACTAATCGGCGCTGCCCCGTTCGTGGTGAGAACATAGGGCGATGGAACGGACTTCCCGTCCATATCAATCGATAGGCGCGGCAGGCCCGTTAGAAGCGCCACAACAGCCGGTGAGAGGGGCACTAAGTGCGCCCGTGCAGACTTCGTGTCCGCCGACGCCAGCGCCCATGTCCGCGCCTTCAGGTCAATGTCGGCCCAACGCATCCCAGCAACCTCGCCCCGCCGCTGGCCGGTGAGCAGCAACAGCCGAAAATACGCGCCCCAAGGGAACATTGACGGGTGAGCCGCAAGCCTGCCCGCTTTGTTGCGTTCGTCGCCTCGGCTGGCCGGATCGGTCGCAACCCATAGCGCCCTGATTTCGTCCTCGGTCAAAGTCCGCTCGCGTTGCACTTCAGCACCGGGCAGGATTAGCGCCGCTGCCGGATCGGCCTCGATCACATCCCGCGACACAGCAAACTTGAAAAGGCGCTTTAGCAACCCGCCCACACGGCGCGCGGTGGTCATGCCGTGCTTGTCCGCGATTAGGTCTAGGAAGTCCGCCAGATCGCGCCGCTTGATCGCCTGAATCTGCCAATCCCCAAAGTGCGGGATCACATACTTGTCGAACATCCAGCGATAGCTTGACGGATTCTTGATACGCTTTTCCGCCCATCGCGTCATAAACGTATCAACCACGCCCGCCACCCGCTCGCCACCCTCTTGCGCTCGCCGGATAGTTGCAGGCGCAATGATCGCACCGCCCGCAATCGTGCCCTGCATGGCGACTGCCTTTGTCCGTGCCGCTGCCAGCGAATAAGCGCCCGCACCGTCGCCAAACGGCCCGATTGTCATGGTCCGCACCTTGCCGCCAGCGCGTTGCCGCAAGATCCATGTCTTGCTTGTCGGCGTAACCCGGATGCGCAGCCCCGGCACAAGCGCGTCGGGAACCTCTAAACGCTGGCCAGAAGCGGCCTTTAGCCCCCGCACCTTTGCGTCGGTCAAAATCGGATTCGCCATAAGTGTAACCCACGTTCGGGCTATCGGCCCATAAACCCCAGCATCATGCAGAAGGTCCAATGGGTGTAACCCTGGGTTACGAATTTTGGAAGTGCCTTGCGATCAACTGAAACGCAAAGAAACGCTATTTCTTTGATTTTAATAGGTTTTAAATAGCCCTGAAATCCCCAGAAAAACTAAGTCCTTTGCTTTGGGAGCAGAGGGTCGCAGGTTCGAATCCTGTCTCCCCGACCATTCAATACGCGCGAATTCAAAACTGCCCCAAGGGGGCCGAAAAACGGCAGAATTCTGGGGTTTTTCAGAACGGAGAAATTTGGAGATTTTCCAATTTCACCTCCAAAACAGCCAATATTTTTTCCACAACCTCTGGACCGGAGATGGGCTAGGTCACAGAATTCTGCTGTTTCTAGAGCCCGGAACGGGCAATCACAGTTGCAAAAACGCGACGGCTTACCCCCAGACTTCAGACTGCTATTGCCTCCCGTCAGCTAGCGGGGAAAAGTGCTGGATTTACAGTGGCAGGCACAGGCAATGCTACTACGCCATTGACGTAGTTTGGGACGCAAAATAGCAATCGGGAATGAGGCAAAAGCGCAAACCATGGAAAGCCGTGAAGGTCTCTGTAAGCGTCGCATCACCTGACGATCCGATAGCCCGCCCGCCTCGTGCCCACGTTCCAGTTGTCAACTTATCAGCGATTAGAGCCAAGGCCGGAATGTCACAAAGCGCTTTCGCGGCAAGCATCGGGGTGCCTCTGGGCACCTTGATAAACTGGGAACAAGGCCGCCGACAGCCGACAGGAGCCGCCAAGGTTTTGCTCGCATTGCTTGCAAAGAAGCCCTCTCTTGTGAGGGATCTCTATCCAGCACCAAGCCCAAAGACGCATTATTGGACACCCGGCAGCCCAGACCCTGACGAAATGACCGCCAAGGAGAGGCTGGCTGAGGTCGGCGAAATATTGGCCAAGGGCGTTGCTCGAATGCTGAAAAAGTCAGCGGAGCATTCTTGATCATATCAGCCCGATCCCTTGGGCGTGCCGGCTCGCCACATAACCGGCACGCCCGTTCATACATCATGCGCAGACTTTCCGCGCATACGGTCGGTCCATATGACGGCCGGCCTAGTGGGCTCCGAGCGGGTTCGCCGCCATCCCCACACCCATGCTCGATCCGCCCCACAGTGCGGCTTCTCCCATGGTCCCCGCGCTTATCGGGTCCGGGTCCCCATCACACTCAATCTTGAATTGGCAGCGTGGCTAATGCCGGCGCGATCGACTCCATTTCCGCGATCCGCTGGAACTCGCTGAGATATTCCTGGTGATGCTGAGAAAGCCACCGAACGATGAGGGCATTACTTAGGAGCTTGACTATGTATCCGCGCGCTACGGTAAGGTGCAGATTGTCGATGCCGTAGCTGTCCTCGACCGATTTCACCTGCGTCTGCAGGGCTGCGAGCTCCCGCTCCATTCGGGCGATCTGCTGGGCCGTCGGGCCATTCGCATCGGCCTTCTTATCTTTCTTCGGTTGCTTCGCGAGCTGATCGTCCGGCGTTGCGGCCAGAAGAGCTTTTGCGAACATCAGGCTGAAATTGCTCTGACCGGCCATAAGATCTGCCGCTTCGATTTGCCGCGTGGGTGACATGCGGCGCAAAACGTCGAAAGCGTTCATAGGACAGATGGTGTCTTTCAGTATCTCCGCGGCCTCGGGGCAGATTCCATCCAGTAACCGAAATTTGCGGTGTATCGACGCGACATCCAGCCCTAAAGCTTCGGCTATCACGGTCGGCGCCACCCCTCGCTCTACTGCTCGCGCGATCATGCGATGTTCCTGAAGAGGCGGCAGGCGATTTACACGCTTGTTGTAGGTGTAAGTCTCATCGTCGGTCGCCACGAGACAATCGACCGTTTCGGTGCCGAGCTCTTTGAGTGCCTCGATGCGCAAGTGCCCATCGAGCAGAAAGTACCGCCCAGAATGCTGCGTGTCAGCGATGATGACTGGCGCTTCAACCAACCCGATCGCTTTGATCGAATTTACGATTTGGGCATATTTCTTGCTCTCGCGAATACCTTCGCGGAGCGACTTCAACGGCACAATGACAGAAATCGGGACCGAAACGGTCTGGCGTTCAAAAGCCAGATGAACGTCTGGATCGTCAGAAGCTTCGATAACGTGTTGAGGGAGCCAGTCAGCCATCGAGGCCTCCCGCGATCTTGATAGCAAGCGCCCGGGGCATGGTTTCCAGACCCTCAGCCCTTAGTAAGGTGGTAAACCCCTCGTCGCTGAGGAGATCTTTGATAGCCTCGACAACGAAAAGAAGGCGGGTCTGGGTGAAGTCAGATTTCTTCACGAGCAGGCGCTGTTTCTCGGCTTCGCGTTGATAGACCTGCAGCAGGTCGTTTGCCGTTATGCGGCGGTTGCCACCGCGCGAACCGGATCGGCCTGAATGAATTCCTTTATTCCTGCTCCGCAGGCGCCGATCAAGCAAGCGACGGACAGATGCGAGCTTTTTGCCTTTCAGTTTCCCCGACTCATAGGCTTCGAGCAGAAGGTTCTGAGCCTCTTCTGTTTCAGCCTTTGCCACCTCCATGGCCATTGTTATCGGTATAAGACCCGTTTCGACTGCCGATAAAAGTCGATCCTCGCCGCGCTCGAGCAGCGATACGACCATGCTGACCCAAGAGTTATGGACACCTATCTTCCTGGCAATATCTGTCTCGCTGTAGCCACGTTTCCGGAGTTCGCCGATTTCGCGCATCACATCGATCGGTCGTTGCACCCGTCGTGCAATATTCTCGACCAGGCTCATGACGAGACATTCGTCCTCTGCCGCCTCGATCACGACGGCGGGGATTTCCTCCTGTCCGAGCATCTGAAACGCCTCAAGGCGCCCTTGCCCGCAAACCAAGTCGTATCTTGGCCCGCCCGGCCCCTGCCGCAAGCTGACTGTGATCGGCCGTTTCAAGCCGATTGCCTCGATATTGTTCACGATCTCACGGTGCTGCCGCTTGTTGCGGGAACGGGGGTTGAGCACGTTGATCCGTGAAATCGGAACCATCTCGATCTGTTGCGAGCCCATTTCGGTCATCAGGCAGCCTCCGCAATGCTGACTGGGGCGGCAATTTCATAGAGGTAGTCCAGGGTGTCGAAACGATAGGCGTCGAGGCTCAGGCCATTGTCTTCGGCCATCCTTAGCCGCTCGGAGGTTACGTCGATCCGCGGGAACAGGTAGAAATCGAGCGGCGCCCTGTTGTCTATGTCCATACGCACCACGATAGTGATGTCTGACATGGCTGATGTGTCGAAGCGCATCTTCCAGCGCAGCAGGCCCGTTGGCGTGACTAGGCATCGGACTATAACGATCGACAGGCTGAACTCGCCATTGACGATGACGCTGTCGGAAGTGAGATCCTGCCAGGCATCGCTGCCCTGCCCTCGCAGCCCGTCCAGTACCTGCCTGAGAACATCGGGATGCATCTGGCGCAGGGTTCGATTGATCGCGACGTACCGGTAGTCCCGGTCTGGAGTGAACCCCACCAGGCTATAGGCTCTCAGCAGGCTGCCGAAACGGGAGCTATAGGCACTGCTTGAGGGCAAACCATCGCACTCGTCGATGACGATCCCCGAGAGCAGGCCTTTGCTGGCATAGAGCCCGCGCAAGGCTTCCAGCATTTCATCATCTGACAGTCGGAACGAACGCGCCGCAATGATCGAATGGGCAGCTTCAAACAGATCCCGCTCTACGATGCCCTCGAACGCACCCTGAGACCGAATCCACATCTCGGGCGCATTCTGTACGCGCTTCTTCTTCAGTTTGAACGAGCGGCGGTTCCAAACGTTGTCGCCGACATATTTCTCATTGATCAGAAGCTGGTGAACGGTACCGCGGGTCCATGGGCGGTCGAGGTCGGTCAGGATTCCCCTGGCGTTGAGGTCTTCCGCGATCTCGCGCTCACTGCGGCCTCCATGCACGAAGGCGTGATAGATCTGACGAACAGTATCTGTTTCCTCTTCTGGGCCCGGCGTCAAAATAACCCGGTCGGTTTGGATGCTCTTGTGCTCGCCGCGCCCCAAAACGCCTTTGATTGCTCCACTCTCGTCGATCAGGGTTCGGCGAAGTCCAAAGCCCGCAGGGCCACCCTGGCGGTAGCCTTTCTCGATCAGCCTGCCCTGCCCAGCGAACACCTTGGTTGAGAGCTCTCGGCTATATTCCCCTGCCATGGCGCGCTTGACGCCTTTGACGATAGTCGAAACCGGACTGCCATCGTTCTCGAATTGCTCCGCGCAGTACTGGACTGCGATCCCAGCGCGCTTGCAGATGTACTCGTAGTAAGCACTTTCATCAGCGTCCTGGAAACGTCCCCAGCGGCTAATGTCGTAAACGAGGATCATGGTGTAGTCGGCTGAGCCAGACTGAACATCATCGATGAGTTGCTTGAGGGCGTCGCGCCCTTCGATCTTCAGGCCGCTCTTACCCGCATCCGCATAGGTGCGAACAATGTCGATGCCCCGCGCAGTGGCGTAGTGGCGGATCGCATCTGCCTGGTTCTCTGTCGAGTATTTCTGGTGGTCTGTGGACATACGAACATATTCAGCCGCCCTTACATTGCGCCCTGTTTGTTCAGGGCGCTTCCCCCCGTCCTCGTAGTGCCAGTCGCTCAACTCACGCCCTTTCAAATTCAGCCGCCGCAGCAGTCCAGGGCGTCCAACAGCTGCAGTCCGATCAGCGCCTCTGCCTACCGTTCCGCACACACGCGAATGTAACGGGGGAAAGGACGGAGGATGTTGCCGAAAAAGGGCAAGATGTTGCACCTGTGGGTGGGGCTGGCGAAGTCGCCTAAGGACTATGCCGAGTTGATCGCGGACGCTTTGAAAGAGGAGCATGGCGACACGCATCGATCAGTCAAAACGATCATGCGCTGGACCAACGCAAGTGAGCGCAGCGTCAAGAATTGGCTGAGCGGCGAATCCGGACCAAGCGGATATTTCTTGATGAGACTTTTCGCAAAATCAGCGGCCGTCCAGGCACTGGTTTTGGAGCTGATTACCGATGCGAGCGTCCAGCCGCCAACGCCGCAAGTGGCCACCAGGATTGATCTTGGGACCGATGATCGACCCGGCACAGAGGTCGAAACCGGCGCTGATTATGGTGACATTATTGGTGACATTTATGGTGACATCGATGTCACCATAAATTGTCCCGGGTCCGCCGGACTTAACCCGAGACAGGAATGGTTTCTGGAGCGAGTCGCACGAAATGAGAAATGCACCGCCGAGGACCTCGCCAACCATTGGGAGGTCACGCTGAGAACCGCGAAACGTGACATAGGGGTGTTGCGGGACAACGGTAGGATCATCTTTGTCGGATCGCGTCGCCTGGGATGCTATGTAATGCTGGAATGAGGTGACAGCGCGTCCAACCATACGTCATTGACTTATGGGCCATTGACGTATAAATAAGGGCTCATGACCACTTTACAGACCGTCGTGGAGCTGCCCGAGTTCCTTCGACGGGCGAAGGCCATCATGACCGAGGCAGAACGCCTCGGTCTTGTGAACTATATCGCGGCAAACCCGAATGCGGGAGTGTCTTTGGGCGGTGGCCTACGCAAGGTAAGGATCCCCCGCGAAGGCGGTGGCAAGAGCGGCGGATACCGGACCATCTACGTTTTTGGCGGCACGCACATGCCCATATTTCTGGTCACAGTGTTCGCCAAAAACGAGAAAGACAATTTGACCAAGGCCGAACAGGCAGCAGCGATCCAGCTAAGCAAGATCCTAGTCGATACCTATGGAGGCAGCCAATGAACGCACATGACAGCATTATGCAGGGTCTTAATGAGGCTCTTGCCTTTACCCAAGGCCAGCATGTCGGCTCGAATGTCCATCACGTCGAGGTGCCTGCCGTCGATGTCGCCGCCATCAGAGCGAGAACAGGGCTGTCGCAAGGCGCATTCGCCCGGAGCATTGGTGTAGCCAAGGGCACATTGCTGAATTGGGAGCATGGCCGACGTCGCCCGACTGGCCCGGCCCAGGTGCTGCTAGCCATGATTGAGAAGAAGCCATCGTTGGTAGCAGAACTACTGCGTTAGGGCCGGCCAGTCAGGGCAACAGAACCTTCTCATTGCCTGCACTAACACGGGCATGCCTATTTCTTGGCTACAACCCAGACGGTTAATTTTATTACACCATTGTTATTATTGATATTTTTACTGGAGACAGTTCGCTATCGGGCTGCTATCCACGACCACGTTTTCCGTCAGTTTCCGCCAAGCGGCCCCGCCTCGTTGGCGACGATCTTCAGCACGGTGGTCCAGGCCTGGACGTTCTGTTCCAGTTGCGCCGGATCGATCTTGTCGAGCGTGTCGTCAGGCGTGTGGTGCAGGTCGAAATAGCGGGTGCCGTCCTGGTCGAGATCAACCACGGCCAGCTTTTGCTTGGCGATGATTGCGGTCACGTCGGCGCCGCCGGTGGCCTTTTCGGTGCCGCGGTGGATGCCCAGTGGCGCCAGCGCGGCGGCGATGCGGTCAGCCAGGGGAGCGCTGGCTGGGGCGAAGTTGAACTGGACCCGCCAGACCCGGTCTGCACCGAAATCGCTTTCCATCGCTAGCGCGTGCGGTTCTTTTGCGTGGGCTTCGCCATAGGCTTGCCCGCCGAAAATGCCCACTTCCTCGGCCCCGGCCCACAGCACACGGATCGTCCGCAGCGGCTTGCCACCCGCCTGCGCGCGCAGTGCCGCGTCCGTTATGATCCCGCAGCCCGCCGCATCGTCGAACGCGCCGGTCCCCAGGTCCCAGCTGTCGAGATGGCAGGCCACCAGGATCGGCGGCAGCGCGGGATCGCGGCCCGGCAGCTCCGCGATCACGTTGCCGGAAGGAAGCGCTCCGACCGGCTTGCCCTCCAGCACCAGATTGACCTGCATCGGCTTGCCGGTGCGGGCAATCCGGGCGATCAGATCGGCATCGGGATTGGACACCGCGCCCGCCGGCACGGCCGTGACGCCGGCCGTCCAGCCGGTGCCGCCGGTGTGCGGATTGCGATGCCGGTCCGTGCCGATCGAGCGGATCACCACGCCTGCTGCGCCCTTGCTGGCAGCGAGTGCCGGGCCGGCGCGGCGGACCTGACCGTATGGGCCATAGGACGAACCATCCTGCGTCGCCTGCATGGCATGATCGATGAACGCCACCTTGCCTTTCAGCGAACCATCCGGCGCCGCGCGCAAGGCATCGAGCGTGGGGAAATAGACCAGCGGCGCGGTCAGGCCGCCTGCCGGGGTCGGGGCGCTGTTGCCCAGCGCGGTGATCGCCAGCTGGTGCGGATAGGGTGCGGTCATTCGCGCGGCTTCGGCCCCGCGCACCCACCCCGGAATGGTGAAGGGTTCGACCCGCACATTGGCCAGCCCCAGCGCCTTGAGCCGGGCGACCGCCCAGTCCCGCGCCGCGGCTTCGCGGTCGGTCCCGGCAAGGCGCGCGCCGACTTCGGTGGTCAGGTCAGCCGTGATCGTCCAGGCGACGGATTCGGCGGACGCATTGGCCTGGGCAGTGGTCGCCAGCAGGGCGGCGGAAAGGGCGAGCATGGTCTTGAGCTTGGTCATGGCGCGCTTGCTATCGTTCTGGCCGCCCCTTGCCAATCCCGGCAGACATCCCATCTCGTGCCCAACCCCGATCCGCCAAGCTTGCTCCGCCCGCCCCTGACCTGTAGAGGGCCCGGCAAACCCGCCTTGCCATTCGCATTTTTTCCAGAGGAACCCATGGCCGCCCAATACGCCTATGTCATGAAGGGCATGACCAAGACCTTCCCCGGCGCGCCCAAGCCGGTGCTGAACAACATCAACCTGCAGTTCTACCAGGGTGCCAAGATCGGCATCGTCGGCCCGAACGGCGTCGGCAAGTCCACCCTGATCAAGATCATGGCCGGCATCGACACCGATTTCACGGGCGAAGCCTGGCCGGGTGAGAACATCACCGTCGGCTATCTGGAACAGGAGCCCGAACTGGACACCAGCAAGACCGTGCTGGAAAACGTCAAAGACGGCGCGCGCGCCACGGCCGACCTGGTCGATCGCTTCAACGAGATTTCGAACATCATGGCCGATCCGCCGGAAGACGCGGACTTCGACGCCCTGATGGAGGAAATGGGCACCCTGCAGGAAAAGATCGACGCGGTGGACGGCTGGACACTCGACAACCAGCTGGAAATCGCGATGGAAGCGCTGCGCTGCCCGCCGGGCGACTGGGCGGTGGACAACCTGTCGGGCGGTGAAAAGCGCCGCATCGCGCTGACCCGCCTGCTGATCCAGAAGCCGGACATCCTGCTGCTCGACGAACCGACCAACCACCTTGACGCCGAATCCGTCGAGTGGCTGGAAAACCACCTGAAGGAATACGCGGGCGCGGTGCTGATGATCACCCACGACCGCTACTTCCTGGACAACGTGGTGGGCTGGATCCTCGAACTCGACCGGGGCAAGTACTTCCCGTACGAGGGCAACTATTCGACCTACCTGGAAAAGAAGGCCAAGCGCCTTGAGCAGGAAGACCGCGAGGAATCCGGCCGCCAGAAGGCGATCAAGGAGGAACTCGAATGGATCCGGCAGGGCCCCAAGGGCCGCCAGACCAAGTCAAAGGCGCGTATTTCCAAGTTCGAGCAGCTGGTCGCCAGCCAGGAAAACCGCACCCCCGGCAAGGCCCAGATCGTCATCCAGGTGCCAGAGCGCCTGGGCGGCAAGGTGATCGAGGCCAAGGGCATTTCCAAGGCCTATGGCGACAAGCTGCTGTTCGAGGATCTGTCGTTCATCCTGCCGCCGGGCGGCATCGTTGGCGTGATCGGGCCGAACGGCGCGGGTAAGTCCACGCTGTTCAAGCTCATCACCGGACAGGAACAGCCCGATACCGGCACGATCGAAATCGGCAGCACGGTGCGGCTTGGTTATGTCGACCAGAGCCGCGATGCGCTGAACCCGGCCAACAACGTCTGGGAGGAAATCTCGGGCGGGCATGACTACATGAAGGTCAACGGCCACGACACCAGCACGCGAGCCTATGTCGGCGCGTTCAACTTCAAGGGCCAGGACCAGCAGAAGAACGTCGGCAAGCTGTCAGGCGGTGAACGCAACCGCGTCCACATGGCCAAGATGCTCAAGGAGGGCGGCAACGTCCTGCTGCTCGACGAACCGACCAACGACCTCGACGTCGAAACGCTGGCCGCGCTGGAAGACGCGATCGAGAACTTCGCGGGCTGCGCCGTGGTCATCTCGCACGACCGCTTCTTCCTTGACCGTCTGGCCACGCACATCCTCGCCTTCGAAGGCAACAGCCACGTCGAATGGTTCGAAGGCAACTTCGCGATGTACGAAGAAGACAAGCGCCGCCGCCTGGGCGATGCGGCGGATCGTCCGACCCGCCTGGCGTACAAGAAACTGACGCGCTGACCGGTCAGGGGACCACCCAGGTCCCCTGCCAAGGCTGCCCGGCATCGCCGCGCGAGAATTTCGCGCGGCGATGTCCGTTGTGGGCCAGGTAAAGCCAGTCGAGCTCGGTCAGCGTGATCAGCAGCACCGCGAAGTTCGCCCGTGCAGCCAGCAGCTGCTCCTCGGTCGGACGAATGCCCTCCAGCTCAGGCGGCAGCCCCGATAGCGGCTGGTCCGCTTCGCTCCCCGGTCCGGCGCTGGTCAGATAGCACCGCCGCGCAAAGGCCGTCGCCGCAGTCCAGGCCGCATCAGCAACCGGCCCCTCGCGCTCGATCCGGCCCTGCCCGCGCGCACGGATCTGCACTTTCGCAGCAGGATCATAGGCCAGCATCGCGATTTCAGGACGCTGTTCGATCAGGGCCACCTTGGGACTGCGGGCATCGGTGTGCAACCGCAGCGCCGCAAGGTGGGGATCGCATGCTCGCAGCACCATGATCCGCAGGTCACCATCCGCCGTGCCGATCACCGGCGTGTGCATCGGCGATTTGCGGTCGCACGCGGCGGCGCTCAGCCGGGAGGATACATCCAGCAGCACATCATGCAGACCGACGGCGATTTCATTCATCATAACTGCTACAAACCTGAACAGAAACCTTACCAAATCATTCACCGTGGCGACAGCGCGAATCGGGTAGCGATGGCCCATGGTCGCCGCCGGTGGTGCGGCGCGATGGGATGGAGATACGGCCATGGCCGTCAAGACTCTTGGTAAGTTCGGCCGGATTTCAACCCTGGCTATGGCGTTTGCCGCATTGACCCTTCCGGGCCTGGCGGCAGCCCAGGAAGATGGCCGCGGTGGCCCTGGCTGGCGGCGCGGCGATGCCGAGGCGCGCGGCAACATCGGCGGCAGCTATCAGCCGCCGCAGCGCTCGGCCCCGGCCGAACGCCCCAGCGGCGGCGAAGGCTGGTCGCGTCCGATGGCCCGCAGTGCTCCCGTAGCCGCCCCCACTCCGATCAGCGCGCCGCCCCCCAGCATGGGTGAGCGCCGAGGCGGCGATGACACCGCGCGTAGCTGGCGCGGACGGGGTGACGGCGGCGCTGGTTCTGGCTGGAATGGAGGCGGGCGCGGCAACTGGCGGGATAACGGTGCCGCCACGGCCAGTGTCCCCGTGCCCGCGCCGCAGCCCGCTGCGCGCGCTGCTCCAGGCGGCAACTGGGGCCGGACCACGAGTGCCACCAGCGGCTCTTATGGCAATGACGATCGGCGTGAACGCCGCGCCGAGCGCAGCGGGCGCGATGACCGCCGCGAAGGCTGGCGCAGCGACGAGCGCCGCACCGGTGCCGATGTCTGGCGCAACGATACGCGCCGCGATGATCGGCGCGACAACTGGCGGGATAATGATCGCCGCCGCGATGACAGCCGCTATCGCAGCGGCAGCTGGAACCGCGACCGCTATGCCTATGGCCACGACTACCGCCGGTGGGACAACCGTTGGCGCGATAACAGTCGCTACAACTGGTCTTCCTACCGCCGGGCGCATCCGTCGGTCTATCGGCTGGGGTCGTACTATTCGCCGTATCGCAACTATTCCTACCGGCGGCTGAGCATCGGCTTCTTCCTCGACAGCCTGTTCTTCAGCAGCCGCTACTGGATCAACGATCCGTGGCAGTATCGCCTGCCCGACGTCTATGGCCCGTACCGCTGGATCCGGTATTATGACGATGCCTTGCTGGTGAATATCTATTCCGGCGAAGTCGTCGACGTGATCCACGACTTCTTCTGGTAGGTTCCGCAAAGATCAGGGCCCGCTTCGTTTCCGAAGCAGGCCCTGATCCGTATCACTTCATCCAGGGGACCATGCGCCGCATCGTTCCGTCCTTGTCGAGCAGGTGATGTTTCAGCGCCGCCGCCACGTGCAACACGAACAACAGCAGCATCGCACCGGCAAACACCTCGTGCAGTTCATGGAACAGGCCGGTCGTCGCCTTGTCGCTACCCACGGGCAAGGCAGGTATATTGAACAGTCTCAGGAAGCTGACCGGCTTGCCCTGGCTGAACGCGGAATGCAGCCCCCAGCCAGCCATCGGCACCGCCAGCATCAGGAAATAGAACAAGGCGTGCGTCACTTTCGCCAGCGCAGCCTCCCACGCTTTGAGCGTTTCCTCCAGCGGGGGCGGCGTATGCGTCAGCCGCCAGATGATGCGCAGCACGGTCAGCCCCAGGATCAGCATCCCGAACGCCTTGTGATAGCCCATCAGCTCCATCTTTTCGGGCCGCGGCATGTCTTCCGACACCCAGGCGCCAACGAAGTTACCCATGATCAGCAGGGCGATGATCCAGTGAAGGGCGATGGCCCCGCGCGAATAGCGGGCCTGTGCGTCAATGGTGCTCATGCCAATCAAGCTGCCGTATTCCGCTACGGCACGCAAGGTTCTTGTCAGCGCGGCTCCAGTTCAGGTCCAGCTTTCGCTTGCCCTGCGCGGCAGGGCGGATAGTGCTTTGGCCATGAGCCTGTATCAGTACCCTCCCTGCCCGAACCCGGACAAGGTTGCGCTGCTGCGCGTGGGCGCGCATGTCCGCCGGCGCTTGTCGGCCGATCCGCTTGCGGAAAAAGTGCCGGTCGAAACCGCCGAAATCTGGGCCATCCCCGAATTCGTCAGCCCCGCCGAATGCGAGCAACTGATCGCCATGGTGGACCGCACCGCGCGCCCGTCCGACACGCTGGACCACGGGTATGAAGGCGTGTGGCGCACCAGCTATTCCGGCGATGTCGACCGTGACGACAGCTTCGTGAAAATGATCGAGCGGCGGATCGACGACCTGTTGGGGATTCCCCACGAGAACGGGGAAACGATGCAGGGCCAGCGCTATGAGCCGGGGCAGGAATTCAAGCCGCACATGGACTGGTTCTGGACCAAGGCCCCATACTGGAAGGTCGAGGCGAAGCGCGGCGGGCAGCGCTGCATTACCGCGATGATCTACCTCAACGACGTCGAGGAAGGCGGACAGACCGAATTCCCCAACATCGGCGTGTCGATCCCGCCCCAGCGCGGGGCGCTGATCGTATGGAACAACGCCGCGCCTGACGGTTCGCTCAACCAGGATACGATCCACGCTGGAACGCCGGTGATCCGGGGAGTGAAATACATCATCACCAAGTGGTATCGCGTGCGCAAATGGGGCTGATCCGCAACGCCCTGCATGCGGTCCTGCTGCCGGCGCTGCTGGCGCTGCACCCGCAAGTCGCGATCGCCCGCGCGCCGACGCAGAGCGCCGCGCTGGCGGAAGTCGAAGACGGGCGCCTACTGGCGGTCATGCGCGATGACAGCCGCCGGACGATGGCGGTCGACCCGCTCGGCGCGCTGTTTCACGGCGGGGAGGTCAGCGGTGATGAACTGGCGCAAGTCTTCACCGACACGCAATTGCGCGCGGCGCGCAAGTCTGGCCAGTTGACGCTTGCGGCCCTCGCCCGGATCAACCGCGCCGCACTCAGCCCCGAACGGAAGATATCCTATGACGCGTTCCTGGCCGCCAAGCGCGAGGAACAGGACTGGCTGCGGCCTGACCTGATCGCGCTCACGGCAGTCCGCCCGCTGGAACACTTCGGCGGGCTGCACATGGAGTTTCCGGCCCTGCTGGCCCGCGGCGGGGCGATCCCGTTCGAAAGCGAGGCCGACTATCGCCGCAACCTGGGGCTCAACCGGGCGTTTGCGACCGTGCTGGACAACGCCGTGCTGCGGTTCCGGCAGGGGCTGGACAGCAGTGTGGTCGATACCCGGCTGACCGTGCGCAACATGATCGCGCAGATCGATACCCTGCTGGCCCACCCGCCAGAGGAATCGCCGTTCTACGCCCCGGTCACCAGCTTTCCCGATACCGTCCCGGCCAGCCGCCGCGCAGCCCTGCGCAGCGCCTATGCCGCGACGATCCGGAGCGACCTGTATCCCGCCTATCGCCGGCTGCGCGATTTCCTGAACGATGAGTACCTGCCCGCCGCCCGCGACAGCGTGGGGCTGAGCAGCATGAAGGGCGGCGATGCGCTCTATCGCAAGTTGATCGAGCGCGAGACGACGCTGAAGCTGGAGCCGGAGCGCGTCCACCAGCTGGGGCTAAGCGAAGTCAAGCGAATCCAGCGCGAGATGGACGCCGTGCGGGACAGGCTGGGCTATCCGGGCGATCTCAAGGCCTTTTTCGAGCACATCCGCACCGATCCGCGCTTTCACCCCACCAGCGAGGAGGAACTGGCGCGCGGCTATGCCGAAGTCGCGCGCAAGGTGGAGGCGCTTGCCCCGCGCTATTTCCACCGCCTGCCGCGCACCCCGCTGGTGATCCAGCCCTATCCCGCCTACCGCGCGCAGTACGAGGCGGGCGGCAGCTATACCCAGGGCAGTGCCGATGGGCGGCGGCCGGGGATCTTCTGGTACAACACCCACGATCTGCCCAGCCGGTTCCTGAGCGGGGTGACCACGCTGTACCTGCACGAGGGCGCGCCAGGCCATCACTTCCAGATCAGCCGCGCGCAGGAGGACACCTCGCTGCCCGATCTCCAGCGGTTTGGCGGCAACGATGCCTATGTTGAAGGCTGGGCGCTCTATGCCGAAACGCTGGGTTTCGCGATGGGGCTGTATGACGATCCGCTACAGCACTGGGGCACGCTGGACGATGAAATGCTGCGCGCGATGCGACTGGTGGTCGATACCGGCATCCACGCCAAGGGGTGGAGCCGCGAACAGGCGATCGAATACATGCTGGCCAATTCCGGCATGGGCCGCACCGACGCGACGGCCGAAGTCGAGCGCTATATCGCCTGGCCCGCACAGGCGCTGTCCTACAAGATCGGCGCGCTGACGATCCAGAACCTGCGCAGCGAAGCCGAAACCGCGCTGGGGCCGCGCTTCGACATCCGCGATTTCCACGAACAGGTGCTGGGCAGCGGTGCCCTGCCCCTGCCAATCCTTGAGGCCAAAGTGCGCGGCTGGATCGCCCGCCAGCGCTAGGTGCAGCGCCTAGCTGTATTCGGTCCAGGCGAGCGACGCCGCCGCGCTGTCCACTTCGGTCACGCCCCGGATGCCCAGCGCCGCGCGCGCCTCAGGGATCGGCAGGTGGAACACGTCCTCGTACTTCGCCATGAAATAGGGGCCGGACTGTTCGCCCACATCCATCCCGGCGCGCATTGCTTCCAGCACTTTGGGGAACGACTGGTGGTAATGCAGCCCGGTCCGCGTCACCAGCCGCAGCGCACCCAGCAACTGGCCGACGTTGATCAGCTGCACCAGCTCAGGATCAAGGAAACGCGGCACGTTGCTCAGCCGGCCCCAATAGGGAACCAGCTCACCGATGATGTCGAACCCGCCGCCGCAGACGATGTGTTCCAGATCGTGCGTCTGGCCGCTGCGCAGCGAATAATACTGGAACTGGCTCTTGGGTTCGAACCGGGGGACAATGTCGATCTCGAACCCGTTGTCCTTCAGATAGCGGCCGAACGTGTAACCCAGCGATCCCTCGGGATAATCCAGCAATTCGGCAATCGTGAAGCTGGAGGAGAAGCCCGCGTTGAACCACGCGTCCAGTTCCGGCCAGCGCTTGCGCTCCTGCGTGAACAGTTCCTCGATCCGGTCTAGTGGCAGGACTTCGAACAGGATCGGATAGAGCGCATGGGTATCGGCAGAGGTCGGCCGGTCCTTGCCGCTCTTTCGCAGGAACTGGGTCGCCACCCAATCGCGCAGGCGCGGATCGTTGAGGTAGGGCGAGGAACTGACCAGCACCGAGCTGACTGTTTCCACGTTGCGGATCCCGCGTGCGAGATAGGGAACGTCTGCATCGGCCATTGTCATTCTCCCAGTTGCGCGGCGAGTGCAGCAGGCACCGGCACCGGAATTTCCAGCAGCAGCTGTGCCATAGATTTCGCCGCCGCATCCAGCCGCGGCGACACGTTGATCCCCCCGCCTTGCGCATCGTGCACCACGAAGTTCAGCGCATGAATGCCCGAAACGTCGAACCGTTCAACCCGGCCCGTGGCGGGATCATCGAACAAGTGGCGATACCAGTCCGCCACGACCTGCTCGCTCAATGCCGCGCGCAGGTACGGCAGGTATTCCGCCTTGCGCGCGATCACGGCCACGTTGAACAGCCGCCCCTTGTCCCCGCTGCGCGCCCAGGCCAGCCGGATCAGCGGAACCGCAACGGTGCCGGGTGCAGCCGGAGCGGCGGGAACCGGTGCGCGGACAATCGCGGCGGGATCGAACCCACCCTGCGGCGGCGCAGTGAACGGCACTTCCGCGCCGTCCAGCCGCACCACGGCCTGCGCCCGGTCCCGCCCGATCAGGCAGAACGCCATGTCGGTCAGCGGGAAAGCGCGCGGCGCGGCGATGATCGGCGCGATCGAGGTGCCCTGCGCCATATTCATGATTGCCGTGGTCTGTTCGCGCCCGAACTGCATGGCCGCGCCCATATCGGCATGATCGACCACGATCTTCAGCAGCACCTCGCGCGGGGCAAGAGCCTGACGGCGCGGGCCGTATGCGGTTTCGGTGCCGATCACCTCCACATGGGTCAGCGAGAAGTCGGGCAGGCCGCGCGCAGCAAGCAACCGCGAACAGCGCCGCAGCAGCGCCTCGGCCTGCCGCTCCGCCTTGGCAACGGCGTCGATCCCCGTCACCGGGATCAGCGCAACCGAGCGCCAGCCCGCATCGAACGTTGCGCAGGCCTTCAGGCTGTCGGTCGCCGGATAGCCTTTTGCGCCCGCCACCCGCACCCGGTTCGGCCCGACCTGTTCCAGCGTGATCCCGCTGAAATCGCAGACCACGTCCGGCACGATGTAGGCTTGCGGATCGCTGACCTCGTAGAGCAGTTGCTCCGCCACGGTGCCGATGGAGACCAGGGCGCCCGTGCCGTCCGGCACGGTGATGACAACCGTCCCGTCCGCATGGCACTCGCCCACCGGAAAGCCGATTTCCGCCCAGTCGGGGACGTCCTGCCAATCGGTGAAGGTGCCGCCCGAAACCTGCGCGCCGCATTCCAGCAAGTGGCCGGCGACCGTGCCGCCCGCCAGCAGATCATGGTCATCCGGTCCCCAGCCGAACTCATGGATCAGCGGCCCCAGGATCAGCGAACTGTCTGCCACCCGCCCGGTGATGACAATGTCCGCCCCGGCATCCAGCGCCGCCGCAATCGGAAATGCGCCCAGATAGGCGTGAAAACTGCCGGGCCGCTCTGGCAATTCGGCACTGTTGAACATGTCGCGCACGCCCTCGGCGCGCAGCGTTTCGGTCAGTGGCAGAATATCATCGCCCGAAACCGTCGCCACTTTCAGCGCAAGCCCCTGCTCTGCGCCGCGCGCGCGGATCAGCGCCGCCAGCCCTTCCGGGTTGAGGCCGCCCGCGTTGGCCACCACCTTGATCCCGCGCGCTTTCAGCTCTGCCAGATAGGGGCCGATATGCAGATCGACGAAGTCAGGCAGGAAGCCGGACGCCGGGTCCATCTGCTTCAGGCGCGCAAAGATGCCCATCGCCCCTTCGCCAAGATAATCGAATGCCAGATAGTTGAGGCCAGGCACGCGCAGCAACTGCGGCACCGCGATCACGCTGTCGTTCAGCGCGCCGCTGGCTCCGCCGATCCGCACCACTTTTCCGGATGCCATGTATTATCCTCTCGCCCGGCCCTGTTCCGGCACACGGTTGGTCCGTGGCCGTCGGCCAAAGCGAGAGGCTAACGCTCAACCTTCGATCAGGCGAGAGCCTCTGCGATAAGTTGTCGCGTATTGTTCAGGCCATAGAGCGCGATGAAGCTGCCCATGCGCGGACCCTGGCTGGAACCGAGCAGGGTCTCGTACAGGCACTTGAACCAGTCACGCAGCTGCTCGAACCCGTAATGCGGATCCTTGCCGATTTCATAGACGATGTTCTGAAGCTCTTCCGCGGTGGCATCGTCCGACGTTGCCGCCAGTTCCTCGTCCAGCGCGGCCAGCGCCAGCGCCTCGTTCGGCTCCGGCTTGCGGCGCTTCAGCGTGGGCGCAATGAAATCGCGGTTGTAGGCCAGCGCACAGCCAACCAGCGTATCGAGCGCGGGATGCGCCGCCGGATCGGCGTTCTCGACATAGTTGCCAAGGTACGACCAGACCTGCGCATGGGTCGCGTGCGGACCCAGCACGCCGACCAGATTGAGCAACAGGCCATAAGTCACGGGCAACTTCTCTCCGTCCCCGCCGTTGTAGCCATTGGCGCGCAGCAGGTGCCACACCGGGTTCCCCAGCTGCTGCTCGATCGGCTGGCTGACCAGCTTTTCGCGGAACTGCCAGTATTCATCGACCGCGCGCGGCACGACGCCGACGTGCAATTGCTTGGCGCTCTTGGGTTCACGGAACAGGTAGAAGCCCAGGCTTTCCTCGCTGCCATAGGTCAGCCACTGCTCGATGGTCAGGCCGTTACCCTTGGACTTGGAAATCTTTTCGCCATTCTCATCCAGGAACAGCTCATAGATCAGCCCTTCAGGGCGACGGCCGCCCAGCACTTGCGCGATCTTGCCGCTTTGGGTGACGCTGTCGGTCAGGTCCTTGCCGCACATTTCATAGTCAACGCCCAGCGCGACCCAGCGCATCGCCCAGTCGACCTTCCATTGCAGCTTCGACCGGCCGCCCAGGATCGACTGCTCGACCACCGTGCCATCGCTGTCGGTGAAGCGAACCAGCCCCGCATCGGCGTCGATCACTTCGACCGGCACCTGCAGCACCACGCCGGTCGTCGGGCTGACCGGCAGGACCGGCGAATAAGTCTTGCGGCGTTCCTCGCGCAGGGTGGGCAGCATCACGCCCATGATCGCGTCGAAATGGCGCAAAACGTTCCGCAGCGCGTCGTCGAACGCGCCGGAATTGTACCGGTCCGAGGCCGAGACGAATTCATAATCGAACCCGAACCGGTCGAGGAATTCGCGCAACATCGCGTTGTTGTGGTGGGCAAAGCTTTCATGCGTGCCGAACGGATCGGGAATGCGGGTCAGCGGCTTGCCCAGATTGGCTTCCAGCACAGCCTTGTTCTCGATGTTGTCGGGAACCTTGCGCAGCCCGTCCATATCGTCCGAGAACGCCAACAGCCGGGTCGGCGCACCGCCGGTCAGCACTTCATAGGCACGGCGCACCAGCGTCGTGCGCAGCACTTCCTGGAACGTGCCGATATGCGGCAGACCCGACGGGCCATAACCGGTTTCGAACAGCATCGGCGCGCCATCCGGTTTGCCGTCCGGATACCGCTTCAGCAGCTTGCGGGCCTCTTCGAACGGCCAAGCCTTGGAAACCTGTGCGGCAGTATGGAGATCGGTATCGGTCATGCCCCGGCCTTTTGCGGAGATGCGCCGTTTTCGCAAGCAAAAGCACAAGTGCCGCCCTGCCCGCAGGCAGGACGGCACTCGGCGCCCAAGGAGAAACAGATTGGTTTAGCGCAGCAGCGACAGGACGTTCTGCTGGCTCTGGTTGGCCTGGCTGAGCATCGCGGTCGAGGCCTGGCTAAGGATCTGGGCCTTGGCCATCGCGGTGGTTTCAGCCGAATAGTCCGCGTCCTCGATCCGCGAACGGGCGTCGGACAGGTTGGTGACATTGCCGGTCAAGTTGTTGATCGCCGATTCGAGGCGGTTCTGCCCGGCACCCAGCCCGGCGCGGGCGGCGTTCACATCCGCCAGGGCAAGGTCGACGTTGTCCATCGTC
>NZ_BMZD01000008.1 GCF_014652615.1 Novosphingobium arvoryzae
CCGGGCCGAAAAGGCCAACCCTCACGTCTCAAAAGCCGCCATCAGACCCCTCGCGCCGCCGTCAAGCCAAAAACAGCCGGTTCTTCGAGGTGTCCAACTTCCTTCGGGAAATCTGTCTTCTCCGCTGCCCAGTCCGTGAAGGACGAGCGGAAGCCGTGAACCGTCGCGCCGGTGATCCCGTCGTTGCGGAGCAATTTGGTCATCGTCATGTCACTGATCGGCTTTTCGCCGTCTGCGGAGAATACAAGCCCGTCATCGCTGGTCCGTTCTTCCCACCGCTTGCGCAGCAGCGCCACGGCGGGCGGCGACAGTGGCACGACATGGGTTTCACGCGCCTTCATGCGCTCGCCGGGGATTGTCCAAATGGCCTTGTCGAGGTCGAATTCGGTCCAAACCGCGAAGCGCGTCTCGTTAGAGCGCACAGCGTTGTAGATCGTGAAGCGCAGTGCATCTCTACCAGTCGTAGGCGACGCTGCTGCCAATTGGGCCATAAGTGCTGGCACCTCGGCAAACGGCATTGCTTCAAGGTGCACCGCTTTCGCTGTCTGGCGCGGAAGGCCCTTTCGCACCGAACGCAGGGCAGCCTCCTCGGCCCGCCAGCCCTTGATATGGGCGAAGTCCAGGACTGCGCCTATGCGCTGAAGCAGGCGACGTGCTGTTTCCGGTATTTCCAGCCAGATGGGCGACAGCACGGTGACAACACAGGCGCTGTCCACCTGATCAACCGGCTTGGTGCCGATGTGCGGGAATACGTGGTTCTCGAAGCTGGAAATCCAGTTCGCGTAGCGGCGGTTCTTCCAGCCCTCCTTCAACGCGTCGTAGCAGTCGCGCGCCGCCGTCTCGAAACTCGGTATGACTTTGCGTGCCTTGCGCCGCTCAGCCACCGGATCAGCACCAGCCCTAACTTTGCTCCGCAGCGCCGTTGCCGCCTCTCGGGCTTCGACAAGGGACACGTCCAAGGCAGAGCCGAGCCCGTAATCCCTCCGTCTGCCTTTGTGCTGCATACGCAGCACCCAGGTCGCCGCGCCGCTCTCCTTGACCAGTAGGCAAAGGCCACGGCCGTCGACATAACGGCCCGGTTTCGCGTTCTTCACTTTCAATGCAGTCAGTGCCATCGTTCGAGTCCCGTTTAGGGAATCTTCGGCTTCCGTTCCCACGGAAAGGTCGCCGAAAATGCTCCCACATTCGTTCCCACAAATCAGTGGGATTTCAGGCAAATGTGAGCGACCGACCGCGAACACCTTACAAGCCAAATTGGCAAGATTACAGTGTGGTTAGGGATGCCTCGGCATTGCCTGAGACAGAATTTTTACGCCTCTTCTGGCACCATTACTGCTTCCAAGCAGGCAAAAAGACCAAAAGGCCCGGATTTTTCCGGGCTTTTTGCTGTCCGGGGCGCGGGGGTGCTGCGGGGCGTCGGCGGCTGCTGTGCGTTGGCTAGCTCCAGACCAGCGTGATCAAGGTCGTTCCCAGTATCAGGACCAGCGCGGTCAGCGGGGTGCCGACGCGGGCGTAGTCGGAGAAGCGGTAGCCGCCCGGGCCCCAGACCAGCGTGTTCGACTGGTGGCCGATCGGGGTCAGGAAATCGCACGAGGCGCCGATTGCGACCGCCATCAGCATGGCATCGACCGCGGTGCCGGTGGCGAGGCCGGTCTCGGCGGCGATCGGCCCCATGATCAGGACGGCCGCGGCGTTGTTGAGAAAGGGCGTGATCGCCATGGTCAGGCCCAGCGTGACGGCGATCATCAGCCAGTCCGGCCGATCCTGGCCGAACGCGCTGATCATGCCGGCGATCGCATCGCCCGCGCCGCTGTCGGAAAAGGCCTGGGCCACTGGAATCAGCGCTGCCAGCAGGATGATGATCGGCCAGTCGATGTCCTGATAGACCTGGCTCTTCAGCCGCCCGGTCAGGCCCAGCATGACGACGGCCAGCACCAGTGAGACCGCGAGGTTGGCCAGGCCGGTCGATGCCGCCGCGATCGCTCCGACCAGCGCGGCCAGCGGCAACCAGTCCCGCGCGGCCAGGCGCAGGTTCAGGGGGCGTTCGGCCAAGGGCAGCAGATCGAAGGCGTTGACCAGCTCGCCAACCCGCTCCTGCGCGATCTGCACCAGGATCACGTCGCCCGGTTGCAGCCGCAGCGCGGCCAGACCTTCCGCGATGTTTTTGCCGCGCCGGCTGATTGCGACCAAGGCCGCTCCGGATTGTTCCAGCAAGAGCGAGGGGTTCCCGCTGGCGATGAGCGCGCTCCTGTCGGTTACGACGCATTCGGCAAACGAGCCTTCGAGCAGGTCGTCCTCCGCGTCGGAGGCCAGTTCCAGTCCGAACCGTTCAAGCGCCTGCTCCACCACCGGCGCCCGGCCCTCGACCTGGACGATGTCGCCGGGGCGGAACGCGCGGCTCAGCCGGGGAGCGGTGAAGAGCAGTCCGCCCCGGTCGATCGCGTGCACGGCCAGACGGTCCTCGCCCGTGCCGGTTGCCGCGAGCTGCTCGACTGTCAGGGTGCGCCGATAGCCTTTGGGTATCCGCAGTTCGAACAGGTAGTCCGCGATCCTGAATTTCAGCGGTTCGGCATCGCTGCTGGCGCGGGATGGCAGAAAGCGGACCATCAGCAAGGTCAAGACAAGCCCCGCCAGAGCGAGCGGCAGGCCGACCCAGGTGAAATCGAACATCCCGAATGCAGGCCTGTCGTAATCGGCGCGCAATTCGGCCAGGATCACGTTGGGCGGGGTCCCGATCAGCGTGACCAGCCCGCCCAGCAGCGAGGCGAAGGCCATCGGCATGAGGATGCGGCTGGGCGCGACCTTTGCGGAACGGCAGGTTGCCAGGGCGGCAGGCAGCAGCAGGGCAAGCGCGCCGACGTTGTTCATGAACGCGGAGGCGATGCCGCAAAGCAGGGCATAAGTCGCCGCAATGCCGCTTTCCCGGTGCATCACCCGGCGCAGGGGGCGCAGGGCGTGGGCCAGGATGCCGGATCGCGAAATGGCCGCGCTGACGATCATGACTGCGGCAACCGTGATTACCACCGGATCGCCGAATCCGGAGAATGCCTGCTTGCCGGGTACGATGCCCAGCACGACAGAGGCACCCAGCATCAGCAGTGCGACCAGATCATGCCGCACCCGGTCGGTCGCAAAGCCGAACAGGCCAGCCACGAAAATCAGCGTGATCAGAACGGCATGATCAAGGCCGGGCATCATGCCCCGGACCTAAGCAGGAATACCCCCGTGGGCAAGCACCTGCCACCCGCACTGCCGGACGGGACGGTCAGGCCGTCGCGCGGGCGTAGCGTTCGCGCTTGGCCTGGGTCGCCCGGCGCGCTTCGGCCAGGGCCCGCTCTTCGGTGGCAAACAGCAGGCCATCCAGCACGGCGGAGAGATGCACGCGCATGGCCGCGCGGGCGGCATGGGAATCGCCCGCGCGCAGGGCGTCGAGGATGGCGGTGTGTTCAGCCACCACGGGCTTCACGTTGGCGTGCCGGGCCTTTTCATGCAGCAGGGCGGCCTCGGCCGAGCTTGCGCGCATGTCCCACAACTGCTCGATCACCTTGTAGACGGCGAGGTTGCGGGTGGCGCGGGCAATGGCGAGGTGGAATTCGCGGTCTGCCTTTTCGGTGCCGTTGGGGTCCTGGTTCTCGATCGCGATCTGCTGCACCAGCGCTTCGATTTCCTGAAGTTCGGCCTTCGTGATCTGGGTCGCAGCCAGGGCCGCGGCCTCGCTCTCGAACAGCAGGCGCGCTTCGGTCAGCTCGAACGCGGTCACGTCGAAACCGGGGCGGTCCTCGTCTCCGGGCAGGCGCTTGACGTATGCGCCGGAGCCGATCCGCACTTCGACCAGGTTCTGCACTTCCAGCGCGATGATCGCCTCGCGCACGGTCGGGCGGCTCACTTCGAACCGCGCGGCAAGTTCGCGTTCCGCAGGCAGGCGGCTGCCGACAGGGTAACGCCCGCTCGAAATTTCCTCGATCAGGGCGCGGGCCAGATCCTGGTAAAGGCGATCATTGGGCTGAATGTTTGCCATAGGGTGCTGATGGTATTACCAATCTTCCAGAATTGACAGGCCGAAGTTGCGCTGCGGTGCACACTTTTCGGCAGATGAACCGGGCTGGCGCGGGTGCTGCGCGGGGCTCAGGCCTTGGCAAAGCGCTCGCGCAGCAGGACCCACAACACCCCCGCAGCCAGCAGATCCAGCGCGGCCAGTGCAACGAACAGCGGGTTGTAGCCGAACTGGTCGGCGCTCTGGCCGATCAGCAGCGTGAACAGCATACCCCCGATCCACGCCGACGTACCCGCCATGCCGCTGGCCGTGCCGACCGTGCGGGCATCGAACACGTCGGCGCACAGGGTGATCAGCGCGCCGTTGAGCATCTGGTGGGCGAAGCCGCCGATGCAGAACAGGGCGATGGCAACCCCCGGCGAGGTGGCGAGGCCAATGCAGGCCGGGCCGATCATGCACAAGGCCCCCAGCGTCATCGTGATCTTGCGGCTGGCGATCAGCGAAACCCCCTGCGAGGAGAACCGGTTGGGTTTCATCAGCCAGGTCGGCAACAGTCCGGCGGCCAGGCTGCCGAAATCGGCGGCCAGGAAGGGCAGCCAGGCCCACAGCGCGATCGACTTGAGATCGAGGTTCCACACCGCGACCAGATAGAGCGGGATGAAGAAGTTGAAGGTCTGCCACGCCGGCTCCGACAGGAAGCGCGGCACGGCAATTGCCCAGAACGAGCGGCTTTGCAGCACATCGCGCTTGGTCGCGGGCTTGCCGGGCAGCTCGTCGCTGCGACCGCTTTCGATCACGGCGCGTTCCTCTGCCGACAGGCGCGGGTGTTCGCCCGGATCGCGGTATCCGGTCCACCACAATCCCGCCCAGAGCAGCGACAGGGCGCCGGTGACGATAAAGGCCGCCTGCCAGTTCCACGCCAGGATGCAGAAGGCCACCAGCGGCGGGGCGATCATGTTGCCGACGCTGGTGCCCATCTGGAACAGGCTGGTCGCCAGCGGCTTTTCACGCGGCGGGAACCAGGTGGCGACGGTCTTTGCCCCGGCCGGAATGGCGGCCGCTTCGGTCGCGCCCAGCGCGGCGCGGAAGAAGGCCAGGCTCTGCCAGCCGGTGGCCATGGCGTGGGCCATGTTGGCAACGGCCCAGCCCACCGCGAACACGAAGAAGCCCAGCCGGGTTCCGAGTGCGTCGAGCACCGATCCGGCCACGGTCTGCATGACCGTATAGCTGGCCTGAAAGGCCAGCACGACCCAGCTGTACTGCTCGGTCGTCATCGAGAATTCGTCTTTGAGAGTCGGGGCTGCGACCGAAAGTGTCGAACGAGCGAGGTAGTTCAGGATCGTTCCGAGGGTGACCAGTCCGATGATCCACCAGCGCAGCGGCAGTCGCTTCAGCATGCCTCAATTCCCTTCGATTGCCTGCCCCGGCCAGGAAAGGACCGGATCGGGACCGCCAAGGCAATCCCGATCCGGCAGGGGGGTGGACTGGATCAGAAGCTGACGGTTGCCTTGATCCCGGCATAGCGCTGGGAATCGCGGCTGAGGAACTGGTAAATGACGTGGGTGTCGTTGCTGGCGCTGCCACCCAGCGTGCCGAAACCGTCGGACAGGCTGGAAGCATAGCGCTTGTTGAACAGATTGTTGACGAAGGCGACCAGCTTCACCGAGCCGAATTCGGCGCCAAGGCTGGCGTTCATCACGCCATAGCCCTTCTGCACGGTCAGCGGGTTGCCAAGCAGGTCGAAGTTGACCGCGCTCTGGTGCTGGTAGCTGATGATCGCCGTGCCGGTTGCATCGCCCAGCGGGAAGTCGGCGGTCGCACCAATGTTCCACTTGAAGCGCGGCGAGTTGGGCAGGCGGGCGCCCGAGCGGTCCTGGAAGGCGCAGGTCGTGCGCGGGGCAGCGGCGGTGGCCGCAGCAGCCGAGACGCAGGGGCCGACGAGGACCGAAGCGGTGCCATTCCAGATCTGCCCGGTCTGGCCCGGATAGCCCTGGGCCTGCGGGAAACTGGTCATGACCGCATCGGTATAAGCCGCGCCGGCATCGATCTTCAGCCAGTCCGACGGCTTCGCGACGAGTTCCACCTCGAAGCCCTTGGTGCGCAGCTTGCCGACGTTGTTGAGCACGAACTGCGGTGCCGGCGGGGTGCCGACGAGAATCGCCGACTGGGCCTGGAAGTTGTTGTAGTTCGTCAGGAAGCCGATCAGGTTGAACTGGATGCGGTTGTCTGCAAAGCGGCTCTTGAGGCCCAGCTCGTACGAGGTCGAGGTTTCCGGCTTGACCGGACCGACGCCGATCAGGCCAGCGCCGGTGCCATTGAGAGCGCCGTTGATGCGGGCCGGGTTGAAGCCCGACGTGATGTCGTAGGCAAAGCCCTTGTAGCCCCGCGCGACCGACCCATAGACCATGACCTGCTGTGCCAGTTCCTGCGAGATCGAGCCCTTCCAGGTCACCACCTCGTCAGTGTTCGAACCGCGGCACAGCGGGTTGCCTGGGGCGCACTGGTTGGCCGTGGCGCCGGCAACGTTGTTGTCAAAGGCAACGGCGATCTTTTCATGGTTGTAACGCACGCCGCCGCTGATCGTGGTGTTGGTCGGCAGCGTGTAGTCAAGCTGCGCGAACAGGCCCAGCGTCTCGCTGGTGTTGCGGGCCGACCAGTTCGCCACGGCCACCACCGGGCCGCGCAGGAACGCGCGGGTGGTGCGGGCGTTCGAATAGAACCCGCCCACGACATACTTCAGGGCGCTGCTGCCGCCCGAAACGAGCCGCAGTTCCTGCGTGAAGTTCTTCGAGTGATAGGGGCCGCTCTGCGTGAGGCCGCCGTTGACCGCGCCGCCGGTAAAGGCCGAAAGCACGTTGAGGTCGGTGTTATCGAAATCGTTCTGGAAGTTGTACTTCCAGTCCTGGAAGGCCGTGACCGAAATCAGGTCGGCAAAGCCGAGGTCGACCGAGAGCTTGCCGGCAATGCTGGCGGTCTCGTTTTCGGTCGCGCCAAAGGCATCGACGCGGGCGTTGGTGTTGCCGGCGCCGGGCGTGATGCCGGTCAGGCTGGGCAGCAGGGGCAGGGCCGGGCTGCCGAACACGCGCGGGGTGCCGGTGCCGCGAATCTCGCGGATCGTGGTGGCGGTCCCGTCCTGGGTAGCCTTGGAATAGGCACCGGTGAGCGTGAGCGTGACCGCGCTGCCCAGTTCTGCGCGCAGCTTGGCGCGCACGCCATAGTTGCTCTGGTCGTTCAGCTTGCGACCAGAGGTCAGGTTGCGCACGTTGCCGGGGTAATCGTGGTAGAAGCCGGTCAGGCGCAGGCCGACGCCATCGGCGAGCGGGGTGGACACCATCGCTTCGGCGCGGACATCGCCATCGGTGGCCACGGTTGCGCCGATCGAGCCTTCGAAGCTGGAGCCCGGATCCTTGGTGACGATGTTCACGACGCCGGCCGACGAGTTCTTGCCGAACAGCGTGCCCTGCGGACCCTTCAGCACTTCGATCCGCGACAGGTCGGCCATGTTGTCGAAGGCCTGGGCCTGCTGCACCACGGGCATGTCATCGATGATCACTGCCACGCTGGGCTCGACGCCGATCGAGAAGGCGAACGTGCCGATGCCGCGCAGGATGATCGAGTTGTTGGGCGAGGACGTGGTCTGCGTGATCGTCAGCGACGGCGCGGCGCGCGTCAGGTCGGAGAAGTCGGCGATCCGCTGGTTGGCGATGGCTTCACCCGACAGCGCGGTAACCGCGACGGGAACGGACTGCATGTTCTGTTCGCGCTTCTGCGCAGTGACGACGATATCTTCCAGCCCGCTATTAACGGCTTCCTCTGCCGTTGCCTCCTGGGCCTGAGCAGCCTGGGCGAATGCCAGGATCGATGCGCCGGCGATCAACATAGTCTTCTTGTGCATTGCTGTCCTCCCAGACTTACCACTTTGGACAGGCCAATTGCACAGTCTGATCAGTCAATCAACCCATAATTAATCTGTCCAGTCTCAGGAGTGTCTGTGCGAGCGGCGGCGGGATCGGCAGTTCGGGCTGTTTCCGGCATAATCGAGACAGTCCGGGTTTCGCACGGGCTGGCCGCAAAGATGGCGCAATTCCTCGATTTTCCGAGTTTCGCGGCATTCGGCTTGACCAAAGTCAGATTGCAATCGCAATCCTGGTAAGGCCAGTTTTCGATGATGCGGGAATTGGCGGCGTGGCCCGGATGACACGGTATTTTGACCCGCCGGGCAGGGATTGGTCAGGCGGGTTTGCCTCTTCGCTGCCCGGAGTCGCGGAGGTGCCTGGTCGCCAGGCACGGCTGTTACGGACACATGAGGCGGGCGATCCGCTACCACCCGGCGTACCGGAGTTTGCGCGGCAGCCTGCGCGATGGCCGCCTCTTCGGGTCTGTCGCCGCTTTGCCAGATCTGCGGCGATGGTCGCGACTTGCGCCGTGATGGGGCAGCCCTGCTTCGGGACAGGCGCCTTTGGTGCGGACCGCTTCGGCGCCGGGGGCAACTGCTCCGGCCCCAACGCAAACGGACTTCGGGATCGCTCCCGAAGCCCGTCGTGCCGCTGCCGGAAGGCAGGCGCTAGAACTTGAAGCCCAGCGTGGCCCCGAATTCGCGCGGGTTCATGACATTGACCGGGCGATAGCCGGAGTCATAAACGCCGCCGCCCACCCCGGCGAGGATCGAGCTGATGGTCTGGGTGCCCAGCGTGATGTTGGTGATCTTCTGCTGGTTGAGCAGGTTGCGGGCAAATACCGTGACCGACCACTTGTCATCCGGCCCGCGCACCCCGACGAATGCGTTGAGCTGGGTCCGCGCATCATAGTCGTACTGCACCGTCTGCGAGAAGAAGCCGGGGCGATAGGCCAGCATGGCCGAGGCGAACGGCGTGACCGAACCCATCGGGAAGCGGACTTCGGTGTTGGCGGTCAGGCCGAAATCGGGAGTATCCGAAATCCGCCCGTTGTTGCGGCAATAGCTGACATTGCCGGTCCCGGTGACGCGCGGCGCGCCGGTCTGGTTGGGCTTGCCCGTTCCGGCGTAGTCGTTGCAGGGCAGCAGCGCGTTCTTGTAGCGCGCCTTGGCATAGGATGCGCTGAGGCCGATGCCCCAGTTTTCCGTCACCCGCCCGTCGAGCGAGGCTTCGATGCCCTTCACTTCGGCATCGCCGTTATAGTTGAAGCCGAAGAAGCCCTGGCCCTGGGGGTCGGCGGCAGACACCCAGTAGATCTGCTCGAAGCGGCGAATGTAGCCGTCGAACTTCTGGTAGAATCCGGCCACGCTGTAGTTCAGGCGGCCCAGCACCTTGCCCTTGATGCCCGCTTCGAACGAATCCGTCTTTTCCTCCTTGGTGCGGATCAGGTCGGCGGTGATCCCGGCCGGCAGCGACACCCCGGTGGTCGGCGCGCGATACGAGTGGCCATAGGCGGCATAGACAGTGAGCGTGTCGGTCACGTCATAACTGATGTTCGCGCCGCCGGTCCACGGTTTGGCCGTGGTGCGCTGAAGGTTGGCCGGGATCGCTTCGTTCGGGCCGCTGTTCTGGAAGCCGGTGGTGGTGATCTGGGTCGTCTGGGTGCTGCGACGGATCGAATAGCGCAGCCCCGCCTCGATCCGCAGCGGCCCGGAATTGTAGCGCAGGTTGCCCGCGAACGACCAGGTGCTGTTGCGCACCGGAACGACCACGTGGACCAGCAGCGGCAGCTTGTTCGGCACCGTGATGAACGAACCGCCCGCGCCCAGCGGCGCCTTGACGAAGCCGTTGGGGTCGGTGTTGTAGACGAACAGGTCGTTATAGATGTCGTTGATGACATCGCCCGTGCGGTTGTAGTGGAAGGCGCTCACGCTCCACCCGAACCCTTCGGTATTGTTCGAATGGAGCCGCAGTTCCTGCGTGTCGAACTTGCTGGGCACGGAGACGAAGTTCTTCTGGACATAGCCGGGAATGGCATTGCCCAGATCCTGGTCGCGGTCGGTCAGCACGCGGCTGTACTGGTGCGCGCCGACGAATGACAACGTTGCCGGGCCCAGATCGTAATCCGCCGACAGGTTCACGATATGCGTCTTGTTGCGGATACGATAGCCGCTGTCCGACACCGCCGCATAATTGCCCGCGGTCAGCGCCGGGCCGGAACGGACGGCGGTGTTGGTTGCGAACGGTCCGCCGCCGAACGAGGGCGGCATGAAGATGCTGGGGATGCCGAAAATCTCGGAATAGACGCGCTGCGGCGTGTTCCCGGTGCCGACAACCTGCTGGTACGATTTCGCATCGGAATTGAGGTACTGATAGCTGAGGTAGGCGGTGAAGGCCTCGCTCGGCTGGAAGCCCAGCGTCACGCGGCCGCTGGCCGTGGTGTTGTAGCCGCGCTTGTTGGCCAGCGTCAGGTTGCGGACGTGATTGACCCGGTTGCCGTCGTAGAGCCCGGCCACGCGCAGCGCCAGCGTATCCGACAGCGGCAGCGTCACGCCGCCCTGCACGTTCACGCCGCCGCGATCGGTCGCGCTGGCCTGGGCATAGCCTTCCGTCACGCCGAAATCGGGGCGGCGGGTGGCGATGGTGATGGAGCCCGCCGGGGCCGACAGCCCGCGCAGCAGGCCCTGGGGACCGCGCAGCACTTCGATCTGCGCAACGTCGTACATCGCGGTGTAGACGGTCTGCGCGTCGGTCGGAATTTCGTTGAAGTAGACTTCCACCGTCGGGCTGGTGCCCTGATCGGGATCGAACGAGATGCCGCGCAGCGTGGTGGTGTTCTTGCGCGGGTCGTTGTTGTTGAGATCAAGCCCCGGCGCGAGCTGCGAGATGTCCTTGATGTCGAACAGGCTCAGCTTTTCAAGCTGCTCGCCCGTCGCGACGTTCACCTGCATTGCCACTTCCTGCAGGCTGCGGGAATCGCGGGTGGCGGTGACGATGATGTCGGTGCTGCTGTCACCGCTGCCATCGGCCTCCTCTGCCTGCGCATGGCCGGAAAATGCCAGTGCGGATGACCCGCAGGCCAGGATGGCCAGACGACGAAGCTTTGTGATGCGCATGCATTCCCTCCCCAGTTCAGGCTTGTCAGCCGGATTGCTTGCCGGGCTGCCAATCGACGCGATCGCTGGGAATCATGCGCAACAGCGGCCCGTCTGGGCCCGCGTTTCATCACTCTTCCCGGTCACGAGTCGGTTGGTTGCCCGCTTATTTGTGAGTATATACTTACCCATGAGGATCCACGGCGTCAACGGGGCGCGGTGGCTGCGATGAAATGATCCATGCCGTTCGTCAAAAGTCGCAAACAGGGGCTTGCAGTCCATCCGGCAATATGTGAGTAAACACTCACAAGATTGATCGAGGGAAATGGGAGTCCGCGATGTCGCAAGTGCTGAACCCTGCCGCGAGCCTGCCGCTCGCAGATTCGCCGGAGCTGCAACAGGCCCTGGCGCAGGCCAATCTGCCCACCCTGCTGGCGGTTTACGTGCACCTGTCGCACGACGCGGCCATGCTGGACCGGTTTGCCGATTGCATCCGGCCCGCGTTCGCGCCGGTGCCGACGTCCATTCCCGATGATCTCGCGGCGGACTTGCGCGGCAAGCTGCACCACTTGCTGGTCACTGGTGAGGGCCTTGCCACTGGCGCGCCCGATGATGCCCTGTTCCAGCGCATCATGTCGGTGATGGTCGGTGAGCCGGTGGAGCAGGAATTCATCGAACTCGCCTTCGACCAGTGCGGCTTCCGCCCGTGGATCGACCGTTCGGCCCTGCCGGGCCGGGCGAGCCGCCCCGCGAACTTCAAGGTGCTGGTGATCGGCGCCGGGATGACCGGGATGGCCGCCGCGATCAAGCTGGAGGAAGCGGGCTATGACTATGTGGTGATCGAGAAGAACGCCGAAGTCGGCGGCACCTGGTACGAAAACCGCTACCCCGGCGTCGGAGTCGATACGCCCAGCCATTTCTACAGCTTCAGCTGGGAAATCTGGCCGGACTGGCACCATTACCACCCGCAGGGCGCGGACATGCAGCGCTACATGGTGGAGGTGGCCGACAAGTATGGGCTGCGCCGCAACGTGCAATTCAACACCCGCGTCGAAACGCTGGTTTATGACGAGGCGAGCGGCATGTGGACCGTCACCGTCCGCCGCCCGGATGGCCGGACGGAAGACCTGGTGGTCAACGCGGTGATCAACGGCCATGGCCCGGTCAACCGCTTCAAGTGGCCCGACATTCCCGGCCTTGCCGATTTCAACGGTCCCGTGGTCCATACCGCCGACTGGCCCGCCGACCTTGACCTGAAGGGCAAGCGCGTGGCGGTGATCGGCACGGCCGCCAGCGCCGCGCAGCTGGTCGGCGCGATTGCCCCCGAAGTGGCAAGCCTGACCGTCTATCAGCGCACCCCGCACTGGGTGATCCACAACCCGGAAATCGCCGACGAGGTGAGCGCCGGGATGCAGTGGGCGCTGCGCAACATTCCCGGCTTCAAGGAATGGTTCCGCTTCAAGGTCTATTGGGCGGCGGCGGACGGCCTGTTTGCCAACGTGTTGCAGGACCCGGCCTGGGTCGGCAACGACCTGGCGGTGTCGGAACTCAACGAGATGACCCGGCAATATGCCCTGTCCTACCTGCACCAGAAGTTCGCCGACCGGCCCGACCTGATCGAGAAGCTGACGCCAGACTTCCCGATCTTTTCGAAGCGGATCGTGCTGGACAACGGCTGGTTCGACGCGCTGCTGCGGCCCAACGTCACGCTGGAAAACAAGGGCATCGCGCGGATCCTGCCGAACGGGATCGAGGCGAAGGACGGCAGCGTGTTCGAATGCGACGTGATCGTCTGCGCCACCGGGTTCAACGTGGCCAGGATGCTGGGCAACCTGACGGTCAAGGGCATCGGCGGGCGCGATCTGGGCGCGGAATGGGGCGAGGAGGATGCGCGGTCCTACATGGGCATGTGCGTGCCGGGGTATCCCAACTACTTCCACACCGTCGGCCCCAACAGCGCCCCCAACCACGCTGCCGGGCAGAACCTGATTTCGGAATGCCAGGTCAACTGGATCATCGAGGCACTGGACCGCGTGACCGAAGCCGGGGCAAAGTCGTTCGAGGTGACCGAGCAGGCCTATGACGACTGGAACCGCAAGGTCGAGGCCAGGATGCCGCAGATGATCTGGTCGCACCCGCGCGCCAGCAGCTATTACATGAACAGCAAGCGCCGCATCTTCCTGTCGTGGCCGTGGCGGCTGGTGGACTTCTTCAACGAAACCCGCGCCCCGGCCGAAGGCAGCTACGTGCTGCATCGCTGACGTGCGGAACCGGCGGGGCGCACCCTCTCAGTGCCCCGCCGGATACCGCAGCAATGGTTTGGCCGTCAGTCGACCAGCTCGCGCACGGCCTCGTTCATCACGGGCGGCTGCTGGCTGTTGAAGAAGGCGATGCGGCTTTCAATCGCGGACATCGTCATGTCGGGCTGGGTATGGACCCAGAACCGGCCTTCCGCGACCTGCTCCATGATGCGCTGGCACCCTTCGGCCAGGTCCATGCCGTAATCGCGCATCATCTCGAACATCTTGCGGCGATGCGTGGCGGCGGCGGGCGGTTCGCCCGCACCGGCGCTGGCTTCGAAGATGCTGGTCTTGAGCATGCCGGGCATGATCGAGCAGACATGGATCGGCGCGCCTTTCAGCTGCATTTCCAGATAGAGGCATTCGCTGAATGCCTGCACCGCATGCTTGGTCATGATGTAGGCCGTCTGGCATGGCATCACGCTGAACGCCCCCATCGAGGCGAGGTTGGCGATCCAGGCTTCCTGACCACTGGCCAGCATCCGGGGGGCAAAGGCGCGCACGCCGTGGACCACCCCGTGCACATTGATGTCCAGCGTCGCGTCCCAGCGCTCGGCCGGGATTTCCCAGCTATAGCCGATCGTCTCGATCCCGGCATTGTTGACCAGCAGGCGCACATCGCCGTGCCGGGCGTGGACCGTTTCGGCCAGCCGGTCGAGCTCTTCCGCGCGCGATACATCGACGCGGATCGGATCGGCGAGGCCGCCCGCCGCGCGGATCTCGCCGGTAATGGCCTGTGCCCGGTCCAGATCGACATCGGCGACGACCACCGTCATGCCCAATGCGCCCGCGCGCCGGGCCAGCCCGGCGCCGATGCCAGCACCGGCCCCGGTGATCACCGCTACGCCATGGCTGAAAACTTCCACATCGCGGCCCATGTCAATTCTCCAGGTGAAGTTTCAGAAAGGCCGCCGCGTCCTGCAGCACGGCCCGCGCGCCCGGCAGGAAGCCGACCCACGAGGCAAAGCCATGGACCATGCCGGGATAGCGCTTCACGGTAACCGGCACGCCCGCAGCGGCCAGCTTTGCGCCAAAGGCTTCGGCGTCGTCGCGCGAGGGGTCGCATTCGGCCGTGCCGACGAAAGTCGGCGGCAGGTTCGCATGGCTGGCGGCGCGCACGGGGGAGGCCTGCGGATCGTGCTGCTGCACGGCCGGATCGTGCAGGTACTGTTCATAGAACCACGCGATGTCGTCCTGCTGAAGCAGCGGCCCGGCGGCAAATTCGCGCGCCGATGCGGTCAGTTCCGAGGGGTAGTTGCACGAGCCATAGATGTTGACCTGCGCGCGTAGCGCCGGCCCGCCAAGGTCGCGCGCGCGCAGCGCGGCGGCGGCAACCAGATTGCCGCCCGCACTGTCGCCCGCCACCGCCAGCCGGGCCGGATCACCGCCAAAGTCCGCGGCATGGCCCGCCGCCCATTGCAGCGCGGCGAAAGTATCGTCGGGCGCGGCGGGGAAGGGATGTTCCGGGGCGAGCCGGTAATCGACCGAGACGACGATGGCCCCGCTCCACGCGCAGAGCGCGCGGGCGATCATGTCCTGCGTGTCGAGATCGCCCACGACATAGCCGCCGCCGTGGCAATAGATGACCACGGGGAAGGGGGCGCTGCCCTCCGGCGTGTAGAGGCGCAGGCCCAGCGGACCGCCGGGGCCGTCGATGGTCCGGTCCTCCACCGCTGCCACCGGGGCATCGGGCGGGGGCGGGAGCATCACCGAACTGTCGCGCACGGCCTGTCGCAAGGTGGCCAGGTCCATGTTGCGCACCCCCGGCCAGGGCGGCGCGGCGGCCAGCATGGCTTCGATCTGCGGGTCTACCGGCATGGCTGACGCTCCCTCAGCCGAGCACGGGCGCGCCGAACGCGGCGAAGCTGTGGCACAGGCGGGTGTTGACGATCCAGTCGGGGCATTCGGGATCGAACCAGCGGTCGATCACCGCCCAGTGATAGGGGTGCAGCATATATGGCCCCATCAGTCCGCCGATGTCGGCGTATTCCTGTTCCCACACGTGGGTCCAGGGCAGATCTCCGCCAGATTCGATGGCGGACGCCAGCCGCCAGTTGCGGATTGCCGGAATGTATTTGGGCATCAGCACCATTTCGGCCTCGAACTCGGCCAGGCGGGCCGTCGCCTGCGGGCGGTCGGCACACAGCAGCAGGCCGCGCCAGACCCCATCGGCCAGGCCGGGCGCACCGACGGCGCTCTGGCCGTTGCCGAACAGGGCCCAGTTGCACTGCACGGCACCGGCCGCGGCAATCGCGGCATCGATCGCGGGGCGGGCTGCGCGATAGGCCGACTCGTCCGCGAACGCGAAGCGGGCTGCCACATCGCCGCCGTTGAAGTTCCCTTCCATCACCGGCGCGGCGGCACCGTTCAGCGCCTTGAGGGCCGCGGTCAGGTCAGTGCGCGCGGCTTCATCCGCGCTGACCAGGCAGATCAGGTTAAACATGGCTGAGGGCCTCCACGTCGGCCTCGGCCGATCCGAAATAGCGTGCACGCGAGGCGATCAGCGGGGCGGCTTCGGCCCAGAACGCCTCGACCGCGGGGTCATAGCGCGATTGCACCGCCTGCCCCCACCAGCCACCGGGGCCGGTGACCGTCCAGGTGATCAGCAGGCGATTGGACAGCTCGTCCAGCCACATCGGCGGCGCGACGATTTCGCGGTCCAGCACCATGCCCCGCGCCAGCGCGGCGGGGGCATAGCGGGTGCGATACAGCTCCAGCAGGTCCCGCGCCCGACCGGGGGCGGCGACGATATCGTCGATGATGAAGATGGTCTGGTCCATGGCTTACAATCCGTCGAGGCTGGTGGCCGGGTGGGAATAGAGCGGCAGTTCCGCCGGCGGCAGTTCGCCCGTTCCGTCCAGCGTGCGCACCGGAAAGCCCATGGCGTGCGGGAAATGCATCGAGAACGCCACCAGCCCGGTCCGCTCGGCAGCGGGCAGGTGGCACATTTCCAGAACCGTCTGCGCCAAATAGGCCGGGTCCTCGCACGGATAGTCTGCCGGGATCAGGGCGTCCGCGCCGGGAGTGCGGATCGCGGTGGACGGGCCGACCACGTTGACGGCGATGTTGCTGTCCACCAGTTCGGCGGCCATCCCCTGGGTCAGCCGGTGCAGCGCCGCCTTGCTGGCCGCATAGACCGAATCCCCGCCCGCTCTGGCATAGTCCAGATAAGGGCGAACCGGCGGATAGGCCGTGATCGAGCCGATGTTGACGATCCACCCCGCGCCCGCCTGCAGCATGTGCGGGATCGCCGCCTGCGCCAGCCGGAACGGCACGCGCAGGTAATGGTCGAACGTGCGGTCGAACGTGTGCAGCGCCATCTGGTCGACCCGCGCATAGTCGGCGAACCCGGCGTTGTTGACCAGGATGTCCAGCCCGCCAGCCAGCTTGGCCGCACGATCGATCAGCGAATCGCGCTGGTCCGCATCCTCCAGATCGGCCGCCAGCGCGATGGCCTTGCCGCCCGCCGCCTCGATCAGGGCGACCGTTTCGGCCAGCGTGCCGGGCACGATCTGCTGCTGGCCAAAGCGCACGCCGCCTGCCGGCTTGTCAGCCGAACGGGCGGTTACCACCACGGTCGCGCCCGCACTTGCTAGCCGCTGCGCCACCGCGCGGCCGATCCCCCGACTGCTGCCGGTTACCAGCGCAATCTTGCCCGCCAGCTTCTGTTCCTGATCCATTGAATTGCCTCTCCCCTTGCAGATCCCTGCATAATGAGTGTTTACTTACTTGCATAGGCAAATTAGGAATCGAGTCAATCGATCCGGGGAGAGAAGCGACAATGAAAGCGATGGTGCTCGATCAATTCGGCGGGCCAGAGGTCCTCCACATGGCGGAGATCGAGCGGCCCGAGGCAACGCCCGGCCAGGTCGTGGTGCAGGTTGCCTATGCCAGCGTCAATCCGGCTGACTGGAAGGCGCGCGAAGGCTGGCTGGCGCAGTATTTCCAGTATCAGTTCCCGTTCGTGGTCGGCTTCGACGCTGCCGGCGTGGTGGCCGCGGTGGGCGAAGGCGTGACCGGGCTGGCCGTGGGCGACCGGGTGGTGACGCCGGGCAACCAGGGCCTGGGTGAGCGCGGCTCCTATGCCGAATACGTGCGCAGCGCGGCCGAGCGGGTGATCCCGCTGCCCGCCAATGTCAGCTTTGCCCAGGCCGCCACGCTGCCGACGGCCGGGATGACCGCGTGGAAGGCCGTGTTCGACAATGGCCGCGCCGGTCCGGGGCAGAAGGTCGTGGTCAATGGCGGGGCGGGCGGCACCGGCAGCTTCGCGATCCAGCTGGCGCGGATGGCCGGGGCGGAAGTGGCGGCCACCTGCTCGGCGGGCAATTTCGACTATGTCCGCAGCCTTGGGGCCAGCCACGCCATCGATTACCGCGCGGGCAGTGTGGCGGACGCGATCCGCGTCTGGGCGCCGCAGGGCGTGGACCTGATCGTCGACACGGTCGGGCAGGGCACCTTCGTCGACACCATCGAAACCGTCCGGCGCGGGGGCGTGATCTGCCCGATCGGCACGCTGATCGCCGATGAGGCACCTTATGATCCGGCCCGCCTGACCGCCGCCGGGGTCAGCGTGATCCCGACCATTTCCGATTTCGACAGCCAGCCCCGCCAGCTCGCCGGACTGGTCGAGGCGCTGTCTGCCGGGCGCATCCGCGTGCCGGACCACGTGATCATGCCGCTGGCCGAAGCGGGCCGCGCCCAAGCGCTGGTCCAGGCCGGCCACGTGCGCGGCAAGATCCTGCTTGAAGTCAATCCTGCTCTGGAGAACTGAACCATGAATCCCGAAATCATCGCCAAGTTCCGCCCGGTCGCGCCGCCCCGGATCATCGAGGACGCCTATACCGCCGATCAGTTCGAGCGGCTGGTCGGCGTCGTGACCGAGAACGGCCCGTGGAGCCTGATCCTGGCCCAGCATTTCAAGACGCCCGAAGAAGTGATCGCCACGACCACCGGCTCCGTCCCTGAAGGGTTCCAGCCGACCTGGGACATGTTCCTCTCCCCGGTGTTCCGTGGCTACCTCGCCAAGGGTTCGACCAGCCTCTACCCGGAAATCGAGGACTGCTTCCTCAACATCAAGTTCCTGGACCTGGCGCGCGAATACTGGGGGGCGAAGTATGCCCAGCCGGAATCGATGCTGTTCAACATCCAGGGCCCCTGCCCGATGGGCGGGATGCCGCACATCGACGGCACCCGCTTTCGCGGCATCGACATGGACAACACACCGCCCTGGCTGATGAACACGATGTGCAAATCGACCCTGTTCCAGCGCTGGCAGGCCAAGAAGGCGCAGGTCATTGCCTGGTATTACAAGGGCAGCGTGGGCGGCGGGTTCCACTATTGGCCCGATGGCCCCGCCAACCCGTTCAAGACCGTGCCCGCCCCGATGTGGGGCCGCGCCGTGGTGGTCGAGAACGAGATGATGTACCACACCGCCGAAGCCAACGGTCCTGAAGACATGCGCCGTCCGGCCGGGCTGGACATCACCTCGCTGATCGAACCTGACCGGGCGCATCCCGGCGGCTGGCAGATCACCACCGATGGCCAGGTGATCCAGCAGATCCCGGTGGAGGAAATGCGCTATCTGTTCCACTGGAACGCGCAGATCTTCATGGACCTCGACGAGCTCAAGCTGACGCTGGACCACAAGGACGACCTGACCCACGATCAGGTGTTCGACACGTTCATTGCCGACTTGCGCCAGCGCGGCCACACGTTCGAAGTGCCGAGCGACCCGATGTACGATCCCGCCTTCATCGGCCTGCTGACGCGGGTCTATGACCACGGTTATCCGACGCACATGCCGACCGAGCCGCTTTCGCCGCTGGCGGCCTGATGCCCTTGCGGGGCGCGCGCGGTAAGCGGGCGCCCCGACAGGTAAGTGAGCGCGACCACCGGAAGGCCGGATTTTTCAGCCTTCGACGGTTGACGTAAGCCGCAATCGGGGTAAGTGAGCGCTCATCATGGCTGGCAAACGCATCCCCGGTACCGAGCGCCGCGACCTGATCCTGGCCGCCGCGCGCCGCGTGTTTTCCCGCAGCGGCTTTCATGGCGCCAAGACCCTGCAAATCGCGCGCGAGGCGGGCGTGTCGGAAGCGCTGGTCTATCGGCACTTCCCGTCCAAGCTGTCGCTCTACCGCGCCGTGCTGCGCCAGATCTTTCGCGAGCAGGACGAGAACTATGCCGAAGTCGGCGTGGTCGAACCCAGCACGGCCGGGCTGATCAGCTCGCTGGACCGCTATTTCCGCAGCATCATCATGGACCCGCACGGGCCGGGGCGCGAAGGCTATCGGCTGACGCTGGCCAGCCTGTCTGGCGACGGCTATTTCGCCAGCCTGATCTATCGCCGTGCGCAGCGCCGCTCGCTGGGTGCGATCCGCGCCGCGCACGATGCCGCCCGCGCGGCCGGGGACGTGACAGGCGAACCGCTGACCATCGCCAACACCAACATGTTCATCGAACACATCGGCACCATGATCAACGCGATCGCGGTGCTCGACCCGGCCTCGCGCCCCTATGCCAACGATGGCGAGGCGCTGGTGCGCGAAGCGCTGTGGTTCTGCTGCCGGGGGCTGGGCCTGACCGACGAGGCGATCAGGCGGCACCTGGGTAGCTGAACCAGGGTTACTGGCCGATCATTTCGATCACTTCGATGACATGCCCTTCGGGGTCGAGGATGAAGGCGACCTTGATCCCGTATTCCGGCACCTCGCGGATCGGCTGGGGCACCGTGCCGCCATGCGCTATGGCCCGCTCGCACGTGGCGGCAAGGTCCGTGGCGACGAAGCCCTGCACCGCCTCGCCGGGCGGCGGCGGGTTGCCATCGGTATAGCTGATCATGGTGAAGGCCGGGCCGCCGGGATAGCTGGCCTGGTACATGATTTCCGAAATCGGGCGGCCCAGCATCGTGTCCTGGTGGCGGGCAAAGGGGATCAGGCCCAGCACCGCTTCATAGAACCGGGCCATCGCTTCCAGATCGGCGACGAACGTCTTGGCGAACATGTAGGTCATGCCAAAGTTGGAGCCAGCGGGGCGGGGATCGGTCATTGCAGGTTCCTTGTCAGGGTGGGAAGTCAACGGGGCGGCCAGCGCAGCCACAGGCTGTCAAAGCCCATGACCGAGCCGCCAAACGCGGCGCCCGGCGGCTGGGCCGGGTCAAGTTCGAAGTCCGGGATGCGCCGCAGCCATTCCTGCATCGAAACCATCACTTCGCGCTTGGCGAGGTGGGAGCCGATGCAGCGATGCGGGCCGACCCCGAACGTGACATGGACGTTGACCGCGCGGTCAAGGTCGATCGCCTGCGGGTTCTCGAACACGCGCTGATCGCGGTTGGCGATGGTGTTGGGCAACACGACGCGGTCGTTGCGGCGCAGCTGCACGCCGCGAAACTCGCAGTCGTGAGTCACCCGCCGGAACAGGCTGGACACTGCGTTGATCCGCATCAGTTCCTCGATCCCGCGCAGGAAGGCATCGGGATCGTCCAGCCGGTCGCGGAAATAGCGCCGCGCATCGGGCGTGGTCGCCAGATAGCGCCAGATATAGGCCAGCGTGTTCGTGACCGTATCCAGTCCGGCAACGAACAGCAGGAACCCGCAGTTGAGGATATCGGTCCAGTCGTGCGGCTGGCCGTTGGCGTCGCGCGCCAGCACGATGGTGCTGGCAATGTCGGTGCCGGGGCTGGCCTGCTTTTCGCGGAACAGCGCGTCCAGCACGGCATAGATTTGGGTGATGTTGTCCGCCCGCTCGGCCGGGGCGGTCGAGCGGAAGAACGTGCTGGCCAGCGCCAGGAATTCGTCCAGCCGCTCTTCCGGCAGCCCGAACAGGTGGAGGAACGTGCCGGTGGGATAGCGCGCCGCGAAATCGGCAATGAAATCGCATTGCCCGCGCGCCGCAAACCGGTCGATCAGGCCGGCGGCGCGGCGCTGCAATTCGTCCACCATCCCGCGCACCGCGATTGGCGTGAACAGCGGGGCCAGCAGCCGCCGGAAGACATTGTGCTCGGGCGGATCGACGCCTTGCGGCTGGACCACCGGGAACGGTTCGATCGGCGGAACCGGGGTCTGGTAGGTCGAAAAGACGGTGTGGTCGCGATAGGCCTCGACGATGTCGGCATAGTCCATCAGCACCCAGTGCCCGCCATTGCGCGGGGTGTAGAAGATGCTGGGCACGCCCTGCCGGACCAGATCGTGCCAGATCTCCGTCGGGTCGGCCATGCCGGGAGGCACCGCGAAGAAATCGAAATCGACCATCCGCTCTGGCGGCACATGGTCCGGGGCGGGTGGCTGGAAGTGCAGGGTCATGCCGCGCCCGTGGCGCTCTTGGCGATGCGCAGGGCGCCTTCCGGGCAATTGCGCACGGCCAGCCGCACGCGCGCTTCCAGTTCGGGCGGGAATTCCGGCTGGGCAATCACGCACTTGCCCTCGACCGCATCGGTAGCGAACACTTCCGGACACAAGTCCTCGCACCGCGCATGGCCCTGGCATCGGGCCAGATCGACCACCACCTTCATGCTCGCACCCTCTCGGTTCCCGGCCGATGCGAGAGCGCCCGGCCATGTTGTAAGTTGACACTCACATATCGGACGTCCACTCACAAGCAGGAATCGCCAGCATCGTAACGGCACGGCCTGCACGGTGAAAAATGGCACAAACGGAGGGGTTTCGATGTCTGGGCTGGACTTCGATTTTGTCATCGTCGGCGGCGGCGTGGCGGGCTGCGTGCTGGCCAACCGGCTCAGCGAGGACCCGGCCAACCGGGTGCTGCTGCTGGAAGCGGGCGGGACGGATTCCAGCCCGCTGATCGCGGCGCCGGGCGGATTGCTGCCGATCATGATGTCGGGCCGGTTCGCCTGGCCCTATGTTTCCGCCCCGCAGGCGCATCTGGATGGGCGCGTGCTCTATGTCCCGCGCGGCAAGGTGCTGGGCGGCGGGTCGTCGATCAATGGCATGGTCTATGACCGGGGCTTTCACAGCGATTACGACCGCTGGGTGGCAGAAGGAAACCCCGGCTGGTCGTTTGCCGATGTGCTGCCCTATTTCCGCAAGCTGGAAAGCTATGCCCCCAGCCGCGACGACTGGCATGGCGCGGATGGCCCGATCGCGGTGACGCGCGCGGGACAGGACCACCCCTTTGCTCAGGCGTTCATCGCTGCCGGGCAGCAGGCGGGCTATCCTTTTTGCGCGGACTTCAACGGCGCGCGTCGCGACGGATTCGGACCGGTCGACCTGACCGTGGGCCGGGGCCGCCGGTCCAGCGCGGCCAGTGCCTACTTGCGCCCGGTGCGCCGCCGCGCGAACCTGACCGTGCTGACCGGCGCGCACACCCGGAAGCTGTGTTTCGCTGGGCAGCGCGCGAGCGGGGTGGAGTTCCGCCACGGCGGGGAAACGCGCTTCGCCACCGCGCGGCGCGAGGTGATCCTTTCAGCCGGGGCGATCAACACGCCGCAGTTGCTGATGCTGTCCGGCCTGGGACCCGCCGCGCATCTGGCCGGGCACGGCATAGCCGTACGCGCCGATCTGCCGGGCGTGGGGCAGAACCTGCAGGACCATCTGGCCGCCCATGTCCGCTACCGCTCGACCAAGCCGTGGTCGATGCTGCGCTATCTCAATCCCCTGCGCGGGGCCGTGGCGATGGGCCAGTACCTGCTTACCCGCAGCGGCCCGCTGGCCGATCCGGGGATGTCGGCGGCGTGCTTCGTCCGCTCCGATCCGGCGCTGGCGGAACCGGACCTCAAGATGCTGCTGGTCTCGGCGCTGTTCAGCCACAACGGCAGCCGGCTGGTGCCGATGCACGGGTTCTATGCCCATATCAACGTCGCCCGCCCGCAGGCGCGCGGTGCGGTGACGCTGGCGGGGCCGGACCCGGATCAACCGCCAGTGATCGACCAGAACTACAACGGCACGGACGCAGACCGGATCGCCTTGCGCGAAGGGGTGCGGATTGCGCGGCGGATTTTCGCGCAGGCGGCCTTTGACGAGATGCGCGGCGAGGAGCTGGGGCCGGGCAGCGCCGTGCAGGACGATGCCGCGATCGACGCCTATATCCGCGCGAGCGCAGAGGCGGACTATCACTCGGTTGGCACCGCGCGCATGGGCGGTGACCCGCTGGCCGTGGTCGATCCGGAACTGCGCGTGCGCGGCGTCGCGGGGCTGCGGGTGGTCGATGCCTCGGTCATGCCACACCTGCCCGGCGGCAACACGGCGATTCCGGTGGCGATGATCGCCGAGAAGGCGGCGGACCTGATCCTGGGCCGCGCACCACCGCCACCCGCGCTGCTGCCGCAGGTGCAGCCATGAAAGTGCGGGCAATGGTCTGCCACGCCCCCGGCGCGCCCTTGGTGCTGGAGGAGCTGGACCTCGATCCACCTGCCGCCGGCGAAGTGCTGATCGAGATCATGGCCAGCGGGCTGTGCCACAGCGATCTTGGCCAGATCGAGGGCACCGCCGCGCCGTTTCCGTTCCCGGTGGTGGTCGGCCACGAAGGCGCTGGCATTGTCCGCGCCACGGGGCCGGGAGTGACCGGGCTGGCGGTGGGCGATCACGTGGTCCCGCTGTCGCTGGCGGAATGCGGCGAATGCACCGCATGCCAATCCGGGTGCACCAACCTGTGTGACCGGTTCATGGCCGAACTTGGCACGCAGACCCCGCGCTTTCGCCTGGGCGGGCGGCCCGTGGCGACATATGCCGGGGTCGGCTCGCTGGCGCAGTTCATCGTCATGCCAGAGCGCAACGTCGCCCGGATTCGCGCCGACGTTCAGTTCCATCTGGCCTGTACGGTCGGCTGCGCGGTCGCCACCGGGGTCGGGGCGGTGCGGAACACGGCGCGGGTCACGCCGGGCACCAGCGTGGCGGTGTTCGGGCTGGGCGGGATCGGCCTGAACGTTGTTCAGGGCGCCCGCCTCGCCGGGGCGTCGGTGATCATCGGCGTCGATCGCAACCCGGCGCGCGAGGCCAGCGCCGCCGCATTCGGCCTGACCCACTTCATCCCCGCCGATGGGCCAGACCCGGTTGCCGCGATCCGCACGCTGACGGCGGGCGGGGCCGACTACAGCTTCGAATGCGTCGGCAGCACGCGGACCATGCAGCAGGCGCTGTCCGCCACGCGTCCCGGCTGGGGCTGCTGCACCGTGCTGGGCGTTCCACCCGATGGCGAGGCGCTGGCCATCATCCCGTTCGAGCTGCAACTGGGGCGCACTTTGCTTGGCTCGTTCATGGGCAACATCAAGGGCCGCAGCGAGTTGCCCGCCCTGCTTGACCTGTTCGCATCGGGCCAGCTCAACCTGGCCGATCTCGTCACCCATCGCCTGCCGATGGCAGAGGTCAACGCCGGGTTCATGCTGATGAAAAGCGGCGCCGCGCTGCGCGTGGTGGTCAGTTTTCAGGAATGAACGCTCACCGGTTGGCGCGCCAGGCTTGGCCTCTGGGCGACAGATGCGGCGCAGGCACATGCTGGAAATTCGCGCCGCCCCAATGGAACGCCACGCGGTTGCCTGATGCGGACTCTTGAGGCGCAGGCCGCGGGCACATGGTGGCGGTGGTGACAGTCTGATGCGAAACGTTCTCTGCCGGTCAAGTGTTTCCTTGCCCTCAGCATCTCCTAGGCGGCGTGGCGGAATGGCGGAGTGGTCTGCTCACGTTTACCGGGCGGTTTGGTCATGCCGCCGGACCGCCCGTGCTGTTCGATACCAATCGTCGTCACCACCTATGCGTGGTTGGTAATCTTTCTGGACAAAAGTGCTTTCGTCGAAAGCTGTTGCGGTTCCAGGGTGAACGCCCCTCACTCTCGATCACTTAGTGGCCAATAGCGGTCCTTGACCAACCGCTTGTACAGCTTGCCGTTATCGAGCCGGGGCAGGGCGGGATCGAAATCGACCGAGCGCGGGCATTTGATCGGGCTGAGCTGCGCCTTGCAGAATGCGATCAGTTCGGCAGCGAAGGCGGGGGTTGCATCCGCCGGATCGAGCGGCTGGATCACTGCTTTGACTTCCTCGCCAAAATCCGCGTTCGGCACGCCAATCACCGCGGCATCGGCGACCTTGGGGTGGGTGATCAACAGATTTTCGACTTCCTGCGGATAGATGTTCACGCCGCCTGAGATGATCATGTAGCTCTTGCGGTCGGTCAGGAACAAATAGCCGTCGGCATCCAGATAGCCGACATCGCCCAGGGTCGACCAGCTCGGGTGCAGCGGGTTGCGGCTGTTGCGCGTCTTGTCCTCGTCACCCAGGTACTTGAAGTCCCAGCCGCCCTCGAAATAGACGGTGCCCTGCTCGCCCGTGGGCAGTTCGTTGCCGGTATCGTCGCAGATGTGGATCGTGCCCCAGCTGGCCCTGCCGACCGAACCGGGCTTTTCCAGCCATTCCGCGCTCGTGATCCCGGTCGACCCGTTGCCTTCGGAGCCGCCGTAGTATTCGAAAATGATCGGCCCGAGCCATGCGATCATCGCCTGCTTGACGGGGACGGGACAGGGCGCGGCGGCGTGGATCACGGTGCGCAGCGATGACAGGTCATATGCGGCGCGCTCCGCTTCGGGCAGCTTGAGCAGGCGCGAGAACATCGTCGGCACCATCTGCGTGATGGTCACGCCAAAGCGCTCGATCGCGGCCAGTGCCGGTTCGGGTTCGAACCTGGGCATTTGCACCACGGTCGCGCCCAGGCGGTGGCAGGTGGTGGTATAGGCCAGCGGCGCGGTGTGATAGAGCGGCGCGGGCGACAGATAGGTGTCCGCCGGGCCAAGCCCGTAGCGCCGGCCAATCTGCGCCGCGATCATGTGTTCGCCGGTCACCTCGCCTTCGGGCAGGGGCAGGCGCACGCCCTTGGGCTGGCCGGTGGTGCCGCTGGAATAGACCATGTGAAAACCGGGGCTTTCATCGGCAATCGGCCCTGCGGGCTGGCGGGCCAGCGCGGCGCGCAATTGATCGAGCGTCAGCACCGTCACGCCCGCGCGCGCCGGCAAGGTGGCCAGCCCCGGAATCGCCGGTGAAACCACCAGCAGCTTCGCGCCGGAATTGCCGATGATGTAGTCAGCCTCAGCCGCGGTCAGCGCGGTGGCGAGTGGGGTGATATAGGTCCCGGCGCGCTGGCCGGCCCAATAGACTTCGAACACTTCCGGGCAATTGGGCAGCCAATAGGCGATCCCGTCCCCGCGCGCGATCCCCAGCGACCGCAGCAGGTGCGCGCCGCGATTGGCGCGGTCCTCCAGCTCGCCATACGTCAGGCCGGGCGCGCCGTCGGTCATGATGACGGCGGGCCGATCGGGATCGGCCAGCGCGTGAAGGCGGGGGTGGGTCATCAGCGGATCGTGTACTTCTTGGCCTTGTCCGCCATCAGCGCGGCGCGGTCGACCTGGGGCACGCCCACCGGGTTGCCGATCTGCGGGTACTTGAGCGCGTTGGCGAGCGCGACCGAGCGCGGCATGTCGAGGCTGCTCCAGATCGCCTTGATCGAACCCTGGATCGCCGCCGGGGGCTTGGCCGCGATTTGCAGCGCCATTTCGTGCGCGCGGTCCCACAACCGGTCGAGCGGGACGACTTCGCTGACCAGCCCGATCGATTTGGCGTATTCCGCGCTCATCCGCTCATCATTGCCCAGCAGCACCATCCGCAGCACGTCGGCCAGCGGCATCTTGTAGGTCATGCCGATCGGCTCCAGCGCGCTGGTCATGCCGTATGTCACGTGGGGGTCGAAGAACGTGGCGTCTTCCGAAGCGATGATGATGTCGGCCTCGTTCAACCAATAGAACGCGCCGCCCGCAGCCATGCCGTGGACCGCGCAGATCATCGGCTTCCAGCACTGCATCGACTTGGGGCCCAGCTGATCGCCCGGATCGAAGCAGTGCCAGATGTTGTCGAGGTCGACCGCGGGGCGATCCCCCGCAACCGCGCCTTTCACATCGACCCCGGTGCAGAATGCCCGGCCCGGCGCGGCGCGCAGCACGGTTACGTGGATATCGTCATTCCACGAAATTTCGTGCCAGACGCGGGCGAAATCGTCCATCATCTGGCGGTTGAAGCTGTTCATCGCTTCGGGTCGGTTGATGGTGATCGTGGCGACATGATCGGCGACATCGAACAGGATAGTTTCGTAGGTCACGCTTGACTCTCTCCCGGCGCGAGTGTGTAAGAAGTGATGTTTAACGTAGTTATATAACTGGATGACCTGATGGCAAGTGCAATCCCTGCCGATCTGCGGGCAGAGGTAGAGCAGCAGACCGGCGCTGTCATCGCCGGCGAGCAGGCGCGCGGTGGCGGCGGTGCGTCGCGGCAAGGCGCGGAAGTGATGCTGCGCTATCCCGATGGGGCCGAGCGACGCTGCTATCTGGCGTGGGACGGGCGCGCGGGCGACCCTTCGCGGATGCCGTATTTTGAACGGGAGACGGCGATTCTGGCCGCGCTGTCCGGACCGTACCATGGCAGTGGCGTCACCGTGGCGCCGCTGGTCGGGACGTTTCCGTCGCATCTGGCGCTGCTGAGCGAATTCGTCAGCGGCAATGACCGGTTCCCGCAGGCCGAGGACAAGGCGGCGCTGGCCCGCGCCTTCGTGGGGCAGCTGGCGGCACTGCACCGGCTGGACGCGCGCAATCCGGCCTTTGCCGCGCTGGGCGATGCAACCGAACCGCCCGCCTCCCGGATTCGCGCCAACATCGCCCAGTGGCAGCGCACCAACCTGAGCGCTGGGGCCGATCCGATCTATCAGGTGGCGCTGGCCTGGCTGGCGCGCAACGTGCCGCCGGATCGCGGCCCCGCGGTGGTGCTGCACGGCGATGCCGGGCCGGGCAACTTCCTGTTCAATGGCAATGAAATCGCGGCGCTGGTCGATTGGGAGCTGACCCACCTGGGCGATCCGATGGAGGATCTGGCGCAAATCTGGGTGCGCAGCCTGATCCAGCCGTTCGTGCCGATGGCCGACGTGTTCGCGGCCTATGAGGCGGCGAGCGGCCAGCCGGTCGATCTGGCGCGGGTGAAGTATCACCGGCTCTATTTCCAGCTGTCGTTCTCGGTCCCCAGCGCGGCGCTGGCGAGCGGCGAAGGCTCCAGCATCGGCGCGACCGGCACCGGCCTGCTTTATGGCACCATGCACAAGCGGGTGATCGTGCAGTCGGTGGCGCAGCTGGCCGGGATCGCCGTGACCGATCCCGAACTGCCGCTGTGCGAGCCGGACTGGACCGACCGCTTCTTTGCCACTGCGCTGGCCGACCTCAGGGACGATATCGTCCCCGCCGCCGGCAACCAGCGCGCTGCTGCCAAGGCCAAGGAACTGGCGCGGTTGGTGAAGTTCTGGCGGATGCGCGCCAGCCACGGCGCGGCGTTCGATGCGGCGGAGCTGGCGGAGATCCGGGCGCTGATGCCGTCTGCCCCGGCTAATCTGAAAGGCGCCCGCGCCGCGCTGGCCGAGGCGATTGCCGCCGACGCGGTCGATTTCGCCGCGGCTGTGCAGCTGTGTCACAACCGCGTGGTGCGCGAAACCGCGATCATGGCCGATGCAATGGGTGGACTTGCCACCACCTGGTATGAGGATCTCGACTGATGGATTTCGATCTTTCCGACGAACAGAAAATGCTGGCCGAACAGGCGCGTGGCCTGTTGGCCGAGCGCACGCCTTACGATCACCTGCGCAAGCTGATCGACAGCGGGGCTGAATGGGACGAGCCGCTGTGGCGCGAACTGGGCGAAATGGGCTTCCTTGGCGCGAACATTCCCGAGGCCTTTGGCGGGCTTGGCATGAGCGAGCTGGACCTAGGCGTGATTTCGCAGGAACTGGGCCGGGTCAACGCGGCGGTGCCGTTCTTCTCCTCGATCGTGCTGGCCGCCGATGCGATCCGGCTGGCGGGCAGCGAGGCACAGAAGGCGCAGTGGCTGCCCAAACTGGCCAGCGGCGAAGTGGTGGCTTGCTTTGCCAGCGCGGAAGGCGCGGGGCCGGTGTTGGGACAGGGCGCGAGGCTGGCGGGCGGCAAGCTGAGCGGCACGAAGCAGCCGGTCGCCGATGCCGGGATCGCCAGTGTCGCCGTGGTGCAGGTGGGAGATGGACTGGCGCTCGTCCAGCTCGATCAACCCGGTGTGACCCGGACCAAGCTGGACAGCTTTGACCAACTGCGCAGCCATTACCGGATTGATTTCGACGGTGCCGAGGCCGAGGCCCTGCCCGGCAAGGACGCGCTGCCGACCTTGCTTGACCGCGCGGCGGTGCAAGCCGCGTTTGAAGCGGTGGGCGGTTCGGAAGCCTGCCTCGCCATGGGCCGGAACTACGTGATGGAGCGGCAGATGTTCGGCCGTCCGCTGGGCGGCTATCAGGCGATCAAGCACAAGCTGGCCGACGTGGCGGTGGCAATCGAACTGGCGAAATCGAACGCCTATTTTGCGGGCTGGGCGGCGGAGGCTTCGGCGGATGACTTGCCCGGCGCGGCGGCGGCGGCGCGGCTGACCGCGATCAAGGCCTTCGAACTGGCCGCGCGCGAGAACCTGCAGGTCCACGGCGGGATCGGCTATACCTTTGAGGCCAACTGCCACTTCTATTACCGGCGCGAGCGCCTGCTGGCGGTGATCGTCGGCAATCGCGGATACTGGGCGAACCGCCTGCTGAACGCCCAGAGCGGCTCGCAAGAAAAGGCTGCCTGAGATGGACTTCAACGATACCCCCGCCGAAGCCGCCTTCCGCGCCGAGGCGCAAAGCTGGCTCGCTGCCCACGCCCCCGCGCACGAACTGCCCACCGGCATCAAGCTGGCCGACACCGAGGAGGCCGCACGTGGCCGCGCCTGGATGCGCGAGCTTTACAACGGCGGCTGGTCCGGGCTGACCTTCCCCAAGGCGCTGGGCGGGCGGGGCCTGTCCGGCATCGAGGCGGTGATCTTTGCCGAAGAGGAGGGTAAGTATCACCTGCCCAAGGGCCCGTTCACCTCGATCGGCACCGGCATGGCCCTGCCGGTGATCGCCAAGCACGGTAACGACGCCCAGCGCGCGCAGTTCATCGAACCGACGCTGAAGGGCGACATTACCTGGTGCCAGCTGTTCTCCGAGCCCTCGGCCGGGTCCGACCTTGCCGCGCTGCGCACCAAGGCGGTGCGCGCGGACGATGGTTCGGGCGACTGGATCGTCAACGGGCAGAAGGTCTGGTCCAGCTGGGCGCACCTGACCGACTGGGGCATCCTGGTGGTCCGCACCGATCCCACCGTACCCAAGCACAAGGGGCTGACCTTCTTCGTGGTCGACATGAAGACGCCCGGCATCGAAACGCGCCCGATCCGCCAGATTTCGGGGATGAGCGAATTCAACGAAACCTTCCTCACCGATGTGCGCATCCCCGATGCCAACCGCCTTGGTGCTATTGGCGAGGGCTGGGCCTGCTGCATGACCGTGCTGATGGGCGAGCGGCTGGGCTCTGGCGCGCACCGCAGCGGGGTTGAGCCGCTGCTGGCGCTGGCGGGCAAGACTCCGGCGGGCGATGGCTCGACCATGCTGGATGACAAGGCCGTGCGCCTCGCGCTGGCCGATGCCCTGGCCGAGGAGCAGGGCGAACGCTTCTTCCAGGCACGGCTGCGCACCATGGTGTCCAAGGGCGAGAATCCCGGCGCGATGGCCGGGATGATCAAGCTGGCCTATGCCGGGCGGCAGCAGAAAGTGCTGGGCCTGGGCATGGAATTGCGCGGGCTGGATGCGATTGCCGCCGATCCGTCAGACAGCGTCACGCCCGACCTGCAATATGATTACATCTATTCCACCGTGATGCGCATTGCGGGCGGCGCGGACGAAGTGCTGCGCAACCAGATCGCCGAGCGCGTGCTGGGCATGCCGGGCGAGGTGCGGATGGACAAGGATGTCCCGTTTGAACAATTGAAGTGACCATGAAGTACATCCGTCTTGGCCGCACCGGCCTCAAAGTGTCGCGCCTCTGCCTCGGCTGCATGAGCTTTGGCGAACCCGGGCAGGGTGCCCATCCGTGGGTGCTGGATGAGGCCGCCAGCCGCGCGATCATTGCCCGCGCGGTAGAGGCCGGGATCAACTTCTTCGATACCGCAAACGTCTATGCCGATGGTGCGTCCGAGGAAATCACCGGGCGCGCGCTGAAGGATTTCGCGCGGCGCGACGAAGTGGTGATCGCGACCAAGGCCTGGGGTGCTTGGGGCAAAGGTCCGAACCAGGGCGGCCTTTCGCGCAAGGCGCTGTTCCAGGCAGTGGATGACAGTCTGCGCCGGCTCGGCACCGATTATATCGACCTCTACCAGATCCACCGCTGGGACAATGAAACCCCGATCGAGGAGACGCTCGAGGCGCTGAACGACATCATTCGGGCAGGCAAGGCGCGCTACATCGGTGCATCTTCGATGTATGCCTGGCAGTTCCAGAAGGCACTGCTGGTGTCGGAGCGCAACGGCTGGGCGCGGTTCGTATCGATGCAGAACCACCTCAACCTGCTCTACCGCGAGGAAGAGCGCGAGATGCTGCCGCTCTGCGTAGAGGAAGGCATTGGGGTCATCCCGTGGAGTCCGCTGGCGCGCGGCCGCCTGACCCGGCCCTGGGGCGAGGTGACCGCCCGTTCGGGCAGCGACCGCTTTGGCAAGATGCTTTATGCCCGCACCGAGGACAGCGACCGGCAGGTTGTGGAAGCCGTCGCGGCCATCGCTGGCGCGCGCGGCGCGCCGATGGCGCAGGTCGCGCTGGCGTGGGTGCTGGCCAAGGCCGAGGTCACGGCGCCGATCATTGGCGTGACCAGACTGGCCCAGTTGGAGGACGCACTTGCCGCCCTGGACCTGCGGCTGACTGCGGAAGAAATCGCTGTCCTGGAAGCGCCTTACGTGCCCCACCCGGTGCTGGGGCACAACTGAGGCCGACCTCAGCCCGCCGCGCGGCGGGCCTTGGCGGCTTCGGTCAGCGGACCGACCAGTTCCTTTTTCAGGATCTTGCCGTTCGGGTTCAGCGGCATTTCGTCCAGCACCAGCAGCGTGCGCGGCACCTTGTTGTCGGCCAGGTGCTGGCGGCAGAATGCGATGATTTCGTCCGGTGTGGCGGACTGGCCGGGGCGCAGGGTCACGGCCGCAGCGATATCTTCGCCCAGCACCTCGTGTTCCACGCCAACCACGGCGGCCTGCTGCACGGCCGGGTGCTGGTGCAGCGCGGTTTCGATTTCCAGCGGGGTGATGTTGTAGCCGCCCCGGATGATCAGTTCCTTTGACCGGCCCGCCATGATCAGGTCGCCGTCGTGATCAACGTAGCCAAGATCGCCGGTCTTGGTCCACCCGCCGATAAAGCTGGCGGCGGTGGCTTCGGGATCGTTCCAGTAGCGCCGGGCGTGCTTCTGGAAGCCATAGATTTCACCCACAACGCCGGGCTGGGTCACGACATTCCCCGCCTCGTCGCGCAATTGCATATGCGGGGGCAGCTTGCCGACGCAGCCGGGCTTCAGCACTTGTTCGCGGGTGGTTGTGCCCACGCCGATGCCGCCTTCGGACATCCCATAGCTGTTGCGCATCCGCACGTGCGGCCACAAGTCCAGCGCGCGCTTGACCGAATCGTGCGGTAGCGGCGCAGTGCCGGTCATCAGGTATTTCACGCCCGCGAAATCGTAGTTGGCGACGTCCGGATGATCGAGGATCAGGCGCAGCATCGAGGGCACCAGGTAGACCAGGTCCGGCTGCTTTTCCTTGACCAGTTCGAGGAAGCCCTTGGGATCGAACTTCGGCTGGGTGATCGCGGTGGCCCCGCCGCGCGCGGGCAGCATGACGATGCCCAGGTTCCCGCCCGAGCCGGTCAACGGCAGCGCGTTCAGCGTGGAGCGCGATTTGTCCATGTTGGTGCCGGTCACGCCCTTCATCAGGTCCGGGTGTGACACTACGACGCCCTTGATCTTGCCGGTGGTCCCGCTGGTGCCAAGGATTTCGGCGTCAGCTTCGGGATCAAGGCTGGCTTGATCGGGCAGCGCCGCCAGATTGCGCGGCATGGCGTCCACCGTCCAGCAGCCGTCGAGCTTCAGTCCCGCCACCACGTCCGGCACGTCGGTGATGCACCAGCGCGGGGTGGTCAACTCGGCAAAGTCGGCGATTTCCTTGGCGTTCAGGCGCGTATTGATCGGGCAGGCAATCCCGCCGGCGCGGAATACCGCGAATACCGCGGTCGCCATTTCCACGGCATGGGCATTGCTGATCGGCAGGAACACCCGGTCCCCCGGAACCAGCCCCGCCGCGGCCAGCCCGCCGCCAATCTCATCCGCCTCGCGGTCCCATTCAGCATAGGTAATCTGCCGGTTGATGCCGTCGTGCGCGATCTCGCCCGCCTGGTGCTGTGCCCGCACCTTCAGCGCATCGCTGATCCGCCTGACCTGACCCATCCTGAAAATCCCTTGCCTGCTTACCCGGCTTCTATTACCTAGTTATACAACTGGGATCAAGGAGCGATTGCCGTGAGCGAAGCAAAGACCGACATCAAACAGAGCGAAGAATGGCAAAAGGCCGTCGCCTATAAGATTCTGGACGAAGATGTCGAACGGCAGCGCAAGCTGATCGGCGTCTGGGAACCCCAGAAGACGGCCGAATATGTCCAGACTGCGTCGGAAGATTCGATTCGCAACTGGGCCTATGGCTGCGGCGATGACAATCCGCTGTTCACCGACCCCGCCTATTCCCGCAAGACCCGCTGGGGCGGGGTGATCGCGCCGGGCATGATGGTCGGCCAGATCAACAAGCCGATGAAGGGCGATCCGACTCCGCCGGAAGTGAAGGCCCTGAAAAAGAGCCTGTTCAAGGGTATTCACGTGTTCGTGTCGGGTTCTGGCTGGAATTTCTATCGCCCGGTTCGCCCCGGCGACACGATCTACAGCTATGGCGGCGACCTGACCTGCGAGGTCAAGCAGAGCGAATTTGCCGGCCGGTCCGTGATCATCACCAGCCGCCGCGTCAAAGTGAACCAGCGCGCCGAAGTGGTCGCCACCTATGACATCCTGCGCGTCCTTACCGAGCGCAAGACGGCGGTGAAAAAGGGCAAGAACCTGTCGATTCAGCCTGCCACGTATACCGACGACGAATGGGCCGAGATTGAGGCCGCCTATGCCGCCGAACAGGTGCAGGGCAGTGCCAAGCGCTATTTCGAGGATGTTGAAAAGGGCGATTCGCTGGGCTTGCAGATCAAGGGGCCACTGACGGTGACCGATGTGATCTGTTTTCATGCAGCGGGCTATGGCTTCACGCCTTATGCTCCCACCGCCAACCGCCGCGCGCACAAGAACCGTCAGCGCATTCCGGCGTTCTATGTCAAGAACGAGCACGGCATTCCCGACGTCGCCCAGCGGCTCCACTGGGACCCGGTGTGGGCCCAGGCGATCGGCAATCCGATGGCATACGACTATGGGGTGATGCGCGAAAACTACTTGTGGCAGTACCTCAACGACTGGGCGGGCGACGATGGGATCATCACCCACGTCCACGACGAAATCCGCAAGTTCAACTTCATGGGCGACGTGCAGCGCGTCACGGGTGAAGTGCTGGGCAAGCGGACCGAAAACGGGCAGAACCTAGTCGATGTGGCCGTCCGGTTCGTCAACCAGCGCGGCGAGGAGTCCGTCCGCTCGACCGCGACGATCGCGTTGCCGAGCAAGGACAAGCCGCTGCCGCTATATCCGGAAGTACCGGCCGACATTGCGGAAACCGCTGTGCGGATGATGGCGCGGCACTGGGAACTGGGTGGGGAATAATCAGCCGATGACCGATGAAGTCCTGATCGATAATGAGGGCGGGGTCCGCATCATCACCCTCAACCGGCCTGACCGGCTCAACGCGCTGACCGGATCGATCATGGCGCCGCTGGCCGATGCCTGCGCCGATGCCGCGCGCGACCCGGCGGTGGGTTGTGTGGTGGTCACCGGCGCGGGTCGCGGCTTTTGCGCCGGGGGCGACCTGAAGGAAGGCGGGGCCGACAAGGCCGTGGTACCGCCCAACCCCGAATCCGGCAGCCGCGCCGAGCAGGGCTTTGCCCGACTGCGCGGGTTCATGGAAACATCCCGCCTGCTGCACGAAATGGGCAAGCCGACCATCGCGATGGTCAACGGCCCGGTGGCAGGCGCCGGGATCGGCATCGCCGGTGCCTGCGACCTGCGCTTTGCCGCGCGTTCGGCCACGTTCCTGACCGCGTTCGACCGGATCGGCGCGGGCGGGGACTTTGGATCGACCTGGTTCTGGACCAAGATCGTCGGAACAGGCGTGGCGCGCGAACTGTTCCTGCTGGGGGAAAAGCTCTCGGCCGAGCAAGCCTTTGCCAAGGGGCTGTATACCCGCCTGTTCGATGACGATGCGCTGCGCGATGAAACGCTGAAGGCGGCGCACCGGCTGGCCGACGGCCCGCGCATGGGCTTCCGTTATATGAAGCAGAACCTCAACAATGCCGAGGACTGGTCGTTCGAGGCCCAGTTCGATGCCGAAGCGCTCAACATGGGCCTGTCGACCCAGGCGACGGCGATGATCTGGCGGGAACAGAACAAGCCGAAAGGCTGATGTCAGGCAGGCGGTCGGGGCACGCTCTTGGACAAGTGCCCTGGCGCCACGAAGATCGTCTGGAAGCCGCGCGCATAGACGCCCAGTTCGTCCGCGAACACGTTGCGCGCGGTGCCGTGGCCGTTGCCGGCCATGTGCGTTTCGGCATCGAGCAGGAACCATTCGCCCACCGGCATCCGCAGGAACTGGATGGTGATGTCGAGATTGGCATAGCTCCATTCCCCGGCATCGGTGGCGTTGCCAAAGCCGTTGCCGAAATCGGCGAACAGGCAGGCCTTGACGAAGATTGATGGGGCCTGCCCGGCGATCACTTCGCCCTCCATCGCCAGCCATGACACGCCGCGCCCCGGCTCGCCCGGGCCGCCCAGCACGCGCCGCAGGCTGATCGCCCCGCCCATCCGTGCGCCGCGTGGGCCCTCCTGCACGGGGATGGTTGCAGGGGCGGGGTAATCGTGCGGCACCGGGAAGGCGGGCGTTTCCAGCCGCCGCACGCGCAGGATGTGGGCCTGCGCGACGGTGCGGTCCTCGGCCAGCAGGGTCACGCAGTGCAACTTGGTCTGGCGGCCGTTGCGCAGCACTTGAATCGCAATGGTCAACGGCTGGTGCGGCACTTTCCCGAAGATGTCGACCGAGAAGCGGGCAATCTCGAACGCCGCATCCAGCGCGGCGTCTTCAGCCCCGCTCGCCAGCAGGGCGCTGACCGGCCCGCCGGCAATGGCCTTGGCGTCCCACGGGCTGCGGGCCAGCGCCGTCGGCACATAGACCGCCCCGTCACGCTGGTAATAGCAGGGCGGAAAAGGGTGCGGCGAAGGGTCGGTTACTGTCATAGTTTCCGCTTCGAGATATTTGACCTAGTGATACAAGTAAGGCATAGGAAGCCGTGCCGTGCAAGTGGCGCATCGAGAGAGGAAGTGCAATGGACCTGAGCTATGGAGCAGAGGCGGAAGCCTTTCGCGCAGAAGTGCGCCGCTTCCTGGCGGACAACTGGCAGCCCGCCGAACGGCGCGGCGCCGAGCTGAAAGAGTTCATCCGCGCGTTCCGCCGCGCGGGCGTTGAGCGCGGCTACCTCTATCGTTCGGTCCCCAGGCGCTATGGCGGGTCCGAACAGCCGGTCGACGTCATCCGCGCGCAAGTGATCCGCGAGGAATTCGGCCGCGCGCGCGCGCCGCTGGAAGTTGGCGGCAACGGCGTGAACATGACCGTCCCGACCCTGCTGGAAAAGGGAACCGAGGAGCAGCGCGAACTGTTCATCCGCAAGACGATCGAGGGCGATTACATCTGGGGGCAGGGCTATTCCGAACCCGGTTCGGGATCGGACCTCGCCTCGGTCCGGACCAAGGCCGAACTCTCGCCGGATGGCACCCGCTGGATCATCAATGGCCAGAAAATCTGGACCAGCCAGGGGATGCAATCCACGCATATGTTCATGCTGGTGCGGACCGAACCCGATGCCGCCAAGCACGATGGCATTACCTATCTGCTGATCGATCTGGATCAGCCCGGCATTACGCGCCGCCCGATCCGCCAGATGACGGGCGAGCAGGGGGCGCACACGTTCTGCGAGTTCTTTTTCGATAACGCTGAAACGCCGGTCAGCTGGCAGGTGGGGGGACGCGGGCAGGGCTGGTACGTCAGCCGCACCACGCTGAAGCACGAGCGTGCCAGCATCGGCAGCGCCGACGGGCTGGGCAACCAGTTCAGGAAGCTGGTGGACCTGGCCAGGGAAACCGGCCGGATTGGCGATCCGCTGGTGCGCGATTCGCTGGCCCGGATCGAAGGCTTCGTACTGGCGCATCGCTATACCAGCTTCCGCCTGTTTTCCTGTGCGGCAGCGGGCGAAGATGCCGGGCCGGTGCAGCTGATGATGAAGCTCTACCTGACCGAGATCGGACATGAAATGGCGCTGCTGGCGCAGGAGCTGATTGGCGAGTACGCCTTTATCGAGCCCGCCGGTGCGGGCGGCCGCGGGCCGCGCGGTGTGCGCGGGCCGGAAAAGTGGCTGGACCAGATCATGGGCAGCCTGGGCAATTCGATTGCGGGCGGTGCATCGAATATCCAGCGCAATATTATCGGCGAACGCGGGCTGGGCCTGCCGCGCGATCTGGCGCTTGCGCTTGAAGCAGGCGCGGAGAAGTAACGATGCGCTTTCATTTGTCCGCAGAGCAGATCGCCATTCAGGATGCCGTGCGCGGCACACTGGCTGATTGCTGGCCGATGGACCGGCTGCACGCCTTTGCCGATGGCGCAGACGATTTCGATCCCGCCAGCTGGGAAGCGCTGATGGCGCTGGGGCTGGGCGGAATCCTGTTGCCTGACAGCGACATGGGCCTGCTCGATGCGGCGCTGGTCAACGAAGTAGCGGGCGCGGCAGCCGCGCCGGGGCCGCTCATCGGACAGCTGCTGGCGGTTGCGGCAGTGGCGCGTTCGGGCAATGCGGCGGCGCGCGCACATCTGGACGCGCTGGTGGCCGGAACGACTGTCGCCGCGCTGGCGCTGGGGGACAGCCCCTACGTCCAGTGCGCGCGCGCCGCGCAGGTATTCCTGGTCGGTAGTCGCGAATCCGGGCTGGCGCTGGTCGAAGCGGGTGCGGGCGTGGTGATCGAGCCAGTCCAGCCGACCGACCGCAGCCGCCCGGTGTCCCGCGTGACGTTCGAAGGCGCGGTTCGGCACGAACTGGCCGCCGCCAGCGATCCCCTGACGGCGCAAATCTGCGATGCCGCGCTGGTACTGGTTGCGGCGGATTCGCTGGGCGGCGCATTGCACTGCACCGACATTTCGGTCGCCTATGCCAAGGAGCGCGAACAGTTCGGCCAGCCGATCGGGCGGTTCCAGGGACTGAAGCATCAACTGGCGCATATGGCGCTGGATGTCGAACCGGCCCGCGCGCTGGTTTGGTATGCGGCCTATGCCCACGATGCCGCGCTGGACGATGCCCCGCGCGCTGCCGCGATGGCCAAGGCGCATCTGTGCGATGTTTATGTCCGCTCCACCCGTGCAGCCATCGCGGCGCATGGCGGGATCGGTTATACGTGGGAATATGGCCTCAACTACTGGCTCCGCCGCGCCGCCTTCAATCGCGCGTGGTTGGGCAGTCCGGCCCAGCACCGCGCCCGCGCGGCGGATCTGGCGGGCTGGTAACCGGTGCGGCACACAGCAACAGACGGCATGAACAACGGAGCGAATCCATGAAACCCGGCAGCAGACTGAAAAGCAGCGCGTGCGATACCGAAGTGGTGGTGATCCGCTGCGGCAGCGGCACGATCCAGTGCGGCGGCGCGGCGATGAGCGAGGGCGGCGGCGATGCCGTGGAGCTCAATCCCGATTTTGCGGGCGGTTCGGTGATGGGCAAACGCTATGTCGATGCCGCGGGGACTACCGAGCTGCTGTGCGTTAAGCCGGGCAAGGGCTCGCTCGCGCTCGACGGCACGGTGCTCGTGCTCAAGGAAGCCAAGCCGCTTCCGGCGTCGGACTGATCGCGGAACGGCACGCCCGATGAATATCGCCCTTCTGCTCGAAATGGCGGCCGATGCCGCGACCGATCGCATCGCGCTGGTCTGCGATGGCAAGCGCTGGACTTACGGCGAACTGCTGGCCGCCGCGCGCGGCGCGTATGAACTGATCGTCGATTCCGGGGCCAGCCATGTCGCGCTGCTGGATGAAAGCAGCGAGGCATCGGTAATCGCGCTGTTCGGCGCGGCGCTGGCCGGGGTGCCCTATTGCCCGCTCAATTACCGGTTGGCCGATGCCGATCTGGCGGGGCTTTTGGGGCGGATCGCTCCGGCGCTGATCGTGGGCGATGCGGCGCGGGTGGCCCGGCTCACCCCGGATCAGGGCCATGTGGTCTATCCGCGCGCCGAATTCACGCTGGCCGCGCAGGAAGCGGTCGCCAGCGACGGTGCGGACTATGACGCGGGCGAGGGGGTTGCGATCCAGCTGTTCACCAGCGGCACCACGGCTGCACCCAAGGCGGCGATCCTGCGCCATTCGAACCTAGTGTCCTATATCCTCGGCACGGTGGAGTTCGCTTCGGCCGAGGAAAGCGACGCCGCGCTGGTGTCGGTGCCGCCTTATCACATCGCTGGCATCGCCGCGCTGATCTCGTCGATCTATGCCCAGCGCCGGATCGTGCTTCTACCCGCTTTCGCGCCCGATGCCTGGCTGAAGCTGGTCGATGCCGAACGCGCGACCAATGCCTTTGTCGTGCCGACAATGCTCAGCCGGATCATTCACGCGCTGGACAAGGGTATCTATGCCGACATCTCATCGCTGCGCTCCATCGCCTATGGCGGCGGCAAGATGCCGTTGGAACTGATCCAACGGGCGCTGGACCTGTTTCCGGACACCGGTTTCACCAATGCTTATGGCCTGACCGAAACGAGCTCCACCGTTGCCCTGCTGGGGCCGGAGGAGCACCGCGCCGCGCATGGGGCGAGCGATCCCAAAGTGCGGGCCCGGCTCGCTTCGGTGGGCAAGCCGCTGCCGACGATCGAACTTGAAATCCGGGGCGAAAGCGGCGAGGTTCTGCCCCACGGCCAGCCGGGCGAGATCTATGTCCGCGGCGATCAGGTGTCGGGCGAATACCGCGAAAAGAGCGCGCTGGATGCCGATGGCTGGTTCCCGACCCGCGATGCCGGATATCTGGACGAGGACGGCTATCTGTTCCTGTCGGGCCGCGCCGACGACGTGATCGTGCGCGGGGGTGAGAACATTTCGCCCGGCGAGATCGAGGATGTCCTGCTGACCCATCCCGCGATTGCCGACGTCGCCGCCGTGGCGATTCCTTCCGCCGAATGGGGCGAGGCCGTGGGCCTCGCCGCCGTGCTGCGCGGCGGCTGCGATCAACCGGGCGACGAAGAACTAAAGGAACTGATCCGCGCGCGCCTGCGTTCCAGCCGGGTGCCCGAACGCATCCTGTTCGTGCCGAGCCTGCCCTACAACGAAATGGGCAAGCTGCTGCGGCGCGAGGTCAAGTTGATCCTGGCGGAATAGTTCGTCAGTTCATCGTCAGCACGATCCGCCCGGCGGTTTCGCCGCGCGCGGCTTCAGCCATCGCGGTGCGGAATTGTTCCAGCGGATAGCTGTGTGCGACGGCTGGGCGCAGCACGCCGAGGGCGGCCAGCCGGAAGGTTTCGGCGCGGTTGGCCTCGGCCCGGTCGGGTTCATATTCGCCGAACTGGCGGATATCGACGCCGATCAGGCTGGCACCCTTGATCAGCGCCAGATTGGTGCGCAGCGTGGCCATGCCGCCGGGAAATCCGACCACCAGATGCCGCCCGCCCCAGCCGAGGCAGCGGAATGCCGGATCGGTCGCGTCACCGCCCACGGGATCGAACACTACATCGACCGGCTTGCCGCCGTTCGCGGCCTTGACCTGATCGCGCCAATCGTCGGCCCCGGCCTCGACCGCCACATCCGCCCCGCCCGCCAGCGCCAGCGCGCGCTTGTCCGCGCTGGAGGCAGAGGCGATCACGCGCGCGCCAAGGTGCTTGCCAACTTGCACTGCGGCATAGCCCGTGGCCCCGCCAGCACCCAGCACCAGCAGCGTTTCGCCGGGGCGAATCGCGGCGCGGTCAACCAAGGCGTGCCAGGCGGTGGCAGAGCTGACCGGAAATACCGCCGCTTCGGCAAAGCCGATCCCCTCCGGCAGCGCGCGTACCATCCGCTGCGGCAGGACGGCTTCGGTCGCGAACAGGCCGCCCCAGCCGGTGCAGACCACCCGGTCGCCGGGCACCAGTGTGCTAACGCTGTCGGCCACTTCCAGCACCACGCCCGCCGCTTCGCTGCCGGGAATGAACGGCACGGGCGGCTTGACCTGATAGTTGCCGCCGGCGGTCAATACATCGACGAAGCTGATCCCGGCAGCCCGGATCGCGACCCGGACCTGACCTTCGCGCAAGTGCTGCGCGGGCACTTCGCGCAGGTCATAAGTCTCGGGTGGGCCGAGTTGATCGGCAATGACGACACGCACCATGTCAGGCCCCCTTCTGTGCGGCCAAAACATCGGCCACGATACGGTTGACGTCATAGCGAGCAACGTTTTCGTCCACCGGCGCTTGTTCGGCGAAGGCAGCTTCGATCTCAGCATAACGGCGCTGCGCGGCGGCGAGGGCGTTAGCGTGGGTAACGATCAGGAAATCCCCGCGCAAGGTTCCCTCCAGCGCCGCGCGGGCTGCCGCGACGGCGGGCATGCCGTGCTGCTGCACGGCTTTGCCCAGCGCACGCTGGCGCTCGCCCAGCTGCGGGAGATTGGCAGGGCGAAGCGCATCGCCAAGATTGGTAGCGACGAGTCCGGGGCAAAACGCACTGACGCTTATCTTGGGCGGCAGTTCGGCCCGCATCACATCGGCAAAGCCCAGTACGGCGTGCTTGGTGGCGGTATAAAGCCCAGCACCCGTGTGTTGCAGACCCAGCGAGTGTTCAGACGCAGTCACGCAAATCCGCCCGCCACTGTCCTGCCCCAGCATGACCCGGGCAAACGCGCTCATCGTGGCCCAGGCCCCGCGTGCATTGATGGCGAAAATCCAGTCAAACTCGGCCACGCTGGCTTTTATCAGCGGGCCATTGGCGATCACCCCGGCGTTTGCGAACACGGCATCGACTGTGCCGAATTCGGCAACGGCGCGCAGGGCCAGCGCTTCGATTGCGAATGGATCGGCAATGTCGCAAACCTGCGTGCGCACCGACGCGCCCAGTTCGCGGCCCAGTGCTGCAAGCGGCGCTTGCGCAATATCGCTGGCCAGCACGGTTGCCCCGGCGGCGACCAGGGCTTCAACCATCGCCCGGCCAATTCCGGATGCGGCCCCGGTAACGACGATGTGCTTGGCGTTCCAATCTGACATGGGTTTTCCTGTTGCCATTCGGGCCTGATCGGCTCCGATATCATAGTGTTCGGGGGCATGCGTCTCGTTTGGCGCGAAACTGGAAGCCGGGCAGGTCCGGACTGTGTCGAAATGCCATGAAGGCGTCCACCAAGATCACCGCGTGACCATCGGCCGAAACAGCGATTGCGGCGATTGCCAGTCGATCCGCACCAGCCGGTGGGCAAAGCGCCAGCCGTCTGGTGTCCGCAACAGCGTGTCGGAATAGGTGCCACTGTGGTCTGGCCCGATATCGGTGTGGACGGCGAAATAGCTGCGCGCGGTCGCCGTATCCCCGTGCACTTCGATCAAGGGGTTGGTGATGTGGTGGCGCACGAAGGTCAGCGCCGGATTGCGCACGCCGCCGCCAGACAGCGCCGCAGCAATCGCGGCGGGGCCGGTGGCGCTGTTACCGGGGAATTCAATTGTGCCATCATCGGCAAAGCAGGCGGCCAGTTCGGCCACCCGACCCCGGTCGCCGTTGTAGGTATAGCGCGCGAGGAGGTCGCGGATCGCGTCGCGGTCGGTGGCCAGATCAACCATTGAAATGCAACTTCAGGCCGGGCTCGTCCCAGCGCACTTTCACCAGTTGCCCGCGTGAGGACAGTGTGATCCAGGCATCCTGCATGTCGGCACCGCCAAACGCGATGTTGGTGGTGTAGCGATCGCCGAAGTCGCGTTTGGTGGTCTGGCCGCCGGGCGTGATCGTGGTGATCCCGCCATCGAACAGCGTCGCGATGCAGACATTGCCCGCCGCCGTCACCGCCAGGCTGTCAAACCCGACCGGTCCCGCCGCGGTGGCGACCCAGATGCCGCGCTGGGGTTTGACCTTGCGGTCATAGCGATAGATCCGCGCCTGATGGGTGTCGGCGCAATAGATCGTGCTGCCATCGGGGGACAGGCCGACGCCATTGTAGGACAGCGGATGCCGGTCGATCGCGGTGATTTCCAAGCCATCCACCCGGCAGGTGAACAGGCCGCTGGCAGTGCGGATGCCGTCGTGGCTCTTGCCCAGATCGGTAAACCACAGCCGCCCGTCGGCATCGAACACCAGATCGTTGGGGGCTTGCAGCGGTATACCGTCGCAGGCATCGAACAGGCGTTCGAACTTGCCGGTGGCAAGGTCCACCCGCTCGATCCGCCCTTCGGCGCCGGGGCCGCGCGCGTTCTGGAACTCCGCGGTATCGAGCCCGCCGTTGTTGCAGACATAAAGCGCGCCGTCCGGCCCGATGGCCGCGCCGTTGGGGCCGCCGCCGATTTCGCAGACCACTTCCTTGCGCCCGCCCCAGCAGCGCGTGATCCGCCCACCCGCCAGTTCGACCACGATGACGGAGCCATCGGCCATGACCACCGGACCTTCGGGAAAGGCCAGCCCCTCGGCAACGATCTCCATACACCCTCCTGTTCGGCTCGGCTTATATAACCTGGTTATCTATGTCTTGACATGGCCTCGGCGCCTGCGCAACCCTGCGGGCGGGAGAACCTGTATCATGCCAGTGCCAAGCCACCATATCGTGCCCTTGCCGCCGCCGTTTGGCGCGCCGCCCTATCCGGCGGACATCTTTGCCGGACAGACAGTGCTGGTGACCGGGGGCGGAACCGGCATGGGGTTGGCAATGGCGATGGCCTTTGCCCAGGGCGGGGCAAACGTCGCGGTGATTGGTCGGAGCATCGACAAGGCCGAAGCGGGCGCCGCTAGGATCGCCGCACTGGGCGTGCGGACGCACGCGATCAGCTGCGATGTGCGCTGGCCCGATCAGGTAGCGGCTGCGTTTGACGAGGCTGAACGGGCGCTCGGTCCGGTCAGCCTGCTGGCCAACAATGCTGGCGCCAATTTCCCGGTCCTGGCCGAGGATATTTCGGTCAACGCGTGGAATGCAGTAACGCGGATCGCCATCGACGGGACGTTCCTGTGCTCCACCGAATTTGCCCGCCGCCGCATTGCGCGGGGGCAGGGCGGGGCGATCATCAACAATTCGGCGCAGTATATCTGGACCGGCTTTCCCGGCGACGCGCACTCCGCCGCCGCCAAGACCGCGCAGGCGACGATGACGAAGAAGCTGGCGCGGGACTGGGCGGCTTTCGGCATCCGCGTGAACGCAATCGCCGCCGGTTTCTTTCCCCACGAAACATCGACCGCTGGCCGCCGCGAAGGGGGAACCGAAGTCTTGCAGAACATGATCCCGGCGGGCCGGACAGGCTCGATCCACGAATTCGGCTGGCTCTCGGCGATGACCTGCACGCCATTGCTGGCGGGGCTGACCGGTCAGGTGATCGTGCAGGACGGGGGCGAAAGCCTGCGCCGCTCGCTGATGATGCCGGACTATGTCCCGCCGCGCGAACGGGCCGAAGGTCCGTGGGGGTGGCGCTGATGGGCTGGCTGGATGGACGCACCGCGCGGTTGGTCGGCCATTGCCCGGCGATTGCGACGGCCTTGACCGCTCAAGGGGCCACGCTGGTGGCGGACGGCGATTGTGACGTGCTGATCCATGTCGCGCCGCCGCCGCCAGTCCAGCTGGCGCACGAGCAGAGCCATGCCGAATGGCGCGCGACACTGGACGCCGGGCTCGATCAGCGGTTCCTGCTGGCGAAGGATTTCGCCGCTGCGCGCCGCGCGGCGGGCAAGGGCGGGACAGTGGTATTCGTCGGCGCGCCGGAACAGGCACTTGGTGCCGATCAGGCTGCGGCAGGGGGCGCGTTGGGCAACCTGACCAAAACTTTGGGCGTCGAATGGGCGCGCGACGGGATCCGGGTCAACACGGTGCAGACCGAGGCGGATGACGCAACGCTGGGCAATCTCGTGGCCTATCTCGCCAGCGACTACGCCGCCTATGTCACCGGCGCAGTGATGGGAGTGGGCCTTGATGACTGAGCGAGGGCGGCTTGACGGGCAAGTGGCGTTTGTAACCGGTGCCGGCGGCGGGATCGGCCGGGCGATCGCGCTGGGACTGGCGGCAGCCGGAGCCGATGTCGCGCTGTTCGAGATCATTCCCGAACGCGCAGAGGAAACCGCCGCGCGGATCGCGGAGCTGGGCCGGCAGGCGCTGGTACTGCCAGGGGACGCTATGGACACCGAGGCATTGCGCAGCGCGATTGCGGCCACCGATGCGGCGTTCGGGCGGCTCGACATCCTGATCAACAACGCGGGCGGCGTGTCGGCCCGGCCCTTTCTGGAGCAGAGCGAGCGCAGCTGGCGGCGGCATATCGACATCAATCTGGTGTCGATGCTGGCTGCGACTCACGCTGCCGCACCGATCATGGTGCGCGAAGGGCGGGGCGGGGCGATTCTCAATGTCGCCTCAATCGAGGCGGAGCGCGCCGCGCCAAACTTTGCGGTCTATGCCGCGTGCAAGGCCGGGATGGTCAGCTTTACCAAATCGATGGCGGTGGAACTGTCCGGCCACAGCATCCGGGTCAACTGCATCGCGCCCGATCACACGGTTACGCCCGGCAACCAGGGTAACCGCGCCGGGCCAGTCGATCCGGCCAGCTGGCGCAAACCGTCGCCCGGGGAGGCCGACGCCATGAACCGGCTGATCCCGCTGGGCCGCGAGGGCGCGGACGCCGAATGCGGCGATGTTGCTGTTTTCCTTTGCTCATCGCTTGCCAGCTATGTAACGGGCGTAACGCTGCCCGTGGACGGGGGAACCTGGGCCGCAGGTGGCTGGGTGCGGGGCAGCAACGGTAAGTGGACGTTGAACGAAGGCCTGACCTTTGGTGGATAACTCCGCCGCTGTTGCCGATTTCCCTTTAGTTATAAAACCACGTTTACTATCTGTGCTCCAGGGACTGCGGGCGACGCCCGCCGAGGAGGGCGTGCGATGCTACTTGGCAATGATGACGATACCGGCCTGACCACGCGAATCCACGTTCCCAAGACCAGCGAAATCGTGGCCGACAAGATCCGCGCACAGATCATTCGGGGTGAGCTGAACGAGGGCGATACTCTGCCGCCGGAAGGCCAGCTGATGGACAGCCTGGGCATTTCGCGACCGACTTTGCGCGAAGCGTTCCGCATTCTGGAAGCCGAAGGGCTGATCAGCGTGGTGCGCGGATCGCGCACCGGGGCGAAAGTTCACAAGCCGTCGGTCGATCTCGTGTCGCGCTATGCCGGGTATATGCTGGAAGCGCAGGGGACGACCATCGCTGATCTTTATCAGGCGCGGCTGGCGATCGAGCCGTCGGTGGTGCGCTGGCTGGCGACGGACAAGGGCGGCGGCGCGATCGTGCGCCTGCGGACCTTGCTGGCGGAAATGGCGGCCTTGCTGGACGAGGAAAAGCACGAGGAATTCATTGAAAAGGTTGAAGTGTTTCACCAGTCGCTGGTTGCCGCGACGGGCCTGAAGACACTGACCTTCATGAGCCGGATGCTGCTGAACCTGGCCGCGAAGCATCAGCGCGAGTTTCAGCGCCGCCATGCTCGCTCACCCGAAGCGCGCCGCAAGAGTCATCGGGCCGGGCTGCGCTCCTATGAAAAGGTCGTCGACCTGATCGAGGCCGGCCAGGTCGAGGAAGCAGTGGCGCATTGGCGGCTGCATCTCAACAATGCCAATGCCACCTGGACCAGCGAGGGCGAGGGCGACCGGGTGGTGGATTCGCTCGGTTAATCGCGCACCAGCAACATTGCTCCGGCCAACGGTCCGCCTGCCGTAGATGTTGCGCAGACTTGCGGCCCGCCCTTGACCTGACGTTCGCCGCCCCGACCCCACAACTGGGTGCAGGCTTCGTGAACCGCGCCGTAGGCATGGAGCCGTCCGGCCGATAGCGCGCCGCCGCCGGTATTGACCGGCAGATCCCCTTCAAGCGCGATCCGCGTGCCGCCCTCGATGAAGTCCTTCGCGCCGTAGCGTTCGCAAAATCCGAAGTTTTCGAGCCAGTTGAGCGTGTGAAAGGTGAACCCGTCATAGAGCTGGGCGATGTCGACATCCGCCGGTTTCAGGTCGGTCCGGCTCCACATCATCTCTGCCACTTTGGGCTGGGCCTGGGTGTCGAGTGCATCGAGTTGGGTCCACGAATTGCGGTACTGCATCGATGATCCGATTGCCTCGATCCGCACCGGCGGGTTGCGCAAGCCGCGCGCCACGTCGAGCCGCGAGACGATGATCGCGACGGCACCGTCGCAGGGGACATCGCAGTCAAATAGCCGCAGCGGCGTGGCGATGAGCGGGGCGGCGAGGTAATCGGCGAGCGTGATGGGCGTGCGATAGACCGCCTTGGGGTTCAGTCCGGCATTGCGGCGCTGGTTGATCGGGATCTGCGCGACCTGTTCGAGCGTGATCCCGCTTTTGTGGACATAGAGGTTGAAGAACAGCGCCTGCTGGAGCGCGGCGGCATACGTGTAATACGGTGCATACCACGCAAACGGCCCGGCCTGGCGCTGGCCTTCTTTCAGCAGGGCATTGGCGAACGCGGTCTTGCGCGCGGTGGCTTCGTACATTGTACGGAAAATCAACACGTTGCGGCACAGTCCGGCAGCGATCGCGCCGATCGCGTTGAACACCGCACCGTACTGTCCCGGCGCTTCGCCGCCCCCGGCATACCAGCCCAGCTTGAGCCGCAGCGCGTCCTGCACCGCTGCGCAGCCGACCGCCGAGAAGCCCGAGCCATCGGCGCGTTCGCCCGGCCAGGTGGCGATTCCGTCAATCTCGGCGCGGGTCAGGCCGGCGTCGGCAATGGCTTCAAGGCAGGCATCGACGGTCAGCGCGAGCGCCGATTTGGTCGCGCCGCGAGATACTTCGGACATGCCGATTCCGGTGATGGCGGTGTCTTTTTCGGCATAACGGGTCATCAGAGGCGCTCCACAGGACGAAAGAGCGGCACCCACAGGTCATCAAGCTGCTCAAACCAGACCTCAACGGCCATCCCGAACGTCACCTCGGCCGGGTCGCAGTGGGTGATGTTGCCGACCAGCCGGACGTCGGCCTGCTCCTCCAGTTCGACCAGCGCCAGCACATAAGGGACCGGCAGGCCGGGCACCCATTGCTTGTGGTTGATGGTGAACGTCGCCACCCGTCCGCGCCCCGATACCGGCACCGGCGCGACGTTGCGGCCTTCACAGGCGGGGCAGAACGGCACTGGCGGGTGCACAAAATACGCACAATCGGCGCAGCGATGGATCAGCAATTGCCCATCCTTGCCGCCGGTCCAGTAGGGTTGGCTGTCCATGTCCACGGCGGGCGGGATCCGGGCGGGCGGTTTGGGTGTGTGCATCCTCGTCCTCTGCCGTGACTTATCTAACCAGGTTGCAAATATCCCATTGCGGGGAGAGCGTCCATCGGATAAATTGACACATTATCAGTTTTTGAGTCGCGAACCATACGCCGACCTGACAGGAGAGATGCGATGCAAATGAACGACATGGTCATCATCAGCGTTGACGATCACGCGGTCGAGCCGCCCGAGGCTTTCATCCGGCACTATCCTGAAGGCAAGAAGGATCAGGCACCGCGCATTGTCCACGAAGATGGCAAGGACATCTGGCAATGGAACGGCGCGCGTTTTCCCACCATTGGCCTGAACGCAGTGGTGGGCCGCCCGCGCAGCGAATACGGGATGGAGCCGACCACGTTCGAGCAGCTGCGCCCCGGCACTTACGATCCCAAGCTGCGCGTCGACGATATGAACGCCAACGGCGTGCTGGCCAGCCTGAACTTCCCGACGATGCCCAGCTTTGCGGGCGGCGTGTTCGTCGGCATGGCGCAAAAGGACCCGGCGGCGTCGCTGCTGGCGGTGCAGGCGTGGAATGACTGGCACGTCAAGGAATGGTGTGCCGCCGCGCCTGGCCGGTTCATCCCGATGTGCCTTGTGCCTGCCTGGGACATGGCCGAAACGCTGAAGGAACTGAAGCGGATGAGCGACCTTGGCGTGCACGCCGTGTCGTTTTCCGACAACCCGTCGAACATCGGCCTGCCCAGCATCCACAACGAATACTGGGAACCGTTCTGGAAGGCGTGCAGCGATTACAAGATGGTGATCAACTGCCATATCGGCACTGGCGCGCGGGCGCTGCATCCCAGCCCTGAAAGCCCGATCGACGCGTGGATCACCGCGATGCCGATCTCGATTGCCAATTCTGCCGCCGACTGGACTTTCGCCAGCTTCTGGAAGCGCTATCCCGACCTCCGCATGGCGCTGTCCGAAGGCGGGATCGGCTGGGTGCCCTATTTCCTGGAACGCGCCGATTTCACGTACGACCATCACCGTGAATGGACCTTCAGCGACTTTGCCGGAGAACGCCCGTCGGACGTGTTCAAGCGGCACATCATCAGCTGCTTCATTGACGATCAGTTCGGGGTGAAGAACCTTGACTACATGAACGCCGACATGGTTGCCTATGAATGCGATTATCCGCATTCGGATACCGTCTGGCCGAACGTGCCGGAATACCTGTGGGCCTCGGTCAACGGGCTGGACCCCCGGATTGTGGACAAGATCACCCATGAAAACGTGATGCGCGAGTACAGCTTCGATGCCTTCGGCCTCAACGGCGGCAAGGCGAACTGCACGGTGGGTCACTTGCGCGAACTGGGCAAGGATGTGGACGTTTCGCCGCGCCACAATCTGGGCGGGCTGAAAACCGACAGCATGGATGCCATCGGCAAGGCGCGGCGTCCAGTGACGTCGGGCGATATCGAACGGATGTTCGCTTCGGCATGAGCGCGCTGGCTGAGTGGCGGGTTGAAGAACCCGCCCCCGTGCATGTGCCGCGCGAGCGCGTGGTGGATGTGCGGTTCGCACTGGGCGGGGGGCGCAACGACCTGCTTGACCCCTACCTCCCGACCGACGCCCTGCGTGCGCCCGGTGTGCCGCGCCTGCTCTACAGCCCCTATCCGTTCGGCGACAAGTCGGTCGGCACGTGGGTGGTCGCGCATTACGAGGACATTCGCCGGGTCTATGAGGACAACGACCACTTTTCCACCAAGGGCGTGGCGCAGTTCCAGCTGCTGGCCGGAGAGACGTTCCCGTCGATCCCGTTGGGGATCGATCCGCCGCAGCACGGCAAGTACCGCAAGTTCCTGAACGGCCATTTCACGCCGGTTGCGCTGAAAAAGCTGGAACCCAAAGTGCGCGCGCTGGCGGTGGAGATGATCGAGAGTTTCGCCCACAAGGGCGAAGTCGACATCGCCTATGACTTTGGCCGGGTCTTTCCGGTGCGGGTGTTCCTGGACCTGATGGGCCTGCCATTCGCCATGTTCGAACAGTTCCTGGCGTGGGAATACGAAATCCTGCACTCGCGCGATCATGCCCGGATGGGCGCGGCGGTGCGGCAGGTAATTGCCTATTTGCGCGAATTCATCGCGGAAAAGCAGGCCAATCCGGATGACAAGCTGGGCAGCCACATCGCCAACGGCGTGATCGACGGCCAGCCGATGAGCGCGGACGAGATCATCGGGATGACGTGGTTCCTGTGGCTCGGCGGGCTGGATACGGTGGCCTCGACCATCAGCCAGATGTTCCGCCGCATGGCGCTGGATCAGCCGCTGCAACAGCGCCTGCGCGACCAGCCCGAACTAAACCACAGCGCGGTCGAGGAGTTCCTGCGCACGCAACCGCTGGTCAATTCGTTCCGGCTGGTGAAGCAGGATCTGGACTGGGACGGGGTGACGCTGAAAGCGGGCGATTACGTGACCTGTCTGAACACCAGCGGCAATTTCGATCCCGATCAGTTCGAGAATCCACGCACGTTCGATCCGGCGCGCGGGGCCAACCGGCACTTCACCTTCGTCGGCGGCGTCCACTTGTGCCTGGGCGCGCATCTGGCCCGGCGCGAGCTGCGCATCCTGCTGGAAGAGTTCCTGAACCGCGTGCCGACGTTCCGGGTCAAGCCCGGCGCCGATACCACCGTGACGGCGGGCCTGCTGTCCATTCGCAACTTGCCCATCGTCTGGGACGTTGCCGCCAAGCCTTGAAGGACCGAACATGGCATTCCTGAAACACCCCGGTTGCATCTACATCGGCGGCGAATGGCAGCCGACTGATACGCGCGAACCGGTGATCAACCCGGCCGACGAAAGCCTGCTGGTCGAGGCCCCGGTGGGCAGCGCGGCGCAAGTTGACGCCGCGATTGCGGCTGCGCGCCATGCGTTTGACCGCAGCGACTGGCCGCACTGGCCAGTGGCCCGTCGGCAGGCGCTGATGACCCGGTTCCTCGACGCGATCGACGCGCGCAAGGCCGAGATTGTCGACATGATCGTGGCCGAGGCGGGATCGACCCGGATGCTGGCCGAATTCCTGCAATACGGCATCCCGATGAAGCACGCCCGCCGCACGGTGGAGGTGGCGAGCCGCCCGGCGATCACGCCGTTGCCGATTGAGCTCACGCCTAATGCGGCTGGCGGCAAGACGCTGGGTACGGGCGTGGTCAGCCGCGAGCCGGTGGGCGTCGTCGCGGCGATTTCGCCCTATAACTTCCCGTTCTTCCTCAACATCGGCAAAGTCGTCCCCGCGCTGGTGGTGGGCTGCACCGTGGTGCTGAAACCCTCTCCCTATACCCCGATGCAGGCGCTGATCCTGGGCGAGATCGCTGACGAGGTGGGGCTGCCGAAGGGCGTGCTCAACATCGTCACCGGGGATATCGAGGCGGGCAAGCTGCTGACGACCGATGCCCGCGTCGATCTGGTCCACTTCACCGGATCGGACAAAGTGGGTGAGGCGATCCAGGCGCAGGGCGCGCCGACGCTGAAGCGGATCGTGATGGAACTGGGCGGCAAGTCCGCGCTGATCGTGCGCGCCGATGCCAATATCCAGGAAGCGGCGCATGCGGCGCTGGGCGGGTTTACCGTGCATTGCGGGCAGGGCTGCGCGCTGACCACGCGGCATCTGGTTCACAACAGCGTTCGCCCGCAATTCGTGGCGACCTTGCAGGCGATGCTGGGCCATGTGAAGATCGGCAATCCGGCGGACCCCACGGTCAATTACGGCCCGCTGATCCGCGCCGTCGCGCGGGAACGGACCGAACGCTATGTCCAGATTGCACTGGATGAAGGCGCGACGCTGGTCGCCGGGGGCAAGCGCCCGGATGGGCTGGACAAGGGCTTCTATTTCCAGCCGACGCTGTTCGACAACGTCCGTAACGACAGCCGTCTGGCGCAGGAAGAAGTGTTCGGCCCGATTGGCGCGGTGATCGGCTTTGACGATGACGATGAAGCGATCGCGCTGGCCAATGCCAGCGATTTCGGACTGTCCGGCGCGATCTGTTCCGCTGATGCGGGGCGCGCGTTCGAAATGGCGCTGCGCATTCGCACTGGCGGGGTTTCGATCAACGGCGGCGGCGGCACGATGCTGTCGGACGCGCCGTTCGGCGGGATCAAGCGCTCCGGCTATGGCCGCGAATACGGCGAGGATGGGCTGAACGAGTTCACCTATCAGAAAGTCATCAGTTTCCACGCGGCTTAAGGGAGGATTTGCCATGACCCAGGTCATGAAGGGCGTGCGCATGCTCGAAGTTGCGCAGTTCACGTTTGTCCCGGCGGCGGGTGCGGTGCTGACCGATTGGGGCGCAGACGTGATCAAGATCGAACACCCGGTGCGCGGCGATGCCCAGCGCGGGATCAAGGAATTGCAGCGGTTGGCGGTCAATCCGCAACGCTCCTCGCTGATGCAGCACCCCAACCGGGGCAAGCGCAGCGTGGGCATCGATATCTCGACGCCGGAAGGGCGCGAACTGATCTATGCCATTGCCAAGACCTGCGATGTGTTCCTGACCAACTACCTGCCTTCTGCCCGGCAGAAGCTGGGCATAGACATCGAACATATTCGCGCCGCCAACCCCGACATCATCTATGTGCGCGGGTCCGCGTTCGGGGAAAAGGGGCCGGAACGCGATAAGGGCGGGTTCGATTCCACCGCCTATTGGGCGCGCGGCGGGTCGGCGGTGCTGGTGACGCCCAAGGAGCTTGAAGGGCCACTCACCCAGCCGGGGCCGGCCTATGGCGATACCATCGGCGGGATGAACATCGCGGGCGGGATCGCCGCCGCGCTGTTCCACCGCGAACGCACCGGAGAGGCGACCGAGGTGGACGTCTCGCTGCTGTCATCGGGCATATGGGCGACCGCGTGCAGCATCGACGTGTGCATGGAACTGGACGTCAACCCGTTCGCCAATGCTCTGCCGGGCAAGGATGTGGTGGGCACCAATCCGTTCATGGGCGTGTTCAAGACCAGCGATGGCGGCTTCATCAACCTGACTGTGCTGTCGCCTGCGCCCTTGATCGCGGATACGTTCGCGCACCTCGACATTCCCGCTTGCGCGGAAGATCCCCGCTTTGCGACGATCGAGCAGTTGTGGGAAAACTCTGCCGCAGCCTTTGCCGAAGTGAAGCGGGCGATCGCGGCCAAGCCCTTCGCGTACTGGCTCCAGCGGCTCAAGACGATGAAGGGCCAGTGGGCGGCCTATCAGTCCCCCGCCGATATCGTGCATGACGAGCAGGTTCAGGCGAACGGCTGGATCTTCGAAGTCGACAGCGCCGATGGCGGTGCGCCGATCAAGCTGGTGGCCAACCCGGTGCAGTTCAACAAGCAGTCCGTGACCAACACCCGCGCGCCCGAGGCGAGCGAGCATACTGAGCTGTTCCTGATGGAGCTTGGCCTCGACTGGGATCGGATCGAGGAGCTGAAGGGCAAGGGGGCCATTGCCTGAACCGATCGATTGGTCGATGGAACGGGCAATGCCAACCGTTCCATCCGACCTGATCGGCGCCGAAGCGCTGTCCCCGCTGGCGGGATCGCCGCTGGTGCTGGTGGAGCCGGGCGATCCGGTGCCGCCGGGCGGGGTGATGGTGGCGGTGGACCGGGCCGGCGCGCTGCCGCTGCTCGATCCGGCCGAATACGATGCGCTGGTCACCACCCGGTCCGCCGCGCCCGCGCCGTGGGTGAGCGTTGCGCCGGACCGGCTGGACGCGCAATTGGCGGCGGCGGCGCAAACCGCTGCGCAAAGCCCGATCGCGACCGCCATGCTGGCACGGGTGCTGCGGCTTGGAGAGACGCTCGACTTCGAGGGCGCGTTGGAACTGGAATCGCTGGCCTACTCCACGCTTCTGGGCGGGGGTGAGTTCGCGCGCTGGCTGGAAGCCGCCCCGCGCGAGGATGGCGGCGCGCAGGCCGCCGATCCGGTGCGCTACGAGCGTCAAGGGGATACGGTCACCCTGACGCTCACCTCTCCCGGCAATCGCAACGCGATGACGGCAGCGATGCGCGACGCGCTCTATGGCGCGCTGGTCAACGTGCTGGAAGATCCCAGCTTGCCCAGCTTGATCCTGCGCGCCGATGGGCGCTGCTTTTCGACTGGCGGCGACCTGCCCGAATTTGGCACGGCGCGCGATCTGGCCGCTGCCCATGTCATCCGGACCCAGCGGTCCTGCGCGCGGTTGCTGCACCGGCTGGGGCCGCGCGCAGAGGCACACCTCCACGGCGCGTGCATCGGTTCCGGCATCGAGGTGCCCGCCGCCGCCGCCCGCCGGATCGGCGCGCCCGATCTGGTCGTGCAACTGCCCGAATTGGGCATGGGCCTGATCCCCGGTGCGGGCGGCACGGCCAGCGTGGCGCTTGCCATCGGGCGGCACCGGCTGCTGTGGCTGGCGCTGGGAGCCTTCCGGATCGGCGCGAAACAGGCGCTGGACTGGGGCCTGATCCACAGTATCGAACCGTGATGGCGCGGTTGCACGACGTGCTGGCGCAGCGGCTGGCCGGACTGGACCTGACACCGCAGGATTTGCTGGCGCGTGACGCACCGGGCGGGCTGGCCGCGCCGGGGCAGATATCGGCCAACGGTTCGTGCCGGTTGATCGCGGCGCGGGATGGCTGGATCGCGCTAAATCTGGCGCGCGGCGATGATCTGGACCTGATCCCGGCGCTGACCGGACGGGATGGCGATCCGTGGGAAGCTGTCGCCGCAGCCGCGGGCGACAGCACGGCTGCCGATTTCCGCAACCGCGCGGCGGAACTGCAACTGCCGGTTGCGGTCGTGGGGGAGAGCGCGCCGCAAGCCTTGGCTGCACCCGGCGGCAGCGTGGTGCCGCGCAAGGTGGTGGATTTGTCGGCGCTCTGGGCCGGGCCGCTCTGCGCCGGATTGCTGGCGCGCGCCGGGGCGGAGGTGCTGCGGATCGAGAGTGTGGGGCGGCCCGATCCGACCCCGGCGGGATCCCCGCTGCTCGACGCGCGGATCAACGCGGGCAAGGCGCGGCTGGCGCTGGACTTGCGCGATCCCGATGGCCGGGCGCGATTGCGCGCTGAACTGGAGCAGGCCGACGTCGTGGTGACCAGCGCGCGCCCTGCGGCCCTCGCGCGGCTGGGGCTGGAACCGGCGGCTTTCCCGCGCCTCACCTGGGTTGCGATTACCGCGCATGGCTTTGCCGGGCCGGGTGCGGCGCGGGTGGGGTTTGGTGACGATTGCGCGGCGGCGGGCGGACTGGTCCGGTGGGAGCAGGGCGAGCCGCGCTTCTGCGGCGATGCGCTGGCCGATCCGCTGACCGGGCTGGAGGCCGCGCTGGCCGTGCTGGCGGGCCAGCGCGGGTTGATCGACATGGCCATGGCGCGGGTCGCGGCGGCCTATGCGGCGGGGCTGGCATGACGCTGGTGCTGCGCGATGTGCGCCCGTGGGGCGGGGCGTCAGTCGATCTGGCGCTGGCGGACGGACGGATCGCGGCGATGGGCCGCAACCTGCCGCGCGGATTGCCGGACATCGACGGGCGCGGCGATGTGCTGCTGCCGGGGCTGCACGATCACCACCTGCATATTCTTGCCACGGCGGCGCGGCGGCATTCGGTCGACCTGACCGGGCTGATCGATCCTGCTGCGGTCAAGCAAGCGCTGAGCGCCGGGCCGCGCCATGGCGGCTGGGTGCGGGCGGTGGGCTATGACGAGCGTGCGGGCGGGTTGCCCGATGCGGCCCTGCTCGATCAGTGGCTGGCCGACACGCCGCTGCGCTTGCAGGACCGCACCGGCGCGCTGTGGGTGCTCAATTCGCCCGCGTTGGCGCGGCTCGGCAACACGCCGCTGCCACCGGGGGCAGAACGCGACGCGCAGGGCCAGCCGACCGGGCGGTTCTGGCGCGAGGACCAATGGCTCGCCGCCGCGCTGCCCGCCGCCGTGCCCGATCTGGCCCGACTGGGGCAGGATCTGGCCGCGCTGGGCCTGACCGGGCTGACTGACGCGGGCGCGAACAACGGCCCTGCCGAGGCCGCGCTGCTGGCGGGCAAACCGCCGCAGCGGCTGGTTCTGATGGGCAGCGAGGCGTTGGAGGCAGGGGCGGGCTATGCACTGGGGCCGCTCAAGTTGCTGATCGACGAACGCGATCCGCCCGCGCTCGATGCACTGGCAGTGCGGATCGCCTGGGCGCGGCGGGCTGGGCGGAATGTTGCCGCGCACTGCGTGACCGAAGCGGAGCTGGCGTTGTTCATCGCCGCGCTGGATGATGCGGGCGGCGCGCGCGCGGGCGACCGGATCGAGCATGGCGGGATGATTCCCGCCGTGTTCATCCCGGTGATTGCCCAGGCCGGGCTGACGGTGGTGACGAACCCGGCCTTCATCCACGACCGGGGGGATCGCTATCGCGCCGCGCTGGACGCGGGGCAGTGGGAAGATCTCTATCGTGCGGGCAGCCTGCTGGCGGCGGGCATTGCGCTGCGCGCCGGATCGGACGCGCCCTATGCCAGCATCGACCCATGGCTGGGAATGCGCACGGCGCGGGACCGGTTGACCCGCGCTGGCCTGTCGCTGGGGCGGGGAGAGGCGATTGGCGCGGCTGCCGCGCTAACGTTGTACGCACGAGGGGACATCGCGGTTGGCGCGCCCGCCGACCTGATCCTGTGTTCGGGCGAGTTGGCCGATGTGCTGGCCGACCTCAGCGCCGAGCGGGTGCGGGCAACGATCATCGGCGGAGCGGTGGCCTTCAATCGCGATTGAGCAGCATCGCCCCCGCGATGAACCCGCCGCCCATGCCGCAGACAGCGGTCTTGGCATTGGCCACCTGCCGCGCGCCGGTTTCGCCCCACAGTTGCTGGCAAGCCTCGTGCAGCAGGCCGAAACCGTGGAGCCGCCCGCCCGACAACTGCCCGCCGCCCGTGTTCGTCGGGAACCGCCCGCCGGGGCCGATATTACCGGCGGCGATGAAGTCCTTTGCCTCGCCGTGGCCGCAGAACCCCAGCGCTTCGAGCCACAGCGGCACAAAAATGCTGAACCCGTCATAAAGCGCCAGCACATCGACATCGGCGGGTTTGAAATCGGTCCGCGCCCACAGGTCCGCTGCGGCATCGTGCGCGCCCATGGTGGTTAGGTCAGGCCGCTGGTCCCAGGTTTCAGCCGAGCGCAGCGCCGATCCCAGCGCCTCGATCCGCAGCGGCGGACGGGCGCAGTCGCGGGCGGCGTCGGCGGCGGAAACGATCACCACCGCCGCGCCGTCAATCGGCACGTCGCAATCGAACAGCCCCAGCGGGGAGGAGATCATCCGCGCGTCGAGGTAGTCGGCCATGCTCAGCGGCTTTTGCATCACGGCGGCGGGGTTCATCAGCGCGAACTGGCGCTGGCCGATGGCGACCATGCCCAGATGCTCGCGCGTCATGCCGAATTCGTGGAAATAGCGCGTGGCCATCCAGCCCGCCCAGTTCGATGCCGACATCGCGCCGACCGGGACCAGCCAGCTGAGCCATCCGCCGATCTGCGGCTTGCCCGCCCCCGCGATGCTGGCGCGCCGCCCGGCGCTTTGCGAAGAGCTTTCGGTCAGCGCGCGAAAGCACAGCACGTGCCGGGCCTGTCCGGTCATCACCGCCATCGCCGCGACCATGATCGGGGCCATTTGCGCGGGGCCATCGGGCACGGCGCTGTGCCAGCGGGTCTTGAGGCCCAGTGCGCCGCGCACCTCGCCCGTGCCGAGCGGCGACATGCCGGGGGAATTGTCCGCCTTGCCGGGATAGGTGCAGATCCCGTCGATATCGTCGCGGGTCAGCCCGGCGCTGGTCATGGCCTGCTGGGCGGCCTCCAGCAGGTGATCCATCGCTGGGCGGCCGGTGTTGCGGCCGATGGTGGACATGCCGGTGCCGGTGATGGTGGCCTTGGTCATGGTCATGCGCCTGCTCCCAGCGGTTGCCAGTGGGGCAGCCAGACATCGCCCGCCGCCTCGAACCGGATCTGCATCCGCTGGCCGATACCAACGCTTTCGGGATCATCGGTCAGCACCGGGGCGGTGACTCGCACGCCGGGGGCGCCATCCACATCGACCACCGCCAGCGCGAACGGCACGGCCATATCGGGCATCCACGGCTGGTGGTTGACGGTGCAGGTATAGACCGTGCCGGTCCCCGCCATCGCTCGCGCCGCGACATTGCGCGACAGGCAGGCGGGGCAGACGATCTGCGGCGGATGGATCGCGGCGTTGCAATCGTCGCAGCAGGCGATCATCAGTTCGCCGCGCTCGCCTCCGGTCCAGAAAGCGGTATTCTCCGGCGTGAGTTCGGGCAGGGGGCGCAAGCGGAATCTCCCAATGATCGCTTTATTGACGTTTCGTCAGTTTTCTGCCCGAAAGCACGGTCAGGTCAAGCGCTAACTGCTGCTTTGGCCTTGCAACATATATAACTAGGTTTACCTTAAAGCGGTAAAGCTGACTGAGAGAGATTCCCGATGAGCGCGCCTGAAACCGATCCCTATGCCTTCAAGCCGGAAGACGATTGCTATCACCAGCTGTCGGACGATCCCTATGAAACGGAAACCAACTGGTGGTCGTTCAACATTCCGGCGCGCAAGATCGGGTGCTGGATTCACACGCCCTACTATCCCAACCGCAAGACGGTAACCTGGCGCATCTTCGTGTGGGACGATGCCGGGTACGATCCCACCCGCATGGCCTATTACAAGAAGGTCGAGGAGGCGCCGATGCCGGACAATCCGGACTTGCGCGACATCACTTTCCCCGGCGGCGGCTACACGCTGAAAATGCTGGAGCCGGGGATGAAGTACCATCTGCAATATGCCGATCCGGATCGGGATTTCGCGCTCGATTTCGTGTTCACCGGCGTGCATCCGCCGCGCCGGTTCGAACCGGGCGAGCCGCCGTTCATCCAGACCCCGCACTATGACCAGCTGGGCCGGGTGCAAGGCACGATGCGGCTGAACGGCGAGGATATCGCCTTCGATTCATGGAGCGTGCGCGACCGTACGTGGGGGCCGCGCGGCGGACCCTATGCGCAAAGCAAGAAGCAGAACTATGCCACCGATCTGGACCGGGTGAAGCACCCCGGCGGCGCGCGCTGGCGCGAGATCGAGCGGGAACGCGGGCGCGGACGCATCCAGTACATCTTTGGCCATGCCGATGGCGACAGCGGCTTCCTGGGCTTTGCCCGCCCGCAGGATGGCGATGCCGATGGCTGGAGCCCGATGAACGGAGGCTATCTGCTACGCGATGGCACGTTCGGCAACCTTGCCAAGGAAGGCAGCCGGATGCGCTCGTTCCGCAATCCCGAAACCGGCTGGTGCAGCCACATGCAGGTCGAACTGGTCGACACGCTGGGCCGGACGATGACCGTCGAAGGTACCGCGATCAGCCGGATGAGCGAGGCCGGTTACGGCACCAACCAGCTGATGCGCTGGGACTACGACGGCAAGATCGGCTGGGGCGAGGATCAGGACGTCTGGAACGGCCGCCATTTCCAGCGGATGCTGCAAGCGCTGCGGGCGTGGAAGTGACGCCTGGTTGTTGCCTGGCCGGGCTCTGCCCGGCCAATGAAAGGACGTAACAATGACGAGTTTGCAGCAACGCGTCGCCGTGATAACCGGCGGCGCGCGGGGGTTTGGCAAAGCCTTCGGGCACGCGCTGGCCGATCAGGGGATGAAAGTCATCCTGGTTGACCTCGATCTTGCGGCGGCCCGGCTGACCGCGGCAGAGATCGGGCCAAACGCCGAGGCGGCGGCCGGCGACGTCTCTGACGAGCAGGCCATGCATGACCTGATGCAGGATATCGCCAAGCGGTATGGCGGCATCGACATCCTGATCAACAATGCCGGAATACATTCGGCCGAGGCCAACAAGCCGATTGGCGAACTTGGCACGGCCCGGACGCGGCGGATGTTCGAGGTGAACATCTGGGGCGTGATCTATTGCACGCTTGCCGCGCGGCCATTCATGGCGGGCCGGGAAGGCGCGGCAATCGTCAACATCTCGTCGATGGCGGCATATGGCTCGCAAATGGCGTATGGCGTGTCGAAGCTGGCCGTGCGCGGGCTGACGGTCTCGTTTGCGCACGAACTGGGTGGGGACGGGATCCGGGTGAACGCACTCGCGCCGGGCCTGATCCTGACCGACACCATCCGCAACGAACTGTCCCCGGACGTCATGGCTCATGTCAAAGGGATGCAGATCGTGAAACGTGACGGCGCTGAACAGGACATTGTCAGCGCGATGCTATGGCTGGTTTCGCCGGGCGCTAGCTTCGTGACCGGAGAGACGATCCGGGTCAGCGGCGGGGCCACGTTGCAGGTCTGATCGGCGGCGGGCGCGGAAAGGCCGCGTCAGCCCGGCGCTTTCCGTCCCGGCAGTGCCAGCGATACCAGCACCGCGCCGAATGACAGCGCAGTGATCGCGTCCAGCGTCACCTGATAGGCGAACGGCGAGGGATAGGTTTCCCGGCCGTTCGTCACGCTGTCGATCGCCAGCAGGGTGGCGACCAGCTGCGATCCGATCCCCATGAACAGGCTGCGGATCACGCCCAGCATTCCGGTGACTTCGCTGGTGCGCTGCGGCGGGGCGGCGGCGGCGATGATCGTCGGCGCGACCGCGAACAGCATTGTCGTGCCGAACGAGATCACGATCAGTTCGGCGATGATGATGCCGACGCTGCTGGCGTCGATCAGCACCATGACCCAGCCCAGCGTGGTGATCAGTCCGCCTGTTACCATTGCAAACCGCCCGCCCCCGCGCCCGGTCAGCCAGCCGCCCAGCGGCCCGGCGAGGACCGAGGTGAGGTTGGACGGCAGCTTGGCAAAGCCCGCCACGGTGGCAGTGAGGCCCAGTCCGGCGACCGTCCAGGTGGGGGCTTGCAGCAGCAGCGAGAAGAACACTGTGATCTGCAAGGTTCCCATTGCGATCAGGGCGCTGGCCGCGCAGCACACGGCGATCGGGCGGCTCGCCAGCGCGCGGACGTCGATCAGCGGATTGGCGCTGCGCAGGCTGAGCTGCACCCACCACGCGCACAGCGCGATACCCGCCAGCAGCAGGCCCACGGCCTCGGCGCTGGCCCAGCCCCAGGCCTTGCCGCCCATCAGGTAGAGCAGGACCAGCGTCACGCCGGGTGCGAACAGCAGGCCCGACAGCCAGTCGATCGGCTCGCCCGAAACGCCGGTGGGCGAAACCGGCACCAGAACCCGCACGGCCAGCCAGGCCGCCGCGCAGAAGCTGGCACTGGCGGCGAAGATGCCGTGCCAGCTGAAGTGGTCAACAATCACGCCGCCCGCGATCAGTCCTGCCGCCGTGCCGACCGAAGCGCCCGAAATCATCAGGCCGATGCCGCTCGGCACGCGATCCGCGGGCAGGTTTTCGCGGACCAGCCCGATGCACAGCGGCAGGATCGTGGCCGTCACGCCTTGCAGCACCCGGCCTGCCAGCAGCATGGCGAACGAGTTGGACAGCGCGCTGATCAGCGATCCGATCGCGCCCCCGGTCAGCACGATCAGCAGCACGCGGCGGCGGCCATAAAGGTCGCCCAGCCGACCGACCACGGCCGACGCTGCCGCCCCGACAATCAGGAACCCCGTAACCAGCCAGCCGACCATCGCCGGATCGCGGAACTGCGCCACCAGCACTTTCAGCGCGGCAAGGATCATCGCGCTTTCGAACGCGCTGGCCATTTCGGCGACCCACAGCGCGGCGATCAGCCCCCAGGGCATACGCGCGGCGGTCAAGCGGAGGCCCCGGCAACGGCCTTTGCGCCTTCGGGCAGGCCTGCCTGCGCGGCGCGCACTTCGATCAGATCGACGCTGATGTCGCGCGGCAGCGCCAGCGCGGCGACCAGCGCGCGCGCCATCGATTCGGGCGTGGCGGGTGAGCCGCTCATCGCGGCGTGGCCGGTGCTGAGGATCTTGGTATAGAACGCGGCCTTGGTTTCATCGGACCAGCTAGCCCCGCCCGCTCCGCCGGAGACAGAGCCTGACCGCAGGATGCCCACGCGGATGCCGTCGCTGCGCAGTTCTTCGCGCAGCCCTTCAGACAGCGTCTCGACCGCCGCCTTGGTGGCGGCGTAGAGCGCCAGCATCGGGAAGGGCAGGCGCACCGATTCGCTGCTGATTGTGAAAATCTGGCCCTGCGCGGCGCGCAAGTGCGGGATTGCGGCGCGGATGATCCACGCGACGCCCAGCACATTCACATCGACGTGCGCGCGGATGATCTCGTCCGACCCGGTGTCGAACGCGAAGGGGTGATAGATCGCGGCGTTGTTCACCACCACGTCAATCCGGCCAAAGTGCGCGGCAGCAGCAGCGATGGCGGCGCTGGCCTGGTCTGACGAGGCGACATCGCAGGGGATGGCCAGCACCGCATCGCCCAGCTCGGCCGCCAGCGCGTCAAGCTCTGCCGAAGCCCGGGCAAGGCACGCAACCTTCATGCCTGCCGCCACCAGCGCCGTCACAAAGTGCCGCCCCATGCCCTTCGACGCACCGGTGACGATCGCGACTTTGCCTGCCAGTTCGTGCATTTCCCAATTCTCCCAAGTGGTCCGGCGGGGTTCGGCCCCGCTCGTCCAGTTATTGACGTTACGTCAATTCCTTGCCTTATGGCAAGCAATCGGCGAAGAGATTTCAACCGGGCCGGGCATTCCGGCCCCCGGAACAGCAACGACCATGACCGCACCTGCGCAAACCAAGTCCAGACCTGCGCCGCGTCCTCGGCCTGACGCCTACAACCATTACGGCCAGAAGATCGGCTCGAAGGGGGAGCGCACCCGCCAGCTGTTGATCGATGTGACGGTTGACCTGCTGGAAACGCACGGCTTGCGCGATGTGTCGGTGGTGGATGTGGCGCGCGCGGCCAATACCTCGCCCGCCACGTTCTATGTCTATTTTCGCGGCGTGCCAGAAGTGGTGCTGGCAGCGCTGGAAACCGCCTCGCAAACCTCGCCCGAACTGGAAGCGCTGCTGGGGCAGGACTGGCTTGCGCCGGGTGCAGCCCAGCACGCACTGCCGTTTGTGGAGGCTTATACGGCGCTGTGGAATCGCCACCGCACGATCTTTCGCGTCCGCAATCTGGCGGCGGAGGAGGGCGACGACCGGTTCTACAAGGCCCGGATGCAGGCGGCGACGCCGATGATGGGGGCGCTGACCGAGCAGATCGCGCGGGCACAGGCGGCTGGCCTTGCCCCGTCCGACCTGTCGGCGCGGGCCTGCGCCGGGACGATCCTGATGATGCTGGAGCGCCTCGCCGCGATCGGCCCTATCACGCATGAAGATCAGGGCATTGGTTACGCCGCGCTCAAGTCGGCGGCGGCCTATACCGTGGCGTTCATGCTGGGGGCGCGGGGCTGACGCTCAGCCCGCAGCAGCCTCGGCCAGCATTTGCTGCATATTGAGCGCGCCGGTGGCCAGCCCGCCGGACAGCCCGGCATCGACCGCCAGGCACACGCCCGATACAAAGCTGGCGGCATCGCTGTTGAGCAGGATCAGCGGCAGGGCCTGCTCCTCCGGCGTTGAAAAACGGCCCTTGGCCTTGGCAAAGGCGCCCAGCACGGCATCGCCCGCAACCTTGCGGAAATCGTCCAGCATCGGGGTGTCGATCGGGCTGGGCATGGTGCAGTTGATGCGGATGTTGCGCGCCATCAGGGCGGGGGCGCTCTGCTGGGTCCAGGTGTTCACCGCTTCCTTCGACAGGGTATAGGGATCGCCCGCCGTTGCGGCATTGGCCAGATACCAGGCGCGACCTGCGGCGATATCGGCATTGCCCATGAATTCGGCCAGCAGCGGCTGGCGGGCCAGATAGTTCATGCCGCCCAGCGACGATACGGTGACGATCGCGCCGCCCGCGCGGATGCGGGGCAGCCATGCATGGGTCCAGTGGCGGATACCCAGGAAGTTGACCGTGACGACATCTTCACCCGGAAACGTCTGCGGCAGGCCGGAAATGTTGAACAGCGCGTCGATTTCGCCGCCGATCCCGGCCACGCCCGCTTCGATGGAAGCCGCGTCTTTCAGATCGACTTGCGTGAACGAGGCGAGGCCTGCGACGGGGGAAGGGCGGATATCCGCGCCGTGCACTTCGGCGCCCAGCGCCACCAGCTGGCGGGCGCAAGCCTCGCCCGTGCCGGAAAAGCACCCCATCACCACCACACGTTTGCCCGCATAGCCCAGGATATCGGCGGCCATCTGTCTCTCCCAACTGTCGTCGTTGTCTCGGTTGGAACGGACGGTAACGCCGGAGGTCGCGTGGCTCAATCAAAAATTGACGTATAATCAATTTGTGTGGCGGTGCGCTTCTCGGCGTTGATCTGGGTCAAGGAAGCAGGCGCGGCGCCCAACCTATGCACAGGCATCCAGATACAAGGATGTATCCGAATGAACGTGCGTACCCAGCGCCTCAGCCGCAGCGAGAGCCAGGCGCAAACCCGCATCCGGCTGGCGCAGGCGGCGCGGCATGAATTCGCGCGCCGCGGGGTGGCAGCGGCCTCGATTGACCGGATCAGCGAAAGCGCCGGCTACTCGCGCGGGGCGTTCTATTCCAACTTTGCCGACAAGCATGAACTGCTGCTGGAATTGCAGGCGCAGCATCAGGCGGCGGAAATCGACGCGTGGCAGGCGCTGCTGGATGCGGAGGGTTCGCTCGCGGAAGTGCTGCCCGCGTTGCAGCGCCGGTTCGATGCCTTCGCGCGCAATGCAGATGACTTTCTGTTTCAGGCCGAGTTGCAGCTCGAAGCCTTGCGCAACCCGCAAGTGGCCGAACGCTACCGGGCATTTTCCGCCGAGATTGCTACGCGCACCCGCCAGCTGGCGCAGGCCTTCATTACCCGCGCGGGTGGCTGCCGGGTGTCGGCGGATGTGCTGGGCATATTGCTGCAATCGCTGGCGCACCAGCTGATTACCGAGGCGCGGCTTGGGGCTGGTGCAGCGGAACCGAGCGCCGGGGAACGGATGGTCGCGATCCTGACCGAACTTTTGGGAACCACGCCGGACGCCGCTTGAACGCGGGCCGGCAGGAGAGGAGCAGATACCATGACAAGTGCAGCACTGGACCATCCAGCCCACGTACCGGCTGACCGGGTGATCGATTTCGATCTTTATGACTTCCCGGTGGAGGGACTGGACTACCAGCGCTCGATGCGCGAAATCCTGCAATCGCGGCCTGCCGATGTGCTGTGGACCCCGCACAACGGCGGTCACTGGATCGCGCGGACGCACGATACCGTGGCCAAGGTGCTGGCGGACAGCGATCACTTTTCATCGCGCCGGATCATGGTCGGCCCTTACGATGACAGCCGCCCGCCCCTGGTGCCGCTGCAACTCGATCCGCCGCACCACGCGCCCTATCGCGCCCTGTTGCAAGCCGCGCTGTCGCCCAAGGCCGTGGGCAAGCTGGGCGAACGCGCGCGCGAGCTGTCGATCGAGTTGATCGACGGCTTCAAGCACGATGGCCACTGCGAGTTCATCGGCCAGTTCGCCCAGCATCTGCCGATTGCGATCTTCATGGAAATCGTCGGCCTGCCCGCGTCCGACCGGCCCTATCTGACCGAAGTCGCCGAAGCGGCAATGCGCGGCGGAACCGAGGCAGAGCGCAATGCGGCCGGGGCCAAGCTGATGGCTTACGGCATGGCCAAAGTGGCCGAGCGGCGCGCCAATCCCGGCACTGACCTGATCAGCACGATCGTGCAGGCCGAAGTCGATGGCCAGCCGATCGCGGACTTTCCCCTGACTGGCATGATTCTGCTGCTGCTGCTGGGCGGGCTCGATACGGTGGCATCGACGCTTGGGTTCTATGCCCAGTTCCTGGCCACGCACCCCGAACACCGCCGCCTGCTGGTGGAACAGCCGGAGCTGATCCCCAACGCCAACGAGGAACTGCTGCGGCGCTTTGCCATCGCGATCCTGGCGCGCGAGGTGAAGGCCGATGTGGAACTGGGCGGGGTCACGCTGAAGGCGGGCGACATGATCATGGCGCCGACCCCGATGGATGGGCTGGACGAACACAAGTTCGCCGATCCGCTGACCGTGGATTTCCACCGGGTCAAGCCGGGGGCCAACGCCACGTTCGGCGGCGGGGTGCACCGCTGCGTCGGGTCGGTGCTGGCCCGCACCGAACTGCGCATCTTTCTGGAGGAGTGGCTGAAGCGGATCCCCGATTTCGCTATCAAGCCCGGCACCAATCCCCGCGTCAGCGCGCGTTCGGTGGCGACGATCACCACCCTCGAACTGGTCTGGGACCCGGGGAGCGTCAAATGAGCGAGGCGGGAAAACGCCGCTACCTCTGTTTCTATTGCGGCACCGTCTATGACGAGGCGCTGGGCTGGCCGGACGAGGGCATTGCCCCCGGCACCTTGTGGGAGGACGTACCCGATGACTGGGTCTGCCCCGAATGCGCCGCGTCCAAGGCGGACTTCACGCTGGATGAGGACTACTGAGCTCTACCGGCGCTTGGCCTCGCCCAGCGGGACCAGCGGATAGAGCAGCTGTCGCGCCCAGTGATGCTCGCCGCCGGGCAGGCCATAGCGCCAGGGGCGGCCTTCCGGCACGTGCAGCGTGCCGAACAGGCGGTCGTAGAAGCTCAGCATGGTGCAGAAGTTGCGATAGGTCTTGCCGTCCTTGCCATAGCCGTGATGGGTATGGTGTATTCGCGGGGTGACGAAGATCAGTTCCATCGCCCGGGTCAGCCGCCCGCCGCCCGGCACACGGGCAATGATCGCATCATCCCAGCGCCAGTCGCTGTGGGTCAGCGCGTTCCACGCCATGATCGTCAGGTAGAACGCGGCTGTGGCAGCCGGCATGCCCAGGTAAAGCCCCAGCGCCGCGCACCAGGTGTAGCTGTGGATCAGCGGCCAGACCAGGTTGGTCCGGTACATCAGCGTAACATTGACATAAGGCGCGCTGTGATGGGTGCGGTGCATTCCGTGGAGCAGCGGATGGCGCTTTGAATCGTGCGCCCAGCGATGGATCCAGTACTGGCAGAATTCCGCCACCAGCAGCAGGCCGATGAACCCGGCCCAGACCGGCGCGCCGGCCAACAGGCCCTTGCCGGCCGGGATCAGCAGACCGATCACCGTCGCGGTCAGCCAGGCCATCCCCACCCGGGTGATTTGGCTGGAGGCAATGACCGACAGCATGATCGCGATGTCGCGCGGGCGGTGAACCTTGCGGTGCCGCCCGGTCAGCAGTTCGATCACGAAGATGCCGGCGACAAGGACCAGGATCCAGTGCTGTGGTTGCATGGCCATCAATCTCCCCGTTTTGTTGTCACGCGAACATCGCGCAACGACAATCATTCGTCTAATGCATAATTATAGACGATATCATGCAATTAGCGCATGATGCGGTCATGAATCTCAAGCATCTTCGCCACGCCGTCGGGCTTGCCGATTTCGGCAGCTTCACTGCTGCGGCCGATCGTCTCGCAATTTCCCAACCAGCACTCAGCCGGTCGATACAGGCACTCGAGCATTCACTTGGGCTTACCCTGTTCATCCGCGAGCCCGGCCGGATTGTGCTGACCGAGGCAGGTCAGGATGTGATTTCGCAGGCTCGAATGGTGTTGCGTCAGGCTTCGAACCTGGAACAGGCGGCCAGGCAGCTAGCCAGCGGTGAAGCCGGACGAGTCCGGATAGGGCTGGGTCCGATGTTCAGCCGACTGGCAGAACCGTTGCTGGTGGAGTGTTGGAAGCCCGGCCAAGAAGTTGATTTGCAGATCCACATATTGCCGGTGGAACGGCTGGTTTCAGGACTGCTGGCTGGAGAGATCGACTTCTTCGTTGCTGACGGGCGCGCGGCTGCGGGGCAGCCAGCTATTCAGATCGACAGGATTGGCAAGGCGCGGACCGGCTATTTTGTGCGATCCGGGCATCCGCTGGCCGGCTGTGCTGACTTGTTGGTTGAAGACTTGCGGCCCTTTGTCCGGGCTACTCCTAACTTGCCGCGCACCAGACTTGATTCCGATGACGCCATTCGCGCATCAACCGATGCCCAGACTGGCCGCCTCGCCTGCGAAAATCTGGACCTGTTGATCCGATTCGCGATTTCAAGCGATGCGGTACTCCTGGCGATCGAAGGTGCGATTGCCGAGGAGTTGCAGCGCGGCCAATTGGTGGCCCTGAACCTTCCGGAATTGCAGGACTGGCATGCCCAGATCGGACTTGCCAGTCTTGCCGGGCGCGATTGGTCCGCCCTGTCCATCCGATATACCAAAGCACTGCGGAAATTGCTGGATCGCAGCTGGCTTCAGAATTGACTGAATGCACACTAGCCGCGCATCACCCAGCCGCCATCGACGTTGAGCACCTGTCCGGTCATCCAGCGTCCGGCTTCGGACACCAGCAGCAGCAGCGCACCGCACAGCGCATCGGGCGTGTCGCGCAGCTGGATCGGCGCGCGCGAGGCGATGGCCTGGACCAGCGGGCTGTCTTCCGGGGTCAGGGCCAGGCCCGCATCGGTCTTGGTCATGCCCGGACCGATGGCGTTGACGCGAATGTTCTGGCGGCCAAGCTCGGTCGCCAGCGTGGTGGTCGCCCCGTGCAGCGCGATCTTGGTGACGCCGTAATAGGACTGCGCGGGATAGGCCCCGGCGGACACCTGGTTTACGATGGCCCCGCCGCCGCGTTCCGCCATGAACGGTGCGACCACCTGCGCGCAGTTGATCGCACCCCAGACGTTGACCGCCATGCCCTTGTCGAACCGGGCGCGATCGGTCTGCATCAGCGGCTTGTCGACGATTTCCACCATCAGTGCGGCGTTGTTGACCAGGATGTCGATCCCGCCAAACGCCGCCTTGGCTGCTGCCGCCATCGCTTCGACCGAAGCGGTGTCGGTTATGTCGACTTGCACGGCAATCGCCTTGCCGCCCAGGCCGGTGATCTCGTCCGCGACCTTTTGCGCGCCTTCGCCATTGAGGTCCGCGACGACCACGCTGGCGCCCGCGCTGGCGAGAGCAACCGCATAGGCCCGGCCGATGGAATTGCCGCGCCCGCCAGCTCCAGTGACGATCGCCACCTTGCCATCGACGCGGAAGTTTTCGTTGGTGAAGTCAGCCATGTTTCCGGCTCCTTACTTGGGGAAGATCGGCGCGCCGACGCCGATGGTGACGGTCTTGTAGTGCAGGAATTCGTCGATCCCGGCCTTACCGCCTTCCTTGCCGAAGCCGGAAATGCCGACCCCGCCAAACGGGGTGTGCGAATTGATCTGGAAGCCGCCGTTGATATAGACGCCGCCTGCATGCAGCCGTTCGGCCAGGCGGTGGGCGCGCTGGATGTCGTTGGTCTGGATATAGGCGGACAGGCCATATTCGCTGTTGTTGGCGATGGCGACTGCTTCGTCTTCGGTGTGGAACTTGAGGATCGCCACGGCTGGCCCGAAGATTTCGACCTGGGCGATTTCGTGGTCGGGATCGACATCGACCATGATCGTCGGTTCGATGAAGTTGCCCTTGGCGAGGGCGCCCCCGGCGCGCTTGCCGCCCATCAGGAACGTGCAGGCCTTGTCCGCCGTCGCGCGATCAAACATGCCGGTGATGCGCTCCACGGCGGCGGCGCTGATCACCGGGCCGACCATCACGCCGGGTTCCATTGGATCGCCGACTTTGAACTGCTGGGCAATGGCGACCATCTTTTCGACGAATTCGTCATAGACGTCGGCCTGGACGAGCTGCCGGGTGGGGAGGGCACAGCCTTGCCCCGCCAGACAGCCGATGGTCCAGAATACCGCGCGCTCGGCGGCGGCTTGCAGGTCGCAATCAGGGAACACCAGGCTGGCCGACTTGCCGCCCAGTTCCATCACGCTTGGCTTGATCTGCTCGGCTGCGGCGGTGAGGATCTTGCGCGCGGTGATCGGCCCGCCGGTGAAGCTGATCTTGCGCACGCGCGGGTGGCGCACGATGGCGTCCCCCGCTTCGCCCGTTCCCGGCAAGACCGAGATCACGCCATCGGGAATGCCCGCTTCCTTGCAGCACTGCGCGAACAACTCGGGCGCGAACGGGGTGATTTCGGCGGGCTTCAGGATCACGCAGTTACCAGCGGCGAGGGCGGGGGACACTTTCATCCCCATGCCGATCAGCGGGCCGTTCCAGGTGTTGATGATCCCGACGATCCCGATCGGTTCGGGTACGGAATAGGAAAATTCGCCGCGCGTATCGAACGTGCTCATCAGATCGCCGGTCAGCTTGTCGCACCAGCCCGCGTAGTAGCGCATCCAGCTTACGGCGGTTTCCACCCCGCGCGCGCCCTGCATCAGCGGGGTGCCGCCATCCAGCGCAGCCATTTCGGCGAACTGCTGCTGCTTTTCCATCAGCAGGTCGGCCAGCTTGTAGAGCATCGCCCTGCGCGCCTCGGGCGAGGTCCGGCGCCAGCCTTCACGCGCGGCTTCAGCCTTGGCGACTGCGGCTTCTACTTCAGCGGGACCGGCCAGCGGAACCTCCGCCAGTGCCTCGCCGCTGACCGGGTGGATGTGGGTGCGGGTGCCGCCTGAACCGCTGGTTCGCGTCTCGTGGCCAAGGTGAAGGTGGACGGTGGGAATGGCGATAGTCATTATTTCGGCTCCCATTCAAGGTGCAGGGCTTCAAGCGCCTGAACCGATCCGCCGCGAAAGCGCAGCGGGGCCTGTTCGGCGATGCGGAAGTGGCCGATCTTCTCGGCCCAGGTGCGGTAGAACGTGACCATTTCGAGCCGCGCGAGGTGGATGCCCAGGCACGTGTGAATGCCCGACCCAAATCCGGCGTGGCGGCAGTGCGGGCGGTCCAGCCGCACTTCGGCGGGACAACTGGTCAGCTTTTCGTCCCAGCCGACGACGTTAAGCGGCACCAGCACGGAGTCCCCGGCGTAGAACTGCACGCCGCTTACCACCGTATCCTGCGTGATGTAGCGGGGCGTGGACACGAAAGTGTAGCGGCGCATCAGTTCCTCGACGATGGCCGGGATCGCGTCATGGTCCTCGATCATCCGGGTGCGCAGCGCCGCATCATTCGCCAGGTGGCGCATGCCAAAGGCGAGCGCGTTGACCACCGTGTCTAGCCCCGCCAGGAACATCAGGAACCCGATCGAGATCAGCTCGTCCTGCGACAGCTTGCGGCCCTCGAAATCGACGTGGACGAGCGTGGACACCAGGTCGTCCTTCGGCTCCACCCGGCGCGCCTCGATCAGTTGAGTCAGCGCACCCAGAATCTGCATGGTCAGTTCCATGCGGCGCTGGTCATCGACCTGCGCGTCGAAGTATTCGACCACGGTGGCGCGGAAGAAATCGAACTGGTCCAGCGGGAACCCGAACATTTCCATGAACACCGACACCGGAAAGCGCGAACCCAGCGCGTCGACGAATTCGCAGCCGCCCTTGTCCGCGACATCGCCGATCAGCTTTTCCGCCCATTCGGTGATGCGCGGCTCCAGCGGTTCGATCGCCTTGCTTTCGAAGTACGGGCGCAGCAGCTGGCGATAGGGGCGATGCTCCGGCGGATCGAGCGATTCCGGGATCATGCGCGGCTGGTTGGGGTTGGGGGGGATGGACAGGAACTTGCTGGAAAACCGGTCGGGATGCCGCAGCACCTCAATCGCTGCGTCCGCACAGTTCACCACCCAGTGGCCGCCGTTGCACGGTGTCCAGAATACCGGCGGGGCCGTTTCCTTAAGGCGCCAGTATCCGGCGTGCACGTCGGCCAGAATGGCCGGATCACGCACATAGTCGAATTCGAAGACCGGTTCGCGTACCGGTCCGCCCACAGCTTCTCCCATCGAGTCGTTCTCCTGACTTGCGCTTAAGTAAACAGCGGTATACATATCATGTCAATGGCCGACGCCGATCCCCGCCCCCAACGCGATGCAGCGCGCACCCGCGCAGCAATTCTGCATGCTGCGCAGCAGGCATTCTCGACCAAGGGCTATACCGATACCGGCGTGCGCGAGATCACGGCCGCTGCCGGGGTCAATCCCGCACTGGTCAGCCGCTACTTCGGGTCGAAGGAAAAGCTGTATGAAGCGGCGCTTTCGGCACTGCTTGATGCGCGGGTGGTCCTGGGATTCCCGCGCGATCAATTTGGCGAAGCGGTGGTGCGGATGTTGCTGGCCCCCGCGCCGCAGCAACGCAATCCGCTGCCGATGATGCTGCTGGCCAGCGCCGATCCGACCGCGCGCGCTATTACCGACCGCCTGCTGACCGAACTGTTCCTGGAACCTCTGGCCGCTTGGTACGGGCCAGTGCGTGGCGCGGAAAAGGCGGCCTGCTTTTCGTTGCTGGCATCGGGGTTGACGCTCTACCGGCAGGTCTATCCGCTCGCCGCGCTGGACGGCGCGCTGTCGGATGAAACGCGCGCTTGGCTGGTGCAGGCATTCCAGTCGCTGATCGATTGAGAAAGAGTTATTGCACTAGGTGATATATCTCGGCACAATTGCCGCATGGGATATCTGGATGCATGGGCAGCGCGGCTTGCGGGCCGGCGGGGAACTGGCGGGGCCAAGGGCGCTGCGGCGGGGCGGACGCGCTGATGTCCGCGATGACCGATACGTTGCGCGCGATCATGGCGCTGGACCCGGACCGGGCCGAGATCGACTTTGAAGGCCGCGATTATTCGTGGGGCGATCTGGCCCGCACCGTGGCGGGAATCGAGGCCGCGCTGGCGGGCATGGACCTGCCGCCCGACGCGCGCGTGGGGGTGATGCTGCGCAACCGGCCCGGCCATATCGCGGCGATCCTGGCAGTGCTGGCGACGGACCGCTGCCTTGTCTCGCTCAACCCCGCACTGCCTGACGACAAGCTGTTCGCCGATGTCGAAACGCTGGGCCTGCCGGTGATCGTGGCAGACGAAGGCGATGCGGCGCGTCCCGGCATTGCCGCCAGCTTTGCCCGCGCGGGCACGGCCGTGATCGTGATTGGCGCGCGGCTGGAGGGGGTGCGCTTGCTGCCCGGGTGCGAGCGCCCAAGCGCCGCAGCGCAAACCTCGCCCGGCGTGGCGATCGAGATGCTGACGAGCGGCACCACTGGCGCGCCCAAGCGCGTGCCGCTGACCCGCGCCTCGTTCGAGGCCAGCTTTGCCGGGTTCACCAAGTACGAGCGGAACCGCGAATTTGCCGACCGACCGCAGCTTCGCTCTGGCGTGACGATGGTCAACAATCCGCTGACCCATATCGGCGGGATCTATGGCTGCATCGGCGCACTGCTGGCGGGCCGCAAGATCGGGCTGCTGGAAAAGTTCACGGTCGCAGGTTGGGTCGATGCGATCCGCCGCAACCGGCCCAAAGTGGCGGGCGCGGTGCCATCGGCGCTGCGCATGCTGCTGGAGGCCGACGTCGATCCTGCCGCGCTGTCCAGCCTGTCCGCGGTAATCAGCGGCACCGCGCCGCTGCCGCCCGAACTGGTCGATGCGGTGCTGGACAAGTACGGCATCCCGGTGCTGGCCAATTATGGCGCGACCGAATTTGCCGGGGCGATTGCCGGGTGGAGCCTCGACGATTTTCGCGCCCACTGGCAGGCAAAGCGCGGCGCGGCGGGCCGGGTCCACGCCAACGTGGCCGCTCGGATCGTCGACCCCGAAACGGGCGCGCCGCTGCCGCTCGGCAGCGAGGGCCTGCTGGAACTCAAAGGCGATCAGCTGGGGCCGGTCCACCGCATCGACGGCGGCGCATGGCTGCGCACGACCGACCGGGCCGTGCTGGATGCGGACAATTTCCTGTTCATCCGGGGCCGCGCCGACAACGCGATCATTCGCGGCGGGTTCAAGGTCCACCCCGACGACGTGGTGAAGGCACTGCACCAGCATCCGGCAGTGCGCGAGGCTGCCGTGGTCGGCGTAGCTGATGACCGGCTGGGTGCGGTTCCGGCCGCCGCGATCATCCTGCGCGACGGGGCCGAAGCGCCGGACCTGGACGCGCTGAAAGCCTTCCTGAAAGAGCGGCTGATTGCCTATCAGGTGCCGGTGCATTTCCGGTTCGTCGCGGATTTCCCGCGCACCCCGTCGATGAAGCCATCGGCGCCCGGCCTGCGGGCCTTGTTCGAGGAGCAGGCGGCATGAGCGAATTCGCGGGCAGGCGCGTGATCGTCACCGGCGCCGGACGCGGACTGGGGCGCGGCATTGCCGAAGCCTTTGCCGCTGCGGGCGCAAAAGTGATGATCGGCGCGCGCACCATGTCCTATGCCGAGGAAGCGCTCGCCGCGATCCTCGATGGGGGCGGCATGGCCGAACTGTTCCAGCTGGACGTCAAGGACCATGCGCAGTGCGACGCGCTGGTTGCGGCGACGGTGGCGGAGTTCGGCGGGGTGGACGTGATCGTCCACTGCGCGGCGGACATTCCCCACGGCGGGCTGGGCCACGTCAGCGATGACGCGATGGAAGCCGGGTTCGCCAGCATCGCCAAGGCGGCCTGGTGGCTGCTCCAGGCGGGACGCCCGCATTTGGCGCAGGCCCCCGGCGGCGGGCGGTTCATTGCGATCGGATCGGTCAACGGGACAGCCTCGGTCGTGCCGAACATGACCGCCTATGGCATGGCCAAGGCGGCGCTCGATGCGTTCGTGCGCGGTGCGGCCTGCGATGTGGTGGGCGAGGGGATCACGGTCAACGCGGTCAATCCCGGCCTTGTCGCCAGCGCCCGGGCGCGCGCCGTGCTGGGGGATGACGGGCTGGAGGCGTACGGCGCAACCGTCCCGGTCGGCCGCGCGGGCACGCCGGCGGACGTGGCGCGCGCGTGCCTGTTCCTGGCTTCGCCAGCGGCGGATTACATCACCGGCACCTCGATCAAGCTGGACGGCGGATCGACCATCGCCCCGGCGGGTAGCCGCAATGAACTGCTCCAGCAGCGGCTCAAAGCGCAGCAGGAGCATTAGGCGATGGACCTTGGCATCGCGGGCAAAGTGACGCTGGTGACCGGCGGGTCGCAGGGGATCGGCCTGGCCTGCGCGCAGCGCTTCGCCGCCGAAGGCTGCAAGGTGATGATCGCGGCGCGGACGCAGGCGAATATCGATCTGGCGGTCGCGGAAATCGGCCATGGCTGCGCGGGCATTTCAGCGGATTGCACCACGCAGGATGGCATCGCCCGTGCGGTGCAGGCCTGCATCGATGCGTTCGGCGCCGCGCCCGACATCGCGATCTTCAATGTCGATTCCGGCCCCAAGGGTGCGTTTCTGGACGTCGATGATGATACGTTCGCGGCGGCCAACACCAACAACGTCATGGCGTTTCGGTGGCTGGTGCAGGCGGTGTTTCCGCAGATGCGCGCGCAGGGCTGGGGGCGGATCCTGACCATCGGGACCAATTCGGTGAAGCAGCCCCACCGCAAGCTGCCGCGCGCCGCGCAGAATACCTACAGGGTTGGCGCGCTGGCGCTGTCGAAGACTCTGTCGGCGGAGCTGGGGCCGTTCGGCATCACCGTCAACACGTTGGGCACCGGGGCGATTGCCACGCCGCAGTTCCGGCAGGTTTTCACGAAAATCGCGGCTGACAAAGGCCAGACTTACGACCAGCATATCGCCGAGCGCGTGGCCGAATGGCCCGTGCGGCGGATGGGCACGCCCGAGGACATGGCCGATGCGGCCGCGTTCCTCTGTTCGGCCCGCGCCGGTTACATCACCGGGCAAGTGCTGGTGGTGGACGGCGGGAATATCGAGGCACTGCAATGAACCAGCACAGGAGTACCCCATGAAGCTTGATAACACCATCGCCGCCATCGTGACCGGCGGGGCATCCGGCCTTGGCCGCGCGAGCGCCGAAGCGCTGGCGGCGCTTGGCGTGAAAGTCGCCATTTTCGACGTCAACGAAGCTGGCGGCGAAGAAGTCGCCAAGGCCATCGGCGGCGTGTTCTGCAAGGTCGACATCACGTCCGAGGACAGCGTCGTGGCCGGGTATGAAAAGGCCCGCGCCGCTCACGGGCAGGAACGGATCGTGGTCCACTGCGCGGTGGTCACCGGCGGGGGCAAGACGATCTCGTTCGACAAGACCACCGGCGGCTACAAGCGCAACCCGACCGAAATGATCGCGCGTTCGGCGGAAGGCATCTTCACCGCCAGCTACCGCATTGCCAGCCACGCCGCGCTGGGCATGGCCAATTCCGACCCGCTGAACGAGGACGGTGAACGCGGCTGCATCATCATGACGTCGTCCGCTGCATCGCAGGATGGCCAGATCGGGCAGGTCGCCTATGGCGGCGGCAAGGGCGCGGTCAACGCGATGGTCCTGCCGATGGCGCGCGATCTGATGGACGTCGGCATCCGGGTCAACGCGATCCTGCCGGGCATTTTCGCCACCCCCCCGATGCTGGCGGTGCAGGATAAGGCCCCGGCGATCTTTGCGGGCCTTGAAGCATCGGTGCCGTTCCCCAAGCGCCTCGGCAAGCCGCCGGAATTCGGCTCGCTGGTGTGCGAGCTGGCGCGCAATACCTATTTCAACGGCCAGTGCATCCGCCTCGACGGCGCGATCCGCATGCCGCCGAAGTAAGGAGCCAGACCCATGGACCGGCCGCAGCAGTTTGCCTTTGCCCGCCAGTCAGCGGGCCATGCCCCGCTGCGGCGGCCGGGTTCGATCCGGCGCACGACCTCGATCGATTCGGATTGGCCAGACGGGTTCGGCCAGCCGTGGGACATGGTCGGCCGCGCGCGCGATCTGCTGACGCCCGGCGATGACGGCGAACCGCAAGTGCTGGCCAGCGCGGGCTTCCGCATCACGGCCTCTCCGATCCGCGAGATCCTGGCGATCGAGACGGTTCCCGCGCATCCGCGCGTGCCCGAGCTGGTCGGCGTGCGCGCGGGCGGGGCCAGTCGGCAGGTGCTGGCGGGCAAGCTGGGCGATGCGCGCGGGACGCCGCTGTTCCAGCTGCTGGATGACTATGCCGGGGCCAGCCTGGTGGCGGGCTGGATCTGGTCGCAGTGGCGCGGCGACTGGGCCAGTGCCCCGCAGCGCAGCGCCCAGCCATCCACCGCCGGGCGCAAGGGCGTGATGGACAACATCTGCACCGGGTTCACGGTCGGCGGCAGCAGCTTCAAGGCGGATGGCACGCCCGACAACGTCAACCAGTCGTTCACGGCGGTCGGCCCGCTGGAAAACCCCGACGATCCGCTGGGCTGGCATTCGATGCCGTTCCAGGAAGGCCCGCAAAAGCGCCGGGCGCGGCGAATCGACCTGTGGCGGGAAGGCGGGCTGATCAAGGTCGATGCGGGCTTTCAGGACAGCGGCAGCAATCCCGATGGCGGGCGCACCGCTATCCACGAATACCGCGTCTTTGCCGAGATTAACCCGGAAACCGGCCAGTTGCTGGCGCTTCAGGCGCTGCCGCTGATCCTGCCCTATCGCGAATGCCCCGGCGCATCGGTCAAGGCAACGCGCATGGTGGGGCGCAATGTCGCGGAATTCCGCGATGCCGTGCTGGAAACCCTGCCCGGAACGCTGGGCTGCACGCACCTCAACGATGTGCTGCGCGCGCTGGCCGATGTGCCCGCGCTGGCCCGACTGTTGCCGTAAAGCCATAGCGGCCTGCTTTTGGTTGTTCCCTCTTGTGTGTCCTAGTGGACCTAGTTATACAACTCGCACCCGAGTGGCGCGAACCGCTCCATGGGAGGAGAGCCTGAAGATGAAAACTGCCTCGAAGCGCCCCATCGCGCGTATGCTCGGCGGAGTTGCCGCTACGGCAATCGCCATTTCCAGCAGCACTGCGTTTGCCCAGTCGGCTGATGAAACAGCCGATGACAACAGCATCATAACTGTAATCGGCGTCACCAAGCAGGAATCCAACATTCAGGAAACGCCGATCGCGATCACCGCGTTTTCCGGCGAAAAGCTGGAAACGCAGGGCGTCCGCGAAGTAGGCGAAGTGGCGAAGTTTACCCCCGGCTTCAACATCCGCGCGGGCAGCAACAATGCCACCACCTTCGCGCTGGCAATGCGCGGCCAGGTCCAGAACGACGTGATCGCCTCGCTCGAGCCGTCGGTCGGCGTCTATATCGATGAAATGTACGTGGCCCGTGCCTATGGCCTGAACGTCGAAATGCTCGATGTCGGCAATGTCCAGGTGCTCAAGGGGCCGCAGGGCACCCTGTTTGGCCGCAACACCTCGGCCGGGGCGATGCTGATCCAGACCAACGATGCCAAGTTTGGTGAAACCAGCGGGCTGGTCAAGGCGACCTATGGCCGCTTCAACGAATGGAACGCCACCGGCGTCATCAACATGGGCCTGGGCGAGAATTTCGCCGTACGCGGCGCGATCAGCTATGGCGAACGCGACGGGTTCAAGCGCGACCTCAACACCGGCAAGAAGTGGAACGGCAAGAAGACGCTGCTGGGCCGCGTGAAAGTGGCGATGAAGCCGTCCGAAGCCGTCACCGTCAGTCTCTCGGGCGACTGGTACGACGGTTCGCTGGATGGTGAAGGGCGCCAGGGCCTGTTCCTGGGCCTCAACCCGCTGCTGTTCGCCGCCCAACTGGGCGTGGCCGGATCGCAGGCGCAAGTTGCCGCGTTGCAGGGCATTGCCGATGCGCAGCTGGCCGCGTTCAAGGGCAACCCCGATCTGGTGACCGTGACCCCGGCCAGCAGCACCCCCGGTGCGCCGACGCAGGGCGTGTTCCTGGATGTGAACACGCAGACCTATATCGGCAAGGTGTCGATCGAAACCGGCATTGGCGAGCTTAAGTGGATCAACGGCTATCGCCGGGTGCGGAGCGACAACCTGCTCGATCTGGATGGCTTCGTGCTGCCGCTGCACTTCACCGGCGGCACGCAGGACCTCAAGCAGTATTCCAGCGAGTTGCAGCTGACCGGTTCGCTGTTCGACGACACCATGAAGTTCGCCACCGGCATGACCTATTTCACCGAATCCGGCACCGACCGGTCGATGTCATCGGTGCTGGGCAACCCGGTCTGGGCGCGCTTCCTGGGCGATATCAAGAACAAGTCGTTCGGCATCTATGCGCAGGCCAGCTATGCCGTGACCGACGCGCTCAACCTGACGGGCGGGATGCGCTGGTCCTATGACAAGAAGGGCATCAAGACCTACTCCGGCAACGTCCAGAACCGCACCGGCACGCTGCTCTCGTGCTCGCCCGCCAGCGTTTCAGTGACCACGAACTGCGAGCGCGGCCGCGACGATAGCTGGCGCAACCTGTCCTACACCATCGGGCTGGACTACAAGGTCAACGACGATGTGATGATCTATGCCAAGCAGAGCCGCGGCTATCGTGCCGGGGCGCAGCAGCTGCGGTCGCTCACGCTGGCCGATACGGCCCCGGCCCAGCCGGAAATCGTCAACGAACAGGAACTGGGCATCAAGACCGAGTTCATGGACAAGAAGGTTCGCTTCAACATCGCGGGCTATCACAACCGGGTGAAGGACGCGCAGCGTTCGGTCATCCTGGCGGTGGGCGGCACCAGCCAGACGATCCTGGAAAATGCCGACATGGAAACCTGGGGCGTCGAGGCCGACCTGACCGTCCGCGTCGCGCCTGGGCTGGACCTGTTCGCCAACGGTTCGCTGACCGATCCGAAGTACACCAAGTACAACGGCTTCGTCGTGGTCGGCGGCGCGCTGACGCCGAACGACAAGAAGGACAGCCGGATCGTCAACGTCGTCAAGGAACAGTTCCTGCTGGGCATGAACTACAACGGCGATGTCGGGTTCGGGCGGCTCAAGCTGAACGCGACCTATGCCTGGCAGGGCGACATGGCGCAGGATGGCAACACCCTGGCCCGCTATACCGCTCCGGCCTCATCGCCCGGTGGGCAGGGCTTTACCGCTGCGCAGGCGGCGCAGCTGATGGAAGTCACGACCACCCGCAGCCACGGGATCGCCAATGCCCGCGCGGCGGTGGCGTTCGGTCCGGACGAAAACTATGAAATCGCCGTGTGGGGCCGCAACGTGTTCAACACGCGCCGGACCGGGTACGTCCTCTACCTTGGCGGGCTGAACTATGTCGGCGCATCGTGGAACGATCCGGCGACCTATGGCGTGACCGCGACGGTCAAGTTCTAAGCATCCGGGCAAGTCCAACAGGACTGCCAAACTGTGGGGGAGGGGCGAGGAATTGTCCTTCCCCTTTTTCTTTGGGGAGAACGGATTTGACCGGCATTGTCTCGCCCGCGCGGCGCAACTTGACGCTGGGCCTGCTGATTGTGGTGGCGATCCTCAGCTATGTCGACCGGCAGGTCTTCACGCTGTTTCAGGACGATATCAAGGCGGAACTGGGCCTGAGCGACGGGCAACTGGGCCTGCTGACAGGGATGTCGTTCGCGCTGTTCTATACCATCGCCTCATTCCCGATTGCGCGTTACGCGGATCGCGGCGACCGGCGCCTGACGATCGCGGTCTGCGTGATCGTGTGGAGTGCGGCTACGGCGCTGTGCGGGATGGCGCAGAATTTCTGGCAGATGGTGCTCGCCCGGATCGGGCTGGCCGCCGGGGAGGCCGGGGCTGGCCCGGCGGGCAACTCGCTGCTGACCGAGATTTTCCCGCTGGAGCGGCGCACGACCGTGATTTCGGTGATGTTGGCGGCGAACGCGGTTGGCATTTCGGGCGGACTGGCGCTGGGCGGCTGGCTGTCGCAATACTTTGGGTGGCGCGCGGTTTTCCTGATCCTGGGCCTGCCGGGCATTCTGATCGGCCTAGCCGTATGGGCATTTTGCGCGGAACCCCGGCGCGGGGTTGGCGCGGTAACGATCCCGCCGCAGCAGATCCCGATGCGGGAAGTGCTGCGGACGATGGCGGGCAATCCCTCGCTGCGCTGGGTTGCCCTGCTGCTGACGATGGTGCCGCTGACGGGCTTTGCATTTATCCTGTGGGGCGCGTCGTTCTTTCAGCGGGTCCACGGCATGGGCAAGGCTGAGACCGGGTTCTGGCTGGGCGGGGCGATGGCGGCGGGATTGGTGATCGGGAACCTGATCGCCGGATGGGTCAGCGACCGCTATGGCAAGGCCAACCCCCGCTTCAACGGCTGGTTCGCGGGACTGGGATTGATCGCATCATTTCCGTTCGGGGTGGGTTTTGCGCTGTCCGCCAATCCTTATGTCGCGCTGGCCTGTTTCGTGGTGGTCAAGTTCATGATGACGCTGCACCTGGGGCCGATCATCAGCCTGTGTTACGCGCAAGTGCCGGTGGCGATGCGGGCGATGATGTCGGCGACGATCGGGATGGTGATCGGGCTGTCTGGCATGGGGATCGGCGGCACGGTTGCCGGCTATGTCAGTCAGGCTTTTGCAGCGGACTATGGCGACAGATCACTGCAACCGGCGCTTGCGCTGATTTCGCTGTGCTTGCTGGTCGGTGGCTTTGCGGCAATCATGGCAGGACGCACGGCGAAGCCGCTGGCCGAGGATGCCTGACCCCCAAAAGAAGCCCCGCCTGCCAAAAAAAAGGCCCCGCCGAGAAGTGTTCCGGCGGGGCCAGGGTGGGAGAGAAGGTTAACCGGATCAGGCGGCGGCCGACAGTTCCGCGCGGCGCGCCTCGACCTTGGGCTGCAGGTTGGCGCGGCTGAACAGCCGGGCCGCATTGCCGCCCAGCACTGCCACCAGTTCATCGGTGGTGACATCGGGATTGGCGGCGACCAGACCATCGATCACCTGCTTCGAGAACGGGAACGTCCCTTCGGCATGGGGATAGTCGGTGGCGAACAACAGCGCGCCGATGCCCACGCCCTTGCGGATCGCCATCGATGAATTGCCGTCGTTTTGTAGCGCGCAGTGAACCTGATCGCGCACGATCTGGCTGGGCAGGCGCGACAACTTGGGTTCGATCGACGGCGCATGGCCGTTGTAAACCTCGTCCATCCGCTCGGCCAGGCCCCACAGCCAGCCCGCGCTGTGCTCGGCAAACAGGATGTGCGCGCCGGGATTGCGATCCAGCACGCCGCCCGCGACCAGCTGGGTGATTACGTCGACCGCGTCGTTCATCTGGCGGGTATAGTTGTACAGCGCGCCGCCCGGCCCCTTGAGCGCGCGGATGTTGATGTCGCCCACGCCGGTGTGGAATACCAGCGGAATGCCCAGTTCAGCGGCCAGCGCGAAGATCGGATCCCAGCGGGCATCGTTGTAGTTGTTCAGGCCTTCCCACAGGCAGAACGCGGCAAAACCCTTGTCCGCCGCACGCTGGCATTCGGCCAGGGCATCGTCGAAATCGATGCAGGGGATCATCGCGGCGGGGATCAGCCGGTCGCGCACCGGGGCGGTATAATCCCACGCCCAGTCATTCCAGATCTGGCAGGCGGTGCGCTGGCCTTCGCGGTCGGCGATGCGGGGCAGCATCAGGCCCAGTGAGGGGAACACCAGTTCGGCATCCACCCCGTCGCGGTCCATGTCGGCAAGGCGCAGTTGCAGATCGCGCGCGCCCCGGCGCTGGGTGTCGACCGCGCAATCGGACACGAAGTTTTCCCTGGCATCGGTGCATGAACGGTCCGCCGCCTGGGCGTTGAAGGCGGCATCGCCTTCGCCGGTCTTGTGCTGGTGAAAGTTGGTCCAGATCTTCAGGATCACCTGCTCGCCAATCCGGGTGATGCGCATATTGCCGTCGGCTTCGCTGTGGATCACGAACTGCTTCAGGTGTTCGGGCATCTTGCTGATGAACAGGTCCGGCGGTTCGGCCACGTGGGCGTCACAGCTGAACACGAACGGGCGAAGCTTCTCGGTCATGGCAATCCTCCTGCGGGTCGGGGCGACAGGCGCTCGCCCTTGCCTGAGCAGAATGTCAAAAGAGGTATCTATTTTATTTGATGAATGTCAAAAAACGTCCTGATTACACTATCAATTGTGCTTTTAAGGTATTTTTATCGACTTCGCGGAAGGCCCAGAGCTGTTTCCGCGATCACGCTGCGCTGCACTTCGCTGGTTCCGCCATAGATCGTTGCCTGAATGCCGCTGCGGGCCTCGGATTCCACCACTGCCAGCGCCGGGATCGCGGTGTCGAGCGAATGCGGGGCGAAACGCTCAACCAGTTCGGCGCAGCACCCGGCCCAGCTTTCGGTGCCGAACAGCTTGCACATCGGCCCGTACCAGCGCTGTGACTGGCCCGCATCGCCTGCCCAGATCGCGCGGAGCGACAAACATTCCAGCAGCGCGACATGGGCATCGAAGCGCCGCCGCGCATGGCGTATCGCGGGAAGGTTCTCCGGAATGCCAGGCAGCAGCACCAGCGTGTCGAACCCGGCACGCAGTTCTTCCTGCACCAGCCCCATCGCGCCGAGGTAGTAATCGCCCTGGTTGTGCTCCAGCGACATCGTCGCCGCCAGCACCTTGGTGCCTTTGCCCGCCTCGCCCAGCAGATAGCGGTCGGGAACGGGAAAATCGGAATAGAAGGTGATGTTGGTGCGTTCGCCCGCCAGGGTCTGGACCGGGGCCAGATCGAACCCGCCCGCATCCAGCGGCGCGACGAACAGCGTCAGCCCGGCATCGGTGCGGGTTAGCAGCAGGACGTAATCGGCAATGTGCGCGCTGGTGGTGAAGACTTTCTGGCCGTTCACGATCCACTGGCCGCCGTCGTGCGCCGCGCGGGTTTTCGCGCCGAACACGTCCGATCCGCCCGACGGTTCCGACAGGCCCAGGCACGCCAGCGCCTCACCCCGGGCCAGCCGGGGCAGGATTTCCGCCTTGGCCGCGTCCGTTCCGAACATCATCAGCAGCTTGCCGATCGAATCCGACACGACCAGCACCGAAATCGGCCAGCCAGCCCGGGTCAGCACGCGGTGGACGGCAGAGGTGGCGATGGCGCTCGCGCCCGATCCGCCCCATTCCACCGGCCAGTCGGGAAACAGCAGGCCCGCATCCGCCAGCTTGCGATGCAGGTCGGGCTGGTGGTTGTCGAGCGCGGCGGCGAAGGCGCGCTTGTGTTCGGCGGTGAAATTGTCCGCCAGGAACTCGCGGGTGCGTGCTTCCCAAGCATTGGCTTCGGCGTCCTTGGTGAAGCTCATCGATACCGGCCCGGTCGCGGCGGGCTGGGGCAGCGGTGCAGTCAGCACCCGGTCGGGATCGCCGCCGGCATAGAGCGCCGCGCGGGCACCGCGATAGAGCGCGGGCAGGGGGGAATCCTCGCTCACGCCGTAACCGCCGAACACGCGCATCGCGGTCTTGATCGCGGGCACGCAGGCGCGCGCTGCCCACCAGAACGCCTGCGTGTCAAGCCGGCCAGCCTCGGCCAGTCGCTCAGCCCTGGCGCAGATCGCGCGCCAGACCAGCAGGCGGGTGCCGTCCACTTCCGTCGCGGCATTGGCAAGCGGATGGGCCACGCCCTGATATTCACCGATGGCGCGACCGAACACCATGCGCTCCCTGGCATAGGCGGCGGCCTCGTCCAGCGCACGCTGGGCCATGCCGACGCAGGCGGCGGCAATCAGGATGCGCTCATCAGGAAAGGCGACAATTCCTTCGCGCCCGGCGGCCTCGGCAACCAGCGCCGCGTCGAGCAGCGAACCGCCTTCGTCCAGCAGCGCCTCGATCCCCAGTTCCCGCAGTACCGCATCGGCGGAGCGCTCGCCGCGATCGGCCAGCGCTCCGCCAACGGTGTCGATCATGGCCTGTTGTTCGCTGGATAGCGCAAGATTGACCATGATCGCTGTCTCGCAGGACTTCAGGCAGCCAGCGCGGCGCTGGTCTGGACGACCGGGTCGATCCGGAACAACCGCGCGGCGTTGAGGCCCAGCACATCGCGGCGGACAGCGTCCGGCACGTTCAGCCCAGCGAACAGATCGTCCACCACGCGGCGGCTGATCGGGAAGGTCCCTTCGGCGTGGGGATAGTCGGACCCCCACATCACGTTCTTCGCGCCCGGCAGGCCAGCGGCGGCGGCGGCGATGCACGAACGGTCATGCTGGAAGCTGGCCCAGACCTGATCGTCGATGATCTGGCTGCACAGGCGCGACAGCTTGGGGAACACGAAGTTCGAATGGGCCTCGGCCACTTCGTCCATCCGCTCGGCCAGTGCGACCAGCCAGCTGGCACCGCTTTCGATGAAGGCCACCTTGGCCCCCGGATTGCGGTCCAGCACCCCGCTTGCAACCAGGTACATCGCGCTTTGCTGCGCGTCGGTCATCTGGTTGGTGTAGTTGATGATCCCCGCGCCGGGGCCGCGCTCGATCACCACGGTTTCAAGTCCGGTGCCGGTATGCATCACGAAGACGATGCCCAGCTGCGCACCCTTGGCGAAGACCACGTCCCAGCTGGGATCGTTGTACTTCGGCAGGTTGGGCGGGGTGACGGCGGGCAGCATCGCGGCGGTGAAGCCCTTGGACGCCAGGTATTCCAGTTCGGCCACCGTGTTCGAGAAATCGAGCACCGGCAGCATCCCGCAGCGCACGAAGCGGCTGGGGTGGCTGCCCAGGAACTCGTTGTTCCAATCGTTGTAGAGCCGCGCCGATGCGGCCTCTGCCTCGGCGCTGTCGAGTGCGTAGAGCCACAGGCCCAGGCTGGGGAAGCAGATTTCGGCGTCGACGCCTTCCAGCTCCATGTCTTCCAGCCGGCCCGCGATCTCGCGGATGCCGCGCCGTTCGTTGTCGCCCAGCGCCTTCTCACGGTGCTGGCCCACGCGCAGGCGATAGATCACCTTGTCCTCGGTTCCGGTGATCAGGAAGTCCCCCTCCTTGCGGCTGTGGATTGCGTGGCGCTTGAGGCTGGCGGGCAGGCCATCGAGGAAGATCGACGGCGGCTCCATGATATGGCTGTCGGCACTGAACACGAAGGGCTTCATCGTCTATCTCCCGATTCGTCATCGTTTATGGGTAAATGAGTACCTAGTTATACAACTCAATGCAAGAGATTGGCTGGACCTTTCGCGATTGCAAGATTAAAGAGGTATCTGATAGGGGGCTGGCATGGAACAGGTCGGTAACGCGGAAACTCTGGTGGCACGCACCGCGCGCGGGCTGGCGCAGATCAGTCTGGACGCGGAAGCGGGGGCGTTCATCGGCTCGGAAGATGACCTGCTGGCGCGGCTGGGGGTCAGCCGCCCGACCTTGCGCCAGGCCGCCAAGATTGCCGAGAATGACCGCCTGATCAGCGTGCGCCGGGGGATCAAGGGCGGGTTCTATGCCGCCCGGCCCGATGCGCAGGACGCGATCCGCACGCTGGCGCGCTATCTGCGGCTGAACGGCGCGACGCTGAGCGACATCATGGTGGTTAGCCGCCTGGTGTCGGAAGAGGCCGGGGCGCGGGCCTGTGCCTGTGACGATCCGGCGCTGCGCGCCCGGCTGGTCGGGTTTGTCGCCGGGATCGACGCGAACGACACGCCCGCGGAACTGATCCGGGCGGAAAGCGAACTGGTCAGCGTGATTTCGGAAATGAGCGGCAATCCGGCGATCCAGCTGGTCATGGCAATCGGCTTTTCGTTCGGCATGGAAGAGCAGCGCGTTGCCTTGTACCGCGACGAGGACCACCGCGCCACCGCGCGGACCCTGCAACGCCAGCTGTGCCGCGCGATCCTTGACCGGGATGAGGAAATCGCGCGCGTGATCATGCGCCGCCGCTCTACGACCATGCTGGAATGGATCGTGCAGGCCGAGCGCGAATCCGCCTGAGGCAATTGCGGCGATTCCTGCAAGCCACTGGACAGGGGCTTGACGCGGTCATATCAAACCTAGTTATATAAGTTTTGAAACGGGATTCGAAGGAGAGGATCAGCGATGGCCTGGGCAAATCAGGACAAGACCGCGATCGTCGGCATCGGGGCCACGGACTATTACGTCCGGGGCAAGAGCTGGCCGCGCACGATCAACGACATGGCGGGGGAAGCGATCCTCAAGGCCTGCGCCGACGCGGGGATATCGGTCAAGGATATCGACGGCTTCTCCTATTACTCGACGGCGGGGGCGGGCTATCTCGACAAGTTCGATACCGCATCGCTGATGGAAACGCTGGGCATGCCCAACGTCTCGTTCTCGGCCACGCTGACCAGCGGCGGGGGCGGTTGCCCCGGCGCGATCGGGCTGGCCACGGCCGGGTTGGTCAACGAAGACTGCAAGTATGCCGTCACGGTGATGGCCTTGCAGCAGCTGCCGCAGCACCGGCTGGGCGTGGTGTTCGGAGCCTCGGCCCCGAACCCGGAAAACAGCTTCCTCCAGCCTTCCGGGCTGGTCGGGCCGGGCCATCTGATGAGCGTGCTCGCGCGCCGTCATATGCACCTTTACGGCACGACGCAGGATGCCTTTGGCGAGATCGTGATGGCCACCCGCGCCAACACCCACAACCGCCCCAAGGCGGTGCGTAAGGCGCCGCTGACCAAGGAAGAATACGATGCCTCGGTGATGCTGGCCGATCCGCTGCGGCGGCTGGATTTCTGCCTGGAAACCGATGGTGCCGTGGCGGTGATCACCACCACGATGGACCGCGCGAAGGACTGCCGCCACAAGCCTGCGGTCGTTCACGCCTGTGCCCACGGTGGCCAGCGCGAATGGGGCCGGGCCTTCGCCTGGATGGGCATGCCCGATCCGCACTTCGCCAGCTCGGGCCACAAGTTCACCGCCGACCGCGTCTGGGCGCAGTCGGGCCTTTCGGCCAAGGACATGGACGTGGCGCTGATCTATGACCACTTCAGCCCGATGGTGCTGATGCAGCTGGAAGATTACGGGTTCTGCGAAAAGGGTGAAGGGAACGACTACGTCCTGTCCGGCAAGATCCGCTATGACGCGGCGACCGGCAAGGGCGTGAACGGCGGCGTGCCGGTCAACACCCATGGCGGCAACCTCAACGAGGCCTACATCATCGGCATGACGCATATCGTCGAGGGCGTCGAGCAGGTGCGCGGCACCGCGATCAACCAGGTGAAGGATGCGGAATTTGCGCTCGTTTCGGGCGGTCCTGCTTCGCTTCCGGTGTCCAGTCTGATCCTGAGGAGCGCGTAAGATGAGCGAGCCCATCCAATACGGCCCGGCGCTGCTGCTGCCGGGTCAGCAGATTCGCATCACCACCAATCCCAACACCGAACCCTTCTGGGAAGCGGCCAAGGAGCACAAGCTGACCGCCTGCCAATGCGCGGCTTGCGGCCATTTCCGGATGCCGCCCTCGGCCTATTGCCCCGAGTGTTCGAGCCAGGAAGTCAACTGGCCGACGCTGCCCGGCACCGCCACAGTATTCAGCTATGTGGTGTGCAACAAGAACCCGGCGAACGGCGAGGATTACATCTACGTGCCCGTCGTGGTCGATCTCGATGGCGCACCGGGCGCGCGGCTCAATGCCAACGTCACCGGCTGCAATGCCGAGGACGTGCACATCGGCATGAAGGTAGTGGTCGAATGGACGGAGATCCAGGACGGCTGGGTCCTGCCCAACTTCCGCAAGGCGTAAGGACAGGGCGGCCATGCTGAACGAGCTGCGGATCGTCGAAATTGGCGAAGGCCAGGCGGTGCAGGTCGCTGGGCTGATGCTCGGCGCGCTGGGGGCAGATGTGCTCAAGGTCGAGCGTCCGGGCGGCGATCCGTCGCGCGGACAGGCCCGCTTTGCCAACTGGAACCGCGGCAAGCGCAGTCTTGAACTCGATCTGGCGACGCCCGCAGGGCTGGCGGAGCTGGACCGGCGGCTGGCCGGGGCCGATGTATTGCTGCACCAGTTCACCCCGGCGCGTGCCAAGGCGCTGGGGCTGGACGACGCGGCGCTGGCCGCACGCTTTCCGCGCCTTGTGACTAGCGGGATCACCGGCAGCCCGTTCAATCACCCCGATGTCGAGCGTTCGGACGACGAATTGCTCGTGGCTGCGCGGTTTGGCGCGCTCTACGAGAATGACGGCTACCGCGCCGGGCCGATTGTCTGGCGCTTTAACGCGGGCAGCTGGTCGGCAGCGCATCTGGCGGCGGCGGGCATTCTGGCGCGGCTGATCGCGCGGCTGCAATCGGGCAAGGGCGGGGCAGCGCATACCTCGCTGTTCCAGGGCCACATGGTCATGCTGTCGCTGATCTGGGCGCGCAATTCCGCCGGGCCGATGCCCAACAACAAGCCTTATCCGCTGGCGGCGCGGCCGATCGGGCAGCAGCTTTACGAATGCCAGGGCGGCGACTGGCTCCAGATCATGGACCCGCCGCGCCAGTACGACTACGCCAATATGCCCACGATGTGGGAAGTGCTGGCCGAAGGGGTGGAGATCGATACCGAGGAAGGCAAGATCGAAGCCTTCAAGCGCCGCCCGCTGGAAAGCTGGCTGGCGGACTTGCGCGCCGACGATATCGCCGCCGAACCGGCCTATCCGCTGGGCGGGATGCTGCGCCACCCGGAAGTCGTCGCCAATGGCTATGTGGTGGAGATCGACGATCCGCTGCTGGGGAAGACTGTCCAGCCGAACGTGCCGTTCCACACCGATGCCGATCTGCCCGCGCCGCGCCCCGCACCGCGTTTGGGCGAAGGGGGCGGTGCCGACTGGACCCCGCCGCCTGCCGCCGTGGGCGAGGGCGGCCAGCCCGCCGAAGTGCTGAGCGGCGTGCGCGTCGTCGATTTCGGGATGTTCCTGGCCGGACCCATGGGCCCCTCGATGATGGGCGACATGGGCGCCGATGTGATCAAGGTCGAGGCACTGACGGGCGATCGCATCCGCTTCATGCACCGCTATTACCAGGCTGCCTCGCGCTCGAAGCGCAGCATTGCCCTGGACCTGACCAAGCCCGAAGCCCAGCCGATCCTGGCCCGGTTGCTCCAGTGGGCCGAAGCCGTACACCACAATATGCGGTTCAAGGGCGCGGCCAAGCTGGGGCTGTCGGACGAAGGCATCCGCCAGCACAACCCCGACGTCGCGTTCAACTACGTCAGTGCCTATGGCCAGAAGGGGGAGCGCGGCAACTGGCCGGGCTACGATTCGATCTTCAACGCGATTGCCGGGTGGGAGTTCGAGAACGCGGGGCATGGCAACAAGCCGATTTTCAACCGCCCCGGCACGATGGATGTCAGTTCGGCGCAGAGCGCGTTGGTTGAACTGATGGCCTCGCTCTATGCCAAGCGGTCGGGTCAGCGCGGCTATACCACGCAGACCTCGCTGCTGGGCATTTCCGCGATGACTCAGGGCGAAACGCTGATCCTGCCCGATGGCTCGCTGGCCGAGACGTATCACCTCGATTCCGAGCAGACCGGCTTTTCTCCCTATCACCGCATTTTCGAATGTCAGGACTGCAACTGGATCGCGGTCGCCGCGCACACCGATGCCCGCCGTGCCGCACTGCGCAGCGTGCTGGGCGAGGATGAAGCGGGGTTCGCCGCCGCCGCCGCCGCGCGGAGCGCCGCCGATCTGGTCGGCGCGCTGGATGCGGCGGGGGTGCCGTGCGATCACGTTACGTTCGAGGCGGCCGAGGACCAGTTCTTTGCCAGCCCGGTCAACCGCGACCTCGGCCTGATCTCGGTGCTGGAGCAGCCGTTGTACGGCACGGTTGAACAGCCGGGCGCGTTCTGGAACTTTGGCGATATCCCAGTGGTGTTTAAGCACGCCGCGCCCACCATCGGCCAGCACACGGATGAGATCATGCGCGAACTGGGCTTTTCGGGTGCGGAAATTGCCCAGTTCCGCGCGGATAAGATCATCGGTTGATCCCTTCCCCAAGCGGGGGAGGAAGTTACTTCTCCCGCTTGGGCAGCCATTCCCGCACGGGCTGGAATTCTGGCATCCGCAAGCTCCGCCGCAGCCAGTTCGCGCCATCCAGCACGAAGGCATGGCCGGAACAGAACGCGGCGTAATCCGAACACAGATAGGCCGCCGCCCAGCCTAGTTCGTGGGTCTGGCCGACGCGCAGCGCGGGCTGGCGATTGTCGAGGTTGTTGGCATCGGCAAAGCGCAGGTGCGCTGCCCGGTCCTCGTGCGGGAACAGGCCCGGCACCAGGCAGTTCACGCGGATGTCATAAGGCGCCCATTCGACCGCATGGGTCTGCGTCAGGTTGGTGACGGCGGCCTTGGCGGCGGCGGAGGGGCTGGTGCCGGGGCCGCCGGTCCAAGAATAGGTCGCGCCGATGTTCAGGATCGATCCGCCGATCCCGTCGGCAATCCGCCGCCGTGCGAACTCGGTTGAGCAGATCCAGGTGCCGTCCAGCACGATCCCCGTTACCGCGCGCCAGGCGTTGAGGCTGAAATCTTCCGAGGCTCCGGCCAGGTTTCCGGCGGCATTGTTGACCAGCTGGGTGATCGGGCCGAACGCGTCCTCGACCTCGTCAAAGCAGGCTTTCACCGCTTCGGGATCGCGGACATCCAGTTGCACGCCGATGGCGCGGCCTCCGGCGGCCTCGACCGCCTCAACCCCCCGCGCGCGCTTGTCCGGATCGCGGCTGGCGATGGCGACCGCGCCGCCGAGCCGCCCGAACTCGGCGGCAATCGCCTTGCCCAGGCCCGATCCGCCGCCGGTGATTACGGCAACGTCATTGGTGAACGTGCCTTCGGGCAACATCCGGGTGCCGCGCGGCGGGGCGGGGCGGATGCCCTTGTAACGGTCGGTCATCTCATTTCCCCTTGTAGGCGGGCTGGCGCTTTTCGCGGAGCGCGGCGCGGGCCTCGGCATAGTCTTCGGTCTTGAACAGCGCAGTCTGCGCCAGCAGCTCCTGCGCGATGCCGTTGCGGACCGCTCCGGCATGACCCTGGTCGATCATGGTCTTGGCCATGGCGAGCGCGATCGGCGGTTTGGCGGCGATCTTTCTGGCGATGTCGAGCGCCCGCGCGTCCAGCTCCTCCGGCGCGACTACGAAATCGACCGCGCCCCAATCAAGCGCGGTCTGTGCGTCGATCCGCTCGCCGGTCATCACCATGTACTTGGTTCGGCTGGGGCCGATCAGCGCAGTCATCAGCTGGGTGCCGCCGGTATCGGGCAGGATCCCGTAATGGATTTCGGGCAGCGCCATTTTCAGCGTCGTGTCGGACACGCGAATGTCGCACGACAGCGCGGTTTCGCACCCGCCACCGATCACCGCGCCTTTCAGCGCGGCGATGAACGGCTTGGGGCTGTCGAGCACCACCAGCCGCTTTTGCTGGTGGCGCAGCACGAAATGATAATCGCTTTCATCGCGCGCGCGGTGGCCCAACATCGTAATGTCGCGGCCCGAGCAGAACGACTTGCCCGCGCCTTGCAGCAAGACGGCCCGCACCGCGTCATCCGCCAGCGCGGTATCGAGCGCCACCTTGTAGAGGTGGGCAGCTTCGTCATCCATCGCGTTGTGCACTTCGGGGCGGTTGAGCGTGATCACGCCCACGCCGTCGATCACTTCATAGAGGACTTTGTCGGTCATGCGGCTTCTCCCAGCAGAATGTCACGCCGCACGGGCGCGATGAAGGACAACAAGTGCGCGCGTTTCAGGCAGAGGTGTGGCGCTGCTTCATCGGTCATCCCTATGCCGCCGTGGACCTGCACATTGGCGCGCGCGTTTTCGAGGGCGGCCTGATCGGCCAGTTGCTTGGCCGCAGCGATATGGAACGCGGCCCCCGGATCGCCCGCATCCAGGGCCCCGGCGGCGTAATAGAGCTGCGAGCGGGCGACCTCGCAGCGCACTGCCGAGTCTGAACAGATGTGCTTCAGCGCCTGGAACCAGCCAATCGGCCGGTCGAACTGTTCGCGCAGCTTGGCATATTCAGCGGCCATGTCGCGCGCGGCATCCGCGCAGCCCACGGCGAACGCGGCGGCCAGTAGTTGCAGGTGCAGCCCTGCGTCCGGTCCGCCGATGGGGCTGAACGGCGGCGCGGGATCCAGGTGGGCGAGCGGCACGGTCAGGTCCAGCCCCGGCTCTCCGCCCAGATCGGACGGCAGCGGCGTGATCGCGGCAAGGCCGCCGACCAGCCCCAGCGCGTGGGTCGCACCGGGGGCATCGAACACCCGCACCAGTCCGCCGGTCAGATCCTTGTCCAGCAGCGCCAGAGCGGTCTTGCCCGGCTGCCCGGCCCAGCGCGCAGTGACAGCGGTGGAGAGCAGTGCGATGGGGGCCAGGTGGCGGCCAAGTTCGGCAAGGACCAATGCTTCGGTCGCATGGTCGAGATCCATGCCGGGTGCGGTCATGCCGGTCCAGCCCATCGCTTCCAGCTGCTGCCACAACGCGGGCGGGCGGCTGCGCGCGCCGTCCAGCGGCAGGTTGTCGGCGCACCATTTGGCGGTTGCGGAAATGAAGCTTACCTGTTCGTCGTTGGGGGTCAGGTCCATGGGGCTTACCTCGATTTCGGCAGGCCAAGCAGGCGCTCGGCGATGATGTCGCGCTGGATCTGGGCGGTGCCGCCCGCGATCGTCGCGGCAAATCCGCGCAAGTATTCGGCCACCAGGTTGTCGTCGCCGTACCGGAAATCGAGGATGTCATCCCCGGCCAGCAGCAGCGCCATGCGTTCCAGTCGCTGGCCCAGTTCCGATGTGAACAGCCGGATCACCGAGCTTTCAGCCCCCGGCTGGCCGGTGCGCACCACCTGGCTGATGTTGCGATAAGTCATCGCCCGCAGCGCGGCGACTTCGGCGCGCAATTGCGCCAGTTGTTCGGCGATCCGGTCATCCTTCAGCGCGCCGGTCTGGCGGGCGCGTTCCAGCAGCTCCTCGACCTCTTCCGACTGCTTGACCTGATCGGCGATGAACCCGGTCCCGCGCTCGAAACTGAGCGTTGACATGGCCACTTTCCAGCCGTTGCAGAGCCCGCCGACGACATTGTCCAGCGGGATGCGCACATCGTCGTAGAACACTTGCGCGAACTCGGTCTGGCCCGACATCTTGCGGATCGTGCGCACTTCGATGCCGGGGGCGTGCATCGGGCAGATCACCCACGACAGACCCTTGTGCCGCTGCGATCCCTCCTCGGTCCGTAGCACCAGTTCCTGCCAGTCGGCGACGTGGGCAAAGCTGGTCCAGATCTTCGAACCGGTGATGACCAGTTCGTTCCCCTCGATCCGGCCGCGCGTCTTGATCCCCGCCAGATCGGACCCGGCGCCGGGTTCGGAAAAGCCCTGGCACCAGATCGCCTCGCCCCGCAGGATGCGGGGCAGGTGATATGCCTTTTGCGCATCGCTGGCGTTCAGGATCAGCGTGGGGCCACCATGGTTCACGCCGACAAAGTTCGCTCCGATCCAGGGTGCATTGGCATTGGCATATTCTTCCAGCCAGATCACCTGCTGGACGATAGACAGGCCGCGCCCGCCATATTCGGTCGGCCAGTTGATCCCGGCCCACCCGGCATCGAACAGCCGCCGCTGCCACGCCTTGTCGAAATCCAGCGCATCGGCTGCGTCCATCGGGCGGCGCTGGTCCGGTACGTTGTCGTGCAGCCAGTCGCGGCATTCGGCCCGAAACTGCTGCTCTGCGGGGGAAAAGGTGATGTCCATCGGGATCAGGACTCCGGCATTGACGGAACGGTTTGCAGCGGACCACCCTCGCGTACACGCACGTAGGCGACGATCTGGGTGGGGTTTGAATGATGATGGAACAGGCCAGCACGATGCCGGCGCAATTGCAGGACGAATGGCGCCGACTGGGCCTGTGGGCGGACCGTTCGCTGGGTCAGGCGATGACTCAACTGGCGGCGGCGAAGCCCGATGTGCCGCTGCATTTCTTCGGCAGCGAGGGCGAGCGCGTGTCCACGCTGGGCGCGGTCCATGCCGAAGGGCGGCAACTGGCCGGATCGTTCCACGCGCTGGGCCTGCGCCCCGGCGATACCATCGCGATGCAATTGCCCAACTGCCTTGAGAACGCCGCGCTCTATCAGGCCGCCGCGCTGCTGGGGTGCCGGTTGCTGCCGATCGTCCATATCTTTGGCCCACATGAACTGGGGCAGATCCTGGCCGATAGCGGCGCGAAGGCGCTGATCGTGCCGGACCAGTGGCGCGGAATCGATTATCTCGACCGGCTGGCCCGCCTGCCGCACCTGCCCGCGCTGGCGCACCGGATCGTGCTGGGCGGCAACGTGCCCGCCGGCGCCATCGCGCTGGCCGATCTGCCGCAGGGCGAATGCCCTGACGTATCGGTCGAACCCAACGACTGCGCGCTGCTGCTCTACACCTCGGGCACCACGGCCGCTCCCAAGGGCGTGCAGCATACCTCGCGCAGTTTGCTGGCCGAACTGGCGGCGCAGATGAAGGGCAGTGCGGCAGACGAATTCGGCCTGTCGCCCTGGCCGTCGGGGCATATCGCCGGGACGTTGGGAGTGCTGGGGCATTCGCTGCTGGGCCGCCCGATGGTCCTGCTGGAAAGCTGGGACGCGGCGCTGGCGGCGGAGCTGGTGGAACGGTTCCAGGTCCGGCAGATGTCGGGCACGCCGTTCCACCTGTCGGGCCTGATGGAAGCGGCGCTGCGCGACAGCCGGAACATCACCAGTTTCAACCAGTTCCTGATCGGCGCCACCATCGTCCCGCCCGCGCTGGTGGCGGCAAGCGAGGCGGCGGGCATCCATTGCTGCCGGTGCTATGGTTCCACCGAAATGCCGACCATTTCGCAGTGCGGCCCCGGCGATCCGCTGGACAAGCGGCTGAACACCGATGGTCGACCCAATCCGGGCGTCGAAGTGCGGATCGTCGACGACAGTGGCCATGACGTAAACCCCGGCAGCGAAGGTGAAATCGCGGCGCGCGGGGCGGAGCGGTTCACCGGCTATACCGACTCCGCGCTCAACGCGGCGAGCTTCCTGCCGGGCGGCTGGTTCCTGACGGGCGATATCGGCCGGATCGACGCGGACGGATTTCTGGCGATCACCGACCGCAAGAAGGACATCATCATCCGCGGCGGCGAAAACATCTCCAGCCGCGAGGTGGAGGAACTGCTGCTGCAAATGCCCGGCGTGCGCGACGTGGCGGCCATCGGTTGGCCGGATGCGCGGCTGGGAGAGCGGGTCTGCGTGGTGCTGATCGCCGATCCGGCGGCGGCGCTGACCCTCGAATCGATTGGCGAGCATTTCCGCCAGCTGGGCGCTGCGCGGCAGAAAACGCCCGAAAAGCTGGTGTTCGTCGATGTCCTGCCGCGCACGCCCACGGGCAAGGTGCAAAAGGCCGAATTGCGGCGCGTGCTGGCCGCGCGGACCGCGCAGGACGGGGCCTGAGCGCGGCGTGACCGCCCTCCTGACTGCCCGGACTGTCGTGCCGTCGTTCAACGCTCCGCTCCTTGCCGCGGGCGGTCTTTTGCCGTTCCCGCCATCAGGCCCGCTATCGGGCTTGATATATATTACCTAGTTATATAACTCGATATGCGTTGTGGGATAGGACTGGCCGTGCTGTCAATGCTGAATGATAACGCGCATCTCGCCGCTACCGTTCGGTTGCCGCGTGGGACGCCAACGTGACGGGCGCGGAAGCGTGCCAGCGCGAACTTGATCGCAATCGCAGCCAGTCCGCCATCAGGCGGATCTGAACCAAAACCACTGGGAGCAAGCCAACATGGCGCTGAAAACCCGTATTACCGAGCTGCTCGAAATCGAACATCCCATCGTCCAGGGCGGGATGATGAACGTCGGCTTTGCCGAACTGGCCAGCGCAGTGTCCAATGCGGGCGGGCTGGGCATCATCACCGCGCTCAGCCAGCCCAGCCCGGATGCGCTGCGGGCGGAGATCGAGCGCACCCGCGCGATGACCGCCAAGCCGTTTGGCGTGAACATGACCGTGTTTCCCACGATCAATTCGCCCGATTACAAGGCCTATGCCCAGGCGATCATCGATGGCGGGGTAAAGATCGTTGAAACCGCCGGCACGCCGGCCGTGCGCGAAATCTGGGAACAGCTCAAACCCCACGGCATCAGGATCCTGCACAAGTGTACCGCCGTGCGCCATGCGGTGTCGGCGGAAAAGGCCGGGGTGGACGTGATTTCCATCGACGGGTTCGAATGCGCCGGGCACCCCGGAGAGGATGACATTCCTGGCCTGATCCTGATCCCGGCGGCGGCGGACAAGGTGAAAATCCCGATGCTCGCCAGCGGCGGGTTCGGCGACGGGCGCGGCCTTGCCGCCGCGCTGGCGCTGGGGGCCGAAGGGATCAACATGGGCACGCGGTTCTGCGCCACGCTGGAAGCCCCGATCCATGCCAACGTGAAGCAGGCCTATATCGACAATGACGAACGCGGCAGCTTCCTGATCTTCCGCAATTTCAAGAACACCGCCCGCGTCGGCAAGAACGCCGTGTCCGAAGAGGTCGTCCGCCGTCTGGCGCAGCCCGGCGCGAAATTCGAGGACGTGCGCGAACTGGTGGCGGGAACGGCAGGCAAGGAATTGCTGGAGACTGGCGATCTGTCCAAGGGTGTATTCTGGGCCGGGATGGTGCAGGGCTTGATCCACGACGTGCCGACCTGTCAGGAACTGGTCGGCCGAATCGTCGCCGAAGCGGAAAGCATCATCCAGGAGCGCCTCGCGAGCATGACTGGCCAGGCACCGCGCTAAGTTTCAGGAAAACAACACCATGAATCAGGTTGGCACCACCGAAGTCGTTGACGGCATCGGCATTCTCACCATCGATTATCCGCCGGTCAATGCGCTGTCGGTCCACACCCGCATCGCGCTGGATGAAGGGTTCCGTCAGTTCGCAGCGGACGACAGCGTCAAGGCGATCGTGCTGATCTGCGCGGGCCGGACCTTCATCGCGGGCGCGGACATTTCCGAATTCGGCAAGGCGATGGGCGGACCGAACCTGCAAGAGGTGTTCGACATCATCGAAGGCGGCACCAAGCCGGTCGTCGCGGCGATCCACGGCACGGCGCTGGGCGGCGGGTATGAGCTGGCGCTGATCTGCCACTACCGCATCGCCGTTCCCTCGGCCAAGGTCGGCCTGCCCGAAGTCGCGCTGGGCCTGCTGCCCGGCGCGGGCGGCACGCAGCGCCTGCCGCGCATCGTCGGCATTCCCGCCGCGCTTGACCTGATCACTGGCGGCGCGCCGGTTCCGGCGAAAAAGGCGCTGGAACTCGGCATGATCGACGCGCTGGCCGAGGAGGGCAAGCTGCGCGAGGACGCGATTGCCTTTGCGCAAAAGCTGGTGGCCGAAGGTGGCCCGCTGCTGCGCGTGCGCGACCGGCAGGACAAGGTGGAGCCCTATCGCGGCAAGCCGGAAATCTACACCGAATATCTGAAGAAGAACGCCCGCGCGTTTCGCGGGTTCAAGGCGCCGTTCAACATCGTCAAGGCGATCGAGGCGGCGGCCGAGCTGCCGTTCGAGCAGGGGATCGAGCGCGAGCGCGATCTGTTCGGCGAACTGATGACCAGCACCGAAAGCGCGGCGCAGCGCTATTACTTCTTCGCCGAGCGCGAAGGGGCCAAGGTGCCGGACCTGCCCAAGGACACGGCGGCGCTGCCAGTGCAGTCGGTCGGCGTGATCGGCGCTGGCACGATGGGCGGCGGCATCACGATGAACTTCCTCAACGCCGGCATCCCCGTGACGCTGGTGGAACGTGAGCAGGCCGCGCTGGATCGCGGCGTGGGCGTGATCCGCCGGAACTATGAAAACACCGCCGCCAAGGGCCGGATGACCGCCGAACAGGTGGAACAGCGCATGACGCTGCTCACCCCGGCGCTGGAACTCGACGCGTTGAAGGACGTCGATCTGGTGATCGAGGCCGTGTTTGAGGACATGGGGATCAAAAAGGACGTGTTCGGCAAACTGGACAAGATTGCCAAGCCGGGCGCGATTCTGGCCAGCAACACCTCGTTCCTCGATCTGGACGAGATCGCCAGCGTCACCAGCCGCCCCGAAAACGTGGTCGGGCTGCACTTCTTTTCGCCCGCTAATGTCATGCGGCTGCTGGAAATCGTGCGCGGCGCCAAGACGTCTGACGCGGTGCTGGCGACCGCGCTGAAAGTCGCCCGGACCATCTCCAAGGTGCCGGTCGTCAGCCGCGTCGGCCCCGGCTTCATCGCCAACCGCGTGATGAGCCCGCGCAGCCGCCAGGCGATGGAACTGGTGCTGGAAGGCCCGACCCCGCAGGACATTGACCAGGCGATCTATGGCTATGGCTTTGCCATGGGGCCGTTCGCGATGGGCGATCTGGTGGGGCTGGACGTGATCGGGCGCGGCTCGAACGAGCGGACGCTGAACGGTGATCTCGTCAAGCTGGGCCGGCTTGGGCAAAAGCAGGGCGGGGGCTTTTACGACTATGACGACAAGCGCGTCGCCAGTCCCAGCCCGGTCGCCGCGCAAGTGATCGCCGATTACGCCACCTTCAAGGGCGTCGAGAACAAGGGGCCGCAAAGCGCGGAGGCGATCGTCGCGCGGCTGCTTTATCCGGTGATCAACGAAGGCGCCAAGGTGCTGGAAAAAGGCGTTGCGATCCGCGCCAGCGACATCGATGTGGCCTGCATCCTGGGCTACAACTGGCCGGTCTATACCGGCGGGCCGATGTTCTGGGCCGATACCGTGGGCCTGCCCAAAGTGGTCGAAGGACTGCGCGCGATGGGGATCGAACCGGCGAAGCTGCTGGTGGAAAAGGCCGCGTCGGGCGGTAGCTTCACGCGCGGTTGAACGGAGGTGGACCGGGCGGGAGCAGGGCGAAAACTTCCTGCTCTCGCCGGTTGATTTATATCACCTAGTTATATAACTGAATCCCAACATTCACGCACCCGCCAGCGGGGAAAGGATCTTAGGACATGGGTGAGGCATATATCATCGACGCGGTGCGCACGCCGCGCGGCATCGGCAAGGTGGGCAAGGGCTCGCTGGCCCACCTCCATCCTCAGGCGCTGGGTGCGGCGGTGCTGAAGGCACTGGCGCAGCGCAACAGTTTGAACACGGCCGAAGTCGATGACGTGGTCTGGTCCACCGCACTCCAGAAGGGCCGGCAAGCGGGCAACCTTGGCCGCACATCGGCGCTGCTGGCAGGGTTTGACGTGCGTGCCAGCGGCATGACGCTGGACCGGGCGTGCGGTGGCTCGATCACTTCAGTCGCGCTGGCGGCAAGCCAGATCGCGTCCGGTTTTGAAGACTGCGTGATCGGCGGCGGCACCGACATGATGAGCCAGCACAGCGTGATCTTCCAGGAAGAGGCCGCCGCCGGTCTGGCGCTCGGGCCGGGGGCGGGGAACCCCGATCTCGTCGCGCTCCACCCGCTCAGCCACCAGGGCGTATGCGGCGATGCGATTGCCGCGATGGAGGGGATTACCCGCGCCGATGTCGATGCGCTGGGGCTGGAAAGCCAGCGCCGGGCGAAAGTGGCAATGGACGAGGGACGCTTCGAGCGCAGCGTGGTGCCGGTCTACAACAACGACGGCTCGCTCGCGCTGGCGAAGGATGAATTTCCTCGTCCGGAAACGACCGCAGAAGGTCTGGCGCAGTTGAAGCCCAGCTTTGACGGGATTGCCGACATGGCGGCGGACAAGGATGGCACGACGTTTCGCCAGATGATCCAGCGCAAGTATTCGGACCTTGAATGGACCGGCATCCACCACGCCGGGAACAGTTCCGGCGTGGTCGATGGTTCCGCCGCTGTGCTGCTGGCGTCAAAGGCCTATGCCGACAAGCAGGGCTGGACGCCGCGCGCGCGGATCGTGACGGCAGTCAACGTGGGCGATTGTCCGACCCTAATGCTGAACGCTCCGGTCCCTGCGGCCCGTAAGGCGCTGGAACGGGCCGGCCTCAGCGTCGCGGACATCGATGTCTGGGAAATCAACGAGGCGTTCGCGGTCGTCGCGGAAAAGTTCATGCGCGACCTCGGCATGGACCGCGCGAAAGTGAACGCCAGCGGCGGAGCTATCGCACTGGGCCATCCCATCGGCGCGACCGGGGCCCTGCTGATCGGCACCGCATTGGATGAACTGGAACGCACCGGCGGACGGTACGGCCTGATCACCATGTGCGCGGCGGGCGGCATGGCCCCCGCCATCATTATCGAGCGGATCTGACCAACGTCTGGTCAATAAGCTTATAAAAGTGATTGTCCAAGGTGGAGGAGTGCGTCGAGATCGAGTGGCCGCGCTGGTGCTGCCCATCTTCGCCGTCGGTCTAATTAAATCGCTCATTACGCTGGACTTAGGTGTCAGTCTGAAGCGAATGTACATCATCACCACGAGGCGGAGGACCTCGGGTGACGAATGAAAGTACCGGAACGGATTGGCGGGTTTGCGTGGGCAGGGCATGGCCGCACACTACCCGCCACGCGGTCTATGCTAGTGGTGCAATCCCTTTGCCATCGCCCCCTTTCTGACGAACGTAAATGATATCCGCGTCCAACTGATTGGGTAACGGGCTTCAAGCTTGGAAATTCCAGCCCTTGCACTTATTCCGCTGGACTGAAGCGTCCATTCCGCCATGTGCTGCGGCTCGAACTGTGAGCGCTGCTTCGCGCCGCCAGTGACGCCCCGGATGCTGCGGTCATCCGGGCTGTAGGCGGTGGGAGCACCGCTGAAGGGTTGCTCCCAAACGGAGCACCCATGAAAAGACCTACCACACCATCCGCTCAGTCCGACCGAGAAGAGCAGACACAATCCTCCCCTGCTGCCCGCCAGCTAACTCGCCTGCTTGACCTCGATGCCGAGCTCGGCGCGCTGTCCGTTATGTCGCTCGCCCAGATGCGCGCCTTTTGGCAGCAGATTACCGATAAGCCTGTGCCGCAGGTGCGCGGCACTCTGCTGCAACTCGCCATTGCATCGGAACTGCAGGTCGCGGTGCACGGCGGCCTGCCACGTCGGACTGAACAGCGGCTAGCCAACCTCGCCGGCAAATCCTTGTCCGACCAAAAGCCGGCGCCCGGTATGCGACTGGTTCGCGAGTGGAATGGAGTACTGCACACGGTCACTATCGATGAAGATGGTCAGGTCCACTGGAATGGCAAGACCTGGCGCTCGCTGAGCGAAGTTGCCCGGGCGATCACCGGCACCCGCTGGTCGGGACCTGCGTTCTTCGGACTCAAGCAGCGGGCGCGTGCAGCATGAAGGCTGTGCGCTGCGCAATTTATACGCGAAAGTCGAGTGAGGACGGGCTCGAGCAGGACTTCAACTCGCTCCACGCCCAGCGCGAGGCTTGCGCCGCTTATGTGCTGAGTCAGGCAAGTGAGGGTTGGGCTTTGCTAGCCGACGAGTACGATGATGGCGGTCTGTCCGGCGGCACGCTCGAGCGGCCTGCACTCCAGCGTTTGCTGGCGGACGTGGAAGCGGGCAAGGTCGACATCATTGTCATCTACAAGCTCGACCGCCTGACCCGCTCGTTGCTCGACTTCGCCAGACTGGTCGAAGCGCTCGACAAGGCCGGCACCAGCTTTGTCTCGGTGACCCAGTCGTTCAACACGACCACCAGCATGGGGCGCCTGACGCTCAACATGCTGCTCAGCTTTGCCCAGTTTGAGCGCGAAGTGACCGCCGAGCGGATCCGCGACAAGATCGCTGCCTCCAAGGCCAAGGGGATGTGGATGGGCGGGGTCCCACCTTTGGGCTACAAACCGCATGGGCGCACCCTGCTGGTCGTCGAGGATCACGCTGAACTCGTCCGCACGATCTTCGAACGCTACCTTGCCTGCGGCAATGTTCGCCTTCTGGCCAAAAGCCTCGAAGCCGATGGATTGATTGCTCCCAGGCGCAAGGCAGGGACTGGCCGCATCCACGGCGGTGCGGCGCTTGCTCGCGGGCAGCTTTATGCGATCCTGCGCAATCCGATCTATATCGGGCGGATCCAGCACCGCGGCTTGCAGCACAAGGGGCAGCACGCCGCGATCATCGACCTTGAACTCTGGAACAAAGTACAGGCCCACCTCTCCGGAAACGTGCGCGGTACTCGAGGGGCGCCATCGCCGAGCGTCAGCATCCTCGCCGGCCGGATCGTCGATGCGCAGGGTGCGCCGCTGATCGCCACTCATGCGAACAAGGGGGGCAGGCGCTACCGCTACTATGTCAGCAAGGCGCTCCACCATGGCGAGCGCCATGCGGCAGACGATACGATGCGGATTCCGGCAGCGGAGATCGAGCAGGTGGTGGCGCAGGAATGTTCAGCACTGCTCAAAGATCCACTGCACCTTGTCGAACTCGCGAGCCTCAACCTCGCGCCTGCGCAGTTTGAAATGCTCCTCAAACGAAGCAAGGACTGCGCGGCTGCGCTTGAGGCCGGTCAACACACCATGCTCGCCGACATCATCTATCAGGTTCGGGTCGAGCCTGATGGCCTCAGCATCGAGATATCCCTTGCGGCGTTCGCTGCCATCCTTGGCCTCCCTCCATGCGATGCCAGTCCGCCGCGGATCAGGCTCGACTGCCAGGTTCGGCTCACCCGGACCGGCCGGGCCCTGCGCCTGATTGATGACAAAGGCGCGGCTGCCACGGCTGACGGCGTGGACCTCACACTGGTTCGCCTGATTGTCAAAGCCCGGGGTTGGTGGGAGCGGATCTCCCGAACCGGGATTGACCCATCCACGCTCGCGGTGCTCGAAGGGGTGACCCGTTCCTACATCACGCGCGTTTTGCGGCTTGCATTCCTCTCGCCCGCGGTGGTCGAGGCGGTACTGGATGGCCGCCTCAGAGCCGGGATCGACAGCTCGGCCCTGCTCTACATCCGCGCCATCGATCCTTCATGGGAAGATCAGGAGCGCCGGTGCATGTTGCGGAATTGACTGGTGGCGCTAACAATGCGGCCATAATCGGCTTCAATCTGTCTGGTCGAAAGCCGTCGTTCGTTCACCGACGACCTATGTATGCCAACTCTCGGGTAGCGCCTAGGTGGGCGTGCGGGCCTTTGCAGACACCACCATTCGCTTGGGCGAGGATTAAAAACAACTCGCATGACTAAACTGCCAATAGGCGACAGTTTAGCCATGTGATCGATTCTAGGGAGCCTCCGACGCCGCACCAAACACCCGGCGCTGGAGGAATGAAATGTCTGCGGTTTCAAGCGATGCCGGTTGCGACTCAGAAGAGATCGAGCGTTTCGACGTTATAATCGTCGGCGCGGGGATCTCGGGCATCGGCAGCGCAACCTTGCTGCGCAAGCACTGCCCGGACTTGAGCTTTGTTGTCCTCGACGCGATGGAATCGTTCGGCGGCACCTGGCTGATGCACAAGTATCCCGGCACCCGTTCGGACAGCGATCTGTTCACTTTCGGCTATGGCTTCAAGCCGTGGAAGGGTGATCCCATCGCTTCGCGCCAGCAGATTCTGGACTATCTGGGCGGGGCTATCGAGGATGCCAATCTTGGGCCGCACATCCGTTATGGCCACAAGGTCCAATCCGCCGAATGGTCGAGTGAAGCGGCAAGCTGGACACTGGCAGTCGAGCGCAGTGATATAGAAGGCTTGGTCCATCTGCAGGGGCGCTTCCTGTGGATGTGTCAGGGCTACTACCGCCATTCACACGGCTACACGCCTGACTGGCCAGGTCTCGCCCAGTTCCAGGGGCAGGTTGTCCACCCGCAGCACTGGCCAGACGATCTCGATCTCAGCGGCAAGCAGGTGACGGTGATCGGCTCGGGTGCCACGGCCGCCACCTTGATCCCGGCGCTGGCTGATAGCTGCGCGCATGTCACCATGTTGCAGCGCACGCCGACCTACTTCGCGGCTGGTCGCAATGCCGACAGCCTGGCGGACGAACTGCGCAAGCTGGACACCTCGAAGAACCGGCTGTTTTTGGCTTGACGGCGGCGCGAGGGGTCTGATGGCGGCTTTTGAGACGTGAGGGTTGGCCTTTTCGGCC
>NZ_BMZD01000009.1 GCF_014652615.1 Novosphingobium arvoryzae
TACGTCCGTCATGTTGCCTCTCCTATCCCGATGGCTAATGCACCGTAATGCTGGTGCATTATGACACCGTTGGGGAGAGCGGCATCCACCCCATCTCGGGCGTGCTGGTCGCGCGCACAACGACCGCCTGTTCTCCCTCGCCTAGCGCGTCGTCCGCGAGGCGGTTCACAGCTTCCTGGACAATCCACGAGTGGAGCAGGATGTGGCGACGAGCTCGCCGGTTGATGAGCCGCAGCCGTTTGAGCGAGGAGAGGCGGCAGGTGGTGTCTTCATGCAGTCCATACACCAGCCTGACGGTTTCGTGCTCCTTGCCGTTCCAGCGTTCGAGCAGCGCAGCATTCGCAGCACTCTGCAAGACCTGTGCAATTGCCTTGTCCCCCTTCGCCGCCTTGAGGCCGAGTTGGTAGATCAGGCCTTCGATGCGGGTCACCTGCCGGATCTCGTCTCCGATCTTCATCGGCAGCAGCTCTTCAAAGAAGTTGCCAAAGGGCCAGTGAACTTTCTCCCTGAGCGGCCGCCCACGCGGGTTGCCGCTTTCGCCCTTGCGGAAGCGGGTGGATTCGGGCGACCGCTTCGGATTCGGCACCACGTAGAGCGGATCATCTTCAAGTCGGTAAGACACACGCTCGTGCAGACCGTCCTGCCACAAATGCGGCACAGTTCGTTTCCAGTCGCTGGCGTTCAGGCAACCGAACCTGGCAAACGCACACTCGATTACCCAAGGGGCGATCCCAAGCTTCGCAAACGGGCGGTCGTCAGTCGCACGCAAGATATCCAGCAATTGCATGGCCGGATCCGCCGAGACCTGTTCATTATTCTCCAAAACAAGTTTGCGCCGCGCGAGCTGGAAGTGCTCCGTCCTTGCACGGTCGTGTTCCCGAGCCATCTTGAGCATGGTCCGGGCTGCCTTGGATTCGCCATCAAGGGCAGACTTGAAGGTCTGCCTGAGAAGAATCTCGTGAAGTGAAAGCGCGGTCTTTTTGCCCTTGCCACCGAAATTCAGCAACGGCTCGAATGCAATATCAAGTGCCCTGCGCCGCGCAGGGTCAGTCTCGCGTTTTGGCCTGCGGCCCATTTCTAATCTCCATCGGGGCGAACAGATCGTGTCGCGCCGGGCCCCGTCCGACTTGCGGAGCAGCGTCGTGTCACGACCTCGGCGGAAGAAGGGGGGAAATGGATTCCGCGGCGGACCTGGGCTTCGGGAGCGCGATTGCGAGCAGCAGGAAATAACGCCCTGATTACACAGATTATCGCCCTGTTATCACCGGAAACAGGCCTGATATCATCCCGCTCGAACCAGCAGAAATGGCAGAATTACGGGACTTTATCGCGGTTTTGGTATTCGGATATGTGCTTGTGGGAATTTCATGCCGTCATGGCAAGTCCGCGCAGCATTTTTCGACCCCCGCACCAGCCTTCCGCCTTTCGGCCAGACCAGCCCTGAACACGCGATTGGGTACTAAACTTTGGTTCTCCGCTCGCGATCGCGGTAAATTCCGGGTGCAGGTTCTCTCCCGGTCCACTTTCATGGTACCGATTTTGAATCGGTATGGGCGGAGTTCCGCAGGTTTGCGGCGCTGGGTTCGAGGTGGAGAGAAAAGTTTGTCCCAAAGGACTGGCGGAGACGGAGGGATTCGAACCCTCGGTACCGGATTTACCAGTACGACGGTTTAGCAAACCGTTGGTTTCAGCCACTCACCCACGTCTCCGGATCGCAGCGGCGAAGCGGCGCTATAGCGGGGGGTTTTGGGGGCGGCAAGGGGGGATGGGAGGATTCTTTGCGATAGCGGGCAGGCGCGCGCGGGACGGGGTGGGGACTCGTCTGGCCGCAAAAGCGACTCGATTCATCGCCGGTGCATTGTGGCGCGGGCAGGGTTGGATTCTGTAGGGTTGCGGGCCTCCGCGCGCAGGAAAAAGGGTACAGGATGAACAGGATGACGGCTGGATTCGGTTCGGCGCTGCGCGGGGCGCTGCTGGGCATGATGGGAGCGGCGGCATTGTTCGGTGGCGCACCGGCTGTGGCGCAGGTTCAGCCGGTCGATCCCGACAAGGCCATTGATGCCGACCTGGCGCAACCGGCCGCCCCGGCAGCGGCTCCGGCTCCGGTTCCGGCGACCGCTGCGGCGACGCCTTCGGTCGATGTGGCTCCGGCCGCGACGGCGACGACCACTGCCACCGATCCGGCGATGACCCCGCCACCCGCCACCACCGCGCCCAAGCCCGGCACCTACAAGCAGGACGACCTGATCGGCGCGGCCGAGGGCGTGTTCGGCAAGGGCGCCAAGGGGCTGGCACAGATGATCGAGGACCTGCTGAAGAAGCAGGGTGAACCGAACGGCTATATCGTTGGGCGTGAAGGCGGCGGGGCGCTGGTCGTGGGGCTGCGCTATGGCTCTGGCACTCTGCACCACAAGGTGGAGGGGCAACGCCCGGTCTACTGGACAGGCCCGTCGATCGGGTTCGATGCCGGCGCCAATGCCGGCAGCACGTTCGTGCTGGTCTACAACCTCTACAACACCGAAGACCTCTACAAGCGGTATCCGGCGGGGGAGGGGCAGGCCTATCTGGTCGGCGGTTTCAACGCCAGCTACCTGCGGCGCGGCGATGTGGTGCTGATCCCGATCCGGATGGGGGCAGGGCTGCGGCTGGGCGTGAACGCCGGCTATATGAAGTTCTCAAAGAAGCAGAAGTGGCTGCCGTTCTGACAAAGGCTGGTCGCATCCGCGAATAGCCTGCGGCACCGGGCCGCTCCGAAATTCGCCCATTCGTGAATTTCGGAGCGCCCAGTCCCTGTTTCACTTCACCTCTGGCGCGGTGGTGAACGGCTTGATCCCCAGGCGCGGATAGATTTCCGGCGGGTAGTAGAACGCGCCGTCCTTCACCACCATGCGGATCGCCTTGATCGCTTTCAGATCCTTCGTGGGATCGCCGGGGATCAGGAAGAAGTCGGCCAGCTTGCCGCGCTCGATGCTGCCGAGCTGCTGGTCCTGACCCAGGTATGCAGCCATTTCCAGCGTCGCGCGCGAGAGGACGTCGGCCGGGCTCATCCCCAGTTGGCCGAACAGTTCCAGTTCGCGGTGATAGGTGAACGCACCGCCGGTGTCGGTGCCGGGGATCAGCAGGATACCCTTGCGGTGCATCTCACTGAGGGTTTCGACGATCTTGCCATAGGCGGCGATGTATTCGGCGCGCTGCTGGGGCGTATCCGCGCCGAACAGGGCCTGCTTCAGCTGGCGCTGCTCGGCGGGGGGCATGTGATCGATATAGTCGATCGCACCGGGGTTGGGCTTGCCGTCGAGCGCGGTCAGCCCGAGTTCGTGGATGCCGATGGTCGGCTCATGCGCGACCTTGTTCTTCACCATGGCATCGAGCGTGGACTGGACCTTGGCCGATTTCACGTCGAGCGAGGGGAAGCGGCGCATCGCGGTGAAGCGGAACAGGGTGCGGGTGTCCTCACCCGGATTGAGCACCCAGCCCAGCATCAGCTGGTTGACGTGGGTGATCTCGTCAAACCCGGCGGCGATCATTGCGTCGGCGGTGGAGAACGCCGGAACGTGGCCCGCGACCCTGAGGCCAAGGCGGTGCGCCTCGGCCGTGACGGGGGCGGACCATTCCGGGTTCATCGAGTTGTAGAGCTTGGCCTGCCAGAATCCGCGTGCGGCATACTTGCGCACGGCGTCCATCGCCTCGGCCTGGGTGGAGACGAGCGTGCCGGTCATCGAACTGAACGGGCTTTTCCCCTCGATGAAGCCGCTGCGCACGATCCGCGGGCCGGCGACTTCGCCCGCCTCGATCCGGGCGACCAGCTTGTCCAGCACGGCATCGTCGTTGCCCATGTCGCGGGTGGAGGTGACGCCCGCCAGCACGTTGAGCAGCGCGTCTTCCTGGCCGATGTGGCCGTGCATCTCATAGAGGCCGGGAACCAGCGTCCCGCCCGCGCCATCGACCGTGGTTTCGCCGGGAGTGGCAACGCTGCCGGTGGGGACGACTTCGGCGATCTTCTGGCCGTACACGACGACGTCGCGCGGATCGGTCAGCGCCTTGGCCTTGGGGTCGAACAGGCGGACATTGCGGATGCGGACCGGCCCGGCATAGCGCTTGGCACCGTCCTTCTGCAGCATGGCAAAGCGGTCTGAGGCCAGCTTTTCCGACAGGTCGCGCAGCGGCTGGTCGGCGGCTTTTTCATAACCCGCGCGGGCCATAATGAACCCGGCACTGGCCAGCGCGAACATGTCGCCTTCAGCATCCAGCGTGATGTAGGTGGGGTTGAGCGAAAGGCCCGCCAGCTCATAGGTCACGACCTCCAGCTTGCCGTCGGGGCCGTCAAAGCTGTTGCGGGCGCGTTCGGTCAGCGTGGCGGTGCCGCCGGGGGCGACGGGCATCGACTTGTCCGGATCGGCCAGCAGCGCCTTGGCCAGCGCGGCAACGTCATAGGGCGAACCGTTCTGCGTGACGTAGTAACGCGGGGCGTCCTTGCCCTTGATGCTGCCGGGGCCGGCCAGATCCTTCCATTCCACGCCCTTCCCGGTGCGGCGGAAGCTTTCGCTCACCGCGTTGCCGAAGGTGGTGCGCCCGGTGATCGTCCAGTCCAGCGGCGTGCCGTCCTTGTCGAGCTTGATCGTTTCCTTGATCGTCGGCCCGCGCCCGTTCTGCTTGTAGTCATAATCGATGCTGACGGCGCTGCCTTCGCGGTCGATCCTGAAGTGGCCGATGTCGCGGCTTTGGGTGAGGACGCGGTATTCGACCGGCTTGGCGGCGAGCGGCGCGGCGAACGCGGCCACCGCAACGGCGGCGAGCAGACGGAACTTCATGGATAGTCTCCCGGTTGGGTAATAGAGCCAGCTTAGCGGATCAGCGCACCCCTGCCAGTGCCTTTTGTCGCCGCCGCTGGACCGAACTGCCAAGGCCGATCGCCTCGCGGTATTTGGCGACGGTGCGGCGGGCGAGGTCATAGCCGCGCGCCTTCAGCAGATCGACCAGCGCATCGTCCGAGAGGATCGCCTTGGGATCTTCGGCGTCGATCAACTGCTTGATCGCGGCCTTCACCGCCTCGGCCGATGCGCCGCCTTCGCCATCGGCCCCGCCGACACCGGAGGTGAAGAAGTATTTCAGCTCGAACGTCCCGCGCTCGCACAGCAGGTACTTGTTGGAGGTCACGCGGCTGACGGTCGATTCGTGCATGCCGATGGCTTCGGCCACGGTGCGCAAGGTCAGCGGTTTGAGCTGCGACACGCCGTGGCGGAAAAAGCCGTCTTGCTGCTTCACCAGTTCGCTGGCGACTTTCAGGATGGTCTTCTGGCGCTGGTCCAGCGCCTTCACCAGCCAGTTGGCATCGGCCAGCTTGTCCGACAGCCAGCCGCGCGCGACCTTGTCATCGCAGGCGCCGCGCATTTCGACGTAATAGCTGCGGTTGACGATCAGGCGCGGCAGGGTCGCCTGGTTGAGCTGGATATTCCAGCCGCCATCGGCGCGCGGCGTGATCAGGATGTCCGGCGTAACCGGCTCGCCCCCGCCGGTGGCAAAGCGCAGCCCCGGCTTGGGATCGTATCCGCGCAGTTCGGCCAGCATGTCGGCAAAATCTTCGTCATCGACCCCGCACATCCGCTTCAGCCGGGGGATTTCGCCGCGCGCCAGCAGTTCCAGATTGTCGATCAGGCGGGCCATACACGGATCGTAACGGTCCGCCTCTTTCGCCTGCAGCGCGACGCATTCGGACAGCGAGCGCGCGCCAACCCCGGTGGGATCGAAAGTCTGGACCAGCGCCAGCGCCGCTTCGACCTCGGCCAGCGGCACGCCCAGTTCGGCGGAAATGTCGCGCAGCGGCGTGATGAGGTAGCCGGCATCGTCCAGCTGGCCGATCAGGTGGCGGGCGATGAACGCCGCGCGGGGATCGCGGGTGGCCGGGCCGACTTGCGCGTGGAGGTGCTCCGCCAGTGTCGGTTCGCCCGCGCCGCGCTCGTCGATTTCGGGGCCGGCCTCACCGGGCTGGATGCGCGCGTCGGCGCTCCAGTCTCCGGTGTCACGGTCACGGTCGAGCGCGGACACATCGATATCGAGCGGGCGATCCTCATCCGCGCGGCCTTCGCTGACCAGCTGATCGACGGGCGAGGATTCCAGCGTCGTGCGGCGCAAGTCCGGATCGGCGGCCGCGGATTCGGTGGGCGCTTCCGCCGGGGCGGGGGCGGCATCGCCGATTTCCAGCAGGGGGTTCGCGTCCAGCGCATCGCCGATGAACGCCTCGATCTCGAGGTTCGACAGCGCCAGCAGCTTGATCGCCTGCTGCAACTGCGGCGTCATCACCAGCGACTGGCTTTGCCTTAGGTCGAGGCGCGGCCCCAGTGCCATCGCTCAGCCGCCGCGTTTGCGCCCGTGGACCTTGGGTCCAGTCACCTTGGGCCCGGTCACAACGTGAAGCCTTCACCCAGATAGAGGCGGCGCACGTTCTCATCGGCGACCAGCGCTTCGGGGCTGCCCGCGAACAGCACCTGCCCGCCATAGATGATGCAGGCGCGATCCACGATATCCAGGGTTTCGCGCACGTTGTGATCGGTAATCAGCACGCCGATGCCGCGCTGCTTCAGGTCTTTCACCAGATCGCGGATATCGCTGATCGACAGCGGATCGATCCCGGCGAAGGGTTCGTCGAGCAGCATGATCGACGGTTTCGCGGCCAGCGCGCGGGCGATTTCGCAGCGGCGGCGTTCCCCGCCGGACAGCGCCATGGCCGGGCTTTCGCGCAGCCGGGTCAGGCCGAATTCGCCCAGCAGGCGTTCCAGTTCCTGCGCGCGCACGTCCTTGTCCGGCTCGATCAGTTCCAGCACGCAGTTGATGTTCTGTTCAACCGTCATTGCCCGGAAGATCGACGTTTCCTGCGGCAGATAGCCCAGCCCCAGGATCGCGCGGCGATACATCGGCAGGTTGGTGACATCGACCCCGTCCATCAGGATGCGGCCCGAATCCGGGCGCACCAGCCCCATGATCGAATAGAAGCACGTGGTCTTGCCCGCGCCGTTCGGGCCGAGCAGGCCCAGCACTTCGCCCTTGCCAACCGACAGCGAGATATCGGTCAGCACCGCCCGCTTGTCATAGCTCTTGGCGATCGAGATCACTTCCAGCCCGCCTTGCGGGATGGGCGGCGCGGCATTGGCGCGCGGCTGCTCTGACTGTGCGGTTTCGGTCATGTCACGAACCATTTAGAGAGCCGCGCGGGTCGGGGCAAGCGCACTTGGCAGGGTTCATGCATGACAGGGGCGCGGGTGTGCCCGCCCGGTCACGCCGGCGCGGCCGCGCGAACTTTGGCAAACCGGGCTTGATCGCCGCGGCCTTCGGTGATTTACTCATTCTTCGGGGAATATAAGGGGAGTGCCGATGATCAAGGCATGGAACGGCGCCAACGCTGCGCAAATCGGGGATGCTGAAACGGGCCGCGTCGCCAAGGGCAAGCCGCTCGACTGGCGCAAACGGATGAGCGACCATGTCGCTTATGCCCTGCTGGTCTACACGGCCTTGCAGATTTTCGTGACCATGGGCGCGCTTCACGCCAAGGGCACCACGATGCTGCCCTATTTCGCGCTGGTCATGCTGGTTGCCGCGATCATTCCCGCCTGTCGCCGGTTCGAACGCCGCTGGGCGCGGCTGAGCGATGCCCAGGCCGCCGACATGGCCTTTGCCGCCGATTACCGCCGTGATCGCGCCTGGCTGTGGGCGCTGGCGATTGGCCTGCCGTTTGCCGTGACCGGCCTGTTCAAGGCGCTGGCCTACATCTTCGGCGGTTGATTGCGATCGGGCCGATTGCCCTTGGCCTGATCAATCCCTAGATCGGACGCTCCTGAATTTGCGGAGCGTCCATCACCCCATGCTTTCTGCCCAACAAGCCCAGGATCGCGCTGCCGCGCTGATCGATCTTGCCCGCCGTGCCGGTGCTGATGCGGCCGATGCGGTCTATGCCGGCGGCCTGTCGGAAGGGGTGCAGGTGCGGCTGGGCAAGCTGGAGGACGTGGAGCGCAGCGAGAGCGAGCATCTGGACCTGCGCGTGTTCGTGGGGCGGCGCTCGGCCAGTATCGGTTCCAGCGATCTCAGCGATTCGGCGCTCAAGGAACTGGCGGAGCGCGCGGTGGCGATGGCCAGCGCCGCGCCGGAGGACCAGTTTGCCGGGCTGGCTCCGGAAGAGCTGCTGCTGCGCGGCGGCTTTCCCGATCTGGACCTCAACGAAGCGGCTGAACCCAGCCCGCAGGAACTGCTGGCGCTGGCGCAGGCGGCAGAGGATGCCGCGCGCGGCGTGGCGGGCGTGACCAACAGCGAGGGCGGCAGCGCCGGAGCAGGGCAGCGGGTGTTCGCGCTGGTCACCAGCCATGGCTTCGCCGGGGCCTATGGCGGCACCAGTCGCTCGCTCAGCGCCAGCGTGCTGGCGGGTGAGGGCGCGAACATGCAGCGCGACTATGCCTGGCGCACCGCGCACCACGGTGCCGACCTGCCGCCGCCAGAGGAAATCGGCCTGCTGGCCGGGCAGCGCGCGGTCGCACGGATGAACCCCGGCCGGGTCAAGAGCGGGGCGATGCCGGTGGTGTTCGATCCGCGCGTCGGCGGTTCGCTGATCGCGCATCTGGCGGGCGGCATGTCGGGCAATGCGATTGCCCGGCGCGCCAGCTTTCTGCTCGATCATGCCGAAGGACAGCTCTTTGCCCCCGGCATCACCATCGTTGACGATCCGCTGCGTCCGCGCGGGCTGTCCTCGCGCCCGTTCGACGGGGAAGGGCTGCCCACGGCGCGTCGCAATCTGGTGGAGAACGGGCGCCTGACCGGCTGGCTGATGGACAGCGCCGCCGCGCGCCAGCTGGGCGGCCAGCCGACCGGCCATGCCGTGCGCGGCGCGGGCGGATCGCCGGGCGTTTCGGCCAGCAACCTGCACCTTGAACCAGGCGAGCTTTCCCCGGCGCAGCTGATGGCCGACATTGCCGACGGGGTCTATGTGACGGAATTGATCGGCCACGGGTTGAACCCGGTGACGGGCGATTACAGCCGGGGGGCTTCTGGCTTCCGGATCGTCAACGGGGAACTGGCCGGGCCGGTCGCGGAATTCACCATCGCGGGCAACCTGATCCCGATGTTCGCGGCGCTGCGCTGCGCCAACGATCTGGAATGGCACCGGTCGGTCAACGTGCCGACCATCCGCATCGATGGAATGATGATCGCGGGGGATTGAGGGGATCCCCCCTCGCCGCGGGGCGAGAGGGGGAACCGGATCGGGCCTTGGCGGCCCTGGCCTTACTTGGCCTTGCTGGCTTCGTAGCGCTCGATGCATTCGTGCACGATGCGCTTGGCATCGTCGGCATCGCCCCACTTGCCGATGCGGACCCACTTTTCAGCTTCCAGGTCCTTGTAGTGGGTAAAGAAGTGTTCGATCTGCTGCAGCACGATCGAGGGCAGGTCCTTGCGTTCGCCCACGTCGGAATAATACGGGAAGGTCGAATCGACCGGAACGCAGATCAGCTTTTCGTCGCCGCCATGCTCGTCTTCCAGGTTCAGCACGCCGATCGGACGGGCCCGCACGACGCAGCCCGGCACGAACGGCGAGCGCGCGATCACCAGCGCGTCGAGCGGGTCGCCATCGTCCGACAGGGTGTGCGGCACGAAGCCGTAGTTCGCGGGATAGCGCATCGGCGTGTGCAGGATGCGGTCCACGAACAGCGCGCCAGAGGCCTTGTCGAACTCGTACTTCACGGGTTCGCCGCCAACCGGCACTTCGATGATGACGTTCAGGCTATTGGGCGGATCATCGCCCACGGGGATCATGTCGATACGCATGGCCGGGGCCTTAGCCCCGACCATGCTGCACTGCAACGTCAGACCTTGGTCTGATTCATTTTTTTCAGGTTCACTTCTTGCCCTTGGTTCCGGCGCCAGGGCGCTTGGGCATCAGCAGCAGGTCCAGCCCGGTCGGGGCGGTGCCGGGCGCGGCGCGTTCCAGCCACGGGTAGCGCAAGCCGCCGCGGTAATCGATCTTCACCGTCTGGAACTTGTCCCCGCGCTGGAACAGCAGCTCAACCCCGCGCCCGTCCTTGGCCGCGGTGATCGCCTTTTTCAGCTCGTCGGCGGTATAGGCGATGCCGTTCACCGCCAGCACCCGCGATCCGGTGACGACCCCGGCGTTGAAGGCCGGGCTGTCCCACTGGGTGGAGGTGACGCGCGCGTCCTTGTCGATCGACACGCCCAGCGACCAGGCCAGCGGCAGGTTCTTCGCCTCGGCCATGCGGGCCTTGTCGAACGGGTTGGGCTCTTCCTTCCAGACCAGCTTGTAACCGCCCTTCTCGATCCCGCCGACCGGCGCGGGCTGGCCCGGCTGGTTCAGGCGGGTGTCGATGAAAGTCGCCCAGTCATAGGGATAGACCTGGCCCAGCTTGGTGACGATCTCGTCCACTTCGAACGTCAGCTGGCCCCAGTCGCCATCGCGCATCCCGAAGAACAGCTTGGCGAAATCGTCGATGCTCTTCTTGCCGCCGGTCCCGGCGCGGATGATCTGGTCCGCTTCCAGCCACACCAGCGCGCCTTCGGTGTAATAGTCCTCGTTGCGGGCGAGCGAGGCATAGGGTTTGGCCTTGCGATTGCCGAACACCGGATCGAACCCGGTATCCTCCACACTGCGCCAGCGGCGGCCCGGCTGTTCGGAAAAGTTGCCGGCCCACCCGGCCAGCATCCCCAGCACCATGTCCTTGCCCTGCAAGCCGGACCGCGCGGCCAGTACGAGGCCCCAGAACTGGTCCTGCCCTTCATAGGTCCACAGCAGATCGCCCTGCATCGGCTGGCGATAATCCGGCGTCCACAGCCGCGCCGGGCGGCGGAACTTGCCCGACCAGCTGTGCGCGTATTCATGCGGCAGCAGGTTGCGGTCGTATTCGTTCTTGTCCCACTCCAGGAACGCGTCGGGTTCCAGCTGGTTCTCGCTGGAGCGGTGATGCTCCAGCCCGATCCCGCCCATCCGGTCGGTCAGCGCCAGCAGGAATTCATAGCGGTCGAAATGATTCGCCCCGAACGCCAGCCGCGCCTCGGTCACGAGGTTGCGGTGCAGTTCGATATGCTCGGGCTTGGCCGCCAGCTGCTCCGGCTTGTCGGCGACGACGTTGAGCGTGACGTTCTGGCCCAGGTCCCACTTGCGGAAATGCTTGCCCGCAAAGATCGGCGAATCGACCAGCACTTCGTAGTTCGTCTCAGCCCACGACAGGCGGTTGCCCTCTGCGCTCTGCCCGTCGAGCGCGACGGCGGCGGTCCAGCCCTGCGGCAGGGTGACGCTGGGCTTCACCTTGATCTGGCGGACGTAATGGCCCGCGGGATAGAGGCTCATCTTCTCCCACTGCAGGTTGAGCATTTCCTGCGTCATCGTGATCCGCCCTTCGCTGGATTGCAGCGGGCTGGTGTGGATGAAGCGGGCGACCACGTCCTTCGCCCCGGCGGGCACGGTCACGTGGAAGGCGTGCAGTTCCACCCGGTCGCGCTTCCATTCCAGTTTCTGGCCGCCCGCGGTGAACGACAGGTCGACCAGTTCGGCCATTGGCCCGCGCGGGGCGTGGTTGCCGGGCAGCCATTCGGGCAGCAGCAGGGTCAGCCGGGTCGTGCCGGGGGCGACGGGAATCGTCTGCGTCACGCGATAGACGCCGCGCACCGTATCGCTGGCATCGATATCCAGCTGCATCGTCCCGCCCGGATAGGGGGTATCCACCGCGTCCGGCACCGTCGCCACGATCGGCACAGCGGCCGGGGCGGAAAGCGTGGCGGCGATGGAGGCGGTCGAAGTCGCCAGGGCGAAGGCGGCCAGCAGGCGGCCAGTGGTCGTCTTGATCATCGTCGACCCATGCAAAACCCCCGCGCGCGCGGTCAATCCCGCTGCGGGGCAAACCAGACGGCTTTTCGACAAAGTGCAAACCGGGTAGGGGCGAGCGCCATGAGCAACACCCCACAGGCCATTCGCGGCACCCAGGACATTTTCGGCCCCGACGCCGAGGCTTTCGCCCACGTGGTCGAAACGTTCGAGCGCGTGCGCAAGCTCTACCGCTTTCGCCGCGCGGAAATGCCGGTCTTCGAAAAGACCGAAGTGTTCAGCCGCTCCATCGGCGAGACGACCGACGTCGTCTCGAAAGAGATGTACAGCTTCAGGGATCGCGGCGACGAATCGCTGACCCTGCGGCCCGAATTCACCGCCGGGATCGCCCGCGCCTACCTCACCAACGGCTGGCAGCAGTTCGCGCCGCTGAAGGTGGCCACCCACGGCCCGCTGTTCCGTTATGAGCGCCCGCAAAAGGGCCGCTATCGCCAGTTCCACCAGATCGACGCCGAAGTGATCGGCGCGGGCGAGCCGCAGGCCGATGTCGAGCTGCTGGTGATGGCCGATCAGCTGCTGCACGAGCTGGGCATTGCGGACGGGGTGACGCTGCAGCTCAACACGCTGGGCGACGGCGCCAGCCGCGAGGCATGGCGTGCCGCGCTGGTCGAATACTTCCGCGCGCACCGCGCCGACCTGTCGGAAGATTCGCAGGACCGGCTGGAGCGCAATCCCTTGCGCATCCTCGATTCCAAGGACCCGCGCGACAAGGTCTTCACCGCCGCCGCGCCCAGAATCGACGATTTCCTGAGCGCCGAGGCGCAGGACTTCTTCGGGCAGGTTACGGCCGGGCTGGACGCGGCAGGGGTTGAGTGGACCCGCGCCCCGGCGCTGGTGCGCGGGCTGGACTATTATCGCCACACCGCGTTCGAATTCGTCACCGACCGGCTGGGTGCGCAAGGCACCGTGCTGGGCGGCGGGCGCTATGACGGGCTGATAGAAAGCCTGGGCGGCGCGCCCACTCCGGCGGTCGGCTGGGCGGCGGGGATCGAGCGGCTGGCGATGCTGGTTAGTCAGGCGCCGAAATTGGACGCAGCTAAGGTTGCTGTTTTTACCACGGAGGAACCAGGCCAAGAGGACAATGTAATAGCGGCAACATATGCTGCCCGCAGAGGCGGAGTTGCTGCTGAAATGGTGATCACAGGCTCCCCGCGTAAGCGATTTGACAAAGCCAAAAAAGCGGCAACCGGCGGAGTAGTGCTGGTCTTGCCCGGTGATGATGACTCATCGTTCTCGCTTTCGTTTCGTACTTCGGGAGATGGCTCAGCAGAAGTTCCAGCGGCTCAAATGAAACGAGGGTTGGAAAGTGTGTTTGATGTCGATGCATCGCAGACGCGTTGGATCGTCCGTAAGCGCGACCGGTGAGTGTTTCCGACGCCCGTCTGGCCCAGCTGGCTGCGCGGTTTGCGCAGCTGGAGGCGCGGCTTGCTTCCGGGACGCTGGAGGGGGCGGAGTTCGTGGCCGCCAGCCGTGACTATGCCGAGCTGGAACCGGTCGCGCGGATTGCGGCCAGCGTCACGGCCATGCGCGGGGAGCTGGCCAGCCTGGCCGAGCTGGACGATCCCGAGATGCGCGAACTGGCCGAGGAGGAAATCGCCCGGCTGAAGGACGAACTGCCCGTCGCCGAGCACCAGCTGGCCATCGCCATGCTGCCGCGCGACAGCGCCGATGCGCGTTCCGCCATGCTGGAAATCCGCGCCGGGACCGGCGGCGATGAGGCCGCGTTGTTCGCGGGCGACCTCTACCGGATGTACGAACGCTACGCCGCCGAGCAGGGCTGGCGGATCGAGCCGGTCAGCATGAGCGCGTCCGAAGTCGGCGGGTTCAAGGAAGTGGTCGCGCAAGTGACCGGGAATGGCGTGTTCGCCAAGCTGAAGTTCGAAAGCGGTGTTCACCGGGTGCAGCGCGTGCCGGTGACAGAAAGCGGCGGGCGCATCCACACCAGCGCGGCGACTGTGGCGGTGCTGCCCCAGCCGGACGAGGTGGACGTGCAGATCGAGGACAAGGACCTCAAGATCGACGTCTATCGCGCATCCGGCGCGGGCGGGCAGCACGTCAACACCACGGATTCGGCGGTGCGCATCACCCACTTGCCGACCAATACCGTCGTCACCTGTCAGGACGCGCGCAGCCAGCACAAGAACAAGGAAAAGGCGATGCAGGTGCTGCGCGCCCGGATCTATGAGCAGATGCGCGAGGCCGCGCATGGTGCCGAGGCGGAGGCACGCAAGGCGATGGTCGGATCGGGTGACCGCTCCGAACGGATCCGAACCTACAACTTCCCGCAAGGCCGCGTCACCGATCACCGCATCAACCTGACCCTGCACCGCCTGCCGGAGATCCTGGAAGGGCCGGGGCTGCGCGAACTGGTCGACGCGCTGATTGCCGAGGATCAGGCCAAGCGACTGGCGGCGATGGGTGAGTGACGGTCGCTGACGCCATCCGCGATGCCGCCGCCGTGCTGGCGGCGACCAGCGATACCGCGCGGCTCGATGCCGAAGTCCTGATGGCGCACGCGCTGGGCGTCACCCGTTCGGAACTGCTGCTGCGGCATATGCGCAATCCCGCCCCGCCGGGCTTCGCCGCGCTGGTCGCCCGGCGACAGGTGCATGAACCGGTGGCCTATATCGTCGGCGAGCAGGAGTTCTTCGGCCTGCCTTTCCGCGTCTCGCCCGCCGTGCTGATCCCGCGCGGGGATAGCGAGGTGCTGGTCGAAGCGGCGCTGGCAGCCCATCCGGCGCCGGAGCCTGATGCGAAGCGCGTGCTCGATTGCGGCACGGGTTCGGGCGCGCTGCTGCTGGCGGTGCTGCACGGCTTGCCACAGGCCAGCGGCACGGGGATCGACCGCAGCGCCGATGCGCTGGCCGTGGCGCAGGACAATGCCGCGCGGCTGGGGCTGGCCGGGCGGGCAGCCTTTGCGCTGGCCGACTGGCACCAGCCTGGCTGGGCCGACAGCCTTGGCGGGCCGTTCGATCTGGTGCTGGCCAATCCGCCTTATGTCGAGGACGACGCGGACCTCGCTCCTTCGGTGCGCGTGCACGAACCGGCCGGTGCGCTGTTTGCCGGGGCGGAGGGACTGGACGATTACCGCGTGCTGGTGCCGCAACTGCCGGGGTTGCTGGCTCCCGGCGGCGTGGCGCTGGTGGAAATCGGCCATGCCCAGGCCGATGCGGTAACCGCGCTGGCCGCGCAGGCGGGCATGGAAGCCACGCTCCACCGCGATCTGGGCGGGCGGGCCAGAGTTCTGGAGTTGCGGGTGCCGGGAATGCAGGGGCTGGAACGCAAGATTCCGCTTGGCAAGGGCACGGCCACCGCGTAAGCGCTCGATCAGACCGGTGCAGGCTGGCCCGAACGGGGCGCGGCGCGGGTCTAATTCCAACATTTGCGAACCGCGTGGCCCATCCGCCCCGCAAGCGCGCAGATGGCGGGGCCGCGCTGGCACATTGGGTGTCCGTGGCGATGGGTCATGCAACCGTGCGTAGGCGAAACTTCCGGGACCACCGGATGGCAAGGCTACAGCCGGAGGCTCGATTAGGGACCGTTACCCTTGAACAACATTAGCCGTGGCAACAACAACAACAGCAACCGCCGGCGTGGCCGGAACAATCGCCAGGGCGGCGGTGGTGGCGGTGGCCAGCAGCAGAACCGGATCGACAGCCGCGCGCGGGGCAATGCTCCCCAGCTGCTCGAAAAGTATCGCAAGCTGGCGCAGGATGCCCATCTGAACGGCGACCGCGTGCAGGCGGAATACTACCTGCAGTTCGCGGACCATTATTTCCGCGTTATCGCCGATACCCGCCTGCGCCAGGAAGAACAGCGCAAGCCGCGTGAGGAACGCTGGCAGGACGGTGGCGAGGAAGGCGACGACAGCGGCGACTTCACCGTCGACAACGATTTTCCCGCGTTCGACCAGCCGACGTCCAACCGTCCCCGGCGCGAGGAGCGCGAAGAGCGCCCCCGCCGTGAGGAGCGCGACGAGCAGGCGGCCCGCGGCGAGGACGCTGGTGAAGCTCCCGCTGGCGAAGCGGCTGAGCCCAACCCGTACGAGCCGCCGGAAAACCCGTTCGTGCGCGCCGATCGCCCGTCGCGCGGGCTGCGCCCCCGGCGCGAGGATCGTCGCCCCCGGCGCGAGGAACGCCCCGCTGGCGAAGACGGCGAACCGGCCGGGCTGGACCCCGCCTCGCTGCCGCCCGCAATCAGTGCCCGGCGCGATGAACCGGCCGAGGACAGCGCCGCTGCCGAGGCGGAGGCCAAGCCCAAGCGCACCCGCGCCCGGCGCAAGCCCGCCGCGGACGATGCCGGTGAAGCGCTCGAATCCGTAGGTTGAGCCGCTCCTTGGGCCGCCTGGTAACTCTCGCGACCCGCTACCCGCGCCTTGGTGCCCTGGTGCTGGGCGCCGGTGCCGCTTGCGGCTTTCAACCGCTGGCGCTCTGGCCACTGACCCTGCTGGGCGTGGCCGGATTGATCGCGCTGGTCCGCGCCGCCGCCGGCTGGCGGCAGGCTGCCCTGCTGGGCTGGTCGTTTGGCGTTGGCCATTTCACTGTCGGCAATTTCTGGATCGCCACCGCCTTTACCTATCAGGCGGCGATGCCCGGGTGGCTGGGCGTCATCGCGGTTGTGCTGCTCTCGCTCTATCTGGCCGTCTATCCCGCGCTGGGCGCGCTGGGCGCATGGTGGATCGGGCGGCGGGGCACCGCGGCGTTCGCGCTGGCCTTTGCCGGCTGCTGGACGATCAGCGAATGGCTGAGAAGCTGGGTCTTCACCGGCTTTGCCTGGAACCCGCTGGGGGTGGCCGCGCTTGGTCCGTTCGAGCGGCCGGGGCTGGCCGGGATGGCCCCGTGGCTGGGCACCTATGCATTGTCGGCGCTGGTCGTGTTGCTGGCGGCGTGCTGGTGGATCGCGGCGGTGCGTCGGCGTGCCGACTGGCGGGGGCTTGGCCTGCTGCTGGCGCCGGTCGCGGCCATGCTGGCACCCATTGGTTCCGGTCAGGACGATGGGGGGCAGGGGGGCGCCTTCACGCTGGTGCAGCCCAACATTCCGCAGGAAGAACTCAACGACTACCGGATGTTCGAGGCGAACTACCAGCGCCTTGCCCAGCTCTCTCCGGTGCGTCCGGGGCAGGGGCGGCGCTTGCTGTTGTGGCCTGAATCCGGCGTTCCCGATTACCTGCGCGAAGGCTATCCGGACCGCTATTACCTCGACAATTACGGCGCCGATCCGGTGCTCGCCCGCCAAAGGCTGGGGCGTCTCGCCGGACCGGATACCATGTTGCTGAGCGGGACCACGGACCTTGAAGTCCGCAATGGCAAGGCGGTCGGCGCGCGCAATTCGGTCACGGCGCTGGACGGCCGCGGTACGATCCGCGCCAGCTATGCCAAGGCCCATCTGGTGCCCTACGGCGAATACCTGCCGATGCGCGAAATCCTGACTCCGCTGGGTCTGTCGCGGCTGGTGCCAGGGTCGCTGGACTTCTGGCCGGGACCGGGACCGCGCACGCTGGACCTGGGTGGCTGGGGCCGGGTGGGCGTGCAGATCTGTTACGAAATCATCTTTTCCGGGCAGGTCGTGGACCCGGCAAACCGCCCGCAGTTCCTGTTCAATCCGTCCAACGATGGCTGGTTCGGTGCGTGGGGGCCGCCCCAGCACCTCGCCCAGGCGCGGCTGCGCGCCATCGAGGAAGGGCTGCCGGTGCTGCGCGCGACGACCACCGGCATCAGCGCGGTGATCGCGGCCGACGGGACGATCCGCCAGCACGTCCCGCATCGGACTGCCGGGCGGATCGATGGCACCCTGCCTGCGGCCCGCGCCCCGACACCGTTTTCGCGCACGGGCAACGCATTGCCGCTTGGCTGGGCTGCAATTCTTCTTGTGCTTGCGCTGGTTGCCAGTCGCCGCCGCGCGGGCTAGGGTCCAGACATAAAGATAGCTTTATATCGAGAGAGCAATGCGCACCGACTACCTGTTCACTTCCGAAAGCGTTTCCGAAGGCCATCCCGACAAGGTCGCGGACCAGATTTCGGATTCGATCGTCGATCTGTTCCTGTCCAAGGACCCCGAGGCGCGCATTGCCTGCGAAACGCTGACGACCACGCAACTGGTCGTGCTGGCCGGTGAAATCCGCTGCAAGGGCGTGTTCGAGGATGACAAGTGGGTCCCCGGCGCCAAGGAAGAAATCGAAGCCACCGTTCGCCGCACGGTCCGGGATATCGGCTATGAGCAGGACGGCTTCCACTGGGAGAAGTTCGAGTTCATTAACCGCCTGCATGGCCAGTCGGCACACATCGCGCAGGGCGTCGATGCGGGTGACAACAAGGACGAAGGCGCGGGCGACCAGGGCATCATGTTCGGCTATGCCACCGATGAAACGCCCGATCTGATGCCGGCCACGCTCTATTACAGCCACAAGATCCTGGAACGGATGGCGGCAGACCGCCATTCCGGCGCGGCCCCGTTCCTGGAGCCCGACGCCAAGAGCCAGGTGACCCTGCGCTACGAAGGCAGCCTGCCGGTCGCGGCGACTGCCGTGGTCGTCAGCACCCAGCACAAACCTGGCTATTGCCTGACCGGCGAACACGCCGATCCCTCCAAGTATGCAGAGCTGGAAGCCTATGTGAAGCGGGTCGTCGCGGAGGTCATTCCCCCGGTCCTGCTGCGCGAGACGGAATATTTCATCAATCCCACCGGTGCTTTCGAGATCGGTGGCCCCGATGGTGACGCGGGCCTGACCGGGCGCAAGATCATCGTCGATACCTATGGCGGCGCGGCGCCGCACGGCGGCGGGGCGTTTTCGGGCAAGGACCCGACCAAGGTGGACCGCAGCGCGGCCTATATCTCGCGCTATCTGGCCAAGAACATCGTCGCCGCCGGCCTGGCCACGCGCTGCACGATCCAGCTGGCCTACGCGATCGGCGTATCGAAGCCGCTGTCGCTCTATGTCGACACCCACGAAACCGGCAAGGTGGGTGACGACAAGATCGAGGAAGCGATCAAGGGCATCGCCAAGCTCGGCGGCCTCACCCCGCGCAGCATTCGCACCCATCTGGGCCTGAACAAGCCGATCTATCGGCCGACGGCCGCCTATGGCCACTTTGGCCGCAAGGCCGATGGCGACCTGTTCCCGTGGGAGCGGCTGGACCTGGTCGATGACCTGAAGGCCGCGCTGGGCTGATTGCCGGCCCGGATCGAACCGGCGACGGGGCGGCCAGCGTGCCGCCCCGTTTCGGTTGCGGTTACCGGCGAAAATCCGCCGTGATCACCCCGGCGGCGGCAAGCTCCGCCTCGTGGCTTTCCTCACGCCAGGTTTCGGCCAGGGCCTGGGCTTCCCACTCCAGCATGTCCGGTTGGGCCAGCACGTGTTCGACCCACGCCTGCCCCTTGCCGACGTCAAGGCCATAAGTGCGTATGCGGAAAGCGACCGGGGCGTAGAACGCATCGACCGCGCTGAATTCAGCCCCCGCCAGCCACGGGCCGCCGAACCGTGCCAGTCCTTCCTCGAAGATCTCCCGCACGCGGTTGACGTTGCGATGCAGGCCTTCGCTCATCGGTTTGGGCGTGACCCGCACCCCGACGTTCATGGTGCAGTCGTTGCGCAGATGGCCAAAGCCGCCGTGCATTTCGCAGACCGCGCCCATCGCGAAGATCCGGGCTTCCGGATCGGCTGGCCAGATGCCGGCGTGGCGATCGGCCAGATAGAGCGTAATGCCCATTGAATCCGGGACCGCGCGTTCCCCGTCGATCAGCAGCGGAACCTGCCCGGTGGGAGAGAACTTGCGAAAGTCGGCGAAATTGTCGGGCTTGGTGAAGGGCTCGAACCGGTCGACGAAGGGAATGCCAAGCGCCTTCATCAGCAGCCAGGGGCGCAGCGACCAGCTGGAATAGTTCCGGTTGGCAGTGATGAGCGTGTAAGTCATCAATCCTCCAGCATGGCGTTCAGGCCCATCACCGCTTCGGCGAATTCCTCGCGGAAGTCCTGCACCACCTGGCGGCAGCTGCGCTCCGCTTCCACCAGCCCGACGCCCTGTCCGACGAAATAGGATACCAGATCGCGGGCCTGTTCGTTGCCGTTCACGACCGCCTTTTCGATGTGGGCAAAGCTGGGCTCGGAAACCATGCCCATCAGCGGCATCGGCAACGTGCCCGGCCCGGCGGGATCGTCCCAGGCTTCGTGCCAGGCGGTCTTGAGCTGGCGGGCGGGCTTGCCGGTGCGGGCCTTGGAGCGCACCGTGTCACGGCTGCGCGCATCGACCATCTTCTGGCGGAAGGCCGGGCTGGTTTCCGCTTCCGGCGTGCAAAGCCAGACCGATCCGCACCACGCCCCTTGCGCGCCAGCGGCCATCATCGCGGCCATCTGCCCGCCGGTCATGATCCCGCCAGCGGCCAGCACCGGGATGTCCTGCCCCGCGCCTTTCAGCGCGCGGACCACTTCGGGCACCAGCACCAGGGTTGATACCTCGCCGCAATGACCGCCGGCCTCGCCGCCTTGCGCAACGATGATGTCGACCCCTGCCGCCGCCTGGCGCAGGGCATGCTCCTTGGCCCCGACCAGCGCCGCCACGGGGATGCCGCGCTTCTTGCCTTCGGCGATCATTTCCGGCGGGGCGATGCCCAGCGCGTTGGCGATCATCCGGATCGGGTGGCGAAAGGCCACTTCCATCAGCTTCTGCCCGTTTTCCGGGGTGATCCCGGCCCCTTCGCGGATGCGGGTCTGCTGGTCTTCCGGGATATGCACCCCGTAGCGGCCCAGCAGATCGGCGGTGAAGGCCTTGTGCTCGGCGGAAATGGCGGCCGCGCGCTCGGCATTGCTGGTGAAGCTGGTCACGCGGGCATCGACGGTTTCCGGCACCAGCACGTCCACGCCATAGGGAGCGCCATCGATATGCGCGTCGATCCAGGCGAGTTCTTCCTCGAACTGTTCAGGAGTATAGGCGGCCGCGCCGAACACGCCAAAGCCGCCCGCCTTGCTCACCGCAACCACCACGTCGCGGCAGTGGCTGAAGGCGAACAGCGGAAAATCGCAGCCGTTCATCCGGCACAGGGCATTGTCCATTTGTCTCTCCCAATTCGGGAGCGATCATGGCGCGCCAGATAGGTTGCGGCAAGCCACCTTTCGGTGGCTGCCGCAATCCGGATGGGTTCGCTGTCAGGCGATGTAGTGCGCCGTGGTCTTGGCGGCGACTTCTTCGGCAGACACGCCCGGCGCCAGTTCAACCAGCTGGAACGGCGAGGCGTGATCCGCGCGCTTGAACACCGCCAGATCGGTGATCAGCATGTCGACCACGTTGCGGCCCGTCAGCGGCAAGGTGCAGGCCGGAATGAACTTGGGGCTGCCGTCCTTGGCGCAGTGTTCCATCACGACGATGATCTTCTTCACGCCAGCGACAAGGTCCATCGCACCGCCCATGCCCTTGATCATCTTGCCCGGAACCATCCAGTTGGCGATGTCGCCGCCTTCGGACACTTCCATGCCGCCCAACACGGTCAGGTCGATCTTGCCGCCGCGAATCATCGCAAAGCTGGCCGCGCTGTCGAAGTAGGCGGAGTGGGGCAACTCGCTGATCGTCTGCTTGCCGGCATTGATCAGGTCGGGGTCGACCGCGTCCTCGGTCGGGAAGGGGCCAATGCCCAGCATTCCGTTTTCCGATTGCAGCGTCACGGTCATCCCGGCGGGGACGTGGTTCGCGACCAGCGTCGGGATGCCGATCCCCAGGTTCACGTAATACCCGTCCTGCAGTTCCTGCGCGGCACGGGCGGCCATTTGATCACGGCTCCAGGGCATCAGGCGGCCTCCCTCACGGTGCGGAATTCGATTTTCTTGTCATAGGGCGCGCCGCAGACCAGGCGCTGCACGTAAACCCCCGGCAGGTGGATCGCATCGGGATCGAGCTGGCCCGGTTCGACGATTTCCTCCACCTCTACCACGCAGACCTTGCCGCACTGGGCGGCGGGGACGTTGAAGTTGCGGGCGGTCTTGCGGAACACGACATTGCCGGTGGTGTCGGCCTTCCACGCCTTGACCAGGCTGAGGTCAGCGAAAATGCCGCGCTCGAGGATGTATTCCTGACCGTCGAATTCCTTCACTTCCTTGCCCTCGGCCACCAGCGTGCCGACCCCGGTCTTGGTGTAGAAGCCCGGAATGCCCGCGCCGCCAGCACGCATGCGCTCGGCCAGGGTGCCTTGCGGGCAGAATTCCACTTCCAGTTCGCCCGACAGGTACTGCCGCTCGAACTCCTTGTTCTCGCCGACATAGGAAGAAATCATCTTCTTCACTTGTCGCGTGCGCAGCAGCTTGCCGATGCCTTCGTTGTCGATCCCGGCGTTGTTGCTGGCAAAGGTCAGGCCGGTCACGCCCGAATCGCGCACCGCATCCAGCAGGCGCTCGGGAATGCCGCACAGGCCAAAGCCGCCGCAGGCGATCAGCATGTCGTTGCGCAGCAGGCCGTCCAGCGCGGCTGCTGCGTCGGGATAGATTTTCCGGGCCATGTTTCCTCCCAAGGTTCCGGCAGACTGCCTAGCGCGGTTTATCAATCGGGACTAATGATTGTTTATTTGCAAAACCGATAAGGATTGCTGATGCGAAAGCTGGCCATCTATCACCTCGAAACGCTGGCCTGGATCGCCCGGCTGGGCACGTTTCGTGCGGCGGCAGAGCGGTTGAATACCACCCAGCCCGCGATTTCCGCCCGCGTCCGCGAGATCGAGAGCCAGCTGGGGATAGAGATCTTTCGCCGGGAAGGGCGCGGCGTGGTGCTGACCGCGCGGGGCCGGCAACTGGTGCAGGATTGCGAACCGCTGCTGGCCGGGTTCGAACGCGCGTTGATGGATGCGGGCGGCAGTGCCGGGGCGACCGGAGTGGTGCGGATCGGCGCGGGCGAGATTGCCGCGGCCAGTTGCCTGCCGGGCTTCGTGCACGAAGTGGAGCGCGGTCTGCCGGGAGTCACGCTGGAAATCGACCTCGACCTGACGGCCCGCATGCTCCAGCAGTTGCTGGGCGGCACGCGCGACATGGTGTTTCTGGCGGGGCCGGTGGCCAGCCCGGGGTTGCAGACGGTGCCGATCGGGGCCGTCCGGCTGGTCTGGCTGGCCAGTGCGGCAACAGTCGCGGTTGGCGGGTTCGCTCAGGCGCTGCCGGTCTGGTCGGTGGGCGAGCATTCGCCGATCCACCGTGTCATGCGGCAATCGCTGGCGGCGAGCGGGGTGCCCTGGCGCTCGATCAACACCTGCAACAACGTTCAGACCATGATCCGCATCATCGCGCAGGGAGAGGGGGCCGCAATCTTTCCGGAAACCATGGTGCGCCAGCAGATCGCGGCGGGCGAACTAGCCGAAGTCCTGCCCGCCCCGGATGCCCAGTTGCAGTTCGAGGCCGCAATCCGCGCCGGGGAGCGCGATCCGGTGATCCTGGAACTGTTCCGCCGCGCTGGCGGCTTGCGGATCGAATAGCGCCGTAAACTCAGGCCAGCGTCAGGCCGACGGCAGCGGACAGGTCGGCCAGGGCCTGCTCGCCGCTGGCCACCTTGATCGCGTGCATCCCCAGCCCGGCAGCGGGCTTGCAGTTGATCCCCAGGTCATCGAGGTAGACGCACGCGGATGGCGCCAATCCCAGCGTTTCGCACATCATCAGGTAGATGCGCGGGTCGGGCTTGCGCACCCCGGCCTTGCTGCTTTCGATCACGTGTTCGAACCGGGCGAAGACCTGTTCATAGGCATCCGCCTTGTCGCCGCTGCGGGCCATGCCCGCGCCGTGGCCGGCGGGGACGTTGTTGGTGATGCACCCCAGCCGATAGCCGGCGCCGGCCAGGATATCGAGCGCCCGGACCATGGCCGGCCGGATGCTGCCCGACAACACGGCCAGCACCGCGCTGCCTTCCAGGGCATGGCCCAGCGCGGCGGCTTCGGCCGCGAACATTGCGTCGAAGGTGGCGGCGTCGATCTCGGCCCGCTCGAACAACGCCCAGGCGTTGCTGTCGGGGTTGGTGGCGTTGACGCGCCGCACGAAATCCTGCGGCAGGCCGCGTTCAGCCTCAAGCCGGTTGAAGGCTTCGAAGGGAGAAGCGGTGATGACGCCGCCAAAGTCGAAAATAACGGCCTCGAAGCGGCGATCCATGCGTGAACATCCTCTGATTATGTGTCTTTGGCTGATCCACTGGCCGATAGAGATAATTGACGCAAGTCATGGCAGTGGATGGTATGGACTGCAAAGGTCGCACGGGTCCAAGGGAGATGGAGATACTGCCATGCGTTCCATTCTAGTCCAGGCTGGCCGCGATCCGGGCATGACCGCGCGGCTCGACACGGCGATGAACATCGCCCGCGCCCAGGAAGGCCATGTCACTTTGCTGCTCGATACGCCGATCGACCGCTATGTCACGGTCGATCCCTATGGCGGCACTTATGTCGCGCGCGAGGCGCTGGAAGCTGCCCTGAAAGAGGACGATGCCCTGGCCGAGGCGTTCGCCGGACGGCTGCAGGGCGATGACGTTCCGTTCGATATCGCGCAGTATGAACTTCCCCCGGTCGATGCGCTGGCCAGCGGGGCCCGGCTGGCGGATGTGACCATCGTATCGCGCAGCGGCGGACTGGCGGGCGATCTCGCCATGGTATCGCGCACCCCGGTCCTGGCCTTGCCGGATGCAAAGGCGCTGGCGGTGCCGCTGGGCGTGGTCTGCATCGCCTGGGACGGCGGGGACGAGGCCGCCAATGCCCTGCGCGCGGCGGTGCCGCTGTTGCAAGGCGGCGCGGCGGTTCACGTGCTCACGGTTCTGACCGAGAAGGCCGAAGGGTTCCCGCCGACTGACGCCATGCGCTATCTGGCGCGCCACGATATCAAGGCGGAACTGCATGAGTTGCCGCGCGGGGCCTCGATCGAGGAAACGCTGGCCACGGCGGCGGCCCAGTTGGGGGCGCAGCTGATGGTCATGGGCGCTTATGGCCACAGCCGGGTGCGCGAATTCCTGTTCGGCGGGGTGACTCGCTATTTCCTGGAAGAACCGACCGCACCGCCGCTGCTGCTGGCGCACTGAGGCGAATCCGAATCACGCGGTAAGTGTGGTGCGGTGCATCATTACTTGTTTGGTAGTGATTTATCGGGGTGAGAGAAGGGCGGGGAAACCCGCCCTTTATCGTTGAATTTCCGTCATTCTTGCGCGGAAGTGAATGGCAGTTGCAAAATCCGCAACATGGAATGATGTTTTCGCACTTGCACAAAATGGGGTCTGGAGGCACTTAGAACCTGCCTTTCAGGCATCCTCTCCCAAAACTTCCATGGCCCGGTCGGCAACGACCGGGTCTTTTTTTGTCCGCGATTCGGGTAGCCGTCTCGGCCGGGTATTTGCAAACCGGTCAGGCAGTTCCTAGCTTCGATCCAGACGGTCCATCACGGGCCGATGCAGGATGGATCACATGGCCGAAGCAGGCACGGCGGCAATTCCCGCCATCAAACTCCAGGTTGCTGCCGCGCGGCAGGAAGAAAGCGGCCAGGGCATTGCCCGGCTGCCCAAGTCGACCTTTGCCGCGCTGGGGATTACCGAAGGTGACGTGGTGGAGATCACGGGCAAGCGCAGCACGGCGGCGCGCGCGGTCCTGGCCTATGCCGAGGATGAAGGGCTGGACGTGATCCGGCTGGACGGCCTGCAACGCGCCAACGCGGAAGTCGGCTCTGGCGATCATGTCCAGGTCAGCAAGGGCGAATCGCGCGCAGCCCAGCGCGTGGTGTTTGCCCCGGCCCAGCGCGAAATGCGCCTGCAGGGGCCGGGCGAGGCGCTGAAGCGCAACTTCTTTGGCCGCCCGCTGCTGGCGGGGGATCTGGTCGCGACCACCGGTCAGACCCCGGTGCGCGACATGCCGCCCCAGGTGGCCCGGATGCTCAATGCCCCGGCCTTTGCGCTCACCCAGATCCGCCTGACGGTGGTGGCGACCGTGCCCAAGGGCGTGGTCCACATCGACGAGCAGACCGAAGTCGAACTGCGCGAGGAGTTCGAGGAAGCCCGCACCGGGCGCGGCGACGTGAACTATGACGACGTCGGCGGGATGGGCGACACGATCCGCCAGCTGCGTGAAATGGTCGAACTGCCGCTGCGCTATCCGGAACTGTTCACCCGGCTTGGCGTCGATCCGCCCAAGGGCGTGCTGCTGCATGGTCCGCCGGGCACCGGCAAGACCCGGTTGGCCAAGGCCGTGGCGAACGAAAGCGACGCCAGCTTCTTCACCATCAACGGCCCGGAAATCATGGGCTCGGCCTATGGCGAAAGCGAGCGGCGCCTGCGCGAGGTGTTCGAGGAGGCGGCGAAGGCCGCGCCGTCGATCATCTTCATGGACGAGATCGATTCGATCGCGCCCAAGCGTTCCGGCACGCCGGGCGAAGCGGAAAAGCGCCTGGTCGCGCAGTTGCTGACGCTGATGGACGGGCTGCACGCGCGCTCCAACATCGTCGTGATCGCCGCGACCAACCGCCCCGATGCGCTGGACGAGGCGCTGCGGCGGCCTGGCCGGTTCGACCGCGAAATCGTGATCGGCGTGCCCGATGAGGGCGGTCGGCGCGAAATCCTGGGCATCCACACGCGCGGCATGCCGCTGGCCGAGGGTGTCGATCTGGACGAACTGGCCCGCACCACGCACGGCTTCGTCGGGGCGGACCTGGGCGCGCTGACGCGGGAAGCTGCGATCGAGGCGGTGCGGCGGATCATGCCGCAGCTGGACCTCGAAGCGCAGACGATCCCGCCCGAAGTGCTGGAAAGCCTGAACGTCACCCGTGACGACTTTCTGGAGGCATTGAAGCGCGTCCAGCCGTCCGCCATGCGCGAGGTGATGGTGCAGGTGCCCAATGTCGGCTGGGCCGACATCGGCGGTGCGGACGAAGCGCAGGTCACCTTGCGCGAAGGGATCGAGTTGCCGCTCAAGAACCCGGACGCGTTCCGGCGACTGGGTATCCGTCCGGCCAAGGGCTTCCTGCTCTATGGCCCGCCGGGCACCGGCAAGACCCTGCTGGCCAAGGCCGTGGCCAAGGAGAGCGAGGCCAATTTCATCTCGATCAAGTCATCGGACCTGTTGTCGAAGTGGTATGGCGAAAGCGAGCAGCAGATCAGCCGGCTGTTTGCGCGCGCGCGACAAGTGGCGCCGTGCGTGATCTTCATCGACGAGATCGACAGCCTGGTGCCCGCGCGCGGGACCAGCGGGAACGAGCCGCAGGTCACGGCGCGGGTGGTGAACACCATTCTGGCCGAAATGGACGGGATGGAGGAACTGTCCAGCGTGGTGCTGGTCGGCGCGACCAACCGGCCAGGGCTGGTCGATCCGGCGCTGCTGCGGCCCGGTCGGCTGGACGAGCTGGTCTATGTCGGCACGCCCGATGCAAAGGGCCGCGAGCATATCCTGAAGATCCACACCGCGAAGATGCCGCTGGCCGCCGACGTCGACCTTGGCCGGATCGCGCATGAGGCCGAGCGCTTCACCGGTGCGGATCTGGAGGACGTGGTCCGCCGCGCGGGCCTGAACGCCATCCGCCGTGACGGGGCCGATGCCAGTGCGGTGACGGGTGCCGACTTTGTCGAGGCGCTGGCGGATTCGCGCGCGACCGTGAGCGCCGAGATGGAGGGAGAATACCTCAAGATGAAGGGCGAGCTGAAGAAGCGGGCGGCGCAAGTCACCGCGACGCAGATCGGCTTCGTCACGCCGGGAATGGTCAGCTCAACCCGCGAGAAGAAGCACGGATGAGCGATTGGCGGCTGCGCGGGTCAGGTGTCGGTGCAAAGCGCGTCCGGCATACGTTCGCGTAGCCATTCCAGCATCGCCTCGCGCATGGCGTGGCGCAGGCGGGCGAGTTCGGTCGGGCCATCGGCGCTCATCACCAGCTTGAGCTCGACCGAGCCGACCCGCGCTTCGGACACCTGCAGCGCGGCAGTGCGCTTGTCCCAATCGGGATGGGCGGCGAGGGCGGCTTCATAGGCCCGGCGGATCGGGGCTATTTCGCTGCCGGGGCGCACCGGCAGCACGACTGATCCGGTGATCCCAAGGCCGACGCGGGTCCAGTTCTGGAAGCTGGCGTCGAGGAACTTTGACGTGGGCACGATGATCCGCCGTTCGTCGGCGGTGCGGATCACCACATAGCTCAGGCGGATATCCTCCACCCGCCCGCTTTCGCCATCGATCACCACGAAATCGCCGATGCGGATCGGCTCGGTCAGCGCGATCTGGATGCCCGCAATCAGCGATTTCAGCGCGGGCTGGGCGGCCATGCCAAAGGCCAGCGTGGCAAAGCCGGCGGAGGCCATCAGCGTAACGCCGACATTGCGGACGCTGGGGATCGCGAACAGCATCAGCGCGACGGTAACGAACACCACCAGGAACCCGGCCGAGCGCGAGAAGATCGCGATGCGGGTGCGGCGGCTGCGCGCGGTGATTGCGTCTTCCCCGGCGGCGGCATGGGTCTCCAGTACGCCAGCGAAGGCCTTGACAAGCGCAAAGGCGGTCCACCCCAGCAGCGCCGGAACGATGAACCGTCCCGCCATGTCCCACACCCGCGCGATCAGCGCATCGTTTTCTGCCGCGATGGAAATGGCCACTGCCACCATCGCCCAGCGCAAGGGATGCCGCAGGCGGCCGAACACCAGTTCATCGGCGGTCGAGACCGACATCCGCGCCGCCCGGTCGAGCAGGAAGAACAGTGCCAGGTGTAGCGCCAGGGCCGCGCCGATCGCAATGCCCAGATGGACGCCGGACAGCGTCAGGACTTCGGACCAGCCCAGCACCTGGTCGCCGGAAGGCAGCTTGGCCTGCATCAGTGCGCCGCCCCCCAGCTTGGTCCGGTGCCGATTTCCACGCCCAGCGGGATGGACAGCGTCACCGCCGGCTGCGCCGCCCCGGCCATGACGTTGCGGATCACATCGGAGGCAGCGGCGACATCACCTTCGGGCAGTTCGAACACCAGTTCGTCGTGGACCTGCAGCAGCATCCGCACGTGTCCGAGTCCGGCGGCTTCCAGCGCGGGCATCATTCGCACCATCGCGCGCTTGATGATATCGGCGCTGGTGCCCTGGATCGGGGCGTTGATCGCCGCGCGCTCGCTGCCCATGCGCTCGTTCGGGTTGCTGGAGCCGATACGCGGGAACCAGCATTTGCGGCCGAACAGCGTTTCCGAATAGCCATTGGTCCGCACGCTCTCCAGCGTGCTGTGGATGTAGGCGCGGATGCCGGGGAAGCGTTCGAAATAGCGGTCGATCATCGCCTGCGCCTCGTCCGAGGAAACCCCCAGCCGCCCGGCCAGACCCCAGCGGCTGATGCCATAGAGGATCGCGAAGTTGATCGTCTTGGCCCGCCCGCGCGTGTCGCGGTTGACCTCGCCGAACATTTCCAGCGCGGTGCGGGCGTGAATGTCCTGCCCTTCGGCAAAGGCTTCCTTCAGGGCCGGCACGTCAGCCATGTGCGCGGCGAGGCGCAGTTCGATCTGGCTGTAGTCCGCCGCAAGGATCACGTTGCCCGGCTCCGCGACAAACGCATCGCGGATCTGGCGGCCCAGTTCGGTGCGGATCGGGATGTTCTGGAGGTTCGGCTCGGTCGAGGACAGGCGCCCGGTCTGCGCGCCGACCAGGCTGTAGCTGGTGTGGACTCGGCCCGTATCGGGGTTGATCGCGGCTTGCAGCGCTTCGGTATAAGTGCTGCGCAGCTTGGAAAGCTGCCGCCATTCCAGCACTTTGGTGGCCATTTCCGCGCCTTCGCCGGCCAGCCGTTCCAGCACGCTCTGGTCGGTGGAATATTGCCCGGTCTTGCCCTTCTTGCCGCCCTTGTAGCCCAGCTTGTCGAACAGGATTTCGCCCAGCTGCTTGGGGCTGCCGATGGTGAATTCCTGGCCCGCAAGGGTGTGAATCTCGCCCTCCAGCTTGGCGATTTCGGCGGCGAAGGTGGCGGACAGGCTGGCCAGCCGTTCGCGGTCCACCTTGATCCCGTGACGCTCCATCTGCGCGACGACCGGCACCAGCGGGCGGTCAACCCGCTCATAGACGCGCGTGGCGCCTTCCGAGGAAAGCCGGGGACGCAGCAAGGCGTGCAGACGCCAGGTGACGTCGGCGTCCTCGCCCGCATATTCGGTCGCGCGGTCCAGCGGGACTTCGCCGAAGGGGATCGCTTTCTTGCCGGTCCCGCACACGTCCTTGAACGCCAGCGTGGTGTGGCCAAGATGGCGGGCGGCGAGTTCGTCCATCCCGTGGCCGCCGCCGATCCCGTCCTCGCCGCGCCCGGCGTCGAGGTCGAAGCTCATCACCATCGTGTCGTCGAGCGGGGCGACCGCGATGCCATATCGCGCCATGACGTTGAGGTCGTATTTCGCGTTCTGGCCGATCTTCAGCACCGCATCGCTTTCGAGCAGCGGCTTGAGCCGGGCGAGGGCGGCCGCGCGGTCGATCTGCTGCGGTTTTTCCGCGAACATGTCGGTCCCGCCGTGGGCCAGCGGGATATAACAGGCCTGGTTGGGGCCGGTTGCCAGACTGATCCCGACAAGCTCCGCGCGCATCGCGTCGAGCGCGCTGGTCTCGGTGTCGAAGGCCACCACCCGCGCGGCAAAGGCGCGGGCAATCCACTGGTCGAGGTCGTCCAGCGTCTGCACGCAGGCATAGGCGCTGCGGTCCACCGCGGACATGTCGGGCAGGGGCTGGCGGGCGCCGTCTGCGGCCTGCGCGGCACCGGCGGTGACGGGCTTGGCCGGGTTGAGCTGGGTCTTGCGCTCCGGGCTGCCGCGCCCGCCGTCGAGGCGCTTCAGCAGGCTGGTGAAGCCGTGTTCCTCAAGGAAGGCGGTCAGCGGCGCGGGCGGAATCTCGCCCAGCTTGAAATCATCAAGCGGCACCGGCAGGGCGCAATCTTCCTTGAGCGCGACCAGCACGCGGCTGAGGCGGGCCATCTCGGCATGTTCGATCAGGTTGTCGCGCAGCTTCGAAGGCTTCATCCCCGGTGCGGCGGCGAGGGCGGCTTCCAGGCTGCCGTGCTCCTGGATCAGTTTGGTCGCGGTCTTGGGGCCGATCCCGCGAATGCCGGGGACGTTGTCCACCGCATCGCCCATCAGCGCCAGCACATCGCCGACCAGCGTGGGCGGAACGCCGAACTTTTCTTCGACCTCCGGTTCCTCGATCCGCTGGTTCTTCATCGTGTCCAGCATCTCGATCCGGCCGCCCGCGTGGGGGCCGACCAGTTGCATCAGGTCCTTGTCGGACGACACGATGGTCACGTCCCAGCCGCGTTCGCAGGCGGCGCGGGCATAGCTGGCGATCAGGTCGTCCGCTTCTAGCCCCGGCTCCTCGATGCAGGGCAGGCTGAACGCGCGGGTGGCATCGCGGATCAGCGGGAACTGCGGCTTCAGGTCTTCCGGCGGCGGGGGGCGGTTGGCCTTGTATTCGGGATAGATCTCGTTGCGGAACGACTTGCCCGAGGCATCGAGGATCACGGCAAGGTGAGTCGGCCCCTCGGCCTTGTTGAGATCGTCAGCCAGCCGCCACAGCATCGTGGTGTAGCCATAGACCGCGCCGACCGGCACCCCCAGCGGATTGGTGAGCGGCGGCAGGCGGTGATAGGCGCGGAAGATATAGGCCGAACCGTCAACGAGATAGAGGTGCTGCTTGGATTCCATGCCCTCAGCCTAGCAGCGTGCGCGCTGCAGCGGTAGCGAGTGCTGCGCGGTATCAACCGGCGCGTTGCACTGGCGGGAAAGCGCCGAATCTGGCGATTGGTCACGCCTTCGCCACATTCTGCCGCCAGGGTGTTGCATAACGGTTCACCGCAAGAAACAGGATGCAGCGCTACAAGTGCTTGCATCGCCCAAGGAACGCGACTATTTGGCGCGTGAAGTCTACTGATATGGTAGGCTTTCCGGTCGGTCCAATGCCATTGCCTTTCAACAGGTTGGCAGCAAGCCGGGCGGGGTCCACTCGCTGTTCAAGGAATACATTCATGCGCAAGATCGTTCTCGCTGCTGCCGCTGCCGGCGCCGCTCTCGCTCTCTCGGCCTGCGGTGAAAAGGCTGAAGACGCCGCTGCTGTCGCCACCGACGCCGCCACCGACGCCGCTGCTGACGCTTCGGCTGCTGCCACCGACGCCGCTGCTGCCGCGACCGACGCTGCCGCCGCTGCTGGCGCTGCTGCCGCTGAAGGCGCTGCTGCTGTTGAAGGCGCTGCCGACGCTGCTGCCGACGCTGCTGCGGACGCTGCCAAGAAGATGTAATCTTCGCCGCACGGCACAAGAATTCGGGCGCGGAGGGGCAACCTTCCGCGCCCTTTTCTTTGTCGGCGGAGCGCACCGCCGCCGCCGCCGGACCGCTTTTGCACAAAATGTTTAGCGCCCTAAGCAATGCTGCGCTTGATCTTTTTAATCGCACGATTAAACCTTTCGGCAAAGCACAGGCCGAAGGAGAGCGGCGGACTTGACCGGAGCATCAGATCATCCCCTGCACGCGGGATTGACCCGCGCGCTGGCCCGCGCCGGACTGCCCGCGCCATCGGCACTGGAGCGGCTGTCGGGCGGGGCCAACATGGAAAGCTGGCGCTTCACTGCCGGCGCTGAAACCTGCATCCTGCGCCGGGCGCCATCGCTGGAAATGATGGCGGGGCGGCCGATGGACCATGCTGGCGAAGCCGCGCTGATCCGCGCCGCGCGCGCCGCCGGGGTGCTGGCTCCCGAAATCCTGGTCGAACTGGAAGCGGGGGACGGGATCGGCTCCGGCTTCGTCATGCGCGCCATTCCGGGCACCCCCGATCCGAACGCGATCCTGGCCGTGGCCGATCCGCAAGTGCTGATCCGCGACATTGCCCGCGAACTGGCCGCCACGCACCGCACCGATCCGGCTGGCATTCCGGTGCCGGTGATGGACACCGCCGAGGCGCTGGCGGAACTGAAGGCCCGCTTCATCAGCTATGGCGCGGATCGTCCGATCCTGGCGCTGGCGGTGCGCTGGCTGGAGCAGAACCTGCCCGCCCCGGTGCCGCCCCGGCTGGTCCACGGCGATTTCCGGCTGGGCAACCTGCTGGTGGAGGATGGGCGGCTGTCGGGCGTGCTCGACTGGGAACTGGCCCATCTGGGCGACCCGCACGAGGATATCGCGTTTGGCTGCATGACCGTGTGGCGCTTTTCGCGGCCCGACCGACCGGGCTATGGCCTCACGTCCATTGCGGAACTGGTGCAGGCCTATGAGGAGGCGGGCGGCCAGCCGTTCGATTACGACCGGTTCCGGTTCTGGACGGTCTATCGCACGTTCTGGTGGGCGCTGGGCTGTTTGCAGATGGGCGGCTACTGGCGCGGCGGGCATGACCGCTCGATCGAGCGGGTGGTCGTGGCGCGGCGCACGTCGGAGCAGGAACTCGACCTGCTGCTGCTGCTGGAGGATCTGGCGCCCGAGGCGGAGCGGCAGCGTCCGCTGCCCCCGGCGCAGGCGCCGCTGCAACCCGGAACGGGCGAGCCAAGCGGTGCGGAAATCCTCACCGCCATATCCGAATGGCTGGCGCAGGATATCAAGCCGCTGGTCAGCGGGCGCGGGCGGTTCGATCTGGCCGTGGCGCGCAATGCGCTGGGCATCGTCGCGCGCGAGCTGGACCAGCGCCCGGTTGCCACTGATGCCGCGCTGGCGGCCGACCTGATGGCGGGCAAAGCCGATCTGGCGACGCCCGGCGTGCTGGCGCGGCTGCGCCGGATGGCGCTGGATAAACTGACTGCCGATGTGCCGAAATACCCCGCGCTGGCCAATGCGCGGGCCCGCTGGGAAGGGAACTGACATGGATTTTTCGCTGCCTGAAGACCTCGTGGCCTATCTGGCCGAACTCGACGCGTTCATCGCCGCAGAGATCAAGCCACTGGAAGAGCAGGACGACAACATCCGCTTCTTCGATCATCGCCGCGAATGGGCGCGGACCGATTTCGAGAATGGCGGCCTGCCCCGGCACGAGTGGGAAAAGCTGCTGGTCGAAGCCAGCAAGCGTGCCGATGCGGCGGGCCACTGGCGCTTTTCCGCACCCAAGAAGTATGGCGGCAAGGATGGCTCCAACCTGTGGATGGCGGTGATCCGCGATCGCTTTGCCGCCAAGGGGCTGGGGCTGCACAACGATTTGCAGAACGAACACTCGATCGTCGGCAACTTTCCCTTCGTGGCGATGTTCGAACACTTCGGGACGGACGAACAGCAGAAGGAATTCATCCTGGGCGGGTTCGCACGCGAACGCCGCACCGCCTTTGGCTTGACCGAGCCGAACCACGGCTCGGACGCCACCCACATGGAAACCCGCGCCGTGCGTGAAACCCGCGATGGGGTGCCGGGGTGGCGGATTGACGGCGAGAAGATGTGGACCACCGGCATGCACGTGGCCACGCACTGCGCCACGTTCGCGCGGACCAGCGGCAAGGATGGCGATGCCAAGGGGATCACCTGCTTCCTGGTGCCCAACCCGACCGAGGGGCTGGTGATCGAGGAGTATCTCTGGACCTTCAACATGCCGACCGACCACCCGCGCGTCAGCTTCACCAATGTCTGGGTGCCCGACAGCGCGATCCTGGGGCCGGTCGACGGCGGGCTGGCCATCGCGCAGAGCTTCGTCCACCAGAACCGCATCCGCCAGGCGGCCAGTTCACTGGGCGCGGCGACGTTCTGCGTCGAGGAATCGGTCCGCTATGCGCGTGAACGCAAGCCGTTCGGCGCGGAGCTGGCGCGCAACCAGGGCATCCAGTTCCCGCTGGTGGAACTGGCTACCCAGTGCGAGATGCTGCGGACCCTGATCTACAAGACGGCCTGGGAAATGGACCAGATGGAGCACAAGGAGATCGAGCATAAGCTCTCCGACAAGATCTCGATGTGCAACTACTACGCCAACCGGCTGGTCTGCGAGGCGGCGGACCGGGCGATGCAGGTGCATGGCGGGATCGGTTATTCGCGGCACAAGCCGTTCGAACACATCTATCGCCACCACCGCCGCTACCGGATCACCGAAGGGGCGGAGGAAATCCAGATGCGCAAGGTGGGGGCATACCTGTTCGGCTACCTCGGCCCGCGCAAGGCGCTGTTCCAGTAGGCACGGGCCTGATCGCTTGACTTCGGGGCGCGCGCTGGTAGATGCGCGTCCCGACCGGCAAGGATTCGTCCGCGCCGTTCATCCGTCCGAGACAGTTGGTGTGCGGAATGTGCCGCACTTAATTTCCAGCCTAGACGGGGAAAAGAGATTTCGCGCTTCGGCCCTGTGCCGCCGCGCAACCGGCGTGCTTCACGCCCCTCCTTCCCCATCAACGGACTCGCCCGCAGGCGCTTTGGCGCGTGCGGACAACGCAGCCCGGCCTTGTGCTTCATGCACACGGCCATCGTGAAGGAGTAAGCATGGATCGTTCGCAGAAAGCCGATGCGGTCGCAGCTCTGAACGCAACCTTCAACGAGGTCGGCGTGGTGGTGATCACCCGCAACCTCGGCATGACCGTGGCCCAGACCACGGCCCTGCGCGTGAAGATGCGTGAAGCCGGTGCGTCGTTCAAGGTTTCCAAGAACAGTCTTGCAAAGCTGGCCATCGCGGACACGGACTATGCCGGCATCGGTGACATGCTCACCGGTCCGGTGGCGCTGGCGACTTCGGTCGACCCCGTCACCGCGGCAAAGATCGCTGTCGAATTCGCCAAGACCAACGACAAGTTGGAAATCGTTGGCGGTGCGATGGGTTCGCAGGTGCTCGATGCCGACGGGATCAAGGCGCTCGCCTCGATGCCTTCGCTCGACGAACTGCGCGCCAAGCTCATCGGCCTTGTCCAGGCACCGGCGACCAAGATCGCTCAGGTTGTCACGGCACCGGCTGGCAAGCTGGCCCGCGTCTTTGGCGCCTACGCCAAGGAAGCCGCATAAGACTGATCAAGCGTTTTGCCGGACAAGACCCTTCGATCCGAAGCGTCCGGCATCCATCAATTTGTGGAGTGAAACATCATGGCTGATATCGCCAAGCTCGTTGAAGAACTTTCGAAGCTGACCGTCCTCGAAGCCGCTGACCTCGCCAAGGCTCTGGAAGAAGCCTGGGGCGTGTCGGCTGCTGCCGCTGTTGCCGTGGCTGCTGCCCCGGCCGCCGCTGCTGAAGCTGCTGAAGAAAAGACCGAATTCGACGCCATCCTGACCTCGGACGGCGGCAACAAGATCGCCGTCATCAAGGAAGTCCGCGCGATCACCTCGCTCGGCCTGACCGAAGCCAAGGCGCTGGTCGAAGCCGCTCCGAAGGCGATCAAGGAAGGCGTGTCGAAGGCTGAAGCCGAAGACATCAAGGCCAAGGTCGAAGCCGCTGGCGGCAAGGTCGAAATCAAGTAAGCTTCTTCACCGAAGCCTACGGTATTTCAGGAAAGGGCGGTCCTTCGGGGCCGCTCTTTTCGTTTGGGCGGGCGGTGCGGGGCGGGCCGGATCGCCGGAAACAGACAGGGCCGGAAAGGTTGCCCCTTCCAGCCCTGCCGCGCGACCCGAAGACGGGAGAAGGGTTACTTCAGCGTCTTCATGTATTCGATCAGTTCCTTGCGCTTGGCCGGATCGGACAGGCCCGCGTAAGTCATCTTGGTGCCGGGCACCATCTTCATCGGTCCGGCCAGCCACTGGTCCAGCGTGGCGTCGTCCCAGGTCAGGCCCGATGCCTTGAGCTTGTCGGAAAAGGCATAGCCGGCCAGCTCGCCCGCCTTGGTGCCATAGACGCCGGCCAGGCTGGGGCCGATGCCGTGCTTGCCGGGTTCGACCGCGTGGCATGCGGCGCACTGCGCGAAAGAGGCGGGCTTGCCGCCCGCGTCGGCAACAGCCGGAGCTGCGGCGGAACCCGCATCGGCGGCGGCCGGTGCGCTGTCGGCAGCGGGTTGTTCTTCTGCCGGGGAGCCGCAGGCGGCCAGCCCGAGTGCCAGGACGGGAACCAGAATCATCTTCGCGGAAACGCGCATCCAAACTCTCCTTGAACCTTTGACCGCGATCGTTAGCGCCGCGCCGCGCGGCGGGAAAGTGCGTTTGTTACGTCTGCCGTTGCATGAAGCGCACGGTATTGCCCCCAAATGCCCGGATGGCGGCGATAAGCCTTCCCCTGGCCGCTGCACCGGCCTATCCGCAGCGGCCTGATGGCCGAACCTGCCGCACCTTCTCTCTGGCGCACCGAACTGGGCGCGACGCTGCGCCTCGCGGCGCCGCTGGCGGCAGCCAACCTGCTGCAGATGCTGGTCTATGCCATCGACGTGATCTTCGTGGCGCGGCTGGGGGAGACGGCGCTCGCGGCATCCTCGCTGGCAACCACGCTGTTCGGGCTGATGATGTGGTGCCTGATCGGGCTGACCGGGGCCTGCGCGCCGCTGATCGCCGCCGAACTGGGCCGCCGGGCCCATGCGGTGCGCGAAGTGCGCCGCTCGGTCCGCATGGCATTGTGGCTGGCGGCGGGCACCGGCCTGCTGGCGATGCTGGTGTCGGCCAATGGCGAGGCGCTGCTGCTGCTGAGCGGGCAGGACGCCGAAGTCGCGCGGCAGGCGGGCAGTTTTCTGGCGATCCTGCTGTGGGCAACGATCCCCAACATCATGGCCGGCGTGCTGCGCAACTTCGTGTCCGCGCTGGGCCGCCCGGTCTTCGCCACCGCGATCACGGGGCTGGCGATCTTGGTCAACGCGCTGGGCAATTACGTGCTGGTGTTCGGCAACTGGGGGGCTCCGGCGCTGGGGCTCGATGGCTCGGCCATTTCCAGCGTGATCACGGCCTTCGTGATGCTGGGAGCCTATGCCCTGGCGATCAGGACGGACCGGCGGCTGCGGCGCTACCGCGTGTTCGGCCGCTGGTGGCGCCCCGAATGGCAGCGCCTGCGCGACCTGCTGCGGATCGGCCTGCCGATTTCGCTGATCATCATGGCCGAGGGCGGGCTGTTTTCCAGCGCGGCGTTCCTGATGGGGCTGCTGGGGCAGGCGGAACTGGCCGGGCATACCGTGGCGCTGCAAGTCGCCGCGCTGGCGTTCCAGATCCCGTTCGGCGTGGGGCAGGCCGCAACGATCCGGGTGGGCTATCACTATGGTGCGGGCAATGTCGCGGCGATCGCGGCGGCGGGCAAGGCGGCGCTGGTGGTCGCGGTCAGCTACATGATCATTCCCGCCGCGCTGATGATCCTGGCCCCGCGCTTCGTCCTGTCGCTCTATGTCGATCCGGCTGATCCGGCCAATGCGGCGATGGTCGGCCATGCGGTCGGCTTCCTGGCGATTGCCGCGGCGTTCCAGCTGTTCGACGGGCTGCAGGCGGTGCTGGCGGGCACGCTGCGGGGCCTGCAGGATACGCGGATGCCGCTGATCCTGGCGCTGATCGGCTACTGGCTGATCGGGTTCACGACCTCGGTCGCGCTGGGGTTCTTCTCGCCGCTGGCGGGCAACGGGATCTGGCTGGGGCTGGCGGCGGGACTGGTCGTCGTCTCGCTGCTGCTGGGGCGGCGATGGCAGCGCCGTGCCGTGCTGGGACTGGTCCCGGCCTGAACCAGCGGCGCGGAATTTTTTTCCGTCGAGTCCGCTTGACGCCCCATTGGGCTGCACCCATATGCGCGCTGCTGGCACTCTCCGGGTGAGAGTGCCAACCCAAATCCTGTTTAGGTAATAGAGAGGGAACCACCCATGTCATTCCGTCCGTTGCACGACCGCGTGCTCGTGCGCCGCGTTGAGGCTGAAGAAAAGACCGCTGGCGGGATCATCATCCCCGACAGCGCCAAGGAAAAGCCCGCCGAGGGTGAAGTGATCGCCGTGGGTTCGGGCGCTCGCGCCGAAAACGGCACCATCACGCCGCTGGACGTCAAGGTTGGCGACCGCGTGCTGTTCGGCAAGTGGTCGGGCACCGAAGTGAAGATCGGCGGCGAAGACCTGCTGATCATGAAGGAAAGCGACATCCTCGGCATCATTGGCTGAGCGAGCGCTGACTTCAACAATCCCATTCTAGACATTCAAGGAATTTGAAATGGCTGCCAAGGACGTGAAATTCGGGCGCGACGCGCGCGAACGCATTCTCGCTGGTGTCGACATCCTCGCCAACGCGGTGAAGGTGACCCTGGGCCCCAAGGGCCGCAACGTGGTGATCGAAAAGAGCTTCGGCGCTCCCCGCATCACCAAGGACGGCGTTTCGGTCGCCAAGGAAATCGAACTCAAGGACAAGTTCGAGAACATGGGCGCCCAGATGCTGCGCGAAGTGGCCTCGAAGGCCAACGACGCGGCCGGTGACGGCACCACCACTGCCACCGTGCTGGCCCAGGCCATCGTGCGTGAAGGCATGACCTCGGTCGCTGCCGGCATGAACCCGATGGACCTGAAGCGCGGCATCGATCTGGCCGTGACCAAGGTTGTCGAAGACCTCAAGGGTCGTTCGACCCCGGTGGCCGGCTCGGCCGAAATTGCCCAGGTCGGCATCATTTCCGCCAACGGCGACCGTGAAGTCGGCGAAAAGATCGCCGAAGCCATGGAAAAGGTCGGCAAGGAAGGCGTGATCACCGTGGAAGAGGCCAAGGGCCTCGAATTCGAACTCGATGTCGTCGAAGGCATGCAGTTCGACCGCGGCTACCTGTCGCCCTACTTCGTCACCAACCCGGAAAAGATGACGGTCGAACTGGAAAACCCGTACATCCTGATCCACGAAAAGAAGCTGTCGAACCTGCAGTCGATGCTGCCGGTGCTCGAAGCCGTGGTGCAGTCGGGCCGTCCGCTGCTGATCATCGCGGAAGACATCGAAGGCGAAGCGCTGGCCACCCTGGTGGTCAACAAGCTGCGTGGCGGCCTGAAGGTTGCCGCGGTCAAGGCTCCGGGCTTCGGCGATCGCCGCAAGGCCATGCTGCAGGACATCGCGATCCTCACCGCGGGTGAAATGATCAGCGAAGACCTGGGCATCAAGCTGGAAACCGTCACGCTCGGCATGCTGGGTCAGGCCAAGAAGGTCTCGATCGACAAGGACAACACCACCATCGTCGATGGTGCTGGCGCCGCGGACGACATCAAGGCCCGCGTCGAGCAGATCCGTGCCCAGATCGAAACCACCACCAGCGACTACGACCGCGAAAAGCTGCAGGAACGCCTGGCCAAGCTGGCTGGCGGCGTGGCCGTGATCAAGGTTGGCGGTGCGACCGAAGTCGAAGTGAAGGAGCGCAAGGACCGCGTTGACGACGCCCTGCACGCCACCCGCGCCGCGGTGGAAGAAGGCATCGTCCCCGGTGGCGGCACCGCGCTGCTCTATGCGACCAAGGCCCTCGAAGGCATGAAGGGCGCGAACGACGACCAGACCAAGGGCATCGACATCGTGCGCCGCGCGATCATGGCCCCGGTGCGCCAGATCGCCACGAACGCCGGCCATGACGGCGCGGTCGTTTCGGGCAACCTGCTGCGCGAAGGTGACGAATCGATGGGCTTCAACGCCGCGACCGACACCTATGAAAACCTGAAGGCCGCCGGCGTGATCGACCCGACCAAGGTCGTGCGCACCGCGCTGCAGGACGCCGCCTCGGTTGCTGGTCTGCTGATCACCACCGAAGCCGCGATTGCAGAGCGTCCGGAAGACAAGCCCGCGATGCCCCCGATGGGTGGCGGCATGGGCGGCATGGGTGATATGGGCTTCTAAGCCATATTGCCGTCTATTCAGACACTTGCACGAAAATTGGGCCGGGGGAGCAATCCTCCGGCCCTTTTTCTTGGCCTTTTTCCGCCACGATAAAGGTTAACCAAGGTTATTCCGTTGCCCGCACCGGCGGGGCGGTTCGTCGCGCGGCGGATTGAGCGGGGACTCGGCGGCGTTAGACAAATCGCAAACATATCAGGGTTAATGCATAGCTTGTGAAAACGGGTCTGATCTCCAAGCTGATAACCGGGCTGGCATTTGCCGGTGCGCTGGCCGTGCCCGCGGCCGCGCGGGCGAACGGCGATGCGCTTGAGCTGGATTTCGACCGGGTGCTGGGCAGCCAGCCGCGCGCGCCGCGCGACGTTCCCGCCCCCACGCAGCCCTTCGTCCCCGCCATGCCCGCGCCAAACGTCTATCCGGGCGGACTGGAAGCGCAGTTGGCCGGCCTTGCCAGCGCGGAGCGCGGGCGGATCGGCGTGGCCGCGCTTGACCTCGCGACCGGGCGGACCGTCTCGGTGCTGGGGGATCAACCGTTTCCCATGGCCAGCACCAGCAAGATCGCGGTGGTCGCCACGTTCCTTGACGGCGTCGATCAGGGCCGCTGGAAGCTGACCGACCGCTTCCCGCTGATGATCCCGCAAGGATCGCGCAAGTTTTCCTCCACCGTCGCGCCGGTCCGGCCCGGTGCGATGATTTCGGCCCACGGGCTGATCGAACTGGCGATCACTCGCAGCGACAACCCCGCCACCGATGCCCTACTGGCCGTGGTCGGAGGTCCGCAGGCGGTCAATCGCTGGCTGCGCAAGGCCGGGATTTCGGGCATGCGGATGGACCGCGACATCGCCACGCTGGTGCGCGATGATGGCGAACACAATCCCGCCACGACGATCGACCAGCGCGACAGCGCCACCCCGCTGGCCATGGTGGAACTGCTGGGCGGGCTATATCAGGGCCAGTGGCTCAGCCCGCAGAGCCGCAATGTGCTGCTGGGTGCGATGGGCCGCACCGTCACCGGCAAGCGGCGCCTGCGCGCGCAGCTGCCCGCCGGAGCAGACATCGCGCACAAGACCGGCACGCTGTTCAACACGTCCAGCGATGTCGGGATCATCCAGACCCCGGATGGCCGCGCGATTGCCATTGCGGTCTATGCCACCGGGCAGGGCGGCAAGCCCCAGCGCGACGCCCGCATCGCCACTATCGCCCGCGTCGTCTATGACGGCTACCAGACCGAAGCCTCCAGCGTCCGTCGCACCGCTTCGCGCTGATTTTCCCGATTTCCAAACGCAAAGGGCGGCGCCTTCGCTGTGAAGGCACCGCCCTGTTGACGTGGCTGGTTCGCGCTTATTCGGCGTCGTAACCCAGCAGATCGCCCGGCTGGCAATCCAGTTCGCGGCAGATCGCCTCAAGGGTCGAAAAGCGCACGGCCTTGGCCTTGCCGGTCTTGAGGATTGAAAGGTTGGCGAGGGTGATGTCCACCTTTTCCGCCAGTTCGGTCAGCGTCATGCGGCGCTGGTAGAGCAGCTCGTCGAGCTTGACGGAAATCGGCATCACACGGTCCCTTCCAGGTCAGAGCGCATCCGCGCGCCTTCGCGGAACACGCGGGCCAGGATGAACAGCACCAGGGCCAAAAGCACTCCGCCCAGCGAGAGGCCGAAATCGGACGTTGCATCCTTGACCGTTGCGGCGAGCCACTGGCCGATGCCGCCAACCGGGATGGACAGCGCCCCGATGGCCACCGTCAGCCAGCCCATGTGGGCGAGGCGGTCGGCGTTTTCGGGGGCAAAGGGATCGCCCATGCCAACGCTGTCGATCACGCGGCGCAGATCGCGCAGCCAGTGATAGGCGATGCTGGCCATGATCGCGACCAGGATCAGGATCGCCTGGATGGCGGCGGTGGTCTGCCAGTCGAGCGTCTTGCCGGTTTCGGCGGCGAGTTCCTTGAGAATCGCTTCCTGCCCGACAATCATGACGGGCAGCAGCACAACCATCAGTGTGCCGACAATGATGGCAAGGACCATGGCGATCACGATCAGGATGCGCGCGGCGGTCAGCAGGGGGTCGCGGGGAGAGGCGGTCATGGCTTCAGGCTCCTTCCGAGGGGGCGGTTCAGGCGAGCGGGGCGACCAGCACCGCCGCGGGGGCCGGGCGGGACAGGTTCAGGGCGGCGGGCGTCAGGGTCGGCACCCACAGCGCAAGAACTGCGGCGGCGGCCAGAACCAGGGCGATGGGGCTGCGGGAATGGGTCATTAATCGTTCTCCGATGTCTTCAATATCGATATTCAATAATCCGAGTCGGGCTTATCGTCAATCAATAATATTGAAAAACGATATCGTGCTGATCGTTTTGCAGAAAGTGCACGCTAGCCTGCCGGGTGGGGCGCGGTTTGACAGGGCCGGGGCGCTCGCCTATAGGCGCCCTTCGCTCGGCGCTTCGAGCAAGTGCGGTCCATGCGCAGGGGCCGTGCCGGGAAGGAAGCGATCCGGGTATCCAACTGACGCGAAGGCTGCTGGCAGCGGCTACCCTGTGGGGTGCCATTTGCCGTGCGGCCTTTTCGCGTTTGCTGGTGCCATCCCTGCGTGTGGCAACGATATTTTCCGCCGGTTTTCCGGCACATAGCGAAGAGGCAATACCCTCATGGCGAGCAATGCTCTCACTCCGGTCAAGGCGGGTGGCCGCGCTTCCACGAAGAAGCGCATCCGCAAGATCTTTGGCGACATCCACGAAGTGGTGAAGATGCCGAACCTCATCGAGGTTCAGCGCGAATCGTATGAGCAGTTCCTGCGCTCCGATCCGTCGACCGGCTATGTCTCCGGCCTGGAAAAGACCCTGCGCTCGGTCTTCCCGGTGCGCGACTTCGCCGGCACCAGCGAACTGGACTTCGTTCACTACGAGCTGGAAGACCCCAAGTACGACGTGACGGAATGCCGCCAGCGCGGGATCACCTATGCCGCGCCGATGAAGGTCACGCTGCGCCTGATCGTGTTCGAAGTGGACGCCGAAACCGAAACCCGCTCCGTGCTCGATATCAAGGAGCAGGACGTCTACATGGGCGACATGCCCCTGATGACGGAGAACGGCACGTTCTTCATCAACGGGACCGAGCGCGTCATCGTTTCGCAGATGCACCGTTCGCCGGGCGTCCTGTTCGACCATGACCGGGGCAAGACCCACTCGTCGGGCAAGTACCTGTTCGCCGCGCGCGTGATTCCCTATCGCGGCTCGTGGCTGGACTTCGAATTCGATGCCAAGGACATCGTCAACGTCCGTATCGACCGCAAGCGCAAGCTGCCGGTCACCGCGCTGCTGCACGCGCTGGGCCTCGATGACGAACAGATCCTGGGCCACTTCTACCAGACCGTCACCTGGAAGCGCGGTTCGGGCGGCTGGTGCCTGCCCTATGTCGCCGAACAGTGGCGCGGCCAGAAGCCGACGTTCGACATCGTCGATGCCAAGTCGGGCGAAGTGATCTTCGCCGCCGGCACCAAGATCAGCCCGCGCGCCGCGAACAAGGCGGAAAAGGATGGCCTGGCCGAACTGCTGATCCCGACCGAGGAAATCTTCGGTCGCTATTCCGCGCGCGACCTGATCAATGAATCGACCGGCCGCATCTACATCGAGGCTGGCGACGAAGTGACGCCGGAAAACCTCGACGCGCTGGACAAGGCCGGGATCGACCAGATCGAACTGCTCGACATCGATCACGTCAACACCGGTCCGTGGATCCGCAACACCCTGAAGGCCGACAAGGCTCCGGACCGCGACCACGCGCTGGCCGACATCTACCGCGTCATGCGCCCTGGCGAACCGCCGACGCGCGAAACCGCCGAAGCGCTGTTCGACGGCCTGTTCTTCGATCCGGATCGCTATGACCTGTCGGCGGTGGGCCGCGTGAAGCTGAACATGCGCCTGGCGCTGGAATGCGAAGACACCGTCACCACCCTGCGCACCGAGGACATCCTCGCGGTCGTCAAGGAACTGGTGAACCTGAAGGACGGCAAGGGCGAAGTCGACGACATCGACAACCTCGGCAACCGCCGCGTCCGTTCGGTCGGCGAACTGCTGGAAAACCAGTACCGCGTCGGCCTGCTGCGCATGGAACGCGCGGTCAAGGAACGCATGAGCAGCGTCGACGTGTCGACCGTCATGCCGAACGACCTGATCAACGCCAAGCCGGCGGTGGCCGCGGTGCGTGAATTCTTCGGCTCGTCGCAGCTGTCGCAGTTCATGGACCAGACCAACCCGCTGTCGGAAGTGACCCACAAGCGCCGCGTTTCGGCACTTGGGCCGGGCGGTCTGACCCGTGAGCGCGCGGGCTTCGAAGTCCGCGACGTTCACCCGACCCACTATGGCCGCATCTGCCCGATTGAAACGCCGGAAGGCCCGAACATCGGTCTGATCAACTCGCTGTCGACTTTCGCCCGCGTCAACAAGTACGGCTTCATTGAAACCCCGTACCGCAAGGTGATCGACGGCAAGGTGACCGGCGAGGTCGTCTATCTGTCGGCGATGGAAGAATCGAAGCACACCGTGGCGCAGGCTTCGGCCGAACTGAACGCCGACGGCAGCTTCGTGGAAGAACTCGTCTCGGCCCGTGAAGCCGGCGAATTCGTGATGGCCCCGCGCGCCACCGTCACGCTGATGGACGTTTCGCCCAAGCAGTTGGTCTCGGTCGCCGCTTCGCTCATTCCGTTCCTGGAAAACGACGACGCCAACCGCGCGCTGATGGGCTCGAACATGCAGCGTCAGGCCGTGCCGCTGGTGCGCGCCGAAGCGCCGTTCGTCGGCACCGGCATGGAAGAAACCGTGGCGCGCGATTCGGGCGCCGCGATTTCGGCCCTGCGCAGCGGGATCGTCGACCAGGTCGACGCGACCCGTATCGTGATCCGCGCCAGCGGGGACATCGAAGCCGGGCAGTCGGGCGTGGACATCTACACCCTGCAGAAGTTCCAGCGTTCCAACCAGTCGACCTGCATCAACCAGCGTCCGCTGGTGAAGGTGGGCGACCTGGTCGAAGCCGGTGACATCCTGGCCGACGGTCCCTCGACCGAGCTGGGCGAACTGGCGCTGGGCCGCAACGTGCTCGTCGCGTTCATGCCCTGGAACGGCTACAACTACGAAGACTCGATCCTGATCAGCGAACGTATCGTCAAGGACGACGTGTTCACCTCGATCCACATCGAGGAATTCGAAGTCATGGCCCGCGACACCAAGCTGGGGCCGGAAGACATCACCCGCGACATCCCCAACGTCGGCGAGGAAGCCCTGCGCAACCTCGACGAGGCGGGCATCGTCTACATCGGCGCGGAAGTGCATCCGGGCGACATCCTGGTCGGCAAGATCACCCCGAAGGGTGAATCGCCGATGACCCCGGAAGAAAAGCTGCTGCGCGCGATCTTCGGTGAAAAGGCCAGCGACGTGCGCGACACTTCGCTGCGCCTGCCGCCGGGCGTGTCGGGCACGATCGTCGACGTGCGCGTGTTCAACCGTCACGGTATCGAAATCGATGACCGTACCCGCGCGATCCAGAACGAGGAAATCGAACGCCTCGCCAAGGACCGTGAGGACGAACGCGGCATTCTGAACCGTGCGACCTACAACCGCCTGCGCGACATGCTGGTGGGCCAGGTCGCAGCGGCCGCCCCGAAGGGCTTCAAGAAGGGCGATACGATCTCGGAAGAGAACCTCGCCGAAGTCGAGAAGCACGAATGGTGGAAGTTCGCCGTGGCCGACGACAAGGTCCAGGGTCAGCTGGAAGCGGTGAAGGCGCAGTACGACGCTACCGTCAAGGCGATCCAGGAGAAGTTCGAAGACCGCAAGGAAAAGCTGGAGCGCGGCGACGAGCTGGCGCCGGGCGTGCTGAAGATGGTCAAGGTCTTCGTCGCGGTGAAGCGCAAGCTGCAGCCGGGCGACAAGATGGCCGGCCGTCACGGCAACAAGGGCATCATCAGCCGCATCCTGCCGCAGGAAGACATGCCTTTCCTGGAAGACGGCACCCCGGTCGATTTCGTGCTGAACCCGCTGGGCGTGCCTTCGCGCATGAACGTCGGGCAGATCTTCGAAACCCATCTGGGCTGGGCCGCACGCGGCCTGGGCAAGAAGGTCGGCGCGGCGCTGGATGCGTGGCGTGAAGCCAATCCGAACCCCGAAGCGGGCGCTCCGCCCGAAGCGGTGCGTGAAGTGCTGGCCGATATCTATGGCGAAAACTACGCCGCCGATATCGCCGCGCGCACGCCGGAACAGGTGGTCGAGCTGGCCGAACACGTCCGCGCGGGCGTGCCGATGGGCTCGCCGGTGTTCGACGGCGCCGTGGAAGCCGACGTGTCGGCGATGCTGCGCAAGGCCGGGCTGGACGAAAGCGGGCAGGTCACCCTGTTCGACGGTCGTACTGGTGAAGCTTTCGACCGCAAGGTCACCGTGGGCTACAAGTACGTGCTGAAGCTGCACCACCTGGTCGACGACAAGATCCACGCGCGTTCGATCGGGCCGTACAGCCTCGTCACCCAGCAGCCGCTGGGCGGCAAGGCCCAGTTCGGTGGCCAGCGCTTCGGGGAAATGGAAGTCTGGGCGCTCCAGGCTTACGGCGCCGCCTATACGCTGCAGGAAATGCTGACGGTGAAGTCGGACGACGTGGTCGGCCGCACCAAGGTCTACGAAGCGATCGTCAAGGGCGACGACACCTTCGAAGCCGGCATTCCGGAAAGCTTCAACGTGCTCGTGAAGGAAATGCGCAGCCTCGGCCTCAACGTCGAGCTGTCCAGCCTGACCGACGAGGACGATGGCGACGATTACGCGGAGGCCGCGGAGTAAGCTGGCCGGGCGGCCCCACCGGGTCGCCCGCCGCTACCCCGCCCAGGATATTCACCCTTCAAGGGACTGAACCATGAACGATCTTACCAAGTTCACCAACCAGATGGCGAAGCCGGAAACCTTCGACCAGATCCAGATCGGCCTCGCCTCGCCGGAACGCATCCGCTCGTGGTCGTTCGGCGAAATCAAGAAGCCGGAAACGATCAACTACCGCACGTTCAAGCCGGAACGCGACGGCCTGTTCTGCGCCCGCATCTTCGGTCCGGTGAAGGACTACGAGTGCCTGTGCGGCAAGTACAAGCGCATGAAGTACAAGGGCGTCGTCTGCGAAAAGTGCGGCGTCGAAGTGACCGTGACCAAGGTCCGTCGCGAGCGCATGGGCCACATCGAACTGGCCGCGCCGGTCGCGCACATCTGGTTCCTGAAGTCGCTCCCCAGCCGCATCGGCCTGCTGCTCGACATGCAGCTGAAGCAGCTGGAACGCATCCTCTACTTCGAAAGCTACGTGGTGATCGAGCCGGGCCTCACCCCGCTTGAAAAGTACCAGCTGCTGACCGAAGACGAGCTGTACGAATACCAGGACGAGTATGGCGAAGACGCCTTCTCGGCCGGGATCGGCGCCGAGGCCGTCAAGCACATGCTGATGAACCTCGACCTGGTGCAGGAAAAGGAAGACCTGCTCAAGGAACTGGCCGAAACCAAGTCGGAACTGAAGCCGAAGAAGATCATCAAGCGCCTCAAGGTGGTGGAATCGTTCATCGATTCCGGCAACCGCCCGGAATGGATGATCCTGGATGTCGTGCCGGTCATCCCGCCCGAACTGCGCCCGCTGGTGCCGCTGGACGGTGGCCGCTTCGCGACTTCGGACCTCAACGACCTGTATCGCCGCGTCATCAACCGTAACAACCGCCTGAAGCGCCTGATCGAGCTGCGCGCGCCGGACATCATCGTCCGCAACGAAAAGCGCATGCTGCAGGAAGCCGTTGACGCGCTGTTCGACAACGGCCGCCGCGGCCGCGTGATCACCGGCGCCAACAAGCGTCCGCTGAAGTCGCTGTCTGACATGCTCAAGGGCAAGCAGGGCCGCTTCCGCCAGAACCTGCTCGGCAAGCGCGTCGACTATTCGGGCCGTTCGGTCATTGTGACCGGTCCGGAACTGAAGCTGCACCAGTGCGGCCTGCCCAAGAAGATGGCGCTCGAACTGTTCAAGCCGTTCATCTACGCGCGCCTCGACGCCAAGGGTCTGTCGATGACCCTGAAGCAGGCCAAGAAGTGGGTCGAAAAGGAACGCAAGGAAGTCTGGGACATCCTGGACGAAGTGATCCGCGAACACCCGGTCATGCTGAACCGCGCGCCGACGCTGCACCGTCTGGGCATCCAGGCGTTCGAACCCGTGCTGATCGAAGGCAAGGCGATCCAGCTGCACCCGCTCGTCTGCTCGGCCTTCAACGCCGACTTCGACGGTGACCAGATGGCCGTCCACGTGCCGCTCTCGCTGGAAGCCCAGCTGGAAGCGCGCGTGCTGATGATGTCGACCAACAACATCCTCAGCCCCGCAAACGGCAAGCCGATCATCGTGCCGTCACAGGACATGGTGCTGGGTCTGTACTACCTGTCGATGGACCGCGAAGGCGAGCCGGGCGCTGGCATGATGTTCTCGGACATGGCCGAAGTGCACCAGGCGCTGGAAGTGGGCGCGGTGACGCTGCACTCCAAGATCATCGCCCGCGTTCCGCAGACCGACGAGCAGGGCAACACCTATCAGAAGCGGTTCGAAACCACGCCGGGCCGCATGCTGATCGGCGAATGCCTGCCCAAGAGCCACACGGTGCCGTTCGATGTCGTCAACCGCCTGCTGACCAAGAAGGAAATCGGCGACGTCATCGACCAGGTCTATCGCCACACCGGCCAGAAGGACACGGTGCTGTTCGCCGACGCCATCATGGCGCTGGGCTTCCGCCACGCGTTCAAGGCGGGGATCTCGTTCGGCAAGGACGACATGATCATCCCCGACAGCAAGGATGCGCTGGTCGAGGAAACCAAGGCGCTGGTGGCTGACTACGAACAGCAGTACCAGGACGGTCTGATCACCCAGCAGGAAAAGTACAACAAGGTGATCGACGCCTGGAGCCGTTGCGGCGACCAGGTCGCGAACGCCATGATGGAAGAGATCAAGGCCAGCCCGGTCGACGCGGAAACGGGTCGTCAGAAGCCGATCAACTCGATCTACATGATGTCGCACTCCGGTGCGCGTGGTTCGCCGACCCAGATGAAGCAGCTGGCCGGGATGCGCGGGCTGATGGCCAAGCCTTCGGGCGAAATCATCGAGACCCCGATCATCTCGAACTTCAAGGAAGGTCTGACCGTTCTTGAATACTTCAACTCGACCCACGGCGCCCGCAAGGGCCTCGCGGACACCGCGCTGAAGACCGCCAACTCGGGCTACCTGACCCGCCGTCTGGTCGACGTGTCGCAGGACTGCGTGGTCGTGATCGACGATTGCGGCACCGAACGGGCGCTGGAAATGCGCGCGATCGTGCAGGGCGGTTCGACCATCGCCTCGCTGGGTGAGCGCATCCTGGGCCGTACCCTGGCCGAAGACATTGCCGACAAGGACGGCAACGTCATTGCCGCCAAGGGCACGCTGCTTGACGAAGCCGCCGTGGCCGCGATCGAGGCCACCGGCATCCAGGCCGCGCGCATCCGCTCGCCGCTGATCTGCGAAGCCCAGCAGGGCGTGTGCGGCACGTGCTATGGCCGCGACCTTGCGCGCGGTACGCCGGTCAACATCGGCGAAGCGGTCGGCGTCATCGCCGCCCAGTCGATCGGTGAACCGGGCACCCAGCTGACCATGCGTACCTTCCACATCGGTGGTGCGGCGCAGGTCAACGAACAGTCGCACCTCGAAGCGATGTGCGATGGCACGGTCCAGTACCGTGACATCCCGACCATCGTCGACAAGCGTGGCCGCCGCCTCTCCCTCGCCCGCAACGGCGAAGTGGTGGTGATGGATACCGAAGGGCGTGAACGCGCGATCCACCGCGTGCCCTATGGTACTCACCTGCTGCACGAAGACGGTGCGATCATCGCCGAAGGCGATCGCCTGGCCGAGTGGGACCCGTTCACTCTGCCGGTGATCACCGAAAAGCCGGGCGTGGTGAAGTATCAGGACCTGATCGACGGCAAGACCCTGACCGAAGTGACCGACGAAGCGACCGGCATGAGCAGCCGCGTCGTGACGGAAAACCGGTCGACCGGCCGCGCCAAGAAGGAAGACCTGCGTCCGCGCCTGACCCTGCTCGACGATGCATCGGGCGAGGCCGCGCGCTACATGCTGGCGCCGGGCACCACCCTGTCGGTCGAGGACGGCCAGGCGGTCGAAGCGGGCGACATCCTTGCCCGTGCCAGCCGCGAAGCCGCCAAGACCCGCGACATCACCGGCGGTCTGCCGCGCGTTGCCGAACTGTTCGAAGCCCGCAAGCCGAAGGACAATTCGATCATCGCCAAGGTTTCCGGCCGGATCGAGTTCGTTCGCGACTACAAGGCCAAGCGCAAGATCGCGATCATTCCGGAAGAGGGTGAACCGATCGAGTACCTGATCCCCAAGAGCCGCGTCATCGACGTGCAGGAAGGGGACTGGGTCAAGAAGGGCGACAACCTGATTTCCGGTTCGCCCGATCCGCATGACATCCTTGAAGTCATGGGCGTCGAAGCGCTGGCGGAATACCTCGTGGCGGAGATCCAGGAAGTGTATCGCTTGCAGGGCGTGAAGATCAACGACAAGCACATCGAGGTGATCGTTCGCCAGATGCTGCAGAAGGTCGAGATCACCAACGGTGGCGACACCACCCTGCTGCCGGGCGAACAGGTCGACCTGGAGGAAATGAACGAAGTCAACGCCAAGCTGGCCCCCGGCCAGGCTCCGGCGGAAGGCAAGCCGGTGCTGCTGGGCATCACCAAGGCTTCGCTGCAGACCCGTTCGTTCATCTCGGCCGCTTCGTTCCAGGAAACCACCCGCGTGCTGACGCAGGCGGCGGTCGAAGGAAAGAAGGACTCGCTGATCGGTCTGAAGGAAAACGTCATCGTCGGCCGTCTCATCCCCGCCGGTACCGGTGCGGGCATGAACCGCCTGCGCGTGGCCGCTTCCAGCCGCGATGCCGCGCTGCGCGCGTCGTATCGCAAGCTGCAGGAAAGCCTGATCGCGCCCGACAGCGCGGCGGAAGAACACGCCGCCGAATTGGCGCAGGGTCCGGAAGCGGCGATCGGTGACGATCCGCTGGCGCTGGTCGAAGGTGAAACCCACGGCCTCGACGCCGACGCGGGCGACTACCTGAACCCCGAAGCCGCGGACGGCGACGAAGCCTAAGCTTCACCGCCGCCGACAGGCGCACAAACAAAGGCCCCGCCGGAGTGATCCGGCGGGGCTTTTTGCTGGTCAATGCCGCCGACGGCGAGTGGCCGGGCCGATGCGCCGGGGGCGTTACTTAGCCGATTGGTCGTGGAATTCAGCCACCGCGCGCGAGACGGACTGCATCATTTCCATGCGCGGCTTGTAGTCCTGGGTGGTGCGGGCGATCATCACGGCCACGCCATAGAACGCGCCGTCGGGCGATTGCAGGATGCCAACGTCGTTGTATCCGGTCGTGACCTTGCCCAGCTCCTGCCCGGTGCCGGTCTTGTGATAGACCTTCCAGCCGGCGGGGACGCCCGCCTTCAGCCGCATCGGGCCGCTTCGGGTGCGCGACAGGATGTCGACCATCACCGTGGTCGTTTCCGGTGCCAGCAACTGTCCGCTGGCCAGCCGCGCCATGGCCCGCGCAATCGCGGCCGGGCTGGCGCCGTCCAGCGGATCGGCAACGTAACGGTCCAGCGCGGCCTGCCGCACATCCTTGGGCAGGCGCGCGCGGGCCTGTTCGAAATTGCGGCCCAGCGCCATGTCCTGCGACCAGGTCAGGCCCGCGACCTGGCTTTGCAGCAGGCGCTCACCGGGGCCAAAGCGGATTTCGCTGATGCCCTTGTCGCGCAGCACCTTGCGCACGACGTTGGGGCCACCCACCGTCCACAGCAGCCGGTCGTTGGCAGTATTGTCGGACTGCGACAGGGCCGCCGACATCAGCGAGTGCACCGAACGGACCGCTCGGCCCTTTTCCAGCACCTCACCGCGCAGTGGCTGGTTGAATAGCGTCAGGTCGGCAGGCTGGATCAGGACATCGCGCTGCAAGTCGAGCTTTCCGCGCTCCACCGCGTCGAGCACGGCCAGCGACACCCACAGCTTGGATACGCTTTGCTGCGGGAACAATTCGTGCGCGCGCGCGCCGACTTCCCACTTGCACCCGGCCTTGACCACCGCGATGCCCACCTTGCCGTCAAAGCTGCGGGCGATTTCCTCGATCCGGCGCTGGAGCGGGGCGGGGGCGGCGCGGCAATCGGCCTGGAATTCCGGCACGGCGGCGCGGGCGGGCAGCACGGCCGATGCGGCCAGGGTCTGCCCCAGCTTGCTGTCCGACTGGCTGAACAGGCTGCCCATGCCCAGCGCGCCAAGGCCCAGTGCTGCCAGCACGCCCAGCCGGCGCAGGCCGCGACGCGGCTGGTGGCCAAGCGTGGCGCTCAAAGGAACGGGGCGGTCGCGGTGCAAGCGTACAGTCATGGTGCACCGGCAACCTAAGCCGGATGAATCCGCGCCGCAACCATCGCCATGCAGCGACCTGTAGATTCTTACAGGTCGCTCCCGGTCAGGCGTAGGCCATCCGCTCCAGCGCGCCGAAGCAATCGAGCGCGCCCGGATCGCCGAACGGGGAAAGCTGGCTGACGAACACGCCGCCCACGCCCTTGACCGGATCGATCCAGTAATAGGAATTGAAGATCCCCGCCCAGGCCATGCTCCCGGCGCTGCGCCCGTTCGGACCGGGTTCGGGATTGATCAGGAAGCCCAGTCCCCAGCCGGTGTGCTGATCGGGGAAGGTATCATACGGCTGGGCGAGTTCCGGCATCGCGGTGCCCATGTAACCCGCGCGCAGCGGGGCAACGTGGTTCTGGCCCATTTCGGCCACGGTTTCGGCCTTCAGCACGCGCGCGCCGTCCAGCTCGCCGCCGTTCAGCAGCATTCGCACGAACCGGGCATAGTCCGGCGCGGTGGAGGTGCCGCCACCGCCGCCGCCGTCGAATTCACCCCCACCGATATAGAGCGGGATCGGATTGAGCGCGCCGTCGGGCGTGCGGATATGCACCTTGGCCGCGTGATCCGGCAGGGCGGGGCGGAACGCGGTGTCCTTCATCCCCAGCGGTTCGAACAGGTTGGCGGTGAGGTAATCGTTCAGCCGTTCACCCGTCACCGCTTCGATCGCCAGACCCGCCCAGTCGGTCGAAACGCCGTATTCCCAGCGCTCGCCCGGATCGAACATCAGCGGCATGCGGATCGTGTCGAGCGTGCCCGCCTTGGGCATTCCGCGCGCGGCGTAGACCTGCAGCACTTCGGGGTGGATGAACGAATAGCCGAAGCCCGCCGTGTGGGTCAGCAGGTGGCGCAGCGTGACGGGCCGCCTGGCCGGGCGGGTCTGCGGCTGGCCATCCGCGCCGAACCCTTCCAGCACTTGCGGGTTGGCGAGTTCGGGCAGCACTTTGCCGATGTCTTCGTCAAGGCTCAGCCGTCCCTGCTCGACCAGTTGCATCGCCCCCACCGAAACCAGCGCCTTGGTCATCGAGGCGATCTGCGCCAGCGTGTCCACCGCCATCGGCGCACCGCTGGCCACATCCGCCACCCCCAGCGCGCGCGAATAGCGCACGCCGTCGCGGTCCACGATCATGCCCACGGCTCCCGGAATATTCGCGGCGGCAAAGGCGGCTTCAAACTGGCTGTCATCGATCATGGGGCGCAGGCTAGCGAGCGATGCGCCGAAGGGGAAGCGGGATTGATGCACGCGCCTGCCGCGCGTAGGGGAAGCGCCATGACAGTCACCACCCGTTTCGCGCCGTCGCCCACCGGACACCTGCACGTCGGCAACATCCGCACCGCGCTGCACAACTGGCTGCTGGCCAAGCAGGCGGGTGGGCGGTTCATGCTGCGGATCGACGACACCGATGCGGAACGCAGCCGCGAGGAGTACGTGGACGGCATTCGCGCCGATCTGGCCTGGCTGGGGCTGGTGCCCGATGGCGAGGAGCGCCAGTCCGCCCGGTTCGCGCTGTATGAAGCGCAGTTCGAACGGCTGCGCGCGGCGGGGCGGGTCTATCGCTGCTATGAAACCGCGCAGGAACTGGATCTGAAGCGCAAGGTGCTGCTGGGCCGGGGCCTGCCGCCGATCTATGACCGCGCGGCGCTGAAGCTGACCGAGGATGACCACGCGGCGAAAGCCGCGGCGGGCGAGGCGCCGCACTGGCGGTTCCTGCTGGACCATGATGAGCCGATTGCATGGGACGATGGCATTCGCGGGGCGCAGGCGTTCGAGGCCCGGATGATGTCTGATCCGGTCGTGCGCCGCGCGGACGGATCGTGGCTCTATATGCTGCCCTCCGCGATCGATGACATCGACATGGGGATTACCGACGTGCTGCGCGGCGAGGACCATGTGTCCAATACCGCCGCGCAAGTGCAGATGTTCACCGCGCTGGGGGCCACCCCGCCGCGGTTCGCGCACGAGGCGCTGCTGACCGGGAGCGAGGGCAAACTGTCCAAGCGGCTTGGCTCGCTGGGCGTGGCGCAGCTGCGCGAAAACGGGATCGAGCCGGAAGCGGTGATCGCGTTGCTGGCACGGCTTGGGACGTCCGATCCGGTCGATCCGGCGCTGGATGCCAAAGCACTCGCCGCCAGCTTTACCTTGCGCCACTTCGGCCGCGCGCCCGCGCGGTTTGACGAGGCAGAACTGCACCGTGTCAACGCCGCCGTGGTTCACCGCCTGCCGTTCGCGCGGGTGGCGCATCTGCTGCCGGATGGGATGGGCGAGGCGGCATGGGAAGCGATCCGCCCGAACCTGGAGCATATCGGCGAAGCGGCGGAATGGTGGCAGGTCGTGACCGGGCCGGTTGCGGTGCCGACGCTGGAGGACGAGGATCGCGCGTTTCTTGCCACTGCGGCGGAGACGCTGGCCGGGCTGGAGTGGTCCGGCGAAGTCTGGCGCGCGCTGACCGGAGCCTTGAAGGAGGCCACGGGCCGCAAGGGCAAGGCACTGTTCCTGCCGCTGCGGCTGGCGCTGACGGGCAGGGAGCATGGCCCGGACATGGCCGCGCTGCTGCCGCTGATCGGGCGCGATGCCGCGCTGGAGCGGCTGCGCGCGGCTAGCTGACGCTGCGCACCCAGTTGACGATCGCCGGGGCCGATACCGCCCCGGCCTGCCGCGCGACTTCGCGCCCGCCGGAAAACAGGATCAGCGTGGGGATCGAGCGGATCTGATAGCGCTGGGCGATTTCCGGCACGGCCTCTGTATCCAGTTTCAGCAGGCGGGCATGGGGTTCCAGCGCCTGCGCGGCCTGCGCAAAGGCCGGGGCCATCGCGCGGCAGGGGCCGCACCATTCGGCCCAGAAATCGACCAGAACCGGCAGCGTGCCTTTGCCGATCTGGCGGTCGAACATTGCGGCGTTCACGGCCAGCGGCTGGCCAGTGAACAGCGCGGCCTTGCACTTGCCGCAGGTCGGCGCGGCGGTCAGCCGGGTCACCGGCACGCGGTTCGGCGCGCCGCAGGCGGGGCAGACGACCAGAGCGGGATCAGCAGGCGCGGACATCGCAGAACCTTTGCAAACAAGCGTTTCGCCCTGAAACTTGGGGCCTGACTTGACCCGGATCAAGGACGCACTGCCCATTTAATTAGAAAACCCTGATATTGCAAAGCCAAGAGGGGCGAAACGATGAACAGGTTGATGTGGGTGCTGCACGCGATGGTCTCGACCACGCTGATGGGCATTGGCGTGACGGCCGTGCTGGCGGCGAATCTGCCGGGTTGGCAGCCGATCGCGATTGCCGCGGCCATCGGGTTCGTGGTCGCCCTGCCGGTGTCCTGGCTGGTCGCGCGCAAGATCGAAACGTTGACCGCACCGAAAGGCTGATCCGATGCACAAGAACTGGCCCGCGATGGCGGAGGAACTGACCGCCGCGATCAAGGAAGTGCGCCTCGGTGCGCCCGAAGTGACCAAGGCGTTTTCGGCCATGGCCCAGGCGGCCACCGCTGGCGGGGCGCTGGATACCAAGACCAAGGAACTGATCGCATTGGCGATTTCGGTGGCGATCCGGTGCGATGGCTGCGTTGCGTTTCATTCCAAGGCGGCGGTGAGGCACGGCGCCACGCGGGACGAAGTGATGGAGACGATGGGCATGGCGCTCTACATGGGGGCGGGGCCCAGCCTGATGTATGCGGCGCAGGCGGTTGAAGCTTACGACCAGTTTGCCGCAGCCGCATCGTAAAGAAATTTCGCCGTTTGCTGCTTCAAGGCGGTTTACATTGCGCGAAGGGGCGGCTAGTGGCCCGCCCCATGTTCGCAACCGCAACCAAGATTATTACCACCAAACCGGCCGCCTTGTGCGGGACGGTTGTTGTGGTGCGCTTGGCCTGAGGCACCCGGACAACCAGCCCCGCGCGAGTTCGCGGGGCTTCTTCCAGACGGGATAGAAACACCTCGCGCGGCTCCGCAACAACATGGAGTAGCAATGATGGTGCAACGTTTCGCCCCCGGGCAGCAGCTTAATGTCGGGATCGTCGGCGCGACCGGTCTGGTCGGCTCGATGATTCGTGAAATCCTGGCCGAGCGGAATTTCCCGATTGCCAAGCTGCGGCTGTTCGCCTCGGCCCGTTCGGCGGGCAAGGAACTGGACGGCGTGGTGGTGGAAGATGCCGCGACTGCCGACTTTTCCGGCCTCGACATCGTGTTGTTCTCGGCTGGCGGGTCGACCTCGCGCGAGCTGGCGCCCAAGGCTGCTGCTGCCGGCGCCATCGTGATTGACAACAGCTCGGCCTGGCGCAGCGATCCGGACGTGCCGCTGGTGGTCGCCGAAGTGAACCCCGAAGCGCTGGACAACCTGCCCAAGGGCATCGTTGCCAACCCCAACTGCACCACGATGGCCGCGATGCCGGTGCTGAAGCCGCTCCACGCCGAAGCGGGGCTGAAGAAGCTGGTCGTCTCCACCTATCAGGCGGTGTCGGGCGCGGGCGTGGCCGGGATCGACATCCTTGCCCGCCAGTCCGCGCATGTGGGCGACCGCGCGGCCGAGCTGGCGCAGGGCGGGCATGAGGGCGTGGTTCCGGCGGCCGAAAAGTGGGCCGTGCCGATGGCCTATAACGTCGTGCCGCTGAACTACGTGCTGGAAGAAGACGGCTACACCGAGGAAGAGCTGAAGCTGCGCGACGAAAGCCGCAAGATCCTGAACATTCCGGGCCTGCCGGTGTCGGGCACGTGCGTGCGCGTGCCGGTGTTCAGCGGCCATTCGCTGTCGATCAACGCCGAATTCGAACGCCCGCTCAGCCCCGAACGCGCGCTGGAACTGCTGACCACCGCCCCTGGCGTCGTGATCAGCGAAGTGCCGAACCCGCTGGAAGCGACCGGGCAGGACCCGGTGTTCGTCGGCCGCGTGCGCCGCGATCCGACCGCGGAAAGCGGCCTTGCGCTGTTCGTGGTGGGCGACAACCTGCGCAAGGGCGCGGCGCTCAACGCGGTGCAGATCGCGGAAGTGCTGCTGGGTTGATCCCGATGCGTCGCGGCGGCCGGGTTCAGGCCGCCGCGACGTCCACGGTTTCCTCGCCCGCCGCATCCAGCAGGCGCTTTTCGACCGCTTTCAGGCGCTGCGGGGAATCGATCTTTTCGCCCAGCAGGTCGGTGACATAGAAATTGTCGACCGCGCGTTCGCCATAGGTGGCGATGTGGGCGGAATGGACCATCAGCTTGGCTTCGAACAGCGCGCGGGCCAGCCGGTTGAGCAGGGCCGGGCGATCCCGTGCGTTCACTTCGACCACGGTGAAGCGGTTGCTGGCAGCGTTGTCGAATTCCACGCGTGGGCGCACTTCAAAGGCATCGGCGCGCGGGCGGGCGAGCGGGCGGGCCGCGAGCTGCGGCACCAGCTTGACCCGGTTGGCCAGCGCATCGGCGATCATGGTCTTGATCCGGGCGAGCTGGCTGTCTTCGGAGAAGGGCCGCCCCAGCGGGTCCTGCACCAGGAAATTGTCGACCGCCATGCCGTTGCGCGCAGTGTGGATGCGCGCGTCGATGATGTTGCCGCCGGCCAGGTGGATGCCGCCCGCGATCCGGTAGAACAGGCCCGGATGGTCGGCCGCGATGACCGTGACCAGCGTGGCCCCGCGCGCGGCGTAATACTGGGTGTGGACGTCCAGCGCCTGACCCTTGGCCTGATCCAGCTGCACCAGATTGAGCGCGATGATGTCGTCCGGTTCGGCAATCCAGTAGGCATCGCTCAGCAGCTTGCCGGTCTGCTCGACCAGCGCGGCCTGCGCGCCCAGCCGGTCGGCCACGGCGGCTTTCTTGGCGGCGATCCGTTCGGCCCGGCCATGCTGCTTGTGACCCAGCCGCAGCTGCCCTTCGGCTGCCTCGTAGAGTTCGGAAATCAGCTGGCGCTTCCACCCGTTCCACACGCCGGGGCCCACCGCGCGGATATCGACGATGGTCAGCATCGCCAATAGCCGCAGCCGTTCGATCGATTGCACTTGCGCGACGAAGTCGGTGATCGTCTTGAAATCGGCCAGGTCGCGCTTGAACGCGGTGGCGCTCATCAGCAGGTGGGTGCGCACCAGCCAGCTGACCAGCGCGGTCTCCTCCTCGCTCAGCCCCAGCCGGGGGCACAGCTTCAGTGCCACGTCCGCGCCCAGCACGGAATGGTCGCCGCGCCGCCCCTTGGCGATGTCGTGCAGCAGGATCGCGACGTAGAGCGCGCGGCGGTTCACCACCTTGTGAATGATGGCGGAGGCCAGCGGATGATCCGCCTTCATTTCGCCCTTTTCGATCCGGTTCATCAGCCCGATCGCGCGGATGGTGTGTTCGTCCACCGTGTAGTGGTGGTACATGTCGAACTGCATCTGCGCGTTGACCCGCCCGAAATCGGGCACGAACCGCCCGAACACCCCGGTTTCGTTGAGCCAGCGCAGCACCGTTTCGGGATCGCTGCGGCTGGTCAGCAGATCCAGGAACAGCGCGTTGGCGCGCGGATCGGTGCGCACCGCGTCCACCAGCCGCGCGTCACGCACCGCGATGCGCATCGCTTCTGGGTGGATCTCAAGCCCGTTGGTATCGGCCAGCACGAAGATTTCCAGCAGCCGCACCGGGTCTTCGGCAAACCAGCTGTCGGACGGCACGTTGATCTTGCCGCCGAACACCGGATAGCCGCGCACCAGCCGCCGCCGGGCGCGAAAGCCCGCGAGCAGGCCCTTGGGCTGCTTCTTGGCGAACTGGTCGTCCAGCTGGGCGAGGAACACCCCGGTCAGGTGACCGACGCGTTTGGCCTGCAGGAAGAAATACTGCATGAACCGCTCGACCGCGCTCTTGCCGGGGCGGTCGGCGAATTGCATTCGCGCGGCGACCTCGCGTTGCAGGTCGAAGGTCAGCCGGTCCTCGGCGCGCCTGGTGATGGTATGCAGGTGGCAGCGCACCGCCCAGAAGAAGTCTTCTGCCTTGCGGAAGGCGCGGTATTCGGAGGGCGTCAGCAGTCCGACCGCGACCAGCTCGCTGGGGTCGCGCACCTTGTGGATGTATTTGCCGATCCAGTAGAGCGTGTGCAGGTCGCGCAGGCCGCCCTTGCCCTCTTTCACGTTGGGTTCGACGACATAGCGGCTGTCGCCCAGCCGCTTGTGCCGGTCGTTCCGCTCCGCCAGCTTTTCGGCGACGAACTGGCGTTCGGTGCCGGCGACGACTTCGGCGAAGAAGCGGGCCTGCGCTTCATCGAACAGGGGCTGGTCGCCCCAGACGTAGCGCCCCTCCAGCATCGCGGTGCGGATCGTCAGGTCGGCGCGGCCCATGCGGACCATGTCGTCCAGGCTGCGGCTGGAATGCCCCACCTTCAGCCCCAGATCCCACAGGAAATAGAGCATCGCCTCGATCACCTGTTCGCCCCATGCGGTCTGCTTGGAGGGGGTGAGAAAGGCGATGTCGACGTCTGAATGGGGGGCCATCTCGCCCCGGCCATAACCGCCTACGGCCATCACCGTCAGCCGTTCCCCGGTGGAACGGTTGCTGGAAGGGTAGACGGCAGTGACGACGTGGTCGTGGATCACGCGGACCAGCTGGTCGATCAGGAAGGCCTGCGCGGCGGCGCATTCGTTCCCGGCGGAAGGCTTCGCGGTGAGCCGCCGGGCGATTTCGGCGCGGCCATCGGCCAGCGCGGTGCGCAGCAATGCCACGATCTGCTGGCGCGGTGGCTGGCCGGCATTGCGGACCAGATCGGCAATGGTATCAGCCAGCGCGCGGCGATCGATCACCGCGCGCTGGTTGGCAATGGCTTTGACGGTCAAGCCCGGCTCTTCTGCTCGTTTTCCCACACCGGCTGGTAACGCGCGCGCAGGGCCCGCTTGTCAACCTTTTCGGTGCCCAGGCGCGGCAGGGTTTCGTGCTCCTGCCACAGCCGCACCGGCACCTTGAACGGGGCGATGTGGGCCTGCAGGAACGCGCGCAGATCGTCCTCGGACAGATTGCGGCCTTCCTTCACCAGATAGACCCCGGTGGGCAACTCGCCGAACTTTTCATCCGGCACGCCGAACACGCTGGCCTCGGCAATGTCGGGGTGGGCATAGATCGCCTGTTCGACTTCGATGCAGCTGATGTTCTCGCCGCCGCGGATGATGATGTCCTTCTTGCGGTCGACGATGAACAGATAGCCATCCTCGTCGAGGTAGCCGAGGTCGCCGGTGCGGAAATAGCCGTCGGGCATGATTGCCTCGGCGGTCGCCTTGGGGTTGTTCCAGTAACCCAGGAAGTTGGCGATCGAACGGATCGAGACTTCGCCGATCTGCCCGGCGGCCAGTTCCCGCCCGTCGTCGTCCAGGATGCCGATCTCGACCAGCGGCTTGGACGCGGTGCCGGTGGAACCGGGCTTGGCAAGGTAGTTCTCGTTGAAGTTGCCGCAGCCGACGCCGTTGGTTTCGGTCAGGCCATAGCCCAGCAGCGGGAAGGCGTGGGGCAGCGCCTCACGAATGCGGGTGACGTGATCGACCGGGCGCGGTGCGCCGCCAGCGGCATAGGACACGCAGCTGGTCAGGTCATACTTGTCGCGGTTGGGATGGGTGGCGATTTCAAAGCTCATCAGCGGCACGCCGACGAAATAGGTCACCTTTTCCGCCTCGATCAGGCGCATCGCCTCTTCCGCGTCCCACTTGGGCATCAGCACCAGCTTGCGGCCGATGGCGAAGCTTTGCAGGAACAGCGGCACTTCGCCGGTCACGTGGAACAGCGGCACGTTGACCAGCGTGCAGGGCTGGGCCGTGGGCATTTCGCCCTTGTCGGTCAGGTGGGTGGCGACCATCAGGGTCTGCGCGGCATAGTTCATCGTGCCCTGCACGACGCCCCGGTGATCGGACCATGCGCCCTTCGACTGGCCGGTGGAACCCGACGTGTAGAGGATCGTGGCAAGGTCATCGCCGGTCAGTTCGGGCAGCGGGGTGTCCGCGCCGCCGCCATTCGCCAGCAGCGGTGCCAGGCCCTGCTGCCAGCCGCCATCGTGTTCGAACACGATCACCTTGCCGGGGTGCGACAGGCCGTTCAGCCGGGCGGCGCGCTGGGCGTCGGCCAGCACCAGCGTGCATTCGGCCAGCTCGATGCCGCCGGCCAGTTCCTCACCGCTCCACCAGCCGTTGAGCAGCGTGGCGCAGCCGCCCGCCATCAGCGTGCCCATGTAGGCGATGATCCAGTTGATCGAATTGCGCGCGGCAATGCCCACGCGGTCCCCGCGCTGCACGCCGTGCCCGGCCACCAGCCCGCCCGCTACGGTGCGCGCGGCGCCGTAGACCTCGGCAAAGCTCATCCGCACGGGGCCGTCCACCAGGAACGGCGTGTCGCCATGCTGGGCGCAGAAGAACGCGAAGTAGTGCGCCAGGCTGGGCGGCGCGTTCTTCAGCATTGGCAGGGTGCGGCCAAACCGTTCGAACGGAACGGTTTCCAGCGGCGCGCCCGGTGCGGTCAGCCGGTCCAGAACAGAAGTGAGGGCAGTATCCAGTTCGCTAGCCATTCGGCTTCCTTATCCCCATGGTTTCCAAGGCGAGCCCCTCTCACGCCTCGTGCCGGGGTTTGTTTCCCCGGCGTGCTTGTGCCAGAAGGCGCAGCGGTTGGTGCCGCCGTCGCCATGGTTCATGATCTAGGAGGTTACGTCCTTGCTGTCACTACTGCTCGCCGCTGCCAGCGATGCGCCGATCTATTGGCAGGACCTCAACCTCAGCCCCAATGCGCTGACCATCGGCAGCTTTGCGCTGCGGTGGTATTCGCTGGCCTATCTGGCGGGCATCCTGCTTGGGTACTGGCACCTGTCGCGGATGATCAAGGCCCCCGGCGCGCCACTGGCGCAGCGCCATGCCGATGACCTGTTCTTCTGGTGCACGGTCGGCATCATCCTGGGCGGACGGCTGGGCTATGCCACGTTCTATACCGGCGGCGACACCGGGCTGCCCAGCCTGTGGGCCGATCCGGTGCGGCTGCTGCAATTGTGGAACGGGGGGATGAGCTTCCACGGCGGGCTGATCGGCACGGTGCTGGCGGTGGCGTGGGTGGCCTGGCAGGGCGGGCTGAGCTTCCTGCGGGTGATGGATTATATCGCGGTCTGCGTGCCGTTCGGGATGCTGTTCGGGCGGCTGGCGAACTTCGTGAACGGCGAACTGTGGGGCCGCGTGGCCGGGCCGGACGTGCCCTGGGCGATGGTGTTCCCCGATGCGCCCGGCGGTCTCGCGCGGCATCCCAGCCAGCTCTACGAAGCCGCGCTGGAAGGGGCGCTGCTGATCGTCGTGATGCTGCTGATGTTCTGGAAGACCCGCGCGCGCTGGCGGCCGGGCCTGCTGGCCGCGACCTTTGCGTTCGGCATGGGGCTGGCCCGGTTCTTCGTTGAATTCTACCGCGAGCCGGACGCGCAGTTGAGCGAATTCGCGCAGCAGACCGGGCTGTCGATGGGGCAGTGGCTGACAGTGCCGTTGATGGCGGTCGGGCTGTTCTTCATCGTCCGCGCGCTGGTCCGCCCGGCGCTGGGCAGCGGCGCGCCGGCTCCTGCCGCGCAATGAGCGAAGGCGCATCGGCCGAACCGCTGGCGGCGATTTTCCGGCGGCTGATTGCCAACACCGGCCCGATCAGCCTGATGCACTACATGGGCGAGGCGAACGCGCGTTACTACACCAGCCGCGATCCGCTGGGCAGCGCGGGCGATTTCGTCACCGCGCCGGAAATCAGCCAGATGTTCGGGGAACTGATCGGGCTGTGGCTGGCCGACATGTGGATCAACGCGGGCCGCGAAACGCCGGTTCACTACATCGAACTGGGGCCGGGGCGGGGCACGCTGGCCAAGGACGCGCTGCGCACCGCGCGGCGATACGGGCTGGAACCGTCGATCCACTTCGTCGAGGCGTCGACCGCGCTCAAGGACATCCAGCTGGAAACCGTCCCCGGCGCGCAGTGGCACCATGACCTCTCGACGATCCCGGCCTATGGCCCGGTGCTGATCGTTGCCAACGAATTCCTCGATGCGCTGCCGGTGCGGCAACTGGTCAAGACGCCGCAGGGCTGGCGCGAGCGGATGGTCGTGCCAGAGGGAGAGCGGTTCATCTGCGTGGCCGGGCAGCAGCCGATGGATGCCGCCGTTCCCGAAGCGCGGCGCGATGCGGCGGACGGCACGATCATCGAAACCTGCCCCGGCGCGGCGGCCACGGTTTATGAAGTGGCGGGGCGGCTGATGGAGCAGGGCGGCGCGGCGCTGTTCATCGATTACGGCCACGACCAGTTGCGCGAAGGCTCCACCCTGCAAGCCGTGCGGCAGCACCTGAAAGTCGATCCCTTCGTCAATCCGGGCGAGGCGGATCTAACCGCGCATGTCGATTTCGCCACGCTCGCCCCGATTGCCCAGTCGCGCGGGTGCAAGTGGCTCGGCACCGTGCCGCAGGGGCGCTGGCTGCGCGAACTGGGGATCGAAACCCGCGCGCAGGCGCTGGCGCAGGTCGCCCCGCAGCACGCCGCCGCGATCCATTCGGCCAAGGACCGGCTGATCGGCGAAGGACAGATGGGCCTGCTGTTCAAGGTCATGGGGCTGGCGCACCCGCAGTGGCCCAGCGGAGCCGGTTTTCAGGGATAACCGTCTTTCGTCCCCCTCGCATTTGCGCAAAGCCGTGCTAGCTTCGCGTCGAACGGGGAGAATGCATGGACAGCGGCTACCAGGATCCGCCACCGGCCTTGCTGTCGCGCATCGTGCGGCGGCTGATGCTGTGGTTCTACAAGACGCGCGGCTGGAAGGCGACCGGGGCACCGCCCGCTGATCGGCGCTGCGTGGTGATTGCCGCGCCGCATACGTCCAACTGGGATTTCGTGAACCTGCTGGGGCTGACCGCCGATCTGGGCATCAAGGTTCATTTCATGGGCAAGCAGAGCCTGTTTCGCTGGCCGATGCGCCGCTTCATGCTGGACATGGGGGGCGTGCCGATTGACCGTTCGGCCCGGCACAACACGGTCGAGCTGATGGCGGCGGAGTTCAAACGCCGGAAAGAGTTCATGCTGGTGATCGCGCCCGAAGGTACCCGCAGCGCGGTGGGGCAGTGGCGCACCGGGTTCTACCATATCGCCCGCGCCGCCGGGGTGCCGCTGGTGATCGGGATGATGGATTACGGCAAGAAGACCGGCGGGCTGGGCCCGGCGATCTGGCCAACCGGGGATTTCCGCGCCGACATGGCCAAAGTGGTCGAATTCTATCGCAACACCACCCCGCGCCATCCGGACCGCGCGATCACCGATTTCGAAACCCTGATGGGAGCGGACAGCCGTGACTGACGGACTTCTGATCAATGCCGCGATTACCGCGGTGATGATGCTGACGCTGAGCGGGGTTGCCGCCCGCATTCGCGACGTGTCGTTCATCGACGCCGTGTGGGGTGCGGGGATGGCCGTGCTGGCGATCGCCAGCTGGCTGCAGCTGGGCAATCCCGGCGCGCGGGCCGGCCTGATCGCGGGTATGGCGGCGATCTGGGGCTTCAGACTGGGGCTGCACCTGTTCACCCGCTGGCGCGCCCACGGGGAGGACCCGCGCTATGCCCGGATGCTGGGCAAAGCGAAGGAGCAGGGCCGGTATGGCCGCGCCGCGCTGACCGTGGTGTTCGGCCCGCAGGCGGTGCTGCTGTTCCTGACCTGCCTGCCCGCGCAGCTGGGCGTGCTGGCCAGCGGCGATCCCGCGCCGATCGGCCCGCTGGCCTGGGCGGGCGCGGCGCTATGGCTGGTGGGGATGATGTTTGAAACCGTCGGCGATGCGCAACTCAAGGCGTTTCGCGCCGATCCGGCGAACAAGGGCAAGGTGCTGGATACCGGCCTGTGGCGCTATACCCGTCACCCCAATTACTTTGGCGATACCTGTGCGTGGTGGGGCATCTGGCTGGCCGCGGCCGACGCCGGCTGGACGGTCGCCGCGCTCAGCGTGATCGGGCCGCTGTTCCTGACCTTCACCCTGACGCGCTGGTCGGGCAAGCCGTTGCTGGAAAAGGGGCTGATGAAGACCCGCCCCGGTTATGCGGAATACGTGGCGCGCACGTCCGGCTTTTTCCCGCTGCCGCCGCGCCGTCCGTAACGGCGCGGGGCGGCCAGGTCGGCGATCGGATCAGCCGACCAGCGATGACTCGATCGCGATGCGGATCGCTTCGGAGGTGTGGTTCGCGCCCATCTTGTTGAGCATGTTGGCGCGGTGGATTTCCACCGTGCGCGGGCTGATCGCCAGGCGTTCGCCGATCAGGCGGTTGGACAGGCCATCGGCCACGCCCGCCAGCACTTCGCGCTCGCGCTTGGTCAGGCGCTGCACCCGGCTGCGGGCCATCGCCTCGCGCAGGCGGACCGTGCCGAGCGAATTGCTGCTCTGCTCGGCCACCATCAGCGCCTGCTTCACCTCGTTCAGCCCGAACGGCCATTCCAGGTAATCGATTGCGCCGTTGAGCACGGCTTGCACCACCTGGTTGGTCGAAGGGTCCGCGCCATAGGCCACCAGCGGCAGCCACTGGCCGATCTCGGTCATCGTGCGGATCGCGTCCTGCACGATCTGGCCGTCATCATGGACCAGCACCAGCCCGTCACGCGGCCAGCGCGCGACGAGTTCACTCAGGTCCTCGAACGGTTCGACGTGGATCGGCGTTCCAGCCAGCGCATGCGTGATGGCGGCGCGGCGGCGAAAGTCGCTATCGACAAGGGCAAGGTTGGTTCGCTGGGTCATGGCGTCAGTATTACCGGTTTTTCCCTAGTGAGAAGCTGGAGACGCATCCATTTCTGTCTGCGGTTGTATCCGTTTTCGATGGTTATGGTTATTGCCCGGTCGTGCAGGAAATAAGTGATAATGCGTACGCCTTGTTCTTTCCAGCCTGACAGGTTCGGTAATTCAACAACTTAGGTTCGCCTGTGCCCACGGCACGCATGGCCCGTTCAATTTGATCCGCCCGTCACGGCGCGTGAAATGTCGATGAAATCATTGCGAATTGTCTGTAGCGCGGCCGGATCGAAGGCCAGCACGCTGTCCAGCACGGTCCGCCGCGCCGCATCGTAGAGCTGCAACAGGGCCGGGCCGATCGCGGCGTCCGGGCTAACGCCCAGCTGCAGCGCGGTGAGCGCTGAGAGGGCGCGGGTCAGCGACTGGCTTTTCAGGCGATTGTCGCCGCTGTCGTGCGCGAACTGCGCGGTGCCCAGCGCGGCGATCAGCTGTTCATAGCACAGCGCCACGAGTTGTTGCGGCGTCGCGCCGGAAACGCGCGCGTCGAAATCGACCTTGCGGTAGGCTTCATGGGGGGATCGCATCATCAGCATGGGGCGGGGCCTAATTGCGGGACGCGTTCCACGCGTCGATCTGGTTCTGCAGGAAGGTCAGGGTCGATTTGGATGCGCCGACCCGGCTGTCCACCCCGGCAAAGCGCTGCGCCAGCTGGGCGCGCAGTTTTTCCTGGGATTCGATCAGCTTGGTCTGGTCGGTGCTGACCTGCGTCTTCTTCGCGGTGTAGCGGGCGATGGAGCCGCCCAGCGAACCCGGATCGCTGGTGGCCGAAACGCTGCGGGCCAGCTTGTCCATCGTTGCATAGACGCCGAACAGCCCGGTGGTGAACATCGCGGCCACGCCATCGGGCGAGGCCTTGAGCGTGGCGCTGAGGCGCGCGGTATCAAGCCGGAACGTGCCGTCGCGGTTGGTGGCAAGGCCCAGGTCGGCCAGCGTCGCGGGGGTGCCCTGCGCCGCCCCCGGCATCACGATGCTGCCCGCGAGCGACGAAAGCGAGCGTCGCAGCGCCCGCGCGCCGTAATCGCGGGCCAGATCGCCGGTCTGCGGGTTGACCACATCGTTCAGCCCGCTCGCCAACTCGTTCAGCGCGGCGGTCAGGTCCTGCATGAAAGTGGTCACGGCGGCGTTCGGTTCGCTGAAGCGGATCGTGGTCGGCGCGCCGGGATTGGTGCCGGTCAGCTTCAGGTTGAGGCCGGGGGCGGCGTCGTTGATGGCGTTGGAGGTGGCGGTCATCGCCACCCCGTCCAGCTTGTAGGCGGCGTTGCCGGCGCTCGCCAGCAGCCGCTCCGGCGCGGCGGCGGGGGTCCAGGCCAGCGCCGCCAGCCCTTCCTCGCCCACGGTCTCGGCGGCCTCCAGAACAAAGCCGTTCACTGCGCCTTCCTTGCCTTTCAGCACCAGCTGCGCGCCGTTTGCGCCATTGGCGACATAGGCGGTCACCCCGGCATTCGCACCGTTGATCAGCCCGGCGACATCGGCCAGCGTCGCCCCGCTCGGCACGGTGATATCGACCGCCGCCTGCGCCGGATCGGGGGTGAATCCGGCCCCGGCAACCGTGCCGAAGCGCAGCGTCAGCGTGCCCGAACCCGTCGGGCTGGTCGCGGCGGCGTAGGGCGGCGTGGTCAGCGTCTGCGCGGCGGCCAGCTGCGTCACTTCCAGCGTGTAGCTGGCGGTGTTGCTGGCGGTGCCCCGGCTGACCGCCGCGACACTGGCGTTGGCAATCGTCGGCTGGGTGGACAAATCGCCACCCCGCACCCGGTCGCCCACGGACGCGGCGAGTTGCAGGATCGAGCTCTTGAGCGCGGAAGCCGCCGAAATCTGCCGTTCCAGCGTTTCGGCCTGATTGGTCAGCCGGTCCGTCCGCGCGGCGAATTGCGCCTGCGCCAGGTTGGTCGCCATCGCGGCGAAATCGATCCCGCTGCCCACGCCGAGCGTGGCGATGATCGAGCTGGTTGCGGAAGTGGTGGTGGCCATGCCGCTCAGAACGGCAGCGCGCGCGCGAACTTAAGCATTTGCCCGTGGGTCCAGCCGTCCCTCGGCGTCAAAGCGCAGCGCCACCGGCACCTCGATCGGCGGTGGGGCCACGCGCTCGCCGCGTTTGAGCGAGAACACGAAGGCCAGCACGCCCGCGACGGCGGCGTAGAGCTCCTCGCGGATCACCTGGTTTTCGCGCGTGGTGAAATAGACCGAGCGGGCAAGCGCTGGGTATTCCAGCGTCGGCACGCCCAGTTCGGCCGCCAGTTCGCGCATCGCCAGCGCCTTTTCCCCGCGCCCCTTGGCCAGCACGATCGGCGCCCCCGCCTTGTCCGGGTCATAGGCCATCGCGACCGAGAAGTGGGTCGGGTTGGTCAACACGAATTGCGCCTCGCGCATCGCCTTGGCGACCGCGCCGCTGGCGAACTGGCGCTGGCGCTGGCGGATCGCGGCCTTCTTTTCGGGCGAACCTTCGCTCTCCTTGTGCTCGTCGCGCATTTCCTGGTGGGTCATGCGCAAGCGCAGCATCCGGCGCAGCCACTGGATCGGCCAGTCGATCATGGCGATCACTACCAGCCCGCCTGCCAGCAGGAACATCAGGCTGATCACGGCGTCCCACGCCACCGCCAGCTGCCCGTTCAGCGTGATCCCGCGTCCCAGTCCCAGCAGCTCCGCCAGGTGACTGCGCGCCCAGAAATAGCCGAGCGCCCCCAGCAGGCCGACTTTGGCGAGGCCCTTGACCATCTCGATCCAGCCCTGCGGGCCGAACATCCGTTTCAGCCCCGACAGCGGGTTGATCCGCGATCCCTTGGGCGCCAGGTTCGCCCCGATCCAGCGGCCGTCGGCGCTGGCCAGCTGCACCGCGATTACGGCCAGCATCACGCCCGCCGCCAGGATCAGCAGCGGCGGCAGTACCCCCACCGCCATTGTCAGCAGGATCCGCCCCGGCGCAAAATCCTCCAGCATGGCCCGGTCCCAGGTCAGCCCGGTGCGCGCGGCGCTGGCCATCGCGTCCAGCATCCACGGTCCCGCCAGCGCCAGCCACGCCGCCCCGATCAGCACCGCGACGGCGGTTGCGACCTCGCGGGAGCGCAGGATGTCGCCCTTTTGCGCGGCGTCGCGTTTGCGCTTCTCGGTCGGGGCAAAGGACTTTTCGCCGCTCATGGGGCGATCACCTCTGCCGCTTGCGTGACGGCCTGCGCGGAAAGGTCGGCCATCTGCTCGACCGCCAGCGGTGCGGCGGCGATCAGCCCGGCGATCCCCGCCAGCACCCCGGCGGGCAGGCCCAGCGCGAACAGGTTGAGCGAGGGCGCGGAGCGGCTGAGCACGCCGGACAGCACCTGCACCAGCAGCAGCACCAGCGTGACCGGCAGGGCAATCGCCACCGCAGCGGTGAACATCGCCCCGCCAAAGCCCGCGACCATTTGCAGCCGCTCCGGCGCGATCCAGCTCGCCCCGGGGGGAAGGGCGGCATAGCTGTCGATCACCAGTTGCAGCCACGTCAGGTGCGCGCCCAGGCCCAGGAAGATCACGGTCAGCAGGACCATGAAATACTGGCCCAGCGCGGGCGAATGCGCGCCGCTCATCGGATCGGCGGCAGCGGCGATGCTCATCCCCATCGCCCCGCCGATCTGTTCAGCGGCAATGATCGGCGCGGCGAACGACAGTTGCAGGACAAACCCCAGCGTCAGCCCGACCAGCACTTCGCCCGCCACGGCCAGCAGCCCCGCCACCGAAAACAGCGCGGGCGGCACCGTCACCGGCACCCATGCGCAGACCAGCACGGCAATCGCCCCGGTGATCGCCACGCGCAACTGCACCGGCACCGCCGCCGCGCCAAAGAATGGCGCGGCAAGCAGGGCCGCGCCGATGCGGGTCATCACGAACAGCAGTTTCCACAGTTCGGCCTCGAGTGCGCCAAAGCCGAAAGTCAGCTGGATCACCGGCCGGTCTCCGCGATCTGCTGGAAGATCTCGTTCATGAAATCGCCGACCAGCCCCAGCATCGAGGCACCGAACACCACCAGCACCAGCGCGATCACGGCCAGCTTGGGCACGAAGGTCAGGGTCTGTTCGTTGACCGAAGTTGCAGCCTGCACGATGCCCACGACCAGGCCGACCGCAAGGCTGGCCAGCAGCACCGGGGCCGCCACCAGCGCGGTCACCCACAGCATCCGGTCAGCCAGCGCGAGGAGGGAAGCAGTATCATCCATCGCCCGTCACCCGAAACTGGCCGCAAGGCTGCCCATCAGCAGCGCCCAGCCATCGACCAGCACGAACAGCAGCAGCTTGAACGGCAGGGAGACGATGGTCGGGCTCATCATCATCATGCCCAGGCTCATCAGCACGGATGACACCACCAGATCGATCACCAGAAACGGCAGGAACAGCATGAAGCCGATCTGGAACGCGGTTTTCAGCTCGCTGGTGACGAAGGCGGGCAACAGGATCGAGAACGGCACATCGGCCGGGCGGGCAAACTTGCCGGCGTTCGCCATGTCGGCAAACATCGCCAGATCGCGCTCGCGGGTCTGGCGGATCATGAAGGCGTGGAATTCCCTTCCTCCCACTGCAATCGCCTGCTCGGCGTTGATCGTCCCGGCGGAATAGGGGGCGATGGCATTTGCATTCACCCGTTCCAGCGTCGGGGCCATGACGAACAGCGACAGGAACAGCGCCAGCCCGATCAGCACCTGGTTGGGCGGCGATTGCTGCAACCCCAGCGCCTGCCGCAGGATCGACAGCACCACCAGGATGCGGGTGAAGCTGGTCATCATCAGGATCAGCCCCGGCAGGATCGTGAGCAGGCCCATGATCAGCAGCAGCTGAAGCGACAGGCCCGCGCCGGGGCCGCCATTCATGCTGGCGAAGGCACGGTCGAGCGCGCCGGGGATGGCCGTCTGGGCTTGCGCCGCGACGGGCATGACAACGGTCCCGATTGCGGCGAGGAAGGGAGCAAGGGGTCGCGTCACTTTGCCCCCTCCTCGCCGCCACGCGCCGGCGCTTCGGCCAGCCGCGTGAGCCCCTGGCGCGAGGCGGAGACGAGGATCTCGCGCCCGTGGAATTCGATCACCGCCAGCTTCAGCGCGGGGGACAGCATTGTCGTTTCGATGATCCGCACCGACTTGGCCGCGCCGGGAGCTGCGCCCATCCGTGCCTGCAGTTTCTGGCCGAACTTCAGCACGCCCCAGGCCAGCCCCGCGATCAGCGGCAGCAGGACCAGCAGTTTCAGGATATACCACAGCATTATTCCGCGCCCTCCGCCGGGGTGGGGGCGGTCACACCGTTCATCTCGACGATGCGCAGGCCGAAGCGGTTGCCCTGCGCCACGATCTCGCCCCGTGCGATCAGCTTGCCGTTGACCATGACGTCCAGCAGCTCGTCGGTCAGCCGGTCGAGCATGACGACGCTTTCCTCGCCGAGTGCGAGCACGTCCTTCAGTTTCATGTCGGTGCGGCCGAGTTCGACCGAAAGGCGCACGTCCACTTCCTTCAGGAAGTCGAAGCCGCGGGTGTGAATGGTCATAAGGTTCCCCAGTTCCGGATCAGGCAATGTGTGAAATCTTGATGGCGACACGGTCGTCCTGCGCGCCCACCGTGCCGCGCGCGATCACGCTGCCGGCAATCGACAGCGGCACCGCGCGGGCGACGGCCACGGGCAGGATCGTTCCCGGTTCCAGCGCCGAAATGGTCGCCAGCGGCACCTGCATGTCGACCAGCACGGCAGTCAGCGGCAGCGGCACGTCGGCAAAGGGCGCGGCGGCGGGATCGGCGGCGCGCGGGGCTGCGGGCGGGGCGGGCGGGCGGTCGCCGTGGCCGAACAGCTCTGCCAGCGTCGCCAGCGGCAGGGCCAGCGTGGCCAGCCACGGCGCGCGCATCCCTTCCATCACTTCCAGCTGCAGCACGGCCAGCCGCGCGTCACCGGTGAACGGCGCGAGTTCGGCCAGATCGCCGTCGCGGCGCAGCGCGCGCACCGCGCCGTCGGCGCCAAGGGCGGCGCAGAGACATTCCACGACCAGCGTTTCCAGCCGCTGGATCATCAGCTGGGCCGATGTCGGGAACTGCCCCGGCAGGGTGGCCGGGGCCTCGCCCTTGCCGCCAAAGGCCTTGTCCACCAGCCGCAGCACCGCCCCGGCATCGAGCGAGGCGAGCAGCGGCGCGCCGCCTGCCCCGGCGGCCAGCAGGCTGTTCGCGGCCAGCGGGCCAATGCCCTTGGCCAGATCGGCACAGCGTTCCTCGCGCACGACCTGCGGGGTGACCAGCGGAGCCTCCCCGCCGCTCAGCCGGGCCAGCCCCTCGGCCAGCAGGCGGGCAAGGCGATCGCCCAGCCGGGCCAGCTGCGGCAGCAGCTCGGCCGGTTCGGGACCGCGCCGCAGCAGCTCCGCGCAGTGCTGCGCGGCGGCGCGTTCGGCAACAAAGGCGCGCTGCGGCTTCACTGGACTAGGAACGACTTGAAATAGACCGCATCGACGCCGCCGAACCCTTCGGTTTCGGTCAGCACCTTGTTGATCGCGGCGGTCAGCCGCTTTTCCAGGCGCTGCTTGCCTTCGGGGGTGAAGGCATCTTCTTCCGGCGTGTCGGCGAGGACCACCAGCACTTCGCTGCGGATCGCCAGCTCGTGCTTCTTCAGCCACATCAGCACGCGTCCGTCGCGGCGGGTGGAACAGGCCAGGCTGATCTGCACCAGCGCGCTGGAATTCTTCAGGTTGGACGTGAAGTCCTCGGTGAAGCTGAAGTAGCTCGTGCGGTATTCGCTGCCGCCATCGCCTTCCACTTCGGCCGGGCCTTCGCCCTCCTTGGCTTCGGTCTTGGGGGCAAAGGGATCCTCCTCGCCCTTGCGGACCAGCTTGGGGGTGTTGTCTTCCTTGGGCTCGGCGTGGCCGCCGCCGATCACGCCGGACTGCACCAGCGCGAACGTGCCGCCACCCCCGGCGGCGACCAGCACGACCCCGGCCACGGCCTTGACCAGCATGCCTTTGCCCTTCTTCGGCTTGGACGCCTTTTCGGATTTGTCACTCATTCGAAGATACCCCTGCGATCAGTCTGTAAAATCAGGCGAAAATGCCGTTGCGGGCACCGTCATCGGATGCCTGTGACTGGCTGCGACCCGCAGCCGGTGAATGGTTGGCGCGGGCAGCGGCGCGTTCCTCGCGCGGGGTCTGCTGGCCGCTGCGCGACTGGGCAAAGCCCTCGGCGGTTCCCCCATGACCGGCCTCGCTGCGGCCCTGCTGGCTGAAGCTGGCCGTGTCGCTGGTGCTGGCGGCCTGAACCGGCGGCACGGCGGCACTGACCGCGCGGGCGAAGTCCGGATCGGCGCTGGCCATCGCCACCGACAGCCCGCTGGCGTCCTGCTGGAACCGCAACTGGACCGCGCCGAATTCGGCGTGGCGCACGGCCATCGTCACGCTTTGCGGTTGCATCGCCTCGCGCGCGGCGACCAGCCGGTCGACCAGCGCGGTAAAGTCGTGCGGGCGTTCGGCGGCAGTGGTGGTGGCAGTGATTGCGGCGGGCGCGGCATCGCGGATGACCGGCGGCGCGGCCAGCACCGTTTCGCTCGCCGCAACGGGCTGGGCGGCCGCGGGCTCGATCATGCGAACCTGCTGCACTGCCGCCTCACGCTCGGCGGGTGCAGCCTCTGGCAGTGCTGTAAGTTGCGGTGTCGAGGGCGGGGGCGTCTGTTGCCCGGCGGCGCTCACGGCTGGCTGTGTCACGGCGGGCTGCGACATCGCAGGCTGGGGGCTGGCCGCGATGGGGGCCTGCGTGGGCCGCCCCGGTTCGCGGGACAGTGCGGTTTCAGCAGGCGATGCCGGTTCACCGGGCGATGCGGGCTGACTGACCGGCGTGACTGCATGCAGCGCGATCACGGGCAGCGTGGCGAGGGGTTCCGCAACCGCGATTGCGGGATCCGCCGGTTCGGCAGCATCCTCGCTCATGGTCTGTTGCGGCGCATCTGCCGGTCCGGCCTGCGCGGCTGGCCCTGCCGGTCGGGCCTTCAACAGCGCGGTGGGCAGCGTGGCGATCGCGCTGGGCAAGGCGGCCGGCGGTGCGGCGGCAGGATCCTGATCGACGGGCTGGGCTTGCGCCGCTGGCGCCTCGGACGGCAGGGCGACCGGCAAACCAACCGGCAAGATCTTGCCGTTTGCCGGAACCGGCAAGGCCGCCGTTGCCGCCACCAGCAGGCCCGGCTGGGCCACCGGCACGTCCTCGGTCGGCCCCGCAGTTAGCGTCTGGATGTTCAGCAAAGCCGCGAAATCCGCCGGTTCCACGCTTTCGCCCGGCTGCCCGGCCACCGTGACGGCGACGGTCAGGGCAGGGCTGGCGGAGGACGGGGCAGTGGGCTGGATCACGGACAAGGCTCCTTGCAGATGGCTTGCCCGGTTCTATTCAAGAGCCGTGCCAACTGCCTTGCGCGCGCCCAGCGCTTGCGGCTGGGCGCGGCGGGCAAGCGCGGCGGCTCCGGCTTTCGCACGGTCTTCAACGGCGGCGCGGCTGCGTTCGGCCTGCGCGAGTTCCAGCTGCTTGCGGTCGGCCAGCGCCCTGGCATTCAGCGCATCGCCGCTGGTGGTGGTGGTGATCGCGTTCAGGCCCGACACGAACTGGCCCAGCTGGCGCAGTTCCAGCCCGTCGCGGAAATCGGTGCGGGCGCGGTATTCATCGGCCATGCGGCGGGTGCGGTCCGCCAGCGCTTCCAGTTGCGCCAGCGTGCTTTCGGCGCGGGCGGATTCCACGGCGGCGGCCTGCTTGGCGATGGCGCGGACCTTTTCCAGCCGTTGCAGCCGCTTCAGCCGGGCGCGCTCAGCCTGCATTGCCCATCAGCTCGGCCAGCGCGGCAATGCTCTGTCGCAGCGGCACGGTGCTGCGCGCCGGCTGGCACAGGAAGTCCACCAGCGCGCCGTGCATGGTGATCGCGCGGTCCAGCTGGGCATCGGCCCCGGCGCGGTAAGCCCCCATCAGAACGAGATCGCGGTTCGCCTCGTAACTGGCGGTCAAAGCACGAAATTCGCGGGCGAGCGCGGCGTGATCGGGCGCGACGATATAGGCCATCACGCGGCTGAGCGAGGCAGCGATGTCGATCGCCGGATATTGCCCGCGCTGGGCCAGATCGCGGCTGAGCACGACGTGCCCATCAAGGATCGAGCGCGCGGTATCGACGACCGGATCGTCCTGGTTGTCGCCGTCCGCCAGCACTGTGTAGAGCCCGGTGATCGAACCGCCGCTGGCCGCCGAATTGCCCGCGCGTTCGACCAGCTTGGTGATCGTGGCAAGGGCGGACGGGGGATAGCCGCGCGCCGCGCCGGGTTCGCCCAGCAGCAGCGCGATCTCGCGCCCCGCGTGAGCGACGCGGGTCAGGCTGTCCATGATCAGCAGCACCTGGCGCCCCTGTGCGCGGAAATGTTCGGCCATGCTGGTGGCCAGCATCGCGCCGCGCAGCCGCAGGTTGGGGGCATGGTCGGCGGGGACGGCGACCACGGCGGTGCGCGCGCGCTTCGATCCGGCCATGTGGCGCTCGACGAAATCGGATACTTCGCGCGCGCGCTCGCCAATCAGGCCGACGACGACGATCTCCGCCTCCGCCCCGGTCGCGATCATGTCGAGCAGGACCGACTTGCCGACGCCCGAACCGGCCATGATCCCGATCCGCTGGCCAATGCCAAACGTGGTCAGCGCGTTGAGCGCGCGCACCCCGGTGTCAAAGCATTGCCGCACCGGGCTGCGATCGAGCGCACTGGTGCGCAGCCCTCCGGCGGGCCAGCTGTGGCGCGAATGGATCGGGCCGAGCCCGTCGATCGGCAGCCCCTCGCCATCGACCGCGCGACCCAGGAACGCTTCGCCGACGGGCAGCATGCCGGGGCGGCCTTCGGTGCGGACCCGTGCGCCGGGGCGCAGCATCACGGTATCGCCCAGCAGCATCATCAGCGTGCGGCCATTGCGAAAGCCGATGACTTCGGCGGTCAGCGGCGCGGTGCGGCCATGGGCGACCTTGCACAGCGCCCCGACCGGGGCGGACAGGCCGGATACTTCCAGCAAGCCGCCGTCGCAGGCGGTCAGCAGGCCATAACGTCCCGGCGTCAGGTCGATTTCGGCACCGGACAACTCGTCCAGCAGGGGATCGAACAGTTTCAGCATGATGCCAGCGCCTCCGCGATTGCCGCGCGCCAGTGGGCCGGGCCGTCCTCGACCCCGCCGTTCTGCGTTTCCACGCGCAGCGCGCCGCGCTCCAGCGCCGTGTCGGGCAGCACGTCCAGCCCCTCCGGCAGGCGCTTGCCGACCAGCTTGATGTCGTCGGGATGCAGCCGCAGCACCCGCTCGTCATCGGCGCGGGCCAGCATCGCGGCGGCGCGTTCGACCCGCGCGGCGAGCGCCGCCTTGTCGAGCGCGATGGGGGCAATGGCCGCTTCGCACAGCGCCTCGACCGTGGCGTAGAGTTTCTGGCGCAGCGCCTCGGTCTGCTCCGCATCGAGCCGGGCGAGCGCCAGTTCGATGGTCCCGCGCGCGGCCTCATCGGCTTCGGCCTGCAACTTCGCCAGCGCGCCAGCCTCGGCCACGCCGGCTTCATACCCTTCGGCCCAGGCAAGCGCGACCGGGTCTTCGCGTTCCGGCTCCGGCAAGGGCGGCGGCGGGTTGGCGGCGCCGGAAAAGCGCGGGTCCTGCGTGAACCCGGCCTGCCCGCCCAGCGCCAGCAGCGGCAGGCTAGACATATTCGTCGTCCCCGCCGCCGACGCCGAACGCGATCACCCCTTCGGCGGCCAGGCGGCGCGCGGCGGTGACGATGGTCTTCTGCGCTTCCAGCACATCGGCCATCTTCAGGCGGCCGCGCCCGGCGATCTCGTCCTTCACGCCATCGGCGGCGCGGCTGGACATGGCGCGGAAGAACACCTCGCGCTGTTCTTCGCTGATACCCTTCAGCGCGTCGATCAGCGTATCGCTCTCGACCTCGCGCAGCAGCGAGCCCATGGCCTGCGGCTCCAGCGCCAGCAGGTGCTCGAACTTGAACATCTCGTTCTCGATCTCGCGCGCCAGCGCTTTGTCGATGCGATTGATCTCCGGCATGATCCGCTTTTCGGCGGCCTTGCCCGCGTTGTTGATGATGTCCGCCGCCTCGCGCGCGCCGCCCATGTCCAGCATGACCCGGCCATGATGCGCGGCGATCCGCTGTTGCAGCAGTTCCTCCAGCATGGCTATGGCCTCGCCCGAGACCGGCCCCAGCGTGGCGATGCGGTGGACCACCTGCGTCTGCAGATCGGCAGGCAGGGCGTGCAGCACTTCGGCCGCGACATCGGCTTCCAGCTGGACCAGCAGCACGGCCAGCGCCTGGGGGTGTTCATCGCGGACCAGCGGGATCAGGGCTTGCGGGGTAAGCCAGCGAACCAGCTCGATCGCCGGGCCCTTGTCCTCGCCCAGCGGCAGGATGCGCTGCATCAGGCTGTCGGCCTTCACCGCGCCGACCGCGCGGTTCATCAGGTTGCGGACGTGATCGGTCCGCCCTTCCGCGCCGATGCCGCTGCGTTCGGTGTTCTTGACGAACCCGGCAATTGCCTGCGCGATCAGGTCCGGCCCGATTTCGCCCAGCGCACACATCTTCTCGCCCAGCAGTTGCAACTCGCCCGGCCCCAGCTGGCTGAGGATGCGCGCGGCCTGTTCCTCCTCCAGCAGCATCACCATCACGGCGGCGCGTTCGGCATCGCCCAGGCTGATCGCTTCGGCGGCGACGGCAAGGTTCTGGGACTGATCGGTCATCGCGCGTTTTCCGGTTCGGTGCTGGCCAGCATCTTGCGCAGGGCGTGGAGCGCATCATCGGGCTTTTCATCGACGATGCGCTGCGCCAGCCCGACCTGACGGCCCAGCAGCGTGGCATCGACGGCGCGCGGTGCGGCGGGATCGGCGGGATGGGCACCATCGCCGGGCTCGCCATCGGGCGCGGCATCGGCCTGTTCATCGCTGGCGGCCGGAGCGGCGGGATCGCGCTTTAGCGCACGCACCAGCGGACGCACGCCCAGCAGCAGCACCAGCAGCACCGCCAGCAGCGCGACCACGCTGCGCACCACCATCGCGAACCACGGCGCCTCGTAGAACGGCACCCCTTCCGCGCTGACCGGCTCGAACGGGCGGGCCATGACCGTCACCTGGTCGCCGCGCTGCGGATTGGCGCCAACGGCGGCGGCGACGAGTTGTTTGACCTGTTCGATGTCGGCGGGCTTGGCCCCCTTCATCGCGGCCTGGCTGATCGCGACGGCCACCGACAGGCGCTTGACCTTGCCCGGCGCGGCATTGGCGACGGACACTTCGCGGCCGAGTTCGAACGTGCGGGTCGCGCTGGATTCGCCGTTGACCTGGCCCGCCGCGCCGGGGGCGGGGGTGCCCTGCGGCGCGCCGGGCTGGGCGACGGTGGGGGGCGGGGGCGTGTTGGCCGTCACGCCGGGAATGCCGCCCGCCTGACCCGGTCCGGTGGTCTGCGACTGGGCCTGCGTTTCGGTGCGCAGGACGCCGTCCTTGTCATAGCTTTCGCGCGCAGAAGTGACTTCATCCATGTCGAGTTCCAGCTGGATCTCGCTAGTGAAATTGCCCGCGCCGAGCATCGGGGTGAGCAGTGTGTCGAGCTGGGTGCGCAGCTTTTCTTCCATGCGCACCTGCAATTCCAGCCGGTCGGCATCGGCGCTGGCCTTGTCGGACAGCAGCCGCCCGTTCTGATCGACCACGCGCACCGCATCGGGCGAAAGGCCGGGGGTGGACGCGCCGACCAGGTTGACGATCGCCGAAACCTGGCTGTCCGACAGCTGCCGTCCGCGCGCCATGCGCACCATGACCGAGGCGGTGGGCGGGGTATCTTCGCGCACGAATACCGATTTGTTGGCCTGCGCCAGATGGACGCGGACGGATTCGACGCCGTCGATCTGCTGGATCGTCAGCATCAGTTCCTGTTCCCGCGCGGCGCGCAGCCGCTCGCCTTCCAGCGTGCGGCTGGCGCCCAGCGGCAGGCTGTCGAGCGAGGCGGCGGCATCGGGCACGGCCAGCGCCCCGTCCGAAGCGACCAGCATCCGCGCGCGGTAGAGGTCATCCTCGCCCACGGTCAGCGCGCCGGTCTGGTTGTCGATGGTATAGCCGATCCCGGCCGCATCGAGCGAGCCGACCACGGCGGCGCGATCCGCATCGTCCAGCTGGGCATAGAGCACCCGCTGCGGCGGGCTGGAAAGCATGGCGTAGGCCAGCGCCGACACGCCCAGCACGGCCGTGCCCGCGATCAGCGGCAGGCTGCGCCGGACCGCCGGCTGGGCGGCGAAGGCGCGCACGCGTTCCAGCGGGGTGCCGCCGCCCAGACCGGGAAGGGACGGCTGGGCGGCAGCAGGGGAGGGCGAAGCGGGAACCAGATCAGTCATCTATCAGACCCCCATCCGCATGATGTCCTGGTATGCGGACAGCAGCCGGTTGCGCACTTGCAGTGTGGCTTCGAAGGCGATGCCGGCCTCCTGCCGGGCCAGCATCACGCTGGCGACATCGGTAACGGTGCCTTGTTCGAACCCGGCGGAGAGGTCCGCGGCCTTGGCCTGCGTGGCGCTGACATTGTCCAGCGCGCTTTTCAGGGCATCGGTGAAGCCGCCCGCGGGCCCTTGCGGCGCGGCGGCCTGCGCGGCCCCCGCATCGGGGGTGTGGATCTGCTGGAGCAGCTGCGAGCGTTCCAGGATCTGCTGGCGCATCGCCATGATCTGCTGGAGGCTGCCCGCCCCTCCTCCAATACCGCTGATGCTGCTCATCGCCGGGCTCCGGCCACGGCCAGGCCAGCCTCACGGAACGAGGCGAGGCGATAGCGCAGGGTGCGTTCGGAAATGCCCAGCTGGCGCGCGGCTGCCACGCGGCTGCCACCGCAGGCTTCCAGCGTTTCCATGATCGCGCGCGCTTCAGACAGCTGGACGATGTTGGACAGGCGCGCCGGGGCGGTGCTCTGCGCAGCGGGGGCGGGCAGGGCGCCATCGGCGGGGACCAGCCGGGCCGGGCTGTCGAACACGATGTCGGCCGGGGTGACTTCGTCCTTGCCCTCGGCCAGCAGCAGCGCGCGGCGGATCACGTTTTCCAGCTCGCGCACGTTGCCCGGCCAGCCGTGGAGCTTCAGCATGGCCAGCGCGCTTTCCGAAATCCACGGCACCGGGCGGCTGGCGGGCGTGTGGCGCAGCGCCAGCGCGAAGGCCAGCGGAGCGATGTCCTCGGCCCGGTCGCGCAAGGGGCGCAGGCTGAGGGGGAACACGTTGAGCCGATAGTAGAGGTCGGCGCGGAAGCGGCCCTCGGCCACTTCGGTCGGCAGATCGCGGTTGGCGCAGGCGATCACGCGCACGTCCACCTTGATCGGCTGGGTCGACCCGATCGGCACGACTTCGCCTTCCTGCAGCGTGCGCAGCAGCTTGGCCTGCAGGGCCAGCGGCATTTCCGCGATTTCATCGAGCAGCAGCGTGCCGCCGTCCGCCGCGCGGAAAAAGCCTTCGTTGGCATTGGTCGCCCCGGTGAACGCGCCCTTCTGGTGGCCGAACAGCAGGGCTTCCAGCATGGCTTCGGGCATCGCGGCGCAGTTGACCGCCACGAACGGGCCGGCGCGGCGCGGGCTGTGATCGTGGATGAAGCGGCTCAGCACTTCCTTGCCGGTCCCGGTCGGACCGTTGATCAGCACCGGGATCTCGCTCGCCGCCAGCCGCTCGGCCAGCGCCAGGATCGAGAGGCTTTCGGGATCGGCGGCAATCGGCGCGCCGGGGGGCGCCAGCGCGGCGAGCAGCGCGGCCAGCGCGGCGGGGCTGGCGGGATCGCGATAGGTCAGGGTAAAGCGCCCGCGCCCGTCATCGCGGCGCAGCCGGTCGTGGCCCGCGCGCTCCAGCGTGATGCAGCCGCCCGGGCCTTGCACCGCCGGATCGCTGGCGGTGCGCAGCAGCGGCGTGCGCCCCGCTGCCACTGCCCCGACGATTGCGTCCGCGCGCTGCACAAGCGGGGCGTGAAGCCGTGCCACGCTGTCGCTGAATGCCAGTGCCGTCATCATTCTGGTCCCCGTCGTTAACCATCTCTCGTGGGGGACTTGTGCGCGCAGAACGTCAAACGCTCCGGTAATTTAAGGTCCGGGGCAAATACTTAGACGGATCGCGGCGCTGCCGCTTGCCGCCGCGGCAGAATTTTGCCGCCCGCCCTTAACAATCGGCGGAAACCACCGGTCTTTGTGGGGACTGCCGCGGCAATTCCCTGCCGGGCCGGTCGGGCGAGACTTTCCTCGGGAGTAGAACATGACTGTTATCAATACGAACATGGGCGCCCTGCGCGCCGCGAATTCCGCCACTTCGGCTGGCAAGATGCTGGGCACGGCGATGGAACGGCTGTCGTCGGGCAAGCGCATCAATGGCGCGAAGGACGACGCGGCGGGCCTGGCCATCGCCACCACGATGACCTCGCAGGTGCGCGGCATGAGCCAGGGCATCCGCAACGCCAACGATGGCATCAGCCTGGCGCAGACCGCCGAAGGCGCGCTGT
>NZ_BMZD01000010.1 GCF_014652615.1 Novosphingobium arvoryzae
AAGAAACCCGGCTGCCCTGCCATCACCGCCTCCGACGCCTCGTCGGCGAAGTGAATCAAATCCGACCTTCAAACGCCAGAGTTTTTCGAGGCGTCCATCTTGGCAGTGGGACGCCACCATCGGCATGGAAGAGGGGATTGATCGCCGCCTGATACGCAACGGATACCATTGCAAAGCTGATCGTCTGATCCGCTAGCTTTGGCTGAAGCGCATTTCTGAACCGCCCTCTCACCCATAAGATGACGAAACCAGGGGATAAAAGGCTCGCTAGTGCGGTCAACTCAGACGCTGAAGGTAGGCTTGCCATCCTAGTCACGAACCAACATGCGATTGCTCGCGTCAACGTTCGCCACCGTCACGAAATCTCCTACTCGCATGTACCCCATCGCCCATCGCGCGAATGCAGGCGCATTTCTGTTTCTGAAAAACGGCTTTCGGGTGCCTGAGATCAAAGTAATACCCCCTCCATTATAGGAGCTTTGCCCTATCTTTTCGAATATCCCCGGACCATCAGGACTGATTATCAATGCGCCACTGCCGAGAGAATCGCCATCGCCAATCGCACTAGGGTCCAGACTCGTTCAGAGCCAGAAGGCTACGGCGACTGCGAGGCTCACGGCTGACAGGAAGTTTCTTGCGAGCTTGTCGTAGCGGGTAGCGATGCGGCGGAAGTCCTTGAGGCGGCAGAACATGGCCTCCACCCGCCAGCGGTCCTTGTAGCGACGTTCGTCATATTGGATCGGGCGCTTGCGGTTGCGTCGGCCGGGGATCACGGGGATCGTGCCCTGTTCGCGCAAGGCGGCCCTGATACGGTTGGCGTCGTAGCCACGGTCAGCGATCACCCGCTTCATGCCGACGGTCTCGCCGATCAGCATGTCTGCCCCCTTTACATCCGACGTGTTGCCAGGCGTCAGGACGAGGCGGAGCGGTCTTCCCAGCACATCGACAAGGGCGTGGATCTTCGTTGTCCGGCCGCCACGCGAGATGCCAATGGCATTGGCTCGCGCCCCCCTTTTGCCCCACCGGCGCTGCGGTGGGCCTTGATGTAGCTGCTATCGATCTGACCGGTTTCAGCGATCCAGCCTTCCTCCGTCAGCGCCGTCAGGATGCGAGTCCAGATGCCCCGGCGGCTCCACCGGTTCCAGCGATTGTAGACGGTCGTCGATGGGCCGTATTCAGCTGGGCAATCCGCCCACCGACCGCCGCATTTGAGCATGTGAATGATACCCGAGATCACCCTGCGATCATCGACCCGTCGCGCTCCTGGCTGGTTCTTCGGCAAGTGCGGCTCGATTGCAGCCCAAGCGTCATCCGATAACCAGAACAAGAAACGCGACATTCTCAAAGCCTCCTGCCTCAGCGGAGACTCCCTGAATCAATGTGCACGCCGATTTTCAAGAGGCTGATTGGGTTTGGACCCTAGTGGGATCAAATATAACTGCCGCCAATCCAAAGGACAGAAGTGGCGTTCCCCCCTCATCCCGCATGTTTGTATATTCACCAGCGAGGCGGAACATCCATTTGAAGCCACCTTCTTCAGAGACGAGCACTGGAACGCCGACGTCCTGATACCCGAAGTATAGTGCGATAATACCCCCACCAGTATCGTCTAGGGTAGTGAGTTTCGCGTCATTCGCAAACAGCATAGCCATCTCCATCCTTCATGTTTTGATATAGTTTTAAAAACCAATACACTAGACGTTGTCGGCAAATAAGCGACCGGTAGAACCATTGGCTTCCCCCCTTCCCCTCCCGCCCCCGATCCCCCTTATCCGCCCCATGGTCGAACTCATCATCCGCCGGGGCCTCGAAGAACTCGATACTTCCGGCAACTTCGTGCCGCACAAGTCTGCGCGCCCCGAAAAATCCGGGGCGGGCAGGCCGTTTCGGATCGTGTCGGAATACCAGCCCGCCGGGGACCCGGCGGTAGGGTAAGCCCGACCGGCGCTTGACTCCCGCTCCTGTTTTGATATTTCCATAATCATCGAATCATGGAAAGTAGGTCATGGAAGCCACTGCCGTCATCAAAGCACTGGGCGCGCTGGCGCAGGAGCATCGGTTGGCGGTGTTCCGGCTGCTGGTTCAGGCCGGGCCGGAGGGCTTGCCCGCCGGAGCGCTGGCCGAGGCGCTGGGGGTTCCGGCGTCGTCGATGAGCTTTCACCTCGCCCAGCTGGCCCATGCGGGGCTGGTGCTGCAACGCCGCCAGAGCCGGTCGATCATCTATTCGGCGGACTATGGCGCGATGAACCTGCTGATGGGCTATCTGACCGAAAACTGCTGCGGCGGGGCCAGTTGCGCCCCGGATGCGGCCTGTCCCCCTGTTCTCTCACCTGCGAAGCCCCTTCATTCCCCCAGAAAGGATGTCGCATGAAGCGTTTTCATGTCCATGTCGGCGTGGCCGACCTCGATGCCTCGATTGCGTTCTATTCCGGCCTGTTCGGCAGCGAACCGGCGGTGACGAAGGCTGACTATGCCAAGTGGATGCTGGACGATCCGCGCATCAACTTCGCGATCTCGCAAAAGTGCGGCGCGGCCAAGGGGATCGAGCATCTGGGGATGCAGGTGGAGGATCAGGCGGAACTGGCCGAAGTCTATGGTCGCCTGAAAGCCGCCAATCGCCCGGTGCTGGAAGAAGGCGCGACGACCTGCTGCTATGCCCAGTCGGAGAAAAGCTGGATCGCCGATCCCGATGGCGTAGTGTGGGAAGCGTTCCTGACCAATGGCGACAGCACGGTCTATGGCGACAGCCCCGATTTCGCCGCGCTGGCATCGAGCAACGCCGCCGCCGGCGCGTGCTGTGCGCCGCAGATGGCGGCCCCGGCCCCGTCCTCCTGCGCCCCCTCCTCCTCCTCCCCCCCCTCCTCCTCCTCCTCCTCCTGCTGCTGAGCGTGCCCGTGCCTGACCGTCCCTTTACCGTGCTGGTGCTGTGCACCGGCAATTCGGCCCGCTCCATTCTGGGCGAGGCGATGTTCCAATCGCTTGGAGCGGGGCGGATCGCGGCCCATAGCGCCGGGAGCAAGCCCAAGGGCGTGCCGCATCCCGGCGCGCTGCGGCTGCTGGCGCGCAAGGGGATCGATCCCGCGCCGTTCCGGTCCAAGAGCTGGAACGAATTTACCGGGCCGGATGCCCCGCCGATCGACCTGGCGATCACCGTCTGCGGCAATGCGGCCGGGGAAGCCTGCCCGGTGTTCATGGGCGCGCCGCTGAAAGCGCACTGGGGCCTGCCCGATCCCGCCGACGTAACCGGCGATGACGCCGCCGTCGATGCCGCCTTCGCCCAGACCTGGGACTGGCTGGAACTGCGCGTGCGCTCCATGCTGGACCTGCCGTTTGAAACGATGGACCGCAAGGACCTGACCGCCGAACTCGCCCGGATCGGGCAGATGGAAGGAGCCGCCTGATGGCCACGCTGGCACTCGAAACCCCGCGCCTGTCGTTTCTCGACCGGTATCTGACCGTCTGGATTTTCGCCGCGATGGCGCTGGGGATCGCGCTGGGCTCGCTGTTCCCCGCCATTCCGCAGACGCTGGACGCGATGTCGGTGGGCTCCACCAGCATTCCCATCGCCGTGGGCCTGATCCTGATGATGTTCCCGCCGCTGGCCAAGGTCCGCTATGAGGAGCTGGGCAAGGTGTTCCGTGATGGGCGGATACTGGCGCTGTCGTTCCTGCTGTGCTGGATCATCGCCCCGGCGTTCATGTTCGCGCTGGCCGCGCTGTTCCTGCCGGACCAGGGCGAATACATGACCGGCCTGATCCTGATCGGCATCGCCCCCTGCATCGCCATGGTGCTGGTGTGGAACCAGCTGGCGGGCGGCAACGCGGAATACGTGGCCGGTCTGGTGGCGTTCAATTCGCTGTTCCAGATCGTGTTCTATGTGCCCTATGCGTGGTTCTACCTCACGGTGCTGCCCCCGGTCTTCGGGCTGGAAGCGCACCTGATCGACATCGACTTTGCCACCATCGCCAAGGCCGTGCTGACCTATCTGGGCGTGCCGTTCCTGGCGGGCTTCGTGGTGCGGCGGACCCTGCTGAAATCGCATGGCACCGAATGGTATGAACACCGCTTCCTGCCCGCGATCAGCCCGCTGACGCTGGTGGCGCTGCTGTTCACCATCGTCGCCATGTTCAGCCTGAAGGGCGGCGAGATCCTGGCCCTGCCGATGGACGCGCTGCGCGTGGCGCTGCCGCTGGTGGTGTTCTTCGTGGTGATGTTCGTGCTGGCCTTCGCGGCGGGCCGGGCCATCGGCGCGGGCTATTCGCGCACGGCGGCGCTGTCGTTCACGGCGGCATCGAACAACTTCGAATTGGCGATCGCCGTCGCCATCGCGGCCTTCGGCCTTGCCTCGCCGGTGGCATTTGCCGCGGTGATCGGGCCGCTGGTGGAAGTCCCCGTGCTGATCGCGCTGGTCAACCTGGCGCTGTGGTTCAAGGCGCGCTGGTTCGCCGCCGGCAGCTGAGGCGCGCCGGCACCGCGCTCAGTTCTTCAGCCACTGGTAGAGGAAATCCGGCACGCTGTCGTTGGCCTGGCGGTCGACCAGGTCCATCGCGCTGAACAGCAGGCGGCGGCCGGATTTGCGGGTGGCGGGCGCGGCGGCCTCGTAGAGGCGGTTGGCACTGCCCAGCTTCTGCCGCAGCGGCTCATAGGAATTACCGACGGTGCTGTTGCGCCACGCCTGCATCAGGTCGGTCGCCATCAGCATCCGCGCCTGATTGACCGAGCCCTGATCCGGCAGGCCATACAGCCGCGCGAGATGCAGTTGCAGCTCCGGGTTGCCTGCCTGCAACTGCGCCCCGGCGTTGGGGTTGCCCCGGAAGATCAGGTCCATGAACCGCGCGGCTTCGGGCTGGAGCGGACCGATCGTGGCGGGCCGTCCGTCCAGCGTGACGGGAAACGGCGCGCGCGCCTTGGACAGGGCTTGCAGCAGGGCCTGCTCCTCCGCGTTGATCGCGGTGGCGGGGTTGCTTGCAGACCCGGCCATGATCGCGGCCATGATCGCGGCGGCCTCGTCCGCATCGATGCCGGGGGTGGCGGCGGTCTGGCCCACGGCAGCGGCCAGCGGGCCGGTCAGCGCCAGCGGCGCGGCGTTCGCCAGCGCGGGCAGCGGAGCCAGCGCCAGCAGCACGGCGGCCAAGTGGGCGGCGGCCAAGTGGGCGGCGGCCAAGTGGGCTGCGGCTGGCCGGGCGGCGGATCGCGGTATCGGCATGGGATGCAGTCTCCCGTCTGGCAGGCACCGGATCAGCATATCGCCGCCGCGCATGGCCGCAAGGGCCGCCTTGCATGTCCCCGGTCTGTTCCCCATACAGCCCCCATGGCCGAACTCATCATCCGCCGGGGCCTTGAAGAACCCGACACCTCAGGCAACTTCGTGCCGCACAAGCCCGCGCGCCCGGAAAAGTCCGAGGCGGGCCGGCCGTTCCGGATCGTGTCGGAATACCAGCCCGCCGGGGACCAGCCGAGCGCGATTGCCGATCTGGTCGAGGGGGTGAACGCGGGCGAGGCGACGCAGGTGCTGCTCGGCGTGACCGGATCGGGCAAGACCTTCACCATGGCGCAGGTGATAGAGGCGACGCAGCGGCCCGCGCTGATCCTCGCGCCGAACAAGATCCTGGCGGCGCAGCTCTATGGCGAGATGAAGAGCTTTTTCCCCGACAACGCGGTGGAATACTTCGTCTCCTACTACGACTACTACCAGCCGGAAGCCTATGTCCCACGGTCGGACACCTACATCGAGAAGGAAAGCTCGGTGAACGAGGCGATCGACCGGATGCGCCATTCGGCCACCCGCGCGCTGCTGGAACGCGATGACGTGATCATCGTCGCGTCGGTGTCGTGCCTCTACGGCATCGGCTCGGTCGAGACCTATTCGGCGATGATCTTTGACATCAAGGCGGGCGAGACGGTCGACCAGCGGGAACTGATCCGCAAGCTGGTGGCGCTGCAATACAAGCGCAACGACGCCGCCTTCACGCGCGGCACGTTCCGCGTGCGCGGCGACAACCTGGAACTGTTCCCCTCGCACTATGAGGACATGGCCTGGCGGATCAGCATGTTCGGGGACGAGATCGAGCAGATCGTGGAATTCGATCCGCTGACCGGCAAGGCGGGCAACACGCTGAACTCCGTGCGGGTCTATGCCAATTCGCACTACGTCACGCCGGGTCCGACGATGAAGCAGGCCGCCGACGCGATCCGGTTCGAGCTGGCCGAGCGGCTGAAGGAACTGGTGGCCGAGGGCAAGCTGCTGGAAGCGCAGCGGCTGGAACAGCGGACCAATTTCGACCTTGAAATGATCGCGGCGACGGGCAGCTGCGCCGGGATCGAGAACTACAGCCGGTTCCTGACCGGGCGCCTGCCGGGCGAGCCGCCGCCGACCCTGTTCGAATACCTGCCCGACAACGCGCTGCTGTTCGTCGATGAAAGCCACCAGACCGTGCCGCAGATCGGCGCGATGTCCAAGGGCGACCATCGCCGCAAGATCACGCTGGCCGAATACGGTTTCCGCCTGCCCAGCTGCATCGACAACCGCCCGCTGCGCTTCAACGAATGGGATGCGATGCGCCCCCAGACGGTGGCCGTATCCGCCACGCCGGGGCCGTGGGAGATGGAGCAATCGGGCGGCGTCTTTGCCGAACAGGTAATCCGCCCGACCGGGCTGATCGACCCGCCGGTGCTGATCCGCCCGGTCGAGGACCAGGTGCAGGACTGCATCAACGAATGCCGCGAAACGGCGGCCAAGGGCTACCGCACGCTCGTCACCACGCTGACCAAGCGGATGGCGGAGGACCTGACCGAGTTCATGCACGAGGCGGGCCTGCGCGTGCGCTACATGCATTCCGACGTGGAAACGCTGGAACGCATCGAGCTGATCCGCGACCTGCGGCTGGGGGTCTATGACGTGCTGGTGGGGATCAACCTGCTGCGCGAGGGGCTCGACATCCCCGAATGCGGGCTGGTGTGCATTCTGGACGCCGACAAGGAAGGGTTCCTGCGCAGCGAAACGTCGCTGATCCAGACCATCGGCCGCGCCGCGCGCAATGTCGACGGGCGGGTGATCCTCTATGCCGACCGGATGACCGGCAGCATGGAACGCGCCATCGCCGAAACCGACCGCCGCCGCGCCAAGCAGCAGGCCTATAACGAGGCCCACGGGATCACCCCGCAGACGATCAAGCGCAACATCCACGACATCGTGGCCGACACCGCCAGCCGCGACGGCGTGCTGGTGGAGATCGAGGACGACGAGCGTAACAACCTCGTCGGCCACAACCTGCGCGCCTATATCGAGGAACTCGAAGGCCGCATGCGCGCCGCCGCCGCCGACCTGGAATTCGAGGAAGCGGGGCGGCTCAGGGACGAAATCCGCCGGCTGGAAGCAACCGAACTGGGCCTGCCGGACCACGAACGCAAGGCGCCCATCGTGGGCCGCAGCAACGAAGGCAAGCCCGGCACGCGCAAGACGCGGTTCGGGAAGAAACAGCAGAAGTGGGGGCGGTAGCCCCCCGCGCTTACAGCTTCCCGAACTGCGCCTCGAACCCCGCCACGTCCCCGGCGGCGAGGTATTTGGCCTGTTCCATCCAGTTGTCGCGCTTCGGGCGGCCCGCGAAGGCGCCGAGTTTGGCGTCGAGGTCGGCGAGGTCCGCTTCGGTCAGGGCGGCGATCTGGGCATAAGTGCTGATGCCCAGCGTAGGGAGCAGCGCCTGCAGCTTGGGGCCGAGGCCCTTGATCTTCGACAGGTCATCGCCCGCTGCCGGCTGCGGTGCGGCGGTGGCGGCGGCTTCCTCGACCACGTCCTGCGCGCCGATGGCGACCGCTTCGGCAATGCCGCCCATCGCGGCGCCCAGCGGCGGAGGGACGATCTGCGCGGCGGGGGCGGCGTCGATCAGGGCCTGGTTGCGCTGGGCCGGCGCGGCGCCTTCGTCCAGCACATCGGGGCGGCGATCCCGCCGGGGGGCGGTCGAGGCGCGGCCGAACAGCCACCATGCCACCGCCAGTCCGATCAGCAGCGCCAGCGCGAATACCACCCAGTTGGCTTCGATCACAGTCATCATTCCGAACGTCCCCAGATGGCCCAGCCAAGCGCCAGGCCCAACAAATACGTGAGCAGGATAAGCAGCAGCAGTTCGATCCACAACGGCATCGCGTGTTCCTAACCCGGTCCCGGCGTGTCGATTGGCGTCGGCTTCAGCGAAACCGGCGACACCACGGAAAACTCGATGCGGCGGTTGGCCGGGTCATCCGGTTCCAGCCCGGCGACCGGCTCAGCCGAACCCATCCCCCGCGCCCGCAGGTCCGCGCGGGCGATGCCGCGCCGGACCAGTGCCTCGCGCACGGTGCGGGCGCGTTCGAGGCTGAGCGCGACATTGGCTTCCTCTGCCCCTTGCGCATCGGTGTGGCCGGTGACCGCGATGATGCTGCCCCGGCACGGGCGCAGCGCGGCGGCAACTTCATCCAGCAGGGTCACGCTGGCCGGATCGAGCGTGGCGCGCCCTTCCGCAAAGCGGATCGTGCGGGTCTTGAGGATCGCATCGACATCGCCCTGACAGCGCAAGCCGCCCTGCCGCAAGGCCGGATCGACCGGGCGGCGGGCCGGGTCGAACGACCACTGCACTCCGCCCACCCCCGGCTGCGCGGCCACTGCCGCCGCGACCCGCGCGCGGACCGCCGGGTCCAGCGTGCGCCCCCCGTCCAGCACCGGGTGGCGCGTCAGCCACCCGTTCGCGGTGCGGAACCGGGCGGTCACATCGCCCCCGCCACTGGCGGCGATAGCCCGCGCAGCGCGCCCTTCGATCCCGGCGATCAGCGCGGGGCCGTGGGCGATCTGGCTGGCAAAGGCCAGCACGCCGCTGGCCGCGGCACCGGCAATCACCAGAAATGGCACGCGCAGCCGCGTCATGGCTGCGCCGTATCCGTAGGCTTGGGCCCGACGCTGCGGCGGAACAGCACGCGGTCTTCGGGGCCGAACCCCTTGTGCCAGATGACAAAGCCATAGACGCCCAGGATCGCCGGGATGCCGAACGCCAGCTCGGCCCATTCGGGCAGGAACTGCGTTGCCGCCCAGCCGACCAGCGTGGCCGGGGCGGCAGCCCAGACCAGCGGCCAGCGCCACGAATTGACCGGCTCGCGCAGGATCCGCGAGAGGATCCACGCCTTGACCACCGAGGCCATGCCCAGCGCCAGCAACAGCGCGGCGGCGGCGGCAGCGGCGCGGAAGTTGTCGTTCAGGCCCAGCCGGGTTGCGAGCATGATCCCGCCAACGGTCAGCACAGCCTGCACCGCGATGGTCGCGAGCGAGACCCACAAGTTGCGCAGCCGCGCGACATAGACCAACGCCGCCTCGCTCACCACGGCGGTCGCGGCGGCGACTTCGGCGGCCAGCAGGAACGCCAGCGCGCCGGTGCCGCCGACGAACTCCGGCCCGATCAGGCCCATCACGCCCTCGCCCGGAATGCCCAGCGCCAGCGCGATGCCCGCCTGCGCAGCAATGATCCAGAAGCCCACCTGGCAGACCTGCCGGGCAATCGCCGCCAGATTGCCTTCCCGCAAGTTGCGGGTGATGACCGGGCCCAGGATCGGCTCGAAACTGGTCTTCAGCTTTTGCGGCAGCGAGGCGACCTGCTGCGCCGCGTAATAGACGCCGACGGCGGCGGGGCTGGTGAAAATGCCCAGCAGCGCGATGTCCAGCTTGCGCGTGCCCCATTCGACCAGGTCGGCCCCGGCCAGCGGCATGGACTGCACCGCCAGCCGCCCGATCCGCATCGGGTGCGGGTGCCAGCCGCGCGGCAGGCCATACATCCGCAGCAAGGGCCAGAGCGACACCGCCAGCGCCGCCAGCTTGGCCAGGATGAACGACAGCGCCAGCCCGGCTTCGGGCAGGATGAAGAGGAATGCGACCGCCGCCAGCGTCTGCGTCCACGGCTCCACGATGGAGCGCGCCCGCACCGTGGCCGCCACGTTGTACCGATAGGCCAGCCCTGCCAGCGCCACGTCGGTCAGCGCCCCGGCGATGATCGCCACGGGCAGCAGCCGGTCCCATTCGTTGAACTGGCCGCTGGGAAACATCGGCGCGGGAAACAGGTAGAGCACCGCCGCCGCCAGCAGCGACAGCATCAGCGTCAGCGTCAGGCCATCGGCAACCACGTGCGAGGCGTCGCGATCGTCTTCGGACAGGCGCTGCGCCAGCCCCCGGCGCTGCCCCAGCGCGCAGAGCTGGCCGACCAGCTCCACCACCACCAGCGCCGAGGCATAGCGGCCCAGCGCCTCGACCCCGTAAAACCGCCCGGCAATGAACAGGAACGGCGCCGTGCCGCCCAGGCGCAGGACAAAGCCCAGGAAATTGGTGCGCCCGCCCTTGGCCAGCGCCTGGATATCCTGTTGCCCGGCGTCGCTCACCCGGCGTGTTCCTGTTCGGGCTTGAGCGGGCGGGCCAGCAATTCGGCCACCACCGCGCGGGCCGGTGCCTCGCCCGCCAGCAGCTTGCACACCGCATCGACGATCGGCATGGCGATGCCGTCCCGCCGGGCCAGGTCGGCCAGCACCGGCGCGGTATGCGCGCCCTCGGCCACGCTGTTCTTGCCCGCCAGCGCCTCGGCCGCGCTCATCCCCTCGCCCAGCGCCTTGCCGAGCGAGAAGTTACGGCTGGACGTGGATGAGCAGGTCAGCACCAGATCGCCCATGCCGCACAGGCCGGTCAGCGTTTCCGCCCGCGCCCCGCGCGCCAGGCCAAACCGCAGCATTTCGGCAAAGCCGCGCGCGATCAGCGCGGCGCGGGCGTTCTGACCCAGCCCCAGCCCGTCAACCACGCCGCAGGCAATCGCCAGCACGTTCTTGACCGACCCGCCGATTTCCGCGCCGATCACGTCGTCCGAATAATAGGGCCGCAGCGCCGGGCGCGAGAGCAGCGGGGCGAGCCGCTCCCACTGCGCCTGCCCGCCCGAACAGGCCAGCGTTACGGCGGTCGGCAGGCCAGCAGCCACTTCGTGCGCGAACGTGGGGCCAGACAGGACGGCCAGCTGCGCGGACGGCGCGGCGGCGGCGGCAACATCGCCCATCAACCGCCCGGTCCCCGCCTCGATCCCCTTGGCGCAGAGCACCAGATCGCGCTGGCCAAGCTGCGGGGGGGCATCGGGCAGGTCCGCCAGCACGCGCGCCAGATGCTGCGCGGGCACGACCACCAGCAGCACCGGCAGCGCGGCCATGTCGGCCAGCGCGTTGGTGGCGATCACGCTCGGCGAGAGGCGTGCGCTGGGCAGGAACAGGCTGTTGGTGTGCTGCGCGTTCACTTCCGCGACCAGTTCCGGCTCGCGCGCCCACAGCAGCACTTCGGTGCCGTCCGCAGCGAGGCTCTCCGCCAGCGCCGTGCCCCATGCGCCCGCGCCGATCACGCCGATTTGTGCCGTCATGCCTTTACTCCTGCTCCGCGCACTGGCTGCGCATCGGGGTCCAGCGGCCAGCGAGGGCGCGCCGCGAAATCGAGCGGGTCGGACTGCCCCAGCCGTTCCACCCCGGCCCAGGCAATCATCGCCGCGTTATCGGTGCACAGCGCCAGCGGCGGGGCCACAAAGGGCAGGCCGAACTCCGCCGCCAATTGCTCCAGCGCCGCCCGCATCGCCTGATTGGCGGCGACTCCGCCCGCCACGACCAGCGCGGTGGCGCTGCTTACCGCCGACAGGGCAATCCGGGTGCGGTCCACCACGCAGTCGATCGCGGCCTGCTGGAACGAGGCCGCCAGATCGGCCGCACTGTGCGTTCCCGCCTGATGCGCGCGCAGCACGGCGCTTTTGAGGCCGGCAAAGGAAAAGTGCGGTTCGCCGCTGCCCACCAGCGGGCGCGGCAGCGGCACGGCACGGGGGTTGCCCTCACGCGCCAGCCGCTCCACCGCCGGGCCGCCGGGATAGCCGAGGCCGAGGATCTTCGCGGTCTTGTCAAACGCTTCGCCCAGCGCATCGTCGATGGTGGTCGCCAGCCGCCGGTAGCGCCCCAGCGCCTCAACCAGCAGGACCTGGCAATGCCCGCCCGACACCAGCAGCAGCAGATAGGGGTAGGCGAGCGTGGCATCCGCGAGCCGGGGGGACAGCGCGTGGCCCTCCAGATGGTTGACCGCGATCAGCGGCTTGCCCGATGCCATCGCCAGCGCCTTGGCCGTGACGAGGCCGACCATCACCCCGCCGATCAGCCCCGGCCCCGCCGTGGCGGCAATCGCGTCCACATCGTCCAGCGCCATGCCCGCGTCGGCCAGCGTTGCCTCGACCAGCGGGGCGATCCGCTCCGCATGGGCGCGCGCGGCGATTTCGGGGACCACCCCGCCATAGGGACGGTGCGCTTCGTCCTGCGAGGCGATACGCTGCGCAAGGATGCGCCGCTCGCTGTCAACCAGCGCGGCCGCCGTTTCGTCACAGGACGATTCAATTCCGAGGACAATCCCCATCGCGCCTTTCCCTTAGAGAGATTGCGCAATAGGACAAGCGGCCATGCCTTCGAGTCCACAACCGCCCTTTACCGCCCTGCGCCTTGGGACGCGCAATTCGCCGCTGGCCATGGCCCAGGCCGAAGAGGCGCGCGACCGCCTGATCGCCGCGCATCCGGGGCTGACCATCGAGATCGTCCCCGTCACCGCCAGCGGCGACAAGATCCAGGATCGCCCCCTGGCCGAGATCGGCGGCAAGGCGCTGTGGACCAAGGAACTGGACCACTGGCTGATGAACGGCGAGATCGACTTTGCGGTCCATTCGCTGAAGGACGTCGAGACGATCCGCCCCGCCGCCATCGCCATCGCCGCGATCCTCCCGCGTGAGGACGTGCGCGACGTCCTGATCGGGGCTGAAAGCATCCGCGCCCTGCCGCAGGGCGCACGCGTGGGCACCAGCGCCCCGCGCCGCGCCGCGCAATTGCTCCACGCCCGCCCGGACTGCACGGTGGTGATGTTCCGGGGCAATGTCGCCACGCGCCTCGCCAAGCTGGCCGCGGGCGAGGCCGATGCGACCCTGCTGGCCCGCGCCGGGCTCAACCGGCTGGACGCCGCTGGCACCGGCCATCCGCTGGCCGCCGACGAATGGCTGCCCGCGCCGGGGCAAGGGGCCATCGCGATCGAATGCCGCGCCGATGACACCGCCACCCGCGCGATCCTGTCCGCCATCGACGACCTGCCGAGCCGCCACGCGGTGTTTGCCGAACGCGCGCTGCTGGCGGGCCTTGGCGGCAATTGCCACAGCCCGATTGCCGTGCTGACCACGGCCGAGGGCAGCGAGTTGATCCTGCGAGCGGCGATCTACAGCCCCGACGGCGCGGAGAAAGTGGAGGCGACGACGCGCTTTGCGGCTGGCGACCCGGCGGGACCGGCGCGGCTGGCGGCCGAGCTGCTCAACCGCGCGCCGGATGCGGTGCGGGCCCACTTTTCCGGGCCGGCGCAAGAGTAGCGCGCCGTGGTCCCGCTGATCGTCATCCGCCCCGAACCCGGCTGCAGCGCCACGGTCGCGGCGGCGACGGCGGCAGGGCTGGACGTGCATGGCCACCCCTTGTTCGCGGTCCGTCCATGCAGCTGGCAAGCGCCCGATCCGGCGCGCTTCGACGCGCTGCTGGCGGGCAGCGCCAACGTGTTCCGCCACGGCGGCCCCGGCCTGGCCGGGCTGAAGCGCCTGCCGGTCTATGCCGTGGGGGAAACGACAGCGAGCGCCGCGCGGGCGGCAGGCTTTGCCGTCGCAGCAGCAGGCAGCGGCGGGCTGCAAGCGGTACTGGATAGCGTGGTCCCCTCCGGCGCGCGATTGCTGCGGCTGGCCGGGGATGAACGCGTGCCGCTGCACCTGCCGCCGGGGCTGCGGATCGAAGAACGGGTGGTCTATGCCAGCAAGCCGCAGGATATGCCGCCCGAGCTGATCGAGCGGCTGCGCGCGCCCGCGATCATCGCGGTGCATTCGGCCGAGGCCGTGCGCCACCTGACCGCGCAATGCGTCTATCACGGCATTCGCCGCGCCCCGCTGCGGATCGCGGCGCTGGGCCAGCGGATCGCCCAGGCGGCGGAAGGCGGCTGGGGCGAAGTGGCCGTGGCCGCCCTGCCCAACGATACCGCGCTACTGGCATTGGCCCGCCAGATGTGCCAAGACCCCGGTCCCAAGGGTCGATAGGCAAGAACAGGACGGCACCTCAAGATGCCAGATGATTACTTCACCCGCTCGCAGGCCGCCGCAGCCGCGCGGCGCAGCGGGCCTTCGCTGCGGGCCGTGCTGGGAACTTCGCTGCTGGCGTTCATCGGCGGGGCCGCGCTGGTCGGCTGGCTGGTCTGGGATGGCCGGATCACGCTGACCCAGAATGACGCCGCCCCTGCCCCGGCGAGTGCCAGCGCCAGCTTTGCCAACTTGCCCAAGCCCGCCGCCAGCCCCACTGCCGCCGCTTCGTCCGAAGCCGCGCAGGATGCCGCGCTGGGGGGGATGGACCAGCGGATCGCCGCGCTGGAGCAGCGCCTGACCCGGATCGACCTGCAAGCCGCCGCAAGCGAGGGCAACACGGCCCGCGCCGAAGCCCTGCTGGTGGCTTTCGCCGCCCGCCGCGCGCTGGAACGCGGCGCGCCGCTGGGCTATCTGGCCGACCAGCTGAAACTGCGCTTTGGCGAGGCCCAGCCGGGCGCGGTCGCCACCGTGATCGACACCGCGCAGAACCCCGTCACGCTGGACCGGCTGGCGGGCCAGTTCGATGCCCTCGCCCCCACCCTGATCAACGCGCCGCGCGGCGAATCCGGCTGGGACCAGTTCACGCGCGAGCTTTCCGGCCTGTTCGTGATCCGCCACGGCGACGGCCCCTCGGCCCGCCCCGAACAGCGGCTGGAGCGCATCCGCGTGCTGCTGCGCACCGGCCAGATCGACGCCGCGCTGGCCGATGTGGAGCGCCTGCCCGGCGCTGCCGCCGCAGGCGAATGGACCAATGCCGCCCGCCGCTATGCCGCTGGCCAGCGCGCGCTGGACCTGATCGAGACGACCGCGCTGATCGATACGCAGCGGCTCAAAACCGCGAGCGGCGCACCGGTTGAGCAGCCGGGAGTGGACGCTGCACCAGCCCCCGCGAACCCTGCCCCCAAGGCTGCCGCGCACGGCACCGTCCCCGCGAAACCGATTTAGGGTCTGATCCAAACCAGACGGTTCGGATGGTGCGGCATTCCACGGTAGTGGAAAATACTCTAGGCGCGTAGCAACTCCGGCAAGTCGCCGGACATGCCGCGCGCTTCTTCCATGAAGAACTTCTTCAGCCAGCCAGTGCGCTGGACCACGCCCATGCCCATGCGCCGCACCAGGCTGGGCAGCCGGCCGGGAATGCCGAACAGCCGCACCAGCGCGTCGGTCGCGGCCATCACGGTCAGGCTGTCGACGCTGCGCCAGCGTTCATAGCGGGCCAGCACTTGCGCATCGCCCGGTTCCAACCCCAGCCGCATCCCGTCGGCCAGCACCTGCACCAGCGTGCCGACATCGCGCAGCCCCAGGTTCAGGCCCTGCCCCGCGATCGGGTGCATCCCGTGCGCCGCATCGCCGACCAGCGCCAGCCGGTCCGCCACGATGCGGCCCGCATGGTGGAAGTTGAGCGGATAGGCCATGCGCGGCGCGATCAGTTCGATTGCGCCGAAGATCCCGTCCATCCGCCGCTGGATTTCGTTGAGGAACGCCGCGTCCGGCAGCGCGATCACCCCGGCGGCATCCTTTTCGCCCACGGTCCAGACCACCGCGCTGCGATGACGGCCATCGGGCAGGTCGAGCAACGGCAGCAGCGCCAGCGGTCCCGCCGGGAAGAAGATTTCCCATGCCACCCCGCCGTGCGGCTGTTCATGCGTGATCGCGGTCACCATCGCGCGGTGCGAATAGTCCCACTTGGCGGATTTGAGGCCGGATTCCAGCCGGGTTGGCGATTGCCGCCCTTCCGCGCCGACCAGCAGGCTGCCCTGCAGCACGCGCCCGTCGCTCAGCGTCACCGCCACGCCGTGCGGGCCGCGGTCCCGCTTCACCGGTTCCACCCCGCTGTGCCAGGCAATCGCGCTTTCGCCGCGCGCGGCCTCGAACAGGGCAAGGCGGATGTCGCGGTTGGCATACATCCGGCCCAGCGTGCCTTCATCGGCCTGCGGCTTGAAATCGATCCGGCCGGGGCGCATCGCATCGGTCACCGCAATCGCCTCGATCGCGCAGCCCAGCGGCTCCAGCCGGTCCTTCAGCCCGATATTGCAGAACAGGTTCCAGCTGGCGGTCGAAATCGCCGAGGCGCGGCCATCGACGCCTTCCGCCGTCAGGTCCTCCGGCAGCGCCTTGTCCACGACGTGGCTGGTAATGCCCTGCTTCGCCGCTGCCAGCGCCAGCGTCATGCCGACGAGGCCGCCGCCGAGGATCACGAGATCGCGCTTGTCCGTCATGGTTCAACCTGCTGCTTGAGTCGGCCCGCTATGTAGGACGCCTTGATCCCGCTTCGTAGGGCAAAGATCAATTTTACCGACTTTTGGGCAGGTCGGGACAAACACCCCTCGTCATTGCGAGCGTAGCGAAGCAATCCAGGGCGTGCGCGCAATTCGCTCTGGATTGCTTCGCTACGCTCGCAATGACTAAGAAAAGCGGCTCACTTGACCGCGCAAGTATCCCGTTCCCCGCCATCGAGGTCGAGGCAGCGGCCGTCCCATGTGCCGTCCGGCGTCTTGACGCCCACCAGCGCGGCCAGCGTCGGCGCGATGTCGACCGTTTCGACCGGGGCCCCCTGTTCGAACGGGGTCAGCCCCTTGCGCCAGAACAGCATCGGCACGCGGCGGTCATAGTCATAGACGCTGCCATGCGTGGCGATATAGGCGCCCGGCATCGGTTCCGGGATCGGCGTGACCGCGCGGTCGAGCAGGATCAGCACATCGCCCGAACGCTCTGCATCGAACGAGGCGCGGACGCGGTCCAGAATGCTCCAGTCCTGCGCGTTGGCCCTCGGCATCGGCATCCGCGCAAGTTCGCCGTTGGTGTAGACCGCGGCGACTTGCGGGTGGGCGCGGGCAATGGAGACCAGCGCATCGATCACGCGGTCCTTCTCTTGCGCCGAAAGCCCGCGATTGACGTAGAAATCGCCCGACGCGCCATCGGCATAGAGCAGCGGGCCTTGTTTGGCGGAAATGCCGGTGCGCGCGGTGATCGCCTTGGCCAGCCGGTCCGGGCGCAGCGCATCGTCCACCCGCACGGCGGCGGGCAGCGCCTGCTGGTTCGAGCGTTCGGGCGCGTCCAGCCCGCCGTGGTCGGCGCTCAGCACCACCGCGTAATCGATCCCGCGCGCGTCGAGGTGCGCCAGCAGCTTGCCGATCGCGGCATCGACTTCGGCCATCTGGATGCACATTTCCACGCCCTCGTTGCCGACCGCGTGGCCGATGTAGTCGGTCGCGGAAAGGCTGACGGAGAGCAGATCGGGCGCGGCGCCCTGCCCCAGCTTCATTTCATCGACCAGCCGGATCGCGAGCTCGGCCGTGGCCTGATCCATACGCGGCGAAATGCGCAAAGCATCGCCCTTCGCACCGGGTTCCAGCTTGAACCGCCCGGTGCCCACGGTGGACTTGCCGACCGCGATCGCCCGGTCCTGCGCGCCGCACCACGGCCGCGGGTTCAGCGCGGGCGCGCCGGATTTCAGCACTTTGGCCACGGCGGCATTCTGCGCCTGCACGGCGGGGGACAGCTCGCGCCCCTTGAAGGTGACGAAGGCGCTGCCCTTCCACCAGTATCCGGCGTCGATCTGGTGCCCGCCCATCATCACCACGGCGCGGTCCTTGGCCGATACGGCGACGTTGCGGCTGGCCGGGTTCGCGCGCTTCATCCATTCGCCCAGCGTGGGCACTTTCAGCAGGCTGGCGGACACCACCGGATCGCGCGAGGTGCTGGCCGGATCGCTGAGGTCTTCGGAGCAATAGATCCGCTTGTCCGCGCGGGCGATGCCGGGATCGAACCAGTTGTTGGCGATGATCCCGTTGCGCGCCGGGTGCGTGCCGGTCAGCAGGGTGGAGTGGCCGGGGCAAGTCTCGGTCGCGGCGTGCGACTGATAGCCGGATGGGAACACCGCCCCTTCCTGCAACCGCTTCAGCCCGCCGGTGTAATGGCGGCGATACTGGGCGAACAGGTCGGCGGAGAACTGGTCGACCGAGATCGCCAGCACCAGCTTTGGAGCAGGCTGGGGGGCAACTTGGGGCGCGGCAACAGGCGCGGGCGCTTCATCGGCCAGTGCGGGCGAGGAGAGCGCGGTAGCAAGCGCAAGGGCGGCGATCAGGGGGAAACGGCGCATCGGGCAATCCTGTTGGGGCGCTACCTGGCCCGACCGCCCCGCTACGGCCCAAGGGCGCGCTTGCGGGATGGCCACGGCACAGGCAAATAGCGCACGTGAACGCATCAGCAAATCCTATGCCCGCCGCCCGCCCCGCCCGCAAGCGCGGGCACGGCTGGCAATCCGGACAACCGGCCCGGCCGCTGTGGCAGTGGCTTGTTGCAGTGATGTTGCAAGTGCTGGCGCTGGCCCTGCCGGGGCAAGCGCTCGCGCGCGAGCCGAACATCACCGCCAGCCTCGTGGCCGAGGGACCGGGCGCGCCGGGGCAGACGATAACGCTGGCATTCGTGATGCAGCCCAAGCCCGGCTGGCACGGCTACTGGCAGAACCCCGGCGATGCGGGGCTGGGCATGGGGTTGGAATGGACCCTGCCGGCCGGCGCGAAAGCGGGCGCGCTGCAATACCCGGTGCCGGAAACGCTGCTGATTTCCGGGCTGATGAACCACGTTTACGAACATGACTATGCCGTACTCGTCCCGCTGACCCTGCCCGCCAATGCCGCGCCGGGGCAGCGGCTGGACGTGGCGGTCGATGCGACCTGGCTGGCCTGCACCGATGAAGTCTGCGTGCCCGAACAGGGGCGGCTCTCCACCACGGTCACTGTCGGAACAGGCATTGTCGGAACAGGGCGCGATGCCCGCTTCGATGCCTGGCGCGCCGCCCTGCCCGCGCCGCTGGGCAGCCCGGCAAGTTTTGCGTGGGACGGGGCGAAAGTGCGCATCGGCATTCCCCTGCCCGCCGCCGTCCAGCTCGATTCGCCGCACCTGTTCCTCGGCGATGACCGCGTGGTCGATTACGCCGCACCGCAGAAGTTCTTCCGGCAGGGCGACCTGCTGGTGGTGGAACTCGACCGCGCGAAGATCGCCCCCGCCCAGCCGGGCGCGCTGAACGCGGTGTTGCGCCTGAACGGCGCGGGCGACGGCGTGACGCTGACCGCCGCACCCGGCGCAGTGAAACCGGGCGGAGAGCCGGTGGGCGAAGCGCGTTCCAGCGCCCCGCTGGCGATGCTGGTGCTGGCCGCGCTGGCCGGCGGCCTGCTGCTCAACGTCATGCCCTGCGTGTTCCCGATCCTCAGCCTCAAGGCTTTGAGCCTCGCCCGCGCGGGCGAGAGCGAGGCACAGGCCCGCGCCGAAGGGCTGGCCTATACCGCCGGGGTCGTGCTGGCCTGTCTGGCGCTGGGCGGCCTGATGCTGGGCCTGCGCGCGGCGGGACAGGAAGTGGGCTGGGCGTTCCAGTTGCAGGAACCGCTGGTCGTTGCCACGCTGCTGCTGGTGGCGGTGGCGATCACCGCCAACCTCGCGGGCCTGTATGAGTTTGCGGTGCCCGGCTTTGCCAGCGCCGGATCGCCGCAGGGCGCCTTCGCCACCGGGCTGCTCGCCGCGTTTGCCGCCACGCCCTGCACCGGGCCGTTCATGGCCGCCGCGATGGGGGCGGCGCTGCTGCTGCCGACCCTGCCCGCGCTGCTGCTGTTCGGCGCGCTGGGGCTTGGGCTCGCGCTGCCGTTCCTTGCCATCGCCTTCGTCCCCGCGCTGCGGCGGATGCTGCCGCGCCCCGGCGCGTGGATGGTGTGGTTCCGCCGCGCGATGGCCGTGCCGATGGGGCTGACGGCGCTGGCGCTGGTCTGGCTGGCCAGCCGGGTCGCCGGATCGGCCTTTGCCCTGTCCGCCGCGTTGCTGGGCTTCCTGCTGGTCTGCGCGCTGCTGCTGCTGGGCCGGCGCCAGCGCCACGGCCTGTCAGGGGGCAAGCCGGTGCTGGCCGGGCTGGTCGCCATCGCGGTCATCGCCGCGCTGGGCCTGCCGACCGTGGTGCGCGCGCCCAGCGCCGCCGCCACCGGCATCCTCCCCGCCCAGCCGTTCAGCGAGGACGCGCTGGTCAGGGCGCGCGCCAGCGGCAAGCCGGTGTTCGCGTGGTTCACTGCCGACTGGTGCCTGACCTGCAAGGTCAACGAACAGGTCGCGATCGAGCGCGAGGACACTCGCGCCGCGTTCGAGCGCGCGGGCGTGGTGGTGCTGCGCGGCGACTGGACCCGGCGCGATCCCGCGATCACCCGCTTTCTGGCGGCGCAAGGTGCGGCGGGCGTGCCGCTCTATGTGTGGTATCCCGCTGGCGGGGGCGCGCCGCAGCAATTGCCGCAAGTGCTGACCCCCGCGATGCTGGCCGAACTGGCGAAGTAGGCTTCGCCGCTTACAGCACCTGCCCGTCGTCCACCGTGATCGTCGCGCCGGTCACGCAGGCCGAGGCATCGCCGCTCAGGAACAGCAGCGGCGCGTCGAGCGCTTCGATCGGGCACATCCGGCGGCGGTGGAAACTGGCGATCTGGCGCTGGCCGCCTTCGGTCTGGAACCAGTCCCCGGCGATCTCGGTCTGGATATAGCCGGGCTGGATCGTGTTGACGTTGATCCCCTGGCGCACCCATTCGCGCGCAAACTGGCGGGCCAGATGCGCCACCCCGGCCTTGGTCGCAGCATAGGCGCTTTCGCCCTGCCCGGTCAGTTCCGCCGTGATCGACCCGATCACCACGATTCGCCCGCGCCCGGTTTCCTTGAAGTTGGCCGCGATCATCCGCCGCGCCCCTTCGCGCGCGGTCAGGTAGACGCCGTTGAAGTTGGTCGCCACCACCGCCGCCATGTCCGCGGCCGGCACGTGGGTGGAGCGGCCATCGTGGGCGATCCCCGCGTTGCAGATTACCGTGTCGACCGTGCCGAACTTTGCCTCGGCCGCGTCATAAGCCGCGATCAGCGAGGCTTCGTCGGTCACGTCCATCGCCAGCGGCAGTGCGGCGTCGCCCAGTTCCGCGGCCAGCGCGCCCACCCGGTCCACCCGGCGCGCGCCGATCACCACTTTCGCGCCCTCGCGCACGAACAGCCGCGCGAAGTGCGCGCCGAACCCGGACGAGGCCCCGGTAATCAGGGCCACCCGGCCCGCCATTGACAGCTGCATCGCCATTCCTCTCGTCTTTATCGTTACCCGTTCGCACAAGCAGCCGCCTCCGCCAGCGTCAAGCGCGGTTATTTGTAAGCGCGGCATACAAAAATTTGCGATGTTTGATCTTGGTCAAGGTGCATGGGGTCGGACCGGGGGCATATCCTGTTTCAAGGAAAGGATTTGCTCATGGCCAGCACCGCTATACCCGGTACGCACATTTTCGACGGTGCTGCTGCGCGCAAGGGCTACGCGCTCAACGCGATGTGCTTTTCCTTCAACGAGGCTGCCAATCGCGACGCCTTCCTGCGTGACGAAGACGCCTATTGCGCCCGCTTCGGCCTGACTGCCGAACAGCGCGACGCGGTGGCGAAGCGCAACGTGCTGGCGATGATGGCAGCGGGCGGCAACATCTATTACCTCGCCAAGCTGGCCGGGATCTTCGGCCTCAACGTGCAGGACGTCGGCGCGCAGCAGACCGGCATGACCGTGGACGCCTTCAAGCAGATGCTGCTGGACAACGCGGCGGCGATCCCCACCAAGGAGATGGCCCATGGCTAAGGTTATCGGCGGCGTCTTTACCAGCCACGTCCCCGCCATCGGCGGCGCAATCCATCGCGGCGCGCAGAACGAACCCTATTGGAAGCCGTTCTTCGATGCCTGGCCGCCGGTGCGCGAATGGCTGGGCGAACAGGTGCCCGACGTGGTCATCATGTTCTACAACGACCACGGGCTGAACTTCTTCCTCGACAAGATGCCGACCTTTGCCATCGGCGCGGCGGCGCAATACCGCAACGAGGACGAAGGCTGGGGCCTGCCGCCCTTCCCGGTTCCACCGGGGCATCCCGAACTCAGCTGGGCGATCATCGAAAAGCTGGTTGCGGAAGAATTCGACATCACCACCTGCCAGGACATGCTGGTCGATCACGCCGCCTCCATCCCGCTCGCGCTGGCCTGGCCGGACCGCGAAGCGCCGGTGAAGATCGTGCCGATCGCGATCAACACCGTCCAGCACCCGCTGCCCAGCGCCAAGCGCTGTCTGGCCCTGGGCCGCGCGGTGGGCAAGGCGCTGGCCGAATGGCAGGGCGATGAAACGATCATGGTGATGGGCACGGGCGGCCTCTCACACCAGCTGGACGGCGAACGCGCCGGGTTCATGAACCCCGAATACGATCTGTTCTGCATGGACAACCTGTCGGCCGATCCCGATGCGCTGACCCGGCATTCGGTGCACGAAATCGTCGAACTGTCGGGCACGCAGGGCGTGGAAATCCTCAACTGGATCGCCGCGCGCGGGGCCCTGGGCGACAAGGTCCACGAAGTCAGCCGCAGTTATCACATTCCGATTTCCAACACGGCCGCCGCCGTCATGGTCCTGGAGACCGAAGCAGCGCGCGCCGCAGGCAACGCAGGAGCGGAAAAAACCGCCGAACTTGCCTGAACCGCAACCAGTTCTCCCCACCTGGAGCGACTGATCCCTTGGGACGGTCGCTCTCTTTTTTTGGCTGGTTGCCGCAGCCTGATGCCAGCAAGCGGGGGCGCCCGCAAGAGGGTTACGCCACAGCCTTCCAATATGAAGAAAACTGTCGCCAAAAACCCACACACTGACACACACCGTCACCATGCATCGTCACCCTGAACTTGTTTCAGGGTCTATCTCTCCTCCTGCACGGACAGTGCGGGCTGAGAAATGGATGCTGAAACAAGTTCAGCATTACGATGTGTTTGTGTGTGAAAGGGTCCGCCTAAACCGCCGAGCTGAACCGCCGCGCCGAATCCTGGCGATAGGGGTCGAACAGCGCCGCGATGGTGCGGGCATAGGGCAGTCCGCCCGGCAGGATCGACAGGCTGCCCCCATCCAGCACCGCCAGATCGCGCGCCAGGAACGGGGCCAGCCGTCCGCTGACTTCGGCCAGCAGATCGGCATCGATCCGCGCCGTGCCGTTGCACAGCAGCGCCTCAATCACCGCGCCGCGCCGCCGGTCGTCCGCACTGCGCCGCACGCCGCCGGTTGCGGGCAGGATATCCTGCGACAGCAGCATCCGGTAACGGCCGGCGTTCTTTTCGTTCTGCCACAGCACGTCGTCAAAGCAGCTGATCGATGAAGCCCCCAGCCCGATCAGGCTGGGCGCGGCGTCATCGGTAAAGCCCTGGAAATTGCGCCGCACGCGCCCCTGCGCCGCCGCGCGGGCCAGCGGATCGCCGGGCAGCGCGAAGTGATCGAACCCGATCGGCACATAGCCGGCCCCCGTCAGCAGGCGATAGCCGAAGTCCGCCATGGCAAAGCGTTCATCCTGCCCCGGCAGCGCGCTGGCATCGATCCGGCGCTGGCGCGGCAGCATGTGCGGCACGTGGGCATAACCGAACAGCGCGATCCGGTCCGCGCCCAGCTCCACCGTGCGGCGCAAGGTCGCTTCCAGCTGCTCCAGCGTTTGCCCCGGCAGGCCATACATCAGGTCGAAATTGAGCGAGGTGACGCCCGCCTTGCGCAACATGTCGGTCGCGCGGGCAATGTCGGCGTCGGGCTGGATGCGGCCGATCGCGGCCTGCAATTCCGGCGCGAAAGTCTGCACGCCCATGCTGGCGTTGGTCACCCCGATCCATTGCAGCACCTGGCCCCATTCGGGCGAGAGCGTGCGCGGGTCCAGTTCGATCGACAGCACCGGATCGACCAGCGCCATGTGCAGGGTCAGCGCATCGACGAGCCGGACGAAATCGGTGGGGGCGATGGCGTTTGGACTGCCGCCGCCAAACGCGATCCGCCGCACGTCGACCCGCCCGTCCAGCCGCGCGCCCGTGATGGCGATATCGCGGTGCAGCGCATCGAGATAGCTTGCCAGCCGGTGCTTCTTGTTCGCCGCCCCGGTGTTGCAGCCGCAATACCAGCAGATCTGCTCGCAATAGGGGATGTGGACATAGAGCGAGGCATCGCCCGCCGCGCGGCGCAGCGCCGCATCGGCATCCGCCGCCCCGACGGACGCGGTGAATTCCGCCGCCGTGGGGAAACTGGTGTAACGCGGCACCGGCGTTGCCAGAAGATCGGGATGATAAGGCCACATGGGAAGCTGTGTGGCAGATGCCATCGGCTCAAACATTGCGACTGCTCAAATTTGCGCGAATCAGGCCGCGGCGTCGTCGTCCGGCTTGCCGTCGCGCTTGCGCGAGCAGCTGGCATGGCAACCCTTGACGCAGCAGTTGGACTGGTCCTGCCCCGGCGCGCGCGGACCGTCCAGCGGCACTTCGACCATGCGCACCAGCCCGTCGCCGGTGCACAGCGGCATCATCATCGTCGCGCCGGCAGCCGGCCCGGCCAGGTTGAACGCGGCGGGAACCAGCGCCAGCATCGCGAAGTGCACGACCGAGCGCTTCATGGCTGCTCGTCCCCGGAGACTGCATCCCTGGGCGCTTCGTCGCCCTCGTCATCGATCAGGATGCGCGCGGCGGCGCCGTCCAGATCCTCGAACTGTCCGCGCTTCAGCGCCCAGAAGAACGCCAACAGACCGAACATCCCCAGCCCCAGCGCAATCGGGATCAAGACCGCCAGCCCGTTCATTTCGCCGCCCTCACCAGCCGCAGCGAGTTGGCGATCACGATCAGCGAACTGGTCGACATCGCCGCCGCCGCGATCAGCGGGGTGACATAACCCGCCATCGCCAGCGGCACGGCCAGCACGTTGTAGCCAATTGCCAGCACGAAATTCTCCTGCACCACGCGCATGGTCCGGCGCGCGGCGCGGATCGTGCGGGGAATGGCCGTCAGCGCATCGCCCAGGAACACGAAGTCCGCCGTCTGGCGGCCAACGTCGCTGGCGGTGCCTGGCGCGATCGAGGCGTTGGCCGCCGACAGCGCGGGGCCATCGTTAAGCCCGTCGCCCGCCATCAGCACCTTGTGCCCATCCGCTTGCAGCGCGGCGATGGCGGCCTGCTTGTCGGCGGGGGAAGCATTGCCCTGCGCGGTCAGCCCGGTGGCCTGCCCCACATCGGCCACGGCAGCGGCATTGTCGCCCGACAGGATCGCCGGTTCGATCCCCAGCGCCCGCATTTCGGCAAGCGCCCGGTCCGTTTCGGGACGCAGGCGGTCGGCAAAGGTGATCAGTCGCGCCGGCTGGCCGGCGATATCCAGCGCGGTTGCAATCCCGCTGGCGGCTTCGGGCCGGTGCAGCGCCACGGCCGCGCCGTTCCACTGTGCGCGCACGCCCTGCCCGGCCTGTTCCTGCACGTCGGTGAGCGCGGCCGGCGTGACCCCGCGCGCGACCAGTGCTTCCACCAGCGCGCGCGACAGCGGATGGCGGCTGTGCGAGGCGAGCCCCAGCGCAACCGCCGCCGCATCGGCGGGGAGCGCGTCCAGCGTGGCCGGATCGGGCAGCGGGCGACCCATCGTCAGCGTGCCGGTCTTGTCCAGCAACGCGCGGTCCACGCTTGCCAGCCGCTCCAGCGCGCTGCCGTCCTTCACCATCACGCCCTGCTTCATCAGCGCGCTGCACGCCACCACTTGCGCCACCGGCACGGCAAGGCCGAGTGCGCAGGGGCAGGTGATGATCAGCACCGCAATGGCGATGACCAGCGACTGGTGCACGCCCGCCCCGGCAATCATCCAGCCCGCAAACGTCAGCGCCGCCAGCGTATGCACGGCGGGGGCATAGAGCCGCGAGGCCCGGTCGGCGATGCGGACATAGGCAGAGCGGACCTGCCCTGACGCTTCCATCAGCCGCGCGATTTCGGCCAGCGTCGTGCCCTGCCCGGCGGCCGTGACGCGCACGTCGACCGGCGCATCGATGTTGAGCGTGCCCGCCAGCACCGGATCACCCACGCCGGCGGTCACGGGTGCGCTTTCGCCGGTCAGCAGCGACTGGTCGAACCGGCTGGCCCCGGCGATCAGTTCGCCATCGGCGGCAAGGCGCTCACCAGCGGCAACCCGCATGACCAGTCCGGGGACGAGGTCGGTCGCGGGCAGCCATTCCAGCCCCCCGTCCCGCGCCACGACCATCGCCCCCGGTGCGGCCTGGCGCAGCAGGGCATCGACCCCGGCGCGCGCGCGATCGCGCATCGCCGCGTCGAGCGCGCGCCCGGCCAGCAAGAACAGGAGCAGCATCAGGGTGCCGTCAAACCACGCATCCTTGCCGTGCGTGGCGGTTTCATACAGGCTGAGCGCGGTCGCCAGCGTGACGCCGATGGAAATCGGCACGTCCATGTTGGTGGTGCGCTTGCTCAGCGCGCTCCACGCCGAAGTGAAGAACGGCATCCCCGCATAGAGGATCGCCGGAACCCCGATCAGCGCTGAGAGCCAGTGGAACAGCACCTTGGTCGATCCGTCCGCGCCCGACCAGATGCTGACCGACAGCAGCATCACGTTCATGCAGGCGAACCCCGCCACCGCCAGCGGCGCCAGCAGCGGCTTCACGGCGGAGGGCGGCGGCGCGAGTTCCTCGCCCCGCGGCTGGCTGGCAAAGCCGACATTGCCCAGCGCATCCATCAGCGCGGGCATCGTCACCGCGGGATCGTGCTCCACCCGCACTTGCCGCGCGGTCAGGTTGACCCGCGCGGCAACCACGCCGGGCACCGCGCCCAGCGCGCGTTCGACTTTCGCCATGCATCCGGCGCAGTGCATCCCCGGCACGACCAGCACGGTCGATTCCGCAGGCGTCAGGCCGGTCGTGGGGGCAATCGCGTTCACTTGATGTCCAGTTCGGTCCGCCAGGGTTGACCTGCCGCGTCACGCGCCGCGATCCGCAGTTTCCAGCGGCCGGCCGGCAGCGCGGTTTCAGACAGGAACTGCCCGGCACCGGTCGCGCTGAACGCCAGCGCCACGTCGCTCTGGCGGCCCAGCGGATGGCGAGCGACCGCCGCAACCGTCACTCCCGGATCGGTTGCGCCAGCCCCATTCACTTTAGACAGCGTCAAGGCCACGCGCCCGTCGGCCTGCCGCGCGGCGGTGGCCGTCCACCCCAGCGCCTTCTGCTTTTCCGCCGCCGCCAGCCATTCGTTGTAGTTCTGGCTGGCGACATAGGAGTTTTCGACCACCACCCCGCCGAACGTCGAGGAGGCAAACCGGGCCATGACCAGGTTGACCGTGATCACCACCGCAAAGAACGACACGATGATCGCGGTGAAATGCCACCCGGTCAGCGGCCCTTTGGTGAACGCCTTCATATTCATTCCTCTGGCGCGTCGAAGCGCGCTTCGCTGGTGTCGCCACCGCCTTCGGCGTCGGTCGCCTTCAGTGCGAAACTGAACGACTGCGGCGTGGTATCGGACGGAGCGACGACATAGACCCGCATGACCTCGACCTGGTCGGGCGCAACGGTCACCCGGATTTCGCGCGCGGCCTTTTCGCGGGCCATTTCGTCGGTCCACATCACACCGCCGGGCAGCCCTTCCAGCGTCACCTGCATCAGACGCGGGCGGGTCTGCATGTTGCGCAGCTTGACCGTGTAGGCGTTGCGGATTTCCCCGTCGCTCATCAGCATGAACGGCGGATTGCGGTCCTTCTGCACCGACACGTCGATCTGGGTGCGCACGCCAAGGGCGAACAGCAGCGCCAGGCCGATGGCGCCCCACACGCCGAGGTAAACCAGCGTGCGAGTGTGGAACAATGCCTTCATGATCGGCTTGGGCTGGCCGCCGGCGCGCTCGATCTCGCAGTCTTCCAGCGTGGCATAGTCGATCAGTCCGCGCGGGCGGCCGATCTGCTGCATCACGCTGTCGCAGGCATCGATGCACAGCGCGCAGGTGATGCACTGGATGTCCGGCCCATTGCGAATGTCATACCCGGTCGGGCAGACGTTGACGCACTGGTTGCAGTCCACGCAATCGCCCACGGCGCCGGGGTTCTTTTCCGCCTTCTTGACGCTGCCGCGCGGTTCCCCGCGCCAGTCCTTGTACGTGACGATCAGCGACTTTTCATCGAGCATCGCCGTCTGGATGCGCGGCCAGGGGCACATGTAGACGCAGACCTGCTCGCGCATGAACCCGCCCAGCAGGAAGGTCGTCGCGGTCAGCACGGCGACGGTCGCATAGGCCACCGGCGCGGCATCCCCGGCCCAGAATTCGCGGGTCAGGGTCGGCGCGTCGGCGAAATACATGATCCATGCGCCGCCGGTCCAGAAGCTGATGACCAGGTAGATCGTCCACTTCAGGCCGCGCTTGAAGATCTTCTGCGGCCCCCACGGCGCCGCTTCCAGCCGCAGCTGGGCGTTGCGATCGCCGTCGATGAACCGGTCCACGTGCTGGAACAGGTCGGTCCAGACAGTCTGCGGGCAGGAATAGCCGCACCATGCCCGGCCCACCGCGCTGGTGACCAGGAACAGGCCGATGCCCGCCATGATCAGCAGCCCGGCCACGAAATAGAATTCGTGCGGCCAGATTTCGATCCCGAACATGAAGAACCGGCGGTTGCCAAGGTCCAGCAGGACCGCCTGATCGGGGGCATAGGGGCCGCGGTCCCAGCGGAGCCACGGCGTCCCGTAGTAGATGGCCAGAGTGACCACCATGACCAGCCATTTGAAGCGGCGGAAGCGGCCGTCTACCGCTTTGGGAAAGACGGCCTTGCGCTTCGCATAGAGGTCAAGATGGCCGGGGGCTGGTTCAGGGCTGTGCATTTCCAGTGTCCGCTGCTGCAGGAGTGGTCGGAGCTTCCGAGAAGTCTTCACCGCCCCCCAGCGAGTGGACATAGACTGCCAGCATCTTGATGGTCACCGCGTCAAGCTTGCCCCCCCAGGCAGGCATGACCCCGGCGCGCGCCTTGTGAATGCTCGCCGTGACCTGTTCCTTCTTGCCGCCATAGAGCCAGATGGCGTCGGCCAGGTTCGGTGCGCCGAACTGGCGCAGGCCCTTGCCATCGGTGCCGTGGCAGGCGACGCAGTTGGCCGCGAACACCGCCGCGCCGTTGGCATTGGCCGCAGCCTTGCCCGACAGCGACAGGACGTGATCGGCCACATCGCTGATCTGCGCCGCAGTCAGCAGCCCGTCCTGGCCGAAGCTGGGCATCAGGCTGGTGCGGGTCGCGTCATGGCCCGGCTGGCGGATACCGTGCAGCAGGGTGAACTCGATGTCCTTGACGTTGCCGCCCCACAGCCAGTCGTCGTCGTTCAGGTTGGGATAGCCGATGCTGCCCGCCGCGCCCGAACCGTGGCACTGCACGCAATTGACGAGGAACGCGGCCTTGCCGCCCGCCTTCGCCGCCGCCAGCAGCTTGGGATCGCCCGGGATCTGTTCGATCGGGGTGGCAGCCAGCGCGGCCAGCGTGGTGGCGCGGGCGGCTTCGGCGGCCTTGGTTTCGTTGGCCAGCTGGCCACGGCTGGTCCAGCCCCAGATGCCCTCGGTTCCCTTCGAGATCAGCGGCCAGGCGGGATAGACCACCATGTAGCCGATCGAGAACAGGATGGTCAGCACCCAGGTGATGATCCACCAGCGCGGCAGCGGGTTGTTCAGTTCCTCGATGCCGTCCCATTCATGGCCGACAGTCTCGACACCGGTCGGTTCGTCGATACGCTTATTCGCCATCGTCTTCGTCCTTGAAGATCATGTTTGCGGCCGCTTCGTTGTCTTCCCGGGCACCCGGCCGGAACGGCCAGAGCGCCAGCACCAGGAAAGTCACGACCATTGCGGCCAGCCCCCAGCTGTCGGCAAAGTGCCGCAGCGCGTCATATGTGGAGTGCGTGCTCACCGGCCCTTTTCCTTGGCCAGTTCCTCCTGCGCGGCGGCGCTGTTCACATCGACCAGCGTCCCCAGCATCTGGAGGTAGGCAACCAGCGCGTCCATTTCGGTCACGCGCGACGGATCGCCGTCAAAGTCACGCGCCTGGGCCTTGGGATAGCGCTTGAGCAGCCCGCTCGCGTCGGCATTGGGATCGGCCTGGACGGCCAGGTCGGCCGCGGCGTTCTCCACCTGCTCCTTGGTATAGGGCGTGCCGGCGCGGTAGAGCGCGGTCAGCGTTGCCGCCGGATCGCCCGCATCGAGGTCCTTCTTCGCCAGGAACGCATATTGCGGCATGACCGATTCAGGCACCACGCTCTGCGGGTTCTTCAGGTGCTGGACGTGCCATTCGTCCGAATAACGCCCGCCCACGCGCGCCAGGTCCGGCCCGGTGCGCTTGGAGCCCCACTGGAACGGCCGGTCATACATCGATTCCGCCGCCAGGCTGTAGTGGCCATAGCGTTCGACCTCGTCCCGGAACGGACGGATCATCTGGCTGTGGCAGACATAGCAGCCCTCGCGCACGAAGATGTCGCGGCCCGCCTGCTCCAGCGGCGTGTAGGGCCGCATCCCGTCCACCTTCTCGATCGTGTTGTCGATCCAGAACAGCGGCGCGATTTCGACGATCCCGCCCACGGTCACCGTGAGGAACGCGGCAACCCCCAGCAGCGCAACGTTGCGCTCAAGCTTCTTGTGACGGCCCCAAGCCTCCTTGGGTGCCTGATCCTTGATGGTTTCAGCAGTCATTGGAAGTCACCCTTATTCGGCAGGAACGGCGGTCAGCGGACGGTCGGCATCGGCCGAGTATTCCGGCTGATACAGCGGTTCTTCCTGGCGCAGGTTGCCGGCGATGGTCTGCCACACGTTGTAGGCCATGATGATCCCGCCCGTCAGGTACAGCACCCCGCCGAACGCGCGCAGCAGGTACATCGGGTGCAGCGCGGCCACGGTTTCGGCAAAGCTGTTCACCAGGTAGCCGTCAGCGCCGTATTCGCGCCACATCAGGCCCTGCATGATCCCGGCCACCCACATCGCGGAGGCGTAGAACACGATCCCCAGCGTCGCGAGCCAGAAGTGCCAGTTGATCATCCGCTGCGAATACATCCGGCTGCGGCCCCACAGGCGCGGCGCCAGGAAGTAGATCGCCGAGAAGGTGATCATCCCGTTCCAGCCGAGCGCGCCGGAGTGGACGTGACCGATGGTCCAGTCGGTGTAGTGCGACAGGCTGTTGACCGACTTGATCGACATCATCGGGCCTTCGAACGTGCTCATCCCGTAGAACGCGACCGAGATGACCATCATGCGGATGATCGGATCGGTGCGGACCTTGTCCCAGGCGCCGTTCAGCGTCATCAGGCCGTTGATCATGCCGCCCCAGCTGGGCATCCACAGCATGACCGAGAACACCATGCCCAGCGTCTGCGCCCAGTCGGGCAGCGCGGTGTAGTGCAGGTGGTGCGGACCGGCCCAGATGTAGAGGAAGATCAGCGACCAGAAGTGCACGATCGACAGGCGATAGCTGTAGACCGGGCGTTCGGCCTGCTTCGGCACGAAGTAGTACATCATCGCCAGGAAGCCGGCGGTCAGGAAGAAGCCCACCGCGTTGTGGCCGTACCACCACTGGACCAGCGCGCCCTGCACGCCCGCCCACAGCGGATAGCTGCGGCTGCCGAAGATGCTGACCGGGATGTTCACGTTGTTCACCAGGTGCAGCATCGCCACGGTCAGGATGAACGACAGGAAGAACCAGTTGGCGACATAGATGTGCGGCTCGGTCCGCTTGATCAGCGTAACCACGAAGACCGCCAGGTAAGCCACCCAGACCAGCGTGAGCCACAGGTCGACGTACCATTCCGGCTCGGCATATTCCTTGCCCTGGGTCACCCCCAGCAGGTAGCCGGTCGCGGCCAGCACGATGAACAGCTGGTAGCCCCAGAACACGAACTTCGCGAGGCCCGGCAGCGCAAGGCGCGTGCGGCAGGTGCGCTGGACGATGTAGAACGAGGTGGAGATCAGCGCGGTGCCGCCAAAGGCGAAGATCACCGCCGAAGTGTGCAGCGGCCGCAGGCGTCCGAACGTGGTGTATTCAAACCCCAGGTTCAGCACCGGGAAGGCCAGCTGCAACGCGATGTACAGCCCGGCCAGAAACCCGACGACGCCCCAGAAGGTCGTCAGGATCACGCCCCAGCGGACCAGATCGTCATCATACTTGCCCTGATCGGGCACCAGCTTGCCAAAGCCGGCGGTCGCCAGCTTGTAGTTGGTCCCGGTCAGCTTGATCACCAGCCCGGCCAAGGCCGCCAGTGCGAAAACAACCATGTGGACCGCAAACCCGGCATCAACCGCGTTCGCGTAAGCCACAATGGCGACGAATAGCGCAACCAGCCACCAGCCAGCGCGTGCCACTACGGATTCCATGAGCCCCTATCCCCTCATAGCAGGGTTAAATGAGAAAAAACTAATATTACCAATACTGTCCCATTTCAACCGGCTTCTGCATTGCAACATTGACCCGGATCAAATTGCACGGATTGCAACAAAAGTTCCCGGAAAAACGTGTGAAATTGCGAAATATCAATGTTCGCAGGCGCACCCTGGGCGCATTTCCCCTGTGACGCCGTAATTGCCTTGGTCGCACGGTGCGACCACTGCGGCGCTCGGATGAGGGATTATGAAGAAGCTCACCATCGCAGCGGCACTGGCTGCCGCCACCATGCTGGCAACGCCGGCCCAAGCCGCCGATCCGGAAGGCAAGATCCAGGTCAAGGTGCTCGCCACGGGCGTGCTGCCGGATGGCAAGATCGAATCGGTCAACGTCAACCTGACTGCCGCACCTTCCGCCGCGCTGGCGACCAAGGCCAATGACAACGTCGTCCCGACGCTGGCGGTGGAATACTTCGCCACGCCGAACGTCTCGGTCGAGACGATCTGCTGCTTCACCCAGCATCATGTTACCGGCACCGGCGCAATCGCTGGCGCGGATATCGCTCAGCATGTGCTGATCCTCCCCGCGACGGTCACCCTGAAGTACCACTTCAATGCCGGTGGGATCAAACCCTATGTCGGCGCTGGCCCGGCCGTGTTCTTCTATTTCGACGAAAAGCCCGGCGCGACCGCGCAGGCGCTGGGTGCGACCAAGCTGAAGATGGACAACAAGTTCGGCGTGGCGCTGCAGGCTGGCGTGGACGTGCCGCTGGGCGACTCGGGCCTGGGCATCTCGCTCGACGCGAAGCGCTATTTCATGAAGGCCAAGACGCACTTCTACACCGCTGGCGGGGTCGAAGCGCTGTCGACCACGCACAAGCTTGATCCGTGGGTTGTCTCGGGCGGTGTCTACGCCCGGTTCTGATCCGGTCCGTGGGCCGGGGCGGGTCAACCCGCCTCGGCCGCGAGGCCTTCCCGGTCGAGAATCACCACTTCACGGCGTGAGGGCAGGTCGATGATCCCATCGGCTTTCAGACGGGTGAACTGGCGGCTGACCGTTTCGATGGTCAGGCCCAGCACATCGGCCACCTGCTGGCGCGAAAACGGCAGGGCAAACTGGCGCAGCGGCAGATCAGGCGCATCGATGCAGCCCGGCTGGACCAGCCGCTCCGACATTTCCAGCAGGAAGCTGGCCAGCTTTTCGCCGGCGGACTTGCGCCCCAGCAGCAGCATCCAGCGCCGCGTGCGGTCCAGTTCGGCCAGCGTACGCTGCAACAGCTTGTGCTCCAGCGCGGGATGTTCGCGCGCGAAGGCATCGAAATCCTTGCGGCTGAACACGCAGACGCGCGCCTCGGTCAACGCGGTGACGCCGTGGCCGGATGTCGCGCCGAACGGGCGGCCGATGAAATCGGAAGGATAGACCACGCCGACGATCTGCTCGCGCCCGTCCTCCGTCCCGGTCGACAGCTTGAGCACCCCTTCGATGACGTTGGCGACGAGGACCGAATCCTCCCCTTCCCACATCAGCGATTCGCCGGGGGTCAGCGTCCGGCGGCGGCCGATATTATTCAAGGCCTTAAGCTCTTCCGTATCGAGGGAAGAGCAGATGGCGCGGTTGCGCACCAGGCAGGTATCGCAGGCGGTCATGGCGTAAGGCTATGCAGCGCCGGGCCTTTCTGTGCAAGATCATATAACATCGGCCACCCCGGCCAGCGCGCTCCGCAGCTTGTCGAGCGCCTGGGCTTTCAGCTGGTGGACGCGCGGGACCGATACCTGCAGCGCTTCGGCAATTTCGGCGAGATTGAGCTCCTCGACGAAGTAGAGCTGGATCACCAGCTGCAGCCGATCAGGCAGTTCGGCAATCGCCCCGGCCACGCTGAGGCGCAGTTCCTCGTCCTCCAGCAAGGCCAGACTGTCGGGGCGGGTATCGGCAAAGGCCATGTCGCTTTCGCTGTAAACCTCGTCGATCGCCTCGAATCGCACCGGCTCGCTGGCGGTCAGCATGGCGTGCAGTTCGGCCTCGGGCAGGCCCATCGCCTCGGCCAGTTCGGCGGCACTGGGATCGCGGCCCAATTGCCCGCGCAGCCGGGTCTGCGCCTCGCGCAGTTGCCGCCGCCGCTCGGTCGACCCGCGCGAGAGCGGCACGTGGCGGCGGATCAGGTCCACCATCGCCCCGCGCACGCGCAGCTTGGCGTAAGCGGCAAAGCCGTCCTCGGTCGGCCCGGCGTGGCGCTGGGCGGCTTCGGTCAGGGCGACCATGCCGGCCTGCATCAGGTCTTCCAGCTCGATCCCCGGCCGACCGCCGCCGTGGACGTGCCAGGCGATCCGGCGGACCATTGGCACGAACCGGCGGACCCGTTCGCTCGCATCGGTGCGATAGGCACCAGCGGCGGCAAAGCTGCGATGATCGTGTTTCATGCGGCGATACTTTCTGCTTCGGACAGGATTTCAGGGTGCGGGAGCGCAGCCGTCTGAACAGGGGCGGGCGCCGGGGCCGGACCGCCGATCACGGCGACCACCTCGATCGGCTGCGACACCGGCAGTTCGGCAATGGACAGCACCAGGCACGACGGCGCGCGCAGCTTCAGCAGCGCGGCCAGCGCGCGGCGGGCGCGGGGCTGGACGATCAGCGCCAGCGGCGGCGCGGACGGGCCGCGCTGGGCGATCAGATTGGCAACGTGTTCGCCGATGTTGCGGGCGAGATCCGGCTCGATCACCGGCTGGCCGGTGGCGGGGTCGGTCAACCCCTGGACGATGGCGGCTTCCAGCTGGGCATCCAGCGTCAGCACCGGCAAGCGCTCTCCCGGCGCGCAGATGCGCCCCACGATCAGCCCGCCAAGCTCCGCGCGGACCAGTTCGACCAGCCGGTCGTGGTCCAGCGTCTGCTGCACCGCTGTGGCCAGGCTGGAGAGGATCGGCAGCGGGTGGCCGATGGGAATCCCGTCCTCCAGCAGCGCCCGCAGCAGGCGCGTCAGCGCGGCGAGCGAGAGCGGCTGGGGATACACGGCCTCCACCAGCCCGGCGGAATGGTCCTTCACCCCGTCAAGGATCGCGCGGACTTCATCCGGCCCAAGCAGCGCCTGCGGCCGTTCGCCCAGCAGCTGGTTCAGCTGGGTGGCGATGACCGTGCTGGCATCGACCGTCAGGAACCCTTCGGCAATCGCATGGTCGCGCGCGGCCGGTTCGATCCACAGCGCCGGGCAGCCAAAGCTGGGATCGACCGTGGCTTCGCCCGCCAGCTTGTGATCGCCGCGCACTTCGCCCGCATCGATGGCCAGGATCCGGTCGGGGCGGATCGTGCCGCCCCCCAGCGGCACCCCGCCCAGCAGGATGCGATAGTCATTGGGCGAGATATCCAGCGAATCGCGCACCCGGAACTGCGGCACGACGAAGCCGAACGCCTGGCTGAGCTGCTTGCGCACGCCGGTAATCCGCGCGACCAGCGGCGATCCGCGCCGGTCATCGACCAGCTGGACCAGGCCATAGCCGAGTTCGATGGTCACCAGTGTGTGGTCGGACACGTCCTCCAGCACGATCCGCCCCGGATCGGCGGCGGGCGGTGCCTCGACCACGGCGGGTTCGGGCCGCGCCGCGCGCTCGCGCAGCTTGCGCCACAGCCAGAAGGCCAGGCCGGCAGCGGGCAGGAAAATCGTCTGCGGCATGGCCGGGATCACGCCGATCGCGCCAAGGATGATGGCGACCGGCAGCCACGTGCCGGGGCTGGCCAGCTGCCCGCCGATCTGCCCGGTCAGGTCGCGGCTGTCGGACACGCGGGTCACGATCACGGCCGCCGCGATGGACAGCAGCAGCGCCGGAACCTGCGCCACCAGCGCATCGCCCACGGCCAGCGTGACATACTTTTCCGCCGCCTCGCCCGCGCTCAGGCCGTGGCTGATCATCCCCAGGCAGAAGCCCGCGATGATGTTCACGCCCAGGATCAGCAGTGCGGCGATGGCATCGCCCTTCACGAACTTGCTGGCACCGTCCATCGAGCCATAGAAGTCCGCCTCGGTCGAAACCTCGCGGCGGCGGGCCTTGGCCTCGTCAGCGGTGAGCAGCCCGGCCGCCAGATCGGCGTCGATCGCCATCTGCTTGCCCGGCAAGGCATCCAGCGTGAAGCGCGCGGACACTTCCGACACGCGGCCTGCGCCCTTGGTCACGACCACCATGTTGATGATCATCAGGATCATGAACACGAACAGCCCGACCGCGAAATTGCCGCCGATCAGGAACGCGCCGAACGCCTCGATCACGTGGCCCGCCGCCGCCCCGCCCTGGTGCCCGTTGACCAGCACGACGCGGGTCGAGGCCACGTTGAGCGCGAGACGCAGCAGCGTGGCGAACAGCAGGACCGACGGGAAGGACGAGAAGTCGAGCGGCTTTTCCGCGTTCATCGCCGCCATCAGGATCGCCACCGACAGCGCGATGTTGAGGACGAAGAACACGTCCAGCACCACCGCGGGGGTCGGCACGATCATCAGGCAGATGAGCGTCAGGATCCCCGCCGGCAGGGCCAACGCCGTGGGATTGATGCGCGAGAGCCAGGTCACAGCCCGAACGCCCTGAGCTTGCCATAGGCGGCGCGGACATGGCCCGGCAGCGCGCTGGAGCCGCCCGCGCCGAACGTTGTCGCCAGCGTATCCGCCATCGACGGCCGCGCGGCCTCGGCCGGTGCGGCGGCGGCGGCGTGGAATTCGCGCGCGATGGGGCCGAGCGCGGGGTTGGTTGCGGCCAGACTGGTTGCAGCAACCGGCAGCGCGGTGCCGTCCATCGCGGCGGCAACCTTGCCGCGCAGCAGGTCCATCACCTGCCCGACCGAACGCGGCGCGCCATCGGCAAAGAAGACGCCCCGGTTCGCCGCCGCCGCCGCAGGCAGCAGCGCGGCGGCGGACTGGCCGGGATCGGCGGCAAGCGCGGTCAGAAACCGTCCGGCCCCTTCGGCCCCCAGGAAGTGTGCGACATACAGCTCAGCCGCGTCCGGCTCGCGCCCCAGCGTGGCGGTCAGGCTGGCGCGGTTGTCGTTCGCCAGTTCGGCAGCCATCAGCGCGGAGGCGGCGGGATCGAACCGCAGGGCCATGACTTCCGACCGCAGCGCCGGATCGCTGACTTTGCCGCCGGCAATCGCCGCATCGGCCCAGCCCAGCCCGTGCCGCTCGCCGTGGCGGTCCAGCATCGCCAGCCAGGTCCCTTGCGTGAACTGATAAAGCCCCGCCGCGCTGGACGTTTGCGCCCGCGCCGCGGGGTTCAGGCTGGATTCGATCCGCGCCTGCGCCAGCAGATAGGAAAAATCGACCCCGGTCGCCTGCGCGGCGCGGGCAATTGCCGCCTGCACGTCGGCCCGAACCGGACCGGCAGCAGCGGCAGCAATGGATGGTGTCTGGCTCAAGCCGAACTCCCGGTGCGAAATGACTTCGCTGGGGGTTCAGCAAGGGGCGTGCCAAATCAGATGCGGCCGCCCGTATAGGCATAGGCGGCGCGGGCATTGCCGGGCGCGTTGTAGAGCGCCGGACTGCCGGTCAGCGCGTCCAGCCGGGCGGCGACATTGGCCGCGATCAGGTTGCGAACCTGCCGGTTTACCTCGTTCAAACGCCGTGCGGCATCCAGCAGCCCCCGGCATTCCTCGTCGATCTGGCTGGCCTCCACGAAGGGGCCGCATTCGTCCAGCGTGCCGCACAGCGCGACCTTGTCCTGCGCGCAGCCCATGATCGCGTCCAGGTCCAGCCCGGCAAGCGCCTGCCGTTCGGCCTGCAACACGGCAATCATCTGCCGCAGGTTTTCGCGCATTGCGGTGGTTCCGCTCATTTCCCGCTCCTCAGCAGCAGGCCCGCTGCGATCATGGCATCCGCCACCCGCATCGGGATCACCGGGTAGTTGCCCCGGTCGATCGCCTTGCGGATTTCGGAGACCCGCTCCGCATCGACCGGCGCCGCGCCCGCCTTGAACGCATCGCTGCGCTCGACAGTGGGGGCATCGCTGGCCGCCGCCGCGTCCTTCGCGGCCGGGCGGGCATCCGGACGGGTGGCCCGAACATCCACCGCGCCAACGGCGCGGGCCGGTTGGAGGCCTTTCGGCCCGAATTCGATGGAAGGCATGGTGCCGCTCCTGGTTGATGGTTCACAGCCAAGGACGGCACTGGCAGCCCGCGTTTAAGGGCGGGCGGCAAGCTTTTTCCGCCCTACGGCAAATCCATTCCGACCACGCCGGGCCGGATCACCCGCGCGCGCAGCGGCTGGGCCTTGGGGTTCAGCGTGCGCACGCGGATCCACGCGCCCGCCGCGCCGCTTTCCAGCGCCTCGCCCGGTTGCGACACGGCAAAGCCGCTGCCGCTGACGGTGATGCTGATCGCGTCCCCGCGCGCGACGACCGGCGCGGCCGCTTCGCCGGGCAGGTCCTGCGCCGCCGCCAGCGGCACGAACAGCCGCCACCCGCCGGGCTGCGGGCATTCCACCCGCACGCGATCCCGCTGCGGCCCGTGCCAGGCCAGCGCCAGCGGCTGGGCGCAGGCCGCCAACCGCAAGCGCCGATCCACTGGCGTGGCGGGCGCTCCGGCAAAGGCGGCAACCGCGTGGTCGATCATGGCGAGGTCGGCCAGCGGCCCGGCCTGAGCGGGCGCCGCCAGCAGGGCCAGCGGCAGGATGGCATAACGGATCATCGGTCAACTCCGGTGGATTGAGGCTGCGAGGCTGGCTGCAATGCGCGTGCCAGACCCGCGCTCTGGTCATAGGTCAGCGTGGCATAGGGGGTGCCCTGCCCGTCCGGCTCGATCACCAGTCGCGCGGGCCGCCCCGCCCCGCGCGCCATTTCAAGCGCGAGGGCGGCGGCATCGGTGGGGGCAACAATCGTCAGGCGCTGGCGCGGATCGGCGGGCTGGGTTTTCAGCCAGCGCGCAAGTTCAGCCGCATCCACCCCGCGCCACACCGCGACCGGATCGGCCAGCGCCGGGGGCGCGGTCGGCGCGCCAGAGTTGGTAGCAGAGTGGGCGGGCGGCACGGCCGGTGCATCCTGCACCGCTGCTGCCGTGACCATGAACAGAATCAGCGACAGGTCGGCCAGCACCGTCTGCCAGCCGCTGCCCGCGCGCGCGATCATGCTGCCTCGGCCAGCGGATCGCCGGGGAGCGGCGGAGAAGCGGGGTTGAGATCGGCGAGCTGCGCGGCGAGCCAGTCGATCACCGCCTGCCGCTCGCGTTCCTCGGCCTGTGCGGCGCGCTCGATCATCCGGGCCAGCGGCGCGAGCAGCAGGTTCGCGGCGAGCAAGCCGTAGAGCGTCGTCACCACCGCCATCGAGATCGCCCCCGCAAACGCCCCGCGCGCCAGTCCTTCGACCGGCAACTGGCTAAGCGAAACGAGCGTTCCGGCAAGGCCGAACACGGGGGCCAGCTCTGCCGCCTGCGCCAGCGTGCGCACGGCCCGCTCCGCCCCGGCCAGCCGCCGCGCGCGAAACGCGGCGTGGCTTTCCAGCAGCGCCTGCACAGACCGGCGCGCGATCATCGCTTCGGTTGCCTGTTCGAACTCGTCATCGTCGAAATGATGCAGCGGCGCGCGCAGGAATCCGTCCTGGCGGATTTCCTGCACCTGCAGCGCCACTTCGGCGCGGGTGCCATCGGCGTCGAACTGCGGCTGGCCCAGCTGGCCCAGCTTGCGCAGTGTGATCCGGCAATCACCGATCCCGCAGCGCAGCACGGTCGCCAGCGCGGTGCCGCCCAGCACGATCAGGGCCGACGGGCCGTCGATCAGGGTCATCAGGTTCATCGCGGTGTGCACTCCTTCCCTCCGAAGGACGGCGGTGCGCGCAGCATTTCAGGCGGCAACCCAACTTTGCCGCATTCCGGCAAGGATTTGCCGCCTGCCCCGCGCCGCCGCAGCCGCAAACCCCCGGAAAACCGCCATTCGGCAAACTGGCACACCCTTTGCTCTTTGACAGGCACGCAACCAACCGGAGACGGGACAATGGCTGAAGGCCTGTTTGGAATTCATGGCACCGCACTGCAGCTGCGCTCGCAGCGCATGGGCCTGATTACGTCGAACATCGCGAACGCCGGCACCCCCGGCTACAAGGCGCGCGACATCGATTTCGCCGCCGCGCTGAAAGCCCGCACCGAAGGGCTGAGCAACGACCAGGCCGTGGCGCAGGCCACCCGCTGGCGTGTGCCGGTGATGCCCAGCATGGACGGCAACACCGTGGAAATGGCGACCGAGCAGACGGCGTTTGCCGAAAACGCGGTCGGCTATCAGGCCACGCTGACCTTCGTGCGCGGGCGGATCGAAACGCTGACCCGCGCGCTGAAGGGCGATTAAAAAATGGCCGGACAGCCTTTCACTCTGTTCGACGTCGCCCGCCGGGGGATGTCCGCCCAGCTGGTGCGGATGAACGCGGCCTCGTCCAACCTGGCCAACGCCGGCACCGTCAGCGCCAGCGAAGGCGAAGCCTATCGCCCGATCCGCGCCGTCTTTGCCGAGGAACTGGACCGCCGCACCGGCCTCTCCACCGTCCGCGTCGGCAGCGTGGTCCGCTCTGACGTCGCGCCGCTGAAACAGCACAGCCCCGATCACCCGCTGGCCGATGCCGACGGCAATGTCTGGGCCGCCCCGGTCGATGAAAACGCCGAGATGGTCGAGATGCTCGATGCCTCGCGCCAGTACCAGAACCTGGTCGAGGCGCTCTCCACCGCCAAGCAGCTGATGCTCGAAACGATGAGGATGAAATGACCGTAAGCGCAATCTCGAACGGCACTTCCGCCCCGGCTGCGGCCGCGTCGGCTGCCCAGAACAAGACGCTGGGACAGGCGGATTTCATCCGGCTGATGACCACCCAGATGAAGCTGCAGGACCCGCTGGAGCCGGTCGATAACAAGGAGATGATCGCGCAGATGGCGCAGTTCTCGTCCCTGTCCGGCATCAGCGAGATCAACGCCACGCTGAAGGCGATTTCCGCCCAGCTGGAACAGGTCACGGCCACCGCGCCCGCCACCACAACCCCTGAAACCCCCGCCTGATCCCACCGCAGGAGCAAGTCCAATGTCCTTCTACACCTCATTGAACGGCCTGAAGAACGCGCAGTCCGAATTGTCGGTCATCGCCAACAACCTCGCCAACGCCGAAACCACCGGCTTCAAGAAAAGCCGGATCAACTTTGCCGACATCGTCGCCAGTTCCGCTTCGGCCAATCCGAAGCTGGTCAAGGGCATCGGTTCCGCCGTCCAGTCGATCGACCAGAACTTCTCGCTCGGCCCCACGCAGCAGACCGGCGGCGCGCTCGACATGGCGATCAACGGCGAAGGCTTCTTCACCAAGGTCTCCCCGGTCACCGGCAAGACGTTCTATACCCGCAACGGCAATTTCACGCTGGATGGCGGCGGGTTCGTCACCGACACGCAGGGCAGCCGCCTGCAGGTGCTGCCCGTCGATGCGGCGGGCAATGTCACCTCCACCACGCCCATTGACGCGCAGGCCCCGCTGGTCAGCGGCACGGGGTTCGATTTCATGGCCGTGACGATCAAGGCCGATGGCTCGGTCATCGCGTCCTATGCCGATGGTTCGGTGGCGAACGTCGGCAAAGTCGCGCTGGCCAGCTTCGTCTCGCCGGGCGGGCTGCTCCAGATCGGCGGGCAGGACTGGCAGGCCACTGGCATTTCCGGCCCGGCGACCTATGGCCAGCCCGGCGCGGCGCGGTTCGGCACGATCCTGTCGGGCAGCCTCGAACAGTCGAACGTCGACATTGCCGAGGAAATGGTCGGGCTGATCACCGCCCAGCGCTATTTCCAGGCCAACGCCAAGGCGATCGATACCGCGACCCAGCTGTCGCAGACGATCATCAACCTGCGCAGCTGATCCGGCTGAGGCAAAGGGAGTAACCCCGCATGGACCGGATGATCTGGACCGCGGTGACCGGCATGTCCGCCAGCATGGCACGCCAGCGGATGATCGCCAGCAACATGGCCAATGCCCAGACCATCGGCTTTCGCGCCGAGATCATGCGCGCCACGCCGATGACGCTGAAAGGGCCGAGCCTGGAATCGCGCGCGATGACCGATGCCTCGGTCCACGGCGCGATCATGACCGCCGGCGCCATGACCCCCACGGGCCGCGCGCTGGACGTGGCGCTGCAAGGCGATGCGCTGCTGACCGTGCAGGCCGCCGACGGGACCGAAGCCTACACCCGGCGCGGCGACCTGTCGGTTTCGCCCAACGGGCTGCTGGTCAACGGCGAAGGCTATCCGGTGATGAACGATGGCGCCCCGATTTCCATTCCCCCCGGCAGCGATGTTTCGATTGCCGAGGACGGCGCGGTGATGGTGCGCGATCCCGCCAATCCGGAAGCCCCGCCCCAGCAGATCGACCGGCTGAAGCTGGCAAGCTGGCGCGGGACCGACATCGCCAAGGGGCTGGACGGCCTGTTCCGCGTGACCGGCGGCGGGGTGCTGCCCGCCGATGCCGATGCGCGCCTGGCCCCGGCCACGCTGGAACAATCGAACGTGCGGCCCAGCGAAGTGCTGGTCGAAATGGTCGAAGCCCAGCGCCTCTACGACATGCGCACCAAGCTGGTCGCGACCGCCAAGGAACTCGACGAAGGCAGCGCCAGTCTGATGCGCCTTTCGTAACAAGCACAAGGAGTTAACCCATGCCCACTTCCGCTCTTCACGTCGCCCGAACCGGGCTGGAAGCCCAGGACGTGCGGATGCGCGTGATCGCCAACAACCTGGCGAACATCGGCACCACCGGCTTCAAGCGCGATCGCGCCAATTTCGCCACGCTGGCCTATCAGGACGCGCGGGTGGCGGGGCAGCAGTCCTCGGCCGAAACCGCCTATGCCACGGGCCTGAACCTTGGCACCGGAGTCAGCGTCCAGTCGACCACCAGCATCACCACGCAGGGCACGCTGAACCCCACCGGCAACGCGCTGGATCTGGCGCTGGACGGCGACGGGTTCTTTCAGGTGCAGTTGCCCGGCGGCCAGCTGGGCTATACCCGCGCGGGCAATTTCAGCCGCAGCGCCGAAGGCACGCTGGTGACGGCGCAGGGTTATGCCCTGCAACCCGCGATCACCATTCCCGAAGGCGCCAGCGCGGTGACGATCGGCCCGGACGGCACCGTATCCGCCAATGTCGCGGGCAATGCCGCGCCGGTCGAACTGGGCCAGATCACCGTCGCCAGCTTTGCCAACCCGGCCGGGATGCAGGCGCTGGGCGACAATTACCTGGCCGAAACCGCCGCCAGCGGCGCGGCGCAGATCGGCGCGGCCGGGGACGCGGCACGCGGCGCGATCCGGCAGGGGATGCTGGAGGCGTCCAACGTCAACGTGGTCGAGGAACTGGTCGACATGATCGAGGCGCAGCGCGCCTATGAAATCAATTCGAAGATGATCTCCGCCGTGGACGAGATGCTTCGCAACGCGAACCAGACGCTGTGATGCGCGGGGTGCTCATCGCGGCGCTGGCGCTTTCATCGCCCGCCCTTGCCGGGCCGAAGCCCAAGCCGGGTTTCGAGGCCGCCGTGCCCACCACCCAACCCGCTCCGCGCGTGGCCGATGGCGGCATTTTCAGCGTCAGCGCCGGTTACGCCCCGCTCCATGATGGCCGCCGCGCCCGCGCGGTGGGCGATCCGCTGACGATCATGCTGGTGGAACGCACCACCACCGCCAAGTCCGCCGGATCGAAAACCCAGCGTGGCGGCGGGTTCGGGATTACCCCGCCCACCGCCGGTCCGCTCAGCTTCCTGAACCCCAACGCCCTTAAAGCTTCGGGGGAATCGTCGTTCAACGGGCAGGGTAACGCCTCGCAGACGAGTTCGCTCGACGGCGAAGTCACTGTCACCATTGCCGAAGTGCGCCCCAACGGGACCGCACTGGTACGCGGAGAAAAGCGCTTGTTGCTGAGCCAGGGCCAGGAATGGATCCAGTTCGCCGGGATCGTGCGGCTGGCGGATATCGATGCGGACAACCGCATCGCGTCCAGCCGCGTGGCCGATGCCCGGATCGAATACGCCGGCGACGGCGCGGTCAGCCGCGCCAGCCGGCAGGGCTGGCTGAGCAAGTTCTTCAGCGCGATCAGCCCGTTCTGATGGGGGACTGACGATGGTTATCCGCTCACTCTACCTGCTGGGCCTCGCCCTCGCCTTTGCGCTGCCGCAGACCGCCCATGCCGAACGCGTGCGCGATCTGGGCGCGTTTCAGGGCGTGCGATCGAACCAGCTGACCGGCTATGGTATCGTCGTAGGCCTCAACGGCACCGGCGATGACAGCCTGGAATACCTGACGCAGGCCATGCGCGGCGTATCCGGCCGGGTCGGCGTGCAGCTGCCCGCCGGGGTCAACCCCGCGCTGAAGAACGCCGCCGCCGTGATGATCACCGCCGATCTGCCCGCCTTCGCCAAGCCGGGCCAGCGTATCGACGTGACGGTCTCCGCTATCGGCAAGGCCAAGTCCCTGCGCGGCGGATCGCTGATCCTGACCCCGCTCTATGGCGCGGACGGGCAGATTTACGCCATGACGCAGGGCAACCTCGCGGTCGGCGGCCTCGGCATTTCTGGCGCGGACGGATCGAAGCTGACAGTCAACGTCCCCACCGTGGGCCGGATCGCGGACGGGGCCAGCGTGGAACGCGCGGTCGCCACCGGGTTCGACAGCGGCGACGTGCTGCGTTGGAACCTGTTCCAGGCCGATTTCCTGACCGCGACCCGCGTGCGCGATGCCATCAACCAGCGCTGGCCGGGGACGGCGGCGATCGAGGACGGCGTGACGCTGGCCCTGCGCCTGCCCGCCGGGCCGGACGCACGCGGTAGCATGATGGCCGCGATCGAGATGCTGGACGTGTCGCCCGCCGAAACGCCCGCGCGGGTGATCGTCAACAGCCGCACCGGCACGGTCGTGATCAACAGCGCGGTGCGGCTCTACCCGGCGGCGATCAGCCACGGCAAGCTGACCGTGCAGATCGACGAGAACCCCACCGTCGTCCAGCCCGCCCCGTTCAGCCGCGGCACCACCGCCGTCCAGCAGGACAGCACCCTGTCCGCGACCGAGGATGGCCGCCATGTCGCGCTGTTCAAGCCGGGTGCCTCGCTGGCCAAGGTGGTCGACGCGCTGAACCTGCTGGGCGTCACCCCGTCCGACCTTGTCGCGATCCTCGAAGCCTTGAAGCAGGCGGGCGCGCTGAAAGCGGAAATGGTGGTGATATGAACCCGGTTTCCGCCCCCCTGCTCGCCACCGGTTCGCTGGTCCAGAACCACGGCACCGACCGTGACAAGCTGGCCGCCGCCGCGCGCCAGTTCGAGGCGATCTTCGTCCGGCAGATGCTGGCTCAGGCGCGCAAGGCCGATTTTGGCGAGCCGCTGTTTGGCGGACAGGCGCTGGATACGTTCCGCACCATGCAGGACGAACACTTTGCCGACATCGCCGGAAAGACCGGCGCGCTGGGCCTCGCCGCGCAGATCGAGGCGCAGCTGGCGCGGTTCGTCGGGGGGAAGGCCTAGGCCATGGCGTCAGACCTGTTCACCATCGGCAGCAGCGGGGTCAAGGCCGCGCGCACCGCGCTGGAGATCACCAGCCAGAACATCGCCAATGCCGCGACCGATGGCTATATCCGGCGCAGCGTGCGCCTGTCGGAAATGGCCGGGCCGGGCAGCTGGCTGCGGGTCAGCGACCTGTCCCTGTCAGGCGTGCGGGTGGACGGGATCGGCCGCAACGCGGACCTGTTCCGCCAGGTCGAAGTGCGCCGCACCGGCGGCGATGCCGCGCGCGCCAGCACGGAGCTGCGCGGGTTTGAAAACATCGAGGCCGCGCTGGAACAGTCCGCGCTGTTCCCCGCGCTGACCGGCTTTGAGGCCAGCCTGCAACGGCTGAGCTCCGATCCGGTCAACCCGTCGCTGCGGGCCGCCGTGCTGGAAGATGCCCGCACGCTGTCGCGCACCTTCAACCTCGCCGCCAGCGCGCTGGACACGGCGGGCGAAGGCCAGCGCTTCGAGGCCAGCGACGGCGTCAACCAGATCAACCTCCTGGCGGGGGAGCTGGGCCGGGTGAACCTGCAGCTGACCCGCACCACCACCGGGACGAGCGACCAGGTCACCCTGCTCGACCAGCGCGACCTGCTGCTCGAACGCCTGTCGGGCTATGGCGACATCGCCGTCAGCTATGCCCCGGACCAGACGGTCGAAGTGCGCATGGGCGGCGGGCCGACCCCGCTGGTCAGCGGCGGCAATGCCGCCCCGCTGGCGATGAGCGCCAATGCCGATGGCACGTTGGCCTTCACGCTGGGGGGCAATCCCATCACGCTGTCATCGGGCAAGCTGGCGGGCCACGCCCAGACGCTGACCGCGCTGCGCGACAACCGCGCCACGCTGGACAGCATCGCCGACAGCCTGATCGCCGCCGCCAACACCGCGCAAGCCAGCGGCGTGGCGCTGGATGGCACGCCCGGCCAGCCGCTGTTTACCGGCAGCGGCGCGGCGGGCATCGCCATAGCGCTGGCCGCCGGCAGCGGCATCGCCACCGCCCCTGCCGGGGCCGCAGCGGGCAGCCGCGATCCGGCCAACCTTGCTGCCCTGCGCGACGCGCTGCAAACGGCCGGCATTTCCGGGCAGGTCGATGGCCTGCTGTTCACCGCATCCAGCGCGGTCGCCGGTCGCCGCGTGACGAGCGAGGCGCTGGACGCCATCGCCAGCTCCGCGCGGATCGCGCTGGACGAACAGGCCGGAGTCGATCTCGATCAGGAGGCCGCCAATCTCGTGCGATTCCAGCAGGCATTCCAGGCCAGCGGCAAGGCGCTGCAAGTGGCCTCCGACATCTTCGACACCCTGCTGGCGCTGAAGTGATGCAACAGGAACAGCCGACATGACCATGCTGAGCACCAGCGCCTTCTACGAACGCGCGACCCGCAACATCGGCACCCTGCGCAGCCGCGCCGAGGGGCTGCAAACGGCGCTCGGCACGGGCCAGAAGCTGTCCCGCTCGTCCGACGATCCGGTCGCGGCATCGCGCCTGCGCAGCCTGACTCGCGCCGATGCGATGGCCGCGATCGACACCACCAACGCCGCGCGCGCCGCATCCGACCTGACGCTGACCGACAGCGCGCTGTCCAGCTTTGCGAACCATGTGATCCGCGCGCAGGAACTGGCGACGCAGGCCGCCAGCGGGTTGCTGACCGGCGACCAGCGCAAGGGGATTGCCACCGAACTGGCGCAACTGGGCCAGGAAATCGTCCGGCTGGCCAACGCCCGCGACAGCGTGGGCCATGCCCTGTTCGGCGGCGAAACCGCCGGGGCGGCCTATACCTTCGATGCGGCGGGCAACCCGGTTTACGCCGGAACCGCCAGCGCCGGGGAAATGCCGCTGGGCGAAGGCCAGAGCGTGACGCGCAGGCTGACCGGGCCGGAATTCCTCAGCTTCACCGGCTCCAGCGGCGCAACCGACCTGTTCGCCGTGATCGGCGGGCTGGCCGCCGCACTCGATGGCGGCGCGGCCGATCCGGCCCAGGCCGCGCGCGATGCGCTGGGCGATCTCGCGGGCGGGCTGGAAGCGATCACCACCGCGCAGACCGTGGTCGGCGCGCGGCTCAACTGGATCGACCTGATCGGCGACCGCCGCGTCCAGACCAGCGAACTGCGCGCCGAGGAGCAGGCCGACGTCGGCGGCACGGACCTTGCCGCCACGGTCACCGAATTGCAGCAGGTGATGACCGTGCTCGAAGCCAGCCAGGCCAGCTTTGCCAAGCTGGCGGGCCTTTCGCTGTTCAACGTGCTGCGTTGATCCGCGCCGATCCAGACCTGATAATCCAAGGATAGAATTACATGTACGCAGCAATCGGCATCGTGATCCTGATCGTCATGGTCTTTGGCGGCTTTGCGATTACCGGCGGCGCGCTGGGGCCGGTGCTGCACGCGCTGCCGCACGAAATGCTGATCATCGGTGGCGCGGCCATCGGTGCGTTGGTTACGGGCAATTCGCTCCACGGGTTGAAAGCCATCGGCGGCGCCTTCGGCAAAGTGTTCAAGGGGCCAAAGCACAACAAGCAGGACCACATCGACGTCATCATCCTGTGCACCAAGCTGATGAAGCTGCTGCGCGCGGAAGGCCCGGTCGCGCTGGAAAGCCACGTCACCGATCCCGCCAATTCCGCCCTGTTCGCGGAATTCCCGCGCCTGCTGGCCAACAAGGAACTCACCGCGCTGATTTGCGACACGCTGACGCTGATCGTCGTCTCATCCGGCACGCTGGAAGTCCACGCGGTGGAGGAGGTGATGGACAACGCCATGAAGACCCACTTCCACGAATTGCACGAACCCCAGCACGCGCTGCAGGGGCTGGCCGATGCCCTGCCCGCGCTGGGGATCGTCGCCGCCGTGCTCGGCGTGGTCAAGACGATGGGCTCGATCGACCAGCCGCCCTCGGTGCTGGGGGGCATGATCGGTTCGGCGCTGGTCGGCACGTTCCTGGGCGTGCTGCTGGCCTATGGCATGGTCGCGCCGATGGCGGGCCGGCTGAAACAGATCATCGAGGCGGACGAGCAGATCTTTCACGCGGTCAAGCAGGTCGTGATCGCCTCGCTCCACGGCTGGCCGCAGCCGCTGGTGGTGGAAAGCGCCCGCTCCGGGCTGGGGCATGATTTCCGCCCCGGCCTGTCGGAACTGCTCGACGCGCTGCGGGGTCGCTGATCGTGGCCGCGAAAAAGGATGCCAAGGGCAAGAATGAGCTGCCCGCCCCGATCATCGTCAAGAAAGTGACCGTGGTCGAAGGCGGGCATCACGGCGGCGCGTGGAAAGTGGCCTATGCCGACTTCGTGACCGCGATGATGGCGTTCTTCCTGCTGCTGTGGCTGCTGGGCGCAACCACCGAGAAGCAGCGCAAGGGGCTGGCCGATTACTTCACCCCCACGCTGGTCAAGCTGAAGGAGGGCAGCGCCGGTTCGAACGGGATGCTGGGCGGATCGTCGATCACCGATGTCGACAACTATCCCAACCGCGCCGGGCAGACCGGCACCAAATCGATGACCATCCCGCGCGACACCACTGGCGGCCCCAAGGAAGGGGCCGAGCGGGTGAAAAAGATGCAGGAGATGCAGCAGCGCCTCGCCGCCAAACTGGCGCAGAGCGAACGGCTGGCGCGGCTGGGCAAGCAAGTGCGGATGGTCGACACCACGCAGGGCATCCGCATCGATCTGGTCGACGATGCCGACTTTTCGATGTTCCAGCTGGGCACCACCGTCCTGACCGGCGAGGCGGCACAACTGCTGGAGGCCATCGGCGCGATGGTCGGCCCGGAACTGGGCGCGATCTCGATCCGCGGCCATACCGATGCCCTGCCCTGGCGCGGCGGCATGGGCGCGAACAACTGGTCGCTCTCCGCCGGACGCGCCGAAGCGACCCGGCAGGCCCTGTTGCGCGACGGCATCCCCGAAGCCCGCTTCCGCCGGATCGAGGGCGTCGCCGACCGCGAACCGCTGATCCGCGACAAGCCCGAAGACCCCCGCAACCGGCGGATCTCGATCCTGTTGATGCGTTAGCGCCAGTCCTCGCGGCAGGCTTCTCCACCATTGCCAAGGTCGAGCTGGAAGCGGCTGCGGGTCGAGCGCACGAGGCTGACATACTGGCCGGGGCAGCTCATGTTCTCCAGCGTCCGTTCGGTGCTGGCGATGCTGCGGCAGGCCCGCTCGAAATCCTCCCAGGCATAGTTGGTGCCATAGCGGCCGGTCTTGAGCCAGGTTTCGGCCATGCGATAGGCCGCCTGCATGTTGCGGCCCGCGCGCTCCACGCCTTCGCTGGCGACGACATCGCAGCGCTGGCTCAGCTCGCGCAGCGGGCGCTCCGCTTCCTCGCGCTCGGCCGCTGCAATCTGCGCGAGCCGGGCCCGCTCGGCGGCGCGCGCGGCTTCCTGCCGGTCGCTTTCGCGCCGGGCGAGATAGCGCGTCATCCGGTCCGGCCCAAGCAGCTTGGCGCGATAGGGATTGGCTTCGATGGCCTGCCCGTCGCGGCGGGCAAGACAGCGATTGGCCACGTCGATCACTTCATCGCGGCTCAGCGCCGCTTCCATGTGCCGGGACCGGTAGGCCGCCTTGATCTTCCAGTTCTCGCCCGAAAAGAAGCCATAGTCGCTGAACGGGGTTTTCAGGTAGGCCGCCTCGAACCGCGTGCGCTGGTCTTCCGGCAGGCCAAAGTCGCGCGACTGCGTCGACAGCAGCGCCATGGCGCAATCCACTTCATCCTCGTCAGCGGCGGGTTGATCGGGAAACAGCTGCGCCACGGTAAACTGCACCGGAGAGGGCGGGGCGATCGGCCCGAACAGCGTCTCGGTATGCGGGCGCAGGGCAATGCCGGACTTGGCCTTGCTGACGGCGCGGCACGCCTCCGCCCCGGCCGCGATCTGCTCGACCGACAGCTTGGCGCGAACTTCGGGCGTAAACATGCCGAACCGGCTATGCGGGCGTTGCAGGAAAACCGCATCCCACCAATCGACCACGTCCTGCCAGGCCTTGCGCTTGCCGCGGGGCTGATTGTCGCGATGCACTCGCGCCAGCAGGGTGCAGGCATTGGCATCGTCAGGCGAATAGGCCGCCGGAAAACCGGGCGTTCGTTCGGCCAAGGCCTGGTACCCGCCGATCCCGGCGGTCAGCACGATGGCAGGGAACAGGAGCGACCGGACGGCAAGTTTCAGCTTCATGGCCGCGACCTATCAACCATCGCCCTTCCGATCCTTGGCCAAATGCGACACGACCTTGCCAAGCAGGCGGGCGGGCGACACGATGGGGATCATGCATATCGTCTTCCTGCTGTTCCCCGGCGTCACCCAGCTGGACCTGACCGGTCCGGCGCAGTTCCTCTCGCGGCTGCCGGGCGCGAAAGTCGATCTGGTGTGGGCCAGCCTTGAGCCGGTGCCGACCGACGCGGGGTTTTCGATCCTGCCGACCGCGACCTTTACCGACGTGCCGCACGCCGATCTGCTCTGCGTGCCGGGCGGCATGGGCGTAGCCAGCGTGATCGACCACGCGGGCGCGCTTGACTGGGTGCGGCAGGTGGGGTCCGGCGCGGAGTGGGTGACGAGCGTGTGCACCGGCGCGCTGGTGCTGGGTGCGGCCGGGCTGCTGCGGGGCTACCGGGCGACGACCCACTGGGCCTGGCACGATCTGCTACCCCTGTTCGGCGCCGAACCGGTGGCGGCCCGCACCGTGATCGACCGCAACCGCGCGACCGGCGGCGGGGTGACGGCAGGGATCGACTTTGCCCTGACGCTGATGGCGCGGATCGCCGGGGACGATGTCGCCCGCGCGGTGCAGCTGGCGCTGGAATACGATCCGGCCCCGCCGTTCGACAGCGGCTCCCCCGCCAAGGCCGGGGCCGAGCTGGTGGAGGTCTATACCGCGCGCGCCAATCGCCTTGCCCCGAACCGCCGCGCGGACCTGATCGCGGCGGCACACCGTCTGGGCTTTCAAGCCAGCTGAACGCGTGCCACACTCGGTTGCAAGATGAAACGGGAGGGGTGATTCATGGGCCATGGCGAGTATGTCATGTGGGGCACGCCCCATTCGCTCTATGCCGGCAAGGCGCGCAGCTACCTGATCAAGAAGGGCGTGCCCTATCGCGAGGTGATCGCGTCCGACCCGGAATTCCTCGGCCAGATCATTCCGCAGGTCGGGCACATGGTGATCCCGGTGGTGCGCACGCCGCAGGGCGAAGTGGTGCAGGATACGACCGACATCATCGACCGGATCGAAGCGCGCACCCCCACCCCGGATTTCACCCCGCCCGGCCCGGTCCAGCGCGTGGTCGCGGCGTTTCTGGATGCGTTCGGTTCCAACTACCTGCTGCCGCTGGCGATGCATTACCGCTGGTCCTATCGCGACCGGCAGGAACTGTTCCTGCGCACCGAATTCGCCCGCGCGATCCCGCGGATGCCCCATGCACAGCGGCTGGAAGTGGCCGGTCAGCTGATGACGAAGTTCGCGGGTTTCCTGCCCAACCTGGGCGTGACCGAGGCGGTGATCCCGGCGCTGGAGGCCAGTTATGGCGAATTGCTGGCGGTGCTGGACGCGCATTTTCAGGCCCACCCCTATCTGCTGGGCGGACGTCCCAGCCTGGCCGATTTCGGCCTGATGGCGCCGCTCTATGCCCACCTTGCGCGCGATCCGGTGCCGGCCTTCCTGATGAAGACCACTGCCCCCAGCGTGTTCCGCTGGACCGAGCGGATGAATGCGCCCGCGCTGGTCGACACCGATTATCCCGACCATGCCGATGGTGCCTTCCCGGCAGGCGATGCCCTGCCCGAAACGCTGGAGGCGGTGCTGGCCGTGGCCTTCGCGCACTGGGGGCCGGGCATCCTGGCCGATGCGGCGTGCTTCAACCGGTGGGTCGCCGGGCTGGACAATCCCGTCCCCGGCACGCTGGTGTCGCACAATGGCGCGCGGCAGGTGCACCCCCATGTCGGCCGGATCAGCTATCCGTGGCGCGGCGTAACGATGGAACGGGCCAGCCATCCGCATTCGCTGTGGCACCTGGCCCGCGCGCAGGCGCTGGCCGCCGCACTGGACGGGACGGACGCCGCGCGCCTGTCGGCGCTGCTGGAGCGCACTGGCGGGGCCGAAGTCATGGCGATTGCCACCACGCGCCCGATCGTGCGCGAAAACAATGTTCTGGTTCTGGGCTGAGAGGAAAACAACACGTGGAATTCGATGACGTCATCATGGGCCGCCGCTCGATCCGGGGATACCTGGACAAGCCGGTGCCGAAGGAACTGATCGCGGAAATCCTGACCCTGGCGATGCGCGCGCCATCCTCGATGAATTCGCAGCCCTGGAACTTTCACGTGATTACCGGCGCGCCGCTGGACCGGATCCGCGCGGGCAATACCGAACGCAACCTGGCCGGCGTGCCGCACAGCCGCGAGTTTCGCACCGGGCACGCCTTTGAAGGGGTCCACCGCGAACGGCAGGTTGGCGTGGCCAAGCAGCTGTTCGCCGCCATGAACATCGCCCGCGACGACAAGGACGCGCGGCTCGACTGGGTGCTGCGCGGCTTTCGCCAGTTCGACGCGCCGGTCTGCGTGATCGTGACTTATGACCGCGAACTGGCCGACAGCGACGATACCGCGTTCGATTGCGGCGCCGTCACCACCGCGCTGGTCAACGCGGCGTGGTCGCGCGGGCTGGGCTGCGTGATCAACAGCCAGGGCATCATGCAAAGCCCGGTCGTGCGTGAGCACGCCGGCATCCCCGACGATCAGGTGATCATGAAAGCGGTCGCGCTGGGCTGGCCGGACGAAAGCTTTCCCGCCAACGCCGTGGTATCGGAACGCAAGTCGGTGGACGAAGCGGTCGTGTTCGTGGGGTTTGAAGACTGATTTTAGCGCCAATCGCCTCTGCGATTGGCTTGCTGTGCCGGACGGGGGAGCGGGACGGCACAGCAAAGGGCAGGCCGGATGGCCTGCCCGCACCAAACAAGAAATTAAAAACCCGGCGGTCAGGGACGGACCGCCGGGTTCAAGCCTGGAAGGGGTCAGGCTGTGGGTCTTAGCGCAGCAGCGACAGGACGTTCTGCTGGCTCTGGTTGGCTTGCGCCAGCATCGCGGTCGAAGCCTGGCTGAGGATCTGGGCCTTGGCCATCGCGGTGGTTTCCGACGAATAGTCCGCGTCCTCGATCCGCGAACGGGCGTCGGACAGGTTGGTGACATTGCCGGTCAGGTTGTTGATCGCCGATTCGAGGCGGTTCTGCCCGGCACCCAGCCCGGCGCGGGCGGCGTTCACATCCGCCAGGGCAAGGTCGACGTTGTCCATCGTC
>NZ_BMZD01000011.1 GCF_014652615.1 Novosphingobium arvoryzae
AAGAAACCCGGCTGCCCTGCCATCACCGCCTCCGACGCCTCGTCGGCGAAGTGAATCAAATCCGACCTTCAAACGCCAGAGTTTTTCGAGGCGTCCAACTTGCGGCGCATGTGCGCCCAGCAGAAGGCGAGGCTGATCTGCTGGCGCCGTCTGGCAAGCGCGGCATATCCGCCATAGCCATCGACTTGCAGGATGCCGGCAAAATCGCCGAGATGCGCTTCTGCTCGTTCGCCCTTGCGGTCGGCGGCGTAGACATAGGCGACCATGGGCGGATCATCGCCGCCCCATGGACGATCGTCGCGCGCATAGGCCCATAACTGCCCGGTCTTGGTTCGCCCGCGCCCCGGATCGAGCACCGGCGCCGTCGTCTCATCGGCGAACAGGCGCTGCGATCGTCGCAATCGCTCGAGAATATGATCGCGCAGTGGCCGCAGATACCAGGCTGCCCGCCCGACCCAGTCGGCCAGGGTGGATCGATCAAGCTGGACACCCTGCCGGGCGTAGATCTGCGCCTGGCGGTAGAGCGGCAGGTGATCGGCATACTTGGCGACTAGCACCTGCGCGATCAGCGCTTCGGTCGGAATGCCGCCTTCGACGATCCGTGCTGGTGCCGGAGCCTGCACGACCGCGCTCTCGCAGGAACGGCAACCGTAGCGCGGGCGGCGGGTGACGAGGACGCGGAAGGTGGTCGGAATGATGTCGAGGCGTTCGGCCACGTCCTCGCCGATCTGGTGGAGCGCGCCGCCGCAGCAGGGACAGGCCCGAATGCCATCGACCTCCTCTACATCGACGATCTGCTCGATCCGTTCGAGATGGGCCGGTAGCGAGCCGCGGTTGGCCTTACGTGGGCGATCGGCGGGAGTCCGGCTTGCCTTATCCCTGGCATGTTCTGCCTCGGCCAACGCCGTCTCGACTTCTTCCAGGGCAAGTTCGAACTGATCAGGATCGAGCTGCTCTGACCGGCGTCCAAAACGGTGACGTTGTAATGCGTCGATGATCGCCTTCAGCCGTTCGACCTCGGCCCGGAAAACCTTGAGTACATCGAGCTCGCGGGCCTGTTCGAGGACAAGCGCACGCAGCGCTTGAACGTCGTCGGGAAGGTCCGCTTCCATAAGCATGAAGGCAGTGAATCAGTACATGAAAGCCCCATCAACCGGCAATCTGCGGCGCGAGCGGTCGGCGTCCACCATGCACCCGCCGCCAGTCCAGGCCTTCAAGCAACGCACCCAGTTGAGCCGCTGTCAGGCGCATCACACCGTCCTGGATCGCCGGCCACTTGAAGCCGCCGGACTCCAGCCTCTTGGCCATCAAGTATAGGCCCGTGCCGTCCCACCAGACCAGCTTGATCCGGTCGGATCGCTTCGCCCGGAACACGTAGATCACGCCCGAATAGGGATCGCCGCCATAATCGGCGCCAACCAGTGCGGCCAGCGCGTCTGGTCCCTTGCGGAAATCCACCGGGCGCGTCGCGACCATCACGCGCGCGCCGACACCCGGCCCGATCATCGGGTGGCCTTGAGAGCTTCGATCACTGCAGCAATCACCCCGGCATCGGCGCCTCGGCTGATCTTCACGGCCACACCGTCGATCTCCAGTTCGACAGCACTTGCCTTCGCCTTGAGAACCGAGTACTCAAGGAGGAGAGGGATATCCTAAAAAAGGCCACGCAGTTCTTCGCGAGCCAGCGACCGTGAGGTTCGCGTTCGTGGAGAGCTGGCGTCATGTCTGGCCGGTCGAGACGATCTGCCGGGTGATGCGGATCAGCCCCCGTGGCTATCGTTCGTGGCGGTCACGGCCGATCAGCCAGCGCTGCCGCACAGACATGAAGGTGTTGGCCCACATTCGGGAGCAGTACAGCCTGAGCCTGGGCAGCTATGGTCGTCCTCGCATGACGATGGAGCTCAAAGAGGCAGGCCTCGCTATCGGCGAGCGCCGTGTCGGGCGACTGATGAAGATCAATGGGATCAAACCGGTCCGCACCCGCAGACACAAGGTTACCACTGACAGCCACCACCGTTTGGGTGTCGCAGCCAACTGGTTGGATGGTGATTTTGTTGCTGCTGCGCCCAACCAGAAGTGGGCAGGTGACATCACCTATGTCTGGACGTCCGAAGGATGGCTCTACCTCGCTGTCATCCTCGATCTGCATAGCCGACGCGTTGTGGGCTGGGCGGTCAGTGACCGGATGAAGAAGGACCTGGCAATCAGGGTACTCGATATGGCGGTGCGCCTCCGCAATCCGCCACCAGGCTGCCTTTTCCATTCGGATCGCGGCAGCCAATATTGCTCCTATGACTATCAGAAGAAGCTGCAGGCCCATGGCCTGCGTCCATCGATGAGTGGCAAAGGAAATTGTTACGACAACGCCTCCGTCGAGACATTCTTCAAATCACTGAAGGCAGAGCTGATCTGGCGCCAGAAATGGCCGACCCGCAGGCAGGCGGAAGCTGCGATCTTCCAGTACATCAACGGGTTCTACAATACCCGAAGGCGCCATTCATATCTGGGCGGCATTAGCCCGCTCGCCTTCGAAGCCAAGGTGGCATAGGGAGATAGGTGACCGGCACAAAACCGTTACAAGTCCAGAGCGCTCTAGTGCTGCACCGTGGTCATTGGACGGAACAAACCGGGCGATAGCATTCGCCACGGCAACCCGCCACGCAGCAAATATAGCATCGCCTCGACAATCTGCCGGTAATCCCAAACTGGCGGACGGCCGAGCTTCGAACGCGGCGGGAGCAGCGGTTCCAAAATCGCCCATTCCGCGTCAGTCAGATCGCTTGGCAAAAGCAGTTCGGCTCTGGCATACTGCCGCCGGGTGGTGCCAGTCCACATGTGTCACTCCGTCGTCGTTTCGCAACTCTGACCGAATCACATCTCGCTGATATAACACAACTTCTTTTTCGGTCAGCCTCTCAAATAATAGAGGTTAAGCCGGAACGCCTTGCACCGCAAAACAAATGGCGGCATGGGAAACCCAATTCGGCAAGAAAAGCAACGATAATGGGCAAAGTTCAGACGTCAACTGTCCGGGACCTTATGGCGCAATCCGGTGTGGCATTCGGCACCAGCGGCGCGCGCGGTGAAGTAGTCGCGATGACGGACCGGATCTGCTTTGCCTATACTGCCGGGTTCTTGCAGCACTTGCGCGATCAGGGTGAATTTGCGTCGGGCAAGCGGGTGGCGCTGGCGGGGGATTTGCGCCCCAGCACCCCGCGCATTCTGGCCGCCTGCGCCGAAGCGGTGCGCAGTCTGGGCGGGGAGCCGGTGTTCTGCGGCTATGTCCCGACCCCCGCGCTGGCGGCCTATGCCTTTGCGCAAGGCATCCCGTCGCTGATGGTCACCGGCAGCCACATCCCGGACGACCGCAACGGGATCAAGTTCTATCGCTGTGCGGGCGAAGTGCTGAAAGATGACGAGGCCGGGATTACCGGGCAGGTGGTGTCGCTAGATCCGGCGCTGTTCGGTGCGGATGACCAGTTGCTGGCCCCCGCGCCGCTGCCCCCGATCACCGACGTCACGGCTGCCTATCTGGCGCGCTATGTCGATTTCTTCGGGGCGGACGCGCTGAGCGGTCTAACCATCGGGGTGTACCAGCATTCCGCCGTGGGCCGCGACGTGCTGGTCCAGATCGTCGAAGGGCTGGGCGGCGCGGCGCTGGTGCTGGGCCGTTCCGAAAAGTTCATCCCGGTCGATACCGAAGCCGTCCGCCCCGAAGACATCGCCGCCGCGCGCGACTGGGCGGCGGAGCTGCACACCGATGCGATCATTTCGACCGATGGCGATTCGGACCGGCCCTTGCTGGCGAACGAGGCGGGCGAATGGCTGCGCGGGGACCGGCTGGGCATCCTGTGTGCGCAGGCGATCGGGGCCGATCACGTGGTGACGCCGGTCAGCAGCAACACCGCGCTGGAACTGACCGGGCAGTTTGCCCACGTGGCGCGGACGCGAATTGGTTCGCCATACGTGATCGCGGTGATGAATGCGGCGTTGGCGGCGGGCGGCACGCGGGTTTGCGGGTATGAGGCGAACGGCGGGTTCCTGCTGGGCAGCGACATTGTGCAAGACGGCAAAGTCCTGACCGCACTGCCGACCCGCGATGCGGTGCTGCCGATCCTGGCGGCGCTGGTCGCCTCGCGCGGGGCGGGCGGGCTGATCGCGCTGGAAGCCGCGCTGCCCGCGCGGGTGACCTACAGCGACCGGATTCAGGCATTTCCGCCCGCAGATTCAAAGCGGCTGTTCGCGCACCTGCAGGATGGTGACGCGGCGGTGCGCGATGCGCGGCTGGCGGGCTATTTTGCCGGAGAGCATGGCGGGCTGGCCAGTGTCGACCTGACCGACGGCATTCGCATGACGATGGCGGACGGCGTGGTGGTGCACTTGCGCGGGTCGGGCAATGCGCCGGAACTGCGCTGCTATACCGAAGCGGGCGATGCGGCGGAGGCGGCTGCGGCGAACGCGGCGGCGCTGCGCACGGTGCTGGACCGGGTGCTGGCAGCGGCCTAAACCGCCGCCAGCCCGATTGCGGATCAGCTCAGCGCGATATCCGGCGCGTCTTCCTGCTTCATGCCGACGACGTGGTAGCCCGCGTCAACGTGGTGCGTCTCGCCCGTCACGCCCGATGCCAGATCGGACAGTAGGTACAGCGCGGAACCACCCACGTCCTCGATCGAGACGTTGCGGCGCAGCGGCGAATTCAGCTCGTTCCACTTCAGGATATAGCGGAAATCGCCGATCCCGCTGGCGGCGAGCGTGCGGATCGGCCCGGCGGAAATCGCGTTGACGCGGATTGCCTGCGGACCCAGATCGTTGGCGAGGTACTTCACGCTGGTTTCCAGCGCCGCCTTGGCCACGCCCATCACGTTGTAATGCGGCACGACCTTTTCCGCGCCGTAGTAGCTCAGCGTCAGAATGCTGCCGCCATTCGGCATCATCGCGGCGGCGCGCTTGGTGACGGCGACCAGGCTGTAGGCCGAAATGTTCATCGTCATCAGGAAGTTGTCGAGGCTGGTGTCGCAATACTTGCCGCGCAGCTCGTTCTTGTCGGAAAAGCCGATGGCGTGGACCACGAAATCAATCGTCGGCCAGCGGGCCGCCAGCGTCGCGAACGCGGTGTCCAGCGCGTCCATGCTGGATACGTCGCAATCGATCAGGAAATCGCTGCCCAGGCTGGCGGCCAGCGGGCGCACCCGCTTTTCCAGCGCTTCACCCTGATAGGAAAAGGCCAGTTCGGCCCCCTGTTCGGCCAGCTTCTGCGCAATCCCCCAGGCCAGCGACTTGTCGTTCGCAAGGCCCATGATCAGGCCGCGTTTTCCCTGCATCAATCCGGTCATTCTGGTCCCACCATCCCTTCCTAGCGGTCCGTTTCCGTTACGGCATGGCCGATCATGTCACATTCCTCCGGCGTGACGGCCAATGCCGCGTTCAACTCGGCGCCTACTACCATGCCCAGCCCGACAAGCCAGAAAAAGAACAGCGCGATCATTACGCCGGCCAGGCTGCCGTAAGTCAGGTCATAGGTGAAGAAGCTGGCCAGCACATAAGGCAGGGCCACCATCACCCCCACCCACCAGCCGGTCACCAGCAGCGCGCCGGGCCACTTGGGATAGCGGCGGACGCGATAGGCTGTCGGCGTCAGGGTGTAGAACAGCAGGTAGAGCGAGACATAGAGCACCAGCGCCGGAACGACGCGACTGGTTGCCAGCGTCGCGGCCCAGTCCCCCGCCAGCGGGAACCATGCGGCGATCACCTGCTGCGCGGCGCCGATGGCCACTTGCGCGAACAGCGAGAACAGCAAGGCCACCACCGCCAGCACGATCACGCCGCTGGAAATCAGGCGATAACGCCAGAACGCGGAAGTGACCGGCGTGCCATAGGCGCGGCGCAGGATGTCGCGGATCGTCTCGATCAGGCTGCTGACCGTCCACAGTCCGACCAGCCCGCCGACCCACAGCAGCCAGCCGCTGCGGGCCTGGACAACGTCCATCGCCACCGGCTCCAGCGCGCTGCGCACCACTGGCGGGACGGCCAGCAGGAAGGTCTTTACCGAGGCGGCGCGCTGTGCCTCCTCGCCCACCAGCGCAAAGATCGCGGCGACGGTGATGAAGAACGGAAACAGCGAGAGGATCGCCATGTAGGCGAGGTTCCCGGCATGGATGAACCCGTCGTTCCACGCGCCCGACCAGACCCGGCTGGCAACGCGGAACAGGCGGCTGGCACCCAGCCGGTCCCATAGCGCCTGCGATGGGCGGGCGGCTTCTTCCAGCCCCGCGCGCCAGCGCAGCGCGCGTTCGCGGCGTGCTTCTGGCGAGAGGTCCGGGGCAGCCAGCAGCGGCAGATGCGCGTCGTCGAGCGGACGCTCCTCCACGCGGTTACACGCCCATGCGGCTGCGCGGATTGCGCGTGTCCTGCCAGCCATCGAGGCGGCGGGCGAGTTCGGCGGCGTCTTCGCTGCCCGCATCGGGCAACTGCACTTCGATCGTGATCAACTGGTCCCCGCGCGAGCCGTCCTTGCGGGTCATGCCCTTTTCCTTGAGGCGCAGGGTCTTGCCAGAACTGGTGCCGGGGGCGACAGTCAGCATCACCGCGCCTTCGGCCGTCGGCACTTTCACTTTCGCGCCGCGCACCGCTTCGTCGAGGGTGATCGGCAGGTCGAGCCGCAGGTTGTCGCCATCGCGGCGGAACCAGGGGTGCGGCTGGATGTGGATCACCACGATGGCATCGCCCGCGCCGCCGGGGCCGGGCTCGCCTTTGCCCGCCAGCCGCATCTGGGTGCCATCTTCCACCCCGGCGGGCAGTTTGAGGTCGATCGTCTTGCCATCGGACAAGGTGATGCGCTGGGTCGCGCGGGTTGCCGCATCGGTCAGCGAAACGCCCAGCTTGTACTGCACGTTCGCGCCCCTGGGGGCGGCCCGGCTGCGCCCGCCGCCCATACCGCCGCCCATGCCGCCGCGCCCGCCGAACAGGCCGTCGAAGATGTCGCCCAGGTCGATGCCTTCGCCGCCAAACCCTTCGAAGCCGCCGCCATGGCCGCGCTGGCCTCCGCCGCCAAAGCCGCCGCCGAACCCGCCGCCGCCAAAGCCCATGACCGGGTTGCCGTCGATATCGATCTCGCCCCGGTCGAACCGGGCGCGCTTGTCCTTGTCGGACAAGAGGTCATAAGCACGGGTAATCTCGGAAAAGCGTTCCGCCGCCTTGGGATTGTCGGCGTTGCGGTCCGGGTGGAATTCCTTCGCCAGCTTGCGATACGCGGACTTGATGTCCTTCTCGCTCGCGCCGCGGGCCACGCCAAGGATCTGGTAGGGGTCTGCCATAATGCCCCTAGCTAGGTAGCTTGCGCCCCGGCGGCAAGCTTTCCTAACTTATTGCGAGACGGTTGCGCTTTCTTCCCGGTCCGGCGCGGGCTATGCCGCAGCGCACCATGACCGATGACCAGAGCCATACCGAGATCCCGGCCGAAGCCCCGTTCGATCTGTTCGCGCAGTGGTTTGCCGATGCGCAAAAGCACGAGCTGAACGATCCCAATGCGGTCGCGCTGGCCACGGCCACGCCCGATGCATTCCCGTCGGTGCGGATGGTGCTGATGAAGGATTACAGCCCGGAAGGCTTCGTGTTCTACACCAACACCCACAGCCGCAAGGGCGGCGAGCTGCTGGCCAATCCGCGCGCGGCGCTGCTGTTCCACTGGAAATCGCTGCGCCGGCAGGTGCGGATCGAAGGGTTGGCCACGCCCGTGGCCGATGCGGTGGCCGATGAATACTTTGCCAGCCGCCCGCGCGATTCGCAGGTGGGGGCGCACGCTTCGCTCCAGTCCGAACCGCTCGATTCGCGCCTGACGTTCCTGGGCCGGATCGCGAAGGAGGGCGCGCGGTATCTGGGCCGCAGCGTGCCGCGCCCGCCGCACTGGACCGGATTTTGCCTGGAACCGCAGGCGATCGAATTCTGGATGGACCGCCCGTTCCGTCTGCACGAACGCCGCCGCTTCACCCGCCTGCCCGATGGCGGGTGGACCAGCACGTTGCTCTATCCATGAGCAGCGCGGCCTCCCTCAATCGCAGCGCGGCGCTGGCCAGCACGGCGGTTGCGCTGCTGCTGGTTGGCCTGAAGGTCTGGGCGGCGTGGACCACCGGGTCCACCGCGATGCTGGGCAGTCTGGCCGATACCGCGCTGGACCTCGTTGCCAGTCTGGCGACGCTGGCCGGGGTGTGGGTGGCCGCCCAGCCGGACGATCACAACCATCGCTTCGGCCACGGCAAGGCCGAAGCGCTGGCGGCGATGTTCCAGGTCGTGCTGATCTCGATCTCCGCGCTCAGCCTCGCGGCACGGGCGATTGGCCAGTGGGCGGCGGGCGCGCGTCCCGAAGCCGCCGAAGGCGGGATTGCCGTGTCGGTCATCGCCATGCTGGCTACCGTCGCGCTGCTGGCATGGCAGCAGCGCGTGATCCGCCAGACCGGCAGTCTGGCGATTGCGACCGACCACATGCATTACCAGTCGGACCTGTTCCTGAACCTGGCGGTGATCGCCGCGCTGGCGCTGGATCAGTATGCCGGCATGGCCGGGGCCGACCCGTTCTTTGGCCTGGCCATCGCGCTGTGGCTGGGCTGGGGCGCATGGGGCGCATCGCAGGAAGCGGTCGACCAGTTGATGGACAAGGAATGGCCGCCGGAAAAGAAGGAGCGTTTTCTGGCCGTGGTCGCGCGCCATCCGGAGCTGCGCGGCCTGCATGACTTGCGGACCCGCACTTCGGGCAACCGCGATTTCGTGCAGTTCCATGTCGCGGTCGATCCGGGCATGACGATCCGCGCCGCGCATGATGTGATGGACGAGATCGAGGCCAAGCTGCTGGCCGAGTTTCCCGGCGTCGAAATCCTGATCCACCCCGATCCGGAAGGCCACGTGGACCCGACCGACCTGTCCTCCGAGGACTTGCTGGCGAACCGGGCTTCCTAATCGAACAGCTGGATGATCCGCGCAATTCCCGCGCGGACCGGTTCGTGTTCGCCATCCTGGGTTTTGCCCAGCCGCACCACTGTGACTCCCAGCGTGGGGGCAACGACCACATACTGCCCCAGATGTCCGTTCATGGAGAACGTGCTGGTCGGCACGCCGGGCCATTGCACGGTTCCGTCATCCACCTGCGGACGATTCAGCCAGGTTTGCGCCCCATAGCCGGGATTGCGCGGGCTGGGCTTCAGCATGAACTCGATCCACCCTGACGGGACCAGTTGCGCGCCTTTGACCGCGCCCTTGTTGCGCAGGAACTCGCCGAACTTTGCCCAGTCGCTGGCGGTGCCGTGGATCAGGCTGCCGCCGATCAGCGTGCCGGACGCATCGTATTCCGGGATCATGCTGCGCATTCCGATCGGATCGAACAGCCGGGTATGCAGGTAATCGCTGACGATCCGGCGGCGTTCTTCGGGCGTGTTGGCGGCCGGATCAGGGTTGGTGATCAGCGCGCGGGCCGCCAGATCGGCCAGAATCACCGTGGTCGCGCTGGAATATTCCCACTTGCGGCCCGGTTCCGCTTCCAGCGGCTGGGCCTCGGCATAGGCGGCCATGTTGTCGCGCCCGTCGAGGAACAGCATTCGCACTTCATCGGATTCATAGACCGGCTGCCCGGCCTCGGTATGCTTCAGGCCCGACCGCATCTGCAGCAGCTGGCGCAGGGTGATTTCCCCGCGCGGATCGCCCGCGCGCTGCCATGCGGGAATTGGAACGCTTTCATCCAGCCGCAGCCGCCCATCGGCCACCAGTTGCCCGATCATCACGGCCGTGATCGTCTTGGCCATCGACCAGCTGATGAAGCGCGTGTTCTCGTGATAGCCGGGGGCATAGCGTTCGGCCACGACCCGCCCGTCCTTCAGCACTAGCACGGCGCGGGTTTCGGCCATCTCCTCGGCGGTGAACAGCCGGTCCACCGCGCGTGCCAGCGCTTCGCGCGGGGTGCCGGGTTGCTTGACGACGGCGGCCAGCGCCTGCTGATCCAGCGGCGGAGGGGCGGAATCACCGCTTGCCGCACTGCATCCGATCAGGACTGGCAGGGCAAGCCATGGCAGGATAAGGGAAAGACGGTGCGGCAACATGCCGCGCATCCCTCGCCCAAAGGCTCCGTAATGGCAACCACTAACCCCGTTCCGGGTAATCTCTCCGATGCGACGCCGCCTGGCCGGAAAACGCGGCTGCCGCTGCGCCTGTTCCTGCTGGCCGCCGCGCTGGCGGGAATCGGGCTGGGGTGGTTCTGGCAACCGCTGAACAGTTTCGCGGTGACCGGTGCGTCCTATGCCGCGCGGGTTGGCTGTTCCTGCCGGTTCGTCGGGGGGCGCGACCTGTCCGACTGCCGGAAGGATTTTGAACCCGGAATGGAACTAATTTCCCTTAGCCAGGATGTTGAAGCCAGAAGCGTTACGGCACGCTTCCCGCTACTGGCTACCCAGACGGCCACTTATCGGGAAGGTGCGGGGTGCGTGTTGCAGCCATGGACGGAATGAGCAGGGGCGGAATCCAGTTCATTGAAACGAAAGCCGAAATCGCTATGGGCCAGCAATCGCTGCTCGACGATCGGGGGGATATGAAGGCGTGACGGAAAATCTGGCAATTCACCCGGTGGTTCTGTGCGGTGGCAGCGGGACGCGGCTCTGGCCCCGCAGCCGGGCGGTAAAGCCCAAGCCGTTCCTGCCGCTGGTCGGGGATTCGACCCTGTTCGAGGCGACCTTGCGCCGCAGCGGCCACGAAGGCGGGTTTGCCGCGCCGGTGGTGGTGACCGGCACTGCCCACCTCGATCATGTCGAGGCGCAACTGGGTGACGCGCCCGGCGCGCAGATCATCGTCGAACCCTGCGCCCGCAATACGGCGGCGGCCATTGCGCTGGCGGCGCTGCGGCTGCCGGACGATGCGATCATGCTGGTTTGCCCCAGCGATCACCACATCGCCGACACCGACGCCTATCGCGCGGCGGCGGCCAAGGCCTCGGCGCTGGCTGCCGAGGGCTGGCTGGTCTCGTTCGGGATCGAGGCGAAAACCCCGGAAACCGGATTCGGCTATCTCCAGCGCGGTGAAGCGATTGGCGACCTAGGCTTTCGCACCGCGCGCTTCGTGGAAAAACCGGAACTGGCCCGCGCGCAGGAATTCGTCGCATCGGGCGAATATGCCTGGAACGGCGGGATCTTCGCGTTCCGGGTCGGCACCTTCTTGGAAGAGCTGCGCGCCCATCGCCCGGCGATTGCCGCGGCGGCTGAAGCAGCCGTGGCGGCGGGCCGTGCCGATGGCCACTGCTTCCACCCCGGCGCGGCGGAATTTGCCGCGATCGACAGCGAGTCGGTTGACTACGCGGTAATGGAAAACACGCGCCGCGCCGCGCTGGTGCCGGCCGACATGGGCTGGTCCGACATCGGCAGCTGGGACGCGCTCCATGCCGCCCTGCCGCAGAACGATGCCGGCAATGCGGTGCGCGGCCCCGCCGAACTGGTCGATTGCCGGGGCGTGCTGGTGGACAGCGATGGTCCGCGCGTTTCGGTGATCGGGCTGGAAGACGTGATCGTGGTGGTCGATGGCGGCGAAGTGCTGGTCACGAGCCGGGCGGGCGCGCAGAAGGTGGGCAAGCTGCACGGTGCTGCCAATCAATGAGCGCGCTATTGCCGACCCGGATGGTCCCCAAGCCGTGGGGCAAGGCTCAGCTGCCTGCACCGTTCGTCGCCCCCGCGGGCGAAGCGATCGGCGAGGTCTGGTTCGAGCCACCGGCTGAATTGTCCGCACTGCTGGTCAAGTACATCTTCACCAGCGAGGCGCTGTCCGTGCAGGTCCACCCGTCTGATGCGCAGACCCTGGCCGCCGGGCAGGGGCGGCAGGGCAAGGAGGAATGCTGGCTGGTGATCGCCGCCGAACCGGGCGCGCGCCTGGCCATCGGTTTCCGCGAGCCTGTCGATGCCGCCACGATGCGCGCCGCCGCGCTGGACGGCAGCATCGAGGAACTGCTGGAATGGCATGATGTCGGCCCGGGGGACTTCTTCTACATCCCCGCGAACACGGTCCACGCGATCGGCGCCGGGATCAGCCTGGTCGAGGTGCAGCAGAACAGCGACATCACCTACCGGCTCTATGACTACGGCCGTCCTCGCGAATTGCATCTGGATGAGGGCATGGCTGTTGCCCTTGGAGAGCCTTATGCCCCCCGGTGGCGCCGCAAGGTGCCGGCCGGCGGCGCCGAGACGCTGGTCGAAGGGCCGCTGTTCCGGCTTGACCGGCTGGATGGTCCGCCCGATGCGGCCACTGCCAAGCGCTATGTCGGCCCGGTGCTGGTGATCCCACTGGACTGCATGCCGACCATCGCCGGTGAACCCGTGGCGGCCGGTTCGTGCGGCCTGGCGCCCGCTCTGGCCGACGTTGCCTTCCCGTCGTCCGGTCTCTGCCTGATCGCCCAGCCGGTTTAGGCGGGTTCGGTTGCTTCGATCCAGCCGCCGCCAACCACGCGGTCCCCGGCATAGATTACCGCTGCCTGTCCCGGCGCAACGCCGTATTCCGGTGCCAGGAAGCGGATGGTCGCTGCCGCTCCGTTGCCCAGCGGGCCGTCCAGCGTGACCGGCACGGGCTTTGCCAGCGAACGGACCTTGGCCAGCAAGGGCGCGTCGGGCAGCGGCCCGATCCGGTTGGTCTCCACCAGATGCGCTGCCCCCACCGCCAGCAGGCGGCGCGGGCCAACCAGCACCCGGCGCGTCGCCGCGTCGATCCCGGTAACATAGAGCGGCTCCGGCTGCCCGCCGATTTCCAGGCCTCGCCGCTGCCCGACCGTAAAGTGGATGATGCCCTGGTGCGCCCCCAGCACCGCGCCGGTTTCGGCATGGACAATCTCTCCCGGCACGACCCCTTCGGGGCGGACCGACTTAACCACTTTCGCGTAGTCGCCATCGGGCACGAAGCAGATGTCCTGGCTGTCCGGCTTGGCGGCCACGACCAGCCCTTCGGCTTCGGCGATCTTGCGCACGTCAGCCTTGGGCATGCCGCCCAGCGGAAAGCGCAGGTAATCCAGCTGCGCCTCGGTCGTTGCGTAAAGGAAATAGCTCTGGTCGCGGGCCGGATCGAGCGCACGGTGCAGTTCCGGCCCGGCGGGGCCGATCACGCGGCGGACGTAGTGTCCGGTGGCCAGGCAATCGGCCCCCAGTTCGCGCGCCATGCCGAACAGGTCGGTAAATTTCGGCCCCATATTGCAGCGGATGCAGGGGATCGGCGTGCGGCCCGACAGGTAATCGTCGGCAAAGCGTTCGACCACTTCCTCGCGGAAGCTGCTGGCGTGATCGAACACGTAGTGGGCGATCCCCAGCCGGTCCGCCACGGCCCGTGCATCGCGAATGTCATCGCCGGCACAGCACGCGCCCTTGCGCCCCGAAGCTGCCCCGTGATCGTACAATTGCAGTGTAACGCCAATGACTTCCGCCCCGCTGCGTGCCGCCAGCGCGGCCACGACCGAGCTGTCGACCCCGCCCGACATCGCCACGACGATCCGCTTGCCCGCCAGCGGCTGGGGCAATTGGAACAGGCTGGTATAATCTACAGGTGGCAGCGTTTCGGCACTCATCGCCGCGCCTTACACCGCGGATGGGGCGTGCGGCAAATCGTTAGGCAAGCTGAACACATGGTAAACGCCAACTTTACCTGATCTTGACCTTGGGGCGGTAGAGCCCTGCCCATGGAGATCGGAAACGACCTATTGGCGAGCCTGCGAAATCAGCTCGACCCGGCGCGCGGCACGGCCGACGCGGCGGCGCTCGACTGGGCAGCGCTGCGCGCCCGCTGCGTGGCAGGACATGCCGCACGGCAGGCGTTGCAGGACAGGTTTGCCGGCGGGGCGTTTCCCTCCGGTGGTTTCGGGGATTGGACGAGGGTCGCGTCCACTTCACGCAATCATGCCTCACGGGTCGTTAACCGTACCGATTTAGCTGATGGAAAATTCCCCGCGCGCAATGGTGGCGCTGTCGCCAGTGAAGCCGTTGTCGGCGGACGAGGATAACAATGATCGAGAACCAGAAAATCCGACCCGCGATGGTTATCGGCCCCCTTGGGGAGCCCTTGACCCTGGAATCGCTGCCTGCGCCGACCACGACCCGCTGGGTGGTGCGCCGCAAGGCTGAAGTCGTGGCCGCGGTCAATGGCGGCCTGCTGACGATCGATGAAGTGTGCGAGCGCTACAACCTGACGCTGGAGGAATTCGCTTCGTGGCAGCGCGCCGTGGACCGGTCTGGCATGCAGGGCCTGCGCGTGACTCGCATCCAGCATTACCGCGATCTCTACGAGCGCCAGCTGAAGTACTGATCCGGCCCTGTCAGGGCACTGATTGAAAATGAAAAATTGACCTGCCCGCCGATTGCGCTAGCTTTCGGCGGGTCGACTCATGCGGTCGGCGTTTGCGAAAGGCAGGCCAATGATCGGCTTCATCATTGCAATCGTCATGGGGGGCATTATCGGCTGGCTGGCCAGCAAGGTGATGAACCGGGATGCCTCGATGGGCATTCTGGCCAACGTCGTGGTCGGATGCGCTGGCTCGATCCTGAGCCGGCTCCTGCTGGGCAGCCTTATCGGCGGCGGCAATTTGCGGGGCGATGCCTTCGATCCCAGAACCTTGCTGACCGCCTTCATTGGCGCGGTGGTATTGCTGGCCGTGGTCAACTTGATCAAGCGCGGCAAGGTTCGCTGAATTCACGCGGCAACGTGCCGTTTACCGACAACGATACGTCGTTCGCAGAGCCTTTGATTGCGCCAATACTCAGGCGCGCCTATGCGCTGCATGAAAGAGCGGTTACCTGCCCGCTGCCCTGACCGGGGCTTGTGCTGGGTGACTTATCATAGTAATACAGTGCGCGACGGTCCCGGACTGTCTGCCGCCGTGCGCGGCAGAGGGCGGCGACAAGGACGAAGGCGAAGCCGACAATGAACTACGATTCGCGGATCGATGCCCCGATCGCTGCAGACTCCGATTCCGACGAGAACCCGCTGCTGGCGGGAGGCGATGAAGATCGCGCGTCGCGGCGGCGGCTGTGGATCATCGGTGCGGTCGTGGTGGCGCTGCTGGTCGCCGTGTGGTTCTTCACCCACCGTGGTGCGGCTGGCGATGCCGAGCAGAAGGTCGACAAGGGGCCGGTGGTCAGCGTGGTCACGCCGGGCCGGACGACCATTGCCGGAACGATCAATGCCACCGGCACGCTGTTCGCGCGGCGGGAACTGCCGGTCGGGGTGCCGGGTGAAGGTGGTCAGATCGTCTCGGTGCTGGTCGAGCCGGGCCAGTGGGTCGGTGCCGGCCAGGTGCTGGCGGTGATCGACCGGTCGGTCCAGGTTCAGCAGCAAGCCAGCCAGTCCGCCCAGATCCAGGTCGCGCGCGCCAATGCGCAGCTGGCCCAGGCCAACCTCGATCGTGCGCTCAAGCTGGTCGAGCGCGGCTTCGTCTCGACCGCGGACATCGATCGCCTGACCGCGCAGCGCGATGCCGCCGCCGCGCAGGTGCGGGTCGCCAGCGCCACGCTGGGCGTGCTGCAGGCACAGACCCGGCGGCTCAATATCGTCGCTCCGGCAGCCGGTCTGGTGCTGGAACGGCGGGTGGAGCCCGGCCAGGTCGTCAGCGGCGGGTCGGGCGTGCTGTTCCGGCTGGCCAAGGATGGCGAGATGGAACTGCGTGCGCAGCTGGGCGAACTCGATCTGGCAGGCCTGCGGGCCGGCATTTCGGCCGAAGTGGTGCCCGCTGGCATGGACAAGGCGTTTTCCGGCCAGATCTGGCAGCTGGCGCCGGTGATCGATCCGACCAGCCGCCAGGGCATTGCCCGGATCGCGCTGGCCTATTCGCCGGAACTGCGCCCTGGCGGCTTTGCCACCGCGACCATTACCTCCGGCACGATCGTGGCCCCGCTGCTGCCGGAATCGGCTATCCTGTCGGATGAGAAGGGCAGCTTCGTCTATATCGTCGACAAGGAAAACAAGGCGCGGCGACGTGCGGTCAAGACCGGGATAGTGACCAGCGATGGCGTTGCCGTGGTCGAGGGCCTGACCGGTAACGAGCGCGTGGTGCTGCGCGCCGGCGGCTTCCTGCAGCCGGACGAGACGGTTCAGCCGCGCTCGGCCACCAACTAGAGCCGGACGGGAACGGGACCACCGCCATGAACTTTCGCAATATCTCGGCCTGGTCGATCCGCAACCCGGTGGTGCCGATCATCCTGTTCATCGGCCTGACCCTGGCCGGGATCATGTCGTTCCGGGCCATGTCGATCCAGGCGGATCCGGACATCGAATTCCCGATCGTCATCGTCAACATCTCGCAGCCGGGCGCTGCTCCCTCGGAAATCGAGAACCAGATCACGCAGCGGGTCGAATCCGGCATTCGGGCGATCAACGGCGTCCAGTCGATTTCGTCCACCGCGCGGGAGGGCAACAGCCAGACCGTGATCGAATTCCAGATCGGCGTCGACATTGTCGAAGCGGTCAACGAAGTGAAGAACGCGGTCGACCAGACGCGCGGCGAACTGCCAGACGGCATCCTGGAACCGCAGGTGTTCAAGGCGCAGACGTCGTCGAACGCCATCGGGTTCTTCGCGGTCACGGCCGATGACATGACGATCGAGCAGCTGTCCTGGCTGATCGACGACACCATTGCAAAGCGGCTGCTGGCCATTCCGGGCATGGCCTCGGTCGAGCGCAACGGCGGCGTGGACCGGGAAATCCTGGTCGAACTCGATCCCGCGCGGATGCAGTCGATGGGTGTGACCGCCAGCCAGGTCAACGCGGCGCTGCGCCAGATCAACGTCAACGCGGCAGGCGGCCGCACCGAAGTGGCCGGATCGCGCCAGTCGGTGCGCGTGCTGGGCAATGCCAAGAACGCCTATGAACTGTCGCAGACCGAAATCGCGCTGAGCGGTGGCCGGCGGGTCAAGCTCGCCGATATCGCGACCGTGCGCGATGCCTATGGCGAACTCACTTCGCGCGCGAAGATGAACGGCAAGGACGTGGTCACGTTCTCGATCTCCCGCGCGCGCGGCGAGAGCGACGTCGCGGTCTATGACGCGACGATGGAAGAGCTGGCCAAGATCACCGAAGAGAGCAACGGCGCCATCCGGTTCGACCGCCTGTTCACCGAAGTGGACGAGATCAAGGCCCAGTACCAAAGCTCGATCGCGGCAATGATCGAAGGCGCGATCCTGGCCGTGATCGTGGTGTTCTTCTTCCTGCGCGACTGGCGCGCCACTTTCGTGTCGGCGCTGGCCATTCCGCTGTCCTCGATCCCGACCTTCTGGTTCATGGACATGATGGGCTTCACGCTCAACATGCTCAGCCTGCTGGCGCTGGGCCTGGTGGCGGGTGTGCTGGTCGATGACGCCATCGTGGAAATCGAAAACATCGTGCGCCACATGCGCATGGGCAAGAGCGCCTATCAGGCGTCGATCGACGCGGCCGACGAAATCGGGCTGGCGGTGGTGGCCACCACGTTCTCGATCGTGGCCGTGTTCCTGCCGGTCGGGCTGATGCCCGGCGTTTCGGGCCAGTTCTTCAAGAACTTCGGGCTGACCGTGGTCGCGGCCGTGCTGATGTCACTGGTCGTGGCGCGCATGATAACACCCATGGTTGCCGCCTATTTCCTCCACGCCAAGGGCCACGCCACGCATGGCGAGGGCAAGGCGATGGACGATTACATGCGTGTGCTCAGCTGGTCGCTGGATAAGCGCAAGGCCGATGCCTATCGCGCCTGGCGGCGGGAACGCGGCTATCGCGGCTTTGTGGCCCGCCTGTTCGAGCGGATTCCGCTGCCGGGCGCCGGCTTCATGGCCCGCGTGGCGGACCGGATCGGGCGCAGTTTCCTGGCGCGAATGCGCGATCACCGCATCTGGATGATGGGGATCGGGATGAGCGCGCTGATCCTGACCGGGGTGATGTTTGCGGTCATCCCGCAGGAGTTCTTCCCGTCGGGCAACAGCCGCTTCAGTCGCGTATCGGTGGAAATGGTGCCCGGCACCACGCTGGACCAGACCGCGGACAAGACCGGCGAAGTGGCCGAACTGATCCGCACCGATCCCAACGTCCAGTCGGTGTTCCAGCGCATCCGCGAAGGCAGCGGGTTCCTGCTGATCACGCTCAAGGAAGACCGTGAGCTGACCAGCGTCGAATTCGAACGCCAGCTGACGCCCAAGCTGCAGACGATCGCCGACGCGCGGGTCAACTTCCAGGCGGGTGGCCCCGGACCGGGTGGTGGTTCTGGCCGTGCGATCAACGTCATGCTGTCCGGTTCCGATCCGGAAGCGCTGGCCAAGGCGTCGGCCGCGCTGGTGGAGCAGATGGCCGGCCTCAAGCAGGTGGTCGCCCCGCGCGTTTCGGCCGACTTGCGCCGTCCGGAAATCATCATCACCCCGCGTCTCGACCTCGCGGCCAGCCTGGGCGTTACCACCTCGGCGCTGAGCCAGGCGATCCGCGTCGCCACCCTGGGCGAGATTGACCAGAACGCGGCGAAGTTCAGCCTGTCAGACCGCCAGGTGCCGATCCGGGTGAAGCTGCCGATCGAATCCCGCCGCAGCCTGGATACGATCCGCAACCTGCCGGTCCCGACCGCCAGTGGCGGTTCGGTCCCGCTGTCACGCGTCGCGGACATCGGCTTCGGTTCCGGCCCGACCTCGATCCAGCGCTACAACCAGAGCCGCCGCGTCTTTGTCGGCGCCGACCTGGCCCCCGGCGTGGTCAAGGGTGAGGCGGACAAGGCGATTGCCAACCTGCCGATCATGAAGAACCTGCCGCAAGGCATCTCCAATGCCCCGTTCGGGCAGGATGAATGGCAGGCCGAAATGATCACCAACTTCGGCACCGCGCTGGTGGCCGGCATCCTGCTGGTGTTCTCGGTGCTGGTGCTGCTCTATCACCGGTTCGTCTCGCCGCTGGTCAACATGGGGTCGCTGTTCCTGGCTCCGTTCGGCGGGTTGCTGGCGCTGGCGCTGGTCGGCCAGCCGATCTCGATGCCGGTGTTCATCGGCATCCTGATGCTGTTCGGGATCGTGGCAAAGAACTCGATCCTGCTGATCGACTTCGCCATCGAGGAAATGGCCACCGGCGCCGACAAGGACGCCGCCATCATCGAGGCCGGGCACAAGCGTGCGCAGCCGATCGTGATGACCACGGTGGCCATGGTCGCGGGCATGGTGCCGACCGCGCTGTCGCTGTCCGGCGACGGGGCGTGGCGTGCGCCGATGGGCACGGTGGTGATCGGCGGCCTGACCGTTTCGACCCTGCTGACGCTGCTGATCGTGCCCGCCGGGTTCAGTCTGGCTGACGGTCTGGAAAAGCGGCTTGGTCCGTGGATGCGCCGCACCTTCCTGACCTATGAGCCCAAGCACGGACGCGCGGCCGATCAGGCGGCCGGGGCCTTGCCGGCGGAGTGAGCGCACAGGCCCCAGCGCCGCGCCTGACCCGCGCGGTTCCCGTGGACCGGGCGCGGCGGATGCGGCTGTTCGCCACCGGGCTGCTGGTGGCCATGGCCGCGCTCTATCTGGTCGCGCGGCAGTTTGTCGGGCTCCATCCGGCGATGGGCTATGTCCTTGCCTTTGCCGAAGCCGCGATGGTCGGCGGGCTGGCAGACTGGTTCGCGGTCACCGCGCTGTTCCGCCGCCCGCTGGGCCTGCCGATCCCGCACACCGCGATCGTGCCGGAAAACAAGGACCGCATCGCCGATACGATGGCGACTTTCCTGCGGACCAATTTCCTGACCCCTCAGGTCGTCGCGCGGCGGCTGCGCACCACCAACATCGCAGCGGCCGTGGGCGGCTGGCTGGCCGATCCGCAAAGCGGCGGGGGCGGCCGGGTGCGCGCAGGCGCGGCCGAACTGCTGGCCCAGGCGCTTGAATCGCTCGACCCGGACCGGCTGGGCAACCAGGTGCGCGGCGGGTTGTTCCGCCAGCTCGACCGGCTCGAAGTCTCGCCGCTGCTGGGGCAGATGCTGGGCACCACGATTGCCGACGGGCGGCACATGCCGGTGATCGAATCACTGGTGCGCTGGGCCGGGCTGACGCTGGAAGACAACGAGGAACTGGTGCGCGAGCTGATCCATGCCCGCGCCAACGCCATCCTGCGCTGGACCGGGCTGGACGAACGGCTGGCCAATTCCGTGCTCGACGGGCTTTACAAGCTGCTGGCCGAAGTGATCGTCAATCCCGACCATCCCCTGCGCGGTAAGGTCGAGGAAGGCCTCGCCAAGCTGGCGCAGGACCTTCAGACCGATGCAGAGCTGCGCGAGCGGGTGGAACGGATGAAAGGTGAACTGATCGCCAACCCCGCCGTATCGACCTGGTGGCAGGGGGTGTGGGAACGGCTACGCACCGGCATGCTGGAGCGCCTGCGCCGGCCGGAGGGGGAGATCGGCGGCCAGATGGCAGAAGCGATGGCCGAACTCGGCCGCCACTTGCGCGACGATCCCGCGCTGCAGGCCCAGATCAACCGCTTTGCCCGCCGCACGCTGGTCGGCGCGGCCAGCCGCTATGGCGATCAGATCGTTCGGCTGGTGTCCGAAACGGTCAAGCGCTGGGATGCGCAGACCGTGACCGACCGGATCGAGGGTGCGGTTGGCCGCGACCTGCAGTTTATCCGCATCAACGGCACGATGGTCGGCGGGCTGGTGGGGGTGATCATCCACGCGGTTGACCAGTTGCTGTGACCGCGCCGCTGCTCACCACCGCTCGGTTCGATCTGTGGCAACCCGCATTGCGCGATCTGGCGGACTTGCTGGACCTGACCCGCGACGAGGAAACCCGCCGGTTCCTGGGCAGTTTCATGCCGTCCGAAATGGATGCCTTCAATCGCCTGCACCGCAACGCGGGCAGCTGGGCGCTGCATGGCTATGGCACATTCATGGTGCGGGAGCGCGGGCAGGACCGGATCATCGCCAACTGCGGCGTGTTTCGCAGCCATCGCGGCTTCGGGCAGGGGCTGGACGATGTCCCGGAAGCCGGCTGGATCGTCCACCGCGACCATTGGGGGCAAGGCGTCGCCCGCGAGGTTATGGAGGCCGCGCTGGCGTGGTTTGACAGCGCCCATGGCCGCCAGCGGATCGCCTGCATGATCGAGGACGGCCATGTGGCGTCCGATGCTTTGGCGGGCAAGCTGGGGTTCCTGCGCTATGGGTTGCACCAGCCGGACAGCGGCGCGGCGCTGGTGCTGTACGAGCGCGTCTGACCCGGGGGAGAGGGTATGCAGCATGAACTGGGCGCGGGTGAATTGCTGGACAGCGCAGGGCGGCTGATCGAGGCTGGCTGGGCGCCGCGCGAGGTTCGCCGCTATGACCGGTCGCGCATTCGCGCGGGGGCCTGGCGGATCAAGGAATGGGATTACTACTGCATCCTGACCGACCGGTTCGCGCTGGCGCTGACCGTGGCGGACAATGGCTATCTCGGTTTTCTGGGGACATCATGGATGGATCTGGTTGCGGGGACGGCGGTCAACCACGGTGCGGTACGGGCCTTGCCGCTGGGGCGCATGAACTTGCCGGCCAGCGCGGACCGGGGGGACGTGGTTCAGCAGCAGGACGGGGTCGCGCTGGCGTTTCGCCATGAGGACGGCGGGCGCAGGCTGACGTTTTCCGCGCCGGGCTTTGACGGTGGCAGGGGACTGTCCGGCGAATTGCGGCTGGATCAACCGCCGATGGACCGGATGGTGATTGCCACCCCGTTCCGGGAGAATCCCAGGGCGTTCTATTACAACCAGAAGATCAACTGCATGCCGGTTTCGGGTGCAATCGTGCTTGGCGGCGAAACGATCCGGTTGACCCCCGATGCCGCCTTTGCCGTGCTCGATTGGGGGCGCGGGGTCTGGACCTATGACAACACCTGGTACTGGGGCTCCGCGTCCGGGCTGGTGGACGGACGGCCCTTCGGCTTCAATATCGGTTACGGCTTTGGCGATACCTCTGCCGCGAGCGAGAACATGGTGTTCGTGGACGGGCGCGCGCACAAGCTGGACCGGGTGGAGTTTGTCCTGCCCGAAGGCCCGCTGGATGGTGCGCCCTGGCGGTTCACCAGCAACGACAAGCGCTTTGAAATGACGTTCGTGCCCATTGTGAACCGGACCGAGCGGATCAACCTTGGGCTGTTCAAGACCTTTCAGGACCAGGTGTTCGGGCGGTTCAGCGGCACCGTCGGGCTGGATGATGGCACGACGCTGGCTGTGCGCGATCTGGTCGGCTTTGCCGAAAAGGTCCGCAACAAGTGGTGAGCCGCTGACGCAGATACAAAAAGGCCCCGCCGAAGCGGGGCCTTTCCGGTTTCGCTGATCGCGCTGCTCAGAGCTTGCCGGTCAGTTCCGGCACGGCGTTGAACAGGTCCGCGACGAGGCCGAGATCGGCGACCTGGAAGATCGGGGCGTCCTCGTCCTTGTTGATGGCGATGATGGTCTTGGAGTCCTTCATCCCCGCCAGGTGCTGGATCGCGCCGGAGATGCCGACTGCGACATAGACTTCCGGGGCGACGATCTTGCCGGTCTGGCCGACCTGGTAGTCGTTGGGGACATAGCCCGCGTCGACCGCCGCGCGGCTGGCGCCGACGGCGGCGCCCAGCTTGTCGGCCAGCGGGAAGATGGTGGCCTGGAATGTGTCCGCATCCTTCAGCGCACGACCGCCCGAGACGATCACCTTGGCGCTGGTCAGTTCCGGACGTTCGCTCTTGGCGATTTCCGAACCGACGAAGCTCGACAGGCCCGAATCGGCGCCAGCGGCAACCGCTTCGACGCTGCCCGCGCCGCCAGTGGCGTCAGCCTTGGCAAAGGCGGTGCCGCGCACGGTGATCACCAGCTTCGCATCGGTCGATTCGACCGTGGCGATGGCGTTGCCGGCATAGATCGGACGGGTGAAGGTCTTGGGGCCTTCGACCGAGAGAATGTCCGAGATCTGCGCGACGTCGAGCAGCGCGGCGACGCGCGGCGCGATGTTCTTGCCGGTGGTGGTGGCGGGAGCCAGGAACGCGTCGTGATCGGCCATCAGGCCCGCGATCAGCGGCGCGACGTTTTCGGCCAGCGCGTTGGCATAGGCGGCGTCATCGGCCAGGTGGACCTTGCCCACGCCGGCGATGCCCTTGGCGGCTTCCGCAACGGCGGCGCAGCCCGAACCGGCGACCAGCAGGTGCACTTCACCCAGCTGCGCGGCGGCGGTGACGACGGACAGGGTGGCATCCTTGACCGAGGCGTTGTCGTGTTCGACCCAAACGAGAGTTTTCATCGCTTTGTTCCTTTGTTCGGGTGCGGGATCAGGCGATCCCGAGTTCCTTGACCTTGGCGACCAGCGCGTCAACGTCGGCCACCTTGATGCCAGCGCTGCGGACGGCCGGTTCGGCCACCTTCAGCGTCTTGAGGCGCGGGGCGATGTCCACGCCGTAGTCGGCGGGGGACTTGGTTGCCAGCGGCTTGGACTTCGCCTTCATGATGTTCGGCAGCGAGGCGTAGCGCGGCTCGTTCAGGCGCAGGTCGGTGGTGACCACGGCCGGCAGTGCCAGCTTCACGGTTTCCAGACCGCCGTCGATTTCACGCTTCACGACGACCGAGTCGCCTTCCACGGTGACTTCGTTGGCAAAGGTGCCCTGCGGACGGCCGAGCAGCGCGGCCAGCATCTGGCCGACCTGGTTCGAATCGTCGTCGATCGCCTGCTTGCCGGTGATGATCAGGCCGGGGGCTTCTTCGCCCACCACGCCCTTGATGATCTTGGCCACGGCCAGCGGTTCCACGTCCACGCCATCGTCGACCTGCACCAGCACGGCGCGATCAGCGCCCATCGCCAGCGCGGTGCGCAGCGTTTCCTGGGCCTTGGCCGGTCCGACCGAAACCGCGACGATTTCGGTCACGACGCCCTTTTCCTTCAGGCGAATGGCTTCTTCGACGGCAATTTCGTCGAACGGGTTCATGCTCATTTTGACGTTGGCGAGGTCGACGCCGGTGCCGTCGGACTTGACCCGCGGCTTGACGTTATAATCGATTACCCGCTTTACGCAGACCAGGGCTTTCATCGGATAAGGCCTTTCCCATTGAACGCTGCGGCGCGGCTTAGTTTGCGTTTACGTAAACGTCAACCCGACTTTAGCCACGCACTTAATTTGCGAAACAGCATTCGCCATTGCCGCGCATGCGTATGCGGTCAAGCCCGGAATCGGGGCAGGTGGAACGATCCGCGCCGGAAATGTGCGGGGATTGTAAGCGGTGCAAACGGACCGTGCCCGCCAGCATCGCCCCGCGTGTCGCCAAAGCAAAAGGCCGGACCGCGCGTGCTGCGCGGTCCGGCCCTTGATGCCGTCAGGCTGCAGCCCGGATCAGGCGATCTTGCGGACTTCCGCGACGATCTTCTGCGCGGCGTCGCCCAGGTCGGCGGCCGACACGATCGGCAGGCCCGAACCTTCGAGGATTTCCTTGCCCTTCTCGACGTTCGTCCCTTCGAGGCGGACGACCAGCGGAACCGACAGGTTCACTTCCTTCGCGGCGGCAACGATGCCGTCGGCGATGATGTCGCACTTCATGATCCCGCCGAAGATGTTGACAAGAATGCCCTTCACGGCCGGGTCCTTGAGGATGATCTTGAACGCCGCGGTGACCTTTTCCTTGGTCGCGCCGCCGCCAACGTCGAGGAAGTTGGCCGGGAATTCGCCGTTCAGCTTGATGATGTCCATCGTCGCCATGGCCAGGCCCGCGCCGTTGACCATGCAGCCGATGTTGCCGTCGAGCTTGATGTAGGCGAGGTCGTACTTGCTGGCTTCGATTTCGGCCGGGTCTTCTTCGGTCTCGTCGCGCAGCGCCATCACTTCGGGGTGACGATAGAGCGCGTTCGAATCGAAGCTCATCTTGGTGTCGAGCACCTGCAGCTGCCCGTCGCCGGTTTCGGCCAGCGGGTTGATTTCGAGCATGGCGCAATCCAGCGCGACGAACGCGTCATAGAGCTGCTTGGCCATGACCTGCGCCTGCTTGTTCAGGTCGCCCTTCAGCTTGAGCGCGAAAGCCACCGCGCGGCCGTGGTGCGGCATGAAGCCCTGCGCCGGGTCGATCACGATGGTGGTGATCTTTTCTGGGGTCGAGTGGGCGACTTCCTCGATGTCCATGCCGCCTTCGGTCGACACGATCAGGGCGATGCGGCCGGTGGCGCGATCGACGACCATCGAGAGGTAGTATTCGCTGCCGATGTCGACGCCGTCGGTCACGTAAAGGCGGTTCACCTGCTTGCCCGCTTCACCGGTCTGGATGGTGACCAGCGTGTTGCCGAGCATTTCCTTGGCGTGCGATTCGACTTCTTCCAGGCTCTTGGCCAGGCGGACACCGCCCTTGGCATCGGGGCCGAGTTCCTTGAACTTGCCCTTGCCGCGGCCACCGGCGTGGATCTGCGACTTCACGACATAGAGCGGCCCCGGCAGCTGCTTCGCGGCTTCGACCGCTTCGGCAACGGTCATGGCCGCAATACCCTTGGGAATGCTGACGCCAAACTTTGCGAGCAGTTCCTTGGCCTGATATTCATGGATGTTCATGGGCGTTTCCTCCAGGGGAGTGGCGGCCGGGGGGCCGTTTCATGGCGCCGCATAAGCACACCCGCGCGGGCTTGAAAAGTCCCGGAACGCGGCTCAAGGGTAGAAATATGAACGCCAGTTGCGAGTCATTATCAGCAAGCGAGACCAAACGCACGTGATCGACCGCGAACGTCTCGAATCGATCGTCCGCGCGGCGGGCCAGATCGCGCTCTCGCGCTGGCCGGGGCACGGCCATGCCCTCGATTCGTGGGACAAGCATCCCGGCAACCCGGTCAGCGAGGCCGACCTGGCGGTGGACGCCTTTCTCAAGCGCGAGCTGGCGGCGTTGCTCCCCTCGGCAGGCTGGCTGTCCGAGGAGACCATCGACGCGCCCGACCGGCTGGAGGGCGGACTGATCTGGCTGGTCGATCCGATTGACGGCACCCGCGATTTCATCCGGGGGCGACCCGGCTGGGCGGTGTCGGTTGCACTGGTCAGCGCGGCTCGCCCGTTGTTGGGCATGCTGTGCGCCCCGGCCCGCGACGAATTCTGGCATGGTGAGGCTGGCCACGGCAGCTGGCGCAACGGCGTGCGGCTGGTTGCCAGCCAGCGCCGTGACATTGCCGGTGCGCGCGTTCCGGCCGATGCCATGCCGCAAGTCGACGGAGACCTGGTTGCGGTCGACCGGCCCAATTCCATCGCGCTCAGGATCGCGATGGTCGCGGCGGACGAGGCCGACCTGGTGGCGACCCTGCGCTGGGGCTATGAATGGGACATCGGCGCCGCCGCGCTGATCGCGCGCGAAGCCGGAGCGGCCGTGACGAACGCGTTCGGTCAGCCGCTCAACTACAACAAGCGCGATCCGCGCGATTTCGGGGTATTGGCATCCTCCCCCGCGATCCATGCCGCCGCCGTGGCGCGGCTGGCGGAGCGGGCGCGGCACCTGGCGGAGCAAGGGCAATGATGCGCGGCAAGATGAACGCGGGAGTGGTTCGGGCCGGGTTGGTGCTGGCTCTGGCCACGCAGTGTGCCGGCGTGGCCCGCGCCAACGAGAATTGCGGCTATGGCTTCACGGTTACCGCTGCCCAGCCCGGCGCTGAGCCGCAGGCCGCCCCGCTCAGCCTGATGCTGGTCAACGGGGACGACGTGCGGATCGAATTCGATTCGCTGGACGATGGCCTGATCGCGCTGACCGGCGGGCGCAGTTCGATCATGCTGGGCAATAAGGCGATCGAAACCGAAGTGCGGCTGGCGGCGGATATCGGCCCGGAAGCCAAGGGTGACCGTTCCCCCGCCTACATGCCCGATGGAATCGTCCTGCGGACCGGCGGAGCCTGGTTCGTGGGCGGGCAGGCCACGTTCAATAGCGCCGGGCAGGGCGAAATTCACGCCAGCCGCGCATTCCTGGATGGGTTCCTGCAATCCGGCACGTTTGAAATCTGGCATCGCGGCAACCGGCGGCTGGCAGTGGGGCTGGTGCCCAGCGATGGCGCGGACTTGGCCACATTCCGGCAACAGTGCGCCAGCCTGTTTGCCCCGGTGGAGCTGACAACCGGGATTGCCCGGCCCCCGGTGTTCCAGCCCGTCGGTCGGCGCGCCCGGCCCGAACTGGTCACGCCATCGCCGTTCGACGGCACCTATCCGGGCAATCCGCTGAGCAGCGAGAACGTCCAGCCGGGCAGCGCGGAGTTTCGTATCACCATCAGCCGGGGCGGGCGGGTGCGCCAGTGCAACGTCGGCAAGGTGACGGGGAATGTCGCGCTGCGTCCCGAAGCCTGCGAGCGGCTGCGCAAGGGTGCGCGGTTTTTCCCTGCGACCAATGCGGCAGGCGATCCGGTGGAATCCGACCTGACCTTCATGGCCCGTTGGCTGGGAGCGCCGCGATCCTGAAATCGCGGCGCTCGTGCTCCATCCGTTCAGCCCGCGCGGGCGGCGGCGACGTCTTCCTGGGTTACCGGCACGATCTTGATCTCGACACGGCGGTTCTTCATCCGGCCCGCTTCGGTGTCATTGCTGGCCACCGGCAGCGTTTCGCCAAAGCCCTGGCTGCGGATGCGCGCGGCCGACACCCCTTGCGAGATCAGGTAATTGGCAACCGTGCGAGCGCGGTTTTCCGACAGGGTCTGGTTATAGGCGTCCGATCCGGTTGAGTCGGTGTGGCCGTAAACGTCGATCAGGCTGTTGGGATATTCGTTCATGCTCTGCGCAACCTGGGCCAGAGTCGCGCGGAATTCGGGCTTCAGGGTATAGCTGGCAACATCGAAGGTCACGCCGTCCGGCAGGTTGACGAGGATCGCCTTGCCATCGTCGGTGGTGGTCACGTCCACCCCGGTGCCTTCGGTCTTTTCCTTCAGCTCCTTGATCTGCTTGTCCATGGTGTAGCCAACCGCGGCCCCGGCCACACCGCCAATGCCCGCGCCCACGATGCGCCCGGTCTTGCCACCGATCAGGCCACCCAGCAGCGCCCCGGCCAGCAACCCGCCAGCCCCGCCAATGGCAGTGCGCGATACTTTCCGTTCGCCGGTGTTGGGATCGGTGACGCAGGCCGAAACGGTCAGCAGCGATGCGGCGGCGATGCTCGATACGAGCAGACGGGACTTCTTCATGATGCAAACCCCTTTTGCTTTTCCGAATATTACGGCGTGTCCTGCCAAGGGGAACCTGAACCCAAGGTGCATGGCCCGTCAATCCGAGTGGCCGCGCGGCCCCTTCGCTTCGCCGCACATTGCTGCTAGGGGGGATGGGTGACACCTTTCCCCTGGACCGACGTAATCATCATTGCAGGGCTGATCCTGCTCAACGGCCTGTTCGCCATGTCCGAACTGGCGATCGTGTCCGCGCGTCCGGCGCGGCTGAAGCTGCTGGTCGATCGCGGCAGCCTGGGGGCTCGCGCCGCAATGGGGCTGGCCAGCGATCCAGGCAAGTTCCTGTCGACGGTGCAGATCGGCATCACGCTGGTCGGGATCATCGCGGGTGCCTATTCCGGCGCCAGCCTGGGCGGCCCCACGGCAGAACGGCTGGTGGCGCTGGGCTTGCCGGAACGCTTTGCCGAGGAAACCGGGTTTGCCATCGTCATTGCGCTGACGACTTATTTCAGCCTGGTGATCGGGGAGCTGGTGCCCAAGCAGGTGGCGCTGCGCGCGGCGGAAAAGATCGCGGTTGTCGCCGCTCCGCCGATGGTGCTGGTTGCCCGCGCAACCGCTCCGGTGGTGTGGCTGCTGGATCGCTCGTCCGCGCTGCTGCTGCGCGTGATCGGGGTGCGCCACAAAGGCGAACACGCGCTGACCGCGGATGAGCTGCAGATGGTGATCGCCGAGGCGACCCGCTCTGGCGTGATCGAAGAGGACGAGCGCCAGATCATGACCGGGATCATGCGGCTGGCCGACCGCCCGGTGCGTGAACTGATGACCCCGCGCACCGAACTCGACACGATCGATCGCCGTGCAACCGAGGCGGATGTGCGCGCGATCCTCAAGGAAAGCCCGCATTCGCTGCTGCCGGTGGCGGATGGCTCGCCCGACAACATCGTCGGCGTGGTCAAGGTTCGCGATGTGCAGGCGGTGCTGCTGGCGGGCAAGCGCCTGCAGGTGGCGCGCCTGATGAAGAAGGCGGAAATCCTGCCGGACCAGCTCGATGCGATGGATGCCTTGCGCATCCTGCAGCAGTCGGACGTGTCGATGGCGCTGGTCCACGACGAATACGGCAACCTCGAAGGGGTGGTAACCCCGGCGGACCTGCTGTCGGCCATCGTCGGGAACTTCGTCAGCCATCAGGACGATGGCGACGCGCCGATGATCGTGGAGCGCGAGGACGGCTCGCTGCTGGTGGCGGGTGCGCTGCCAGCCGATGCGCTGGCCGACCGGCTGGATATCGACCTGCCCGACGACCGCGATTACGCGACGGCGGCGGGCTATGTCCTGTCGGTGTTGAAGCGCCTGCCGGTGGAGGGCGAACATTTCACCGCGCAGGACTGGCGCTTTGAAGTGGTCGATATGGACGGGCGCAAGATCGACAAGCTGCTGGTCAGCCCCGTGGCCGCGCCGGACGAGGCAATTACCGACTGATCGCGGGGCGTGGCCCACAAAAAAGGCCGCGCCTTGCGGCGAGCCTTTTTTATCTGGCGCCTTTTATCTGGAACCGGAACCGGCGGATCAGCCGCCGATCACCGCCTGCGCTTCACGTCCGTCGCCCTGCGGCGCGGCGATGATGTCGCGGGTGACGTCGCCCTTGGCCACGGTGTTGGTCGCCGGATCGCCCACGGTGGAGCGGATGCTGGCGGCGGCGGTGCCGGCGCGGTTGCCTGCGGCCCGTTCCACTTCGCTGCGCGGTGCAGGGCCGCCAAACAGGGCCTCCTGCGCCTGGGTGGCGGTGGTGCGGTCCGACGGACGGGGCGCGCCGGGAGCGGGCGGGGTCAGCGCGAAATCGGGCGGGATCACCAGCGGCGCCTGGCGCTGCACGGCGAATTCGTCCGGACGGTCACGATTGAACAGGCCGGAGCTGCCGCAGCCGGCCAGCATGGTGGCCATGCCGGTCAGGGCGAAAAGGGCGGGAATCTTGCGCATTTGTATCAGCTCTCCGTGGCGGCCTGCGCCGGTTCATCAAGGCTCGCCGGTTCGTCGTGCTTTTCGCGCGAAAGGAAGGAACGGGCAAGGATTATCAGGACGCCGATGGAGATCGCCGCATCGGCCAGATTGAAGATCAGGAAGGGACGGAAGTCGCCAAAGTGCAGGTCGGCATAATCGACCACAAAGCCGTTGTTCATCCGGTCGAGGATGTTGCCCAGCGCTCCGCCAAGGACCAGCCCCAGGGCCGCGGTTTCGCCCAGCAGCTTTTCACGCAGCATCCAGATAAACACGACCAGCGCGATGCCGGATGTCAGCGCGATCAGCAGCCAGCGCATTTCCATCGACGTCGCGGTCAGCATCCCCAGCGAAATGCCGTAGTTTTCGGCATAAGTCAGGTTGAAGAACGACACGATCTCGATCGAGCCGACTTGCGGCAGCTTGATCGTGTAGAGCACCTGCGCCTTGATCCACTGATCGACGACAAAGATCACGCCCGCCAGCAGCAGCCCGATCAGGCGGTTGCGCCAAACGGCCATGGTGCCGGGCTGGCTCATGCCGCAACCACGCTGTCGCAGCGGCCGCACAGCGCGCCGTCTTCCGCCACTTCGGGCAGATGGCGCCAGCAGCGGCCGCATTTGTGATGGGTGGTGCGATTCACGGTCACGCTATCCCCTTGCCCGCGCGTTACTGACGCGGTGATGAACAGTTCGGCCAGATCGGCGTCAGGCGCATCGGCAGGCACGGTGACTTCGGCTTCAAGGCCTGATCCCAGCACCTTTTCACGGCGCAGCGGCTCGATCGTCTCGTTCACCGACACGCGCAGGCTGCGCAGATCCGCCCAGCGGTCCAGATCGACGGTGCTGGCAGGCACCACCGGCCATTCCAGCAGGTGGACGCTGCCTTCGCCCGGATAGCGGCTGCCCCACACTTCCTCCGCGGTGAACACGATCACCGGCGCGGCATAGCGGATCAGGGCGTGGAACAGGGTGTCCAGCACTGTGCGATAGGCCATCCGCTTGGGATCGGTGGCGGCATCGCAATAGAGGCTGTCCTTGCGGATATCGAAGAAGAAGGCCGAAAGGTCCTCGTTGCAGAAATCGGTCAGCGCCCGGACGTAGGTGTTGAAGTCATAGTCCGCGACCGCCTGCTTCAGCGTGGCATCCAGCTGGCCCAGCAGCGCCAGCACATAACGCTCCAGTTCCGGCATCGCGGCCACGTCCACCCGCTCGGCCTCGGTAAAGCCGTCGAGCGCGCCCAGCAGGTAGCGGAAGGTATTGCGCAGCTTGCGGTACTGGTCGGCCACGCCCTTCAGGATTTCATCGCCGATGCGGTGATCCTCGGTAAAGTCGACCGACAGCGCCCAGAGCCGGATGATGTCCGCGCCATAGGTTTCCATGACCTTCAGCGGGTCGATGGTGTTGCCGAGCGATTTGGACATCTTCATGCCCTTGGCGTCCATCGTGAAGCCGTGGGTCAGCACCGTTTTGTAGGGCGCATGGCCGCGCGTGGCGCAGCTTTCCAGCAGGCTCGACTGGAACCAGCCGCGATGCTGGTCGCTGCCTTCCAGGTACATGTCGGCCAGCGGGCCGGTGTAGCCTTCCGGGCGGGTCAGGTCAGGCCAGCGCCCGCTTTCCAGCACGAAGGCGTGGGTGGAGCCGGAATCGAACCACACGTCCAGAATGTCGGTGACGCGCTCGTAATCGTCCGCCGCATAGTCCGCGCCGAGGTATTCCTGCGCGCGGGCATCGGACCAGGCATCGACGCCGCCGGCCATCACCGCCGCGACGATCCGCGCGTTGACGGCGGGGTCATTGAGGTACTGGCCGGTCTTGCGATCCACGAACAGCGTGATCGGCACGCCCCACGCGCGCTGGCGCGAGAGCACCCAGTCCGGCCGCCCTTCAACCATCGAGCCGATGCGGTTGCGGCCCTTTTCCGGGACGAAGCGGGTGTCGGCAATCGCCTGCATCGCCGTTTCGCGCAGGGTGCCGCCCTCGCCGGCGCGGTCCATCGGCACGAACCACTGCGGCGTGCAGCGATAGATCACCTTGGCTTTCGAGCGCCAGGAATGCGGATAGCTGTGCTTGTAGTCCGCCGATGCCGCCAGCAAGCCGCCCGCTTCGCGCAGCGCGGTGCAGATCGGGCCGTCGGGGGCGTTGAACTTGGGATTGATGACACTGCCTTCGCCGCCCAGCCAGCCCCAGTCGGCACGGTACTTGCCATCGCCTTCGACCGCGAAAACCGGCTCCAGCCCATGCGCCTTGCACAGCGCAAAGTCGTCCTCGCCGTGGTCGGGGGCCATGTGGACAAGGCCGGTGCCTGAATCCATAGTGACAAAACCGGCGTCAAGCACAGGCCGCTTGCGCGCAAAAAAGCCACCTAAATGATGCATGGGGTGTCGAACATGCAGACCGTCAAGCATCCAGCCCTCAACGTCGCGCAGCAACTGTGCTGATGCCGGTTTCAGGCGTTCGAGAGTGGATTCAGCCAAAGCCTTTCCGACTATTACGCGCTTCAGCCTTCCGGCTTGATCCTCAATTTCCCAAAGCTGATAAAATTCCTGAGTGTTGTAAGCGATGGCTTGGTTGGTCGGAATCGTCCATGGCGTTGTTGTCCAGATAACTAGGGAAGCGCCGTCAAGCTCTTCGACTGGACAATCGACTAATTCAAACGCCACGTCGATCTGCGTGGAGGTGATGTCCTCGTACTCAACTTCTGCCTCGGCCAGCGCGGTCTTTTCGACCGGGGACCACATCACCGGCTTCGACCCGCGATAGAGCTGGCCGCTGGCGGCGAACTTCAGCAGTTCGGCCACGATGGTGCCTTCGGCCTGCGGGTCCATCGTCAGATAGGGATTGTCCCAATCGCCATTGATGCCCAGGCGCTTGAGCTGTTCACGCTGCACGTTGACCCAGTTCTGGGCATAGGCGCGGCATTCGGCGCGGAATTCCTCCGCCGGAACCTCATCCTTGTTGAGCTTCTTCTTGCGGTATTGCTCCTCGACCTTCCATTCGATCGGCAGACCGTGGCAGTCCCAGCCGGGCACATAGGGCGCGTCCTTGCCCAGCAGGTTCTGGGTGCGCACCACCATGTCCTTGAGGATATGGTTCAGCGCGTGGCCGATGTGCATATCGCCGTTGGCATAGGGCGGGCCATCGTGAAGGATGAACTTTTCACGGCCCGCGCGGGCCTCGCGCAGCTTGCGATAGAGGTCCTGATCCAGCCAGCCCTTGAGGATGCCCGGCTCCTTCTGGGGGAGTCCGGCCTTCATCGGGAAATCGGTCTTCGGGAGGAAGACAGTGGCTCGATAGTCGCGCTGTTCGGTCATAACCGGCGGGCCTTAGCGGCAGGCGGGCGATTGCGCAATTTCTGGTTCGCTGGAACCCGATCAATCCCGCATCTGCCGCCGCCGCTCCAGCTCTGCCGCCAGTTCCGCCTCGGCCACCGGATTGCGCTTGTTGTAAGCCGGGCGCAGCGCCGGGCCGACGGTGTAGATATCGTCCACCCAGACATAGCCGTTGAAGCTGGCCGGCACCTCGCCCAGCTGTTCCGGCAGGTCCAGCCCCATCGGGCGGTCGGCATCGTCCTGCGGGCCGATCACGATCACCCGCGCGCCGACGGCTTCCATCCGCTGGATCAGGCGACCCGGCCACCCGGCATAGGCGAACTGGTAGTTGAGCGGGATCATCAGCGTGCCGCCCCGGCACGCGTCCGGAGTCAGGCCCAGCCAGCCCTGCAGGGCATAGGCCTTGGTGCAGGCCTTGACGCTGTCCTTGCTGAACACCCAGCCTTGCGGCAGCAGGTCGCGCATCCGTGCAACCGGGCCGTCCTCCACGCTGCCATAGAACCCGTCGCCCAGCTTCACCGAATCGCGCCCCGCCGCCTTCAGCGCGGCCAGCAGCAGGTCGGCCTCGGCCGCGTCCTTGCTCTTGAAGTTGAACAGCAGCGCCTTGTCGGGGAAGGCAGCCAGCACTTCGGACAATTCGGGGATCAGGCCCACGCCCTTGCCGCGAAACGGGAAGGTCTTGCCGCCGTCGGCGGTGTAGCCATGCCCGGCGTCGAGCGCTTTCAGCTGCGCCATCGTCGCCTTGCGCACTTCGCCGGTGCCGTTGGTGCGGCAATCCAGCGTCCAGTCGTGGAACACGGCCAGCTTGCCATCGGCGGTGGGGGCAATGTCCACCTCGATCATCTGCGCGCCCAGGCGGCGGGCCTCGGCCATGCCGCCAAGGGTGTTTTCCAGATAGGGATGGGTCGGCGGATAGATCTTCGTCGCGGTGCAGCTATCGCGGGTCATCCCGGCCGTGCTGTAGAGCTGATAGGCCCCCCGGTGCGCGATCAGCTTGGGATAGCCGCGCGGGGTGGGCGCGATCCAGCTGGCGTTGACGAAGGTCAGCGCCAGAAACGCAAGGGCGAGGATCAGGGCGATGCGTTTCAGGTTCCGGCGCATCGGCAAGGGGTTAGCCGGTACGCCGGTGGGGTGCAATCACCCCGCCAGCAGATCCCGCGCCCGGTTGCAGTCCGCTTCCATCTGCGCGGTCAGCGCGTCCAGCGAATCGAACTTGGCCTCTGGCCGCAGGAAGTGATGGAACGCGACTTCGATTTCCTGGCCATAGAGGTCGCCCGAAAAGTCGAAGAAGTGCGGCTCCAGCAGTTCCTTGGGCGGGTCGAAGCTGGGGCGGATGCCCAAGTTGGCCGCGCCGTGCAGCACCTTGCCGCCGGGCAGCACGGCGGTGACCGCATAGATTCCATAGCGCGGGCGCAGATAGTTGCCGAGCGGCAGGTTGGCGGTGGGATAGCCGATGGTGCGGCCCACCTTGTCGCCATGCTGGACCACGCCCCGGATCGCGAAGGGGCGCGTCAGCAAGTGGGTGGCGGCGGCGCAGTCCCCGGCTTGCAGCGCCTCGCGGATGCGGGTGGAGGATACGACCTCGCCCGAATCCGCCACCGGGCCGACCGCGCGGGTGGCAAGGCCGCAGGTGGAGCCAAGCTCGGCCAGCACCGTGATGTTGCCGCCGCGCGCCTTGCCAAAGGTGAAGTCGGTGCCGGTAACGACCCCTGCCGCACCCAGCCGGCCGACCAGCAGATCGACCACGAATTCCTGTGCGGTGGTCCCGGCCAGTTCGGAATCGAAGTGGAACACCAGCATCGCGTCGGCGCCGGCGGCCTCGAACAGTTCCTGCCGTTGGTCCAGCGTGGTCAGGCGGAACGGGGCGGCATCGGGCGCGAAGAAGCGCACCGGGTGCGGATCGAACGTGGCGATGATCGCGGGGCGGCCTTCGGCGCGCGCCCATTCGATCGCGGCGCCCGCCACGGCCTGATGGCCGCGATGGAACCCGTCGAAATTGCCCAGCGCGATCACTGCGCCGCGCAGGCTTTCCGGCACCGGCTGGCGGGCGTCGAGCAAGGGAATGGTCATGGGGTCTGCGTTGCTCCAGTGCCAAGTGGCACGATCCCGGCCCGCAGCACGCGCAGGGCGTTGCCGCCCATCGCCGCGCGGATTTCGTCGGGGGTGAATCCTTCGTCCAGCAGGGCCTGGGTCAGCTGCGCCAGCTGGCTGGTGTCGAACCGCACGGTCGTCGCCCCGTCATAGTCGCTGCCCAGCGCGACGTGCTGGATGCCCACCAGATCGCGGATATGCTTCATCGCGCGGGCGATGGAGCGCGGATCGGTATCGCAGACCGCCGCGTCCCAGTATCCCACGCCGATGATCCCGCCGGTGCGGGCGACCCCGCGAATCTGCTCGTCAGAGAGGTTCCGGTTGACCTTGCAGGTGGCCTGCACCCCGCCGTGGCTGGACACCACCGGGCGGCGCGCCATCGCCAGCACATCGGCGACGCAGGCCGGGCTGCAATGGGCGATGTCGACGATCATGCCCTTGGCTTCCATCGCGGTGACGATCTGCCGCCCGAACGGGGTCAGCCCGCCCTTTTTCAGGCCGTGCATCGATCCGGCGAGTTCGTTGTCGAAGAAATGGGTCAGCCCGGCCATGCGGAAGCCGGCGGCGTAGAGCTTGTCGAGGTTCTCCGCCTTGCCTTCCAGGTTGTGCAGACCCTCGACCGTCAGCATTGCGCCAACCGGACCCCCCGGCTTGCCACGCGCCGCGATCAGCGCGTCAAGCTCGCCGGGCGCGGCAATCTTGGCAAGCTTGCCGCCTGCTTCGCCCACCGCGCGGTCCAGCTTCTGCCCATGCCACAGCGACCGTTCGAGCAGCGACGTCCAGGTGCGCGGCGGTTGCAGCTGGGCGATGGTCAGGGCGGTGATGTTGTCGGTGTCAGCGCCGTTCGCGTCGTAGTTCTGGCCCTTGGGGCTCTTGGTGGTGGACGAGAACAGCTGGAGCGCGACGTTGCCGTCCTGCAACCGGGGCAAGTCCTCATGCCCGCGATCCGCGCGGTCCAGCAGGCTGCGCTGCCACAGCAGGGTGTCGGAATGCAGGTCGACGATCTGGAGCGTCTTGTGCAGCGCCGCCGCCTCAGCGCCGACCGGGCGCAGCGGCAGCCCGTCGAGCTTGTTCATGCTCCGCTCGAGATAGCCGGGGCCAAAGCCGAAAAAGCCGATCGCCCCCAGGCCCAGCACGGCCAGCGGCATCCAGAACCGTTTGCGCATCATCCCTCCTGTTTTGGGGATGGTTTACGCACCAGCGTGACGAAATCAAAGGCCGGGTTGCGCCCTTCTGCCGGATGACTCTCACGGAAGGTCTCGGTCCACTCCGACCGGTCGAACGCGGGGAAGCGGGTATCACCCTCTGGCGCGGCGTGGACTTCGGTCCACTCTATCCGGTCGGCCAGCGGCAGCGCGGCGGCATAGATTTCCGCCCCGCCGAAAATCACGATGTGCGGCGCGTTGGCCAGTTTCAGCGCCTGTTCCAGCGATCCGGCGCGTTCGGCCCCGTCGGCCTGCCAGCCGGAATCGCGGGTGATGACGATGTGGCGGCGGCCGGGCAGAATTCCCGGCAGCGATTCGAACGTCTTGCGCCCCATCACCAGCGGCTTGCCCATCGTCAGCGATTTGACGCGGCGGAAATCGGCGGAGATGTGCCAGGGCATGCCCCCGTCCTTGCCGATCACGCCATTGTCGGCGACCGCGACGACGAGGAACACCTCTGACCGGTTCACGCCGGGTCCAGCCCCAGCCGCGTGACGTGGCCCATCTTGCGCCCCGGCCGGGCGGCGGCCTTGCCGTAGAGGTGCAGGTGGTTGGCCGGATCGGACAGCAGCTTGTCCCAGTCTTCCGCCGCATCGCCGATGATGTTGCGCATTTCCACCGTGCGCGCGGCCAGGCGCGTGTCGCCCAGCGGCAACCCGCAGATGGCGCGGATGTGGTTCTCGAACTGGCTGGTCAGCGCGCCTTCGATGGTCCAGTGGCCCGAATTGTGGACGCGCGGGGCCATTTCGTTGACCACCGGGCCGTCGGCGGTGGCAAAGAATTCCAGCGTCAGCACCCCGACATAGCCCAGTGCATGGGCGACCTTGGCGGCGAGTTCCCGCGCCGCGGGCACCTGTTCCAGCACGGCGGCGCTGGCGGGCAGCGAGGAACGGGCGAGGATGCCGTGTTCGTGGACGTTTTCGGCGCTGTCCCAGAACACCACCCGGCCATCGTGGCCGCGGCACAGGATCACGCTGAATTCGGCGCTGAAGTGGACGAACCCTTCATAGACCAGCGGCTGGCCGGGCAGCGCGATGCCGTCGGCATCGTGGTCGGTCATGATCCGCCACTGGCCCTTGCCGTCATAGCCATCGCGCCGGGTCTTGAGGATGCCGGGCGAGCCGATTTCCACCAGGGCCTCGGCCAGATCCTCTGGAGTATCGACCGCCTTGAACGGGGCGACCGCCCCGCCCAGATCGGTGACGAAGCGCTTTTCGTTCAGCCGGTCCTGCGCCACTTCCAGCGCGCGGGCGTTGGGCAGCAGCACCGCCGCGCCCAGCGCCTTCAGCGGGGCGACGGGGACGTTCTCGAACTCATAGGTCACCACCGCGCAATCGGCGGCGAAGGCGGCCATCGCCGCGCTATCGGTCCAGTCCGCGCGGGTGAACGCGGCGCAGACTTCGGCGGCAATGCTGTCCTTTTCCGGGGCGAAGACGTGGCAGCGATAGCCCAGCTGCGCGGCGGCCATGGCCAGCATCCGGCCCAGCTGGCCGCCGCCCAGGATGCCGATGGTTTCGCCGGGAGGGATCATGGCTGTCCGTTCGTCCCTCAGGCCGGGCGCTCGGCCACGCTGGCGGTCTGCGCGGCGCGCAGGTCCTGCAGGCGCTGCGCCAATGCCGGATCGTTGGTGGCCAGGATCGCGGCAGCGAGCAGCCCCGCATTGGTGGCCCCGGCCTCGCCAATCGCCAATGTGCCGACCGGAATGCCGGCCGGCATCTGCACGATCGACAGCAGGCTGTCCTGCCCGGACAGCGCGCGCGATTGCACCGGCACGCCCAGCACCGGCAGGTGGGTCATGCTGGCGACCATCCCCGGCAAGTGCGCCGCACCGCCCGCGCCCGCGATCACCACCTTGAAGCCTTCGGCCGCCGCGCCCTTGGCGAATTCGACCAGCCGGTCCGGTGTGCGGTGGGCCGACACGATCCGCGCGTCATAGGCGACGCCCAGCTTGTCGAGCGCTTCGGCGGCGCGAATCATCGTCGGCCAGTCAGACTGGCTGCCCATGATGATCGCGACGGGGGGATTGGCCATGCTTACCGCTCCGACAGGTAATAGCGCTCCAGCGCGGACAGGTTGTCGTCCAGCTCATAGACGATCGGCTGGCCGGTGGGGATTTCGAGGCCGGTGATCTCGTCATCCGAAATCCCCGACAGATGCTTCACCAGCGCGCGCAGCGAATTGCCGTGCGCGGCGACCAGCACCGTCTCGCCCGCCTTCAGCGCGGGGACGATGGCCGATTCGTAATAGGGCAGGACGCGCGCGATGGTGTCCTTCAGGCTTTCGGTCGACGGGATCGCGATCCCGGCATAGCGCTCGTCCCGGCCGAGATCGAATTCGGAACCGGCTTCCAGCACTGGCGGCGGGGTGTCAAAGCTGCGGCGCCAGATCTTGACCTGTTCGTCGCCATGCTTGGCCGCCGTCTCGGCCTTGTCGAGCCCGGTCAGGCCGCCATAGTGCCGCTCGTTCAGGCGCCAGTCCTTGGTTTCCGGGATCCACAGGCGGCCCGCCGCTTCCAGCGCGAAGTGCAGGGTGCGAATCGCGCGGGTCTGGAAGCTGGTGAAGGCCACGGTGGGCAGCATGCCCTTGGCCTTGAGCAGCGCACCGGCGGCGCGGGCTTCTTCCTCACCCTTGGCGGTTAGGTCGACATCCCACCAGCCGGTGAAGCGGTTTTCCAGGTTCCACTGGCTCTGTCCGTGACGGACCAGGATCAGGCGCGGCAAGGGCTAACTCCAAGCTGATTTTCCGATAGAGCGGCCCCTAGCTGCTCGGGCTCCCTTTGGAAAGGCCGGGGATTGGGGGAAATGCAGGGTCAGGAACAGTCCCCGGTTCAACCTGCCCCAGCTCGCCCTGTTCCAGTTGTCTGGCCTGCGCCTTGCGGCGGCGCAGGTTCTCGCGCAGCTTGGCGGCCAGGCGTTCTTCGCGGGAAGGCGGGGGCGGATTGGCAGTCATGCCGGGTTCCTGCCGTCAAACCGCGTCCGGCTCAAGTGCGCCCGCAACTGCGAGGTTGACAAACCGGGGAGCCGGGGCCAATAGCGCGCCCCTGCCCCGGACGGCCCTGCTGTTCGGCGCGATTGGAATGGTGTGCTGCTGTAGCTCAGTGGTAGAGCGCATCCTTGGTAAGGCTGAGGTCGGGAGTTCAATCCTCCCCAGCAGCACCATTCCACTTCCCCCACGGTCAATGACGGGATTCGCCGCTCAGCGGTGGACGCGCGGCGCGCCCGGTGCGGGCTCCCACAGGCGCTGCTTGAAGTCGCGGCCGTCGGCCGTGTGGTTCAGCCACAGGCTGGCCAGCAGCACCATGACCAGCGAATAGATGATATAGCGCATGGCGCGTCCCTCTCGCCGCGTTGGTTGCGGTGAACCGCCGATAAGCAAGGCTGGTGAACGCCGCGTCGCGAAGTGTGCTGAGCGGAAACGGTGAACCGGAATTCACCGTGATCTGAGGTCGGCCCAGTCCGGATGCCGCTTGAACGCGGCGGCGATGTAGCTGCATTCGGGGTCGATCCGGAAACCCTGTGCCCGCGCATCGGCCACCAGCGCCTCCACCAGCCGCGCCGCGATCCCGCGTCCGCCGATCTCGGGCGGGACGATGGTGTGGTCGGCCACGCGCACATCGCCCTGACCGACCCAGGTCAGCCGCCCGATCGCGTTGCTGCCGGCCACGTGGGCGCGGTATTCGCCGCCGGTGGCGGTGTCGTGGCGGGTGATAGTGACTTCGTCCATGTCCCGGTCCTGCGGCTTGACGGGCCGGGTGGCCCGGATCAATGCACCATGCCATGCAATTCCTGTCAGACAATGCCGCTGCGGTCCATCCGCGCATCTGGGCCGCGCTGCAAGCCGCCGACGCGCCCGCCCCGCCTTATGACAACGATGCGCTCAGCCAGCAGCTGGACGATGCGTTCGGCGCGCTGTTCGGCCGCCCCTGCGCAGTGCTGTGGGTGGCGACGGGGACGGCGGCGAACTGTCTGGCGTTGGCCACGCTGGTGCCCCCGCACGGCGGTGTGGTCTGCCACCGCGAGGCGCATATCGAAATGGACGAAGGCGGCGCGCCGGGGTTCTATACCCACGGCGCAAAGCTGCTGCTGGCCGATGGCGAGGGTGCGAAGCTGACTCCGGCCAGCATTGCCGCCGTGCTCGATCCGATTCGCCCCGACGTGCACCGCGTCCAGCCGCACGCGGTTTCGATCACCCAGGCCAGCGAATATGGCCGGGTCTACACGCCCGCGGAAATGGCCGGGATTGCCGCCTTTGCCGCCGGGCGCGGTCTGCCGGTGCATGTGGATGGCGCACGATTCGCCAATGCCGTCGCGTTCCTTGGCTGCACGCCGTGGGAAGCCTGCGCGGGCGCGGCCGCGCTCAGCTTTGGCTGCGTCAAGAACGGCGGGATGAGCGCGGAAGGGCTGGTGTTCTTTGACGAATCGCTGGCCGATGTCGCCCGCTATCGCCGTAAGCGCGCCGGGCATCTGCAATCGAAGGGCCGGTTCCTTGCCGCGCAGCTGCTGGCGATTCTGGAGGGGGACCTGTGGCTGGAAAATGCCCGCGCCGCCAATGCCGCCGCGCAGGAAATCGCCAGCGTGGCGGGCGACCGCCTGCTCCATCCGGTGCAGGCGAACGAGATTTTCCTGACCGTGAGCGAGGCGGAGCGCGCGGCGCTGCGGGCGCAGGGCTTTTCCTTCTATGACTGGGGCGATGGCGCCGCGCGGCTGGTCACCGCCTGGAACAGCGATCCCGCGCACGTCGCGGCGCTGGCCCGCGCGATTGCCAGCCTGTGAGCGCTGCTCCTCAGACATCGCAGGCCCGCGCGATTGCGGCGTTCATCCTGATCACGCTCATCTGGGGTTCGACCTGGCTGGTGATCAAGGACCAGATCAGCGCTGTCCCGCCCGCCTGGGCGGTGACCTGGCGCTTTGCACTGGCCGCGCTGGGGATGTTCGCGCTGGCACTGGTGCGGCGCGAACGGCTGCTGCTCTCGCGCGAGGGGATGCTGCTGGCGGCGCCGATGGGGCTGTTCCAGTTCTTCGCCAATTTCCAGTTCGTCTATCAGGCCGAGCATTTCATCACCTCCGGCCTTGTCGCGGTGCTGTTCGCGCTGCTGATGGTGCCCAATGCCCTGCTCGCGCGGGTGTTCGTGAAGGCCGAAGTCAGCGGGCGGTTCATTGCCGGGTCGGCGGTGGCGTTGGTCGGGATCGCGTTGCTGCTGCTTCACGAATACCGCGCCGCCCCGGCGGGCGGGGCGGCGGTGCTGACCGGGATCGTCCTCACTTGCGGGGCAATCCTCAGCGCTTCCATTGCCAATGTCATGCAGGCGACCGAGCGCGCCCGGCGGCAGAGCGTGGTGGTGCTGATCGGCTGGGCGATGGTGTTCGGAACCATCGCCGACGGGGTATTCGCGTGGGTTGTCGCCGGCCCGCCGGTATTCGACGCCAGCCCGCGCCAGCTGGCCGGGCTGGCCTATCTGGCGATTGTCGGTTCGGTCGTGACCTTCCCGCTCTACTTCGCGCTGATCCGCGATTGGGGGCCGGGCAAGGCGGCCTATAACAGCGTGGCGGTGCCAGTGGTGGCGATGGCGCTGTCGACCTTTTTTGAAGGCTATCAGTGGACGCTGCTGGCGAGCGGGGGTGCCGTGCTGGCCATGATCGGCCTGCTCATCGCGCTATCGGGGCGCAAGTAGCCGGTCCGATAACAGACAGTCGGCCAGCCCTTCGCGGTAGGTCGGAAAGCGCGGGGCCCAGCCCAGCTCGCGCCGGGCCTTGCCGTTCGCGACCCGGCGGTTCTCGGCATAGAAGGCCCGCGCCATCGGGCTGAGCGCGGCCTCGTCCATCGTCTGCAGCGGCGGGGGGGCGATGCCCAGCAGGCGGCAGGCATGTTCGATCACCGTGTTCTGGCTGCATGGTTCATCGTCGGCCAGGTTGTAGGCCCCTGCCGCTCCCTCCAGCGCGGCCAGCGTGCCAGAGACGATGTCATCCACGTGCACCCGGCTGAACACCTGATCGGGCAGGTCGATCCGGTGGGCCCGCCCTTCGCGCACCCGGTCGAGCGCGCTGCGGCCCGGACCATAGATTCCGGGCAGGCGCAGCACCCGCGCGCCCAGCGCCAGCCAGCGGGCATCGGCGCCAGCCCGCGCGGTGCGGCGGCCCGTGCCGGTCGGTGCCGTTTCGTCCACCCAGGCGCCCCGCGTGTCGCCGTAGACCCCGGTCGAGGACAGGTAACCCAGCCATTTGCCGCCCAGCGCATCGCCATAGGTATCCAGCACCGGATCGCCATCGGCCCCCGGCGGGACGGACGACAGCACGTGCCCCGTATCGGCCAGCGCCAGCCGCACCGCGCCGGAATCGTCAAACGCCAGCGTCCCGTCGCGCCCGGTCGAGATCACTTCCCAGCCCTGCCGCGTCAGGGCAGCGGCAATGCGGCTGGCGGTGTAGCCAAGACCAAAGATAAACAGGCGTTTCATGGTGCTTTCGATAGCGCCCCATCTGGCAAACACCAACTCCCCGGCCTAGTAACAGCGCCATGGACATCACCGTTTCCCCCGCCGCCCCGCCGCCGATCATCCGCCGCGAAGACTATCGCCCGCCCGAATGGCTGGTGCCGGAAGTCGCGCTGGCGTTCGAACTGGGCCTCGAATCGACCCAGGTGACGGCGATGCTCGATGTCCGGCGCAACCCCGCCGGCAGCGGCTCTGCCACCCTGCGCCTGCACGGCGACGGGCTGACCGCGCAGGCGGTGCTGGTCGATGGCCAGCCGGTCAGCGGCTGGCGGATGGAGGGCGCGGACCTGCTGGTTGACCTGCCCGGCACCGCGCACCGTGTGACCATCACGACCACGATCAACCCGGCGGCGAACAGCCAGCTGATGGGGCTCTATGCCTCGAACGGGATGCTCTGCACCCAGTGCGAGGCCGAGGGCTTCCGCCGGATCACCTTCTTCCCCGACCGGCCCGATGTCCTGTCGGTCTACCGCGTGCGGATGAGCGGGCCGAAGCAGGCGTTCCCGATCCTCCTGTCCAACGGCAACTGCATTGCGCAAGGCGATGGCGAGGATGGTACCCACTGGGCCGAATGGCACGATCCCTGGCCCAAGCCCAGTTACCTGTTTGCGCTCGTCGCGGGGCAGTTGGTCGCCAATTCGGACACGTTTGTCACCTCCAGCGGCCGCCAGGTGGCGCTCAACATCTGGGTCCGCGACGGCGATCAGGACCGCACCCACCACGCGATGCAGGCGCTCAAGGATTCGATGAAGTGGGACGAGTACGTGTTCGGCCGCGAATACGACCTAGACTTGTTCAACATCGTCGCCGTGTCGGACTTCAACATGGGGGCGATGGAGAACAAGGGCCTGAACGTCTTCAACACCCGCTATATCCTGGCCGATCCTGATACCGCGACCGACATGGACTATGACGGGATCGAGGGCGTGGTCGCCCACGAATACTTCCACAACTGGTCGGGCAACCGCGTGACCTGCCGCGACTGGTTCCAGCTGAGCCTGAAGGAAGGCTTCACCGTGCTGCGCGACCAGCTGTTCAGCGCCGACATGGGCTCTGCAGCGGTCAAGCGGATCGAGGATGTACGGGTGCTGCGCTCGGCCCAGTTCCCTGAGGATTCCGGCCCGCTGGCGCACCCGATCCGCCCCGATGCGTTCCAGGAAATCTCCAACTTCTACACCGCCACGGTCTATAACAAGGGTGCGGAAGTGATCCGGATGATGCGGACCATGGCTGGACCGGAGCGGTTCCGGCAGGGCACCGACCTCTATTTCGACCGCCACGATGGCCAGGCCGCGACGTGCGAGGACTTCATCACCGCGATCGAGGACGGGGCCGGACTGGACCTGACCCAGTTCCGCCGCTGGTATTCGCAGGCCGGCACGCCCAAGGTCACCGCGCGGCTGGACCACAGTGGCGACGTCGCGACGCTGACCCTGTCGCAGCAGGTGCCCGCCACACCGGGCCAGAGCGAGAAGCAGCCGATGGTCATCCCGCTGCGCCTCGCGCTGTTCAACCGGCAGACCGGGCAGCACGATGGCGAACAACTGGTCACGCTGACCGAATCGGAAGCCACCTTGCGCTTTCCCGGTTTCGCCAGCCGCCCGGTGCTGTCGATCAATCGCGGCTTTTCTGCCCCAGTGGCGATCGATGCGGATACCAGTGCCGAGGATCTGGTGTTCCTGGCCGCGCACGATGACGATTCCTTCGCCCGGTACGAGGCGATGCAGCAGCTGGTCGTCCAGCACCTCGTCGCGGCGGTCGGCGGGGAGCTGGACGCAGCAGCGCGCGAATCTGGCCGCGCGGCGATTCGCGGCGCGCTGTCCGCGATCATTGCCGATCCCGCGCTGGACGACCTGATGCGCGGTGAACTGATGATCCTGCCGGGCGAAGCCTATCTGGCCGAGCAACTGCTGGTGGCCGACCCCGGCACAATCCATGCCGAGCGCGAATCGCTCAAGGCCTACCTTGGTGCGAGCCTGAAGGCCCAGCTGCGCGAATTGCACGCCCGCGCCAGCGCGGTGCCCTACAGCCTGTCGGCCGAGGCACGCGGCGCGCGCAAGCTGAAGACGCAGGCGCTGGTCTATCTGGCCGCAGGCGCGCCGGATGAGGCGGCCACGCTCGCCGCCGCGCAGTTCGACAGCGCCGATAACATGACCGACCGGCAGGGCGCGCTGATGGTGCTGTGCGGCCTGCAAACCCCGCTGCGGGATGACAAGCTGGCCGCGTTCCACCAGCGCTTTGCCGGCAATGCGCTGGTGATCGACAAGTGGTTTTCGCTCCAGGCCGGGTCGCTTCACCCGCAAGCGCTCGATCACGTCGCGGCACTGGCGCAGCACGCCGATTTCACGCTGCACAACCCCAACCGGGTCCGCGCGCTCTACATGGCGATGGCGGTGAACCCGCAGGCGTTTCATGCCGCCAGCGGGGCGGGCTACCGCATGATCGCAGACCTGATCCTGGCGCTCGACCCGCTTAACGCGCAGACGGCTGCCCGGTTCGTCGCACCGCTGGGCCGGTGGAAGCGGATTGAGCCGCGCCGCGCCTCGCTGATGCGGGCCGAGCTGGAGCGGATTCTCGCCGCGCCCAGCCTGTCGCGCGATACGTTCGAACAAGTGAGCAAAAGCCTTGGCTGAACCGGTCGCAGTCCATCGCGCGGATGCGCTTGCGGGCATCCCGCATGGCTTCCTGGGGCGCCGGGGCGGCGTTTCGACGGGATTGGTGGCTGGGCTGAACGTGGGCCTGGGGGCTGGGGATGCGGACGGAGCAGTCCAGCAGAACCGGGCTCTGGCCGTCGAAGCGGTGCTGCCCGGCGCGCGCCTGGCGACGGTGTATCAGGTGCACTCAGCCGCATGTGTCCCGGTGGTCGCGCCGTGGCCCAATGCGGATCGTCCGCACGCCGATGCCCTGGTGACCGACCGGCCCGGACTGGTGCTGGGCATCGTGACGGCGGATTGCGCCCCGGTGCTGCTGGCCGATCGCGTTGCGGGAGTCGTGGGCGCGGCCCATGCCGGGTGGAAGGGCGCCGTTGGCGGTGTGACCGATTCCACGATCGCCGCGATGGAGGTGCTGGGCGCGCGCCGCGACCGGATCGTGGCGGCGGTCGGTCCCTGCATCGCGCAGGCCAGTTACGAGGTGGATGACGGCTTTTATCAGCGCTTCGCGGCCAAAGCCGATGGAATCGTGCGGTTCTTTGCGCCGGGACGGGCGGGGCACTGGCAGTTCGATCTGGAAGGCTATGTTGCGGCGCGGCTGGAATCGGCCGGTTGTGCCAAGGTCGAACGGCTGGGGCTGGATACCTATCCCGACGCTGCGGGCTTCTATTCCTTCCGCCGGGCAACCCATCGGGCCGAGCCGAACTACGGCCGCCAGATATCGCTGATCGGCCTGCCCTGAGCGGCGTGAGCGCGGCGCAACGAATCTTGTAAAAATGGCTGTTGGCATATGCCACCCTTGCGTCTATCAGGCGCGCCAAATCGTTAGTTCGAGCGGTGTTGCGCCGTGGGCAAGCGGTTGATGCAGGGGGCCGGTTTCGAAAGTACGCGAAGCCTCCCCAGGCGTTGGATTTGGGATGGTTTTCCAGTTGCGCAAGGGGCGCTGCCGGGAAAACCAGCAGAAGCAGGATACGTTCGACCATGGCAGAAGATGCTGGCATCGACACTCCGACCCTCGCTGCAGAGGAAGGGGTCCGTCGGCGCGATTTCATCAATATCGCTGCGGTTAGCGCGGCCGGTGTCGGCGGTCTCGCCACGCTTTACCCGCTGATCAGCCAGATGTCGGCCTCGGAAGACGTGCTGGCGCTCAGCTCGACCGAAGTCGATCTCAGCGCGATCGAGCCGGGCCAGGCGATCAAGGCGATCTTCCGCAAGCAGCCGGTCTTCATCCGCAACCTGACCCCGGCTGAAATCGCCGAAGCGGACAAGGTTGACGTGGCTTCGCTGCGCGATCCCCAGACGCTGGCCGAACGCACCCAGGAAGGCCATGAGAACTGGCTGATCACGATGGGCGTCTGCACCCACCTGGGCTGCGTGCCGTCGGGCGTTGCCGAGGGCGAGGTGAAGGGCGAATTCGGCGGGTATTTCTGCCCGTGCCACGGCTCGCACTATGACGTTGCCGCCCGCATCCGCAAGGGCCCCGCGCCGCTGAACCTGCAGGTTCCGGAATACGAATTCCTGTCCGACACCGTCGTGAAGATCGGCTGAGGTAGACCATCATGAGCTTCCCCTGGGCAAACGAATACAAGCCGAGCCATCCGCTGATGCAGTGGATGGATGAAAAGCTTCCCCTCCCGCGCCTCGTCTACAACGCGGTCGGCGGCGGGTACGAGGTTCCGCGCAACCTCAACTACATGTACAACTTCGGCTTCCTTGCCGGGCTGTGCCTGATGATCCAGATCATCACCGGTGTCGTGCTGGCCATGCATTATGCGCCCAACACGCTGGTTGCCTTCGACTCGACCGAGCACATCATGCGCGACGTCAACTGGGGCTGGATGCTGCGTTATGGCCATGCCAACGGCGCTTCGGCGTTCTTCGTGGTGGTCTATGCCCACATCTTCCGCGGCTTCTATTACGGTTCCTACAAGGCGCCGCGCGAAATGGTGTGGCTGCTAGGCGTCGTGATCTTCCTGCTCATGATGGCGACCGCCTTCATGGGCTACGTGCTGCCGTGGGGCCAGATGAGCTTCTGGGGCGCGCAGGTGATCACCGGTCTGTTCAGCGCGATCCCGTTGGTCGGCGATCCGCTGCGCGAATGGCTGCTGGGCGGTTTCGCGCCCGACAACGCCGCGCTCAACCGCTTCTTCTCGCTGCACTTCCTGCTGCCGTTCGTAATCCTGGGCGTGGTGATCCTCCACATCTGGGCGCTGCACATCAACGGCTCGACCAACCCGACGGGCGTCGAAGTGAAGAGCAAGAGCGACACCGTGCCGTTCCACCCGTATTACACGGCGAAGGACGGCTGGACGGTCGGCCTGTTCATGCTGATCTACAGCGCGTTCGTGTTCTTCATGCCGAACGCCCTGGGTCACCCGGACAACTACATTCCGGCGAACCCGATGCAGACCCCGGCGCACATCGTTCCGGAATGGTACTTCTGGCCGTTCTACGCGATCCTGCGCGCCTTCACGGTCGACTTCCTGATCGTTCCGGCCAAGCTGATGGGCGTGCTCGCCATGTTCAGCGCGATCCTGGTGTGGTTCTTCCTCCCCTGGCTCGACAAGTCGCCGGTGCGCTCGGCCAAGTATCGTCCGCTTTACCGGAAGTTCTTCTGGGTGCTCGTGCTCGACGTCGCGATCCTGGCCTACTGCGGCGGTGCGCCGGCGGAAGAGCCGTTCGTGATGATCAGCCAGATCGCCTCGCTGTACTACTTCCTCCACTTCTTCGTGATTGTGCCGATCGTTTCCTCGATCGAACGGCCCGATCCGCTGCCCTTCTCGATCACGGAAAGCGTGCTCGGCCATGACGGGCAGGCGGCGCTCGGCGCCAAGGCCTGAACTCCAGCGAGGGACAAGAGAGACCCATGATCCGCATCTTCTCCATCCTCGTCGGCGCGTTCTTCTCGCTTGCGTTGCTGCTGGCCTTCGGGACCGGGGCCTACAGCTTCGTGACGGAACCCCCGGCCAAGACCGTCGAAGCCACGTTCTATGAACACCCGGAAAAGCTCTCGCTCGCCAGCGACGGCATTTTCGGCAAGTACGACAAGCAGCAGCTGCAGCGCGGCTTCCAGGTTTACAAGGAAGTCTGCGCCGCATGCCACTCGCTGAAGCACGTGGCGTTCCGCGACCTGTCGGCGCTGGGCTACAGCGAAGCCGAAGTGAAGGCGATTGCCGCCAGCTACACGATCAACGCGCAGGACCCGCTGACCGGCGAGTTCAAGGACCGACCGGGCATGCCCTCGGACAAGTTCCCGCACGTGACCTATGCCGGCAAGGGCGTTCCGCCTGATCTCTCGCTGATCACCAAGGCCCGTCACGGCGGGGCAGCCTATATCCACTCGCTGCTGACCGGTTATTCCGAGCAGCCGGCCGAGCTGATCAAGGCGTTCCCCGATGCCAAGACGCCCGATGGCCTGTATTACAACCGGTTCTTCCCGAACCTGAACCTGTCGATGCCGGCGCCGATCACCAGCGAAGGCCAGGTGACGTACAGCGACGGCACCAAGGCGACCGTGGACCAGATGTCGAAGGACGTTTCGGCGTTCCTCGTCTGGACTGCTGAACCGGAACTGGAAAAGCGCCGTCAGACCGGCCTGTGGTGGATGGGCTTCCTGCTCTTCACGACCGTGCTGGCCTACATGGCATATCGCAACGTCTGGGCGGACAAGAAGGGCCACTAAGTCCTGGTCCCGCCGGATGGTGGACATGAGCACGCCCCTTGCACCCCGGTGCAGGGGGCGTTTCTCTTTGGCAGCAAGGCAACCGCATGACCGCTGAAGACCTGAAAGCGCTGATCCGGACCGTTCCGGACTTTCCCAAGCCGGGCATCCTGTTTCGCGACATCACCACCCTGATTGCGGATGGCGCGGGATTTGCCGCCACGATCGAACTGCTGGCAACGCAGGCCACCGCCGCTCGGGCCGAGGCCATTGCCGGAATGGAGGCGCGCGGTTTCATCTTTGGCGCGGCCGTCGCCGCGCGGCTCGCCTTGCCGTTCCTGCCGATCCGCAAGCCGGGCAAGTTGCCGGTGCCAGTGCTGTCGATCGACTATGCACTGGAATACGGAACCGATACGCTGGAAGTCGACCCGACCGCGATCGGGTCGGCACAGCGGGTGGTTATCATCGACGACCTGATCGCCACGGGCGGCACGGCGACGGCTGCGGTGAAGTTGCTGCGGAGTGCCGGCGCACTGGTGGACCATGCCCTGTTCGTGATCGACCTGCCGGATCTCGGCGGCGCGAACCGGCTTCGTGCGCTGGATGTGGCTGTCAGTGCCCTGATGGACTTCCCCGGCCATTGAACCGGAAACCATCCTCTGACGCAGGAACATTATGACATTGAGGGATTTCCCTCCTTGTCATGCGCGGTCCAAGTGCGAACAAGCGGGCGCGTAACCTCTTGTGGAGTGCCCCATGCCAGCTCTTGTTGACGACAAGTGCCCGACCCCTGATCCGGCCGAGGACAATGCATTCTTTCCTTCGCCCTATTCGCTGAGCCAGTTCACCGCGCCCAAATCCGATCTCGCTGGCGCGGACTATCCGCATCCCTACACGGGCAAACGCTGGAAAGTGCTGATGATCGGTGCCGACGAACGCTATGTGCCGATGGACAACGTCCTATGTGGTGAAGCAGCAGCGGGAGATGGCCAGCAGGTCTCGTTGCGCCGAGTGTGATCGGCGCTGATGTCTTTGTGATCCAGATGGCTTCCATCGTCAAGGAATGCGCTCTCGGCCATAGCAAACACAGGATCCATCGACCGGTCTGGGCGTGGTCCTCACCGTCCTTAAGATGAGATGCGGATGCCAGATGGAAGGCCCGAACATTATCTACAGGGTCGCAGTTGCGCCCTCACGGCTCCACAGAGAGGGGTCCTTCCATCTGGTGTCCGCCCGTTCGAGAAACGGGCGGTACTCGGTTCCCGTCTTGATGACGGCGTGTGCGACGCGCGCCATCTTGGCGGTGAGTGCGGTCATTGCCTTGCGGCGTCGATCGGGGTCGTTGGGATGCCCGGCGACATAGCGCCCGAGCTTATCGCGAAAGCTGTTGTCGCGTTGTCGGATGGCGACCTGGGTTGCCATCCAGAAAGTCCGTCGCAGCCGAGCATTGCCATACTTTGACAGCTTCGTCCGCCCACGGAATGTCCCGGACTGGCAGGTGGCGAGATCGAGCCCGCAAAACTTGAGAAACTGGCGATGATGGTTGAAACGCCGCAGATCGCCAGCTTCGGCCAAGATCGTCAGAGCATTGATCGGCCCGATCCCCGGGATCATGCGCAGCAGCTGGTAATCGCGGTTCTCGCTGAGCATTGCATGGGCGGTTTGCTCAATCTCATTGCGCTGCTGGATCAGGCTTCGGGCCTGTGCGATCACCATACGGAACATCGTGATCGCGACGGAATCCTCGTCGACTGGCAGCGCTATGGATGTGCAGGCAGTCTCGTAAATATCGTTGATCAACCGAGCCTTGGATACCTTCCGGCCGACCAACGTCCAGGCTTCACTGGTAAAACCTTCCCGGCCAACAGCGATTATGCTGCCGGGTGTGGGGAAGCGCTCAAGCAAAGCCAGGAACCAATCAGACCGACTGTTGCCGGCGAAGCGCTCGATCTCCGGAAAATACAGCGGCAGATAGTGCGTGAGGATCCGGTGCCAGGTCTGGGTCTTGGCCTTCGAAATGGCTTCATGGGTCTTCGACATCTCCTGCAAATCGTTGATACCGGCGGCCAGCGGATCAACGTAGCGCTGGGTCGCACCGATCCGCAGCATGTGCAGGATGACCTGGGCATCCTTGGAATCGTTCTTGTCCCAGCCATTGTGAAGCGCTTCGCGAGTCCGGGCCAATGCGACCGACGAAATCAGGCGCAGCTCGAAACCCGCGGAAAGTAGCCTGTGAGGCAGAAGAGCAGCCGATGGTCACGCTGGCACTTCGGCCCCGCGACATTGCCGACCTGTTCAAGCTTCTGGCGGAACAGAACACTGACAGCTTTGTCATGAAGGCTGACCCCAACGGTCTGCTGATGCTGC
>NZ_BMZD01000012.1 GCF_014652615.1 Novosphingobium arvoryzae
ATGACAGTGACCGCAAGAAGGTTCTGGACTGGATCGAGGCCAATGCCGACGTCTCGATGACGCTGGATGTGCCCACCGGCCCCGTCGTGAAGAACCCTACGAAGTACCGTTACAAGTCGACCGAGGCGTGCCTGTCTGCCACGATGGAGCATCTTCGCTACTTCCACCGCAACCGTACGCCCAGGAAGGTGCGCTTCCTCAATGTCTTGCAAGGCAACACGCCTGCTGAAGCCGATATCTGGTACGATACGGTGCGCAAGTACAGGTTCGAGGGATGGGCGTTTGCCGGTCTCTTGCGGCACAATTTCTACGAGCTTTGTCGCCGTCTGCTCATCATGTGGCATGATGGTGAGCTTGAACACACAACCCACATCCATGTGCTGGGGACGAATGAGCTCGACACCGCTGTGCTGCTGACGGCGTTGCAGCGCACTCTCAAGAAGCGCACGGGTTACGATATCCGCATCTCTTACGATACCAGCACCCCGTGGCGGAGCCTGCGCTTCAATCAGATGATGACGCTGCCCACGTTCGAGCCGGGAAAGATGGTCATGGGCGCTGTCGATGTTCCCGAGCACAAGCGGTTTCTTGGTAGTCCGCTGCCGTGGCCGTGGCCGAGCCCGATTGGCAACAAGATGGTCATGGGCGACTATTGTGTCACGGGCTCGCTGACGAGCAGCTTCTTCCGTGACAGGCTCAGCGAAGTCCTGCTAGCACACCACAACCTCGGCGCATTGTGCTGGGCGATTGCTACGGCAAACCGCTTCTTCGACATCGCGACCATCGACAACAAGTTTCAGTATGGTCGCCCCGAGGGCTCTGCGGTTGAGGTGATCGACGAAATTTTCAAGTCGGGTCAGATGGCCACGCTCGAACGCTACAAGAACACGACCTTCGACCGGCTGCGTCATTCGCAGACCTTCGATGACGGCGATAGCGGGCGTTATTGGGACGAATTGCGTTAATCCCCCTTCGCCAACCTCCGTCACGGCAAGCTGCCCGACAGCGGTGACGAGGACCGCGCCTACTGAACCATAACATAAAACCTAGCTGCACGGTTTCTGCCTACGTGCGGCCACCTTCATGGCATGGCGCTTGGGAGCATTGCGCCATGCCATTTTTTTGAGTGACTCAAGGTGACTGGCCCGGAAGGATATCGCTGATCAGGTCTTAATTTGACATCAAGGAGTACATTGCTCCAACATACCCCTTAGCGCAGCAGAAGAGCCTTTTAGTACAAAGGTTTCGTTTGCTAAGTTCCCGGTTTGATCTTTCGACAATAAGTCGAAAGAAACTGATACACCTGATTTAAGCCCTGGGATAATTTCCCTAAATACATCAAGATGGTCTTGTGAGTCTGGGGAAAGCGTAAATGTCCAATATCCTCCATCTACGTCTCCGTAAACAGTGGTCATGATAGGATAACCCTCAACACCATCACTAACCGCAATAACTGCATTAAAAATTTTCGAAATCCCTTTTGAACCCAAACTTTGGCTGCGGATATCTCGAGGAATTCTTGCCGCTGGAATTATAATTTCAATTGATCCATCGAGCCTGTCAATTCCATTAAAGGATTTGCAATCGCCGAGGGAAAAATTGGTGTAGTCGTAAACTATAAATTGCGATCCATTCCTATTGCTAACTCCACTTCGCGGAGCATTAGGATCGCCTGCTATTACAGGACTCCATTTCGACGAGCTTAAGGTACTGTATTGGGCGTAGGCTGGAAAAGGCAAAATAAACGAAAATGATAATATAAACTTTAAAATTTTCATGTAATTTCTCCAATTACCTGGAAATATAATTAATTTAATTTACCTCGACGTATAAATTACACCGTATTGCGCAACCTGTCGCTGGTAGATAACGTTTCCCGACCTATCGAAAATCCTCAGACCAAGCTTCACCGTTCTGTGAGAATTTTGAATTTTTATGGAAAACTTCTGCTTTAGAGGTATTTCTATTCCCCTTTGTTGTTGGATGAAATTTCCCGCGATTTCGTGAGGTTTGTATAAAGCGTAGGCGCCGCCGTTATTGATTTCAAGCTCAGTAGCAGCACCTGAATCTGAACCAGCAAAGCAAGCTAGGACGTTGATATTCTCCCATCCATTGAGACCGCATGAGATTACCGCGACATAAGGATAGATACGAGCAATCCTCGCTTGCTCAGCTCTTCGAGCGACTGCTTGCTGCGCTTCCTGTCTCGCCATTTCGGCTTTTCGTTGAGCCACCCAAGCTAAACGCAATCGTCTCGCCTCGGCAATGGTTACGCCCTTATCTTTAGCATCGGACTCATCCCTCAGAAATTCGAGCAGCGCCCCGTCTCCAGCTTTGCCAAAGTACATTTTCTCGAGGTCAGACGGTATCTCAACGCCTGCCGCACTCATACGTGCTTCAGCAGCCTTTAATTGCGCAACCGTCGAAATTCCATAATTGAGATAATAGCGAACCCACTGATCGAGAAATGGAGAGCCTTTATATCTAGAAAAATTTGGCCCGCTAGAGAAATACTCACGTATAAGAACGTTGCCGCCACTTCCCGAAATTTGCGGCTGACAAACGTTCAAAAATATAGAGTGATACATTCCTCCAGTGTCGACCTTTACAACTTTTCCTAGCGATTTTGTATAAAGATATGTCCGACCATTAGATACGCCTTGTGAGGCCAAATTTCCTACGTATGGAGTGATCTTGGTCCAAGTCACGGTTTGGTTTTGGCAACTGACGTTGACCGTAACGATCATGGACATAAATCCATCTTGCTGGCCGCCGTAACCAACCCCTTCATTTTTAAAGTCAATCAATATGCGGTGAAGGCTGGGGTCACTTAACGGTGGATATTTTTGACCGTCAATTTTGACAAAGTAGGTTTTCGCAATCCGATCATCGAAAATCGGGATTGCCCTATGCACGGGCTTCTGGCTTTGAGTGTTGGGTGCGGCATTTCCAGCAGCACGGTTTCGGGGCGTTGGATCTCCACGGAAGCCTGGCTGCTGAGACCATAGAGGCTGGGTGCTAAATATTGTTCCGATGGCCAATAGCGCAACAGCCCTTCGGCGTGTGATGCCTAGGAGAAATCGTTCAAATATTTGACGTGGAATAGTCATAGATTTTGCGCAAAACCTCCAGCTAGTGGGCAGCTTTTAAGATCGACCTAGGTTTCCCCCCTAACTGCACTAAAGCCATACGATGCTCAAACCTACCGTATCATCAGCGAACGCCTGACGCTTCACCATGCCAGACAAGCTAATCTTCACAGGATTTACCTTCATATTGCTGTCTATGATTCTGGTATTCTTTTCCATTCCATCGTTCGACTGGGAAACAAAAGCCAGGTCCGCCAATTTCGATGTCAGGCCATCCTCCAACACCTTTCGTGGTTAAAAATTTCGGTATACCAATGCCAGATGCCATAAGCTTCCAGGAACCATCGATCTGCTTGCTAACTAGGTCAAAAGTAGTGCCTGCCATTCCATAACAGTAACTACTTTCTTCTGTTATGATCGCTTCTGGCCGTGCATCACCGTTCAGATCTCCCACAATTTTGACGGCGCCTGCTGTATAACCAGGCCCCTCATGATCCTCACACTTGCGCCACTGACCGCCAACCAAATTGTAGCCCGCTGCGCGAAATGCCGAGGATTTATCTTGAGCTAAAAATGAATAACCTTGTGCGTGCGCCGATGAAGCGCAGGTGGCGAACAACGAAAAAGATATTAAAGCAAACATTGGCCGCATAATGCGCCCCCCCCTTTATTCAAAAATAACAATAATATATTCAATAGCCGTGATTATAGGTCATTGGATAAGAGGTCGTGGAATGCAAGAGGCGCTTTTTGAAACGCTGAAATGCTAGGCGCTCCACGCCCCTGACGATGGTCCTTCGGTGTGGGCAGCCACTTGCTCCTACTAGCTTCCACAAACCACATAAGCGCACACCATTGTCAGTACGAAAGGCACTGACTTGTTCATAGCGTCTCCCCAGCAAACATACTGACCACACAAATGAACAACCGCCGCGGCGGCTGCGCCCCTCAAGGCACCTGAAGGCGCCACGGACACCTCTTCCAAGTTGTCGCAGAGCCATCGCTCTCATATTGAAGCTTCCCATCATCGTTGACGGAGAGCGTTACGCCAACCTGGAACTCTTCACCTTCTGCTGCGCACGCTAATTTGCCATTGTATTGTCCCTTACGGGGGATCGCGGGCTTGGCGGAGCAATAGCTTTCATAGCGATCGACGCGATCACGGGTGATAGTCATGACGATGTCGCTTAGCTCCCCTTTGCCGGGGCACTTCGATTCGTCAGGTATCCATTGGCCATAAAGTGTTGGAAGCTCCTTTGGGGGCTCGACCTTGGCTACTGGAACCTCTGTAGGTGCCGCCGGGAGCGGTGCAACTGATGCCGTTTCCGTGGGAACGGCGGAGGTTTCATTGTTTCCCGGTTCCGATCCGCAAGCGGCTAAAAGCGCCAAAAGTGACGTTGAAATGATGAAGTGCCTTATCATTTTTCTGACCCTCTTTATTCCCACAAACCTTCCGTCGACAGAACGTTTCGTTGCAAAGCATAACCCGGCAGTATGGCCAGTGCAGACAGCAGAGCAGACACTGGACCTACCCTCATCGATCGCATCCCAAAAACGAATTAGTATTTGTATCTAGTAAGGTCGAGCCTCATTATGGTCAGTTTCAATATCGTTAGGGTACTAGCGCATCGCGGCGTAGGCTGCTACCAATTGTTTTCATATATGAAAGTGCTGCGACCGGGGAAAGCGAGAATGAGGCTTACGTACAACATCAAAGCTTTGGCGACAGCGGTGCTCGTTACAGCGGCCTCTTTGGGATCGCCAACGCTTGCTGGAGCAACGGCGGGCGCCGTAAACGCTAATGCGGCTCCAGCAAAGGGCACCTCCCAACGAGCTGCAATCATGGATGCGGTTCGTCCTGCCGTTGAGCGAGAGCTTGGCGGTAGCATCGAGTTTGTCATCCAATGTGTTGCCGTCAGCGCAGGCCGTGCATACGTTATTGCCGAACCTCAGCGTCGGGGTGGAGGCAAGATTCGGTATTACGAAGATGATTATCCCTTCGGCATCACCGTCGTTTCTACGCTGGCCTTCCGGTCAGGAAACTGGGTTCTGTTGAAGCATGTGATTGGCGACTCCGACGTTTGGTATTTTGACGGTGCACCAGCCAGCCTGCGGACTGCTCGTTGCTACTGATTGATTACGCAAGGAATCTCGCTCATTGATCGGACTGAAAAATTTGAGTGCTGCGAAACCTAGGCGGCATTCGCCGCGTTCCTGAGTTGCTCATCCGACACCGCGCAATAAATTGCGGTTGTTTGGATCGATGAGTGCCCCATGAGCTGCTGGATCGTGGCCATGCCAATGCCCAGCTCGTTCTTTCTCGTGGCAAACGTTCGCCGCCCTGCGTGACTACTCGTGTCAATGCCCGCTGCGCGGTAGATGGATTTGATCCTCGTAGAGAGTGTGACTGTGCACATGTGCCGACCCGTGCGCGAGCTGGCGATCAAGGGCGCTGTGTCCAGTCGATTTTTTGAGTTACTCACGAAAACCGTCAAAATCTTGCGCAGCTCGTCCCCGACAAACACCCGCCGTGACCGATTGCCCTTGGTCTGGTGCTTGGCGAGGTGAATGATGTCCACTGCCCGGCCATCAAGCCCCCTCACGTCGCCAATCGTCAGTGCTGCGATTTCACCGACACGCATGCCGCCCATGATGCTGAGTGCCAATGCCAGCTTGTCACGCTGCCCCTTACCACCGACTTCGATCACGTAGGCATAGGCAATATGGGTTTGGGCGGCGCTGCCCACTCGTTGCGTGAGGCCAGCGTTTCGACAGCGAGCACATAAAGCCCTTATGAGCCATTTTTAAATCTATAATCAATCGCGATTTAAATTATGGCCTAATTTGCACGTTATCGCCCATATATCACCTGATTCACTCGAATCTATATCGCGCTGTTCGGATTTTGTAAGAATTTGAGTCAGGATTTTCTCTCGATTTTCAATACCAATTTTCATATTGGGCAATACTGTAGAATTATTACCTCTTTTTTCATCGGAAATAAATTTGTAAACACCATTTTTTATTAAAACGGTTCCATATTCAGATCGATATTTATCACCCGTGGAGCGGAAACCATTATCATCCATATTCACCGAATACACAAAATTTTGGTAATCACCTGTCACCACCCCATTATTATCGATCAGATTGCTCAGGGTGATGCGCTGAATTGCCGCATCTGGACTTCCAGTATCGCAATCCCATTTCTCATCAGCTAACTTCTTAGCCGATATCTCTTCGGTCGGCATAGGAGATGCCACCGACACAGCCGGTGCCTCTGATGGCGCAGGCTTGTCAGATGGATCATTTGAGCCACAAGCAGAAACGAACGCCAACAACGGCATCACAAAATGCACCTTCTTCATTATACTCCCCTTCAGTAGACGCAGATTTTATCGTATTGCCCAACCCAACAAGCTGGCTTATTCTTTTGCCTGGTCAATTCAGCACCATTACGACTGACGTCATTCTTTCTAGTGTATGAATAAAATGCTTTATTGGGCATGTTATTCGAAGAAGCACCAACCCATACCGCAATGGACTCCAGCTCACCGATCAGATTTCGCCTCTTGTCTACAGCCGAAATCTCAAAACTGCCGTGTTCCATTAAAGCAAAATTGCATGGGCCACTGTAAGAGCCTTCGCCATCAATGACGAGCTCACATCGTGCGGCCTTAGCCTCAGCCGCCGCCGAGAACGCGGTTACCCCACAGACCGCTGCGATAAGTGCCAATGATCCCTTCATTTTTTCATCCTTATGCCGCAAACAGTGCCCCATTGATTTCAAATATGAAATTGTTGCACTTAAGATGTGGTTTGGCAACGGTGGAGGTGAGAATAAGGACGACGTCAAGGAACCCGCAGTCAAAGGCCTTGCATGTCACACCGCCTCACCCCGCGTTCGCCGCATTCCTGAGCTGCTCATCCGACACATGGCAGTACAGAGCCGTGGCCCAGCCCGATTGGTGATCGCATGGTCATGGGCGACTTCTGTGTTCCCGGCCACCGTCACACCCGGCACTACCGTGATCTCCTCAGCGAAACGCTGGCCGCGCACCACAACCTCGGGGCACTATGCTGGGCGATTGCTACGGCAAATCGCTTCTTCGACATCGCGACCATCGACAACAAGTTTCAGTATGGTCGCCCCGAGGGCTCTGCGGTTGAGGTGATCGACGAGATTTTCAAGTCGGGTCAGATGGCCACGCTGGAACGCTACAAGAACACGACCTTCGACCGCCTGCGTCATTCGCAGACCTTCGATGACGGCGATAGCGGACGCTATTGGGACGAGTTGCGCTAACCCCGTCGCAAACCTGCGTCACGGCAAGCTGCCGGACAGCGGTGACCAGGACCGCGCTTACTGAACCATCTCATAAGTCTGAACTGTCTTGCCGTCAGCCGTTATACGGTGACCTCTGGCATGGCGCAGACGCTCCTGCGCCATGCCATTTTTGAGTAACTCGAATAAGCTCGAGCCATAAATCCCTTGCGTGAAGCCTTCTCCAGCTCAACCCGCTCGTGCTATTTGCCACCTTTTTTCTTATTATCCTGGGGCCTAGCGTTTAAAAGCTCAATTGCGAACTCAGGCTCAGTCATGGAGCCTCTCTCTGTAAAGCTATATTCAATGAAATAATCTTCATCATCACCCTCTCTAAATGCCCCAGATATAATCATTATTGATCCTAACCTTGCATTGGCAATATTATTGTAACTCTCATGATTAGGCTCTACAGTTGCACGCATCAATATCTGTGGGTGTTCAGGAATAACAAATTCTACAGAAGCTTCTCCATCTGTATCTGTTACAACATTTTTAAGTTTCACTTCCCAATTTTCAAACTCATTGGGGAAAGAGGAGATTATCTCTTTTCTTTCTTTTCGCACCAATGTCATTGCCGCTTGATTCTGGGTGCTGCTTTTAGTTTTATATTTTTTCTCAAGTCTAGACAATTCATCGCCAAAAGTTTCTATATTTAAAAGCTCTCTTTTTTTATTTAATTCTACATTTTGACTTTTGCCTTCCTCGCCGCAACCACCCACCGCAATCGATGAAATAAGTGCCAAAGGCATGAGCAATTTTTTCAATTTAATCTCCTTTATTCGAATATTATACGGATTTTGTATTTACAATTCACATTTTATAAAATCACTATTTTACAAGTAAAAATGAAAATGCATTGTGTACCCAATATACAGATGATCAACACCCCTTAAAATCGTTAGCTAAGCAGTAATCAGCCAATCGATTGGCATGCGCAATGTCATTAGAGGACATACTTTTCGCAGCGACCGTTTTATTTTTTGATGCTAATTCATTTCCTCCTCGTTCACTCAAAATAAACCACATGTATGCTAATATAATATCTTGATTAATTCCGTCCCCACTCGCCAATGCAATGCCAAGATGTAATTGTGCTTCTGGTTGCCCTCGTTCGGCTGCCAATCGAAACCATCGTACCGCTTCCACGTCATTTTTTTGAACGCCTTGGCCTAAACGATACATTATGCCTACGTTGACCATCGCCTCGATCACACCCTGTCGGGCTGCTTGCAAATACCATCTCAACGCCTCGGAATCATTTTTTTGGATGTCATTGCTTTCATGGTACATATACCCAAGTTGTAATTGAGCGACGGCATCACCTTGTTCGGCTGCCAATTGAAGCCACCGTACCGCTTCCACGTCATTTTTTTGAACGCCTTGGCCTACGCTGTACATTTCTGCTAGTTCGCGCTGAGCTTCTGCATTGCCTTGCTCGGCAGCCAACCTATACAGGCGCGCCGCTTCGAGATAATTTTGGGCAACGCCTTCGCCTTTTTCGTACATGTGACCAAGATTAAATTGAGCAAATACACTCCCTTGATTTGCCGCCAATCCATACCAACGCGCCGCTTCTTGGAAGTTTGTTGGCACTCCTAGGCCTTTGTAATACATGTAACCGACATTTGTTTGGGCTTCAGAATCGCCTTGTTCAGCCGCCATTCTATACCATCGGATCGCTTCCGCATCATTCTTGGGAACGCCTTGGCCTTTTTCATACATCAAACCGATGTTAAACTGTGCTGGCGCGTCACCCTGCTGTGCCAGCTTGCGCCAAATCTCAAGAGCTCTTGTGTATTCCTTTGCTCTGTAAGCCGCTAATCCAGATTCGAAATTTTGAGCATAAATAGGTGCAGGCATTAATACGGAATAAGTCGATATAATTAGTGCAATAGACGCACTTTTTAGATTAAAGTTCTTGAACTTCATCGTGCATTTCCCTAAATCAAAGAGATATGAAAACTTCAACGAACTGAAATTTCTGGCGGTGATGGGGCAGTGGCCTGCAAATTGATTCGATTTGCAAAATTTGAGCAATATAAGCGGAATACATGCAATCAGCGCCCCCCCCCCCCGAGAAGGCGATGGCTAAACTCATTTGTTTGCAGGAATGAAAGCATTTGACATTGCGATGTGTCAATAGGTAGGTGACATTCTCGGGTAATGAACTCAGCCCGCGTTAGCCGCGTTCCTGAGCTGCTCATCCGACACATGGCAGTAGAGGGCGGTGGTTTGGATCGAGGAATGGCCCATGAGCTGCTGGATCGTGGCCATGCCAATACCCAGCTCGTTCTTCCTCGTGGCAAACGTGCGGCGACCTGCGTGGCTGCTCGTGTCAATGCCCGCTGCGCGGTAGATGGATTTGATCCTCGTAGAGAGTGTGACTGTGCACATGTGCCGACCCGTGCGCGAGCTGCGGATCAGGGGAGCTGCATCGGGCAGATTCTTTGAGTTACTCAAGAAAACCGTTAAAATCTTGCGCAGCTCGTCCCCAACGAAGACCCGGCGTGATCGATGGCCCTTGGTCTGGTGTTTGGCGAGGTGAATGATGTCCACGGCCCGGCCATCCAAGCCCCGCACATCGCCAATGGTAAGCGAAGCAATTTCCCCGACACGCATGCCGCCCATGATGCTGAGTGCCAATGCCAGCTTGTCGCGCTGTCCGTTACTGCCTGTTTCCGCAATGCGGAGCACACGACGCACCTCGTCCTTGGTGAGCACCTTAGCTTTGGCCATTGAAACCGCCTCTTGATGAACTTTTCTGCTGTGCTCAGCATATTTTCATCAGAAGGGCGTTCCTACCGGAAGGGGGGCGGTCGAGAGCTGTTCGATCTCAGTGGGATAGCCCAATAGACTAAGAATTATGTATTTCTTCATCGTGTTGCGGACTGAGGCCAAGGAGAGGATATGAGTTAGAAGTCAAATTTGAACTGCGAAGGGTCGATCCAGACCTTCCTCCCTGAAGGAAGCTTACGGTAATGCCCATGTCGCATTGGATTTAGCGATCTCGCCTTGGCGCTGGATGCAGCTTGTCGATCAAGCCTAGCCCGAGTCATCGCCTGCTGCCTTCGTTCCTCGAGTGAAATCCCTCGGCTGGCACGAGCGGCAAGGGCACGCTCCGACACTTCATTTTCAGACGCTGCGATCCGCAATGCCGCCTCAAGCGAGAGACCTTGCACGAGCAGATCGTCAAAGTCAGCTAGCGCATTTGCGATCTTAGCTTCGATTTCCATGTCACACTCCGCAAACTTCGATCGATGCTTGGAATGCCCAGTTAGTGACGAAATGCTGCGGTAACGATGGTTCCGTCTCTGGCTTCAATGACGTAGCAGCTCCGATACCGTTCAAATCCCTTAACTGCCACGCCAACGTAGCTTGCAAATCTGCGCCAGGTCCGTTTCGTGAAGTACACAGACTCTGCGCCGTCTCCGGCAGGGCGCCGTTCACCGAAATCGAGAAGAGCGTCGATCACAGCTTGAGGGATTGAACGCTGCTGCTGCCGGCACAATGCGTGGTTCGTCATCGGTGCATTCACCGCGTAATGGGTCCCGATCATTACAGCCCCCATTCATCAATAATTTTGATTTCGTGTCGGATGAGTTCGTCAGTGACTTCAAACGGTCCGTTGCCGAACAAGGAAGCATCAGCCTCGTTGTCATCCTGATCCATACCAGCTTCAAGCCGGGCCAGACGCCTTGCCTCAAGGTAGGCCATGTGTTCCTCAATGCGGGATTTGGCGTGCTCCCATCGTTTTTCATCCGTCATTTGCGATGCAAGGTACGCTTGGCGTTCAGATGCCCGCTCAGGACTGAGAAGCTCTTTCGGTATGTCGCGGAGTGAAACATGGCCAAACTCAATGGCTATCCGTGCCCACTTATTATCACCGCAAATTTCGTCGATGAAATCCGCTCCGATACGATAATCTGCAATGCCGCTTGGAATTTGCGGATTGCCTTCATCGTCGCCAAGCTCAATCTTGATGTCCGGCTGCGCGAATGATCCGGCGTAATCCTTCAGGAAAACGAGGAACGGACTTACCCACTCATATGGGAGCCTAGCATCAAGGTCATAATCGTAGTTGCTATCAAAATCTGATGAGGCGAGCTGAGATTCCTCTTCTAGACGCTTCAATGCGCTATGACCAAAGACGTCCTTACTCTCGATGGACTGCTTCTCAATCTTTTCTGCCCCCCAAGCTCGGGCAAACGAGCCCTGAAGAAGCGGATTATCCCCACGAATGGCATCAAGCTGGTCCGCAATTGCACCCAGCGCCTGCAAACGTTCCTTGCGCCACTTCAGGCTAGCCTCCGCGATAAGGGCGGCAAACAGTGGCGCCATAGCGATCTGGGCTGAACGCGAGATACCGTACATTGCCTCAACGGCTTGGAACGACAGGTCTGTCTGACGGCTCACGGGAGCCTTTATCGTTACATACGACTTTAGATGCTCATCTTCTTCAGATGGTGGAAGCTCACATGCTGTCAGGATATCAACTTCAACCCGCAGAGCCTTCGCAAGCGCCTTCAGCGTATGACTTCTTTTGCCCTTTGGCGAATCTTTGCCGCTACAAATGCGCTTGATTGTCGCAATGCCAACGGACGATAGGTCGGCTAGACCCTGCTGTGTTAGCTTCTGCCTTTCCATCAGGGCCTTGAATACCTGAGGGTGAATTGTCGCTTCCATCTGCCGCTCTCCTGTTGAGAGCCATATGATCTGACAAAAAGGGATCATCAAGGATCAAATTGGGATCATTTCCCCAATTTTGATGCCGTACATGGGATCATTAGGATCACCGAGGGTATCATGAGACCACTTCGGCAACGCTGTAGCGTTTACTAAGATGCTCAAGCAGCAAGGCCTCAGCTTCACGCAATGCACATAGCTGTACAAGGTCTAACGCTGCATCACGCTCCTTACATAAGCGTATCGAGCGCAGACAATTGATCGCACCCGCTATGGAAAAGTCGCGCTTCATGTGAGCCTGATATGCAGACCAGTTTTGATTCTTGCCCACATACTCCTGGCTGAACGCCTGTCGTGTTGTTGTAAGTTTCGCATTGCGCAATATGAGATAGATGTGCTCGATCAGTGATGTGTTCATATCCATATTTATATGATCAACGCTGGATAACGCTTAGGGAGCGTAAAGAAGCGTGAACGGTATGTGATCGTGCTGTGGATATGTCTGGGGATCAAATGGGGAAAGGTGATTGGCTGTGGTGGAGGCACTGTGGCCTATGGTGGATCATTGTGCGTTATGTGCGACCTTCAATATGCGTTTATCGTAAGCACATTGTGATATTCAATATATGCTCATTATATTTCAATGTGTTTGATATGTAGGGAGTGTGCTGTTGTTTATTGTATAACGAGGATAGGCGGTGGAAATGCCCACAACCTACCTTCAATGCTAACGATGTAAGCCATAACAATGTGCCATGATGATGCCTTATGAGAGCCGTATGCCTAGCACTTCGACCTCTGACCGTTGCTGTGTTCGAACCTAATAATGTGCCTTAGAGAGTGCCTATGTGGTGCCTGATTGAGCCTTGATGAATGCCTAAGCTTTTTGGGAGAGAAATTGCCTGAGTGATGCCATTGAGTTTGCCATGCGCTGTCCACGCTCACGGTCTTTGTTCGCTTGAGCCCGCTGGCGCTCGTTAAATTTGTGACGGATCAGAACCGAATGAACTGGAACATTGTCCAACGCAGCCTCGAACAAATCATCGGTTAGGTGATTTGCGATACGCTGGGCCTGAGCATCATTGCAGAATGAAGCATAAGCATCGGAATCATCGTTGTGGTGATCGCAGTTGATGACAAGGCTATCATCTCGAAAGCGCCACATCTCCTTGGTGACATATTCCGCTATGGCCTGCTTGTCGTGAATGGGTGTGATCCAGTTGGATTTCAGTGTAGCAGTGTCAGCATCAAGCGTATTCCACAGCACGTTCAGGATGGCTGAGAATACTACAGGATCGATCATAGACTGCGCAACGAAGTGCACGTGGATGCACTTTTGGCTCTTGCCGAATTCCAGAAAGCAGAGCCGATTGATGCCATAGCCTTTGTCGGCTGCTCGGCCAAAGAACACGCGGTCGGCCTTGTGAAAGAATGCGGCGAACAGCTTTATGGCCTTGTCGCGGCAGATGCGTTCTCCATCCTTGAAGGCCAGCACACCGGTCACGTCATATGGACCTTTGACGACCTTATTGATCGAGTTTTCGGCGATCTTTTTGCCCCAATTCATATCTGCATATTCCTATTGCAGATATTTATCCTTTGGCGGCAAATCCGGCTTATAATCTGGCTCGGTTTTGGTAAAAAATCTTGCCTTTGGGTAAAACCAATCAGGCCGATAAAATGAGGTCAGGGCTCGATTTGAACACGTTACGGTCTGCAAGCCACGCGAGCTACCGAAAGGTATATGCGCTCGCAAAAAACCTGCTGCGCAATTTTCAGCACATGCGGAGAACCGCACCACGCCTGATCTTATCTAACGCCACCGTCTGTGCGGTATGCGGCATCAAGATGGGATTATCGTGAGTGGCTCAATACTCCTCGGCCAGCATGATTGTCAGTACGCGGCAGGTGACAGCTGGATCGCTGGCGTCGGGCGAGTGCATGAGCAGGTCGACATCGTAATAGTCGAACTTCCAGAACACCGTCTGGCCTTCATGCTCGATGCTGCCGAAATCGTGCTCGCCGTAGGGATCGTTGCGTTCGTTGAAGTCGTTGAAAGCACGAACCTTGGCATAGAGGCCATCGAGATCGTCCATGGCTGCAATGCCCTGTGTGATCACGACACGGCAGCCAATGAACGAAGTGCGAGCAGCGTCATTGAGTTCGGCAATGCGGGCCGCTGTCATCAACTGGCCCGCGTGTAGTGAAGAACCTGCCCGCGCCCAAATTGGGCCTCACCGATCAGCTTGGCAGCGTAGTCGCTTTCGGCTGTGACGATGATGCGGGTCGTGGTTCCGTTGCTGAGACGCACGAGCAGGCGATATTGCCTCATTGCCGCGCCTCCCGTTCCCGCTTGCGTTCTGCCTCCACGAACTCCGGCTTTCGCCGTGCCATAAAGATGATGCAGCCAACGCCGTGGAGGCTTTCGCAATACTGCCTTGCCTCCTCCTCGGTGTAAGCATCGACGACCACCGTGTCGGTTCCTGTGGGCTGCACTCGGACCCATGCTCGGTATTGATCCATGACCGTTACCCCTTCTTGCGTTCGGCAACGGCGGCCATAGCCTTGTCCAACTCACCGGCCTTGGCGGCAGCGTCGAAGGCCGCGAGCACTGCGGCAACTTCGTCGAGCTTGTTGACGAACACGGCGTTGTTGGTGGCGTTCAAGATTAGTGCTCTCGCGCCATACCGGCACTGCACATAGAAGCCGTTGTCTTGGGCAACCCACCACGGACGAATGGCCTTGGCGGCCTTGCCTTCGACCTTGGCTGGAATGGTGAAGATTTCGCCCTTCAATGCAGCTGCCAGAACCAACTTCTGCTGTTCAATGGCAGCAATGATCTTGTCGCGGCGTCGTTGAATGGGATCGACTGCGGGCGCTTTGGCCAACGTCTTGAATGTGAACTTGGAAAGCGAGGACATATCAATGCCTTTCATCGTGTTGATGAAGGCAAAGTAACTTCGGCTGGATTGGCCTTCCTACCGAAAATGGCTGAAAATCAGGCCTTTCATGGCCATTTTCTTGAGTGTCCCAAGATGAATTGGCCCGCCAATGGGATGCAGGATCGGTAGAAAACTGCTGGTTTTCACAGCCAAAACATGGGGATCAGCCAGAGCCTTCCGCTTGGCGAGAGAGGCATAGCTGCAATGGTTAGCCCGTGCGGCGTTGCTGGGCTTTGCGCTGAGCCTCACGTTCCCTAGCCATGCGTTGCATATCCTTCTCTCGTTTCAAAGCGGCTCGACCATTTTCGACGTTCCGCTTGAGCGCAGCGATCCGGGCCTGTGCCGGGTTCATAGGCTTGGTGGTTTTGATCGTGGCGAATTCGTAGAAGCGCATACAGCTATTTATGCCGTGCCATTCTCTTTAAATGTTGGGTTGAACTCAACACATTCTCTGCACTGACGCTTAGCTAAACCAATCAGATACTCTTTCGTACCAGTCTCATTCGCACGCACGTAGGCATCAATTGCGCTGTTGAATTCACCAAGCTGCCGATATGCATCACCGATCATCATCCAGCAGGGCTGATCTGCCGTTTCGAGGAGTGCAGCCAGTCGGTGAAGATTGGCCTCCTTTTCAGAATCTGGAACATCTGGCCCGATGTCAGAAGGCTTGACGATTAGGTCACGATTTCTGTGGTTCCATACCCACCATAGCCATTGACGAATTTCGAGTTCTGTTTTGTGATCCAAATTGGGCTTGGAATAGAAAAGGACGTCATAGAGCTTTGAGATTTTCGCGGGAAAAATTAATGGATATTCACGTCTCTTATGCACCAAGAAATCGAGCTTGGAGCTGCCTATGCATGAACCCGCTAAGCTATCAAAGAGGCTGCCCCACCATGATCGGGGCGCAGGAGTTTTCTCTTCTAATCGCTCCATATCGATCTCGATTATATCCGAAAGGTTGTGATTTCGGACTTTGAAAGCCATGCCGCTAGGCCAAAACAATGTCCCGCAGTTGCAGCCTAGCAGCTGGGTAAAACGCGAATATAAGCGACCACAACCCCAGCCATCCGACCATTGTCGCCAGCCACTAAAATTGACCGAGATCGATTCGCTAAACGCATAGAATTTACCGCAATTAGGGCATGGGCATAGCCGATCACGTTCGCGTGTCATTCTGGTTTATACCGTTGCCCTCTAGACTCTGTCTCATAGAGTTTATGATCAGGGGCGAAGGAGACGACAGCAGGATTGCCAAGGCGGTCACGGAACAGCTTGGCTTCCATTTTGTTATCAAAATAGATGATGTCGCCATCTTGCGCACGAACGATAGGCCCTTTTTTCCGTTCTCGGATCATAAATAGCTTTTTCATATTATAGACTCGCTCGCTTCTCTTGAAGTGCTGCTCAATGGCGCCACGCAACGGTCACAACGACACCATCTGCCGCAACGATGGCGAAAGTGTTTCGGTACTTTTCGAGCTTGGCAGCTTGCGGTCCGACATAGGATGCAAAGCGTTTCCAACTCTTACGGGTGAAGTAGAACTCCTCGCTGCCTTTGCCTGCAGGGCGAGTGTCGCCATAGTCCTGCAATGCATCGATGATCAGCTGCGGAATAACTCTTTCATGGCTACGCCGCAAAGCATGGGCTGTCATGTTGGAGGGAATGTCCGCAGACAACCGCTGGGCATTATGGTCGCGATGATTACGCATCTGCATTAGCTCCCTCGCTCTCTGCCGCACTTGCATCTGCTTCGACGCTAAATTTCTCGTTTGAATTTAGTGGCTTCAACTTGATTCCCGCAGACACTAGAGCTTCCTCGATCTGATCAAGCAAGGCTTCCGTGTACTCGTCATCCTCGGCGACAAAGAGTGGCGATAGGGCGCGAACCTCATGCAGGAGGTCTATGTACTGGTAGCGCGAATTGAGTTTTCTAGCCGATATTTCGTCTGGAATGTCTCTCGCAATGACATGGCCGATGCCGTTAGCGGAGGCGAACTCTACGATCATGTAGCGATCGCCGTCCTTAACGACGCGATCTCGAATTTTTAGCTCTTCGACACGCTTTTCTTGCTGCTCCAGCTCCCCCCGGTCCAGATCCCGAGCCTTCAAGAGGCCAATAACTAGTTTAGCCATCTTGGGAATTCGGTCGCCTTTAAGCCAACCAGAGAGGGTGGACTCCCCAATGCCAAGGATCTCGCAAAACTCTTTGCGCCCGGAAAAGCCAGAATTCTCGTCTTGGAGATATCTCAGCACCGCAGCCGCATCCAGCTCTTCGTCAAGAAAGCTCGCAAACTGAGATAGACCTGCGAGGCTCGCATGGTTTTCAAAAAGTCTTTCGAAATCACCCATTTTTATAAACTCCGAATTCGCAATTCGCACGCTCGATGCCGCACCTATACCGATTCGACGCAGTCCTGACAAGTCAAATTCAATCTCGATCTTCATAAATCGCATGAAGCTGTCATCCGTTATGCGGATTCGGCGCATTTGGGGGATCAAGGTGTTTGATTTCGAATTATGACGGCGTGCGAATTTGAGTTCGGATCGGCTTTGCCCCAAACCTAGTCAGGCGGCCTGGTGCCGCGGGAACTCCTCACGGTGTCAAAAAGCAGCATTTCAAAAGCGGGCCGCTACCCAAGGCTGCCAAAGCTGCGCTGGACGTCTACAGAGCCCGCAAAACGCAGATTTGACGCCATCTTGAGAAGCTCAAACTGCCACGCAGTGCCAGCTCTGCACTACACACATGTCTTTTCATTTGGCCGAAACGTCTTGTAAGTCGTTGGTGCCCCTGGCCAGACTCGAACTGGCACGGATCTCTCCAACCGATTTTGAGTCGGTCGCGTCTACCATTCCACCACAGGGGCCACGACTTAGATCGCCATGACGCTAGAGCGCACACGGCAAAAGCCTCTCATCACTGAGTTCCCTCTCCCTAGTTCATGAACTTGGGATTCTCAAGATGTTCCGCAGCATTTTTCGCTACTCAGTGGGCTGCTCGTCATCTTCGTCCGCAGCCTGCGGCGTCGGATAATTGATGTTTGACAGGAATGGGCTGAGCCAGCGGGCGTAATGATCCTGTATCATTGCCACGCTGGTACGGCAGTTTGCGGCGATGTCGTAGATGGGTGCCCGGTCAATCAAGCGCCTGCAAATGTAGGTGTTGCGCAGGCTCATGAGGTCTCGCCGCAACGGCGGAGTATGGTTGGTGAACTTGAGCCCGCAATCCACCAGCACTTTGTTGAACATGTCCCGGTGATGATGAATGAAAACGTGTTCCTTGCTGTCCCGCCAGTTCGGCCCGACGCTCCTGCGAACAACGATGTCCAGAAAGGCAGGCGCAGCACCGAAATGGGTTTTGCAGACACCCGTGCCGCGCTTGCCCTGAATGTTGCTGATCTCAAGATAGGCGCTGGGCTTGCCATCAAGGTCTAACACATACTTGTCGAATTTGACCTCGACATCGCAGAAGCGCAGCTTCTTTGCCTCCCCTACCCGCAGCCCGGAATTGGCGATGAACTGCACGTAGTCCAACAGCTCCTTGGCATCGTTATGCCAACGGGTACCCGCCAACTCATCGATTCGCTCGTTCAACCTCCGCAAAAGTTTGACGTATTCTCGATCAGTGAACCACGTTCGAGGCGTGGCATCATTGGCGGTCTTGCGCTCGGTGATAAACTTTGGGGCTTCGTCGATCTCACCGCGAAGCTTCGCCCTGCGGAATACGACACGCACTCCATTCAGGAACTGCTTGATGGTCGAGGGGGCCAAATTCCGATCCGACAGCTTGTCCCGGACAAACTGGTTCCACAGCTTCTGATTGACTGACGAGAGTGGGTAGTTGCCGAAGTATGGGATCAAGGTCTTGTCGATGACCGTCTTGATTGCCTTGGCATAGCTGGGGCTTGCGCGACCAGATTGGGCCATAGCCTCATAGTCAGCGATGGCCTGTTTTGCGTAGTGCTCAAACCGGTCCTTTTTAGGGGCTACGGGAATGCCGTGTTTGATCTCGGTCTGTTTGCCATAGTACCAAGCCTTGGCAGCCTCCGTCGCCTCATCAAGCTCCCTGAGTTTCGTATTGAACCGAATGTAGACACCTTTGTGATGAAACCCACATTGCCAATATGGGCTTCGCTCACGCTTGTAGATGTGCAGCTTCCCGTCCAGAACTGCGATCTTGTTCGGGGAGCTGTCAGGGGCGTCTTTGCTTAGCTTGCGCGACATTTTTCCTACACACTGCAATCTGTGTGTAGTTTAAAAGGCCTAGTGTGTAGTGTCAACCAAGGCCTATTTTATGAATTATTTCAATGTCATAGATGTCAATATAACGGCATTTTGAGTCGGTCGCGTCTACCATTCCACCACAGGGGCACTGCCGTGAGAGCGCCGCTTAGCCGCGCAGGCCGCGCGGGGCAAGCGTCCTGCGCTCAGAAATCCCAGTCGAGCGAGATGTGCGCCAGGTCCGGCCCGCGCCTGCGCCTTGATCCCAGCGCGCCGATTTCCAGCACCGGCCCCGCCCCCGCGCTGCCCCACGATTTCGCGGGCGGCGTCCAGCGGGTTCCTTGCAGCTGTGCCGGATCGATGGGCGGCTGGCCAAAGCGATGGCTGCGCGGATTGGGCAGCGCGGCGGCGGCGCCCGGCACGTCCGCCAGATCGAACTGGTGATCGGCCAGCGGCGCGGGCACCAGATCGGGCGGCACGACAGTCGCGGGGACCGGCGTATTCAGCGCCAGCAGGGCAAAAGCCAGTCCAGCCGTTATCGTTCCAAGCGCCACAGCACACTCCCGCGACCATCTGGTCACGGGAGAGTATCGCCGGTTATGCCTAAGATTGGGCTAACGCGCGCGCTCAGCGCAGCGCGCCCGCCACCAGCTTGTGCAGCTTGGAATGGAGCGCATCGTTCCCGGCCAGCACCTGCGCATCGCAGATCGGCTGGGAAATGCCCCGCCAGTCGGTGACGAAGCCGCCCGCCTCGCGCACCAGCAGGCACCCGGCAGCGGTGTCCCACGGGGCCAGACCGCTTTCCCAGAACCCGTCATAGCGGCCGGCAGCGACCCACGCGAGATCGAGCGAGGCCGCGCCAAAGCGGCGGATGCCCGCCACTTGCGGACCGATCGCGGCATAGATCTTGGACCATTCGACACTGTCGCCACGCCCCGAGAACGGGATGCCGGTGGCGATCAGGCTTTCATCGAGATGGCGGCGGGCCGACACGCGCAGACGGCGGTCCTGCAACCACGCGCCGCGGGCCTTTTCGGCCCAGAAGCTCTCGTCCGTGATCGGCTGGTAGACCAGGCCGGCAATCACATCGCCCCAGCCGCTGCCGTCCAGCTTGGGCTCCTGCACCGCGATCGAGATCGCGAAGTGCGGGATGCCGTGCAGGAAGTTGCTGGTCCCGTCGAGCGGATCGACAATCCAGCGCGGCTTGGTCGGATCGCCTTCGATCACGCCGCCTTCTTCCAGCACGAAGCCCCAGTCCGGCCGCGCGGTGCGCAACTCGTCCCAGATGGTGCGTTCGGCGGCCTGATCCGCCTTCGACACGAAGTCGGCCGGCCCCTTGCGGCTGACCTGGAGATGCTCAACTTCGCCGAAGTCACGACGGAGCCGGCCACCCGCCTTGCGGGCCGCCTTTTCCATCACGCGGATCATGCCGGAAATCGCTGCCATGATGCGTTCAGCCCGCCTTGCCGACGTATTCGCGGTCGTAGACGTTCACCACGATGCGGGTGCCGCTTTCAATGTGCGGCGGAACCATCACGCGCACGCCGTTGTCGAGGATCGCCGGCTTGTAGCTGGACGAGGCGGTCTGCCCCTTCACCACGGCGTCGGCTTCGACGATCGTCGCTTCGACCTGTTCGGGCAGCTGGACCGAGATCGGGCGCTCGTCATACATTTCGAGCAGCACGGTCATGCCATCCTGCAGGAACGCGGCGGCATCGCCCAGCAGGTCGGCCGGCAGGTTGATCTGGTCGTAGGTTTCGACGTCCATGAACACCAGGTCGTCGCCCTCGGCGTAGAGGTACTGGAAGTCTTTGGTGTCGAGACGCACGCGCTCGACCGTGTCGGCGCTGCGGAAGCGGACGTTGGTCTTGCGGCCGTCGATCAGGTTCTTCATCTCGACCTGCATGAAAGCCCCGCCCTTGCCCGGCTGGGTGTGCTGGGTCTTGGCGACCTTCCAGATGCCTTTTTCGTATTCGAGAATGTTGCCGGGACGAATGTCCACGCCGCTGATCTTCGCCATAGGGAGCCTCAAGCTTGAGAAAGAGCCGATTACCGGAAAGGCGCGCCCTTAGCGCGTGCGGGGCTGCGGGGCAAGGTGCGCTGAGCGGGCACCGCGTTCAGTTGCGGCTCATCGGGCGGCAGTATAGGAAGGCGGCGATGATCAAGCTTGTCGCTCCCCTCGCCCTGCTCGCCGCCGCCGCTGCGCTCAATCCCGCCGCGCATGCCACGCCGGGCGGCGATATCGGCACCCTGCCGCATGGCGCCTATGTCTGCGAACTGCCCGGAGATGCCACTGGCGCGGCCGGGATCCGGCAGGAGGGCGAAGGCTTCACCGTGATCAACGCGTCCAGCTATCGTACGCCGCAAGGGCGCGGGACCTATCTGCTGACGGGCGACCTGGTGACACTGAGCAGCGGCCCGCGCAAGGGGGAGCGCTATCACCGCCTGTCGGGCAATTTCCTGCGCCGGATGAACGCCGACGGGACCGACAGCGCGCTGCGCTGCGTCCGGCAGGTGGAAAACAACCGCTAAGGAATATCAGGCTTCCGCCGCCGCGATCGCGCGGTGGAAGGCCTGCACCGCGGCCGCCTCGTCCCCGTTCCAGACCGCGCCGGACACCGCCAGGAAATCCGCCCCCGCCGCCACCAGCGGGGCGCAGTTTTCGGGCGTGATGCCACCGATCGCGACGCAGGGGATTTCCATCAGTCCCTGCCACCAGCTGAGCAGGTCCGGCTCGGCCCGGTGCTCGGTCTGCTTGGTGCCACTGGGGAAGAATGCGCCGAACGCGACATAGTCCGCCCCCGCCTCGCCCGCTTCCATCGCCAGGTGGCGGCTGTTGTGACAGGTGACGCCAATCTGGGCATCGCGTCCCAGCCGCTGCCGGGCTTCGGCCACTTCGCCGTCCGACTGGCCCAGGTGCACCCCGTCCGCGCCGAGGCGCTTGGCCAGGCTGATCGAATCGTTGACGATGAAGGCCACGTCGCGCGCCGCGCAGATCGCCTGCAGCGGCTCCGCCAGCCGCGCGGCCTGATGCTCGTCCAGCCCCTTCACCCGGAACTGGAACGCCGCGACCGGCGCGGCATCGAGCGCGCGGGCCAGCCGGTCCGGGAATGCCCCGCCGACGTCGAGCGGCGAGATCAGGTAGAGCTGGGTGGCGGCGGGTGCTTCGTCGGTCATGCGCGCGCTCTACCGCTGCCGCCGCGCCAAGCCAAGGGGCCAGAAGAGACTGACGCCGGCCACTTGCCAGTGACCGGCGCCGTCCTCTCCAACCGGTAGTCAGTGCGTTCAGGCGGTCTTGACCGTCGAGCCCTTGTGGATCGCGTCAATCGCTTCGCCCAGCGCGGCGTCGAATTCGGCGTCGCTCATCTGGAAGCGCAGGTCTTCCAGCAGTGCGCGGCTGAAGCTGGCGATGATGCCCTTGTTCTTGGCCAGTTCGACGCAGGCTTCGGGCCGCTTGTAGCCGCCCGACAGCGCGACCACGCGCAGCACCTTGGGGTGTTCGACCAGCGGGTCGAACGTGCCTGGCACCACCGGCAGCGACAGCTTGAGCATGACCTGCACGCCTTCGGGCAGCGCGGCGAGGTTCTTCAGGATTTCTTCGAGCAGGATCGCGTCGCATTCGGCGCGGGTTGCGCTCTTGATGTTCACTTCCGGCTCGATCATCGGCATCATGCCATGGGCCAGGACCTGGTTGCCGACTTCGAACTGCTGCTTGACCACGGCGGCAATGCCTTCGCGGTTGGCCGAATTGATCACCGAGCGTTCCTTGGTGCCATAGACGCCCAGCGCCTTCGCCTTGGTCAGCAGCGCGTCCAGTTCCGGCATCGGCTTCATCAGCTGCACGCCGTTCACTTCGTCTTCCAGGCCCTTGTCGATCTTGATGAAGGGCACGATGCCCTTGGCGATCAGCGCCTGCGGCACCGACACGCCGCCCGCCGTGCCATCCATGGTGCGTTCGAACAGGATCGCGCCGATCACCTTTTCGCCGGTGAAGACCGGCGAGGTGATGATGCGTTCGCGCATCGCGTGGATCAGGCCGAACATTTCCTCTTCGGTCGACCAGGCATCCTCAGTCACGCCATAACCCGCCAGGGCCTTGGGAGTGGAACCGCCCGACTGGTCGAGCGCAGCGATAAAGCCATTACCTTCGGCCAGCTTGGCAGTCATGTCGGCAGTGTTCATCAGTTCGGATCCCTGTGTTTGAGCGTGGGTTGCATACGTATGTAGGTTGGGCCGATAAACAGCGCGGCGCGAATTCGCAACCGCGCTGGATACCGCTGTATCAGGCTTGTTCGAGGGCTTTCACGCCGGGCAGTTCCTTGCCTTCCATCCATTCGAGGAAAGCGCCGCCAGCGGTTGAAATATAAGTGAAATCGTCCGCGACGCCCGCGTGGTTGAGCGCGGCGACGGTATCGCCCCCGCCCGCCACGGACACCAGCGCGCCTTCCTTGCTGAGCGCGGCGGCACTGCGCGCCAGGGCGACGGTGGCGGCATCGAACGGCTGGGTTTCGAACGCGCCGAGCGGCCCGTTCCACACCAGCGTGCGGCAGGTCTTGAGCACGTCGGCCAGCGCTTCGACCGCTTGCGGCCCGACGTCGAGGATCATTTCATCCGCCGCCACTTCGTGGACGTTGCAGGTGCGCAAGGACGCCGGGTTGGCAGCGAACTCCTTGGCCACCACCACGTCATAGGGCAAGTGGACGGTGCAGCCGGACTGGTCCGCCGCTTCAAGGATTTTCTCGGCAGTGGCGGCCAAGTCATGCTCGCACAGCGATTTTCCGACGTTCACGCCGCGCGCGGCCAGGAACGTATTGGCCATCCCACCGCCGATGATCAGGTGATCGACCTGCGTTACCAGGTGGGTCAGCACATCAAGCTTCGACGACACCTTGGCCCCACCAACGACAGCCGCTACCGGACGGTCCGGCTGGCCCAGTGCCTTTTCCAGCGCCTTGAGTTCGGCTTCCATCGAACGGCCGGCATAGGCGGGCAGCACGTGGGCCAGACCCTCGGTCGTGGCATGGGCGCGGTGCGCGGCCGAGAACGCGTCGTTGACGTAGATATCGGCGTTGGCGGCAATGGCCTTTGCCAGCTCCGGGTCGTTCTTTTCCTCGCCCTTCCAGAACCGGGTGTTCTCGAGGATCGCGATGTCGCCCGCGCGCAGGATGCCGATGGTCTGTTCGACCACGGGACCGGCGATTTCGGGAACGAACATTACTTCCTTGCCCAGCACGTCCTGCACCGCGTCGATCACCATCGACAGCGACTGGGTGGAAACGCGTTCCCCCTTGGGACGGCCAAAGTGCGCCAGCAGCAGCACTTTCGCGCCCTTTTCCGCGAGTTCGAGGATCGTCGGCGCCGCTGCGCGCACGCGGGTATCGTCGGTCACGGCCCCGTCCTGCATCGGCAGGTTCAGGTCAACGCGCACCAATGCGACCTTTCCGGTCACATCGCCAAGATCATCGAGCGTGCGGAACTTTGTCATCGAGGCCTCAATCCGGTTGGCGGAATTCAATTGTAAAGCCGCCGCCCTGAACCATTTCAGGGCGGCGGATCATTGCATTCAACGCTTACAGCAGCTTGCCCATCGCGCCGGCCGTGTCGACCATGCGGTTGGAGAAGCCCCATTCGTTGTCGTACCAGCTGAGCACGCGCACCAGCTTGCCATCGATCACGGCCGTTTCCAGGCTGTCGATGGTGCTGCTGTTCGGGCAGTGGTTGTAGTCGATCGAGACCAGCGGCTCGTCCGAGAAGCCCAGCACGCCCTTGAGCGGACCTTCCGCGGCAGCCTTGAGCAGCGCGTTGACTTCTTCCTTGGTGGTGTCGCGCTTGGGCTGGAAGGTCAGGTCGACGACCGACACGTTCGGGGTCGGCACGCGGATGGCCGAGCCGTCTAGCTTGCCCTTCAGTTCCGGCAGCACTTCACCCACGGCGCGGGCGGCGCCGGTGGTGGTCGGGATCATCGACATCGCGGCAGCGCGGGCGCGGCGCGGATCTTCGTGGATCTGGTCAAGGATCTTCTGGTCGTTGGTATAGGCGTGGACCGTGGTCATCAGGCCGCGCTCGATGCCGATGGCATCGTTCAGCACCTTGGCGAACGGCGCCAGGCAGTTGGTGGTGCACGAGGCGTTCGAAACGACCACGTGTTCGGCGGTCAGCTTGTCGTGGTTGACGCCGAACACGACCGTCAGGTCTACGTTCTTGCCGGGGGCTGAGATCAGCACGCGCTTGGCGCCAGCGGCGAGGTGCTTTTCGCACGACGCGCGGTCGGTGAAGAAGCCGGTGCATTCCAGCGCGATGTCGACGCCGTTGGCGGCGTGCGGCAGGTTCGCGGGATCACGCTCGGCGGTCACCTTGATGCGCTTGCCGTTGATGATCAGGTCGTTGCCATCGACTTCGACCGTGCCCGTGAAGGCCCCATGCACGCTGTCACGCTGGAACAGCATCGCGTTGGCCTGGGCCGAAGCCAGATCGTTGATCGAAACGAGTTCGAGATCGTGGTCGTTGCGCTCCAGAATCGCACGGGCGACGTTGCGCCCGATACGTCCGAAACCGTTGATCGCAACCTTGATCGCCATGTGCGTATCTCCTGCTCTGTTAGCGGCCCAGCTTGGCCTTGATTTGGGGGACGATGGCATCTGCACTGATGCCGAAATGCGAATAGAGTTGGTCGGCCGGGGCCGACGCACCGAAGCTGTCGATCCCGATGTTGAGCCCGTCCAGCCCGGTGAAGCGTTCCCAGCCCATCGTGACGCCGGCCTCGATCGAGACCTTCAGCACATCGGCAGGCAGCACGTCGGCGCGGTAAGCAGCGTCCTGGGCGACAAACAGCTCGGCGCACGGCATCGAGACGACGTCCGCGCCGATCCCGTCCGCTTCCAGCGCGGCGGCGGTGGCCAGCGCGATTTCCACTTCGCTGCCGGTGGCGACCAGCACCACTGCACGCGGGGCATCCGCCGCCTTGAGGCGATAAGCGCCCTTGGCCGAGCGGTTCGCCGCGCCGGTCCAGCCTTCATCGCCCGCGCCGCGCAGCTGCGGCAGGTTCTGACGCGACAGCGCGAGGACCGAGGGCGTGCCGGTGGTTTCCAGCGCCAGCGCCCAGCATTCCGCCGTTTCGATCACGTCGGCGGGGCGATAGACGTTGAGGTTCGGGATCATGCGCATCGACATGACGTGCTCAACCGGCTGGTGGGTCGGCCCGTCCTCGCCCAGCCCGATCGAATCGTGGGTCAGGACATAGACGACCTGCGCATGCTGCAACGCCGACATGCGGATCGCGTTGCGGCAATAGTCGGAGAACACCAGGAACGTGCCGCCATAGGGCACCACGCCGCCGTGCAGCGCCATGCCGTTCATCGCGGCGGCCATGCCGAATTCGCGGATGCCGTAATATACGTGGCGGCCGGCATAGTTGTCCGCGCCGAAGGGCACGGTGAACTTGGTCTTGGTGAGGTTGGAACCGGTCAGGTCGGCGCTGCCGCCCAGCAGGTGCGGCAGCTGCTCGGTCAGCGGACCCAGCGCCATTTCGGACGCCTTGCGGGTCGCGACCTTCTGCGGCGCGGCGACCAGCCCGGCGATGTAGCTTTCCAGCGCGGGTGATGCGAGCGCGGCAGTGCCAGCCATGCGGCCTTCGAACTCCCCGCGCGCGGGCGATGCGGCGAGGCGGGCTTCCCACTCGGCGCGGGCGGCGGCGCCCTTGGCACCCAGGGCGCGCCAATCGGCCAGAATGTCCGCCGGGACTTCGAACGGCGCGGCGGTCCAGCCGAGGTATTCGCGCGCCGCCGCGATTTCGTCGGCACCCAGCGGCGCGCCGTGGACGCTGTGGCCGCCCTGCTTGTTGGGCGCGCCCTTGCCGATCACGGTCTTGCACGCAACCAGCGACGGGCGCGGATCGGCCTCGGCCTCGGCCAGCGCGCGGGCGATGTCGGCAAAGTCATGCCCGTCGCAGCGCACGGTATGCCAGCCGGTGGCGGCAAAGCGGGCGAGGATGTCCTCGCAGGTCGACAGCGAGGTATCGCCATCGATGGTGATGTTGTTGTCATCCCACAGCACGTTCAGGCGGCCGAGCTTGTTGACGCCGGCCAGGCCGATGGCCTCGTGGTTGATGCCTTCCATCAGGCAGCCGTCGCCCGCGATCACCCAGGTCTTGTGATCGACCAGGTCGTCCCCGAACACGGCGTTGAGGTGGCGTTCGGCCATCGCCATGCCGACCGCCATCGCCAGCCCCTGGCCCAGCGGGCCAGTGGTGCATTCCACGCCCGGCAGCTCGGCATTTTCGGGGTGCCCGGCGCAGACCGAGTGCAGTTGGCGGAAATTGCGGATGTCCGCCATCGTCGGCGCGGCATAGCCGGTCAGGTGCAGCAGCGAATAGATCAGCATCGAGCCGTGGCCGGCCGAGAGCACGAACCGGTCGCGGTCAGCCCACTTCGGCGCGGCGGGATCGAACTTCAGGAACTGCGAATAGAGCACCGTCGCCACATCGGCCATGCCCATCGGCATGCCGGGATGCCCGCTGTTGGCCTGCTGGACCGCGTCCATCGAAAGCGCGCGAATGGCGTTGGCCATGGGCGCAAGGCGGGACGGATCGGTCTGCATAGGTATGTACTCCCGGAAATGCGGGCATAAGACAAGTGCTGCGTTGCAGCAGCGATTCGGTCGCGCCCTCCCTTTGCGGCTGGACTGCCCCCCGTCAAGCGCCCCCGCCGCCGTAGCGCCCATGAATAGCTGTGCAACGCTCATACATCGGACATGACCGCGCCATAGCAGTGGGAAATCGGGGGCGCAGGCTTTGCCGGTTGGGCAAATTGCGCTAGCCGTCCGTTTCATGGACGCCGACCGTACCACCACCGCTCTTGCCCGGATCGATGCCGCGCTGGCACGGATCGAAGCTGCCGCAGCCCACGTGCGCGACGTGAAAGCCGCCGGAGCCGAACTGGAACGCCTGCGCGCCCGCCACGGCAAGCTGCGCGCCGCCGTCTCCGACGGCCTGCAACAGCTCGACCTGCTGATCGAGGGAGCGCAAGGGTGAGCAACGTCACGCTCCAGATTGGCGGCCGCGCCTATACCGTTGCCTGCGCCGAGGGCGAGGAAGCCCACATCCAGGCGCTGGGCGGCATGATTGCCGACAAGGTCCGCACCATGGGTGCCGCCGCGCAGAGCGAACCGCGCCAGCTGCTGTTTGCCGCACTGCTGCTGGCGGACGAGCTGCACGAGGCGCGCGCGGCGCTGGCTGCCGCCGCACCCGACCGGCACGCTCCGGCACTGGAGGCGCTGGCGGCCCGGCTGGAAAATATCGCCACCCACCTGGAGCGTTAAGCCCTTGAGGCTTGGCATGCGCGCGCCTAGATAGGGGGCGACGGGTACTGCCCGGTGCGAGCCTTCGAAAATCCCTGAGGCTATAAGCAAATCCATTGGGGGCTGTCCCTGGCCGGACCCTGGTCCGGCACACATGGTCCCCACCTGACGTGAACGCGTCAGAGGATTTCCCGGCAACGGCCCATGGTGGTCCCGTCACCCACCTTCCCCCCTTCGGCCCCTATTTTGGCCCCTCTTTTGGCAAGGAATCAGGCTTCCGTGACAGACAAGCAGGCCTTGCGGACCGAATTGCGCGCCCGCCGCCGCGAACACGCCGATAACTTGCCCGTCCATGTCCGCGCGCTGGTGCTGATGCGGCCGCCGCGCCCGGTGGTGGACCTGATCCCCGCTGGCGCCAGCGTCGGGCTTTATCACGCGATCGGCGGGGAGGCACCGACCGGCGGCTATGCCCGCTGGCTGTTCGAGGCCGGGCACACCATCGCCCTGCCGTGGTTCGCGGACCGCGCAGCGCCCATGCGGTTCCGGCAGTGGGACAACCCCCACGTCGACGATCTGCTGGAAGCCGCCCCGTGGGGCAGTGTGCAGCCGCGCGGCGATGCGGCAGAACTGGTGCCGGACGTGCTGATCGTGCCGCTGCTGGGCTTTACCGCGCAGGGCCAGCGGCTGGGCCAGGGCGGCGGGCATTACGACCGCTATCTGGCGGAGCACCCGCACGTCCTGCCGATCGGCCTTGCATGGGATTGCCAGCTGGTCGATGACTTGCCACTGGAGCCGCACGACATCGCGCTGAAAGGCGTCGTCACCCCCACCCGCTTTTACGGACCGTTCTGATGCGCAAGGAACCGACACTGCGAATCCCGCTGGGGATTCTGGGCCTGCTGGCCGCCCTGATGGTCTATGGCGGCCTCATCGCGCGTTACCTGGCCCCGCTGATCCAGGACTGGCCGGCGCTGGCGCAGACCCCGGTCTATATCGTGCTGGGCGTGATCTGGTTGCTGCCGCTGCGCGGATTCGTGCTGTGGATGGAAACTGGCCGCTGGCGTTAGCCGCACTGCCAGCGTAGCTTCCTCCCCAACAAGACAAGGGGAGAATGCAATGCTGGGCAAACTGGGCCGCCTGTTCGCGACCGTGGTTGTCATCATTGGCGTGCTGGTGCTGTTCGGGCGCGACTGGCTGGCCGAGCGGGCGTCTCAGCGCGCGCTGGATGCCAATGTGGGGATCGACCAGTCTGCCGCCCTGCCCGATGGCTTGCATGCCTATGTCTGCGGCAGTGGCTCCCCCATGCCCGATGCGGACCGCGCCGGACCGTGCATCGCGGTGCTGGCCGGCAATCAGGCTTTCGTGTTCGACGCCGGATCGGGAGCGATCCGCAAGCTGCTGCGCATGGGCTTTCCCATCGACAAGTTGCAGGCGGGTTTCCTGACCCACCTGCACTCCGATCACATCGATGGCCTGGGCGAATTGCTGTTGCAGGCCTGGGTGGGCGGATCGCGCGGCGCGCCGCTGCCGGTTTTTGGTCCGGCCGGGACGGCGCAGGTGCTGGACGGGCTGATGCGCGCCTATGAAATCGACAAGGGTTACCGCGTGGCGCACCACGGCCCGGCCACCGCGCGCCCGTCCGGTTTTGGCGGATCGGCCCAAGTGCTGGCCCTGCCCGATGGCACCGACAGCATGACGGCATACGATCGGGGCGGGGTCAGGATCACTGTCATCCGGGTGGATCACAAGCCGGTCGCCCCCGCCTTTGCCTATCGCATCGACTACAAGGGGCGGTCGTTGGCGATCAGCGGCGACACGGTGTTCTCACCTACGTTCAACACGGCGTCCAAGGGGGTCGATGTGATGTTCCACGAAGCGCTGAACAAGGACATGGTTGCCGCGCTGGGCGCCAAGCTGGCTGAGCGCGGGCGCAAGGACGCGGCAAAGATCATGGCCGACATTCCCGATTACCATGCCAGCCCGGCCGACGCCGCCCGCGCGGCGCAAGCGGCCGGGGCGAAATCGCTGGTGCTGTATCATCTGGTTCCGCCGGTGCCGGTACGCCTGATCGAGCGCAAGTTCCTGGGCGATGCGCCGGATGCGTTCGACGGCGATCTGCGGCTGGCGCACGATGGCATGATGGTCTCTCTCCCCGCAGGGAAAAAGTCGATCGACTATACCAACGTTTTTTAGGAAAACCCCCCAAGTGGCGCGAGTGACGGGGCTCGAACCCGCGACCTCCGGCGTGACAGGCCGGCACTCTAACCAACTGAGCTACACCCGCTCGCCCCTTGGGGAGCGCCGCCTCTAGGCCAGCCTCCGATTCCTGTCAACAGCCTTCGCGCCAACAAATTGCGGCAATTTTTCCACAGGCGATATTCGCCCCATTTTGCGGGACTTCGGGTGCCGCCGCAGGGATTTGGCAAGCATTCGGCGCAAGCTGGAATTAACCATTTCTTTGCCTGATTCTGCGACATGCGGGTCATTCGTTGTCCGCCCCGGCGGATTTCAGACGGGGACTGACCGCATATGACCATCCGCCGCGCCCTTGCGATTCTGGCCATCGCCGCACCATTGACCATGGCGCTGCCGGCAGCCGCCAACCCCAGCGTCGCGCTGGACAGCGCGGTCTTTGTGGAGCGCGGTTCTCCCACCTCGGGCAAGCTGCTCGAACCGGCCAGCCGGCTCACCCGCGGCGACCGCGTGGTCTATATCGTGAACTGGTACCGGATGAGCGGCGCAGGCAGCTTCACCGTGACCAACCCCCTGCCCCGCACGGTGGCGTACCAGGGCAGCGCCAATGGCGAAGAACAGGTCTCGGTCGATGGCGGCCGCACATGGGGCAAGCTCGCCACGCTGCGCATCGGCAACCGTGCCGCCACGCCCGAGGACGTGACCCACGTGCGCTGGCAAGTCGATCATCGCCGCGCCGCGCTCGGCTCTGGCCGGATCGCCTATAGCGCCATCGTGCGCTGAGCGGCGGGGGACGTGCCCCCGCCCGCCTTCAGTCCGCCAGCAGCGCCACCGGCGTTTCGATCAGCCGCTTGAGCGCCTGAACAAAGCTGGCCGCATCCCAGCCATCGACCACGCGGTGGTCGCAGCTGATCGAGATGTTCATCAGCTTGCGCTTCTCGATGCGTTCGCCGCCCATGCCATCGGGCACGAACATCGGACGCTCGACAATCCGGTTCGGGCCGATGATCGCCACTTCGGGGCGATTGATCACCGGCGTCGTCGCCACGCCCCCCAGCGGCCCCAGTGACGTTACCGTCAGGGTCGATCCGCTCAGTTCCGCGCTGGTTGCGGTGCCATTTCGGGCCGCTTCGGCCAGCCGGGTGATTTCCCGCGCCAGTTGCCACAGGTTCTTGTCCTGCGCGTCGCGGATCACCGGCACCATCAGCCCGCCATCGGTCTGGGTCGCCATGCCCATGTGGACCGCGCCATGGCGGGTGACGACATTGGCATCGTCATCGTAGCGCGCGTTGAGCATCGGATAATCCGGCAGCGTCCGGCAGATCGCCGCGATCAGCAGCGGCAGCATCGTCAGGCGCGGCCGGTCGCCCGGCATCGCGTTCAGTTGCGCGCGCATCGCCTCCAGCGCGGTCACATCGCATTCCTCGACATAGGAGAAATGCGGAATGTTGCGCTTCGACGCGGCCATGTTCTCGGCAATGCGGCGGCGCAGGCCGATGACCTTGACCGCTTCGTCACCGCGCGGCTTGCCCCCGGCGCGGTAGGCGCCGTTGTAGGACAGGAACGCGTCGAGATCGGCATGCCGCACGCGGCCGTCCTCGGCCGGCTTGACCTGCGCCAGATCGATGCCGAGTTCCGCAGCGCGCGCGCGGACCGCCGGCGAAGCCAGCACCTTGGCCACGGCAACCGCTCGTCCCGAGCTTGTCGAAGGACTGCTCTTTTCTTCTGCGGATTGCACTGCAACCGCAGGCAAGGACGGTGCTTCGACACGCTCAGCACGGGCGGGTTCGGGGGCAGGAGCAGTTTGCGCCGGTTCGGCCGCAGGTTCAGGCGCAGCCGCAACCTCCACCTCGTCCGCACCGTCCGTCTCGATCACCACCAACGGCGCGCCGATGGCCAGCATGTCGCCCTCGGCCCCGGCAATCGACACGACCACGCCCGATACCGGGCTTTCCATCTCGACAGTCGCCTTGTCGGTCATGACGTCGGCGATCTTGTCGTCCTCCTGCACCCGGTCGCCGACCTTGACGTGCCAGGCGACGATTTCGGCCTCGGCAATGCCTTCGCCGATGTCGGGGAGGTTGAAAGTGAACTTGCCCATCGTTCTCAAGCTTTCAGCAAGCGGTCCAGCGCCTCGCCAATGCGGACGGGACCGGGGAAATATGCCCATTCCAGGCTGTGGGGATACGGCGTGTCAAAGCCGGTCACACGCTCGATCGGCGCTTCGAGGTGATAGAAACAGCGTTCCTGCACCAGCGCGGAAAGCTCCGCGCCGAACCCGCAAGTGCGGGTCGCTTCGTGGATGATCAGGCATTTGCCGGTTTTCTCCACCGACTTTTGCACAGTCTCGATGTCCAGCGGCACCAGCGTGCGCAAGTCGATGATCTCGGCATCGATCCCCTTTTCCGCGCAGACGGCCGTGGCGACGTGGATCATCGTGCCATAGGCCAGCACGGTCAGCGCCTCGCCCTCACGCGCGATGCGGGCCTTGCCCAAGGGAATCGAATAATACCCCTCCGGCACTTCGCTGCCGTCGTGGCGCGCCCAGGGTTCCACCGGCTTGTCGTAATAGCCGTTGAACGGGCCGTTGTAGATCCGCTTGGGCTCGAAGAAGATCACCGGATCGTTGTCTTCGATGGCCGAAATCAGCAGCCCCTTGGCATCGTGCGGCGTGCAGGGAATCACCGTTTTCAGCCCGGCAACGTGGGTGAACAGCGCCTCCGGGCTCTGGCTGTGGGTCTGGCCGCCAAAGATCCCGCCGCCGAACGGAGAGCGCACCGTGATCGGCGCGACGAATTCCCCGGCTGAGCGATAACGCAGCCGCGCCGCTTCGGAAATCAGCTGGTCCAGCCCCGGATAGATGTAATCGGCAAACTGGTTTCCGGCACCGGACGCAGGCCATAGGCCCCCATCCCCACGGCCGCGCCGATGATCCCGCATTCGTTGATCGGCGTGTCGAACACGCGGGTCTTACCATATTTCTTCTGCAGGCCCGCCGTGGCGCGGAACACCCCGCCGAAAAAGCCGACGTCCTCGCCGAACACGACGACATCGGGATCGCGCGCCATCATCACGTCGAGCGCGTCGTTGATCGCCTCGATCATGTTGAGGCGGCGGACAGGTGCGATCGTTTCGCTCATGATTCCTTCCACTCCGGCCACTTGATCCGGCGTTCGCGCATTGCCTGCTCGCTCTGTTCCTGCAGGTGCCAGGGCAGTTCCTCGAACACGTCCTCGAACATGGTCCGGAACGGGTGGTGCAGCCCATGCCCCAGCACGCCGTTCTTCTCCGCTTCCTTGGTCGCGGCCTTCACGTGCTCGACCAGTTCGGTATCCATCGCCGTATGCTGTTCGACCGACCATTCGCCGCGCGCGATCAGGTGGCGCTTCAGCCGCATGATCGGATCGCCCAGCGGCCATTCCTCGCGTTCCTGCGCGCTGCGGTACTGACCCGGATCGTCAGAAGTCGAATGCCCCTCGGCACGATAGGTGAAATGCTCGATCAGGGTCGGCCCCATGTTGGCGCGCGCGCGGTTCGCCGCCCAGCGCGCGGCGGCATAGACCGCCAGCGGATCGTTCCCGTCCACCCGCAGCCCGGCCATGCCATAGCCAACCGCGCGGCTGGCAAAAGTCGCCCGCTCGGCCCCGGCGAACCCGGAAAAGCTGGAGATCGCCCACTGGTTGTTGACCACGTTGAACACCACCGGCGCGTTGTAGACCGTGGCGAAGGTCATCGCGGCGTGGAAATCCCCTTCCGCGCTGGAGCCTTCGCCCACCCACGCGCTGGCAATCCGGCTGTCGCCCTTGATCGCGCTGGCCATCGCCCAGCCCGCCGCCTGCGGATACTGCGTCGCCAGGTTGCCGCTGATCGTGAAGAAGTTGTGTTCCCGGCTGGAATACATGATCGGCAGCTGCCGCCCCTTCAGCTTGTCCGCGCGGTTGGAATAGATCTGGTTGATCATGTCCACGATCGGATAGCCGCGTGCGATCAGGATGCCCTGCTGGCGATAGCTGGGGAACACCATGTCATCGTCCGCCAGGGCAAAGGCGGACGCGACCGAGGTCGCCTCCTCACCCGTGCACTTCATGTAGAAGCTGGTCTTGCCCTGGCGCTGGCCGCGATACATCCGGTCATCGAACGCGCGGGTCAGCGCCATCACGCGCAGCATCCGCCGCAGCGTTTCGGCGTCGAGCCGGGGATCCCACGGACCGACCGCCCGATGGTTTTCATCGAGCACCCGAATCAGATCGGTGCAGAGCGGCGCGGTGTCGCTGGCCGGGCAGCCCTCGTCCGGGCGCGGCTGCGCACCGGCGGGCGGGATCGGCAAGTGCGAGTAATCCACCGGATCGCCGGGGCGGAAGCGCGGCTCCGGCACGTGCAGCGACAGCGGCGGCAGGTTGCTGCCGATAGGGGTTTCACTGGCGGGCCGGTCGGCCATCGTTCGCGCTCTCCCGCTGACCCACACGCCCCATGCGCCGGGTAAGCATATTTTAGATGCGCGTTATTTTATTTCAAACTGGTTTCAGCGTCAACTATTCTGACACCCCGTGAAATTACCGGGTTCACACCGCCACAGGCGCGGAAATGTGGGCTTGCGGGGCATAGCCGGTCACTTCGAAATCCTCGAGTCCGTAATCGAAGATCGAATCCGGCCGGCGACGAATCGCCAGCACCGGATTGCCCGATGGCGCGCGCGCCAGCTGCGCTTCCACCAGCTCGGCATGGTTGAGGTAAAGGTGCGTGTCCCCGCCCATCCAGACCAGTTCGCCCGGCTCCATGTCGCACTGCTGCGCCAGCATCCGGGTGAACAGCGCCGCGCCCCACAAGTTGAACGGCAGCCCCAGCGCCACATCGCAGCTGCGCTGATACATCACGCAGCTCAGCCGGTTCCCGGCGCTGACGTGGAACTGATAGGTCTTGTGGCAAGGCGGCAGTGCCATCCGGTCCAGCTCCGCCACGTTCCAGCCTTCGACGATATGGCGGCGGCTGCCGGGGTTGGTGCGCAGGCTGGTGACGAGGTCGGCCACCTGATTCACGCCCGCCGCGCGCTGGCGGAACAAGCCCTCGCCCGCCGGTTCGTAGACCGGCCAGTCGACCCATTGCTTGCCATAGACCGGCCCCAGATCGCCCCAGCGCGCGGCGAAATCGGCGTCGTCCACGATCCGGCGCGAAAAATCGGCGCGCGAAATCTCATCGCCGGTTTCCTTGCGATAGCGATCCAGCGGCCAGTCGGTCCAGATTTCTACGCCCTGCGCGCAGAGCTTGCGGATGTTGGTATCGCCGGTCAGGAACCACAGGAATTCGCGCGTCGCGGTTTTCCAGTAGACCCGCTTGGTCGAGAGCAGCGGCATCGCCCCGCCGGCCAGATCGAACCTGAGCTGCGCGCCAAAGATGGAGCGCGTGCCGATTCCCGTCCGGTCGATCCGCTCATCCCCCTGCTCCCAGATGCGGCGCATCAGGCTGAGATACTGCCATTCCCAGTGATCGGAGGGGCCGGAAAGCGAGGAATTATCGGCAGTCTGCATGGCTGCCTGATAGCCAACCTGCAAAAATTCCGAAAGCCCGCTTGCCACTGCCGGAATCGCTCTCTATAGGCCCGCTCCTGCCTTGGGTTCCTTCGGGATCCCGCGATCGGTCGGGGAATAGCTCAGCCTGGTAGAGCACTGTCTTCGGGAGGCAGGGGCCGGAGGTTCGAATCCTCTTTCCCCGACCAAATCGCTCTGTTGAGCCGGATTACCAGACCGGCAATCTTACAGAGCCTGCACGCCCAGCGCCAGCGTCATGGCGCCCAGTCCCAGCGATAATTGCAGCCGCAGTTCCAGCCAGCCTGCGGGCAAAAAGCCGATGGCGCGGTCCACCAGCGGCGTCAGCAGCAGGCACGCACCGATGACCAGCAGCGACGGCCCCGGCCAAGCATAGCCGCCGATCCACGGCAGATAGGCTGCCAGCGCGATCAGGCTGGGCGCGACGGCCACGGCAAAGATCCAGCCCGGCGCATCATCGCGCGCCACGCCGATGCCCCACCACACCCCGCCCAGAAAGCTGAAGATCAGCGCGGCATAACCGAAGCCCACGGCCAGCGCCGTCCAGCGCCAGTCCCGGCCATCGAGCGCGACCAGCAGCGCGGCGGCCTGGGGCAGCAGTCCGGCATAGCCAAGCTGGCGAAGGGATTTGGGCAAGGCCATGATGCGCGCTCCGGGTTGGTAAGCCCCGAAATTGGCGCGGCGCGTGCGGCGTCACAATCGGGACGAAAGCCCTATTGGGTCGCGGCGACGCCCCTACCCGCCGCGCAGCAGTTGCACGCCCCAGTCACGTTCAAACAGGTAGAGCAGCAGCCGTGCCGCCTCGCCGCGTTCGCCGGTCAGGCCGCCCCCTTCTAGTTGATAGGCCCGGTCCACCAGCAGGCGCGCGTCGTCGTGGGCAACGGGCAGCAGGCGCTGGATCTGTTCCAGGCTGGCGATGCGGAATGGCGTGTCGCCCGATTGCCGCGTGCCCAAGAGTTCCCCCCCGCCGCGCAGCCGCAAGTCTTCCTCGGCCAACCGGAACCCATCCTGCGTCTCGCGCATCAGGGCCAGCCGCTCGCGCCCGGTTTCGGACAGCGCCGCGCCGCGCAGCAGCAAGCAGGTGCTCTTGCCACTACCCCGCCCGACCCGTCCGCGCAGCTGGTGCAACTGGGCGAGGCCAAAGCGTTCGGCCTGTTCGATCACCATCAGCGTGGCGTTGGGCACATCCACGCCGACCTCGATCACGGTCGTCGCCACCAGCAGGCTGGCTTGGCCGCTGGCGAAGCGTTCCATTGCCGCGTCCTTGACCTCTGGCCGCAACTGGCCGTGGACCAGCACGACCGTATCGCCGAACCGCGCCTGCAATTCGGCGTGGCGCGCTTCGGCGGCAGCGATGTCGTCCGTCTCGCTTTCACGGACCATCGGGCAGACCCAATAGGCCTGCTGCCCGGTGGCAATATGCCGACCGATCGCCGCCACCACATCGTCCAGCCGCTCCACCGCGACCACGCGGGTATCGATCGGCTGACGGCCGGGGGGCATCTCGTCCAGCCGGGAAACGTCCATCTCGCCATACTGCGCCAGGGTGAGCGTGCGCGGGATCGGCGTGGCGGTCATTGCCAGGCAGTGCGGGGTCCGCTTGCCCTTTTGGGTCAGCATCAGGCGCTGGCCGACGCCGAACCGGTGCTGCTCATCGATCACCACCAGCGCAAGGTGCTTGTAACTGACCGTGTCCTGAAAGATCGCGTGGGTGCCGACGACGATGTCGATGCTGCCATCGAGCAGCCCCATCAGGATCGATTCGCGTGCGCGCCCCTTGTCGCGGCCGGTCAGCAGCGCGATCGTCACGCCCGTGCCCGCCGCCATCCGGGTCAGCGTGGCGTGATGCTGGCGGGCGAGAATTTCGGTCGGCGCAAGCAGCGCGGCCTGCGCCCCCGCCTCCACCGCGATCAGCATCGCTTCGAGCGCGACCACTGTCTTGCCGGAACCGACGTCGCCCTGCAGCAGGCGCAACATCGGCGCGGTCTGGGCCAGATCGCCCTCGATCTCCCGAATCGAACGCGCCTGCGCGCCGGTCAGGCCGAAAGGCAGTTGCAGCTTGCCGCGCAGCCGCCCGTCGCCCACCAGCGGCGTGCCGACGCGGGTGCGGTTCGATTCCTTGACCAGCAGCAGCGCCAGGCTGTTCGCCAGCAATTCGTCATAGGCCAGCCGGTCACGCGCGGCGGCGTGTTCGCCCCGGTGCGCCTGCGCAAGCGCCTCGTGCCAGGCGGGCCACTGGAACTTGTCGAGCAGGCCCGGCTCGATCCATTCGGGCAGCGGCTGCACTTGCGCCAGCGCCAGCTGGACCAGCGCCGTCAGCCGCCCCTGCGTCAGCCCTTCGGACAGGGGATAGACCGGCTCCACCAGTTGCCCCAGCGCCAGGTCGCTGCCTTCGGCGACGTGATCGGGATGAACGATCTGCAGCGTCTGGCCGAACTGGTCCAGCCGCCCGGCGATCCAGCGGGTTTCGCCCAGCGGCAGCTGCTTTTTCGCCCAGCCGCCGTTGCGCCCGAAATAGGTCAGCGCGCAGACATTTCCCGCACTGTCCGCCGCCAGCACCCGGAAGGGGCCGCGCCCGGCACTGCTGCGATATTCCAGCGGGGTCAGCGCGACGACGATGTTCTCGCCGACGCTGGCCTCGTCCAGATCGCTGACCGCGCGGCGCTGCACGAAGCGATCGGGCAGGTGATAGGCAAAGTCCTTTACCCGCGTCAGCCCCAGCCGCTCCAGCGGGCGCGCAAGGCCCGGCCCCACGCCCTTCAGGCTGTCGGCAGCTGCGAACAGGGGATTGAGCCGGTCAGGACGCATCGCCAGCGCCTATGCCAAACTCTGCCCCGCTTGGCGAGAAATGTCCCGATCTTTGACCCAGCGCATGGAATGCGCCGCCCGCCGCGCGCTTTATGCCCTCAGCCCCGCAAGCGGGCGAATACGAGAATCAGGAGAACTTGAATGCTGCTGCCCCATGGAACCGTTGTCGCGCTGATCGACGGGAAACACTTCGAACTCTATCGCAACGCCGGGGACGAAGCAGAACCGCAGCTGACCGCGATGGACGCGCCCAAGCTGGACAGCCACAACCATTCCGGCGTCGGCCACCATTCCAGCGCGGGCAACCATGCCGGCCATCAGGTGGAAGAAGACGCCCACGCCATCGCCGCGGTCGAGTGGCTGAACAGCCAGGTGCTGGGCCACAAGCTCGACAAGCTGGTGGTGATCGCCCCGCCGCGCACGCTGGGTGAGGTGCGCAAGCATTACCACAAGCAGACCGAGCGGGCCGTACTGAAGGAACTGGGCAAGAGCCTGATCGGCAAGCAGGCGGGCGACATCGTCGCCGCGCTGCGCGAAAAAGGCTGATCGCCTGCGCCGGATGGTATTCCTGTATCATGCGGGTGCCATCCGGCCAGCTTGCGGTCGCCGCCGCTCTGCCCTAACCGGCGTGGCATGACCACGCCCGAACCCTCGCCCGAAGCCCCTTCGCTGGAAGACCGCCTCCGCCGCCTGAAGTTCCGCGCCTGGCATCGCGGCACGCGCGAGGCGGATTACATGATCGGCTGCTTTTTCGATGTCCACCACGCCAACTGGGGCGAGGCGGAGATCGCCTGGTATGAAAAGCTGCTGGACGAGGAAGACGTGGACATCCTCGCCTGGGCGCTGGGCACGCTGTCCGTGCCGGACGAATACGCCGGGCCGCTGATGGATGCGTTCCGCAAGCTGGACTACGTCGAAATCCCGCACTGACAGGCACGGCTCCGCCCGCTAAGGGTGCTGCCGACCTTCCCCCCCGCTGGCTCCGTTTTCGGCCCGCGGGGCAATTGCTGTTGCGTGGACCATGCCTGACTTTACCAAGATCCTTGCCGCCAAGACCCCGCTGACGCTGGCCTCCGTCGCGCGCGGCAGCCAGCCGCTGGTGCTGGCGGACCTGGCCCGCGCAGCCCATGCGCGCAGCGGCGGCGGACGCGCGGTGTTCATCGCGGCCGACGATGCGGCCATGCGCGCGATCAGCGATGCGGCGGCGTTTTTCGCCCCCGAACTCGACGTGATCGAATTCCCGGCGTGGGACTGCCTGCCCTATGACCGCGCCAGCCCGGCCCTGTCGGTCAGCGCACGGCGGCTGTCGGCGTTGCACCGCCTGCAGCGCGTCAGCACCAAACCGCAGCTACTGGTCACCACGATCAACGCCGCGCTGCAACGGGTGCTCACCCCGTTCCGTATCCGCGAATCGGTCCGCCTGCTGGAGCCGGGGATGGAGATCGGGCGGGAAAGCCTGATCGGCCTGCTCCAGCGGCAGGGTTACAGCCGCACCGATACCGTCGCCGACGCTGGCGAATACGCGGTGCGCGGATCGTTGTTCGACATCTACCCTTCCGGCCTTGAACATGGCCTGCGGCTCGACTTCTTCGGGGATGAGCTGGAGACGCTGCGGCTGTTCGATCCCAACACCCAGCGCTCCATCGGCGAAGTGCCCGCGCACCTGCTGCTGCCCGCCAGCGAGGCGCTGCTCGACGAGGACAGCGTCAAGCGCTTCCGCACCCGCTACCGCGAATTGTTCGGGGCCAACGCCACCGGCGATCCGCTTTATCAGGCAGTCAGCGACGGGCGGCGACTGGCGGGGATGGAGCATTGGCTGCCGCTGCTGGAGGACCGGCTGGTCACGCTGTTCGATCATCTCGCCGCGACCGACACCGTGCTGATCGACAGCGCCGCGATTGCCGCCGGGGACGAGCGGCTGGGCGATATCGCTGATTACTACACTGCACGCAGCGACACATCGGGCAAGGCCGCTGGCAGCTATCGCCCGCTCGACCCCGCCGCGCTTTACCTCACCCGCGCCGAGCTCGACGCGGCCATGCGGGACCAGCCAGTCCACAAGACCGACATCTTTGCCCAGCCGGAAAGCGCCAGCATCGTGGACTTCGGCTTTTCCGGCAGCCGCGATTTCGCGCCCGAGCGCGCGCGCGGCGACAACGTCTATGAAGCCGCTGCCAATTACCTGACCGGCCTGCCCAAACGCGGCAAGAAAGCGCTGATCGCGGCCTATAGCGAGGGCAGCCGCGCCCGCATCACCGCGATCCTGGGCGAGGCAGCGCGCCCCGCGCCGGTCTTGGCCGATGGCTGGCAGGAGGCGCTGGGCCTTGCCGCCAAAGGCGCGCCGGTCGCGCTCGTCCTGCCGCTGGAGACGGGCTTTGCCAGCGACGAGCTGGAGCTGATTACCGAGCAGGACATCCTGGGGGACCGGCTGGTTCGCCGCAAGAAGCGCCGCAAGGGCGCCGACGCGTTCCTGGCCGAACTTGCCGCGCTGACGCCCGGCGACCTGGTGGTGCACATGGACCACGGGATCGGCCGCTATGGCGGGCTGCAATCCATCCCCGTGGGCGACAGTCCGCACGATTGCGTGATGCTGGAATACGCCGGCGGCGACAAGCTCTACGTGCCGGTGGAGAACATCGACGTCCTCTCGCGCTATGGCAGCGACGCGGAATTCGTCGCGCTCGACAAGCTGGGCGGCGAAGCCTGGCAAAAGCGCCGCGCGCGGCTGAAGGAGCGCATCCGCGAAATCGCGCACGAATTGCTGAAAACCGCGGCCAAGCGCGCGTTGCAGCAGGCCAGCGTGATCCAGCCCGACGCCAGCTTCGACCAGTTCATCGACCGCTTCCCCTGGCAGGAAACCGAAGATCAGGAAGCCGCCATCGGCGACGTGCTGGAAGACATGGGCGCGGGCCGCCCAATGGACCGGCTGGTCTGCGGCGACGTCGGCTTCGGCAAGACCGAAGTGGCCCTGCGCGCCGCGTTCGTGGCGGCGATGGGCGGGCATCAGGTGGCGGTGATCGCGCCGACCACGCTGCTGGCGCGCCAGCACTACACCAACTTCCGCGAACGCTTTGCGGGGTTCCCGCTCGAAGTCGGCCGCCTCTCGCGGCTGGTGGGTGAAAAGGAAGCGCGCGAAACCCGCGCCCGGCTGGCCGACGGCACGCTCGACGTGGTGATCGGCACCCATGCGCTGCTATCCAAGTCGGTCCAGTTCAAGCGGCTGGGGCTGGTCGTGGTGGACGAGGAGCAGCGCTTTGGCGTCAACCACAAGGAAGCGCTGAAGCAGCTGCGCACCAACGTCCACATGCTCACCCTGACCGCCACGCCGATCCCGCGCACCTTGCAGATGGCGATGTCGGGCCTGCGCGAACTCTCCACCATCCAGACCCCGCCAGTCGACCGCCTGGCCGTGCGCACTTACGTGATGGAATGGGACGACATGGTGATGCGCGAGGCGCTGCTGCGCGAACACCATCGCGGCGGGCAAAGCTTCATCGTCGTGCCGCGCATCGCCGACATGGAGGAAGTGGAAAAGTGGCTGCGCGATACCGTGCCCGAAATCCGCTTCGTCACCGCCCACGGCCAGATGGCACCGGGCGAGGTCGAGGAACGGATGAGCGCGTTCTACGAAAAGAAGTACGAAGTGCTGCTGTCCACCACGATCGTCGAGAGCGGGCTGGATATTCCGTCCGCCAACACGATCATCATCCACCGCGCCGACCGGTTCGGCCTCGCCCAGCTCTACCAGCTGCGCGGGCGGGTCGGCCGGTCAAAGCTGCGGGCCTATGCCTACCTCACCACTCCGGCGGACAGCCAGCTGTCGGAAGTCGCGGAAAAGCGGCTCAAGGTGCTGGGCGATCTCGATTCGCTGGGGGCCGGTTTCCAGCTGGCCAGCCACGATCTCGACATTCGCGGCGCGGGCAACCTTTTGGGTGACGAGCAATCCGGCCACATCCGCGAGGTCGGCTTCGAACTCTACCAATCGATGCTGGAGGACGCCATTCTCGCTGCCAAGGCCGGCGAAATGGGGCTGGAACGCGAACGCAGCGCGCTCTCGCCGCAGATTACGGTCGATGCGCCGATCATGATCCCGGAAGACTACGTGCCGGATTTGGCCGTGCGCATGGCGCTCTACCGCCGCCTCAACGATGCCGAGGATACGCAGGAGGTGGAGGCGCTCTCCGCCGAAATGATCGACCGCTTCGGCCCGCTGCCCGCGCCGACCGCAAACCTGATCAAGCTGATCGGGATCAAGCGCCAGGCCATCGCCGCCAACATCTCCAAGATCGACGTCGGCGCGAAGGGCACGCTCGTCAGCTTCCACCGCGACGAGTTCCCGGACCCGATGGGGCTGATCGCCTACGCCGAACGGCTGCAAGGCGCGATCAAGCTGCGTCCCGACAACAAACTGGTGGTCAACCGCGCATGGGGCAATCCCGACGCGCGGCTCAACGGCCTATTCCAGCTGACCAAGGGGCTGAGCGCGATTGCGCGGAAGGCGAAACGGTAGGCTGGGCTGGCAAAATTGCTGGCCGGGTAATTACCCCCGCGCCAGTTCGCCAAACTCCGCCGCGCTCATCGGCTGGGCGCGCAGGAAGCCCTGATAGAAAGCGCAGCCCTCCGCCGCCGCCAGCGCGCGCTGGGCTTCGCTTTCCACCCCTTCGGCAATCACTTTCAGGTCAAGCGCCCCAGCCATCGCGACAATCGCGCGCAGCACCGCCAGGTCGCGCGCATCGCCCACCACGCCGTCGATCATGCTGCGGTCCAGTTTCAGGTAGTGCAGCGGCAACAGCTTGAGATAGCGGAAGTTGCAGAAGCCTGCCCCGAAATCGTCCAGCGCGATCCGCATCCCCTGCGCTGCTAGCAGGCCCAGCGCCTGCGCCGCATGGCTGACGTCGGCCAGCAACACCTGTTCGGTCACTTCCAGCGTCAGCCGCCAGGCGGGAAACCCGGTTTCAGCCAGCAGCGCAGAAAATTGATCGGCAAAATCACTCACCGCCAGATCATTGGGCGTGATGTTGAGCGACAGCCGCATGTCCATCGGCCAGCCGCGCGCGCCGGCCAGCGCCTGCCGGGCTATGGCCTGAGACAGTTGCGGCACGTGATCCGCGCGCTCGGCAATGGCGAACAACGCGCCCGCGCCGATCCGGCCGAGCAGGGGATGGTTCCACCGTGCCAGCGCCTCTGCCCCGGTCAGACGATTGTCGGCGCAGGCGAACTGCGGCTGATAGACCACCTCGATCTCGCCGCGGTCGAGCGCGTGGAGCAGGTCGGCTTCCAGCTGCGCGGCGCTGCGTCCGGCACGGGTCGGTTCGCCATCGGCCCACAGCAGGCGGCGCCCCGCCTGGGCAGTGACCGTGGCCAGCGCCTGCCCCAGCCGGTCGAGCATCGAATCCGCGCTTTCCCCGCCCAGCCCGCGCAGCAAGGCGGCGCGCGGCGAGAGGCGCAGCGTGCCCGCCGCCGTCGAAATCGGCCGGGCCAGCATTTCCAGCAATTGCGCCGCGAAGACCTGCCAGCGCTCGCGACTGCACGGATCGGCGCTGAGCAGCAGGAACTGCCCGCCCGCGCTGCGCGCTGCCAGCCAGCGTCCATCCAGCTCATCAGCGGCAAAATGTTTGAGCCGTGCCGCCACTTCGGCCAGCGCGGCATCGCCGGCCGACGCGCCATAAGCCAGGTTCACCGCATCGAATCGACGCAGGGCGATCAGCAGGGCGTGAACCTGCGCACCGTCCGCCAGCCAGGCCTCCAGCCGTGCGCGCGCCGCTTCGCGCCCGGGCAGGCCGGTCACCGCGTCGCGGGCAAAATCGGGTTCATCAGGTTGGGCGGCGGGCATTGCCAGTCAGATAGCACGCGGGTTCCTACCAAACGGTTCGCGTGCGCCCGTGCGCTCAAGGGCGATTGCCAAAGCCCCCCTGCCCCCATATGCACCCGGCCATGAACACGCCGCCGCGCCTGGCCCTGATGCCATCCGATACCGATCGCGCGCAGGAAGCTGCCCGCCACTTGCGCGAACTGGCCGATTTCGTGCCGCTGGAACAGGCCGAAGTGGCCGTGGTGCTGGGTGGTGACGGGCACATGCTGCACGCGCTGCACCAGATGCTGGACAGCGGCCACGTCATCCCGGCATATGGCCTGAACTATGGCACCGTGGGCTTCATGATGAACAAGCCCAAGTCCAGCCGCCCGCTGCTGGAACGGATCGCGCGCGCGCGGCCGCTGGCCGTCAACCCGCTGGAAATGATCGCCACCACCGGCAGCGGCGCGCAGGAAAGCTTCTGCGCCATCAACGAAGTGTCGCTGCTGCGCGAGACGCGCCAGACGGCGAAGCTGGAAGTATCGGTCAACGGGAAAGTCCGCCTGCCGGAGCTGTTCTGCGACGGCATCCTGGTGTCCACGCCCGCCGGTTCTACCGCCTACAACCTCTCGGCCAACGGCCCGATCCTGCCGCTGGGATCGAACATGCTGGCCTTGACCCCGATCAGCCCGTTCCGCCCCCGGCGCTGGCGCGGGGCAATCATTCCCGATCACTACGAGATCGACTTCCGCGTGATCGAGCCGCTGAAGCGCCCGGTTGCCACGGTCGCCGACCAGAAGGAACTGCGCGATATCCTGGCCGTGAAGGTCAAGGTCGCCCGCGAACGCCAGCTGACGCTGCTGTTCGATCCCGGCAAGACGCTGGAAGACCGGATCTTTGCCGAGCAATTCCAGTTCTGAAAAATTTTGCGCGCAGACCCGCTTGCCAAACGCGGCGGCGCTGTTATAGGCGCACCCCTGCCCCGGAAACGGGGCTGCTCCCTGATAGCTCAGCGGTAGAGCTCTCGACTGTTAATCGAGCGGCCGTAGGTTCGAATCCTACTCAGGGAGCCAGTTTTTCCAAAGCCCAGCCCACCGGCTGGGCTTTTGCTTTTGGGCTGCCACGCCGCGTTCAGCCCAGCAACAACCTGCTGCCCGCCCAGATCGTCAGCGCCGCCGTCAGCCAGCGGATCACCCGTTCGGGCAGGATGCGCAGCGCCAGCAGACTGCCCAGTTGCCCGCCGATCACCACCGCCACCAGTAGCGGCAGCGCCCCGGTCAGCGCCTCGGCAAAGCGGCCCGCGCCGTTCTTGGTCAGCTGGCCGACCAATCCCGCCAGCGAATTGATCAGGATGAACAGGCTGGCCGTGGCCGCGATTCGGCGCGCGCCGTTCCAGCGGGTCAGGTGCAGCAGCGGGGCCAGGAAGACACCCCCGCCGATCCCCACCAGTCCGGCCAGATAGCCCAGCGGCGCGGCGGCCCAGCCCATGTGGCGCGCGGCGCGGGTGGGCGTGGCTGCGGCCTGCGGCGCGCGCGGCAGGAACAGCGCAAGACCCGCCGCGATCAGGCTCATCCCCAGCAGGGCCAGGAACGCCTCTTCGCGGATCGGGGTCAACCCGCCGAGGAATGCCAGCGGCGCGGCGAGCAATGACAGGATCAAGGCTCCGCGCCACGGCATTTCCCCCGCGCGGGCGAAACGCAGCGTGCTGCCGGTAACGACGACCACGTTGCAGCACAGGCTGACAATCGGCAGCAGCCGGTAATCGAACCCGACCAGCGCCAGCAGCGCGCTATAAGTCGAACCGCCGCCAAACCCGACCGAGGCATAGAGCAGCGCGGTCAGGAAAAAGCCCAGCGGCAGCCAGATCATCTCAATCCCCCCTTCCCGGTTGCGGGAAAGGCGTCATGCTCAGCTCATCGCCCCGTGACAGTGCTTGTATAGCAAAAGCATGTGCAACCCCTTAAAAAACCTCAGTAATTCTGCCAGTTTGCGCGGCACTGCCTAACAAAAAATGCACAGCACAACTTTTGCCTAACTTGCTGATTTATCGACCTTTTTCTTACCAAAATTAGCCTGCGCTTGCAACACCGCATCAAGCTCGCCGTCAAACACAGCCTGCTTAATCCCTGCAAGTACCTTACCCACGTCATCCCGTCCAGCAAGCGCAATAGCGTTCTTGCCCTTGGCAAGTTCAATGGGCCTGCTGCCGTAGCGCACAGTTAGCGTCACCGTGCCGTCCAAATTCTCCACCCACCAACGCTTCACTCGCTTCGCCACCTCGACCTTGCGCTCGATGCCATCTTCCCCCTGCACCCATGCAGTCTTGCTCGGCGTGTAGTCCGGGTTGGTAGCCAGCTGAATTTGCTGCTCGATCTTTTCAAGCAGCTTACGCCGACGTGCGTGCACGCCCCCATTGACCTGCTGCGGCTTGTACTCGGTAAGCTTGAGAGTGTTGATAAACGACATCGCGTTGCTCCTTTTCGTTGTCGCAACGCTGCTTTCAAGCAACTCATATTCCTACCAAAAAATCCAAATATGTGTGTTTTTCTCTGACTATCTCTTAGTCCGCCATGGAAACTGACCCAGCATCACGTTGTCGATGTACTGCTGTGCAATTCGTAGGTTGCGCTGTACGACTAGGCGTTTGCGGCGACGCACAGCCTTGGCAATGTCTGCGTGAGGCAAATCCATTTTGCGCAGTTCTTCCGCTGTTTCACCATCCACGGTCTCATTGACCGACAGCTTCAACGCATCAGCAATCTCGTGATCCTCCATTTCCGGCTCTGATTTACGCAAGTCCCAAACGTCCAGATAGGTTTTCAGATTGGGCAGCACATAGCGTTGAACTGTGCGAAATTTTGCTCTCGAACGCCTGTGCTCGACAACGACACAGTTTTGATCGCCAAAATAGCCCTGAGCCTTACGTACCACGTCGGCAATCGTAAGCTTATGTACGTCAGCAAAAGGGAAACTGCACAATTCCTTGCCGTCTGCCGCACGCCCTTCAATGACCTTCACGAATGCAGAAACTTCGTCCGAAAACAGCTGATAATGCGTGCGCCACCACGCATGAAAGTCTGGATCGAACACATTGCCGAACAGGCCATATAGCTCAATTTCTTGGGCTGTGATGCTGTCGCTGTGCTCCTTGCGCAGTTCGCTATCCCATGCGCTGTTCATCACGTCGTGTATGAGCCGATAGCGTTCGTTGCGCCGCATGTACTCCCACCAGAAGTAGTACACCGAATTGCGCCAAGCGTGCTCGCTATCAACCTCCACCCGTTCGCGCCACGGATAGGCTAGGCCGCGATATCTTGGCGGCGCTTCTGGAAAACGCTTGTGCTCGTAAGCCTTGCGTATCCCCTCATCCCATTCAGCTGCCTCAACCATACCCTGCCCTCAAATGACGCCATTTAAGTAAGTTTTTCGGGCACATCTTAAGGCATCAATTTCCATGTGACAATGCGTTCGCTGTTGCAGTCAGCACCAGCACGCAACCGCAGTCACAGCCATGTGCCTGCATCAAACACACATGCCTTGCAGTGAGCCTGCAAGCACATTTTTATGAGGTTTTATAATGCAATACGTTGTACGTGATAACGCAGTAGCAATTACATATTTGGACATTGATGGGCTGGTGAAGCGCATTGACGCAGGCACGCTGTTTGTAAGCGCCGACGGAACCCGGCCTTGTCAGTTTCTGGGCGGTGATGGAGTTCGCGAGGCGACAGGAGGCTTTGCGAGTGGATATCGAGCAGTCAAAC
>NZ_BMZD01000013.1 GCF_014652615.1 Novosphingobium arvoryzae
AGAAACCCGGCTGCCCTGCCATCACCGCCTCCGACGCCTCGTCGGCGAAGTGAATCAAATCCGACCTTCAAACGCCAGAGTTTTTCGAGGCGTCCAGTTGCGGGCCGGCTCCTACTTTCCCGGCTTCCTGGAACCCCGGAAGATGGTCGAGAAGGCTCTGGTCGCAGTGATCCAGGAGGCGTGGATCGGCGGCGTCAGCACCCGCCGGGTCGACGAACTGGTCCAGGCCATGGGCATGACCGGCATCTCCAAGTCCACGGTCTCCAAGCTGTGCAAGGATATCGACGAGCGCGTCCTGGCCTTCCTGAAGCGCCCGCTGACCGGCGAGTGGCCCTATCTCTGGCTCGACGCCACCTATCTCAAGGTGCGCGAAGGCGGGCGGATCATCAGCGTGGCCGCAATAATCGCCATGGCCGTCAACACCGAGGGCCGGCGTGAGATCGTCGGCCTGCACATCGGTCCGTCGGAAGCCGAGGTGTTCTGGTCCGACTTCCTCAAGGACCTCGTCAGGCGCGGCCTGACCGGCGTGAAGCTGGTCATCTCCGACGCCCACGAAGGCCTCAAGGGTGCGATCACCCGTGTCATGGGCGCCACCTGGCAGCGCTGCCGCGTTCACTTCATGCGCAACGCCCTGTCCTATGTGCCCAAGGGCCAGAACACCGTGGTTGCCGCCGCGATCCGCCAGGTCTTCCTGCAGCCCGACCAGAAAAGCGCGACGCAGGTCTGGCGGCAGGTCGCGGATCAGTTGCGCACCCGCTGGCCGAAGCTTGGCGCCTGCATGGACGAGGCCGAAACCGACGTGCTCGCCTACACCGGCTTCCCCACCCAGCACCGCACGAAATTACACTCCACCAATCCACTCGAGCGGCTGAACAAGGAGGTCAAGCGCCGTGCCGATGTCGTCGGCATCTTCCCCAACGAGGACAGCATCGTCCGCCTCGTCGGCGCGGTCCTGCTCGAACAGAATGACGAGTGGCAGATCCAGCACCGCTACATGCAGATCGAAGGCATGGCCGAACTCAACCAACCCATGATCGAGGAGGAAAATCAGCCCCTACACATCACCGCAAAGGCTGCCTGACGATGACCCAAGGCCACCGCCGAAATTACACCACGTTGACGGACGCGACCGGATCGTACTGCTGTAAAACAGAATGTGATCGAGGATATGCACTGTTTGACAGGCTTATTAAAAATCACATGCTGCCAAAAGCAAAAAGAACTGAAATTGAAGAAACTACAATGCAGCCAATGTGGTGCGCTTTCCATCTTGAATTTTTTGCCAAACTTATGCTGCTTGTAACTATAGAAATTATACCAAAAAATATAACTCCGATTATTGGATCTCGCTCCCCATCCCAAGGCATATTCGCCCAATTAAGTAAAAGCACAAGTGATAAAGCAGCGGAAATGACAAGCATCCAAATGCTCGAATTTTCGATATTATGAGTGTATTGAAATCCACAATGCGGACATGAAACCGCAGTCTCGTGAATTTCTTTTGCGCACCCTCTACAATAAAGCATCTCACCCCCCATAATTAAAAAATTGCGCTACATAAAATTATTGACCGTAATTCTTAGCTACGCACCGCCTGTAGATTTTCTGCGCTTTTACGAATAATATACATGCCAGCCCCGCAGCGTCAAAAGCAAACTGACAACTCACCCTTGCTCTTCTGTATCGTAGTCAATGTACCGCTGTATCCATCCGTTCGTCGGTGAAGCCTGATGCCACCAACTGCTTGGACTGTGGCCTCAAGGGTAAAATGCTGAAGCGGGATCTCAGCACCGAGCCAAACCTGATACCTGCAGAGCACAAGCCTCGCTGGAACCTTTCCACCAATCACCCCTCGTAGTTCCTGACTATGCGGAGAAGCGCAAGGAACTGGCGGTGAAGATTGGTCTCGGCCGTAAGCCTGATCAGGGCAAGAAGCCTGGTCGTCCGAAGAAGGCAGCAAACAGCTAGTAAGCGACGGCAAATTCAGCTTGCGAAAGCATGAGTGAGTTTAGCCGTCCGAATCCCTCACCTTCCACGGAAAACAGTTTACACCTGTTTATACCCTTTCAGGGAGGCCTTCACCAAGCGCTGCACGGTAACTTTATTGTTTAAATTCAACGCTTTGGTGGTGAGCCCTGCTGGGTTCGAACCAGCGACCTACTGATTAAAAGTCAGTTGCTCTACCGACTGAGCTAAGGGCCCGACCACGAGCGGCGCTTAGGGGGGCTGGCGCTTGCGGTCAAGCCGGTGCGAGCGGGTTTGCTCGGCGCAAGCGGTGGAGAAGCTGGCGCACGGTCAGGCCGTCCAGTGGATCGCGCCAGTCGGCGGCGATCGCCAGCGCCGGGGCGAGCACGAAATCGCGGGTGCGAAAGGCCAGGTGCGGCACGGTCAGACCGGGTGAGGACCACGCCCCGCCGCACCACAGCACGATATCGAGGTCCAGCACCCGCGTGCCCCAGCGCTGGCCGCCGCGCGTGCGGCCAAAGGCGCGCTCGATCCGCTTCAGCACAATAAGCAGCGCATCGGGCAGCAGGTTTGTCTCCACCACGGCCGCGCTGTTGGCATAGCGGCGCAGCGACGGGCCGATGGGCGCACTGCGGATCACCGGGCCGGCGCGCACCACGCGGATGCCCTCACCCTCCAGCGCGGCCAGCGCCGCGTGCAGCACACGCTCGGGCGCGCCGTGGCGGGCGTGGCGCTGGTTGGAGCCGAGGGCGATCAGATAGCGCTCGCCCATCGGCGGATCAGATGTCCTGCGCGATCCGGGTGTAGAGCTGCGGGCGGCGATCGCGGAAAAAGCCCATGCCGGCGCGGTGCGTGGCGGCGCGGGCAAGGTCCAGCGTCGCGGTCAGCACGCCGGTTTCGTCGGCGCCATATTCGGCCACCAGATCGCCCCATTCGTCGCTGATGAAACTGTGACCATAGAAGCGCTGGCCGTCCTCGGTCCCGATCCGGTTGGCGGCGATTACCGGCATGCAGTTCGACACCGCATGGCCGATCATCGCCCGGCGCCACATCCGGCTAGTATCGAGTGTGGCGTCATACGGTTCGGTCCCGATGGCGGTGGGATAGAGCAGGACTTCGGCCCCCAGCAGCGCCATCACCCGCGCGCATTCGGGATACCACTGGTCCCAGCAGATGCCGACGCCCAGCTTGTGGCCGAACAGGTCCCACACCTTGAACCCGTCATTGCCGGGACGGAAATAGTACTTTTCCTCATACCCCGGCCCGTCGGGAATGTGGCTCTTGCGGTAGGTGCCCAGGATTTCCCCATCCGGGCCGATCATGGCAAGGGTGTTGTAATAGTGGTGACCGTCCCGCTCGAAGAAACTGGTCGGGATCGCGACTTTCAGCTTCGCCGCCAGCGCCCGCATCGCGATGACCGACGGGTGCTGCGCCACCGGACGGGCCAGCGCGAACAGCGCCTCGTCCTCGACCTTGCAGAAATAGGGGCCGGAAAACAGCTCTGGCGGCAGGATCACTTGCGCGCCATCAGCCGCCGCCGCTTCCACCAAGGCGGAAACAGCGGCGATGTTGGCCTGTTCATCGTCACTGCCCAGCGGCAGCTGCAGCGCGGAGATGCGAAGGGTGCTCATCCCCTGCGCATTATCAGGGGCGCTTGCGGAACAAAAGCGTCATCCGGTCGGTTTCGCCAATCGCGGTCAGGCGCGCCTTTTCGGCATCGTCCTTGGCCCCGCGCATGGCGGGCGGCAGGGTCCAGACGCCTTCGGCATGGTTGGCCGGGTCCTTCTTGTTGGCGTTCGCCTCGCTCTTGCCGACGAAAGTAAAGCCGTTGATTTCCATTAACTTGATGATGTCCGCCTCGCGCATGTAGCCCTTGCTGCCATCGGTGTAGGAATAGGGCGCGGTCGGCTTGGCGCGGTGCTGTTCGATCCCGATCATGCCATCCGCTTTCAGCAGTTCACGCATCGCCTTGATTTCGCGGTCGGCGATGTTCCAGCGGGTCAGGTTGTGCATCATCCGCATGATCAGGATGCGGTCGAAAGTGCCCTTTTCCGCCGCCGGAACGGCATCGAGAGTATAGGCGGCAAACCGATCCGCCGGCATGCCCGACCAACCCGCCACATCCGCCGGGAACTTGGCAGCCCCGTCCCGAATGCCCTGCTGGCTCTTCTCGTTGAACGCACCCGAAGTGGGATCGAAGAACAGCCCCACGAACTTGCCATGCTCACCCAGGTACAGCCCCAGCAGGCGCGAATACCAGCCGCCGCCGGGCGCATATTCACCCACCTTCATGGTCGGCTCGACCTTGAAGAAGCTCAGCGTTTCGGCCGGCCGGCGATACTGGTCGCGGGCGCGGTCCTTCTCGCGCAGCGGACTGGCGACGGCTGCGGCGAGCGCGGCCTTGGCGTCCACCTTGTGGGCGTGGTGGTCATGCCCGGCCGACTGGGCCAGCGCGGGGGTGGCGGCAAGCAGCATCGTGCTCGCGGCAAGGGCGGCGAAAAGGCGCATGGATCGGATCTCCCGTGAGGAATTGTGCTCTGCGGCGCAACTTAGTTGCAGGCGGGGCGATGACAAGCCGCGACCTTGTACCTATTTGTCGCGGGATCGGCAGACAAGGGAGCGAACTTCTGATGGTGCAGGCAATTCTGGCAGGTGGCTGCTTCTGGTGCACCGAGGCGGTGTTCCGCGACGTGATCGGGGTGAGCGAGGTCGAAAGCGGCTATATCGGCGGCACCGTGCCCAACCCGACCTACAAGCAGGTCTGCGGCGGCGATACCGGCCATGCCGAGGCGATCCGCCTGACCTTCGATCCCGCCGTGATCGGCTATAGCGACCTGCTCGACATCTTTTTCGCGATCCATGACCCGACCCAGCTGAACCGGCAGGGCGGCGACATCGGCACGCAGTATCGCTCTGCCATCTTCCCGCTGGACGATACCCAGCGCGCCGAGGCCGAGGCCGGAATCGCCCGCGCCCAGCAGAACCGCAGCGAGCCGGTGGTCACCACCATCGAAGGTCCGGCCGAATGGTTCCCGGCCGAAGACTATCACCAGGAATACTGGGACGGCGAAGGGCAGCGGAACCCCTATTGCCTGGCGGTGATCCCGCCCAAGCTGATGAAGCTGCGCAAGAGCTTTGCCGCGCGGGTGAAAAGCTAAACCCGCCAGCGCGCGATAAAGAAGCCGTCCAGCCCGCCCGCTTCGGCCAGCATGGCCGGATCGGTGCGGCCCCAGCCTTCCGGCGTCGGGACAAGCCCGGCGGGGAGTTGATCGGCGCGGACGGGATCGGGGGTGAGAGCCACGCCTGCAGCCTGCTCCTCGCCCTCGGCACGCTCCAGCGAACAGACGGCATAGACCAGGCGGCCGCCCGGCTTGACCCACGCGATTGCCCGCGCCAGCAGCGCAGCCTGCAATTCCGCCAGTTCCGCGATCTGGCGCGGCCCGATCCGATGCAGCACATCGGGATGGCGGCGGCAGGTGCCGGTGGCGGTGCAGGGCGCGTCGATCAGCACCGCGTCAAACGGTGCGCCCGGCTCCCACGTCAGCGCATCGGCAGCGACCAGATCGGCGCTGAGGCCAGTGCGGTCAAGGTTGGCCTGCATCCGCTCCAGCCGCTTGGCGCTGGCATCGAGCGCCGTCACGTGCCACCCGGCCGCGGCGAGTTGCAGCGTCTTCCCGCCGGGCGCGGCGCAGAGGTCCAGCACGCGCCGCCCCGCGCCCGGCCCCAGCAACCGCGCGGGCAGGCTGGCGGCCAGATCCTGCACCCACCACGCACCGGCATCGAAGCCTTCGATGTTCTCCACCGCGTTGCCGCGCGGCAGGCGGAGGTGGCCGGGGGCGAGCGAAGTGCCGCCCAGCTTGTCCGCCCACTGCGCCGTGATCGCCGGATCGCGCAAGGTCAGGTCCAGCGGCGGCGGCTCAGCCAGTGCGGCGGCAATCTCAGCCGAGCGCTCGCCCCAGCGCTCCACCACCGGCGGCGGCAGGGTCGGCGCGGCGGGCAGCGTGACGCCACGCTTGACCAGCGTGGAAAACACCCCGTGCGCCAGCCGGCGCGGCCCACCGCTGAGCAGCTCAAGGCCCGTGGCGATGACGGCATGGGGCGGCGTATCCAGCCGCAGCCAGCCCGCCAGCATGATCCGCAGCACCGCGCGCGGCTTGGCATCATCGGGCAGCACTTGCCGCGTGGCGCTGTCGATCAGCGCGTCGAGGTCAGCCAGCCAGCGCAGGACTTCTCCCGCCAGCGCGCGAGCGAGCGCCTTGTCCGCCTGTCCGCGCACGCCTTGCAGCGCGCCGTTCGCGGCCTGATCCAGCGTTTCACCGCGCCGCAGCACGGCATCGGTCAGTTTCAGCGCTGCCTTGCGCGCGGGGAGGCCGGGAATATCCATGTCGGGCCTTTAGGCGGGATTGCGTCGCAGGGCCAGCACAGGCATGAGGCTGGCATGACCCAGCGTGCCACCCAGCGCCCCAAGCCCTTCGCCAAGCCCGCGCATTGGACCAATACGCCTGCGCCCAAACCGGCCGAGCCCAAGCTGTCGGACGATCCCGACGAGTTGTCACCCACCCGCTATGGCGATTGGGTGAAGAACGGCATCGCGATTGATTTCTAGGCCGTTTTCCGCCGCGCGGTGAACAGCAGCGCCAGGAAACCAACAGTAAACAGTGCGTCCCCGGCCAGCACCAGTCCGGTGCCCGGCGCGGCAGTTCCGGCCTGAACCGCTGGCAGCAGCAGCGCCACGATCCCCAGCTTGCCGATGATCCCGGCCCACAGCATAGGCGCGAACCGCGCGGGATCGCGGGCGGTGATGGCATAGACCACGCCAAAGCAGCAGACGAGCAGCGCCACGATCCGGTCGTTCACGGGCGCACCGGCCAGAGCCAGCCCCGGCAGCGCCACCACCCAGTTATAGGCCGCCGCCGCCCACAGCAGCCAGCTCCATCCTCTCGCCATCACTCATCCCCCGGTCGTTGTCGTCAGTCCGGCACCTTGCAGGTCCCCAGCCGCGCGAACCACGTGCGCGCCGCCTTGGCATCGCCTGCCAGCACCCGTGCGAGTTCGGGGGCCAGCCGCTGTTCGGTGGCCTTGTGCAGTTCAAACGCCTCGTCGCTGTCGATCAGGTACAGGCCCCAGTCCGCCGCCGTCTCGCCCGCCTTGGGGTCCACCAGCTGCGGCGGCAGCGCCCCGGCAGGCACTTTGACCTTGCCGCTGTCCAGCGCCTCGCCCCACAGCCCCCAGGTGGCACTGCAGGCAAAGAACACGCTTTCGTCCAGCTCCAGCGCAGGCGCGCTGGCAAAGGCCGTGCGCGCCGCCGCCCAGTCTGGCCCCTTCGCCCGCTTGGGCGCGGCCACCGCCACCGTGCCGGCCAGGGCGAGTGCGGACAGCATCAACAATCCGGTGAAGCGCGCGGCAGTGGCGGGGCGGGACATCGGGCCAATCTCCTGGTGGGTGCCACTGTGGGATAATGCCCCTGCCCAGCCGCGCAAGCCCTTGAATCCACCAGCTTGCGCTGGCCCGCGCGCTTGCCTAGACAAACAGCGGGCGCGCGCCCGGATGGGGAACAACTGACGATGCGTATCGCACTGCGGCGCGGTGCCATGCTGGGCCTGCCTACGCTTGGGGCGCTGGTGGCCGGAACCGCGCTGTCCAGCCAGAAGCCGCCTGCTCCCGCCAATTTCACGACTGAGGACCTGCGGCTCTGCGTTGCCGCCACGGCATACGCCACGGTCGACACCAAGGGTTCAACCAAGGCCCGCTACAGCGCAATCTTCGAGCGGTTTCACGCGGTCACCCCGAACGAGGATAACCTGACCATCGGGTATCGCTCGCGCATGCTCAAGACGAACCTCAGCTTCGATCAGGTCCGCAAGCTGGCCGATGCCTGCCAGCGCGCGCTGGACAAGGGCAAGCCGTTTGCCAACCCCTTCCCCGCCAAGACCAACGAGGCCGAATTCCAGCGTTTTCTGCGCGATGGCGATGGCCGTGATCATATGGAAGCGTTCTCGGACTATGACGGCAAGCATTGCCGGACCGCGCTGGCCTATGCTTGGTCGATCACCTCGGGCGACGAGAGCAAGCGCCATGTTGATAGCTTCCTGGCAATGGGGGCTTCGTTCCCTGAAGACCTGGAACTCTTCGGGGCGCGGACCAGGATGTTCAAGGCCCAGCTCGACGAAGCAGAGGTCATCCGCGTTGCTGAAGCCTGCCGGATTTCGATCAAAACCGGCACGCCCTTCATCAACCCGCTGGGCACCAAGGCGCATGAGACGGCGTATTACGCATGGCTGCGCGCCAATCCGGTCAAGACCGCCCCGGCCCAGGCCTCGGCCCCGTCATCAAGCAGTGGCCAATCGACCTACAGCCCCCCCGATCCGCTGATCGGGCGCTGCGATGCCACGCTGGAACGTACCCGTGCCGCCGCCACCAAGGATTTCCGCCTGGCGCAACAGGGAGTGCAGACCTACCTCAAGACCGGGGTCCGGATCGGCTTCGACTACATTCAATACGGCTGCCTCGAAATCGACAGCGGCATCAACGAGTTGCGCGGCATGAGCTGCCCGGCCGAGTACGCCAACGCCCTGCAACGCTTCCGCAGCGGATACTACATCGGCCTGCCCAGCGGATCGACGCTGCAGTGCAATTGACGGGCGGCGGGTTGCCCCCGCCGGCCCCATCAATAGCAGGTGGCGCGGTTGCGGATCTTGTCGGCGGTGTGCATCGCGCGAATGCCGACCGCGCCGGATACGCAGCTGAGCACACCCGCTGCCTTCAGCGATCCGATCCCGCCCGATTGCGGCTCGTAGAATTCGTACGACACGACGATCCCGCTCGACACCGTGGTCGATTCCGCACCGAACATCGTGCCAAGATTGCTGCGCTTGACCAGCGATGCCCCGTCGGCATCGATGGCCAGCACCAGCGTCGCCGGGCGCGGGCCATAACGGCGCAGTTGATCCTCCGCCGCTTCGATCAGGCTGCTGCCGCCCTGTGATCCAGGGCCGGACAACTCGCCAAGGAAGCCCTCGAACTCGGCGGCGAGCCTGGCCCGGCCCGCCTCTGCCCCGCCATCCCCGTCGCCGCAGCTGGCTTGTGGCGGCAGCGCCTTCAGCTGGTCGCCCAGCGTTTCGATGGCCGCGCGAAGCGTCTCGGCCCCGCCCGTTACGGCAGATGCCGGGGCGGACTTGCGCCGCGCGGCGATCTCGCCACGCACAGCCGTTACCAGCATGCCATCGCGCACGCGCGTGTTCAGGCCCTGATAGACGAAATCCTGCTTGAACAGGTTGAGCAGCGGGGTCGCCGCATTGAGCACATTGGTGATCGAGCCGAGGCTGTCGATCTCGCCCTTTTCGATCAGTTCACCCTGCACATTCGCGCGGCAGGCCTTGGTCCCGGTCGCCACGATACCGGCATAGCGCCCGGCGAAGCGGCCCAGCCGGTCACGCACCCGCACCATATCTTCCACCACGGGCAGCTGGTCGGCTCCTTGCAGTACGTCCCAGCCCATGCCGCCCACGGTGCTGGCGGAATCCTGCGCTTCCTTCGGCACGGGCAGGACCACCATCGTCAGCGATGAAAAGTCGGTCCCGGTGGCATCGACGATCCGCCGCGCCGTCTGTTTCACCGCCACCCCGGTCAGCAGCCGCGCTTCGATCCGGCCGACATCCGCGCCCAATACCGTCTGCCCCGAGGCCGATGCACCGAGCGGCGTTCCACCATCCTGCGCTGCGGCTCGTCCCGGCAGCGGAACGACTGCCGCCACCAGCGCCGCAACGGCGGTCATCCATCCTGTCGCGCCCAGCCTGTTCATCGCATCCATGCTCCCGTCCTGCGGCCCTGCCGATCTTCGCTCTGGAACACCGGTCCGCCGTCGTCGTTGATCCGGATCATACGCAGCGCTGGCAAGGGGCGGCGGCATTCACCACCGCCCCGATCGCTCAGCTGTCTGCGGGCAGGTACAGTTCGCTGCCCTTGTCCTTGTAGACCTGGCTCATCTCCGCCATGCCCTTTTCCGCGTCCTCGGCCGCGACGAAGGTTTCGACGGGCTGGTTCTGCTTGGCGGCAAAATCGCGCACTTCCTGGCTGATCTTCATCGAGCAGAACTTCGGCCCGCACATCGAGCAGAAGTGCGCGGTCTTTGCGCCTTCGGCCGGGAGCGTCTGATCATGGTACTGCTCCGCCGTGTCGGGATCGAGGCTGAGGTTGAACTGGTCGCGCCAGCGGAATTCGAACCGCGCCTTGCTCAGCGCATCGTCGCGCACCTGCGCAGCCGGGTGGCCCTTGGCCAGGTCGGCCGCGTGGGCCGCCAGCTTATAGGTCACCACGCCAACCTTCACATCGTCGCGGTCCGGCAGGCCGAGGTGTTCCTTGGGCGTGACGTAGCAGAGCATCGCCGTGCCAAACCAGCCGATCTGGGCCGCACCGATACCGCTGGTGATGTGGTCATAACCCGGCGCAATATCGGTCACGAGCGGCCCAAGCGTATAGAACGGGGCTTCGCCGCAGGCTTCCAGCTGCTTGTCCATGTTCTCCTTGATCTTGTGCATCGGCACGTGGCCGGGGCCCTCGATCATCACCTGCACGTCCTGGGCCCAGGCGCGCTTGGTCAGCTCGCCCAGGGTATAGAGTTCCGCGAACTGCGCTTCGTCGTTAGCGTCATAGATCGAACCGGGACGCAGGCCATCACCCAGCGAGTAGGCCACGTCATAGGCCTTCATGATCTCGGTGATTTCGTCGAACCGTTCATAGAGGAACGATTCCTTGTGATGCGCCAGGCACCACTTGGCCATGATCGAGCCGCCGCGCGACACGATCCCGGTCATCCGCTTGGCCGCCAGCGGGATGTAGGGCAGCCGCACCCCGGCGTGGATCGTGAAGTAATCGACGCCCTGCTCCGCCTGTTCGATCAGCGTATCGCGGAACACTTCCCAGGTCAGTTCCTCGGCAATGCCGCCGACCTTTTCCAGCGCCTGATAGATCGGCACGGTGCCGATCGGCACCGGGCTGTTGCGCAGGATCCATTCCCGGGTGTCGTGGATGTTGCGGCCCGTGGACAGGTCCATCACGGTGTCCGCGCCCCAGCGGATCGACCAGACCATCTTGTCCACTTCGCTCGCCACGTCAGAGGCCACGGCGGAGTTGCCGATGTTGGCGTTGATCTTGACCAGGAAGTTGCGGCCGATCGCCATCGGTTCGCTTTCCGGGTGGTTGATGTTGCTGGGGATGATCGCCCGCCCGCGCGCTACCTCGTCACGCACGAATTCGGGCGTTACGTAATCGGGGATCGCTGCGCCCCAGTCCTGCCCGTCGCGCTTGTATTCGCGCAGCATTTCGCGGCCCAGGTTTTCGCGCGTGGCGACGTATTCCATTTCCGGCGTGATGATGCCGCGCCGCGCATAGTGCATCTGGCTGACGTTCATCCCCGCCTTGGCGCGCAGCGGGCGCTGGACGACCTTGGGGAACGGCGGCACGCCGCCCGAACGGTCCGGCCCCAGCTGGCCGTTGTCCTCAGGCTTGACCGCGCGGCCCTGGTATTCCTCCACATCGCCGCGCGCCATGATCCAGTCACGGCGCAGCTGCGGCAGGCCGGCGGCGATGTCGATCGTCGCGGCGGGATCGGTATAGGGACCGGACGTGTCATAGACGCGCACCGGCGGCTCCCCGCTGGACGGTTCCAGGTAAATCTCGCGCATGGCGACGTTCAGCGGGCCGACGTGAATCTTCTTCGACCCCCGGATCGGCCCGGTGGTGACGCCAATTTCGAGCTTGCTGTTGATATCGGCCATGTGCGCTCCTTCATGGGCGCAGGGATGGCACGGGGGTTCACGAACCGGCCACTCCCTCCGCCCGTGCTAACGGGTTCAGGTTCAACGGGTCGGGCGTTGCGAACCGCCCCTCTCAGCATTTCCCAACTGGCCGCTGTTGCAAGCGGTTCGCGGGTGGCACGCTCCCCGGTGGATGACAGCTAGATAGACGCTGCGGCGCGGGCCGTCTAGGCGCTTGGACCAATGACCGTGCTTTACCGCCTGGATGCCCCTGCCGCCGCGCTGGCCCGCCACTTCGGCGCAGAGGCCGGGCGCGATCCGTGGGCGGGCGGACATGTTGCCCCGGGCGGCTTCGCCCCGGTCATCACGGCCGGGCGGGAATTCGTGGCGGGAGCGCGGCTGGAGCGCCAGCCGCGCCGTCTGATCCCCCGCCTGTGGGGCGTGCCGCCGCCATCGGCGGGCGACGCGGGGCGTCCCGGCGTGCTGAGCGTGCGCAATCCCGACAGCCCGTTCTGGATCGGCAACTTGCGCAACAGCGAGTTCCGCTGCCTGATACCGGCCACGGCCTTCATGGAATGGGGAAAGGGAACCGACGCCGAGGGCAAGCGCCGCCAGCACTGGTTTGCCTGCGCGGACCAGCCGCTGTTCGCCTTTGCCGGAGTGTGGAAGGACAGCGAGGTCGCCAGCTTCGCCCTGCTGACCTGCGAACCGAACGCGGCGCTGCGCCATGCGGGCCGGGATGCGATGCCGGTGATCCTGCCGCCCGATCCGGGGGCGTGGCAGCTGTGGCTGCATGGCGACTGGAAGCGGGCGCGGGAACTGATCGCGCCCTATCCCTCATCGCAGATGCTGGAGCGTTAACGCCCTATTGGAACCGCAGCAACGATGGCACTATCAGCACCAAGCCCAGCAGCGCCGTGCTGGTCGCCCAGCCGCGATGCATGTGCGCCAGCGTGCGCAGCCAGAACTGGGTGTAGATGTCGCAAAAGCCAAGGATCGCCAGCGCTTCGAACATCATCAGCCCGCCCATGGCCTTGAGCACGCAGGCCAGCAGGTCGGACGGGATCCACGGGTTGGACAGGTAGACCAGCGCGCCGATCAACAGCTCCAGCATCCCGCAGACAAATTGCAGCGCGGGCGAGCGTTCCACTTCCTCGATCATGGTGCGCCATGCGCCCGGCTTGCGCAGCGCCCCAATCCCCGCGAACAATGCGGTCGCGCCCAGCAGCAGCCCGGTCCAGGCCGTCGCGTCGAAAGTCCCAGTCATCCTTTAGTTCCCTCCAGCCCAGGTGGTTCTCCCCGGAGGATTATGTTTGCGGCACAATGCGCAGACTTGGCAACGTTGTCCAGAGCGCCTTTCCCCACTGGACTTTAATCGATCGCTTAAACATACTCCCCGACAATTCAGGAAATGACAGGCCCGGCAAACGGGCGAGGGAGAGTCTTGGCGATGGCATCACGTTTGCCCAGGGTCTGCATCATCGGTGCGGGCTGCAGCGGTTTCACCACGGCGAAGCGGCTCAAGGATTACGGCATCCCGTTCGATGTGTTCGAGGCATCGGACGACATCGGCGGCACCTGGTATTACAACAACCCCAACGGCATGTCGGCCTGTTACCAGAGCCTCCACATCGATACGTCGAAATGGCGGCTGGCGTTCGAGGATTATCCCGTTCCCGCCGACTGGCCGGATTACCCGCACCATTCGCAGTTGCTGCAATACTTCCACGATTACGTCGATCACTTCGGCTTGCGGCCGCATATCCGCTTCAACACGCGGGTCGAGGACGCGACGCGCGAGGCTGGCGGCGGCTGGCGGGTGACGCTCTCGACCGGCGAAGTGCTGCATTACGATGCGCTGGCAGTGGCGAACGGCCACCACTGGGCCGCGCGCATTCCCGAATATCCGGGCAGCTTCGATGGCGCACAGATCCATTCGCACCAGTATCGCACCCCGTTCGAACCCGTGAACTGTATCGGCAAGCGCGTGCTGGTGGTGGGCATGGGCAACAGCGCGATGGACATTGCCAGCGAGCTGTCGCAGCGGCCGATGGCGCAGAAGCTGTTCGTTTCGACCCGGCGCGGGGTCTGGGTCTTCCCGAAGTATTATCGCGGCCAGCCGCTCGACAAGAACCCGGCCCCGGCGTGGATGCCCAAGGGGCTGCGCCAGTGGCTGGGCGGACGCATGATCAAAAAGCTGGTCGGCAAGATGAGCGACTATGGCCTGCCCGAACCCGAAATCAGCCCGTTCGAAAGCCACGGCACGGTATCGGGCGAATTCCTGCTGCGGGCCGGATCTGGCGACCTGACGATGAAGCCGGGGGTGGAGCGGCTGGACGGTGACGGCGTGGTGTTCACCGACGGCAGCCGCGAACAGGTGGACGTGATCGTCTGGGCCACCGGCTATGACATCAGCTTCCCGTTCTTCAAGGACCCGGCCTTCACCGCCGACACCGACAACCGCCCGCCGCCGCTCTACAAGCGGATCATGAAGCCGGGCGTGCCGGACCTGTTCTACATGGGGCTGGCCCAGCCGCTGCCGACGCTGGTCAACTTCGCCGAGCAGCAGTCCAAGCTGGTCGGCGCCTATCTGGCGGGTCAGTACCTGCCGCCCGATCCGGCGGAAATGGAGCGGATCATCGCCACGGACGAGGAATACTACACCGGCCAGTATTACGCCGCGCGGCGTCACACGATCCAGCTCGACTTCGATCATTACGTCCGCGCGCTGAACAAGGAACTCGCCAAGGGTGCCAGGCGCGCGGCAGCGGCGGGCAATGCCCTGCCGGTCCGGTCCCGCCAGATGGAGGCAGCATGACCATGCAGGAACGTCCGCTCAACCCGTTCGACGTCAGCCAGGACGCGCTCTATGTCGAGGACACCTGGCGCGAGCCCTTTGCCCGGCTGCGGGCCGAAATGCCGTTGTCCTGGCGCGAGGAAAGCCCCTTTGGTGCCTATTGGTCTGCCGTGACGCACGATCTGGTGCAGGAAGTGGAACTGCGCCACGATGTGTTCTCATCCCGCTGGGACATGGGCAACATCACCATTGCCGATGCCGTCAATGGCGAGGGGTTCCCCAACTTCATCGCGCAGGATCCGCCGATCCACACCGCCCAGCGCCGCGTGATCGCCCCCGCCTTTTCGCCAAGCCAGATGCTGAAGCTGGACAAGCAGGTCCGCGAACGCACGAAGATGCTGATGGACGGCCTGCCGGTGGGCGAACCGTTCGATTGGGTAGAGCGCGTCTCGATCCCGCAGACGCTGGGGATGCTGTGCATCCTGTTCGACATGCCGTTCGAGGAATGGCGCGACATCAAGCGCTGGTCCGATTGGGCTAGCGGCGTTTCCGCCGAGAACCTGAACGACGAATACCGCGCGCAGTTCCTGGCCCAGATGGGCGAGATGCTGGCCCGGTTCGACCGCGAGCTGGAAGACCGCCGGGGCAAGCCACCCACCGACGACCTGCTCAGCCGGATGGTTCATTCCGAAGCGATGGGCCACATGGAGCCGATGGAGCGGATCGCCAATATCGCGCTGCTGATCGTCGGCGGGAACGACACCACCCGCAATTCGATGACCGCGCTGGTCGAAGCCTTCGACAAGTATCCCGACCAGCTCGAACGCCTGCGCGCCGACCGGTCGCTGATCCCCAACGCCGCACAGGAAATCATCCGCTGGCAATCGCCCGTCACCCACATGCGCCGCACCGCCCTGGAGGACACCGAGCTGGGCGGGCAGGTGATCCGCAAGGGCGAGAAGATCGTGATGTGGTACATCAGCGCCAACCGTGACGAGCGCGTGTTCCCGGATGCCGAACGGTTTGACGTGGGCCGCGAGAATGCCCGCCGCCACCTGGGCTTCGGCCACGGCATTCATCGCTGTGTCGGCGCCAAGCTGGCCGAAAACCAGCTGGCCACGCTGATCGGCGAGATTGTCGATCGCAACATCCGGATCGTCCCGCAAGGCGCGCCGGAGCGGCTGCCAAGCCCGTTCCTGCATGGCTTCACATCGCTGCCGGTGCGGATCGAACCGCAGTGAGCGGCTGGAACACCCTGCTGGTCGAACAGGAGGGGCCGATCCTGTGGGTCCGGCTCAACCGGCCAGAAGTGCTGAACGCCTATACCAGTGAAATGGGCACGGAACTGGTCCGCGCCTTTGCGCAGGCTGACGGTGACGACAGCGTGGCCGTGGTGGTGCTGACTGCCACCGGGCGGGTGTTCTGCGCCGGGGCCGACGTTTCAGCGGGCGCGGGGGCGTTCGATACCGAATCCGGCGAGGGCGCAAAGAACTTTGGCCCAGCCGACGGTTCGCGCGGGAACAGCAACTTCATCCGCGCGATGATGGATTGCCGCAAGCCATCGATCGTGGCGTTCAACGGCTCGGCGGCCGGCGTCGGCCTGACGCTGACCCTGCCCTGCGATATCCGGATCGCCGCCGACACGGCGAAATTCGGCTGCGTATTCACCCGGCGCGGGCTGGTGCCCGAAGCGGGGTCGGCCTGGTTCCTGCCCCGGCTGGTCGGCCTGTCCACCGCGCTGAAGTGGTGCCTGACCGGCGCCCTGGTTCCGGCGACTGAGGCGCTGGCGGCCGGACTGGTGAGCGAAACCGTCCCCGCCGATCAGGTCGAGACACGCGCACGCGCACTGGCGCTGGAAATCGCCGCCAACTGCTCTCCGGTCGCGCTGGCGCTGACCCGGCGGATGCTGTGGCACTTTTCCGGCGATACCGGACCGGGCGGCGCGCTGTCGGTCGATGCTGCGCTCAACATCGCGCTGGGGGCAAAAGGCGACGTCCACGAAGGTGTTGCCGCGTTTCTGGAAAAGCGCGCGCCCGATTTCCCGCTGACCGTCAGCGCCGACATGCCGGCCACACCTTGGTGGCCGGACGAACCGGAAAACCGCCGCCAGGGCAATCCCGCTTAGAGCGGATTGTCCAGCTGGATGATCGCTTCGGTGCTCTTGCGCTTGCCATCCCACGGCTGGCGCGGGGCGTTGAGCGCGGCCAGCACCGGCGCATCGCGGCCGTAGAGATCATTGAACTGGCCCAGTTTGCCCGAAATGTCCGACGCCACGGTGAAATAGGTCAGATAGACCGGGAAAGTCCGGGTCATCGGCACGCGGGTGTAAGTGCCCGACTTGACGATCTCGACCGCTTCTTCCTTGCTCAACCCGCCACCCAGGATGCCCATCGTGATGGCCAGTTCCAGCGCCCGCTCGGTGCGGATGCACCCATGGCTGAGCGCCCGGGCTGCCTGGTTGAACAGGTGCCGCCCCGGCGTGTCGTGCAGGAAGATCGCATGCTCGTTCGGCATGTCGAGCTTCATCATGCCCAATGCGTTCTGCGGCCCCGGCTGCTGGACCACATAGATCGTGCCGTCCTTGGCCTTGGTCACCTTGTAATTCTCGCGCGCGGCGCGGGCTGGATTGGCGAGCAATTGTGCGCCCAGTCCTTCACCCTTCACGATCGACTGCGGCACGGTCCAGGTGGGGTTGAAGATCACGCCCTCGACCACTTCGGCCAGCTGCGGGGTCGCCGTGCGGCCCGGCTTGCCGACGATTGTGCGATAGCTGCGGATGATCTCGTTATCGACCGTCAGGCGCAGCTGGAATTCGGGCACGTTGGTCAGCAGATAGGCCTTGCCCAGATCGCGCGGCATCCAGCGCCAACGGTCAAGGTTGACGCGCAGGGTGTTGCGCATCGTTTTGTTGGCCGCAGGGGTGGCGGCCAGACGGGCCTTGAGCACCGCGTAATCGGGATGGGTCGGGGCCAGCCCCTCGATCGCGCCCGCGATATCGCCGCTCGCCAATGCCTGCGCCATCACGGTTTCGGTTGGCGATGCGTCCACGTCGGGGTCAACCACGAACCACTGGTGACGCGCATCCATCCGGGTACGGCCATCGCGCATGTCCTCGACCAGCCAGGTAAAGCTGCGGCTGGCCTGCGCGTCCAGCGCGGGCCCCGCGCCCGCCAAAATCGCGGCGCGCAGGTCGCCCAGCTGATAATCCGCCGGAACCAGACCATGCGCGCCGATCTGTTCGATCACGCCCACCAGCGCCTGTGCGTTGGCCAGGCTCCAGTTCATCACCGGATCGATCACCGGGGCCGGCGGCATCACGGTAGCGGCCGGATCGCCCGGCAGTGCCACCGGTGCCTGCGTTGCGGGAACGGCCGGCTGCGTCGGAGGGACAGGCCTGGACGGAGCGGGCGCCGGCGTCGGCAGGATGTTTTCCGGCGCGCCGGCGGATTGCGCAGAGACGGCGCTGGCCCCAAGCAACAGCGAAATCCCCAGAATTGCCCGGCCAGCACCGCGCGTACGGCCGATCATGCCCCGAAACTGCATCGTCAACTCCATTCGGCCAGCAGGCCGGTAACTCCTCTGGGCATCTTTTGCCCACAAGCTCCCGCCCCTTCAAGCATCGAGCCTTGCGGAAAGCTGAATTGCCCCCGCAATTGTTCCCACCCGTCGAAGCCCGGCGACTGTTCATCGACCGTCGCTGCCCGACTGGCACGCGCAGCCTATGCACGAAAGGCCCGCAACGAAGGGCATTGCCAAACACGCCAGCTGTATTACATATACAACACAGTTACTCCATTTCAGGAAGTCCTTGTCGCATGACCCAGTTCCGCCCTGCCCTGATCGCCGCCCTGCTGGCCGCCACCGCACCCCTTCCCGCTTTTGCCCAGGCGGCAGAGCCCACCACTGCCACCGCCGCGCAAAGCGAGCATGACAAGCTGTTCGCGCTGTTCGCCGCTTCGGACGAGGCCGCGCTCAAGCGCAACCCGATCGGCGCGCTGTTCCGCGGCGACATGCGCTATGCGGACCGGCTGGGCGATTACCTGACCCCCGAATACAACGATGCCGAACGCGCCGCCGCGCAAGGCGAACTGGCCCAGCTGGCCCAGATCGACCGCGCCAAGCTGTCCGCGACCGACCAGATCGCCTACGACGTGTTCAAGTATGACCGCTCCGAGACGCTGAAGGGCCTGACCGAAGAGATCCTGGCGCTGACCGAAGTGCGGCCGATCAACCACTTCTTCGGGTTCCACACATTCTACCCGACGCTGGCCAGCGGCAAGACCGGCATTCCGTTCGGCACGGTTGCGGATTACGAAAACAACCTGAAGCGCCACGCCGACTACGTGAAGCTGATCGATCGTTCGATCGCCAAGTTCCGCGAAGGGCAGAAGTCCGGCGTGGTCGAGACCAAGATGACGATCCGCAACGTGATCGAGCAGCTCGACACCCAGCTGAAGCTGCCGGTCGAGGAATCCCCGTTCTTCGAGCCGGTGAAGAAGTTCCCGGACAGCTTCACCCAGGCCGACAAGGACCGCCTGACCACCGAATACCGCAAGGTGATCGGCGAGCAGCTCTACCCCGTGCACCAGCGCCTGCGCGATTACCTGCGCGACGATTACCTGGCCAGCGCGCGCGACAGCTTTGGCCTGTCGCAGATGAAGGGCGGGGCCAAGTTGTACGAGTTGCAGATCGCCAACACCACGACCATGCCGATGAAGGCGGCGGCAATTCACAAGCTGGGCCTGTCCGAAGTGAAGCGGATTCGCGGCGAAATGGAGAAGGTGAAGGCCGAAGTCGGCTTCAACGGAACGCTGGCGGAATTCTTCAACTTCATCCGCACCGACCCGCAGTTCAAGCGCAAGAGCCGCGAGGAAATCACCCAGCGCTATTACGACATCGGCAAGCTGGTGGATGCCAAGGTCGGCGACTATTTTAGGGTTCTGCCCAAGTCGCCGCTGCAGATCCGTCCTTACGAGGAATTCCGCGAGAAGTTCGAAGCGGGCGGTTCCTACCAGCAGGGCACGCCCGACGGCAGCCGCCCCGGCACGTTCTATTTCAACGCCTATGACCTCCCCAGCCGCACCACGCCGGGCGAAGTGACGCTGTACCTGCATGAAGGCGCGCCGGGGCACCACTTCCAGATCAGCCTGGCTCAGGAAAACGCGGCCCTGCCCGCATTCATGCGCTTTGGCGGCAACACCGCCTATGTCGAAGGCTGGGCGCTTTATGCCGAAACGCTGGGCTACGAGATGGGCTTCTACAAGGACCCGTATTCGCGGATGGGTACGCTGGACGATGAAATGCTGCGCGCGATGCGGCTGGTGGTCGATACCGGCATCCATTCCAAGGGCTGGAGCCGGGAACAGGCGATTGCCTACATGCTGGCCAATTCCAGCATGGGCAAGACCGACGCCACGGCGGAAGTCGAACGCTATATCGCCATCCCCAGCCAGGCGCTGGCCTACAAGATCGGTGCGCTGACCATTCAGCGGCTGCGCGGGCAGGCGGAAAAGCAGCTGGGCAAGAAGTTCGACATTCGCGATTTCCACGATCAGGTGCTGAACACCGGCGCGCTGCCGCTGCCGGTGCTGGAAGCCAAAATCAAGGCGTGGATCAAGGCGGTCAAGGCCGCCAAATAAGGGCAATCCATGCGCTTTGCGCCAGTCACGCACCGGGCCGATGGGCGGTGTTGTGGCTGGCGCAGATGCTCCTATAACTGGCTATGGGGGCAGGTACTGGAGCGCGCATGATCGACCTGAAGCATACCTTGGGCGGAGCAATCGCAGCCACCGCGGCCCTGAGCATGACCATCCCGGCCCTGGCCCAGGCACCAGACAGCGGTCCGCCTGCCGGAATGCCCAAACCGCCTGCCGGAGACCGCTTTACCATCGGCATCGGTGGCGGGATCGGCCCCGATCATGAGGGCTCCAACGAAACCGATTTCCAGCCCGGCGGGGTCATGCAGGGGCGGATCAGCGGCTTCGACGTGCAGGTGCGCGGCACCAACATCTATGTCGACCTGATCCGCGACAAGCCCGGCAGCGACACCAACCTGACCTTCGGCCCGGTTGCGCAAGTGCGGCTGGACAGGACCGGTACGATCCGCGATCCGCGCATCGCCGCGCTGGGCGATCGCAAGACGGCAGTGGAACTGGGCGGCTATGTCGGCGTCGGCAAGCGCGGCGTGCTGATCCCGCCGGACAGCGTGAATGTCGAACTCAGCTTCGTCCACGATATGGCGGGCGCGCACGGCAGCTACATCCTGTCGCCCAGCGTGTCCTATTCCACCCCGCTGTCACGCCAGACCTACGCGCGGCTGGTCCTGTCGGCCGATTATGTCGGCGAAGGCTTCGGACGGACCTATTTCGATGTCACCCCGGCGGGCGCGGCGGCGTCGGGCCTGACGGCCTATGGCGTGCAGGGCGGCGGGTTCAAGAGCGCGGGCAGCGTGCTGCTGCTGGTGCATGATCTGGGCGGCGATCCCTTTACCGGGGTCGGCCTGTTCGCACTGGGCGGGTACAAGCGGCTGCTGGGCAAATATGCCGCCAGCCCGGTCGTGCGCGATGCGGGCAGCGCCAGTCAGGGCTTTGGCGTGGCCGGAGTAACCTACAGCTTCTAGCGCTCAGGCAACGTCGATCCGGTCCGCGAACAGCAGACGTCCACCTGACAGGTGCCACAGCGCTTCGTTGAACTGGTCTGGCGCCATCGCGAAGCAGCCTTCGCTGCGGCCCAGCTTGCCCTGCTTCGAAATCCACGTGGGCGAGGCATAGGTGGCCGGATGCATCACGATCGCGCGGTCCAGCGCGTTCGAATTGTCGTGATCCAGCCCTTCCAGGCGGATCGAGGTGCCATACTTGCCCTTGTACCATTCGCAGGTCAGGTAAGCCCCGCGCGAGGTCGCTTCGGAGCCGGGAACGTTCGAAAACTCCTGCAGGAACCCGCTATGTTCGCGGTCCGAACCGCGCCCGTGGCTGACGTAGAACGAACGGATTTCCCCGCGCTCAAGGTTCACGAAGTGAAAGCGCGGCAGGCTGGACGGGCGGGCAAAGTCGGAAATGCCGACGATGTCGTGGCGCCACACGGTGGCTCCGGCCCGTTCGAGTTCGCGCTTGGCGATTTCCACCAGCTTGGCGTCATAGGCTGGGTTGGGGGCAACGACCGTTGGCAGCGCGGGTTCAACCGGAGCGGCCGGAACCGGCGGGGCAACGCCCAGTGCCTGGTCGAAAGCCTCGGTCAACGATTGCCCCAGTGCGCGGGCTGGCAAGGCCAGGCCGGCACCCACGGCCAGCGCCCCGCGGATCAGACTGCGTCGGTTGATATTCTGCGCCATACCAGCTGTGGATAACCCAATCCGCAACGAGTCGCCAAGCCCCTAGGCGGCAGAACCGCGCCCGGCAGCGCCCAGCCGTTCGAGCGCCGCGCCATCCACCCGCATCACGGTCCATTCATCCATCGAACGCGCGCCCAGCGCCTGGTAGAATCCGATCGCGGGCGCGTTCCAGTCCAGCACCGACCACTCCAGCCGCGCGCAGTCCCGCTCCACCGCCAGCGCGGCAAGGTGCGAGAGCAGCGCCTTGCCCAGCCCCGATCCACGCGCCGAAGGCCGCACGAACAGGTCTTCCAGATAGATCCCGGGCCGCCCTTCGAACGTCGAGAAGTTGTGAAAGAACAGCGCGAAGCCCTGCGGAATGCCGCTGAGTTCACCGATCACGACTTCGGCATAGGGCCGCGCGCCAAACAGTTTGGCCCCCAGCACCGCTTCGTCAAAGCGGACTTCGTGGGCCAGCTTCTCGTATTCGGCCAGTTCGTGGATCAGCTGCGCGATCAGCGGCAGGTCGGCAGCGGTTGCAGGGCGGATCGAAAGGGTCATGCAGGCTTACTCCCAGCCAGAAATCTTGCCGCCAGTCGCGGCCACAGGATGCCCAGCGCCAGCCCGGCCATGACCAGCGCAAACGCGGTCAGCTTCCAGCCGGGCAAGGCCTCTTCCATCCACAGCGCCGATGCGCCAAGGCCGAACACCGGCACCAGCAACGACAGCGGCGCGACGCTGGCGGCGGGATAGCGGCCCAGCAACCAGCCCCACGCGCCGTATCCGAACATCGTGTTGCCCACCGCCTGCCACGCCACGGCCGCCCAGGTGGCGCCATCGGCATTGGCGATCCCGGTGGAAATGGCGGTCCAGCCTTCGGTCAGCAGGGCCAGAGCGACCAGCGGCGGCACCGCGAACACGCTGGACCACACGACATAGGCCAGCATGTTGACCGGCCCCGCCGCGCGCGAGGTCATGTTGCCCAGCGCCCAGCACAGCGCCGCACCCAGCACCAGCGCCAGCCCCAGCGGGGTGGCGCTGCCATCGGTGTGCAGCGCGATGATGCCCAGCCCGCCCGCCGCCAGCCCCAGCGCGGCGATCTGGAACGGGGCCAACCGCTCTCCGGTCAGCCGCATCGACAGGGCGATGGTGAAGAACGCCTGAGTCTGCACCACCAGCGAGGCGAGGCCCGGCGTGATATCGGCGCGCATCGCGGTAAACAGCAGGCCGAACTGCCCCGCCCCGATCAGCACCCCATACGTCGCCAGATTGCGCCACGGCACCGCCGGTCGCGGCACGAACAAGGCCAGCGGCAGGAACGCGAAGGCAAAGCGCAGCGCGGCCAGCGTCAACGGCGGCAAATGCGCCAGCGCCAGCTTGATGACCACGAAATTGGTGCCCCACACCGCCATGACGGCCAGCGCCAGCAACAGGTGCAGCGGCGGCAGGACGGAACGGTTGGCGGCGGTCATGCGCGGGCCTTTAGCGTGGCAAGGCCGCGCTGTCAGTGCCGGATTACCATCTCGTCGCCTTGCAGCTCCACTTTGCCCAGCTTGCCAAGCACGCTTTGCCCGAGCAGGTTGACCCCCAGCCCGCGCACGACCACCGCGGGCACCTGGGTAAACTCCGTCTCGCCCAGCGCGAGGCTATCCAGCGTCACGCGCGCGCCATAGCCGGGGCCGGAAGCGGTTTGCAGCATTGGCACGAAGCTGTCGGGATCAACGGAGATGCCCAGCGCTTCGGCGTCTTCCTCGGTCAGGGCGACCATGTCGGCCCCGGTATCGACCAGAAACCGGGTGTCCTGCCCGTTGACCAGCGCGGTGGTGTGGAACTGCCCGGAGGAATCGCGCCGGATCACCGTGACATAGGCATTACCCGCGCCGTCGCTATCCGCCGCCGCGCTGGCCGCCACGACCGGCGCGTCCGCATCGGGCCGGGGAATCGCCACGGCGAGCAGGGCCATCAGGCCGATGGCGGACAGGGCGATGGCCAGCAGCCGGTACATTCCCCCGGCATATCAGGCAGGTATTACCGCTTTGCGAACGGGGGAGAGGGCCGGTGCCGTTTCCACGGTAGTGGAACAGACTCCAGTCTACTTCCCGTGCAGACTGTCCATGCTGGGAACCGCGCCGCTTTCGATCTCGGCGGCCTTTTCCTCGACCAGCCGGACGATGTGGTCGATCATCCCGTCGTCCTGCACGTGGTGATCGGTCACGCCGCGCAGATAGACCATGTGCTTGCCGTTGCCCCCGCCGGTCACGCCGATGTCGGTCTCGCGCGCTTCGCCGGGGCCGTTGACGACGCAGCCCAGCACCGACAGGCTCATCGGCGTCTTGATGTGGCCCAGCGCGTCTTCCAGCTTCTGGACAGTGCGGATCACGTCAAAGCCCTGCCGCGCGCAGCTGGGGCACGAGACGACCCGCACGCCGCGGGTGCGCAGACCCAGGCTTTTGAGGATTTCATAGCCGACCCGCACTTCTTCTTCCGGTTCGGCGGACAGGGATACGCGGATCGTATCGCCGACCCCGGCCCACAGCAGGTTGCCGATGCCGATGGACGATTTCACCGTCCCGCCGATCAGCCCGCCCGCTTCGGTAATGCCCAGGTGCAGCGGGCAATCGACCGCCTCGGCCAGCCCCATATAGGCGGCAACCGCCAGGAACACGTCGCTGGCCTTCACCGCCACCTTGTATTCGTGGAAATCGTGGTCCTGCAGCAGCTTGATGTGATCCAGCGCGCTTTCGACCAGCGCATCGGGGCAGGGTTCGCCGTATTTTTCCAGCAAGTCCTTCTCAAGGCTGCCCGCGTTCACGCCGATGCGGATCGCGCAGCCGTTGGCCTTGGCCGCGCGGACCACTTCGGCCACGCGGCTTGCCGAACCGATGTTGCCCGGATTGATCCGCAGGCAGGCCGCGCCCGCATCGGCGGCCTCCAGCGCGCGCTTGTAGTGAAAGTGAATGTCCGCGATCAGCGGCACGCGCGCAGCCTTGGCAATCTTGCGGAACGCCGCAGTGCTGTCCTCGTCCGGGCAGGACACGCGGATCAGGTCCGCCCCGGCTTCCTCGCAGCGGCGGATCTGGTCGATCGTCGCCACCGCGTCGGACGTCAGGGTGTTGGTCATGGTCTGCACGGTGATCGGCGCGTCGCCACCCACGGGCACGCTGCCAACCATGATCTGCCGGGACTTGCGCCGCGCGATATCGCGCCAGGGTCTGATCGAGGACATGGTGCGCGATATAGGTGGCGCGGCGGCTTCGCGCAAACAGGGAGTTGCGCGCTAGAACACCTGCGCGAACAGGAATTCCGGATCGATATGTTCGCCCACCCGGAACGTGATGTCGGCCACCTTGTCGAACCCATAGCGGCGGTAGAACCGGTGCGCCCCGTCGTTATAGGCATAGACCGAAATCTGCACTTCATCAGCCTTGCGGGCAGAAAATTCGCCCATCGCCCAGTCCATCAGCGCCCCGCCGATGCCCATGCCGGTGGCGTTCGGATCAGTATAAAGCTGCTTCAACTCCATCACGTTGGCCCCGCGCGCGTGCTCCGGAAAGCCGCAGGTCAGCCCCAGCTTGCAATACCCCACCAATCGCCCGTCCGCCTCGGCCAGGCGGTAGAGCCGCGCCGGGTTGGCCAGTTCCGCCGCGATCGCGGCTTCGGACAGGCTTTCCGCCAGAAACGCGTTCAGGTTTTCCGCGCTGTAAAGATGCCCGAACTTGGCAATGAAGCTGTCCGTTGCCAACTGCGAGATGGCCGGGATGTCGGCTTCGGTGGCGGCGCGCAGGATAAGTTCCATCACAGTTCCCGGGTCATGCAGATGCTGAAATCGTCGGCCACGTAATCGCCGAAGGGGGCGCATTCGCGGAAACCGTTCGCTTCGTAAAGCCTGCGCGCGGGCAGGAAGGGCTCCGGCCGTCCGGTTTCCAGGCTGACGCGGGTGTAACCACGCGCCCGCGCGACGCCCAGCAGGTGGTCCAGCATGGCCCGCCCTGCCCCCTGCCCGCGATAGGCCGGGTCGGCGCGCATCGATTTCAGCTCTCCATGGCGGGCGTCCAGCTGCTTGAGCGCGCCGCATGCGGCCAGCCGGTCCCCATCCCACGCGGTGTAGAACGTCACATCGGGCGCGCGCAGCCGCTCGATCGGCATGGCGTGAACGCTGCATACGGGGGACCACTGGTGCATCTCCGACAAGTGGAGCCGCAGCAACGCGGCAATGGCCTCGCCGGTCAGATCGTCTTCGCGAATGGAATATTCTTTCATGGCTGTGTTCTGCTATGACCGCCCCATGATGACAAGTATGAGCCGCCGGACACTGGCAATCGCAGCCTTGACCCTGGCGCTGGGCGCCGCATTCCCGGCCGCCGCGCAGGCAAAAGAAGGACCTTCCATGACCCAACCCGCCGCTCCCACCTGGAGCCTGGCCATCCACGGCGGCGCCGGCACGATGTCGCGCGAAAAGATGACGCCGGAGAAAGAAGCAGAATACAAGGCCGCGCTGGCGTTCGCTTTGGAAGCCGGCAGCAAAGTGCTGCGCGAAGGCGGGACCAGCCTCGATGCGGTGGAAGCGGCAGTGAAGGTGCTGGAGGACGACCCGCACTTCAACGCCGGGCGCGGCGCGGTGTTCACCTATAACGGCGTGAACGAGCTCGACGCCGCGATCATGGACGGGCGCACCCGCGCCGCCGGGGCGGTGACCGGCATCACCCACATCAAGCACCCCATCACCGCCGCGCGCACCGTGATGGAAAAAAGCCCGCACGTGTTCCTCTCCCGCGAAGGGGCAGAGGAATTCGCGCGCGAGCAGGCGCTGGAAATGGTCGATCCCGATTACTTCGCCACGCCCGAACGCTGGCGCCAGCTGGAGGAACTGAAGGCCAGGAAGCTGGGCTGGTTCGACGTGGACCTGAAATACGGCACGGTCGGCGCGGTAGCGGTCGATACGGCGGGAAACGTCGCCGCCGCGACCTCCACCGGCGGGCTGACCGGCAAGCGCTGGGGCCGGATCGGCGATTCCCCGATCATCGGCGCGGGCACTTATGCCGATAACCGCGCCTGCGCGATCAGCGCGACCGGGGCGGGCGAATTCTTCATCCGCGAAGGCGTGGCGCACGAAATCTGCGCGCGGATGCGCTTTACCGGCGAAGGGCCGCAGCAGGCCGCCGACACGGTGATGGCCAATGTCGCGGCACTGGGCGGCGATGGCGGTGTGATCGTGGTGACGCCCAAGGGTGAGGCGATCTTCAGCTTCAACACGCCGGGCATGTACCGCGGCCGCGCGACCAGCGCCGGGGTCAAGGAAGTCGCGGTGTTCAAGGACTGACCTGCCGGGCGGACAAGCGCGGGTTGCTTTACCCGTGCTTGTCCGCCTTGCGCTGGCCCAGCCGCATGCCGGATTCCAGCCGCGCCCGCAGCTGGGTGTAATAGGCTTCCAGAAACGCCCGCTCATCCCCCGCGCCGGGTTCCCAGCCGATCTTGCGGCAGATCGCGGTGTGGACCGCGACCAGTGCCTCTGGGCGGTTTTCGCGCAGGACGCGCTCCAGCGTCTGTAACTCGAACTCGCCGTAAACCGCCAGCTCCGCCTCGCCAAAACGATACTGCGCGCCAGTCGCCGCGCTGTGGCCGCTGGCAGCGGTCGGCGTGGTGGACAGCACCGCTTCCAGCTTGCGCCGGGGCGCTTCGACCACCCAGGTTCCCGCCACCAGATCGCCCGCGCGCAGCCGATCCCGGTTGAAGAACGGAAACAGGCCGAACACCAGGAACCACACCGTCGCCGCCACCCCGGCCGCGCCCATGTTGTCCGCTCCGCTGTTGGTGACGATCATCGCCACCGGCAGGAACAGCTCGATATCGCGCAGCAGGTTGCGCGCCAGCACCATTTCCGTGGTCAGCCGCCCCCCATCGCGCGCGGCAATGCGCAGGCCCGTCAGCCGCTTGCCCGGCGTCGTCCCGCGCGGGCCGAGTTCGAAAAACAGAAAATAGGCGTGGCGAAACAGGAACATCACCGCGATCCACAGCACCACCAGGAACTCGCTGGCCCGCGCAACCGCCTTGTCACCCTTGGCCAGCGCCTCGCTGCGCAGATCGTCCACGCCTGACCCCAGATACGCCAGCAGCAGCGTGGTCGAGATCATCAGCACCACGATGAACAGCAGGTCGAGCAGCAGCGCGCCCAGCCGGCTGCCCCGGCTGCCGACCATGACCGGCAGGGCGATCCCTTCGGGCGTGATCATCACCCGCCGCCGGTCGATCTTCGCCGTCATGCTGGCTGCACCCACGCTCATGCTGCCTCGCTGCCCGAAGGCGTGCGGCGGAACGCGAAGAAATAGGCCAGCCAGATCGCCAGCATCGAATAGCCGATGATGTAACGCCCGGTGGTATCGTCCACCAGTTGCCGCCCGAACCCTTCCAGCATTCCGGCCACCACCAGCATCAGCACCACGCCCGCCATGACCACGGCAGCGCGCTGGCCAGCTTCGGCCACGGCCTGCATCACCCCGCGCGTGCCGGGAAAGGCCATCGACCGGCCCACATGCAGCCCCGCCGCCCCCGCCAGCAGGATCGCCAGCAGCTCGGTCGTGCCATGGATCGAAAGCCAGCCGATGAAGTCCGTCGCCAGCCCCTTGTCATGGTACAGCCACACCATCGCCCCAAGCGTCGCGGTGTTCTGCACCAGCAGCAGCAGCGGCGGCACGCCGAACGCAAAGCCCAGCGCGAAACACATGATTGCCACCCCGGCGTTGTGGCTGAACAGATAGGCGGCAAACATCGACAGCCCGTCATCCTGCGCGCTGCCGAACAGCGTACCCTGCAAGACTTCCCGCGTGGCACCCGGCACGCGGGCATCCTGAAACTGGCCGGGGACCAGCGCGTAATACCAGTCGGGATCACTGCTCACCAGCAGCCAGCCGACCAGCGTGCCCGCCGCCATCACTGCGAAAGCGACCAGCAGCTCCGGCCAGATCGCCCGCACCGCGCGGCTCCATTCGCCGCCCAGAAACCGCGCCAGCCAGCCCGCCAGCGTGGTGCGCGGGCCATAGACCAGAAACCACGCGCGCTGCACCAGCGCCTCCAGATAGGCCAGCGTCGCCGAATCGAGCGAGGTTTCCCGCGCAACCGACAGGCTGGAGGCAACCGTGCGATAGAGCACCGGCAGTGCCAGCACGTCCTCATCCGACAGCCGCCGCCAGCGCCCCGCTTCCATCCGGGTGACGATGGCTTCCAGCCGCTTCCAGTCGCCCTCGCGCTCCTGCCGGAACCGGTCGGAACGCAGTGCAGCGGCTTCGATCGCCGCATCGCTGGCGGCGGCTTCCCCGCCGAGCAGTCCGAAGAACGCCATCAGCCGATCGCTCCCTTGCGCTTGATCGCCAGATAGGCGTCGATCAGCCGCGTGCCGATCCGGTCATGCGGCGCCTCGATCACGTCCACGCCCAGCGCGCGCAGGCGGGACAGCACCAGCGCGCGCTGGCGCAGCAGGGCATCGGCGGTCGCGGCCATCGCCAGATCCTGCATGTCGCCGGGGCGCTGCGCGGCGATTCCGTCCAGTTCGGCATCGGCCATGGTCACGAACAGCACCAGATGCTTCGCGGTCAGCCGCCCGATGCTCTCGATCATCAGTTGCGCGCTGGTCGGATCGGTGAAGTCGGAAAACACCACCACCAGGCTGCGCCGCTTCAGCCGCCCGGCCAGAGTCGCCAGCGCCAGCGTGAAGTTGGGTTCCTGCGCATGGTAATCCAGCGCTGCGGCGGCGGATTGCAGGCGGGCAAAATCGCGTGCATCGGTGACGAAGGGCGTGAACACTTCCGGCCGCGCGGCGAACCCGAACAGCGCGATCCGGTCCCCCGCCTTCAGCGCGACATAAGCCGTGGTCAGCGCGGCGGTAACGGCGCGGTCGATCCGGGCGAGGCCGTCCACCGGCTCGCACATCGCCTGCCCGCAATCGAACGCGAAGACGATCTGGTTGTTGCGCTCCGCCTCGAACTCCTTGGCGTAAAGCTGGGCATGGCGGGCGCTGGATTTCCAGTCGATCCGCCGGCGATCCATACCCGGTTCGTATTCGGCCAGCGCCTCGAACACGGTGCCTTCGCCGCGCATCCGCCGCGCGATCAGGCCAACCTGCGCGTCTTTCAGGAACGCCTGCAGCGCGGGGGAGCGGACCGGGGCGAGGTTCGGCCAGACCCGCATCTGCGCCGCCACGCCGCACGACACCTGCCGCGCGCCAAGGCCCAGCGGCCCGGTCCAGCGCAGCCACAGCCGCTCCACCGCGCCCGTCCCGCGCCGGTTGGGGCGGAAGTGCAGCGTCCCGCGCCAGCCATCGCCCGCCTGTTCCGGTGCTGCCAGCGGAACGGTGCCGCGCCCGCCGGACAGCAGCCGGTCATCGCTGGCCAGCGCCGCCTCAACCTGATGCGGGCTGCCCTGCCGGAACCGCGCCCCCACCGTGAGCCAGCTATCGCCGCCGACCTCGCTATCCGCAGGCAGGCTCAGCGCGACGTCCTCCACTTGCCCCGCCAGCAGCGCGTCGAACAGGACCAGCAGCACCAGTACCAGCCCGATCCCCGGCGCGATTACCCATGCACCGGGCGCCAGCGCGGCAATCAGCAGCGCCACGGGTGCAGCACCGGCCACCAGCCAGGCCGCGCGCGCCGTTGGGATCAGGGCGGGACGCAGGGGCATCGCTTCAGCGCGGTGCCTCGGTCGCGGCGATCAGGTCGGCGACCAGCGTTTCCACCTGCTTGCCTTCGATCTCTGCCGCTGGCGACAGCAGCAGGCGGTGGCGCAGCACGGCGGGGGCGAGCGCCTTCACATCGTCGGGCAGCACGTATTCGCGCGCATCCACCGCCGCGCGGGCGCGGGCGGCATTGGCCAACAGCACGGCGGCGCGCGGACTGGCCCCGGATGACAGGTCGGCGCTTTCCCGCGTCGCGCGGATCAGGCGCACGATGTAATCGACCACACTGTCAGCCAGCGTTACCCCCTTCACCGCCAGCGCCGCCGCCGCGATCACATCGGCATTGGCCACCGCACTGACGCCCAGGTCAGCCGGGCGCGACGGTCCGGCGCGTTCACCAAAGGTCGCCACGATCCGCGCTTCCTCAGCCGCGCTGGGATAGGGGACCAGCAGCTTGAACAGGAACCGGTCCAGCTGCGCTTCGGGCAGGGGATAGACACCCTGGCTCTCGATCGGATTCTGGGTCGCAACCACCAGAAAGCTGGCGGGCAGCGGGTGCGCGGTGCCGTCCAGCGTGACGCGGCGTTCCTGCATCGCTTCCAGCAGCGCGGCCTGCGTCTTGGGCGGGGTGCGGTTGATTTCGTCGGCCAGCAGCAGCTCGCAGAAGATCGGCCCGCGCGTCAGGGTGAACTGGCTGGTCTGGAAATTGAACAGGTTTGATCCCAGAATGTCCCCCGGCATCAGGTCCGGCGTGAACTGGATGCGCCCGAAATCGAGGCCGAGGCTGGCGGCAAAGCTTTGCGCCAGAAACGTCTTGGCGGTGCCCGGCGGGCCTTCCAGCAGGACGTGGCCCTGCGCCAGCAGCGCAACCAGCAGCGCATCGACCGTATCGGCCTGACCGACCACGGCCTTGCCCACTTCGGCCCGGATCGCGCGGGCCAGCGCGCCGACATCGGCAAGCGTCATTGGGGTCATCGGGTGAGAGTCCTTTCGAGCGAATGGAGCGTCTGCGCGGCGCGCAGCAGATCGGCAGGGCGGCGCGCGGCGCGCAGGGCGGCGGCGGCGGCGGAAAACGGCATAAGGTCGGGCGCGCGGGCGGCCAGTGCGCGGTCAATCGCGGCTTCGGTGGCGGGGCCGTCCAGCCGATGCGGCAGGGCCAGCGCGCGCGCCAGCCGGTCCCGCGCGGCATCGGCATAGGGCGCACCGATCAGGTGCAGGCGCCGGGTCCGGCGGACCAGCGCGGCGGCGTTGGCGACCAGAGCGCGCTTGCCAAACGCGATCCCGCGCCCGGCCAGCAGCGGCGGGCCGAACCGGTGGAACGCCCGCCAGCCAATCACCAGCACCGCCAGCAACAGGCACAGCGTGGCGGCGAGGAACGGCGGGGTGAACGCCAGCGTCAGCAGGTTCTGCGAGCGGCCATAACCGTTGAGCGTCAGGTCGAAGGCGACGATCTTGTCCCCGCCGTCCAGCACTTCGCGCACCAGCGCTTCGGCCAGAACGGCATTGGGCGCATCCGCAAAGCCCTGATTGCTCAGCAGGTCCGGCTCGAACACCATGACCAGCGGATAGAGCGTATCGTCGACCGTATCGGGATCGGGTTCCGGCGCATATCCCTCCGCCGCCTCGCGCAGCGCGGGGTAATCGCCATCGTCGATATAGCCCGCCAGCACCCGCCCATCCTCGGTCCCGACTACCAGCGGCACCAGCGCATCGCCCGCGCCGGACAGCACGTTTTCGCTGGATGGCAGGTCGCCACCCGTCCCCAGCCCGCGCCAGCTGGCCACCTTGCCGCCCGCCCGCATCGGCTTCAGGTCCAGGCTGATGTCGTCGTAAAACTCGGTCCAGTTGGGCATCTGCACCCCGTCCAGCGTGACCCAGCCGGGCTTGGCCGCAGGGTTCAGCTGGCCAACTTGCATCGCCTGCCACTTGGGCAGGATGATCAGCGTCGGACCGATCAGGCGGCGGCGGGTAACGACTTCGGCCAGGTCCTTGCCTTCGGCATCGGCGGGCGGGGTCAGGATCAGCAGGCCCGGCTGCTTCAGGCTGGCGAGCGATTGCACGCGCGAGACGGCATAGCCGCGCCGCTCCAGATAATCGGCCATCGCGGCATAGCCGTTCAGCCCTTTGCCCCCGACGCTGGCCTGCCCGTCGTTGGGATTGCCCCCGGTCAGCCCCGCGCCGATCAGCCAGAGGAACGCCAGAAACGCGAGGCCGCCGACCACCACCAGCCCCAGCACGGTGCGCGGCGAAAATGGGCTGTCGGGCCGCGCGCTCATGCCGCGATCCGTTCCAGCGCGAAGGCGGCATAAGCCTCGCGCGCGGCTTGCCAGTCGGCGGCATCCAGCGCGCGCAGGGCATAGCGGCTGCGCTCCACCCGCGCCGCGATCAAGCCAAAGGCACTGCGGGCGCGGTCCGGCAGGGCGGGAAGCGCCGCCAGTTCGCGCGCCGTGCTGGCAGGGTGAACCCAGTCTGGCCGGGCAGCGGCGATCTGGCGGACGCTGCGCCGCAGCAGCAAGTGCGCGGCCTCGTCAAACCGGCCCGCAGCGGCCAGCACGTCGGCATCGTCCAGCAAGGCCAGCGCGGCTTCGCGGTCGGGCGTCCAGTCGGGCACGGCGTCGGCAGCGGGTGGGCGGACACGGGCCAGCAAGGGCTCCACCATCCGCCAGACCAGCCAGATCACCGCCAGCACCGCGATGCCCAGCAGTATCCATTGCAGGACGTGCCAGTTCATCCCCAGCGCGCGGCCCAGCGGCTCCAGCCATTCGGCCAGTGCTTTCAGCCATTCTGGCGGTTCATTGACCGGCTTGTCGGGGATCGTGACCGGGGCATACTGGATCGAGCCATCGGCCCGCACCGCCTGCCAATCGCGCGCGGCATCCTGCGCGGCCTGTGCTCCCTGGATCGTCACGCGGTTACTGGTCGCACGGCGCAAGCAACGGAGCAAGCGGGGAAATCCGGCGCGCCCCTACCCCCGCCCGCGTTCCTGCGGATAGGTGCCCAGCATCCGCAGCTCCTTGCAATGAAACGCCAGTTCCTCCAGCGCGCGGTCGACCGCCGGATCGCCCGGTGCACCGACGATATCGGCATAGAACGTGGTCGCGGAAAAGCTGGCGCCCTTTTGATAGCTTTCCAGCTTGGTCATGTTGACGCCGTTGGTCGCGAACCCGCCCAGCGCCTTGTAGAGCGCTGCGGGGATGTTCTTCACTTCGAACACGAACGTCGTCATCGTTGTCTGCCCGGCCAGCGAAGCGGGATCGAGCGGCTGGGGGGCGAGCACGACGAACCGGGTCATGTTGTCCGACGCGTCCTGCACGTCATCGGCGATGATCTTCAGGCCATAGAGTTCGGCGGCGATCTTGGGCGCGATGGCGGCGGCGGCGGGATCGCCCATTTCGGCGACATACGCGGCCGCGCCAGCGGTGTCGGCATAGGCCATCGGCACGATCCCGCGCGTACGCAGGAACACGCGCGACTGGCCCAGCGCCTGCGGATGCGAATAGGCGGCGGCAAACGGCCCATCACCAAGCGCCATCAGGCTGTGGCGGATCGCCATGAAGTGTTCGCCCACAATGCTCAGCCCGCTTTCGGGCAGCAGGAAGTGGATGTCGGCCACGCGGCCATGCTGCGAATTCTCGATCGGAATGATCGCGCGGGCGGCACTGCCGTCCTTCACCGCGTCCAGCGCGTCTTCGAAGCTGAAGCAGGGCAGCGGCAAGCAGGCGGGATCGTATTCCAGCGCGGCGCGGTGGCCGTTGCAGCCGGGGGCGCCCTGAAACGATACCGCGCGCGCCGGATCGGCAGCGGCGGCCTGAACCATTTCCTGAACGCGGGCCTGGGCGGGGGCGGGATAGCTGTGCATGGGGCCAAGCCCCTAAGCCGCGCGCGCTCTTTCCGCAAGCTGGCGGCGCGTCCACGGCAGCGCGGGCGCACTGCCCGGCGGCGGCAGCAGGCACTGGGCGAGCGCCTTGGCCACGAACCCCAGCTTGGCGGCGGTGCTGGTGGTGACACGGTGGTCCCACGCATGTTCGCCTGCCCGCGCCACTTCGCGCCCGATGGCGCCATAGATGCCAGCGGCGGAGAGCACTGCCCAGCGCGAGCGCAGCGGCAGCCGCGCCGCGCCGATCCGGGCGGACACTTCGTAATCCTGCGCCATGGCGCACATCCGCGCGACAATCGGCACGAGTGCGCCGCGATAGTGCGGCTTCATGTGCTCGCCAGGGGGAATGTCCGCCTCCACCAACCAGTCGAGCGGCAGATAGCAGCGCCCCGCCGCATCGTCCTCGTCCAGATCGCGGGCGATATTGGCGAGCTGGAAGGCAAGGCCGAGGTCACAGGCGCGGTCCAGCGTGTCCTCGTCGGTCGGGGACACGCCCATCACCACGGCCATCATCACGCCGACGGCCCCGGCGACGTGAAAGCAGTATTGCAGCAGGTCCGCCTCGCTGCGCGGACGCCAGTCATCGGCGTCAAGCGCGAAGCCGCCGATCACGTCGTCCGCCATCGCACGGGTCAGTCCGGTTTCGCGCGCGACCACGCCCAGCGCGTCAAACGCCGGATCGCCGGTCGCCTCGCCCGCGAAGGCCAGCTCGGTCAGGGTGCGGATCGTCGCCAGCCGGTCCTGCGCGCCAGCGGCCGGACCAAGCACGCCGCCGTGGTCCTGATCGTCGGCCAGATCGTCGCAGCGGCGGCACCAGGCATAGAGCAGCCAGACCCGCTCACGCGTTTGCGAATCGAACAGGCGCGATGCGGCAGCAAAGCTTTTCGATCCGCGCATAATCGAATCGCGCGCCTGTGCCACCAGCGCCGTGCGCGACGGCGCGTGCCGGTCAGCCATGCGCGCGGCCCGTCGGCATCACAGGTCGGTCACCTTCATCGCGAAGATCGGGGTGTGCGGCTCATGCGCGGCCATGCGGGTCAGCAGCAGGTCCAGCTCGGCCTCCGCGATCAGGATGCCCTGATGCGCCGGGCGGATGAAGCCCACCTCGATCATGTGGCGGTTGAACGCCAGCAGGTGATCGTAGAACCCGAAGGCGTTGAGCAGCCCGACCGGCTTGGCGTGATAGCCCAGCTGCGCCCAGCTGACCGCTTCCCACAGCTCGTCCATCGTCCCGACCCCGCCGGGGATCGTCAGGAACCCGTCCGACAGGTTGGTGAAGGCCAGCTTGCGTTCGTGCATGCCCGAAACGATGTGCAGTTCGGTGCAATCGTGATTGGCGACCTCGCCGCCCTTGCCGTTGGCGCCGGCCAGGGCTTCGGGGATCACCCCGATCACTTCGCCCCCGGCCTCTAGCGCCCCGGCGGCGACCGCGCCCATCAGGCCCAGCCGCCCACCGCCATAGACCACGCCGATCCCGCGCTCCGCCAGCGTACGGCCCACATCGTGCGCCAGCTGGATGTAGCGTGGATCTTCGGGCGAGGCCGAGCCGCAGTAGACCGCGATGCGCTTCACTGCAGGTCCTCCAGCATCAGCTTGGCCGTGGCCTTGGCACTGCCGACCACGCCCGGAATCCCCGCGCCCGGATGCGTGCCCGCGCCGACCAGATAGAGGTTGCCGATCTTGTCATCCCGGTTGTGGCCGCGGAACCACGCGCTTTGCGTCAGGATCGGCTCAAGGCTGAAGGCGCTGCCCATGTAGGCGTTGAGGTCCAGCGCGAAATCGCGCGGGGCATAGTGGAACTTGGTGACGATCCGGTCGTGAATGTCCGGGATCAGCCGCCGCCCGACTTCGTCCAGGATGCGCTTTTCCAGCATCGGCCCGACCGTTTCCCAGTCAATCGGCAGCTTACCCTGATTGGCGACCGGGATCAGCGCATAGAACGTCGATTTGCCCGGCGGGGCCACGCTGGGATCGGTCACGGTCGGGTGGTGCAGGTAGATCGAGAAGTCCTGCGGCAGCACGCCGTGTTCATAGATGTCGTCCAGCAGGCCCTTATAGCGCGGACCGAACAGGATCATGTGGTGCGGGATGCCCGGCCAGGTGCCTTCCAGCCCGAAGTGGACCACGAACAAGCTGGGCGAGAACCGCTTGCGCGCCAGGCTGCGCGCCGCCTGCTGCCCGCGCGGATTGCCGGACAGCAACTCGCGATAGGTGTGCATGATATCGGCATTGCTGGCGACCGCGTCGAAGCGTTCCTTCCAGCCGCTCTGCGTTTCGATCTCGGTCGCACGGTTGCCGACGGTGTGGATGTGGACCACCGGATCGTGCAGCCGCACCTTCCCACCGATCCGCTCGAAATGCTTCACCATCCCGGCGATCAGCTGGTTGGTCCCGCCCTTGGCCCACCACACGCCGCCGTCCTTTTCCAGCTTGTGGATCAGGGCATAGATCGAACTGGTGGTCATCGGATTGCCGCCGACCAGCAGGGTATGGAAACTCAGCGCCTCGCGCAGCTTCTCGCTCTTGATGAAGCTGGAAACCATCGAATAGACGCTGCGCCACGCCTGATACTTGGCCAGCGCGGGCGCGGCCTTGATCATGCTGGCGAAGTCCAGGAAGGGCACGTGGCCCAGCTTGACGTAGCCTTCCTCGAATACCCCGGCGGAATAGCGCAGGAATTCCTCGTACCCGGCCAGATCGCCTGGGGCGACGCGGGCAATTTCGCGGGTCAGGCTGGCTTCGTCGTTGGAATAGTCAAAGTTGGTGCCGTCCGGCCAGTTCAGCCGATAGAACGGCATGACCGGCATCAGTTCGACGTCCTCGGCGATATCGTGGCCCGACAGCGCCCACAGTTCCTGCAGGCAGGCCGGATCGGTGATGACGGTCGGCCCGGCATCGAACGTGAAGCCGTCCTTTTCCCAGTGGTATCCGCGCCCACCGGGCTTGTCGCGCGCTTCGATCACGGTGGTCTGGATGCCGGCGCTCTGCAGGCGGATCGCCAGCGCCAGGCCGCCAAAGCCGGCGCCGATCACGCAGGCGCGGCGCGGGGCGTGCGGGTCGAGCGGGGCCAGCGCGCTCATGCCGCGATCTCCAGCGGAGTGCCGGGAGTGCGCAGGGCTTGGAGCGCCCGGCCAATCGGCACCGGCGGTTTGCCGCACAGCACGCGGGCCTTGTCCAGCGGGGTGGACCGGGCGGCATAGAACCGCTCGATCAGGGGTTCGCTCAGGCGGTAAAAGCGTTCGAACACGCGGTAACGTTCCTCTGGAAGTGCTGCTCCGAACAGCATGGCGCCAAGTTGGCGGTAAAAACGGGTGGCGCGCCAGTGGGCGGTGGCGCGGGCTTCGATCAGGGCGGCCAGTTGCGCGCCCGGCAGATCGGCATCGTCAGCGATGGCCAGCGCGGTGTCGACCGCTTGCGGCAGGCTGTAGCTGGTGAGCGGATGAAAGAACCCGCCGCGCGATCCCGCCACGGCCACGCCGGGAATGCGGTGCGCGGCCTGGAACGCGGCAAAATTGCCACCGGTAACAACCGGCAGCACCCCGGTTTCATTGCCCAGAATGTCGCCTTCCCAGCCCTGTGCGTCGCAATAGGCCTGGATCCGGCTGGCCAGCACCCGCCGATCCAGCGCGGGGCTGTCAGCGTAATAGGTGTCTTCCACGAACAACTCGTCATGGGCCAGCGGCAGGACATAGACAAAGCGATAGGCCCCGTGCTGGGCCACGGCGGCGTCCATGATGACCGGACGGGTCAGCCCGTGCGGGCGGGCCGTGCGCAAATGGCGGCCCATGAACACCTGCCAGCCGCCGGTCAGTTCCGGCGCGGCCGTGATGCCCCGGCAATCGATCACCGCGCGGGCGCGAATGGTCTCGCCACTGGCCAGCTGGACGCTGCCCGGCTCCACCGTTTCGACCACGGCGCGGGTGCGGATTGTGCCAGCAGGCAGTTCGCGCCGCAGTCCGGCGTCGAAATCCTCGGACGACAGCGAGTTGTAGCGCGCCTGAAGAGTGCGGGCATGGGCCGGAAAGCGCACGTCATAGCCCTGGTCCCAGCGGGTCTGGCGCAGCGGTGCCAGCAGGTTGGTGCCCGCAGTGGAGAGGTCGGTCGCAAACCAGCTCCACCGGTGATTGCCGCCCAGCGTTTCACCCTGTTCCAGCAGGCACAGCGACAGATCGGGCCGCGCGCGGTGCAGCGCCAGCGCTGTCAGCCCACCGGCCAGCCCGCCGCCCAGGATCGCAAAATCATGCCTGCCACCATTCATCGCGCGCAGACTTAGGCGCTGGCGCGATTTGCCGCAATCCAAAGCACTACCGCATTTCGGCCCGACGGCGCGAGACTGCCGCTTATTTGCCCGCAGCCTTGGCCTCGGCAGCGGAAATATGCTTGTCGAGCGAGGCAACGATCGAATCGCTCAACGCCTGCTGCTCCGCATCGGTCAGCGGCTGGTTTTCCATTTCAGCGCGGATCGGGCCGAGCGCCTCGCCAATCGCGCCCAGCTTCATCAGGCCGGGCTGGCGCCGCGCCAGTTCGCCCAGCGCCGCGAAATCGTCCTGCGTGAACTGCGCCAGCGCGCCGCGCACGGCGGCATCGGTATCTGCCTGAACCGCCGCGGCGCTGACTTCCTTGTCCTTCAGCGCGCTGGTGATGGTGGCCTTGGCATCAAAGCTTTCGACCACCCCGCCCAGCAGCCGCTTGCCCATCGGCGAGCGATAGAACGCGGCCACGTCGCGCGCCTCGCTTGCGCTCAGCTTGTCGCGGAACACCGCGATCATGCGCGGGCGAAAGCTTTCGCGCACGCGGGCCGAATACCCGGCCAGAACGGGCCGGAACCCGGCCACCATCGCTTTCGACAGCCCCGGATAGCGCGCCTCGGCAATGGCCAGGCTGGTATCGGCACTGGCGATCTGCTCCGCGATCGTGGCCGACAGCTGATCAAGCTGACGCTCCATGTCCGCCGATTCCTGGATGGCGGCATAGATATCCTCGAATGGATCGACCGCAACTGGCGCGGCGGCCGGCACATCGGCCGCATGAACCGGCAGGGCCGCCAACGGGGCGCAGGCAAGCAGAACGGCGATGGCAGGCGCGAAACGGGGCATGGTCGGTTGTGGCTCCGGCGGGAAAGATTGATCCTGCCTAACACAAGTCCCTGTGATGCCAAGCCTTTTGGAGCAGGCGCACCACGCAATCCGCAGCCTGCCGCGCTTGGCAGTTGCGCTTGATCGCGGTCAATGTTTCAATCGCGTTTCGAGTCGAAACTGACTTCAATGGCGTAATAGCGCCAGTGGCAACACAACCGGAGAGAGAGTGATGGCAACAGCAGCAGTTCAGGCCCCAGATCCGTCCACACACGTTGACGTGCTGATCGTCGGCGCAGGCATTTCGGGCATCGGATCGGCCTATCACCTGCAGCAGCAGTGCCCCGGCAAAAGCTACGCCATCCTCGAAATGAAGGACACCTTCGGCGGGACCTGGGAGACGCACAAGTATCCCGGGGTCCGTTCGGACTCAGACCTTTATACCTTCGGATACCGGTTCAAGCCGTGGGTCGGCGCGCCCATCGCCAGTGCCGAGGAAATCCTGAAGTACATGGGTGAGGTGATCGAGGAGAACGGGATCGGCCAGCACATCCATTACGGCCACCGCATCACCGGCTGCAACTGGTCCAGCAAGGACAACCTCTGGACGGTCCAGGCCGTGCGCAAGGCCGATGGCGCGGCCGTGACGTTTACCGCGAACTTCCTCTGGATGTGCCAGGGCTATTACGATCACGAAACGCCCTATATCCCGGACTGGGCGGGGATGGACCGGTATAAGGGCCTGTTCATCCATGCGCAGAAGTGGGACCCCTCGATCGACTATACCGGCAAGCGCGTGCTGGTGATCGGTTCGGGCGCGACCGCCGCCACCGTCATTCCGGCCTTCGCCGAAAAGGCCGCGCACGTGACGATGCTGCAACGCTCGCCCACGTATTTCTTCTGCAGCGAGAACAAGAACGAGTTGGCCGACCGGCTGCGCGAAGTGGGCGTGGAGGAAGAGATCATCCACCACGTCGTGCGCAAGCAGATCATGTATGATCAGGACCAGATGACCAAGCGCTGCATCGAGGAACCCGATGCCGTGTTCGAGGATCTGAAGGAACTGGTCCGCGCGTTCAGCGGCAAGCCGGACTTCGAGTTCGAGCCGCACTTCACGCCCAGGTATCGCCCCTGGCAGCAGCGGCTGGCGTTCTGCCCCAATGGCGATATCTTCCAGGCCGCCGCGCAGGGCAAGCTGACCGTTTACACCGACACGATCGACACTTTCACCGAGAAGGGCGTGCGCACCGCATCGGGTGACGAGATCGAGGCCGACATCATCGTCGCCTGCACCGGTTTCCGCCTGTCGGTGATGGGCGACATTCCCTTCAGCGTGGATGGTACCCCGGTCGACTGGTCGAAGACGGTCAACTATCGCGGGATGATGTTCACCGGCGTGCCCAACCTCGTCTGGGTGATGGGCTATTTCCGTGCCAGCTGGACGCTGCGCGTGGACATGCTGGGCGATTTCGTCTGCAACCTGCTCAACCACATGGACGCCAAGGGCGTCAGCCGTGTCGATGTCGCCCTGCGGGACGAGGATCAGGGGATGGAACTGCTGCCCTGGATCGAAAGCGACAACTTCAACCCGGGCTATCTCGTTCGCGGGCTGGACCAGATGCCGCGCCGGGGGGACAAGCCCGAATGGCGGCACAATCAGGATTACTGGGCCGAAAAGGACGAGATTCCCAAGACCAATCTGGAAGGCAGCGAATTCGTCTATGACGGCGTCCGCGCCGGATCGAAGGCGAAGGAGCCGGTCGCCGCGTAACTGGCTGATCCGAAGCTGAGGTTTCGGATCAACCCTTCCTCCCGTTTACACGCGTCCCGCTTTCCGCCAGAACCAGTTGCCATGAGCAACGCATCAATCTGGTGGGGCGGGACGCGCCCCGATCTTGAAGCCATGACGCAGGGCGGGGCCGGTTCGATGAACGGCTGGTTGGGCGTAGAGTTCATCGACTGCGGCGATGACTGGATCCGTGCGCGGATGCCCGTCAATGAGCGCACGCGCCAGCCGTTCGGGCGGCTTCACGGCGGGGCATCGGTGGCCTTTGCCGAAACGGTGGGATCGGTCGCGGCGGGCTGGTGCGTTGATCGCACGAAGTTTGTCGGCGTCGGCATGGAGATCAACGCCAACCACATCCGCCCGGCCTATGACGGCTTCGTCTACGCCACTGCGCGCGCCGAATCGATGGGGCGCACCACGCAGGTCTGGACCATCCGGATCGAGGATGAAGGCGGGAAACTGGTCTGCCTGTCGCGCTTCACCGTCGCGGTGATCGCGCTGGAGCGCAAGTGACCGCGCCGACCCAGTCGGTCGCGGTGCTGGGCGCGGGCGACCACATCGGCGCCGCCATCGTGCGCAAGTTTGCCGCTCAGGGCTTTGCCGTTCACGCCGGACGCCGCAATGGTGACAAACTGGCCCCGCTGCTGGGCGGGACTGTCACCGGACGCTCGCTTGATGCGCGCGAGCCTGACGATGTCGCCGCGTTTCTGGCCGAAGCGGAGACAATCGCCCCGCTGGCGCTGGTGATTTTCAACGTCGGCGCCAACGTGCAGTTCCCACTGCTGGACACCACCGACCGGGTGTTCCGCAAGGTCTGGGAAATGGCCTGCTTCGCCGGGTTCGTGACCGTGCGCGAAGCCGCGCGGATCATGGCGCCGCGCGGCGCAGGCAAGATTTTCGTCACCGGGGCCACGGCCGGCCTGCGCGGCAATCCCGGTTACAGCGCATTTGCCGCCGCCAAGGCCGGGCTGCGCGCCATGGCACAATCCGCCGCGCGGGAACTGTGGCCGCAGGGGCTGCATGTGGCCCATCTGGTGATTGACGCCGGCGTCGATACCGCCTGGGTTCGCCAGCGCGTGATCGAGCGGATCGGTGCCGAAGCGCTTGCCGCCCAGCCCGATCTGCTGATGCCGCCCGAAGCCGTGGCCGAGGCCTATTGGGCGCTCTACAGCCAGCCGAGCGCGGCCTGGACCTTCGAGCAGGAAATCCGCCCCTACGGAGAGACATGGTGATGACCGAGATTGAATTCATCTACGATTTCGGCGGGCCGAATTCCTGGTTCGTGCAGCGGGCCATTCCCGCCATCGAAGCTCAGGGCAAAGTCCGCTTTCGCCACGTCCCGGTGCTGCTGGGCGGGCTGTTCAAGGCCACCGGAAACAAGCCGCCGATGCTGGTCTATGGCCATGTCGAGGCCAAGGTGGCCTATGACCGGCTGGAAATGGACCGCTTCATGGCCCGCCACGGGATCACCGGCTTCCGGCTCAACCCGCACTTCCCGGTCAATACCCTGCTGGCGATGCGCGGCGCGATCGCGGCCGAGCGGCTGGGCTGCGGGGCCGCCTACCGCGAGGCGATGTTCAAGGGGCTGTGGGAAGACGGGCTGAAGCTCGACGATCCGGCGATCTGGGCCGAAACGGTCAGCGCAGCTGGCCTTGATGCTGCGGCGCTGGGCGCGCTGGTGCAGGACGATGCGGTCAAGGCCGAACTGGTTGCCAACACCGAAGCCGCTGCGGCGCGCGGGGCATTCGGTGTGCCGACCTTCTTCCTCGGCAACGAAATGTGGTTCGGCAAGGACCGCCTGCGCGACGTGGTGGAAGCGGCAGGCGGCTGAGCCGCTTCAACCGGTCTGCGCCGCTTTCCAGTCGCGCTTGATCTTCTTCGCCAGGCTCCACTTGTGAACTTCGGTCGGGCCGTCATAGATCCGGAACGCGCGGACCTCGCGGAAGATCTGCTCGACGATGGTGTGGTCGGTCACGCCCATTCCGCCCATCACCTGCACGCAGCGATCCGCGATCCGCATCAGCGCCTCGGACACCGCAACCTTGGTCATCGAGCTTTCGACCGTGCCGAGCGAGCCGGTATCGAGCACCTGCGCGCACCACCGGATCATCAGTTCGGCCTGCTTCAGGTCGATCAGGTTTTCCGCCAGCATGAAGCCGACGCCCTCATGGTCGATCAGCTGCTTGCCAAAGGCCGAACGGCGGTTGGCATAATCACTAGCGATTTCGTGCGCGCGTTCGCAGCAGCCGTGCCAGCGCATGCAGTGCGACAGGCGCGCCGGGGACAGGCGGATCTGGGCATACTTGAAGCCCTCACCCGCCTCGCCCAGCATCTGGTCAGCGGGCACGCGCAGGTTTTCAATGACCACTGTGGCGTGGCCGCCCGGCATCGAGCTGTCGATGGTGTTGGGCACATGCTCGATCCGGATCGCCGGATTGGGCAGGTCGACCAGGAACATGCAGGCACCCTGCTCCGCCTTGGCCATGACGATGCCCACCTTGGCGCCTTCCGCGCCGGTGATGAACGCCTTGCGGCCATTGATGACCCAGTGGTTGCCGTCCATCCGGCAAGTCGTCTGCATCATCGACGGGTCGCTGCCCGCCCCGCCCTCCAGCGCCGGTTCGGTCATGAAAAACGCGCTGCGGGCGCGGCCTTCGACCAGCGGCTTCAGGAACCGTTCCTTGATCTCGGCGCTGCCGACCTTGCCCAGCAGGTACATGTTGCCTTCGTCCGGGGCCATGGTGTTGACCGCCAGCGGCCCCAGCGGCGAAAGGCCGGACTTCTGCAGGACATAGGCGGTTTCCAGCTGGGTCAGGTGGCCGCCATCGGGGAAGATATGCGGGGTCAGCACCCCCGCCGCGCGCGCCTTGTCACGCATTTCATCGACCAGTTCATCCAGCGGTGCGCCGTGATGGTCCCGCCGGGGATCGGTTTCGTAAGGGATCACCACATCGCGCACAAAGCGTTCGACGCGTTCCCCGATTTCCAGTGCGCGGCTTGAGATCATCGCTGCATTCCCCTGCTTGCCAAGGCCGGTCTGGCCGTTCATCGTGCAATTTAATCGCGCGATTGAATTTTCGCCAAGCACAACGGGACGGGGAAATCCAGCATGTTCGACCAAGCCGGGCAATTTGCCGGGGACGCCCCGCCCCTCACGGGAAACTCTACTGGCCATTGGAGCAACTGACATGACCGATTACCCCCTGCCTTATACCAGCGATGACCTGACCGGCCGCGTGGCACTCGTCACCGGCGCATCGTCCGGGCTGGGTGCGCGCTTTGCCCGCGTGCTGGCCGCCAAAGGCGCCAAGGTTGCGCTCTGCGCGCGCCGGATCGACCGGCTTGAGGCGCTGGCCGCCGAAATCAAGGCGGCCGGGGGCGAGGCGCTGGCCGTGCAGATGGATGCGACCGACGCCGATTCCGTGATCGCCGCCGTGGCAGCGGCGGAGGCCGCTTTCGGCACGGTCGACATCCTGATCAACAACGCCGGGATGCCGGACGCCCAGCGCGCCCACAAGATGAGCGTGGAACTGATCGACCAGGTGCTGGGCGTGAACCTGCGCGGCCCGTGGATCCTGGCCTGCGAAGTGGCGCGGCGGCTGATCGCGGCGAAGCAACCGGGCCGGATCGTCAACATCAGCTCGGTCGCGCACTTCCGCTATGACGGCGGCGGCGCGGCGCTTTATGCCGTGACCAAGACCGCCATCGCCCGCATGACCGAGGCGCTGGCAGTGGAATGGGCCCACTACAACATCAACGTCAACGCCATCGCACCGGGGATGTTCGTTTCAGAGATGACCGATGGAATGTTCGCGCGGATGGGCGGAAATCCGGCTGAACACCTGCCGCGCAAGCGCGTGCCCGTGCCGGAGCAGATGGACTCCACCCTGCTCTACCTCGTCGCACCGGCCAGCGAATGCGTCACCGGGGCGACCATCCGGATCGACGACGGGCAAAGCGCGCGGACCCGGATGTGATGGATCAGGGCCTGCGCCTCTACGCCTTCAACTGCGGGTGGTTCCAGTGCCGCCCCGGTTACTTCGTCGAAGGGGACGAAGGCGATTACCTGCGCGGGCCCGTTCCGGCCTATCTGATCGAGCACCCGCGTGGCCGGGCGCTGTTCGATACCGGCATGGGGGTACGCTATCGCCGCGACCTGGCAGACGCGCTGCCGGCCGACAAATTCGGGCTGCAGTGGTTCGAGGGGATGGACATTGCCACTCGCCTGCGCGCGATCGCCGTCGATCCGGGCAGCGTGAACTGGATCATCAATTCGCACCTCCACATCGACCACTGCGGCGGCAATGCGTTGCTGCCGAACGCCAGCGTCATCATCCAGCGGCGCGAATGGGATGCCGCGCGGGCCAATCCGGAACCGGAGCTCTATGAAGCGCAGGATTTCGACACCGGCCAACCGATCAAGCTGATCGACGGCGAACATGACCTGTTCGGCGACGGCACGGTCCGGATCGTGCCGACCTGGGGCCATACCCACGGTCACCAGAGCGTGATCGTCAAGCTGGCGAAAGGGGACGTGCTGCTGGCGGGCGACTGCTGTTATACCGAACGCAACCTGGACGTGATGGTGCTGCCGCGCGCCACCGCCGATGTGGAGCAGGGCCTGCTCACGTTCGAACGACTGGCGAAGGCGCGCGCTGGCGGCACCACGATCCTTTATGGCCATGATGGCAAGCAATGGGCGCACGTGCATGAAGGCGTGCCCTTCGATTTGGGGAACTGACATGCTGGTAACGATTGAACGCGACGGACCGGTCGCCGTAGTAACAATGAACCGCCCGGAAGCGATGAATGCGCTGTCCAAGGGACTGCGGGCCGAGCTCGCTGCCGCGATGGTGGAAGTGAACGCCGACGACTCGATCCGCGCCGTGGTGCTGACCGGCGCGGGGACGCGCGCGTTCACCGCCGGTCTCGATCTCAAGGAACTGGGGGCCGACACCTCCAACCTCGGCGCCGCCAATGCCGAGGACGCGCTCGCCAATCCGGTCAAGGCCATCGAGCAATGCAAGAAGCCCGTGATCGGCGCGATCAACGGCGTGGCGATCACCGGCGGGTTCGAAGTGGCGCTGGCCTGCGATATCCTGATCGCGTCGGAAAACGCCCGCTTTGCCGATACCCATGCCCGCGTCGGGATCATGCCGGGCTGGGGCCTGTCGCAAAAGCTGTCGCGGATGATTGGCATCAGCCGGGCCAAGGAACTGTCATTCTCGGGCAACTTCCTCGATGCGCAGACAGCGTGTGCCTGGGGGCTGGTCAACCGCGTGGTCCCTGCCGACGAGTTGCTGGCAGCGGCAAAGAAACTGGCGGGGGAAATCGCCACCGCCGACCCGGGCATGATCCGCGCCTACAAGGCACTGATCGACGATGGCTATGCCGCGTCCTTCGGCGACGGGATGGCGCTGGAGCACAGCCGCTCCAGCGCTGCCAATGGCCAGGTCAGCGCCGACGAGGTGGAGGCGCGCCGCCGCGCAGTGATGGAGCGCGGCCGCGCGCAGGTCTGACCCTTCAGCCGAACCTGCCGCTGACCCGCTCGGCAAAGTCGGGGCCAACCCCGGCGGTGTTGAACACTTCATAGGCCAGCCCGGCATCCAGCGGCAGGTCGGCCTGCGCCCGGTAGAGCGCCTTATAGGCCAGCACGGAATGGCGGCTTTGTGCAGCGATGGCCTCGGCCATGCGCAGCGTCAGCGCCGCCAGCTCGGCATCGGGCACGCACTGATTGGCCAGCCCGATCCGCGCCGCCTCTGCGCCGCTCACCGGCAACCCGGTGAAGCTCATCTCACGGGCCTTCCACTGTCCGACGCGGCGCGGAAGGCGTTGGCTCATCCCCCAGATCGGGACCAATGCGAACTGGCCGTGCGTATCGGCAAAGCTTGCGCTTTCCCCGGCCAGAATGATGTCTCCGGCCAGCGCCAGTTCCAACCCGCCGGTAAAGCATCCACCCTGCACCGCGACGATCACCGGATGCGGCAGATTGGCCAACCGCGTGACAATGCCGGCCTGATAGTTCGCGCGCGGAGCCTCCGCTCCTCGCTCCTTCAGGTCGTTGCCCGCACAGAACACTGACCCTGCGGCGCGCAGCACAACCACACCGATCTCCTCGCCCGCAGCCTCGATTGCGTTAAGGTGCGTATCGAGTTCACCCCACAGGGCGAGATTCAGCGCGTTGCGCTTGTCCGGTCGGTTCAGCGTCAGCAGCGCAATGGCACCGCGCCGCTCCAGCAGGACCAGTTGGACGCCTCGAAAAACTCTGGCGTTTGAAGGTCGGATTTGATTCACTTCGCCGACGAGGCGTCGGAGGCGGTGATGGCAGGGCAGCCGGGTTT
>NZ_BMZD01000014.1 GCF_014652615.1 Novosphingobium arvoryzae
ATGTTGGCGACCAGTCCAGAAACCCCGTTTAAAGCGGCGTTCCCGTCCGGTGAACGCGCCTCTAAGCCTAGGGTCCGATTCGGTCAACAGGGTTTTTGCAATTTTGTTTCAATTGTTGGAAATTCCCCGCGTTTGCTGGTTTTTGGCCGCCACCCCCTCCCGCACCGGCGTCCGCGCGCCCGCGTAGAGCCTTGGTTAAGACCCGCGCGTTATGACGCGCACATGCACATGGTCGCAAACCGTACCGATTCTTTTCCCGTCCCGCGCATTGCGGTGATCGTGCCGGCCTATGGCGTGGCGCATCTGCTGGGCGAAGCCCTGGATTCGCTGCTGGCGCAGAATTGCCCGGACTGGGAATGCGTGGTGATCGACGATGGTGCGCCCGATGACGTGGCCGGGGCGGTCGCCCCCTATCTGGCCGATTCGCGCATCCGGTTTCTGGCAACGCCGAATCAGGGAGTATCCGGTGCGCGCAACACCGCGATTGCCGCCACGCGCGCACCGCTGATTGCCCTGCTGGATGGGGACGACCGCTTTCGCCCGGACTACCTTGGCACCATGGCCGACCTGCTGGAGGGCGATCCCGAGGTCCGGCTGGCCACGTGCAACGCCCTGATCTTTGGCGCAGTGCCCAAGGAACGGCTGGCGTTCGAGGCCAAGCAGGGGACGGGCGATGGGCAGCGCGGAACCCTGGCCGACGTGCTGGACCGCAGCTTCGGCGTCTATATCGGCACCACGTTCCGACGGGCCGATTTCGACGCGATCGGCGGCTTCGATACCACGATGGCGCAGGCCGAGGATTTCGATCTGTGGGTCCGGCTGATGCAGCTGGGCGGCCATGCCCGGTATGTCGACCGGGTCATGGGTGAATACCGGGTGCGGCCCAATTCCGCCTCGGCCCATGCCGGGCGGATGCTGCTGGGCAATATCAAGGTCTATGAGAAGGCTCGTGCCGCCCTGCCCGCCAATGCGGCGGAACAGGCGCTGCTGGACCAGTTGATCGTCGACAGCCAGCAGGCACTGGATTTCGAATACGCCATCGACCGCGTGATGGACGGTGACACCGCGCGCGGGCTTGCCGAATTGCACCGCGTGAAATCGCGCGTCAGCGGTCCGGTCTGGGCGCTGTCGTTCCTGCTGTGGCGGGTGCTGCCGGGCCTGGCGCGGCCGATGCTGGCCTGGCGGCGCAAGGCGCACAGCCGGGGCAACCAGTCGGGCGGCGTGCTGGGTTCGGTCCTGCCCGAAGGCATCGCGTTTTGACCGCGACCGCCGCCAGCGAAACCGCGCCGCCGCGCTCCTTGCGCGATCAGGTGCGCAGCGCCGTGATCTGGCGTTCGGGCACGCAGATCTTCAGCCAGCTGGTGGCCTGGGCCTCCACGTTCCTAGGCTCAGGACCTATTAAATTGCTTGCGCGAGAGGCGATCGGTTGATTCAATGGCGGCGCTGAGGAGGCGCTGCTGTTGTCTGAATTCTGGATGTTGAGCGAGGCGCAGATGCGCCGGATTGAGCCCTATTTCCCACTGTCGCATGGTATTCCGCGGGTCGATGATCGGCGGATCGTCAGCGGCATCATCTTCGTGATCAGGAACGGGCTGCGCTGGCGCGATGCGCCTCCCGCCTATGGCCCGCACAAGACGATCTACAACCGCTTTATCCGCTGGAGCCGCCTGGGCGTGTTCAACCGGATCTTCGCCGAGCTGGCGGCAAAGGGAGGCAAGCCCGACCGGCTGATGATCGACGCCACCCACCTCAAGGCGCACCGGACGGCGGCGAGCCTGCTAAAAAAGGGGCTCTACCCCGACGTATCGGGCGCACCAAAGGCGGGCTGAACTCCAAGCTTCACGCCGTCTGCGATGGCAAAGGCCGCCCGTTGATCATGCTGCTCAGCGAAGGGCAAATGAGCGACTACAAGGGCGCCGCGCTGATGATCGATGCGTTCCCCAAGGCCAAGGCGTTGCTGGCTGACAGGGGCTAAGATGCCGACTGGTTCCGTCGTGCCTTGGCCGAGCGCGGCATCGCTGCCTGCATCCCGTCAAAAACCAACCGCAAGGCGCACATCCCGCACGATACAGCCCTATATCGCCAGCGCCATCGGATCGAGAACATGTTCGGCAAACTCAAGGACTGGCGCCGCATCCATACCCGCTACGACCGATGCGCCCACACCTTCATGTCTGCCATCTGCATCGCAGCAACCGTAATCTTCTGGCTGCCGCAATGAGTCCTGAGCCTAGCACTACTTTGGCAGATTTCTGCGGATCATTCGTCGCCATCGTTTACGGCAGTGCGGGCATGTTGGCGGCGGAGGTTGGCTGAGTTGGGTCAGGATTGCCTGCCTGATGGCAGGCAAGGTCGGCTGCGGCGGCGGGCTCGAGCTTCTTTTTTTTCCGACCCGCTGCCCTGAGGCGACGGGCTTGCAGGAAGGCGAACGCGATCATGCTCATGAGGGTGTGTCGGTGAAGTCCCTGCCACGATCGTCCCTCGAAGTGATCGAGGCCGAGCTCTTCCTTCAGCTGTTGATGGGCTTGCTCGCAGACCCAGCGGGCTTTGATGGCGCCGGCCAGCTTCCTGAGCGGTGTGTCGACGGGCAGATTGCTGAGGTAGTATTTGCGTTCGCCAGTGGAGCGGTGCTCGCCGACCAGCCATACCTCTTCGCCGGGAAGATGCTGCTGGCCGAGATCACCGATCCGCTGCGGCGGGCCGTCTGCCACCCGCACGCGCGTGGCAGCAAAGCGCGCAGACAGCTTGCCCTTGGTGCCGCGCCGCCAGCTCACGGTCTGCCACTTGGCGCTCTCGAGCACTTCTTGGGCGGGACGCGAGGCAACGTCAGGCACATAATTCTTGCGTGGCCGTCCGCGGCCAGCAACCGGGAAGATCATGGCAACATCGGCCGGATAGACCTTCTGCTTGTAAGGTATGCCCACTGCCCAGGTCAGACCGCGCTCGGTCAGTGCCTGCCGGAACGGGCCGGACAGGCCATAACCAGCGTCGGCCAATATGCCGCCGAAGCGCACACCAGCGCTGCGCACGCGGTCGATCTCGGCAAGGGCGATATCTGGCTTGGTGCGATAGGCGCGCGCCTCTGCAGGAACCTTGGCACGGTCCATCCGCGCCGCATCGCTGGTCCAGCTCTCAGGCAGGAACAGGCGCAACCCGATCATGACCGGCACTTCGTTCGATGCCAGCGTCACCGACACGAGGGTCTGGCAGTTCGCGTTCTTGCCCAGCGCCGAGGCATATTGCGGCGCCACGCCGACCGACGCACGCCCCTTCTTGGGCAAAGCCGTGTCATCGATGATCAGCCAGGCATCGCTGCCACCTACAAGTGCATCGGCCTGCCGACAGAGTTCCTCCTCCAGTGGCGCGCTGTCCCACAGGGCACCGCCGATAAAATGGTGCAGCTGATCGTAGCCAATCCCCGGCGAACGCATCGCCATCGGCTGCACGCTTTTGCGGTCACCAGGGCCGATCAACCCCTCGACATATGCCGGACACATCCGCGCCCTGCGCCGATCGCCCAACATCCCCACAAAGGGCGCGAGCCACTCCGTCAGCTCATCCCGCCATGCTTCCACCATCGCCAGCCTCCACACGCTGACGACCTTGAATCACGATAAGCGACTCTTGTGAATCTCAAAAATTCACTTCTGCCAAAGTAGTGCTAGTGATCCGCATCCTCTCGCCAGAGGACTACGGGCTGTTCGCGATGACATCGGTGGTGCTGGTGCTGCTGGGGCTGGTCAACGGCTATGGCTTTGCCAACGCCGTGATTGCGGACCGCGATGGCGGCGACGGGCAATTGCGCCAGCTGTTCGGCCTGCTGATCGTGATCAACGTGGCCCTTGCCGCCGTGCAGTTCAGCGCCGCGCCGTTTGTGGCGGATTATTATGGCCAGCCGCGGGTGGCCGATCTGCTGCGGGTGCAGGCACTGATCTATCTGACCAACCCGTTCCTCGCGCTGGGCTATACGGTGCTGTCACGGCAGATGGATTTCCGGCGGCAGGCACAGGTCAACATGGCGTCGGCCTTCATCAGCGCGGTCGCCGCGCTGGCCGGTGCGCTCGCCGGGTTGGGGGTATGGACGCTGATCGTGGCGCCGCTGGCCGGGTTCGTCAGCCGCGCGGCCGGGATGCTGATCGCCGCGCGCGTGTTCATCTGGCCCAGCTTTGACTTTCGCGGCAGCAAGGCGCTGGCCAGTTACGGCAGCGTTGCCATGATCGGCCAGCTGTTCTGGTTCATCCAGACCCAGGCCGACATCGTGATCGCGGGCCGCGCGCTGCCCGCGCACGAGCTGGGGCTTTATACCACCAGCCTGTTCCTGGCGCAGCTGTTCGTGAACAAGGTGGTGCCGCCGCTGAACGAGGTGGCATTTTCCGCCTATGCCAAAGTGCAGGACGATCCGGCGGCCGTGTCTGAAGGGTTCCTGAAATCGGTGCGCGTGATCATGCTGCTGGCAGTGCCGTTCTGCCTGGGGCTGGCGAGCGTGGCCGAGCCGGCGCTGCACGTGATGCTCGGCGAAAAATGGCTGCCGGCCGCGCCCATCGTCGAGGTGCTGGCGCTGGCCATGCCGTTCATGACGCTGCACGTGCTGTTTGCCCCGGCGACCAGCGCGGTTGGCCGTCCCGGCATTGCCACGCGCAGCGCCATTCTGGGGGCGGCGATCATGCCGCTCGCGTTCTGGCTGGGGGTGAGTGCGGACGGTGGGCGCGGGATCGCGTGGGGCTGGCTGATCGGCTATCCGGTGCTGACCTTCGTGTCCGCGCTGGGGGCGCTGCCGGTGATCGGCGTGAAAATGGCGCAGCTCGGCCGCGCGGTGCTGCCGCCGGTCATGGCGGGGGCCGCGATGGCTATGGCGGTGCTGGCGCTGGACCGGGTGGTTGCGGACCTGTCGCCCCTGCCCCGGCTGGTGCTGCTGGTGGCAGCGGGCGGCGCGGCCTATGGCCTGTGGTTGCTGGCCTTTGCGCGCGACCGGTTGCTGGAACTGCGGATGCTGGCGAAGCGGGGCTAGCGTCTGTTTCAGTTACATTGAAACAGGTGCGGCACCGCCCCGCTCCCCCGCAAGTCGAACAGACCCTAGCGCCCCAGCGCCGCGATCACCGCCCGCGCGGCAGCGGCATAGGCCCCGCCATGATAGCGAAACGTGCCGACGAAGTGGGCAAAGCCGGTGCCAGCCGCGATCGGCTCGTTCCAGTAATTCATGTAGCGATCATAGGGCAGCAGCAGCGCATCGGGATCGTTGGCGATCACGAAGTTCGACGTTACCTGTTCGCTGCCCCATTCCTCCCACCGGGCCCGGCCGATCAGGCGCTCGGCCTCGACAGAGAACGCCTCGGCCAGCGCGCGGCCTGACGGCGCGGGCGCGAACCCGGCAAAGCCGGAGCAGCCGCGCGCATAGCGCAAGCCCGGATGGCCGGGGATCGCCATGGCTTCCATCGCCTGCTCGATCGCCGATTGCACGTGAACGCGGCCCGGCCCGGCCGAAGCGCGCGCGCGTGCTGACACTTCGTCCATTGGCAGGATTTCCGCGTCGGTGCCGCCGCGCAGGGTAAAGCTGCGCCCCGCCGCAATGGCATCGGCGATTTCCGGGACTGGCCCAAGCGTGACCGTGTCGGAATCGAGCTGGATGACATAGGCATCCCGGCGCAAATCCAGGATCGTCAGCAGCCGTTCCCACGTGCCGCCGCGCGGACAAGGGCCGGTTTCGACCGAGGCAATCGGGATAATGCGCGGATGATCCAGATGCCGGGCCAGCACGGCCTTGTCGGCGGCAGTCAACGTGCCATCGTCAAGGATCACCACCCGCCCGCGCCGCAGGTGCGCATGCAGCGATTTGACCGCCACGAGATAGGGCAGCAGCACCTTGGTCCCGATCATCGAAAACAGGATCACGCCGTCATCCGCCGCCTGCACCGGCGGCGTGTGCAGGATGCCCCGTGCCGCCCGCAGGAACTGTCCTTCGCGCAGCTTGCGCATCACCTTGTCACGCACCATCAACATGGTCCGGCCATAGCAGCGCCGCGTTAAGCAATGACGAATGCCGACCGGACGCCCCGCCTGTTCGACCAGCAACATGGCGCGCGGGCGCGAACAGGCGTATTATCCGTGGTGGAGAGAGACAATCGCCATGCCGATGCACCCCGCCCTGTTGCCGCTGCTACCCTTTGCCGCCGCCGTCCCTACCATCCTGCATCAGGAAGGCCTGCCGCAAAGCTCCGCCGTCGAAGTGGTTGCCGCCAAGGCCGACCGGCATGACCGGCTGACCGTGCCGGTGCGGATCGGCGCGCATGGTCCGTTCGATTTCCTGATCGACACCGGATCGCAGAATACCGTCCTGTCCAGTGCGCTGGCTTCGAAGCTGGCGCTGGTGCCCACGGCCCGCGCACGGCTGGTGGGCGTGGCGGGCAGCGAAATGGTCGACACGGTGGAGATCGACCAGATCGACCTGGGGCGGCGGTCCTATTACGGGCTGCTGGCCCCGATCCTGCAAAGCGAGCACATCGGCGCGGACGGCATCCTGGGGATCGACAGCCTGCAGGACCAGCGCGTGCTGATGGACTTCAGGAAGAACCTGCTGGCGATTGACGATGCCAAGGCGCTGGGCGGCAACCGGGGCTATGAAATCATCGTCACCGCGCGCCGCCGGTCCGGCCAGCTGATCATGGCCGATGCCAAGATCGACGGGATCGCCACCGACGTGGTGATCGATACCGGCGCGCAGAATTCGATCGGCAATCTGGCGCTGCAACGCGCGCTGACCCGGCGCGGCAGCCACGGCACGGTTGTGCTCAACAGCGTGACCGGACAGGCGATCACCGCACAGATCGGGTTCGGGCGGATGCTGACGATCCAGGAGATGAACCTCAACAACGTGTGGATCGCCTTTGCCGATGCCCCCGCGTTCGAGGCGCTGGGCCTGAACCGCAAGCCCGCGCTGCTGCTGGGTATGCAGGACCTGCGCAGCTTTGACCGCGTGGCGATCGACTTTTCGACCCGCCGCATCCTGTTCGACCTGCCGCGCGAAGCGTTTTAGGCGGCGCGAGGCGTTCTAGGGCACGCCCCTTCCCTTTCCGCTGGTTCCCCTTAAATGGGGCCCATGCCGCCAGAACGCCCATCCGATCCCGCCGCCCGCCACGATGGCTGGGGCACGCTGCGGCGATTCCTGCCCTATCTGTGGCCTGCCAACAATCCGGGGCTGCGCTGGCGCATCGTCATTTCGACGCTGCTGATCCTCGCCTCGATGGGCGTGACGATGGCGCTGCCCTATTTCCTGAAATGGGCGATCGACGCCATGTCGGTCACCGGACCGGCGGCGTTCCAGGTCGCGCTGGCGTTCGTGCTGGCTTACGGCGCGGGGCGGTTCGGCGCAGTGCTGTTCGACAACTTGCGCAACATCGTGTTCGAACGCGTCGGGCAGGACGCGACCCGCCAGCTGGCGGAGGACGTGTTCGCCCGCCTGCACCGGCTGTCGCTGCGTTTTCACCTCGCCCGCCGCACCGGCGAAGTGACCAAGGTGATCGAGCGTGGGACCAAGAGCATCGACGTGATGCTCTATTTCATGCTGTTCAACCTGTTCCCGACGGTGCTGCAACTGCTGATCGTCGCGGCGATCTTCTATGCCAACTTCGGCTGGGGGCTGGTCGCGGCGACCGCGCTGGCCGTGGTGGCCTATATCTGGGTCACCCGCGCGATCACCGAATGGCGCACCGCCCTGCGCGAGGCGATGAACAAGCTGGACGGGCAGGCCCTGTCGCGCGCGGTCGATTCGCTGCTGAACTACGAAACCGTGAAATACTTCGCCGCCGAAGCGCGCGAGGAAGCGCGTTATGCGCAGGCCACCCGCGCCTTTGCCGAAGCGGCGGTGAAAAGCGAAAACTCGCTGGGGCTGCTCAACATCGCGCAGGCGGTGGTGGTCAACCTGCTGATGGCCGGCGCAATGGCCTATACCGTCTGGGGCTGGTCGCGCGGGGAATATTCGGTCGGTCAGCTGGTGTTCGTGCAGACCTACCTGATGCAGCTGTTCCGCCCGCTCGACATGCTGGGCATGGTCTATCGCACGATCCGCCAGGGGCTGACCGACATGGCCGAAATGTTCGCCTTGATGGACAGCCCGGTCGAAGTGCAGGACGCCCCCGGCGCACCCGCGCTGGTGGTGCGCCGCCCGACGCTGGCGTTCGACAACGTGGTGTTCGGGTACGAGCCCGACCGCACGATCCTGAAAGGGCTGTCGTTTGAAGTTCCCGCCGGGTCGCAGGTCGCCATCGTCGGCCCATCCGGCGCGGGCAAGAGCACGATCGCCCGGCTGGTGTTCCGGTTCTACGATCCGTGGTCGGGCCGCATCCTGATCGACGGGCAGGACATTCGCGAAGTCACGCAAGTATCCCTGCGCTCCGCCATCGGCATCGTCCCGCAGGACAGCGTGCTGTTCAACGACACCATCGGCTACAACATTGCCTATGGCCGCGACGGTGCGGGGCTGGCCGAAGTTGAACAGGCCGCGCGCGATGCCGCGCTGATGGGCCTGATCGAGCGCTTGCCGCAGGGCTTCGACACGGAAGTGGGCGAACGCGGGCTGAAGCTGTCGGGCGGGGAGAAGCAGCGCGTGGCGATTGCCCGCACGCTGGTGAAGAACCCGCCAATCCTGCTTCTCGACGAAGCGACCAGCGCGCTCGACACGCGGACCGAGCAAGAAATCCTCGCCACGCTGCACCGCGTCAGTTCGGGCCGCACCTCGCTCTCCATTGCGCACCGGCTTTCGACGATTGCCGATGCCGACACGATCTTCGTGCTGAACGAAGGCGCGCTGGCCGAAAGCGGCACGCATGCCGAGTTGCTGCGCCGCGACGGGCTCTACGCCGAAATGTGGGCGCGGCAGGCGACCGAGATCGACGCGGCGGCGGCAGCAGCCGAAGCGGCGGAGTAACCGCGCTTGCGGATCGCCCTCGTCTATAACCCCGGCATGGCGCCGCGCCGGCTACAGCGGATCGCGGCACTGGTCCGGGTGCTGGAGACGCGCGGGCACGGCGTCTCCCATCATGACAGCCTGACCTTCGATGCCCCGCACGATTGCCCCGAGGCGGAGCTGCTGTGCATCGCGGGCGGGGACGGCTCGGCCCGGCTGGTCATCGGCAACCAGCGCGATCTCGCCGCGCTGCCGCCAGTCGCAATCTATCCGGTCGGCACGATCAACCTGCTCGCGCGCGAACTGGATTACCCTGCCGATCCGATGCAATTCGCGACGCGGATCGAGGCAGACCGGCCATTGCTGCATTCCCCGCTGGTCCGCCTGAACGGCGCGCCAGTGCTGGCCTGCGCGTCCGCCGGAGTCGATGCGCAGACAGTCGCTGGCGTTTCCGAAGCCTTGAAGGCCCGCGTCGGCCGGATCGCCTATGGCGCGGCGCTGATCGGCCTGCTGTGGCGCTGGCCGCGCACGCCCTTGCGGATCGTGGCTGACGGTCAGACTTTCACCGCAGAGGCCGCCTTCGTGCTGCGCGGGCGGTTCTACGCCGGGCCGTGGACGCTGGACCCGGCCGCGCATCTGGCCCACCCGCGCCTGCGCGTGCTGGCCCTGCCCCGCTGCCGCCGCCGCGACCTGATCGCGCTGGGGCTCTACGCGGTCACGGGATCACGCCGCGCCCATCCGTCATGGCAGGTGGTGGAATGCGAAACGCTGGAAATCACCAGCACCGCGCCGGTGCCCGTTCAGGCGGACGGCGATGCGGCCGGGCACTTGCCCGCGACGGTCACCCTGAGCGACACAGGCGTGCGCTACGCCTAAGCCTTTACGACGTCCGCTTCGTGCCAGACCACAGCCTGCGCGGCCTTCATGCAGCTGTTTTCCGTATCCCACGCCAGCGTCGGTGATCCGTAGAGCCGCCAGCCCTGCTCCAGCGCCTCGGACACCCGCTCGCAAAAGGCGCGGTCGTCCTTGCCGGTGAGCAGGCGGTAAATAGGGCGATCTTCGGGGGTCTGATACATGGAGGCGAAGCTAGCTCGAAAAAGTGAGCGTAGCTAGACGCCAAGCCACTCCAGTGGCTGCGGTAAATGCACAGCCGCGTAGTCGACTTGGAGCACGCGCCGTCGGTCTGGGTGTTTGCTTCGCTCCGAGGCATGGAGAATTGCTGTGTGGTAGACCCAGATGTCGCCTGCTTCGGCAAGGCAGGCGATGACAGGTGATGCAGCAGCCACTTCGCTGCACCGTTCAGCAGCGACGAGCCCCAACCGGTGCGATCCAGGTGCGACCAGCAAGGGAGCGTTGTCACGCGGCACTGGATCCAAATGGATGCGAATTGTCCGCAGTCCGGCGATCACGGCGAAGGGCGGCTGAACGTGTAAGATGCCTTGCTTTACCGTCCAAGGGCCAAAGCCGGAAAGCTCAACCCGTTCCCTCACGGCGATGGTTCGATCCTGATGCCAGCCCAGCGCCCAGTTGTTGGTTTCATTCTTATCGAAATAGACGGCCCGGACGGGATGCATTTCCTTACCTGCCACTACAGCCACCAGTTCGCCAATCTCGCTGGATGGACCTAGCAAAGCGCGGATTGCGCCATCGCCGGCGATTCGCGTTCCCGATTGTCCATCGGGCCAAGCTGCCAAGGCAGCGCCAAGCGCATCCAACACTGGAACAGCCGCTCCCGGCAGGTGCAACGCTCCTACTTCGTCGAATCGTTCCAAGTCTTGGCAGTCCATCGAGCCTAGAGGATATACTTCGACAGGTCGGTATCCTGCGCCAACCCTTCCAGCCGCGCGCGGACATAAGCCGCGTCGACCAGCACGGTTTCGCCGGTCCGGTCTTCCGCTTCGAAGCTCAGCTCCTCCAGCAGCTTTTCCATCACTGTCTGGAGCCGCCGTGCGCCGATATTCTCGACCGCCTCGTTTACCTGACAGGCGATCCTGGCCACTTCGCGCACCGCATCGGGGGTAAAGTCCAGCGTGACCTGCTCGGTCCCCAGCAGCGCGCGGTATTGTTCGACCAGATTGGCACGGGTTTCGCCCAGGATGCGGACGAAGTCTTCCTCGTTCAGCGCCTGCAATTCGACCCGGATCGGCAGGCGCCCCTGCAATTCGGGCAGCATGTCGCTCGGCTTGGCGACGTGGAACGCGCCGCTGGCGATGAACAGCACGTGGTCGGTCTTCATCGGGCCGTGCTTGGTCGAAACAGTTGTGCCCTCGATCAGCGGCAGCAGGTCGCGCTGCACGCCTTCGCGGCTGACGGAGCCGCCGCGCACATCGCTGACCGCGATCTTGTCGATTTCATCGATGAACACGATGCCGTTGGTTTCGGCATTGGCCAGCGCGACGCGGGCCACGTCGTCTTGGTCCATCCGCTTTTCGGCTTCTTCCTCGACCAGCTTGTCCCACGCATCGGGCACTTTCAGCTTGCGCCGCTTCAGGTTCTGGCGGCCCAGTGCCTTGCCCATCATGTCCGACAGGTTGATCATGCCGACATTGCCGCCCATGCCGGGGATCTCGAACGGCATGGAGGGGGTGTCCTCCACCTCGATCTCCACCTCGACATCGTTCATCGCATTTTCGACCAGCCGCTGGCGAAAGCTCTCGCGCGTTGCCTCGCTGGCGTTTTCACCGACCAGCGCCTTGAGCAGCCGGTCCATCGCCGCCTTGCTGGCCGCTTCGCGCACGGCTTCGCGGCGGCGGTCCTTTTCCAGCCGGATCGCTTCTTCCACCAGATCGCGGGCAATCTGTTCGACATCGCGGCCGACATAGCCAACCTCGGTGAACTTGGTCGCCTCCACCTTCACGAACGGCGCATCGGCCAGCCTGGCCAGACGGCGGCTGATCTCGGTCTTGCCGCAGCCGGTCGGCCCGATCATCAGGATGTTCTTGGGCGTGACTTCATCGCGCAGTTCCGCGCCCAGCCGCTGGCGGCGCCACCGGTTGCGCAGCGCCACGGCCACCGCGCGCTTGGCGTCCTGCTGGCCGATGATGTGTTCGTCCAGCGCGCGGACAATCGCCTTGGGGGTCAGGGTATCGGTCATGAGGATCAGATTTCTTCCAGAGTCACGCGGTCATTGGTGAAAACGCAGACTTCCGCCGCCACGGCCATCGCGCGGCGGGCGATCCGTTCAGGGTCGCTTTCATAGTCCACCAGTGCCCGCGCGGCGGCGAGCGCATAGTTCCCGCCAGAGCCGATCGCGGCGATCCCGCCTTCAGGTTCCAGCACGTCGCCATTGCCGGTCAGCACCAGCATGGTGTCCGCATCCGCCACGATCATCAGTGCTTCCAGATTGCGCAGGTACTTGTCAGTCCGCCAGTCCTTGGCGAGTTCCACCGCCGCGCGCATCAGCTGGCCGCGGTGCTGCTCCAGCTTGCGTTCCAGCCGCTCGAACAAGGTAAAGGCATCGGCGGTCGCCCCGGCGAACCCGGCAATCACCTTGCCATCGCCGATCCGTCGCACCTTGCGGGCGTTGGGCTTCATCACGGTGTTGCCCATGGAAACCTGGCCGTCGCCCGCGATCACGGTGCGCCCGCCCAGCTTCACGCCGATGATGGTGGTGCCGTGCCACTGGATCAGGCCGTGGCTGGAATGTTGATCAGTCATGGGCCGGATATATGGTCTATCCGGCCAGCTTCAACCTAACTTCCGTTCGGGCCGCCTGCACCGCCGCCCGCGCCGCCCGCGCCCGTGCCGACCGTGCCGATGTTCCCGAACAGGTCCTGCAGGAACGTGCGTTCGCGGCCCAGCGTCGGCGTCTTGTCGCCATCGGGGCTCAGCTGCACGACCTTTTCCATGCCGGTGCGGTCAATCGCCAGCACGTTGCCCTTTTCGTCAAAGCGGATGCGCAGCAGCATCTGGTCGTTGATCCGGGCGCTGCGGAACGCGGCCTGCTTGGTGTTCTGCGAAACGTAGTACCAGTCCTTGCGGCCGAACTGGCTGATGAACGTCGGGCGGCCCAGCGTGCGTTCGACCGAGGCTTCGTTATCGATCCCCGGCTGAACCGAATCGAGCAGCGCCTGATCCACCAGATAGCCGCGATGATCGCGCAGCGCCGTGCAGCCACCCAGTGCCGCAACCATCAGCACCGCCATCGTCGTGCCGCGAACCAAACCTTGCATATCCATCACGCTCCAGTACGCAGGGGGCAATACATAGCAGGCATTGCCCACCCCGCGCCGTGTCCTATATCGGCCCAGAGCCTTAAGCCGCCGCGCCGCCCGTGGCAATGGCGCTTGGCCTGCCCGGCTTTAATCGCCGCTGAATGGAAGGAATACCAGCAATGGGCCTGTTTGCCCGCCTGTTCGGTCCCAAGGAAGACGAACACGCCGAAGTCCGCACCCTGTGGCACGCCGTGGTCGCCCGCGCGCGCGATCCGCGCTGGTATGCGCAACTCGGCGTGGCGGACAGCCTGCCGGGCCGGTTCGACGCCATCACGATCGTGCTGGGGCTGGTCCTGCTGCGAATGGAGCAGGAAGAGGAGTTGCGCAAACGCACCGCCCGCCTGACCGAGCTGTTCGTGACCGACATGGACGGCCAGCTGCGCGAAAGCGGCGTGGGCGACGTGGTGATGGGCAAGCGCATGGGCAAGCTGATGAGCGTGGTCGGCGGGCGGCTGTCTGCCTGGCGCGAAGGGCTGGCGGCGAGCGATCCGGCAGTGCTGGCGCAAGCGGTGGATCGCAACGTTACCATGGTCGAGGGCGCGCAGGCAGACGCGGTGGCCGATGAAATGCGCCGCCTTGCCGCCGCGCTGGCCGATGTGCCCGCCGCGCGGCTGCTGGCCGGGGAGCTGCCGGCATGAGCGAGTTTTCCCGCATCCACGACATTCGCGCCCTGCCCGCCGGGTCGATTGCGCTCGACGCCACGCCAGAGGAATGCGCGGCGCTGGCCAGGCGGTTCGCGCTCGTCGCGGTGAACAGCCTGCACGCCGATGTGACGCTGATCGGCGAAGGCGGGAAAGTGACCGTCACCGGGCGGCTGCTGGCCGACATTGTCCAGACCTGCGCGGTATCGGGTGACGATCTGCCCGTGCGAATCGACGAGCCGGTGCTGCTGCGCTTCGTGCCCGCCGCTGCCGCGCACCGCCCGGACGAGGAAGTGGAACTGGACGCCGACGCGCTGGATGAAGTCGAATATGAAGGCACCCAGTTCGATCTGGGCGAGGAACTGGCGCAGGGGCTGGCCGTTGCCATCGACCCGTTCCTGGCCGGGCCGAATGCCGACGAGGCACGGCGCAAGGCCGGGCTGAGCGATGAAGCCGCCAGCGGGCCGTTTGCTGCGCTGGCGGGGCTGAAGGCCAAGCTGGACTAAGACTGCCCCTCGCCCAAACGAAAACCCCGCTCAGGCCGAGCGGGGTTTGGGTAGAGATCAGTTGCTATGCCTGCCCGCTGATCAGAACGGAATATCGTCGTCCAGATCGTCAGCAAAGCCGCCACGCGGGGCGCCGCCGCCGAAGTTGCCGCCGCCAGAGCCGCCGCTACCGCCGGTGCTGCCCCAGTCGCTGCCGCCTGACCGGCCACCGCCGCCCGAACCGCCACCCCAATCGCCGCCGCCACCGCCAGCGCCGCCGCGCTGCCCACCGCCGCTGCCCGGCGCGCCATCCAGCATGGTCAGCACGCCGTTCATGCCAACCGACACTTCGGTGGTGTAGCGGTCATTGCCCGACTGATCCTGCCACTTGCGGGTGCGCAAGGAGCCTTCGATGTAAACCTTGGAACCCTTGCGCAGAAAGCGTTCGGCCACGCCGACCAGCCCTTCGGACTGGATCACGACGGTATGCCATTCGGTGCGTTCCTTGCGTTCGCCCGTGGCGCGGTCCTTCCACGATTCGGACGTGGCGATGCGCAGGTTGGCGATGCGGCCGCCGTTCTGGAAGCTCTTGATCTCAGGATCCTGGCCCAGGTTGCCGACCAGAATGACCTTGTTGACGCTGCCCGCCATGAAACCTCTTTCTTCGCTATAGACCGAGCGCCACCGCGCCCCAGTAGGTGAGTCCCGCGAAGACGTAGGCCAATCCGAACAGGTAGAGCAACATGACGATCGGCCATTTCCACCCGTTTGTTTCACGCCGAGTGACGGCAATCGTGCTCATGCACTGCGGCGCGAACACGAACCACGCCAGGAACGCCAGCGCGGTGGGCAGCGACCAGTCAGCCTTGAGCCGTTCGCCCAGTTCTGCCGCCTGTTCTTCCTCGTCGTCGGCACCGACGGCATAGCTGGTCGCCAGGCTGGATACCGCCACTTCGCGCGCGGCCATTGCCGGGATCAGCGACAGGGCGATGTCGCGGTTGAACCCGATCGGTTCGACCACCACCGCCAGCCCGTTGGCGATCTTGCCCGCGATGGAGGCATCGACCTGATTCTCGCCCTCGCCGGCACGGGGGAAGTTGAGCAGGATCCACAGCGCCACGGTCACGATGAAGATGATCGTGCCCGCGCGGCGCAGGAACACCCAGGCGCGCTGCCACAGGCCGAGCGCCAGATCGCCCAGCCGCGGCATCTGATACTTGGGCAGTTCCATGATGAAGCCGCTGGCCGCACCCTTGGTCACCGACCGGCGCAGCACCAGCGCCACCAGCATCGCCGCGACGATGCCGAACACGTAGAGGCCCAGCAGCACGAGCCCCTGCAGCCCGACGCCGGGCAGGACCGCCCGGTTGGGAATGAACGCGGCGATGATCACGGCATAGACCGGCAGGCGCGCCGAACAGGTCATCAGCGGGGCGATCAGGATCGTGGTCAGCCGGTCCTTCGAATCGGTAATGCTGCGCGTCGCCATGATGCCGGGGATCGCGCAGGCAAAGCTGGACAGCAGCGGGATGAAGCTGCGCCCGGAGAGGCCGACGCCAGCCATCAGCCGGTCCATCAGGAACGCCGCGCGGGCCATGTAGCCCGATGCCTCCATCGCCAGGATGAAGAAGAACAGGATCACGATCTGCGGCAGGAACACCACGACCGAGCCGACCCCGGCCAGCACCCCTTCGGTCAGCAGATCGCGCGGCAAGCCTTCGGGCAGGTGCGCGCGGGCGAGGTCGGACAATGCGCCAATCCCCCCTTCCAGCGCGTCGGCAAAGGGCGTGGCCCAGCTGAACACGGCCTGGAACACCACGAACAGCAGCGCGAACAGGATCAGCGGCCCCAGCCAGGGGTGCAGGAACAGCCGGTCCAGCTTGGCATGCATCCGGTGACGCGCGGTTTCGGACACGATCGCCCCTTCCGCGATGGCGTGGGCGGTCAGCCGGCGCTCGGTCAGCGTGGTGTGCGGGCGGTGATGTTCGGCCGGGCGATCCTCAGCCACGGCGATTGCGGCCGCCAGTTCATCCAGCCCGCGGCGGCGCACGGCCACCGTGGGGATCACCGGCACGCCCAGCGCATCGGCCAAGGCGGCCGGATCGATCACCAGACCATCACGCTCCGCCAGATCGACCATGTTGAGCGCGACCACGGTGGGCCGCCCCAGCGCGATCACTTCCTGCGCAAAGACCAGGTGCTGTTCCAGGTTCGACGCGTCGAGCACGACCACCAGCACCTGCGGCGCGGGTTCCCCCGGCAACTCGCCCAGGATCACCCGGCGGGTCACTTCCTCGTCCGGGCTGGTCGCGTTCAGGCCATAGCTGCCGGGTAGGTCGGTCAACTCGATCGCTTCGCCCGATGGCAGGGTCAGCCGCCCCGCCTTGCGCTCCACCGTGACTCCCGGATAGTTCGCGATCTTCTGGCGCGCGCCGGTCAGCGCGTTGAACAGGGCGCTCTTGCCCGCGTTGGGATTGCCGACAAGGGCAGCGGTCCGCAGCTCGGCCATGTTACAGGGCTTCCACTTGCATCGCGCGGGCATGGGCGCGGCGCAGCGCCACGGTCATGCGGCCCACCGTCAGCGCAATCGGATCACGCCCGCCAAACACCCCGCGATGCGCCACCGCCACGCGGGCGCCGACATCCAGCCCCAGGGCCTGAAGCCGGGCGGCTTCTTCTGCAACCAGGGCCGACCAATCGACGGCCGTAATCAGGGCGCGGGTTCCGGGGGGGAGAAGATCGAGTGTCATCACCCCAAGCGCTGCCAGATCGGCAGGCTAATTGCAAGTCGTTCGCAATACTATTGATCGAGGTCAAAATACCGTTGCGCGACTACCGCGCCGGATAGCGCAGGCGGCCCAGCAGCCGGGCCGGGCTGAAATGCTCGCGATCCGGGTTCAGCCACTTCGCCTTGGCCTTTTCGAACCGCATGATTCCGTCGATCCGCCGGTCCAGAAAGGCGCGGGTGTCGGCGAAGTCATCGCTCTTGTCGTCGGCAAACACGGCCAGCGTCGCGGCATAGATGCCCGCCAGAATCGTGCGCTTGGTGTAATAGTTGTAGTCGACCGAGGTATCCCCCGCGAGCCGCCACATCGCATCCGCACTGCGCCAGCCCAGCCGCAGCGCGCGGGGCGCGTTCTGCGGCATGGCCATGATCGCCAGCGCGCGGCGCAAGGCTTCCTGCTGCCAGCCAATCGTATCCAGCCGGAACTGGACTAGGCTGCGGATGCGCTCGCGAATCTTCATCGCGGCCAGCTGTTCCGCCGTGAACGCAGCGGCCATCTCGGCATCGATGGCGGCGATCCACGCATCGATCATGTCGATCGCCCCGCCCTGGAACGCGAACAGCGCGGCATCGGCGTCCAGCCCCACCTGATCGGCGGCGGCGCGCACGGCTTCCTCGCTCCAGCCGTCGAACGCGGCGGCATCGGCAATCGCCGGGGCCAGCGCGAGGCGCATCGCCTCCAGCGAGCTATCCGCAGCGGCACCCATGGTCAGAGCACCGGGCCGTACGACTTTGGCTTGCCCGCCGGGTTCTTCGGCTTGGCATTGGCCTCGATCTCGGCCAGCAGGCTGGTGCCCTTGCTGTCGAGCTTGGCGTAATCGCGCGCGGTGCGGCCGGAATTGTCAGCCCGGTCGGCGTCTGCCCCGGCCTTCAGCAGCGCGCGCATCATCCCGATGTTGCGGTTGTGCACGGCGGTGATCAGCGGGGTTTCACCGGTATCGCTGCTTTCATCCACGCGCGCGCCGCGCGCCAGCAGCAGGTCCACCCCTTCGGAGTAGTTCATGTTGGCCGCCACCACGAGCGGGGTTGCGCCCTTGAAATCGCGCGCGTTCACGTTCGCGCCCTTGGCCAGCAGGTACGACATCCAGTCCTTTTCCTGCCGCTCGGTCGCGATGTGCAGCGCGGTCTGCCCGGTGGTCTTGTCCTTGTGGTTGATCAGGTTCGGACCGCCCTTGGCGAGCAGGTCGGTCACCTTGTTGCCGTCCTTCTTCTTCACCGCCTCGAGCAGCTGATACCCTTCCGAGAATCCGGCCTGGGCCATGGCCGGCGCGGCAAGGCCGAAAACCAGCGCGGCAGCCGCGAGAGTTGGGGCGAGCGACGAGAACGGACGGAAAGGCAACACGGTATTAAATCCTCCTGTTTCGAAGGTCGCAGACTCGCAACCTGCCCGAAACGATCCTTGCGCGGCGCGGTTTAGCAGAGCATGAACCACCGCGCCATGATCAAGCCAAAACTTCTCTTTGCAATCGCCCTTTCTGCCGTCCTGCCTGCCGCGCTGACCGCCTGTGGTCCGGCCGCCGCGCCGCCCGCCGAAATCACCGGCACCGCGATCGACGGGGCGGCCATCGGCGGTCCGTTCGAACTGGTCGACAAGGATGGCAAGCCGGTGAAGTGGGACGATTTCGCGGGCAAGTACCGGATCGTCTATTTCGGCTACACTTTCTGCCCGGATGCCTGCCCGATGGACATGGGCATCCTGATGCAGGGCTTTGCCAAGTTCGAGAAATCGCATCCCGAACTGGCGGCCAAGGTCCAGCCGATCTTCATCACCATCGACCCCGCGCGCGACACGCCCGCGCGGGTGGGTGAATTCTCCGCCGCGTTTTCGCCGCGCCTGATCGGGCTGACCGGAACGCAGGCGCAAGTCGATGTCGCGGTCAAAGCGTTCAAGGCGGTGGCGGCGCGCGGCGCGGAGACGCCGGGCGGCTACCTGATGGATCACAGCCGCATGGCCTATCTGATGGACCCGGCGGGCAAGCCGATCGAGGCGCTGCCGGTGGACAAGAACCCCGACGCCGTCGCGGCGGACCTGGCCATTTCGGTCAAGTGAGCGCGCTGCGCGACCACTTCTGGGAACGGCCGCTGGCCGATCTGTCGCGCGCCGAATGGGAGGCGCTGTGCGACGGGTGCGGCCAGTGCTGCCTGCACAAGGCCGAGGACGAGGAAACCGGCGCGATCTATCCCACCAATGTCGCGTGCAAGTTGCTCGACATTCCGTCGGCGCGCTGTTCGGACTATGCCAACCGCAAGGCGCGGGTGCCCGATTGCGTGCGACTGACGCCCGCGCTGGTGGACAGCATCGAATGGCTGCCCGAAACCTGCGCCTATCGCCTGCGCGCCGATGACGAGCCGCTGCCCGCGTGGCACTACCTGGTCTGCGGCAACCGCGACGCGGTGCATGATGCAGGCATTTCGGTGCGAGGCCGCGCAATCAGCGAAGAGCTGGCCGGGCCGCTGGAGCAGCACATCATCTTGCCGCCGGGGCTGGTCTGGGCCGGGGATGAAGACGATTTCGCCCCGGATGACGCCGATGCTTGACTGGTTGCGCCGCGATCCCCGCGAAGTGCCGCGGATCGAGGTGGAAGGCCGCGCCCTGCCCATCGTGATGCGCCGCACCGCCAGCGCGCGGCGCATGACCATGCGGCTGGCCCCTGACGGCAGCGAAGTGCGGATCACCCTGCCGCGCTGGGGGCGGAGCGGCGAGGCGCTGGAATTTGCCCGCAGCCGGGCCGACTGGCTGGCCAGCCAGCTGGCCGCGCTGCCCGCACCGGTCGCGCTGATCGATGGCGCGGTGCTGCCCTATCGCGGTGCGGCCCATGTCCTGCGCCACGATCCCGCGCGCCCGCGCCGCGTCCGGGCCGAGGCCGGCGCGCTGCACATTGGCGGACCGCTGGACGGATTGGACAGCCGCCTGCGCCGGTGGCTGGAGGCAGAGGCGCGGCGCCTGATGGCCGACGATCTGGCCCACTACTGCGCCCGCGCGGGCCAGCCGCAGGCCCGCCTGATGCTCAGCCGCGCGACCCGGCGCTGGGGCAGCTGCGCGCACGACGGCACGATCCGGCTGAACTGGCGGCTGATCATGGCCCCCGATTCGGTGCGCCGCTCGGTTGTCGCGCACGAGGTTGCGCACCTGCTCCACATGGATCACAGCCCGCGCTTTCATGCCGCGCTCAAGTCCTTGTTCGAAGGCGATATTGATGCCGCGAACCAGTGGCTGAAGCGCGAGGGGCGCAGCCTCTACGTCCCCTTCGGCTAAGGGGGTAACCCGAAATTAACCATGCGGGCGGAAACTTGCAGCATGGCCCGGACCGCGTTTCCTGCCGCGATCATCGCTGTGCTGGCCCTGCTGCCAGTGCCCGCGCCTGCTCAGGACGGGTGCCGCCTGTGCTATGGCAGCCCCGGCTCCACCCCCGGCGAACGCCCGCTCAGCATCGAGATCTTTGCCGACCTGTCGCTGGGCAAGCTGGCCATGACCGGGCGCGGCGGCGGCAGCGTGACAGTCGATCCGGAAAGCAGCGGCAAGCGCACCCAGGGCGAAATGATCGACCTGGGCGGCAGCACGATCACCGGGCGCGGGCTGATCCGGGGCGAACCGCTGCGCGACGTGCGCGTCGACCTGCCAGACCGCGTGCCGATGAGCGCGCCCGACGGGTCCGAGGCGGAGCTCACCGGCTTTACCACCAGCCTGCCCGCCCACCCCGTGCTGGACAGCAACGGGCGGCTGGAATTCACCTTCGGCGCGAAGCTGGTGGTGCGCGGATCGCGCGGCGGGAACTATCGCGGGCGCATCCCCATTTCGGTCGATTACAACTGACCACTGGCGCTGCGGGCGGCCAGCCCCTACATTCGCGCGCATGGCACTTGGTCCGATGTCCTTTCTGAAGAACGCCAACCCGGTTGGCGCGATCGCCGATTTCCGCGCGGTCTATCGCGATGCGGGTCCGCGCCGCTGGCCGATCATGGCAGTTTCGCTGCTGACCACGGTCGGCATCTTCTCGATCATGGCCGGCGAAAGCTGGACGATGCCGCGCGCCCTGCCCAAGATCACCTACATCAACTCCTGGCCCGCGGACCGGACCGAGGAAGAAACCCGCGCCTTCATCGCCGAAAACCAGGCCCGCAAGGAAGAACGCGCCGCACTGGAACAGGCGGCCAGCGAAGAAGGCAAGCAGGTGTGGAAAACGCTGGGCAAGGTGTCCGGCATCGACGTTGCCAAGATCGAGGCTGAGGCCGAAGCCGAACGCAAGGCCGCCGCTGCCGCCGAAAAGGCCCGGCTGGAACAGATGACCGGGCAGAAGCTGTCCGAGCCCGACACTTCCCCCCAAACTCCGCCCGAGCCTGCGGTTGAGCCTTAACGCCGATCATCGCTGGCTGGCCGCTGCCGCCGCCCTTGCCGCGCGGGGCAGGCCGCTCAGCCGCCCCAACCCGGCGGTCGGGGCGCTGATCGTGCGCGATGGCGTGGTGATCGCGCGCGGCTGGACCCAGCCGGGCGGGCGCCCCCATGCCGAGGCGATTGCCCTTGCCGCAGCCGGAGCGGCCGCACGCGGCGCAACGCTCTATGTCAGCCTTGAACCCTGTGCCCATCAGTCCCCGCGTGGCCCCGCCTGTGCCGATCTGGTCGCCGCCAGCGGCCTGTCGCGGGTGGTTGTGGGCTGCGGTGATCCCGATCCGCGCACGGCCGGGCAGGGCATTGCCCGAATCGCCGCGGCGGGCATCACGGTCGAGCACCTGCCCTCCCCCGCCTGCACCGCCAGCCTGGCGGGCTACCTCAGCCTGCGCAAACGGGGCCGGCCGCATGTCACGCTGAAACTCGCCACCTCGCTCGATGGCTGCATCGCGCTCGCCAATGGCGAAAGCCAGTGGATCACCGGGCCGGAAGCGCGCGCGCATTGCCACGCGGAGCGCGCCCGCGCCGATGCGATTCTGGTCGGCGGCGGCACCTTGCGCGCGGACAATCCCCGGCTCGACGTGCGACTGCCGGGGCTGGCAGAGCGCAGCCCGCAGCGCTGGGTGCTGACGCGCGGCGCTGCTCCCGCTGGCTGGCACGCCCTGCCCGATCCCGCCGCGCTTTCCGCGATGGACGGCTTGCAATACCTGTTCGTCGAAGGCGGGGCGGAAACCGCCGCCGCGTTCCTGCGCGCCGGGCTGGTCGATGACCTGCTGCTCTACCGCGCCCCGATCCTGATCGGCGGGGGCAAACCCGGCATCGCCGACCTCGGCCTGACCGCGCTGGCTGACGCCCACGGCCAGTGGCGCCGCACGGACTTTCGCCAGCTTGGCAACGACACCGTGGAGCGCTACGAGCGCTGCTGATGTTTACCGGAATTATCACTGCCATCGGCACCATTCGCGAAGCCCGCAACACGGGCGACCTTCATGCGGTCATTACCTGCCCGTGGGACCCGGCGGGAATCGCCATCGGCGCGTCGATCGCCTGTTCGGGCGTCTGCCTGACCGTGGTGGAGCGTGGCGGCACGGCGGGCGATGCGTGGTTCGCGGTCGATATTTCCGGCGAAACGGTGTCCCGCACAGTCCCCCGGATGTGGGAAGCGGGCCAGCGCCTCAATCTGGAACCGGCGATGAAGCTGGGTGATGAGCTGGGCGGCCATATCGTCACCGGCCATGTCGACGCGGTCGGCATGATCGTCAGCGCCGAGGAAGTGGGCGGATCGCACCAGTTCTGGGTCAGGACCCCGGCCGAGCTTGCGCCCTATATCGCGCCCAAGGGCTCGGTCACGGTCGACGGCATTTCGCTGACGGTCAACGCGGTGGAAGACCAGCCGGACGGCACCTGCCACTTCATGCTGAACATCATTCCCCACACCGCCGAAGTCACCACGGCGGGCGATTGGCAGGCCGGCCATGCCGTGAACCTCGAAATCGATGTGCTGGCCCGTTACCTGCAACGGATGCAAAGCCTGCGCGGCTGAAACGCACAAAAGAGCCGCCCCGGACTGAACCGGAGCGGCTTTTTGTGTCCTTATCGACCTGAAATCAGGCGGAAACCGTCGCCAGATCGGCGATGAACTTGTCGATGTTGCCCATCGTCAGGCCCGCCACGTTGATCCGGCCCGAACCGGCCATGTAGATGCCGTGATCGGTGCGCAGCTTCAGGATCTGTTCGCTGGTCAGCGGCAGGATCGAGAACAGGCCGTTCTGACCGCCCAGCGGCTTGAGGTCGATCGCCCCGGCGCTGCCCGCTTCGGCCAGCTTGGCGCGGACCTTGTTCATGCGCGCGCGCATCACGTCCAGTTCGTCCAGCCAGAGCTTGGTCATGGCGGCGTCTTCCAGAATCAGGCGGACCGCAGCCGCGCCGTGATCGGGCGGCATCGACCATGCCGCACGGGCCAGCGCGTGACCGTTCGACAGCACCGCGTTCAGCTGCGCCGGATCGGCAACCATCGCGTAAACCGCGCCCACGCGGTCACGGTACATGCCAAAGTTCTTGTCGCAGCTATAGGCGATCAGCGCTTCCGGCACGGCGGCCAGCACGCGGCGCACGCCATAGGCGTCTTCTTCCATGCCCTTGCCCAGCCCCTGATAGGCCAGATCGAGCACCGGCAGCACGCCGCGCGCCGCGATCAGGGCGGCGATTTCGTCCCAGTCGGCATGCGAATAATCGATCCCGGTCGGGTTGTGGCAGCAGCCATGCAGCAGCACCGCGTCCTGCGGCCCGGCTTCGGCCAGCGCGGCGCGCAGCGCGTCCATGTCGACAACGCCAGCCTTGGTCGCGTGGTTGAAGGTCTTCAGTTCCAGGCCCAGGTCGGCAAAGATCTGCGCGTGGTTGGGCCAGCTCGGCGTGCCCATCCAGATTCGCTGCACCCCGGCCTTCTTGGCCAGCGCCACGGCCAGACGCACGCCGCCGGTGCCGCCGGGGGTCTGCATCCCGTCGATCCGCCCGTCCATCGTCGGATTGGCCGCACCAAACACATAGGGCATCAGCGCGTGGACAAAGCCCATGTCGCCTTCCGGCCCCAGATAGGCTTTGGAATCCTGCGTTTCGAGCAGCTTCGCCTCGGCCGCCTTGATCGCGGCAAACACCGGGGTCGCCCCAGTGTCGGTGCGATAGACGCCCACGCCCAGGTCGATCTTGTCGGCCCGCGGGTCGGCGTTGTGGAGCTTGATCAGCGCGAGCAGCGCGTCGGCGGGCTGTTGTGCAAGGTTGGTCAGCATGGCGCCGCCCTTTGCAACCGCAACGCCGCAGGGGCAACCCTTTTTGCATTTATTAGCACTTGTGCATGTTCGCCGGTTCTGCAAGGGGGCGAGCATGACCCTGTCCGAAGCCAGCCGCCTGCCCGCCACGCTGATGCAAGCCATGCTGCGGGGCGCGCGCTTTCGCTGCCCGCGCTGCGACAGCAAGGGGCTGTTCGCCCGCTATCTGAAGCCCGCGTCCAGCTGCTCGCACTGCGGGCAGGACTGGACCCTGCATCAGGCCGACGATTTCCCGCCCTACGTCTCGATGTTCATCACCGGCCACCTGATGGCCCCGGTCATTATCGAGATCGGCAGCAGCCAGCTGTCGATGGCCGCGCAGCTGGCAATCGCCTTCGGGCTCGGCTCGGTCCTGATGATCGGCCTGCTCCAGCCCGCCAAGGGCGCGATCATCGCGTTGCAATGGTGGATGGGCATGCACGGCTTCAAGCCCGCCGGCAAGGACGAGGCGGAAGCGGTGTTTGGGCCGAAGGCTTAAGCGCCGCGCCCCTTAAGCCTCCAGCTCGATATCCCAGTAAAGCCAGTCCCGCCAGGTTTCGTGCAGGTAGCCCGGCGGGAACGCGCGCCCGCGTTCTTGCAATTGCCAGCAGGTGGGCCGGATCGGGGCAACCAAAAGCGGCATGCCGGCTTGCTTCGGCGTGCGCCCGCCCTTTTTCAGGTTGCAGGGCGAGCAGGCCGCGACGATGTTTTCCCAGGTCGATTGCCCCCCCAGCCGCCGGGGCAGGACATGATCGAACGTCAGATTCTCCGGACTGCCGCAATACTGGCAGCTGAACCGGTCGCGCAGGAATACGTTGAAGCGGGTGAATGTCGGAAACTCCGACGGCTTTACATATTGCCGAAGCGCGATGACCGACGGGATCGGCATCGACCAGGTCGGCGAATGCACTTCACGCCCATAACTGGCGACGATATCGACCCGCTCCAGAAACACGGCCTTGATCGCGGTCTGCCAGGGCCATAGGCTGAGCGGGTAATAGGACAGCGGGGTGTAATCGGCGTTGAGCACCAGCGCGGGACAATCGGACAAATGCCGCGAGGGGTCACCCTCTGCGCTGCGGAACCGGGCCGCGCGCTCGATCAGCTCCGCCTTGAGCATGGCCTCCGGTAGCAGCCGGGCATTACGGTTCGGCGACAATCCATGCGCGGCAGAGAACATTGCCGGAGGGGCGCCGTCAAGACTTGCACCGCAGCGCAATCCACAGGACAGATGGCCGCGATGATCCGCACCCGCTTTGCCCCCAGCCCCAATGGCCAGCTCCATCTTGGCCATGCCTATGCCGCGGTGGTGGCGCACGATCTGGCGCGGGCGCGGGGCGGAGAGTTCCTGCTGCGGATCGAGGATATCGACGGCACGCGCAGCCGGGCGGAGCTGATCCCGGAAATCCTGGCCGATCTGGACTGGCTGGGGCTGCGCTGGGACGGGCCGGTGGTCCACCAGTCCAGCCGCCTGCCCAGCTATCAGGCGGCGGCGGAGCGGCTGAAGGCGCAAGATCTGCTCTACCCCTGCCGCTGCACCCGCGCCGAAGTGCTGGCGGCCTCCCCCGGCACGGGGCCGGACGGACCGATCTATCCCGGCACCTGCCGGGGCCGCGCGGTCGATCCCGCCGGGGCGGCCTGGCGGCTCGACATGGCGAAGGCCGTCAGCCTGACCGGACCGCTGGAATGGACCGATGCGTTGGCCGGGGTCCAGCGCGCCCAGCCGGAGGCGTTCGGTGACGTCGTGCTGCTGCGTAAGGAAGCTCCGGCCAGCTATCACCTCGCCGCGACGCTGGACGATGCCGCCGATGGCGTGACGCTGGTGACACGCGGCGCGGACCTGTTTGCCTCCACCCACGTTCACCGCCTGCTCCAGGCCTTGCTGGGCCTGTCGGTGCCGGTCTGGCACCATCACGGCCTGCTGGTCGAAAGCGACGGGCGCAAGCTGGCAAAGCGGCGCGGATCGCCCGCACTGGCGGACTTGCGCCGGTCCGGGGCGGATGGCCCCGCGCTGGCGCAGGCGCTGCGTACCGCCCTTTTCCCGGCTGGCATTTCGCTGGTTTCGGGCGTAGGAATTGCGCCATGAACACTTTCCTCATCCTCGTGCTCGTCGGCCTGATGGTCATGGTCGTGGTCAGCCTGGTGCGCGGCATCATCGCGTTCATGCAAAGCACGCGCGATGACCTGAACCGCCCTGACAGTACCGGGCCGAGCGAGATGCAGCTGAAGCAGAACAAGTACATGTTCGCCCGCATCATGTATCAGGGGCTGGCCGTGCTGCTGGTCGCGCTGGTGCTGTTCGCCAGCAAGTAATCTCGTGGTAAAACTGAACAAGATCTACACCCGCACGGGTGACGATGGCACGACCGGACTGGTCGACGGATCACGCTGCCCCAAGCACGCCGCCCGGATGGAAGCGATTGGCGCGGTGGACGAGGCCAACAGTTCGATCGGGCTTGCCGTGGTCGCATTGGCCGGGTCGGACCATGCTGACGCGCTGGTGCGGATCCAGAACGATCTGTTCGATCTGGGTGCCGATCTGGCCACTCCCGGTGCCGACTTTGCCCCCTCTGAAATGGTCTTGCGGATGGTTCAGGCGCAGGTCGACTGGCTGGAATCGGCCATCGACGCGCTCAACGCCAACGTCCCGCCGCTGACCAGTTTCATCCTCCCCGGCGGCAGCGAAGCCGCCGCCCGCACCCACATCGCCCGCGCCACCGTGCGCCGCGCCGAACGCGCGATGACTGCGCTTTCGGCCGCAGAACCGGTCAATCCGGCCGCGCTGGCCTATATCAACCGGCTGTCTGACTTCCTGTTTGTCCAGGCCCGCGCGATCAACGCAGCCGGCAGCGGCGACGTTCTGTGGGTGCCGGGCCAGAACCGCTGAGCCCTCGCGCAAAACCTCTGGCCAGTCCCTGATTTCCCGGCTAGGCAGCGCCCCTTGCTGCAAGTGCGAAGGAGTGGGACATGCGGACAGTAGCGGTTATTGGGGCGGGGCAGATGGGTTCCGGCATTACCCAGACGATTGCCCAGTTCGGCATGAAGGTCCTGCTGGCCGACGTCGATCTGGCCGTGGCGGAAAAGGCCAAGGCCGGGATCGATACGGCGCTTGGCCGGCTGGTTGGCCGCGGCAAGATCACCCCTGACGAAGCCACTGCGGCCATTGCCCGCGTCACCCCGATCGGCGATTACGCGCCGATGGCCGAAGCGGACCTCATCATCGAGGCCGCGACCGAGCGTGAAGAAATCAAGCGCAAGATCTTCGAAGCGGCCGGCAAGGTGCTGCGCGAAGACGCGATCATGGCATCCAACACCAGCTCTATTCCGATTACCCGCATGGCGACCAGTTCGCCCGATCCCAAGCGCTTCATCGGCCTGCATTTCTTCAATCCGGTGCCGGTCATGGGCCTGATCGAGGTGATCCCGGGCCTGGCCACCAGTGCCGACACGATTGCCCGCACCCGCGCCTTTGCCGAAAGCCTGAACAAGCAGGTCGTGCAGGCCGAGGACGAGCCGGGCTTCGTCGTTAACCGCATCCTGCTTCCCATGATCAACGAAGCGGTGTTCGTGCTGGGTCAGGGCACGGCTTGCATCGCCGATATCGACAAGGGCTGCCGTCTTGGCCTGAACCATCCGATGGGTCCGCTTGAACTGGCGGACTTTGTCGGCCTCGATACCTGCCTCGATATCGTCAAGGTGCTCTATAACACCACGGGCGACAGCAAGTATCGACCGGCTCCGTTGCTGATGAAGTACGTCGAAGCCGGCTGGCTGGGCCGCAAGACCGGGCGTGGCTTCTACGACTATTCTGGCGAAACCCCGGTTCCCACCCGCTAATACGCATCGGACAATTGCCAAAGCGCGTGCAATCGATAAGCACGTGCCGACGAAAACTGGTCAGTGCCTCCCCGGCATGGCTACCGACGGTGCGGAGTCCTTGATGCGATGAGGTGGCGACGCGTTTTCCTGGGCGTCCTGTCGGTTGGCTACAGCAAGATCGTGGTGGCGTTCATGCAACTGGCCATGGTGCCGGTGCTGGCCACCACCTGGGGGCTTGACACTTACGGTCAGTGGCTGATGCTCACCACCGTGCCGATTTTCCTCGGCGCCAGCGATTTCGGCTTTGGCACCGCGGCGGGCAATCGCCTGACTGCCGAAGTCGCCAAGGGCGAACTGGGCGAAGCCCTGTGCACCTTCCAGAGCGCGCTGGCCGTCATGCTGCTGTGCACCTTCAGCATCTTCGCGATTTGCCTGACAGCCACGGTGTTTCTGCCGGATGCGCTGCTTTCCGCCAGCAACGGCATGGATGGTGCCGCAGCGCGCCAGGTTCTGGCAATCATGTGCCTGTTCGGGCTGGTCGCGCTACAGTCCAGTCTGTTCATGTCCGTGATGCGCGCGGAGGGCCTGTTTGCGCAAACCACGAGCCTGTATGCCACGATGCAACTGGGCGAAGGCATCGCGGTGATGGCGGTCGCGCTGGCGGGCGGCGGACCGGTGGCGGCTGCGATTGCTTATTGCGCGATCCGCACGATCGGTGTCAGCGCACAGGCCGTGCTGGCGCTGCGCCGTGCCAAGTGGACACCTCGAAGAACCGGCTGTTTTTGGCTTGACGGCGGCGCGAGGGGTCTGATGGCGGCTTTTGAGACGTGAGGGTTGGCCTTTTCGGCCCGGT
>NZ_BMZD01000015.1 GCF_014652615.1 Novosphingobium arvoryzae
CGTCCGTCATGTTGCCTCTCCTATCCCGATGGCTAATGCACCGTAATGCTGGTGCATTATGACACCGTTGGGGAGAGCGGCATCCACCCCATCTCTGTGCTTTTGGATCTACAGGGGCGTGCTGGCAGCAGTGGCTGCGAGTCCGTATCGCCCCGGTGGGCAAAGAGAGCAGAGCTTATGTCGGTTCGGATGGCGCTTGTGAAATTGTCGGCCCTGGCGGCTGGCGGGGCGGTCGTCGGTGGGGGCGCGGTACACGTGGCAGAAGCTCCGGCTGCCAAGGTGCAATACGTCAAGCAGGCCAAGGCCGCGCCGGCACGGATCGCCAAGCGCAAGATCGTGCGCACCGCAGCTGCCGAACCGCGCAAGATGAAGCGCATCCGCCGCGTCGTGACCAAGACCGTCAGCTGCGCACCCGCCGCCGAGCCGCAGCAGATGGCGATGGCCATGCCCGTGCTGCCGCAGCTCCCGCAAATGCCGATGCCTTCGGGCGGCGGCGATGGCGGGCCGGTAGTGATTGGCGGGTCGGGCGGCTTCGGCTTTGGCGGCGGCTTCTTTGGCGGGTTCTTCGGCGGCAGCGGCGGCAGCAGCGGCAGCGTGGTGGTTTCCACCACGACCTCGGGCGGCTCCACTTCCACTTCGACCTCTGGCGGTTCGACCTCGTCGTCGGGCGGTTCCAGCTCCTCCTCGACCGGCGGGTTCACCTCGACGGGCGGATCGACCTCGACCTCGACGGGCGGCATCTCGACCTCCACCGGCGGGGTCTCGACCTCCACGGGGGGCGTCTCGACATCGACCGGCGGTGTTTCGACCTCCACGGGTGGCGTCACCAGCAGCACTTCGACGTCGTCCGGCAACGTCTCGACTTCGACCGGCGGCGTGACCAGCAGCAGCTCCACCTCGACCAGCTCGGGCAACGTCAGCACCTCGTCGGGCAACGTCAGCACCTCGTCGGGCAACGTCAGTTCGTCGTCCGGCAACAATTCGACCTCGTCATCGTCGGGCAACGTGTCGTCGTCCAGCTCGACGTCGTCGTCGGGTAATGTGTCGACCAGCTCCTCGACCTCGGGGAACGTCAGCACCAGCACGTCGTCGAGCACCAGCACTTCGGGCAACGTCTCGACCAGCACCAGCTCCTCGACGTCGTCGAGCACCAGCTCGTCGACTTCGTCGTCCACTTCGTCCTCGACTTCGACCTCGACCAGCTCGGGCAACACTTCGACGGGCAACACCTCCAGCGGGACCGACGTTCCGGCCCCGCCGATGATGCTGCTGTTTGGCGCAGCGGCGGCGGTGCTGGTCGGGCGGCGGCGGTTGGCCCGGCGCACGGCCTGACCGGTCGCGGCGCGATCCGGCATGAAAAAAGGGCGGTCCCTGCGGACCGCCCTTTTTCGTTTATCCGGTGGGGCCGGTTTCAGCCCTTGCTGGCGCGCAGCGTGTCAAAGCGCTCCTGCTCGGCCTGCTTGCGGCCCTTGATGTGGTGCGGCGCGCGCCAGAACAGCTTGCTGAACCAGGGCATTGCGTACGTTTCGATGTCATCGGCGACTTCGGTGGCAACGCGCAGGCAATCCTCTGCGCTGTCGGCGTCATAGCTGTACCAGAACGGCTCGCCCGCCTCGGTCAGCTCGCCCAATGACCGCATCGTGCGCCGCGCGAAACGCAGCAGGAACGGATCGTCCCACGAGGTTTCGCGCCACAACTGCGGCGAGCGCAGGCATGGCTCGATCGCCTTGCGCGAGGCGAACGGCAGGAACCGGACGCGCATGACGCGCACCGTCAAGCGGCACGCGCCATGCTTCTTGTAATAGTCGCCGTGCTGGATGCGGATGACCCAGGCCGTGGAGCCGTGACGCTGGAGGAAGCCACGCGAACCGCGGCGCTTCCATCCCAGTGCCCCCAGACGAGGCACGAGGACCTCTTCCAGTGCGCTCTGGACCGGGGTCTCCAGCATCAGGCGGCCAGCTTGCGCAGCACGTAGTGCAGGATGCCGCCGTTGTTGAAATACTCGATTTCGTTGGCGGTATCGATCCGGCACAGCGCGGTGAAGCTGAAGCTGCTGCCATCCTTGCGGGTGACGACGACTTCAACGTCCTGGCGCGGCTGCAGGCTGGCAACACCCTTGATGGTGAAGGTGTCGTCGCCGGTCAGGCCCAGCGTTTCGCGGGTCTGGCCGTCCTTGAACTGCAGGGGCAGCACGCCCATGCCGACCAGGTTGGAACGGTGGATACGCTCGAAGCTCTCCACGATCACCGCGCGCACGCCCAGCAGGTTGGTGCCCTTGGCGGCCCAGTCACGGCTGGAGCCGGTGCCGTATTCCTTGCCCGCAACGACGACCATCGGCGTACCGTCGGCCTTGTGCTTCATCGCCACGTCATAGACCGGCAGCACTTCCTCGCCATAGCGGCTCATGCCGCCTTCGATGCCGGGGACCATTTCGTTGCGGATGCGGATGTTGGCAAAGGTGCCGCGCATCATCACTTCGTGGTGGCCGCGGCGCGCGCCGTAGGAGTTGAAGTCGGCCTTGGCGACCTGGTGCTCCATCAGCCACTGGCCAGCCGGGCTGTCAGCCTTGATGTTGCCGGCCGGGCTGATGTGGTCGGTGGTGATCGAATCGCCCAGGATCAGCAGCGGCTTGGCTTCGACGATGTCCTGCACCGGAGCCGGGGTCATCGACATGCCGTCGAAGTACGGCGGGTTGGCGACATAGGTCGACCCGGCGCGCCAGGAATAGGTTTCGCTGCCCGTGACGTTGATCGCCTGCCAGTGCTCGTCGCCCTTGTAGACGTCGGCATAGCGGGCCTGGAACATCGCGCGGTCCATGCAGGAGGCCATCGTGCTGGCGACTTCCTCGTTGGTCGGCCAGATGTCCTTGAGGAACACGTCCTGGCCATCCTTGCCGGTGCCGATCGGGGTCGTGACGAAATCGTCGATCACGGTGCCCTTCAGCGCATAGGCCACCACCAGCGGCGGCGAGGCGAGGAAGTTGGCGCGCACGTCGGGCGAGACGCGGCCTTCGAAGTTGCGGTTGCCCGAGATCACGGCGGCGGCGACGAGGCCGTTTTCGTTGATCGCCTTGCTGATCGGTTCGGCCAGCGGACCGGAGTTGCCGATGCAGGTGGTGCAGCCATAGCCGACCAGGTTGAACCCGACGTTGTCGAGGTGCGACTGGAGGCCGGCCTTTTCGAGGTAGTCGGTGACGACCTGCGACCCCGGTGCGAGGCTGGTCTTGACCCACGGCTTGGGCTTCAGGCCCAGTTCGTCGGCCTTCTTGGCAACCAGGCCGGCGGCAACCAGCACGCCGGGGTTCGACGTGTTAGTGCAGCTGGTGATCGCAGCGATCATCACGTCGCCGTCACCGATGTCGAAGTCCTTGCCTTCGACCGGCACGCGGGTGTTGGTCTTCTTGTAGGTTTCGGCCATGTCCTTGGCGAACACGTCGTCAACTTGCGTCAGGTCCACGCGGTCCTGCGGGCGCTTCGGACCGGCGAGCGACGGCACCACGGTGCCCATGTCGAGTTCCAGCGTGCTGGAGAACACGGCGTCCGGCGCGTTGGGGTCGATCCAGAAGCCCTGCTCCTTGGCATAGGCCTCGACCAGCGCGATCTGATCTTCCTCGCGGCCGGTCAGGCGCAGGTAGTCCAGCGTCTTGTCGTCGATCCCGAAGAAGCCGCAGGTCGCGCCGTATTCCGGCGCCATGTTGGCCAGCGTTGCACGGTCCGCCAGGCTGAGCGAGGCGAGGCCGGGGCCGTAGTATTCGACGAAGCGGCCGACCACGCCATGCTTGCGCAACATGTTGGTGCAGGTCAGCACCAGGTCGGTCGCGGTCACGCCTTCCTTCAGCGCGCCGGTCAGCTTGAAGCCGACGACTTCGGGGATCAGCATCGAGACCGGCTGGCCGAGCATCGCGGCTTCGGCTTCGATCCCGCCGACGCCCCAGCCCAGCACGCCCAGGCCGTTGATCATGGTGGTGTGGCTGTCAGTGCCGACGCAGGTGTCGGGATAGGCCACGGTGGCGCCGTTCTGGTCGGTCGAGGTCCACACCGTCTGCGCGATGTTTTCCAGGTTCACCTGGTGGCAGATGCCGGTGCCCGGGGGAACGGCGTAGAAGTTGTTGAGCGACTTGGAACCCCACTTCAGGAAGTCATAGCGTTCCATGTTGCGGTGGTATTCGATCTCGACGTTCTGTTCGAACGCCTTTGGGTGGCCGAATTCATCGACCATGACCGAGTGGTCGATCACCAGGTTCACGGGGACCAGCGGGTTGATCTTGCTGGTGTCGCCGCCCAGCTTGGCAATCGCGTCGCGCATCGCGGCCAGATCGACGACGCAGGGCACGCCGGTGAAGTCCTGCAGCAGCACGCGGGCCGGACGGTACTGGATTTCGTTCTGCGATTCGGTCGGGTTCTTCTGCCAGTCGACCAGCGCCTGGGCATCCTGGGTCGATACGGTGAAACCGCCGTCTTCAAACCGCAGCAGGTTTTCCAGCAGCACCTTCATGCTGAACGGCAGGCGGCTGACGTCGCCCAGCTTGGCGGCGGCCTTCTTCAGCGAGTAATAGGCAAACTCCTTGCCCCCCACGTTCAGCGTGCTGCGCGTACCGAGTGTATCCTGTCCGACCTGGGTCATCCCTGCTGATCTCCTGAGCTAAAATACCCTGCCCCGCGCGCCCTTTTCGCGAGTGCAGCAGGGCCAGTTGTCGGCGCCGCCGATGCGCGCGAATCCCCCGCGCGTCAAGGGGCGGGGCCGATATTAGACTAAAGTGCGGTCTGTTCGATATGTTCCTTGCGCGGTGCGGCGATCCAGCATCCCAATACGATCAGGACCACGCCGATGATTGTCGGCACCGTCACCGGTTCGGCGAACATGAACCAGCCGATGATCGCGGCCCAGATGAACGCCGTGTATTCGATCGGCAGCAGTACCTGCGTTTCCGCCCGGCCATAGCCCCACGAGATCACCATCAGCGAAATCATCGCCAGCACCGCCCCCGCGCCAATGTCCAGCAGCGCGCGATTGTCCGGCACAGCGGCCAGCCACGGTGCGGCCAGGCCCAGGAACAGCGCGACGAACACCGTCTGGAACAGCGCCACCTCGGTCGGGCCGGACAGCAACGCCTGCTTGCGCTGGAGGATCAGGTTAAAGGCGTAGAGCACGGCCGACAGCAGGATCGCGCCGATCCCCCAGGCGGCATCGTCGCTGAAATCCTGCTCGCCGATCCGGGCCGCACCGATCACCACCACGCCAGCCAGCCCCAGCAGCGAGGCCAGGATCGCGCGCTTGCCGATGGTTTCGCCCAGCAGCACGGCGGCAAGGTAGAGCGCGATCAGCGGCGCGATGAACGACAGCGCGATGCCTTCCGCCATCGGCACGCGCACCAGCCCCCAGAAGAACGTCGTCGCCATGCCGCCGCTGACCGCACCGCGCAGCGCGTGCAGCTTCATCGCTCCGGCATTGGGCCAAACCCCGCCGCGCAGCTTCCACAACGGGAACATCAGCGCGGTCCCGATCAGCGAGCGGAACAGCATCGCGTTATACGCCCCGACTGCGATCGAGGCGTTCTTCATCAGCCCGTCCATCACGCTGAACAGCGCGATGCCAAATGTCACCGCGATGAACGGGGCGGCGTGGTGTTCATGGTGGGGAGTGGGGGAAGCGCTGGACACCTGCTCCCCTTATCCCAGCACTCGGCGCTTGTCGAAGGGCGACGGCCTAAAGCGTCTTGATGATCGCGGAAAAGTCCTGCCCGCCATTCCCGGCGGCGTTGAACGCGGCGTAGAGTTCCTCGGCGCGTGCGCCCATCGGCACTTGCGATCCGGCGGAGCGGGCCGCTTCCATCGCCAGCTTCAGGTCCTTGAGCATCAGCGCGGCGGCAAACCCGCCCTGATAGCCGTTGTCCGCCGGGCTGGCCGGGCCGACGCCGGGAACCGGGCAGTAGCTGGTCATCGACCACGACTGGCCCGAGGCCTTGCTGGAAATGTCGTAGAAGGTCTGGAGGTCCAGCCCCAGCTTCTCGGCCAGCGCAAAGGCCTCGCACGTGGCGATCATCGTCGCGCCCAGGATCATGTTGTTGCAGATCTTGGCGGCTTGGCCCGCGCCGCTGTCCCCGGCGTGGATCACCGCCTTGCCCATCGCGGACAGGATGGGTTCGGCCTTGGCAAAGGCATCCGCACTGCCGCCGACCATGAAGGTCAGCGTGCCGCCATTGGCCGCCGCGATCCCGCCGGAAACCGGGGCATCGACCATCGGATAGCCGCCCGACGCCGCGGCAGCGCCAATCAGCCTCGCCGTGTCGACATCGATGGTCGAGCAATCGAGCAGCAGCGCGCCGGCGGGCGCATGGCCGATCACATCGGCGGTATAGACGCTGTTGACGATCGCCCCGTTGGGCAGCATCGAAACGACCGCATCGGCGCCCTGCACAGCTTCCCGCACCGAGGTGTAGGTGGTGCAGCCATTCTCGGCCGCGCGGGCAAGGGCGTCTGCCGACAGGTCGAAGGCGTGGACGTCATGCCCGGCCTTGACCAGGTTCGCGGCCATCCCGCCGCCCATGTTGCCAAGGCCGATGAACGCGATCTTCATGGGCTTACTTCCCCTGCCACACGCCGGGGCGCTTCTCGATGAACGCGGCCATGCCTTCGGCCTTGTCCTCGGTCGCGGTCAGGACCTGGAAGATGCGGCGTTCCAGCAGCACGCCCTGTTCCAGCGTGGTTTCGAACGCGGCGTTGACCATTTCCTTGTTCGCGATGGCGGCCAGCGGCGGCATCGCGGCGATTTCGGCGGCGGTCTTCAAGGCTTCGTCGAGCAGGTTCGCCAGCGGCACCACGCGCGCGACAAGGCCGCTGCGTTCGGCTTCCTCGGCGCCCATCATTCGCCCGGTCAGGCACATTTCCATCGCCTTGGCCTTGCCCACGGCGCGGGTCAGGCGCTGGCTGCCGCCCATGCCGGGGGCCACGCCCAGCTTGATTTCGGGCTGGCCAAAGCGGGCGGTGTCCGCCGCGATGATGAAGTCCGCCATCATGGCAAGCTCGCACCCGCCGCCCAGCGCAAAGCCGTTGACGGCGGCGATCCAGGGCTTGCGCGTGGTCTTGACCAGATGGCTGGTCCAGCGGCTGAAGAAGTCTTGGCTGTAGAAGTCCGCTGCTGGCTTGTCGGCCATTTCCTTGATGTCGGCCCCGGCGGCGAACGCCTTTTCGCCTGCCCCGGTCAGCACCGCGCAGCGCTGCGACGGGTCCGCCTCGAACGCGGCAAAGGCGGCGATCAGGTCTTCCAGCACCAGGCTGTTGAGCGCGTTCAGCGCCTGCGGACGGTTCAGCGTGATCAGCGTGACCGCGCCGCGCTGTTCGACCAGGATGTTTTCGAAGCTCATAGGGGTTTCCATTCCTCGGCAGCCGGCAGGGCTGCGAAAATGTTGGCGATCAGGTCATCGGTCACGCCTTCGGGCGTGGCCGGGTTCCACTGCGGTGTGTTGTCCTTGTCGACGATCACGGCGCGAACCCCTTCGGCAAAGTCGGGCAGGGTCAGAACGCGGCTGGCGATGCGGTATTCCATCGCCATGTTCGCGGCAAAATCGGCGCACATCAGGCTCTCGGCCAGCTGGCGCAGCGCAACCTTGCAGGTCTGGGGCGATTTGGTTTGCAGGGTGGCGAGTTCCTTTGCCGCCCATTCGCTGTCGTCGGTGGACAGACTGGCCAGAATGTCCTCATACCGGTCCGACGCGAAGTGCTTTGCGATGCGCAGCGCGTTATCCTCGATCCGGGCATGGGGCGGGGTGGCGGAGAGCGCGGCCAGCACTTGCCCCGGTTCATGCCCCTGCGCGATCCGGGCCTTCGCCTCGGCCAGCGCCTCGTGCGGCAGGTAGTGGGTGGCAAGGCCCGCCCACTTGCATTCCGCCCCGTCAAACCGCGCGCCGGTCAGCGCCAGGAACTGCCCGATCCGCCCGGGCAGGCGCGACAGGTACCAGCCGCCGCCAACGTCCGGGAACAGGCCGATCCCGGTTTCGGGCATGGCATAGCGGGTATTCTCGGTCGCGACATGGAATCGCGCAGGCTGCGAAATGCCCACGCCGCCGCCCATCGTGATCCCGTCCATGAAGGCCACGACCGGCTTTTCATAGGTGAAGATCAGATGGTTGAGCTGGTATTCATCGTGGAAGAACTGCCGCCCGGACACGCCGCCATCGTTCAGCGCCGAATTGCGCAGGAACGCGATGTCCCCGCCAGAGCAGAAGCCGCGCCCCTCCGCATGGTCGATGATCACCGCGCGCACTTCGGGATCGTCCCGCCATTCCAGCAGCGCGGCGGTCATCGCGTGGACCATCGGCAGGGTCAGTGCATGGATCGCCTTGGGGCGATTGAGCGAGAGGAACCCGGCGGCGCCTTCGCGCCGGATGATAATGTCGTCAGTCCCGGAAATATTGGTCATTGGCGCAGCAGATCCCGTCCCACGATCATGCGCATGATCTGGTTCGTGCCCTCCAGGATCGAATGAACCCGCAGGTCGCGCCAGAACCGCTCGATCGGATAGTCCTTGAGGTAGCCATAGCCGCCGAACAGTTGCAACGCATCGTTGACGATCTTGCTGCCACTGTCGGTGGCGAGGCGCTTGGCCATGGCCGAGAAGCGCGACTTGTCGGGCGCATTGGCGCTGACCTTGCAGGCTGCCATGTAAAGCAAGGCGCGCGCGGCCTCGAGGTCGGTCGCCATGTCGGCCAGCATGAACTGGGTGTTCTGGAAATCGGCCACCGGCTGACCGAACTGCTGGCGATCCTTGGTATAGGCAATCGCCTCGTCCAGGCAGCGCTGCGCCCCGCCGAGCGAACAGGCCCCGATGTTGAGCCGCCCGCCGTCCAGCCCGGCCATCGCGAAGCGGAACCCGTCCCCTTCCGCGCCGACGCGATTGGCCACCGGCACCCGGCAATCCTCGAAGATTACTTGCGCGGTGGGGCTGGCGTTCCAGCCCAGCTTCTTTTCCGGCGCGCCGAACGACAGGCCGGGCGTGTCCTTGTCCACCACCAGGCAGGAAATGCCCTTTGCGCCGTTATCGCCGGTGCGGACCATCACGACATAAACGTCGTTCACCCCGCCGCCCGAAATGAACTGCTTGGTGCCGTTGAGGACATAGTGGTCCCCGTCCAGCCGCGCAGTGGTTTTCAGCGCCGCCGCGTCCGATCCGCTGCCGGGCTCGGTCAGGCAATAGCTGGCGATCTTGTCCATCGACACCAGGTCCGGCAGGTAACGCGCCTTCAGGTCATCGCCGCCGAACGTGTCGACCATCCACGCCGCCATGTTGTGGATGGAGATATAGGCGCTGGTCGCCGGGCAGCCATAGGCCATGGCTTCCATGATCAGCGCCGCTTCCAGCCGCCCGAGGCCAATCCCGCCCGATTCCTCGGACACATAGATCGCGCCAAAGCCCAGTTCCCCCGCCGCCTTCCAGACGTCGACGGGGTAATGGTGATCCTCGTCCCACTGCGCGGCAAAGGGCGTGATTCGATCGGCGGTGAACTTGCGCGCCATGTCCTGAATGGCGAGCTGGTCTTCGGTCAGGGCAAACTGATTGAACATAAGCCTAGCCTATCTCACCCCATCGTCGGGATGACAAACGCATTTCCGCCATCGGGCGAGCCATCCGGCCAGCGGGCGGTGACGGTCTTGACCTTGGTCCAGAACTTCACGCCCTCCATGCCGTGCTGGTTGGTGTCGCCAAACGCGCTGCGCTTCCACCCGCCGAAGGTGTGATAGGCGACCGGCACCGGGATCGGCACGTTGATGCCGACCATGCCGACGTTCACCCGCGCGGCAAATTCGCGCGCGGCGTGGCCGTTGCGCGTGAAGATCGCCACGCCGTTGCCATACTGGTGCTTGCTGGCAAGGCTCAGCGCTTCCTCGAAATCGTTGGCGCGGACCATCTGTAGCACCGGGCCGAAGATCTCGTTGTGATAGCTGTCCATGTCGGGGGTGACGTGATCGAACAGCGTCGGGCCGACGAAGTAGCCGTTTTCGTGGCCTTGCAGGGTGAACCCGCGCCCGTCGATCACCAGTTCCGCACCCTCTTCCACGCAGCGGGCGATCCAGCCTTCGACCTTTTCCTTGTGCGCCTGGGTCACGACCGGGCCGTAATGCGCCTCGGCATCGGTCGAGATGCCGACCTTCAGCGCCTCGATCGCCGGGATCAGCTTGGCCTTCAGGCGCTCGGCCGTATCCGCGCCGACCGGCACGACCACCGGCAGCGCCATGCAGCGTTCCCCGGCCGAACCGAAGGCTGCCCCCGCCAGATCGTTGACCACCTGATCGAGGTCCGCATCCGGCATGACGATGCCGTGGTTCTTGGCCCCGCCCATCGCCTGCACGCGCTTGCCCGCCGCGACGCCGCGGTTGTAAACGTAGTGCGCGATGTCGGACGAACCGACGAAGCTGACCGCACCGATCGCCGGGTGATCGAGGATCGCGTCGACCATTTCCTTGTCACCGTGGACGACCTGGCAGATGCCTTCGGGCAGGCCGGCCTCCAGGAACAGTTCGGCCAGCCGCACCGGCACGCTGGGGTCACGCTCGCTGGGCTTGATGATGAACGCGTTGCCGGTGGCGATCGCCACGCCGCTCATCCACAGGGGGATCATCGCGGGGAAGTTGAACGGGGTGATGCCGGCGCCGATGCCGATCGGCTGGCGCATCGAATAGACGTCGATGCCGGGCCCGGCGCCTTGCGTGTATTCGCCCTTCAGGACGTGCGGGATGCCGCAGCAGAATTCGATCACTTCCAGCCCGCGCTGGATGTCGCCCTTGGCGTCGGCGATGACCTTGCCATGTTCGCTGGACAGCATCAGCGCCAGTTCATCCATGTTGGCTTCGACCAGCGACTTGAAGTTGAACATCACGCGGGCGCGGCGCTGCGGGTTGGTCGCGGCCCAGCCGGGCTGCGCGGCGGCGGCGGCCTGCACGGCGCGTTCCAGCACGGCGGCATCGCCCAGCGCGACTTGCGCCTGAACGCCGCCGTTGTTGGGATCGAACACGTCGCCCTTGCGAGCCGTGGTCAGGCCGCCGGTGCCACCGGCAATGAAATGGTCGATAAAGCGCATGGGCGGTTCCTCTCGAATCCCGTGTTGCCACAGCCCTGCACCTGCATTGCGGTGCAGACAAGTTGCAATTTCGCGCCTATGAGCTGCATTTATGCAGGTGACGGACTGGAGCGATTATCAGGCATTTCTGGCGATTGCCCGCGCGGGTCAGTTGGCACGCGCGGCGCAGGTCATGGGCGTGGACGCCACCACGATGGGCCGCCGCCTGCGTCGGCTGGAAGCACGGCTGGGCGCAACCCTGTTCGAGCAGACCCGCGAAGGGCAGGTGCTGACCGAGGCGGGCGAGGCGCTGCTGGCGCGGGTGGAAGCCATGGCGCACGCCGCCGCCGGGATCGGCGAGGGGGCGGGGGCCAGCGGCGGGCTGTCCGGCACGTTGCGGATCAGCGTGTCGGAAGGGTTCGGCACATGGTTCCTGCCGCCCCTCCTGCCCGATTTCGCCCGCGCGCACCCAGTCTTGACGATCGATCTGGTCGCCAGCAGCGGGTTCCTCAGCCCGTCGAAGCGCGAGGCGGATATTGCCGTGACGCTATCGCGCCCCAAGGCCGGACCGGTGATCGCGCGCAAGCTGTCGGACTATGCACTGCGACTCTATGCCAGTCGGCCGTATCTGGCGGATGCGGGGATGCCCGCGCGCGCGGCGGAACTGGCGCAGGGGCACCGGCTGGTCGGGTACATCCCCGATCTGCTCTATGCGCCGGAACTGCGCTATCTGGATGAACTGCACCCTGGCCTGGCGGCAACGCTGCGCTCGTCCAGCATCAATGCCCAGCATCGGCTGGTCGCGGCGGGGGCGGGGATGGGGGTGCTGCCGTGCTTCATCGGCGATGCCGATCCGGCGCTGGTTCCGGTCCTACCGGAGCGACGCATCCTGCGCAGCTTCTGGATCGTCACCCACAAGGACACGCACAACCTGGCGCGGGTGCGGGCGGGCAAGGACTGGCTGGCGGAGGTGGTCCAGCACGGGCGCGAACGGCTGCTGCCGCCCGCGTAATGGCCATTGTCTTTCCGAAATTCGCGAAAGAGCGAATTTCGGGTTCGGCACCGGCCCGCTCCCCCGCCCGGCCACCCACAGCGTACAATTCCGTTGGGTGGCCGGGCGGGGGAGCG
>NZ_BMZD01000016.1 GCF_014652615.1 Novosphingobium arvoryzae
GCTGTACTTGATCGACCAACGCGCATCGCGGTCCTTTTGTCGGGTCTTGGCCGGCTTCCAGTCCTCGGGCACACGGCCTTCCTTGATGGCTGCCTTCACCGTTGGCGGGCAAAGCCCGATGCGGGACTTGACGAATATCAGGACATCCCCGGCTTCTGCCGGTCGGCGAAGTTGGAGGAGGTCCGCAAGCATGGCTTTATCCTGACGCCGGGACGCTATGTGGGGGCGGAAGATGTCGAGGATGACCACTTGAATTGCCGCAACGTGACGTTTGCGCCCTACAACCCTCTTGCTGGACTTGGCGACTTCGCCACGAATTTTTCGCATTTCTTGGATTGTTCGTTTATGGACAGCGACTTGAGCCATGCGAAATTCAACGGCTCTGAACTTCAATGGTCAGAAGCGCCGCCGGAAACGCACATGGAATACTACGACAACGATGACGGAAGTTATGGCTGTGGACAGGTCAGCTATGGCCCATTTTATCAGGCCAACTTGCGGGGAGCGTCGTTCAACAGATGCCGCTTCAAAAATGCCGATTTCCGCGATGCGGAGAACATTTTGGAAGCCGACTTTACTGGGGCGAAGGGGTTGGAGGACGCATTCTTTGATAATGACGAAATCAGGGCAGCGGTCCTGGCCCAGGCGGCGGGTGGCTCGGCTGCATGAAGGTTCTGTTTCTAGATGAGTCCGGCGATCACAATCTGACCGTGATCGATCCGCTTTATCCGGTGTTCGTGCTGGGCGGCGTGATTATGGACCGCGACTATGCCCGCAATGAGGTCGCGGCGGCGCTGGACAAGTTCAAGCTATCGATGTTCGGCACCACGGACATTGTCCTGCATACTGCCGATATCGCCCGCAACCGCGCCGGGTTTGAACGTCTCAAAGACGCAGGATTTCGGCAGGCGTTTTATGCTGAGATCAATGCATTGATGGCGCAGCTTGAATATCAGGTTGTGGCCTGTGTCGTGCACAAGGATGTCCATCTCCAGCGATACGGTCTGGCTGCCGTTGATCCCTACATGCTTAGCTTGGATATCCTGGTTGAGCGGTTCTGCCTTGATGTTGGCCCAGTTGCAGGCGGGGGCATTATCGTTGCCGAGAAGCGCGGCAGCACCTTGGACCGAGGCATTGAATTGGCATGGTTGAACCTGAAAATTCAGGGGACGCGGTTCATGCAGGCCGCTGACATCGAACGGCGCGTGAGGGGGCTGCATCTTCGTGACAAGAAAGAGAATATCGCCGGACTGCAACTCGCCGATCTAGTGGTTTCACCCATCGGTCGCCACGTTCTGGGCAAGCCCGACAAGGCGGATTGGGCTATTGTCGAAAGCAAGCTGCGGCGCAGCGCGAGCGGCAGAACAGATGGTTTTGGATTGGTTGTTCTGCCCAAAAAAGCAGGGCCAGCCCCCGCTACGCAGTGACTGACCCATGAGCGTCTATATACATCACTCCCTGGGGAAGTCAAGGAATGTTCCGATAATCGGAACCCGCGCTGGCCAATATATCACTATAAATCAATGGACTATGGCCGAATGACAATCACGGAAGACATTGTCGAGCTGGCGGCCATCGAGACGCTGCAGGAGCTGGGCTGGAGCTATCTCCACGGCTCGGTGATCGCGCCCGACGGTTCCTTGCCGGAACGCCGCTCGTTCGGCGATGTTGTTCTGACCGGCAGGCTGGAAGCGGCGATTGCCCGGATCAACCCGGACGCGCCGGAGGCCGCGCGCGCCGAAGCCATGCGGCGAGTGCTGACTGGCGAACTGCCCGATCTGGTCGAAGAGAACCGGCGCATCCACAAGCTGCTGACCGAGGGCGTCGATGTCGAATATCGGGCCGACAGCGGCAAAACCGCCGCCACCAAAATCTGGCTGATCGACTTGGAGCGCGCCGATGCCAACGACTGGCTGGCGGTCAACCAGTTCGTCGTCGTCCAGAACCGCGCCAATCGTCGCCCGGACCTTGTCCTGTTCGTCAACGGCTTGCCGCTGGCCGTGCTGGAACTGAAAAACGCCGCCGCACAGAACGCCACGATTGCCGATGCCTACAACCAATTGCAGACCTATCTGCACCAGATCCCCGGCCTGTTCAGCACCAATGCCGTTCTGGTGACATCGGACGGCATGGAAGCCCGCATCGGCTCCATCACCGCCAATGCCGAACGCTTCATGCCCTGGCGCACGGTGGACGGCGAGGACTTTGCCCACCGGGGCACGCCGGAGCTGGAAACCCTGCTGCGCGGCGTGTTCACCCGCGCTAACCTGCTCGCCCTCATCCGCGATTTCATCGTGTTCGGCGACAAGGGCGAAGGCCCGTTCAAGATCATCGCCGGCTATCACCAGTTCCACGGCGCTCAGAAGGCCGTGCGCCAGGCTGTGGAAGCATCGCGTCCCGATGGCGACCGCAAGATCGGAGTGATCTGGCACACGCAGGGTTCGGGCAAGAGCCTGCTGATGGCTTTCTTCGCCGGACTGGCCGTGAAATCGCAGGCGCTGGAAAACCCGACGCTGGTCGTGTTGACCGACCGCAACGATCTCGACGATCAGCTTTACGGCACGTTCGGTCTGTGCCGTGACCTGATCCGCCAGAACCCCGAACAGGCAGATAGCCGTGCCGACCTCAAGCGGCTGCTCGACAAGGCGGCTGGCGGGGTGGTGTTCACCACCGTGCAGAAGTTCTCGCCGGAAAAGGGCGAGGAGAGTTTCCCGCTGCTGTCCGACCGGCGCAACATCATCGTCATCGCCGACGAAGCGCACCGCAGCCAGTATGGCTTTGAGTCAAAGCTGAACCGGGAAACCGGCCTCAGGCGCTATGGCTATGCCCACTATATCCGGCAGGCCATGCCGAACGCCTCTTTCATCGGTTTCACCGGCACGCCGATTGAAGCCGCCGACATCAACACGCCCGCGATCTTCGGCGAATATATCGACATCTATGACATCAGCCGCGCCGTGGAAGACGGTGCGACCGTGCCGATCTTCTACGAAAGCCGCCTCGCCCGGATCGAGCTGAACGACGATGAAAAACCGCTGATCGACAGCGAGATCGAGGCGCTGGTCGAAGATCAATCGCTGACCGAAGCGGAAAAGCTGAAGGCGAAATGGTCCGCTGTCGAAGCGCTGGTCGGTTCCGATAAACGGCTGGCGCAGGTGGCAGAAGACATGGTTGCGCACCTGGAGGCGCGCATCGAAGCCATGAACGGCAAGGCGATGGCCGTTTGCATGAGCCGCCGAATCTGCGTTGCCCTTTATGACCGTATCATCGCCTTGCGGCCCGAGTGGCATTCAACCGACGATGCCCAGGGCGCAGTAAAGATCGTGATGACCGGCTCGGCATCGGACCCGCTCGACTGGCAGCCGCATATCGGATCGAAGAAGCGCCGCGATGACCTCGCCAAGCGTGCACGCAATCCCGATGATCCGCTTCGCCTGGTCATCGTCTGCGACATGTGGCTCACCGGCTTTGATGCTCCGTGCATGAACACCATGTACATCGACAAGCCAATGCGCGGACACGGGCTGATGCAGGCCATTGCCCGTGTGAACCGGGTGTTCAAGGACAAGCCCGGTGGGCTGGTGGTCGATTACATCGGCGTCGCGCAGAACCTGCGAAATGCGCTCAGCCAGTATACCGATTCCGACCGCGACAAGACCGGCATCGACGAATCCGCCGCCGTCGCTGCGATGATGGAGCGGTACGAAGCCATCCGCGACCTGTTCCACGGCTTCAACTACCTTCCCGGTATCACCGGGCAGCCCCGCGAACGCCTGATCTGCCTTGGCGGTGCCATCGACTGGGTTCTGAAGTGGCAGGAATCGCAGGCCGCACGGCAGAAGACCGACGAAGAGAAGAAGCGCGCGCATCGCCGGTTCCTCGACATGGTTCTGGAACTGTCGAAGGCCTATGCCTTGGCTTCAGCCAGCGACGAAGCCCGCGCCATTCGGGACGAAGTCGGGTTCTTCCAGGCCATCCGGGCGGCACTCGCCAAGACCACCGCAACCGGCAAGATCAGCGAGAAGGACCGGGCATTTGCCGTGCAGCAGCTCGTGGACCGGGCCGTTGCATCATCCGAGATCATCGACATCCTGAAAGTGGCCGGACTTCAGTCCCCGGACATCTCCATCCTGTCGGACGAATTCCTGATGGAAGTCGGCAAGATGGAGAAGAAGAACCTCGCTCTGGAAGCCCTGAAGAAGCTTCTCAATGGTGAAATTGTCAGCCGTTCCAAGACTAATCTGGTCGAGAGCAAGGCATTCTCGAACCGCCTGGAAGAAGCTGTCGCCCGCTATCACGCCGGGGCCATTTCCGCGGTCGAGATGATCCAGGAGCTGATCGAACTCGCCAAGGATATGAAAGCCGCCCGCGCTCGCGGCGAGGAGATGGGCCTCAGCCAGGAAGAAGTCGCCTTCTACATGGCCCTCGCGGAAAACGAGAGCGCCGTTGAAGCCATGGGCAACGAGAAGCTGCGCGTCATCGCTCATGAGCTGCTGGAGCAGTTGCGCAGCAATGTGACCGTCGATTGGCACCAGCGGGAAAGCGCCCGCGCCCGTATGCGCGTTTTGGTGAAGCGTATCCTCAAGAAATATGGCTATCCGCCAGACCTTGCCGACGAGGCTGTGCAGACTGTTTTGGCGCAGGCGGAAATCCTGTTGCGGGAAATCGGGGACTGAACCTCACTCAATCGCTTTCTGCTTCAAACGCCCGCTTGCCTTTCCGCTTCCACAGCACCAGCGCCTGTTCCCGTTCCTCGCCCCGCAGCTTGGCCGCGACTGTAAGGAACGCACCGTAAAGCGCGGCGCGATCATCATCGGCGAGTTCGACCAGCCCGGCCTTCACGACCAGGCCGCCCAGTTCGATCAGTTGCCGCGTGCGTTCGCGGCGCTTGACCTGCCATTCGCGCATGTCGGTTCGCGCCTTTGCCGCCTCAAGCCGATGCCGCGCCGCCGTCAAGCGGAAGAGCGCCATCCGGCTGGCCTTGAGTTCACTCGCCACGCTTGCGCGCCTTGCTCTGAAAGAAGGCCGCGCCCCGCTTGCGCCACGCATCCTTCCTCTGTGCTTCATTGTTTTCAGCGATGACCAGCAGCGCACCGGCCAGCGTTTCCGCATCGATCGCATCGGCCCCGGTTGCGATCACCAGTTCGCCGAGTTGCTGCACGCGGCGTTCCTTCAGCTGCTTTGCCTTGTCGGCGAGCGCCTTCAGTTCCGAATCAAAGTCACGGGGTTTGCGCATCGAAGTTCTCCATTGAGAGGTGATGCGCTGATGATAATATCGATGCTCTCCCAATGCTGTAGAGTCGTCGAGACGGCCTGATACTGAATAGTCCCGAGCAGGATTTTATCATGGGAGGGCGCGCTTATACGTCGTGCCGACGTCGCGCTCATGGCGTAGATGGATTGCCGTCATGGCGATCTTCCACCTCTCCGTCAAAGTCATCAGCCGGTCGAGCGGGCGCAGCGCTGTTGCTGCCGCCGCCTATCGCGGGGCCGAGCGGCTGCACGACGAACGGCTCGACCGCGACCATGACTTCACCAACAAGGACGGGGTCGTCCATTCCGAAGTGCTGTTGCCGGAAGGTGCCCCCGAGGAATTTGCCGACCGGGAAAAGCTCTGGAACGCGGTCGAAGCCGCCGAGAAGCGCAAGGACGCGCAGCTTGCCCGCGAGGTCGAATTCGCCATTCCGCGCGAGCTGACCAAGGAACAGGGCATCGAGCTGGCGCGGGAGTTTGCCGAGGCCGAATTCGTCGAAAAGGGCATGATCGCCGACCTCAATGTCCATTGGGATATTGGTGCGGACGGCCAGCCAAAGCCGCACGCCCATGTCATGCTCACCATGCGCGAGGTTGGCAAAGACGGGTTCGGCGCAAAGGTGCGTGAGTGGAACAAGGCCGAGCTGGTTGAGCAATGGCGCGAGCGCTGGGCCGAACAGGTCAACCAGCGCCTTGCCGAACTCGACATCGATGCACGGATCGATCACCGCAGCCTGGAGGCGCAGGGCATTGCGCTGGAACCGCAGGACAAGATCGGCCCCGCCGCTTCGCGCATGGGCGTGCGCGGGCTGGAGGCCGAACGGATCGAGGAACACCGCGCTGTAGCGCAGCGCAATGGCGAGCGGATCATCGCCAACCCAACTGTCGCACTGGACGCGATCACGCACAGTCAGGCCACCTTTACGAACCGCGATCTTGCCATGTTCGTGCACCGGCATAGCGACGGGAAAGAGCAGTTCGATTTGGCCATGCGCGCAGTGCGCTCTTCGGCCGACCTGATCGCGCTGGGCAAGGACGGACGCGGCGAAGAGCGGTTCACATCGCGCCAGATGATCGAAACCGAGCAGCGGCTCGGTCGCGCTTCGGAATTGCTGGCAGAACGCGAGCGGCATCAGGTCGAAGATCGTGGCCGGGAAGGAGCGCTGGCGCGCGCGGCGGAACGTGGCCTGGCGCTATCCGGCGAGCAGCGCGCAGCATTCGAGCATGTGACCGATGGGCGCGGACTCAGTATTGTCGTTGGCTATGCCGGGACAGGCAAGAGCGCGATGCTAGGTGTGGCGCGCGAGGCATGGGAGAGCGCGGGCTATACCGTTCGCGGTGTAGCGTTGTCGGGCATTGCCGCCGAGGGGCTGGAGCACGGTTCAGGCATCGCATCGCGCACCATCGCCAGCCTTGAACACCAGTGGGGCCAGGGCCGCGAAATGCTCACTGCGCGCGATGTGCTGGTGATCGATGAAGCAGGCATGGTCGGCACGCGTCAGATGGAGCGCGTGCTGTCCCATGCCGCCGATGCAGGCGCGAAAGTTGTCCTGGTTGGCGACCCGCAGCAGCTTCAGGCCATCGAAGCGGGAGCTGCCTTTCGTGCGATTCATGAACGGCACGGCGGCGTCGAAATTAGCGAGGTGCGCCGTCAGCATGACGGCTGGCAGCAAGACGCCACGCGGCACCTTGCTACCGGGCGCACCGGACTTGCCATTCAGGCCTATGGGACACGCGATATGGTGCATGTCGGCGAGACGAGGGAAGCGGCACGCGGCGAGCTGATCGAGCGTTGGGATCGAGAACGGCAGGCCAGCCCCGGCGATACGCGGATCATCCTCACCCACACCAATGACGAGGTGCGCGAACTCAATGACGCCGCGCGCGGAAAGCTGCGCGCCAGTGGCGAGCTGGGCGACGACGTGACCATCCGCGCCGAGCGCGGCGAGCGCCAGTTCGCCAGCGGTGACCGCATCATGTTCCTGCGCAACGAGCGGGGCATGGGCGTCAAAAACGGTACACTCGGCACCATTGAACAGGTGACGCCGCAGCGCATGGCTGTGCGTACCGACGATGGTCGCAGCATCGCCTTCGACACCAAGGATTATGCGAACATCGATCACGGCTACGCCGCAACGATCCACAAGGCGCAGGGCATGACCGTGGACCGCGCCCATGTGCTGGCGACGCCGGGCATGGACAGCCATGGTGCCTATGTCGCGATGTCTCGCCACCGTGACGGCCTTGCCCTGCATTATGGCCGCGACGACTTCGCCGATCAGTCCAAACTTGTCCGCACGCTCAGCCGCGAGCGCGGCAAGGACATGGCAAGCGATTACAAGCCCGAGCAGCAGTTTGCCGAACGGCGCGGCATCACCTTCCGCGAACGCATTGTCGAGATTGCACGGCAGTTGCCGGAACGAGCGAAGTCGATCTTCGCTGGCTTCCGTCCGCAGGTCAACCGGCTCGAAGTGCTGCCGACCGAACAGCATGGCCTGTCCAATCAGCGCCGCGCCGTCGAACGCTATGCCCGCGCCGCCGCCGACCTTGGGCAGATGCGCGAACAGGGATTGCCGGTCCTACCACACCAGCGCGACGCACTGGAGAAGGCCGGAAAGGCGCTCGACGCAATCCGGCCCAATGGCGCAGCCGACCTCGCCAGCGCCTTGCAGCGCCAGCCCTCGCTCGCCCGTGAGGCCGCCGATGGTCGCAGCCAGGGTGCAATCCGAGCCATGCAGCTTGAGGGCGAAATCCGCGTCGATCCTGCGCAGCGAGCCGACCGCTTCGTCAGCGACTGGCAGCGGCTGGGGCAAGCACGGCAAGCCATGCAGCGCGATGGCGACAGCAAGGGCGCGCAGAGGCTCACCAATCGCATGACGGACATGGCGAAGAGCCTGGAGCGCGACGCGCAGGTCGAATCCCTGTTGCGCGGTCGCACCCGCGAGCTGGGCATCAAGACAGAACTCGGTCGCGATCTGGCCCGCGACCTTGCCGCCTCCATCACGATGGAGCGGAGCCGCTCAATCGGCATGAGCCTGTAGGAGAAGCGTAATGGATACCGATGCTGATGAAGTGGAACTGACCCTGGACCTTGAGCCGGAGCCGGAACCCGATCCCGACCCACTCACCTCGGATACCGTGAACGATCCCGCCGCCGAGGCGTTTGCCCGCCTTGAGGGCGAGTTAGCCCTGATGCGCCGGGCGGTGCAGCACCTTGCCGCCGAGCGTGCAGACATTGTCATTCCCGACTACGGTGCGACCCTGACCGACATGGCCAAGCGGATGGGCGCGATCAGCGAGAGCCTGAAGGGCATGGCTGGTCATCCCGCGATGCAGATGACCCCTGACAGCATCGGCAATCGGATCGCCGCCGCAGCCGAAGCCGCGAGGCGCAGTGATCAGGACAGGATCACTCAGGCCCGGAGCGACTTGAACCACGCTGCCCTGGAAATGCGCAGCGTCGCAGCCCATGCGCGCACCGCCTCCGAGCAGCGGCAGCAGCTCTACCAAGTGGCGGGCGGGGCCGTGCTGGCGGGTATCCTGCTATGGTCTTTCCTCCCAGGCACCGTTGCCCGTGCCATGCCAGACGGCTGGCACTGGCCCGAGCGCATGGCAGCCCGGATCGTGGGCGCACCTTCACGCTGGGATGCAGGCGCGCGGCTGATGCAGAGCGACAGCCCTGAGGCATGGAATGCACTGGTGCAGGCCGCTGACATCCAGCGCGACAACCGCGATGCCATTGACGCTTGCCGCAGGACCGCTGCAACCTCGCAGCAGCCAGCGCGATGCACCGTCAAGATTCGTCCCGTGTCGCAGCCAAAAAGCAGATGATGGTATCAGCGAGGTTGGGTTGGCGTCCCAGAAAGGGCCGACGAGGATCACCACGACCCACACGAAATGTGGGAATCAATGTGGGATCAGATTTTCAGAAATCTCCACTTTATCGTGTAAAAACAACACGATAAAGTGGTTGACTGGTGCCAGAAGAGGACTCACGTCTACCACCCTTTCTCTTGTTAAATCAGTATTTTAGGCAATGTGGTTTTTCGAAAGGCCCACAATTTCGCCCGCGCTAGGCAACTAACGTATTGGTTCGATGCCTTTTTAGGGACTCTGGCGATTTCAAAGTCTCAGAATTCCGCCATTCCTGCGCAGGAACAAATGCAGAAAGTGGGCCTTTTGATTCGGGCTCCAAGACGGCCCTTTACCTCGTCATGCATCCCGCGGTCTCCCCTCTACAAAACGCGCCTCGAGTGAGTGCATTTCGGCAAGCGTCGAGAGGTAGATGCTCAAGCCAGTGGCCACGCCTCGGTAGAGTTCATCGCAATCCACCTGGACGTGGGTAATCGCCTTAGACGCGATGATCCCTGGCAACGCCCAAATTGCGTCCGGGGGCAAATAAGCCACCATCGAACGAAGGTTCTTGCGAAGAATTAGAGATAGCTGCGCTCGCTGAGCCGATTGGGAGACGTCGGGCAGAAATCGCTCGCATGCGAGCCGTATTTCAATTTCCTCTCCCCTGTGCTGCTCAAGCGTTGCACTGGTCTCGACGATCACACACTTCAGCCGGACGAATGTCTCGTCTAAGCGGCGCTCCGGCTCGTCGACGACATAATAGGTGGGCCAGGCAGCCTGAATCTCCGCCTTGAGAGAATAAACCGGCCTAGGCGTAACCTTCCTTTTGCGTCTGGTCTTCGTCATCGCAACTCTCTCAGACAACGCGACAGTGACGATCGCCGCTTTCGAGAAGGCTACATGCCGATGGGCACGAAACCAATCAGTTGAAGATCAGCGAGTGGATGCGGTTGACCGTAAGCGCCGACGGAAGGCGGCGTTGACGCGGCGTCAGGCTGCTGCGCAGCAGCGCTTGTACTTCTTGCCTGAGCCGCATGGGCATTGCTCGTTGCG
>NZ_BMZD01000017.1 GCF_014652615.1 Novosphingobium arvoryzae
AAACCCGGCTGCCCTGCCATCACCGCCTCCGACGCCTCGTCGGCGAAGTGAATCAAATCCGACCTTCAAACGCCAGAGTTTTTCGAGGCGTCCAGCTGTATGTCGATGACGCCTGGATCCATGAAATCATGCGCCGCAAGGTGGTGCGCGACCGCGCCGATCTGCTGGAGCGCGCGCAGGCAGCGCCCGACAAGCTGAAGAAACTGCTGATCGACGGGGTCAAGGCCTGCCTGCCCGAAGGCTTTGATGTCGATCGCCACTTTACCCCGCCCTACAAGCCCATGCAGCAGCGCGTGGCCTTTGTGCCTGATGGCGACCTGTTCAAGGCCGTCGCTTCGGGCAAGGCATCGGTCGTGACGGACCAGATCGCAGCCTTTGACGAAACCGGGATCCAGCTTGGTTCAGGCAGCCGCATCGACTGCGACGTGGTGATCACCGCGACCGGCTTTGAGATGTCCGGGATGGGCGAGATCCCCTTCCGGGTTGACGGACGCCATATCGATTTTGCGCAGACTGTGACCTATCGCGGGACGATGTTCACCGGCGTGCCGAACATGGCCTGGATTTATGGCTATGGGCACTATAGCTGGACCTTGCGCGCGGACCTGATCGGCGAGTTCGTCTGCCGCCTGCTGCGCCATCTGGAGGCGCGCGGCGCGAAGAGCGTAGCGCCGACCTTGCGCCCGGATGATCACGACATGCCGCTGCGGCCGTGGGTCGACACCGAATACCTCAATCCCGGCTACCTCTTGCGCAGCCTGGACCGCTTGCCACGCAGCGGTGACAAGCCGGAGTGGCAGCACAGCCAGGATTATCTCTACGAGAGCAAGGCCATCCCGGCCATCGATCTCGACGATCCGATCTTTTCCTACAGCTATTGACCGGGCCGGACCCGCAAAGACCGAGGAGCGTGCAGATGAAGAACATGAAAGGCGGCGTAGCCGTAGTAACCGGCGGCGGTTCTGGCCTGGGCAAGGCTATTGCACAGGAGGCCGCACGCCGGGGAATGCGGGTGGTGATTGCCGACGTGCAGGCCGAGGCGATGAATGCGGCGGTTAAAGAGCTGCGGGCCAGCGGTGCGGATGCGATTGGTGTGTTGACCGACGTGACCAGCGCTGCTTCGGTTGAGGCGCTCGCAGAGGCCGCCGAACGCCAGTTTGGCCCCGCCAACCTGGTGTTCAACAATGCCGGGGTCGCATCCGGTGGGCCGATCTGGGAAAGCACCGAAAAGGATTGGAAGTGGGTGTTCGCCGTCAACGTCGATGGGGTGGCCAACGGTGTGCGGAGCTTCACCCCGCGGATGCTTGCTGCCGCCGCTGCCGACCCGGCCTATCAAGGCTGCATTGTGAATACCGCCTCGATGGCCGGACTGGTTACGGCACCCGGCATGGGCATTTACAGCGTTTCCAAACACGCCGTGATCGCGATTTCGGAATGCCTTTACCACGATCTCGATCTGGCCGGAGATCAGGTCAAGACAGCTGTGCTGTGTCCCTCATACGTGACCACCAACATCAGCCAATGCTATCGCACCCGGCCCGCCGATCTTGCCAATGAAAGCGGCCCGACAAAGTCCCAGCTGGCGACCCAGGCCATTTCCGCGAAGGATCTCGCCAATGGGTCGTTGACCGCAGAAGAAGTGGCCAGCATCACTTTCCAGGCAATCGAAGTGGGACAGTTCTACGTCTATCCCAGCCCGGAACTGCTCCCGATCGTCAAGAACCGCCTGGATAACATCGCGGCGGGATCCAATCCCGATATTCCCTACGAGGACATTCCGATGTTCAAGGAGCGGCGCGACCGGTTAAAGGAAGCACTGGCCAGTTGAACGCCAGCCCTCACAGGCGGATCAAGGACATCGGCAGTTGCACGAAGACAGGGCCCAGCACGAACCAGGAGTATTGAGCCCGGAGCTCGATGCTGCGCTGCGCCAGCATGCCCGCCGCCGACTGCTTGGCAGGGGTGAGCAGCTTTATGCGTTCGGGTCCGTGCCCGATGCGCTGTTCTGCGTTGAAGAGGGAGTACTGCGCCTCAGCGTGACCAGCCCCGAGGGCCGGGAATCCGTTCTCAGCATGGTGACTCAAAACCAGTGGTTCGGCGAAGCCTCCCTGTTTTCGGGAGAGCCGCGCGGAAATGACGCCATGGCGATTGTTGCCAGCGCTGTGCTGATCGTCCCGGCTGCAGCAGTCCACCAGCTTGTCGACCACCGGCCGGATTTCTTGCTGCAATTCCTGGCCATGATGGGGAGGCGGTATCGCATGATACTCAGCCGGATGGACGATACCGTGCTGCGCCCCTTGCCCGCCCGCCTGGCGCGGGAAGTGCTGCAGGCGCATGGGCGGGAGCTTGCAGCGGCAGGACCACATCACCCGGTCACGCTCCGCTTCTCGCAAGAGGAAATGAGCCAGATGCTCGGCGCATCGCGGCAAAGCATCAACCGCCTGCTCAAGCAATGGGAGCGAGGCGGCGCCATAGAAGTTGCTTACCGCAGCCTGACAGTCCTCGATCCTGAAGCGCTGCGGTTGCTCACGGAACGTGACGAAGGATAAAGCGCTATGGTCCTGCTCCAAACTACCGGAGTACCAAGATGAAACTGCGCCTGCGCCAGATTGCACTCGCCGTAACTGACCTTGAAGTTGCAACATTGCAGGCCAGCCAGATTCTTGGCCTGGGCTCAGCCTATCAAGACCCGGCAATCGTGCGTTACGGGCTGCGCAATGCGGTCTATGCGATCGACAACACCTTTCTGGAATTCGTATCGCCGATCACCGAAAACACCACCGTCGGGCGCTTGCTGGCCAAGCAAGGCGGTGACTGCGGCTATATGGTCATTCTTCAAACCGACGGGGCAGACGAAGCGCGCGCGCGAATTGATGCTGCGGGTGTGCGCGTGGCGGATCAGTTGGACCGCAATGGCGCGGGCTTCATGCACCTGCATCCCAAGGATGTTGGCGGAACCCTGCTGTCCATCGATTACATGCCGCGCTGGTCCGACTGGGAATGGGGCGGCCCCGACTGGCAAAAGTCCGCTACCCATGACGAGGCCATTACCGGGATTGGAATAAGCGCGCTCGACCCGCAGGGCATGGCGGGGCGCTGGGGGGAAATTCTCGGTCGCCCGATGGAACATTGCGATCATGCAAGCCGCATCGGCCTGGATGAAGGCGAGCTGCGGTTTGCGGCCCCAGCAGGCAACGGCAGTGAAGGATTCCAAGCCTTCGACCTGCACTCCGCCCGCGCCGCGCAGCTGCGCGAAAACGCTGTTCGGCACGGCTGCCTGACCAGTGAGGGGAATATCGCACTGTTCGGCGTGACTATTCGGCTGGTTTGATAGCCTGCATCAAAGCGCCTGAGACACGAGAGGATAACCAGTGACCTATTCGCAGATTTGTTATGATGTGATCCGCGCGGTCGCCACCATCACGCTGAACCGGCCAGAGCGCCTGAACGCCTGGACCCCGACCATGGCGGCAGAATTCCGCCAGGCCATGGAGCAGGCGAACAACGATCCGCAGGTGCGTGCGATTATCGTGACCGGCGCGGGCAAGGGGTTCTGCTCGGGCGTCGACATGAACGCGCTGGATGGAATGACCTCGAGCGGCAAGACCCCAAGCAAATCGTTCACCCCGCTTGACCCGGCGGCCCGCGAAGATTTCCAGCATCCGATGACCTGGCTGCCGTCGGTCGGCAAGCCGATTATTGCCGCGGTCAACGGTGCGGCGGCCGGGCTGGGGCTTGCGCTTCTGCTGTTCTGCGATTTGCGGTTTGCCTCCAGCAACGCGGCATTTGTGACATCATTCTCGCGGCGCGGCCTGATCGCGGAACATGGCACCAGCTGGATGCTGACGCGATTGGTGGGACATAGCCGTGCACTGGACCTGATGTTCTCCTCGCGTCGAGTAGATGGCGACGAGGCATACCGCATCGGCCTGGCAGACCGGGTCTGCGCCCCCGAACGGCTGCTGGACGAGGCACGCGAATATGCCGAGAACCTGGCGGCGAATGTCTCTCCGCGCTCGACCCGCATCATGAAGCGCCAGCTGTGGGACGCCCTGTTCGTCGATCTCGCAACCTCGATGCAGGAAGCCGATGAGGAAATGCGGGAAAGCCTGAAAAGCGCGGATTTCAAGGAGGGCGTTGCGCACTTCCTTGAGAAGCGCCCGGCAAAGTTCGTAGGTGGCTAAAGTTTATTTTGGGGTTTTGTGATCGACATCGGTATCTGGAATGCCTTCGAGGTCTAAATGTCCCATGACACTTCTCCTGTGGCCGGAATGGCCACGGGGAGTTTGCCTCAACTATGCATGAAAATGTCCGCTATCCCAATTTGCGGTCCTGAAAGGAGACTTTCCGGATCGTCCAACATTTCCGACATGGATTGCGGACCAAGCTTGCTTTGCCAAACGAACCTGACGCCGCCCGCAATCGCACATCAAGTCGCCTCAACGTCAGGCGGTGGCAGCAGCGGTAAGGTAAGTCGGTTGATTACGGTGAACAGGTCGAGACCTGGCCCGGATACCATCCGGCGGGCGTCGTCAGTTCAAGGGCCAGCGTTTCAATGGGCTCTCGCCATGCCAGTTTGGCAAGCCATGGCTCGGGAATGCCTTCCTTGCCATAGAGCGCACCTGCAAGTTGCCCGGTGATCGCTGTGGTCGTGTCGCTGTCTTCGCCGAGGTTTGCGGCTAACAGGACGGCATCGGCAAAGATGCTGGTGCGCCCCACACACCACAGCGCGGCTTCAAGGCTGTGACTGACATAACCCGAACCACGAACTTCGTCCCGGTGCTTGCCGCGCCAGGATCCGGCCATGATGGGGCGGACGGCCCCGGCGTAGTCCGCCGATCGGCTGCGCAGCACGGCGTGACGTGGGTGTCCGGCGATGGCTTCGGCGAGGATATCGGCATAGGCGATACAGGCATCGACTGCCTCGGGTGCGCCGTGCGTGGTCCGGCTCTGCCGGGCAGCGATATCCCGCCGGACGGCCTCATCTTGCCAGTAACGGATCGCGACGGGGGCAAGACGCATCAGGCTACCGTTGCCCGCGGACATCGGATCGGTCGATCCGGCTATGGGGTCGCCGGTGAGCTTGAAGCTGTGCAGGGCAGACGAGACGGTGATCCCCACATCAAAACAGGTGCCAGTGCAGGAGTATTCCCCATTGTCGCGCCAGTCGACAAAGCGGCTCATCAGGTCGGACTCATTAAGATCGCCGCATTCGATCAGCGAAGTCGCCAAGGCGAGCGCCATTGCGGTGTCGTCCGTCCATTGGCTGGCCTGAAGCCGAAACGGTCCGCCGCCGACCATATCAGTCAGGCGCGGGAAGCTCCCGCGCGGCTTGAACTCGGCGGTGGTCCCGAGCGCATCGCCGACCGCGAGGCCAAGGAGTGCACCAACGGCGCGGTCGCGTGTGGCGTCCGGGCCGGTGTCGGGGAGGGGCGCTTCGATCGGCTCAAGCGCGAGGATATGGGCATGCTGCCCTGCGGTCTCGATCGCTCCAGGACGGGCGGCCCGCACCTGCGCAATGGCTTCGGCGGGTTGCGTGCCAAGTTCCACCAACAGCCGCGCCGCGACCGTCCCTGCGCGGCCGAGGCCGCCCTTGCAGTGCAGCAGGACATTGCTTCCGTCGCGCAACATCGCTCGGAGTCCGGCACCTGCCTCAAGCCACGCTGCCTCGAATGCCGGTCCAGGTATGCTGCCATCGCGCAGCGGCAGATGGTGCCAGGCCATGTGCTGCTCCTGCACGGTCTGACCAAGCCGGGTTACCTGCAGGCGCTCGAGCTCATGGTCTTCGACAAGAGTGACGACGGCTGCCGCGTTCCAGGCAGCGATCACCTCTAGGTCGAGCATGAGGTCGCGGTCCCAAGCTCCGCTGGCAGCATGAGACTGCTTCTTGCCCGGGCACAGGGTCAGGCCGATCAGGCCGTGACCGGCTCCGGCAGGCACTGCTGCGATTTGAAGTGGGTGGGACAAACTCGTGCGCATGACCGGTCGGCTCCTTGCTTGGTGGCCCCGCTGCAAATCACCTGTCGGAGCCGGTCAGTCTGTCGCCATAGCTTCTGAGGCTATGCAAATCTTATCTGCGCGGCTCTCTAATCCACTTCCCGCGATCGACGAGTCTGAAGCATGGCAATCGCGAGCCGCACTTCGGCTTTGAGTCCGCTATGCACGAGGCGCCGCTCCTGCATCACCTGATCATACAGCCCGTGGGTGCGCGCGTTCTGGTTGCCCTCGGGTGCGCCTGAACCTTTGCCGCCATGCATCCGGCAGCGTGCGGCACCAGCTACCGCCGGAGCGGCACAGGGCTTGCCTGAACGGGTTCTGGCTCCACAGCGCGGGGCCACCTGCATCGGGATGACATTTCGAGTATGGCTCCCGGCCATCTATCGGACCCTTGACTTGAGGTGCTTATCGCGGGCGGTGACAAGCCGTGCATGGGCCTGCGACATGTCGGCTGCAAGCTTCGCCATAAGATGGCGCAAAAGGCCATCGCGGGCCTTCTGAGACTCATCAAAGCTATCCATCGTGTAATCGAACAGCCGTTCCAGCAACTGCGCCATCTGATCGCCGTATACGTCGCGCTCGGCGGGCGTCTCCTGCAACTGCGAAATCACGCTGCTGGCCCTTTTCGCCGGTTCCGGCTGCGCTCCCTCATCATTTTTGTCGTCGGACATCGTCTTCAAACCTTGCTCGAATCAATGGTCCCAGCGTGCTGTCACGACCTGCCGTCGGCCAACTCTGATCGCGATCGCGGAGGCAAAAGGTACGGTGCATGGGGTTGTTTTGGTATTTCCGGCCTCAAGCACGAACGAGGCATGGCGGTCCGTGCTGCGCATGGACCTACCATTCGCCGCTGGTACGGTAGTTGACCGTGGCAATCCGGGGCTCGCCGGACTGGCGGCGAGGCTTCCGCCGCAGGTGGGTTGCCCACCATGCCGGCCATTCAACCTTCTTTTGTGGATGCCGCTCGGTTTGCAAGGATTTTCTGAACTTATGAACGCGTGATCGAGTGCGGTCTTTTGTCCGGCCTTTTGTTGCGCAC
>NZ_BMZD01000018.1 GCF_014652615.1 Novosphingobium arvoryzae
TGCGCAACAAAAGGCCGGACAAAAGACCGCACTCGATCACGCGTTCATAAGTTCAGAAAATCCTTGCAAACCGAGCGGCATCCACAAAAGAAGGTTGGATCCGGGTCGACTACGCCCCGCCATTATCCCGTTGTAAGATATAAATTAACCGCAGGGTAGCGCCCGAAATGGCGCAGTTCTGCGGCGTTTTCGTTCATCCGACCGAAGCGAAGAGACTGCTGATATCGGTAATCTCAGTCTCTAAAGCCCGTTTGTCTCTTTTCACCCGAAACGCATCGGAAACGCTACGGTCGAAAAAACTGGGAGATTTCCTCGCTTTTCGCTCTCTTAATCAGCCGAAGCGTTGAGGCTTGAGTGCGCCAAGCAAAGGGTTGCGAAACCAGTGCTACGGTCGCCGCCGGCTAGTACTTCTGCTTCGCCGGAATAACCCCTCTCACACCGCCGCGAGGCTCTTCGACGTCATCTTCGCGGCCATCAAGGGCTTTGAAGGCCGCTAACCTCTCGAAGGAGAACATCCATGAACCCGCTTCCGCCAGCCTATCGCTGGCTCGATGACCTGCAACCGCTGCCCAAGATGGTGGCCGAAGCCCGCAAGCTTTTTGGCACTGTCGAGGCACAAGGCTCCGCCGACAATCCCGTGATCCTTGGCTGGGCCAAGGAACTGGGCCTCGCCAAGGTCTACAGCCACGACGAGATCCCCTGGTGCGGACTGTTCGCGGCGATTGTTGCCAAGCGTGCAGGCAAGGCGTTGCCAAGCCAGCCGCTCTGGGCCCGCAGTTGGGTGAACTTCGGCAAGGACGGCAGCGCAAAACCGCAGCTCGGCGATGTGCTCGTCTTCCGCCGCGGTGAGGTCTCCGGCCATGTCGGGCTCTACATCGGTGAGGATTATGGCGCCTTCCATGTGCTCGGCGGCAACCAGTCCGATGGCGTGACTACGCGAACCCCTCGATTTCCTGGTACGACATGGCCACCCCGCCGCCCTCGCTGCTTCGCGAATATGGAGCAGCAGAATACCAAAGCTACATGGACTGGTACGGCCTTAAGTTCGACCTTGCGACCCGCGAGGTCCTTCTGAAGGTTGTAATTGCCGCAGACTGCTTTGCCAGCTTTGCACTTCCCCCGCTTCCTCGCGGAGGGAAATTTTTCGCACGGCTGCATGATCAGAGAGGGAGGGTGAGTCCGCTTGTTGATTGCTACGTGATGGCAGATCACGAGGTGATGCGCACCTAGCCCAGACTATCATTCTCGACCAATGCGGCCACGGGCCAATGCGCGATCAGCCAGAAGAGACGCTGCGCATTCTCCGAGATTATCTCGATGGGATTAGCGTTTGATCTCGAATATCTGAGGAGCGCCGGTGAATAGTATGGACATAAGCTCTAGCAGACCCGATGTTGAGGCCCTTCTAGGCTCGCTCAGATCATCAGCGCCGATTTCTCCGTCTGACCTTGACCCGCAGGCACTTCGTGTAATTGTTGGAAGCATGGCGCAAATGGTTGAGGCCGATGCAAATTCGTTGACGACAGTACGTAATTTAAGCTGCCCCGGTCCTGCAGGAGATATACGTCTTCGCCTCTACGATCGCCGCGGACAACGTGATCAGTCTGCGACGATCGTTTACTTTCATGGCGGCGGGTTCGTTGTTGGTGATCTTGAGTCCCACCATTCGCTTTGCACTGCCATTGCAGAGCAAGCGGATCTTCCTGTTGTACCCGAAATCAGAACGAGCACTTTTTCAGCCTGCGCAGGCCCGAAAGACGCAACATCGGTGAATAGTGTTCGTCCGTCCGGGCCGCGCTCCGGATGAGCTATGGACTCAATCGACCCGTCCGCCCTTGCGGCTGCTTCAAGGAATTTGGACCTTGCTTCCTGACCCACGCCGACCTGCGTCAGGTTTACACCGACTATCTGCACGAGTGGCTGGGGACCAAGAAGGATGACAAGAAGGTCGGGAAGCCGCTGACGGTTGCCTTCGACGGCATCAACTTCGCGGTGGGTCACGAAGCGTTCGGGCACAAGTCCTACGCTTTCGGCAACAAGCAGGAAGCATCTGTCGCGCTCCAGATGCGTCCGCGCGATGTGGTAGACCTGTTCCGCAAGCTCGTCGAACTCAACGTGTCGCATGTGTCGCTGCAGGGCGATCTGTTGCGACATTCACCCACTTAATAACTTGCGGGTCTTGAATGCGTTGCGGCGCGATCTGGGCGTGAGTGAGCAACAGGTCTTAGAATGGATTGCGCGTTGGATAACAGCTGGCTTCAACGCGCTTGAACAGCAAATCGCAAGGCACGGTCAGGGCTTCGCATTTGGCGATAGAATGACGTTGGCGGATTGCTGCTTGGTACCACAGGTCTATTCCGCTGAGCGTTTTGGCGTTTTGATGATCGATTATCCAGCAATCCGAGCTTGTGCTGATCGCTGCTTGGAAACTGATGCATTCCGTCGAGCTCATCCTGATCAGCAGCCAGATGCCGATTGAGTTCGCGGCCAAGCGCTAGAAATTGCGTCACCAATGCGGAAAAAGATTCTTGAGGCCCAATGAATAAGCAATTTCCAGATGCCAAGTCTGCTCTTGAGGACGTATTGCACGACAACATGCTGATCGCCTCAGGCGGTTTTGGCCTGTGCGGTATACCGGAGCGGCTAATCGATACGATTGTCGAAAGCGGGGTCAAGGGCCTGACCATTGCCTCCAACAATGCCGGGATTGATGGCGTGGGGCTGGGCAAGCTTTTACGCACGCGCCAGATCGCCAAGATGATCAGCTCCTATGTCGGCGAGAACAGGGAGTTCGAGCGGCAATATCTCTCAGGCGAGCTCCAGGTCGATTTCTGCCCGCAGGGCACACTCGCCGAGCGGATGCGCGCCGGCGGCGCCGGCATTCCTGGGTTCTACACCAAGACCGGCATGGGCACGCTTGTCGCCGAGGGCAAGGAGATCAAGAATTTCGACGGACAGGATTATGTCCTCGAACGCGGCATCGTCGCCGATCTCTCGATTGTGAAGGCATGGAAGGCGGACACCACCGGCAACCTCGTCTTCCGGAAGACGGCGCGCAACTTCAACGCGCCTGCAGCCACCTGCGGCAAGGTCTGCGTTGCGGAAGTCGAGGAGATCGTCCAGCCGGGCGAGCTCGATCCGGACAAGATCCACGTCCCCGGCGTCTATGTGCAGCGCATCATCTGCGGTGCCCCCTATGAGAAGAAGATCGAATTCCGCACGATGCGCGCACGGGAGACTGCATGATGGCCTGGGATCGCAACGATATGGCTGCCCGCGCCGCGCGCGAGCTTCAGGACGGCTTCTACGTCAATCTCGGCATCGGCATCCCGACGCTGGTCGCCAACAACATCCCGGCTGGGATGACGGTGACGCTCCAGTCGGAGAACGGTATGCTCGGCATCGGCCCCTTCCCCTATGACGACGAGGTCGATCCCGACCTGATCAACGCGGGCAAGCAGACGATCAGCGAGCTCCCGCACTCGGCCTATTTCTCCTCGTCGGACAGCTTCGCAATGATCCGTGGCGGCAAAATCGACCTCACCGTGCTCGGTGCGATGGAGGTATCGGAGAGAGGGGATATCGCCAACTGGATGATACCCGGCAAGATGATCAAGGGCATGGGCGGCGCAATGGATCTCGTCGCGGGCGTCAAGAAGATCATCGTCGTGATGGAACACAACGCCAAGGACGGCAGCCCCAAGTTCATCCCATCCTGCAGCCTGCCGCTCACCGGCAAGAATGTGGTCGACATGATCGTCACCGATCTCGCGGTGTTCAAGCGGCCGGATCACAACAGCCCGTTCGAACTGATCGAACTCGCCCCCGAAGTGACAGCCGAGGAAGTGCGAGCGAAGACCACCGCCCACTATAGAGGCTGACGAACCGGCATTGCTCCGTTATGCTTCGCCCATGACGGGGGCATCCAACTTTTGACAACCGCCTCATGTGGGATTCGAACTCGAGACGATCATATAACTATCAATGACGTACGCCCCAGAGATGGGGTGGATGCCGCTCTCCCCAACGGTGTCATAATGCACCAGCATTACGGTGCATTAGCCATCGGGATAGGAGAGGCAACATGACGGAC
>NZ_BMZD01000019.1 GCF_014652615.1 Novosphingobium arvoryzae
GGCCGAAAAGGCCAACCCTCACGTCTCAAAAGCCGCCATCAGACCCCTCGCGCCGCCGTCAAGCCAAAAACAGCCGGTTCTTCGAGGTGTCCAACTTGGGGATCTTGAGGTTCAGCGTGCCAACCCGGGTATCCAGCGAACGGTCGCGATAGCCGTTGCGCCAGGTGGCCCGGTCGCCGGATCGCTCGTGTCGGCCAGCGCCGATGAGGCCATCGACATCGGCCTCCATGATCAGCTGCAGGACGCTCTCGGCGATGCTGCGCAAAAAATCCGGTTGGCCACCCTTCGCAGCCAGCTCTTCGATCAGTAATCTGTCCTCGGTCATCGGGAACTCCTCTTCGTCACGGTTGAAGTGTGCAAACTCCACCATAACGATGAGCCCGGTGGCCACCAGCGACGCCGCATTCCGGGGTGGGGCATGCCCCACCCCGGAATGCACCATCGCATACACCGGAAATTACACCACGAGCGCGGACGCTAGCTTACTATGCCTATTAGAAATCAATATTTTATATGGAAAGGAGCAATGCCAATGGAAGCAATCCGATTAACAAACTTCAACGTGCCAATAACAACACGAAGACGCTTTGATGCGATCTGCCACGCTAGTGGCAGAACGAGGACGTCAGTCCTCGTTGAACTGATGAACAATTACGTTTTGGACGAAGGTAGGCGCTTGGTCGAACGCCAAAAGGAACTTGGCGACCTGGATAAGCGCTTTCAGGAATCCCTGGGCCTGAAGGGTTCTTCAAACAAGGTGGAGATCAGTCACCGATCTATCCATTCCCCTCGGCAGACCGGGGGAGACAGGGATTTCGGTCTACCTGATCCGATTTTCTCCGATGGTCAGGAGGGCTGGTGATGCTGTCCAAGGTCCAGAAGCCGAAAACGAAACAGGAGCTGATCAAAGCTCTGCAATCCGCCTCGATCCAATCCGTTTCCGTTTACGAAGGTACCGATGTAAACCTGATCCCTTCGAAAACCGATTTCATCCGCCAAAAAGCAACCCTGATTGTGCTAAGATAGCGACCAATTTAAATCAGACGCATCTAAAACTTAAAGACGATGGAATCTTTCTCTCCACCGCCAACATGCGTGGAGAAGACGGGGTGATCATGCCCTTGCCAGAACACGAAATTACCTAGAATATCACCACTTCAAGAACTTGCACATGATAGTCAATTCAGTTCCAGGGTCGGTATAGTAATGGAAGCCGTCATACCCTTCAAATGAAATTGATTTATTGTTTGATGAAATTATATTATAATAACCTGCTCCATAACTTAATTTATATGGCGGTCGCATTTTCAGGTAATTAAGAATTTTAACATTTGGAGAAAATGAAATGTTTGCTGACCAAGCATTTCCTCCGCCATATCCTATTGCTTTTCCGACATAAATTGTAAATTTCTCGATGGGGGGCTTCTTAGTATTAGATGTCTCGTGATCGTCCACCTGACATGGCACCCCTGAGCTCTTCGAATGGCTCTGGGAAGTCTTTTTTGCGTACAAGGGAGTACCAGAGCAAATTGTGGCAAACACAGTCACTGTTACAAAAATCTGAAAGTTCCTACGCATCGAAATCTCCCGATTTTTCTAGTTAATGCTGCGTCTCAATTTATGTGCCGTAATCTTCGTCGACCGAACATAATCACTGCGCCAACCAGGTTCAAGCATCGGCATATTACTGATTATGTTTTCGAGGAAAGATAATCAGTTTGGATAACTGGTTGGCTCCGTTGGACGTTTTGTAGCCCCTGATCCGTGGCTGGAATTTAGTGATGAGATTATCATCGAATTCCAAGAAAACATAATCAGTTAGGTTGGGAAAATGGCTCTCGGAAAACAGGCTAAGGTGCTGAACCAGAAGCAGGTCGAAGCACTCCTGCATTACGTCGGGGGCCTCAGAAACGGTCTCCGTAATCAGGCGATCGTACTGCTCTCCGTTCGGGCGGGTCTTCGAGCGAAGGAGATTGCCAGTCTGCAATGGTTTATGGTTCTTGATGCAGACGGAGAGGTGGGTGAAGCCATTCACCTGACCGACAGTGCATCGAAGGGGAAATCAGGACGGATTATTCCGCTGAATCGCCAACTTCGGTCAACGCTTGTTGCCTTGAGTCGGGGCTTTTCCAATATGAGTGCAACGATGCATGTCGTCTCAACAGAACGAGCCAAGCAAACCTCTGCTCAGGCTATCGTAAATCAGTTTGGACGCTGGTACCGAGAATTAGGCTTCACTGGCTGCTCATCACATTCTGGCCGTAGAACCTTCATCACCAACGCTGCTCGGAAAATCGATACTGTTGGTGGTTCTCTTCGAGACGTTCAAATTTTGGCCGGGCATTCCTCGCTGCAAACCACTCAACGATATATTGAGGGCAATAATGAGGCGAGGATGCATTTAGTCAATATAATATAAATAAAACATGAAAATATTTGGCAAATTATCTGTAAAACATTATTATTAACTATTAGAAGTATTATAAATTTTACCGACGAGTGACCTGACTTAATTTTGATTGTAAAATGATTGCATTTCAGATTTTGATTTAAAGTCAATCAACTCTATTTCAAAATATAAATCTGAATTTGCTGGTATTGGACCAGATGATTTTGATCCATAAGCAAGCAGTGAGGGTATAAAAACTCTATACTTACCTTTTTTCTTCATTTTGAGAAGTGCGTGGGCCATACCTGGTATGACTGCACTCACCGGAATAGGTGCTCCATACGCTTTATCGAATTCCTTACCATTAGAAAGCCATCCCCTGTAATTAATCACTACAATATCATCGATCGTCGGTTTGCCTCCGATCCCTTCGATCAACGTAGACATAGTGACAGCCGACTTCGCTGCAGCATTCGATGAACTCTTCCGATTTTGAATCTCGGTTCGACCGACAATTTTTTTAGCCTTTTTAGCTCTTGGCGGTATCGTTCGCTTTGGGTTTGCTGACGGTTTAATCTGAGTAGCATTATTCAGCACTCCGATAACCGAGTTAGGCGGTGCCGACAGCGCAGAACTTGTGAAGACCAGCCCAATTATGACAGAAGCCGGGAGCAGCGACCTCTTGAAAAACATATATAGTCTCCGTGTCATATTGCATACAACCCACATATAAATTCATACAATATAGGATGAATTCCCATATCGATCCAAAGTTTTAAATGTGAAAATACTGAATCCACATATCATTTACATATCAATCCGCTATCCACATGATAGTAGAAAATAAGAATTAAAATCAGGATCTTCAATATTGTCCTCTGAGATTAACTCAGACAACCTATCTGCAGCAGTGATATTCTGAGAAATGGCCGGAGATAGGTCAGGTCTGTTACTTCTCTTGCCAAGCTTTTCCGCAAGATTGCTGCTCATCTCCCGGTATACCCATGCTAGATAGATATTTTTTTTCCGTTCCAAGGCCAAATCTATAATACTTACTCAACTTGTAGAGTGAAATTATAGCACCTCCCCTAGATAATCCAGGGCTAACGCTAAATTTGTTTGTGCTTATGTAATTTTCCAGCCAAAAATACGAACCAACAAGAGACCGGGCGACAATAAATGCTGATCTAGGATCTTTTTTTTCTAGAATATCAATCGATGATATCAATGGATTGTTGGCATCTGCAATTGGACTAATATTAAACCAAGCGCCGTACACCATTAGACCGTGATCGCTTTCTAACGCCTTCTGGAACATTTCAGCCACTTTATTGGCCTTTGCTCCATCAGGCACTCCATGAACTACGATTCCTTGAGCCAAAAGATGCACGAGCTGGACGCCTCGAAAAACTCTGGCGTTTGAAGGTCGGATTTGATTCACTTCGCCGACGAGGCGTCGGAGGCGGTGATGGCAGGGCAGCCGGGTTT
>NZ_BMZD01000020.1 GCF_014652615.1 Novosphingobium arvoryzae
GTAAGCGCCGACGGAACCCGGCCTTGTCAGTTTCTGGGCGGTGATGGAGTTCGCGAGGCGACAGGAGGCTTTGCGAGTGGATATCGAGCAGTCAAACGAGCCTCGTATGAGCGGTCGGCACGACGGTGCGGCGCTCGTTCGAGTGGAGCGCCGGCGCCGTTGGAGCGACGAGGAGAAGCTGGCGATCCTGAAGGAGACGACCGAGCCGGGCGCGATCATGGCGGTGGTGGCGCGTCGGCACGGGATCGGGACTGGCCAGCTTTACACCTGGCGGCGGCAGCTTTTGCGCGGGGCGATGGCCGGGTTCGTACCGGTGGAACTGGTCCCGGATGCGCCGACGGTGCCTTCGGTCCCGCATGGCCGGATCGATATCCGCGCCCGGGGCGGATTTACGGTGTCGGTCGACAGTCTGGTTGATCGCGGCGCGCTGAAGATGGTGCTCGAACTTGTCGGGGAGCTCGAGCTTTGAGCCTGACGTTGCCACCATCGGCGAAGATCTACCTGTCGCTGGCGCCGTGTGACATGCGCAAGGGCTTTGACGGGTTATCGGCGCAGGTACGCAACATCCTTCGGCTCGACCCGTTCTCTGGCGCGGTGTTCCTGTTTCGGGGCAAGCGCGGGAATCGCCTTAAGGCGCTGGTATGGGATGGATCGGGCTTGTGCCTGTACGCCAAGCGCCTGGAACGCGGAAAGTTCGTGTGGCCCAGGGCGAGCGAAGGCGCGGTGCGACTGTCGGCTGCACAGATGGCGATGCTGATCGAGGGCCTGAACTGGAAGCAGGCGATCGTACACGACGAGGTGGTGGCGCCGAGCTTGGTCTAGCTGAAAATCTCTCAGAAAACCGGGATTTTGCTGGGGTTTTGCCCTCGCATCGGCTATGAAAATGGCCATGCGGTTCGAGCTTGATCGCCTTCCTTCCGACCCGGTTCTCCTGCAGCGGATGCTGCGGGAAATGGCCGAATTGCTCGAGCAGGAGCGCGCTGCGTTGAATGCCGCCAAGGCGGTCGTCACCACTCAGGGCCTCACGATCGAGAAGCTCGAGCATCGCTTGGCACGACTGCTGCGCGTCCAGTTTGGCCGCAGCTCCGAGAAGATGGATATCGCCCAGTTGCGGCTGATGTTCGACGAAATCGACACGCCTGTTGCCGCCAACGATGACGCGGGATCACTTGGCGAGGTGCGGCAGCCGGCACCGCGTAAGGCCGGGGTCAGGGCGCCGATCCCGGCACATGTGCCGCGCCAGGTGGTCGAGCATCGGCCGGGGACATGTTCGCCGGGCTGTACTGGTCAGCAGACGCAGATCGGTGAGGACGTCACCGAAGTGCTGGACTATATCCCGGCGCGCTTCCGCGTGATCCGGCACGTGCGTCCGCGTATTGCCTGCCGGATGTGCGAGCAGATCCGCCAAGCCCCCGCGATCGACCTGCCGCTGCCCAGGGTCATGGCCAGCAGTGCGCTGCTGGCGCATCTGATCGTAAGCCGCTTCGTCGATCACGTGCCATGGAATCGGCAATCGGTGATCCTGCGCCGGCAGGGCATCGACATCGATCGCGACGTGATGAGCCGATGGGCCCGCAAGCTCGCCTGGCTGATGGCGCCGCTGGGCGAGCGGCTGCTGGCGTACATCCTGGAAGCGCCGAAGATCCATGGCGACGACACGCCAGTCACCTTGCTGGGCAACGGGAATGGCAGTGCCATCGCACGCTTCTGGGTCTATCTGCGCCATGGCTGGTCGAGCGGCGACATGGAACCGCCAGCTGTGGCTTACCGCTTCAGCGCGGATCGCGGCGGCCAACATCCGGCCGCGCACCTCGCCAATTACCGCGGCTTTCTGCAGGCGGACGGCTTTGCGGGCTACAACGCGCTCTACCGCGACCCAAAGACCAAGGCACCACGCGATGTTGTCGAGGTTGGCTGCTGGGCCCATGCGCGGCGCAAGTTTACCGACGTGCTCGACAAGAACCCGTCACCGGTCGCGGCCGAAGCCGTGGTCAGGATCGCCGAGCTCTTTGCGATCGAGCGCGAGATCAAGGGCGCGCCGCCGGACCAGAGGCGGCGGGCCAGGCAGGAACGCGCCTTACCCAGACTTGCGTCGCTGCGAAGCTGGCTGGAGACTATGGAGCAGGGGCTGTCGTCCGACAGCGCTCTGGCCAAGGCATGCCGCTATCCGCTGAATCGGTGGGCCGCCATGATCCGCTACTGCGATGACGGCCTGCTCGAGATCAGCAACAATCTGGTCGAGAACGCCTTGCGCGGTGTGGCCTTGGGGCGCCGCAACTGGATGTTCGTTGGCTCGATCAAGGGCGGGCAAGCATCTGCGCTGTTCTACTCGCTGGTCGAGACCTGCAAGCTCAATGGCGTCGAACCGGAGGCTTGGCTCACCGATGTGATCGAGCGGATCGGGAGCCATCCGATCAACCGGATCGACGAACTCCTGCCATGGCGCTGGCAGGCGGCTCGCGATACTGCACTGGCGGCATGACTACCGCAACACCGCACCCCGCCATCCAACTGCCGCTGGTCCGCGACCCCGGCCTCCTGCCGGCGTTGGAAATGGATGGCTACCTCACCGGCGTGCTGGTCACGCCGCACCTGGAAACCGCGCAGTGGGTCATGGGTCTGTGGCGAGAACGGCCTGCGGTCGATCCTGCCCGGATCGAACAGGGCCTTGTTACGGTCCTGGCCCATCGCAAGGCTATCGAGGCCAGCTTCACCAAAGGCTGGCCCGGCTTCGCTCCCGCCTTCTGCGAGCCGGGTCAGAAGCCAGACCACGGCAAGGTCAGGACCTGGGTCAGGGGCTTCTGGAGCGCCATGAAGCTGGCGCCGGATTACTGGTCGGCCATCGCCGAGGACGAACGCACCGCCACGTTCGTTGCCCTGTTCACCGGCTTCATGGACATCGGCGAGCCGTTCGAAGAGCGCGAGGACGCCGACGAAATCCGCGACGAGCACGCCGCGCTTCTCCCGCGTGCGCTCGTCGGAATGCGCCAGCTCGCACTCATGCGCGAAGACAAGAAACCCGCTCTTCGCGCAATGCAGACCGGCAAAACAGGGCGCAACGAGCAATGCCCATGCGGCTCAGGCAAGAAGTACAAGCGCTGCTGCGCAGCAGCCTGACGCCGCGTCAACGCCGCCTTCCGTCGGCGCTTAC
>NZ_BMZD01000021.1 GCF_014652615.1 Novosphingobium arvoryzae
GAGATGGGGTGGATGCCGCTCTCCCCAACGGTGTCATAATGCACCAGCATTACGGTGCATTAGCCATCGGGATAGGAGAGGCAACATGACGGACGTAGTAATTATCGGGGTCGATCTGGCGAAGAACGTGTTTCAACTGCACGGCGCGGCCGCTGACGGGACAGTGGTTTTTCGTAAAAAGTTCACGCGGCCTATGTTTCAGCGTTTCATGGCTGACCATCCGCGCTGCCTGGTCGCAATGGAGGCTTGCGGCGGCGCTCATCATTGCGCCCGCGAGTTGGTCCGGCTCGGCCACGAGGTGAAGCTTATTGCTCCCCGCTATGTGAAGCCCTTTGTAAAACGACAGAAAAACGACGCCGCTGACGCCGAAGCTATCGTTGAAGCAGCCATGCGCCCGACCATGCGTTTTGTTGAACCCAAAACCATGGAACAGCAGGCCCGCGCCATCGTGTTCCGTACTCGGGAAAAATTCGTGAACCAGCGGACCGAAGCTATCAACGCTTTACGTGCCCACCTATATGAGTTCGGGTACATTGCACCCCAAGGTATTGGGTATTTGTCACGCCTCGAGGCAGTGGTTGATGACCCGAACTCAGACCTACCGGAACTGGCGCGAGATTTATGCCGTGCCTTGCTCAATCACATTGCACAATTAACGGCCTCGATCGAAGATCTCAAAAGGCGGATCGACAAGATATCGAAAGAGCAGGAAACATCCCGACGCCTGCAAACCATGCCGGGTGTTGGCCCGGTTGGTGCATTGGCAATCGAGACTTTCGCCCCACCAATGGACCAGTTCAAACGAGGCCGCGATTTTGCGGCATGGCTTGGCTTGGTGCCGCGACAAAACTCCAGCGGCGGCAAACAGCGTCTCGGCAAAACGTCGAAAATGGGACAGCGCGATATACGCCGTCTGCTGGTGACAGGCGCAATGGCTGTCGTGAACTGGGCATCACGTAAGGGCGCAGCGGAAGGAACATGGCTTGCGCGCATGTTGTCCCGGAAACCGCGCATGCTTGTTGCCATGGCTTTGGCTGGCAAAATGGCTCGTGGGATTTGGGCCATGCTTACGAGGCAAGAGGATTACAGGAATCCGGTATTGGTGGGTGTCGCCTGATCATTCAGCGGCTTTGATCGGTATCGGACAGTTGGGGTTGTAAGGAAGGCATGAACTGAATGGGCAAATGATCGATCTGATCGGGGTCAAGAAACCTGGAACCTTCTCAGAGCTTCGAGCTCGCCCCAGAGATTGGGACTTGATCCGCGCATCACCATCACGGCCAGCGATATCCAAAAAGTGCGCAACAAAAGGCCGGACAAAAGACCGCACTCGATCACGCGTTCATAAGTTCAGAAAATCCTTGCAAACCGAGCGGCATCCACAAAAG
>NZ_BMZD01000022.1 GCF_014652615.1 Novosphingobium arvoryzae
GGGCCGAAAAGGCCAACCCTCACGTCTCAAAAGCCGCCATCAGACCCCTCGCGCCGCCGTCAAGCCAAAAACAGCCGGTTCTTCGAGGTGTCCAACTGCGATCCGGATCGACGCAGAGTCTCCGCACTGCCGCGCCATTCTCAATATGATGGGGAAATGGAGCGGGTGAAGGGAATCGAACCCTCGTATTCAGCTTGGGAAGCTGCTGCTCTACCATTGAGCTACACCCGCTCGGGTGGGAAGGCCCTTGCCACGGCGGGGAATGGTGGTCAACTGGCTGCAAACCGAAAACGAGGATGCAGCATGACCGAGCAAGTGATTTCCATCGAGTCGCGCGGTGCGATCGAGGTGGTCAGTCTGAACCGGCCGGACCGGCTGAATGCGATGAATGAACCGCTGATCCAGGCTTTGCTGGATTACTTCACCGAACTCCAACAGCGTCAGGACGTGCGGGTGGTGATCCTTCGGGCTGAAGGGCGGGCGTTCTGTGCCGGGCTGGATCTGACGGGTTGGAGCCGGGACGACAACGCCGGGATGATCCAGCAGAGCTGGCGCACCCAGCGGTTGATCGCGGCGGTGATGCAGGCAATGCGCAAGTGTCCCCAGCCGATCATTGCCTGTGCGCAAGGGCCGGCGTGCGGTGGCGGGTTCTCCCTGCTGCTGTCGTCCGATGTGCGCTATGGCGCACCGGATCTGCGGATGAACGCGGCCTACATCAAGATCGGTTTGGGCGGGTGCGACATGGGGGCAAGCTATTTCCTGCCGCGCCTAGTCGGCAGTTCGGTGGCCAGCGAATACCTGCTGACGGGCCGGTTCATGACCGCGGACAAGGCGGCGGCGTGCGGGTTGATCTCGGAAATCGTCCCGCAAGAGGCTTTGCTCGACAAGGCGCTGGCGTTGGCCGGTGAAATGCTCCTGACATCGCCGATGGGACTGCGGCTGACCAAGGATGCTCTCAATCTCAACATCGACGCCGGGTCGATGGAGCACGCCTTTGCGCTGGAGGATCGCCAGCAAGTGATGCTGGCGCAGACCGCGGATTCGATGGAGGCGCGCGTCGCGTTTTTCGAAAAGCGCGATCCGCGCTGGGAGAACAAGTGAAATGGACGAACTGGACACCTCGAAGAACCGGCTGTTTTTGGCTTGACGGCGGCGCGAGGGGTCTGATGGCGGCTTTTGAGACGTGAGGGTTGGCCTTTTCGGCC
>NZ_BMZD01000023.1 GCF_014652615.1 Novosphingobium arvoryzae
GGGCCGAAAAGGCCAACCCTCACGTCTCAAAAGCCGCCATCAGACCCCTCGCGCCGCCGTCAAGCCAAAAACAGCCGGTTCTTCGAGGTGTCCAGTTGGTTATGGCATTTCCTGCTTGGCATGGGCGTGCCGCTTATGATCGCAGTCATGATTGTTTTTCTCGACCGGTCAGAGCTCTTTTATAAAATAACTGATTACCTTGGACTTCGCCTATCTCATCATGAGCCTACAGCTTGGGATTACGCCTTTCGAAACCGCCATACTTCATACATCTTGGTTCATCTAAATGATGGTTCGACAGTTGCCGGCATTTGGGCTGAAGGAGCGTTTGCTTCTTCTACAGCCGGGGATCGAGACCTTTTGATTGCAGACGTTTGGAAAGTCGAGGAAGGAGGGCGATGGCAAGAGGTTGTACCGTCTCGTTCCATGATTATCTGCGGTGGTAACATCCGCTTGGTTGAATTCATCGATGGAGGTCGAGAGTGACCGACAAAAAAGAAACTAAAAATATGACACCTGAACATCTGGAAAAAAGAGGGTACCGGCCAACGCGCCTAGCACCTTCTTCCATTCAAGAAGGCTACAGGCCGACGACGGGGCAGTTGGACACCTCGAAGAACCGGCTGTTTTTGGCTTGACGGCGGCGCGAGGGGTCTGATGGCGGCTTTTGAGACGTGAGGGTTGGCCTTTTCGGC
>NZ_BMZD01000024.1 GCF_014652615.1 Novosphingobium arvoryzae
ATGACAGTGACCGCAAGAAGGTTCTGGACTGGATCGAGGCCAATGCCGACGTCTCGATGACGCTGGATGTGCCCACCGGCCCCGTCGTGAAGAACCCCAAGCAGTACCGTTACAAGTCAACCGAGGCGTGCCTGTCTGCCACGATGGAGCATCTTCGCTACTTCCACCGCAACCGTACGCCCGAGAAGGTACGGTTCCTGAATGTGCTTCAGGGCAACACGCCTGCTGAAGCCGATCTTTGGTATGATACGGTGCGCCAGTACAAGTTCGAGGGGTGGGCTTTTGCCGGTCTCTTGCGGCACAATTTCTACGAGCTTTGTCGCCGCCTGCTCATCATGTGGCATGATGGTGAGCTGGAACACACGACCCACATCCATGTGCTGGGAACAAACGAGCTCGACACTGCCGTTCTGCTGACGGCCTTGCAGCGCACCCTCAAAAAGCGCACGGGTTACAATATTCGTATCTCGTACGATACCAGTACCCCGTGGCGGAGCCTGCGCTTCAATCAGATGATGACACTGCCCACGTTCGAGCCGGGTCGGATGGTCATGGGCGCTGTCGATGTTCCTGAGAACAAGCAGTTTCGTGACAGTCCGCTTCCGTGGCCGTGGCCCAGCCCGATTGGTAACAAGATGGTCATGGGCGACTATT
>NZ_BMZD01000025.1 GCF_014652615.1 Novosphingobium arvoryzae
AGCTATTCACGCCATGCAGAAAAGCCTTTGAGCGTGCAGTGAAACGCGCAGGAATCGACTTGCCAGAGGGTCAATGCACCCATGTGTTGCGTCATACTTTCGCCAGTCACTTTATGATGAATGGCGGAAACATACTGGTACTGCGAGATATTCTGGGGCATTCAGACATTAAAATGACAATGGTTTATGCTCATTTTTCACCAGATCACCTAGGGAAGGTGCGAACAAGTTCCTGATATGAGATCATCATATTCATCCGGAGCGCATCCCAGAGGGACATCATGAGCCATCAACTCACCTTCGCCGATAGTGAATTCAGCACTAAGCGCCGTCAGACCCGAAAAGAGATTTTCCTCTCCCGCATGGAGCAGATTCTGCCATGGCAAAACATGGTGGAAGTCATCGAGCCGTTTTATCCCAAGGCGGGCAATGGCCGACGGCCCTATCCGCTGGAGACCATGCTGCGTATTCACTGCATGCAGCATTGGTACAACCTGAGCGACGGTGCCATGGAAGATGCCCTGTACGAAATCGCCTCCATGCGCCTGTTTGCCCGATTATCCCTGGATAGCGCCCTGCCGGATCGCACCACCATCATGAATTTCCGCCACCTGCTCGAGCAGCATCAACTGGCCCGTCAATTGTTC
>NZ_BMZD01000026.1 GCF_014652615.1 Novosphingobium arvoryzae
CTGCGAAGTTATTTCTCCTTACATATCCCCCTATGCCAACGGGGGATTTTTTCTGGTTCACTAACGCATAAATAATAGTGACACCCTATCATTCACAAACCGTGATAATATAAGGATTATCATCATGGCAAAATTAGGGAAGGTGCGAATAAGCAGGTCATTTCTTCCCAAGCTGACTCGCTGATTAAAATTTCGCGGATCTGGGCCGATTTTTTTCCCGCAAACACATCGAATCAGCCTATTTAGGCTATTTTTTCCACCATTTCTGGCGTTATTTCCGGTTTTTACTGAGATCTCTCCCACTGACGTATCATTTGGTCCACCCGAAACAGGTTGGCCAGGGTGAATAACATCGCCAGTTGGTTATCGTTTTTCAGCAGCCCTTTGTATCTGGCTTTCACGAAGCCGAACTGCCGCTTGATGATGCGAAACGGGTGCTCCACCCTGGCACGGATGCTGGCTTTCATGTATTCGATGTTGATGGCCGTTTTGTTCTTGCGCGGATGCTGCTTCAAGGTTTTTACCTTGCCGGGACGCTCGGCGATCAGCCAGTCCACATCCACCTCGGCCAGCTCCTCGCGCTGTGGCGCTCCTTGGTAG
>NZ_BMZD01000027.1 GCF_014652615.1 Novosphingobium arvoryzae
CGGGAGCCTCGCTGGTCCGGCCGTCCACGGTCAGGCTGTCGACGTTCCAGTGGACGCCGGTGACGGGCGCCGCGGAGCCCTGGCCGACGGAGCCGCTGCCCGCCTCGCTGCCACAGGCCACCAGGAGCGGGAACAGGGTCAGGGCGCTGAGCGCCAGTCGCTGCTTGTCCATGGCGGTGGGACGGGTGGGACGAAGGGCCGGTTCCCCGCGCGGGCAGGCCTCATTGCATGAGGGGCAGCAGGCCGTCCAGGTCGGCGCGCTCGCCGCTCGCGCTGACCCGTGCCTCCCGTACGGCCGTCTTCCAGTCCTCGCGTCCCGTGGCGAGCCGGATCCAGGTCAGCGGGTCGGTCTCGACGACGTTGGGCGGGGTGCCGCGGGTGTGCCGCGGCCCCTCGACGCACTGCACGACGGCGTACGGCGGCACGCGCACCTCCGTGGAGGCCCCGGGTGCCTTGACCGCGAGCGCGTCGGCGAGCAGCCGGGTGCAGGCGGCGAGGGCCTGGCGGTCGTAGGGGACGTCGAGGCCCGGCACGGCGGCGTTCAGGTCGTCGGTGTGGACGACGAGTTCGACGGTGCGGGTCACCAGGTAG
>NZ_BMZD01000028.1 GCF_014652615.1 Novosphingobium arvoryzae
TGGACACCTCGAAGAACCGGCTGTTTTTGGCTTGACGGCGGCGCGAGGGGTCTGATGGCGGCTTTTGAGACGTGAGGGTTGGCCTTTTCGGCCCGGTTTCCTTGGTTTTCTGGTCCGGAGCGCCGTTCAGCGCCATGTTTTCGCGCTATGCGGGCGCACCTCGCCCTTCGAGCCAAGCGAGGCGCTGGAAGTTATAGACGAGGTTGGCCATGCCGATCTTGATGGTGGCGCGGGCGATGCCGATGGTGCGCACGACGAGCCCCATCCGGTGTTTCTGTCCCGCGAACACATGCTCGACATGGGCGCGGATCTTGGATCGTCTGGTATTGGCCCTGGCGATCCGCTCGGGCAGCGGCTGCCTCGGCTTGCGCTTCTGGTGGACGTGGCTCTTGAACATGCCTGCCGCCAGGAAAGCCTCGTTTTTCTTCGACCGGTAGGCCGTGTCTGCCCAGACGCCCGAACCGGTATTGGCCTTGCTGACCAAGTCCGGCAGTCGTGCACCGTCATGGGCATTGGCGGCGCTGGCATCCCAGGTGCGGATCAGCCCATGGGCTTTGTCGATGCCGATGTGGTTCTTGTAGCCGAA
>NZ_BMZD01000029.1 GCF_014652615.1 Novosphingobium arvoryzae
TTCTTTCTGTGCGAGCGTGGTCCCACAGTTTTTAAAAGCTACCATTTTGGTATTCCGGGGTAAGGGAGTACCGCCCAAAAGCGCCCCGCTGCGCCACCCTCATACAAAGCATCTGCTCGATAATAAACTCCACCGCTGGCAGGCTAATGCTGCAGGCGGTGCTTAATTCCTGCAGGGTGATGCGGGGGTGTCCCCGCATTACACTCTCAACGCTCAGGGCCGCTTCGGTCATATTCTCGCGGATCTGTTTCACGTTCATCATTTCCCCCTTTAATCTTCAAACTGGTAATCGACATCGGCCATAAAGCTGTTAAGGTCGGCCAGTTTGGGTTCCATTGTTCCAATCAGTCGGCCCGCCAGTCTGTCTGTAATGTTCTCGCTGTTGAAGCTGTACTCACGCTGGAAACGCTTCACTTTTTGCCAGAGTTCATACAGCTCGTTAGAAATCTCAGCCGCGTCCTGTCTCATTTTTTCGTTGCCTTGATAGTTCACAATATCCTCCAAATTCATCTAGTTACCGGGTTTGTTTCCCGTCT
>NZ_BMZD01000030.1 GCF_014652615.1 Novosphingobium arvoryzae
CCACATCCTTTCCCACTTAGCGTACGCTTAGGGGCCTTAGTCGGTGCTCTGGGCTGTTTCCCTCTCGACCATGGAGCTTATCCCCCACAGTCTCACTGCCGCGCTCTCACTTACCGGCATTCGGAGTTTGGCTAAAATCTGTAACCCGGTAGGGCCCATCGCCTATCCAGTGCTCTACCTCCGGCAAGAAACACACGACGCTGCACCTAAATGCATTTCGGGGAGAACCAGCTATCACGGAGTTTGATTGGCCTTTCACCCCTAAACACAGGTCATCCCCCAGGTTTTCAACCCTGGTGGGTTCGGCCCTCCACGAAGTCTTACCTCCGCTTCAGCCTGCCCATGGCTAGATCACTCCGCTTCGGGTCTAGAGCGTGCAACTCGATCGCCCTGTTCGGACTCGCTTTCGCTACGGCTTCCCCACACGGGTTAACCTCGCTACACACCGCTAACTCGCAGGCTCATTCTTCAAAAGGCACGCAGTCACGAGACACCAGCAAGCTGATGTCCGACGCTCCCACGGCTT
>NZ_BMZD01000031.1 GCF_014652615.1 Novosphingobium arvoryzae
GGGTCCATCCACATGACCTCCCAGGTGTGGCCGTCTGGATCAATACAGAAGCGGCCGTACATGGTGCCGTAGTCCTGGACCCGGCCGGAGTCCGTACCGCCCGTGGCGATCGCCTTGTCGCACAGCTCGTCGACCTTCTCGCGGCTCTCGGCGCTCAGACACAGCAGGACCTCGCTGGTCTTCGTGGAGTCCGCGATCTCCTTCCCGGTGAACACGGCGTAGCGCTGCTTGGTGAGGAGCATCGCGATGATCGTGTCGCTGATCACGACGCAGGCGCAGTTGTCGTCCGTGAACTGGGGGTTGGTCGTGTAGCCGAGCTCCGAGAAGAACTTCTTCGAGGTGTCGAGGTCGTTCACGGCCAGGTTCACGAAGATCATCTGCTGGTACATGCGTGGTCTCTCCCGTCGGTGGTGATCCTTTCGTGGGGGTAGACCGAGGTGCCTCGCGGAACTCATCGGCGGAAGCGAAACTTTTTTCGTACGTCGTCCTCGTGTGCTGCTTTCGTACGCCGTTCAGGGGCGCAGCG
>NZ_BMZD01000032.1 GCF_014652615.1 Novosphingobium arvoryzae
CTCCACTCTCACCTCCCAGACTGAGAGTCGAGCCGTTGCAGCTCGGGGCTACATGAAGGGTGAGTACATGACGACCCAATCCAGTGATCCCACGGTTGGCGCAGCTGCAGAGGCGCTTCGAGACGGGTCTATTTCCATTCCCGCGAAGTTTGAGGCAATCGGCTTTTTGTCCAACGCCGGAACCATGCGCAAGATCACCTTCACGATCCCATTCAAGCAGGTAGCTGATCAACTCACCTTCGATCGCCTGTTGGAGCGCCACGATTTCGACGCGGAGAGCCTCACAACTCCTGGTCAGCGAGACATTAGCGAGAAACACGCAGAAAAGATCACTGCGTTCTTGCTTGAGACGGATCGACCGTATCTTGGAACGCTAACTATCGCAATGCCTGAAAGTCAAGTGGATATTGAAGTCCTGCAACCCATTGCGAAGCATGTCTCACTCGTGAAATTGGTCGTCCCCGTAACAAGCGAAAACCCGATCGTTGAGGACGGTCAACACCGAGTAAGG
>NZ_BMZD01000033.1 GCF_014652615.1 Novosphingobium arvoryzae
GCCACCACGATGACCTCGCAGGTGCGCGGCATGAGCCAGGGCATCCGCAACGCCAACGATGGCATCAGCCTGGCGCAGACCGCCGAAGGCGCGCTGTCGGAAGTCAGCAACATGCTGCAGCGGGTGCGCGAACTGGCCGTGCAGTCGGCCTCGGGTACCTACCAGAGCTCGGACCGCACCTACATGCAGTCGGAAGTGACCGCGCTGACCGAGCAGATCTCGGATGTGCTGACCGACACCAAGTTCAACGGCAACACGCTGTTTTCGACCACGGCGGGCACCGATGTGACCTTTGACATCCAGACCGGTTCGGAATCGGGTGAGACGATCACCCTGACCAGCAGCGCGATCGATGGCACCAACATTTCCGCCACCGCACTCGACGTCACCACCGCCGCGCTGGCGAGCACGACGATGGACAACGTCGACCTTGCCCTGGCGGATGTGAACGCCGCCCGCGCCGGGCTGGGTGCCGGGCAGAACCGCCTCGAATCGGCGATCAACAAC
>NZ_BMZD01000034.1 GCF_014652615.1 Novosphingobium arvoryzae
AGTACCAGGCTGATTCCCCGCTCCGGTGAAAATGGGCAGTGGCAACTGAAGGACGAGGCGCCTGCAATAGTCCTGCCTGATGAAGAAATTCTTGAGCCCATCGACGACGCCGGTCTCGATGACGGAGACCAGGAAGATGAAACGCTGGATGACGATGAGATCGAAGTAGACGAAAGCGAAGGAGAGGAACTGGAGGAAGTGGACGACGCTGAAGAGGCCGAGGAGGCTGAGCAGGAAGAGAAACATCCTGCCAAGCCAAACTTTAAAGCGCCGAGGGATAATGGCGATGGTACCTACATGGTGGAGTTTGAATTCGATGGCCGTCATTACGCCTGGTCTGGTGCCGCCGGTGATCGGGTAGAGGCAATGCAATCTGCCTGGAGTGCCTACTTCAAGTGACAAAAAGGCCACAGGTTATCGCCTGTGGCCTTTCCAGTATCCAGCCCTACAAAATCAGGAAGAGACGACAGGAGCCTATGATTTTGTGGATAAG